>NZ_JAFBCK010000001.1:4080000-6480000 GCF_016907695.1 Actinokineospora baliensis | reverse complement strand
CCAGGGAGCGGGTCTTCGCCCTCTTCCACCGCGCCGACACCGTCAGCGACTACCAGGGCACCGGCATCGGCCTCAGCACCTGCCGCCGAATAGTAGAACGCCACGGCGGCCAGATCTGGATCGAACCCAACCACCCCGGCGGCACCCGGGTCCGCTTCACCGTGCCCGCCAGCCCCACCGCCCCACCCCCACGCACCAGCGACACCCCAGCCCCCAACCGCCACCCAGCCCCCCGCCGCTAGCCCCATCCACAACCGCTAGCCCCATCCACAACCGCTGGCCCCATCCACAGCCCTGTTCACCACTCACCCACCAGCCGCGCGTCCCACTAGGCTGGGAACCGGGGGCTTCCCCATCAGTTGATCTTGCATCTCCCGAGAACCCGCACCGCCGTCGTGCCCCGGCGCGACACCGCCCCATCCACAACGGTGTCGCCTGTCCGCAGCCCAGTTCGCCGCCCGCCCATCCTCTGCGCACCCCACTACGATGGAAACTGGGGGCTCCTCCTCCGGTTGATCTTGCGTCTCCCGAGGTCCACCGCCTCGTCGGCGACCGTGTAGGCCCACGTCCGGCACGGCATTTGCCCTCTTCCGCAACGGTTTCGCTTGTCCACGGGCTTGTCGTCATGAGGACCGGACGCTAGGAGTCGACCCACTACGGGGAAGACCTTGACCTGGTGGCAGTCGTCACGCAATTTAACTAAGCTAATTAGCGACTTACCTAGTAGTCTATCGGTCATGCCTTCCTCTGCCCGCGCGTCTCGTCGCGCCGACATGCCACCCGCCACCGGGCCGGACCACTTGTCCGGCAGGCGACCGGTCGAGTCCCCTGGCGTGGGCAACGCGGTGATGGAGCGCCTGCAAGAGGTAGGGGTGCTGACGCGGGTGGTCGAGCAGCGGCTGAGCGGCGCGCTGGGGATCAACGCCACCGACCTGGCGGCCCTGGAGCACCTCACGACCGACGGACCGCTGACCGCCAAGGACCTCGCGGACAGGCTGCGGGTCTCGACGGCGGCGAGCACGCACATCGTCGACCGGCTCGAGAAGGCCGGGCACATCGTCCGCCGCCCGCACCCCACCGATCGCCGCAAGGTGATGGTCGAGCCGGTCGCGGAGTCAATGGACCGGCTCTTCGGTCACCTGCGTCCGCTACTGCGCGGCGTGGAGGGCCTCGTCGAAGCGCTGGCCCCCCGTGACAGGGATGTCGTGGAGGCCTTCCTGACCGGAGTCGTGCAGATCTACACGGACACGGCGGATTCCTTCCCCCAAGGCTGACACCTCGCTGCGGACGACAAGCCGCCACACCTACCCAACCGGGGTGCGTTCGTTGCGCGCGCGAATGGCCTCCGGCGTGCGAATGCGCCCTGGAAACGGGCGCTACCACCAGAATCTGGAGAAAATCATGTCTGTACCCGAGAAGAAGATGTCGCGGAAGGCGGTGTGGTGGCTGCTGGCCACGGTGCTCGTCGTCGAGCTGATGGATCTGCTCGACTCGACGATCGTCAACGTGGCGGGCCCGTCGCTGGAGAAGTCGCTGGATTCGAGCCCGGTCGGCTTGCAGTGGGTGATCGGCGGCTACGCCCTGACCCTCGGCGCGGGCCTCGTGCTCGGCGGGCGGCTCGGCGACCGCTACGGCCGCCGCCCGATGTTCCTGTTCGGCCTCGTGGCCTTCACCGTCGCGTCGCTCCTGTGCGCGATCGCGCCGAGCGTCGGCCTGCTGATCACCCTCCGCCTCGTCCAGGGTGTGGCGGGGGCGATGATGCTGCCGCAGGGCCTCGGCATCCTGCGCGACAACCTGGCTCCCCGCGACCTCACCAAGGCCCTCGCGATCTTCGGGCCGGTACTGGGGCTCGGCGGTGTCCTTGGCCCGGTACTGGGTGGCGCGCTGGTCGACTGGGACCTGTTCGGTCTCGGCTGGCGGCTGGTGTTCCTGGTCAACGTCCCGGTCGGTCTAGTGGCATTGGTGTTCGCCTGGCGGCTGGTGCCCCGCGGCGGCGGGACCAGGACGCTGCGCGTGGACGTCGTCGGAGCCGTGCTTGTCGCTGCCGCGTCCGCGCTGCTGGTCCTTCCGCTCAACGAGGGACAGGCCGCGGGATGGCCGTTGTGGACGTGGCTTTCGCTGTCCGCCGCCGCGCTCGGCTACGTCGGATTCGCGCTGTGGCAGCGCCGGGTCGTGCGCCTGGACCGCGATCCGCTGGTCACCCCGGCCCTGTTCGGCAAACCCGCGTTCACCGTCGGACTGGTCGCGGTCGCGTTGTTCTTCGGCGGGCTGATCGGCACCCAGTTGGTGCTCACGTTCTTCCTGCAGATCGGCCAGGGGTTCACCGCCGGACAGGCCGGGCTGGGCAACCTCCCGGTCGCACTGGGAACCGCCGTCGGCGGCGGCATCAGCGGAGGCCTGCTCGCCGCCAAACTCGGCCGCAGGGTGCTGCAAGCCGGGGCCATCGTCCAGTTCGCCGGTGTCGCCTGGCTGTGGCTCGCCCTGGCCGACACCACGGACTTCACGATCTGGCAGATCGTGCCCGGCAGCGCTGTCGCCGGTATCGGCGCGGGCATCGTGATCGCCGCGGTGTTCAACACCGTGCTCGGCGCCGTCGATGACGATGAGGTCGGCTCCGCCTCCGGCGTCCTGTCCGCGGTCCAGTCCATCGGCGGCTCGGTCGGTGTCGCGGTGTTCAGCACCGTGTTCTTCGCAGGCGCCCTCAGCGGTGCGGCGACCGAGAGCTTCCGTGACGCCCTCGTGGTCCAGGCGATCGTCATCGGACTGTTCCTGCTCATCTCACCGCTGTTCCCCCGTCGCGCCCGCCCCGACGACGCGGACCTCGCCGCCGATACCGACACCACGACACCGGCGGACATCGTGGACGCGGACACCACGCTGGCGAGCGCCGCGCCAGCGCCCCGGACCGCCGACGGCTCCCGCTGATCATGGGCACCGGTCACCACCCGGTGCCCATGATCAGGCCCCGCCGCCACTCCTCGAGGAGGACACCCACGTCCCGCGCCGTCCTGATCTCCGGCGCCAGCATCGCTGGGCCCGCACTCGCCTATTGGCTCCACCAGCACGGCACGACCGCGACCGGATCCGCGCGTCCGCTGGCTTCGCTACGGTGGAGCGGGTGACCGCTGTGGCGTTAGGTGAGTCCGGGTTGACCACGCCTGTGTCGGCGTACCGCCTCCAGGTCTAGGCGAGTCTCCGCCCGTCCAACATCTGCTCGAGCGCGTCCTCGTCGTGCTGGACCCGAAGTGGCTTGTTCGGGGCGGGTTCGTGCGGTGTCGATCAGTCGTCCGCAGGGGTGTTGCGCTTTCCACCGTGCGGGGTCTTGCGGGTGCGGTGCAGGAGGATCGCGAGGTCTATCCGTATTTGGTGGAGGGTGTCGGCGAGGGTGTCGATCCGGTGTTCGATGTCGTCTAGTCGCGTTGCTACGGGGTCTTGGTATTCGGGTTGGTCGTGGTGTGGTGGTTCGTTGCCCTCGTATATGGCGGTGAGGTGGTGGGGGTGCCAATCGAGCGCGGTGGAGAGGGCTTCGAGGGTTCGGGTGCTGCGTTTGCGCTGGATGGTGTTGTATTGCAGTTCCCGGATGACTGCTTGGGAGACTTGGGATCGGGTGGCGAGTTCTCGTTGGCGCCAGCCGAGTTCGCGGAGGCGGTGGTCGAGGGCGCGTGCGACCGCGTGCCATCCGGTGTGGGGTCGGTTCATCCGGTGGGCGTGTCGGCGGGCTGTTCGTGGTGGCCGGTGGGGACGGATTCGGCGACGATCCGGGCGTGTTCGGCGCGGATGTCGTGTGGGGCGGTGTCGAGCCGGTCCACGATGTCGGTGATCAGGTCGCGTAGGGCGGGCGGGATGTCGGCGTGGTGAAGTTCGCCGAGGGCCACGTGGTGGGGTTCGGGGTCGGGTCTGTAGGCGAGTTCTCGGAGGTGGTCGAGGTCGAGGCATAGCGCGCGTGAGAGTCGGGAGAGTGTGAGGGGGTGGCGGTTGGATTGCTTGGTGTTGCGGGCGAGTTCTTTGACGACAGTGAGGGACACGCGTGACCGGAGGGCGAGTTGTGGTTCTGTGATGCCGATTTGGGTCATGCGGAGTTGGATGAGTGCGGCCACATCGGCCCAGTTCCCGGTGCTGTGGGGCATGTCAGGGGGTCCAGAGGGTGGGGATTCGGGCGATGACGAGTCGGGGAGCTAGTGAGTGGTCGGGGCGAGGAAGCGGATGGCTGCTTATGCGGTGGTGTGTCCGCTCGCGGTGACCGTGCCGTTCGATGATGCGGTGGTCGGGTTCTCGTTGATGGCTGTGGTGGCCAGGGTGAGGAACTGTTGTAGGGCGGTGTCGGTGAAGGTGAGCATGATGGCGCCGTCGACGCGGCCGCCGAGGGTGAACTCGATCTCGCCCGGGGCGCTGCTCTCGTAGGTCATCGAGCAGCCGGTGGCGAGCTTGGCGTAGATGTCGACCGTGGGCGTCTGCACGGGGTGGAACCTCATGTTTCCGTCGTATGCCTGATCCACGCGACTGTGGTGTCGGGTGGTGGTGAATCTGAGAAACCCTTTGCGGTAACGGGGTGGTGTTGGTCTGCGGGTTTGGCGACACCGGATCGGGCGGCGAGTTCGTGTTGTGTCCACTCGAGTTCGGCCAGTCGTTGGCTGATGCAGTGTCCGACGGCCGCCCAGTCACGCTCGTTCATGGGGGCGGGGTATGAGTGTTCACTTGGTCTCTCGTGGCGCTCATGATCCGACTCCCGCGCTGGCGAGCCGGGCGCTGGTGAACGCGACGACGCGATCGAGGGCGGTCTGGTGACCGTGAGAGGGCAACAGGTCGTGCGGTAGATCGAGATCGTGCAGGACCTGGTTGACGTGCCGGTCGGCCAATGCGCGAAAGTCGAGGTTCGGGTCGCGACGCTTGTTGACCCCCAACGGCAAAACAGGATCCAAGGTGGTCCGCAGCAGCAGGTCGTAGTGGGCGCTGTGCGAGCGGACCAGCGACTCCAGGGACGCGACCGCCGCCGCGTCTGGCTGTTCGCCGCGGTAGGCGTAGGCGGCGCGGTAGTAGCCGAGCGCGTCCGGGACGGCGCGGTCGACCAGCACGACGTCGGCGTGCAGCCAGGCTTCGAGTTCGTTGCTGATACCGCGGGTGATGAACCACAGAGTGGAGGCATAGGTGTGGTTGAACAGGATCGGCAACCCGATCCGCTGCGCCTGTTCACCCAGATCCGCCACGGTGGCGACTTGGATGTCGTCACGGCGCAGCTCGTGCGCGAGCCGCGCGAGGAACGTGGACTTGCCGGTGGAATGCGTTCCCAGCACGCCGATCATGACTGGACGCTCGACACTCACCACAATCCCCCCTCGGTCACGTCGAAGCCGGGCAACGCCGCGACACGCACCAGCACAGACCAGTCGCCGCAGTGCTCCGCCAGCGTGGCCAGGAGACGTGCGGTCATCCACGCGTCAAAACCAGCGCGGTGCCGCTGACCCGGAAACTCCCCGGGGTTGACACCGGTGTGGACGATGAGGCGATCCAGGCCGTAGCCGTCCAGGTCTGGCCAGACATGCCTGGCCAGACGAAGAGTGTCGAGCACCAACGGCGGTGTCCAACCCGGAAGGTGCGCGGCCAGCACACGCTGCTCCACCGCGGCGTTGTGCGCGACGATCACCCGGTCGGCCAGCACACCCGTGACCTCGTCGGCTACCTCTTGCCAGGTGGGACTGTCGGCGACATCGGCGTTGCTGATGCCGTGGACTTTGCGCGTCACCACCGAACTGATCGGCAACCTCGGCCGCACCAACCACGTCGCTACGCGCGACGGGTGCAATGGCTGATCTAGTGCGAGCACGCCGATCTCGACGATCTCCGGTGGCTGGCCGCCGTTGCCCTCGACATCCACGACCGTGAGGCGTTGCCCGGCCAGCACCCGTGGAATGGGATGGGTCACGACTCCTCCTGCGTATTAGAGGCCCAGCCAATGTCGGCTCGGCCATGCCTGCGTGGCTTGTGCGGCTTGGCCACATCATGGACCTGGAAGCCGAGCCCATGTTGCATCCGATATCGGCGCTGCTCGTCCAACCCCTGTACCACGATCGCCCGATCGGTGATCTCCACCAACCTCCCGCCCAGGTCCTCCGCCAACGCGGCCACCGGGCCTTCCGCGGGCCGCGTCCACGCGGTCGCGCAACGCTGCAACTGGGTGGCCGGGCAGATGTCGCACAGTTCGCGGATACCGAAGTGCCCGTTGTAGTCCGCCACAGTGTGCGCATATGCCACCGCGCAGCTCGTCTTGCGGAACAACGGCGATCCATGTCCCCGCGTTCCCGCTGCGGCCAGGATCCGGCGCTCCGGGTCCTGAGGGAAGATCTTGCGCCGTGCCCCGTCCTCGTAGGGCTCGGGCAGCCCGTGGGCCCGGTAGTAGTCGCGGATCTCGTCCTTGAAGAACAACCCCGTGAACACCGTCGCGTGCGCATGTCGGCTCAGGTCGACCAGAGCTGTGGACAGGTGCTCGTTGGTGTCGTTGAGGCCGGGCACGATCGGCCGCCAGTACAACACCACCCGATACCGATCCGCGTGCTCGAACGCGATCTTCAACGACGACGCGGCGATGGTCGAGTCGACTGGCTCGATCCTGTCGTCGTTGATACCCGACCACGTGACCAACAAGGTGACTTTGATGTTTCGCAACGAGTTGAGCGCCGCACAGTCTTCCTCCGTGACCCGCCACCGGGTGATCACCAGCACGTGATTGGTCAACCCACGCTCGTCCAACAGCCGCAACGTGGCGAGGGTGTGCGGCTTGACCACCGGCAGCATCGGGTCCGTGGCCCGGTTGAAGATCTGCACCGGGGTGACGTGCGCCTGGAAGTGCGCGTGCCCCACCAGAAGGTCGACCGCGTCCTCGTCGGACATCAACGCGCGGGGGACCTTCATCGCGAAGTTGTCGAACAAGTGCCGCACGCAATACCCACAATCCAACGGGCACCCCACAACGTGGTTCAGGCTCAACCCGCTCTTGCGGTACTCGATCACCTCCAACAACTCCGGCCGCAATCCAGCCCGTTGCGTCGCGCTCAACACGGGCAGGGATCGCATCCCCGCTGTCTGTCGAGTGATCGTCACGATGGACCCGCTTCCTGTGCTCACAGACCTCTGGTCCGCTCATTCGAGCAAGACCGCGAGCACGGCGGTAAGGAGGCAACAAGGGCGCAACCAGCATGCGCGCCGATTTGCCTCCTGAGCGGAGGCGCATCGTCGACAGCGCCCCCGAGCCGCTACCAGGCATGCCTATGCTGCAAGACGAGAGCCGACTTGACCGTGGAGATCAACGATGGAACACGTCATGCCGAATGCCGGGGCTACCGTTGGCCTCGCCGGGGAGATCCGGGCACGACGCAAGGAAGCCGGACTCAGCCACGCCCAGCTCGCAGCGCAGGTCGGCTACTCCCGGCAGTACGTGTCCCTGGCCGAGCGACCCGGGGGTCTCCCGTCAGCGGATCTGATCAAGGCGATCGACCATGCGCTCGCCGCAGGTGGCGCGTTGATTGAGTTGCGGGAGGTGACGGCACAGGTTCGCACAAGTCAACGTGAATCCCGCATCGCCGTCATACCCGGTGCCCTGACAGCAACGGTGCCGTTTGACACCGTACGCGCGGCCGCGGGCGAGGCGGTGAGATTCGCTCGTCGTCACGGTGGTCATGGGCTGCATGGCGCCGTGCTGGAGCAACTGGAGGCGGAGGTGCTGCGCCTGGCGAACGAGTTCTTGGAGGATGCGCCGACCGCGGTCGTGGCGCGGTGTCGAAGTATCCGAGACGAGTTGTTCCGACTGCTTGACCAGCCGCGATGGCCGCAGCAGGCACGTCGGTTGCACGCGCTCGCCGCGCGGACCTGCGGCTACCTGGCGATCGCCGACAGCGACTTCTTCGGCGAGTACGCCGCCGCCGAGGACCATGCCCGCAGCGCCTGGCAGCTGGCCGAGCTCGCCGACCACGACGAGCTCCGATCCTGGGTGCGCAGCGTGCAGTCGGCCATCGCGTACTGGGCAGGCCAATGGCGGACAGCCGACGAGTTCGCGGCTGAAGCTCTGGAGCTGGCCAGCACTCGATCGAGCGCCTCACGCGCCATCGCCATGCGAGCCCGCGCCTTGGCCCGTCTCGGTGACGTCGCTGCCCTGCGGCGCACAGCAGAGATTCAGGTGCCCGACCAGGCGCGCGCCGACGAGACCGGGATTGTCCTGTTCACCGACATGAACCTCCAACGCTGCCTCGGTGGGGCCTACCTGTGGATCGGCGACCACGACAACGCCCAAACCCACCTGGAGCAAGCCCTGGACGGCTACGAACGAGACCGTGCGTTCGACTACGCGGTCATCGCCGTCACCCGACTCGACTTGGCGGCCACACACCTAGGCCGTGGCGAGCTGGAGGCCGCTGTCGCTGTCGCCGAACCCGTGCTCACCATGCCTGCTACCCGCCGTCTGGAAGGTGCGCGGCGCAGGGTGCGCGACCTCCGAAGCGACCTGGCCACCGCGGCATTCCACGCTGATCCGGTCGCCCGTGCGTGGGCGGATGAGCTGGACGCGTTCGCCACCCACACGGTCCTGGCGGGCTAACCCGTGAACCTGACCGTGCTCGGCTGCGCAACCCCCTACCCTCGCCCAGGGCAGCCCTGTTCGGGATACCTGGTCAGTGAGGGCGACACCTACGTCGTCCTCGACTGTGGCTCCGGCACCTTCGCCGCCCTCCAGACCTATCTGGACCCCGGCGAGGTCACCGCGTTGTGGATCTCGCATCTGCATCCCGACCACAGCGCCGACCTGCTCGCCTGGTCCAACTGGGCGCTCAACACCGAGAATGCGCCCCGTATCCCCGTCTACGGGCCGCCTGGGTGGGCGCGGCGGCTCGATCAGATGCTCACTGGCGACTCTGCCTTGGTCGACGGCATCTTCGAGATTCACGAACTCTGTGATCACCACATGGCCGCCTACGGGCCACTGACACTGACCGCACGCGCGGTCGAGCATTCAGTACCCGGCTTCGGTGTCCGCATTGACGGCCCTAACGCGCGGTTGGCGTACTCAGGTGACACCGAGCCGTGCCCCGCGCTCACCGACCTCGCCCGTGACGCCGATCTGTTCGTGTGCGAAGCGGGCACCGCATCGCCCAATCGCTACCACACCACCCCTGAGCAGGCAGCCCACACAGCGATCGCAGCTGGCGCGAAGCGGCTACTGCTCACCCACCTCGCGCTGGCACTGGATCCCCACGCCCTGCCCACCACGCCGGGCGTGGCGACCACGATCGCTGAGCCGGGCTGGCTGTGGAGTTCGGATCAGCGGGGCTGACCGTGTTCCAGGTAGCGGGGTGCGGTGCCGCTGTAGGCCAGGAAAGCTTGGGCAAGGCGACGTTCGAGGCGGGGGATGAGGTACTCGCCAAGCCGGTTGACGGGGACCCACTCGGCTTTGTCGAGTTCGGTGCCGTCGAGTTGGATGCGGTGTTCGTCGTCGCCGAGAGGGCCGCAGTCGAAGACGTAGAGGATCTTGTCGCCCTCTGGGCCGTTGGGTGCCCAGTCGTGCACCAATAGCCGTTCAACGGTGCGGGTGAGGCCCAGTTCCTCGCGGATCTCGCGTTCGCAGGCGTCAGCGGGGGACTCGCCGCGGTCGACGTAGCCGCCGGGAATGTCCCAGCGATTGCCGTAGGTCTTGCGCACCAACAGGATCTCGTTGCCGTTGACGAACAAGGCGCCTGCTGCGAGCCGGGGAGTCGCGAACAAGTCGGCTGGGTTGATCATGATCGTGCCCCCGTGAGTTCGAATCGCTGAGCGAGTCGATGAAGGCCCGCGCTGGGCTTGCCGCGCGCGGACCTCACCAAGGTCGCCACCACCGTCCTCGCCACATGGTGTTGCCGCACGTGCTCCGGCGCGTCCCGCTCCGCCGCGAACAGCGAGGACAACGCCTCGTCACGACGGCCGGTGAGGCTCTGGGCGCGGGCGATGTCGATCAGATATCGAGTGCGCCGCTCCAGCGGCACAGCTGCGTTGTCCAGGGGCTTGGCGTCGAGGACGGTCTGGAAGTCGTCGAGTTCGGTCGCGGTATTGACGCGGTGAATGGCGACGTTGGTCGGCCCGAACGCTCCCGGCGTAGCCGCCGCACCTCGGCAGCCAACACGACCGCGGCTGCGCTCGGCTCGCCCTCATCATCTCGCGACACAAGCCGAAGCTAGCAGCAACCGCCAGATCAGCATCGATCACCGAGCGTGTGCACTGGCTACGGTACTAACGTCAGACCAGACCAACCACAGGGATGTGCAGTGCCAGACACCCAGATGCCACGCGTGGTCGTCTTCGGCCTCGGCGGCACCATCGCCATGACCTCCACCCCGAGCGGCGGTGTCGTTCCCGCGCTCTCGGCGGAGCAACTCGTGGCAGCGGTACCGGGCCTCGCCGAGGCCGGGATCGATGTCGAGGTGATCGACTTCCGACGCGTGCCGGGGGCCTCACTGTCATTCAACGACCTCGACGAGCTGGCCGCTGCGATCGATAAGCACCTGGCCGCGGGCGCGGACGGCGTGGTGGTCACGCAGGGCACCGACACCATTGAGGAGACCGCGTTCTTCCTCGACCTCGCGCACACTGGCCCGGAACCGGTCGTGGTCACCGGCGCGATGCGCAACCCCACCATGGCAGGCGCTGACGGGCCCGCGAATCTGCTCGCCGCGATCCAGACCGCCGCCAGCGCCGCCACCAGAGGTCTGGGTGCGGTGGTGGTATTCGCCGACGAGATCCACGCCGCCGCTCGCGCGCGCAAGACGCACTCCACCAGCGGCCACACCTTCGCCTCCACCAACGGCGGTCCGCTCGGCTACCTCGTCGAAGGCCAACCCCGGATCCTCAACCGACCGACCAGTCGCGTCACAGTCCAGGGCACGCCTGACCATCCAGTCGAGGTCGGCCTGGTCAGCATCACCCTCGGCGACACCGGGACCCTGCTCCGCGCCACCGCCAACCACTTCGACGCCGTGGTCGTCGCAGGGTTCGGAGCCGGCCATGTACCCGTCGGCGTCGTCGAGATCCTGACCGAACTGGCTGCCACCAAGCCTGTTGTGCTGGCTTCCCGCACTGGCGCCGGTTCTGTGCTCACGCACACCTATGCGTTCCCCGGTTCCGAGTCCGACCTGCTGGCCCGCGGCCTCATCCCCGCGGGGTTCCACGACCCGCTCAAGGCTCGGATCCTGCTGCATCGCCTGCTGGCCACTGGCCAGGACCATGACACCATCCGTGCCGTCTTCACCGGGAGCGGGAATGCGTAGCCACGAACTCACCCTCGGCCGCAGCTTCGCCGTCACCTTCGACCACGGCGACGACTTCTTCGAAGCCCTCGACCAGTTCTGCCGCGACAACAACCTCCGCCAGGGATACATCCCCGGCTTCATCGCAGGCTTCGCCGAAGCCCAGATCGTCGGCACCTGCGACAAACTCGACGACCCGCAAGCCCCCGTGTGGAGCCAAGTCCACCTCACCAACGCCGAAGCCTTCGGCGGCGGCACACTGGCGTGGGAACCGCCCAGCCAACGCCTGTCGTCGCCTTCCTCGCGGGCTCGCACCAGATACCCACCCTGGCGAGGGATTGCCCTCATCCACAACGGTTTCACCTGTCCACAGGCCAGGTTTCGCCACCCTCTCACCGCCATCGCGCCCGCTAGTCTGGAAACCGGAGCTGCTCGTTCGGTTGATCTTGCGTTTCCCGATGTCCGCCGCCCGCCGATCACCGGCGCGCCCCACCAGTCCGGAAACCGGGTTCCGCGACCCGTCCCACCAAGACCGTGACCCGAACGAACTCCTCGAACGGCCCGCCCCCGAGCGCCCGCTCAACCCGCTCCGCCAACTCCGCCCGCCCCGCTGCCCCCGGCAGCCTGTCGACGGACAGCGCCGAGAACACCCCGCCCACGATTTCCGATAGCGCGAGCGGCGCCGAATACGTGTGCTCGAAGCGGTGGCAAGCCAAACCCGCCTCGGCCATCGCATCCAAGTACCGTTGCTGGCTACCTTCATCAGTCCCGCACGCAGCGGTAAGAGGAGTCGACAACCACTCCTCCAGCACTGACCGCAGGGCGCGCGACCACTCCGTCTCCTGCAGCCACAGAGGTGTTCCGTTGGTCAGCACCGCCACCCCACCCCCAGGCCGCACAGTGGCCGGGATCTCCGCGAACAACCGCGGGTGGTCCATCCAGTGCAAGGTCTGTCCCACCGTCACAACCCCCACAGGGCCGGTGAGAGCCCGCAACGCGGGTAGATCGACGTCCCGGCCGATCATCCAGCTGGCGTTCGGTGCCGCGTGCGCCGCGGCGCGCAGGAGCATGTCCGGCTCCGGATCAAGGCCGACGACCGCCCGCACGCGCGAAGCGAGTGGCACGGCGACCTGCCCGGTCCCGCACCCCAGGTCGATCGCGACGTCGTCCCGGTCGAGCTCGAACGCCCGCACCACCGCGTCGATCGCCTCGGCGGGGTAGCCCCGGCGGTAGCGGTCGTAGTAGTCGGCGACCTCGCCGCTGAATCCTTGGCCCATGTGACCACCGTGCCCTCAGCGGCGGCGCGGCGGGGACCGGTTCACCCTCGGCGTGAGAGCCGGGTGGGCAACCGTTCACGGGGGCGGCCACCAGAGTTAACGATCATGCCGCTGACCGGACCCGTCGGTTGGGCAGTCTGGGTCAGTGCCCGACCCGGCTCTGGTTGTCGCGGCGGTCGATCTGGCCGCGAGCCTGTTGTTCCCGATGCGCACCCGCTGGCACCACACGATCGGTGTCGCCTACCGCGCCGGGGAGCTCACGGGCACTGTCGACCCCGCCGAGCGGGAGGTCCTGGTCGCCGCGGCCTGGTTGCACGACATCGGGTACGCGGCCCGCGACACCGGTTTCCACCCGGTCGACGGCGCCAGGCACCTGGCGGGGCTGGGGTGGCCGCCCCGGCTGGTCGCCTTGGTGGCCCACCACTCCGGGGCCCGCTTCACCGCGCAGGCCCAGGGTCTCGGCCACCTGATGGCGCCGTACCCGCACGAGGACAGCCCGCTGTCGGACGCCCTCGCCTACGCCGACCAGACCACCGACCCCGGGGGCAGTCCCGTCACCCTGCGCGGCCGGTTGGCGGAGATGTTGGCGCGGCACGGCAGCGACTCGGCCAACGCCCGCGCCCACCACCTCCGCGGTCCGTACCTGCACGAGGTGGCCGACCGCGTAGAGAGCCGCCTCTAGCTCGTGTACGCCTGGATCTCGTTCACCCGCACCAGGTTCGGGTGCCCCGGTGGCCCGACCTTGGCCACGATCCGCACGCCGCGGGCGATGCGCGGGGTGAAGAGCGCGGTGAACGTGGTCGTGTTGGCGTAGTTGACGGTCATCACCGTGTCCCACCACTGTTCGTACTGGTTGAGCACCTGGATGTCGAAGTCGCGCAGCGAGGTGTGCACGACGACCCGGCTGACCTCGCGGTAGTGCAGCCAGCGCACGTAGACCCACTCCGGGGTGTCGGTGGTCTTGCGGCCGATCGCGGGTGACCAGGCGGTGTCGGGGTTGCCGTCGATGATGAGGCCGGGGGCCATGTCGGAGGAGGACGCGATCGCGGTGCCGCCGCGGGCGTAGTCCTCTCCCGGCTGCGGTGGCGGGATGTTCTCCGACGGGGTGAACCAGGTGGGGGAGGTGCTCGGCGGCACCGTGGTAGTCGGGAGCACAGTCGTGGTGGTCGACGGCACTGTGGTCGAAGGCACGGTGGTCGGGTAGGTGGACGACGACCACGGCCCGGTCGGGTAGTACCAGGACGTCGTGGGGTACGGCGAGAAGCTGGCGGGCTGCGCGGGGGCGGCGCCACCGGAGGGGGTGGCGGCGGCCGTGGCGGCAAGGGTGCCGAGGAGGGTGATGGCGGCCAGCGCGAGCGCGGCGGGCAGCTGCTTCTTGGCGGGCAAGCGCACCGGGGCGTCCTTTCCTCGTGGTGCCGCCAAGCTAGCCGTGTCGATCATGGGCCGGACAGTGTGTGGCGGGAACTCTGCCCGAGGGGGCAAAGTTCCCGCCGCGCAACGGATTCCGGCTAGCCCAGGTCCATCGGGGTGCGCCGGACCCGCACACCGAAGATCATCCCGAGCAGCACCATGGCCGCGCCGAGGCCCAGGTGCAGCCAGTTGTCGGCGTTGTTGACGGGCACGAAGTTCGCCGCGCTGTCGTGGTCGATGAGCATCCCGTAGGCCCACAGCGCCAGGTAGACGAGCCCGCCGACGAGCAGGTACTCGCGCGCCCCGCCGTCGCGGCGGGCCATCGCGAATCCCGCGACGCCGAAGGCCAGGTGGACCAGGTTGTGCAGCACCGACACCGCGAAGGCGCCCAACAGCAGGGCGCCGCTGTGGTGGCCCGCGAAGGTGAGCTCGCCGCTGGTCACACCCGGGACGAACCCGAGCACCCCGACCAGCAGAAACCCGCCTGCGACGAGGGCGGCGGCGGAGCGGACCGGTTGCAGCACGGTGGTGGCGTCACGCGGGAACCGGTGGGGCAGGTGGTGTGCGGTGGACATGTGGACCTCCTCCACCCTCGGCTACCAACCAGTCGCGGCGGGCAAACCCGCGCGCTGTGAAGTGCACTCGGCCGTGCGACGGCCTCATCCGCCTGCCCGTTGTGTCGATATCGCAGGGGTGACCACGGATGGTTTGCAGGGTGCGGAGGACCGCTCGGGTCCCCGCATGTCCGCATACCGGCTGGTCAGCGCGGGGTTGGCCCTGGCGGGTCTGGCCCTGGTGGTGGTCGTCGCGAGCGCGGTGTTCGAGCCGACCACCGGCACCGTCGTCATGTGGGTGTGCGTCGCCGCGGCCGCGCTGGTCGGGCTGCACACCTGGCAGGCGATACGGCAGGTCAGCGCCGGTGTGCGCGCGGTCACCGAGGCCGCGGCGCGGATGGGCGCTGGCGAACCGGATGTCCGGGTACCCGCGGTGACGTGGCCCGCCGCACTGGCCAGGATGGCCGCGGCGCTGGACTCGTCGGCGCGGGCGCTGCGCAGTTCCACGGCGGCGCGCTCGGCGTTCCTGGCCACGATGAGCCACGAGATCCGCACGCCGATGAACGCCGTCGTCGGCCTGACCGGCCTGCTGCTGGACACCACCCTGACCGGTGAGCAACGCGACCTCGTGCACACCGTGCGCGACAGCGGCACCGCACTGCTCGGTGTCCTCAACGACGTGTTGGACTTCGCGAAGCTGGAGTCCGGCGAGGGCGAGCTGGAGCACGTCACCTTCGAGGTGCGGGAACTGGTGGACAGCGCCGCCGCGCTGGTCGCCGCCGCCGCGGCGGACAAGGGGTTGCGGACCAGGGTCGTTGTCGTCGGTGACGGCCCGGCGCGGCTGGTGGGCGACCTGGCCCGGTTGCGGCAGGTCGTGGTGAACCTGCTCGACAACGCGGTCAAGTTCACCGAACGCGGCCAGATCGAGACCACCGTCGACGTCCACCCCGCGCCCGCGGGCCGGGTGTGGCTGCGCATCACCGTCCGCGACACCGGTGTCGGGGTCCCCGCCGACAAGCTCGACACGCTGTTCACCCCGTTCAGCCAGGTCGACGGTTCCACCACCCGCGCCTACGGCGGCAGCGGCCTCGGGTTGGCCATCGGCAAGCGCCTGGCCGCGGTCATGGGCGGTGACCTCACCGTCAGCAGCATCGCGGGCGTCGGGTCCACCTTCACCCTGACCGCACTGCTCGAGGTCTCCTCGGACGAAGCCGTCGCGCCGCGCACCGCGCCGACCACAGCACCGACCGGGCCGCTGCGGGTCCTGGTCGCCGAGGACAACCACATAAACCAGAAGGTCGCCCGCCTCATGCTCGCGGGCCTGGGCCACCACGTCGACACGGTCGCCAACGGCCACGAAGCCGTCCAGGCCCTGCGCGGCGCCCCCTACGACGTCGTCCTGATGGACGTCCGCATGCCGGTGATGGACGGGCTGGACGCCACCCGCTTGATCCGCACGGAACTCCCAGCCGAGCGGCAGCCGTTGATCGTCGCGCTCACCGCGAGCGCGTTGGTCGAGGACCGCGCGGCGTGCCTGGCCGCGGGGATGGACGACCACCTCGCCAAGCCGGTCCGCGTACCCGATCTGGTGGCCGCCCTGTCCGGGGTCGCTTCCGGCGGCGCAGCTGTGCTGACCCTGCCTGCCCCCGACCGGGAAACGGCGATCCGCGACCGGCTCGAGGAGATCTCCGGCCCGAACCCGCCCGCGGACGAGGTGGAGTTCCTGGCGCAGCTGCTCACCTCGTACACGACGAAGACCCCGGCGGCGCTCGACTCCCTGGCCGCCGCCCTGACAACGGCTAACACCGAAGCGGTCGTCACCCAGGCCCACACGCTCAAGGGGTCCGCGGCCAACATCGGTGCGACCGCGCTCGCGGAACTCTTCCTCACCCTCGAGCACAACGCGGGCGGCTCACCGGCGGACATGACGGCCATCCGGGCCGAGTACGCCTTGGTCGCGCAAGCGTGCCTCGCGGTGGCCCGGGGCTACACCCGCTGAACCCCTTGTCCGCCAACGCCCGGGCGTCATCCTGTCGTGGTGCAGGACTGCCCGGCTGGCGGTTGTCCCTCCCGCTGGCGCGTCGGTAAGCAAAGGGGGGAATCGTCGTCGGTAGGGGATGCGCCATGGTCGGGCATGTGGTGGTCATCGGGGCCGGGGTCTACGGGGCGGCGGTCGCGGCTGGTCTGGCGAAGCGCGGCGCCCGGGTCACCGTGGTGGAAGCGGGCGCGCCCGCCGGTGGGACCTCCGGGGCGACCTTCTCGTGGACCAACTCGTGCGGCAAGCAGCCGCGCAGCTACCACGACCTCAGCGTCGCCGGGATGGCCGCCCACCAGCGGCTGGCCGCGGCGGCACCGCACTCCGACTGGTACCACGAGGGCGGCAACCTCGAGTGGGCCGCCGACGAGGTGGGCCTGGAGCGGCTGCGGGCGAAGGTGGCAGGAGTCCTCGAGTACGGGTACGGCGCGCGGTGGCTGACCAAAGCGGAGGTCGTCGCGCTGGAGCCCGACATCAACCCGGCGGGCCTGCCGACGGGGGAGATCGCCTACTTCCCGCACGAGGGCTGGGTCGAACCGACCCGGCTGATCGGACACCTCCTGGCGACCGCCCTGTCCCGAGGCGCCCGCTTGCTGCGCGACGACGCCGCCATCGACCTCGACGTGGACACGACGGTCAAGATCCGGCTCACCTCCGGCAAAAGCCTCACCGCCGACGCCGTCGTGAACTGCGCCGGACCGCACGCCGCCCGCATCGCCGAACTGGCCGGTCTCACGCTGCCCATGCGCAACACCCTCGGCGTGCTCATCTACACCTCCCCGGTAGCCGTCTCCGTGTCCCGGGTCGTCCACGCCCCCCACGTACACCTACGCCCCGACGGCGGCGGGCGGTTGTTGTTGCACACCCACGAAATAGACTCCGCCGCCCGCGTCACCGCCGGGAAGACAGAAGTCGACCCGACCGCCGTTGAGGGGGTGGTCGCCGCAGGCCGAGCCCTCTACCCAGGCCTTCGCGACGCCACCGTGGAAAGCGTCCGAGTAGGCGAACGCCCCATCCCCGCCGACGGCCTCCCGGTCCTGGGCCGAGTAACCACCCTCCCCACATTCCACTTCGCCGTCTCCCACAGCGGCACCACCCTCAGCGTCCACGCAGGCGACCTGGTGGCCGCCGAAGCCCTGGGCGACCCCCAAGACGAGGCCCTAGCCCCCTTCCGCTACGAACGCTTCCTGGCTTAGCACCCACCCTCACCGCAGCCCCCGAGCCACCGAGTCAGCCCACAGAGCGGACCCCACCAGCCCGACCATTGGACACTCGGAAGCCGCTGGTGCCACCCCAACCCACCGAGCCGACCCCGCCAGCCCAACCACCGCTCCCCGGAAGCCGCCCACCCAATGCTCGATGGGGCGGACTTGGTTTGTGTGGGGTGGCGGTGCCCGTAGCCTTGCCTCGCTGCAGGGCCATGCTTTTCGGCCCCAGCTTTGCGGTCCTGCCACGGGTGGCGCAGGGGCCCCGCGCAAACCGAGTTCGCCCCATCGAGCCCACCGGACCACCACGAACCGGCCCCGCCACCCCAGCCCACCGAGTCAGCCCGCCAGCCCAACCACCGCTCCCCGGAAGCCGCCCACCCCATGCTCGATGGGGCGGACTCGGTTTGCGTGGGGTGGCGGCAGTCGTAGCGTTTCAGCGCGGATAGGGCCATGCTCTTCGGCCCCAGCTTTGCGGTCCTACCACGGCTGGCGCAGGGGCCCCGCGCAAACCGAGTTCGCCCCATCGAGCCCACCGCACCACCACGGACCGACCCCGATGCCGCAGGCGAGGCGTCCAACGAAGATCACCCGATTCAGAAGCCCCCGATGCACATCCTACCGAAGCGCACCGACAGAACAGGACCAGCGAGAAGCCCCTGTGCACAACCAAGCACCTTGTGGACAACCCTCAACAGCATCGCGCCCGCCGCCGAATCGCAGCCTCCGCCACCACCAGGTTCAGCACCCACGCCGCCCCGAGCAGCAGCGCACGCGGCAAGGGAGTGGGCTCACCGAAGGCGATGAACCACGGCAAGGTCACCACCGCCTGCGTTCCCGACGCGATGCCGACCGCGTAGCCGCGGATCACCCAGGCCCGGTGCCCGGCGATGTCCCGCCTGCGGATGGCCAACAGGCCGAGGACGAGCGCGACCGCCATGATCGTGCCGAAGATCAGGCGGAACACCGTCAACAACGGCGCGTCGGAGGCTGGGTGCGGGTAGGTGATGGTCATGTAGAGCCCCGAAAGCGCCGCGATCAGTCCACAAGGGAGCGCGAGCCGGCCCGCGATCCGGTGCCAGGCGAACCGGCGCAGGTTCGGGGCGAACTGGAAGGCGCCGACCACCGTGAACACCGTGGCGCCGACGATGTGCAGGACGATCGGGATCGGTGCGGCGGCGAAGCGGGCGCCCTCTTCGGTGGCTGGGCCGGTCAGCTTCGTCAGCCGGAAGGCGCCCGCGGCGATGGGGACGGCGCCGAGCAGCAGGAGTGCGATGGGGACGCGGATGTGTTTCAGCACAAGGGAATCGTGGCGCGCGCAGCCGCCAGTAACATCAGGGCTGGGTACGATCCCCGTGTCGTACTTTCGGCTACCTGACCCGGCCGGTCTCGTACGCCCAGATCACGATCTCCACCCGGTTCCTGGCGCCCAGCTTGGTCATCAGGCTGGCGATGTGCGACTTCACCGTGCTCAACGTGATGTGGAACTCGGCCGCGACCTCGTTGTTGGTCCGCCCGCGCGCCACTGCGGCCAAGACCTGCTCCTCCCGGTCGGTCAACGGCGCAACCGGTTGCGCGGGGGTCGATGGCGCCCCCGCGGCGAACGCGCCCAGTAGCCGCGCCGTGATGTTCGGCGCGATCAATGCGTCGCCCCGTGCGGCCGCGTGCACCGCCTGGGCGAGCAGGTCCGCACCCGCGTTCTTGAGCAGGAATCCCCGCGCTCCCGCTCGCAGCGCGTCGTACACGTACTCGTCCAGGTCGAAGGTCGTGATGACGACCACCGCGACCTCGTCGGCGAGTTCGCGCGTCGCCTCGATCCCGTCGAGTCCCGGCATCCGGATGTCCATCAGGCACACGTGCGGCCGCAGCGCCCGCACCACCTCCACCGCTTCCCGGCCGTCGCCCGCCTCGCCGACGACCTCGATCCCCGGCTGCGCCCCCAGGATCATGGCCAACCCGGTGCGCACGATCTCCTGGTCGTCGGCCACCACGACCCGCACATCACCGTCCACTAGCGACCGTCCTTTGTGGGCAATGTCGCCGCCACGGTCCACCCGCGGTCGGGATCCGGGCCCGCCGTGCACGTGCCGCCGAGCAGGGTAGCGCGTTCGGCCATGCCCGTGACGCCGAAGCCCGGGGGACGGGGAGCTGCGGGGTCGCCGTTGTCGGTGACGCGCAGGAGCACCGCCGTCGCGCCCACGTCCGCCCGGACCCGCACCTGGGTCGCGTTCTTCGCGTGCCGCCTGGCGTTGGTGACGGCCTCTTGCGCGATCCGGTAAGCCGCGGCGCCGATCGGTGACGGGAGGCCGGAAGCGTCGCCGATCACCTCGACGCACACCGCCGGGTGGCCGTCGGACGCGAGCCGGTGCAGGTCGTCGAGGCGGTGCCCGGGCGCTCGCTCCGCCGGTTCGTCGGCGCGCAGCACCCGCACCATGCCGCGCATCTCCTCCAGCGCCTTCCCCGCCTCGGCGTCGATCACCCGCAGCGCCGCGACCGCCGCACCCGGGTCCGCCGCGGCCATCGCGATGCCCGCCTGCGCCCGGATGGCCATCGCCGACACGTGGTGGGCGACCGTGTCGTGCAGGTCGCGGGCCAACCGCTCCCGCTCGACCAGCTTGACCTGGTCCAACTCCCGCGCCCGGTACCGCGTTCGGTACCGGGCGGCCGCGCCGAGCGCCATCGCCGCGGCCAGCACCCCGGTCCCGGCGAGCGCGTCCGGCAGCCGCTGGTACCCCAGCAACACCGATAGCCCCACCTGCCCCACCATCACCAGGGACCCCAGCGCGGCCTCCCGACCCGATCCCCACCGGTACAGCGAGAACGGCAGGACCAGCAGGTAGACCAGCGCGGTCAGGTCGGGGAAGTTGCGGTCCAGCGCCACCGAGGCGACCGCGCACGTGCCGAAGGCGAGGACCACCACGAGCAGCGGCCGGTCCCGCCGCCACCACAGGAGCTGGGCCAGGGCGACCGCCAGGGCGGTCGAGGCGTACTGCTGGCGCGAGAGGCCCTCCAGCGCGGCGGCCAGCACCAGAACCCCGATCAGCATCTTGTCCCACCACGTCAGCGGCGGCACCGGGGTGGGGCGCGGTTCCCGCCACAGCGAGCGGACGATATCGAGCACGAGCCCAGTGTACGAGCCGCCTGACCTGCGCGGATCAGCCGAAAGTACAGCTCAGGTAGACCACCTGGGGTGCCCCCGCGGTCGAGGTGAACGAGCCGACCACCGACCAACCCGACGCGTCGTAGAGCCGCCGGGCAGGCGCCTCGGCGTGGGTGCACAGCCACGCCCGCGGATACCCGGTGATGAAGCGGGCGAGCAGGTCGCGCCCCAGCCCGTGCCCGCGGTGCGCCGGGTCGACCATGAGCTCGACCACCTCCAGCGCGGGCGGGCCCAGCAGGGGACGGGCGGTGGGCTCTACCCCGCCGAAGATCCGCTCGTAAAACGGCGTGTCCGGCCTGCCCGGCGCGGTGGGCCAGCCGTAGATCGACCCCACGACCACTCCGCCGAGGGCGGCGAGGAGACCGTGCGCCCCCGGCTCGGCGAGGTGCTGCACAAACCGCTCCGGCTGCTTGGCGACCTGCTCCTCGGTCTCGGCCCAGGGCGGCTCGGCGAAACACCGCCGGTAGAGCGCGTGCAGCTGCTCACCGGCCCGCGCCAGATCATCGGCGTCGGCTGCGGCCAAGTGGTAGACCCCCATCGGGCCACTGTATTCGTGAGTGGCGGCGCTCTGCTGGGGTGGGGATGAGGGTGGCGGTGGTGCACCACCGCATTGGCACGTCGCGGTGGTCTGCTGGGATGGGTCCGTGAGGACGAGTGTGACCGCCGTGTGCGCGGTGGCGATGCAGTTCCGGTAGGGCGCGTGCCACGCCGTTGGCTCGGCCAGTTCGTTGAGCCTCACCGGGGCGCCGCCTCCGCGGCTCCGCCACTGCCGTGGCCGACACTGCTTCCCCAGCCAACAACCCCCAGCACCCGGTCTCCGGCCCACCACGCCCTCGGCCGCCGCTGTATCGGCGCGTGGCGGTGGTCTACTGGGATGGGTGCGTGAGAACGCGGGTGATTGTGGTGTGCACGGTCGGGATGGTTGTGGGTGCGTGCCTAGCTGCCCGTCGCGCTCGGGTGGTAGTCCCCATCGGGTCACCGTGTCGGTGTGGCGGCGGCCCGCTGGGATGGGTGTGAGCACGAGGGACTGTGGTGTGCGCGGCCGCGATGGCTGTGCCGGTAGGTGGAGCGCGTGCCAAGCCGGTCGGCTGTGGTCAGGTGGCCCTCCGTCGGGTCGCCGTGGAGGCGCGTCGCGGCCTGCTGGGATGAGGTGGGTGACGACGAAGGTGACCGTGGTCTGGTATTAGCGGGGTGCCTGGCCGTCGGTGGTCCTCCCTTGGGCTGCCGTAGAGGCGCGGGGCGGTGGTCTGCTGGGATGGGCATGTGATGACGAGGGTGACTGTGGTGTGCACGGTGGCGATGGCCGTGTCGATGCTGCCGTTGTTCGTGCTTGGGGCGCTCGGGCCGGTGCTGGTGGCGGAGTTCGGGTTGGCGCAGTGGCACCTGGGCGCGCTCGTGGCCGGTGGGTTCGGGGTGGCGGCGCTGCTGTCGTTGCCCGCGGGCTCGCTGGTCGACCGGGTGGGGGCGGGGCGCAGCCTCGTCGGGCTGTTCGTGGTCGGTGCTGGGGTGTTGGGGGTCATCGCGGTGGCGCCGTCGGCTTGGGTGGTCGCGGTGGGGGTTGCGCTCGGCGGTGTGCCGCAAGCGTTGGCGAACCCGGCCACCAACAAAGTCATCCTCGCCACGGTCGAGCCGGGGCAGCGCGGCGCGGTCACGGGGTGGAAGCAATCCGGCGTGCAGGTGGGCGCGTTCGTCGCCGGTGTGCCGCTCGCCGCCGTCGCGTCCTTTGTGGACTGGAGATGGGGTGTCGCCGCACTCGCGCTGCTGTGCCTGGTGGTGGTACCCGCGGCCAGGATGCCGGTGCCGCACGTGCCGCCGAAGGGTGGCGGGAGCGTGGGTTCGCGGGTGGTCAAGTTGGCCGCTTTCTCGCTGGCGCTGGGTTTCGGGCTCGCGTCCGTGAACACCTACTTCGCCCTCTACGGCGTGAGCCTCGGCCTGTCGGCACCGGTCGCGGCGTGGTTGATCGCGGTCATGGGTGTGCTCGGGATCGCGGGGCGCGTGCTGTGGAGCGGGGCCGCCGGGCGGGCGAAGGACCCAGCGTCGGTGCTTCCGCTGCTGGCGTTGGGTGCCGCGCTGTCGATCGCGGTGGTGGCGGTGGCTGAAGCCGCGCCGTGGCTCGTGTGGGTCGGTGCGGTGGGGGTGGGTGTGTTCGCGGTGTCCGGCAACGCGGTGTCGATGGTGGCGGTGATGCGCGCTGTCCCACCCGCATCGGCGGGCCGGGCAGCCGCCGTGGTCTCGGCCGGGTTCTTCGGCGGATTCGCCCTGGGACCACCGCTGACCGGCCTGGTTCCCGGGTACCCCTGGCTGTGGGCTTGCGTCGGGGCGGCGTTCCTCGTCGCGGCTGGGGTGGCGTTCGTGATCACCCGGAGCGCGACGTGACCGACTGGGCTGAGGCGATCTTGCGGGACCTCTGGAACCGGGTCGATGAGCTCGAAGCCACTGTAGGGCAACGATTCCCCCTCTATGCCGACCAAGACCATTGGCGCACCACCGCACGCGGCTCCTGGACCGGCGGTTTCTGGGCAGGCCTGCTGGCGCTGTGCCCGGACGGCGACCCCGCGCCCGTCCGCCACCGCCTAGACCTCTGGGCCGACGCGGACACCGTGTGCCGAGGGCTGATCTTCTGGTACGGCAGCGCGGGCGAGCGCCTCGGCCTGCACCCACCTCAATCCACCACAGCCGCCGTGGCCAACAACCTCGCCCAAGCTTTCGACGACCGACTGGGCGCCATCCCCTGGGGAACCGCCCTCGCTCCCGACGGCCCGCCGATCCGCCCCGACGGCGCCGTGGGTGTCGTCCCCCTCCTCAGAGCCCACGGTCACGTCGACATCGCTCGACGCCACCTGGAAACCCATCTCGCCCAGGGAATCCCCGGCTGGAACAGAGGGGCGGCCTGGCTACTGCTGTCCGCAGTGGACGGAGACATGCTCAACGACGACCTCCTCGCCCCCTGGTCAACCCCATCCGACGACGCGGGTGCCAACGCCATCGCGGCCGCGGCCCTGATCAAGGCCAACCACCCCCTAGGCGAACGCCTGTTGCGTGAAGCCGCGAAGGGCACCTCCGAATACGACGGCCGAACCGGCCTACGCGTCATCTGGGCAGAGTTCTTCACCGCCCTCGCCGCCGCCCTGCTCACCGGCCTCACGTCAGCGGATCAGTGGTAACCCCGGAGCAGCCGCCGTCCGGTGGTGGTGATGTGGAGTTCGTCCGCCCCGTCCAGGATCCGGGCTGACCTGGCGACCCGCAGCATCCGCGGCAACCCCGACGCCGCCATCAGGCCCTCCGCCCCGTGCACCTGGATCGCCGCGTCCACCGCCGTTTCCAGCGCACGCGCCGCCGCTGTCTTCGCCAGGCTCACCTCCACCGCCGCCTGTTCACCCGCCGCCACCAACCGGGCCGCCTCACCCGCGAGCAGCCGCGCCGACCGGACCGACAGCTCTGCCTCGAAAGCCAGCCGTTGCACCAGTTGGTACGAGGCGAGTACCCCGTCGCCCAGTGCACGACTTCCGGCCCGCGCGCCCAACATCTCCAAACACCGTTGCGCCTGACCAACCCACCGCAACGCCCGCAGCGTCCGCCCCAGCGCCAACCGCTCGCCCGCCAACCGCAAGCCTTGGCCCACCGGCCCCACCAGGTTGCCCTCGGGTACGCGCACACCGGTGAAGCTGATCTCGTACTGCCCGCCCGCGCCGAGGACGTCCAGCTCCCGCTCGACCCGGAACCCCGGAGAACCCGTTGGCACAGCGAAGAGGGAGAGCTCCTCGCCGGTGCGAACGACCACCAGCACCAGGTCCGCGCGGGCCGCGTCGCTGGTGAACCACTTGCGGCCGTCAATGATCCACGCTCCGTCCGGCCGCTGGCGGGCTGTGGTGCGCAGCAGGCTCGGGTCCGATCCCGCCACGCCCGGCTCGGTCATCGCGTACGCCGAGACCAGCTCACCCGAGACCAACGGCCGCAACACGGCTTCGCGCAATTCCGAGGTCGCGTGCGCGGCCAGCATGCGCGCGGTGAGCAAACTGGCGGACCCGAGCACAGCGGGTCCGTAGTCGCTGCGGCCCTCGTCCTCCGCCAACTCCAGGTACCGGGCCAGCGGCATCCCGCCCCCGCCCAGGTCCGCGGGCAGCGGCAGCGCCCACAGGCCCGCGGCCTTCGCCTCCCCGCGAAGGTCGAGCCCGGTGTCCAACTCGGCCTCCGCGGGGATCACCACCCGGTCGACGAACGCGCGCACGGTCTCTCGGTTCACACGGCACATCACACCACCACGGGAACCGACGGCGACGCCCGTGCGACCAGTGGGGCATGACGGGAACCCTCCTCGACGCCAAGGTCTCCGTGTCCGGCTCCGGAGCCACCGCAACCGTGCTGCGCGACCACCTCGCCCACCTCGGGTTGGAGGTCGTCGACGGCGGGGCGACCGACCTGGCCGCTGAGGCCGTCCTCGACGTCCCGGGAGGTCGGCACGTCGTGCGGGTCGACTGGGCGGGCCCGGTCGCCGTACCGGGGCTGCGCGACGAGGCCACGGTCCAGGCGGCCTGCGGGGTGATGCACGTCCACGGCCGCAGTACCGGGTCACCGCGCGGCCTGGGCGTGGACCACTGCGGCACGGCGGCGGGTGTGCTCGCGGTGACGGGCCTGCTCGCCGGTGTTCTGCGGGAACCGCTCGGGGAACACGTCGTCGAGACGAGCGTGGCCGAAGCGGCGCTGCTGACCGTTTCGCAGTACATCGCGGCCGCGGGGGAGGAGTTTCTGCCCGGTGGGCCGCCGTTCACCACGGCCGACGGGGTCCGCTACGAGCTCGAGGCGCTGGTCCCCGAGATGTGGGGCGCGTTCTGGACCGCGCTGGGAGCTCCGGTCCGCGCCATCGGCGTCGGGTGGCGGCCGTTCCAGTTCCGCTACGCCACCGCGACCGCCCCGCTGCCCGTCGAACTCTACGAGACCAGCCGGGCAGCGACCTTCGACCAGGTGCGGGCGGCGGCGCGGGCCAGCGGCGCGGGCCTGACCACGCTGCGCCATCCGGCCGACTTACCCGAGGGCGGACATCCTTGGCAGGTCACGCCTCTGCCCGATCCGGCGCCCGGTGTCGGCTTGGAGACGGTGTGGGAGGCGGGTCGGCGCATTCAAGCGCCCATGGCGGCGAACCTGCTGCGGTTGCTCGGCGCCCGCGTGGTCCGGGTCGAGCCGCCGGACGGGGATCCGTTGCGCGGCATGCCCCCCACGACGGGCGGGCTCTCCGCGCGCTGGCTGGCGCTGAACCGGGGCAAGGAAGCCGTCGAGGTCGACCTCAAGGACCCGAACGAACGGCAACGCCTGCGCGACCAGGTGCGGGCGGCTGACGTCTTCCTGCACAACTGGGCGCCCGGCAACGCCGAACGCTGGGGCCTGACCGCCGCAGACCTACCGGGCACCGTCCACGTGCACACCTCCGGCTGGGCCGACGCGCCGGAGGACGACCTGCCGATCGGGACCGACTTCATGGTCCAGGCCCGCACCGGCCTCGCCGACCTGGTGCGCCCGCTCGACGAGGTCGCCGCTCCGTCGATGATGACCCTGGTCGACGTCCTCGGCGGTCTCATCGGCGCCGAGGCGACCCTCGTCGGCCTGCTGGCCCGCCGCGCCACCGGTCGCGGGGTGTCGGTGCGCAGCAGCCTGCTCGGCGCGGCGACCGCGCTCAGCCGGGGCGTATCCGGCCGCCGACCGGTCGGGTTTCGCCGACCGGTGGACGGCCAGGTCGGGGGCGTGCCCGTGGTCACCGACCTCACTGATCTGCTTGTAGACCCCGCGTTCGCCGCCGTCCTGAGCCGTGACGAGCACGGTTCGCCCGCACTGACCGCACCGTGGAGGTTCCAGTGAAGCTCGCCGCCGACCAGACGCTGCACGACCTCGTCCCGCAGGAACTCCGCCGATCCTGGGCCGCGCAAGGCATCTACCGCGACCAAGACATCTACTCGCTGTTCCGCGCTCACGCCATCGCGAACCCCGGCCGCACAGCCATCCTCGACGCGGATGGCGCGATTTCCTATGCGGACTTGGATGTTCTGGTGCGGCGCCTGGCCGTTGGGCTTACCGGGCTTGGGGTCGGCGAACACGACGTGGTCGCCGTCCAGTTACCGAACGAAAGACTGGCCTGCGCGTTCGACCTGGCCATCGCGGCGGTGGGGGCGATCGCGTTGCCGTACCCGGTCGGGCGGGGCGACCGGGAGGCTTGGAGCCTGCTGAGCAGATCGCGAGCCGTCGCCGTGGTCACTCCAACGTCCCACGGCGATTACCCTTGTGCGGAGCGAACTCGGGCGATGCTGGGGGATCTCCCCCACCTGCGCACGGTCATCGAGGTCGGTGGTGAGACGGCGGGCTGCGTTCCGGTGTCGGCGTTGCTGCGCGGGGATCCGGCGCGGTTCGAGCAGGCGACTCCCGACCCGGACGGCCCGGCGCGGATCCTGGTCACCTCCGGCTCCGAGGCCGAGCCGAAAATGGTGCTGTACTCGCACAACGCGCTCGTCGGCGGTCGGGGCCGGTTCATGGCGGCGCTGCTGGGCGACACGCCCTCGCCGCGCGTCTACGTCATGGTGCCGCTCGCTTCGTCCTACGGCAGCAACGGCACCGCGGTCACGCTGGCCACCCACGGCGCCACCCTGGTCCTGCGGCCCCGGTTCGACGTCGACACCGCACTGGCCGCCATCGTGCGGGACCGGCCGACGCATGTGTTGGCGGTGCCGACGATGTTCCGCATGATCACCGACAGCGGGGCTCAGCGGGACACCTCCAGCTTGCGCGTCGTCGCCCTCGGCGGCGCGGCGCTGGACGCGGTGACCGCGGGGCGGGTCCGGGAGTCGTTGGGGTGCGCGGTGGTCAACGTCTACGGCTCCGCGGACGGCGTCAACTGCCACACCGCCGTCGACGGTGTGCCCGACAGCGCCGGGCGGCCGAACCCCGAGGTCGCACATATCTCCATTGTGGACGATGACCTGCGTCCGGTGGCGGCAGGCGAAGTGGGGGAGATCGTCTCTTTAGGACCGATGAGCCCGATGTGCTACGTCGGCGCGCCCGAGCTCAACGCCCGCTACCGTCTCCCGGACGGGTCGGTTTGCACAGGCGACCTCGGGCACTTCGACGCGGACGGGCACCTGCACGTGGTGGGTCGCCGCAAGGACATCATCATCCGCGGCGGCCTCAACATCAGCCCGGCCGAGGTGGAGGGGCTGCTGGCCACGCACCCGGCGATCCGGGACGTCGTCTGCGTGCCCGTGTCGGACCCCGTTCTGGGTGAACGGTTGTGCGCTTGCGTTGTCGCGGAACGGGACCTGTCGTTGGCGGAGGTTACGGCGCACCTGGCGGCGCAGGGGCTTGAGCCGCGCAAGTTCCCCGAGCGCGTGGTCGTGCTCGGGGAACTGCCGCTTGGCCCGGCTGGCAAGGTCGACCGGCGGGCGGTCCAGGAGTTGATCGCTAGCCGAGCGCGGTGACGATCCGCTCGGCGTTGGTGGTGTAGACCCGCAGCAGGTCGAGGTCCGGTCCCGGGTAGTTCACGATCTCGACCTGCTTGGCGCCCGCGTCGGGCAGGACGCCGCCGCTGGTGGGCATGTGCGCGTTGTCCAGCACCAGGTCCGGCTTCGCGGCGGTCAGGTCGGCGACCTGGGCCGGGGTGATCGGCTGCGGCCCGTACGTGCCGACCACCTCAAGACCGGTGATCTCCGCCATATACGCCACGAACGCCTGGCTGACGACCCGGCCCCCGCGCTTGCCGGAGATCCCGGTGATCGTCCGGTCGAACTCGGTGATCCACGCCTCGGCCGCCTGTTTGGTGCCCAACAGGTCCGCAAGGCGCCGCACCTCGGACCGCACGACGTCCGGCTTGTTGTCCAACACCACCGGCTCGACCCGGGCGTCACCGCCCGCGGCCTCCTTGAGCTTGCCCGCGAAACCCTCGAACTCCGCGTACAGCACCAGATCCGCTTCCCCGACCGCTACCAGGTCCGAGGGCTTCGGGTCGTAATCGGCCGCGTGCACCACGGAAGCCGGGACGATCACCTTCACCTCGCCCGCCCCGGCCGCCTTGGCCAACGCCCCCTCCCAGGCGGTGGCCGCCACCACCTTCTTCCCCTGCACCGCGTTGTCGGTTCCCTTGGCTTGCCCGCACGCGCTCAACGCGAGTACGGCGCCGAGCACCACGATCCCGAGCTTCACGCTTCTCCTCTCCTCACGGCCTGGGCGAGCAGAGCCACCACCCCGGCCACCAACACCAAGATCGGCCCGGGCGGCTGGTCCAGCACCAGGGCCAGCGACAACCCCACCACCGCCACCCCCAACCCGATGACCACCGACGCGACCACCATCCCGGTCAACCCCCGCCCGATCCGCCGCGCCGCCAACGCGGGCAACAGGGTCAACGCGTCCACCAACAACGCCCCCGTCAACTTGACCGCCCCCGCGATGGCCACCGCCACCACGACCAGCAGCGCCACCGTCAACGGCCCGGCCCGAACCCCCGAGGCGACCGCCAACTCCCGGTCGTGCAACAACAACGCCAGGTCGTGCCGCCGCCACCAGAAGAGCGCGGGCACCCCCACCGCGAGCACCCCCAACACCCAGAGGTCCACCACCCGGGTCGACAGGATCGACCCCCACAACAGCTCGAACGCCCCGTTGGCATTAACCCCCGACACCGACAGCACCAGCAACGCCACCGCGATCGCCAAGCTCATCAACAACCCCATGGCCCCGCTCAACCCACCCGGCCGCGTCGCGAACGGCGCCAACCCACCCCCCGCCGCCGCGCACAACCCCAACGCCCACAACACCGGATCAGTCCCCGTCAACATCCCGACCGCCGCCCCCAACAGGGCGACATGCATGATCGCGAACCGCACCGGGTAGATGTCGAGCCCCACGATCACCACCCCCACCGGCGGCAGCGCGATGGCCCCCAACACCAACCCCAACCCCGCCCGCTGCACCGCCGCCAACCCCAACAACTCCGCCAGATCACTCACACCCAACCCCCCTCTCGAGTTGTCCACAGCGGCCTGCCCGCACACCCAGTTCTGTCGGCGCTCCCCGGTAGGCTGTGTATTGGGGGCTGCTCAATTCGGCTCACCTTGGTTCTTCCGCCTCCGCAGCCCGTTCCCGCGCAGTGGCTGCCTCACCCCCGCTGCGGTGTAGTGCGCCACACCTGAGTTGTCCACAGCCATCTGTTCGCCCGCCCCGTTCCGTCGGTGCTTGCCGGTAGGCTGTGTATTGGGGGCTGCTCATTTCAGCTCGCCTTGGTTTATCGTGCTGGCAAGCGTCTCTCGCGTCTCTTTCCTGCGCGGTTGCTGTCTCACCTTCGTCGTGGCGCGGTTCTCCTCCCGCGCACCCACACCAGAGTTGTCCACAGCCAGCTTTCCGCTCGCCCCGTTCTGCCGGTGCATCCCGGTAAGCTGTATATCGGGGGCTGCTCAATTCCGTCGAGCAGCCTTGCCGCTGCTGCAGCCGACTTGTTGGCGCCGACCGGTGAGCCCGTTCCGGGCAGGAGGAGCCTCGGCTGGGCTCTGAAAGTCGCTTCCCCTCAACGATTCCAGACGGGCCGATCTGAGCAGCCCCCGATATACAGCTTACCGGAGACAGGCGACAGAACGAGGTGCGTGAACCGTCGCCTGTGGACAATTCGGAGCCGTGTTGCGGTGGTCCCGAAAGTCCGAAGCGGCGCCCGTGAACGTTTCCGAGTTGTCCACACCCGACTGGTCGGCCACCCCGTTCTGTCGGTGCTTCCCGGTAAGCTGTATATCGGGGGCTGCTCAGTTCCGTCGGGCAGGTCAGCGGCACCGCCAGTGCCCGCCGGTGAACCCGTTCCGGGCAGCCAGGACCTTCCGGTTGGCTGGGGCGTGAGAGCTTTCTTCCGCGTTCGAATTGAAGCGGGCCGATCTGAGCAGCCCCCAATACACAGCCTACCGGCAAGCACCGACAGAACGGGGCTGGTGAACCGTCGGCTGTGGACAACTCGGGGCTGCGCTGCGGCGGCGTGGGGAATCCGAGGCGTCGATTTCCCCCTCTCCCGCGAACGTTCCCGAGTTGTCCACAGCCACCCCCTCGCCGCCCCCGTTTTGTCGCCTGTCCCCGGTAAGCTGTATATCGGGGGCTGCTCAGATCACACATCACCGGGCCTCCCGCAGTTCCCCCGCCGCCATCTCCACCACCCGGTCGCACACCCGCACCACCGCCCGGTCGTGCGTGGCCACCACCACCGTCACCGGCAGCCCGGCCAACACCTCCGCCGCCTCCTCCTGACCCGCGAAGTCCAGTGCCGCGGTCGGCTCATCGGCCAGCAACACCCCCGCCCCGGCCGCCACGCAGCCGACCGCGCGCGCCAGCCACGCCCGCTGCACCTGACCGCCCGACAACGTGTGCACCCCGCGGCCGCCCAAACCGCCCAGCCCCAACCGATCCGCGGCCACGCGGGCCGCCGCCAGGTCGCCTCCGCTGGCCAGCAACTCGTCCAGCAGCAACGGGAACCGCCCGCTGGAGCGCAGTTGCGGCACCCACCCCACGGCCGCCCGCCGCGCGCGCCACTGCGATGCCGTCTTGGCGACCGACCCGCCGACCGCCACCACGCCCGCGGTGATCGGCTGGAACCCCAGCACCGCGCGCAGCAGCGTCGACTTCCCCGAGCCGTTCGTCCCGACCAGCGCGACCCGCTGCCCCGCGGGGACGTCGAGGTCGGCCGAGCGCACGGCGGTGTGCGAACCGTAGCGGCAGCTCACCCCGGTCAGCCGCACGGGCAACGCGGTCACCGGCTCCTCCCGTCCGGGCACACCGCGCGGCGCACCCGATCAGGAGTCGGTCACCCGATCGCGTTAGTTCCCGGGAGTTCAGCCCGCTTCGGTGGCCTGGTCGTCCACGGCGCGGATCAGGTCGTCGCGGGCGCGGGCCACCCGGGAGCGGATGGTGCCGACCGGGCAGCCCACGACGTCGGCGGCCTCGGCGTAGGGCAGGCCGAGGACCTGGGTCAGCACCAGCGCCTCACGCCGGTCCGGGTCGAGGGCGTCCAGCAGCAGGTTCAGCTCCACCGCACCCTCGAAGCCCGACGGCGCCGCGTGCCGGTCGGCTTCGGCCTCCCAGCCGACCCCACCGGCCAGGCGCGGGCGGGAGCGGGCCATCCGGACCTGGTCGACCACCACGCGGCGGGCGATCACCAGCAGCCAGGTGCGGGCCGAGGACCGACCGGCGAACCCGCGCAGGCTGCCCAGCGCGCGGGCGTAGGTCTCCTGCGCCAGGTCGTCGGCGACCGCGACCCCGGCGAGGTGGGCGACGAAGCGCCACACGTCGCGCTGGGTGGCGCGGACGAACCGCTCCAGGGCGTCGCGGTCGCCGGTCCGCGCGCGCAGCGCCCAGCGGGTCACCTCGTCATCGGGTGTGGTCACGAATCCGGATCGTAACCACACCCGTCGGGAACCCGTATGCCCAATGGCGCGACTATTGGGACGTGGACTGCTCAACCTGCCGTGAAGCGCTCTCGGCCCGCCTCGACGGCGAGGCCGAACCCGCACCCGCCGCCGAGACCGACGCGCACCTGGCGCAGTGTCCCGCGTGCACCGCGTGGCAGGTCCGAGCCCAAGCCCTCACCAGGGCGATCCGGGTCCGCCCCGCCGAGCAGCCGCCGGACCTGGTGGTCGCCGCGCTCGCGGTCCGACCCCGGCCCGCGGCGCTCATCCCCAGGCTCGCCCTGGCCGTCGTGGCGCTGGTCCAGTTCTGGATCGCCCTGGCCCAGCTGCTCACGCCGTCGGCCCACGGCGACCACGGCCTCTCGGGTCACCTGTTCAACGAAGGCGCCGCTTGGAACCTCGCGCTCGGCATCGGCCTGCTCGTCGCGGCGGTCCGCGTGACGAGAGCGTCGGGACTGCTCCCCACCCTGACCGGGTTCGTGGCCCTCTTGGTGGCGCTGTCCATCCACGACCTGGCGCAAGGCACGGCTACCTTCGCCAGAGTCGCGTCGCATCTGCCGTTGCTGGCTGGTCTCGCCCTGCTGTACCTCGTCGCTCGGCTCACCAAGGACAAGCCCACGCCGCAGACCCCCGCGCTGGTCGGCGAAGACGACGACTCCGTGGGCAGCAGCGACATCCCAGACCCGGTTCACGCGCCCAAGCGCCGCAGGGGCCACCTCCGCCCCACCGCGGAAGCCGCCTAGGAACCCCATAGACACGCCGGGATCGGTCCCTCTCCACCCACTGACTCGGTGTCCCTGAGCCGCCCCTGGCGCCTCCGCGCGCCAGGGGCGGTCAGTCTTTGCCCATCGCCCGGCGGATCTCGGCGAGCCGCGCCCGCCCGGCTTCCTCGCGCTCGGCCAACTGCTCGTCGAGAGACTTCACGTCCGGGCCCGTGCCGCCGATCCCCGCCAACTCGGTCGACCCGGTGGCGGTCGCGGCGCGGGTCTCGATGCGCTCGCGCACGTAGTCGAAGCTCGGCACGCCGGACTCCGAGTACGGCGCGGCAGCGGGCTCGACGACCGGTGTGGTCTCGACGATCTCGGCGTCCACGACGGTCGGGTCGTCGCCCTGGGGTGCGCTCATCTGGGGTGTCCCTCCGTGGGTCCGGGCCCTTCCCAGCATAGGCGCGTCAGATGGTGCGCAGCACGGACACGACGGTGCCCAGGATCACCGCGTTGTCCCCGTCGATCACCTCGTACGCGGGGTTGCGCGGCTCCAGGTACACGTGCCCGCCGCGCCGCCGGTACACCTTCACGGTGGCCTCGTCGTCGATCATCGCCGCGACCACCTGGCCCGAGTGCGCCTCCGGCCCCTGCCGCACCACCACGACGTCGCCGTCGCAGATCGCCGCGTCCACCATGGAGTCACCCCGCACCCGCAGCGCGAACACCGTCCCCCGCCCGGTGAACTCCCGCGACAGCGTCAACACGTCGTCGACGTGCTCGTCCGCGGTGATCGGCACCCCCGCGGCGATGTCGCCCACCACCGGCACACTCACCGACCCGTCGGACTCCCGCTCCACCGTCCCCAGGAACGCCCGCACATCGATCGGCCGCGACACCGAGGTCCCGCGCCGCAGGAACCCCTTGTCCTCCAAGCTCGCCAGATGCCGCGACACCGCCGAAGCCGACCGCAACCCCACGGCTTCGCCGATCTCCCGGGTGCTGGGGGAGTAGCCGTGCCGCACCACCCAGTCCCGAATGGCCCCCAAGATCTGCTGCTGCCGAGGCGGCAACCCAGCAGCCTCCACGAAGAACTCGTCGTCGACGATCACCGCACGATGATAGTGACCGGCCCCGGACACCCGGAGGCCCCGCCCGCCACCGTCGGTCAGCGGGCGTTGACCGCCATGTCGTCGAGGATGAAGTTGGCCACGTTGGATGTGTCGCCCCAGCCGTTGAACCAGAGGCGGGTGGTTTTGCCCGCGAAGGCGGACAGGTCCACCGTGTACTGCTTGTAGCCCGCAGGCGCGCCCTTGGCCGGGATCACGGCCAGTTCCCGGTCGTCGGTCTTGACGATGAGGCGGTCCCAGGTGTCGGGTGTGGCGTTGTTGGTGACCTTGGCCCAGAAGGTGAGCGTCGACCAGGCGCACTCGCGCGGGATGGTGACCGTTTGGGTGATCTGGTTGCCCAGTGACCCGAACGTGGGGACCTTCGCCGCCCACGAGCCGGTGCGCGGGGCCTCGGCGCCGGTGTAGCGGTCGATGTAGTAGCCGGCCGACCACCAGTCGGTGCTGCCGTTCTCGAAGCCGGGGTTGAGGAACTTCTGGCCGCCGCTGGGGCAGGTCCAGTTCGGCGGGACGACCGTGGCGTCGAACCGCACGGTCGTGGTCCGGTTCGCCCCGTCCTTCGCCGAGACGGTGATCGGGCTGTTGACCAGGGTCTGCGTCGGTGTGCCGGAGATCAGCCCGGTGGTCGCGTTGATGCCGGTGCCGGTGGGCAGACCGGTCGCCGACCAGGTGTACGGGGCGGTGCCGCCGGTCGCCGTCATCTGGATGGTCATCGGCGTCCCGGTCCGCTGCGCGCGGTAGCCGGGGTTGGGCACGATCGGGTAGCCGGGCCTGCTGCCGGTGCCGACGATGAGCAGCCGGTTGGGCGTCCCCGTGCCCGCGTTGGTCACCTTGTTCGGCGTCGCCTCAACCAGGATGTGTGCGGCGATCTGCGCGGGAGGGGTGGCCGGGTCCACGGCGAGCAGCAGCGCGGCCGCACCCGTGACGTGCGGCGCGGCCATCGAGGTGCCGCTGAGCGTGTTCGTCGCCATCGGGTAGCCCTTCCACGCCGAGGTGATCGACTCACCCGGCGCGAACAGGTCGACGCAGGTGCCGGTGTTGGAGTACGACGACCGCGCGTCGCCCTCGCTGGAGGACGCCACGGTGATCGCCTCGGCTGTGCGCGCGGGCGACTGCGCGCAGGCGTCGCCGTTGTCGTTGCCCGCCGACACGGCGGTGGTCACCCCGTCGGCGATCAGCCGCCGGATCGCGGCGTCGAGCACCGGGTCCGGGTCACCGCCCAGGCTGAAGTTGGCCACCGCGGGCCCGGAGGTGTGGTGCGCGATCACCCAGTCGATCCCGGCGACGACCGTCTCGGTGGTGCCGTCGCCCGCGCAGTCGAGGACCTTCACCGCGACCAGCCGCACGCCCTTGGCCACGCCGTGGTCGGTGCCGCCGACGGTGCCCGCGACGTGCGTGCCGTGACCGTGGCAGTCCGCGTCCTGGCCGTCGCCGCTGGTGTTGGTGCCCCACACCGCGCGGCCGCCGAAGTCGTTGTTGGCGGTGTAGATCCCGGTGTCGACGATGTAGGCGGTGACGTTCGCGGCGGTGGTGCCGTAGGTGTAGCCGCTGTCGAGTTCGCCGCCGCGCTGGTCGATCCGGTCCAACCCCCACGACGGCGGACTGGTCTGCGTGGTGTCGGCCCGGATGACCCGGTTCGGCTGGACGTGGGCCACCGCCGGGTCCGCCGCGAGCTCGCGGGCCTGCCGCGCGGTCAACTCGGCCGAGAACCCGTTCAGCGCCTCGCGGAAGGTCCGCTGCGCCGTGCCCGCGTACCTGGTGGGGGAGTGGCCCTCCTTGAGCACGACGAGGTAGTCACCGGTGCTCCCCTCGGCTTCGGCGGGCACCACCCCGGCCGACAACGCCACCATCGCAACCGAAAGCGCCACCACTGCGCGCACTACGAACCTCCCCGATCCGTCTCCTGCCAGCAGGGTAGGAATCGCGGGATTGCGCCACCGGTGATCATCGGCGGTTCACCGGAATGCCTGTCGCCGTCACCCGCTCGGCGCAGTCGTGGGGTGAACACCCCGTCCGTGGATTGAGCGGCCGAGTAGCATCGGTGCTGGTCGGAACGCGCCGGGGCGGGGTGGTGGAATGGGCGGGACCCAGTTCCACAACGAGATCGCCTCCGGTGCGGTGATCTCCGGAAATGTCGTCCTCGCCGGAACCGTCACCGGCGGCGTCCACAACTACCACTTCACCGAACCCGGTCGTTCCGCGCCGTACGAGGTGCCCGAGATCAGCCCGGAGCAGGCGCGGGAGTTCTTCGAGACCGCGTGCAGGCTGGAAATGGACTGGGCGGACGAGGTCCCCTTTCCCGAGATCAGGGAGTTGCTGTACGCGGCGGCGCGCGCGGGCCACGCCGACGCGATGGCCCGCTTCGGCCTGTTCATCGAGGGCAGGCTGCACGCCGCGCTGACCGGCGCCGACATCGACCCGACCGCGTTGGACGTCGAGGCCGCGATGCGCTGGTACACCAGGGCAGCGCACCTGGGCAGCCCCATCGGCGCGCTCTACCTCGGCCAGGTCCACGAAGACCACTACGGCAACCCCGGCGAGGCGCTCAAGTGGTACTCGAAAGCCGCCGACGCCGGTCTCGCCGCCGCCCGCTCACGCCGCGACGGCCTCCGCGAACGGCTCGAACTCGGCCTCGGCAACCTGGCGGGCCGCAAGGAGTTCGGTCGGCGGGCACCGAGTGAGAGGAAACCGATGCCGCGGAAATCCGATTTCGACCGGTGGGTGGAAGATGACTGGAATGGAAGTGAGCCCATGGCGATCGCGTATTGCCTCGGTGAGCTCTCCGAAACCAGTGGTGGCCCGCACGGAGAATGGGGAGTCCTCGCCGACCAAGAGCAGATCGCACTGCTGAAGCACTTCACCGCACTGCACCCCACGTCGGTCACCCTGCCCGCGGTCGCGTTCGAGTACTACCAGAACATCGGCAAGGGCAATCTCCGCGAATTCGCCGGGAAGCTCGTCACCGGCCGAGTGCCCAAACCAGAGGACCTGGCCCCGGTGTGGGCACTGCAGAAACGGGAAGGCCGGGTCAGCACCCTGCGGTTCAGCTACACCATCACCCTCGCGGTCCAAGACTACGACTGGCTGACCGCGCTCCTGGCCGGGTTCGCCGACCAACCGCGGGCTGACCTCACCCTCCGCGAGTACGCCCTCAGGCTCACCCTCATCACCCGAGAACTCCACCACCGCCGTGACTCCGCCATCCCCACCGCCGACAACACCGAAGACAGGTGGGAGTTCTTCCCGATCTTCACCCCCGAGCAGCTCCAGGACGTGCTCGCCCACGCCGACCACTACGCCGCAGACCCCGCGACCCCCCAAGACCTCCGCGGCCTCTGGACCCGGATCGCCGCCGCCCTCAACGCCGCCCCCGCACACCCCTTCCCCTAGCCACTCCCGCCGGGTCGGGCCTACCCCTGCGTGGGCCAGTTGCGCAGGAGGGTGTCGAGGGCGGTGAGGGTGGCGGTCCACGACGCGTCCGTGGCGCGGGGGGTGTGGCGGAAGCGGCCGCTGGCTTCGAGGGTGGCGTAGCCGTGGAAGGTGCTGTGGAGGAGGCGGATCGCGTCGGTTTGGGTGGGTTCGGGGAGGGGGTAGCCGCGCAGGAGGGCTCGGGTCATGGTGGAGTGCCTGGTCCCGGCGGCGACTGCGGCGGGCTCGTCGGGCAGGTCGAGTTGGGCGGCGGCGTAGCGGCCGGGGTGGTTCAGGGCGTAGTCGCGGTAGGCGGTGCCGAAGGCGATCAGGGCGTCCTTGCCCGACCGGCCCGCCAACGCCTCCGCCACCCGGTCGGCGAGCTCGGTCAACGCCAGCACGGCGACCTTCGTCCGCAGGTCGCGGGCGTTCTTGATGTGCGAGTACAGGCTCGCGTCGCGCACCCCGAACCGCCGCGCCAGGGTGGAGACGGTCACGTTCTCCAGGCTGACCTCGTCGGCCAGGTCCGCCGCCGCCACCGTCAGCCGCTCGACCGTCACCCCGGCTCGCGCCATGCGCTCTCCACCTAAGTCGGTTAATCAGTTGCCTAGGAGTATTAGGATACTACCTATGCTGCCGATAACCGAGAACGCCCTCCGCGGCTGCTTCGTCAACTGCACCAAGGGCGAGGCCAAGCGCCTGGCCGTCCCGCGCGACCTGGCCGAACGGCCCTGGCCGGACCTCGACTTCCTGGGTTGGCGCGACCCCGCCTCCCGTGAGCGCGCCTACCTCGTCGCCGAGTCCGGCGGTGAGCTCGTCGGCGTGGCCCTGCGCGTGGCGCCGCAGGCGAACGCGGTCCGGCGGAGCATGTGCTCGCTGTGCCTGACCACCCACCCCGGCGCGGGCGTCTCCCTCATGACCGCCCGCAAGTCCCCCCAATCCGCCAGTTCCGTCGGCACCTACATCTGCACCGACCTCGCCTGCTCCCTCTACCTGCGCGGCAAGAAGCAGACCGAACCCGGCGGCCGCCTGCACGAATCCCTCACCCTGGCCGAGAAGGTCGACCGCACCACCGCCAACCTGGCGGGCTTCCTGCACCGCGTCCGCGAGTAGACCGGCCCAAGGTCCCGGTCGGACTGGGACCTCGGACGGCGGCGCCCACCGCACCCGCGCCGCTAGCGTCGGGTTGACGCACGTCATCGTCCACAGTGAACAGGAGTGCGGTATGAACCACCCCGTCTTGGTCGCCGTCGACGGATCCGAGTCCGCGCGGGAAGCGGTGGTCTGGGCGGCGGCCGAGGCCCGGCGCAGGAACACCTGGCTGCGGATCGTCACCGTCTACCCGTGGCCCATCACCGGTTTCCCGGAGTCGGCGGCCACCGGCCCCCAGTTGCTGGCGGGGTTGCGGGACCAAGCCCACACCACCCTCGCCGACGCCCGCGCCGCGGTCGTGCCGGACCTGGTTGTGCGCACCGCCGCGATCGAGGGCGATGTAGTGGCCGAACTGCGCGTGGCGAGCGAGGAAGCCGCGCTGCTGGTGCTCGGCTCACGCGGGCTCGGTGGCTTCTCCGGCATGCTGCTCGGTTCAACCGCCGTGGCGCTGTCGGCCCACGGCGCCTGCCCGGTCGTGGTGGTGCGCGGCGAAACTCGGGCGCCGCGCATCGTCGTCGGCATCGACGGTGGACCGACCGATGACGCCGTCCTCACGTTCGCCTTCGAGTACGCGGCGGGCGGGGACCGCACCGTCGTCGCCACCCACGCGTGGAGCGACACCGTCCTCGACGCCGCGCACACTGCCGGGTACGCGGCACTCGACTGGGGTCAACTGTCCACACAGGCCAGTGACCTGCTCGCCGACCGCGTGCACCCCTGGCGCACCAAGTTCCCCGACGTCCCGGTCGACCTGGTCGTCGCCCGGTCCCGCCCCACCCGGCTGCTGATCGAGCAGGCGGCGGACGCCGAACTGGTGGTGGTCGGGTCCCGGGGCAGGGGCGGTTTCGCCGGACTGCTCCTCGGGTCGACCAGCCAGGCCCTGATCCGGCACAGTCCGTGCCCGGTCGCCGTGGTCCGCTGACCCCGGCCGGGCACTTCAGCTCGGGTCGAGCACCTCGGCCAGTGGTCGGCGCGGCGTCCGCGGCACCGCACCCGCCCCCGCCGCGGGCCTGCCGACCCGGAACACCACCTGCGGCACCAGTTCTTCCCCCAGCACCTCGACGCGCACCCGTTCCCGCGACTCGGCTGTCTCCAGCGACCGCGTGATCGGGCACGACGCGAGCCGTAGCGCCGTCGCCGCCAACGACAACGCGCTGGTGGCCTCACCCGCGCGCAACCTCGACCCGACATCGTCGGATTCCGTCCCCAGCAACAGAAGTGTCCCCGGGCCCCCGGGCGGCGACGGCAGCCCGGGGGAGGAGAACCGCCGCATGATCAGGTCGCCGTACCGGACCTCGCGAGTCGCGTTCGCCGCCGGGACGCCGTCGGGGGACCCAGCGCGCCTGCCCGACCACCGCGCCAACTCATCGCGTCGAGCGGGCGAATCCGCCAGCTTGGTCAACTCGGCGAGCCGCGACAGCGCGGGGCCTGTCACCACCCGCGCCCGCACGCCCGATTCCGCCGCCGCGCGGATCAGCTCGCGCAACTGCGCGTCGCCCACCGGCCAGTCCGCGTAGGCGCGCCGGTCGCTGCGCCTGCGCGTGATGGCCGATGCGGCAAGGACATCCGCGTGGACCGGTGCCGCGTACGCGAGTTCCACTGTGGCCAGTCGCGTGGGATCAGCGGGGTCGGGCGCGCGGTGCACCCGCGACCGCCACCCGAACGCGGCCAACGCGGTGACCAGGTGGTGCAGCGCCGCGCCGCAGCTGATCACCAGGTCCCGGCCGTCCGGGTCGGTCGCGGGCAACCGCCGGGTCGGGTCGGCGTGCAGGTGGACCGACGACGGCCCCACCCGCCACCGCCACGGCTGGGTGTTGTGCACCGACGGCGCGCAGCACGCCAACCGCAGGGCGGTCATCATCGTCTCGTCGTCCGGGAACACCGCGGCCATCGCACCGTCCTCTTTCGCCAGTCACCCCAGGGTTCGCCCGCGCCGCCCCGCCGACCAGGGAGCTAGGTCCCGCGCACCGGGGACCTTGGTGTCCGCCCGCTCGCGTGTTGCCGACAAGCGATATCCCGGAATACCGTGTTGCGAATTGGCAGACCCGAGAACGGCTGGTGATCGGCGAGTCGGAATTGCCGCTGTGGGTGCGATGAACATTGTGATAAAGGCGGCATTCAGGCGTCCGCCGTGTAGGACGTTCGGCGTAGCGGTGCGGGTGCGCGTTCGGCGATGTAGGCCATGAGCAGGGGAAACATGGTCTCCAGACGATCGTCAACAGCCGGAGAACCCTCGACGGCCAAAACTTCGCCAGGCACTTCCCCGGCGCGGATCCGGCAGCTATGGTCCCGTTGTCCGCGCCGATTCCTGGGGGTTTCACATGCGCCGAAGTTCTCGCACGCCCACTCGAGATCTGTTCGTCCGCGCCGCCGCGCGGACCGGGCAGGTCCTGCTGGTCGCCGCCCTCGCGGTGACCGGTCTCACCACGACCGCCACCGCGGCGCCGTCCGCGAAGCCCGCGCCCGCCGAGAAGAGCGCGTTGACCGGCGCGGAGCAGGACGCCTTCGCCAAGGCCAAAGCCACCGGCCAGCCCGTCGCGGTGGCCGACGCGACCACCGAGACCAGCCAGGTCCTGGTGAAACCGGACGGCCGGTTCGTCTACGAGTCCAGCGCCGCCCCGCAGCGGGTCAAGCGCGGCGGCAAGTGGCAGCCCGTGGACGCCGCGCTGCGCGCGGCCGCCGACGGGACCCTGACCCCCGCGGCCGCCCCGCTCGACGTCTCGTTCTCCGGTGGCGGCACCGCGCCGTACGTCACCCTGAAGTCCCCCCAGGGCCAGGTCGCGCTGCACTGGTCGACCCCGCTGCCCGCGCCGAGGGTCGAGGGTTCCACCGCGACCTACCCGGAGGTGCTGCCCGGGGTCGACCTCGTCCTGACCGCCTCCCCGCTGAGCTACCAGCAGGTCCTCGTGGTGCACAACGCCGAGGCCGCCGCCAACCCGGCGCTGCGCCAGGTGAAGGTCACCGCCAGGTCCACCGGCCTGTCCGTGCGCACCGGTGTGGACGGTGCGCTATCGGCCGTCGACGCCGACGGCAAGGCCGTGTTCTCCGGCTCCACGCCGACCATGTGGGACTCCGCGCGTCCCAAGGCGACCGACCCGGCCCCGACCGCGGCGGACCCCAAGGCAGCCCGGGTGGACAAGGTCGCCGTCACCGCCCGCGAGATCGCCGTCGAGCAGCCCGCCGCGGCGGGCAAGAAAGCCGTGCGTGGCGCCGAGGTCACCGTGGTCCCCGACACCGCGGCGCTGACCCGCGCGGGCGTGAAGTACCCGGTCTACGTGGACCCCTCGCTGACCGGCAACCAGCTCGCGTGGGGCGAGACGACCGCGAACGGCTACAGCTACTTCAACGCCAACATGGACGCCCAGGTCGGCCGCTGCTACAACGGCGGCGGCGCGTGCGGCGCGCTGACCACCGCGCGGTCGTACTTCCGCTTGAACACCGAGCCCATCAAGCCCCGCTCCGGCTGGGCCGCGGTGGTCTGGACCGCTGGGGTGTACACCACCCAGACCCACGGCGCGCACCTGTGCACCGCCGAGCCGGTTCGCTTGTGGAGCACCGGTCCGATCTTCTCCGGCATGACCTGGAACAACCCCGGTCTGACCGCCCTGCTGGACACCAAGTCCTCCGGCGCGGGCGACCAGTGCGGCGGTGCCGGTGGCGTCGTGTTCGACGCGGCCCCGGTCAAGGACTTCGTGCAGACCGCGGCCAACGGCGGCTGGAACGACATCACCGTGGCCCTCGCCGCCCAGGACGAGAACCAGCAGCTGCAGTGGAAGAAGTTCGCCACTGCCGGTGCCGCGGCGCCGAAGCTGGTCGCCGAGTTCAGCTACCGCCCCAACCAGCCGGGCGGCCTGGTCATCCCCGCTGCCGGTCAGTGCTGGCCCTACAGCGCGACGGTGGCCACCCAGACCCCGACCCTGCAGGCCACGGCGACCGACAACAACAACCCGACGCTGCCGGTGATCCTGCGCTACGAGATCTTCAACCGCATCACCAACGCACTGGTGGCGAACTCCAACAACGCCGTGGTGATCGCCTCGGGGACGACGGGGACCTGGACCACCCCCACCCTGCCCGACGGCGACTACCGCTACCGGGTCGGTGCGCTCAGCCAGTACCCCGGCGACCCCGGCCGCAACCTGTGGGGACCGGACTACTCGCCGGTCTTGGACTTCAACGTCCGGTCGACACCGCTGCTGACCCCGGTGGTCAAGCCGAGCCCCGACTACCCCAAGGGTGCCTGGGGTGCCCCGACCAACGCCCCCGGGTCGATCTCGGTGAGCGACCCCGGTAGCGCCGGCGGCGAGGTCGAGGGCTTCACCTACACCTTCAACGGCCCGGGCACCGAGGTCCTGCCCGGCCCGACCGACTGCGACTTCGACAAGGTCTTCGGCCTCACCGGCGGCTGGGTCTCCGGGTCGTCGGCGACCATCCGCATCCCCGTGGGCCTCTCGCCCGGCTACCACACCCTGCACGTGCGCAGCTTCGACCGCTCGCACAAGCTCTCGGCGGAGACCCAGGCGTACGAGTTCTACGTCGCGCCGTCGACGCTGCTCTCGCCGACCAAGCTCGAGGCCGAGTCGATGACCGTCTCGCAGCCAGGCGGGCAGGGCGTGACCATCGTCAACCAGTCCAGCTGCTGCGGCGTGACCTGGTCCAACGGCGCCCAGGTGCACTTCTACGGCACCGCGGCCAACCAGTCGTTCACCCTGGGCTTCACCGTCGGCGCCGAGCAGGACTACGACCTCGGCCTCGGTGTCACCCGGTCCATGGACTACGGGCAGGTGTCGTACGCGATCGACGGGCAAGCCGTCGGACAGCCCTCGCTCAACGGCCCGGTCGGCTCGTTCGAGCTGTTCGAGTGGGTCGTGCGGACCCGCCACGTCCCGCTGGGCAGCAGACGGCTGACCGCGGGCGCGCACACGCTGACGGTGACCGTCACCGGGACCAACGGCTTCACCACCGGTCAGCGCTACCACGCGGGCGTCGACTACCTGCTGCTCACCCCGACCGGCCGGTTCGAGGCCGAGCAGCCCAGCCAGGTCACCCCGACCCAGCCCCCCGGCCAGTCGATGACCGTGGCCAGGCAGAACCAGGCGGGCGGCGGCGCCTACTGGTCCGAGGGCGCGCAGCTCGGCTTCGACGCGACCGCCAACGGCGCGTCGGTCGACCTGGCGTTCAAGATCCCGGTCGAGGCCGACTACGCAGTGGGCATCAACCTCGCCAAGGGCCCGCAGCAGGGCAAGGTGACCATCAAGCTCGACGACGTCGTGCTCGGCAAGACCGATGACACGCCGTGGGACGGCTACCAGGCCACCGCGGGCACCGCGTACGTGCCGCTCGGCGGCGCGCACCTGGCCGCTGGCACGCACAAGCTCAAGATCACCGTGGCTGGCAAGCACGCCTCGTCCACCGGCTACAAGGTCGGCGTCGACTACTTCGGCGCGGTGGCCTTCGCCGCCGCGACCGCGGTGGACTTCACCTCGGCGATGAACAACAACGGCATCGCCCCCGAGGGCACCGCCGCCGACCTCGACACCAACGGCGCCGCTTCGATCTCCGCGCAGACGATGGCCGCCGCGGGCTTGGCCCCCGGTTCCTTGTTCACCGTGGACGGCGCGACGTTCGTCATGCCAGCGCACCGCGCCGACGGCAACGACAACGTCATCGCCCACGGCCAGACGATCCCGCTGCCGGTCGCGCAGCAGGTCAAGGCCAGCGCGGTCGGCCTGCTCGTGGTCGACACCTGCTACTCGGTCCCGCAGCGCTCCGGTGCGGTGACCTACCTGGACAACACCGTCGACCGGCCGCAGTTCCCGACCGTGCCGGACTGGTTCCTCGGCCCCAAGGAGTCGGCGCACGTCGTGCTGCCGCACTTCAACCTGGGCACCGCGGTCGCCACCAGCGGGCAGCCGAGGCTGTACACGATCTTCGTCCCGACCGACCCGACCAAGACGCTGAAGTCGGTCACCCTGCCCAACTACGGCACGCCGTTCGTGCCGGGGTGCACCGGCGGCCCGGCGCTGCACGTGCTGGCCATGGCGCCGCGCCCGGTGCAGGCCGGGTGGCTGGGTGCCTGGTCGGCGCAGCCGGACACCACGTCCGTCCCGCCGGGCGGCGTCGGCTTCGCCAACCAGACGGTGCGCACCGTCGTGCACCCGAGCCTGACCGGGTCGCAGGTCCGTGTCACCCTGTCGAACTCGCTCAACACCAGTGCGGTCACCGTGAACAAGGTGTCCGTTGGCGCCCAGCAGGGGACCGGGGTCGACTCGGTCGCCACCCCCGCCGCTGTCCTCTTCGGAGGGAGCGCGTCGGTGACCATCCCCGCGGGCGGTGAGGTGACCAGCGACGCGGTCGCCTTCCCCTCCGGCGGAACCGGGAACCTCGTCTTCAGCGCGTACCACTCGGCGGCGCTGACCCGGGTTCCGGTGCACTCGCGGCCTTCCGCGCCGGTGCGCATCGGCTCCGGTGACCTCACGGCCACCGCGTCCGGCACCGGGTTCGCGACGGCGGCCACCGGCAGCTACCTGGTGTCCGGCCTCCAGGTGTCCACATCGGACAACTCGCTCGGCACCGTCGTCGTCCTCGGCGACCAGCAGTCCGCCGCGGCGGGCACCGACATCAGCGCGGGTCACAACAAGACCTGGGTGGACCGGCTGCCCGGGGCGCTGGACACGGCCGGGATGCCGTTGCCCGGCAGCATCGTCAACGCCTCCCGGGCCGGTCTGGCCGCCACGGCGACCTGGCAGATGAACGAGCCGAGCGGCACCGCGCTCAACGACCCGAGCGGCTCCTTCACCGGGACGCTGGTCGGGACCAGCGCCCGCACCACCGAACGCGGTGGCGCGGTGGACTTCGACGGCAGCACCGGTCACGCCACGATCTCCGGCACCCCGATCAAGACCACCGAGAGCTACACCATCTCGGCGTGGGCCAAGCTGGAGTCGACCGCGGTGTCGGCCACGATCTTCAGCCGCGGCGACAGCACGACCGGGTCGCTGCAGCTGCTGTACTCCAAGCCGCACAACGCATGGGCGCTGACCAACCCGGCGGGCGGGGCTTCCGCGCTCGTCGTCGGACCGGCCCCGGCGCTCAACACCTGGACCCACCTCGTCGGCACCTACGACGCCGCCACCAGGGAGATGAGGCTCTACGTCAACGGCGCCCAGGTCGCGTTCGGGCCCAGGGTGGTCGTCGACGGTGCCGGGCCGTTCGTGATCGGCGCCGGGAAGTCCGCCGGTGGCGCGGTGTCCGGGTACTTCAACGGGTCCATCAGCGAGGTGTCGCTGTTCCAGGGCGCCGCGACCGCGACCGACGTCGGCATCCTGTACCTGGGCAACGCCGTGACCGGTCCCCGCGCGGGCATCTCGTCGCAGTCGCTCACCGAGGCGGCCACGAGCCTCAACCGGCACGTCTACGGTGAGCCCAACCTGCGCACCGTCGTCGTCGCCCTGGGCGCCAACGACGTGCTGGCGGGGCGGAGCAAGAACGACATCCTGGCCGGGTTCCGCCAGGTGATGCACCAGGCCAACGCCGAGGCGCTGCGCAACGTCCGGCGCACCGACGGCAGCCTCAACCACGTCATCGTGGCCACCATCCCGGCACTGGGCCTGGCCGCGAACGACCCGCGCGAGGTCATCCGCCAGCAGGTCAACACCGATCTGCTGAACAACTTCACCGACCAGGGCGCCGACGAGGTCATCGACATCGCAGGCACGGTCGCCGATTCCGGCAACCCCAACCTGATCAGCTCCGGATACCTCACCGGGGGCCAACCCAACGACACCTACTACACCGTCGTCGCGGCCGCGATCGCCGCAGCCGCCTCGACTTTCCCGCCCACGGCCCAGTTCTAGTCCGCTCTCCCCGAGTGCCCGCCGGGTTCACCCCCGGCGGGCACTCGCGTTTTGTTCTGGGATCGAGAAGTTCGACCGCGATGCGCATTTCCCGTGTGGTGTGGGGTGTGGCCGAGGGGCTTACGCTGGAGGCCCCGGCACGTGTACCGATGAACCACAAGTCTCCTCGGGAGCTCTAGTGAGAACCACACGTATCGTGCTGTGCGCCGCGCTCGCCATCTGGGCCGTGGGGCTGTCACCCGCCGCGGCCGCACCCGCGGCGTTCGCCCTGTCCAGTTCCGCCTTCACCAACGGCGGGCTCATCCCCAAGGTCCACGAGTGCACCAGCGGCGGCGGCAACGACCCCGCCAAGAAGAACGAGTCGCCGCCCCTGGCCTGGTCCGGTGCCCCCACTGCGGCCAAGAGCTACGCGATCGTCATGCGCGACCTCGACAACGCCAACCTCATCCACTGGGTCATCTACGACATCCCGGTGAGCGCGACGTCCCTGCCGCAGAACGTCCAGCACTCCTACCAGCCCCCGGTCCCGTCGGGATCCCGGCAGATCTACTACCGGGGCAGCGCCAGCCTCTACGGCTACCAGGGGCCGTGTTCGCCCTCGACGGTGAACACCTACGAGTTCGTCGTCCACGCCCTCAACAAGGCGTCCCTGACCACCCTCACCTCGAGCTCGTCCACCCAGACCGCGGCCAGGGCCATCACCGCGGCCTCCATCGGCTCGGCCAAGATCAGCGGCGAGTCCTAAGTCAACCGCGGCGGAACAGGCCGGTGCCCCCGGCCTGTTCCGCGGCCACGCAATCGATTCAGCTCGTTCGCCAGTGCGAATGACCGCAGGTCGGCCTGCTGCGGGTGCGGGCGCGGTTGCTAGCGTTGCGCGGTGTCTGAGGGAGAGCAAACCGGGCGTGTGGTGGGCGGCCGGTTCGAACTGCTGGAGCCGCTGGGTAGCGGCGGCATGGGGACGGTGTGGCGGGCCCGCGACGTGGGCCTGCAGCGCGAGGTCGCCATCAAGGAGGTGCGCCCGGCCGACGCCGCGCTCTTCGAGCACAACCCGGCGCTGGCGGCCCAGCAGCGGGAGCGGGTGCTGCGCGAGTCCCGCGCGCTGGCGCGGCTGCAGCACCCGAACGTCGTGTCGATCTACCAGATCATCGAGGACAACACGCCGTACCCGTGGATCGTCATGGAGCTGGTCCAGGGCGTGTCGCTGGACTCGAGGCTGCGGCAGGGCACCCTCGCCCCGGCCGAGGCGGCCCGGATCGGCCGCGACGTGCTGCGGGCGCTGCGCGCCGCCCACGGCGCGGGCATCCTGCACCGCGACGTCAAACCGGGCAACGTGCTGCTGCGCCAGGACGGCAGCGCCGTGCTCACCGACTTCGGCATCGCCGCCCTGCACGACTCCGGCCAGCTCACCGCGACCGGCGAGGTGATCGGCTCCCCCGAGTACATCGCCCCGGAGCGGCTGCTCGGCGACGAGACCAAGACCGCCTCGGACCTGTGGTCGCTGGCGATGCTGCTCTACGTCGCCGTCGAGGGCTACCACCCGCTGCGCCGCGCCACCACGATGGCCACCCTCGCCGCGGTCATGACCGAGCCGGTGCCCCCGCCGCGGCGCGCGGGTCCGCTCGGCGCCGCGCTGAGCGCGGTCCTCGTGTCGGACCCCGGCAACCGCCCGACGCCCGAGGTCCTCGACCGGATGCTCGCCGCCGCCGAACACGGCGGCCAACTGCCCTTCGGCCCACCCACGCCCGCGGGCCCGGCGTTCGCCGCCCCGCCGACCCCCGCCGGTCCCGCCTTCGCCGCGCTCCCCAGCCCGACCGGCCCCGCCGTGTCCACCGGGCCGTGGAAGCAGCAGTACCCCCCGTACTGGCAGGGCGACCCCTCGTCCAGGCCGAACCAGGTGCCGCCGACGCGCAAGCGCACGGGGGCCATCGCGGTGTCCCTGGTCGCGGTCGCGCTGGTCGTCACCCTCGCCGTCCTGCTCACCAGCTACCTGACCTCCAGCGAAGACCCCGGCAACACCGCCGCCGACAGCCCGGGCACCGACGTCCCCGCGACCAGTGGCCAGCAGACCGCCACCCCGCCGATCAAGGCCACGACCAAGGCCACCGCAGCGCCCCCCAAGACCACGACGGCACCAGCGGTCGAGGACCTGCTCACCCCGGCGGGCGCGCGCTCGGTGGTCACCGCGATGAGCGAAGTCATGGGCGGCACCAAGGTCTCCGACATGACCATCTATGCCACGTACGCCATGGCCACCGCCCCCACCACAGCCGTGAAGAACGGCTTCGACGACTTCGAGTACCGCAACGGCAAAGCCAGCCGCAGGGGAGCGGACACAGTGGACGCCGACCGCGCGGTGGTGGACCTGAACAAGGTCAACTGGGACGCCCTGCCCGCCCTCTGGGACCGAGCCGCCAAAGACCTCGGCGTGCCCAAACCCACCATGCGCTACATCATCATCGACACCGGCCTCATCGACCACGTGCCCGCCTTCAAGCTCTACCTAGCCGACGAATACAGCGGCGCCTACCTCCTGGCCAACCTCGAAGGCAAGGTCCTCAAGCTCTACCCGCGCTGACCACCTTTTCGGTGTCAATGGCGCAAACGAACGTGCTACGGCTCCGCTTTCTGGCGTTTCGTAGTGCCGATGACTCCCTCGCGTGTGGTTCGCATTAAGTTTACCGCGCGCTGTCGAGTTGATCACTACACGATCGGGTCTTGACCTCGGTGTTCATCTCTGCTAGATGCATGTCCGTTTGTTGGTGCGAATCGGCAACTTGGCTGTAGGTGCGATACGCCTACCTCGGCGAATGCCGTTACCCGTTCGGTGGGCTCGGTCGCCCATTGCTACGATCCAGTGGCTAATACCGGCAGTGGTCCGGCCGTGCTCTCAACGGCTCGATCGAGAACTGTCGTCGGTATCGTGACCCTGGGGGGTACAGCATGTTCTTTCGCATACTCGGTTCATTGGAAGTGGACCGCGACGGAGTTCCTGTCCACGTGGGTGGGATCCGGCAGCAACGCTTACTCGCGATACTACTGCTCAGTCCCAGGCAGGTGGTTCCCGTCGACAGGTTGGTCGACCTGTTGTGGGACAGGCCGCCGCGTTCGGCTCGGCAGCAACTGCACAATGCCGTGGGGGCCCTCCGCCGCGCACTGGGGCCGACGGCGATCACGTGGAACGACGTGGGCTACCGCATAGAGATCGATGAGTCGGACGTGGACGCGTTCCGGTTCCAGACCGCGTTGGCCGAAGCCAGGGAAGCCGCCAAGGTGGGTCGATTGGCCGCCGCCATTGATTTGCTCGGCGGTGCTGTGGTGCTGTGGCGCGGCGATGTGCTCCCGGGGTTGGGCGGTGATGTGATCGGCAATGTCGCGGCTCAACTGCATGAGCAGCGGCTCGTCGCCGTAGAAGAACTCGCCGGTTGGAGGCTGCGGTTGGGCGAGTCGGCCACAATCGTCGGTGAACTGCGACAATGGGTTGGTGAGTACCCGCTGCGCGAAGCGCTGCGTTCGGCACTAATGCTCGCGTTGCACCGTTCCGGGCGACAGATTGAGGCGTTGGCGGTCTACGAAGACGCACGACGCTCGTTGGCCGACGAACTCGGATTGGACCCGGGCCCCCTATTGCGCGAGACACATGCGGCGATTCTCGCCGATGACGCTTCGTCGGATATTCCGGCCCCGGTGCTCTCGGTCGAGGTGGACGCCGCGCAACGGGCCCGCTCTTACCTCCCCCGCGACGCCAGTGACTTTGCCGGGCGCTCGGTGGAAATGCGCGATCTGCTTGATCAGGCGAAATCCGGGCGCACCACCGCGGTGGCCATCTCGGTGATCGCGGGCATGGGCGGCGTCGGGAAGACGGCCCTGGCGATCCACTTGGCCCACGGGCTGATCGACGACTACCCGGACGGTCAGTACTTCATCGACCTGCACGGCTTCACCAGGGGCATGGACCCCGCTACCCCCGAACAGGTGTTGGACACCTTGTTGCGCGACAGCGGGGTTCCACCGGAAATGGTCCCGGCGTCGTTGGAGCGGCGCAGCGCGCTCTGGCGGTCGAGACTCGCGGGCAAACGGGTGCTGCTCGTGCTGGACAACGCCGTGGACGCCGCGCACGTCCGGCCGCTGCTGCCGGGTACCGCGGGGCCACTGGTGTTGGTGACCAGCAGGCGCAAGCTGACCGCGCTGGAGGGTGCTAGTCCAGTGCCACTGGACGTGCTCCCCGCGGTCGACGCGATCGCGCTGTTCACCGCCGTCGTCGGGCCCGGCCGGGTGGCCGGGCAGGAGGCGGCGTTGGCTGAGGTGGTGGACTTGTGCGGTCGACTACCGCTCGCCATCCGCATCGCCGCTGCCCGGTTGCGGGATCGAGCGGGGTGGCGGATCGCCGACCTGGTCGAACGGCTCAGCGACCACACTCGACGAGCCAGGCTGCTCGCGGTCGACGACCGAAGCGTGCTGGCCGTGCTGGAGATGTCCTGCCGCTACTTGACCGCGGAACAGTCCAGGCTGTTCCGCCTACTCGGCCTGCACCCCGGGACCGACTTCGACCTGCACGCGGTGGCCGCGCTCGCCGGGCTGGCCGCGCCCGCCGTTGACGCGCACATGGAACGCCTGCTCGACGACAACCTGGTGAAACAGGACACCGCTGGTCGGTTCTACCTGCACGACCTCGTCCGCGACTGCGCGCGTCACCAACTGGACCGCCTGGAGCCCGCGGAGGCGATCCGCGAGGCGGAGGCCCGCTTGCTCGACTACTACCTGTGGGCCGCACACACCTGGTCGGCTGACCTGCGGAATCCGATCTTCGAGGGAGCGCCGCTCGTCCGCCCGCCCGCGGAATTGCCCGCCGCCCCATCCGAGGAGTCGCGGATGGACCGGCTGCGGCTGGAGTACCGGAACCTGCTGGCCGCGGCGCGGGCAGCCATCGATCGCGGCTCGAACGCACACGCCTGGCAGTTCGCCTGTGTGCTGCACCCGGTGTTCAAGATCCACAACTTCGGCTCCGGCGCGGTGGAGGTTCTCGAAGGCGCCGCGGCGGCGGCGGTGGGGGAGACCGCGCGCCAAGCGGCGTGCGCGCACGCCCTCGCCGCCGTGTTCCGCGAGCGCGGGGACCCCGCTGCGGCCGGAGTCCGCGCCCGCGCTGGGTGAACTCGGGAACGTGCCGTGGTTGGTGGACCCCACGCGGTGCGGTCTGACGGGGAGTAGCGGACAAGGTGTGTCCGGGTAGCGGCGCCTGCCAACCTCATCGCGTTGCCACAACACGGGAGTGCACTCCCGGTCCACCTCGCGGTGGAGCCCGACCACGGTGGCGACTGGCGCGACAGGACATCCTCGACGATGCGGAGTAGCGGCGTGACCACTTATCCCCTGATACACCCGTTCACCGCCATGGCTGCGGCCCCGCCGCCGCTGATCGTCAAGGCGATGGGCGCCCGCCTGACCGATGCGGACGGAAAGTCCTACCTCGACGGCGTGGCCTCGCTGTGGAACATCAACCTCGGCCACGACAACCAGGACATCAAGAACGCCATCCGCGACCAGCTCGACCACGTCGACTACACCACCCTCTTCGGGCTCGCCCACGAACCCGCCGTGGACTACGCGCAGCTGTTGACCTCGGCGTTGCCCGCGAGCCTCAACCGGGTCCACCTGGTCAGCGGCGGATCGGAAGCGGTGGAAACCGCGCTCAAGCTGGCCATGGCGCTCTCCCGCGCGCGCCACGGCCGCGAGACGGTGCCGCACATCGTCCACTTGGAGAAGGCCTACCACGGGGTCTCGCTCGGTGCGCTGAGCGCGATGGGCATGGCGGACAACCGCGCGTTGTTCGAACCGCTGCTGTCCAACTTCCACGCCGCCGCGTCCCCCTACCTCTACCGCCACCCGGAGGCACCGGACGCGGCACGGGTCGCGAAAGCGTGTGCCGAGGACATCGACAGGGTGATCACCCGCGTCCTCGCGTCCTCGCCCGCCGCCCGCGTGGCGGCCGTTCTCGTCGAACCGGTGCAGGGCGCAGGGGGGATCATCACCCCGCCCGAGGGCTACCTGCGGCTCGTCCGCGAGATCTGCGACGCCCGGGGTGTACCGCTCATCGTCGACGAGGTGGCGACCGGATTCTGGCGCACCGGCAAGCTGTTCGCCATCGAGCACGAGGGGGTGGTTCCTGACCTGCTCACCTTCGGGAAGGCCTCCAGCGGCGGCTACCTGCCGCTGGGTGGCGTGGTGGTCGGTGACGACGTCTTCGACGCGCTCGGGGAGTTCTTCGGCGGCAGCTCGCTGCCGCATGGCTTCACCTTCGGCGGCTCGCCGCTGGCCTGCGCCGCCGGTGTGGCCGCGATGCGGCAGTACCTCGCTCCCGGGTTCGGCGAGCGGGTGAGCGCCACCACGGCACAGCTGTCGCGGCTCGCCGGACCCGTCGGCGAGCTCGCCACGGTCGGCGACGTCCGGCAGGCCGGGCTGATGATCGGCTTCGAGCTTGTCGAGGACCGGGCCACGCGGCGACCCTTCCCGCCCGAGGCCGACATCGTCCGCCGCGTCGTGCGCGAGGCCCGCGAGCAAGGGCTGGTGATCCGACCTGTCGGGTCCAACACCGCGCCCCTGATGCCGCCGCTGACCGCCACCGACGACGAGCTCACGGAGATGGTGGGCGCGCTCGGCAAGGCGATCGACACCGTGACGTCCGCGGCACTCGGGTGAGCGCGGTAGGCAGAACTGCGGTCTTGGACCTGTGGGACCGCCGTCCGGCGTGGCGGGTTCCGGAAGCCACCGTCCGGGCGTTGGAGGACCTGCTGCCCGCCCCCTGGTCGGTCCGGTGCGTCAGGGGTGACACCAATGGCGTGGGGGACGGGGGCCGGGCCAGTGCGGCGACCGTAGACGCCGTGCGCGGTGCCGAGGTCTACATCGGGTACGGCATCGCCCGCGAGACCTTCCTCGCGGCGACGGCGGAGCCGGGCTCCAGGTTGCGCTGGGTCCACTCGGCCGGGGTTGGTGTCCGCGCCAGCCTCTTCCCGGAGATGATCACCTCACAGGTGGTCCTCACCAACTCACGAACGGTGCAGTCCCAGGCGATGGCGGAGACGGCGATGGCGATGTTGTTCCACTTCGCCCGTGGTCTGGACTACGCGGTCGCGGGACAGGCCGCGGTTCGCTGGGACCCCACGCCTTTCGACGAATTGCGCGGCATTGGTGAGGTGGAGGGCACGCACCTCGGTGTCGTCGGGTTCGGCGCGCTGGGACAGCAGGTGGCCAACCGCGCCACTGCCCTGGGCATGCGGGTCACCGCGCTGCGCAGGCATCAAGGGCAAGACCCACACCCGCACGTGCGGGTCGTCACCGGGCCGGATGGGCTGCGGGAATTGCTCAGCACGTGCACGGCGGTGGTGATCTGCCTGCCGGACACCCCGCGCACGACGGGTTTCATCGGCGGGCGCGAGCTCGCCCTGCTCCAGCCGGGGACCGTCCTGGTGAACCTCTCGCGCGGGGCGGTCCTGGACGAGGTGGCGTTGCTCGAAGCGCTCCCGCGACTTCGCGGTGCCGCACTCGATGTCGTCGCCAAGGAGCCGCTCGACCCGAACTCCCCGCTGTGGACGGCACCCAACGTGCTGCTGACCCCGCACGTCTCGGCGACCACGCCGCGGTACTGGGCTAGGCAACTGGCTTTGCTGGTGGCGAACTTCACCCGCTATCTCACCGGCGAACCCCTGCTCAACAGGGTCGACAAGTCCGCAGGATACTGATGGGAGCCGCCATGAGCGAACCGCTCCACCACTCGAACGGCAGGACCGCCCGCGTTCTCATCGCCCCGTCCAGCTTCCTCTCCCTCGGTCCCGACGGCACAGGCGCGTTCGGCGAGCGCGGCATCGAGGTGCGGGTCAACCCGCACGGTCGTCCCCTTACCGCCGCCGAGGTGGTCGACTTGGCGCGCGACTGCGACGGGATCCTGGCCGGGAACGAGCCGTTGACTGCTGACGTCCTGGCCAGACTGCCGCGCCTGCGCTGCATCTCCCGGTGCGGTTCGGGCACCGACAACGTGGACCTGGATGCCGCGCGGGCGCGCGGCATCCAGGTGCTGCGCACGCCGGATGCCCCCGTCAAGGCCGTGGCCGAACTGACAGTCGGACTGCTGCTCACCCTCCTGCGCGGCATCCACCTGGTGAACCCCGCCGTCCACAACGGGGACTGGCCACGCCTTCGGGGCGGACTGCTGGCCGAGCGGACCGTCGGCATCGTGGGGCTGGGGCGCATCGGACAGGCGGTCGCCCGCTTGCTCGCCCCCTTCGGGTGCGACCTCCTGGCGTCCGATCTCGACGCGGGCAGCGCCGTGTGGGCTCGGGGGCACGACGTGCCCCTGGTCGCCCTCGACGACCTGCTGGCCCGCGCGGACATCGTGTCGCTGCACGCCGCCCCGGGGGTCCGCCCGTTGTTGGGGGCACGAGAACTGGCTCTCATGCCGCGAGGCGCGTTGCTCGTCAACACCGCGCGCGGCTCCCTCGTCGATGAGGCGGCGCTGCTGCGCGCCTGCCGCACGGGCCACCTCGGTGGTGCGGCCCTGGACGTCTTCGCCGAGGAACCCTACCGCGGCCCGTTGTCCGATGTGGACAACATCGTGCTCACCCCGCACATCGGCTCGTTCACCGCGGAAACCCGGACGGCCATGGAACTCCAGGCCGTGAACCACTTGATCGACGGACTCGGATACCGATGAACACACCACTGCGCGTTGCCATCGTCGGGATGGGCTCGGCGGGTCGCCGCCGAGCCGACGCCCTGCGTGCCCTGCCCGATCTCTACGAACTCGTCGCCGTCTGCGACGTCCGCGACGTTGTGGACCCACCCGACGTACCCGCGTTCACCGATCACCGCCAGTTGCTCGCGGGCGGTCCCGCCCTCGATGTCGTGCTCGTGTGCACCTCCAACGAGGTCACCCGGGTGGTGGTCGAAGATGCGCTGGCCGCGGGAAAGCACGTCTTCTGCGAGAAGCCCGCAGGGCGGTCCACCCTGGAGACCGAGGCGCTGGCCCGCGCCGCGCGCGGCGCGCCAGGCCGACTCGCCTTCGGCTTCAACCACCGCCAGCACGGGTCTGTGCGCGCCGCGCTGGCTCTCGCCCACGGCGGTGAGCTGGGAAGACTGATCTTCGCACGGGGGGTGTACGGCAAGTCGGAGCTCTCCGGCTGGCGCGCCGACCCCGCGATCTCCGGTGGCGGCATCCTCCTCGACCAGGGCATCCACCTGCTGGACCTGATCTCCCGGTTCTGCGGCGACTTCTCCGAGGTCCAAGCCATGGTGGGTGCCCCGCACTGGTCGGCGGGTGCTGACGACAACGTCTTCGCCCTGCTGCGCACCGATGACGGGGTGGTCGCGTCGCTGCACTCCTCGGCGACCCAGTGGCAGCACACGTTCCGCCTCGAACTCGCCTTCAGCGAAGGCTCGTTGGTCCTGGACGGGTTGGTGACCGGATCGCGGTCCTACCGCGCCGCCGACGGCTCCGCGGAGACCCTGACCGTGCGTCGGAACGGGAGCACGGGCGCCGAGGTCTCCCGGTACGAGTACGACCGGGACGACTCCTGGGAGCGCGAACTGGCCGCGTTCGCCGCGGTCTTGCGCGGCGGCGCCGAGCAGGACCTGTGTGACACCGATGACGCGCTCGCGGTGATGCGGCTCGTCGGACGGGTGTACGACGCGGCTCTCGCGAGCGGTGACGCCGCGGTCGGTCGCGCCTGGCACGCCGACGCCATCACCAGCTACCGCGCCCGGCTCGGACGGCTGGTCACGACCGCGTCGTGGGACAAGTTGGAAGAGCTGAGCAGGCTGTGCCTGGCCGCGCACCGGGAAGGTCGAGACATCTACGTCGCGGGTAACGGCGGCAGCGCCGCCACCGCCGCGCACTGGGCCACCGACCTGCGCCACGCGTTCCCGCGCGCTCGAGGCCTCAGGGTGTTCGCCCTCGGCCAGAACGTCGCCTTCACCACGGCCGCCGCCAACGACCGCGGCTACGAGGGTGCCTTCACCGAGGAGGCCCAGGAAACGCTCAACCCGGGCGATGTCGTCATCGTGATCTCCGCCAGCGGCAATTCACCCAACATCCTGCACCTGCTCAAGCACGCCGACGAACACGGCGCGCACACCGTCGCGGTGACGGGCTTCGACGGCGGCAAGGCGGCGAAGGTCGCCCAGCTCACCGTGCACACCCCCGGCAGCATCGGCGACTACGGACCAGCCGAGGACATCCACCTCGCGCTGGGCCACGCGTTGATGGAACGCCTCCGCGAGTTGGCCGCACAGCACGAGGGCGCGAAGTCGGTGGTCACCCTATGACGCCTTCGACCCTGACCGTGTCGTCGGCGTTGGGCGACTACCCGGTCACCGTGCACGCGGGCGTCCTCACCTCGGCCGCGGCCAGTCGGTCGTACCTCGACGAGCTCGGCCCCGACCACGTCGTCGTGGCCGACAGTCGGGTCCTGCGGCTCTACCCCGGGAGTCCCTGGTTCCTCGACGAGAGTCGGGTGATCCCTTTCACCGCGCACGAGACCGCCAAGACGCTCGACGGGGTGCAAGCGCTCTACCAGGCGTTCATCGACCGCCGGGTGCGCCGGAGCACCACGGTCGTCGTGGTCGGCGGTGGCATCGTCCAGGACGCGGCGGGCTTCGCCTGCCACACCTTCCTCCGCGGGGTCAACTGGTGGTACCTGCCGACCACCCTGCTCGCCCAGGGCGACAGCTGCATCGGCGCCAAGACCTCGCTGAACCACTTCACCAGCAAGAACATCCTCGGCGTGTTCGCCAGGCCGGGGCGGGTGCTCGTCGATCCCGAGGTCCTGGCGACCCTCACGCGGGTCGAACGAGCCAGCGGCTGCGGTGAACTGCTCAAGGTGTCGGTGATGAGCGGACCAGAAGCGTTCACCGCCCACGCCGCGGATCTCGAGGCTGTGCTCGCGGCCGACCCCGACGCCTGTGCCAGGCAGATCGAGGCGGGTCTGGCCACGAAGATCACGTACATCGAGGACGACGAGTTCGACCGCGGTCGGCGGCAGCTGCTCAACTACGGGCACGAGTTCGGACACGCGCTGGAAGCGGCGACGAACTTCGAGGTACCGCACGGTTTGGCCGTGGCGATCGGTGTCGACTTCGCCAACCGGCTCTCGGCTGGTCGCGGTCGAGCCACCTCGGATTTCGTCGCGAAGGTCGCGGTCGTGACGCGCGCTCTCGTCACCGACGAGCGGGTGCCACGGCTGCGCTGGGCGGCCTTGCTGCACCACCTCGCCAGGGACAAGAAGCGGGTCGGCAAGGACCTGACCGTGGTGGTCGCGCACGGTTTCGGCCGGATGGAGAAGCTCACGGACGTGACCCCGGCGGAGGCCAGGGAAGTCGCGGCGGGCCTGCCCTACGTCCACTTCACCGACCTGGGGGATGCCGGGGCCGAGGGGGGAACGACCGGATGAAGGTCGGCAGGATCAGAACGGGTACCGGCCCCCGTTGGGTCGCCTACCGGGACGGTTCGGTGTTCGAACTCGACCGGCCACTGGGCGGTACGGTCGGAGAGCGCCTGGGCACCACGGCCGAGTTCCCCCTCATCGCCCCGTGCCCGCCCGGCAAGGTCGTCGGCGCGGCGACCAACTACCTCGGTTCCACCGACCGGTACGCCGGGATCAGCGAGCCGATGGTGTTCCTCAAAGCCGCCACGAGTGTGATCGGGCCGGGCGACCCGATCGTGTCCCCGTACCAGTCGGAGACGGTCGTGTGGGGTGAGGCGGAGCTCGCCGCGGTCATCGGACGGCGGATCAGCGGGATCACCCCCGAGCAGGCCACCGAAGCCGTGTTCGGCTGGACCATCGGCAACGACGTGACGGCGGACAACGTTGACGGCCGCGACCACCACTTGGCGCGGTCCAAGAGCGCGGACACCTTCTGCCCCCTCGGTCCCTACATCGATACCGACTACCGGATCGAGGGCCGCAGAATCAGTGGCCACCTCAATGACCGCCTCGTGACAACCGGCTTGACGAGCGACTTCTTCTGGGACCCCTACGTCCTGATCAGCAGGCTCTCCCACTGGTTCACCCTTGAGCCGTTCGATGTCATCCTCACCGGTCACCCACCCCTGGTCGGGTCCCTGCCCGTGATGGGTCCTGGCGACGTCTACCGGGCCCGCGTCGAAGGATTTGAACTGGACCTGGTGAACCCCTTCCACGGCTCACCCGCCCACACCCCGGAGGAGACCGGCGATGCCCCTGCCAGATAACAGGCTCAAGGAGACCCTGAACGCTGGGGAAGCGGCCTACGGCACGTGGTGCCTGCTGCCCTCAGCGAGCGCGGTGGAGGCCACCGCGGCTTCCGGCTTGGACTACGTGATCATCGACATGGAGCACGGTGTCGCGTCACCGGAGACGGTCGAGCACATGGTGCGGGCCGCCGAGTCCGCAGGGGTCACCGCCTTGGTGCGCTCGTCGACCGCCGATCCCGCGAACATCCTGCGCTGCCTGGAAACCGGCGCAGCGGGCCTGCTCGTGCCGCAGATCGAATCGGCGGAACAGGCCCGTGCGGTGGCCGCCGCCGCCCGCTACCACCCAGCGGGGACCCGAGGGCTGGCCCCGTACACCCGCAACCACGGCTTCAGCCACGAAGACCTGGCGAGCAGCCTCGCCACCGCCAACGACCGCATGGTGGTCGGGGTTCTGGTCGAGGGGCCGACCGGCGTGGCCAACCTGGCGGAGATCAGTCGGGTCGCCGGTGTGGACATCGTCTACGTGGGCATCTACGACCTCTCCCAGGCGGTCGGGCACCCAGGCGACCTGGATCACCCCGCTGTGCGGGAGGCCTTGCGCACAGCGGCGCGGGAGATCCGCGCGGCGGGCCGCAGCGCGGGCTCGTTCGCGCGCGACGCCGCCTATGCCCGCCTGTTGCGGGAGAGCGGGTTCACCTTCATCGCCTACCTCGCCGACACCGCCGCGTTGACGGCGCATTTCCGCGCGTTCCGCACCGAGTTAGACGCGGATGCCTGACGGGGATTCCCCCACTAGAGTGAATGGATCATGTTCGCCTCGTACATGCGCTTGATGCGAAACCCGAGTACCCTGCGGATTCTCCTCGGACTGGTGTTCACCCGCCTCGCGACCCCCGTCCTCAGCCTGGCACTGCTGCTGGCGGCCGCGGACAAGTACGGGTCCTACGCGACCGCGGGCGGGGTGATCGCGACCCACGGAATCGCACAAGCGCTGTGCGCGGCGGTGGCGGGCAGACTCGTCGACCGCGGGCACTCGGGTCGGGTGCTCACCGGTTTCCTCTTGGCGCAGACCTGCGCCTATGCGGCCCTGCTCGTCCTGCTCTCGACCCCGGTGCCGCCATCCGCGGTGATCGCGGGTGCCGCTGCCATGGGGTTGACCACCCCGCCTGTTTCGGCGGTGCTCCGGTCCGCCTGGCCGCGCTTGGTCGCCGAAGGCGACCTGCGCACCGCGTACGCGGCCGACAACATGACCAACGAGTTGATGTACGTGGCGGGTCCGCCGCTGGTGGCGCTCTCGCTGGAAGTGGTGTCCGCGACCCTGGCGATCGGGGTCGCGGGCACGGCTCAAGTACTCGGTTGTCTCATCCTGCTGCGCAGCCCCGATCCCGCGCGCGGGCACATGTTCCGGCGACCGGATGCCGCTCTGCCACCGCCGAAGGGGTGGGCCGCCGTGGCCGGTCCGCTGTCGCACGGTCCCACCGCGGCCGTACTCGCCGTCACGGTCCTCACCTCAGCCGCCTTCGGCGCTCTCCGCTTGTCGGTGGTGGCCGCCTGCGCCGCGTTCGCGTACCCGGACGCTTCCGGGTACGTGCTCGGGCTGATGTCGGTCGGCGCGTTGGCCGGGGCGTTCCTCTTCGGCTCGCGCCAATGGCGGATCAACGATCAGCGGCTGCTGTTCGCCCTGTGCCTCACCGGCGGCGTGCTGTACCTGATCACCGGTCAAGTGTCGAGTGTGTACCTGGTCGCCGGACTCGTCGCGGTCATCGGCTTGGTGGACGGCATGCGCACCGGACTTCAGCAGGTCATGATTTCCGACCGGGCCCCGGACCACTGGCGCGCCGAGACCTTCTCCTGGCTGAACAGCCTGATGTGGGTGGGATACGCACTGGGCAGCGCGCTGGCAGGCCGACTCGTCTCACCCGCGGGCGCGGTGGGCGCTTTCACCGCGGCCGCCGCCGTGCTCGGCGTCGCTTCACTGGTGGCACTGACCATCCGCGCGTTGAGGGACAGGGAGTTCGTCTGATGCACGGTGAACTGCTGACCGACCTGGCCGAGGTCCGCGCCGCGGGCTGGGCGGACCTGGTCAGCCCAGGAGATTTGCTGCACTGCCTGCCGTGGCTGGCCCTCAACGCCGAGACAGCGGACGCGCCACCGCGCTACGCCGTCGTCCGCGACTCCCCTGGCGGTGCGGCTCGAGCGGGCCTCGCCTGCTACCCGCTGGCCGCGGATTCGACGCCGTTCCCGTTCCTGCGCCCTGACGCCCACATCGAGCGGATCGCGGGCAACCGCGGGCTCGCGGCGGACCTCGACCTCGGCGCGCTGCTGCCAAGTCTGGTCTGCGGGCAGCGGCGCGGGGCCGAGAGCAGGCTGCTGCTCTCCGATCGGCTGACCGGTGCTGATCGCTGCGACGCCGCGGACCTCGCTGTGCGGACCGCGGAGGACTTGGCCGCCGAAGAGGGGATGTCGGCGGTCGCCTTCCTGTTCGTCGGCGCCGACGACGTCGACCTGCACGACGTTCTCCAGCACCGCGGGTACCTGTCGTTCCCCGGTGACACCCAGGCGGTCTTGCCGGTGCCGACCGGCGGGTTCGACGCCTACCTCGCCGAGTTGACCAAGAACCGGCGCGCGGCCGTCCGGAAGGAGAAGCGCAAGGTGGCCGACGCCGGGGTGGGCTTCTCGGTCGTCCCCGCCGAGCGGGCCGACCTCGACACCCTGCTGTCGCTGGAGGCCCAACTGCTGGGCAAGTACGGCCACGAGCCGGACGTCGGGGCCATGTCGGCGATGCACGTCGAGGTCGCGAAGAGGTTCCCAGGGGCGGTCGACTACCTGCTGGCGCACGACAAGGTGGGCAAGACCATCGGTTTCGTCCAACTCATCCGGAAAGACCACATCATCCACCCCAGATCGGTGGGGTTCGACTACACATTCCGGGCGGAACTACCGCTGTATTTTGAGCTCGTTTACTATCAGACCATCCAGTATGCGATGGACCGCGCCTGCGGTGCGATCGACTACTCGGTCGAGGCCGAGCACGCGAAAGCCACGCGCGGTTGCCGCATGATCCGCCTCTCCACCTACATCAAGCCGCGCAACGCCATGGCGCGCGCTGTGACCGAGCAGGTGTGCGCTCTGCTGGGGCGGTCCGCACCTGCGAATTCCTGGATGTGACACCGGTGACACTCGGTCGTCGGCTTGACCACCCTTCTTTCGTATGTCAAGTCGGCAGTATTGGAGTTTGGCAGTCCTTTGTTGGTGCTTCCCGCGTTACCTTCGTAGCGATCCGCCAAGCCCTGGACGACCTGGAGACGCGTTATGGTTGATGTTCGCAGCGATGAATCTGCTGTGCGGGAATCGGACAGGTGGAATCGACTCGGCCAGAACGGACAGATCTTCGCGACGCGCGTCGGACTGCGTTTCCCGGCGACCCTGGAATACGGCGACTGGGAACGCGCGGGGGCGCAGTTGGCCCGGATCACGGATTCGTCGACCTGGTGCCTGGGCGACTGGCTGGCGTTCGGCCAGGTCGAGTACTCCGACCGGTACCAACGAGCCATCGAGCTCGCCGGGTTGGACTACCAGACGCTGCGCAACTACGCCTGGGTGGCGCGGAAGTTCGAGTGGGCGCGCAGGCGGCCCGCGTTGAGCTTCCAGCACCACGCGGAAGTGGCCGCGATGGCGGAGGCCGAGCAGGACAGGTGGCTCGAGCTCGCCGAGTCGAGGGGGTGGTCGCGCAACCAGCTCCGCAGGCACATCCGAGACGGCGGCGATCCCGAGGGGGCGCGGCCGGTCGAGGCGCTCGTGCTGCCCAGGATGCGGGTACCGGTCAACCACGTCACCCGGTGGCGCGCGGCCGCCGAACGTTCCGGAACGGAATTCGAGAGCTGGGTGATCGCCGCGCTCAACAGCGCGGCCGGTGAAGCCTTGGCCGAAGTGGTCGACTGACCTACAGTGGTGTCAGTGCCTTTCCCGGGTCGCGGGTGTGCGTCCCGCCGGCGGGACACGATATCGAAAGGGGCCGGGATGGCCTCGAACACCGAGTACGATGAATCCCAGCCAGGTGCGTCCACCCTCGAGTTCTTGATCGAGGACGCGCTGCGGGCCAATGTCGAAACGGCGCGCTGCCTCGATATGGCACTGGGCAGACTCCGTTCCGGAGATGTGTCACATCTGAGCTGGATCCGGGAAGCGTATTTCCAGGCGCGGGCGGCGTCGACGTCCGCGCGGTTCGCGGTCATCGCGGCCGAGGACAACAGACGGCTACAGCGGGAGCGACCATGAAGCCACGGTTTCTGCGGAGGATCTGGATGACGCTGTTCCGGCGGAAGCGCAAGCGGGACAACACCATCTACCCGATGTTCTGAAGTGGTGTCGACATGCTGGACCGAAACCTCTACACGCGAGTGGTCGACCCGGAGTGCTGGCTACCCGACGGCCGGGTCGTCGATGACCTGCGCGCCGCGCTGCGCTGCGCGCGAGGCCGCACCCCTGACTCCTTGACCGCCGCGCGGGCCGCGGTGGCCGAATGGGCGACCCACGAGACCCGCGGGTTCCGCGCGCTGCTCGCCCCGGCCGCCACGGCGGAAACCCGGGACCTGGTACTGCGCCGGGCGGCGGCGTCGTGCGCGCCGCTCGCCCTGCTGTCCGGGGCGTGGCTGCACGGCCTGACGAGTCCGGGCAACGCCGACGACCCGGTGGCTTTGGACCTGCTCGCCCTCTACGCCGACGACATCGGTGTCGGACACCCGCGGTCTTCGCGCGGCAGCGAGTACCGGGTCCTGTTGCGCAGGCTCCGGTTGTCCGAATACGCGGGTCCGGCGGCCAGGCTGCCGCTGCGCCAGGAGTTGTCCGGTGCGGCGTTCTCGGTGCCCGCCGTGCTGATGGCGATGGCCCGCCGTCCGGAGGACTTCGCGCCGGAACTGGTCGGTGCCGACCTGTGCTTGCGGGAGATCGGCACGTTGCCCGCGCTGGTGCCCGTGCGCGATGCGCTGCCGGACGCCGTCGACTGGGCGCTGCTCGACCCCGGGACCTCGGTCGACCGCAGTCGGGCTGTCGCCGCCGCCCTGCCCGTCGATCGGGTGCTGCTCGGCTTCGGCTGGGCGTGGGACGCGGTGCGGCGGTGGAGTGCCGGGTTGCACCAGCGGCTCGAAGCGGTCCGCGAGCCCGCGCACGCGATGGCCGAGTTGCTCAGGGCCAGGGCCAGGGAAGGCGCTGTCTACCACCGGGGCTTCGAGATGGAGGGCCGTTCTCTGGCCGAGTGGCTGAGCTTGGCCAGGCACGACCCCGGGCCGTTGATGCGGGTACTGGCCCGCAGCCGCCTGGTGCGACCGGGTGACGCGACCCGCAGTCCGCTGGTCACCGGGATGATCGGTCCGCGCGGCCCGATGTTCAGGGTCTTCTCGGCCGAGGACGTCGCGGTGATCCGCCGGTGGATCGACTCGCTCGGCGGCCCTGAGCCGGATTTGGAGCTGGGTGCGGAACAACCGCCGTCGGCCATCCACCTACCGGAGGGCAGCGACCGCCCTGTGCGGGTGGGCAGGACCCACATCGGCCTCCGGCAGGCGTACCACGGCTTGCAGCGCCGGGCCCTGACCGCCCCACTGCGCGATTACGCCCTCGACTACGTCCGGCAGTGGCTCGACCGCGCCCGGCGCGGTGTCAAAGCCGACGGCTCGCCGCTTCCGCAGGTGTGGCCCGCCGCGGGACTGCGGCCCTGGTTGCTCGACCAACACGACAAGCACGCCCAGGAGTTCGAGGCGGACGACCCCGCCGACGCCCCCACGCGCGACGAGCTGGTCGATTCTTCGCTTCAGCTCGCCCCGCTCACGCTGATCGACGGCTCCTGGCTGCTCGGCTTCACCGACTACGAGCTCGCCTCGAGTGACATCGGGTACCGCCTGTTCGACACGTACTGGGACGAGTTGGGCAACGGCGACCCCGCTCTCAACCACCCCCGGATCTACCGGGAGCTGCTCGCGAGCATGGGGGTCGAGTTGCCGCCCACCGCGTCGGCCGAGTTCGCCGACTGGGCGGGGTTCCGGGACGAATCGTTCGAGCTCCCGGTCTTCTGGCTGGGCATCGGGCGCTTCCCCACGACGTTCCTGCCAGAAGTGCTGGGGCTCAACCTCGCCATGGAGCTGTCCGGCGTTGGCGGGTCGTACCGGCGTGCGCACCTGGCGTTGCGCCACCACGGCTTCAGCACCCGGTTCGTCGACATCCACAACACCATCGACAACGTCGCCACCGGTCACTCCGCCTGGGCGGCCGACGCGATCGACTCGTTCATGGCCGCCAGGCCCGAGCTGGACCGGGGTACCGGGGACCGGGTGTGGGAGCGGGTGGTGGTCGGGTTCCGCTCGCTGACCCCGCCCGCCAAGGCGCGGCCGCGGTGGGTCAAGCGGTTGACCGGAATGGGTTCGTGAACGGTAGAGGGGGGACTGTGTCCGACCTGATCCTGGGTGTTTCGGCGTACTTCCACGACAGCGCGGCCGCGCTGGTCGACGGTGGCAGCGTGGTAGCCGCCGCGCAGGAGGAGAGGTTCAGCAGGCGCAGGCACGATCCGGCGTTTCCCGCCGGGGCCGTGCGCTACTGCCTGGAGCAGGCGGGTGCGAGCCTCTCCGACGTGGCGTCGGTGGCCTACTTCGAGGACCCCGCGCTCAAGTTCGACCGGGTGGTCAAGACGTTCCTGGGGGCGGCGCCGTCGGGCTTCGGCCCGTTCCGCGCCGCGATCCCCCGGTGGTTGTCGTGGAAGCGGCGCGCCGACAAGACCGTTCGACGAGAACTCGGCGACCTAGGCCTGGGCGCGGTTCCCCCGGTGGTGTGCCGCGAGCACCACGAGTCGCACGCGGCGTCGGCGTTCTACCCCAGCCCGTTCGAGTCGGCCGCCGTGCTGTGCGTCGACGGCGTCGGCGAGTGGGCGACCACAACGATCTGGCACGGCCGCGACCGCGGGTTGCGGCCCGTCGCGGAACTGCGCTTCCCGCACTCGTTGGGGATGCTGTACTCGGCCTTCACCTACTTCTGCGGGTTCAAAGTCGACTCGGGCGAGTACAAGGTCATGGGGTTGGCGCCCTACGGCGATCCCCGGTACGCGGACCTGATCCGCGAGCACCTCATCGACCTGAAGCCGGACGGTTCGTTCCGGTTGGACATGCGGTACTTCGAGTTCCTCAGCGGCGAGGTCATGGTCGGCAGGGCGTTCGAGCGGCTCATCGGCGGGCCGCGCCGGACCCCGGAGGGCCCGCTCACCGAGCGCGAGTTCGACCTGGCCGCTTCGGTGCAGGTGGTGACCGAGGAGGTGCTGGCCCGTCTCGCGCGCACCGCGCTGGAACTGACCGGCGAGTCGGCGCTGTGCCTGGCGGGCGGGGTCGCGCTGAACTGCGTCGGCAACGGCAAGCTGCTCGACCGCGGTGTGGTGGACCGGTTGTGGGTTCAACCCGCGGCCGGTGACGCGGGCGGGGCACTGGGTGCCGCGCTGGCTGTCGGCATCGAACGCGGGGCGCCACGACCGCACCTGGACGCGGGCACCGACGGGATGGGGGGCGCGCTGCTCGGACCGGCCTACTCCGACGCGGAGATCCGCGCGTTCCTCGACGGCAGCGGTCTGCCCTACCGCGGGCTGGCCAACGACGAACTGGCCCGGGTGGTCGCGCGGCGGCTGGCGGCCGGGCAGATCATCGGGTGGTTCCAGGGGCGGATGGAGTTCGGTCCGCGCGCGCTGGGATCCAGGTCCATCCTGGGCGACCCGCGCGCCGCCGACACGCAGTCCACGATGAACCTCAAGATCAAGTTCCGCGAGTCGTTCCGGCCGTTCGCGCCCGCTGTGCTCGCGGAGGACGCCGACGACTACTTCGCGCTGCGCCAGGACAGCCCGTACATGCTCGTCGTCGCCGAGGTGGCGCCGCAGCAGCGGATAGCCGTGGACGCAGACGGCGCGAGCGGCCTCGACCTGTTGCGGCTGCGGCGATCCACGATCCCGGCTGTGACGCACGTCGACATGTCCGCGCGCGTGCAGACCGTCACCTCGGCGACGAACCCGGACTTCCACCGCCTGCTCACCGCGTTCAAGGAAGCCACCGGCTGCCCGATACTGGTGAACACGTCGTTCAACGTCCGGGGTGAACCCATCGTGAACACCCCGCAGGAGGCGTACGCGTGCTTCATGCGCACCGAGATCGACGGTTTGGTGCTGGGGAACAACCTGCTGGACAAAGCGGCTCAGCCGCCGTGGCGGGAAGCCGGGGATTGGCGAGCCGAGATCCCGCTGGACTGACTGGAACGTGCGCTGCCTGGGGGTGTGGTGATGTCGTATTCGTTGGACGCCGATTCGGTGCTGCCCTTATGGGGGAGCCGCTGCGAATCGGCTGAGATCACGCTTTTCTGCCTGCCGCACGCGGGAGGCGGTGCCTCGGCCTACCGGAGGCTCGCCGCGCAGTGGCGGCCCGCGATCGACCTGCAGCCGGTGCAGCTGCCCGGCCGGGAAGACCTGGGGCACCTGTCGCCCGCCGAGGACGCGGCGACGTTGGTGGCCGCGCTCGGCACCGCGCTGCTGCCCAGGCTGCGGCGGCCATACGGGTTGTTCGGGCACAGCTTGGGTGCCGCCCTGGCCGCGGAGTTGGTGGCTTGGTTGGCCGCCCGCGCCGACTCGACACCCCAGCCGGAGCTGCTCGTCATCTCGGCGAGGACGGGGGACTTCCGCGCCGGCGAGGTCAGCGCGCGTGACCACGACGGTGCCCGACTCGACGACGACGCGCTCGTCGGCGGCCTGACCCGGCTCGGCGGGACTGCCGCTGAGTTGCTCGAGCACCCCGAACTGCGCGCTTACGTGCTGCGCGCCCTGCGCGACGACATGCGGATGGCGGGCACGTACCGGCCGTCGTTCCACGGTCTGCCACTGCCCGTGCTCGCCTTCGGCGGCACCGAGGACGACAGCGTGCCGATCGACAAGCTCCGTATGTGGCGCCAGTGGGCCGAGCGGGGGTTTCGCCTGTGCCTGTTGCCGGGCGGTCATTTCTACCTCTACGAGCAAGGCGCTCCAATGGCTGAGGTCATTCTCGCCGAATTGGCGGGCAAGGCCGATAAGGTAATAGGCGACAAAGGGTCGCTAGTGGTGCGTCCCGCCAGCGGGACATCGGTCCCCGGCGCGCGGTGAGAATTCCGCCATTGTGGTGATCGGCAAGAAGCCGGTACACCGCCACGCCCGCAGTGCGGCACGGTTGAGGGGAGAGATGAATTGGCTTCCGGGAATGGTGCGACCTCGGCGCCCGCGCGTCAGGGTGATCCCGATCCGTACCCGAACTACGCCTGGCTGCGCGACCAAGCGCCGGTCAGTCCGCTGGTCAGCCCGAACGCGACCCGACCGACCTGGTTCGTCGCCTCCTTCGAGTTGGCCAAGCAGTGCCTGGCCGACGTCCGGTTGAGCAACGACGACCGCAACGGTGGTGACCACGAGGTCGTCGACGACGGCGATGACCACATCGCCCGCGGTCTGCTGCGCCTGGACCGCCCCGACCACACCAAGCTGCGCCGGATGGTGTCGTCGATGTTCAGCCCCGGTGCCGCCGAGCGGGCGCGGTCCATGGTGGAGAGCGTGTGCCACGCCGCGATCGACCGGTTCGCCGAGCGGGGCGAGGCCGACGTGATCGCCGAGTACGGTCTGCCGGTACCGGTCGCGGTCATCCACGAGGTGCTGGGCGTCCCCGACAGCCAGCGCGACGACCCGGCGCACTGCCTGGACCTGTTCGTCCGCGCCGGTCTGGACAGGCCGTTCGATCAGGACGCGTACCTGGAGCTGATCGAGTACGTCGATCGGCTGGTCGCCTACAAGCGGGCCAACCCCGGGGACGACGTGACGACGTCACTGCTGCGCAACCTCGACGCGGGCGAGCTCACCGATGTGCGCGAGCTGCGCAGCATGATGCTCTCCCTGCTGGGCGCGGGGCACATCAGCACGGTCCAGTTCCTAGGCAGCTCGGTGCTGCGCCTGCTGCAGCACCCCGACCAGCTCGCCCGGTTGACCTCGGGTGCCGTGCGCTGGAAGGACGCGGTGCACGAGATGCTGCGCTACGACCCGCCGGTACAGGCATCGGTGTACCGGTACGCCTTGGCGGACATGGAGATCGGCGGTGTCCAGGTCGCCAAGGGCGACGCCGTGCTGATCTCGCTCGGTGCGGCGAACCGGGACCTGGCCGCCTTCGACAACGCCGACGAGTTCCACGCCGACCGCCCGGTCGGGCTCAACCTGGCCTTCGGCTACGGCGCGCACCTGTGCCTCGGTGTGCACCTCGCCCGGCTGGAGGGCGAGATAGCGCTGGACATCCTGTTCCGCAGGTTGCGCGGGATCCGGATGAGCACACCGGTCGAGGAGATCGCCTGGGGGTACGGCCCGATGCTGCGCGGACCACTCGAGCTGCGGATCGCCTTCGATGCCTGAGCCAATCGACGACAGGGAGGACGGTCGCGCCGTGACACAGCGGAACGTGCTGGAGGGGTTCGACGAGTGGGTGGCCAAGGCTCCTGACGACATCGCGGTGGTCTCGGCGGGCGTCGCGCTGACCTACCGCGAGCTCGACCAGCGGGCCAACCGCGCGGCGTGGGCGTTGCGCGAGCGCGGCGCGGGTCGCTCCAGTGTGGTGGGCATCTGCGTTTCGCGCGGTGTCGACCTGGCGGTGGCGGTACTCGCGGTGCTCAAGAGCGGCGCGGGGTACTTGCCCCTCGAACCGGGGTTCCCGCTGGTGCGACGGCGGGAGGTCCTCAACGACGCCGGGGCCGTCGCGGTCATCACCGACGCGGGGGCGGGTGATGACCTCGGCGTTCCCGCTGTGCGGGTGAGCGCCGACGAGGTGGCCCGGTTCCCCTCGTACGCGCCGCCGGGGCGGGCGGGCACCGACGACCTGCTGTACGTCATCTACACCTCTGGCTCGACCGGGCGGCCAAAGGGCATCGCCATGCAGCACGGTCCACAGGTCACCCTGCTGGACTGGAGTCGCGAGCAGTACGCGCAGCGCCCGGTGGCCCTGCACTACTTCCCGGTCACCGCCGACGTCGCGATGATGGAGCTGTTGTCGGCGCTGTGGACCGGTGGTCGGCTGGTGCTGACCACCGAGGCGCAGCGCCACGACATCGCCGAGGTGGCCTCGGTCATCCGCGAACACGGGGTCTCCAAGGCCCACCTGCCCGTTGTCGCGCTCAAGCGGCTGGCCAAGCACGCCGACGCGCACCCGGACGACGTGGCGAGCCTGCGCGAGGTCATCTCGACCGGCGACCGGTTGGCGATCACCCCGGAGATCCGGCGGATGTTCGCCCGGCTCCCCGGAGCGCGGCTCGACGACCAGTACGGCCCCGCCGAGACCGACGTGGTGACCGCGGCGACGTTCACCGCCCCCAGCGAGCAGTGGCTCGACAGCCCGCCGATCGGCAGGCCAACCCCCGGTGCCCGGGTGTACGTCCTGGACGCGCACCTACAACCCGCGCCTGCGAACGCCATCGGTGAGATCGTGGTCGGCGGACCGCCGGTCGCCTGGGGGTACGTCGGGCGAGGCGCGGTCACGGCGGCGGCGTTCCTGCCCGACCCGTTCGCCGCCGAGCCGGGCGCGCGGATGTACCGCACCGGCGACCTCGGCCGGTGGCGGGCCGACGGCGAGCTGGAGTTCCTCGGCAGGGCCGACTTCCAAGTCAAGATCCGCGGCTACCGCATCGAGCCGGGTGAGGTCGAGGCGGTGCTGACCCTCGACGACGAGGTGGATAGCGCAGCGGTGGTCGCCGTGTCCGATGTGGATGGTTCGGCGGACGCGGTGCTGGTCGGCTACGTGGTGCCGAGCGGGCAACCGCCGTCGGTCGAGCGGTTGCGCGACTACCTCGCCGACCGGTTGCCCGCGTACATGATCCCCGACTCGTTCGTGGTTCTGGACACCTTGCCGTTGAACGGCAACGGCAAGCTGGACCGCAAGCGGCTCCCGGCTCCGACGGTGGCCGAACCGGCGTTCGTGGCGCCGCGGGACGAGGTCGAGGCCACCATCGCGGCGGTGTGGGGTGAGGCACTGGGGCTGGCCGAAGTGGGGGTGCGGCACAACTTCTTCCGGTTGGGCGGGCACTCGCTGCTGGTCACGCGGGTGATCTTCCAGTTGCGCGGGCGGCTCGGCGTCGACCTGCCGTTGCTGTCGCTGTTCCAGCGCCCGACCGTCGAGGGGTTGGCGGGCACCGCCCGCGAACACCTGGCCAAGCAGGTCTAGCGCCGTGGCCCTGTCCCAACGCGCGCGGTTGACGCCGCAGATGGCGGAGTACACCGAGAAGCTCTACATCGACGGTGACCTGCGCTGGTTGCCGTACCTGATGTACTTCCAGCCAGCCGACCACCGGTCTGATGTGGTCACCACCGATCGGGTCGGGTTCCGGTACTCCCGTCGCGGTGATCGGACCGCGTCGCCCGCCGACCTGCCCGGCGACGGTCCGGTCCGGGTCCTCGCCGGGAACTCGGTGGCCTTCGGCGTGGGGGCCACCTCCGACGCGGCGGCTCCCGCGTCGAGGCTGTGGTCGCGGAGCCGGGGCACCGCGCCGTGGGTGGCCTTCGGCGGCCGCAGCCACAACTCCGTCCAGGAGTTGCTGCTGTTCACGCTCTACCACCACCTGCTGCCCGCAGTCGACGAGATCGTCCTCGTGTCCGGGTTGAACAACCTCGTGCTGGCCCGTCAGCCGGAGTCCATGCGCGGTGACCACGGGGCCTTCTTCCTCTGCGCGCAGTACTTCGAGAAGCTCAACGAGCTCGGCAAGCGCAAGCGCGGGGCGGGCAAGAGCACCGAACCCCCGCGGGATCTGCAAACCAGGCTTGGTGAGGCCGCCGATCTGACCATCCGGCACCTGCGGACCTGGCGGCTGCTCGCCGACGGGCTCGGCGCCAGGTTGTCCTTCGTCCTGCAACCGTTCGCGCCCTGGGTCAGGGAGGCGCCCGCTCCCCAGGAACGGGTGCTGTTCACCGAACTGGACCAGGTCTACAGCTTCGGGCAGCAGTACAGCGACCTCATCCCGGTCGAGGTCGGTCGGGCGTACGCGGACCTGCTGAGGGTCGGCTGCGCGCGGGTCGGCGTGGGCTTCCTCGACATGAACCCGGTGCTGGCCGCCGCTGTGGGCCGCGACGACTGGCTCTTCGTCGACCGGGCGCACCTCACCGACAACGGGTACGCCGTGTTCGCCGATCTGCTGGCAGAGCACATCGGACTGTCCTGACCGTTTCGACTGGCTGGAGGCAGGGTGAAGGACCTGGCGCGCTGGGTGCTGCTCGCGTTCGTCTACTTCGTCGTGGTCACCCCGATCGGCGTGGTCGGCAGGCTGCTGTCGGACCCGTTGCACCGCCGCCCGGACCGCCGGGCGGACACCTACTGGACCTGGTTGGGAGAATCGGATGGCGGTGCCCCTCTCGTTCGCGCAACGACGACTGTGGCTGCTGGACCAGGTCGCTGACAGCTCGGCCCGCGCCGTATACACCATGGCGCTGTCCTACGACCTCACCGGGTCGGTCGACGAGACCGCGCTGTGGCGGGCGTTCGCACACGTCGCCGACCGCCACGAGGTCCTCCGCTCGCACATCGCGGTGGTCGACGGCGATCCGGAGATCGTCATCGACCCGGTTGACCGCCTCGTGGTCGGGGTTCTCGACGTGCGTGGCGCCGCCGACCCCGAGGGGCGGGCGGCGGCGATCGCGACCGAGTACGCCGAGCGCGGGTTCGACCTGTCGGCTGGTCCGCTGGTGCGTGCCACCCTGATCAAGTTCGGCACCGACCGGAGCATCCTGCAGTTCGACGTGCACCACGTCGTCTTCGACGGGTTGTCCCGCCGCGTCTTCGAAGACGACCTGTCGTACGCCTACCGGGCTTTCGCCGCCGGGCGGACACCGCTCGCACCGCCCGCGCCGCGGTACGCCGAGTTCGCCGTCCGGCAACACGACGAGTGGGGTCGATCCGGCGCCGAGGGCCTGGCCCACTGGCGCGACCGGCTGACCGGTGTACCGCCGGTGCTGGAGTTCCCCACTGACCGGCCCCGCCCGAAGGTCCGGACCCTGGCCGGCGATGAGGTGGCGTTCACCGTGACCGACGAGGTCGCCGACGGGCTCCGCTCGATCGCCCGTGACAGCCGGACCACCTTGTTCGCCGTCACCCTCGCCGCCTACCAGTACCTGTTGGGCTGCTACAGCGGCAGCACCGACATCGCCACCGGCTTCCCGTTCTCCGGCCGCGTCGACGTCGACGCCGAGAACACCATCGGGTTGTTCGTCAACACCGGTGTCCTGCGCGCGGACCTGTCCGGCGATCCGCGGTTCACCGACCTGCTCGAGCGGGTCCGCGGCGACCTGCTGGACGCCATCGAGTACCAGGAGACGCCGTTCGACCAGGTCGTCGCGGCGGTGGCGCCCGCGCGGGACACCACCCACACCCCGCTGTTCCAGAACTGGTTCGACTTCGCCGACGAGCCCGCCGGTGAGCGAACCAGGTTGGTTCTCCCCGGGGTGCGGTGCAGGTTGCGCGACCACCGCGAGACCAGCACCCACTTCGACGTCGAACTGCACGTGGTCCACCGGGGCGGTTCGCTGATCGGCAAGCTCGTCTACGCGACGGAGTTGTTCGACCGGTCCACGATGGAACGGTTCGTCGACTGCTACCAGGAGTTGCTCGCCGCCGTCGCCGCCGATCCGACAAGGCCGCTGTCCACCGCGCGCGTGCTGCCTGCCGCCCAGTGGGACCGCGAACTGGCCGCGGCCGTGGCACCGCGGACCGAGGGCCCGGACACCGGCCGCACCATGGGGGAGTGGTTCACCCAGCAGGCCGAGCACACGCCTGCCGCCCTGGCGCTCACGGACTCGCGCGGTCAGCTGACCTACGGCGAACTGCTGGCCGAGGCCCGGCGTCTGGCACGGGTGTTGCGCGAGCACGGGGCGGGGCCGGAGCACGTGGTCGTGGTCTGCCTGCCCCGCGACCGGTCCGCCATCGTGGCCATGCTGGCCGCGGCGTTGGCGGGTGCCGCCTACCTGCCGGTGGAGCCGACGGCCCCGGACGCACGGTTGGCGGAGGTGCTGCGCGACAGCGGCGCGGTGGCCGCGGTCACCCACCGGGAACTCTCGCCGGGGGGAGCGATCCGAGTCGACGTCGCCGCGGTACCAGCCGCTGACCACGCCGAGTTCGCGCGCCCCGCGCTCGACGACGCCCTCTACGTCGTCTACACCTCGGGGTCGACCGGCACGCCGAAGGGCGTCGTGGTCACCCACCGGATGGTGGCCAACGTGGTCCGCTGGCACCAACACCGGTTCGAGATCGCGCCGGGCGACCGCGTCGCCCAGATCGCGTCGCACGCCTTTGACGCGACCGCCTGGGACGTGTGGCCGACGCTGCTCGCGGGCGCCCGACTGGACGTGGTCGACGCCGAGGTGCTGCGTGACCCGCCCCGCCTGGTCCGGTTGTTCGCCGAGCGGGAGATCACGACGGCGTTCGTCCCGACCCCGCTGGGCGAGGCGCTGATCCGCGAACCACTCGGCGCGAGCGGATCGCTGCGGTCCCTGTTCACCGGCGGCGACGCGTTCCGGCCCCGTCCGACCGACGACCCCGGTGTGCCGGTCGTCAACTTCTACGGCCCGACGGAGACGAGCGTCGTGGTGACCGCGACCGGTCCGATCGGTCCACCGTGGACAGACAACTCGATCGGCCTGCCCATCGCGGGAGCACGCTGCTACGTGGTCGACCGGTGGCTGCGCCTGGTTCCCCGCGGCGTCGTGGGGGAGTTGGTGATCGGCGGGCCCGGTGTCGCCCGCGGCTACCACCGCAACCCCCGGTCGACGGCGGACCGGTTCCTGCCCGACCCGTTCGCCGCGGAGCCGGGCGCCCGGCTGTACCGCTCCGGCGACCTCGTCTACCGGCGTCCCGACGGGACGCTCGCCTTCGTCGGGCGGGTGGACCGGCAGGTCAAGATCAGCGGGTACCGGATCGAGCCCGCCGAGGTGGAGGCCGTGCTGCTGCGCCACCCGGCGGTGGCCCAGGTGGTCGTTGAGCCGGTCGCCCGGCGGGTGCTGACCGCCTACGTCGTCGCGCACGCGCAGGAGCCGACGGCCGCGGACCTGCGCGCACACGTGCGTGCCGCGTTGCCGGAGTACTTCGTGCCCTCGGAGTTCGTCATGCTCGCCGCGCTGCCGCTGACCAGCAACGGCAAGCTCGACCGGACTCGGTTGCCCGCGCCCGAGCCGCCGCGCTCGCGCGCCCCCGGCGACGACCTGGAGCACGCCGTCGCCGGTCTGCTCGCGGAGGTGCTGGAGATTCCGGGGATCGGCGTCGACGACGACTTCTTCGGCCGCGGCGGCCACTCGATCACGGCGTTGCGCCTGGCGAACCGGCTGAGCTCGACGTTCGCGGTCGACGCGACGCTGCGCGAGGTCTTCGAGCACCGCACCGCGGCCAGGATGGCGGGCTGGGTTCGAGATCGCGTCATCGCCGAGATCTCCGCCATGAGCCCCAACGAGATCGCCGGGGCGCTGACCTCGGCCCGACATGCCGACAACGGACCGACGAGTTGAATCGCGAGGGGAACCCAGTCTCATGACGCTATCGCACACCTGGGCGGGCAAGGTCGACCAGCTCGTCCCCAACGTGCTCACCCGGTACTACGCGGGCCTGACCGCGGGCGCGCGCCTGCTCCACACCGACGGCACGGACCTCGGCTTCGGCGACGTCCTCGGCGCCATGGAGCTGCCTGCGCTCGACGACGACCTGGTCGAGTTCCTGTCCGCCTCGGAGGTGTCGCTGCACGACCTGGGTGACCACGGCGGCAGGCAGCTCGTCCTGCTGAACCTGATGCGCAACCCGCGCACCCGCACTACCAAGACGTTCGGTTCGCTCGGCATCGTGCTGCGCGCCGCCGCGCACGTCCGGCGCACCGGCGAGCGGATCATGCTGCTCACCCCGACCTCGGGCAACAAGGGCACCGCGCTGCGCGACGCGGTCGGCAGGGCCATCGCGGCGGGCCTGGTCGACCGCGACCAGTTGCGGGTCGTCACGGTCACCCCGGCCCAGTCCAGGGGCAAGCTCCGCTCCGGAGCGCTGTCGGCGGACCCGGCGCTGGCTCGGCTCAACCCGGTGACCCTCGCCGACGTCGACGTGCCGGTCGGGGTCAAGGACCTGGCCAGGGAGGTGGCCACCCGGCACGGTGCGGACCTCGCCGCGCGGGGGTGGCAGCTGTGGTACACCCTCGGGCTGGACAACTACCGGATCGCCGACTCGGCGCGCGCGTTCGTGGAGGCCGAGTTCCTGCCCGGCGGTAGCGGGCGGCCCCGGGTGCACGCGCACGCGGTCTCCGGCGCGTGGGGCCTGCTCGGGTACGAAGCGGGCCTGGACACCCTGGAGGCGGGCGGTGTGCCCGGTGTGGCGCCGTTGGCGCTTCGCCCGGGGTTCTTCCTGGTCCAGCACCTGGCGACACCGGAAATGATCCTCAGCCAGGCGCGGGGCGGCACGGATGCCGCGCTGGCGCCCGAGTACCGGTACGACCAGGCGCACGGGGTGTGGACCCAGGACGGCGACCCGCTGTTCCCCGCGGTCACCGTCGACCCGCGGGAGGTGCTGGACACCACCTTCTACACCTCGAACCCGCCGACCATCCCGACGACCGACCGGATCATCCACAGCCGGGGCGGCGGTGGCGTCGTGGTGTCCAAACTGGAGTGCTTGCGGCACTACCAGCGGATCCGGGACCTGGTCACCCCGCTGGCCGTCGACATCCCTGCGGACCCCGCTGACCTGCACGAGTGGTCGCTGGTCATGGTGCTGACCGGGGTGTTCAACGCCATCGAGCGCGACCTGCTGCCACCGGACGCGGAGATCGTCGTGCACGGTACGGGCTCCTACTCCGAGCAGTCCCTACCGTCGTTGCCGCTGGGCGCCGAGACCGCCGTGGGTGGCGCTGACGACCTCGCCCAGGTGCTGCACGACGTCGCGGGCAGCTGACGATGGCCGTGGCCCAGGAGCCGCTGACCCGCGGCCAACTGCGGGCGTGGGCGGTGCAGCAGGTGGTCGCCGACCCCGCCGCGCACGCGTCGGCGCTGTGCTACGACATCCCGGCCGAGGTGGACGCCCAGGTGCTCGAACGCGCGCTCCGCGACGTCGTGGACCGCCACGATGTTCTGCGCACCTGGGTCGTGGTCGAGGACGGCGAACCCACCAGGTCCGTCGAACCCGCCGGGTCGTTCCGGCTCGTCGTGGTGGACCTGCGCGCTGATCCGGACCCCGTCGCGCGGGCCAGGGCGCTGGTGGTCGACTTCGCCGAGCGACAGGTCACCCCCGCGCTCGGTGGCCCGGTCCTGCGTGCGCTGTTGGTGCGCGTGGACGACCGCAGGGACCTGTTGGCGGTGGTCGTCCACCACATCGCGTGGGACACCGGGTCCCGGGCGGCCCTGCACCGCGAGCTGTCCCAGAGCTATGCCGAGTACGCGGCAGGCCGGGAGCCCGCCGGGAAGGTTCTGCGGTTCGCCGACATCGCGGCGGGGGAGGCGGCCGAACCCGATCCCGCCGCGCTGGCGTACTGGCGCGACCGGCTCGACGGTTCCCCGGACCACCTCGCGCTCCCCTTCGACCGACCCCGCTCGCCCACGCGCGGGTTGCGTGCGGGCGAGGTCGGGTTCGAGATCGCCCCCGAGGTCGTCGCCCGGCTCGACGGGCTCGCCCGCGGGCAGGGCGCGTCCCTGTTCGAGGTCGGGTTGGCGTGCTACCAGGCGCTGCTGGCCCGGTACTGCGCGACGACGGACGTGGTCGTGGGGGTTCCCGCTGGTGACCGCCCGCTGCTGGGCGGCCAGCGGGCGATCGGCCCGCTGGACAACCCGGTGGCCATCCGCACCGAGATCACCGGTGACCCGCCGCTGCACCGCCTGGTCGAAGCGGTCCGCGCCGAGGTCGCCGCCGCCGCCGCGGCGGCCGTCCCGTTCGACCAGGTCGTCGCGCACCTGCGCGCCCCGCGGGACCTGAGCAAGCACCCCGTGTTCCAGGCGTGGTTCGAGTTGTGCGACGAGGTCGACCCGCTGCGCCTGGCCGGGGTGGAGGCCACCCGGTTCGCGCTCGGCACCGACCGGCAGTTGGTGGACCTGGCGCTGCGTTGGGAACTCCTGCCATCCGGCGCGGTGTCCGGCACCTTCGGCTACGCGACCGATCTGTTCGACCGCGCCACCATCACCCGCTTCGCCGACCACTACCTGAACTTCCTGTTCGCCGCGGCCGAGCACCCAGGTCGGCCGCTGAGCTCGGTGCAGATCTTCTTCGCGGGCGAGTGGGACGAGCAGATCCACGCGGCCAACCGCACGGACGCACCGCTGCCACCGCACCCCACCGTCGCCGCCTGGTTCGAGGACCAGGTCGCGCGCACCCCCGGGGCCACCGCGCTCGTGGCGGGCCAGCGGTCCTTCAGCTACGCCGAGCTCAACGCCCGCGCCAACCGGCTCGCGCACCACCTGCGCGGTCAGGGCATCGGGGTCGGATCGCTCGTCGCGCTGTGCCTGCCGCGCGAGGCGGACATGGTGGTCGCCGTGCTGGCGGTCTTCAAGGCGGGCGCGGCGTACCTGCCCGTCGACCCGGGCCAGCCCGCCGCCCGGATCGCGTACTACCTGGGCGACGCGGGCGCGAACCTGGTGCTCACCAAGTCGAACGTGCTCAACCGGCTACCCGCTGAGCGACCGAGAACAGTTGTCGTCGAGGACATCGCCGACGAGCTGGCTGCCGCGCCCGCGCACAACCCAGGTCCACACGCGACCGAGAACGACCTCGCGTACGTGGTCTACACCTCCGGCTCGACCGGCGCGCCCAAGGGCGTCGCGATGCCGCACCGGCCGCTGCTCAACTTGATCGCCTGGCAGGTCCGCTGGTCGGCCGCTCCAGGACCGACCTGGCAGTTCGCCGCGCTCAGCTTCGACCCCTCGTTCAAGGAGCTGTTCGGCACCCTTGTCGCGGGCGAGACCGCGGTGCTGGTCGACGACGTGCAGCGCACTGACCCGGACGAGTTGCTCACGCTGCTGCGCTCGGCCGGGGTGCGCCGGATGCTGTTCTGCCCGCCGATGGTGCTCGACGTCCTCGCGCTTTCGGCGGTGCCGCTCGACGAGCAGCCACCGCTGCGCGAGATCACGACCGGCGGCGACCGGCTGCGCCTGACCGCCACCACCAAGAAGTGGTTGGAGCAGCTGCCCGGGTTGTCGCTGACCAACGGCTACGGGCTCACCGAGACCCACTTGGTCACCGCCGCCCGGTTGACCGGAGACGTCACCGGTTGGCCGGAGCACCCGCCGGTCGGGGCCCCGTTGTCCAACGTCCGGGTCTACCTGCTCGACCACGCGATGCGGCCGGTGCCGGTCGGGGCGGTCGGCGAGATCTTCGTCGGCGGCGCGGGGGTGTCCTGGGGCTACCTCGGCCGACCCGCGGCCACCGCGCGGCGCTTCCTGCCCGACCCGTTCGCCGACGCGCCGGGCGCGCGGCTGTACCGCTCCGGCGACCTGGCCCGGCGCGGGCAGGACGGTGCGCTGGAGTTCCTCGGCCGGGCCGACCACCAGGTGAAGGTGCGCGGGCACCGCATCGAACCGGCCGAGGTCGAGGCGGCACTGATGGCGTTCCACCCCACACCGCGAGCGGCGCTGGTCGTCCCGGTCGATCGAGACGACGACGTGCGCTTGGCGGCCTACGTCGTACCGGCCGACGAGGTACCACCGGGCGGCGGGACCGGGGCGGCCGCGATCCGGGCACACCTGCGGGCCACGCTCCCATCGGCCCTGCAGCCCGCGCACGTGATGCTGTTGCCGGAGTTGCCGATGACCAGCCGGGGCAAGGTCGACCGCTCGCGGCTGCCCGCGCCGGACGAGGCGGGAGCGGCTGGTGGCCCGCTCACTCGGGCCCAGGCGGCGGTCGCCGACATCTGGCGGCACCTGCTGGGTACCCCGCGCATCGGCCCCGACGACAACTTCTTCGAACTGGGTGGCCACTCGCTGCTGGTGCCCCGGGTCTGCCACGCCCTGCTCGAGCGGTTCGGCGCCCGCGTGGCGCCGCGCGCGCTGTTCGAGAACCAGACGGTCCGCGAGGTCGCCGCCGTGGTGGCCCACGAGGAAGGGAACAAGCGATGGCGGGACGCATCGGTCTGATCGGCGCGGGCAACTCGGCCCGCGCCCTGGCCCGCGGCTGGGGTGAACCGGTGCTGAGCACCGATGCGGGCTCCGGGCGCGCCAGGCGGTTGGTCGCCGAGGTCGGCGGCGAGGTGCCCGGCAGCAACCGGGAGTTGGCCGAGCGGGCGGCGTTCGTGGTCCTGTGCCACAAACCCGAGCAGTTGGACGAGGTCGCCGCGGAGATCGACGGGCACGCCCGAGCCGTTGTCTCGGCACTTGCCGGGGTGACCATCAGCGCGATGCGCGCGGCCTACCCCAACACGCCGGTGCTGCGGGTCAACTTCAACCTCCCGGTCGAAGTCCGGCAGGGCATGCTCAGCACACCGCCGGTCCAGCCCGCACCCGACGACATCGTCGAGGAGGTGATCGGCCGCTTCGCCGAGTTGGGCACGCTCATCCACCTCGAGGAGCGGCTGTTCCCGGTGGCGTCGATGGTGTCCGGCGTGGGCCCGGCGTACCTGTCGCTGTGGCTGGAGGCGCAGATCGACTCCGCTGTCCGGCACGGTCTCGACCGCGCTCGCGCGACCACGCTTGCCATCCGCGCCATGGCGGGCACCGCAGCGCTGCTGGAACGGTTCGACGACGACCCGGTTGCGCTGCGCCGGGCGGTCACATCCCCGGGGGGCGTGACCGCCAGCGGCTTGGCGGTCCTGGAGAAGGCGGGCCTGCGGGCCGCAGTGCTCAGCGCGGCTGAGGAGGTCGGGGAGTGGATGCGCCGCCGCGCGTGAGCGGCGCCATCCGGTTCTCCGGCATGTCCACCAGTTGTCGGCCGGTCACCGTTGACCGGCCGTGCGCGAAGGCGAACGTGAAGGACAACGCGCTGAGCGCCTCGTCCATCGCCGTGAACATGCGCTCGTGGTGTGCCGACACCCCGCTGAGCAGGTCGAGCCGGTGAACCATGACGCCGCCGCCGAGGTCTGTCCCGGGTCGGACGTAGGTGTGGTAGGACACCACGTCCGACTGCCCGCGGACCTCGGCGGCGCCGTCCACCCGCTCCAGCCTGCTCGGTGCGATCGGGGCGAGGTTCCAGGCCTGGAAGGCGACGCGATCGGTGTCGAGCAGGGGGAGTGAGACCCGCTCGCCCAGCGCGATGCGGGCCGCGGTGGCGATGAGGTCCGGGCCGCCGGTGTGCGCGCTCATGTCCTGCATGAACCCGCCCATGCGGCCGTTGAACTCGATCAGGCGCGGACCGGTGGCGGTCCGCTTGAACTCCGTGTGCACCATGCCTGTCCGCACCCCGAGCGCCGCGACGATGTCGGTTGTCAGCCGCAGCACCTCGGTCTGCTCGTCCGGGTCGAGCAGGGCGGGCCAGAACTGCGCCGTTTCGCGGAACGGCGGCACCAGCGGACCCTTTCCGGTGATCGCGATGTGCGAGGCGTGGCCGTAGGACACCGCGGTCTCCACCGAGAGGTAGTCGCCGAACGGAGCCAGGTCGCGGCCCACCAGGTATTCCTCGACGACGAACGGTTCCGCCGGGCTCGCTGGCAGTCGCCCGACCAGCTCGACCGCCTCCGCCACGCTGTGCACCAGGTGCACGTCCCTGCTCCCTCCGCCGCTCGCGGGTTTGACGATGGCGGGCGCGCCGACCCGCTCGAGCGCGGCGGGAACGTCCCCGGGCCCGGTGATCACGGCGCTGCGCACCGCGTCGACGCCCGCGGCGCGCAGCCGCTCGCGCTGGCGGAACTTGTCCACCGCGAGCGAGGTGGTTTCCCGGCTGTGGAACGGCAGATCCAGTTCTTCGGCCAGCGCGGCGGTGAACGGCAGAAGCGTTTCATTGAATGTCAGGATGCCATCGGGGAAGAATGGCCTCACCTCCCGTGCGGTGGCGGCGGAAGAATCGGAGATCTCGACAACATCGCCGAGTTGTTCGAGGAGGCCGCGCAATTCTCGAACAGGGCCGGCGGACGGTACCACGAACAGCGGGCGAGCCAACCCCGCGAGTCCTGTGCAGATTTCTGTTGGGGTGGCGGCACTGCGTGCGTCGAATACGATGGCCAATCGCGTGCTCGTCATTCGGACCTCTCGTCTCGCCGGCGGGACACGGTAGCTGACACAGTAAGGTGGAACATGGAAGACGATCTCAGCAATAGCATCCGCGCGATCTGGGAAGACGCGCTCAAGCTCGACCGTATCGGTTTCGCCGACTCTTTCGCCGATCTCGGCGGCCATTCGCTGGCGGCGATGCGGATCGTGGCTCGAACCCGCGCCCAGTTCGGCGTCCGGGTCTCCGTGCGGGAGTTGTTCGACCAGCCGACCGTGGCCGGGTTCGCCGACGCGGTGCGCAGGCTGCTCCCGGCGACCCAGGTGAAGTAGCCAACCCGATGGGGAGGAACCAGATGGAGCCCGCGACGTTGTGCGCCGTTTTCGCCGAGCAGGTGCGTCGGCACCCGGACCGGGTGGCGGTGACGGCGGGCTCCCGCAGTCTCACCTACGCCGAGCTCGACCGGTTGGCCACCGGGGTCGCGCGGTGGTTGGTGGCTCGCGGTGTGCGTCCCGGGGCGAGGGTCGGCGTCCGAGTCGATCGCTCCACCGCCTTGGTCGTGGCGGTGCTCGGGGTGTTGCGAGCGGGCGCGGGCTACGTGCCCGTCGACGTCCGCACCGTCGCGGCGCGTGCTGACCTGGTGTTCGCCGACAGCGGTTGCGCGGTCGTGCTCGCCGACGACGTCGGCGCCCGCGACCTGGCGGTGACCTGCCCCGTGGTCGACCTCGACGAGGTGCTGGTCGCCGACCCCCCCGCGCCGGTCGCGCTGCCCGAGGTGCGTCCCGGCGACCTGGCGCACGTGATCTACACGTCCGGGTCGACCGGCGCGCCCAAGGGCGTCATGGTCGACCACAGCAGCGTGGTGCGGCTTTTCGCCGCCGCCGGGCTCGGGGCGTCCGAACAGGACGTGTGGACGCTGTTCCACTCGCCCGCGTTCGACTTCTCGGTGTGGGAGATCTGGGGCGCGCTGCTGCACGGCGGTCGCCTCGTGGTCGTGCCGCACGCGGTGAGCCGATCGCCCGCGCGGTTCGCCGGGTTGATCCTGGACCAAGGGGTCACCGTGGTGAGCCAGACGCCGACGGCGTTCCGCTCCCTGCACGCGGAGCTGGCCGCCCTGCGGTACCCACCGCTGCCGTGCAGGTTGGTCGTGTTCGGCGGCGAGGCGCTCGACGTGCGGCCGCTGGCCCCGTGGTTCGACGCCTACGGCGAGGCCGCACCAAGGCTGGTGAACATGTACGGCATCACGGAAACCACCGTGCACGTGACCCACCACCACGTGCGCCGGGCCGATGTCGAGGCCGCGGTGGAGGGCAGCCCGATCGGTCGACCGCTCTCGGACCTGCGAGCCCACCCGGTCACCGCCGACCTGGAGCCGGTCGCCGACGGCGCGGCGGGCGAACTCGTCGTCGGGGGCGCTGGAGTGGCGTGGGGGTACCTGAACCAGCCGGGGCTCACCGCGCTGCGGTTCCTGCCCGACCCGTGGGGGCCGCCGGGTTCTCGGGTCTACCGCAGTGGTGACCGGGCCGCGTACTGCGGCGGCGACCTGCGCTACCTGGGCCGTGGCGACAGGCAGGTCAAGGTGCGCGGGTTCCGCGTCGAGCCGGGTGAGATCGAGCACGCGCTGCGCACCCGGGCAGGCGTGCTGGACGCGGCGGTGATCGTCCAGGACGGCCCCAGCGGGCCGCGCCTGGTCGCCTACGTGGTCCAGGGCGACCAGGACTGGGATGGCGGTGAGCTGATCAGGCAACGGTTGGCCGCCGTGCTGCCCGACTACCTGGTTCCTGCCGTGTACCAGGCGATTCCGGCCATCCCCAGGACCATCAACGGCAAGCTCGACGAGTCCGCCCTGCCGCGTCCGGCGCGACCGCCTGCCGACCCGGTGCACGCCGAGGTCGGGGGCAGCGGTACCCAGGGCACCCTTGTCGAGCGCGTCCTCACCCGGGTCTGGCGGCGCAGGCTCGGGCTGGCCGAGATCGACCGCGACCGCAGCTTCTTCGCCCTCGGCGGCGACTCGATCATCGCGCTGGGGGTGGTCGCCGACGCCCGCGAGCTCGGGGTCTCGATCCGGGTGGAAGACCTGCTGACCCGCCCGACGCTGCGCGACCTGATCGGGCTCGCCACCACGACCGGGTCACCGGCTGCCGCGCGCATCGAGCCGTTCGCCCTGGTCACGCGGGCCGACCGGTCCGCGTTGACCGAACTCGACCTGGCCGACGCCTACCCCGCGTCGAACCTGCAGCAGGGCATGATCTACCTGTGCGAGCTGTCGGACGACCCGTCGCTCTACCACGACCTCATGGGGGTTCGCGTGCACGCGGCCTTCGACGCGTCGGCGATGGAGCGCGCGCTGGCCGAGGTCACCGCCCAGCACCAGGTGCTGCGCAGCCGGTTCGACCTGGGGGGTTTCTCCCAACCGCTGCAACTGGTCGAGGCGGGCGTCGAACCGGTGTTGCTGGTCGAGTCGGCAGGCGCGGGCGAGGACCCCAGCGGGCCGATCCAGCGGTGGCGGGATCGCGAACTGGGCGCGGCGATCGCCTACGACCGCGCACCGATGTGGAACTGCCACGTGCTCACCGAGCCGGACGGACCGTTCCACCTGACCCTCGCCGTGCACCACGCCCTCGTCGATGGGTGGAGCCTCGCCCGGCTCATGGTCGACCTGCTCGGCTGCTACGACCGGGCGTTGACCGGGCGACCGGTGCGGCTGCCGGTGCCCACGGCGCAGCCGCAGGAGTTCGTCGCGGCGGAGCGGGCCGCACTGGAGTCGGCCACGGCGGCGGCGTTCTGGCGGGAGCAGGCGGACGTACCGCCGGTCCTGTTCGATCCGGGGAGTTGGCCCAAGGTGGTGATGACCGACCGGTCAGTCGATTTCGCCATCGAGGCCGCCGAGCTGACCCGCCTGCGCGACGCGGCCGCCGCCGCCGGGGTCTCGTTGAAGAGCGTGGTGCTGGCCTGCCACGTGTGGGCGTTGGCCCGGTGCGCCGACCGCGTTGAGGACGTGGTCACCGGAGTAGTCGTCAACGGCAGGCCCGACGGCCACGGCGCCGATCGGCTCGTCGGGCTGTTCCTCAACACCGTCCCGTTGCGCGTGCCGACCGTGGTCGACGGCTGGGGCGAACTGGCTCGCGCCTGCCACGCCGCCGAGCAGGCCCTCGTACCGCACCGGTTCTACCCGTTGTCGGAGATCGAGCGGGCGCTGGGTCGCCCACCGTTCGACGTGTCGTTCAACTTCACCCACTTCCACGTCATGGCCGAGGCGGACGACCTGGCGGCGGTCCGCGCCGTTGACGGGGTTTGGTACGCCGACAAGACGACCAGGCGGGTGCTGGTCGAGGTCATCATCGATGCGCCGGGCGGGCGGGCGGTGGTCACCGTCCGTTTCGACCGGTCGGTTCCGGACACCCTGGCCCACCGGCTCGTCGACGGCCTCACCGAGGCCGTGCGGTCGGTCGCCGCGGGCGAACGGGGTCTGGACCCGCTGGCCCGGCTCGGGGAGACGGGACCGCGGCGATGAACCCCGCCGCGGGCACGGCGTCCACTTCGGACGTGCGAGTGACGGTGCCGTTCACCAAGGTCTACGACTCCGGTCGGGACTTCGTGGTGGCCAGGGGACTGCGCCCCGGCGTCCGGTGGGGCCGGGTCGCCCCGGCGGTGTGTTCGGCGACGCGCGGCATCGGCGCGAGCGGACTACTGGTGATCACCGGACACCGCGGCCGCGACTTCCGGATCTCCGCCTACGACGCGCAAGGCGGTCGGGACCGGCTCGGCGACAGCGCGATCCGCTGCGCCGCGCGGGCGATCCACCACGAGTACGGTGTGCGGCACATGCGGATCGGCTTGTCCCGATACCGGTACGACGTCGAGGTGACCGACGACGCCGTGGACGTCCTGGTTCACCACCAGGACGTTCCCACCGGGCCGAGCCGGACTGCGGTCGAGGGGGTGCCCGGCCCGCTCGACTTCTACGGGTTGCGGGTCGGTACCGAGCACCTGGTGGCCTACGTCGACGACCTCGCCGCTGTCCCGGACCGGGTGCGCGGTGTCGGCCTGGCCCGGTTCACGCTGGCCCAACCCCTCGACGCCGACACGGTGCTGGTGCGCACCTTCGAACAGGCCGGGCCGGTGCCCACCCGCAGCGAGGACGCCGTCACCGCCGTTGCCGTGGCCGGGTACCTCGGCAGGCTGGACCGCGCCGCCGGGGCGGTGTGCACCCCCGACGGAACGCGGTTGCGGGTGCGGTGCCCCGGCGGCGCCGTCCCGAGTCGGGTCAGCGGGCCGGGCGCGGTCGTCTACGCGGGCGAGTTCAGCTGGCCGCTCCCCAGCCTCCGGTGAGCTGCTCCCGCTCGGCGACACCCAGCGTGGGAATCCGCGAGAGCGTTCGGTCGGGATCGCGCGCCACCTCGCCGAGGAAGGTCACGTAGTGCTCGATGAAACGGGCCATCGTGGCGTGCTCGAACAGGTCGGTGGCGTAGTACAACCGCCCGGTCACCTCGCCCCCGGGTGACTCGGTGAGGTAGATCTCCGCGTCGAAGCGGGTGAAGGCGCGATCGGTCTCGAACAGCTCCGCCGCGACCCCGTCGAGGCCGATGATCCCGTCGTCCTTCGTCGAGCGGACGGTGATCAGGTCGAACCACAGCTGGAAGACCGGGTTGCGACCCACGTCGCGCGGGATGGCCAGCCCGTCCACCAGTCGGGCGAACGGCAGGTCGTGGTGCGCGTAGGCCTGCAGCATCGCGGCTTTGACGTCGTCGACCAAGGCCCGGAACAGCGGGTCGGTCCCGATCCTCGACCGGATCGGGACCGAGTTGGCGAAGAACCCGATCAGCCCCTCGAACTCGGGGCGGGACCTACCGTTGACCGGGCACCCGACCACGACGTCCTCCGTCGCGGCGTGCCGGGCGACCACCACCTGGTACGAGGCGAGGGCCACCATGAACAACGTCGCGTCCTGCTCGCCCGCGAGCTCCCGCAGCCCCCTGGCCACCTCGGGCGGCACCCGGACGTCGATGGTCCCCGCCCGGAACGACGGCAGCGGCGGCCGGTCGAAATCAGAAGGCAACTCCACCGCGAACGGTGCGCCATCGAGCCGTTCTCGCCAATAGTCGAGGTGCCCTTCCACCACGGTGCCGGCCAGTCGCCGCCTTTGCCATTCGCCAAAATCGGGGAACTGCGTCGGCAGGGCAGGCAGATCGGGCTCTTCGCCGGAGGTGAACGCCGAATAGCACGCTGCCAATTCGTTCGTCAGGATGTCGAGGGACTGCCGGTCGAACACGGTGTGGTGAACGACGATCGCGAGCACGTGGTCGTCAGCCGACAGCGAGAGCAACCTGGCGCGGAAGACCGGACCCCGGGCCAGGTCGAAGGGTGTGTTCGCGTCCTGGGCGACCACCTCGCGGGCGTGGGCGGGCGGATCGTCGAGTTCAGACACGTCGAGGATGCCCACGTGGAAGGACCCCGGTGGGTCGATCACTTGGTAGGGACCGCTTTCGTCCTCGGTGTACCTCGTCCGCAGCGCCTCGTGCCGCGCGACGACCCACTCCAGCGAGCGCTCCAGCGCGGTGGTGTCGAGGTCGCCGCGCAACCGGTAGGCCACCGGGACGTTGTAGGCGGTGACCTCCGGCATCAGTCTGCCGATGAACCAGAGCCGTTCCTGCGCGAACGACAGTCGCGGTCGGGTGCCGCGCTGAACCGGCGATTCTGTATTCGCGGCTTTCCCAGACAGTCGAAGTTTCAGCAATTCCGCCGCGTCGGAGGACAGGGGGTTCGCCATACCTTTCGGTCTCCCGTCGAGTGTGAGACGATTGGTTTATGTTTCTCGATGACGATAACACCACTCAAACCTGCAAGGTTGTCATCAACGATGAGGAGCAATACTCGATTTGGCCTGCTCAGTGGGACAACCCGGCTGGCTGGCGCGATGTGGGCGTGGCGGGCAGCAAAGCGGACTGCCTGTCGCACATCGAACAGGTCTGGACCGACATCACTCCGCTGAGCGTCCGCCGGTCGGTGGCTGAGCGCACGGCCTGAGGGCGTCCCGCCGGCGGGACACGTCGGCGGGGAACCACAGGTCGGCCCGGTCCGGTGCCCCGGTGGTGTACTTGCCGAGCGCGCTGATCAACATCCTGGTCTCCAGGGCCAGCGCCTCGGCCAACCGGACCAACCCGTGCTCGCGGTCCTCAGCCACCGCCAGCAGTGCGGCCCGCCCCAAGCCGACCGCACGGGCACCCAGCGCCAGGCACTTGACCACCCGACTCCCCTCCCAGACGCCACCGCTGGCCAGCAGGCAGTCCGCGGTCCCGCCAATCCGCAACAGGCATTCCCCCAGCGGCAGACCCACGTGGTTGAGGAAGGCGGTGGGTGCCCAGCCCGTGCCGCCTTCCGCGCCGTCCACCGTCACCGCGTCGGCCCCCGCCGCCCAAGCGGTCCGCGCCGCCACGGCGACATCCCGCGCGGGCGGCAGCTTCACCCACGTCCTGGCCCGGGGGAAGTTGTTGCGCATCAACCGAACCTGCTGCCGCAGGATCTCCTCGATGAAGGTCCCCGGCGTGCTCGAGCGCACCAGCACCGGCTCGCCGCCCGCCGAGACGTCGCGCACACCGAACCGGTCGCGGACCCGTTCGGCGACCACTGCGGGCAGCAAGGTCATACCGCCCAACCCCGGCTTCGCGCCCTGCCCCACCTTCAGCTCGAACCCCAGTCGCCCGGTCGCCAGCAGCGGCTCCACGGTGGGATCGCTGTAGACCAGGTTCCACACCTCGGCATCGGCATCCTCGGTGCTCTGCTGCACCACCACCCCACCTGTACCCGGGGGCACAGCGGCCGCGTAGGACTGGATGCGCTCGAGCAGAGCCGCGTGTCCGCCGCCGCGGCCGTTCATCGGCACCACGTTCTCCCCGATGACCATCGGGATCCCGAGTCTGGCCGCCTGCACCCCGGCTGCCGTGCCCAACCCCGCGCTACCCAACTCCGTGGACCCGAACGCCGACAGGTAGACCGGCAGCGCCGAGCGGAACCCCCCGATCTCGGTGGCCAACTCGACGTCCTCGAACGTCGGTTCCGCGCCGAGCTCGACCAGCCTGGCCAGCCGCTGCGGCATGAACACGGGCGGCACCAACCGGGCCGACTCGATGACGTCCGCGCTGTCGACCTGTGCGCCCCCGAACACCTCGCGGCCATAGGACGAGTCGGGTGGAAAGGCGGCTTGGGCGCCGAGTCTCGCCCGTGCGCGGATCGCCGCAGCCGGGAATCCTCGTGCCAGCACCCCGTCGCTCACGGCGCTGCCACCCCGGGCAGCTTCGGGAATGCCGTGACCTGCCAGACGGCGCCGAGCCCGGTCAACGCCCGCACCAGCCGCTGCAACCCCATCCCGAACCCGGCGCTGACGGGTACCCCACCGCGGAGCACGTCCAGGTACCACCCGTACTTCGCCGGGTTCTCCCCGGTTTCGCGCATTCGGGCGATGATCCGCCCGTAGTCGGACTCCCGTTCGCTGCCGCTCACCAACTCCCCGAAGCCACCCGGGGCGATCAGGTCGAAGTTGCGCAGCGAGCCGGGTGCTGTCGCGCTCTCCCGGTCGTAGAAGCCGCGGGAGCCCTTGGGGTAGTCGACGATGAAGAAGGGGCGGGACGCGGCGTCGGACAGCAGGCGTTCACCGGCCCACTCGATCTCGGTGCCCGAGTTCTGCTGGTATCCCAGTGCCCGCAGCCGGTCGACCGCCTCGCGATGGGTGATCGCGTCCATCGGGCCGCGCACCCACTTCTCCAGGACCGAGACTTCGCGTCCGAGTTCAGCCAGTTCGTCCGCGGCGGTTTCCACGACGTGCTGCACCACGTGGGTCAGCAGCCGCTCCACGATCCCACACGCGGTGTCGCGGTCGCCCTGGGCGATCTCCACGTCGATCTGGTGGAACTCGACCAGGTGTCGGTTGGTGGCGGCGGTTTCCGGTGGCTCGGCCCGCACGTTCGCGGCGATCGAGTAGAGCCGGTCGAAGCCGAGGAGCGCGGCCTGCTTGTAGAGGATCCCGCTGGTCATCAGCTTGTAGCGGTGGCCGTAGTAGTCGACGTCCACCTGCTTGGCGCCGCGAGCACCCGGATCGGTGACCGGGCCGATCACCGGAAGCGGCAGTTCGGTGAACCCTTCGCCGTCGAGCAGAGCGCGGGCCGCGGCCATGGCCCGGTGGGCCACTCGCAGCGCGGCCCGGGTAACCGGCGAGGACAGGTGTTCGGCTGCTGGAGGCGGTAGCGGGTTCATGGTCGATTTCCCTCCCCGTCGTACTTCCGCTGCACGTAGGTCAGCGCGGTCATGAGTGAGTCGGCGGTGAGCCCGGACTCCCGGCGAAGTGGTCGGGGTGGGCGGATCGGTAGCGCACCGGGGTCGGACCAGCGGAGCCTGCCGGTGGCGTCGATGAACCCACGTGCTCGCCCGACGTTGTCGGGGTGGACGCAGAACGGGACGTCCAGGTAGCCCCGCTCGAAGGCGAGCGGGAGTGCTCGGTCGAGCGAGCTGTCCAAGGCGAGCACGGCGTAGGTGATCGCGCGTGCTTCGGCGTGCACGCCGTCGTCGTCGGGTTCCGGTTCGGCTGTGGAGCGTGCTGCGACCTCGGCGGCCCGCTCCAAGGCGGCCACGTTCTCCTCGACCGTCGGGATGCGGTGCGCCTCGGCCGCCGTCTTCACGATGAGCCGCTCGGTGCCCGTGCGAACCGCGAGCCGGGCGGCATCGGCGAGCAGGCGGTCCGCGCCCACCGCGGTACGCGGGTACACCCCCATGTACGCGTACAGCACCACGTGCCAATCGACCCCTGGGAGCAATTCCGACGCGAGTGCGCGCAGGGCGCGAATCGCCGCCGCGTCTTGGTCGGCGTTGGTCTGCTGGGCGTAGCTCAGCGAGATGCCGCGAATGCCGTGCTGGGCGAGGAACACCGCCTCGAGCAGGCTGACGGCAACGAGCAAGCTCGGCGGGCACAGTTGCCCGAGCAAGCACCCGCCGAAGGTCTCGACGTGCGGGTCTCGCGCGTTCAGCAGCGAGTCGCACGCCGCGGCCCAATTGGCCACCGATGTGCGCAGCGGTGTGCGCCCGTAGGGCAGGCAGTAGGAGACCGGCCCACCTTCGGTCGCACGCAACCCGGCGGCCACCAGGGCTTCGACGATGGCCCTCGGGTCCGCCGAACCGTGCCTGACCTGCACCGGGAAACCCTCGTCCTCGACACCGGAGAGCACGGCCATGGTGACCTCGCTGCTGTGGGAGGTGATCGGGTAACCGTTGAGCGCAACCCCGTCGGTGAGCGCGGCCGACGCCCTCGCGTGCTCACCGAGCCTCGTGTAGCTGTCCAGAGTGATGGTGCCGACGGCGGTCGCCGCCGCGCCCTTCGTGCGCGCCAGCCCCCGGCGCATCGCGACCGGGTCGGCCATCCCCATCCTCGGCTGCACCACGAGCGCGCCCGCGGCCCGCGCCCTGGCCACGAACTCGTCGAACGAGCCGGTGGCGGGCACGATCAGGACACAACCCGCGTGCCGAGCCCGGTGAGCAGGGCGCGGAAGGCGGGCACCTCGTCGTGGTCGAACACGTGGTCGAACCCCGCGGTCAGCAGCGCCATTCGCTGGTCGTCCGGAATTCTGCCGTTGATCCCCAGTTTACCTCCGATCACCAGCGGAATGGTCCGCGTGATCGGATGCTCGCGAAAGGGGACAACGAGCGATAGGGCGTCCTGAACACCGTGCCCGTTCACGCTGCTGATCACTACCAGTCCGGGCCTGACTCGCTCGCATTCGGCTACCAGTAACGAACTCGGCACACATGGGCCTAGGTTTCGCACGGTGAAACCCGCCTCCTCCAATACGAGTTGGAGGTAAACCAAATTCCACGTGTGGGAATCCGAGTTGGTACCGGTGACAATGGCCGTGGCACTTGTCGCGAGTAGCACTCATCGAGTGTGACACGGCGCGGGCGGATTGTGTCAACGGGCGCCGGGTGCGTTGTCCCGCCAGCGGGACAACGCCAGCGGGAATCAGCCGTTGCGCGCTTCGGTGGACCGCGTGGGCTCGGCGATGGGCAGATCGCGCATCGTGCGCAGCGGCGAGGCGACCAGCCACACCGACGACAGCAGCACCCCTGCGGCGGCGATCCACAGCGTGGGTCTCAGCCCGATGAAAGTCGCGACGGTCCCCGCCAGCGCACTGCCGATCGCCGCGGCACCCCAGAACAGGAAGTTCACCGTGGCGTTCATCCGACCGAGCAGTTCGTCAGGGCACAGGGCTTGCTGCACGCTGGCCTGCATGATCGTGTAGAGGGTCACGCCGACCGAAGTGCCGAACAGCGCGACGAGGTAGAACGTCATCCCCCAGCCGGGGCCGGTCAGCGGGAACAGCATCTGGAACCCGCCGTTGAGGACCGCGGCCACCCACAGCAGCCGGGCGGTGCCTACCCGGTCGGCGGCCCGGCGAGCCACCAGCGACGCCAGGATCGCCCCGGCCACGCCTAAGCTGCTCACCAAGCCGATCACCCCAGCAGACAAGCCGACCTCGCGCACCAGGAACACCACGACCAGCGCCAGGTGCCCGGCCTGGAACAGGCCGAGCATCGCGTTCGACACGCTGGTCGCGCGCAGGATCGGGTGGGTGAGCACGAACCGGGTGCCCTCGCCGATCTCGCGCAGCATGGTGCGGCCCGACCGGGGTTCCGGCTCCGGTTCGACAGCCTTGATCGAGCGGATCCAGATCGCCGACCACAGGTAGGACAGTGCGTCGAGCAGCACAGCCACCGGAGCGGTCAGCCACTGCACCATCGCTCCCGCCAGGCTCGGCGCCGCCAGCGCCGCGACCGACTTGTTGGCCCGGAGCTTCGCGTTGCCCTCGACCAACCGCCCCTTGTCCACCAGCCGCGGCAAGTACGACTGGTGCGCCACGTCGAAGAACACGGTGAAGACGCCGACCACGAAGATCGCCACGAACAGTTGGGCCATCGTCAACACGCCGAACAGCGCCGCGATCGGGATCGAGCCGAGGGCCAAAGCCCGCCCGAGGTCGGCCACCACCATGATCGGACGGCACCGCCGCCGGTCGCACCACGCCCCGACCTGCAACCCCAACAACAGGAACGCCACCGTCTGCAGCGTCTTGAGCAGCGAGACCTCCAGCGCCGACGCATCGAGGGTCAACACCGCCAACAGCGGCACGGCCAGTGCGCTGACCCTGGTGCCCATCTGGCTCAGCGCATCAGCCAGCCAGAACCGCCGGAAGTCCCCATCCCCGAACAACCCCCGACCCCGTCGTCCATCCTCGGTGCACACGCCCCCATCATGCACGGATCGTGTGGATGCGGGCACCTGGGGTAGTCAGAGTTGCCGGGCCGCGTGCCACCATTGTCGACCAGCCAGCACCGCGATTGCTGCCTTGCGTACGGCCACGGCGGTTCCGCAGACAAATTTCTCGGGAGGAACGATACTATCCCAACAGTTCGTCAACGTGCCCATCGGTCTACAAGCGCAACGCTGGAACACAATCCATCCGCAGCGTCTTGTCCTTGTTGTGGTGCACCACGTGACAGCGCTCTTCAGGTTGCTGGATGTCGTCACCGTGTTCGAGGCCGATACGCGGGTCCAGTTGGTGTTCAGCAAAGCTGGTTCGTCGCCATTCCAGGGCGGTGTCGATGATCTGTTGCGTGACCTCGGGATGATCGCAATTCCATGGTCGCAGGCGATCAACACTCCGTTCGACCTCGCGATAGCGGCCAGTTACAGCGGGTTGACGGATCTGACAACACCTGTTGTGGTGTTGTCCCACGGAGGCGGTTTCGCGAAGAACTCCCCGGTGAGTGAAGTTCTGGACGGGTCAGGCAAGCGATCAGTGTACGGCCTTTCTCCCGAGCGGCTCATCTACGACGGTCTTCCCATCGCATCCTCACTCATCCTGTCGCACGAGGAACAACTCCACCGCCTCGGTTCGATTACTCCGGCAGCGCTTCCAACCGCAGTCGTGGTCGGCGATCCGTGCTACGATCAGATTCTGCGAAGTCTTCATCTCCGGAATCAGTACCGTGAGAAGCTCGGCATGCGGTCGAATCAGAAGTTGATCTCAGTGTCGACGACCTGGTGCGGTAAGTCGTTGATGGGCAGTTGGCCATCGGTTTTTCAGGAACTACTGGCCTGCGCGCCTTCGGATGATATCCGGTTCGCGGCCTTGATTCACCCCAACATCCTGCACGGTCACGGTTCGTGGCAGGTGCGCGCTTGGCTCGCTGACAGCGTTCGTTCAGGTATGGTACTGGCGCCTGAACTTGATGGTTGGAAAGCGATGCTAATAGCGTCTGATTTGATAGTCGGCGATCATGGTGTGGTCACTTGCTATGGTGCTGCGTTGGGTGTTCCGGTTCTCTTGGCGGCGTTCCCCGACGAAGACGTGGCTTCGGGCTCCGCTGTCGATCTCCTCGGCCGCGTAGCACCCAGGATGGACCGGCGGAATGATCTGTCGAGTCAGATACATGCGGCCATCAATACACACGACGCTGAACGGTTCGGAGAAGTACGAGACCTGATCTCGTCCTACCCCGGTGAGGCTGCGAGCCGTCTGCGGCAATTGTTCTATGGCTATCTCCGCCTCCCCGAGCCGCGCGGATCTGCAACCGTTCCCGTGGTTCCTGTGAGCCGTATTGATGACCCCGTGCACACGTCGGGTCGCGCGGACTATGTGAACTGCACATTGAATGAGGCGGGGCCTAGCCGTGTCAGGATCGCCCGCTATCCGGCATATGCTTCAGTCAATCTTCTGACTTCCCAACAGCCAGGTAGGACACATCTGGCCGTACATGAGGATTGCGCGAATCCGTCCCTCCTTCAACAGGCGGATGTCGTGGTCATCAATTGTTCCAACGTTGACGATCCGAACGAGCGGATGCTCAGCGCTATTCCCCTCTATCCTCAGGCGGCGTTGATCGCCGTGGTATCCGGCACATTCTGCCTGGTCCGCACGGTGGATGGTATCGAGGCGGAGCTCAACTGCGAGGAACCAATGATTGCCGCGTCATTTGTCCACACCTGGAACCTGGAGTGGAGAACCGGTATCTTGTTGCGGGGTACGATCGTCGTGCTGGTTGGATCGCGCGAAGTGAGTATTCATATCATCTCGGTGTCGATGTAGCATCGCTTGTCGAGTCGCTCCGCGCTGGTCAAACAGAATCGGGATGCTCAATCTTGGTAGATTGCCGGTGGGTCACCCCTTCGGATCGCCTCCGCAATCGGACTGTCGTCTGTATTGGCCCCTTTCTCGATTACTGCGAGGTTGCGATAGAAATGTATTGCCCGCACGGCTCGGTCCGTTGGGGCGGGAGATCGACCATCGCCGGGCAAGAACTCCTGGTGGTGAAGTCCGTCCACGAGGCGTTTCAAGAAGCCCATACTATGGGCAGGGTTGTCGGTGTCTTTACCGCTTCCGTTGAAGCGGGGTGCCCACAGCGACGCATGTAGATCTTCTATGAAGTAGAGCCCGCCATCGCGCAGGTAGGGGAACAATGTTGTGAACGATGCGATGACGTGCGAGCTCAAGTGACTTCCATCATCAATGATCACGTCAACCTGGCCGATTGCCTGGGCAACTTCTATCAACTCGTCCTGATGTGACTGGTCGGCTCGGAAAGTGGCCAAACGAGCTTCATCAACTCCTCTCTTGTCGAAGATATCGATGCCGTAAATGATCGCTCGAGGAAAGTAGTGCTTCCACATCCTCAAAGAATTCCCGCCGGTGTGAGCCTCGCGGTTCCCTCCAACACCGATCTCCAGGATCCTCAGCATCTGATCACGCTGCGGGGAGAGGTGGTGCTCGTAATGCTGGGTGTAGTGATGCAGTGCGCTCCACTTGTCTGTCCCGCAGAGTACCGCAAGTCTGTCGAGTCCGGCTGTGTGGCGACGATCTAGAACGTCTAGGATCCGCTGCACGGGGGCGTACCAGCCAACGAGGGCCGGGTCTCTACGGTACTCCAATCGAACAGCATCTTGACTCGGCCACCTCACAGTCCGGGTAGCGGCTGAGATCATCTCGCGTGGCCCGTAGAGTGCTTGAACGCTTTCCCACAGCTCTTGAGCTACCACAACCAGGGGAAGATCGGAGTCTCCACCTCCGGTGGCTAGGTCGAATTTCATCTCGTGGTCGTCGTGTATGAAACTCAGTGCTACGTGAACTCTATCGAGATTTGCGACCTCATGAAGGCGTGCGCGAAAGGCAAGTTCGTCAAGAACAATGGCGGCAACGGTATTCGAGCCGATTCTGTCAATTGTCGCCACGATGGCTTCTTTGTGCAAGCGTGCGGTATCTAGTAGCTCTGCCACCGGATTCATCGGTTCTGTTACCCTCGGTTGCAGGGTGGCGCCGTCGCGCCCTAAGTGGTCCAACAAGAGGTTGATGTTGTGCGACAACAGGGTGGTCAAAGGCGTGTTAGTCGGGTTCAGACGCCCTCGTCACGCTCTGAAGTTTCGCCGTGACCATTAGTGCCTTCGGGTCGCCACTGATGGAATAGACGCGGTGCGCGGCACTCCAATACTCGTGCGCACTGGCGGCGTCATCTTGATTCCATGAGATATCGCCAAGTATCGCGTACGCTTCCGCCTGGTAGTGTGTTGAGTCCAACTCCTTCGCGATGAGAAGCGCCTCGCGCAGGGGCTCGACCCCGGCACTGTGCTGGCCAACCGCAACATAGGCGCGGCCAAGGCACGTGAGGGCGCGGGCCTGCTGGCCTCTGTCTACTCGCTGCAAAGCGGAAGCGGACTCGGTCAACGCCACGATGGCTTCCTCGTAGCGGCCGAGTTCAGTCAGAACTTCGCCGATTCGTCGTTGACAGAGGGCAATTGATCGCTCGGAGCCGATCGCATCCCGGATCTCTTTGGCATTCTCCAGATGCTCGAGCGCGCTGAGAAGTTGACCTTTGCCCTGAGCGATTCCAGCCAGTTCGGTGAATGCGGACGCCGTAATGAACTCATGGCCCGAATGTTCAGTCAAGCGGAGCGCGGCGCGACATTCTTCAGCAGCTTCTTCGTAGCGCCGGAGATTTGTCAACGCCGACGCCAGTTGTAGTCGCAGTCGAGCTTCAGCCACGAAGTCGCCAATTTTTTGTGCGGACTCTATTCCGATGGCGTGCAGGGTCAGCCAGTCGCTGTATCGCCGGGCGTGCAGATAGTACCCCCACTGTGCTTCGCAAAACTGCCACGCCAGGTCGTACCACTTGTGCTCGAATGCGGATTGTGCTGCGAGGGTGATGTTGTGATGCTCCTCGGTCAGCCAGTTCATGGCCTCCCTGGGAGAAGTGAACCGAGATTGAGTGGGCCTGCGAAACCGCTTTCCCAGGCGCCGCCTGTGGGGGAGTAGTGCAAGATCGGCTTCTATCGAGTTGTCGAGGTACCATTCAATCATCCGCCGAATCGCAGCGTTCATGGTGTGATCCGAATCTTCAAGCGTAGCTCGCTGGCGGGCATGGGTGAGTAGTAGATCGTGATATCGGAACCGGTGATCTCCGACCTGCGAGACAAGATTTCGGTCCAGTAGCGCGACCAGCAGTGTCGTGGTGTCGCACACTGGCGCGCCGAGCGCGGCAGCAGCGGCCTCGACACCGAAGATCGCACCGGGGTGAAGCGAACACGCGCGGTAAACCCGCGCGAGAGGGGGAGGAAGATCTTCGTAGGATGTGCTCAGAACTGCTTCAAGAGATACCTCGCCGAGGGTGGATTGACTCCACTCGGGGTCGTCTCGCAGGCCTTCGACTTCCCTGGCTATGGAGCGATGTGGGTACGCTAGCAGTCGCGCTGAGATGAGCGACAGGGCAATCGGCATTCCTCCGCATAGCGCAACCAGTTCCTGTGTCGGTTCCGGCTCGGAAGCCAATCGCCCTGCGCCCACCACGCCCCCCAGCAGGGTGATGGATCCGTGCTCTGAAAGTTGTTGCAAGTCGATGAATAGTGCTCCATCGAGGGTGAGTTCGACCAGTCTCCGCCGACTCGTGACAACTACTGAACTGGCGCCAGAAGATGGTATCAAAGGACGGATTTGGGCTGCGGAGTGCGCGTCGTCGAGCAGCACTGCGATCGCCCGGTTTGCGGTAATGGAACGATAAAGCCCTTGAAGCGAAGGCAGGTCGGACGGCATTCGCACTGTCGGCACCCCGAGTGCCAGGAGGAACCATTCCAGCACTTGCTCCGACCGCAATGGTCCTGTTGGGCTAAACGCGCCAAGTTCGGCATAAAGAATACCGTCCGGAAATTGATCTCGAGCTCCGTGCAGGTGGTGGAGCGCCATTGCGGTTTTGCCTATTCCGCCAGCTCCGCTGATCACCGCAACCTGAGGTGCGCCGTGCCAGTCTGGCTCAATCTGACTCCGCAGGAGGGACTCTTCTTGATCTCGTCCGACAAACGAACGAGGCGGAGGGGGTAGCTGGAACGGCGTGGGCAGTTCGGTGGCGGAGTTGAGGACGACCTGACCCACCGTTCCGGCCTGCACCAGTGAGCCGTGGACAGATCCCGAGGAGTTGTTGAGCGTTGGCCCCGATCCGGGTTCCACCGGTGTGGCTCCTCTCTTCGAGACGACGTGCTGGAGGCGCGGTCGTGCCTCCAGCACGTCGGTTGGTGAGATCGACGTTCCAGCTACAGGGCCTGCCTACCACGATGCCAGTGGTTGTTTCACCTGTCCGCATCGCCGACTTCGGTGTCAACACCAACCGACTACGCACTTATGCGACGTCCTTGGCGTTGCAGGTGTTGGGCGGGGTTGCCTCGTTGAGCACAACACGGCACCACAGCGACTGGATGAGGTTGAACGTTTGGGGATCGATCCCCCGCGAGTGGCAGAAGACCTCGTGCGCTTTAGCGCCTGCGCCGTAGCCGCGACTACCCGTCGCGAACGTGCGCTGCGTCCCACCGAGTTCAGGCTGGGACGGCTGGCCCCGGATGCCGTTGAACAGTTGAGTGCCCCCGGCCAGGCTCGTACAGCATCCACACGGCCACCGAATGGGGTCCGGGGCGAAGCCTCCCGGGCGGGTCTGGGGTTGCACCCCAGAGGAAATGACGAGCGACCAGGTTCGCGCGTTCCGCGAACACACTCCACCCAGAGCCAGTGCCCCCGGTGCGATTCGAACGCACACTGGACGGATTTTGAGTCCGCTGCCTCTGCCGGTTGGGCTACGGGGGCGTTGCGGGGTGACTCTACGGGATGGGGGTGGGGTGGGGGGTTGGTGGGGTGTCGGGGCGATCACGCGTGGTGGGGGCGGGTGGGCGGGGTACCGGGCGGTACCCTGGGGGTTCTGGTTCGCGCCTACCTGAGGAGGACCCCGGTGACCGATGTGGCTACCGAGGCCCGGTCGACCCCGCGCAGGGTGCTGGTGGCCGAGGACGAGGCCTTGATCCGGCTCGACCTGGTCGAGATGTTGCGGGAGGAAGGGTACGAGGTCGCGGGGGAGGCCGGGGACGGGGAGGAGGCTGTCCGGTTGGCCGGGGAGTTGCGGCCGGACCTGGTCATCCTGGACGTCAAGATGCCGCGGATGGACGGGATCGATGCGGCGACCATGATCGCGGGGGAGCGGATCGCGCCGGTTGTCATGTTGACGGCGTTCTCGCAGCGGGAGTTGGTGGAGCGGGCGCGTGACGCGGGGGCGATGGCCTACCTGGTCAAGCCGTTCGCCAAGCACGACCTGGTGCCTGCGATCGAACTGGCGGTGAGCCGGTTCGCCGAGTTGCAGGCGTTGGAGAACGAGGTCGCGGGGCTGACCGAGCGGTTGGAGACGCGCAAGGTCATCGAGCGGGCCAAGGGGCTGCTGATGTCCGCGCAGGGCTTGTCGGAGCCCGAGGCCTTCCGGTGGATCCAGCGGACCGCGATGGACCGGCGCACCACCATGAAGGCCGTCGCCGAAGCCGTGGTGGACACGATCAACTAGGCCACGGTGAACTGGCTGAGCACGGACCCCCGGGTGCCGCTCATCCCGATCACCCGCACCTCCACGGTGTGCTCGCCGACGGCCCGCCCGGTCAGCCCGACCGGGATCGCGTACTGCCCGCCCGGCGCCCCGCCGGTGGGCAGGCTCGCCGTCATCCGCCCGTCCACCCACACCTGGAACCCGGCGACGCCTTCGAGGCCGCCCGTGTCCCACTGCGCCGCCGCCCCGCTGAGCGCCACCGTCAACACGAGCCGCCCTTGGGCGGGCACCACGGGGGACGGGAGTGGGCGTCCCGCGGAGTCGCCGAAGGTGAGTCGGGCCGCGGGAAGTGCGTCGACCGTTGGGCGTTGGCGGTCGGTCCGCGCGGGTTGCGTCGTCGTCCGCACGGTCGCGACAGGACCGGGTACCAGCTCCAAGTAGCTCTCTTGCACTAAGGCCCCCGGTCCAGCCCCAGGTGCGCGGACCACCAACGGGCTCAACGAGTCAGACGCGTTACCGCCCAACAACGACTGCGGTATCTCCGCAGCCACGGTCAGCACGGAACCGGGCTCTATAGGCGGAGTTGGTACCACGGGCGGCGCGGGCAATAGAGCTGTACCCAACTGCACTTGAACACGGTTGACATCCATCCCCGCGGACACCGCCATCGTCACGACCATCCGCGCCGACAACGCGTTCACCAGCGGGCGGCGCAAGATGCCCGCGGATGGGGCCGACACCGACGGGTCCAAGACCTGGCGTGTGGCCAAGTTCACCGGTGTCTCCACCACCTGCGGCACCGGCGCGGCGGTTCCGGTGAACCCCGCCGACGCGAGGTGCACGCGGGCACGCCGCCCTTCGGGCCCACGCACCCCGATCAGCACCCACGCCGACCGCCACGACGGCACCACCGGCGACGACGCGACGACCCTGCCGTCCTGCGACAGTTCCACCCCGGCACCGGTCACCCGCACCTCGAACAGGTGCAACGCCCCGGCACCACGCGGACCGGGCGCCGCCACGAAAGCGCCGCGCTCACCCACGTAAGCCCCGGAGTCGTCGACCACCGCCCGCACCGTGCCCGGCGGCACCACCCCCGCCCCGTCCAGCGCGCCCACCCGGTCCGCGGGCCCAGGCACCAGGTCCACCGTGAGCCGCCCACCCGGCCCCGCCGCGTCGGTCACCACCGCGACCCGCCCCAGCACACCGTCCGCTGTGGACTCGCCGAGCACCACCTCGTCCAGCACCAAGGGGCGCCGCGCCCGCAGCACCGCCTCGTCCGCGCCGCACCCCAGGTCGATCGGCAGCCCCACCTCGCCGACCGCCCGCGCGCCCAGGTCCACGCACCCGCGGTAACCGGACAGGTGCCACAGTGACCCGACCGTGTCGGCGCGCAGGCTGGAATCGTCGGGAAAATCGTCGAGCAGCCCGCTCAACCCGCTCCGCCACGACGTTTCACCCGGTCCGGGATTCCCCATTGCCACTTGTGGCGCCGAAAGCCGCCCGAACCCGTCGACCGCGCGTACCTCGATCCGGTATTCCCGGCCATCGCGCAGCCCGTCCAGCTGCGTGTCACGGGTTGCCACCAGCCGGATCCCGTCCGGTTGGTCCGGTCCGCTCCAGTGCACCCGGTAGCCGGTGGCCCGTTCCGCCGCCGCCCAGGACACGACCAGTCGACCGGGGGACGGCCGCACCTGGACGTCACGCGGAGTGTCCGGGGGCGCGCCGGGATCCGGGAGCACCACGTCATCGGCGGCGTAGCGGCTCACCCGTTCCGGTGGCCCGATCGGCGCTGGTCCCGGCTCTGGCGGCGGTTGCGGGGCGCGCAGCACGAGCACCGCGGCACCGATGAACACGACGGCGGAACCCCAGGCCAGAACCCGGTTTCGCGTGCGCACGACCCGAACCCTAGGCCCGTCGGTCACCGTGTGTGACACGTTGTTGTGAAGTTGAGACCGGGCCGTGGTCGCGGTGTTCATGCCCGGATGTCCGGACTGCGGACACGGTGGTGGACTTTCGTTGCAGTCTGGTCACGAGGAGCCCAGGTGCGTGACTACGTCGCATTCGGTCACTACTTTCCGGCGCAACCCTCCAACAGGTATGAGGGCGAGGTTCGGCATGCTTACACGCATTGTCCGGACGAAAGCGGAGAAGGGACATCACGTGCGAAACCAGACGGTGAAGGCCGCGGTGCTGGTCGCTGGCGCGTTGTTGCTCGCAGCCTGTGGCACGAACAAGACCGAGTCGGGCTCGGGCGGGGGGAACAACCAGAGCTGCGACCAGAGCAAGGGCACCCTGGTCATCGGCGTCATCGCGCCGCAGTCCGGTGGTCTGTCGGCGCTGGGCCTCGGCATCCGGAACTCCGCACAGCTCGCGGCCGACCAGGCCAACGAGAAGTGCGCCGTGCCGGGCTACAAGCTCGCGGTGCAGACCGAGGACGACCAGGCGACCGCGCAGGTCGGCGCCCAGGCGGCCACCCGCCTGTCCTCCAACGCCAACGTGGTCGGCGTGGTCGGCACGCTGAACTCGTCGGTCGCGCAGAGCGTGCAGCCGATCCTCAAGGGCAAGAACATCGTTCAGGTGTCGCCAGCCAACACCAACCCGTCGCTGACCAGGGGCGCCGAGTACGGCACCGCCCCCAAGCGGCAGTTCGAGAACTACTTCCGCGTCTGCGCCACCGACGACCTGCAGGGCCCGTTCGCGGCCAAGTACCTGGTCGGCAAGGCGGGCAAGAAGTCCATCGCCATCATCACCGACGGCAAGACCTACGGTGAGGGCCTGGCCGCGGAGTTCAAGAAGCAGGCGGAGAAGGACGGCGCCAAGATCGTCGCCACCGCCAAGGTCGGCGAGAAGGACACCGACTTCAGCGGTGTCATCGGCACGATCAGCGGCTCGAAGCCGGACGCGGTCTACTACGGCGGCGAGTACCCGCAGGCGGGCCCGCTGTCCAAGCAGCTCAAGGACGCCGGTCTGGACATCCCGGTGATGGGCGGCGACGGCATCTACGACGGCAAGTACATCGAGCTCGGCGGCAAGGAGGGTGACCTGGCCACCTCGGTCGGCGCCCCCACCGACACCCTCGAGACCGCGAAGGCGTTCGTCTCGGCCTACAAGGCCAAGGCCTACAAGGACGACTTCAGCGCGTACGGCGCCTTCTCCTACGACGCCACCAACGCCATCATCGGCGCGCTGACCAAGACCGTCTCCGGCGGTGACTGGAGCGACGCCAAGCGGGCCGACCTCATCAAGAACGTCCAGTCGTACTCCGCGGAGGGCGCGACCGGCGAGGTCAAGTTCGACGAGTACGGCGACAGCACCAACAAGCTGCTGACCGTCTACAAGGTCTCCGGCGGCAAGTGGGTTGCCGACGAGACCGGCACCTTCGGCGGCTGAGCCGGAACTTCTTGTCCAACCGCACGCGGCGGGGGCGGGCGCAACTGCCCGCCCCCGCCGCTCTTGGAGGTAGACGTGGCCACGCTGCTACAGCAGCTCATTAACGGCCTGGTGCTGGGCGGCTTGATCGCGCTCATCGCACTCGGCTACACGATGGTGTACGGCATCATCCAGTTGATCAACTTCGCGCACGGCGAGGTCTTCATGGTCGGCGGCTTCGCCTCGCTGGCCACCTACCGGTACTTCCTCCCGCCGAGCTGGCGCAGCGACTGGTGGCTGGCACTGCCGTTGATGGCCATCGGGGGTGCTGTGGTCGCCGTCGTGCTCGCGGTGACCATGGAGCGCTTCGCCTACCGGCCCCTGCGCAACGCACCCCGCCTGGCGCCGTTGATCACCGCGCTCGGCGTCTCGGTCATCCTCAAGGAGGTCGTGCGCCTCTGCTACCCCGGCGCGACCGCCCCGGTTCCCTTCCCCCGAGTCTTCATCGACCGGCAGTTCCGGTTCGACTTCTTCGGTGGCACCGTCAGCATCGGCTCGACCGCGATCCTGATGATCGTGGTGTCGATCGTCGGCGCCATCGTCCTGCAGACCTACATCACCCGGTCCCGGATGGGCCGCGCGATGCGCGCGACCGCCCAGGACCCGGACACCGCCAGGCTGATGGGGGTCAACCCCAACCGGACCATCGTGCTCACCTTCACCATCGGTGGCGCGCTGGCGGGCCTGGCCGGGGTGCTCTACGGCATCCAGATCACCAACGTCGACACCGAGGTCGGCTTCCTCTACGGCATCTTCGCCTTCACCGCGGCCGTGCTCGGCGGTGTCGGCAGCATCAAGGGCGCTGTCATCGGCGGCTTCGCGATCGGCCTGATCAAGAACCTGTCCGGGCAGTACCTCCCCGGCGGGACGCAGTACGACCTGGTGTGGATCTTCGTCCTGCTGATCGTGGTGCTCGTCTTCCGGCCGCAGGGCCTGTTCGGTGAGCCGGAAAGGGTGCGCGCGTGAACGACTGGATCGAGTACCCGGACGGCTGGATCTGGCTCGGCCAGATCCTGCTTATTGGCGCGGCCATCGCGGCCGTCGTCCTGCTGGTGCGCCTGCTGTGGCGGGTGGCGACCCCCTACCTCGCCAAGCGCCCGACCTTCGACCGCCCGCTGGGCATCGCCGGTGGTGTGGTCGCCGTCATCGGCGCGCTGCTGCCCTGGGTGACCTTCGTCCTCAACGACGGTCCGTACCCGGACAAGGCGACCCTGCAGTTCTTCGACTCCCCGTGGGCGCTGAGCGGGTTCCGCCTGCACACGCTGATCATCGGCGTCCTGGCCGTCGTGGTGGTGTTCCTGCCACTGCCCAAGCGCCGGGTCCTGCGCGCCCTCGGCGCGAGCACGATCGGCATCGCGCTGGTCAACATGCTCTTCCCGATCATCGACGGTGGTGGCTTCGGCGCCATCACCTCCGACGGCGAGACCTTCGCCTTCGGCGGCATCATCACCCTGATCGCCGGTGTGCTGCTGGTGTTCGCCGCCAAGGCGGGCGGGGTGCTGGAGCCGATCCCGCACTGGAAGCGCGCGATCCCCACGCTCGTCGCCTACGCCGTGCTGGTCGTGGCCTTCGTCGTGCTGCTGCTCGTGGTCGCGATGATGCTCAACTCCGGCGGCCAGGGCGGCGTCGGCAACCCGTACGCCGGCCCGGTCTTCCTGTCCCTGCTGGCGTTCCTCGCCGGTGTGTTCGGCGCCCTGCACGCCGTCGGCCTCACCGGGTGGATCTCGGCGCTGTCGGACAACCACAAGTGGTTCAGCGTGGTCGTGCTGCTGGTGGTGGCCCTCGGGCTGCCGTTCACCGAGGCGGGCACCGACTACTGGATGACCACGGCGGCCAACATCGGCGTCTACGCCGCGACCGCCATCGGCCTCAACATCGTCGTCGGCCTCGCCGGTCTGCTCGACCTGGGGTACGTGGCGTTCCTGGGCATCGGCGCGTTCGTCGCGGCGAACTTCTCGGGTGCCGCGGCTTCCGCTATCGGCATCGAGTTGCCCTTCGTGGTCGCCGCGCTCATCGCCGCGGTCGTGGCGGGCATCTTCGGCGCCGTCGTCGGTTCCCCGACGCTGCGGGTGCGCGGTGACTACCTGGCCATCGTGACCCTGGCCTTCGGTGAGATCTTCAAGAAGGCCGCGCAGAACAACATCGGCGGTGTCACCGGTGGCGCCAACGCGATCCCCAACGTGCCGCCGATCAACTGGTTCGGCGCGTCCTTCGACAAGCCGCTGACCATCGGCTCGATCGAACTGCCCTCCGGCGTCCTGTACTACGTGCTCATCATCGTGCTCGTCGCCCTGGTCATGGTCGTGTTCGCGAACCTGAAGAACGCGCGCATCGGCCGGGCCTGGATCGCCATCCGCGAGGACGAGGACGCCGCGCGGGCCATGGGCATCAAGACCGGGCAGGCCAAGATCCTCGCCTTCCTCATCGGCGCGATGCTGGCCGGTCTGGCGGGTGCGGTCTTCGCGCACAAGACCTCCACCGTGGCCTACGACAGCTTCCAGTTCATCGAGTCGGTGACGCTGCTCGCGGCGGTCATCCTCGGCGGCATGGGGTCCATCCCCGGCGCCGTGCTCGGTGCCGCGCTGCTGCTGGTGCTGCCGGAGAAGCTGCGCGAGTTCTCCGACTGGCGGCTCATGCTCTTCGGCCTGGCGCTGGTGCTGATCATGCGGTTCCGCCCGCAGGGCCTGGTCCCCGACCGGCACCGCAGGGCCGAACTGGCCAACGAGGGCGCCGAAGGCGTGCCCATCGAGGAGCTCAACGTGCACGACGACACCCCAGGCGACTCGAAGGCGGTGACCCGATGACCACCAGCCAACCGCCGGTGCTCGCGGCGAACAGCGTGTCGATGGTGTTCGGTGGTCTCACCGCGCTGTCCAACGTCAGCCTGCGGCTGCAGGAGGGCCAGATCCTCGGGCTGATCGGGCCCAACGGCGCGGGCAAGACCACGTTCTTCAACTGCCTCACCGGCCTGTACACGCCCACCACGGGCAACGTGCAGCTGCGCGGCCGGGTGCTGCCCACCGACCCGGCCGCGGTGACCGTGGCCGGGGTGGCCCGCACGTTCCAGAACATCCGGCTGTTCCCCAGCATGACCTCGCTGGAGAACGTCCTGGTCGGTCGGCACGCGCGGATGAAGCAGGGCCCGATCGCCTCGCTGTTCCACGGTCCGGCCTACCGCAAGGGCGAGCAGGACGCGCGGGACCGGTCGATGGAACTGCTGGAGTTCGTCGGCCTGACCAGCGTGCACGACGAGCTGGCGCGCAACCTGCCCTACGGCGACCAGCGCAGGCTCGAGATCGCCAGGGCGCTGGCCACCGACCCGGCGGTCCTGCTGCTCGACGAGCCGACCGCGGGCATGAACCCGCAGGAGACCGAGGCGACCCGGCAGCTGATCTTCGCGATCCGCGAGACCGGCGTGGCGGTGGTGGTCATCGAGCACGACACGAAGTTCATCTTCTCGTTGTGCGACCACGTCTCCGTGCTGGTCCAGGGCCAGCTGCTGGTCGAGGGCACGCCGGACGTGGTGCGCGCCGACCCCCGGGTCATCGAGGCGTACCTGGGCAAGCCGCCGGACGAGGTCGAGGCCGAGGTCCGCGGGTACGCCGAGGAGGTCGGCCACAGCGGCCCCGAGGCGACGCAGGTGATGGAGCCGATCCGCGACGTGGACGGCGGCAGCGAGGGAGGCAACCGGTGACCGCACTGCTAGAGGTGCGCAACCTCAGCGTCGCCTACGGCGCCATCGAGGCGGTCCGGGACGTGTCCTTCTCCGTCGGCGAGGGCCAGATCGTCAGCCTCATCGGCAGCAACGGCGCGGGCAAGACGACCACGCTGCGCACGATCTCGGGCCTCCTGCGGCCCAAGTCGGGCCAGATCCTGCTCGAGGGCAAGCCGATCGACGCCCTGGCCGCCCACACCATCCTCGAGCGCGGTGTCGCGCACTGCCCCGAGGGCCGCAGGCTGTTCGGCCGGATGACGGTCGAGGAGAACCTGCAACTGGGCGCCTACGTCCGCAAGGACTCGGGCGTGGCCGCGGACATGCAGCGGGTGTACGAGCTGTTCCCGGTGCTGGGTCAGCGCAAGTCCCAGAAAGCGGGCCTGTTCTCCGGCGGCGAGCAGCAGATGCTCGCCATCGGCCGAGCCATGATGTCGCGCCCCCGCCTGCTCATGCTCGACGAGCCCTCCATGGGCCTCTCGCCGATCATGACCCAGCGGATCTTCGACACCATCAAGGACCTGCAGGCCCAAGGCACCACCATCCTGCTGGTCGAGCAGAACGCCCTCGCCGCCCTGGCCCTGTCCGACCGCGGCTACGTGGTCGACCTCGGCCGCACCACCCTGGAAGGCCCCGGCCACGACCTGCTCGCCGACGAGCGGGTCCGCGCCGCCTACCTCGGCGAAGGCTGACCGGTCTGATGTGGAGGGGCCGCACCCGCTGGGTGCGGCCCCTTCGCCTTTCGTCCCGTGTGGACTGTTCCCCGGTCGCCCGCCACCTTCACCCGGTTCAGCGACAGAAGTTGTCCACATGTAGATCTTCGCAGCCCCGCTTCCAAGATCAACTGTCGGTGGGGCCCGGTAGACTGGAACAGGGACGCCCCCCAGGGAGGGTGGGGGCTGTCTTGGGCCCGGGGCGGGGTTCCCCGCGGGGGTGGTGAGCCCGGGCAGGCGCGGGGCGTGGGGAGTCGGCTGTCGCTACTAGAAGCAGGCGTTCCGCCCAACCACCGACTCCGAGCAACCCAAGGCAGCCGCCGCTCGCAGAGGTCGTTGGTGTCACCCCTACCCCGACCGCCGAACCCGGCCGTCGCTCGCAGAAGTTGCTGGTGCCAGCTCATCCCGCCGAGTCAGCCCACCCAACCAGCCCGCCGAGTCAGCCCCGCCAGCCCGACCACCGCTCCCAGAAGCGGGTGTGCCAACCCAGCCCACCGAGCTAACCCCGCCAGCCCAACCACCCGACTCCGACCACTGAACCCAGCCACTGGACACTCGGAGCCCTGGTGCCACCCCAGCCCACCGCCTTCCCGCCCGCCCCGGCCGCATTGCCAACCACTGGACACTCGGAAGCCGCTGGTGCCACCCCAGCCCACCGCCGTCCCGCCCGCCCCGGCCGCATTGCCAACCACTGGACACTCGGAAGTCGCTGGTGCCATCTGCTCGATGGGGTGGACCTGTTTTGTGTGGGGGGACGGCAGCCGTAGCGTCGCCTCGCTGCAGGGCCATGCTTTTCGGCCCCTGCTTTGCGGTCCTGCCACGGCTGTCGTAGGGGCCCCACGCAAAACAGGTCCACCGCATCGAGCCTGCACGTAAATCGCGGATCCGATGCAAGGCGCGAAGCGACGAGCCGAAGATCCAACGGCGAAGCCGAAACGACCCGCGTCAGGCAGGACCAGGATCTCCCGGCGCCTTGGCGATGGACACGCACGTGAGGCGCGCCGTACAGGTCCGCCGGTCCTCGTCGTCGGTGATGACGATCTCGAAGGTGGATGTGGTGCGGCCGATGTGCAGCGGTGTGCAGACCGCGGTGACGACCCCGGAGCGGACCGCCCGGTGGTGCGTGCAGGACAGTTCCAGGCCGACGGCGAGTTTGCCGGAGGGGGAGTTGAGGACGGCGGCGATCGACCCGAGCGTCTCGGCCAGGACCGCGTTCGCGCCGCCGTGCAGCAGGCCGTAGGGCTGCAGGTTGCCCTTCACCGGCATGGTCCCCACCAGCCGGGTCGGGGTCCAGTCGGTGACATCGATGCCCAGCTTGTCCGGCAGGAACTGGTCGGCGAAGTCCGGGCGTACCCCGGGCAGCTTGTCGCGGTCGATCCCGCTCATGGGTCCTCCGATGGGTGTCGGTGCCCCACCCTAGACTCGCACCGTGCCTGCGAAGACTGAGACCCGTACCACCCCCCGGCTGCTGCTCATCGACGGCCACTCCATGGCGTACCGGGCGTTCTTCGCGCTGCCCAAGGAGAACTTCCAGACCGGCACCGGTCAGCACACCAACGCCGTCTACGGCTTCACCTCGATGCTGATCAACCTGCTGCGCGACGAGGCGCCCACCCACCTCGCGGTCTGCTTCGACGTCTCCCGCAAGACCTTCCGCACCGAGCACTACCCCGAGTACAAGGCCAACCGCAGCGCCAGCCCGGACGAGTTCAAGGGGCAGGTCAGCCTGATCGAGGACGTCCTCGAGACGCTGAACATCCCCAAGCTGGCCAAGGACAACTTCGAGGCTGACGACCTCATCGCCACGCTCACCACGCAGGCGACCGCCGCCGGGTACCACGTGGCCATCTGCACCGGCGACCGCGACGCGCTGCAGTTGGTCACCGACGAGGTCACCGTGCTCTACCCGGTGAAGGGCGTCTCCGAGCTGGCCCGCTACACCCCGGCGCTGGTGCAGGACAAGTACGGCCTGACCCCGGCGCAGTACCCGGACTTCGCGGCGCTGCGCGGGGACCCCAGCGACAACCTGCCCAACATCAAGGGCGTCGGCGAGAAGACCATCACCAAGTGGATCCAGCAGTTCGGCTCGCTCGGCGACCTGGTGGACCGGGTCGACGAGGTCAAGGGCAAGGCGGGGGAGCTGCTGCGGGCGAACCTGGCCAACGTGCTGCTCAACCGGCAGCTCACCGAGCTGGTCCGCGACGTGCCGCTGGAGGTCGTGCCCGAGGACCTCGCGGTGCGCGACTGGGACCGCGACGCCGTGCACCGGCTGTTCGACGAGCTGGAGTTCCGGGTGCTGCGCGACCGGCTCTTCGCGACCCTGTCGACCGCCGAACCCGAGGCCGAGGAGGGTTTCGAGGTCAGCGGCGGCGCCGTCGCGGCGGGGGAGCTGCCCGGCTGGTTGGCCACGCACGCGCCGAGGGGCACCAGGATCGGACTGTCCTTCCGCGAGACCGCCACCGGCGTGTCCGGCCAGGCCGTCGAGCTGAAGTCGGTCGCGCTGGCCACCGCGGTCGGCGAGGGCCTCTACGTCGACGTCACCACCCTGACCGAGGACGACGAGAAGGCCTTCCGGGACTGGCTGGCCGACCCGGCCGCGCCCAAGCTGGCCCACGACGTCAAGCGCTCGCTGCACGCCGTGCGCCACCGCGGCTGGGCGGTCGGTGGTCTGATCACCGACACCGCGCTGGCCGCGTACCTGGTCCGCCCCGGTCAGCGCACCTTCAACCTCGACGACCTCGTCCTGCGCTACCTGCAGCGCGAGCTGCGCGTCGAGGACGCCGACGGCGAGCAGCAGCTGTCCCTGCTCGACGACGAGGGCGAGGACGAGCGCAAGCTGGCCGCGGGGGAGATCCTGCGCGCCAGGGCCATCGCCGAGCTCGCCGACGCGCTGGACGCGGCGCTCGCCGAGACCGGGCAGGCGCCGCTGCTGGCGGACATGGAGCTGCCGCTGCTGCGGGTGCTCGCCGAGCTGGAGGCGGTCGGCATCGCGGTCGACACCGAGCGGCTGTCGGTCCTGGAGTCGGAGTTCGCCGCCAGGGTGCGCGACGCCGAGCGGGCCGCGTTCGACGTGATCGGCAAGGAGATCAACCTCGGGTCGCCCAAGCAGCTGCAGGTCGTGCTGTTCGACGAGCTGCAGATGCCCAAGACCAAGCGCACCAAGACCGGCTACACCACCGACGCCGAGGCGCTGACCACGCTCTACGAGCAGACCGAGCACCCGTTCCTGGCGCACATGCTCGAGCACCGGGACGCGACCAGGCTCCGGGTCACCGTCGAGGGCCTGATCAAGTCGGTGTCCGAGGACGGGCGCATCCACACCACGTTCAACCAGACCATCGCCGCCACCGGCCGGTTGTCCTCCACCGAGCCGAACCTGCAGAACATCCCGATCCGCACCGAGGCGGGCCGCACCATCCGCGATGCGTTCGTGGTCGGCGGCGACTTCGCCGAGCTGCTCACCGCGGACTACAGCCAGATCGAGATGCGGATCATGGCGCACCTGTCGGAGGACGCGGCGCTGATCGAGGCGTTCAACTCCGGGTTCGACTTCCACGCCGCCACCGCCGCCCGCGTGTTCGGCGTCGAGCCGACCTCGGTGTCGCAGGAGCAGCGCGCCAAGATCAAGGCGATGAACTACGGCCTGGCGTACGGGCTCTCGGCCTACGGGCTCTCGCAGCAGCTGCGGATCTCCACCGAGGAGGCCCGCGGCCTGATGGACGACTACTTCCAGGGCTTCGGCGGGGTCCGCGACTACCTGCACGAGGTGGTGGCCAAGGCGCGCAAGGACGGCTACACCGAGACGATCTTCGGTCGCCGCCGCTACCTGCCCGACCTGACCAGCGACAACCGCCAGCGCCGGGAGATGGCCGAGCGGATGGCGCTCAACGCCCCGATCCAGGGCAGCGCGGCCGACATCATCAAGGTCGCCATGCTCAACGTGCACCGCGAGCTCGGCGCCGCCGACCTGCGCACCCGGATGCTGCTGCAGGTCCACGACGAACTCGTGCTCGAGGTCGCCGAGGGGGAGCGGGAGCGGGCCGAGACCCTGGTCCGGGCGCAGATGGCGGCCGCGTTCCACCTGCGGGTGCCGCTGGACGTGTCGGTCGGGTTCGGCCGGTCCTGGAACCAGGCCGCCCACTAGTCCATGATCCTCCCAGATCGGGGAGGGGGCGCATGGAAGGGCAACGCTCGCTCGGCGCGGCGACGGCGACCGCCGCGGTGCGCCGAGCGCTCCTGAGGTCGGTGGCGCTGTTCGCCGCCGGGGTGCTGCTGTTCGTCGCAGCCTGCCTGACCGACGCGGCCATAGACGACCAGCGCGCCACCCTGCTCACCGACGGCGTCCGCGTGCCGGGCGTGGTTGTCGCCGTCGTGGACCGCACCCGGCACACGTCCGGCTCGATCGACGTCCGGTTCGCCGTGGACGGCCAGGAGCGGGTGCGCACCCTGACCCTGCTGGTCCCCGACCCGCCGATCCGGGCAGGCGACCCGATCACCCTCACCTACGACCCCGCCGACCCCGAGCGCCTCGCCACCGCCCAAGCCGGGACCGACCCGCCCTTCGCCCTCACCGCGGTCGAACTCGCCACCACCATGGCCGCCGTCGGCCTCACCGCCGCGGGCACCATCCTCATCGCCCGCTGGTCCCGCCGCCTAATCGCCACCCGCCGCCACGGCTGGCGCCCCGGCACCGCCACCGCCGACGCCCCCCTGGTCCGCGTCTGCCTGGACGTGGCCCCGCACACCGAGGTCATCATCGACACCGGCCGCTCCCGCCCCCACCCCGGCCGAGTCCTCCTCGGCGGCGCCGCAGGCGGCGCCGTCCTCGTCTACCCCAACCGCCGCCCCATCCCCGGCCGAGAACTCTCCACCCCCAACTGATCCCTCTTGCGCACGCGCCTCTCTTACACGCACGCCCCCCTTGCACGCACGGCCCTCTTACGCGCACGCCCCCTCTTCGCGCGCCCGCGCGGTGAGCGGGTCCCAGTCCCCACCCTCTCCGGGGGCCGACCCCGGTGCCAGTCTATCGGGGTCTGGGGGCGCGGGAAGGCGGCGCGAAGAGCTGTGGACAACTCGGGGCGTTGTGGACGGAGAGCGACCTGGGGAGTGGACGGAGCTCGGCAGGAAGTTCACCTGGTTGAGGGCGTTGACGGGGCTGGGCGTGCCGGTTGGACACTCGTGGCGGCGTGGCGGCGTGGCGGCGTGGCGGCGTGGCGGCGTGGCGGCGTGGCGGCGTGGCGGCGTGGCGGCGTGGCGGCGTGGCGGCGTGGCGGCGTGGCGGCGTGGCGGCGTGGCGGCGTGGCGGCGTGGCGGCGTGGCGGCGTGGCGGCGTGGCGGCGTGGCGGCGTGGCGGCGTGGCGGCGTGGCGGCGTGGCGGCGTGGCGGCGTGGCGGCGTGGCGGCGTGGCGCCTCAGGGGCGAGTGGAGACCGGGACGCGCGGTTGAGTCGGGGCCGCGCGGCTAGATGGGGGAGGCGGACTGGCTGCCCCGTAAGGCGGCCACGAAGGCGCAAGCGAGGTGGCCGGGGAAAGCGCCAGGCGGGATGTGGGCCTGCGGGGAGACTGTCCACTCGGGAACCGAGTCCGCTCGTTCGGGTGACATAGGGTGGCTGGGTGGATGTCTACGAGGCCATTGCGATGCGGCGGGATGTGCGGGCCGAGTTCACCGGTGCGGCGGTCGACGACGAGGTGTTGGGGCGGGTGTTGGGGGCGGCGCACGCGGCGCCGAGTGTGGGGATGTCGCAGCCGTGGGACTTCGTGGTGGTTCGGGACGCCGCGACGAGGGCTGGGTTTTACGAGCACGTGCAGCAGGAGCGGGCGCGGTTCGCCGCGGGGCTCACGGGGGAGCGGGCGGCGACCTTCGAGCGGGTCAAGGTCGACGGCGTCCTCGAGTCGACCCTGTCCATCGTGGTCACCTACGACCCGGCCAGGGGTGGGCCCGCGGTGCTGGGCAGGCACGCGATCGCCGACGCCGGGCTCTACTCCGTCTGCTTGGCGATCCAGAACCTCTGGCTGGCCGCGACGGCGGAGAACTTGGGGGTGGGTTGGGTTAGTTTTTACCAGGAGGACCACCTCCGGTCCCTCCTGGACATCCCCGCGTCGGTGCGCCCGGTCGCCTGGCTGTGCCTGGGTCCGGTCGAGCGGCGGCAGGAGGTGCCGGACCTGGAACGACACGGTTGGCGGAGCCGGATCCCGGTGGAGCAGGTGACCCATTTCGAGCGCTACACCCGCGGGGACGGCACCGCCTGACACGGAGAGGCGGCGTGGCGATGAGAACGGCATTGGTCATGGGCGGGACCGGGATGCTCACCGGGTGCGCGGAGCGGTTGGTGGCCAACGGGTGGCACGTGGTGCTGCCGTGCAGGCACTACGCGCCGCTGGCGGCCGATCACCACAGCGGCTGCGGCAGGGCAACCTGGGTGGAGGTCGACTGGTCCAAGCCCCAGCTGCTGGCGAGCCGGACCGCCCGCATCATCGACAACCCCGCCGAGCTGCTCATCACCTGGCTGCCCGACGACACCCTCGCCCCCGCCCTCCGCGCGGTGGAGCCGCTGCTGGCCCCGGGTGCCCCTGTCGTCGAGGCCCACGACCGCCCCTCCACAACGGCCCTGCCGGACCACCCCACCCAGCACGTCGTGCTGAGCCCCGTCGGCTACGCGGGGCGCACCCGCAGGCCCTCGAGCGCCGAGATCACCGAGGGCATCCTGCGCGCCACCCGCCGCGCCCTGATCGCGCACTGACCCGCGCCCGCCGGGTGGGCGGGCCGCTCACCCGGCGCGCAGGCCGCGCACCAGCGCCAGCACCGAGTCCCGCACCTGCACCGCCGTGCGGTCCGGGGTGAACACCTGCCAGTCCAGGGTCACCACCAGCACCGTCCCGAACAGCGCCGCCGACGCCGTCGGCACCTCGACCCCGGCGGGCAGTTCCCCCGAGTCGGCCAGCCGCTCCAGGTGGCCGCGGATGATCGAGGTGACCTCCGCGCGCAGCAGCGTCAACGTCTCCCGCCACTGCCCCGGTGTCCGCCACAGCTCGCTGACCAGCAGCTGCGCGAACGCCGGGTACTCGGCGAAGAAGCCGACCATGCCGTCGATCAGCGCGGTCAGCGTGTCCGCCGCAGACCCGTCCGCCGCGCGCAGCCGGGCCGCGAGCAGGTCGACCCCATAGCGCAGGAGGGCGTCGATCAGCCCGTCCTTGCTGCCGAAGTTGTAGTAGACCGTCCCCTTCGCGACGCCAGCCTCGGCGGCGATCTCGTCCACGGTCAACCCGACCATGCCCCGGGTACCGGCCAGCCGCAGCGTCGCGTCGAACAGCTTGCGCTTCGTGGCGCCGGTCCGCGCGGGCCCGCTCACAAGACCAGTTCCGGTTTCAGCCGCGCCGCGGTCCACACCCGCTGCCTGCGCGCGGCGAAGGTCGACACCACGAGCCCTCCGATCAGGTACGCCAGCAGCACGCCCACGTCCGCACCGATGCCGCCGGCGGCGCCACCGTAGAGCAGGTGCCGCAGCCCGTCGACGACGTACCCCATCGGCAGCACCCGGTGCAGCGGGATCAGCGCGTCCGGCAGCGTCTGCCAGGGGAAGGTCCCGCCAGCGCTGATCAGCTGCAAGATCAGCACCACCAGGGCGACGAACTTGCCGACCGGGCCGAGCGCGGCGTTGAGCGCGTGCACCACCGACACGAACGTCAGCGAGGTCAGCACCAGGAACCCGAGCGTGGCCAGCGGCCGCGCCGGGTGGATGCCGATCACGGTGGTGACCACGGCGAACATCAGCACGACCTGCGCCACCCCGAGCGCCGCGGGCGTCAGCCAGCCCGCCAGCGCCGTGCGCGCCGCCGAGTGACCGGCGGCCAGCGCCCGCGCCGACAGCGGCCGGATCAGCAGGAACAGCACGAACGCGCCGATCCACAGCGCCAGGCCGAGGAAGAACGGGGCGAGGCCCGCGCCGTAGCTGCCCGCGCTGTTCTCGCCGACGGTGTGCACCGACACCGGGTCGCCGATGGTCTTGGCGGTGGCGTCGCGGGTCGCGTCGTCGGGGTGCGGGATCTGGCCCAGCCCGGCGGTGAGACCGTCGCGCAGCTGCACCGAGCCGTCCGACAGCGACTTGGTTCCCGCTACCAGTTGGTCGACGCCGGTCACCGCGGCGTTCTCGCCGTCGCGCAACGTCACAGCGCCGTCGCGGAGCTTGGTCGTGCCCGCCGCCAGCTCACGGCCGCCCGCCGCGGCGTCCGAGATGCCGCCCGCGAGCGCGGGTGCCGCCGTCGCCAGCGCTTCGGCTCCGCCCGCGACCTGGTCCGCGCCGGTCGCCAGCGCCCGAAGCTGCCCGCTCGCGGACTTGACCTGTGTGTTCGCCTGCTCGACCGGGGTGCGCAGGGTCCGCAGCTGCGCCAACACCTGGTCGACGTCGCCGGAGGACAGCCCGGCGTCGCGCAGCTTCGCCGCGATCGCCGAGTCGAGCTCGCCGAGGTGGTCGACGGCCTTCTGAGCCGCGGCGGACATGGTCTCCGCGGTGCGGGCGACCTGGTCGTTGCCGGTCGCGACCTTGCGCGCCCCGGTCGCCAGCTCCGTCGCCTGCGCGGGTAGGTCTTTCGTCTTGGTCTGCAGGGTGTCCAGGCCGGTCGACAGCTTCTTCGCGCCGGTCGCGGCCGTGGTCGCGCCGTCGGCGAGGCGGGTGGCGCCGTCGGCGAGCTCGCGCTGGCCGGTCGCCAACTGGGTCGCGCCGGAGTTGGCCTGGGCGGCGCCGTCGGCCAGCCGCGCGGCACCGTCGGCCGCCTGCTGGGTCCGCTCGTAGACGGTGCCGAACCCGACCAGGAACTTCTCCGCCGCCTCCGTACCGACCGACGCCGCCACCGACTCGCGCACCGCGCTGACCACCCGGTCGGCGATCGTGCCGACCAGGTAGTTGTTGGCGTCGTTGGTGGTCACCGTGATCATCCCCTGGCGCGGGGCGAAGTCCGACGAGGACGCCAGCGACGCGGAGAAGTCGTCCGGGAGGGTGATCGAGAAGGTGTACTCGCCGGTGCGCACGCCGTCCTCGGCCGCTTTGGCGTCCACCTCCCGCCAGTCGAACTTGCCGGACGCCTTCAGCTCGTCGGCCACCTTGCGGCCCGCGTCGACCCGGGTGCCATCCGCGCGCACCAACCCCTTGTCGGTCACCACCAGTGCCGCCGGGATCTTGTCCAGCCGGTTGTAAGGGTCAGCATTGGCATAGAGGTACAGCGAGCCATAGAGGAGCGGCACGAGCACTAGGGCCAAGACGGCCAACTTGGGCAGGGTGCCCGAGCTGACCCGGCGGAGTTCGTTGCGGGCGAGGCGGAAGACACTCACAGGGTCGGCTCCAGGGGCGCGGGCTGGTCCGACTCGCCGAGTCGGGCTGGGGTGACGGGCAGGCGCAGCGCGGTGGAGGTGCCGCAGAGCACGACGACGGCGCGTCCGTCTCGTGCCTGTGCCATCGCGGTTGGCAGCCAGTCGGCGGGGTTGCTGGAGTGCCGGTCGGGGGTGTCGAGCACCAGCAGTTCGGCGCCCGGCCTGCGGGCGGCGAGCTCGGTCAGCAACGCGACCCGCGCGCCGCCGGGGACGTCCTCGAACCGGGTCCCCGCCTCGAGGCCGTGCTCGGTGAGCAACTCGGCGACGGTGCTCCGGCCGCTGCGGGCACCGGCCAGCGCCAACTCCTCGGCGATCACGTCGGCGACCCGCAGGTTCGGCTCCGGCGCGGTCACCTCCGGGGCGTCCACCAGCACCGCGTGCGCCCGCAGCTCGTCCGCCGACGGGGTGACAGATCCGCCCGACGGGGTGATCCGACCGGTCAGCGCGAGGCCGAACGCGGTATGCCCGGCATTGGGTTCGCCCGCGACCACCGCCACCTCGCCCGGGCGCACCCGCAGCGAGGTCGGCTCCAAGAGCCGCCCGTGCGCGCCGGTGACCACGACCTGGTCCGCGTAGACCTCCATGCCGCCTCCTTTGAACTGACCGGTCAGTTCAAATACTGCGCCGCGGTCGACCGGACCGCAACCGGGCCGGGGGTGATCCCGGTGACCCGATCGGGGGAACCACCGGACGAATCGGACCATCCGAGCTCGCGTGACAAGACAGCTCAAACTGCTCATCGCGGGCCTGGCCTGTGCGCTCGTCCCGTACCTGTTCTTCGTCGGCATCACCGAGACGCGGAAGGTCAACGGCCAGGTGGTCGTCGACGAGTCGCTCAACATCGGCGGGGTCATCGCGGGCATCGGCGCCATCGCCATCGCCTGGGCGATGGCGATGAAGTGGGAGACCGAGGCCGACAAGGCGCCGCACTGGCGGGTCGCCGCCGCCGTGATCGCGCTGCTCGGCGCGCTGCAGGTCGTGGTCAGCCTCGACCTTCTCGGCTGACCCCTCTATCGCACCGCGCCCGCGGGCCGGGTCTCCCAGACGGTCCACAGCGGCCGGTAGCCCTGCCGTGCCCAGAACACCGGCGACACCGGGTTGGGCGGGTTGTAGTAGAGGAACGACCCGGCCGTGCCAGGCCCCAGCAGCGCGGCGTGGGCGACGTCCATCAGCGCCCGGCCCACCCCGGTGCCGCGCGCGGACGGCAGCACCGACAGGCAGTTCACGTAACCCCAGCGGCCGTGCCGCACCCGCGTCTCCGCCCAGGAGCCCGCCGTCGAGTTCGTGTGCCACCCCTCGACGTGGCCGACCGGGACGCCGTCGACCTCGGCGATCCACACCGGGTCGCCCTGGGCGAGGTGGCGGCGCAGGGTGTCCCGCTTGATGCTCGCCGCGCCCGCCCGCAACACCGCGCCGCCCACCAGTGAGGAGTACTCGACCTCGGCCATCGCCGACGCCACCAGCGCGTCCAGGTCGCTCGCCGTCGCCCGCCGGATCGCGGCCCCGGTCTGCTCGCCGCCCGGTCGCGCGCGGCCCGTCCGGACCGCGAGCACGGCCAGCGGGATGAACCCGTGCGCCAGGAACGCCGCCGTCGCCTCGACGTCGCGGCTGGGCCAGGTCACCACGCACGCCGAGTCCCGGCCGGGGGCGACCCTGGCCACGATCGAGGGCCACCGGCGCAGCAGGCCGTCGATGCCCGCCCGCCCCGCCGAACCGACCAGCGGGTGCAGTTCCCACACCTGCGCGGCCGACCACAGCGTCTGCGGCGTCCCCGGGTCCGCCGAGGTCTTCGTGATCACGCCTGCCACCCGCTCGCCGTCGGCCAGGGCCGCCGTGATCACCTCACCCGGCGGCGGGTCGACGACCGCGGGCAGCAGCGGGTCGAGCGCGGCGAACCGGGCCGACTGCGCGCGCACCAGCGGGGCGGTCACCGGCGGCAGCGGAAGATCGCGGTCCCCGGGAACAGCTCGCCGCGCAGCGGGCTCCACTGGCCCCACTGCTGCGTGTGCCCCTCCGGCCACTCCGGCTCCACCAGGTCGAACAGGTCGAACCCGGCCGCGGCCAGCGCCCGCACGTAGTCGCCGAGCGTGCGGTGGTGCTCGACGTAGGTCGGCACCCCCTCGGCGTCGACCTCCACGTACGGGGTCCGGTCGAAGTAGGACCCGCTGACCCGCAGCCCGTCCGGCCCCGGGTCGTCGGCGAAGATCCACCGCATCGGGTGGGTCACCGCGAACGTCCACGTGCCGCCCGGCCGCAGCACCCTGGCGACCTCGCTGAACACCGCCCGCACGTCGGCGACGAACGGCACCGCGCCGAAGGCCGAGCAGGCCAGGTCGAACGACCCCGAGGCGAACGGCAGCCGCTCCGCGTTGGCCCGCACCAGCGGCACCCGCGTCCCGGTCGCGGTGTTGGCGGCGGCGGCGTAGCGCAGCATCCCGCTCGACAGGTCCAGCCCCACCACGCGGGCGCCCTGGTCGGCCAGCCAGCGCGCGCACGGCGCCGACCCGCAGCCGACCTCCAGCACGTCCTTGCCCGCGACCGGCCCCAGCAGGCCCGCCTCCGCCTCGCGCAGCCGCTCCGGGCACCACATGAAGTCGCTGACGCCGAGGAACTCGCCGTGCTCGCGGTGGTAGTCGTCGGCGTCGGCGTCCCACCAGGCGATGTTCGCCGCCACGGACTCGGCCGACCCCACGCTCATCCGCGCCACGCCGGTGGTCCCCAGTGCCCGCTCCGCGCTGGTCTCGCTCGCCACCGGGCCATCCTGCCGTGCGGGGGCGCGGGCGGCAGGAGGGTACCCCGGGTTTGCCCGGCTCTCCTGGGGCCGCGTAGGATACATCCGCGCGGTGGTACCGCGCTGCCCCGGGTTTTCCGACCGCTGGGAAGCCCTGGCGGGAATGGTCCGGGGTGGCGTGGCGTTGGCGGTGTTGGTTCCTGTTCTCCGGGTGTCCGTCGGCGGCCCGATCCCGCGGCGCCCCAGAACTGAACCCAGCGACCCCAATCCGTACCGGAGCCACCTACCTAATGTCCACCGACACCACCATTGTCCCGGCTGCGGCCGCGCCGAAGCCGCAGGTCGCCATCAACGACTTCGCGTCCGAGGAGGAGTTCCTCGCCGCGATCGACGCGACGATCAAGTACTTCAACGACGGCGACATCGTTGAGGGCACGATCGTCAAGGTCGACCGGGACGAGGTCCTGCTCGACATCGGCTACAAGACCGAGGGCGTCATCCCCTCGCGCGAGCTGTCGATCAAGCACGATGTCGACCCAGCCGACGTGGTCAGCGTCGGTGACGAGGTCGAGGCCCTCGTTCTCCAGAAGGAGGACAAGGAGGGCCGCCTGATCCTGTCCAAGAAGCGCGCTCAGTACGAGCGGGCGTGGGGCACGATCGAGGCGCTCAAGGAGTCGGACGAGCCGGTCAAGGGCACGGTCATCGAGGTCGTCAAGGGTGGTCTCATCCTCGACATCGGTCTTCGCGGCTTCCTCCCCGCCTCGCTGGTGGAGATGCGCCGGGTGCGCGACCTGCAGCCGTACGTGGGCCGCGAGCTCGAGGCGAAGATCATAGAGCTGGACAAGAACCGCAACAACGTGGTGCTCTCGCGCCGCGCGTGGCTGGAGCAGACCCAGTCCGAGGTGCGCAGCGAGTTCCTCAACCAGCTGCAGAAGGGCCAGGTCCGCAAGGGCGTCGTGTCCTCGATCGTCAACTTCGGTGCGTTCGTGGACCTCGGCGGCGTCGACGGCTTGGTGCACGTCTCGGAGCTGTCCTGGAAGCACATCGACCACCCCTCCGAGGTCGTCGAGGTCGGCCAGGAGGTCACCGTCGAGGTGCTCGACGTGGACATGGAGCGCGAGCGCGTGTCCCTGTCGCTGAAGGCGACCCAGGAAGACCCGTGGCGCCAGTTCGCCCGCACCCACGCGATCGGCCAGATCGTGCCGGGCAAGGTCACCAAGCTGGTTCCGTTCGGCGCGTTCGTCCGGGTGGACGAGGGCATCGAGGGCCTGGTCCACATCTCCGAGCTGGCCGAGCGCCACGTGGAGATCCCGGAGCAGGTCGTGCAGGTCGGCAACGACGTCATGGTCAAGGTCATCGACATCGACCTGGAGCGGCGCCGCATCTCGCTGTCGCTCAAGCAGGCGAACGAGGGCTTCACCACCGAGACCGAGTTCGACCCGACCCAGTACGGCATGGCCGCCGAGTACGACGCCGAGGGGAACTACATCTACCCCGAGGGCTTCGACCCGGACACCCAGGAGTGGCAGGAAGGCTTCGAGAAGCAGCGCGAGGAGTGGGAGCGCCAGTACGCCGACGCGCACGCCCGCTACGAGCAGCACATGAAGCAGATCGCCAAGGCGGCGGAGGCCGACGCGGCCGCCGAGGCCGAGGGCGTCATCGCCGCGGCGACCGGCGGCGGGGAGCAGAACTACTCCTCCACCGGCGGCGGCGAGAAGCCCGCCCAGAGCGGCGGCACCCTCGCCTCCGACGAGCAGCTCGCGGCACTGCGCGAGAAGCTCTCCGGCGGCGTGTGAGCTAGCTGAAGTCCTCCGAAGGCCCCGCACCGGCACCGGTGCGGGGCCTTCGGCTTTGGAGCAGGTCCCACCGGTTGCCGTAGAGGTCGCGGAACACCGCGACGGTGCCGTACGCCTCCTGCCGGGGCTCCTCCTCGAACTCGACCCCCGCCGCGACGAGCCGCGCGTGATCGGCCGCGAAGTCCTCGGACTCCAGGAACCAGCCCACCCGGCCCCCGGCCTGTGCGCCGATCGCTTTCGCCTGCTCCGGCGCGGCCGCCTCCGCCAGCAGCAGCCGCACCGGCCCGGCGTCGAGGACCACCCACCGCTTCCGCCCGCCGAGGTCGGTGTCCTGCTCCAACCGGAACCCGAGGACACCGGCGTAGAAGGCCACCGCCTCGTCGTAGTCGCGCACCACCAGCGTCACCATGCCCAAGCGCATGCGCCCATCGTGCACTTTCGCGACGCCGCGGCGGGGCTTACCGTCTGCGGATGCGGACCCTGCTGCTGCCCCTGCTCTTGGCGCTGGCGGCGTGCACCTCCGCGCCCCCGGCGGCCCCCAAGGCACCGGAGATCCCCACGTTCGCCACGACCACCCCCAAGCCGCGCACCCAACGCACCCTCCCGACCACCTGCGCCAAGGTCCTCACCCGCGCCGACCTCGACGCCACAGTGGACACCGTCATCACCGGGCGCACGGAGGTCGTGGCCGGGGTCGCCCTCCCCAAGATCGGCCGCACCGGCCGCCTCGACTGCTACTACGGCATCCCCCAGAACCAACCCGCCACCGCCGCCGTCCTGACCGTCGGCATGGCCGCCTACACCGACAGCACGGCGGCCGCCCAACGCATCCAGGAAACCGTCGACACCGAACGCGACAACGGCATCGCCCCCGAGGAGATCCAGGTCGGCCTGGACAAGGGCTTCCTACTCGACGGCACAACCCGCACGGTCGTCGTAGCGCACGGCAAGATCACGGTGTCGGTGAGCGCCCAGCCGAGCCTGGCCACAGCGGAACAGGTCGCCAAGCTGGCCGACCTGGCGTTGACCGAACGCTAGGCGGTGCGGACCTGGGGTGCCCAGGCGCGTTCGGCGGCGGCCGCGGCTGCCCTGCGGCGGAGACCGGCGAGGCTGTGGCGGGCGGGGGCCAGGAGCATCGACCACCACGAGGCGTGCACGGGCACGCTGACGTACTCGGTGCAGTGCACCAGGCCCGGCGTGCCGAGCCGGTGCCGTCCGCGGCGCCTCGTGTCGCGCATGTCGTTCCTCCGCTTGGGTGATCGCCCTTGCCACACCGTAGCCGGCGGATGTGGCAAATCGGGGCAACCGGTCGGCGTGTCCTGGGCGGGTCCTGTCAACAGTTCACCCGCGAACCACTCGGTGGTGGAAGAATGCGACCCCATGCTGCGCGTCGGCCTCACCGGGGGGATCGGGTCCGGGAAATCCACCGTGGCGGCCAGGCTGGCCGACCACGGAGCTGTCGTCGTCGACTCCGACCGGGTCGCCAGGGAGGTCGTCGCCCCCGGCACGCCCGGCCTCGCTGCGGTCGCCGCTGAGTTCGGCCCGGAGGTGCTGACCGCCGACGGTGCTTTGGACCGGCCGAAGCTGGCGGGCATCGTGTTCACCGACGAGGCCGCTCGCCTGCGGCTCAACGCGATCGTGCACCCGCTGGTGCGCGAGCGGACGGCCGAACTGGTCGCCGCCGTGCCGCCGGACGCCGTGGTCGTGCAGGACGTGCCGTTGCTGGTGGAGAACGGCATGGGTGCGCTCTACCACCTGGTGATCGTCGTGGACACCCCGGTCGAGGAGCGGGTGCGCAGGTTGGTCGACCACCGCGGGCTCGCCGAGTCCGACGCCCGTGCCCGCATCGCCGCGCAGGCCGACGACGACGCCCGGCGCGCGGCCGCTGACATCTGGCTGTCCAACGCGGGAACCCCGGAGGAGACCCGGGCGGTGGTGGACGCGCTGTGGACCGACCGGCTCGCCCCGTACGAGGCCAACATCCGGCTCCGCCGCCCGTTCAGCCGCGGCGCGCCGCGCATCGTCGACTACGACCTGACCTGGCCCGCGCAGGCCGAGCGGCTGCTGGCCCGGCTCCGCCTCGCCGTCGGTGACGCCGCCCTACGCGTCGACCACATCGGCTCCACGTCGGTACCCGGCCTGGCCGCCAAGGACATCCTGGACTTCCAGATCACCGTACCGGTGCTCGACGACTCCCTGGCCGAGGCGCTCTCGAACGCCGGGTTCCCCCGCGCGCACGGCTTCGACAGCGACATCGGGCACCCGCCCGGCTCGCCGGAGACCCCGAAGCACGTGCACGTCGGCGTCGACCCGGGGCGGTGGGCGAACGTGCACGTGCGGGCGGTGGACTCGCCGTTCGCCCGGCTCAGCCTGCTGTTCCCGGCCTGGCTGCGCGCCGACGAGGCCGCGCGCGCCGACTACGAGCGGCTCAAGCGGTCGGTCGCGGGTGAGCACGCGACCATCCCCGCCTACGGCGACGCGAAGGAACGGTGGTTCGACCAGGCGATCCAGCGGGCCGAGCAGTGGGCGGCGGCGACCGGCTGGACGGCCGACTAATACGGGGGCCAGACCTCGAACACGTGCTTGTAGGCCAGCCAGGACGACAGGTCGTGCCGGAACCGGCTGAGCTCCTCGAGGGTCTGGTGCACGGTGCACAGCGCGAGGTCGGCGTCGCCGACGCGCAGCACCCGCCCGGCGACCGCGGCCGCGAACTCCTCCGAGCGCACGATCCGCGCCGTCGTCCCGCCCGGCGCGGCCAGCCCGAGCAGCAGGTCGGTGGTCCGCCAGGTCCGGCCGTCGCGGTGCACGCGGACCGCGGTGAGCACGCTGGGGCTGCCCTTGGCGTGCCGCGAGCGCGGTTTGCTCTGGGTGAGCCGCAGGTTCAGGTGCGGCAGCAGCCAGGTCACCTCGGCGTCGGAGAACGGGTCCTCCGGGGTCGGGCACTCCATGCGCAGGCCCCAGCGCTCGACCTGGCAGGTGCGGAGGGTCCGGGTCATCCCGGAGGAGTAGCTGCGAACCGCGGTGACCGTGTCGACGACGTCGACCAGTTGCGGGGTGATGGCCGTGCCCACGCGGCCAGAGCGTAGTCGGGAACGTGCGTTCTGTGACTACCGGGGTCGATTCGTTATGTCACAGATCGTGTGCGCTCAGCTATCGGTTGGGCGATATTTCGACGCGCGCGGTCCCGGACCGTTGACCCAGCGTCGCCCTGGCCACTATCAGGTCTGCCACGGCCGGGTCTGCGACCGCCAGGGCGCGGGGACGCCGGTGGTGGCCAGCCAGCGGTCCACGTCGTGCCCGGTCTCGGCGACCTCGGCGACCAGGGCGTAGCCGCGGGCCATCGCCCGTTCGGCGGTGGCCAGGTCGACCAGCCCGGCGCGGAACGCCGCCAGCAGTTCGTCGCAGTCCTCCACCCGGGTGTCGCGGCCGGTGCGCACGAGCACGTCGAGGTAGAGGTCGACCGTGCGCCAGACCCGGCCGTCGCGGGTGATGTCCACGACGTCGATGTAGAAGTCGTGCCCGAGGTCCACCCCCGGGCGCGGGCGCCACTTCGACACCCGCAGGCCCGCCTCGGGCAGCAGCAGCGACTCGAAGTGCGCGATCCGGTGGTGACCGTCCACCGGGCGCGACATGTAGAGGCCGTCCGGGGTCTCGCGGTAGACCTCCACCGCACGGGCGAACCCCTTGGGGTCGGTGTTGGTCATCGCCGCCGGGTCGAACAGCTCCACCTTCGGCGGGTGGATCTCGTGGGCGTGTTCGTCCTGACGGGACGGTGGGATGGGCAGATCACCGAGGACCGGTTCGGTTGATGCGCGCATGTCGCCATCGTGCCCAGCGCCCCGGGCAAAGCCCAGACCTTTCGGAGGGTTTTTGCCCCCCGTACGGGTGAATGCGCGCTAGGCTCCCGCCCCGATCGGTCGTGGGAGTTCGTGGAGGTCAGTCAGCGTGTTCGGGATCCTTCGGCCCTGTCGGCACCGGTTGTCGCCGACCTTGCGCACTTCGTGGATGGCCCACCTTTGTGGACTGTGCCTCGCGCTGCGCGACGACCACGGGCACCTCGCGCGGACGGTCACCAACTACGACGGGCTCGTCGTGTCCGCCTTGGTCGAGGCGCAGTCACCCAGCGTGGGCGGGCGCCGCGTAGCGGGGCCGTGCCCGTTGCGCGGGATGCGCCCGGCGCCGGTCGCCGAGGGAGCGGGTGCCCGGCTGGCCGCCGCGGTGTCGCTGGTGCTCGCCTCGGCGAAGGTGCGCGACCACGTCGACGACGGTGACGGCGCGTTCCGCAAGGCCCCGGTCGCCGGGGTCGCCCGCCGGGTCGCCACCCGCTGGGCCAGGCAGGGCGCGGCGACGGGGGAGCGGATCGGGTTCTCCACCGCCGTGCTGCTCGACGCCGTCGGCAGGCAGGGCGAGCTGGAGTCCGGCCTGGCCACCGGGTCCTCGGTGCTGTTGGCGACCGAGCCGACCGAGACGGCGACGGCCGCCGCGTTCGCGCACACCGCGGTACTCACCGGTCGTCCGGACAACGCCGCGCCGCTGGCCGAGGCCGGGCGGATGTTCGGGCGGGTCGCGCACCTGCTCGACGCGGTCGAGGACCGCGACGCCGACGCCGAGACCGGTGCGTGGAACCCGCTGACGGCCACCGGCACGGACCTGGCCGAGGCGCGGCGGCTGTGCGACGACGCCGTGCTCGGGGTCCGGCTGGCTCTACGCGAAGCGGAGTTCGACGACCAGAAGCTGGTGCACGCCCTTCTAGTGCACGAACTCGACGCGGCCGTGCACCGCACCTTCGGCCACCTCGAAGCCAGCCACCAACCCGGGCACGTGCCGTTGACGCCCACCCCGCCCCAACACGGTCACGGCCAAGGCCCGAAGTGGGGTAAGAGGCGGTCTACGGTGCCGGGCTGCGGGGTGGCGCTGGTGCTGTGCTGCACCTGCCAGTACTGCTGCGCCGACCCGTACCACGACCCCTGGACCGGCGAACCCAAGTCGGGTTGGTGCACCGGCTGCGACTGCGGTAGCTGCGACTGTTCGTGCTGCAACTGCTGCGGAGACGGCTGCTGCTGCGACGGGTGCTGCTGCGACTGCAGCTGACCGCCGCCCATCCGGGATTGTCGGTGGGCGGGCGTAGTCTCGTTCTGTGGCTTTCGCGACCGAGAAATCCCAGCAGAACGCACCTGTGCTCGCCCACTCCGAGCACCGGCCAGTCAGCGACATCCCGCGCGCGGGCGGGAAGTTCCGGATGGCCGCGCCCTACCAGCCCGCCGGTGACCAGCCCGCCGCCATCGACGAGCTGGAGCGCCGGATCACCTCGGGCGAGCAGGACGTGGTGCTGCTGGGCGCCACCGGTACCGGCAAGTCGGCCACCACGGCGTGGCTGGTCGAGCGGGTGCAGCGGCCCACGCTGGTGATGGCGCCGAACAAGACGCTGGCCGCGCAGCTGGCCAACGAGCTGCGGGAGTTCTTCCCGGACAACGCGGTCGAGTACTTCGTCAGCTACTACGACTACTACCAGCCCGAGGCCTACATCCCGCAGACCGACACCTACATCGAGAAGGACTCGTCGATCAACGACGACGTCGAGCGGCTGCGGCACTCGGCGACGATGAGCCTGCTCTCGCGCCGCGACGTGATCGTGGTCGCCTCCGTGTCGTGCATCTACGGCCTCGGCACCCCGCAGTCCTACCTGGACCGCTCGATCGGGCTGGCCGTCGGCGGCGCCGTCGAGCGCGACACGTTCCTGCGCGCGCTGGTGGACGTGCAGTACAACCGCAACGACATCGCCTTCGCCAGGGGCACCTTCCGGGTCCGCGGCGACACGGTGGAGATCATCCCGGCGTACGAGGAGCTGGCCATCCGGGTCGAGTTCTTCGGCGACGAGATCGACAAGCTGTACTACCTGCACCCGCTCACCGGCGACATCGTCCGCGAGTGCGACGAGCTGCGGATCTTCCCGGCGACGCACTACGTGGCCGGTCCGGAGCGGATGGAGCGCGCGATCGGCGGCATCGAGTCGGAGCTCGAGGAGCGGCTCGCCGAGCTCGAGCGCCAGGGCAAGCTGCTGGAGGCGCAGCGGCTGCGGATGCGCACCGCCTACGACATCGAGATGATGCGCCAGGTCGGGTTCTGCTCGGGCATCGAGAACTACTCCCGGCACATCGACGGCCGCGCCGCCGGGACCGCGCCCGCCACCCTGATCGACTACTTCCCGGACGACTTCCTGCTGGTCATCGACGAGTCGCACGTGACGGTGCCGCAGATCGGCGGCATGTACGAGGGCGACATGTCCCGCAAGCGCAACCTGGTCGAGCACGGCTTCCGGCTGCCGAGCGCGGTGGACAACCGGCCGCTGACCTGGGAGGAGTTCACCCAGCGGATCGGCCAGACGGTGTACCTGTCCGCCACGCCCGGCCCGTACGAGATGGGCCAGGCGGCAGGCGAGTTCGTCGAGCAGGTCATCCGCCCGACCGGGCTGATCGACCCCGAGGTCGTGGTCAAGCCGACCGAGGGCCAGATCGACGACCTGGTGCACGAGATCCGGGTGCGGGCCGAGCGCGACGAGCGGGTGCTGGTCACCACGCTGACCAAGAAGATGGCCGAGGACCTCACCGACTACCTGCTGGAGCTGGGCATCCGGGTGCGCTACCTGCACTCCGAGGTCGACACCCTGCGCCGCATCGAACTGCTGCGGCAACTGCGCTCCGGTGACTACGACGTGCTCATCGGCATCAACCTGCTGCGCGAGGGCCTCGACCTGCCGGAGGTCTCGCTGGTCGCCATCCTCGACGCGGACAAGGAGGGTTTCCTGCGCAGCGGCACCTCGCTGATCCAGACCATCGGCCGCGCGGCGCGCAACGTCTCCGGCGAGGTCCACATGTACGCCGACAAGATCACCGACTCGATGCGGCACGCCATCGACGAGACCAACCGCAGGCGCGAGAAGCAGGTCGCCTACAACACCGAGCGCGGCATCGACCCGCAGCCGCTGCGCAAGAAGATCGCCGACATCCTCGACCGCGTGTTCACCGAGGCCGAGGAGGCGGACCCGGTGCCGATCGGCGGGTCCGGCCGCAACACCTCCCGGGGCAAGCGGGCCACCGGAGAGGCGGGGTCAACCAAGTCGGCGGGCCTGGTGTCCGACCGCGACGTCAAGTCGATGCCGAGGGCGGAGCTGGCCGACCTGGTCCAGCAGCTCACCGACCAGATGATGAACGCCGCCCGCGACCTGCAGTTCGAGCTGGCCGCCCGGCTGCGCGACGAGATCCACGACCTCAAGCGGGAACTGCGCGGCATGGACGCCGCGGGCATCCGCTGAGGGTCAGCGCGCCCAGTCCGGCGCCCAAGTGTCCCCGGACGGCCGGTACCCGGTGCGGAGGTGGTCGAGCAGGTCGGCCAGCACCGGGTGCGGGTTGTCGGTCCGCCAGACGACCGACAGCGGGTACACCGGGGTGGGGTCGGTGACCGGGACGCGGCGCAGGTCGTAGCTCTCGGGCCAGAGGTAGCGCGAGCCCTCGCCGACGAGCATGGCCAGCCGGGGGGAGTCGGCGATCTCGGCGAGCAGCGCCTCGATGCCGAACATCGGTCCCACGGTGTCGATGGTCAGCCCGAACGCCGCCGCCAGGTCGTCGTAGTAACCCAGCGGCTCGGGGTCGGACATGCCCGGCATCCAGATCGGGTGGTCGGTGAGCTCGGCTGGGGTCACGGTCTCGTTGTCCGCCAACGGGTGCCGGGGTCCGACCAGCAGCTCGTGCCGGTCGTCGATGACCCGTGCGGCGCTCAGTCCTGTTGGGACGGTTGTGGTCCGCAGCGACCGGAAGGTGGCGTCGAGGGTGCCCGCGCTGACCTCCGCGAGCGCGGCGCGGGCGTCGGCGTTGGTCAGCGCCACCACGTCGAGTTCGATGCCGGGGCGTTGTTGGTAGAAGGCGCGCAGCGCGTGCGACGGCGCGATCCTGCGGCTGACCACGTCGACGCGCAGTGCCCGGCGCCCGGGTGTCACGGCGGCGGTGACGCGTTCGGCGGCGCGCAGGAGTTCGCGCGCGTGGGGCAGCAGCGCTTGCCCGTCGACGGTGAGCCGGACACCCCTGGCGATCCGCGCGAACAGCCGCACCCCGAGTTCCCGCTCCAGCGCGGCCACCCGCTTCGACGCCGCCTGCTGCGTGATCTCCAGGTCGTCCGCGGCCGCCTGGAACTGCCCACTCCCGGCGACGGCGACGAAGGTCCGCACGGCATCGAGGTCCACGGCCCGACCGTACCCCCACAACGCCCGGTTGTGGCACGCCGCTCGACCCGTTGTTGGTGCCTGCCCCCGGTCATCGGTTTGGCTGGCCCGCATGACTTCCGCGCTCGGCCGGTCCTTCCGCTGGCTGTGGGCCGCCTACGCCGTGAGCGCGTACGGCACCGGCCTCGCCTTCGGTGCGTTCTCGATCATCGCCATCACGGTGCTCCACGCCACCTCGACCGAGGTGGCCGCGCTGGCGTCGTCCGGCCTCGTGATCGGTGCCCTGCTGGCCGTCCCCCTGGGCCCGTGGATGGAGGGCCGCGCCAAACGACCCGTGATGATCACAATGGACCTCACCCGCTTCGCCGCCCTCCTCACCATCCCCGTGGCTTACGCCCTAGGCGCCCTCACCTTCCCCCACCTGCTGATCGTCGCCACGACCACCGCCACTGCCAAGATCGCCTCCGCCGCAGCCAGCGGCGCGTACCTGCGAACCCTCATCCCCGCCGACCGGCTCCTCCTGGCCACCAGCCGCCTCGAATCCACCACCTGGTCCGCCACCGTGATCGGCCCACCCGTCGGCGCGGCCGCAGTGTCATTCTTGGGCCCAGTGGCCACAACCACCCTGGACGCGGTGAGCTACCTGTTGTCCGCCTTGGGAATCTCCGCGATCCGCACCCCAGAACCACCGCGGCCCAGCAAGGTGTCTCGCCGCTGGTCCGACCTCATCGAAGGCTGGCGCCACATCTTCGCCAACCGCCCCCTGCGCCGCCACTTCACCAACACCCTCGCGGTCAACGCCCTCATCATGGCCGCGGAACCCCAAGTGGCCGTCCTCATGCTCACCCACCTGAACTTCCCCGCCTGGCAGTACACCCTGGCTTTCGCCCTCCCCTGCACAGCAGGCCTACTCGGCTCCCGCCTAGCCCCTCGCCTAGCTTCCCACTACACCCCGGCGATCGTCTTGAACACGACCGGAACCCTGCGCGCCCTATGCCCCCTGGGCCTGGCCTTCACCCAACCCGGCCTCCCCGGCCTGGTCACCGTCCTATTGACCCAGTTCGCCCTGATCATCTCCATCAGCATCCACACCCCCACCCTCGCCGCCTACCGCCTGACCCACACCACCCCCACCCACCACACCCGCCTGCTTACGGCGTGGTCCATCAGCAGCAGCCTCACCATCGCCGCAACCACCCTCCTGTGGGGCTACCTAGCCCACCACACCACCCCCCGAACGGCGATCGCCCTAGCCGGACTCCTACTCCTCGCCACCCCCTTCCTCCTCCCACGCCAACGCACCACCAGCCCCATGAGGGGCCTCGAGGTTTCCGGACAGGAACCCAGTAAGATTGTCCTGTCGGGAAGTTGAGGGAGTGCACGTGGCCCATCGGAGTCCGTACTCGCCGGAGTTTCGTGAGGAAGCAGTTCAGATGGCGTTGCGGTCGAAACGGCCGATCGCCGAGACGGCGCGCGAGTTGAATATGAACTCGGAGACACTGCGTGTATGGGTGCGGAGCTATGAGCGGGAACAAGGCGCGGACTCGGCCGTCGCCGTGTCGGAGCCGTTGGCAACGGACGAACGAGCGCGACTACGAGAGTTGGAACGCCGTAACCGCGAACTCGAGATGGAAGTGTCTTTCCTGAAAAAAGCCGCAGCGTACTTCGCGAAGGATGCCGAGTAGTCAGCAAGTACGAGTTCATCGAAACGATGCGACTTGAACCTGCGAAGTACGCGTATCCAGTCCTGTTCATGTGCCGACTGCTCGACGTTTCCAGGTCCGGCTACTACGAATGGCGCGGCCGGGCGGAATCGGCCACCGCGCGACGGCGAGAGGAGCTGAAAGCGTTTATCCGGGACGCGTTCGAGGCCTCGGACTCGACTTACGGCCACCGGCGGGTCCATGCCCAGTTGCGGCGGGCAGGCGTGTGCGTGGGTGTTGAACTGGTCCGGCACCTCATGCGTGAACTGGGGCTGGTTCCCTGCCAGCCAAGACCCCGGCGGTTCGGGCTGACCACCGCGGCGGCCGCGCCGGTGGGCGACCTGGTCGGCCGTGACTTCACCGCGCCCGCGCCGGGACGCAAGCTGGTCGGCGACATCACCTACGTTCCCACGATGGAAGGCTGGCTTTACCTGGCCACCGTGCTGGATTGCTGCACGAAAGAAGTGATCGGCTACGCGATGGACGACAACTACCAGACACCGCTCATCAGCCGCGCTATCCGCAACGCGGCCCGAAACCGCCCACTCGCCGACGGTGCGATATTCCACAGCGACCGCGGCAGCAATTACATGTCCACCGAGTACCACAACGTCCTCACCAGCCTCCGGTTGAAGCAATCAGCAGGGCGAACCGGAATCTGTTTCGACAACGCGATGGCCGAATCGTTCTTCGGCACACTCAAAAACGAATGCGTCAACCGGACGGCTTACTCCACCCGAGACGAAGCCCGGCAGCACATCACTCGCTACATCGAGTTCTGGTATAATCGCCGACGACTTCACTCAGCGATAGGCTACCGCCCACCGCACGAGGTATACATCGAACACAAGAACCAACAAATCGCCGCTTGAATAGACAGTTAATCCCCTGTCCGGAAACCGCGCGGCTCCTCACCACGCCCTAGACCCTTGGGGCAGAACACTTCCCGAGCCAGCCCGTTCGCTCTCCGAGCCAACCCCGCCACCGCTCCCAGAAGTCGCTGGTGCCACCCCAGCCCACCGGGCCAGCCCCGCCAGCCCCATAACCGCTCCCAGAAGCCGCCGGTGCCACCTCAACCCACCGAGCCAGCCCGCCCAACCCAACCCACCGAGCCAACCCCGCCAGCCCCATAACCGCTCCCAGAAGCCGCCGGTGCCACCTCAACCCACCGAGCCAGCCCACCGAACCCAGCCACCGCTCCCGGAAGCGCCGGTGCCACCTCAACCCACCGAGTCAGCCACCCAAACCCAACCCACCGAGTCAGCCCACCGAACCCAGCCACCGCTCCCGGAAGTCGCTGGTGCCAACTGCTCGATGGGGTGGACCTGTTTTGTGTGGGGGAGCGGCAGTCGTAGCGTTCCTGCGCGGACAGGGCCACGCTTTTCGGCCCCTGCTTTGCGGTCCTGCCACGGCTGTCGTAGGGGCCCCACGCAAAACAGGTCCACCACATCGAGCCCGCACTCAAATCGCGGATCGGCGCGCGATGCCGAAGGCGAGGCGTCCAACGAAGATCACCCGCCACAAGACCCCCCGATACACAGCTTACCGAGACACACCGACAAACCCGAGCAACAGAGAACCCCTGTGCACAACCAAGCCCGTTGTGGACAAGTCAACGGCGAAGCACGAGCATGATCCTCACTCCGCCACCGCAGGCACCAACGCCTCCCCAGCGGGACTCGGAATCACCACTCCCGCGCCATACCGCGCCACAGTCGCCCGCAGCCGGTCTGCGTACTGGTAGATGTCCTCCACCCGCTCCAACGCGAACCTCGTCTCCACCTTGTTCTCGTCGAACACGCCGAGGTACTTCTTCGTCCGGTTGAACCACAACCGGGCGATCGGCTTGCGGTTGTTGTCGTCGAGCAGGACGCCGAAGTAGGTCTTCGTGTCCCGGCCGACTACGCGGTTGCTGGCGACCTCGCTGCAGACGATCGCGCGGACCACCCGGTAGCCCTCGAGTTCCTCCTCCGTCGTGACGAGATCAGTCTCGCCCGGTGCGGGTGCCTGTGCCTCGACCTCCGCCTCGGCGGGCGCGGGTTCCGCCGCGTTCGACACGCTGACGAACGAGTCCGGCCCGCCGAGGGCGCTCTTGAGCCGGTCGTTGACCTGCTCGTTGAGGAACTGGCGCATCGCCTTGTCGACGAGGGTGGTGAACTGCTCCCGCACCCGTTGGGTGAACGAGCCGTCGTAGACCTTGGTGGTGAAGTAGCGGACCCAGGCCTCGGAGGGCTCCTTGAACTCCGCCGCCAGGACGCGCTTGATCTGGCCGATGTACTTGAGCTCGCCCGCCGCGCTGATCACGGAGTCGAGGTCGAACGAGTCCTTGCTCAGCTTCGCCAGTTCCGGCAGCAGGGTGGTGTCGACGTCGCTGAAGTCCAGGACCAGGAAGGGCTTCGAGTCCATCCGGTTCGGCGCGTCGAGGTCGGTGTAGAACTGGTACACCTCGCCGTTGGTGAGGATCGCGATCCTGGCGTTGGTCACCGAGAAGTAGCGGAAGAGCTGGGAGGCGTGCTCCACCCGCAGCGGGTCGTTGACCTTCTTGGCCTCGACCAGGATCTGCACCTGTCCGTTGTGGACCAGCGCGTAGTCGATCTTCTCGCCCTTCTTGGTCCCGACGTCGGCGGTGAACTCGGGGATGACCTCGGCCGGGTTGAACACGTCGTAGCCGAGCACCAGGCTGATGAACGGCATCACGAAGGCGTTCTTCGTCGCTTCCTCGGTCTCGATCGTCGCCTTGTGCTTGCGGATCTTCAATGCCAGGGCCTGGGCCCGCTCCGCGATGTCCATGGTCGAGACGCCTTCCGCTCGTGTGCGTTCGGGGACTGTCCGGACACGGACGGTTGCCCTATTTCACTGTGCGAAGAGTCGGGGTGCGGTCCCGTTGTGTTACCGGCGTGTCCGAGTCGTGACATGGCGCGAACTGGTCCTTTGTGGACTTGGTGGGTGGCGCTGTCGCCATGGAACAGCACCTACACGGCAACCCGCTCCGCGAACGCCCGACCAGTGCTAGCCGCCAGTTCGTGTGCGGCGCTCACCGACTGCTCCGCCAACGGGATCAGCTCTGCCATCGACGGAACCGTGGTGGCCAGGGTCAGTTCGGCGGGGATGACCGACACCTGTGCGCCCAGGACGTCTTGGAGGATTCGGGTTAGCCAGGGGGTGGCGTGGTCCCAGCCCTCTCGGGGGGTGCCGGGGGAGTAGCCGCCGCCTCGGGCGATGACTAGGGCGGCTTGCTTGCCGACTAGGGGCTGGGTTCCGGGGGCGAAGCGGGGGTCGGTGAGCAGCAGGTCGATCCAGACCTTGAGGTGGTGGGAGATGCCGAAGTTGTAGAGCGGGGTCGCGATGACCAGGGAGTCGGCGGCGGCTACCTCATCCGCGATCGCGGTGGCCAGGGTGAGGGCCGCGAGGTGGGCGGGGGTGCGCTCGTCGGCGGGGACGGCGGCTGCGGCCAGGGCGTCGGTCCAGGCGGTGGGGGGTAATCCGTCGGTCACCAGGTCTCGGCGGGTGATGGTGCCGTTCGGGTGCGCGGCCAGCCAGTTGTCGGTGACCGTGTCGGCGACGGCGCGGCTGACCGAGCCGGTGTGGCGGATGCTGCTGTCGAGGCGGAACAGGTTCACGGGAAGTCCTCCGTTGGGCAGATCGTCTGTACTGCAGACTATCTTGCACGCGGAGGGATTCGCTGTCCACGTCCCCTCGGTAGGATGCGACGGTGACCACACCCGCCGTCGAGTCCGATCTGGGGTGGGCGCTGGGCGTGGTGTTCCGCGGCTACGTGCGCGCGGCCGAGGAGGTGCTCGCCGACCTGCCCGGCGGACCCCGCGGTTACCAGGTCCTCGCCAGCGCCACCACTGGCGAGTCGTGCAGCCAGCAGGTCCTGGCGCACCGCCTCGGGCTGGACAAGACCGTGATGACCTACCTCATCGACGACCTCGAGCGCTCCGGCCTCGTCGAGCGCCGCCCCGACCCCGCCGATCGCCGCGCTCGCCTGCTTTCCGCCACAGAGACCGGATTAGCGCGCTTCGCGGAGACCGCCGAAGCGCTGCGCCGCGTCGAGGAACACGTCTTGGCCCCGCTGGCCGCCCAGGAACGGGACCTGCTGCGCGACCTGCTGCGCAAGCTCGCCACCCGCCAGGACGACGGCTCGAACCCGTGCGCGGCGGTGGACGAAATCCAGTGCTAGGCGGGGCTCGGTTGGCGGATCAGACCGCGGACGCTGGGCGTGAGTGAAGCGGCCAGGATGGCCAGCAGGACGAGCACGGCGAGACCGGTCAGCGTGGCGGCCGTGCCGAAGTGGATGGCCAGCGGGCCGACGGCGATCTCGCCGAGCGGGAGGGCGATGAAGGAGCCGACGGCGTCGTAGGAGTAGACGCGGGCCAGGCGGTCTTGGGGGACGTTCTCCTGCAGGGACACGTCCCAGGCGATGCCGAACTGCTCGATCGCGATGCCGCCGACGAACATGGCCACGAGCATCGGGATCACGGCGGGCGCGTGCGCCAGGACCAGCAGCGGCACGGCCTCGACCGCGATCAGGGCGGTGCCGAACAGCAGTGCTCGGCGCGGCTGCCAACGGCTGGCGACGATGCCGCCGACCAGGGCGCCGACGGTCTGCGCGCCGAGGATGAAACCCCAGGCCAGTCGGCCGAAGGTGGAGTCGGCGATGGACGGGCCCAGCACCTGCATGCCGCCGGTGATCGCCGCGTTGACCACCATGAACGCCAGCACGATCGACCAGACCCAGGTGCGGGCGGTGAACTCGGCCCAGCCCGCGCGCAGGTCGGCCAGCGGCCGGGTCGGCTCGCTCTCGGCGATCTCCGGTGCTCGCACCCGCGCGTAGCAGAACGACGCCACCAGGAACACCGCCGCGGTCGCGGCCATCGCCCAGCCGGGGCTGGTCAACGCGGCCAACATTCCGCCGAGGGAGGCGCCGGTGATCAGCGCCGAGTTGATCCCCATCCTGACCACGGCGTTGGCCTGGCGGATCATGCCGGGCGGCACCGTCTGCGGGGTCAGCGCGGACGCGGCGGGCAGCGACGCCGCGGCGACCGCGCCGTTGACCACGCTGAGCACCACCAGCAGCGGGATCGAGGCGAAGTCGAGGAGCACGGCCAGCGCCGTCGCCGCCTGCGAGGCGGCGGCGGCCAGGCTCGCGCCCTGCAGGATGACCCCGCGGGGCAACCGGTCGGCCAGGACGCCGCCCATGAGCAGCAGCAGCACGTTCGCGATGGACCGCGCGCCGACCACCACGCCGAGCGCCACCACCGACCCGGTCAGGTCGAGCACGGCGAACGCCAGCGCGACCGGCGCGATGGCGTTGCCGATGTAGGTGGTGATCCGGCCGATGGCCAGCCTGCGGAACATCGGCACGCGCAGCGGGGCGAGCATCCCGGCCGACGAGGTCAACAGCGGTCCATCTCGAACATCGAGATCGTGGTGCTGACCCGGACCGTGCCCGGTGTCCTCGGCGGCTGCGCCGCGTCGCGCAGCCGCAGGCTCATCTCCCGCACGTGCGCCACCGTATCGCGCCACACCTGCGGGTCCACCCACAGCTCGGCGTCGGTGGCGGTCTCGGCGCCCGGTGCGCGCCGCGCGGTGCGCGCACCCAGCCCGGCCACCAGGGCCGAGGTGATCAGGTGGTCGTCTCCCGGGTCGCGCGGCGCGGCCACCGCGGGCGGGATGTGCCGGTACCGCTTGGCGATGCCGCCGCGGATCGGCACCTCCTCCACGATCTCCACCAGACCGGCGTCGGCGAGCTTGCGCAGGTGGTAGCTGATGTTGGGCTGGCTGTCGCCGAGCTCCCTGGCGACCTCGGCCGCGCTCATCGCGCGGTCGGTCACCAGCGACAGGATGCGCATCCGCAACGGGTGCGCGAGCGCGCGCATCCCGTGCAGGGTCGAGCGAGTATCCCCCATGTCCATACAGCGAGTCTCTGAATGCGGACCGACCGTGTCAAATGACTATGCCGAGCGCCATCCGGGGGAGCGTTCCCACTGCTCAGCTGGTGCGGGCCCGCCGCCTGCCGCCCTGGCTCGGCTTCGGCGCGGGGGTGCCGACCGGCTGCGCGCCGTCCTGCTGCTGCTCCGCCGCCGCCGCGCCCTCGGTCATCTCGCGCAACAGCTGGTCGAAGATCGGCGTGGACATCACGCTCTGGTTCGCCATCCGCAGTTCTCCTCGCTACCCGGCTTGCGCCAGGAACCTACCCCGGCACCCGGCGCGCCCAGGTGATCACGACGCCACACGATCGGGGGAAGTGTCCGATCTGGTTACCGACTAGTAATGTCGCCGGTATGACGGAGAACCTGGTGTCGGTCGCGGTCGAGGTGGCCGACCACGTGGCCGAGGTAACCCTGCTCGGGCCCGGTAAGGGCAACGCCTTGGGGCCGGACCTCTGGCGGGAGCTGCCGGTCGTGTTCGGCGGCTTGGACGCGGATCCGGAGGTGCGGGCCGTTGTCCTTACTGGTAGCGGCGCCAACTTCTCCTACGGGCTCGACCTGCCCGCGATGATGCCCACCTGGGGTGACCTGCTCGGCGACGGAGCCCTCGCCGCGCCGCGCACCCGGTTCCTCGGCGAGATCCGGGCGCTGCAGGACGCCGTCACCGCCGTGGCCGCGTGCCGCAAGCCGGTGGTCGCCGCAGTCAGCGGGTGGTGCATCGGCGCCGGGCTGGACGTGATCGCCGCGGCCGACATCAGGGTCGCCAGCGCCGACGCCAAGTTCAGCCTCCGGGAGGTCAAGGTCGCCATCGTCGCCGACCTGGGCAGCCTGCAGCGGCTGGGCGGCGTCATCGGCGAAGGGCACCTGCGCGAGCTCGCCCTCACCGGCAAGGACATCGACGCCGAACGGGCGCTGCGCATCGGGCTCGTCAACGACGTGCACCCCGACCAGGCCGCCGTGCTGGCCGCGGCGAGGCAGTTGGCCGCGGACATCGCCGCCAACCCGCCGCTGGTCGTCCAGGGCACCAAGGACGTACTGGGCCACGAGCGCGAACGCCGGGTCGCCGACGGCCTGAGGTACGTCGCGGCCTGGAACGCGGCGTTCCTGCCCAGCAAGGACCTCGGCGAGGCCGTCCAGGCGTTCCTGGAGCGCAGGCCACCGAAGTTCACCGGCCAATAGCCCCAACCCGGGCTGCCTGGTGCAGGCTCGTCCGGATCGCTGCAGGCTCGCGCAGGCCGCAGCCGTAGCCGACGACGGTGCCAAGCGCTCGATGCGGTGGACTTGTTTTGCGTGGGGTGGCGGTATCCGTAGCCTTGCCTCGCTGCAGGGCCATGCTTTTCGGCCCCGGCTTTTGCGGTCCTGCCACGGGTGGCGCAGGGGCCCCGCGCAAACAAGTTCACCGCATCGAGCTCCCCCCGCCGACCAGGAGCCGCCGACTGGCAGCCGCCGCCCGGGAGCCGCCGCCCGGGAGCCGCCGCCCGGGAGCCGCCGCCCGGGAGCCGCCGACTGGCAGCCGCCGCCCGGGAGCCGCCGCCCGGGAGCCGCCGCCCGGGAGCCGCCGACTGGCAGCCGCCGCCCGGGAGCCGCCGCCCGGGAGCCGCCGCCCGGGAGCCGCCGCCCGGGAGCCACCGCCCGGGAGCCACCGACCAGGAGCAACCGACTGGCAGCCACCGACCGGCAGCCACCGACCAAGAGCCGCCGACCAGAAGGGGAGCAGCAGTGGCTGATCCGACCCAGGACTTCCGCGCCGCCAGGGACTTCCTGCTGCACCACCGCGAGGACTACGACGCCGCGCGGGACGGGTTCGCCTGGCCTAGGCCTGCCGGGTTCAACTGGGCGCTGGACTGGTTCGACGTGGTCGCCGCCGAGGGGCCCACTGCCGACCGGTTGGCGTTGTGGATCGTGGAGGAGGACGGGTCCGAGCGGAAGTGGACCTTCGCTGAGCTGTCCAGGCGGTCCAGCCAGGTCGCGGTCTGGCTGCGCGAGCGGGGCGTCGCGCGGGGCGACCGGCTCGTCCTGATGCTCGGCAACCAGGGTGAGCTCTGGGAGACGATCCTGGCCGCGATCAAGCTCGGCGCCGTGATCATCCCCGCCACCACCCTGTTGGCCCCCGCCGATCTGCGGGACCGCGTCGACCGCGGCCGGGCGCGACACGTCGTGGCCCGCTCCGCGGACACGGCCAAGTTCGACGACGTGCCAGGCGAGTACACCCGCATCGCGGTCGGGGACCCGGTCGAAGGTTGGCTCAACTACGCGGATTCAGCCCAAGCGTCCGCCGACTACAGCCCTGATGGCCCCACCAAGGCCGACGACACCCTGTTGCTGTACTTCACCTCCGGCACGACCGCGCGACCGAAGCTCGTCGAGCACACCCACGTGTCGTACCCGGTGGGGCACCTGTCGACGATGTACTGGATCGGCCTGGAGCCGGGGGACGTCCACCTCAACATCTCGTCGCCCGGCTGGGCCAAGCACGCCTGGAGCAACGTCTTCGCGCCGTGGAACGCCGAGGCGACGGTGTTCATCCACAACTACACGCGGTTCGACCCCGTCGGCTTGATGGCGCAGATGGACCGCTGCGGTGTCACCAGTTTCTGCGCCCCGCCGACTGTGTGGCGGATGCTGATCCAATCCGATCTCGGCCTGCTGGCCACCCCACCGACCAAGGTCGTCGGCGCGGGGGAGCCGTTGAACCCCGAAGTGATCGACCAGGTCTCCCGCGCCTGGGGTGTCACGATCCGCGACGGCTTCGGGCAGACCGAGACCAGCGTCCAGGTCGCCAACACCCCCGGGCAGCGGGTGAAACCGGGCTCCATGGGCAGACCGCTGCCCGGCTTCACCATCGACCTCGTCGACCCGGCCACCGGCGAACCCGCCGACGAGGGCGAGATCTGCGTCGTGCTCGCCGACCGGCCCGTGGGTCTGATGACCGGCTATGCCGATGACGACGACCGCACCTCCGACGCGATGCGCGACGGCCGCTACCACACCGGCGACGTCGGGTCGCGCGACGAGGACGGCTACATCACCTACGTCGGCCGCGCCGACGACGTCTTCAAGGCCTCGGACTACCGGATCTCCCCCTTCGAGTTGGAGAGCGTCCTCATCGAGCACCCGGCGGTCGCCGAAGCCGCGGTGGTCCCGTCGCCGGACCCGATCCGGCTCGCGGTCCCCAAGGCGTACGTGGTGCTCGCCGCGGGGCACGAACCGGACGCGGACACCGCCCGCTCGATCCTCGCCTTCGCGCGCGAGCACCTCTCGCCGTACAAGCGGATCCGCCGCCTGGAGTTCGCCGAACTGCCCAAGACGATCTCCGGCAAGATCCGCCGGGTGGAACTGCGCGGTCGCGAACAGCAGATCCACGGCGGCGGCGCCACCGCGGCGGGCGAGTTCACCGAGGAGGATTTCCCCGACCTAGGCCGCTAGCCGGGCCCGGACCACGTGGTCCGAGCGCGTGCCCTCGACACCGTCCGGGCTGGTCGAGGGCCGGGTCACGACCTCGGCGAGCTCCACGGTCCACCGGTCGTCGAGCTCCAGGAACGCCAGCACCTCGTCGGTGCCGGGGAAGTGCACGTCGTGGCGCGGCTCGGTCATCCAGGTGGGCCACCCGTAGTGGCTGACGATCAGCAGCACGCCACCGGGCGCCACGGCCTCCGACGCCCGGCGCAGCGTCCGCTGCCGCTCGCCCTCCTGCTCGACGGGGGAGTGGAAGAACTGGGCGCACACCAGGTCGAACCGGCCTTCGGGGAAGGTCGCGTTCAGGTCGTGCCGCTCGAAGGTGATCGAGCCTGCGACGCCCCGGGCCGTGGCCAGTTCCAGTGCCCGGCCGAGCGCGGTCGCCGACACGTCCACCCCGGTCACCGCCCACCCCCGCTCGGCGAGCCAGACCGCGTCGCCGCCCTCGGCGCAGCCCAGGTCGAGCGCGGTGCCCGGTGGCAGGTCGGTGACCTCGCGGACGAGCAGGTCGTTGGGGTTGCCCGACCAGATCTGGTCCTTCTCGGCGTAGAAGCCCTCCCAGAACTCGGCGGGGTCGCGCGGCTCGGTCTGCTGGTGCCCGTGCTGGTGGGTCCCGTGGTGGTGAGTCATGGCTCCGATGATGCGGGGGTGAACCGCGAACTCGCAAACTATGTTGCCGGATCGGCAACAAGAACGTCCGGGTTGAGCACGCGGTCCGGGTCCCAGGCGTGCTTGATGGCCCGGTAGAGGGCGCGCTCGGCGGGGGACCGGGTCAACCCCAGCCAGGCCGCCTTGGCGACCCCGACCCCGTGCTCGGCCGAGATCGTGCCGCCCCTGGCCGCCGCCGCGCGCAGCACCCGGTCGGTCAGCGCGTCCGCCCGTTCATCCGCGCCGACCACGTTGACGTGGAAGTTGCCCTCGGCGAGGTGTCCGAAGAGGACTGTTGTTGCCGCGGGCGCGACTTCCGCCGCCATCGCACGGATCTCGCGTTCGAACTCCGCCGCTTGGGCTGGTGGCACACCGACGTCGAGCTTCAGCGGCGGCCCCAGGGCGTTGATCGCTTCAGCGTGCGCTTCGCGATGTGTCCACAGTGCACGGCGGGCTGGCTCGTCGACCGCGAGCGCCGAATCTCTCAGTCCCACAAGCGTTTCGACGACCGCGCCGAGGGCTTCGGTGGGGTCCTCGTTGTCGGCGCACTCCACGAGCAGATACGTCGGGTAGGTCGTCGCGAAGGGCGGGGGTATCCGCCTGTGCGCGCAGACCAGGCGCAGGCCGTCGTCGTAGTAGACCTCGGCGGAAGTCAGGGACGGCAGAACACGAAGGGCCGCAATGGCTGCCACCGCGTCTTCAGTTCGGTCGAAGGCAAGTGTCGCCGTAGCGCGTTCGGTGAACGCGGGAATCAGACGCAGTCGTGCCGCTGTGATCACCGCGAGCGTGCCCTCGCTGCCGACCAGAGCCCCGGCGAGGTCGTACCCGGTGCTGTCCTTGGGCAGCCCGGTAACACCGCCGACCACCTGACCGTCGGCCAACACCGCTTCGACATCGGCCACTTGGTCGCGTGTGGACCCCCAGCGCAGAACCCGCAACCCGCCCGCGTTCGTCGCGAGGAGCCCACCCACGGTGGCGCTGTCGCGGGAGGCGATGTCGATCGCGAAGTCCAGCCCGGCAGCCGCCGCGTGCGCGGTCAGCGCGGCAAGGGTCACCCCAGCCCCGGCGGTCACCTGGCGGGTCACCGGATCCACGGGCCCGAGGTGGTCCAACCGCGTCAGGCTCAGCACAACCCCGCCCCCGTAAGGGATCCCGCCCCCCACGAGTCCGGTGTTGCCCCCTTGCGGCACAACCGGCACACCCAGCTCGCGGCACACCCGCAAGACCCCGGCGACCTCGTCCCGATCCGCGGGCCGCGCCACCGCCCCCGCCGAACCGGTGAACCGCCCCGTCCAGTCGGTGGCGAACCCCGCCACCACCTCCGGATCCGTCAGCACGTGCCCAGCCCCGACCACCCCGACCAGAGCGTCGACCAGCTCGCTGTCCACTGTCCCCATGATTGGGATCGTCCCCGATGGGCACCCCTGCTGTGCACCCGACCGGAAGGAATCAGCCATGGCAGCCCTCACCGACCGCACGATCGCGTTCCTCGTGGCGCCGGAGGGCATCGAACAGGTGGAGCTCACCGAACCGTGGCAGGCGGTGGCGAAGGCGGGCGGCAAGCCCGTGCTGGTCTCCACCGAGTCCGGCGAGGTGCAGGCCTACCACCACCTGGACAAGGCCGACACCTTCCCGGTGGACAAGACCGTCGACCAGGTCGAGGCCGCCGAGTTCGACGGCCTGGTGCTGCCAGGTGGGGTCGCCAACCCCGATTTCCTGCGGACCGACCCGAGGGCCGTGGCGTTCGCCAAGTCCTTTGTCGACTCCGGCAAGCCCGTCGCGGCCATCTGCCACGGCCCGTGGACGCTGGTCGAGGCCGATGTCGTGCGCGGCAGGACCCTGACGTCGTGGCCGAGCCTGCGCACCGACCTGCGCAACGCGGGCGCGGACTGGGTCGACGAACAGGTGGTGGTCGACCACTCCGGCAACGCCCCGCTGATCACCAGCCGCAACCCCGACGACCTGCCCGCCTTCTGCGCCGCGCTGGTCGACACCGTCGCGACCGTCCGCACCTGACGCCTTCCCATCCCGAGCGCAAGCCGTTGGCTTAGCGCGGTCACGGGGTGGGATCGCATCGATTCAGTTCGATTCGGCCGCCGAGAGAGCTAACACACACTCCTCGGTTGCCGACGTCCGGAGCGGAGGTAAGCCGATGAGTACCGAAACGATCTCTCACCAGGCCGGATCCGGATCCGGGCCGACCCTGCCGACCGCGCCGTGCAGCGTGGTCTGGAGCCAGGGGCACGCTTACGTGCTGGAGTACACCGGGGGAGCGGCCCGTTGGGTCGGTCTCGACGCGTTCGGCAGGCCGACCGCGCTCAGCCCCACCGCTCTCGAGCGGCAGGGCTGGACGCACCGCCGCGAGGACTAGTCCGGGGCCCGGCACGGAGCCGGGGGTCAACTGGGGACTGGGGAAACTGGGGGGACTGGGAATGGTCTTTTCGAGGGGATGAACCACCGGGCGTAGTCGTCTCCCGCCTGCCCTACTCTTCCCGCATGGCTGAGCTGCGGGAAGAGAGGGCGGAGCGGGGAGAAAGCGCTTCGGCGGATCGCGTGTGGACGATCCCGAACATCCTGAGCATGCTGCGGCTGGCCGGGGTGCCGCTGTTCCTGTACCTGCTGCTGGTGCCCAAGGCCGATGGCTGGGCGCTGGTCGTGCTGCTGTTCAGCGGGCTCAGCGACTGGCTGGACGGCAAGATCGCGCGCTGGCTCGACCAGACCAGCAGGCTCGGCGCCCTGCTGGACCCGGCGGCCGACCGGCTCTACACGCTGGTCACGATCGTCGCCTTCGTCGCGCGCGACATCGTGCCGTGGTGGGTCGCGGCGCTGCTGGTCGCCCGCGACGTGCTCGTCGGCGGGTGCATCCTCGTGCTGCGCCGGGGCGGGTTCGCCCCGCCCGAGGTCACCTACGTCGGTAAGGCAGCGACGTTCAACCTGATGTACGCGTTCCCGTTGCTCTTGTTGGCCCAAGGCGGTTCCACCCTCGCCTCGGTGGTCCGGCCGGTCGCCTACGCGTTCGTCATCTGGGGCGGGCTCTTGTTCATCTGGTCCGGCTTGCTGTACCTCGTGCAGACACGAGCGGCGCTGCGGTTGGCCGGGAGCGCCGCCGTTTAAGCTCTGCGCCACCATCAGGGTCAAGGTCCGAAAGAGGGCTCGAGTGATTCCCGAAGAACTCCGCTACACCGACGAGCACGAGTGGGTGGCGACCAAGGCCGACGACCTGGTCCGCGTCGGCATCACCGAGTACGCCCAGCAGCAGCTCGGCGACGTCGTGTTCGTGCAGCTGCCCGAGCTCGGCGACCGGGTCGAGGCGGGCGCCTCGATCGGCGAGGTCGAGTCGACCAAGAGCGTCTCCGACCTCTACGCCCCGCTCAGCGGGGAGGTCGTGGCGGTCAACGACGCGGTGGCCGAGCAGTCCGACCTGCTCAACTCCGACCCCTACGGCGAGGGGTGGCTCATCGAGATCAGGGTCGACGACCCCGAGGCGCTCGAGGCGCTGCTCGACGCCGATGCCTACCAGGCCCTCACCGAAGCCTGAGCGGGCGTGAGACGATCTTGACCAGCGGGTCGGGCCGCGGTCGGCACCCAGCCGACCGCGAAGGGGTACCACTGCCCCGGCGCCTGATCGCGCACGGTACGTTGGCAACTGTTCAGCGCAACTGACCAGCAGGAGGAGCTCAGGTGAGCACCAACGACGGGCCCGGCGTCCCGCCGGAGCAGTCTCCGGAGCGGACTTCGGTCTTCCGGGCCGACTTCCTCACCGACCCCGAGGCCCAGGCGGCCCGGGCGCCCGAACCCGCGGTCGCGGGTGTCGACGCCCTGCCCGCGGGCTCGGCGCTGCTGGTGGTCAAGCGCGGCCCCAACGCGGGGTCGCGGTTCCTGCTCGACCGCGACACCACCAGCGCGGGCAGGCACCCCGACAGCGACATCTTCCTCGACGACGTCACCGTCTCCCGGCGGCACGCGGAGTTCCGCCGCGAGGGCGGCGAGTTCGTGGTGATCGACGTCGGCAGCCTCAACGGCACCTACGTCAACCGCGAGCCGGTCGACCAGGCCGTGCTCGCCGGTGGCGACGAGGTGCAGATCGGCAAGTTCCGCCTGGTGTTCCTCACCGGCCCCGGCGCGGGGGCCTAGGGAGGCGTGACGGCCGCGGGTCGGCAGCCCAGGGGCGGGTCCAGCATCGGCGCCGTACTGGCGCGGCTGCGGCCGGACTTCCCGGACGTGACCATCTCCAAGATCCGCTTCCTCGAGTCGGAGGGGCTGGTCAGCCCGCAGCGCTCGCCGTCGGGGTACCGGCGGTTCACCGAGGCGGACGTGGCCAGGCTGCGCTTCGTGCTCGCCGCGCAGCGCGACCACTACCTGCCGCTGAAGGTCATCAAGCAACAGCTCGACCGCTCGGGCGGGCCACCGGGGACGGTGGCCCGCCCGGCGCGCGGTCTGGCCCCGGTACCCGACGTCCCGGTGCTCGACGCCCCCGCGTTCGACGGCTCGACACCGGCGATCACGCTGCCCCTGGCCGTGACCGGCACGCTCACCCGCGACGAAGTGGTCGAGCGCGGCGGGATCACGGCGCAGACCCTGCTCGAACTGGAGCAGTACGGGTTGTTGGGCGCCAACGCCGACGGGTCGTTCGACAGCGACGCGCTCACCGTCGCCGCGACCGCGGCCGCGCTGGCGGAGTACGGAATCGAACCCCGGCACCTGCGCGCGTTCCGCGCCGCGGCCGACCGCGAGGTCGGTTTGATCGAGCAGGTGCTCACTCCTCTGTTCCGGCAACGTGATCCGGCGGCTCGGGCGCGCGCGGACGAGGCGGCCGACGACCTCGCGGCGCTCACGGTGACGCTGCACTCGCTGCTGGTGAGGGCCGGTCTGCGCAGAGTCACCGGCCGGTAGCCGGGTGCGCACGGCGGCGCGCGGGGTGAACCGATCACTGTGCGGGAGACGTGAGATAGGCGGGCGTGGGGACCAGATGGCGGGTAGCGTCGAAGTAGGCGATGAGCGATCCTCGATGGAACGGGACGCCGATGCCCCAGCGAGCGGAGGGAGGCGAGCCCGATGAGCGAGATGCGCGTCGTGGGGGTGCGGGTGGAGTTGCCCGCGAACCAGCCGATCTTGTTGCTGCGCGAGACCGAGGGAGAGCGGTACCTGCCGATCTGGATCGGATCGGTGGAGGCCACGGCGATCGCCCTGGAGCAGCAGGGGGTGCGGCCCGCGAGACCGCTGACCCACGACCTGCTCAAGGACGTGATCGGCGCGCTCGGCCGCGAACTGGAACAGGTGCGGATCACCGATCTGCGCGAGGGCACCTTCTTCGCCGAACTGGTCTTCGACGGCGACGTGCGGGTCTCCGCGCGGCCGAGCGACTCGGTCGCGCTGGCGCTGCGCGTCGGGGTGCCGATCCACGCCGAGGACTCGGTGCTGCAGGAAGCCGGGTTGATCATCCCGGACGAGCAGGAGGACGAGGTGGAGAAGTTCCGCGAGTTCCTCGACTCGGTCTCGCCCGAGGACTTCCGCGGCGCCGACACCTGAGCCGCCGCACAACCTGCTCCTGATCCCCGACTTACCGCTGCCTGATTCCCCGGCGAAGACCCTCCCCACCAGCGACTCCCATCCCCTCCCCGCGCGTCGCGTTGACCTCCCCGCGCCCCCGTCTTACCGTCACAGACGAGCGAAACACTCCGGGCCGGGGCGCGAGCACCACCGCACCGACCACCGCCGGACCGGGTGTGCGCCGCTCGACCGAGGCGTTCCGCAGGGTGGAACGGGCGGTCTCGTTCGCCGGCCACATCGGTGGCCGGACGAGGGGAGGCAGGCGTGTTCGAGGAAGGTCCCGCTGGGGCTGACTCCGTCTTCGGCGGCGAGCAGGGCGAACTGTTCCCGGACGCCTCGCTGCCCGACGAGCTCGTCGGCTACCGCGGTCCCGCCGCGTGCCAGATCGCGGGCATCACCTACCGGCAGCTCGACTACTGGGCCCGCACCGGCCTGGTCGTGCCGACCGTGCGCAGCGCGCAGGGCTCGGGGTCGCAGCGGCTCTACTCGTTCAAGGACGTGCTCGTCCTCAAGGTCGTCAAGCGGCTGCTCGACACCGGTGTGTCCCTGCAGAACATCCGGGTCGCGGTCGACCACCTGCGCAGGCGCGGCGTGCGCGACCTGGCCAGGATCACCCTCTTCAGCGATGGCACCACGGTCTACGAGTGCACCTCGCCGGAGGAGGTCGTCGACCTGCTGCAGGGCGGCCAGGGCGTGTTCGGCATCGCCGTCAGCGGCGCCATCCGGGAGATCAGCGGCACCATCCACGAGTTCCCGGCCGAGCGCGCGGACGGCGTCGAGGTGCCGGTGGACGACGAGCTCACCCAGCGCAGGAAGGCCCGCAACGCGGGCTAGCCCCGGGGCACTGTGTACGGGGTTGTCAGCGCGATCGCGGTGAAGCCGACCCGCTCCAGGATGGGGCGGCTCGTCGGCAGCGCGTCCACCTGCAGGTAGCGCACCCCTCGCTGCTCAGCGCGGCGTGCCCGGTGGCTCACCAGCGCCCGGTAGATCCCGCGGCCGCGCCACGCCTCGACGGTCCCGCCGCCCCAGAGGCCCGCGAACTCGGTGCCCGGGTAGTAGTCCGTGCGGGCGGCGCTGACCGGTTCGTCACCCGCCACGGCGAGGACGACGTCCATGAGCCCCGCCGCCAGCCCGACGCGCATCCGCCTGCCGAGCCCGCTGTGGTCGCCGCCGAAGGCGAGGTCGTGCACCAGCACCGCGCGGTCGATGTCCGCGTCGTCGGCCACCTCGACCAGCCGCACCCCCGCAGGCGGTTCGAAGTGCGGTACCGCCGCGGCCTCGGCGACCATCACCGACTCGACCCCGTCCGCGACCAGCCCGGCCGCGGTCAGCCGGGCACCCAGGTCAGCGGGGGTGTCGTGGTGGTGCAGCTTCCACTCGGCGTGGCCCTCGACCGTGCGCAGCCACGCGACGGTGTCCGCGATCACCTGGTCGGCCGTCGCCTCGTCGAGTGAGGACCAGACGACGCCAGACCACCCGTCCGGCCCCACCCCGAGGTGCCTGGTCAGCTGGTCGGTGCGCTCGGCGGTGGCCGCGCCGCCTGAAGGGGGCAGGTCACGGCGCAGCTGCGCGTCGTAGGCCGCGCGAACGGCCGCGGTGTCCAAGGTGGAGCCCATACCGGGCAGTCGACCGGTAGCCGCACCCGGTCCGCAATCGAATTGCACCCTGCCGGACGAGAAACGCACCCTGGACGGGTTAGACTCGTCAACGCGTCGCTGAACCCGTGCGGGAGAGTCCGTCCGGTCCACCAGACCGGCACGGCGCCGAAGGAGCAAATCCTCCCCGGAACCTCTCAGGCAAACGGACCGTGCGGGTGAGACGCCTCTGGAAAGCGGGCGAGCCGGCACGACCGGGGAGCCCCGCCGAAGGTGCAAGTCGCGTCCCGGGCAGGGGCGCGGTGAAGCTCTCAGGCGCCTTCGGGCACGGACAGAGGGGGAGGGCCACACGGGCGGACCGCCCGTGCCAGGCCCGACCCCCCTGCACGCCCGAGGAGCCACTTTGACGACCGACCGGATCCCGCTCGCCGCGCTCGAGCACGGCACCCCGTTCGCCGACCGCCACGTCGGTCCCCGCCCCGCCGAGCTGTCCAGGATCCTCGACGTCGTCGGCGTGGGGTCGCTGGAGGAGCTCGCCGAGCACGCCGTGCCGGAGTCCATCCGCGAGGGCGACCTGGCCATTGACCTGCCCGCACCGGCCACCGAGGTGCAGGCGCTGGCCGAGCTGCGCGAGCTGGCCGCGAGCAACCGGACGCTGACCCAGATGATCGGCCTGGGCTACTACGGCACGCACACCCCGCCGGTGATCCGGCGCAACGTGCTGGAGAGCCCCGCCTGGTACACCGCCTACACCCCGTACCAGCCGGAGATCAGCCAGGGCCGCCTGGAGGCGCTGCTCAACTTCCAGACCATGGTCGCCGACCTGGCGGGCCTGCCCACCGCCAACGCCTCCATGCTCGACGAGTCCACCGCGGCCGCCGAGGCGATGACGCTGCTGCGCCGCGCGGGCCGCTCCAAGTCCAACCGGTTCGTCGTCGACGCCGACACCTTCCCGCAGACCATCGCGGTGATCGAGACCCGCGCCGAGCCGCTGGGCATCGAGGTCGTCGTGCACGACCTGGCCGAGGGCCTGCCGGTCGACGACTTCTTCGGCGTCCTGCTGTCCTACCCGGGCGCCTCCGGCTCGGTGCGCGACTTCGCCGAGCTCATCCGCACCGCGCACGGCCGCGACGCCAAGGTCGCCGTCACCGCCGACCTGCTCGCGCTGACCCTGCTGCAGGCGCCCGGCGAGATCGGTGCCGACGTCGTCGTGGGCACCACGCAGCGGTTCGGCGTGCCGATGGGCTTCGGCGGGCCGCACGCGGGCTACATGGCCGTCGGCAAGGGCCTCGAGCGCCAGCTGCCCGGCCGCCTGGTCGGGGTCAGCACCGACGCCGACGGGCAGCCCGCCTACCGGCTCGCGCTGCAGACCCGCGAGCAGCACATCCGCCGCGAGAAGGCGACCTCCAACATCTGCACCGCCCAGGTGCTGCTGGCCGTGGTCGCCTCGATGTACGGGGTCTACCACGGCCCCGACGGCCTGCGCGCCATCGCGACCCGCACCCACCGGCTGGCCGCGGTGCTGGCCGAGGGCCTGCGCCGCGGCGGCGTCGAGGTCGTCGAGACGGCGTTCTTCGACACCGTGTCCGCCCGCGTGCCCGGCCGCGCCGCCGAGATCGTCTCCGCCGCCAGGGGCCTGGGGGTCAACCTGCGCCTGGCCGACGCCGACACCGTCGGCATCGCCGCCGACGAGACCACCACCCGCGCGCACCTGGACCTGGTGTGGAAGGCGTTCGGGGTCAGCGCCGACGTCGACGCGCTCGACGCCGACACCCCGGACGCGCTGCCCGCCGACCTGGTCCGCACCAGCGAGTTCATGACCCACCTGGTGTTCTCCACGCACCGCTCCGAGACCGCGCTGCTGCGCTACCTGCGCGCCCTGTCGGACAAGGACGTCGCGCTCGACCGCAGCATGATCCCGCTGGGCTCGTGCACGATGAAGCTCAACGCGACCGCGGAGATGGAGCCGATCACCTGGCCCGCCTTCGCCGACCTGCACCCGTTCGCGCCGGTCGAGGACGCCAAGGGCATCCTGACCATCATCTCCGACCTGGAGGACTGGCTGGCGAAGCTGACCGGCTACGACGCGGTCAGCCTCCAGCCCAACGCGGGCAGCCAGGGCGAGTTCGCCGGTCTGCTGGCGATCCGCGCCTACCACCGGTCCCAGGGCCACGGTGAGCGCGACATCTGCCTGATCCCGTCCAGCGCGCACGGCACCAACGCCGCCAGCGCCGTCATGGCCGGTATGCGCGTGGTCGTCGTCGCCTGCGACGACAACGGCAACATCGACCTGGGTGACCTGCGCAAGAAGGTCGCCGAGCACAGCGCCGACCTCGCCGCGATCATGATCACCTACCCGTCCACGCACGGCGTGTACGAGGACACCGTGCGCGAGGTCTGCGGCCTGGTGCACGACGCGGGCGGTCAGGTCTACGTCGACGGCGCGAACCTCAACGCGCTCATCGGCCTGGCCCGCTACGGCAAGTTCGGCTCGGACGTCTCGCACCTCAACCTGCACAAGACGTTCTGCATCCCGCACGGCGGCGGCGGCCCCGGTGTCGGCCCGATCGGCGTGCGCGCGCACCTGGCGCCGTTCCTGCCCAACCACCCGCTGCAGCCCACCGCGGGCCCCGCGACCGGTGTCGGCCCGATCAGCGCCGCGCCGTGGGGCAGCGCGTCGATCCTGCCGATCTCGTGGGCGTACGTGCGGATGATGGGCGCCGACGGCCTGCGCCGGGCGACGCTGACCGCGGTCGCCTCGGCCAACTACATCGCCCGCCGCCTCGACGAGCACTTCCCGGTCCTCTACACCGGCGCGGGCGGCTTCGTCGCCCACGAGTGCATCCTGGACCTGCGGCCGATGACCAAGGCCACCGGCATCACCGTCGACGACGTGGCCAAGCGCCTCGCCGACTACGGCCTGCACGCCCCGACGATGTCCTTCCCGGTCGCGGGCACGCTCATGGTCGAGCCGACCGAGAGCGAGGACCTCGCCGAGATCGACCGGTTCTGCGCCGCGATGATCGCCATCAAGCACGAGGTCGACCGGGTCGCCGCGGGCGAGTGGCCGCTGGCGGACAACCCGCTGTCCAACGCCCCGCACACCGCGGCGTCGATCACCGGTGAGTGGGACCACCCGTACAGCCGGGAGGTCGCGGTGTTCCCGGCCGGGCACGGCGCGCCCAAGATCTGGCCGCCGGTGCGCCGCATCGACGGCGCCAAGGGCGACCGGAACCTGGTCTGCTCCTGCCCGCCGCTGGACGCCTACAGCAGCTGAGCGCGGTTTGTCGAGGGTGGCCCGCCGAGTGGTTTCTCGGTGGGCCACCCCCGTTGCGGCCTGGGAAGATGGCGGGCGCCCGCGGTGTTGGGCGAAGTGTCACCCCGCAACCCCAGAACGGTAGGAACTCCATGCCGAACGTCCCAGCCGTCGCGCTCCACGACGGCACCACCATCCCGCAGGTCGGCTTCGGGGTGTGGCAGGTGCCCGACGACGTCGTCGGCGCCGCGGTCAGCACGGCCCTGGAAGCCGGCTACCGCGCCATCGACACCGCGGCCGCGTACCGCAACGAGACCGGCACCGGCCGGGCGATCGCCGAGTCCGGTCTGCCGCGCGAGGAGATCCACGTCACCACGAAGCTCTGGAACACCGACCAGGGCTACGACGCGACGCTGCGCGCCTTCGACGCCAGCCTCGAGCGGCTCGGCCTCGACCAGGTCGACCTGTACCTGATCCACTGGCCGACGCCCTCGCGCGACACCTACGTCGACACCTGGCGGGCGTTCGAGAAGATCCGCGCCGACGGCCGGGCCCGCTCGATCGGCGTGTCCAACTTCCACGTCCCGCACCTGCGCAGGCTCTTCGACGAGACCGACGTGGTGCCGGTGCTCAACCAGATCGAGCTGCACCCGAACCTGCCGCAGACCGAGCTGCGCGCCTTCCACGCCGAGCACGGCATCGCGACCGAGGCGTGGAGCCCGCTCGCCTCCGGCCAGCTGCTGTCGGACCCGGTGATCGCCGGTCTCGCCGACAAGCACGGCAAGACCCCGGCGCAGGTGATCCTGCGCTGGCACGTGCAGCTGGGCAACGTGGTGATCCCCAAGTCGGTCACCCCGGAGCGGATCCGCGCCAACGTCGACGTCTTCGACTTCGCGCTCGACGGCGACGACCTGATCTCGTTGGCGGGCCTGGAGAACGGGCAGCGCACCGGGCCGGACCCCGAGCAGTTCAACGGGTAACGGTGAAAAACATCCCGAGTCACTCGGGTTGACGCATTCAGTTCCCCTAATAGAGTGCATTGCGCCTGGCGCGGACACGGACCGGCATATCCGTCGCGCGGAAAGGACGTGATGTCACGACATCGGGGGCGCAAGAGAGTGAGTCTGGGGCTGGCCGCCCTCGGTCTGGTCTCCCTGCTGGTGCTGGGGTGGGCGGGCTGGGGGTGGGTCAGCGCCAAGATCGACCAGGCGGCCGCGCGGGAACAGGGCTGCCCGGCCGGACCGGAGGTGCTGCGGGTCGCGGTGACCCCGTCGGCCGAGCGGCCGGTCCGGGAGGCCGCCAAGCGGTGGAACGCGGGACCGACCGTGGTCGACGAGCACTGCGTGCGGGTCAACGTGAGCTCGGCCGAATCCCCGGTCGCCCTCGCCGGTCTGGTGGGGGAGTGGAACACCCGCGAACTCGGCGACCGCCCGGACGCGTGGCTGCCGGAGTCCTCGCTGTGGACCGACCGGTTGGCCGCGACCGACGACGCGTTGCTCGCCGCGGCGCCGGAACCCGTCGCCAGCAGCCCGGTCGTGCTCGCCGCGCCGGAACCCGCCGCCCGGTTGCTCACCGGCGCCGCCCGGTTCCGCTGGGCCGAGTTGGCCGCGCTGACCTCCGACACCAGCGGCTGGGCCCGTTTCGGTGAACCGGATTGGGGCAGGCTCACCGTCGCGCTGCCCGCGCCGCTGACCAACACGGCCAGCGCGCTCGCCGTGCAGAGCACCCTGGTCGGCGTCGCGCAGGAAAGCCCGGTGACGCAGAACGTGCTCGCCAAACCCGCGGTCAGCGCCGCGCTCGCCGCGCTGGCGCAGGCGCAACCGGCCGACGTGCCGGACAGCACCAGGTCCGCGTTGGCCGCGCTCGGCGAGAACCCGCTGATGGTCGACGCACTCTACGGCGCTGTGGCCGCCCTGGAGGTGGACCTGTTCCGCCGCAACCTCGGCGACGACGGCCGCCCGGCGGCCAAGCGACCGCTGTGGGAGGTCGTCGCCGACGGACCCACCCCGGTCGCCGACTTCCCGTTCGTGGCGCTGACCGGGCCCGAGGTGGGTCCGGTGCGCACCGAGGCCGCCGAGCGGTTCCGCCGCTTCCTGCAAGAACCCGCGCAGCAGCGGGAGTTCTCCGCCGCGGGCCTGCGCGGGCTGGGCGCGCCGGAGCGGCCCACCGCCGCGATGGGCATGACCTGGGCCGAGATCGTCCCGGGGTTCGCCAGGTCCGACCCGAACACCACCCAGCGGATCGCCACCACCTGGGCGAACGCCGTCGAGGGCGGCGGCATCGTGACGATCATGGTGGACGTCTCGCGGACCATGGGCACCGACGGCGGTGACGGCCGCACCCGGCTGGACTGGGTCAAGGAGGCGCTGAAGGGGTACGCGGACTACACGGTGTCCGGATCCCTTGGCCTGTGGCCGTTCTCGCGCGGACTGGAGAAGGGCAAGCCGTACGCGGTGGCCGTGCCGACAGGACCCATCGTCAACCGGCGCGCCTCGCTGCACACGGCTGTGGACGGTCTCACCGCGAACGGGGCCACGGACTTCTACGAGTCCGTCGTCGCCGGGTACCGCTCCGCGGTGCAGGGATACGTTCCGGGGCGGGTGAACCAGCTCATCGTCATCACCGACGGCGGCGCGGACGGCGCGATGTCGTTGTCCCAGGCCAAAGCCGCGATCCGGCGGGCCGGGGAGAAGGACAAGCCGGTGCCGGTCGAGGTGATCGCGATCGGTCGCGACCCGGACCGCGCCGCACTGCGCGACCTGGCGGCGTCCACCGGCGGGCGGTTGACCGTGCTGCCGGACGCGCGCGGCGTGGTCGCCGCCCTCGGCCAGGCCGTCACCGTGCGGGATTGACCCTGTGGACAAGTGCCGACGCCGCCCGGGTGCTTGGCCCTAGGATCTCTCCCATGCGCAAACCCGTTCTCACCGCCTTGGTCGCCGCCCTGTTCCTGTTGACGGGGTTACTGGTGGCCGGGTGCGGCGGCGAGCCCGTCGCGGGTGCGCCCACCGAGCAGCCCGGCAGCGGGCCGGTGAAGGCCCGGGTCCCGGTCGAGCTGCGGCCGGTGACCTCGGTGAAACCGGGCCTGGAGGTGTCCGGTCCCGACGAGGTGATCGGCCCGGACAACACGGTGTACACGCTGGCGCCGTCCATCGGCGAGTTCACCGAGTTCGAAGACGTGCGCGCGGAGAAGACCGAATCCGGGTGGGTGGTCACCATCAAGCTGCCCGCCGCGACCTCGGCGCTGTTCACCAAGTGGACCACCGAACACGTCGACGAGCAGTTGGCGATCATGGTCGACGGCACGCTGATCTCGGCGCCGCGCATCGCCTCGCCGATCACCGGGGGTTCCCTGCAGATCACCGGGAACTTCACCGAGGACGCGGCCAAGAAGCTCGCCGCCGACATCACCGGCGGCACCCCGTGATCGTCGAGATCTACACCGACGGCGCCTGCTCGCCCAACCCCGGCCCCGGCGGGTGGGGCGCGGTCCTGCGCTACGGCTCGCACGAACGCGAGCTCTCCGGCGGATTCGCCGAGGAGACGACGAACAACCGCATGGAGCTGATGGCGCCGATCCAGGCCCTGGAAGCGCTCAAGCGGCCGTCGACCGTCCACATGTACACCGACAGCACGTACGTGCGCAACGGGATCACCAAGTGGGTCGCGCAGTGGCGGGCCAACGGGTGGCTGACCTCGGCGCGGCAACCGGTGAAGAACGTCGACCTGTGGCAGCGGTTGGTCGAGGCGCAGGCGCGGCACGAGGTCGAGTGGCACTGGGTGAAGGGGCACAACGGGCACCCGGAGAACGAGCGGGCGGACCAGTTGGCGGTGGCCGGGATGCGAGCGGTGCTGACCGCTTCCCCTTCCAACGTATAGCGCACCGGGGGGCTTGCGGCAAGACCCCGGTGGTGCCGCAGAATCCTCGCCTGTGCGCTCCGCGGCGGGCTTGACAGCGGGCGGACAATGAAAAATCGGCGTACTCTCCATGGGCTGTAAGGAAAAGCCGTGGAAAGCCGCCGAATCTGTGACCAGATTATGCGCTGTGAGGGGCACGTGTCAAATCAGGGGTATGCGGACGAACTGCGGTCCGAGCAGGGCTACCTGGCCGGGCTCTACGCCAGGCTCGACGCCGAGCGCGCGCGGGCCAAGGGGCGCTACACCGCGGCGGTGGACGGCAACGGCGGCCTGGAGGCGATGGAGCGAGACGTGCACGTGCGCGCCTCGGCCAGGGAGGTCAAGCGCCTCGACGTCGCCGACAACGGGCTGTGCTTCGGCCGGTTGGCCACCCTGTCGGGGGAACACCGCTACATCGGCCGGATCGGGCTGTTCGACGAGGCCAACGACTACGAACCGGTGCTGCTGGACTGGCGGGCGCCCGCGTCGCGCGCGTTCTACACCGCCACAGCGGCCAGCCCGGAGGGCATGCGCGCGCGGCGCCAGTTCCACTCGCGCGGGCGCACGCTGGTCGACTTCACCGACGAGGTGCTCGGTCGCCCGGACGGGCAGGAGCGCGGTGACGCGGCGCTGCTCGCCGCGGTCAACGCCCCGCGCGGCGAGGGCATGCGCGACATCGTGGCGACCATCCAGGCCGAGCAGGACGAGATCATCCGGCTGGAGCACCCCGGGGTGCTGGTGATCGAGGGCGGCCCCGGCACCGGCAAGACCGTGGTGGCGCTGCACCGCGTCGCGTACCTGCTGTACACGCAGCGGGAGCGGATGGAGCGCCACGGCGTGCTCGTCGTCGGGCCGAACCCGGCGTTCCTGCACCACATCAGCCGGGTCCTGCCCTCGCTCGGTGAGTCCGACGTGGTGTTCGCGACGGCGGGCGACCTGGTCCCCGGCCTGCGGGTCACCGCGGAGGACGCGCCGGAGGTCGCGCGGCTGAAGGGATCGCTGAAGATCCTCGACGTGCTCGCGGCCGCGGTCGCCGACCGGCAGCGGGTGCCGCGGGAGCCGGTGGCCATCGAGTTGGGTGGCGTCACCGGGCGGATCGATGCCGAGACCGCGGGGTGGGCGCGGGAGGAGGCGCGCGCGAGCGGGTTGCCGCACAACCAGGCGCGCGCGGTGTTCACCGAGATCATCACCTACGCGCTGACCGAGCGGGCGATCGGCCGGATCGGCAAGGGGTGGTTGACCCGCTCGGACAAGGACGGGTGGGAGCAGGTGCGCAAGGACCTGGTCGGCGAGCTCGCCGACGACGAGGTGTTCGCCGCCACGCTCGACGAGCTGTGGCCGGTGCTGACCCCGCAAGACCTGCTGGGGTCGCTGTACGCGTCCCCGGAACGGCTGCGTTCCGCGGGGGCTGACGAGTCGTTGTTGCGTGTGGACAGTACCGAGTGGACGGTGTCGGACGTGCCGCTGCTCGACGAGCTGGTCGACCTGCTCGGCCCGGACAAGGCGCCGGACGAGGCGGCCGAGCGGGAGCGCAAGGCCGAGGCCGCCTACGCCGCGAAGGTGCTCGACAGCATGATCAGCCGCGAGGACATGATGGACGACGAGGACCACCTCTTCGCCACCGACCTGCTCTTCGCCGAGGACCTGGCCGAGCGGTTCGTCGAGCAGGACACCCGCGACCTCGCCGAGCGCGCCGCCGCCGACCGGGACTGGACCTACCGGCACGTGGTGGTCGACGAAGCCCAGGAACTGTCCGAAATGGACTGGCGGGTGCTGATGCGCCGCTGCCCGGGCCGCTCCTTCACCGTGGTCGGCGACCTGGCCCAGCGCCGCGCGGCCGCGGGCGCCCGGTCCTGGGCCGCGATGCTCGAGCCCTACGTCCCCGACCGCTGGGTGTACCGGTCGCTGACGGTGAACTACCGCACCCCGGCCGAGATCATGGCCGTCGCGGCCGCCGTCCTCGCCGACTTCGCCCCCACCGTCCAACCCCCCGACTCCGTCCGCTCCTGCGGCGTGGCCCCGTGGTCGCGCCACGTCACCGCGGCCGACCTCCCCGAAGCCATCGAAGCCTTCACCCGCACCGAATCCACCCGCGAAGGCACCAGCATCGTCATCGGTCCCCCCGGCACCCCCGGCGCCGTCCCCGCCTCGGAAACCAAGGGCCTCGAGTTCGACGCCGTCCTGGTAGTGGACCCAGACACAATCCTCGCCGACGGCCCCCGCGGCGCCGCCGAACTCTACGTAGCCCTAACCCGAGCCACCCAACGCCTCGGCGTCCTGCACCAACGCCCCCTACCCCCATCCCTGCGCGGGCTGGCCGAAACGGGGTCGGCCTAGCTGGTGAAGGGGGTCAGGGTGGGGAGGGTGTATTCGTCCGTGTGCTGGCTGGGTGGACACGGACCTCTCCGGGGTTGGTGGCCACCCGGAGAGGCCTGGTCGCCGTGGGGCGGTGGTTCGGGCCTTCGCCGTCTACTTCGGCTGGCCTTTGGTTGCGGTGCTCGACCCGAGCCAGGCCAAGCCCCCGGTGCCTTGGGTCAGTTGGTTCGGTCGGACTAGCCGGTGAAGGGGGGCAGGGTGGGGGTGTACTTGCCCGTGGCACCGGCCAGCAGCACTCGTAGGGCGCCGCTGTTGGTCACCACCACTCGGGGGTCGGTCACCGAGGTGCCGACGCCGGTTTGTCAGGCGCGGTAGGTGGTCGCGGTCGGGGAGACCTGGCCGGTGCGCGTGACGACGTCACTGGTGGTCCTGTAGATCCCGTTCCAGACGATCTGGCCGCTGTCGGGCGGAGCCTGCACGCCGGTGCGCAGGAAGCCGTTGTCGTCGACCCGGGCGGCGATGAGTTCGTCGGTGTTCTCGTTGTAGAACAGCGACGCGCGTTCGCCGTGTGGCATGGGCAGGGACACGGGGACTGGGGGAGCGGGGGCCTCGGGAGAGGCGCACTTCGCGGGATCGGCGGTCACACCGTGCAAGAACCGCCACCCGGTACCGATTCCCCGGCCTCCGCCCCCGTTGGCCCACTTCCCCGAGACGTTGAGTGGTAGCAGAGCATGTCCGGGTTGGACCATGAGTACGTGGGCGTTCCCACCGCGTAGACCGTGTCCCCGCCCGCGGGGAAGAGGCGGTAGAAGCCGCTCCACCCGGTGCCCACCTGCGGCACCTTCTCCCGCGGCTACGATGCGGCTGAACTGCCACCACGTGGTGGAGTCGCCGATGTAGGCGCCCTGCCTGCCCTCGGGGATCACCTCTACTGGGCCGAGTCGTAGGACCGCCGCACGATCGCCCGCAGGGCCTCGGGATCGGCTTGGTCGACCCGCTTGAGGTAGAGGCAGCTCTTGCCCGTGGTGTGCTTTCCCAGCGATGCCAACAGGTCTGAGTAGTCCTCCAGCTCGCCCGTCAGGTACAGCACCGTCTGGGCCTTGCGCGGCGAGAAGCCGACCGCCACCGTGTCGCCCTCTCGGCCGGAGTCGTAGCGGTAGTGGCGGGAGCCGAAGCCGATGATGGCCGTGCCCCACAGGACGGCGGGGTGGCCGGTGACCTCGGACATCAGCGCCACCAGCAGTTCGGCGTCCGCGCGCCGCTGGTCGTCGGTGATGGTGGTCAGGAAAGTGGGGACGTCACTGGTGGTCGGTTCCACCGGGCACCTCGCTCAACAAGTTGTGGCACAGGGAGATCAGCCGTGCACGCAGTGGCGCGGCGCGGGTGGTGAACGCCGACTGCGCCCGCACGTACTCCGCGCGGCCGCGTTCGGTTTCGATCTGGACGGGGGAGTAGCCCAGCGCCGACAGGTCGTACGGGCTGGCGCGCATGTCCAGGGTGCGGACGTCGACGGCGAGGGCGAAGCAGTCGGCGACGAGGTCCGACGGGGTGTGCGGGTCGAGCTTGTAGGACCACTTGAACAGGTCCATGGTCGCGTGCAGGCAGCCCGGCTGCTCCATCTCCACCTGACCCTCCCGGCTCGGCCGCAGTGTGTTGAGCGGTCGCGCGGGCGGGGTGAAGAACCGGAACGCGTCGAAGTGGCCGCACTTGATCGTCGAGGACTCCACCACCGCGTCGGTCCCCTCCGCCCCCAGGCGCAGCGGCCAGGCGGCGTGGCGCACCTCGGCGCTGCGGTAGACCATGGCCCACTCGTGCAGGCCGAAGCACCCGAGCCGGGGCGGGCGGCTTGCGGTCGCCGACAGCAGTGACAGCACGAACTCCGCCGTGGCCCGGCGGCCGGGGGCCAGCGGCCCGAGCGTCACGCCCTCGGCGGTGGCCGTGTAGGCGGGCCACCGCAGGTATTCCTCGGCCGACGGGCCCGCCAGGACCACGCCGGGGCCGGGGTGCCAGCGCTCGAGGTGGGCAGGGCGGTGCGAGTAGTAGGTGAACAGGAAGTCCAGCACCGGGTGCTTCTCCCGGCGGACCCGGCGCCGTTGGTGCGGGTCGGTCCACTGCCGGACCCGTGCCACGTGCTCGTCGCGCAGCCGGTGCCAGTCCGGCTCGGGCAGCACCACCCGGGTGGCCTCAGGAATCGTCACCGATGTGGGTCCCATCGCGCACCGTGCCCACGTACTCCTCCACCAGGTCTTCCAGCGCCACCACCCCGAGCACCTCGCGCTCGGCGGACACGGCCTTGGCCAGGTGGCTCTGGGCCCGGCGCAGCGCGGCGAGCGCCTCGTCGAGCCGGGAATCCGCTGGCAGCTCCGGCAGCCCGCGCACCCGCGACCAGGCCACCCTGGTCGCCGGGTCCGAGTCGACCTGGTCGAGGACGTCCTTGACGTGCACGTAGCCGTTGAGGGAGCCGTCGGGCATGCGGACCGGGAACCGGGAGAACCCGGTTTCGGCCACCGCCGCGGCCACCGCGCCCACCGTCGGCGGGTGCGGCACGGTCTTGAGCGCGGACAGCGGCACCAGCACCTCGGCCACCGTGCGCCCCGCCGACGACAGCGTGTTGGTCAGCCTGCGGTGCTCGGAGTCGTCGAGCAGACCCTCGCGGCGGGACTCGGCGATCAGCGTGGCCAGCTCGTCGGGGGTGTAGGCGTTCTCCAGCTCCTCGCGCGGTTCCACGCCGAATCGGCGCAGGACCGCGGTCGAGACCTTGGTGAACATCCCCAGCAGCGGCCGGACCAGCTTGCAGAACGCCAGGTGGACCGGCACCAGCGTGGTCGCGGCGCGCTCGGGGCCCGCGATGGCCAGGTTCTTCGGCACCATCTCGCCCAGCACGGTGTGCAGCGTGACCACGACGCCGAGCGCCAGTGCGAACGCGACCCCGTGCACGACCGCCTCCGGCAGACCCAGCGCGCCGAACGGGCCCTCAAGCAGGTGCGCGATGGCGGGTTCGGCGAGCGCGCCAAGACCCAGCGAGCAGACCGTCACCCCGAGCTGGGCACCGGCGATCAGCAGCGGCAACTGCCTGCCCGCCTCGATGGCCGCCGCCGCCCGCGAGTCGCCCTCGCGCGCCAGCGCCTCCAGCCGGTCGCGGCGCGCGGTGATGATCGCGAACTCCGCGCCGACGAAGAACGCGTTGCCCAGCAGCAGCAGCGCGGTGGCGCCCAGCGCCAGCAGGTCGCTCACGTGGTCACCCCCGGCAGCCGCGCCACCCGCAACTCGGCCACCCGGTGCCGGTCCATCCGCAGCACCGTCACCCGCCAGCCGTCGATCCGGATCTCGTCGTTGACGTCGGGGATGCGGCCGAGCCGGGTCAGCACCAGGCCCGCGACCGTCTCGTACTCGCCAGCGGGCATCCGGAACCCGGTGGCCTCGGCGAGCTCGTCGTCGCGCAGCAGCCCGGACACCAGCCAGCTGCCCCTGCCCAGCGGGCGGACCGGGCTGACCTCGCCGCGGTCGTGCTCGTCGCGCACGTCGCCGACGATCTCCTCGATCAGGTCCTCCAGGGTGACCAGGCCCGCCGTGCCGCCGTACTCGTCGACGACCAGCGCCACCTGCAGCCCGGACCCGCGCAGCCGGTCCAGCAGCACGTCGCCGTCGAGGGTCTCCGGCACCGTCGGCACCGGCTTGGCCAGCTCGGCGACCGTCGTGCTCGCCCGCAGCTGCCTCGGCACGCCGAACACCTGCTTGACGTGCACCACCCCGCGCACGTCGTCGAGGTCGCCGCCGTGCACCGGGAACCGGGAGAACCCGGTGCTGCGGGCCAGGTCGATCAGGTCGACCACCGTGGCGTCGGCGCGCAGCGCCTGCACCCGCACCCGGGGCGTCATCAGCTCGTCGGCGGTCCGGTCACCGAAGCGCAGCGAGCGGCTGAGCAGCGTCGCGGTGCCGGTGTCGATGGACCCGGACGCGGCGCTGGAGCGGACCAGACCACCGAGCTCCTGCGGTGAGCGCGCCGACCGCAACTCCTCCTGCGGCTGCACGCCGAGACCGCGCACGATCCAGTTCGCCGACCCGTTGAGGCCGTTGATCAGCCAGCGCAGCACCGAGGAGAACACCGCCTGGCTGCCCGCGACGGCCCGCGCGCTGGCCAGCGGCCTGGCGATGGCCAGGTTCTTGGGCACCAGCTCGCCGAACACCATCGACAGCGACGTGGCCACCAGCAGCGCGATCACCAGCGCCACCGCGTCCACCGCGGTGCGGCCCATGCCGGTCCACAGCAGCGCGGGCTCCACCAGCGCGGCCAGCGCCGGTTCGGCGATGTAGCCGGTGATCAGGGTGGTGATGGTGATGCCGAGCTGCGCGCCGGAGAGCTGGAACGACAGCGTGCGGTGCGCCCGCTGGATCGCCAGGGCCCGCCGGTCGCCCACCTGCTCGGCGTGCCGGTCGACCTGGCTGCGCTCGAGGGTGGTGAGGGCGAACTCGGCGGTGACGAACAGCGCCGTACCGAGGGTCAGCGCGCACACGGCCAGCAGGCCCAGGACGCTGAGCAGGACTCCGGTCACCGAGCACCCCGCTCGGGTTCCGGGTCGATATGGCAGCCGGGACTCTCTCCCGGCCCGCTACTGCGGCCCGGTCTCTTCTTCTGCGCCTTGCGCACGGGAAGCCGTACTCCTCGGATCCGTCCTGACGAACCGGCCCAGTGTAGAGCGATCCGGTCCCGCGTGGCGCGGGCAACCGCGCCCGGTCAACGAGACGGACGCCACCCGGGGCCGCGGCCGAGGTCCAGGCGGCGAGCGGGTCGCCGTCGTAGCGGTCGCCGACCCGCGCGATCGTCTCGCCCGCGACCAGGTGCGGGACCCACAGCTGCTCGGACGCCAGCGGACCTCAGCGGTCCGCGCTCGCCTTTCGCCAGCGCACGCCCGCGAGCACGCCGAGCGCGGCGGCCAGCAGTTGCGCGCAGGCGGTGACGGTGATCGCCGTCGCCGGGCCTGCTGCGGGCACCAGCCAGCCGCCCGCCGCCGCGCCGAGGGCGAAGGTGCCGATCTTGAGGCTGGCCCCCGTGGTGGACACCTGGGCCAGCAGCGCGGGCGGGCAGTGCCGCTGCCGGGTCGCCATGATCGCGGGCAGCGCCAAGCCGTCGGCCAGGCCCGCGACCGCCGCCAGCGCGAGCGTCCACGTGACACCGTCGACGGCGGGCCAGGCCAGCATCAGCGCGCCGAAGGTCGCTGTGCTGACGACCACCGTGAGCTCGGGGCGCGGACCCGCGATGAACCGACCGAGGGAGGCCACGGCCACGAGGCAGCCGATCTCCATGGCGGTCCACACGTAGCCCGCCGCGGCGCGGTCCTGCCCCAGCTCCTGCATCCGCAGCGGCAGTGCCGTGGCGAGGATGCCCACCGATCCGTAGCCGAGCACCGTCGTCAGCGTCGCGCCGCGCAGCGCGGGGGTGGTGACCAGGTGGGCCAGTCCCGCCCGGACCGTCCGCAGCAGCGAAGCGTGGTCGGGGCTGGGGTTGCCCGGTGTGGACGGCAGGAACGCCGTGCACACCGAACCCGACAGCGCCAGCACCACGATCAACCACACCGCCGCCGAGGGGCTCACGACCGCCGCCACCGTCCCGGCGAGCGCGGGACCGGCGATCGCCCCGATGTTGAAGGTGGCCGCGTCCAGGGCGTTCGCCTTGGACAACCGCTGCGCCGGGACCAGCTTGGGGACCAGGCTGGAGTAGCCGCCGCTGGTCAGCGGCAACGCGAGCCCGGTGAGCGCCGCCAGCGCGAACGGCAGCACCGGGACCCGGCCGACCGTCAGGACCAGACCGGCGCAGGTCGCCGCCAGCAGCACGCCCCCGGCGGCCAGCACGGCCCGCCGGTAGGGGATCCGGTCGAGCCACGCGCCCACGACCGGACCGGACACAATGGAGGGCAGCGTGTACGCGGTCACCATCGCCCCGGCCAGCGCCGGGCTGCCGGTCCGCTGCAGGACCAGCAGGACCACCGCCACCGAGACCATCTCGTCGGCGACCCTGGCGAGGGCGGCCGCGGCCACGTACGCGCGCACCCCGCGATGAGCTAGTGGCACGACCTAGAACCTTGACCATGTCTCGACCCGCCCACGACGCGCCTGGCTGCGTTGCCGAAACGACCGAGTACGCCCAGTACGAGGCCGTTCCGGCGCCTTGCCAGCCACGCCGTGGACGGGCCGATACACGGCCAACATTCTGGGTCGCACCACTAACCGGTACGCCGGTGCCGTCGAACGGTTTCCTCGACCAGGTCGAGCACCGGGTCCATGTCGTCGGCGGGCAGGCCCATCGCCAGGTGCGACACCAGGCCCTCCAGCACCAGCTCCAGGAACGCGGTCAGCACGTCGACGTCCACATCGTCGCGCAGGTTGCCCGCCTCCCGCTGGCGCAGCAGGCGGTCGCGGGTGGCGACGGAGAGCTGGCGCGACCGTTCCGCCCAGCGGGACCGGAATTCCAGGTCGGTGCGCAGCCGCCGGGACACCTCTAGCCTCGTACCCAGCCAGTCGGCCGGGTTCAGCGCCTCGCCGCCGCCACCGGAGGGGGTGGTCGAGAGCAGGTCCCGCATCACCTGGACCAGGCCCTGTTCGGCGACGACCTCGGTCATCCGCAGCACGTCGTCCTCGGCCAACGCGAGGAACAGCGACTCCTTGTCGCGGAAATGGTGGAAGATGGCCCCTCTGGAGAGTCCGGTAGCCTCTTCCAACCTGCGCACGGTGGCCCCCTCGTACCCGTGGCGGGCGAAGCACGAACGGGCCCCGTCGAGGATCTGGCGCCGTCGCGCGTCGAGATGGTCTTGGCTCACCCTGGGCACCCGTCGATGGTGTCAGCCGACCGGTGCCGAAGCAATCCGTACGTACGTTTTGGGTGCGCGGCGCGCGTCACGCCCGCCCTAGGAGCCCGTCCCCGGCCCACCCCCCGTTCGGCCCAGCGGGTCCGTGCGGCTGTCGGTGGCCGCGTGTAGCGTCGTTTTCCGGCAAGGAGTGAAAGAAAGGAGTGAGCCCTTTGTCCGCTTCGCGCCACACCGTCGAGCCCGATCGCCGCCGGTTGCGGGCCAGAGTGGAGGCGGAGGCCTACGTCGCCTCGGTCTGCTTCAAACACGGTCCACCCTGTCTGCTGGGCGTCGAGCTGGAGTGGGTCGTGCACCACCGCGACGACCCCGGGCGGCGACTCGACCCCGACCACCTCGCCGCCGCGCTCGGCCCCCATTCCCCCACCACACTGCGCGCCGACAGCCCGTGGCTGCCGCTGCCGTCCGGTTCCCCCCTCACCCTGGAACCCGGCGGGCAGGTCGAGATTTCCTCACTGCCCGCCCCCACCCTGGCCGCCGTGGCCGACGCCGTCCACGCCGACCACCGCCACCTCGAAGATCTCCTCGACCGCGCGGGCCTCGTCCTCGGCCACACCGGCCTCGACGCCCACCGCTCCCCGCGCCGGGTCCTCGACACCCCCCGCTACGCGGCGATGGAACGCGCCTTCGCCCCCATCGGCGAGCACGGCATCACCATGATGTGCGCCAGCGCGGGCCTGCAGGTCTGCCTCGACGTCGGCGAGGCGGCCGACGTGCCGACGAGGTGGGCCGCGCTCAACGGGCTCGGCCCGGTCCTGATCTCACTGTTCGCCAACTCGCCCGACCTGGCCGGGGCGCCGACCGGGTGGGCGTCGGCGCGGATGCTGCACGTGCTCGGCGTCGACCCGCGCCGCTCCAGACCGGTCCCCGTCACCGACGACCCGGCCCAGGCGTGGGCCGATTACGTGCTCGACGCCCCGCTGCTGTGCGTGCGGCGGCCGGACGGGGTCTGGGACGCCCCGAACGGGGTCAGCTTCGCCGACTGGCTCGACGGCGCGCTGGAGCACCCGCCCTCGCTCGACGACCTCGACTACCACATGTCCACGCTGTTCCCGCCGATCCGCCCGCACGGGTACTTCGAGGTCCGCTACCTCGACGCCCAGGCTGGCGACGACTGGCTGGCCCCGGCCGCGCTGCTGGTGGCCCTGATGGCCGACCGGGCGGTCGTCGACGCCGTGGTGGAGGCGTGCGCACCGGTCGCCGACCGGTGGCTCGACGCCGCCCGCCTCGGCCTCGCCGACCCCGACCTCGCCCGCGCCGCGCGGCGGGTGCTCGACCTGGGGATCCCGGCCACCGCCGGGCTGGGGTTGCCCACCGAGCACGCCACCGACCGGCTGGTGGCGCTGCGCGAGGCGTTGGACGCACCGGAAGCGACGAACGGGAGGAAGTCGTGACCAGCACAGATCTGCCCGTGGGGAGCAACACCGAGACCGAGCGCGTCCGCGAGCGCGTCGCGGAGGCGCTGCTGCGCTCCCGGGCGCGTAGCACCCTGCTGACCGACGCGGTCGACGACGACGACCTGGTCCGCCAGCACTCCGAGCTGATGTCGCCGCTGGTGTGGGACCTGGCGCACATCGGCAACCAGGAGGAGCTGTGGCTGGTGCGCGATGTCGGCGGCCGCGAGCCGGTCCGCTCCGACATCGACGAGCTCTACGACGCGTTCCAGCACTCCAGGGCCAGCAGGCCCGCGTTGCCGCTGCTGTCGCCGACCGAGGCCCGCGCGTACGTGGGTCAGGTGCGCGACAAGGTGTTCGACGTGCTGGAGCGGGTGCCGCTGCACGGCGGGAAGCTCCTGGACCGGGGGTTCGCCTTCGGCATGATCGTCCAGCACGAGCAGCAGCACGACGAGACCATGCTCGCCACGCACCAACTGCGTTCGGGTGCCCCGGTGTTGCATGCGCCCGACCCGGATCCCGCCCTGGTCGCCCCGATCGGTGCCGGGGAGGTGTTCGTCCCGGCGGGGGAGTTCACCATGGGCACCTCCACCGAGCCGTGGGCGCTGGACAACGAGCGCCCCGCGTTCCAGACGCACGTCGACGCGTACTACATCGACACCGTCCCGGTCAGCAACGGCGACTACCTGGCCTTCATCGACGCCGGGGGCTACGACAACCCCGACTGGTGGAGCGAGGTCGGCTGGGCCCACCGGCGCAAGGCGGACCTGATCGCGCCCCGGTTCTGGCGGCGCGACGGCGACCGCTGGGTCCGCACCCGCTTCGGTGTGGTGGAACCGGTCCCGGTGGACGAGCCGGTCGTGCACGTGTGCTTCCACGAGGCGGCCGCGTACGCGAAGTGGGCGGGCAAGCGGTTGCCGACCGAACCGGAGTGGGAGAAGGCCGCGCGGTTCGACCCGGCGACCGGGCGGTCCCGCCGCTACCCCTGGGGCGACGAGGACCCCGGCGTCGAGCACGCCAACCTGGGGCAGCGCCACCTGCGGCCCGCGCCGGTCGGCTCGTACCCCAAGGGCGCGTCGCCGCTGGGGGTGCGTCAGCTGATCGGGGACGTCTGGGAGTGGCTCGACTCGGACTTCCGGCCGTACCCGGGGTTCTCGGCGTTCCCGTACCGGGAGTACTCCGAGGTGTTCTTCGGCGGCGACTACAAGATGCTGCGCGGTGGCTCGTTCGGCACCGACGCGGCCGCCGTGCGCGGCACCTTCCGCAACTGGGACCACCCGATCCGGCGGCAGATCTTCTCCGGGTTCCGGTGCGCCCGCGACGCGACCGGGGCGCGCTGAGCGCATGTGCCGCCACCTGGGCTACCTCGGTCCCGCCGTGCCCATCTCCGGGTTGCTCGACGGGCCGAGCGGGCTGCTGAGCCAGACCTGGGCCCCCGCCGACATGCGCGGCGGGGGCACCGTCAACGTCGACGGCTTCGGCGTCGGCTGGTACCCCGGCCCCGACGCGCCGCCGCTGCGCTACCGGCGGGCCGTTCCGATGTGGACGGACGCCGGTTTCGCGCAGGTGGCGGCCAGCACCAGCAGCCACGCGGTGCTCGCCGCCGCCCGCTCGGCCACGATCGGCATGCCGGTGGTGGACACCGCCTGCGCGCCGTTCACCGAGGGGCGCTGGCTGTTCAGCCACAACGGCCGGGTCACCGGCTGGCCGGACAGCATCGCCCCGCTGGCCACCGAGTTGTCCACAGTGGACCTGATGACGCTGGACGCGCCGACCGACAGCGCTGTGCTGTGGGCCATGGTGCGGCGGCGGCTGCGCGCGGGCACGCCGATGGGCACCGCGCTGGCCGAGGTGGTCACCGCGGTGGCCGCCGCGGCACCGGACTCCCGGCTCAACCTCCTGCTCACCGACGGCGTCACCATCGCGGCCACCACCTGGTGGCACTCGCTGGCCACGCTCACCGGACCCGACTTCGTGGTGGTCGCCTCGGAACCGTGGTCGCCGGACCCGCCGTGGGTCCCGGTCGCGGACCGCTGCCTGGTCACCGCCACCCTCTCCCCGACTCCCGCCGTGCGCGTGCGCGCGCTCGGCAGCGCAGACAAGGACGCAGATGACCGACTCCCGGCTTGATCCCGTGGAAGTGCACCTGCCCGACGACCACGCCGCCCGCGCGCTGGCCAAGGACGCCCGCGAGGGTCTGACCTCGACCCCGAAGACGCTGCCGCCCAAGTGGTTCTACGACGCCAGGGGCAGCGAGCTGTTCGAGCGCATCACCCGGCTGCCCGAGTACTACCCGACCAGGGCCGAGCGGGAGATCCTCGCCGCCCGCGCTGGCGAGATCGCCGCCGCGACCGGCGCGCACACCCTGGTGGAACTCGGGTCCGGTTCCTCGGAGAAGACCAGGCTGCTGCTCGACGCGCTGCGCGCCGCGGGCACCCTGGCCCACATCGTCGCCCTGGACGTCTCGGCGACGGCCCTGCGCGACGCGGCGTCGGCCCTGGCGGCGGAGTACCAGGGCGTGCAGGTCAGCGGGGTGGTCGGCGACTTCACCGAGCACCTGGGCCTGCTGCCCGGCCAGCCGCCGCGGCTGGTCGCCTTCCTCGGCGGCACGATCGGCAACTTCCTGCCCGGTGAGCGCGCGGAGTTCCTGACCGCGGTCCGCGCGGTGCTCAAGCCGGGGGAGTGGCTGCTGCTGGGCACCGACCTGGTCAAGGACGAGTCCACCCTGGTCCGCGCCTACGACGACGCCGAGGGCGTCACCGCGGAGTTCAACCGCAACGTCCTGCACGTGCTGAACCGGGAACTGGGCGCGACCTTCGACCCGGCCGACTTCGCGCACGTGGCGGTGTGGGACGCCGAGCACGAGTGGATCGAGATGCGGTTGCGGGCCAGGCGGGCGCTGACGGCGTCCCTGCCGGAGTTGGACCTGTCCGTCGAGTTCGCCGAGGGCGAGGAGATCCGCACCGAGATCTCGGCCAAGTTCCGCCGCGACGGCGTCGAGGCCGAGTTGGCCGCGGCCGGGTTCGACCTCGCGCACTGGTGGACCGACGAGGCGGGCCGGTTCGCGCTGTCCTTGGCGCGCGCCGACTAAGAGCCCGCGCCGACCGGACAGTCCGCGCGGGATCACCCCATCGTCGGTTGTTTCCTTGCCACAGCGGAAAAGCCCGAGTGGGCCCACCGGTACCTCCTGGCGGGCCCACTCGGGTCACTGACCACTCAAGACAGAGCCGACACCCCCTCGACGGCGACCTGGCCGGTGCTCGGGCACGCGGCCAACCGGCCACCCGCGACACTGAACCACTCCCGGTCGCACTCGGTCGACTCGCCCGCCGTGATCGGGCCAACGCATCCAGCGATGACCAACGCGGCGATTCCCAGGTGGATTTTCTTGTTTCGCAAAGGATCCCCCAATCCCTCGTTCCCCCTGAAACCATCCTGACACAGCGTGATGTCACTTAGGGGCCAAACGAGCGAACCTCCGTATGACCAGTCTCACCCCGTGACCGGGAACTCCCGCACACCAGCGAAAACCCGACGCGCCAACGGGAACTCCCAGGTAGCTCCCCGTAGCGGCTGCAATCGCAGGGCGGCTTTGCCCGCGACCGCGAGACAACCGTTTGGCGCAATCGCCCCCGCGGTGCGGAATTGCTGAGGTGGTGTCACGAACGCGGCGGCCGAACAACTGTCCACAGCGGACCTGTTGGTGTCCGCCAACGACAACGGGGGCCGCCAGAAGGCGGCCCCCGTCGTGGTGGAGGCAGATCAGCTGTTGACCATCTTGCGCAGCACGTACTGCATGATGCCGCCGTTGCGGTAGTAGTCGGCCTCGCCGGGGGTGTCGATGCGGACGACGGCCTCGAAGTCGATCGTGATGCCCTCGCCGTCGCGGCCCGCGGAGACCTTCACGGTGCGGGGGGTCTTGCCGTCGTTGAGGGCGGTGACACCGGTGATGAGGAACAGCTCGGTGCCGTTGAGGCCGAGGGACTCGGCCGTCTCGCCCTCGGGGAACTGCAGCGGCAGCACGCCCATGCCGATCAGGTTCGAGCGGTGGATGCGCTCGAACGACTCGGCGATGACCGCGCGCACGCCCAGCAGCGAGGTGCCCTTGGCCGCCCAGTCGCGCGAGGAGCCGGAGCCGTACTCCTTGCCAGCCAGGACCACCAGCGGGGTGTCCTCGGCGGCGTAGTTCTGCGCGGCGTCGTAAATGAACGCCTGCTCGCCGCCGCGGGTGAAGTCGCGGGTGTAGCCGCCCTGGACGCCCTGGCCGCCGTTCTCGTCTGCCAGCAGCAGGTTGCGCAGCCGGATGTTGGCGAAGGTGCCGCGGATCATCACCTCGTGGTTGCCGCGCCGGGACCCGTAGGAGTTGAAGTCCTTGCGCTCCACGCCGTGCTCGGTGAGGTACTTGCCCGCCGGGGTGTCCTGCTTGATCGCGCCAGCGGGGGAGATGTGGTCGGTGGTGACCGAGTCGCCCAGGAACGCCAGCACGCGGGCGCCGCGGATGTCGGTGACCGGCGACGGCTCCATCGCCATGCCCTCGAAGTACGGGGGCTTGCGCACGTAAGTGGACTGCGGGTCCCATTCGAACACGTTGCCGGTCGGCGTCGGCAGCGAGCGCCACCGCTCGTCACCGGCGAACACATCGGCGTAGCTGCCCGCGAAGCTCTCCGCCGACAGCGCCGAGGCGATCACGTCGGCGATCTCCTGCGGCGAGGGCCAGATGTCGTCGAGGAACACCGGCTCACCGTCGGAGCCCGTGCCCAGCGGCTCGGTGGTGATGTCGATGTCCATCGACCCGGCCAGCGCGTAGGCGACCACCAGCGGCGGCGAGGCCAGGTAGTTCATCTTGATGTCCGGGTTGATCCGGCCCTCGAAGTTGCGGTTGCCCGAGAGCACCGACACCACGGCCAGGTCGGAGGACTGCACACCGGCGGAGATCTCGTCCTGCAGCGGGCCGGAGTTGCCGATGCAGGTGGTGCAGCCGTAGCCGACCAGGTTGAAGCCCAGCTCGTCCAGGTACGGGGTCAGGCCCGCCCGGTCGTAGTAGTCCATGACGACCTTGGACCCCGGCGCCAGCGTGGTCTTCACCCACGGCTTGCGCGACAGGCCGCGCTCGACGGCCTTCTTCGCCAGCAGCGCCGCCCCGATCATCACCGACGGGTTGGAGGTGTTGGTGCACGAGGTGATCGCCGCGATGGCGACCGCGCCGTGGTCGATCTCGAAGTCCACGCCGTCGACGGTGACCTTGGTCGGCTTGCTGGTGCGGCCCTCGGCGCCGCGCGCCGCCGAGTGGTAGTCGAACGGCTCACCGCCGCCGTTGCCGCCGCTGACCGCGGGGGCGTCGCTGGCCGGGAAGGACTCCTCGCCAGCCTCGTCGACCGCGGACTTGGCCGCCTCGGGGGCGTAGGTGCCCAGGGCGGCCCGGAACGCGCTCTTGGCGTCGGCCAGCTCGATGCGGTCCTGCGGCCGCTTGGGGCCCGCGATGGAGGGCACCACGGTCGCCAGGTCCAGCTCCAGCGTCTCGGAGTACGCGGGCTCCACGGACGGGTCGTGCCAGAGGCCCTGCTCCTTGGCGTAGGCCTCGACCAGGGCGACCTGCTCCTCGGAGCGGCCGGTGAAGCGCAGGTAGTCGATGGTCTCGGCGTCGATCGGGAAGATCGCCGCGGTCGAGCCGAACTCCGGGCTCATGTTGCCGATGGTGGCCCGGTTGGCCAGCGGCACCGCGGTCACGCCGGAGCCGTAGAACTCGACGAACTTGCCGACCACGCCCTGCTTGCGCAGCATCTCGGTGATGGTCAGCACCAGGTCGGTCGCGGTGGCGCCCGGGGGCAGCTCGCCGTGCAGCTTGAAGCCGACCACCCGGGGGATCAGCATGGAGACCGGCTGGCCCAGCATGGCCGCCTCGGCCTCGATGCCGCCGACGCCCCAGCCCAGCACGCCGAGGCCGTTGACCATGGTGGTGTGCGAGTCGGTGCCGACCAGGGTGTCCGGGTAGGCCTGCCCGCCGCGCACCATCACCACGCGGGCGAGGTGCTCGATGTTGACCTGGTGCACGATGCCGGTGCCCGGCGGGACGACCTTGAACTCGTCGAACGCGCTCTGGCCCCAGCGCAGGAACTGGTAGCGCTCCTTGTTGCGCTCGTACTCCAGGTCCACGTTGCGCTCGAAGGCGTCCGGGCGGCCGAAGATGTCGGCGATCACCGAGTGGTCGATGACCAGCTCGGCGGGGGCGAGCGGGTTGACCTTGTCCGGGTCCCCGCCCAGCTGGGTGACGGCCTCGCGCATGGTGGCCAGGTCGACCACGCACGGCACGCCGGTGAAGTCCTGCATCACGACCCGGCCGGGGGTGAACTGGATCTCCGTCGACGGCTCGGCCGAGGGGTCCCACGAGGCAAGGGCGCGCACGTGGTCGGCGGTGATGTTCGCGCCGTCCTCGGTGCGCAGCAGGTTCTCCAGCAGGATCTTCAGGCTGTACGGCAGGCGCTGGGCACCCTCCACCGCGTCCAGCCGGAACACCTCGTACGAGGCGTCCCCGACCTTCAGCGTGGCGCGGGCGCCGAAGCTGTCCTTACTCGGTGTGGTCACGTCCAACTCCAGTGGCGGCGCAAAGTCAGTCCGGGTTACTCGACGGTGAGTCTCGCGCACCCCGGCGGGGGACGCAGCGACGGCCTCACCCTTCAAACAGTACGCTTGTCCTGTATAGCGCTTCAAGGGGGCGCACCGAAGGAGGACGATGTGATCCATCACGTCCAGCTCGCCTGCCCGCCCGGTGGCGAGGACGCCGCCAGGGCCTTCTACACCGGCGTGCTCGGCTGGGCCGAGCTGCCCAAACCCCCGCTGCTGGCCGCGCGCGGCGGCTGCTGGTTCGCCGTGCCCGGCGGCGGGGAACTGCACGTCGGGGTCGAGGCCGACTTCCGGCCCGCGCGCAAGGCGCACCCGGCGTTCGTCGCCGACGTCGCCGCGCTGGCGGGCGTGCTCATCGCCGCGGGCAGCCCGGTCCGCTGGGCCGACCCCGCCGAGATCCCCGGCCGCCCCCGCTTCCACACCGACGACCCGCACGGCAACCGGCTGGAGTTCCTCGCCCGCTGACGCGCCGAGGGCCCGCTCCCGGGTGGGAGCGGGCCCTCGGCGGGGGTGTCCCGGTACTACTTCGCGAGCTTGAGCAGCGCCTTGATGTCCTCGGGCTGCAGGCTCTTGAGCGCGGTGATCTGCAGGTCGGTGACCGAGCGGATCGGGCTGACGTACCACTTGCCGTCGACCTCGGTGGTGACCACGCCGGTGTTGGCGATCATGCCCTTGACCAGGTTGGTCAGCGCCTGCTTGGCCCCGGCGTCCATCTTCTTGCCACCGATCTTGGTTGCCAGGTCGTCGGCGCAGATCTGCTCGCGCTCGCCCTGCACCTCGGCGGCGTAGCACTCGCCGTCCTTGGTGACCTTGACCGTCTGGCCGTCCGCCTCGACCTCGAGCTCCTTGAGCAGCACCTTGGTGGCGCCCTCGACGTCCTGGGTCTCGGTCTCCAGCTTCTTGATCTTCACATCGGCGGGCTTCTGCTTGCCCGCGGCGTCCACCAGCACCGGGCCCACGTCGTGCAGCACGCCCATCTCGTCCGGCGGCAGCAGCTCGATGACCCTGGTCAGGTCCGCGTTGACCGAGGCCTCGGCCAGCTCGCGCACCGCGTCACCCGGCGAGCCCGCGCCCTTGGCCGGGATGCCCTGCTTGGGCCACTCCAGCTTCTCGCTGGCCAGCGCGTAGTCGGCCACGGTGTAGAACAGGCTGGGGTACCACTCGTCCTCGACCTTGACCGTGGCGATCCGGATCGGCTCGCCCTTGTTCTCCTTGACCAGCTCGGCCACGTCGAAGGTCTGCGTCTGCGGGGCGTCGCTGATGCCGCGCGGGAACGCCAGGTCGATGAACTCCTCGGTCAGCGGCAGCTTGCTGGAGTCCGAGCTGATGGTGACCTTGCCGCCGACCAGCTTGGTGATGGTCAGGTGGTCGTTGACCTTCTCCGCGCCGCCCTCGTCGAACTGCAGGTTCTCGGTCTTGAGCTCGAAGCCGTTGATCTGGTTCGGGTCGACGTCCTTCTTGTAGACGTTGAGCCGCTGCAGCTCCTTGGTCGTCTCCGAGTTCAGCGTCGTCATCAGGTCGCGCTCGGCCGGGGCGAGGCCCGTGAGCAGGCCCGCGACGTCACCCTTGCCGATCGCGTTGACCAGGTTGGTCGCCGCGGCGGTCGGGCTCTCGGCGCCAGCCTGGGTGCTGCCCCGGTTGAGCGCCCACACCGTCACCCCGGCGCCAGCGGCGACCGCGAGCACGGCCACGACGACACCGATGACCAGGCCCTTGCGCTTCTTCGGCGCCTCCGGCGGCACCGGGTAGCCGTACTGCCCGCCGCCGCCGTAGGGCTGCTGCGGGAACTGGAAGCCCTGCGGGTTGGTCTGCGGGAAACCACCCTGCTGCGGCTGCGGGACGCCTTGCTGCGGGTAGCCGCCCTGGGCTGGCTGGCCCTGCTGCGGGTAGCCGGGCTGCTGGGCCGGGAAGCCGCCGCTACCCGGACCCCCCTGCTGCTGGTACGGGTCGTTCGGCTGCCAGTGGCCGCCGCCTCCGGGTGGATACGTCACGGTTCCCCTCCTGCGATCCTGCTCGCGCCTTTGCGCACGTTCACCACGATGCCGACCGCGCCGAGCACGGCCAGCGCCGAGCCGATGAGCGTGGTCGTCGGTCCGGCCGCCGCGATGCCGAGTGGGCTGTCACCACCACCGCTTTCGACGGTCGCACCACCGGAAACGGTTCCAGTGACTATCGCCAGGAACGCCCCGATCGTTGCGGCACCGAACCGGAAACCGAGCGCGTACAACACGATGCTCAGCGTGATCGCCGGGATCACCCCGTACCAGGCGTAGAGCAGCAGCTCCAGCGCCGTCCCGTCGAGGAACCCGAGGGTGGTGATCACGCCGATCGCCTGGAAGCTGTCGCGCAGCACGGCCCCGGAACGGAACCACGGCAGGAACATCCCGGTCGCCACGAGCACCAGTCCGACCGCGGTGAGCGCGGCGGGCAGGGCGGCGCGCAGGGCGCGGGAGTTCCGTTCGGACACCGCACCATGCTCGCACCCCCGGTCCCGGCCGGGTTACAACCCCCTCGTTCGAGTGGGGGCGACCGTCCTCTTTCGACCGTCGTCGTGCACACAGCGTGGAATCCGGCCGCGGTGATGTCCCCGAGGACGATGTTTCTGCTGGTACGGCTGGTTGCCGAGTGTCCCAAGTGGCACAGTCGGAGCAGGCAGGTCGGTGCGGAGGGCGGGGAGGATCCAGCGGTGGCCGTACGACGGACGCTCTCACTCGGGCTGGCGGTCACCTCGGTCGCGCTCGTCTCGGCGATGACCTCGACCGCGGTCGCCGCCGCTGTGCCACCCCCACCGCCCAACCCCAGCGACGCCGACCTCGACCGCAGCCGCGCCGCGGCCAAGGACAAGGCGGGCGAGGTCGGGCGGCTGACCAACCAGCTCGCCGAGGCCGAGTCCCGGTTGATGCGGCTGCAGGCCGAGGTCGAGGCGAAGCTGGAGGACGCCAACAAGGCGCTGGTCGACCTCACCGCCGCCGAGGAAGCCGCCACCAAGGCCCGCACCGACGCCGACGCCGCCCGCCGCGAGGCCGCAGGCGCGGACCAGGCCGTCGGTGACGCGCGGCAACAGCTCGACGACTTCGCCGCGGGCAGCTACAAGCAGGGCACCACGGTCGGGTCGCTGACGGCGTACCTGGGCGCCAAGAGCCCCGAAGACCTCCTGGAGCGGGCGCACCTGCTCAACGCGGTCAGCGGCAGCGAGCTCGACGCCCTCGAACACATGGAGCGGGCCCGCACGCAGAAGGCGAACGCCGATTCCCGCGCCCGCGCGGCGTTGAACGTCGCGAACCGGCGCCAAGCGGAGGCCGAGGAGGCCAAGCGGGTCGCGGACGAGGCGACAGCCGCCGCGCAGCGCGCCCAGCAGGAGCAGCTCGCCCGGTCGCAGCAGCTGCTGGCGGAGCGGACGTCGTTCGAGCAGCAGCTGGAAGCCGCGCAGGCGGAGGTCGGCGGCCTGGAGAGCCAGCGCGACCGGTACCAGCGGTGGCTGGCCGCCAAGCAGCGCGAAGACGAGGAGAACGCCCGCCGCGCCGCCGCGGGCCGCCCCGCAGCGGCGCCCGCCGCCGGTACCGCACGCACAGTGATCGAACGGGCACTCTCCCAACTCGGTGTGGAGTACGCCTGGGGCGGCGGCAACGGCCGGGGCCCGACCAGGGGCATCCGCGACGGCGGCGTGGCGGACTCCTTCGGCGACTACGCCAAAGTCGGCTTCGACTGCTCCGGCCTGATGATCTACGCCTTCGCGGGCGTCGGCGTGAACCTGCCGCACTACAGCGGCTACCAGGCCAACGCGGGCCGCCAGATCCCACTGTCCCAAATGGCCCCCGGCGACATGCTCTTCTGGTCCACCGACGGTCGGATCCACCACGTGGCCCTCTACATCGGCGACGGCCAAATGGTCGAAGCCCCCTACTCCGGCTCCGTCGTCCGCATCGCCCCCGTCCGCTACGGCGGCATCGTCTCCTACGCCACCCGCATCCTGTCCTGATAGGACTTGCAGAGCTAGATTCCGCTGGATCTGGGTTGCGCCGCTCGCCTGGTGCTCGAGCAGTACCCGTATCCGCGCTGGGTGATGGTCGACGTTGCACGGCTGCTCTCTGCGGCCTCGACTTCTCGCAGAAGACAAACGGAAGTGTTGAAACGGCGCTGTTTCAACACTTCCGCTACTTCCGCTGGCTTCGCGGGTTCGGTATGTGAAGCTCACGACCGCAAGTGCACGATGATCGTGGCGGAGGGTGCAAGCGCTCGGCTCGTGTTGGCAGGTCAAGTCTGACGCCGCCAGCGCGAACGTTCGCTGATGCCTTAGAAGTTGGCCGACTCACGCTTCGCGCTGCCATCCTTGTTTCGCATACCAACCGCCTCCGGCTCTGGTGAGAATCAAGGAGTCACAGGAACAACTTCACCTCCGTCTCCCTCGTGGCCTCTCCTGGCCTTGTGCCCTCGTGGCGGATGACCACCTTCCCGCCGTCGCGGATCTCCGCGTCCACGAACTCGTAGAGCTGAAGAGAGCGGTTGGTCAAGTCCACCTTCTTCAGGCCGGTCCTCTCCATCAACCGGGCCAGAGCCTTGCTCGCCGCCTCCACCAGCTCCACGTGGAGCCGTTCGGCCACTCGGGCTCCCGTTCGCTCGCCACTCATGAACACCACCTATCTGTCTCGATCGGTACCGGTCTGGGGCCGCGCTCGCAGGTGGCGCTACGGCCCCGTATCCCATCTTCGCAGATCAGACCAATTTTTGCACAGATTTTGTGCAACAGCTGTGGGTTGCTGGTAGCTTCGAGGTTGCCCACCTCCTGGGCTGCGGAACGCGCAGGCCAGGAGGTGGGGTCTGGCCTGCAACCTGCGGACCAGGAACAACCTGAGAGAACGGATTGACGATGCAGAACGTTCGAGATCGTCGAGGGGGTGCTACCCCGCGGGAGTTCGTGGCCACCTGGATCGCCACGCGCGTCCTGGCGTCCACCCCCGCGGTCAAGGGGCACCGCCCACCGGCGGGGACCAACACCACTGCTTGGCGGCAACGCCGACTCGTGCACCGTGTCGTGGCGCCACTCGCCATCACATCGGGGCCTATCGCCACGGACGCGACACCAGCCGCAGGCGCCTCAGCGGGAGAGCAATTCCCTCTGCTTGTGCCCTGGGGGGACAGCAACAGTTCTCGACCGGTTCTCGTGGTGTAGCTGCCACGACAACACGAGCTGTCGGGAGCTTTTCCAACCCACATGGAGAGCGACGGGACATCGCCAACCCTGTGGACAACCCAAGACCCCGGGATGACCTCCCGGAAGAAGATCGCCACCGGGGCGGTCGTAGCAACAACGAGGTACCGGATGTCCCCAACAGAAGTTACAAGCTCCTTCGAGGAGCCGATCGAAAAGGCCACAGAGCAGGCCGTGCTCCGCATCGAGAAAGGAGAGACCATCGTGGTGGAGACACGCGTACCGCCTCACCAAGCCGGTCTTCTCCTTCTGACAGGCGGCAACCTGGCGATCATGGGGACAGTGGTCCTCGCGCCCATGACCACCATCGCCGCCGCGCCCTCGGAGTGGCCCGTCTGGGCCACTGCGGGAATCATCCTGTGTCAACTCGCGTTGCCGATCCTCATGATCATGCGCACGCCCCCCTGGAGGTCCACCAACGACAACACCTCATAGCCGAACAAGACAACAGCAGGCGCGACAAAAACCTCCCGGAAAGAGAGAGACCTCAATACGGTCTCTCTCTTTCCGGCTGTCAAGGACGTCGGCAACCAACCTCAAGGATGCGGACCGGTGATTTCGACACAAGATGCGGGGCCGAACTCGCCGCTGATGGGCGGGATCACCAGGTGGGCCCACTCGGGCGCCCACGCTGAGGGCGATCTGGCAGTCCTGCTGTAGCGCCGCGACGAGTGGCCTCTCCTACGCCCCGTGCAGTGCCTGGATTCTTGGCACCGCCCGATGCGGTGCCGATCCAGCCCTCTGTCACCAGCGCGACGATCGGGTATCCCTGTGGGTCAGCCGTGCTGCACGGCCGCGGCGAACATGCCCGGTTCGTAGGACCCGCCCTGCTGGTGCACGATCACGGCGAGCCGGTTGGCGGCGTTGATCAGGGCGACCAACACCACCAGGGCGGCGATCTGGTCGTCGTCGTAGTGGGCGCGCAGTTGGGCCCAGGTCTCGTCGGAGACACCGGTGTGGGCGTCGGCCAGGCGGGTGCCCTCTTCGGCCAGTGCCAGGGCCGCGCGCTCGGCCTCGGTGAAAACGGTCGACTCGCGCCAGGCGGCTACGAGGTGCAGGCGGAGCGGGGTTTCGCCTGCGGCGGTGGCCTCCTTCGTGTGCATGTCGATGCACCAGCCGCAGCCGTTGATCTGGCTGGCGCGCAAGGACACCAGCTCCTGGGTCGAGCTCGGCAGCGGCGACTGGTGGACCACCATGGCGGCATTGGCGAACCGCTTGGCGAACTTTCCGGCGATCTCGTTCTCGAACAGGTTGAATCGCATGTGCGTGGTCCTCACTCGTGGTTGGTGATGACCAGGAGATGCCGGTCGCGGGGCGGCTGTGACAGACCGCGGACGTGACGAGCGGCACTGTCACAGAACCGGGCCGGCGGGCGTCTGGTGGTGACCCGACCCAGCAGAGGAGCACCCGTGGACCTGGCCACCGAGACGTTCGTCGCCCACCGGAACCTGCTGTTCACCGTCGCCTACGAGATGCTCGGGTCGGCCGCCGACGCGGAGGACGTGCTGCAGGAGACCTGGCTGCGGTGGGTGGGGGTGGACCTCGACGAGGTGCGGGACCGGCGGGCGTACCTGGTCCGGATCACCACCCGGCAGGCGCTGGGCAGGCTGCGCGCGCTCGGCCGCCGCAAGGAGTCCTACGTCGGGTCGTGGCTGCCCGAGCCGCTGCTGACCGCACCGGACGTGGCCGAGGACGTCGAGTTGGCCGACAGCGTGTCGATGGCGATGCTGCTGGTCCTGGAGACGCTCACGCCGACCGAGCGGGCGGTGTTCGTCCTGCGCGAGGTGTTCGCCGTGGACTACGACGAGGTCGCCGCGGCGGTCGACAAGACACCGGCCGCGGTCCGCCAGATCGCGCACCGGGCCCGCGCGCACGTGGCGGCCCGCCGACCGCGCGGGGTCGTGTCGGCCGACGCGACCAAGGACGCGCTCGAGGCGTTCAAGCGGGCGACCGAGACCGGCGACCTGCGCGGGCTGCTCGACATCCTCGCCCCCGACGTGGTCCTCCTCGGCGACGGCGGGGGCATCAAGCAGGCGGTTGCGCGCCCGGTCACCGGCGCCGACAAGGTCGCGCGGCTGCTGGTCGGCGGGTTCCGGAAGGTCGCAGGCACGATCTCGCTGGACTCCGCGCAGGTCAACGGCTACCCGGCGCTGGTGTTCCAGGTCGGCGGCGAGCTCGACACCGTGCTCGCGGTCCGGGTCGACGAAGGCCGCATCACCGGCCTCTACGCCGTGCGCAACCCGGAGAAGCTGTCCCGCATGGACCGGGAGACGACACTGAGCCGGTGAGGTCTGCGGAAACGGGCTTGAGTCTCCAGTCGGTGGAGGGTGGACGCTACTGCCATGGGTGATCCGAGCGAGCTGTTCACCATCGGGCAGCTGGCCGCGCGCACCGGGCTGTCGGTGCGCACGATCCGCTTCTGGTCCGACAGCGGGGTGATCCCGCCGACCACCCGGTCCGGCGGCGGTTACCGGCTCTACGACGCGGCAGCGGCGGCCCGGCTGGACCTGGTGCGCACGCTGCGGGAACTGGGGCTGGACCTGGACACGGTGCGCGCGGTACTGCACCGCCAGGTCACCGTCGCCGACGTGGCGGCGGCGCACGCGCAGGCCATCGACGCCGAGATCCGGGCGTTGCGGCTGCGGCGGGCGGTGCTGCGCTCGATCGCCCGACGGGGAAGCACCACCGAGGAGATGAGACTGATGCACGAGATGGCCAGGCTGTCCGCCGCCGAGCGGCAACGGGTGGTCGACGAGTTCGTGGACCGCACCTTCGCCGGGGTCGAGGGCACCGCACCGGGAGCGGGCATCGCCGTGGCGATGCGGCAGCTACCGCCGGAACTGCCGGACGACCCAACCGACCACCAGGTCGACGCTTGGGTCGAACTGGCCGAACTGGTCGCCGACGAGGACTTCCAACACCGGGTCCGCCAGATGGCGGTGACCGGCGCCGCGGGGGTGCCCGCGGTCGCGCACGACCCGGCGCTGGTGGTCGAACACGCGGGCCCGGCCGAGGCTGCTGGCGTCGACCCGGCTTCGGCGCGGGGGCAGGAGGTCCTGGAGCGGATCGCGCCTGGTCTGTCCACTGAGGACCGGGTGCGGCTGGCGGAGACGATCGAGGTGTTCAGCGACCGGCGGGTTGAGCGGTACTGGCAACTGCTCGGGGTACTCAACGGTGCGGAGCCGTTCGAGCCGAGGGTGCCCGCGTTCGAGTGGTTCGCTGCGGCGCTGCGAGCGCGGTAGGTGGGGTGGCCCGCGCTGCCCCCGGTGCTCTCAGCCCAGCGGGGATCTGTCCCGCAGCGGGCAGTCGTGCGCGAGGACCTGCACGGGGTGCGGCACCGGTGGTGGCGCGGGCCGCGTGCTGCCCTGGGGGGTGGCGGTGGCAGGGCGGCCCGCGGCGTGGGTGGCCGTCGACATCGGCAGGGTCGCCAGCAGGATGGCGACGGCGCCGATCGCCCTGGTGCGTGGCCGCATGGCGTCTCCTCGTGCGGCAGGGGATCCCGGTCCCACCAGTACACCGCGTCCGGCGGCGAAAGCCATGACGGTCTTTCGGGGGTCACCGTGCTACGTTGGCCCGCTGCCCTCGACCGGGAACCACGAGGAGGAGCGACCCGTGCCCCCCATCTCCGATGACGACCTGCGCCGCGTGATCGTCGGTGAACTCCAGCCGCACAACGCCCCGATCACGCTCGCCGAGTACGACCCCGCCTGGCCCGCGCGCTACGCCGAGCAGGAGCGGCGGATCCGCGACGTGCTCGGCCCGGTCGCCCGCCGGGTCGAGCACGTCGGGTCCACCTCCGTGCCGGGCCTGCCAGCCAAACCGATCATCGACATGCTGTTGCTGGTGCCCGACTCCGCCGTCGAGCCCGACTACCTGCCGCCGCTGGAAGCCGCCGGTTACGTCCTGCGCGTGCGTGAACCCGAGTGGTTCGACCACCGCCTCTGCAAGGGGCCGGACACCAACATCAACCTCCACATCTTCAGCGAAGGCTGCACCGAAGCCGACCGCATGCTCCGCTTCCGCGACCACCTGCGCACCCACAACGCCGACCGCGACCACTACGCCGCCACCAAACGCACCCTGGCGACCCGCACCTGGCGCCACGTCCAGGACTACGCCGACGCCAAGTCCGCCGTGGTCGCCGACATCATGTCCCGCGCCACCGGCTGACCGGTCAGCCCAGTAGGGCTGGGCGGTGCCACTCCTCGCCGAGGACGTGTTCGGCTAGGAAGGCCAGGACGGTGGCGTACCAGAGGCGGACGTTGTTGGGGGCCAGGATGAAGTGGTTCTCGTCCGGGAAGTACAGGAAGCGGTGTGGGCCGGTGCCGTCGGCGCAGCGGGCGGAGAGGTCCCACCACAGCCGTAGGGCCTCGTTGATGGGTACCCGGAAGTCGCGGGCGCCGTGGATCACCAGCATCGGGGTGGTGATGGCGTCGGCGAAGTGGTGGGGGGAGTTGGCCTCGGCGACCTCGGGGGTCATCTCGCGGCGGAAGTCGTGGGCGATGTCGGCGGTGTCGGTGGACTGGTTGAGGTCCCAGACGGAGGCGTGGGTGATGATCGCGGCGAACCGGTCGGTGTGCCCGGCGATCCAGTTGGCCATGTAGCCGCCGAACGAGCCGCCCATCGCGGCGGTCCTGGTGGGGTCCAGGTCGGGCCTGCGCAGCGCTGCGTCGGTGATCGCCATCAGGTCGGTGTAGGGCTCCTGGCCCCACGCGCCCCAGCCGCGGCGGATGAACTCGATGCCGTAGCCGGTCGACAGGGCCGGGTCGGGCATCAGGACCGCGTACCCGCGCGCGGCGGCGATCCACGGGTTCCAGCGCCACGACCAGTTGTTGCGCGAGAGCACCGGTCCGCCGTGGATCCACAGCAGCAGCGGCGCGGGCGAGTCCGCGTCCGCCGTCTCCGGCAGGGTCAGCCAGCCGCGCAGCGGTGTGCCGTCCTCGGCGGTCGCGGTCACCTCGGCCAGCCGCCCGCGCACGGCCGTGGGGATCCCCAGCGCCGCGGCCGGGCAGGGCAGCGGCGTGACCGCGCCGTCGCACAGGCTGATCCGGACCGGGACCGGTGGGCTGTCGATCGTGGACCGCAGCGCGTAGGCCCACCGGCCGTCGGGGGAGACGGCGGTGTCGGTGTAGGCGGCGTCGTCGGTGGTCAGCCGGGTGGGTTCGCCGGTGGCCACGTCGACGAGCCACAGCGGGGAGCGGCCGAGGTGGTCGGCGGCGACGACGATCGTGCGGCCGTCCGGGGTCCACCGCGCGGTGTGCGGCCAGCGGTCCCACGCCGCGGTCAGCGCCTCGACCGGGCCGCCCGCGACCGCGACGACACCCAGCCAGCGGTCGCCGGGGTCGTCGGGGTTCTTGCGCCGCTGCACCACCACCGCGACCCGGCTGCCGTCGGGGGAGATCCGCGGCGTGTCGTACTCGTGGTCGGGGTCGTCGGCCAGCACCCGGCGCGCCCCGGTGGCCACGTCGATGGCGACCAGGGTGTGCCGCTGCGACCCGCCGGGTTCGCCGACCGCCCACATGGTGACCACGGTCCGCCTGTCCGGGCTCAGGTCCCAGGTGCAGTCCTCGCCCAGCGCGCGGCCGACGTGCCCGGTCAGGTCGCGCACCCCGTCCGGTCCGGCCGCCAGCAGCCGGGTGCGCTCCGGGCCCAGGTCGTGGTCCCAGTGCCGGATCGGGAACTCGTCGTGCAGCACCGCCGACACGCACGCGTCGGCCCGCTTGCCACGCAGCGCCCGGTCGGTCTCCAGGTCTACCGCGGACGGCAGCAGCGCCGACCCGAACACGGTCGTCCCGTCCGCGGCGGTCAGCACCCCGCGCACCCCGCCGCCTGGGCGCACCACCGGTTCGGGGTCGCCCCCGGCCGCGGGCAACGCCCACAACGCGAGACCGTCGGCGCCGCCGGGCTCCGGCCTGGCCGAGGTGAACAGCAGGTCGCCACCGGGGGTGAACCCGGCGCCGGTCTCGCCCTCGGTGCTCCTGGTGAGCCTGCGCGCGTCCACGATGCCGTCGGGGTCGACCCCCCACAGCGACCGGATGTGCCGGGTCCCGGTCTCGTCCGGCAGCGACACCCCGACCACCACCCGGCGGCCGTCGTGGGAAAGCCACAGCCCGGCCAGTTGCGGCATCCGCACGAAGGCGTCCAGATCGGCCAGCGGCCCGGCGGGTAGCCGGTTCCCGGCCTCGTCGAAGATCACGTCTTCTTATACCGAACCCGGCGGCCGCGCGCCCCCGCCAGGTCCCCGGCCCACCGGGTGGGATGTCCTCGTTGGGGCCTTCAGGGGTACCCCCTGCCGCGGTGATCAGCGCGGACGCCGGGCACCTTCGTGGGAGAAACTGTTGCGGTGCCGGGGTTGTCAGTGATTTGCCGTAGTGTTCGCGGTATGCCACTGACTCTGGACGAGCGCGAGCAGTTCCTCCTCGAGCCGCACATCGGTTCACTGGCCGTCGCGGGCGAGCCGGGACGGGGACCGCTGCAGGTGCCGATCTGGTACAAGTACACCCCCGGCGGATCGCTGTGGATCACCACCAAGGCCACCTCGCGCAAGGCGGGCCTGATCCGCGCCGCGGGCCGCTTCTCCCTCCTGGTCGAACGCCTGACCCCCTCGATCCGCTACGTCTCGGTGGAGGGCCCGGTCACCGCCGAGGTCGGCAACGAGGACTACCTGCGTGAGATGGCGTCCCGCTACGTCGCCCCCGAGCGGCTGGAGGCCTACATCGCCTACCTGAAGAAGGAGGGCGAGCAGACGGTCTTCCGCCTCACGGTCGAGAACTGGACCTCCGCCGACCTCGGTCCGGCCTGATCAGACCCCCGGTGCGGCCGTCCGCTGGGACAGTCGCACCGGGTGCGCGGCGCCACCCGCTTCACCGGCGGCCCTCGCACTGCCACGATGTCGGGCATGACCGACCTGAGCCCGGCCGCTGAGGGCATGGTGCTCGCCTTGGACGCCCCGGCCGCAGATCTGCGCACCGTGGGCGGCAAGGGCGCCGCGCTGGCCCGCATGGCCAGGGCGGGTCTGCCCGTGCCGCCCGGGTTCCACGTCACGACCGCCGCGTACCGGGCGTTCCTGTTCCCCGACACCCGCCTCGGCGACCCGGCGGCCTTCATCCGCTCCGCCATGCCCCCGTCGGTGGCCCGCGCCGTCGCGGACGCCTACTCCGGACTCGGCGCGGGCGCTGTCGCCGTTCGTTCGTCGGCCACCGCCGAGGACCTCGATGACCTGTCCTTCGCCGGTCAGCACGACAGCTTCCTCGGGGTGGTCGGGACGGAGGCGCTCCTGGACGCCGTGCGCCGTTGTTGGGCTTCGCTGTGGACTGATCGGGCGGTGGCCTACCGCGCTCGGCACGGGGTCCCCGAGGACGGGTTGGCGCTCGCGGTCGTTGTCCAGCGCATGGTTCGGGCCACCGCCGCCGGGGTGCTGTTCACGGCCAACCCGCTCACCGGCGACCCGGGCGAGACCGTGGTCAACGCCGCCTGGGGGCTGGGTGACTCCGTCGCGGGCGGGCGGGTCACGCCGGACGTGTACGTGGTGGCCGGGGGCGCCGAGGTTCGGCGAGAGGTCGCGGACAAGGCGGTCATGACGGTCCAGGTGGCCGCCGGGGCCGAGGACGTTCCGGTGCCGGACCGCCTGCGCCGGACGGCTGCTCTGGACACCGCGCAGGTCCTCGAACTCGCCGGGCTCGGCGCGCGCGTGCGTGAGCTGTACGGGGTGGACGTCGACATCGAGTGGGCTCGGCACGCCGACGGGTTCGCCCTGCTGCAGGCGCGGCCGATCACCACGCAGGTCGCGGAGGTCTGGAACGACAGCCTGTCCGGCGACTACCTCTGGAGCTCGGCCAACGTGGGCGAGGCCGTTCCGAGCGTGATGACCCCGGCCACCTGGTCGCTCGTGCGGACCATGCCCGCGCCCGCGTTGGGGCCGCACCCGAGCAAGGGCAACATCGGTGGCCGCTTCTACCTGAACCTGAGCGTTCCGCTGGCCGTCGGTACCGCACTGGGCCTTGGGCGACCGGCGCGGCGCGCGGTCGGGCGGCTGTTCGGTCGGATTCCCGCCGATGTCGAGGTCCCGCCGTTGCCGATGGGTCGGTGGGAGGTGGTGCGGGCCGCCGCGAAGGCTGCCATCCCGTTCGCCCGCCAGGGCAGGGAGTTCCGACAGCGGTTGCCCGAGTTGCTGGCCCGCACGCCCGGCCGGTGCACGGCGTTGCGCGAGCGGATCGCCCGCGCGGGCAGCGCGGGGGAGTTGCTCGCATTGTGGCGGTCCGATGTGGACACATTGCTGCGCTTCGATTGCGCGGTTCTCGACGCCGGTGGCCGCACCGCTCGGGCGGGGGAGCGGGTCGCAGCCCGGCTCAGGAAGATCGCCCCGGACGACGCCGAGTTGCTGACCACCGGGCTGCACAACGCCGACGAGGGTCTGGCCAGCCTCGGTCCAGTGCTGGGTCTCGCCCGGCTGCGTGCGGGGGAGATCGACCGGGATACCTATGCGCGGCAGTGGGGTCACCGCTGCGTCGACGAGTACGAGGTGTCGGTGCCCCGGCCGCTGGAGGATCCTGGGTGGATCGACTCCGCTTTGGCGGCGCCTGGTGATCCGCGAGCGCTGCTGGACCGACAGGCCGAGGCGCGCGAGGAAGCCTGGAAGCGTTTCACCGCAGCACATCCGCGCCGGGCTCCCGGGATTCGACGGGCTCTCGACCAGGCGGCGGAAGTGGGACGCGGGCGGGAGCGGGCGCGGTCGGAGATGGTGCGGACGTTCTCGGTGTTCCGGGCGTTCATCGTCCGCGCCGGTGAACTGACCGGTCACGGCGACGACCTGTTCATGCTGCCGATCGACGACATCCTCGCGGTCCTGACCGGAGACGACACGCCGCTCGAGGCCGTGCCCGCGCGCAAGGCGGCGTACCGGCTCTACCGGTCGCTGCCGCCCTACCCGACGCTGATCAGCGGCCGGTTCGACCCGGTGGCTTGGGCCGAGGCGACGCAGGAGGTGGCGGACGGCGTGATCACCGGATTCCCCGGCATGCCAGGTGTCGTCACCGCGACCGCCCGTGTTGTGTCCACAGTGGAGGAAGCGGGAGCGTTGCGGGAAGGGGAGATCCTGGTCACCCCGGCGACCAATGTCGGCTGGACGCCGGTCTTCCCGCGAGCCGCGGCCATCGTCACCGATGTCGGCGCGCCGCTGTCGCACGCGGCCATCGTCGCCAGGGAACTGGGCATCCCGGCGGTCGTCGGCTGCGGCGACGCCACGACCCGGCTGCGCACGGGGGACCTCGTGCGGGTCGACGGAGCACGCGGAACCGTGGAGCTGGTCGAGGAATAGGATCGCTCATGTCTGGAGAGGAGAGCCCTGTGCTGATCACCCGACCGGAGACGCCGGACGACGCCGCGGCCATCCACGCGGTCAACGCGGCGGCGTTCCCCACGGTCGCCGAGGCCGATCTCGTTGACGCGCTGCGGGCGGACCCGCGGGCGTGGATCGACGGTTTGTCGACCGTCGCCGCCGACGGCGAGGTCGTCGGGCACGCCCTGCTGACCCGGTGCTGGGTCGGGGGGCATCCGGCGCTCGCGCTGGCCCCGTGTGCGGTTCGGCCTGACCGGCAGCGGCAGGGGGTGGGGGACGCGGTGATCCGGTTCGGGCTCGCGGCCGCGCGCGATCGCGGGGAGAACCTGGTCGTGGTGCTGGGGCACGCCGAGTACTACCCGCGGTTCGGGTTCACCCCGGCGTCCGGGTTCGGCGTGCTGGCCCCGTTCGACGTGCCGGACGAGGCGTTCATGGCCTTGGCGCTCGACCCGGCGCGACCGGTGCCGACCGGACTCGTCGAGTACCCGGCGGCGTTCGGCGTCTAGTTCTCGCGGTCGTCGGGTTCGCCGGGGTCGGTCGCGCCGTCGCGTTCGTCGCGGTCGGCCCACTCCAGCAGCGCGTCCAACCGGAAGACGGCGTCGTCGATGCCCGCGTGCGGATCGCCCAACTCGGCGAACCGGGCCGGGACGGTGGCGATCGTGCAGTCCCTCGGGTCCACGGCGTCGAGTTCGTCCCACCGCAGCGGGGTCGACACGGTGGCCTCGGGGACGCCGCGCACGGAGTAGGCCGAGGCGATCGTGTGGTCGCGCGCGTTCTGGTTGTAGTCGACGAACAACGCCGCCGGGTCGCGGTCCTTGCGCCACCACGTCGTGGTCACCTCCTCGGGGGCCCGCCGCTCGACCTCCCGCGCGAACGCCAGAGCCGCGCGGCGCACCTCACCGAACGTCCACTCCGGAGCGATCCGCACGTACACGTGCAACCCGCGCCCGCCCGAGGTCTTCGGCCAGCCGACCGCGCCGAGCTCGTCGAGCACCTCGTGCGCCACCCGCGCGACCCGGCGAACCCGGCCGAACCCGCAGTCGGGCATCGGGTCCAGGTCGATCCGCCACTCGTCCGGCCGCTCGGTGTCGGCCCGCCGCGAGTTCCACGGGTGGAACTCCACCGTCGACATCTGCACCGCCCACACGACATCGGCCAGCTTCGTGACGCACAACTCGTCGGCGTGCCGGTTGTACCGCGGGAAGTGCACCCGCACCGTCTCCAACCACGGCGGCGCCCCGTGCGGCACCCGCTTCTGGTGCACCTTGTCCCCGGTCACCCCCTTCGGGAACCGGTGCATCATGCACGGCCGCTCCCGCAACGCCCGCACGACGCCGTCGCCGACGGAGAGGTAGTAGTTGACCAGGTCGAGCTTGGTCGCCCCGATCGCCGGGAAGTACACCCGGTCCGGATTGGACACCCGAACCGAGAGCCCACCCACCTCGACCTCAACCGCCGGGGAGTCCGCCATGCCCCCAACGTAACCAGCCCGGACGCGCGCTGCCAGTGCTCACCGTCGCCCCCGGCTGACCCCTTCCGCGCCCCGGCGCCAGGCGCGGACAAGGGCGCACACCGTTCGGAGCGCCTCGACTCGGCGGAGAGGTGGCCGTACGGCGGCCCTCCGTCGGCGCCCACCCGCCTACCCGCTCGCTGCTGCTGCTGCCCGCCGCCCGCTCGCTGCTCGGTCGCAGTCGCCGCCCGCCGCACGTGCCGCGCCCAGTTGGCGGCGACAACGAACGGCCGCCAAGGCCATCAGGTAGTTGTCGCCGCATCCGCGGCATGCGCGCTGACGTCCACCCGCACTCGAACGCGCCATCTGGGCGCCCGCTGCCAGGGCTCGGCGGCGGGTGCGAGGCTGAGCGGGTCATGGTCCGGAACGAATAGTTGACACTGACTAGTTGGGTGAGGATAGTTGGTGTCGGCTAGAGATGAGGGAGTGGTGGCGAAGCGACGCGCGGTGGGCAACCCGCTGGCGTTGGCGGTGCTGTCCGGTCTGCTGCTCGAACCGATGCACCCCTACGAGATGGGGCGCAGGCTCAAGGAGACCGGCAAGGACCGCAACATCAAGTACAACCGGGGCTCGCTCTACATGGTGGTGGAGCAGCTGCGCAAAGCCGGGTTCATCGCCGAGCAGGAGACCGTGCGCGACACGGCGCGTCCGGAGCGGACCGTGTTCGCGCTCACCGACGCCGGTCGGGATGAGCTCTACGACTGGATGCGGGAGCTGGTCGCGGTTCCCGAGCACGAGTACCCCAAGTTCGGGGTGGCGCTGTCGCTGCTCGGGGTGTTGGAGCCGGGGCAGGCGGTCGAGTTGCTCGGGCGCCGGTTGGTGGCGCTCGACGGTGAGGCTGGTGGGATCGCTTCGGAGATCGCCGCGGCCAAGGCGCAGGGTGTGCTGTGGGTCTTCCTGATCGAGGAGGACTACCGGCTCGCGCTGCTGGAGGCCGAGCGCCGGTTCGTCACCTCCCTCATCGCTGCCCTCGGGGCGCCGGAATACATCCGGGCCTGGCAGGACGCGATGGGAGAGGGGACACCGTGGGGCGCGAGCGAGCGGTAAAGACCGCGTTGGTGATCGGGGGTGGCATCGCGGGACCGGTGGTCGCCGCGGCGCTGCGGCGGGCCGGGGTCGGGGTGACCGTGTTCGAGGCGTACGCCGAGGCCGCGGACGGGGTCGGCGGGATGCTGATGGTCGCGCCCAACGGGCTCGACGCGTTCGCCGCGGTCGGGGTGGGGGAGCGGGTCGCTGACCTGGGGCAGCCGTGCGGGTCGATGGTGATGGAGGACTTCCAGGGCAGGAAGGTGTTCGCCTTCGGCGGGTTGCCCGGTCTGCCCGCCAGCCGCCTCATGTGGCGGTCGGACCTCTACCGGGTGCTGCGCGACCGCGCCGTCGAGCTCGGCGCGGTGGTCGAGCACGGCAAGCGGTTGGTCGGCGTCGAGGAGGGCCCCGACTCGATCACCGCGGTGTTCGACGACGGCACCACCGCCACCGGGGACGTGCTGGTCGGCGCGGACGGCATCCGCTCGACCGTGCGCACCCTGATCGACCCGGACGCCCCGGGACCCGAGCCGGTCGGGCTGCTCGGTCTCGGCGGCTGGGGACCGCCGGTGCCCGGTATCGGCGGTCCGGACGTCATGCACCTCGCGCAGGGCAAGCGCGCGTTCTTCGGCTACTGGGCGACCCCGGAGGGCGACACGGCCTGGTTCAGCAACCTCCCGCACAAGGGCGCGATGTCCACAGCGGAGGCCCGTGCGGTGCCCACAGAGGACTGGTTGCGCCACCTGCGGACCGCGCATGAGGGCGACCACCCGGCCGAGCGGGTGCTGGCGGGCGCCAGGGACCTGCAGGTCATCGGCGCGCTGGAGATCCTGCCCGACGTCGAGCACTGGTACCGCGGCCGCATGGTGCTCGTGGGCGACGCCGCGCACGCCCCGTCGCCCAGTTCCGGTCAGGGCGTGTCGATCACCGCCGAGAGCGCGGTCCAGCTGGCCAGGTGCCTGCGCGACATCGCCGACCTGCCCGGCGCGTTCGCCGCCTACGAGCGGTTGCGCCGGGCCAGGGTCAACAAGATCATCGCCGGGGCGCGCCGGACCAACAACAGCAAGGCCGCCGGACCCGTCGCCCGCGCGGTCGGCCGGGTGCTGGCCCCGGTCCTGTCCCGCACGGTGTTCACCCCGCGCCGGATCTTCGGCGACGTGCACGCGCACACCATCGACTGGGAGGCCCGCGTCACCGCCTAGGCTCGACGGCGTGCGGTGGGCGGCGGTGATCCTCGCGGGCGGCAAGGCCACCCGGATGGGCGGGATCGACAAACCCGCGCTCGTCGTCGGCGGCAGCACGTTGCTCGACCGCGCGATCACCGCCGTCGCGCACGCCGACGAGATCGTCGTCGTCGGCCCACCCCGGCCGACCGTCCACCCCGTGCGGTGGACGCGAGAACCAGAACCCGGCTCCGGCCCGGTGGCCGCCTTGGCCGCCGGGCTGGAGTTCGTCACCGCCGACACCACGGTCCTGCTCGCCGCGGACCTCCTCGCGATATCCCGCGCGACCGTCGACCGCCTGCGCGCCGAAGCCCCCGCGTTGCTCGTCGACGCCGACGGACGTGACCAGTGGCTGCTCGGCGCGTGGCCCACCGCACCGCTGCGCGCCGCGTTGCCCGAGCGGCCGGTGGACGCGGCACTGCGTAAGGTCCTCACGGGACTCTCACCGGTCCGCTTGGTGGACCTCGACGGCAGCTCGCGCGATGTGGACCACCCGGCGGACCTGCCGGGTGGGGGCCGCGTTCCCAGTGACCCGACCGCGTTCCCAGAGTGAGTTCACAGGGCTCACACCAGTGGTCCGGTTGGCTGTACGCGGTAGGCCGTGAGGTCTGTCGCGAGATCCACGAGGAGGATGCCGGTGACCGAGCCCGGGCAGGCCGAGGCGCCCACGACCCCCGCGCGCGACGCGCAGCTGCTCGAACGCACCGTGTTCGAGGTCAAGCGGGTGATCGTCGGGCAGGACCGCCTGGTCGAGCGGATGCTGGTCGGCCTGCTGGCCAAGGGGCACCTGCTGCTGGAGGGCGTGCCCGGTGTGGCCAAGACCCTCGCGGTGGAGACCTTCGCCAGGGTCGTCGGCGGGTCCTTCTCCCGGGTCCAGTTCACCCCCGACCTGGTGCCTGCCGACATCCTCGGCACCCGCATCTACCGGCAGGGCAGTGAGCGCTTCGACGTCGAACTCGGCCCGGTGGTGGCCAACTTCGTGCTGGCCGACGAGATCAACCGCGCGCCTGCCAAGGTGCAGTCGGCGATGCTCGAGGTGATGGCCGAGCGGCACGTGTCCATCGGCGGCAAGACCTTCCCGATGCCCACCCCGTTCCTGGTGCTGGCCACCCAGAACCCGATCGAGAACGAGGGCGTCTACCCGCTGCCGGAGGCCCAGCGCGACCGGTTCCTCTTCAAGATCATCGTCGAGTACCCGACGGTGGAGGAGGAGCGCGAGATCGTCTACCGGATGGGCGTCACGCCGCCGGAGCCCAGCCAGGTGCTCACCCCCGAGGAGCTCAGCCGCCTGCAGTCGGTGGCCGCCAACGTCTTCGTGCACCACGCGCTGGTCGACTACACCGTCCGCCTGGTGCTGGCCACCCGCACCCCGGCAGAGCACGGCCTGACCGACGTCGCGGGCTGGATCGCCTACGGCGCCTCGCCGCGCGCCAGCCTTGGCATCGTCGCCGCCTCCCGCGCGCTGGCGCTGGTCCGCGGCCGCGACTACGTGCTGCCCCAAGACGTCGTCGACGTGGTGCCCGACGTGCTGCGGCACCGGCTCGTGCTGTCCTACGACGCGCTCGCCGACGGGGTGCCGATCGACCACATGATCTCCCGCGTGCTGCAGACCGTGCCGCTGCCGCAGGTCTCCGCGCGCCCGCAGGCCGTGGGGCACCCGGCCCCCGCCGGGGTGAACGGCAGGCCGTGAGCAAGGAGAGGTCCACCGACGGCGAGCGGCCCAACTGGGTCCCCCCGGTCCTGCGCGGCGACCGCATGGAGGCGGGCCTGCGGCTGCTGGAGATCGACGTCCGGCGCAGGCTCGACGGCCTGCTGCAGGGCAACCACCTCGGCCTGGTCCCCGGTCCCGGCTCCGAGCCCGGCGAGGCCCGGCCCTACCAGCCCGGCGACGACGTGCGCCGGATGGACTGGGCGGTCACCGCGCGCACCACGGTCCCGCACATCCGGGAGACCGTCGCCGACCGCGAACTCGAGACCTGGCTGGTGGTCGACCTGTCCGCGAGCCTCGACTTCGGCACCGCGGGCTGCGAGAAGCGCGACTTGGCCGTCGCCGCTGTCGCCGCGATCACCCACCTGACCCGCGGCGGCGGCAACCGCGTCGGCGCGCTGATCTCCACCGGGGAGCGGATGATCCGGGTCCCCGCCAGGGGCGGCCTCGCGCACGCCCGCGGCTTGGTCCGCAAGGTGGCGGAGACGCCGCGCGCGACCGAGGGCGTGCGGGGTGACCTGGCCGACGCCATCGAGCAGCTCCGCCGCCCGCCGCGGCGCCGGGGGCTCGCGGTGGTCGTGTCGGACTTCCTGGGGCAGACCGAGTGGCAGCGCCCGCTGCGGGCGTTGTCGTTGCGGCACGAGCTGATCGCGGTCGAGGTCGTCGACCCGCGCGACGTCGACCTGCCCGACGTGGGCACCGTCGTGCTGGCCGACCCGGAGACCGGGCGGCGGCGCGAGGTCACCGCGTCCCCCTTGCTGCGCAAGGAGTTCGCCGCAGCTGCGGCCGAGCACCGCGCTGATGTGGCGGCGGGAATCCGCCGGGCGGGCAGCGGGCACTTGGTGCTGCGCACGGACTCCGATTGGATCGCTGACACGGTGCGCTTCGTCGTCGCCCGCAAGCGGCGCTGGTCGGGAGGGGTCGCATGACGCTGAGCCTGCGCAACTTCTCCGCGCCCCTGTGGTTCCTGCTGCTGATCGCCGTCGCCGGGCTCGTCGCGGGCTACGTGCTGGTGCAGCGGTCGCGGCGCAAGCGGACCCTGCGGTTCACCAACCTGGAACTGCTGGACAAGGTGTCCTCCAGCGGGCCGAGCCGGTGGCGGCACGTGCCCGCCGTGGTGCTGGTGGCCGCGCTGCTGCTGCTGACCACCGCGATGGCCGGGCCGACCGCCGAGCAGCGGGTGCCGCGCAACCGGGCCACCGTGATGCTGGTGATCGACGTCTCGCTGTCCATGGAGGCCACCGACGTCGCGCCCACCCGGCTCAAAGCCGCCCAGGTGGCGGCCAAGTCCTTCGCCCAGGGCCTGACCCCCGGGGTCAACCTGGGGCTGATCACCTTCGCCGGTACCGCGACCGTCCTCGTCGCGCCCACCACCGACCGCGGCGGTGTGGCGAAGGCGATCGACAACCTCAAGCTCGCCCAGTCCACCGCCACCGGCGAGGCCATCTTCGCGGCGCTGCAGTCCATCGAGGGCTTCTCGCAGGTCGTCGGCGGCCCCGAGGGCCCACCACCGGCGCGCATCGTGCTGATGTCCGACGGCAAGCAGACCATCCCGACCGAGAACGAGGACGACCCGCGCGGCTCGTTCACCGCGGCCAAAGCCGCCGCCGACAAGAAGATCCCGATCACCACGATCTCCTTCGGCACCGCGGAGGGCACCGTCGAGATCGAGAGCCGCATCCAATCGGTGGCCGTGGACGACGCCGCCATGGAAGAGATCGCCACCCTCTCCGGCGGCGACTTCTACAAGGCCGCCACCGCCGACCAGCTCCGCAAGGTCTACGACACCCTCGGCGAACAGATCGGCTACGAGATCAAGGAAGCCGACGCCAGCAGACCCTGGCTGATCCTGGGCACCCTGGCCGCGTTGATCTCCGCGGCGCTCTCGCTGGTGTTCGGCCAACGCCTGCCCTAATCCCGCGCTGGCTGGGCATGGCGGGGTGTCGTGGGCTGGCACGGGTGGGCTGCGTGCCTGGAAGCCGGCTGCGTTGCCATGGCCAGCCGCGGCGGCGGGGGTGCGTAGTCAGTCGCCTGCCGGATCTCCGTGGGCTCGTGGCAGGTGGTCGCATTGATTCGCGCCGCTTGCGGGGTGGCCACCTGCTGCTCGCGCCGAGGCGCCTGCCCTGAGTCTGCGCTGCTAGCGGGTCAGGCGGGGGGCGGGGATGACCACGTTGCGGGCCAGCCAGCCCAGGAGCGCGTCGAGTTCCCGCGCCACCTGCAGCACCTGGTCCACCGCGGCCGCGCTGTGCACGGCCTCCTCCGGGCGCACCGGGCGGGTCGCCACCAGGGAGCGGTAGCGCAGGAGGTCCGCGCGCGGGTGGTCGGGCGGGTACTCGCGCGGGCCGCGCTTCATCACGTCGCCGGTCACCTCGAAGTGCTGGGGCAGGGCGGCCAGGATGCCGACCAGTTCCGCGCCGCTGCCGTCCTCGGCGACCGCGCTGCGGAATTGGCGGACCTGGCCCGGGTCCGGGTAGTGCCACGCGCCTTTGACGTGTAATCCGTCGAGGTCGAACCGCAGTCCGATCTCGACATTGCGCGCCAGCCGCACGACCGCGCCTTGGTGTTGCCACCAGAACGGGTCTTTCGCGAAGTGCCACACGGAGAAATCGGCGTAGCGCGGGTCGGCGTCGGCCAGATCGGCCAGCAGGTCCGCCATCGGCGCCCGCACCAACCGCTCCCGGTCGCGGCGGTTGCGCTCGCGGACCTGTGTGCTGGGAACGCCATCGAGGTTGTGCAACACGTCGAGTGCCTGCACCGGCCACCCGGTGAACCTTCGGGGCATGGGTCGATTCTAGGGCCGTTCCCGCGCCACGAACGTGTGGCCGTTGCGGATACGCACAGTGCCGATTACCCGGTTGGTTTCGGCCGACCGGGTAATGCCGGGACCCATTCCTCGACGAACGACCAATCAGGCGCTGGAAAAGCCCGCCGCTGTTCCCCCGAACGTGCCAGGAGGATCGGTCGCCGCATTCCTGTGTGTTCGATCACTTCGGAATTCCGCACGCGGCCCGCCCCGGTCAGCGGCGGTGCCCTCGCCGCCAGATAGCCTGCCGGGGACGGGCTCGCCGGGTGGATGGGATGGCAATGGGACGGTCGGTACTGGTCACGGGCGGCAACCGGGGCATCGGGTTGGCCATCGCACGCGCCTACCAGGCGCAGGGTGACAAGGTCGCCATCACCCACCGCGGCTCCGGCGCGCCGGATGGCCTGCTGGGCGTCCGCTGCGACGTCACCGACGCCGAGGCCGTCGACGCCGCCTTCACCGAGGTGGAGGCCGCGCACGGCCCGGTCGAGGTGCTCGTCGCCAACGCGGGCATCACCGACGACACGCTGCTGATGCGGATGACCGAGGACCAGTTCACCCGGGTGATCGACGCCAACCTCACCGGCGCGTGGCGGGTCACCAAGCGCGCCACCCGCGGCATGCTCAAGGCCCGCTTCGGCCGCATCGTCTACATCTCCTCGGTCGTCGGCCTGATGGGCTCGCCCGGGCAGGTCAACTACGCCGCCAGCAAGGCGGCTCTGGTCGGCATGGCGCGCTCGATCGCCCGCGAACTGGGCTCGCGCGACATCACCGCCAACGTCGTCGCCCCGGGGTTCGTCGCCACCGACATGACCGACGCGCTCACCGAGGACCGCAAGAAGCAGATCCTGGCGACGGTCCCCGCCGGTCGCTACGCCACCGTCGAGGAGGTCGCCGCCGCGGTCACCTTCCTCACCTCCGACGCCGCCGGCTACATCACCGGCGCCGTGCTGCCGGTCGACGGCGGCCTCGGCATGGGCCACTGACCGAAGTCTCCCCCAGGAAGGAAGCCATGACCGGACTGCTCGAGGGCAAGCGGCTGCTGATCACCGGTGTGATCACCGACGCCTCCATCGCCTTCCACGTCGCCAAGGCAGCCCAGGAGCAGGGTGCCCAGGTCGTGCTGACCGGGTTCGGCAGGCTCAGCCTGGTCGAGCGGATCGCCAAGCGGCTGCCGCAGCCCGCCCCGGTGATCGAGCTCGACGTGCAGAACCAGGAGCACCTCGACACCCTCGCCGACCGGGTCCGCGAGCACGTGGACGGCCTCGACGGCGTCGTGCACGCGATCGGTTTCGCGCCCAAGACCTGCCTCGGTGAGCCGTTCCTGGACGCGCCGTGGTCGGACGTGTCGGTGGCGCTCGAGGTTTCGGCGTACTCGCTGAAGTCGCTGTCGGTCGCCGCCCTGCCGCTGCTGGCGCCGGGCTCCTCGATCGTCGGCCTCGACTTCGACGCCCGCGTCGCGTGGCCCGCCTACAACTGGATGGGCGTGGCCAAGGCCGCGTTCGAGTCCACCAACCGCTACCTGGCCCGCGAGCTCGGCCCCAAGGGCGTGCGGGTCAACCTGGTCGCCGCCGGACCGGTGCGCACCATGGCCGCCAAATCGATCCCCGGCTTCGCCGACCTGGAGGCGGGCTGGGCCGACCGCGCCCCGCTCGGCTGGGACGTCAACGACGCCACCCCGGTCGCCAAGTCGGTCTGTGCCCTGCTCTCGGACTGGTTGCCCGCCACCACCGGCTCCATGGTCTGGGTCGACGGGGGCGTGCACGCCCTGGGCATGTGATGGTCGACGCGCTGCTGTGGCTGTCCTTCGGCGGGCCCGAGGGGCCCGCCGAGGTCCGCCCGTTCCTGGAGAACGTCACCCGGGGCCGGGGGGTCCCGCCCGCCCGCCTCGACGAGGTCGAGGCCCACTACCAGCACTTCGGCGGCGTCTCCCCGATCAACCGCCTCAACCGCGAGGCCATCGCGGCCGTCGAGGCCGAACTCGCTCGCCGGGGCCTGGACCTGCCGGTCTACTTCGGCAACCGCAACTGGCACCCCATGGTCGAGACCACCGTCGCGCAGATGAAGGCCGACGGCGTCCGCCGGGCCCTGGTCTTCCCCACCAGCGCCTACGGCGGCTACTCGGCCTGCCGCCAGTACCACGAGGACATCAGCCGGGCCAGGGACGCGGTCGGCCCCGACGCCCCAGACCTGGTGAAGCTGCGCCAGTTCTTCGACCACCCCCTCTTCATCTCAGCCGTGGCCGACGCAGTTCGCGCAGCCGCGACCTTCCCCGAGTACCGCTTGGTGTTCACCGCGCACTCGGTCCCCTCGGCGGCTGATCAAGCCGCGGGCCCCCCTTCGGAGGGCGGACACCGCTACTCCCGCCAAATCGCCGAAGCCGCCCGCCTCGTGGCCACCACCCTCAACATCGACGCCTACGACGTCGTCTGGCAATCCCGCTCGGGCCCGCCACACATCCCCTGGCTGGAACCAGACATCGTCGACCACATCGAATCCCTGGCGGCACAAGGCATCCCAGCCGTGGTCGTCTGCCCCATCGGCTTCGTCAGCGACCACCTGGAAGTCGTGTGGGACCTGGACACCGAGGCAGCCGAGAAGGCCGCCACCCTGGGAATGTCCTACGCCCGCGCCGCCACCCCGAACGGCGACCCCCGCTTCGCGGAAATGGTCGTCTCCCTCATCACCGAACACCTCGACGAAGCCCCGCCCGCCAAGCTCTCGCCCTTCCCCGCCGCAGGCTGCACCCTCAACGGCACCCTGTGCGCCCCGCAGTGCTGCGAACCCCCCAGGCGCCCCACCCGCCCATAACTTCGCGCTGGCCCATAGCTTCGAGCCCGCCCACCCAAACCCAACCCACCGAGCCAGCCCGCTGGCCCGACCACCGCTCCCGGAAGCTGCTGGTGCAAACCCAGCCCACCGGACCACCCACCCAAACCCAGCCCACCGAGCCAGCCCCGCCAGCCGACTCCGACGGCATTGCCGACCACTGGACACTCGGAACAGGCGGTGCCATCCCAGCCGCCCTACCCCGACGCCTCAAGCGACCACTGGACACTCGGAAGCCGCCCACCCCAACTGCTCGATGGGGCGGACCTGTTTTGCGTGGGGTGGCGGCAGTCGTAGCGTTGTGCGTTGCAGGGCCATGCTTTTCGGCCCCAGCTTTGCGGTCCTGCCACGGGTGGCGCAGGGGCCCCGCGCAAAACAGGTTCGCCCCATCGAGCCCACCGCACCACAACGGGATCGGGCCCGATGCCGCAGGCGAGGCGTCCACCGAAGATCATCCGATTCAAGAGCCCCCGATACACATCCTACGAAGGCGCACCGACAGAACGCCGAAACGCGGCGCCGGGGGTGCAGGGGGACCTCCGGCGCCGCGTCTCGGTTTCCTACATCAGGCGCGCAGCCGGACCTCGTGCCGGAGGTCTGGCGCTGTCGCCTCGGTGGGGAAGACGGCGGCCACGTAGGCGATGGCGCAGTCCGGGCAGACCGGACGGGCGGTGGGGCGGTCGGGGTAGCGGGTGTCGACCGGGGTGCCGCAGAGGCCGGTGGTGGCGCCGCGCAGGACCACGTGGGCGCGGCCGCCGTGGGTGGTGCCGGTGCCCCAGCAGACCTCGCCGCGGGAGTTCCTGTTCGTCATCATCGGCGTCACCCGTGGTTGCTCTGGGAGAGGTCGAGGCGGGAGTGCAGTGCCTTCCCGGTCTCGCTGAGGGTGATCATGCGGCAGTCGCGCAGGCGGGCGGAGCCGACGACCAGGTGACCGGCGCTGACCAGTTCGCGCATCCGCGCGGCCAGCCTGCTCTCCACCGGGTGGCCGCGGTCGACCACCTGGTTCGCCTCGGTCATCCCGAGGTCGCCGCGCTGGGCGCAGCGGAGCAGGACGAACCAGTCGCGGGTGCGGGCGGCCTCGTCGGGGGAGCGGCGGCCGCGGCGCAGCCAGATGTCGAGCAGGCGCTCACCGGCGGAGGTGAGGCCCGCCTGCAGCCACCCGTCGTGCGGGTCGGGGGTGGCGTCGCCGAAGCCGACGAAGCCGTCGCGGCGCAGGGTGAACAGGGCGCTGACCATCAGCACACCGAGGTCGTCGGTGCGGTGGCGCAGCGCCGCCGCGGCACCGTAGGCGCCTACCTCGCCGCGCGCGACCATCTGCAGGGCACCGAGGTGGTTGGTGTCCAGCGCCAGCGGCCGGGCGGCCTGCTTGGGGTCGAGCAGTTGTGCGGTCATGGTGTGACTCCGGTGACAGCGGTTGGTCCAGTGCGATCACTATCAGGGACGGGAAGGCCCACCGCTCATCCCAAAGACCCATAGCACCGGGTTATGTCGCGGCATCCAGTCGCGTTCGCGCAGCTCGGACCAACAATCCCGGTTGCCATGGGGCCGGATCGCAGGGAAGACAAGGGTTTCCCCGCTGATGCCCCGGGAAGATCTACGGGGGCGGCGGTTCCCGGCCGCGGCCGGTGGCATCACCTTGGCATACGGGCGAAATCGGCAAGCGGTGCCGAATCCGGCGTCGAGCCGGAGATTCTTCCACGGTGCCGCAGCGGTTCCGCGGCCGCGCGCGACCGTCCCGGGCGTTCGGCCGCGCGCAATTTGCCGTTCGCAACCCGGCCGCCGGGTACCACTGACGGTGACCGGGGTTCGACCGGGATTGGTCTAGTGGTGCTGGTCCAGTCGTGAGTGGGACTCAGCTTGGTCGGCCGCGAACCGGGTCAAACCAGACATCGCCCAGGTCAGCGCCGGTGTCGGACCCACCGCGGTCATCTCCCGGTCACACCCGGTCGCCGCCGGTGGCGCCGGGTCGGCGACCGACCACGCCACACCGCGCCCGTGGTCAGAGCGGGAATGGTCGAGGGGTCAGTGCTTGTCGGCGTGCTCGGAGAAGACCCGCACGGCCTCGTCGACCGCGGCGAGCCTGGCCACCCGCACCGCGTCGAACAGCGGGCGCAGCGCGTCGGCGCGCCGCCGGGCCGAGGACGACGACAGCGCCCCACCCGGGGAGTCCTCCGCCGCCAGGTCCAGGATCGCCGACACCTCGTTGGCCCGCTGCAGCACCCGCAGCGCCCGGGGCGGGGTGCCCTCGGGCCACGGCGCGGCCGAGCGGTGCGCGACCCGGGTGGTGATCTCCTCGCGGACCCCGGCGCGGTGCTTGGCCACGCCCAGTTCGGTCAGCACGCCCGCGGCGACCCGCATGGCCCCGGTCAGCTCGTGCTCGGCCTCGCCGAGGGGCACGTGCTCGGCGGCGGGGGCGTCGCCGATGTCGAAGGCGGTCCAGCGCAGCACGCCGTCGGCGATCGGTTCGGGGACCAGGCCGAGCGGGGCACCGTGCAGCACGACGGCCTCACCGGCGTGCAGGGCGACCCCGGCGAACTCGCTGCGGCCGCCGAGGCCGCGCACGTCACCGGGGACCGGCAGGACCATCCGCCCACCGCTGACCTCGGCGCGGCGGACCGCGGCCAGCAGCCCGGCCACCTGCCCGCCAGCCTGCCCGCGCACCGGGACGTCGAGGGAGTCCGCGGTGGCCTGGTCGACGGCGACCACGTCGTGCAGCGGCGCCCAGTGGCTGAGCGCGTCCAGGACGTCGTCGGCAGCCGCGGACCCGTTCAGCCACGCCGAAACCCACACCGCGAAGGTGGCACTCGGAGTTGACACGGGGACCGAGGGTACGCGACCGGTTCCCGCCGGGGTGGATCAGCTCCCTAAGCTGCCCGTCATGCGCCTGAGCTGGACCCCCGAGGCCGCCGACTGGAGCGACGGCATCCGCGCCGCGGTGCCCTTCGTGCGGTGGGTGCCCTGGTTCGCCGCCGCCTTCGGCCTGTTCTCGGCCGTGCTGCTGGTGGTCGGCCTGGTCCTGCCCGCGATCTTCGGGCTGGTGTGCGCGGTGGGCATCGGCGTCTTCCCCGCCGTCACCATCCGCCACGCCTTCCGCCGCGAACCCGTGGCCGGCCACCCGGTCACCGCCGACGTCGACGAGCACTCGCTGCGGATGATGACCACCGACGGCAGCGCCTACAGCGACCTCACCCTCGACGAGCTCACCGGCTGGGTCGAGACCGAGCGCAGCTTCGTGCTGCTCACCGGCCCCGGCTCCTTCCACCCGATCCCCGGCCGGGCCTTCGACAGCACCGAGGACATCGACGGGTTCCGCGACCTGCTCACCCGGCTGCTCGGCCCGGCTGGCGTGGCACGATCCGCGTCATGAGCAAGCCGCACCGCGCCAGGCTGGAGCGGGTGGGCGAGTCGGCGACCGCCACCACGCTGGAGCTGTTCTTCGACCTCGTCTTCGTGTTCGCGCTGACCCAGGTGACCGCGCTGATGGCCGAGAACCCCACCTGGCTGGGGTTGCTGCGCGGCGCGCTCGTGCTGGCCGTCGTGTGGTGGTGCTGGGTCGGCTACTCGTGGCTGTCGAACCTGGTCAAGGCCGACGAGGGCACCGCCCGCACGGCGATGTTGGGCGCCATGGCCGCGATGTTCCTCATCGCGCTGGCCATCCCCGAGGCCTTCCACGACCTGCCGGGCGGGTTGTCCGGGCCGGTCGTGTTCGCCCTGTGCTACCTGCTCGTGCGCGCGGTGCACCTGCTGCTGTTCTGGATCGGCGCCGCCGACGACCCCGGGCTGCGCAAGCAACTGCTGCGGTTCACCCCGACCGTGCTCGGCGGCACCCTGTTGCTGCTGCTGGCCGCCCAGACCAGCGGTGCCGCGCAGATCGGGCTGTGGGTGGCCGCGATCGCCGCGGACTACGGCGGCACCTTCGCCATCGGCGCCTCCGGGTGGCGGCTCAACTCGGCCAAGCACTTCGCCGAGCGGCACGGCCTGATCGTGATCATCGCCTTGGGCGAGTCGATCGTGGCCATCGGCGTCGGGGTCAACGAGCTCGCCATCTCCTGGCCGATCATCGTCGCCGCGATCCTCGGGCTGACCGTGGCCGCCTGCCTGTGGTGGGCCTACTTCGACACGCACGTGCTCATCGCCGAGCGCGCGCTGGCGCGGGCGACCGGTGTCGAGCGGGCGAGCATGGCGCGCACGGCGTTCAGCTTCCTGCACCTGCCGCTCGTGGTGGGCATCGTGATGTTGGCGCTGGGGTTGAAGAAGGTCCTGAACTACGTGGCGGGCGTCGACGGCCACACCGTGGCCGACCACCTGTACGGGCCGCCGCTGTGGGCGCTCTTCGGCGGGACGGCGCTGTACCTGTTGGCCCAGGCCGGGGTTTCCTGGCGGTGCGGGCGGAACCTGAAGCCGCAGCGGATCGCGGTCGGGGCGGTGCTCATCGCGATCACGCCGCTGGCGGCGCTGCTGCCCGCGCTGGTGTCGCTGGCGGTGCTCACCGCGGTGCTGGTCGCGCTGATCGGCTACGAGTGGGTGCACTACAGGGGTGTCCGCGACGAGATCCGGCACGCCGAGCACGAAACCGGCCACGCGGCCGCGTGACCCTGGAGCGGCTCCACGTCGACCGCGCCGCCGAACCTGCGTAGCGTCAAGGCGTGACAGTTTCGAACACGCCGGTGACCCACGCCCCCGCACACCTGCCCCGCACCGCGGGCGAGCTGCGCGCGGCTGGCCACCTGCCCCAGGGTGTGAAGGCCGAGGTCCGCGCCAACCTGCTCGCCGCGCTGCGTTCCGGGCGCGACCCGTGGCCGGGCATCGTCGGCTTCGGCCAGACCGTGCTGCCCCAGCTCGAACGCGCGCTGTTGGCAGGCCACGACGTCGTGCTGCTCGGGGAACGCGGACAGGGCAAGACCCGGTTGGCGCGCACCATCGCCTCGCTGCTCGACGAGTGGACCCCCGTGATCGAGGGTTCCGAGCTCGGTGAGCACCCGCTGGCCCCGATCACCCCGCGCTCGATCCGGCTCGCCGCCGAGCTCGGCGACGACCTGCCGGTCGCCTGGCGGCACCGCGGCGAGCGCTACACCGAGAAGCTGGCCACCCCCGACACCTCCGTCGGCGACCTCATCGGCGACGTCGACCCGGTGAAGGTCGCCGAGGGGCGCACCCTCGGCGACCCCGAGACCATCCACTTCGGACTCGTCCCGCGCGCCCACCGCGGTGTGGTGGCGATCAACGAGCTGCCCGACCTCGCCGAGCGGATCCAGGTGGCGCTGCTCAACGTGATGGAGGAGCGCGACATCCAGGTCCGCGGCTACACGCTGCGGCTGCCGCTGGACGTGCTGCTGGTCGCCACCGCCAACCCGGAGGACTACACCAACCGGGGCCGGATCATCACCCCGCTCAAGGACCGCTTCGGCGCCGAGGTCCGCACGCACTACCCGCGCGAGGTGCGGGCCGAGGTGGACGTGGTGCGCCAAGAGGCCGAGCTGGTGGCCGAGGTGGGCGACCCGTTGCTGGAGGTGCTGGCCCGGTTCGTGCGCGCGCTGCGCGAGTCCAGCGCGGTCGACCAGCGCTCCGGGGTGTCCGCGCGCTTCGCCGTGGCCGCTGCGGAGACAGTGGCCGCCGCGGCGCTGCGGCGGTCCGCGCTCATCGGCGAGGAGCCCGCGGTGGCCCGCCCGATCGATCTCGAAGCGGTGCCCGCGGTGTTGCGCGGCAAGCTGGAGTTCGAGTCCGGTGAGGAGGGTCGCGAGGTCGAGCACCTCACCCACCTGCTGCGCCGCGCGGTCGCCGAGACCGCCCGCGACCGGTTCGCCGGGCTCGACCTGGGCCCGCTCGTGGACGCGGTCGTGGATGGGCACCTGGTGGCCACCGGGGAGCGCGTGCCCGGCACCGAGGTGCTGGCCGCGCTGCCGGAGCTGCCGCTGCTGCACGAGGTCGCCGCGCGGCTGGACGTGCGGGCCACCGACCCACCGGGCCGGATCGCCGCCTCGGTCGAACTCGCGCTGGAATACCTGTACCTGACCAGGAAACTGGCCAAGGACTCGGCCGACGGGGAGGCGGTGTACGGGCCGTGAGCTACCGCTACGGGCCGTGGCACGAGGGCCCCGACCCGCTCGCGCCGCCGGTCGACCTGCGTGCCGCGCTCGACGCGCTGGGGCGCGACATCATGGAGGGGTCCTCGCCCCGCGCTGCCCTGCAGGAGCTGCTGCGCCGCGGCACGGGCAACACGGCTGGACTCGACGAGCTGACCCGCAGGCTCTGGGAGCGGCGCTCGCGGATCCAACGCCGCCACCGCCTCGACGGCACCCTCAGCGAGGTCCGGCAGCTGCTCGACCAGGCGCTGGAAGCCGAACGGGCGGAACTGTTCCCCGACCCGTCCGACGACGCCAGGTTCCGCGAGGCCCAGCTCGACGCGCTGCCGTCGGGCACCGCGGCCGCCGTGCGCGAACTCGCCGACTACGACTGGCGCTCGGAGCGGGCAAGGGCGGCCTACGCCGAGATCCGCGACAAGCTCGGCCAGCAGTTGGTCGAGTCGCGGTTCCAGGGGATGAAGGAAGCCCTGAGCCAGGTGCGGCCGGAGGACTCCGAACGCATCCGCGCGATGATGGCCGACCTCAACACCCTGCTCCTGGCGCACCTGCGCGGCGAGGACACCGCCGAGCGGTTCGCCCAGTTCATGCGCGACCACGGCGAGTTCTTCCCCGAGAACCCCCGCACGGTCGAGGACCTGATCGACGCCTTGGCCGCCCGCGCCGCGGCGGCGCAACGGATGATGAACTCGATGAGCGCCCAGCAGCGCCAAGAGCTCAGCGACCTCATGTCCAGCGCGTTCGGCGATCCTCGGCTGGCCGACCAGATCGCCACGCTCGACGCGAACCTACGCGCCCTGCGCCCTGGCGAGGACTGGACGTCCTCCGCGCGCTTCCGCGGCCAGAACCCCCTCGGGCTGGGGGAGGGGGCGCAGGCGATGGCGGACCTGGCGGAGCTCGACGCGTTGGCCGAGCAGCTCGGCCAGTCGTACCCCGGTGCCCGCTTGGAGGACATCGATCTCGAAGCCCTGCAACGACAACTGGGCGACGAAGCGGGCGTCGACGCCCGTCGACTGTCCGAACTGGAGCGGGAACTCCGTCGGCAAGGGCTGCTCGACCGCGCGCCCGACGGCTCACTCACCTTGTCCCCCAAGGCGATGCGCCGCCTGGGGGAGACGGCGCTTGCCGACGTCCTCGGTGGACTGAGGGGGCGGCGCGGCGAGCGCGAGACCGAGCACGCCGGTGCCGCCGGTGAGCTGACCGGGGCGACCCGCGCCTGGACGTTCGGCGCGACCGAACCCTGGGACGTGGCGCGCACCGTGCGCAACGCCGTCCTGCGCACCCTGTCGGTCAACGGCGGCGAGGTCCGCCTGGACGTGGCCGACGTCGAGGTGTCCGAGACCGAGCAGCGCTCCCGCGCCGCGGTCGCCCTCTGCGTCGACACGTCGTGGTCGATGGTCCAGGACGGCAGGTGGGTCCCGATGAAGCGCACAGCGCTGGCGCTGCACCACCTGGTGAGCACCCGGTTCCGCTCCGACGAGCTGCAGCTGATCACCTTCGGGCGGCACGCGGCCGCCGTGGACATCGCCGAGCTGACGGAACTGGAGGGGGTGTGGGAGCAGGGCACCAACCTGCACCACGCCCTCCTGCTGGCCGGGCGGCACCTGCGCCGCAACCCCGACGCCCGACCGGTGGTGCTGGTCGTGACCGACGGGGAACCGACGGCGCACCTGGAGCCGGACGGGGAAGCGGTGTTCCACTACCCGACCACGCAGGCCACGCTGCGCAAGACGTTGGCCGAGGTCGATTCCCTCGCGAAACTGGGCGCCTCGGTCACGGTGTTCATGCTGGGCGAAGACCCGAGCCTGGCCGCCTTCGTCGACGTCATCGCCCGCCGCGGCGGCGGCCGGGTGGTCGCCCCGGACCTCGACGGCCTGGGCAGCGCCGTGGTCAGCGACTACCTACGCGGTCGACGGGGGTGACCGGCTCGCTCGCCTCCGTCAGGCCAAGGCGGCGGCTAGCGGACCCAGCGCTTCGAGCACCCCGAGGGTGTTGGCGGTGTCGGCCACGTGCCGCCGACGAGCGGCGCTCAGGTCGCTGAGTGGGCCCGCCAGGCGCGACAGGCCCGCCTCGTCGAGGTGGGTGAGCAGCGGCAGCAAGTCTTCGATGAACGCCGCGGTCGCCACGGCTTCGGCCAGCGCGGGCAGGCGGCTGTCCGGGATCAGGGCGAACAGGTCTGGCACGCGGTCCGGGTTGTCGGTGTAGACGGCGGTGTGCAGCAGGGACGTCTCGTCCAGGGCGGCGACCACGGTGCGCAGGGTCGACGGCGGTAGATCACCGACGAAGCGGCCCAGCGTGATGTGGTCGCCGCGGGTGGCCAACTCGGTCCCCACCTCGATGACCTTGTCCACCGGCAGGACCGCCAGCACCGGGGCGACCCGGCGGGGGTCGAGTTCGGCTGCCACGTCGGCCAGGAAGGCCACCGGGAGGCGGGACACCAGGTCGACCGCGCGAGCGGGTTCCAGGGCACCTGCCACGCGGGCGCTCAGCAGCGGGCCGAAGGTGCGTTGCGCGATGGCAGCGGTGATGGCCGCGGGGACCAGGCGGCTGGCCAGGGCGATGCGTTCGAAGAGGGCCTGGTTGGCTCCGAAGAGGACTTCCGTCGCCCGGGTCCGGATGGCCAGGACGTCCGGTGCGGACAGTCCCGCCAGGTAGTCGAAACGCGACACCGGCTCGCCGAGGAGGCGGGCCAGTTTGGCGATCTCGGTGCGGCTCACAGGCCGATCACCCGGCGGACCAGCGGGCGCAGCACGCGGGGGAGTTGGCGCAACGAGTCCTCGGTCGCCGCGGCCAGGTGCGCGGTCTGCCTCCGGCGCGCGGTGCGCATGGCGTCGGCGAGGTCGAGGGCGGCCTCGGCGGGGAGGGCCTCCACCGCGGCGGGCAGGGGGCCGCGGAACTGCGTCCGCAGGGCGGTCAGGGGATCGTCCGGCACAGTGCGCAAGCCTGCCCGGGCCGGGTGGATCGGCCAAGTCGACCACGCAGGGTGACTGACCCCCATCACATCGCGATGATCGGGCAGGTCAACACCGGACGGCTTGCAAGATCATCGAGTGACTCTCCGACCAACCGGGCTCACCGCCTGCGGCCTGCGATCTTTCCGCCACGCAAGGCGACCGCGGGACCCGCGCCAGGGCCATTGGTCCCTGTCGTCGGCTCGATCGCCCACATAACGTGCGTGCACCCAAGAATTACTCCCTGTGAACGTGAGATGTGAGGATGCACGTATTCATCAGCTACGCCCGCCGGGACCAGGCCTCGATCACCACCCTGCGCGCCGACTTCGAGCGGTTCGGCAACCGGGTGTGGTTCGACCGGGAGAGCCACGGCGGCCAGGACTGGTGGGACGACGTCCTGAGCCACGTGCGCGGGTGCGTCGTGTTCATCTTCGCGGTCTCGCCCGACTCGCTGCGGTCGAAGGCGTGCCTGGCCGAACTGCACTACGCCAAGGCCCTGCGCAGGCCCATCCTGCCGGTGCTCGTGCGACCCGTTGACCGAGGGGCGATCCCCGACGGCCTGCAGGCGCCGGTGGACTACGTCAACCGGACCGAGGAGAGCGTGATCCGGCTGCGCAAGGCGCTCAGCGCCATGCCAGCCGCCCGCGCGCTCCCGGCCCGACTGCCCCAGGAGCCCGAGATCCCCACCTCGTACCTCAACGCCTACCTGGCGCGCATCGATGCGCCGAAACTCGACGAGCACGACCAGATCGAGCTGCTCGGCCAGCTGCGCGAGCGGATGGCGCTGGCCGACGAGCGCGCCGAGGTCTGGGACCTGCTGGTGCGGCTGCGCGACCGGCCCGAGCTCAGCCGCGCGGTCGCCGACACCGTCGAGGAGATCCTGGCGCCCGGGTGGCAGCCGGACCCGAGGGAGAACTTCGAGGCCCGCTACTGGGACGGCCAGAGCTGGACGACGCTGGTCTGGCAGAACGGCAAGGAGTTCAACGACCGCAACACCCCGCCGCGGCTGCACCAGCACCTGCCGTCCTCGACCGGGCCGGTTCCGGTGGTCACCCAGGAGCCGGAACAGGCCCCGTCGCGGCGCGAGCCCAAGCGGATCAAGCACAAGCTGCGCCGCCCGCGCAGCGCCAGGCAGAAGCTGCTGATCCTGCTCGCGGTCGTCGTGGTGGCGCTCGGCGGCGGGATCACCGCGGGCGTCGTGCTGCTCGGCGGCGGACCCGACGAGCAGGCCGCGACCAGCATGGCGCGCGGGTTCGTCGACGCGGTCAACACCCGCGACGAGAACGCCATGCAGTCCTTCGTGTGCGGTTCGGATCGCGAGAAGAACGCCCACCTATACACAGCGTTCCTTGACGCGGCTAACGTTACCCTCGAAAGTGTCGATGTAAGCGGGTCCGACCCCCGTTTCACCGTCCTCGCGACACGCACCGTAGGAGCAACCTCGGTGCGGTTGCGGATTCCACTCGTCGACGAGAACGGCGCGTGGAAGGTGTGCGACATCAGCCGCGCGCTGTCGGGTCGCTGACCGCGGAGTGTGACATGCAGGTGTTCGTCAGCCACGCGCCGTCCGATCGCGACGTCGCCGCTGGTCTGCGCGCCGACCTGGCCCAGCTGGGCCGCCAGGTTTCCCTCGACCGGGGTGAACCGGTCGGCTCCCGCTGGTGGGAGGGTGTGCTGCAGCGCGTCCAGCGCTGCGACGTGTTCGTCCTGGTCTCCTCGCCCGCCGCCGTGCGGTCCCCGGGGTGCCTGGCCACGCTGCGCTACGCCCGCGCCCTGCGCCGCCCGGTCCTGGTCGTCGTCGCCGCGGCGACCGCGTTGCCCGCCGACGCCGAGACCGCCCCGGTGTTCACCCCGGCGGGCATGGAGATCAGCGAGCGGGTGCCCAAGCTGCGTGGCGCGTTGTTGGCCCTGCCCGCCGCACCGCCGCTGCCCGACCCGCTGCCGCCGGACCCGGCCGTGCCCTACCTCGACCCCATCCGCCAGCGGCTCGACGAACCGACCCTGGAACCGGCCGAGTTGCGCGAACTGCTGCGCCAACTCCGATTACGGCTGCGCGACGAGCACGAGCGCGCCGCGGTGTGGGGCCTGCTGGTGCGGCTGCGCTCGCGCACCGACCTGCCCGCGCCGCTGTCGGCCGAGCTGGAGAAGGTCCTCGCCCCCGGCTGGCAACCCGACCCGGAGCGGCGGGTGGAGAAGCGCTACTGGGACGGTCAGGCGTGGACCACGTTGGTGCGCCACGAGAACCGCGAGTTCAACGAACGTCGGGTACCGCCGCCGGAGGCCACATGGTCCGGTGATCCCACCCCTGCGCGGCCGCGCGCCACCGCAACCCCCCGCCCCGCCCCGAAGAAGACCGCCGTGGCGGGCCAGGACCGCACCCGACTGTTCCTCATCGGCGGCGGGGTGGCCGTGGTGGTCGCAGCTGTCGTCGCGGGCTACCTGCTGTTCGACCCCACCTCGTCCGACCCCACCAGCACTGCGCGGGAGTTCGTGGACGCGGTCAACATTGCCGACAGGGCGGCGTTGGGGCAGTTGACTTGTGCGCAGGACCGGGCGCGGGCGCCGGAGCTGTTCTTGAGGCCCGATGCGCGGTTCACGTTGGAGTCGGTGGACGAGAACGGGGATCCGCCGACGTTCACGATCCTGGCGACGGACTCGGTGACGACGGAGACGGATCGGCGGACTTATCCGATGGTGGAGGAATCGGGGAAGTGGCTGGTGTGCCAGTCGCGGGGGTAGGGGAGTTCTGGGACGCCTCGCCTGCGGCATCGGGCCCGGACGCGATTTTAGTGCAGGCTCGATGTGGTGGACCTGTTTTGCGTGGGGCCCCTACGACAGCCGTGGCAGGACCGCAAAGCAGGGGCCGAAAAGCATGGCCCTGCAGCGAGGCGACGCTACGGCTGCCGCTCCCCCACACAAAACAGGTCCACCCCATCGAGCAGTTGGCACCAGCGACTCCGAGTGTCCAGTGGCTGGGCTGGCGGGGTTGGCTCGGTGGGTTGGGTTTGGGTGGGCTGACTCGGTGGGTTGGTTTGGCACGCCGGCTTCCGGGGAGCGGTGGTCGGCCAGGTGGGTTGGCTCGGTGGGTTGGGCTGGCGGGGCTGGCTCGGTGGGCTGGGTTGGCACCAGCGACTTCCGAGTGTCCAGTGGTTGCTTGAGGCGTCGGGGTAGGGCGGCTGGGATGGCACCGCCTGTTCCGAGTGTCCAGTGGTCGGCAATGCCGTCGGAGTCGGCTGGTTGGGCTGGCGGGGCTGGCTCGGTGGGGTGGGTTTGGGTGGGCTGGGTTGGCTCAGGGGAGTAGGCGGGATTCGAGGGCTGTGAGGTAATCACGGCCGTAGGGGCCGTTTTCCAGGCCGTCCACAAGGGAGGGTGGGAGGTCTGGGGGGAGGGCTCGGGAGGCGGCGGCCAGGGCGATGGTGGCTACGGTGTCCACGTCGCCGGTGTAGGAGATGCTGGTGTGGAGGATGGCGGTCAGGGAACCGGCGGACATGGCGGTGAGGGCGGCTTGGACGCTCATTCGGCCTTGGGAGCCCACTTTGCCGGACCAGGGGGTGGACCAGTCGTCGTCTAGTACGTCGCTGATCCATGTGCCCACTTCCGTTAGTGGGCCTAGGTCGCGGTCGCAGTAGTGGACGGCTAGGGCGGCGGCTTGGGCTGAGGCGATGCCCGCGGGGGTGTTGTGGGTGATCTTGGCTTGGAGTTCGGCGTGGTGCAGGACGTCGGGGGTTGTGGGGAGGAGGCCGATGGGGGCGGCTCGCATGGCGGCGCCGCTCTTGTCGGAGGTGGGGCGTAGGCGGGACAACAGTTCCGCGCCGGTGTGTACTTCGGACAGTAGGGCGTGGAAGCCAGACGCGTAGCCTGCGCGGGGGTCGCGGTGGAACACGGCGACGAAGCGGTCGGCGAGTTCTCGGGGTGTCCACTGTGCACCGTCGGCGAGGAGTTCGGCTATGGCCAGGGTCATCTGGGTGTCGTCGGTGTACTGGCCGGGTTTGATGTCGGTGTGGCGGGGGTGTTGGCGGTAGGTGGTGACGTCGTTGTTGGCGGCGACGAAGGGGGCGGGGGCGTATTCGAACCCGGCGCCGTAGGCGTCGCCGATGGCTAACTCGACCAGCACGGTCTTCTCCTAGGTGAACAGCCGCGCGAGGGTTTCCAGGGCGGCCATGGCTTCTTGGGCCCGTTCGGGCCCGACCCGCTCGGTGATGACGGCGTCGACGGGGGCGTGCACGCGGGTGGGCACACCCCTCGCTCGGCGCACCAGCGTGCGGCGGCGGTCGGTGGGGTCTTGGGAGGTGGTCAGCACCCCGACCTCGCGCAGGCGGGCGACCGAGGCCGAGACGTGGCTCTGCGGCAGGCCGGTGCGGGCGGTGATGTCCTGGATGGAGCTGTCGGGGTGTTCGAACACGTCCACCAGCACGGATCGGACCCGCACCGGGAGGTCGTGGAAGCCCGACGGCGGGATCGCCCGCTCGCCCAGCCGCGCCAGTGCCCGCCCCAGGCGGAACAGCTCCACCCCGTCCACACCTGGGATCGTATCAGCCTTGATGCATCTCGCCGGATGGTTTATCGTTCGACCATGCCCGCCATAGCAGCACCCGGCGCCACCGTGCACTACCAGGTCTCCGGCAGCGGCCCGCTGCTGATGCTCCTGCCCGGCGGCGGAGGTGACGCGGATACCCTGTCCCGCTTGGCTTCTCAACTGTCCGATCGGTACACGACGGTCTCCTTCGACAGGCGTGGACTTTCCCGCAGCGCGCTGGTCGACGCCGAGGAGCACCCCGGGATCGCCACCCACGCCGATGACGCCGCCCGCGTCCTCGACGCCCTCGGCGAGCAGCCCGCGGCGGTGTTCGGCAGCAGCCTCGGTGCGATCATCGCCCTCGACCTGGCCACCCGGTACCCGCAGCGGGTGCGCGCGCTCGTCGTGCACGAACCGCCGCTGCCGCACCTGCTCACACCGGAGGGGGAACGCCGGGCGCGCGCGGTGCAGGCACTGCTGGAGAAGCCAGGTCCGCACTGGCGCGAGGTCTCCCGCGCGCTGGCCATCGACCACTCCGACACCGAGCCGGGGGTGGAGATCGGCCGCCCGAGCGAGCAGGACTTCGCCAACCAGCGCTTCTTCCAGACCCGCGACGCACCTGCGGCGCACGCCTACCGGCTGGACCTGGAAGCGTTGCGCCCCAACGCCGACCGGGTCGTCGTCCTCGGCGGCGAGAAGTCGAAGGCCGCGTTCCCGTTCCACTGCGCGCAAGCCCTCGCCACGGCGCTCGACCGACCCTTCATCGAGGTCCCCGGTGATCACGTCGGTCCGGTGACCCGGCCGACCGCGTTCGCCGCGAGCCTCGCGGACCTGCTCTAGGCGGCTGGCTCGCGGACCACCCTGGCCCGCACCGCGCGCAACACGTGGTGGTCGACAATGGCGCAGTCGTCGGCGAGCCACCCACCGACCTCCCGCACGAACCCGGTCGGGGTCATCGTCGACACGCCCAAACCGGGGGTCTCGTCGGTGGTGATCTCGCCGGACCGGCTCGGGTACACCAGCACGACACCGCGCACGTCCACGCCGGGCAGGTGCTCGGCGAAGGCGGCCACCGCCTCGAACAGGTCGCTCGACCCGCCGCGGAACGGGTGGCCGTTGCGCCACAACGACCCGTCGTCGTCGACCTCGTAGTGCCCGGGCAGCCACAGCTTCGACTCGATCAGCACCAGCCGGTGCCCGCACAGCACGGCGTGCTCCACGTCGGCGAACACCGAACCCGGCCGCGACAACCCGTGGAACACCCGGGCGCCCGGCAAGCGGGCCAGGTAGTTCACCAGCAGGTCCGCGGTCAACCGCTCACCGACCGGCTCAGCGTCCGCGACGCCGAACACGGTGCGCTCACCGAACTCGGCTTGAGCGGCTCGCTGGGCCCGCAGCGCCGCCAGGTACAGGCGGGCCAACCGCACCGCCACGGCGATGGCGGCCGCCACCAGGGCCAGCCAGCAGACGAGCAGGAACGGCGGCAACGAACCCGGCAGCAGCAGCGGGACGGCCAGCAGGGCCCCCGCCAACGCCGTCCCGACCGCGGGGGCGTGCCCCGGCGTGCGGACGTACCCGATGCGCGGCTGGTGCTTGGTCAGGTGCCACCACGGCAGCGTCGACGGCGGCACGTCCACCGCGGCAGGCACGAAGGCGGGTTCGTCCCGGTACATCCGCCGCTTGGTCCGGGGTGCGGGCGGGGGAGGGGCCGCCTGGGTGGCGGTGCCCCGGTCGTACTCGGCGCGGCGGCGCGAGTCCGAGAGCGTCTCGTACGCCGACTTCAGCAGCCGGAACGTCCCGGCGGTGCCGCCTGTGTCGGGGTGCATGACCTTGGCCAGGGCGCGGTACGCGGACTTGACCTCCCCGGCCGAGGCGTCCCTGCGGACCCCGAGCAGCTCGTAGTAGTCGACCTCGTCCAGCGTGGCACCCCTCCCGGACGCACTCCTGCGGCCGGACAACGGTAGCGGATGCGATGATCAACTTCCGAGCAGCACCTCGGCGACCGCGCCCAGGGTCGTCCAGTCCGCGCGCCCGTCGGCGAACAGGTCGCCCACCCGCCACACCACCGGGTAGGTGACCTCGGTGCCGTCGACCACCGGGGCCGCGCCGCGCAGGCCGTCCATCTCCGCCGCGGTCAGCCGCACCGAGAACACCGCCTGCCGGTGCGTGGTCATCGTCGCGGCCAACTGCCGGGACGTGTGCGCCACCAACCGATTGGCCGCGATGGTCAGCCCGGTCTCCTCGCCGAACTCCAGCGCCGCCAACGCCACCGGCTCCAGCACCGACGAGTGCGACCCGCCTGGCAGCTCCAGCACGAACCCGTCCATGGTCCGCGCGGCGGGCCGGAACTCGCGGACCAGCACCACTTCCGTGTCGTGCGGGGTGTCCCCGGGCAGGTACGCCACGACGGAAGCCAGGTCCGGCCGCGACAGCACGACCTCGCCGACCTTGAGCCGGTCCTCCGCGGCCACCCACATCGACACCCGCAGCGCCCAGAACACCACCGGCCCGGCCGTCGGGAACACCCACAGCTGCGTGGCGTCGACCAGGTCGTTGCCCGACCGCTCGACGGTGACGACCCACCGGCGGAAGCCCTCGGTCCGCCATAATCGCAGCGGGACGAACCTCCTGCCGCCCTCGCGCTCGACGCCGTCGGAGAGCTCGGCCAGCGCCAGATCGATCGTGCCGGTCAAGGTGTCCGCGGTGGGGATGCCGTTGTCGGCGGCGTAACCGCGTTGGTAGCGCACGCTTTCCGCCTCGGGTGGGGTCCCCAGCACCACCCGGCCGCTGTCCTTCCACCTGCCGAATTCGTCGTTGGTGGTCAACGCGGGCATGCCTGGCCCGCGCGGGATCCAGAAGAGCACCACGTCGCACCGGTCACCCCAGCGCAACTCCCACGTCCGCTGGTCGGTGTAGTCCGGCCACACGCCGTCGAGCGGTTCGGGCACGAACACCACCAGCGTGCCCGAGCCCGACCACCGCGCTTCGAGCTCCGCGACCGCCGCGGGCCGCCACGACGGCACCTCCGGTGACCTCGGCGTCGGACCGGCCAAGAACACGCTCGCCGACCACGCCTCGGGCGGCTCCTCGCCCGCGCGCACCACAACGACCCGCCGCATACCGCTGCTCCCCGCCACTTAGCTGGTGATGTCCTCGACTAGCTGGTGATGTCCTTGGTGCGGAACCGGCGAGCTGCCAGCAGCCCGAACACCGCGGCGTAGGCCACCGCGGAGAACGCGCCCTGGGTCATGTTCGACCAGTCGATGTCGGTGGAGATCAGGTCGGACCAGGCGAACGCGAAGTGCGTCGGCAGGTAGTCGCGGATCCCTTCGAGCGCGGTGATCTGGTCCAGGATCTGCGACAGGATCGCCACCAGCACTGTGCCGCCCACCGCGCCGAGCGGGGCGTCGGTGGTCACCGACAGGAACATCGCCAACCCGGCCACCCACAGCAGGTTCACCGCGATGTAGGCGACCGCGAACACCATGGCCAGCAACGAGTCGGAGAACTCGATCGCGTCACCGGTCGGGCTCACCGCCTCGCCAGCGCCGTAGAACACGACACCGACCAGCAGCGCGACCGCGGGCAGCAGGGCCAGGGCGAACAGCGACAGCAGCCCGGAGGTCAACGCCTTCTGGCGCAGCAGCCGCCCGCGCGGGATCGGCATCGCCAGCAGGTACTTCAGGCTCGACCAGGACGCCTCCGAGGCCACCGTGTCGCCGAAGAACAGCGCCACGATCATCGGCAGCAGGAAGCTCCCGGCCGCGAACAGCACGAACACCACGAAGTTCGGCGCGCTCGCCGTCGCCAGGTCGACGAACCCGCCGGAGCGCCTGCCGTTGTCGCTGGTGCCGAACTCGAACGCCGCCCACAGGATGAACGGCAGCAACACCAAGAACCCCAACAACAACTGCGTCCGGCGCCGCCGCAACTGCCGGGCCAACTCCACCCGCAACGGCAGCGTCCGCCCCTGCCGGAACCCCTCGACCGCCCCGTCAGCCCCGAACCCCACGTGCTCGTGCGACGCGGCGTCCACCATCTCGTCGATCGCGGCCGGATCGGTGTGCACGGTGCTCACGTTCTCAGCGGGCTTGTGCCCGTTCTCCCCACTCACGCGGACGTCTCCTCTCCGACCAGCTGCAGGAACGCGTCCTCAAGGCGGCGCCGGGGGCCCGCCTGTTCGACCGCCACTCCCGCGTGCACCAGGGCGCTCAGGGCGGCTGACCGGGGGAGGCCGTCGAGGTCGGCGTGGACCAGGTCGCCTTCCACGGTGACGGCTTGGACGCCGGTGACGCCGCGGAGGGCTTCGGCGGCTGCCGCGGGGTCGTCGACGCGGAAGGTGGCTTCGCCGCCACCGGCGACGATGTCCTCCACGGCGCCCGAGGCGACCAGCCTGCCCTTGTGCATGACCACCACGTGGTCGCAGGCCTGTTCGACCTCGGCGAGCAGGTGGCTGGAGACCACCACGGTGCGGCCGGTCTTGGCGTAGCGGCGCAGCACCTCGCGCATCTGGTGGATCTGCGGCGGGTCGAGCCCGTTGGTGGGTTCGTCGAGCACCATCAGGTCCGGGAAGCCGAGCATCGCCTGCGCGATCGCCAGCCGCTGCCGCATGCCCTGGCTGTAGGTGCGGACCTTGCGCTCCACCGCCGAGCCGAGACCGGCGATCTCCAGCGCCTCGGCGAAGTGCGCCTGCTCGACCGGTCGACCGGTCGCCGACCAGTACAGCTCCAGGTTGGCCCGCCCCGACAGGTGCGGCAGGAAACCCGCGCCCTCGACGAACGAGCCGATCCGCGACAGCACCGGGGCGCCCGGGTGGATCTTGTGGCCGAACACCCTGATCGAGCCGCCGGTGGGGGTGATCAGGCCCATCAGCATCCGCAGCGTGGTCGTCTTGCCCGCGCCGTTGGGGCCGAGCAGACCCAGCACCTGGCCGCTGTCGACCCGGAACGACAGCGCGTTGACCGCCTTGAGCCCGCCGGGGTACGACTTCGACAGCCCGTCGATCACCAGCGGCACGTCGGCGAGTTCGGGGTCGACGTCGTCCTCGCGGCGCCGCCGCAGCGCGCCCCACACCACGGCCACCACGACGATGCCCAGCACCACGGCGATCCCGATCAGCGGGGCGGCGGGCGGCGCACTGCTCGACCGCGTCCCCGACACCACCGGTACGGCCAGTTCGCCGCCCGGGGCCAGCGAGATCCGGTACGCGGCGGCCTCGGTGGGCGTCGCGTACGCCTGGTCGGTGGTCGACACGACCAGCTCCACGCGGTGGTCGGCCTCGATCGGCCGCACGATCGCGGGCAGCGCCACCGATACCTCCACCGCGGTGCCGTCCGCGGGCAGCGGGGGAGTGCGCAGCGCCGACACCGCCGACCCCGGCAGCGTCCGCACCCCATCCGGCCCGACGTCGTACAGCTTCGCGAACAGCACCGCGCCGTCCGGGGCGCCGCCGCGGGCGCTGGCCACCCGGATCCCCACGGTGCTCGCCCCGGCGATCAGCAGCTGCGAGGTCATCGGCTCACTGCGGAACCGCGCCGCCTGCCCGGGCAGGTCCACCGAGATCCGCCCCGCCAGCCGCGACGAGCTGCCCAGCACCGACCCCAGCCCCGGCATGGAGGTGATCGACGCCGGGTTGCCGCCCGGCGGGTTCACCACCGTCTGCTCCTGCCCGGACACCGCGATCTCGCGCCGCTGCGCCGCGGGCGCGCCACCGATCCCCGGGTACTCCCCGGTGCTGACCGTCCGCACCGACGGTGCCCCCTGGGCCCGCAACGCGCCCTGCACGGCGTACTCGAACCCGGTCCCCGGGTTCTCGCCCTGCCCGCGCAGGTGGAAGTCGAACCAGTCCGCGATCTCCCCGCGCAGCTCCGGGCCCGGCTTGCCGCCGTCGTGGCCGCCGGTGTACCAGACCACCTTCACCGGGGCGCCCGCCGCGCTGACCTGCCTGGCCGTCGCGTCGGCCTGGTCGAGGCCGAACAGCGTGTCCTGCTCGCCCTGCACGACCATCGTCGGCTGGGTGATCCGGTCGGTCACCGACACCGGCGACACCCGGCGCAGCAACGCTGTGGTCGTCGCGTCGGCCCGCCCTGTCGTGGCCACCTGGGCGTAGGCCTGGCACACCTCGGCGGTGAACCGGCCGCACGGATCCCCGGCGCCCTCCCGCTGCCGTTCGCCGCCCGACTGGTCCTGCGCCTGCGAAGGCAGGGCGGTCGCGCTCGAGTTGCCGTCGTCCTCGGTGCCCGGCTCGGTCGCGTCCCCGGTCGGGTTGGCCAACCCGGCGGCGCCCATGCCCGCGGCGAAGAAGATGCCCGCCCACGAGCGCTTGAACACCCCGTCGGCGCTGTGCGGGTTCGCCGCGGCCGTCGCCTCCGCCCGACCGGCGGAGTTCGGCAGCAGCGCCTGCCCGAGGTCGTTGTAGGTGATCACCGGCGCCAGCGCGTCGACCCGCTTGTCCGCCCCGGCGAGCAGCAGCGACAGCGCGCCGCCGTAGGACCCGCCGGTCACGCCCACCTTGGGGTCGTCGGGCCCGTCCTTGGTCACCTCGGGCAGGGTGGCCAGCCAGTCCACCAGCGCCCTGGCGTCGTTGACCTCGTAGTCCGGGTCGTTGAGCCCGATCCGGCCCTCGCTGCGGCCGAACCCGCGCGCCGACCAGGCCAGGGCGACGAACCCGCGCTGCGCCAGTTCCCTGGCGTCGGAGTCCACGCTCTCCTTGCTGCCGCCGAACCCGTGCGCGACCAGCACCGCGGGCGCGGGTGTGCGCTCCGGCAGGTACAGCGTCGTGTCGATCCGGATCGGCTCGTCGCGGCCGGGACCGCTCTGCAGGGTCAGCGCGGCGTCACGGGTGGTGACCGGCGGGGCCGCGGAACCGGAGTTCAGCCAGACCACACCGGCGACCGCCACCGCGACGACGGCCAGCGCCGCGACGACCTGGCGGGGCCGCGGTCGGGGGAAAGAGGGCACAGACCGAACTTATTGGACTCTTCCTGAGAGTGCTCCCAGGGCCGCCAACCGATCACCTCCGGGTGACAGGGCTTCCGCGTCCGCGCTGGTCAGGGCAGGCTGTGCGGGGCAACCGGCGGCGGTCGGGGCCCTGCGCGGCCCGGTGGTTGTGACCTATCCGACCACCCCGGTGCGGGGGCCCGACTGGTGTGCCGCGCCTGGACAAGGAAGAATCGGACACCGAATGTGTCGGAGGGGAGTATTCCTTCGCACCGGTGTCGTCAGCACGGACCTCGCGTCCCGGGACCGGTGGCCGCGTCAGCGGCGGAAGAGACCTCCGGTTGTCGGCGCGCGCCCGTACACCGGAGGTTGTTTTCATGGTCGTCCCCACCTGGGCTTGGTTCGCCACGATCGGCGGGCTGCTGGTGCTGCTCGCGATCGACCTGTTCATCGTGGACCGCAAACCGCACGAGGTCACCGTCGGCGAGGCGGGCCGCTGGGTGGCCTTCTACGTCGGGTGCGCCATCGCCTTCGGCGGCGCCATCTGGGCGTTCTCCGGCGGCACCTACGCCGGGGAGTTCTTCGCCGGCTACATCACCGAGTACTCGCTCTCGGTCGACAACCTCTTCGTCTTCCTCATCATCATGTCCGCGTTCAAGGTGCCGCGCATCCACCAGCACAAGGTGCTGCTGATCGGCATCCTGCTCGCCCTGGTGATGCGCGGCGCGTTCATCGCCGTCGGCGCGGTCGCGATCGCGAAGTTCAGCTGGGTCTTCTACCTCTTCGGCGCCTTCCTCATCTACACCGCGTGGAACCTGTCCCGGCAGGGCCTCGGCGGCGAGGACGAGGAATACGAGGAGAACGCGCTCACCAAGATCGCCCGCAAGGTGTTCCCGGTGACCGACACCTACCACGGCGCGAACTCGTTCGTGCGCATCGACGGCAAGCGCTTCGTCACCCCGATGTTCATCGTGATGATCGCCATCGGCACCGCAGACCTGCTGTTCGCTGTGGACTCCATCCCGGCCATCTTCGGGCTGACCAAGGAGCCGTTCCTGGTCTTCACCGCCAACGCCTTCGCGCTGATGGGGCTGCGCCAGCTCTACTTCCTGCTCGGCGGGCTGCTCAAGAAGCTGGTGTACCTCTCGGTCGGGCTCGCGGTGATCCTCGCCTTCATCGGCGTGAAGCTGGTGCTCGAGGCGCTGCACACCAACTCGCTGCCCTTCCTCAACGGCGGCGAACCGCTGCCGGTCCCGGTGCCCAACATCGTGGTCTCGCTGGCGGTCATCGTCAGCGTCCTGGCCATCACCACCATCGCCAGCCTGCTCAAGTCCAAGCGGGACGAAGAGCGGGCGATCGCGGGCGGCACCGCCGAATCCACGGCGGCGGAATCGCCCGCCGGGGAATCCACCACCGAATCGGGTGAACCGGTCGACCACCGGCGCTGAACCGGGGCCGACGAACAACCCGGCCGCGCGCCGGATGACGCCGAAAAGCGGACGGGCGAACCATGCACGTCCGCTTTTCTGTGGACGAGTGGGAATAATCGAGGGGTCCTGGGTTTAACGTAACCTCGGGTACGGTCGTCGCGTGCGCCCAGAGGACATCGAACTGGCGGCGGCGCCCGGCGCGCCCGCCCTCCGCGGGGACCTGCTGCTGGTCGGCCTCGCCACCCCGGACCTGACGACCAACTCCTATGCCGGTGGTCTGTACCGGGTGGGGTTGGCAGGCGGCGAAGTCCGCGAGTTCACCAGGGGACACCGAGACTCGGCCCCGGCGATCTCCCCCGACGGCACCGCGGTCGCGTTCCTGCGCAGCGCGAAAGCCGGTGCGCCACCGCAACTGCACGTCATCCCGGTCGACGGCGGCGAGGCCAAGCAGCTCACCGACCTGCCGCTGGGCGCAGGCGCCCCGGTGTGGGCGCCCGACTCCAGGCGGATCGCTTTCGTGGCGCGGGTTCCCGAGCCGGGCCGCTACGGTGCGGCGGATGCCGACGGCGCTGCTCCGGACGCCGCAGCCGAAGCGCCCCGGGTGATCACCCGTCTGGAGTACCGGTTCGACGACATCGGGTTCCTCGGTGACCGTCCACTCCAGCTGTTCACTGTGGACTCGGCCGGATCCGGGCCCAATACGGCGAATACCCGCCGGCTCACCGAGGGGTACGGGACCCCGGAGCACCCCGCGTGGACCCCGTCCGGTTCGCACGTGCTGGTCAAGGCCCGGCGCGACTGGGGTGTCACCGACACGGTCAGCACCGACCTGTACGCGATCCCCGCCGAGGGCGGCGACCCGGTCCTGGTCGCGCGCAGCGCGGGCACCGTGGAGCACCCGGTCGCGTTCGCCGACGGCACCGCCGCCTTCCTCGGCGATGAGTTCACCGGCACGCATTGCGTCGCGCGCAACGTCGGTTTGTGGACGGTCCCGCTCGCCCTCGAGGGCACCCCGGCCGAGCCGAGCAGGCTGACCGACCCGGAGACGGTGGATGCCGAGATCGCCGCGGGTCCGCCGGTGCTCACCGCGTCCGGGGTGCTGGTGGCCGTGCGCAACCGGGGCGCGGTGGAACTGCGCCGGGTCCCGCTCGGGGCCGACCGGGCCGCGCTCGCCGAGCTGGCCTTGGTCGCCGGTGAGCAGGCCGCGGTCAAGGGCTACGCCGCCGACGGCGACCGGATCGTCTGCACCGTGTCCACATGGGACGCGCCGGGCGAGGTGGTGCTGGTCGAGGACGAGACCACCCGCCGCCTCACCGACTTCTCCGCCGCACTGCGCGCCAAGGGGCTGCGCCAACCGGTCGAGGTCAAGGGCGTCGCGCCGGACGGGTACGCCACCCACGGCTGGCTCGTGCTGCCGGAGGGCGAGGGCCCGCACCCGGTGCTGCTGGCGGTGCACGGCGGCCCGTTCATGTACCACGGCTGGGGTTTTTACGACGAGGCCCAGGTGTACGCCGCGGCCGGGTACGCGGTCGTGCTGCCCAACCCGCGCGGTTCCGCCGGGTACGGCGAGTCGCACGGCCGGACCCTCATCGGCGCCATGGGCACCGTCGACGTCGACGACGTGCTCTCGGTGCTCGACGCCGCACTGGAGCGCCCGGACGTGGACCCGGCAGGAGTCGGCGTCATGGGCGGGTCCTACGGCGGCTGGATGACCGGCTGGCTGGCCGCCCACCACGGGCACCGCTTCCGCGCCGCGTGGAGCGAGCGCGCGGTCAACGCCTGGGACTCCTTCCTCGGCACCTCCGACATCGGCTGGTGGTTCGCCGAGGCGTACTGCGGCACCGACCCGGCGCAGCTGCTGGCCAAGAGCCCGCTCACGCACGCGCACCGGATCACCGTGCCGTTCGCGGTCGTCCACTCCGAACACGACTGGCGCTGCCCGGTCGAGCAGGCGCAGCGGATGTACGTGGCGCTGCGCCGCAACGGCGTCGACGCCGAGTTGGTCCTGTTCCCCGGCGAGGGTCACGAGTTGACCCGCTCCGGCAAGCCCCGCCACCGCGAGCAACGTTTCCGCGAGGTATTGCGGTGGTGGTCACGGCACCTGTGATCAGGTGCGGCCCGGGGACGGCGTAGGGCCTCGGGCCGTTCGCAGCCGGTGGGCGAGGGCGTTCGCCCACCGGCTGCGAACCGTGTGCTCGCCGGTGGCCGGAATACGCCGAATACGGACCCCGGACCTATTTCGCCGAATAGCCGAGCCCCTTACAACAGGGTGTAGTTCAATTCCTCGCACACCCGCGCGAGCGGAAGATCCAAACCCGGGTAGTCCAGCGGCAGCAAGACGTCCGGGGTTCGCGGCAAAACGCCACTGCCCGGCGGGTCCCACAGGCACACGGCCGGTTCGCCGCTGTCCATCGAGGACCGGTACCAGACCCCGTCGAGGTCCGGGTGCGCCTGGCGGATCGCCCGCGCCCAGGCCTGGGTCACCGCCTTGCTGCCGGTGCTGAGTTCCTGCGACGCACCGGCCCTGGTGGGCCACAGGCCGCACAGGTCCAGTAGCCGCAGGGTGCGCCGCGGCCGGAAGACGACCATGTGCGGCTTGCGGGTGGTGCGGTCGACCACCGAGGTCTGCTGGTACACCTCGGCGATGCTGGTGCGCACACTCAGTCCGAAGTAGAGCACGCCGTGCCCCGGCGCGGTGGCCGGTCCGCCGTCGGGACCCAGCGGCTGCGGGTCGAAGCGGGCGTGCGGCAGCGGACCGGTGTAGCGGAAGGAGTTCCACCGCTGCCGGTGCGCGCCCGCCGCGGCGAACACCCGGACCAGGTGGGTGCCGCCGTGCAGCGCCACCACGTCCTCGTCCACGCGCAACAGGGATTTCAGGTCGGCTGGGGCTGGCGGCTGGGGGAGCCGGGACATCTCTGGACGCGGACCTTCTCAGCTCAGGCCGGGGTGCCCAGCACCGACGCCAGCGCGGCCACCCGCGCGGGCGACCCGCCCGCGAGCAGCCACTGCCGTGGCGTGGCGGGCTGGTCGTCGACCCGCAGGTCGGGCTGGGGGCTGGTCATGAACGCGGCGACCACCAGCGGCGGCTGGTCCTCGGGCACCGCGGCGAGCACGGCCTCCAGGCCGGGCAGCACACCGGAGGGCGCGAACTGCCAGGCGGGCAGCCGCCAGCCGCCCCGGTCCTTCCAGCCCGCGAGCCTGCCCGCGGCGAGCCGGTGCCGGATGCGGCTGGTGTCCACGCCGACGGCGTCCGCGGCGTCGGCGACGGTGAGCGCGGAGTCGCGCAGCACGGCCTGGGCGGCCACCGCGCGGGCCCGGGAGTCCACCTCGTCGCCGCGCCGGGGGGTCAGGTCGAGGCCCACCTCGGTCAGCGCGTCGCGCTGGTCGGGGGAGAAGTAGTCGGCCGGGTCCGGGTTGGCCGGGGACAACCGCCTGGCGGCCTCCTCCACCAGCTCGAGGAACTCCACCGGGTTGACCCTCAGGCCCGCCTTCGCGAGCACGTGCTCCAACGCGACCGTCATGACGCCTAGCGTAGCCCGGATGTGCGGGTTCGTGCGCCTTTGTGGGAGAACTCACCCAGATCACCACGCACCGCACACGGTCAAACACCGACGGTTGTCCCACTGTAGTGCAACGGATGGCACCGACTACTACGTCATCCGGGTATGAGACGGCAGTGGTTCACGGTGGGAGCCGTGGTGGTGGCGGGAGCATGTGTCGCCGGGGGGATCTTCTGGTCGGGGGCGAAGACGCCCGCGGCGCCGGAAACCGAGGTGCCGTACACCGGCCCGATCACCGGTGGCGTGCGGCTGGTGGCCTACGACTCGTGCGCCGACGTCGAGGCCGACCTCAAGCGCGCCGCGCGCAAGAAGGTCACCGCGTGGGGCCTCGACGACGTGACGCTCTACCGGTCGGGGCCGATGCCCGCGCCCGCCGCCGGGGACGCCGCCCCCGGCAAGGCGGCCACGAGCAAGTCCGGCGCGGGCAAGCCGGGCCCCGACCACTCGGGCACCAACAACCACGAGGCGGCCGCCGACGAGCCCGACCTGGTCAAGACCGACGGCGCGCGGATCGTCACCGTCGTCGACGGCACGCTGCGGGTCGTCGACACCGCCACCCGCAAGCTCACCGCCAGCCTGCCGCTGCCCGGCGGCCAGGCGACCGCGCTGCTGCTGGAGCGGGACCGCGCACTGGTCGCGGTGCCGAAGGTGGAGGCCATCGACTACGACTCGCCGACCGGCGGCGACTCGTCCACCGCGCTGGTGCTCGTCGACCTGTCCGACGGCGGTGCCCGGATCGAGGGAACACTGACGGTGGACGGCGCCTACCTCGACGGGCGCCAGGTCGGGTCCGTGGCCAGGATCGTGGCCCGCTCGCGGCCGCGGCTGGCCTTCCCGCAACCGGCCGACCCCTCGTCGACGACGGCGGTGGAGCGCAACCGGGAGATCATCGACGACTCGCCGCTGGAGCAGTGGCTGCCGCGCGCGACCCTGGAGGTCGACGGGCAGCGGGTGGAGAAGCGGGTCGACTGCGGGTCGGTCAGCAGGCCGTCGGGCTACACCGGCACCGCGATGCTTACTGTGTATACAGTCGACCTCCGCGCCGACCTCGGGACCGGCGAGCCGGTGTCCATCGCCGCCGACGGCGACACCGTCTACGGCACGGCCACCAGCCTCTACGTCGCCGATGACCAGTGGTCGCGCACCGGGAACATGCCGGTGGACCCCAGGCGCGGCACCGACAGCCACACCGACATCCACCGGTTCGACATCACGGGCGACGGCAAACCGGTCTACGTCGCCTCCGGTTCGGTCGGCGGCACGCTGGTCAACCAGTACGCCCTGTCGGAGCACAAAGGCAACCTGCGGGTCGCGACCACGGCGGGGCAGCGCAGCGCGGTCACCGTCCTGTCCCAGCGCGACCGGGGCCTGGTCAAGATCGGCGAGGTCGGCGGGCTCGGCGTCGGCGAGGCCATCCAGTCCGTGCGGTACCTGGGCGACACCGCCTACGTGGTCACCTTCCGCCGCACCGACCCGCTGTACACGATCGACCTGCGCGACCCGACCCGGCCGAAGGTCGCCGGGGAGCTCAAGATCACCGGCTACTCGGCCTACCTGCACCCGCTCGACGACGGGCGGCTGCTCGGCGTGGGCCAAGAGGCCACCACCGAGGGACGGGTGACCGGCACCCAGGTGTCGCTGTTCGACACGACGACCGCGCCCGCCCGCCGGGTCGCCCAGCACCACCTGCCCGGGGCCAACTCGGAGGTCGAGTTCGACCCGCACGCGTTCCTGTACTGGGCCGAGCGCGACCTCATCGCGATCCCGGTCGACACCGCGCGCGGGTCCGGCGGGGTGCTCGTGCTGCGCCGTTCCGGTGATCAGCTCACCGAGCTGGCCACGCTGCGCCACCCCGAGCCCTCCCGGGTGGACAGCCGGGTGCGGCGCACCCTCGTGGCGGGCGACGCGCTGTGGACGATCTCGTCGGCGGGCGTACAGGCCGCCGACCTCGACACGGCGGGCCAGCTCGCCTGGGTGCCGTTCGGATAAGGACTCCCGTCGGTGCCGTGCGGCAGGGGTACGGCGCGGGCGGGGCGGTGGGGCGGGTGAGCGGGTCGGCGGTGACCCGCTCACCCGCCCACCGGTGACCGGGTGCCGCGCAGGTACGACCACAGCGGCGGACCCCCGTCGGCCTGCCCCGGCAACGGCGGCGGTGTGCCGTGCAGCGCCGTCGCGGTGGCGTGCTCGTCGGCGATGAACTCGGGCCGCAGGTGGTCGGTGTCGTAGTAGCGGTGGAACAGCGGGGTCTGCGAGCCCGACATCGGGGGCACGACCCAACTCCAGTCCGCCGGGCACTTGCGGCCCGCCTTGGCCTCCTGCTCCAGGTGCATCATGAACCGGGCCGCCTCGGTGTGGTGGTCGCTGATGGTGACCCCGGCGGCGGCGTAGGAGTGCAGCACGGCGATGTTGAGCTCGACCAGCGCCCGGTCCCGCCACAGCGACGCCTCGCGGGAGGTGTCCAGGCCCAGCCGCTCGGCCAGCGCGGGCAGCAGGTCGTAGCGGTCGTGGTCGGCCAGGTTGCGGGCGCCGATCTCGGTGCCCAGGTACCAGCCGTTGAACGGCGCGGCCGGGTAGTCGACGCCGCCGACGCGCAGCCGCATCGAACTGATCGCCGGGACCGCGTGCCAGCGCAGGCCGAGGTCGGCGAACCACGGGTACTCGGGGTGGGTCAGCGCGACCTCGGTGACCGCGTCGGGGGGCAGCGAGAACAGCCTGGCGTGGCCGTCCGGGCCGGAGATCACCAGCGGCAGCACGTCGAAGGGCCCCGGCTCGGCCGGTGGCCGCCAGCCCATGGCCGTCACGGCGGCGGTGAACCCGGCGTAGCGCGGGTCCCCGGTCACCCGCCCGTGCTCGTCGGCCGGGTGACCGGCGTAGCGGATGAGCTGCTCGTTCCAGATCCTCGGCGCCGGGCGGCCCGGCGCGTCCTGGGCGAAGACGGTGATCAGCGGTCGGATGCGGCCGCCGTTGGTGGCCAGCCGCAGGTGCCTGGCGCACTGGCGGGCCACCTCGGCCGGGGCGCGCACCGAGCGCAGGTCGCGCACCCGCATGCTGCGCCAGTACAGCCGACCGACGCAGCGGGCGCTGTTGCGCCAGGCGACCCGGGCGCCGTGGGTCAGCTCCGCGCTGGTGTGCCGGTAGGTGCCGGTGAGCTCGACCTCGGCGCGCACCCACGCCACCCGCGGCGCGGCTGGACCGGCCTGCGGGTTCTCGGCGTGGAACAGCTCCAGGAACTCCACGGCCTCGTCGATGTCGGCGACGCCGCCGGTCGACCGCGGGGTCGCTCGGGGTGCCGCCCCGGTGTCGACCGCGCCGGGGGTGGGGTGGTGGCCTGCGGGAGCGGGTGGTGCCCAGATCTGACCGGTCACCCGGCAGAACCTACCCGTCCGGTCGGGCGTGTCCGGCAACTCTCACTCGATCGGGTCACCAGGGAAAGCCATAAGGCAGAATCGCCACCGCTGGTCCGACGGCGCGGCCGCAATGCGTTCGGGTGCGAGCCGCGCCGCCGAACCCGTGGCGGCAAGGCCATTCGGTCGCTCAGTGGTGGCGGTGGTCACCTCGGCGAATACCGGATCGGACCGATACGGCAATTCCGCCCCACTCATTCGATGTCGTGACACCCGATGAGGTGAATGGTGACGGTTAGTGGAAGCCGTCGTGAACTACTCATCGGTCAGCCCCGCAATGCCGGGCCGGGTGCGCGCGGTCCGGGTGCGGTAGTGGGCGCCACGGCGCCCGTCTCGCTCAGATGCCGAACACCGCTCCGGTGGCGGTGTGCAGCTGGCAGCGGTTGCCGAACTCCGCGCGGTAGTGCACCGGCCTGCGGCCCCACAGGCCGACCGCGGTCACCTTGACCGGGTCGTACTCGAGCGTGCACATCGCGTCCGGCACCACGTTGAGCTTCTCGAACCGGCCGTTGACCTGCGAGAGCTGCGCGCAGGCCGCGGCGGCGGCCTGGTGCGTGCCGCCGTCGGGCGCGCAGCGCAGCACCGCGAGTCTTGGCAGCTCACCCGCGCGCTGGACGGTCAGTACGAACCCGGCGCGCACCGGGGCTATGGTCGCGTCGGCGGTCGTCGCGGGCACGAGTGCGGCCACCGAGGCGCACACAGCCGCGACGGCGAGGGACTTTGCGGACATGTCGGATCACTCCTTCTCGGCGGCCTGCTTAACCCGCCGAATGGGTGTAGGGAAAACGCGGCCCGGCCCCAGGTCGACGAACCGGGCGATTCCGAGGGTAGGTCTTCCGGAATTGTCTCGCGGTCCGGGGCCTCTGGCGCTCGGGTCCTCCCCGATGCTATTCATGTCGCCGCACTCGTCGACAAGATCGACTGGTCGTTACTTCCTTAAGTAGGCTTGGATGAGGGGTCCTTTCTGTGGGCGGAATTACACGTGCGGCTAAGGCGTCGCGGGACCGTTTGTCCGACCGGGTCGCGATCGGCATGCTGCTCAAGGCGTTCCCGCCCGAGGAGGTCGACGCCGCCATCGACGCGGCGGGCGCGCGGGAGCAGCGCTCGCGCGCGCTGCCCGCGCGCACAATGGTCTACTTCACCCTCGCGTTATGGCTGTTCGGCGGAGCGGGCTACGACGCCGTGCTCGCCAGGCTCACCGCGGGCATGCGCTGGGCCGGGGTGGCCACCGGCACCCGCTCGGCGCCGAGCACCGGGTCGATCACCAAGGCTCGCAAGCGGCTCGGCCCCGAGGTGATGCGCAGGCTGTTCCTGCGCCGCGCCGCCGCCGACCGCGCCGAGGCGATCCGCTGGCGCGGCATGCGGGTGTGCACCCTCGACGCCGGGGTGGTCGACATCCCCGACACCGCGGCCAACCTCGCCGCGTTCGACCACTCCAAGGTGCGGGTCTCGGTGCTCGCGGGCCACGACACCGGCTCGCTGCTCGACGTGGCCGTCGGGTCGCCGCGCGAGGAGCTCGGCAGCCGGGTGCTGGACACGATCAGCCCTGGCACGCTGGTGGTGGCGCACCGCTCCGCCGCGGAGCACGACCTGTGGCGGGCCGCGGCCGACCGGGGCGCGGACCTGCTCTGGCGGGCCCGCGCGCCGATCTCGCTGCCCCGGCTGCACGTGCTGCCGGACGGCTCGTTCCTGTCCAGGGTGCTCGCCGACGGCGACCCGGTGACCGACTCGCTCGCGGTGCGGGTGCTGCAGTCACCGGAGGCGGTATTGGTCACCACCCTGCTCGACCCCGACCAGGCGCCCGCCGCGGAACTGGCCGCGCTGCACCGCACCCGCTGGCGGTTCGAGGCGCTGTTCGAGTCCCTGGAGGCGGGCCCGGTCGCGCTGCGCTCGCAGGATCCGCACGGCGTGGCGCAGGAGCTGTGGGCGATGCTCTGCGTGTACCAAGCGGTGCACCCGTGGCGTCGTAAGGAAGCGGCCCTGCGCGGTGCGATGTCGGGTACCGGCGGGTTCGGGATGCCGCACCGGCGCGGTACGCACCAGTAACCACCGGGGAGGAACGCGATGTCCACCGAAGCGGCCGTGGTCTTGATCGGTTATGGATTGGCGGGCAGCGCGTTCCACGCGCCGTTCATCGCCGCCGCCGAGGGGCTGCGCCTGGTGGCCGTCGTCACCGGCGATTCCGGCCGGGCCGCCGACGCCGTCGCGCGGTACCCGGGGATCGAGGTGATCGACTCCGTCTCGCGGGTCTGGCCGCGCGCCGCCGAGTTCGACCTCGCCGTCGTCGCCTCGCCCAACCGGTACCACGTGGCCCAGGCGAGCGCCGCGCTCGACGCCAGGCTGCACGTGGTGGTCGACAAGCCCGCCGCCGCGACCGGGCGCGAGGTCCGGGACCTCGCCGCCACCGCCGAGCGCGCGGGCCGGGTGTTCACCACCTTCCAGAACCGGCGCTGGGACGGCGACTTCCGCACCGTCCGCCACCTGCTGGAGCGGGGTGACCTGGCCGGGGTGACCCGGTTCGAGTCCCGGTTCGAGCGCGCCGCCGCGCCGGTGAAGACCGGCTGGAAGGGCAGCGCCGACCCGGCCGACCTCGCCGACATCCGCTACGACCTCGGCAGCCACCTCGTCGACCAGGCCATCGTCCTGTTCGGCCGCCCCACGGCGGTGTACGCCCAGGTCCAGGCGACCCGGCCGGGCGCGCCCGCCCCCGAGGACGCCACCGTGCACCTGACCCACCCCGGCGGTGTCGTGTCCTACCTGCGCACCAGCAAGGCCTCGGTCCCCGTCGCCCCCCGCTTCGCCCTAGCGGGCCCCGACGTCGGCTACCACTGCTGGGGCCTCGACCCCCAGGAATCCGCCAGCCGCTCCGGCCGCCTCCCCACCGACCCCGGCTTCGGCAGCTACCCCGAGTCCCAGTGGGGCCACCTGACCACCGCCACCGGCTCCCACCCCACCCCCACCCTCGACGGCCACTACCTGGGCTTCTACACCGCCCTGGCCGCCTGCCTGCGCGGCGAGGCCCCGAACCCCGTGCCCCCAGCCGAGACGGCCGACGTGGCCGACACCATCGAGGCCGCGTTCCGTTCGACCGAACTCGGGGCGCCGGTCCTGCTGGACTGACGGTGCGGGTCATGGCCGCCACGGTTGGGGTTTCTTCCGGCTCGGCCGGGGCGGGGAGCCGACCGGAGGTGCGACCGTGCGTGGGGTTGCGGCGAATCCGTCGGAGTCCCATCCACTCGGCTGGGCTAGGGATGCCAGTTCGGGAGCCTGCCGAGCGGGTGGCGGCGTGGTTGGCCGCACCGCGTGGGTCGGGGCGGGCCCGATCTGCGCCACTCCCGCTCGGCCGAACTCGGGGCACCGGTCCTGCTGCACTGACGGCTCGCGTGACCCGATCGCGGTTTCTTCCGGCTCGGCCGGGGCGGGGAGCCGACCGGAGGTGCGACCGTGCGTGGGGTTGCGGCGAACCTGTCGGAGTCCCATCCACTCGGCTGGGCTTGGGATACCGGTTTGGGAGCTTGCCGAGCGGGTGGCGGGGTGGGTGGTCGCACCGCGTGGGTCGGGGCGGGCCCGATCTGGGGCTACTCCCGCTCGGCCGAACTCGGGGCACCGGTCCTGCTGGACTGACGGCTCGTGTGACCGATCGCGGCTTCTTCCGGCTCGGTCGGGGCGGGAGCCGACTGGAGGTGCGACCCGTGCGTGGGGTTGCGGCGAACCTGTCGGGGTCCCATCCCACTCGGCTGGGCTAGGGATGCCAGTTCGGGAGCCTGCCGAGCAGGTGGCGGCCTGGTTGGCCGCGCGGGTCGGGGCGGGCCCGATCTGCGCCACTCCCGCTCGGCCGAACTCGGGGCCCGGTCCTGCTGCACTGACGGCTCGCGTGACCCGATCGCGGCTTCTTTCCGCTCGACCGTGGTGGGCGATGCGGCCGGAATGGGACCGGCTGTGCGTGGGGTCGCTGGAACGGGTAGGACGATGGGGTGACTGAACCGGATCCTCGGCGGTGGCGGGCGCTCGCGGTGACCCAGATCGCCGGGTTCATGGCGTTGTTGGACGTCAGCATCGTGACGGTGGCGTTGCCGTCGATGCGGGCGGATCTGGGGGCGAGTCCGGGCGGGATCCAGTGGGTGATCTCCGGGTACGCGCTCACCTTCGGGCTTTCCCTCGTCGCGGGTGGCAGGCTCGGTGACGCGCTGGGGCGGCGGCGGATGTTCCTGGTCGCGTTGACCGGGTTCGTGCTCACCAGCGCCTTGGCCGGGGCCGCGCCCTCCCTGCTGTGGCTGGTGGTGGCCCGCTTGGCGCAGGGGTTGATGGGCGGGTTGCTCACCCCGCAGAACTCCGGGCTGATCCAGGACCTGTTCCGCGGCCCCGAGCGCGGCAAGGCCTTCGGGGTGCTCGGGGCGACCATCGGGATCTCGACGGCGGTTGGGCCGATCGCGGGCGGGGTGATCCTGGCGGTGTTCGGCGACCCGGAGGGCTGGCGCTGGGTGTTCTACGTGAACCTGCCGATCGGGATCGCCGCGCTGGTGCTCGCGTTGCGGGTGCTGCCCGCGGTGGGTGGCCGTCGCCGGGTGGACATCGATGTTGTCGGGGCGCTGCTGTTGGGGGCCGCCGTGCTCGCGGTGCTGCTCCCGCTGGTGCGCGCGGAAAGCGGGGGACTGGGTGGTTTGTGGTGGTTGTTCCCGCTGGCCGCCGCGCTCGGGTGGGGGTTCCTGCGGTGGGAGCGGCGGGTGGTCGACCGGGGTCGGGCGCCGCTGCTGGACACCCGGTTGTTCACCGAGACCCCCGGCTACGTCGCGGGTGCGGGTATCGCGCTGGCCTACTTCTGCGGGTTCTCCGGGATCTGGCTGGTGTTCGCGGTGTTCTTCCAGGGTGGGCTCGGGTATACGCCGCTGGAGTCGGGGTTGGCGGTCACGCCGTTCGCGCTCGGGTCGGCGGTGGCCGCGGCGGTCGCGGGCAGGCTGGTCGCGCGCTGGGGGCGGGTGATCACCGTGTGCGGGTTGACCGCCGTCGGGGTGGGGTTGGCGGCGGTCGCGGTGGTGCTGCTCGCGGTGCCCGGTCCGGCGGCGGGGCTGTGGATCGTGGTCCCGATGGTGCTGGCCGGGGTCGGCGGCGGCGCGGTGATCTCGCCCAACACCACGATGACGCTCTCGCAGGTGCCCAACCGGTTGGCGGGGGTGGCGGGCGGGGTGCTGCAGACCGGTCAGCGGATCGGCACCGCGGTGGGCACCGCGTCGCTGGCCGCGGTCTTCCACGCGGTGCTGGGCGGGACCGGGCGGTACTCCTCGGCGATCGCGGTCGCCCTGTTCGTCGCGGTCGGGCTGGTGGCCGTCGCGCTGGTGCTGGCGGTGCGGGACTGGCGGGCGCACCCGGCCGAGCGGGTGGACCGGTCGAGCGTCGGCTGAGGTTGCCCCAGGGCGGCCAAGTGGGAAAATTTCCGTACACTTGCTGGGTTATCCCGTTGGTGACCACTACGCTACGCGCTGGAGTTGATCTCCAGCCCAGTCCCCGGCGAAAGGTCCCCCATGCGCGTCCTCGCCCGTGCGGCCGCCGTCCTGGCCGCCACCGCGACCTCGCTCTTACTCGTCACCAGCACCGCGGGCGCCACCACCGGCCCCGAGCACGACCCGGTGTTCGCCCCCGCCGCGGGCACCGCGTCGGCGCTGGTCACCAAGCTGACCCACAGCCAGGCCACCACCCGGCTGCGCTCGTCGGGGATCACCTGGTCCTCCAGCGGCGGCTGCAGCGACCGCACCAAGCCGAACTGCACCTCGTTCGAGCAGGTCAACTTGAGCACCATCCAGGGCGCGCAGACGCTCAAGAGCGCCACCGGGTGCGCGCTCAACATCACCGGCGGCACCGAGGTCGGCCACGCCAGCGGCACCTACAGCCACTACAACGGCTACAAGCTGGACTTCGCGCTCAGCAGCTGCCTGACCAACTACATCAAGGGCACCTTCACCTCGATCGGCGGCAACCAGTGGCGCTCGGGCAGCGGCAACGTGTACTTCCATGAAAATGATCATTGGGACGTGACCTACTTCAACTGCGGCGGTTGCTGACCCGGTAAGGCAAGATCGGGTCCGTGACTGAACTCCCGACCTTGCTCCTGGTGCACGGCCTCGCAGGCGGGGGTGCGCTGTGGGACGGCCTGGCCGAGCACTGGGACGGGCCGGTCGTCGCGCCGGACCTCGCGGGCCACGCCGGTGCCGCGCCGCTGGAGCGCTACACCTTCGGCGCGCTCGCCGCTCGCGTGGCCGCCGGGCTCGACCCGGACCGGCCCGTGGTGGCCCTCGGCCACTCCCTCGGCGGGGTGGTGGCCCTGGCGCTGGCCTCGGGCTGGTTCGGCGTCCGGGTCGACGCGGTCGTCGCGTTGGGCGTCAAGATCAGCTGGTCGCCGGACGAGTTGGCGAAGGGCGCGGCGCTGGCCGCGCGGCCGCCCAAGGTGTTCGAGACCAAGGCCGAGGCCGAGACCTGGGCGGGCAAGCTCGCTGGGCTGCCCGGCGGTCCCGTGGCTGAGGCGGGCGGCGGTTGGCGGGCCGCGCTGGACCCGAGGGCGTTCGGTGTCGGGCGGCCGGACCTGCCGGGACTGCTCGCCGCGGCCCGGTGCCGGGTGACGCTGGCGGCGGGGGAGCACGACCCGATGTCCCCGGTGGAGCAGTTGCGGACCCTGGTGCCGAACCCGGTCGTGCTGCCGGGGGTCGGGCACAACGCCCACGTCGAGGACCCGGCCGCGGTGGCGGTGCTGCTGGAGTACCTGCGCTGAACCGGATCCCCCGCCCGGCACCGCTGGTGGACGCCGGTGCCGGGCGGGGTGGGTTCTCCCGGTCAGTTCACGCCGAGCAGGTCGACGACGAAGATCAGGGTCTCGCCCGGCTTGATCTTGGCGCCCGCGCCCCGGTCGCCGTAGCCCAGGTGCGGCGGGATGACCAACTTGCGCCGACCGCCCACGCGCATGCCAGCCACGCCCTGGTCCCAGCCCGCGATGACCCGACCGCCGCCGAGCGGGAAGGCGAAGGTCTCGCCGCGGTTCCAGGAGGCGTCGAACTCCTCACCGGTGGAGTGCGAGACACCCACGTAGTGCACCGACACCAGCTGACCCGCGACGGCCTCGGGGCCGTCGCCGACGGTGATGTCGGTGATCTCCAACTCCGCGGGCGGCGCGCCCTCGGGGAAGTCGATCTCGGGCTTCTGCGCAGCCATACGTGCTCCTCGTGTTTCGACTGTTCGGTCCCGACCATCCTCTCCCGGCCGGTCGCGGTCTGCGCGGCCACCCCGGTGCTGGTCAGCCGCGGGCGGCCAGCCTGGTGCGCTCGGCGCTGCGCACGACCTCCTCGGCGACCTGGGCGATCTTGAGGTTGTGCGCGCGGGCCAGCGACCGCAGCTCCTGGAACGCCGAGGGCGGCGCGAAGCCGCGCCGCTCGGCGAGCACCCCCTTGGCCTGTTCGATCACCACGCGGGACTGCAGCGCCGACTCCAGCTGCTCGGCCAGCAGGCGTTGCCGCCGCAGAGCGCGTTCGGTGTCCACCCGCACGGCCGCCACGTCCGCGATGGCGCGCACCGCGGCGACCTCCTCGCCGCTGAACGGCCGGTCGGCCACCCGGTAGAGGCAGATCGCGCCGATCGTCGTCGCGCCCACCCGCAGGGGAATGCCGTGCGCGCGCCGGAATCCGGTGTCGCCCGCGAATCCGGGCCACGCCGATACCGGTCCCGAGGATTCCGTTCCGGTGCGGAAGGCCACCGCCGCCGGACCGGTCTCGCACTGCCGGTCGAACAAATCGGAATACCGCTCATCTCCCGGGAGGGGGTCAGCCGAAAGCAGGGTCCGGTCACCGTCGGCGAGCAGCACCCCGACCAGGTCGGCGGCCGCGAATTCGGCGCAGCGCCGGGCGAGTTGACCCAGGTAGGGCGGCAGCGCGACATCGCCAGCCTGGGCCACGGCCATCTCGATCAGCACATCGACAAGCGGTGCTCGTGTCGCCATGGTTATCGCCTCGCTCGGAATTGGTGAACTGGCCTCGGGTTTTCGCCTGATCGGCGGTCACCCGACCCTTGCGGCCCGTGCTGCGCTCAGTGATACCGTCCTGGCTTGGCCAGCCCATCTGCGGCGGTTCAACGTTTCCTCAACGACCGCTTTCCCCACAGACCTCCACCGACCCGGAGTGCGAGCCGGAGTGAACTCCGAGAACCCCCACGACCGCCCCGCCGTGGTGCTCGTCGAGGACGAGCCCGATCTCGCCGCGATGGCGCGGGACTTCCTCGTCCGCGAGGGTTTCCGGGTGCTGCCCGCCGCCGACGTGCGGGCCGGGCTGCACCTGGTGGAGACCGAGCGCGTCGACCTGGTGGTGCTCGACCTCGGGCTGCCCGACGGCAACGGCCTCGACCTGCTGCGCGCGGTGCGCGGCCGCGACGACGCGGTGCCGGTGATCGTGGTGACGGGGCGCGGCGAGGAGGCCGACCGGGTGGTCGGCCTGGAGTTGGGCGCCGACGACTACGTCGTGAAGCCCTACTCGCCAAGGGAACTGGCCGCCCGCATCCGCGCCGTGCTGCGCCGCAGCACCGCCCCGGCACCGGCGACCACCGCGATCAGGGTGGGCGGGTTGGTGATCGACACCAGCGCCCGCGAGGTGCGCCGCGCGGGCACCCCGATCGCGCTGACCCCGCGTGAGTACGGGCTCGTCGAGTTCCTCGCCGCGACGCCGGGGCAGACCTTCTCCCGCGAGCAGTTGCTGGACAACGTGTGGGGCTCGTCGTCGCGCTGGCAGGCGCCGTCCACAGTGGACGAACACGTCTACCGGGTGCGCCGCAAGCTGCTCGCCGCCGGGGTCACCGAACCGAGGATCACCACGGTGCGCGGGTTCGGCTACCGGATGGACCTGTGATGGACTTCGGCCTGCTGTTCGACTGCACGCCGTCGCCGTACCTGGTGGTGGACCCGGACCTGGTCATCGTCGAGGTGAACCCGGCCTACCTCGCGGCGACCGGGACCGCGCGCGCCGACCTGCTCGGCAAGCACATCTTCACCGCCTTCCCGGACAACCCCGACCTGCTCGCCGCCGACGGCGTGCGCAACCTGCGCCGGTCGCTGGACACCGTGCTGCGCACCGGGCGCGCAGACACCATGCCGATCCAGCGCTACGACCTGGCCATCGGTCCTGGCGGGGCGTTCGTGGAACGGCACTGGAGCCCGGTGAACACGCCGCTGATCGGGCCCGACGGCGCGATCCGGTACGTGCTGCACCGGGTGGAGGACGTCACCGAGCTCGTCGCCGCCCGCCCCGACGCCCGGTTGGAGCGGCTGGAGGTGGACCTGTTCGTCCGCTCCAGGGAGCTCAAGGCGGCCAACGACCGGTTGGCCGAGGCGGGGGCAGCGCTGCGCCGGGAGCACCAGGCCAAGGACCGGTTCTTCGCCGCCGTCGCGCACGAGCTGCGCAACCCGCTCGGCGCGCTGCGGGCCGCCGCAGAGCTGCTTGGCGACGAGGTCGGCGAGCACGCCGCGCTCGGGGTGCTCGACCGGCAGGTGACCGCGCTCAACCGGATGACCGAGGACCTGCTCGACGCGGGTCGGGTGATCTCCGGCGGGTTGCGGGTGGACCGGCTGCCGGTCGACCTGCGCGAGGTGGTGGCCGACGGGGTGGCCGGGATCGGCAGGCCGGTTCGGGTGGACGTGCCCGCGACCGGGGTGCGGGTGCTCGGCGACCGGGTCCGGCTGGGGCAGGTGCTGGGCAACCTGCTGTCGAACGCGGTCAAGTACAGCCCGCCGGGGTCGGCCATCGCGGTGACCCTCACCGGGGCCGCGGCGGAGGCCGAGCTGGTGGTGGTCGACGAGGGCATCGGCTTCGACAGCGCTCACTCGGAAGAGTTGTTCGAGTCGTTCACCCGGGTGGCGGACACCCGCGCAGGCGGTCTGGGAGTTGGCCTGTTCGTGGTGCGCGCGGTGGTCGGCCTGCACGGCGGCACGGTGACCGCGCACAGCGACGGACCGGGCACCGGAGCCCGGTTCACCCTCCGCCTTCCGCTGTTCGGGTGACACCGTCCACTGCGGAGCGCACACTCCGCTGACCGGTCCACACGGGTCGGTAACACCCCCGGGGCCTGCGGCGACTACACCATCGCGGCCCCGTCACCCCCCGACGGCGGGGCCGCCTCTTCTTCCCCGGCGCGGCGCACGGCCATCCCGCCGCCACCGGTCCGCTCCACCGCGTTCACGCTCCGGTTGGTGATCACCTGGCATCCTTCACTCGAAAGTGAAATCAGAGTCACGCTCTGTCGACTTTGGTCACCGTCGGGGAGAGGACACCGCCCGTGCGCAGCAGTCGCTGGTCCTTGTTAGCCCTCATCGCCTGCTTGGCCACCGCCGTGGTGGCGCTGCAGGCCCAACCGTCCGCGAAGGCCGCGTCGGCCGCGGCGCCGATCACCGTGGCGCAGGCGATCGCGGGCCAGAACGGCGCCTCGGCCACCGTCCGCGGCTACGTCGTCGGCCAGCCCACCGCGACCAGCACCGTGGTCCGGTCGAACTTCCCGTCCGACTACGCCCTCGCGCTGGCCGACACCGCGGCCGAGACGAACACCACGCGCATGGTGTACGTGCAGATCACCACGTCGTTCCGCTCGGCCTACGGGCTCAAGACGAACCCGTCGCTGCTGGGCGCGCAGCTCGACGTCACCGGCTCGCTGAGCGCCTACTTCAGCCACGCCGGGCTGACCTCGACCACGGCGTTCGCCCGGGTCGGCGCGCCGACCACCACGACCACGCCGCCGACCACCACTGTGCCCACCACCACGACGGGTGGGCCGACCGGTGACTACTACGCCGCCGCCCAGGGCAAGACCGGGCCGCAGCTCAAGGCCGCGCTGAACCAGATCATCCGGGTCGGCAGCAAGCTCACCTACGAGCAGGTGTGGGACGCGCTGAAGGTCACCGACCAGGACCCGAACAACGCCAACAACGTCATCCTGCTCTACAGCGGCCGCTCGCAGAGCAAGTCCAGCAACGGCGGCGGCGCCAACGACTGGAACCGCGAGCACGTCTGGGCCAAGTCGCACGGTGACTTCGGCACCGCGACCGGCCCCGGCACCGACGTGCACCACCTGCGCCCGGAGGACGTCTCCGTCAACTCCAACCGCGGCAACAAGGACTTCGACAACGGCGGCTCGCCCGCGGCCGAGGCCCCCGGCAACTACACCGACGCCGACTCCTGGGAACCGCGCGACGCGGTCAAGGGCGACGTGGCCAGGATGATCCTGTACATGGACGTCCGCTACGAGGGCGGCGACGGGTACGTCGACCTCGACGTGAACAACAGCGTCAACAACGGCACCGCGCCCTACCACGGCAAGCTCTCCACCCTGCTGGCCTGGCACGCGCAGGACCCGCCGGACGCCTTCGAGAAGCGCCGCAACCAGGTGATCTACGACAGCTTCCAGCACAACCGCAACCCGTTCATCGACCACCCGGAGTGGGTGGCCGCGATCTGGGGCTGAGCCCGAGCTGAGGGGCCGCCCCGACCGGGGCGGCCCCTCAGAGCTTCGCGGTGAACTCGTCGAGGGTGTCGAGCAGCCAGAAGTCGCGGCCCTTGTTGGTCTCCCGCTTGAGGTCGCGCAGCGGGCCGCTGCGCTCGAGGTGCTCGGCGATGTCGCCGACCACGGCCAGCAGGATCCGGTAGTTCACGAACTTGCCCGCGACCGCGCCCGCGAACCCGCTGCTCAGCGCGAAGAAACTCGGGTCGAGGCGCTCGACCGGGATGACCACCGCGCTCGCCCCGGCGCCCCACGCCTCGCCGATGAGGTCGACCGCGTCCCGCTCGCCGGTCAGCACCGGTCCGTCGGCGGGGACGTACAGCACGGTCATGAGCCGATCACCGCCTCCACCAGGCGCAGCAGCTCCGAGGTCGTCGCGAGCCCGCCGAGCACCATCACCGTCAAGCTGGCCCGCTCCTCGTCGTAGGACAGCTGCAGCCGTACCCCCGCACCCGGCGCGACCGCGGCCGTGAGCAGGGTCGACACCCGGTCCACGTCCTCGCGGCTGATCGCGTCCACGCGCACGGTCGTCGCGACCTCGACGTGCCTGGTCCGAGTCACCGGGGGTGCCCCGGTCACCGCCTCCAGGTCCGCGCGCGCGATCCGGTACTGCTTGCCGATGCGGACCGCCTTGAGCTTGCCGTCCCGCACGTAGCCGCGGACGGTCCGCACGTGCAGACCCAGTTCTTCCGCGACCTGGTCCACTGACAACCACTCCATGTACCTAAACTACCCTATGAAGGTGTGTTCAGGGAGTGATTAGTGCGGTCACGACCTTCTCGACGCGGCGCTGGCGGGTCGCCTCGGTCTTGGCGTCGGTCACCGACAGCACGTGCGCGTTCTGGTGGCTGTAGGAGAGCTTGTCGAACGCGGCGCGGGCGTCGGCGGCGGCCAACGCGGCGGCCAGGTCCTCGGGCACCTCGACCACGCGCGGCTCAGTGTCCAGTTCGATGTCGACCTCGACGTCGTCACCGGCCGCCACGCCCGCCGCGGCCCGGTTCTCCGCGCTGAGCGGCACCATGTACTTGCCGCCGTAGGGGCCGACGGTCGTGCGGTAGCTGTGCCCGCCGATGGTGATCTTCACCGGCACCCGCTTCTTGGTGCTCAACGCGGCGACCACGTCTTCCGGCACCGGCAGGCCGGTCGCGTTCTTGCCGCCCAACTCGACGGTCGTCTGGAATCTCATGGCGTGAGTATTAACCGGCCGGACTACCCGCCGCCGTGTCCACCCCGGAGGATCGCCAGGTGAACACCGCCCGTGTCGGCCTCGGCACTATCGCGCGCGAGTGGGGGCGCATCGGCTGCGTCGGGTTCGGCGGTCCGCCCGCGCACATCGCCCTGCTGCGCGACCTGTGCGTCACCCGGCGCCAATGGCTCACCGATGACGAGTTCGAGGACGGCATCGCGGTCACCAACCTGCTCCCCGGACCCGCGTCCACCCAACTCGCGATCCTGTGCGCGTGGCGGTTGCGCGGCGCGGTCGGCGCGATCATCGGTGGGTTGTGCTTCATCGTGCCCGGGTTGCTGTTGATCCTCGCGCTGGCCGTCCTCTTCCTGGCCGACAACGCTCCCGCGTGGGTTCTGGGAGCCGCTGCCGGGGCTGGGGCCGCGGTCCCGGCGGTCGCCGCCCACGCCGCGTACGGGCTCGTCCCAGGGAGTTGGAAACGTGCGGGGACCGAGCGGGCGGCGCGCGGCCGGTGGGTCGCGTACCTGGTCGCCGGTGGGGTCGCCGCCGCGGTCACCGGGCCGTGGGTCGTGCTGGTGCTGGTCATCTCAGGACTGGTCGAGATGTCGGTGCGGACGCCGTCCGACCGGCGCACCGCGTGGCCGGTGGTCGCCGCGCTGCCTGCCGGTGGGGGACTGGTGTGGGTGGCCGCGAAGGTCGGCGCGCTCTCTTACGGCGGCGGGTTTGTGATCATCCCGTTGATGCGGCAGGACGCCGTGCACACCTACGGCTGGATGACCGACGCGCAGTTCCTCAACGCCGTCGCCCTGGGCCAGATCACCCCGGGGCCGGTGGTGCAGACGGTCGCCGTGGTCGGCTACGCGGCCGCGGGGTTGGCGGGTGGGTTCCTGGCCGCGGCCGTCGCGTTCGCGCCGTCGTTCGTGTTCGTCATCGCGGGCGGACCGCGGCTGGACCGGTTGCGGGGCAACGACCGCGCGCAGGCGTTCCTCACCGGCGCGGGAGCTGCCGCCATCGGGGCCATCGCGGGCACGGTCATCCCGCTCGCGTTGTCGCTGCACATGTGGTGGCAGTTCGCGTTGCTCGCCGCGGCGGCGTTGTGGTTGCTCGTGCTGCGCAGGGGAGTGGTGGCGGCGCTTGTGGTGGCGGGTGTCGCGGGCGGGTTGATCAGCCTCCTGTGAGCCGGGCGGCTTCGATCCCGTCGAGCAGCACCCGCAGGCCGACCTCGAAGCTGCTCCGCGCCTCGTGCTCCATGTAGGGCACCGTCTCGTTCGGCGTGACGTCCTTGTTGCTCTCCAGCAGGGTCAGCAGCGGGTACCTGGCGCCGAAGTCCGGGGCGACCTCGACCAGTTCGGCGGAGCGGGCGTACCACCAGTCCTCATCGGACTGGCCGGTCTCGCGCGCGGCCCGGCGGGAGTCGGTGACCATCCGCGCGGCACCCTGCACCAGGTAGTTCAGCTGGCTGACCACCCCGCGCAGCACCGGCCCGGGCAGCGCGGCCGGCTCCAGGACGCGCAGCAGCCGCTCGGCCGAGTCCAGCTCGTTGGGGCCGAGCACCGGTCGGGCCATGGACACGTGCAGCACCCACGGGTGGCGCAGGTAGAACGCCCAGAGCTCTTCGGCCCACGCCGTCACCCCGGCCCGCCAGTCCTCGGCGGGACCGGCGCCCAGTTCGCCGTGCACGTGGTCGTACATCAGGTCGAGCAGTTCGCTCTTGTCGGCGACGTAGGTGTAGAGCGCCATCGCGGTGCGCCCGAGCCGCTCGCCGACCGCGCGCATGGACAGCCCGGCCATGCCCTCGGCGTCGGCCACCGCGACCGCGGCCTCGACGATCGCGTCCGCGCTCAGCGTCGGCCGGGGTCCGGGGCGGACTTCCGCCTGGTCGGCGCGCCGCCAGAGCAGCGCCATCGTCCGACGGGGGTCGCCCTGTGCGGCGAAGACCACCACGGGCATCTCCTTATGGCGTAAAGTGACCCGGCCGAGGTCAGTTTACCGCGTAAGGAATCAGCACATGCAGCACGTTCACCCCGCTGGCCACCCCGCAGACCACCACGACGTCATCGAGGTCAGGGGCGCCCGGGAGAACAACCTGGCCGACATCTCCCTCGACATCCCCAAGCGCAGGCTCACCGTGTTCACCGGGGTGTCGGGCTCCGGCAAGTCGTCGCTGGTGTTCGGCACCATCGCCGCGGAGTCCCAGCGCATGATCAACGAGACCTACACCGCGTTCGTGCAGTCGTTCATGCCCGCGCAGAGCAGGCCGGACGTCGACGCGCTGCACAACCTCAGCGCCGCGATCATCGTCGACCAGGAGCGGATGGGCGCCAACGCCCGCTCCACGGTCGGCACCGCGACCGACGCGTTCACCATGCTGCGCATCCTGTTCTCCCGCTTGGGCACCCCGCACATCGGCGGCGCCACCGCGTTCAGCTTCAACTCGCCGGAGGGCATGTGCCCGGAGTGCGAGGGGCTGGGCCGGGTGTCGGCCATCGACATCGACGAACTGGTCGACCGGGACCTCTCGCTCAACGAGGGCGCCATCACCGCGCCCAACTTCGGCGTCGACTCCTGGTACTGGCAGGCGTTCGTGCAGTCCGGCCTGCTCGACCCGGACAAGAAGATCCGCGACTACACCGAGACCGAGCTGGCCGACTTCCTGCACAAGGAGGCCACGAAGATCAAGGCCGGTTCGATGAACATCACCTACGAGGGCCTGGTGGTGAAGGTGCAGCGGCTGATGCTGAGCAAGGACCGCGAGTCCATGCAGCCGCACATCCGCGCCTACGTCGACCGGATCGCGACCTTCGCCACCTGCACCGGCTGCCAGGGCAGCAGGCTCAGCCCCGCCGCGCTGTCGGTCACCCTCGACGGCCGCACGATCGCCGACTGCGCCGCCATGCAGATCAGCGACCTGGCCGCGTTCGTCGACAAGGTCGAGGACCCCTCGGTGGGGCCGCTGCTGCTGGTGCTGCGCGGCACGCTCACCTCGCTGGTGGAGATCGGGCTCGGCTACCTGAGCCTGGACCGCGAGTCCGGCACGCTCTCCGGCGGCGAGTCGCAGCGGGTGAAGATGGTGCGCCACCTCGGGTCCAGCCTCTCCGACGTCACCTACGTCTTCGACGAACCCACCGTCGGGCTGCACCCGCACGACATCGCCAGGATGAACGACCTGCTGATCCGGTTGCGGGACAAGGGCAACACGGTGCTGGTGGTGGAGCACAAGCCGGAGGTCATCCGGATCGCCGACCACGTGGTCGACCTCGGCCCCGGCGCGGGCACCAACGGCGGGAACCTCTGCTACAGCGGCGACTTCGCCGGTCTGACCACCTCCGACACGCTCACCGGCCGCCACCTCGGCCACCGCGCCCGGCTGCGGCCGACCCCCCGGACCGCGACCGGGCAGATCCCGATCCGCGGCGCGAACACCCACAACCTCGCCGACGTCGACGTGGACGTGCCGCTGGGCGTGCTCACCGTCGTCACCGGGGTCGCCGGGTCCGGCAAGAGCTCGCTGATCCACGGGTCGCTGTCCAAGCGGCCGGATGTGATCGTGGTCGACCAGTCCGCCATCCGCGGCTCCCGGCGCAGCAACCCGGCCACCTACACCGGACTGCTCGACCCCATCCGCACCGCCTTCGCCAAGGCCAACGGGGTCAAGGCGGCGCTGTTCAGCGCGAACTCCGAAGGCGCGTGCCCCAACTGCAAGGGCATCGGGCTGGTCTACACGGACCTGGCGATGATGGCCGGGGTCGCCTCGGTGTGCGAGGACTGCGAGGGGCGCCGGTTCACCCCGGAGGTGTTGGCGCACAAGCTCGACGGGCGCTCCATCAGCGACGTGCTCGCCATGTCCATCGCCGAGGCGCACGACTTCCTGAAGGTGCCAGCCGGTCGGCGGATCCTCGACCGGCTCGTCGACGTCGGGCTCGGCTACCTCAGCCTCGGCCAGCCGCTGACCACCCTGTCCGGCGGCGAGCGGCAGCGGCTCAAGCTGGCGATCCGGATGGCGGAGAAGGGATCCACCTACATCCTCGACGAGCCCACCACCGGCCTGCACCTGGCCGACGTCGACCAACTGCTCGGCCTGCTGGACCGGCTGGTGGACGCGGGGAACACCGTCGTGGTCATCGAGCACCACCAGGCCGTGATGGCGCACGCCGACTGGATCATCGACCTGGGGCCGGGCGCCGGGCACGACGGCGGCCGGGTCGTGTTCACCGGCACCCCCGCGGAGTTGGTGCGCCAGGGCGACACCCTCACCGCGCGGCACCTGCGGGAGTACGTGACCTCCTGACGGCGGCTTTGTGACAGTGCGCACCTGATCAGGCACTTGGTGCGTAATATCACGGAAGGGGGTCGTGGCGAGGAGGCGCGCGTGGACGGCATCGGCATCTCCGTGGCGCTCGACGGCGGCCACCTGTGGGTCACCCCGACCAACGCGGTCGGCAGGCTCGCCCTCGGCGGCGGACCGCTCACCGTCGACCTCCGCGAGATCGCGACGGTCACCGTGCACGACGCCGGGCCGCTGCGCAACGGCAGGCTGGATCTCCGGCTGCGCGACGGCCGCAGCTACCAGCTCGCCTTCACCCGCGCCCACCAAGACGATTTCGCCCGACTGCAAGGCATCCTCGCCGCGCGGCGGGGTCCGCAGGTACCGCTGCCCCGTGCGGCGGACCTGGCGGCCCCGCTGCGCGGCAGGGGAGTGTTCTGCCAGGCCGTCGCGGAGGAGACGGCGGTGGTGCGCGCGCTCTGCGGTCCGGCGATGACGGGGGAGCGGGTCACCCGGGCGGAATTGCGCCTTCGCGACGGCGCCGTGCAGGTCCTCGTCGAGGGCTACGCGGTGGGGGTGCTGCCGGAGGACGCCGCCCGTGCGTACCGGGTGCCGCTGGAGCGGCTGGGCGGCTCCGGTCGGTGCCGTGTTCGATTGTGGTGGACCCGGGAGCACGCCGAGTTCGCCTGCGCGGTCGCGTTGGACCTCGCCGAGCCGGAGTTCGCCTTACCGCTCAACGCGATCGACCCCCTGGAGCTCTACATCCCGCCGGGGCGCCCGTTCCAGCTGACCCACGAGAACGACCACCTGGACGTGCTCGTGCCGCTGATGGAGCGGGCCTACCTGCCGGGCAAGGCGTTGGTGGTGGCCAGCCTGCACCTCGTCGAACGCGCCGGGCCGCGCTCGACGAGCGTGGTCGTGGCGCTGAAGGTGGACGGGCAGGAGATCGGCGAGCTCGGTCGGCAGACCTCGGGGCGGTTCCGGACGCTGGTCGGGCCGCTGGAGGAAGCCGGGGTGCCGTGCTTCGCCGACGTGGCGCTGGTGGGCAACGCGATCGCCGTCGAGGGTCGGGTCCTGCTCACCCCGCCGGAGGAGCTGCCCGACGAGTTCATCCAGCGTGTCCGGGGCCTTCTCCGCGCCTGAGCATGGAGATCAGCCGGTCCAGCACCGCGCCGTCGCTGACCCGCAGCCCGTCGTGCTCGTACTCGGCGGTCAGCCACGGCCGCGCCCCGGCGATCGTGCGGGCGGTCTCCATCGAGAGCTCGCGGGCCACGTACATGTCGTCGTGGTACACCGCCGCCGCTACGGGAACCTCATTGGCCTTCAGCTGCGCGACGTCGTAGAGCTCGGTCCAGGTCGGCTCTTGGGCCAAGATGTGCGCGGTCTCCCGGAACGGCGCCAGCGCGGGATCGGTGTCGAACAGGGACGGGTAAACCATCTCGCCGGTGAACAGCAGCGGGTCGTCCTTGTCGAACTCGGGGAACTCGCCGCGCACACGTTGGGCCGCCCAGTTGGTGGCGCCTTCTCCCCGCGCGTAAGAGGCTTCGTGGAGCAGGAAGTACAGGGGAGAGGTGGAAGCCCACGACAGCTCGCGTTCGACGTCGACCAAGAAGGCGTCTGCCAGTTGGTCCCCGTCGAAGGGGGCCTCGAGGAGGTAGTGCAGCCGGATGCTGCCGGTCGCTGATCCCAGGAGGTTTCCCAGTCCCTGGAAGGCTTCTACGGTAAGTGGTCGACCAGCGGGGAGGCGGACCGTGTTGTCCCTCAGGAATCGGGCAATGCTGTGCGCGCGTTCGACGTCCTGCGGATAGCGCTCGAAGTGAGCGGTGTTCTTGCCCAGAACCGTTTTGTAGAGGATCCGGTACACATCGTCCGCTGTGGACTCCAAGCCCGGAAGTCCACCGGTGGTGAAGACCTCGCTGAGACCCTCTGGTGCGAAGGACAGGTAGGTGACAGCGCAGTAGCCGCCGTAGCTCTGCCCCAGGACGCTCCACTTGCCACTCGTCACCTGGCGCCGGATGAGCTCGGCGTCGCGCACGATGGAGTCGGCGCGGAAGTGCTTCAGGTATGAGGCTTGTTGCTGCGGAGTTCCTTGCTTGGCAAGGGAATGCCGGGTGACCGGAGTGGACCTACCGGTGCCGCGCTGGTCCAGGAGCAGGAGGCGGTAGTCGGCCAGCGCGCGCCGCAGCCACCCCTCGCCACCCAGCGGCCTGGGCGACTGCACGCCGGGGCCACCGTTGAGGTAGAGGAGGTACGGGAGGTCGGACCGTCCACTGGTGACCTCGCGCGCATAGACCTCGATCGTCTCGCCGTCCGGCTTGGCGTGGTCCAGCGGGACGCGGAACGTGCGGTCCACGGTCGTGATGGTCATACGGTGCCCGCGCTCTGCCATGCCGCCACGCTGGCGTCCAAGTGCTCTTGGCCGCGCTCGACCGGCGTCCACGTGCCCTCGTGGACCACCACCGCGGCGTCGTCGGCCAGGTCGGCCGCGCCGTAGAGGACCGGGTGCCGGGTCGTGATGTCGCCGAGGTAGGCCAGGGCGAGGTCGTCGGCGCCGTACCCCCGCTCGTCGAGGACGTCGTAGAGCCCCTCGCCGCGCGCCAACCACACCGGCGACCGGCTACCCTCTACAATGGACCTGCTGGTCAACGCCCACACGTCGGGGCTGGTCGGGAACGGGAAGTCCGCGCCGAGCTCGCCGAGCAGCCGCCACGGCCCCGCGGGCTGCGCCGCCACCGGCCCCCACGCCCACGGCTGCGAAACCCGGCAGTCCTCCTCCGCGTCGGCGTCCCAAGGCCACCGCCCCGCGCCGTCGGGCCACAACAGCACCGACATCGGCGCGGGCCCCCGGTAGAAGTACCGAGCCGAGTCGAACAGCCCCCCGAACCACGATTCGTGCACCGGCCGCAACCGGGTGGGGGCCTCATCGATCACCCCACCGAAGTCCACGTCCGGCTCCGGCCACCCCCGAGCCCGCCCCACCTCGACGCACCGGCCCAACCACCCGGCCATGTCCTCGCCACCCAACCCGAACATCGCCACGTCCGGCACACCCGCGCTGTGCCACAGCCCCACGGTGTGCGCGAAGTCGAACTGGGCCCCCGAGACCTCGACCACCCCAGCCCCGAACTCGGCAACGGCGTCGAGAACCTCCGCGAACCCCTCGTCCCGGTCCCCCACGCACAACTGGCAGCCACATCTCACGCCCGGACTGTACCGACCCGCCCACGCTCCCCGTGATCGTTCCCGCTTGCCAGTCCCGGCCCGCTACCCCTGCTCGGTGCGGCCGAGGATCCGCTCGGCCAGCTCCTCCACCACGCTCCACGCGTTGCGCCACGCGGACTTCACCCCCGCCGGGACGGTCGGGTCGGCGAGGAGCTTCATGACGTGGCCGTGGAGGTCGCCCATCGCGTACTGCATGAAGGTCTCCGCGCAGAACTCGCCGAACTTCTCCGCCTGGTAGGCCTGCCGCTGCCGGGGGGACAGCCGGTGGCCGTTCGGGTCTTCCCACAGGTCGAGCCCGAGCAGGTACTGGTCGGCGCGGCGCAGGGTCCGCCAGGACCGGTAGAAGGTCTTGGCGTGCGAGGACATCTGGTTCCAGTAGGCCTGGCACTCCGCGAGGCTCTCCGACGCCTTGGTGAGCCCGGAGTCGTCCAGGCGGTCGAACCGGTCGCGGAGCTCGGTGACGTCGTCGGTGGCGAGCATGACGGGCATCGGGCGGTGGTCGAGCAGGGCCAGTTCGAACATGGGGTGGCCGATCTCGTGGACCAGCAGCCGCAGGAACGCCCCGGGTGGCGTCACCAGCATCTGGGAGATGTGGATCTCCTGCTCGGCGGGCTTGTAGACCCCGCCGCCGCGCCCGTTCGCCTCACGCGAGGCGAAGACCAGCTTGCACGGCAAGGTGGCCAGGAAGTCCGGGTAGCGCGCGAAGAACTTGACCACAGCCGCCGCCTGCGGAAGCGGGATGTCCAACGTGGGCGTGCCGACCAAGGTGCGCAGGGTGGGTAAAGCCTGTCGCGCGTTCAGCAGTTCGGTCACCGCCTCCGCGTGCCGGTCCGCGCCCGCCTGGCCCGCCAGGAACCGCTCCCGCACGACCGGCACCAAGCCAGCCAGCTGCTCATCGCCGCGCACGACCAACACCTGGACAACCCCGCCCGACGTTGTGTCCAGAGCCAGGTGCTGAACCCGGCCTGGCCCGAACACGTCGAACCGGGCGTTGTGCTCCACGATCGGCCGAGGCCCCCGCCCCCGCGGCTCCGATCCGAGCTGCGCGCCCGGGGTGGTGATCGCCGTGAACACCCGGTCCACCTGGTCGCGAACCTCACCCCGGCTCACCCCACCCGCACTCAACTCCGCGAACGCCGCGTCGAGATCCGACATCGACCCGTCGGACCCCTCACCGGAATCCTCGTCGAACCCCCTCCCAACCACCCCGGTCGGGTTCTCCGCCAGATCCGCGAACAACTCGTCGAGCCTGTCCCCCGGAACCCCTTCGCCACCCTGGTGCGGTTGCATCGCCCTCCTCCGCCATGATCGCCAGCCGTCGGCGGTTGTATCGCCGACCACCCCGAACCGTGACGGTCCGTGGCCACACCGCGACGGCGAGGGGCGGATGCTGATCTTGTGCGTCCGAGCTGGTGAGGCCGCTCGCAGGCTCACCAGACCCGGTCTGATCACCAGAGACGGCACTCGGATTGCCGTGTCCGAGCCGGGGCGCCGATGGCTGGCGACGTGCGACCCGGTGCTGCTGGTCGCTGCATCGACATGCCCGGATCGTCGGAGAGCTGCTCAACGCGCTTGAGTCGGGCCCGCGCACGCACGAGCAGTTGCTCAGCCTGGCGCGGTCGGAGTACCGGTTTCGCTGGGACTCGGATTCGCCGGTGCGCGCCAGTCCACCTCAGTGCTGCCGGGCGGTAGTCGCCGCGTTCAACGACCTCGGACTGCCCACCGAGCACCTGGGCGACGATGGCGACTGGCCCGGTGGTGAGCTCCGCACCAAGGCGGGCAGGCTCGGTGACGTGTTGGCGCTGGAAGCAAAGTGCGCCGGGGACGGTGCGGTCCAAGAGGCGTCGGGTGGTCTCGTCGCGTTGGTCAACCGGCAGGCCATCGCTCCGTTGTCGCCGGGGCAGTTGACGCCCTTGCTGGATCCGACGCTGTCGGCTGTCGAGCGTTGCGCGCACTTCGAGCGGCTCCGGGCTGCCCAGGACCGAGCCGCCCGTATCGAGCGGGATGGGAAGAGCCCGCCGGTCTACCGGGCGACGATGACGTTCGACACCATGCGGCGGCGGATCGCGGGGCCGGGCAGGCAGTGGGACGCCTGTTCGTGACGCGTGACGGGGCGGGGGAACCGGCGCCGCGGTTCCCCCGACCGGGCACTACCAGCCGCGGGCGCGCCATTCGGCCAGGTGGGGGCGTTGGGCGCCGAGGGTCGAGTCGTCGCCGTGGCCGGGGTAGAAGGGGGTGGGGTCGGGGAGGGTGTCGAAGATCCGGGTGGTCACGTCGTCCAGCAATGACGTGAAGTTCTCGGGGGTGGAGGTCTTGCCGACGCCGCCGGGGAAGAGGGAGTCGCCGGTGAACAGGTGGGGGGTGCCTTCGGGGTCGCGGTAGAGGAGGGCGATGGAGCCGGGGGTGTGGCCGCGCAGGTGGATGACCTCCAGGGCGACCTCGCCGACCGTCACCACGTCCCCGTGTTCCACCAGGCGGTCCGGCGGGACCGGCAGCGGGTCCGCGTCGAGGGCGTGCGCGATGGTGTTGGCGCCGAACGCGCCCGCTGTGGCGCCGAGGGCCTGCCAGTGGTCGGGGTGCTGGTGGGTCGTGACGATGGTGCGCAGGGTCGGCCGGTCCTGGCCGTAGCCGATCAGGTCGGACAGCCGCTGCGGGTCGTTGGCGGCGTCGACCAGCAGCGCTTCGCGGGTGGCGCGGCAGGTGAGCAGGTAGGCGTTGTTGTCCATGGGGCCGACCGACACCTTGGTGATGGTCAGCGCGGGCAGGGTGCGGCGGGCAGCGGCACCGCCGGGCTCGACGTGCCCGGTGTAGTCGTCGACGAGGTCCACGGGCGCCGACGGTACCTCCTCCGGCGGACCCCGGTCGGGCCCCTTATCCTGTTACCTGAGCGTGACCTGAAACTCGCCCCCTGTCGCCGACACCTGTGAGCCCGTGACCTCCCAGACAGCGAACCAGAAGCGGTCCCCGCGCAAGATCAGCTGGGACGTGCTGCGGGTCGTGGCCGTGTACTCGGTCGTGATCCAGCACATCACCCACCAGTCGCCGATCAACCACGCGGAACTCGGGCCTTACCCGTTCGTGCTCCCGCTGCAGTTCGGCGCGAGCACCCTGCTGGTGATCTCCGCCTTCTTCGTCTGCGTGACCGTCCGCCGCGGCGCCACCAAGCGCTGGTTGTTCAGCCGGGTCGCCCGGCTGCTCCCGGCGTACCTGGTCGCGGTGGTGCTCACCTACGCCGTCTCGCGCGCGGTCGCCGCCCAGTTCGGGTGGTACCTGCCGACGCACACCGACCTGGTGGCCAACCTGTTCCTCGTGCAGGCGTGGTCGCCGGAGTTCCACTGGGTCGACGCGTCGTACTGGACGCTGCCGGTGCAGATCATGTCGTTCCTCATCGCCGCGCTGCTGTGGCCGCGCGGTTGGCTGCGCGGCAAGGCGCTGCCGATCACGCTGTGGACCCTGGTGGTGGCCCCGGTGGTGATCCGGTTCGCCTGGCGGCACGACGACGCCGCCCAGTGGATCAAGTCCGCGTTCGACGGGCTGGCGCTGCACCGGGTCGCGCTCTTCGGCGTCGGCGTGGCGATCTGGCTGTGGACCCGCCACCGGATGTCCGGCGCGCACCTGGCGGTCTACCTGGTGGCCGTGCTGGTCGCCCAGGACGCGCACTCCTACTTCGTCGACACCCCGTCGACCATCGCCTTCGGCGTCGTGCTGGTCGGCATCGTCGCCGCCGCGGGCGGGCCGGACTGGGCCGTCTTACGCGGCCTCACCCGCCCCGTGCAGTGGCTGGCGGGCATCTCCTTCGGCGTCTACCTGGTGCACCAGGAACTCGGCTTCGTGCTGGCGAGGTACTTGCTGGACAAGGGGATCGGCCCCTGGGGCAGGCTGCTGGCCTGCTCCGCGATGGCCGTGCTGCTCGGCTGGGCGATCACCAAGCTGGTCGAGCGCCCGGCGCACCGCTGGCTGACCACGCACGGCCCGACCGCCTGGGCCTGGCTGCGCGGTCGCGCCCAGCAGCCGGGTCAGCCCCAGGCACCCAGGTCCGGCAGCGTCCCGATCAGGCCGGTGCCCGCCGTCCTGCCCGCCAGCCAGCCCAGCACCGCCGCGGCGGGCCCGGCCACCTCGCGTGAGGTGGATGAGTGGGCCGCGATGGCCAGCTCCCAGGTGCGCTGACGCCCGTCCGGCAGGTCGGCGACCAGCCGCAGCGGCTCGCCGTCGGTGCGCGCCCGGTACGGCCGGACCGCCAGGTCCAGCAGCCGGTCCAGGTGCGCGGCGGGGATGTCGGCGTAGTCGACGCCGCTGTCGAGGTCGACCATGTGGTTCCACGCCTCGAACAGGGCGAGCTCGGGGACCTCGGCCGCGGGCAGGCTCCGGCCGGACGGGTGCAGCACCGTCGCGGTCCAGTCGGCCTCCCCCATCCGGGCGACGGCGATGTGGAATCGATCACACGCCGCGTAGAGGTCCTCGCGGATCACCTGCGGCAGCCGCGCCGCCCCGTCGGCGATGTCGGCGTCGCGGTCGGCCCTGCTGGTGTACGCCGGGTGCTCCACCCCGGTCCGCGCCCAGGTCAGCAGGTTGACCAGCGCGTCGGCGTTGCGCGCGAGGTGGCTCACCACGTGCCCGCGCGACCAGCCGGGCAGCCCGCTCGGCTCCCGGTACGCCTGGTCGGGCAGGTCGGCGACCACCCGGTGCAGCACCACCCACGCCTCGCGCACGGCCCGGTGGGCGGCCTCGGCGAGGCTCGCGCCGTCGGAGCGGCGCTGACCAGGCAGGTCGGGCGCCGCGTTGGCCGTGGTACCCGTGCTCGCTGACGTGTTGGACACGCTCATCCCACCCCCGTCTGGTGCTGCTGGTGTGATCGGAGCAACGCGCTCCCACCACCAGCGTAGGCCGGTTCGCCTACTCGCGGGTACCGCTCCGCGGGTGCACGGGCGAGATCGGTCCGCGAGAATTGTCGGTGCCCCCGTCTAGCATCCCCCACGCCACTCCCGCAGCCATCGCGACGAGGTCGTCCCGCGGGTCGAGCCCGGCAGGCGCCCGGTGTCCCACAGCCGGGTGGTGTCGGACGGATCGACCACGGGTAGCACCCGGCGGTGCGGCGGGGGCCGCGCACCCAGAACCGGCTACACCCACCTGCGCTCGACCCGTGCGCACTTCACCGACCCGAGCGGGCCCACCGCTCAGCACTACCGAAGGGACCTCAGTGGCCGACCGCCTCGTCGTTCGCGGCGCCCGGGAGCACAACCTGCGCGGCGTGGACATCGACCTGCCCCGCGACAGCCTCGTGGTGTTCACCGGGCTCTCCGGCTCCGGGAAGTCCAGCCTCGCCTTCGACACGATCTTCGCCGAGGGGCAGCGCCGCTACGTCGAGTCGCTGTCGGCCTACGCCAGGCAGTTCCTCGGGCAGATGGACAAGCCGGACGTGGACTTCATCGAGGGCCTCTCGCCCGCGGTGTCGATCGACCAGAAGTCCACCAGCCGCAACCCGCGCTCCACGGTGGGCACCATCACCGAGGTCTACGACTACCTGCGCCTGCTCTACGCGCGCGCGGGCAAGCCGCACTGCCCCACCTGCGGTGAGCCGATCAGCAAGCAGACCCCGCAGCAGATCGTCGACCAGGTGCTGGCGATGGAGTCCGGGGTCCGGTTCCAGGTGCTGGCCCCGGTCGTGCGCGGCCGCAAGGGCGAGTACGTCGACCTGTTCGCGAACCTGCAGACCCAGGGCTACTCGCGCGCCCTGGTCGACGGCGCGGTGCACCAGCTGACCGACCCGCCGAAGCTCAAGAAGCAGGAGAAGCACCACATCTCGGTGATCATCGACCGGCTGGCGGTGAAGGCGAGCTCCAAGCAGCGGCTCACCGACTCGGTGGAGACCGCGCTGCGGCTGGCCGACGGCCTGGTCGAGCTGGACTTCGTCGACCTGCCAGAAGGCGACCCGCACCGGGTGCGCGGCTTCTCCGAGCACCTGGCCTGCCCCAACGGCCACCCGCTGGGCGTCGAGGACCTGGAGCCCCGGTCGTTCTCGTTCAACTCGCCCTACGGCGCGTGCCCGGAGTGCACCGGCATCGGCGTGAAGAAGGAGGTCGACCCGGAACTGGTCGTGCCCGACGACGAGCTGTCGTTGGCCGACGGCGCCATCGCGCCCTGGGCTGGCGGGCAGACCGCGGAGTACTTCGTGCGGCTGCTGACCTCGCTGGCCGAGACCATCGGGTTCCGGATGGACACCCCGTGGCGGCGGCTGACCGCCAAGGCGCAGAAGGCGGTGCTGCACGGCGTCAGCGACCAGGTGCACGTCCGCTACAAGAACCGGTACGGCCGCGAGCGCTCCTACTACGCCGCCTACGAGGGCGTGATCCCGTTCCTCGAGCGGCGCCAGGAGCAGACCGACTCCGAGTACATGCGGGAGAAGTACGAGGGCTACATGCGGGAGGTGCCCTGCCCGGCGTGCCGGGGCACCCGGCTCAAGCCGGAGATCCTCGCGGTCACCCTCGCCCACGGCAAGCAGGGCGACAAGTCCATCGCCGAGGTGTCCAACATGTCCATCGGGGAGTGCTCGGCGTTCCTCGACGGGCTCAAGCTGGGCAGGCGCGAGACGATGATCGCCGGTGCCGTGCTCAAGGAGATCCAGGCGCGGCTGCGGTTCCTGCTCGACGTCGGCCTCGACTACCTGTCGCTCGACCGCGCCTCCGGCACGCTCTCCGGCGGCGAGGCGCAGCGCATCCGGCTGGCCACGCAGATCGGGTCCGGCCTCGTGGGCGTGCTGTACGTGCTCGACGAGCCGTCGATCGGCCTGCACCAGCGCGACAACCACCGGCTCATCGAGACGCTGACCCGGCTGCGCGACCTGGGCAACACCCTCATCGTGGTCGAGCACGACGAGGACACCATCCGCGCCTCCGACTGGGTCGTCGACATCGGACCGGGCGCTGGTGAGCACGGCGGCAAGGTCGTGCACAGCGGCACCTTCAAGGAGCTGCTGAAGAACAAGGAGTCGCTCACCGGGGCGTACCTGTCCGGTCGCAGCGAGATCCCGATGCCCGCCCTCCGCCGCGCGATCGACAAGAAGCGGCAGCTGACCGTGGTCGGCGCGCGCGAGCACAACCTGCGCGGCATCGACGTGTCGTTCCCGCTCGGCGCGCTGGTGTCGGTCACCGGCGTGTCCGGGTCGGGCAAGAGCACCCTGGTCAACGACATCCTGGCCACGGTGCTGGCGAACAAGCTCAACGGCGCCAGGCAGGTCCCCGGTCGGCACACCAGGGTCAAGGGCCTGGAGCACGTCGACAAGCTGGTGCAGGTGGACCAGTCGCCGATCGGCCGCACGCCCCGGTCCAACGCGGCCACCTACACCGGCGTGTTCGACCACATGCGCAAGCTGTTCGCCTCGACCACGGAGGCGAAGGTGCGCGGCTACCAGCCGGGCCGGTTCTCCTTCAACGTCAAGGGCGGTCGCTGCGAGGCGTGCGCTGGCGACGGCACCATCAAGATCGAGATGAACTTCCTGCCGGACGTGTACGTGCCGTGCGAGGTGTGCAAGGGCGCCAGGTACAACCGGGAAACCCTGGAGGTGCACTACAAGGGCAAGACCATCGCCGAGATCTTGGACATGCCGATCGAGGAGGCGGCGGCGTTCTTCGAGCCGATCAAGGCCATCCACCGGCACCTGGCCACCCTGGTCGACGTGGGCCTGGGCTACGTGCGGCTCGGCCAGCCCGCCCCGACCCTGTCCGGCGGCGAGGCGCAGCGGGTGAAGCTGGCCAGCGAACTGCAGAAGCGCTCCACCGGCCGCACCGTCTACATCCTCGACGAGCCGACCACCGGCCTGCACTTCGAGGACATCCGCAAGCTGCTCGGCGTGATCAACGGCCTGGTCGACAAGGGCAACACGGTGATCGTCATCGAGCACAACCTGGACGTCATCAAGGGTTCCGACTGGATCGTCGACATGGGCCCGGAGGGCGGCTCCGGCGGCGGAACCGTTGTGGCGGAAGGCACACCGGAGGACGTGGTGAAGGTCGACGGCAGCTACACCGGGGAGTTCCTCGCGCACGTGATGTGAGGATCCCGGCGCCGCCGGTGGCCTGGGTCACCGGCGGCGACTACGCCGGGCATCGGCGCGTACGCCTGCGGTAACCAGCGGAAACGACATCTGGACACGGTGTATCCCGGTCGCGGATGCTGACTCCTACCTCGTAGCCGCGACAGGTCGCGGGTCGCGCGAGGAGGACGTGTGTTGATCGAGCCAACCGAACTCGAGGCCAGGGTCGTGAAGCCGCACCGGGTCACCGCGGCCTCCCGCGCCCTCATCGACGCCGGCCCGGCCCTGCGCGCCTGGGACACCCGCAAGGGCGTCACCGCCCCCGCCGACTTCCGCCTGGTGACCCGGGGCAGGCACCACCTCGGCCCGAGGGGGCCGGTGCGTGCGGGGTGAGAACGCCGGTCCCGCCGCGCCCCCACAGCCCCACCCCGCCGGTCCGGAGGGGACCGACGACACCACCGCGGTGACCCCCGGTCCGGTGATCATCGGACCAGAACCCGCCGGTGGGGTGGTGGCCTCGCCCGCCGTGCGGTCCGATGATCAGATGCAGCCGGACGACGAGGCGCGGTCGGACGAGGCGGCGCCCGCCACCGCGGATGCGGCGGCTGCCGGTGCCGGCTCCGGTGACGAGACCCAGGTGACTCCCGATGCGGTGGTCGCGGGTTCTGCGTCCGCCGGTGATGAGGCGGGCTCGGCTGTTGTGCGGTCCGCCGAGGACTTGGCCGATGAGACCCAGGTGACCCCCGGTTCGGTGATCGTGCCCGTTGCCGCGGCCACCGTGGTCGCGGCAGGCGATGAGGACTTGGCCGACGAGACCCAGGTGGCTGCTGGTTCGGTGGCGGCGGGCCGGGATCTTGGTGGTGGGGTGGTGGGTTCGGCCGGTGCGCGGCCAGGTGGCGGAGTGGTGCTCGCCTCCGGGAAGGCCGCGGCTCCGGCTATGGGCGCTGGCCCTGCCGGTGGGGTCGGCCCGGCCGCTGCGCGGTCAGATGGCGAGGCGGCGCCTGAGATCGAAGAGGCCGCGGCTGTGTCCGGCGGTTCGACGGTCGTGAGACCGGATCCTGTCGGTGGGGTAGCGGGCTCGGCCGTTGTGCGGTCCGGCGAGGCGGCGGCCGCTTCCGGTGTGGGCGCTGTGGTCGCGGGTGCCGACGAGGAGGCCGTCGACGAGACCCAGGTGGTGATCGCGAGCTCTGCGTCCGCCCGTGGGGACTCCGCTGACGCGACTCAGGTTGTGGCGGAGAGTCCTGGGGACCAGACGACCCGGTTGATGGTTGTGCCGAAGGTTGAGCGCGGGGCGGTCGACTCCCGGGACTGGGATCGGCACCTGCGGGACTGCCTGCGCCGCGAGTTCGGCTCACGCGTCGCGGTGTCCGGCGCTCCCTTGGGCACCGGTGTCCGGCTAGCCGTCGTGCGGGGTGAGGATTCGGCGTTCGAGCGGGTGGCGAGGGCCGCGAAGGTGCGGGCGGTGACGGTCGCCGTTGAGGGTGGGGTGATCGAGCTCGGTCCGTTGGCCGTCCCGGGGCAGCCGGGGTGTGCCGCGTGCGCGCGGGCCCGGCGCACCGCGGCCGCTGCCGGGAGGCCGCCTACGGGTGATCCGGACGCGACGGAGGTGGTGCGGGCGGGGAAGATCCCGGCCGCGGCGGTCGGGGTGTTCGAGCGGATGCTGCGGGCCGCGTTCGAGGGCGACAAGGCGCTGGCCGGGTACGTCGTCGAGATCGGGGACGGGGAGCCGTTGTGGCACAAGGTGATCCCGTTGCCGGAGTGCGCTTCGTGCGGTGGCGCGGACGGGATCGCCACCGTCGGGTTGCCCGATGACGAGGACGACCCGGAGGCGTTGCTGGAGGCGCTGGCGGGCTGGGTCGACCCGCTGACCGGTGTCATCCCGTGGATCTCCGTGAGCGAACCGCTGCCCGGCGGCCCGTACGTGGGCACGGCGGCGCCGCCGCACGTGGTGGTGGGGCCCGAGGTCCGCGCGATGCCGATCGGCTGGGGCAAGGGCATGACCCGGCACGGCGCGATCATGTCGGCGGTGGGGGAGGCCATCGAGCGGTACTCGGCGTCGCTGCCGGATCCGGACCGGATCGTCTGGGCGCGCGCCGCCGACCTCGAGGGCGAGGTGCTGGACCCGCGCGAGTTCCCGCTGTACGAGCCCGACCAGTACACCAGCCGCGGCTTCCCGTACGCGCCCTACGACCGGCGCATCGACCACCCGTGGGTGCGCGGCACCTGGCTCGGCACCGACAAACCCGTCTGGGTGCCCGCCGTGTTCAGCTACCTCGCGATGGGACTCCTGCAGGAGCACCTCATCTGCCAGGGCACCTCCAACGGTCTCGCCGCGGGCACCGACGCCGACAGCGCCGCCGTGTGCGCGACGCTCGAGCTGATCGAGCGCGACGCGATGATGTCCGCGTGGCTGACCGGTGCCAAGGGCCGGTACGTCGAACTGGACGACACCCTCGACATCGAGGTCGTCGACGTGATCGAAGCGCTGCGGGAGGCGGGCCCGGCCGTCGAGGTGTACGTGCTGCCGACCTCCGCGTACGGCACCACCGCGGTCGCGCTCGCGATCGGTGACGGCAGGCGGTGGCCCGCGGTCTCCGTCGGTCTCGGCGCCGACCGCTCGCCGCGCGGCGCCATCCGGTCGGCCGTCCTCGAACTCGCCCAGACCGCGCCGCACCTGGCGGGTCTGCTGCGCGAGGGGCACCGGCCGCCCCGGCACGCGGGTGAGGTCCGGGAGATGCTCGACCACGCCGCCTACTACTTCCCGACCAGCCGCATGGAGGCCTTCGACCGGCTCCGCTGCGGCGGCACCTCGCACCTGGCCGACCTGCCGGAGCCCGCGTTCGACACCTCGGTCACCGATCTCGCCGGGCACCTGGGCAGCGCGGGCATCCGGGTCGCGGTGGTCGACGTGACCAGCGCGGACGTGGCCACCAGCCCGCTGCGGGTGGTCCGCGCGGTCAGCCCGGACCTGCAGCCGATCAGCTACGGCCACGGCGTCGACCGGCTGCCGGTGGCCAGGCTGCGCCACCGCGGCGCCCCCATCCGCAGGCTGGTGCACCCGATCTGGTGATCCCGCGTTCACCGTACGGCCAAGGCCGGTGGGCAGGATGACCGCCCATGCGCACCGCCGCCGTCCTCGGCTCCCTGGTCCTGCTCCCACTGCTGGCGCTGCCCGCCGCCGCCGCTGACCTCCCGACGGTCAGGGCCAGCGCGGAGACGCCGCCCAACTTCGACGACGACGAAGGCGGCAACGCCGACGCCGACGACCCCGCCATCTGGGTCGACCGGGCGCGGCCGGAGCGCAGCCGCGTCGTCGGCACGCTGAAGAACGGCGGCCTGGCGGTGTTCGACCTGCACGGCAAGCAGGTCCAGCACATCGCGACCCCGCAGGCGCCGACCCCGGACGCCGAGGCGGGCCGCTTCAACAACGTCGACGTCGTCCAAGGTGCCCGGATCGGCCGCCGCACCCTCGACCTCGCCGTGGTCTCCGACCGCGGCCGCGACCGGATCCGGGTCTACGCGATCCGCGACGGCGCGCTCGCCGACGTCACCACCGCCGCCCCGCCGCGCGCGTTCAGCGCCACCGAGGCCGAGGTCGACGAGCAGCGCACCGCCTACGGCTTGACCGTCGCGCCCGATCCCGAGGGCGGTGCGCCGTGGGTGATCGTCAGCAGGCGGCACGACACGCGCCTCGGCGTGTTCCGCTTGGCCGACGACGGCGCCGGTCGGATCACCTACCGCCGAGTCGACACCCTGGATTTGCCGGCCACCTTCGCGGTCCCGGGTGGCACGTGGACGCCGTGCGCCGAGCCGGGGGAGGGGCCGCAGGTGGAGGGCATGGTCTTCGACCCGACCGACGGCGTGCTCTACGCCGCCCAGGAGGACGTCGGTGTGTGGCGGGTGCCGGTGCGCAACGGGCACTTCGGTTCGGCGACCCTGGTCGACAAGGTCCGCGAGTTCGGCAGGCCCGCCGTGTATGACGAGGCCACCGAGGAGTGCGCCTTCACCGGGCCGCCGTCGTCTGCCGCCGGTCGCTACCTCACCGCCGACGCGGAGGGGCTGACCATCGCCTACGGCAAGAACGGCGCCAAGCAGCTGCTGGCGTCGAGCCAGGGTGACAGCACGTTCGTCGCCTACGACATCAGCCACGGGTACCCGCGCCGCACCGGCGGGTTCGCCGTGTCCGATGGCTCCACTGTGGACGGTGTCCAGCACAGCGACGGCGCGGCCGTTGTCACGACCCCGCTCGGCCGGGACTACCCGCACGGGCTGCTCGTCCTGCACGACGGCGAGAACACGCCCAACGACGACCGGGAGAGCACGAACTTCAAGTTCGTCCGGTGGGAGAAGGTCGCGGGCGTTCTCCGCTAGCCGGTGGCTGTTGGCGCTGTCGTGTACTTGTCCGCGACAGCGCCGATGGCGACCAGAGCCGCGGCGCCGACCAACGCCAGGGTCACCCACCAGGTCGGGTGGTTGTTGTCCAGCAGCACAGTGCCGTCGAGCCAGAGGTCCACCGCCGGTCCGGCGGGCGCCGCGATCACCCCCAGCATCACCACCAGCGCCACCGACGCCTCGCAGCGATCGGCCACGACCGCGCCGACCAGGACGATCAGCCCCGCGCCCACCGCGAGCAACGCCACCGCGTACCCGGCGCCGTCGTCGACGAACACCGGCAGGGTCAGCCCCGCCGTTGCGGCCACAGCCGCGAACACCACCGCGCGCGCCGAACTCAGCCCGAGCGCGGCGAACACCAACACGCCACCAACCAATGCGACCCACGCCAGGAAAGCAGGTCGCGCGCCGACAGGGTGCCCGTCGAGCTGCACTCCGGCTCGCACTAGCGCGATCCCTACTACGGCGACCACTACGAGCGCAGTGGTTTCGAGTGTGGCTCTTAGGGTGGTGAGCGCTGCTAGGCCAAGCAACGCGATCAGCGACACCAGTGTCAGACGCCTATCAAGCTCGGGCAGCGCGCCTAACGCCACCGCGAGGAGTCCGGCGACAAGAAGCCACGGCGGACCCGCAGCGGCCCGGTTGTCCCGCCTGCTGACCAGCACTGCTCCCGCCGCGCCCGCAATCGCGACCCCGGCGGCCACGAACGGCACCAAGTCCCAGATCGACGGCTCGAACCGCGATGTCGCCAGCGGTCCACCCACGGCGAACGCCCCCACCGCGGTCCCCGCGAGCGCCGCGCCGTGCGCCCGGTGCCCCACCGACAGCAGCCGGGCGGCCCCGCCCAACGCGCCGAGCAGCAACAAGACCGCGGCCGAGGAGGTCACCACCGACACCACGAGCAGCCGGGTCGCGGCGCTGACCTCCGGTGGCAGCGGCCAGTTGTCCACCCACAGCACCGCGTCGGCCATGCTCAGTGCGCCACCGACGACCAGCACCCACGGCCACGCGCGCCCGGGGAACCGCCACAGCGCCACCAGAGCGACCACCGCGACACCCAGGACCAGCCAGCCCCACCCGCCCACCGGCCCCAGCCAGCCCGACAGCCGCGACGGCGGCGCGGGGTGCCGCAGCAGCAAGGCGCCGGTGGTGGCGAGGGCGGCGACGAAGGTCCACCGAGAGGTCATGATCAGAACCGTACAACGCACGGAGTGGATCGGGCCCCGCTACGCCGAACCGCCCGCACCGGGGGCATCGGTCGCGGGCGGCTCACGCGGTACAACGAACGACAGCGCGGCCAGGCTACGCCTCACGGTCATCTTCCCGTGCGTTCGCCCGTGCGGACGAGTCCGCGCCGCCCGGTGGCGGTGACTCCCGCGTAGCGTGATCGGCCGCGGCGTCCAAGTGGGTCGCCTCGTCAAACGGTTGGCGGCCCGCGAGCACCGCGACGGCGCGGTCGCGGTCCCACTCCCGGGTCCACGCCCCGATGAGCACCGTCGCCACCGCGTTGCCCGCGAAGTTGGTCAAAGCCCGCGCCTCGGACATGAACCGGTCGATCCCGACGATCAGCCCGACGCCGTCGACGAGGTCCGGTCGGTGCGACTGCAGCCCGCCCGCCAGCGTCGCCAGCCCGGCCCCGGTGACCCCCGCCGCGCCCTTGGCCGCGATGACCATGAACGCCAGCAGGGCGAACTGCTCGCCGACCGACAGCGGCGCCCCGGTCGCGTTGGCCACGAACAGCGTCGCCATCGTCAGGTAGATCGCTGTGCCGTCGAGGTTGAACGAGTACCCGGTCGGCACCGCGATGCCGACGACGGGCTTGCTGACACCCAGGTGCTCCATCTTGGCGATCAGCCGAGGCAGCGCCACCTCCGACGACGACGTCGACAGGATCAAGAGGAACTCGCGGCCCAGGTAGCGCAAGAGGGAGAACAGGTTCAGCCGCGCCACGGCCCACAACAGCGGTCCCAGCACAAGAACGACGAACAGCACGCACGTCGCGTAGAACCCCAGCATGATCACGGCCAGGCTCTTGAGCGCCGCGAGCCCGGTCGCCCCCACCACCGCCGCGATCGCCCCGAACGCGCCGACCGGCGCGGCCCACATGATCATGGCGAGCACCCGGAACACCAACCGCTGCAGGTGCCCGACCCCGCGCAGGACCGGCTCGCCGGACCGCCCCATCAGCAGCAGCGCGAACCCGACCAGCAACGCGACCAGCAGCGTCTGCAGCACCTCGCCCCCGGTCAGCGCCGACACCAGCGTGGTCGGGATCAACCCCAACAAGAACCCGGTCGTCGACTCGCCGCCCTTGACCTGGGCCTCCCCGCTACCGCGCACCGCGTCGGTCAACTGGAGCCCGTCGCCGGGGTGCAGCAGGTTCCCCACCAGTAGTCCTACCGCCAGCGCGACCGTTGACATCACCAGGAAGTAACCCAGCGCCAGCCCGCCGACCCGGCCGACCTTGCTCGCCTTCGCGACCGAGCCCACCCCGAGCACGATGGTGCAGAAGATGACCGGACTGATCATCATCTTCACCAGCGCCACGAACCCGCTCCCCAACGGCGCCAACGACTTCGCCGCCGCCGGGAACACCAACCCCACCACCACCCCCAGCACGACGGCGGCGATCACCGCCACGTAGAGCAGGTGCGTGCGGTCGCGCCGCGGTGCTGTGCGGTCGGGGGGATCAGGTGGCTGGGCAGCGGGTGAGCGGGCGTCCGACACGGGTGCCTCCCTGGGGATCCGGTCGTTCCACCCTCCTCCCGGGTGTGCCCGCGGTCACCCTTGTGGTCATAGAGTTCGCGATCAGTGGACCGGTCCGGTGAACTTCTCGCCGGGGCCCTGGCCCGGCTCGTCCGGGAAAGCGGAGTACTCGCGGAACGCCTTCTGCAGCGACTGCAGCCCGTCGCGGATCGGGGCGGCGTGCGGGCCGAGGTACTCGACCGAGGCGGTCACCAGGCCCGCGAGCGCGGTGATCAGCCTGCGCGCCTCGTCGAGGTCGCGGCGGGGGCTGGTGTGCGGGTCGGGGTCGGCCAGGCCGAGGCGCTCGGCGGCGGCCGACATCAGCATGACCGCGGCTCGGCTGATCACCTCGACGCTGGGAATGTCGCCCAGTTCGCGGAGGTTGTCGTCGGTGTCGTCCGAGGTGGCCGGGTCGGGTGCGGCGGAAGCGTCGTTCACGGTCTGCTACCCTTGCACGTGCGACCAGCCCCCGTTAGCTCGGGGGCGGCAAAGTGGAGCCCCCGCTCCCACCCGCGCCACCTCACGGCGGCCGGGTCCGGTTGCCGCGATCCACCGGGTCTGACCTGGTGGTTTTTGTGGTGTGTCCCGACGCGTGCGTCGGGCGAATCGGTTGGAAGCGGGCCCCGTCTGCCACCTGGCAGTGGGGCTCGAGCTGTTTTTGGGGACCTCACGTGCCGAGCACGTCGCGAAGACGGACGTGTGCCGTCGCCCGCCCACCCTGGGGTGGACGGCGGAACGCAGCAATCGGACCAAGGAGGCCCCATCAGCACGGAGACACGCATCAACGACCGCATCCGCGTGCCGGAGGTCCGACTCGTCGGGCCCAACGGCGAACAGGTCGGGATCGTCCGGATCGAGGACGCCCTCCGCCTGGCGCAGGAAGCGGATCTTGATCTCGTCGAGGTCGCTCCCCAGGCCCGCCCGCCGGTGTGCAAGCTCATGGACTTCGGGAAGTTCAAGTACGAGAGCGCGCAGAAGGCCCGCGAGTCCCGGCGCAACCAGGTGCTCACCGTCATCAAGGAGCAGAAGCTCCGGCCGAAGATCGACTCCCACGACTACGAGACCAAGAAGCGCAATGTCGTGCGCTTCCTCGAGCACGGGAACAAGGTCAAGGTCACCATCATGTTCCGCGGCCGCGAGCAGTCCCGCCCCGAGCTGGGCTTCCGCCTGCTCAAGCGGCTCGCCGAGGACGTGCAGGAGCTGGGCTTCGTCGAGTCGTCCGCCAAGCAGGACGGCCGCAACATGATCATGGTCCTGGCGCCGCACAAGAACATCAAGCCGAAGCCGAAGTCGACCTCGGCGAACTCCGAAGAAGCAGGCTCCGAGGAACCGACCGAGGTGAGCACCGCCGAGGTGACCACCACCGAGGTCAGCGCCGAGGAGTGACCGGACCGGGACGCCCCGGTCAGCGCTCAACCCCCCGAATGCCGCCCGCGTGCCCACGCGCCCGCGGGCGGCACGACGACGAGGATCGAACATGCCGAAGATGAAGACCCACTCCGGGACCGCCAAGCGCGTGCGGATCACCGGCAAGGGCAAGCTTCGCCGCCAGCAGGCCGGTCTGCGCCACAAGCTGGAGAAGAAGTCCAGCGTGGTCACCCGCAGGCTCTCGGGCACCGAAGAGGTCGCCAAGGTCGACGCCCCCCGGCTCAACCGCCTGCTCGGCCGCTAGAGGCCACCCCACCCTTGACCACCGGGCGCCCGCGCGCCCACTAGATCGACAGGACGGACCCCGTGGCACGCGTCAAGCGGGCGGTCAACGCCCAAAAGAAGCGCCGCACGACCCTCGAGCTCGCCAGCGGCTACCGCGGCCAGCGCTCGCGGTTGTACCGCAAGGCCAAGGAGCAGGTGCTCCACTCGCTCAACTACGCCTACCGGGACCGCCGTGCCCGCAAGGGCGACTTCCGCAAGCTGTGGATCCAGCGGATCAACGCCGCGGCCCGCCAGAACAACATGAGCTACAACCGCTTCATCGAGGGCCTGCGCGTGGCCGGTGTCGACGTGGACCGCAAGATCCTCGCCGAGCTCGCGGTCAGCGACCCCACCGCCTTCACCGCCCTGGTGGAGATCGCCCGCGCGAACGCGGGTACCCAGGGCAAGGCCGCTTCCTGAGCACGCGCGTCCAGCGACCCGGGGCAGTGCCGTTCACCGAACGCACGCCCCGGGTCGCTGCCGCTCGGGCCCTCACCCGACGCCAGGGCCGCGACAAGGCGGGCCGCTTCCTCGCCGAGGGCAGCCAGGCCGTCCGCGAGGCGCTGGCCTTCGGTGAGGTCCACGAGCTGTTCGCGACCGCGGCCGCCGCGGCGCGCAACGCCGATCTGCTCGACCGGGCCGCTGAGCTCGGGATCCCCGTCTCCGAGGTCACGGACAAGGCCGCCGATGGCCTGTCGGAGACGGTGTCGCCACAGGGTTTGGTGGCGGTGTGCTCGCTGCTGGACCAGAGCGTCGCGTCCGCGTTGTCCGGGGGACCGTCGCTGGTGGCGGTGCTGGTGGGCGTGTCCGACCCGGGCAACGCCGGGACCGTGACGAGGGTGGCGGACGCCGCAGGTGCCGGGGCCGTGCTGTTCGCGGGGGACACCGTGGACCCGCACAACGGCAAGTGCGTTCGGGCGTCCACCGGCAGTGTTTTCCACCTGCCGGTGGCCCGGTCCCGGGACGTGGCCGCCGTGTTGGCGGCCTGCCGGGCCGCGGGTCTGCGCTTGGTCGCCGCCGACGGGCACGCCTCGGTGGACCTCGACACCGTGGAGCTGACCGCGCCGACCGCCTGGGTCTTCGGCAGCGAGGCGCACGGTTTGGACGACGAGGTGTTGTCGCTTGTGGACGAAGCGGTGAAGGTGCCGCTGTACGGCCGAGCGGAAAGCCTCAACCTGGCCACCGCCGCGGCGGTCTGCCTGTACGCGAGCGCCCGGGACCAGCGGCGCGCGTAGTCCTCGTTCGACCCTCTTCTCGCCGCGCTAGGGCGCGGTGTCCTCACGCGACATATGCACAGTTCTGATCTATACGCGGTTGTCGACAATGGTTATCGTTGGCGGCCGATGTCGGGTCGGTAGCTGAGGAGCGTCGTGGGGCACCTGTTGATGGTGGAGAGCTGGGTCGGGGCGATGAGCACCCTGCTGCCCAGGGCGGTGCGCGAGGCCGGTCACCGGTTCAGCTTCTTGACCAGGGACCTGCAGCACTACCTGCGCTCCGGCCCCGGCCCGCACCCCCTGCTCGCCGCGGACAACGTGCTCACCGCCGAGACCAACGACGTCGAACCCCTCCTCGAGCACGTCGCCGCCCTGCACCGCGCCCTGGAGTTCGACGGCGTGTTCAGCTCCTGCGACTACTACCTGCCGACCGTGGCCAGGATCGCGCAGCGGCTGGGGTTGCCCGGCGCGGCACCGGAAGCCGTGGAACGGGCCTGCCGCAAGGACCTCACGAGGGAGGTCCTCGGCCGGGCGGGGGTTCCGGGTCCGGAGTTCGCCGTGACCGGCGGGTGGGACGAGGTCGTGCTCGCGGCCCGGCGGATCGGGTTCCCCGTGGTGGTGAAGCCGGTCGACCTGTGCGCGGGGATGTTCGTGCGGGTGGTCACCAACGAGACCGAGTTGGGCGAGGCGGTCCGCGCGCTGCAGGGGTTCCCGGTCAACGCGCGGCAACAGGTGCGCAGTTCCGCTGTCCTGGTGGAAGAACTGCTCGACGGACCGGAAGTCAGCGTCGAGACGGTCACGGCCAACGGCGAGACGACGGTGGTCGGCGTGACGGACAAGTCGATCGTCGGCGCGCCCTGGTTCGTCGAAAGTGGACACATGTTCCCGGCCGACCTCACGGCGGCGGAAACGGCGCTGGTGACCGAAACCGCGGTCGCGGCGATCGAGGCGCTGGGGTTGGACCGCGTCGTGGGGCACACCGAGATCAAGCTGACCTCGCGCGGCCCCAAGGTCGTCGAGGTCAACCCGCGCCCGGCGGGCAACCGGATCACCGAACTCGTCCGGCGCACCACAGGTGTCGACCTGCCGATGCTGCACGCCCGCCTGGCGCTCGGGGAAACGCCGGAGGTGGTGGCGGCCACGACCGGGGCGCGCAGTGCCGCGGTGGCGTTCCTGCTGCCGCCGCACCGGGGAGTGGTGGCTGAGATCGACGGCGTCGACGCGCTCGCGGCACCGGATGTCGTGGAGTGGGCGGTGAAACCCGCCGGTCACGCGGCGGGGGAGCCGACCAGCAACAACACCTACCTCGGGCACGCCATGGTGGTGGACCGGTTCGGGCTCGGGGCCAGGGCGCGGGTCGAGGAGTTGGTGGCCGGGCTCAAGGTCCGGTACGCGGGATGAGCGTCGTCGACGAGCTCATCGACCAGGCGCGCCTCGGTCGGTTCGGGGCGCTCGACGCCGAGGTCAGCGTCGGATTCGTGACGCGCCAAGGTGTTCGGCACAGCACGCGGGGGACCGGGTACCGCAACCACGTGCTGAGCCTGCGCGTCGGCAAGGCGGTCGGGTCGTGCGCGGTGGAACCGGGCGCGGTGGACGACGACCTGGTGCAGGACTGCGTCGGATCCACAGTGGACGCCCTGTTCGACCACCCGGACCTCGCGGTGCGGGTGGCCGCGCTGGACGCGTACCTCATGGCGGCGCGGCCGCACGAGGAGCACGCCACCGACAGCGTGCGGGTCCCGGCGGGGACGTCGCTGGAGAAGTCGTTGACCAGGGCCGGTTTCGTGGTCGACCTGCTCGGTGCCCAGCGCGGGCAGCGGGTGCTCGTGGTCGGCGTGGTGAACTCGTTGCTGCACCACCTGCGCGAGCGCGGCGTGCGGTACCGGCCGTGCGACCTGCGCGGCGGCACCACCGAGTGGGGCGAGCCGATCACCGACGACGCCGACCTCGACGGGTGCGACGCCGTGCTCGCGACCGGGATGACGGTGGGGAACGGGACCTTCGAGGCGTTGCGGGACAAGGCCGCCGCGCGCGGTGTGCCGCTGGTGATGTTCGCGCAGACGGCGAGCGCGGTGCTGCCCCGGCTCGACGGCATCGCGGCGATCTGCGCCGAGCCGTACCCGTTCTTCTGGCTCGACGGCGGTCCGACCGTGCTGCACCGGTACCGGGTGCCGCGGTGAGGCCGGAACTGCTCGACCTCGTCGGCGGCACCCCGTTGGCCCGAGTCACCACGCCGTTGCCGCACCCGCACGGCGGGTTCTGGGCGAAGCTGGAGAGCCTGGGCGCCGGCGGGATGAAGGCCCGTGCGGCGACGTCGATGCTGCTCGCGGCCAAGTCGGACGGCAGGCTCGCGCCCGGCGCGCCGGTCGTCGAGTCCACCAGCGGCACCCTCGGTCTCGGGCTGGCGTTCGCCGGGCAGGCGTTGGGCCACCCGGTGATCCTGGTCGTCGACGACGAGTTGGAGCCCGGCATGCGGGCGCTGCTCACCGCGCACGGCGCCCGCCTGGAGGTGGTCGCCCACCCGCACCCCAGCGGTGGTTGGCAGCGCGCCCGGCTCGACCGGCTGCACGCGGTGCTGGCCGAGGTCCCCCGCGCCTACTGGCCCGACCAGTACAACAACCCGGCCAACCCGGCGGGGTACGCGGCCCTCGCCCGCGAGCTCATCGACGACCTCGACCGCATCGACGTCCTGGTGTGCAGCGTCGGCACCGGCGGGCACAGCGCGGGCATCGCCGCCGAGCTGCGCAGGCACCGGCCCGGCGTGCGGCTGATCGGGGTCGACGCGGTGGGCTCGACGATCTTCGGGCAGCCCGCGCTGCCCAGGGTGATGCGCGGGCTGGGCAGCAGCATCCACCCGCGCAACGTCGCCTACCGCGAGTTCGACGAGGTGCACTGGCTCGGTCCGGTCGAGGTCGTCGACGCCTGCCGCAGACTGGCCCGCGACGGGTTCGTCAGCGGTGGCTGGAGCACCGGCGCGGTGGCGCTGGTCGCCGCGTGGGTGGCCAGGGTCGACCCGGCGGCGGTCGTGGTGACCGTGTTCCCCGACGGGGTGCACCGATACCTGGACTCGATCTTCGACGACCAGTTCTGCCGGGCGCGGGGGCTGCTGGGCCGCCCGTGCGGGCACCCGGTCGAGGTCGCCGACCCGGCCGCGGCGCCGCTGAGCCGGTGGTCGCGGTGCGCGGTCGTGGCCGATCCGCTCGGGGTCCCGGCATGAGGCTGGACTGGGCCCGCACGACGTTGCGGCTGGCCGAACCGCTGCGCATCTCCCGGTCGGTGATGACCGAGCGGGACGCGATCGAGGTCAGCCTGTCGCACGACGGCGCCGTGGGCCGCGGCGAGATCATCACCAGTGTCTACTACGGACTCGACAAGGCGGCGATCACCAGCCAGCTGGCCTCGGTCGCCGCCACGCTCACCGACGAGCACTGGACGCCGGACGAGCGGCTGTGGAACACGCTGCACCCGGGTGTGCGGGCCGGGGTGGACGCCGCCCTGTGGGAACTCGCGGCTGTGCGCACCGGGGTCCCGGCGCACGAGCTGTTCGGCCTTCCCCGGTGGGTGGACAAGCCCACCGCGCGCACGGTCGGACTCGGTGTCCCGGCTGGTGAGGCCGCCGCGGCGTTGGCTGCCAAGGGTTTCCGGGTCATCAAGGTCAAGGCGGGGGCGCCGGACGACGTGGCCAGGGTCGCCGAGGTGCGCGCTGCCGTGCCCGAAGCCCAGATCCTGCTCGACCCCAACGGCGGCTGGACGGCCGACGAAGCGGTCCGGCTGCTCGACGCGGTCGCGCCGTCGCGGGTGGAGCTCGTCGAGCAGCCGATCGCGCCGGGACAACGCGACCAGTTGGCCTGGGTCACCGCCCGGTCGCCGATCCCGGTGGTCGCCGACGAGGACGTGACGACCGTCGAGGACGTCACCGACCTGGCGGGTGTCGTCGACGGGGTCAACATCAAGCTCGCCAAGTTCGGCGGGCCAACGCAGGCGCTCGCCGCGATCGAAGCGGCCAAGGCCGCCGGGTTGGACGTGCTGCTCGGCTGCCTGGTGTCCAGTTCGCTGGGGCTGGCCCCCGCCGTGCACCTGAGCGGGCACGCGCGGTGGCTGGACCTCGACGGTCACCTGCTGCTGGCCGAGGACCCGTGGACCGGCCTCGGCGGTGACGACGGTGTGCTGCGGTTGCGCGGCGGCCCCGGCTGGGGAGTGGCGCGCCGGTGAGGTCCTTCCCCCTGCCGGTGCGCGTGCTGTTGGTCAACCAGTTCGGCGTCAACACCGGCTTCTACCTGCTCATCCCGTACCTGGCGATGCACATGACCGAGGACCTGGGCCTGTCCGCCGCCCTGGTCGGCGTGGTGCTCGGCGTGCGCAACCTCAGCCAGCAGGGCCTGTTCCTGCTCGGCGGAACCGCGGCCGACCGGCTCGGCGTGCGCGGGGTCATCATCGCGGGCTGCGGTGTCCGCACTGTCGGGTTCGGACTCTTCGCGGTCGGGGACTCGCCCGCGGTCCTGATCGCCGCAGCGGTTCTCAGCGGGGTGGCGGGTGCGCTGTTCAACCCGGCCGTCCGCGCCTACATCGCCGTGGAGGCACCACCGGAACGGCGCGCGGAAGCGTTTGCGCTGTTCTCCGTCTACGCCCAAGCGGGCGCGCTGCTCGGTCCGGTGCTGGGCAGTGTCCTGCTGCTGGTCGACTTCCGGCTCTCGGCCGCGGTGGCGGCGGGCATCTTCGCCCTGCTGACCGTCATCCAGGCGCTGGTGCTGCCCGCGCGCGCCGTACCGCCCGCGCCGAACTCGGTGTTCGCCGATGTCAAGGCGTGCTTGGCGAATCGACCGTTCATGGTGTTCACCCTCGCCGCCGCGGGCATCTTCTCGTCGCAGAACCAGCTCTACCTGGTGCTGCCGTTCGAGGCGAGCCGGGCGACCGGCTGGGCGGGCAGCGTCGCGGGTGTGTTCGTGCTGTCCACTGTGGTCACCCTGGTCGGCCAGGTGCGGATCACGCGGCGGTTGGCCAACGCCTCCCGGCAGCGCGCGATCGCTTGCGGGCTGCTGGTGATGGGTCTCGGGTTCCTCGCGCCCGCCCTGTCCTACCTGTGGCCCGTGCTGGCGGTCCCCGGGGTCGTCATCGCGGTGCTGGGGCTGGCGATCGGCACGATGATCGCGCAGCCGTTCGTCTACGAGCTGGTGCCCGCGTTCGGCGGGGAACGGGTCACCGGCACGTACTTCGGGGTCTTCTACCTCGTCTCCGGCGCTGTCGCCGCGGTGACGACGGTGCTGGTGGGGTGGGTGAGCGACGCGGGCGGCTGGTGGGCGTGCCTGGTGTGTGCCGCCGTCGGTGTGCTCTGCGCGGCGACCACGCGGATTCCGGAGAGGACGGCGACATGGGCAACTTCCTGACCGACAACCCCGAGCTCTACGAGCGGCGCTTCCCCGACCCGGAGCACCTCGCCGCCCGCTTCGCGCACGACCTCGTCACCCGCTTCGGCGGCGGGACCCGGGTGCTGGACGTGGGCTGCGGCACCGGTCGCGACGCCGGGTACCTCGCCGGGCTCGGGTACAAGGTCACCGGCGTGGACCTGTCGCCGGCGATGCTGGAGTTCGCCGCCGCCCGCCACCCCGGCGTGGACTTCCGGCACGCCGACATGCGCGCGATGGACCTCGACACCACCGTGGACGTGGTGACCTGTTTGGACAGCGCGCTGCTCTACTGCCACACCAACACCGACCTGCGGGCCTTCCTCGACGGCTGCCGAGCGCACCTCGAACCCGGTGGCCTGCTGATCGCCGAGATGCGCAACGGCGCCTTCTTCCTCGGCAACACCGAACTGCTCAACGAGGTCACCACCCGCACCGTCTGCTGGGACGGCGTCGCCTACACCGCCCGCACCCGGTTATGGATCGATCACGCCAACCAGCTGCTGCGCCGGTGTCGCGAGTGGACATGGACCGGCGAGGTCGACCCGCTGGTGGAGGAAACCGCATGGCGGCTGCTGTTCCCGCTGGAGCTGCGCGCGCACCTGGAGTCCGCCGGGTTCGAGGTGCTCGCCCTGTTCGACGAGCCAGGCCCGCGCACCGACCCGCCGTGGACGGCCGACGCCACCCTGTCCCGCGCCCTCTCCGGCGACCGCCTGCACCTGGTCGCCCGCTCCCGTCCCCGCTAGTCACCCCGGAGGCTCCCGTGTCCGACCCGTTCCCCACCCTGCGCCGTCGTGGTTTCCTCGCTCTCGCCGGTGGTCTGGCCCTCGCGGGCTGCGCGTCCACCGAGCCCGCCGCGTCCGGACCCCGAGCGGGCGGCAGGCTGCGGGCGGCGTTCGCCGGTGGTGGGGCCAAGGAGGTCCTGGACCCGCACATGGCGAGTCTGTTCGTGGAGGCGGCCCGCGCCAAGGCGTTGTACGACAAGCTCGCCGACTTCGGCGCCGACCTGACCCCGGTGCCCCGGCTCGCCGAGAAGTGGGAGCCGAACGCGGACGCCTCCGTCTGGCGGGTCACCCTGCGGCAAGCGACCTTCCACGACGGCAGACCGGTGCGCGCCGCCGACGTCCTGGCCAGCTACGCCAGGATCCTCGACCCGAAGCGGGCCTTCCGCGCGAAGGCCAGCCTCGCGGTGATCGACCTCAAGGCCAGCCGCGCGGTCGACGACCGGACCGTCGAGTTCACCCTCAGCCGTCCCTACGTCGAGTTCCCGAACGTGCTGGCCACCTTCTCCGCGTACATCACCCCGGAGTCCACAGAGGACTTCACCAAGCCGGTCGGCTCCGGCCCGTTCTCGTTCGTCTCGTTCGCGCCCGGCCGCTCGACGCTGCTCAAGCGCTACCCGGGCTACTGGGAGGGCGCCGCGCACCTCGACGAGCTGGAGTTCGTGCTGGCCAACGAGGAGTCGGCGCGGGTCAACGCGCTGCTGGCCGGACAGGTCGAGTACGCGCACGACCTGTCCCCGGTGACCGCGCGCGCACACGAGGCGGGCGGCCGGGTCAAGATCCTGCGTTCGCCCAACAGCGGGATCCAGGCCTTCGCGATGAAGGTCGACCGGCCGCCCTTCGACAACCGCGACCTGCGCGAGGCGATGTTCCTGCTCGCCGACCGGCCGCAGCTGGTCGAGTCGGTGCTGTCGGGCTCGGGCCAGGTCGCCAACGACCTGTACGGCAAGGGGTACCTGCACTACGCCGACGACATCCCGCAGCGCACCCGCGACCTCGACAAGGCGCGGTTCCTGATCAAGCGCGCGGGCGCGGAGGGCCTGAAGGTCCCGCTGAACACCTCGGAGGCGGCGACCGGGTTCGTCGAGGCGGCGACCGTGTTCGCCGACCAGGCCAAGCAGGCGGGCATCACCATCGAGGTCGCGGTGGGGGACAAGGACACCTTCTGGGCCGACACGCTCAAGAACGGCTCGCTGTCGAGCTTCCGCTCTGGTGCGATGCCGATCGAGTCGCACGTGTCGCAGCGGCTGCTGTCGAAGTCGACCACCAACGTCACCAAGTGGGCCCGGCCCGAGTTCGACGCGATGTACGACAAGGCCGTGTCCACACTGGACAGTTCGGCGCGGGACTCGGTGTACCGGGAGATGCAACGCACCCTGCACGCCGAGGGCGGCTACCTGGTGTGGGGCTTCGCGGACTGGGTGGTCGGCACCTCGGCGGCGGTCGACGGCGTGCTCACCGCCCCCGCCAACAGCCTCGACTGGGCGAGGTTCGACCGCGTGTGGCTGCGGTGAGCCTGGGCCGGTACACCGGCCGCAGGCTGCTGCTGGGTCTCGTCCAGGTCCTCGCCGTGCTGGTCGCGGTGTTCCTGCTGGTGGAGGCCCTGCCCGGCGACGCGGCGGTCGCGCTGGCCGGGGACAACCCGGACCCGGCGCGGGTCGAGGCGATCCGCGCCGCCATGGGGCTCGACCAGCCGCTGGTCACCCGGTTCGGCGAGTGGTTCCTCGGGCTGCTGCGCGGTGATCTCGGCGAGTCGCTGGTGTCGGGCAGACCGGTGGCGCAGTTCCTCGCCGACGGGCTGCCCACGACGCTCCTGCTCGCCGGGCTGACCATGCTGCTGCTGGTGCCGTCGTCGGTGCTGCTCGGGGTGTTCGTGGCCCGCCGGGCAGGTGGCCGGGCCGACCGGGTGGTCACGGCGGTGACGATCGGGTTGCACGCGGTGCCGGAGTTCGCGCTGGCGATCGTGCTGGTGGCGTTGTTCGGGGTGCGACTGGGGTGGTTGCCGCCGACCGCGCTGGGCGCTGATCCGTTGGCGGACCCGGCGGTGTTGGTGCTGCCAGTGCTCGTGTTGCTGGCCCGTCCGTTGTGCGCGGTGACGCGGTTGGTGCGCGCGGCCATGGTGGATGCCCTCGCGTCGGATTACGTGCGGCACGCGCGCAGGCTGGGGCTGTCGCGCGCGCGGGTGGACTACGCGCACGCGCTGCCGAACGCCTTGGCGCCCGCGGTGCAGCAGCTGGCTCGAACGACGGATTGGTTGCTCGGTGGGGTCATCGTGGTGGAGGCGGTGTTCGTCATCCCCGGCCTGGGGACGTCGTTGGTGGACGCGGTCGCCGGGCGGGACATGCCGGTCGTGCAAGGGCTCGCGGTGCTGTTCGGGGTGACGACCGTGCTGGTGAACCTGCTGGCCGACGTGGCCGCGTTCCGGCTTGCGCCCAGGGCGGGGAGCGCCGCGTGAAGGGGCGGCTCGGCCTCGGGGTGGTGTTGCTCGTCGTACCGCTGCTGATCGCTGTCCTCGGGCCGTTCTTCGTGCCCGACGAGGTGCGCAGGGGGCGGGCGTTCGTGGACGCCGGGCTGCTCGGCACGGACTTCGTCGGGCGGGACGTCCTGCACCAGGTGCTGCTCGGCGGGCGCACCGTGGTGCTGGTGGCGCTGATCGCGACGGGCTTGTCGTACGCGGTGGGGGTGCCGCTGGCGCTCGTCGCCGCGATGGCCCGACGGCGGTGGCTGGACGAACTGCTGATGCGGCCGCTGGACATCGTGTTGGCGGTGCCGTCGTTGCTGGTCCTGATCCTGGTGGCCGGCATCGCCCCGCACGGCTACACCACCGTGGTGCTCGTGGTGGCGGTCGTGACCGTGCCCGACATCGCCAGGGTGGCGCGCGCGGCGGCGTTGGAGGTGTCGAGCAGACCCGCGTTGGAGGCGATGAGACTGCAAGGCGAGAACCGGTGGCGGCTGGCGTTCGGGTACGTCGTGCCCGCGGTCGCGCCGACCCTGGTCGCCGACCTCGGTGTGCGGATCACCGCGGCGCTGTACCTGGTGGCGTCGGCGAGCTTCCTCGGCGTCGGGGTGGCGCCGGACGCGGCGGACTGGGCGGTCATGGTCGACCGCAACCAGGCGGGGCTGTTCCTGGTGCCGTCGGCGGTGGTGGTGCCCGCGGCGCTGATCATCGCGTGGTCGGTCGGGGTGAACCTGGTGTTCGACCGGGCGGTGCGCCGATGAGCGTGGTGACGGTGACCGACCTGCGGGTGACCGTGGGACGCGCTTTGGTCGACGGCGTGTCGTTCGAGGTCGGCGCGGGTGAGGTGCTGGCGATCGTGGGGGCCTCGGGCAGCGGCAAGACGACGACCGGGCTGGCGTTGCTGGGGGAGTACCCGGCGGGCGCCGAGGTGTCCGGGGAGGTGAAGGTGCGGGGGCGCGCAGGGTTCGTGCCGCAGCACCCCGGGGCGGTCCTGAACCCCGTTCGCCGCGTGGGTTCGGTGTTGCGCGAGCTCGCGTCGGTGTCCGCTGTGGAGCAAGCGGTGGACGCGGCCCGATTCCCGAGGTCGCTGCTCGACCGCTACCCGCACCAGCTCTCCGGCGGCCAGCAGCAACGGCTCGTGCTCGCGCAAGCGCTGCTCGGCTCGCCCGCCGTCGTGGTCGCCGACGAACCGACCACCGGCCTGGACAGGGAAACCCGAGACGAGGTCGTCGGTGAGTTCGGGCGGTTGGCCCAGCGCGGGGTGGCCTTGGTGGTGCTCAGCCACGACATGGACGTCGTGCGCGCACTCGCCGACCACGTCGTCGTACTGCGCGCGGGCAAGCTGATGGAATCCGGCCCGGCGGCCGAGGTCCTCACCAACCCCCGGAACCCCTACACCCGCGCACTTCTGGTGGACCCGATCCGCGCGGCGGCTGATGACGCCACCGGCTCTGAGCGGTTGCGGGTCGAGAACCTGGTCGCCCACCACGGCAAGGCCACCGCTCTGCACGGCATCGACCTGCGAGTGTCCACAGGGGAGTGCCTCGCCGTGATGGGCCCGTCCGGCAGCGGAAAAACCACCCTGGCCCGCTGCGTCGTCGGCCTGCACCCACCCACCTCCGGCACCATCACCCTCGACGGCCGTCCGCTGGCTCGAACCCTGCGTTCCCGCCCCCGCCACGACCTCGCCGCCATCCAGTACGTCTTCCAGGACGCGCGAGCCTCCTTCGACCACCGCCGCCCCGTGCTCGACCAGGTGGCCCGCACCGCCGTGCTGCTGAGAGGAATGTCCACTCAAGACAGCCGTGCGGCCGCCCTGTCCGTCCTGGCCTCATTTCGCCTTGACGAGGCCACTGCTCGCCGCTTACCCCCCACCCTCTCCGGCGGTGAACTGCACCGCGCGGCCCTGGCCCGAGCCGTTCTGGCCTCCCCGGAAGTCCTGGTCTGCGACGAGATCACCACCGGCCTGGACACCGTCACCCGCCAGAGCGTCTTGGCCCAACTCACCGCGCTGCGCGACGCCCAAGCCCTCACCCTGATCCTCATCACCCACGACCACACCGTCGCCACCCACCTGGCCGACCGGGTGATGACCCTCCACGAAGGCCGATTGAGGACCCCATGACCTACGAAATCCGCCCAGCCGCTGTCGAGGACCTACCCGGTGCCCGCTCAGTCATGCTGGACACCTTGTACCGCGATCTCGGCTACGGCTACAACCCGCGCTGGCACGAGGACGTGATCGATCCGGAAGCTGTGTACTTGCGTTCGCCCCGGCATGCGCTGTTCGTGGCCGCTCTCGGTGATGAGATCGTTGCTACCACAGGGGTTCGTGCTGTGGCGCCGGTGAGTCCGCCGCATCCTTCGTGGTTGGTGGCTCGGTATCCGGTTGATCGGACAGCGCAGTTGTTTCGGGTGTATGTGCGGGCTGATCACCGGCGGCGGGGGTTGGCGCGGCGGTTGGTGGGGGAGGCGGTGCGGTTCGTGGCTGGGGTTGGGGGGTATGAGGTGTTGTACCTGCACACGGATGCGCGGGTGGAGGGGGCGGAGGCGTTCTGGGGGTCGGTGGCGAAGCAGGTGTGTGATGCGCGGGACGGGGATGTGGAGCGGTTCCAGACGGTGCACTATGAGATCCCGTTCTAGCACTTGTCCACAACGTGTTTGGCTGTCCACAGGCTCCCGCTGGCGCGCCCGGTTTGTCGGTGTGCCTCGGTAGGGTGTGTATCGGGGGCTTCTGAATCGGATGATCTTCGGTGGACGCCTCGCCTGCGGCATTGCGCCGGTCCGTGGGGTGTGGGTGTGCTCGATGGGGCGAACCCCCCCACACAAACCTAGTCCGCCCATCGAGCAGTGTGTGGGCGGCTTCTGGAGCGGTGGCGGGGCTGGCTCGGGGGCTGGGTTGGCACCAGCGGCTTCCGGGGTCGGCTCGCCTTCGGCATTGCGCTGGATCGTGGTGGGTGGGGTGTGCTCGATGGGGCGAACTTGGTTTGCGCGGGGCCCCTGCGCTACCCGTGGCAGGACCGCAAAGCTGGGGCCGAAAAGCATGGCCCTGCAGCGCACAACGCTACGGGCACCGCCACCCCACACAAACCAAGTCCGCCCCATCGAGCATCTGGCACCGGAGGGTCCGAGTGTCCTGAGGGGCCTCGAGGTTTCCGGACAGGAACCCAGTAAGATTGTCCTGTCGGGAAGTTGAGGGAGTGCACGTGGCCCATCGGAGTCCGTACTCGCCGGAGTTTCGTGAGGAAGCAGTTCAGATGGCGTTGCGGTCGAAACGGCCGATCGCCGAGACGGCGCGAGAGTTGAATATGAACTCGGAGACACTGCGTGTATGGGTGCGGAGCTATGAGCGGGAACAAGGCGCGGACTCGGCCGTCGCCGTGTCGGAGCCGTTGGCAACGGACGAACGAGCGCGACTACGAGAGTTGGAACGCCGTAACCGCGAACTCGAGATGGAAGTGTCTTTCCTGAAAAAAGCCGCAGCGTACTTCGCGAAGGATGCCGAGTAGTCAGCAAGTACGAGTTCATCGAAACGATGCGACTTGAACCTGCGAAGTACGCGTATCCCGTCCTGTTCATGTGCCGACTGCTCGACGTTTCCAGGTCCGGCTACTACGAATGGCGCGGCCGGGCGGAATCGGCCACCGCGCGACGGCGAGAGGAGCTGAAAGCGTTTATCCGGGACGCGTTCGAGGCCTCGGACTCGACTTACGGCCACCGGCGGGTCCATGCCCAGTTGCGGCGGGCAGGCGTGTGCGTGGGTGTTGAACTGGTCCGGCACCTCATGCGTGAACTGGGGCTGGTTCCCTGCCAGCCAAGGCCCCGGCGGTTCGGGCTGACCACCGCGGCGGCCGCGCCGGTGGGCGACCTGGTCGGCCGTGACTTCACCGCGCCCGCGCCGGGACGCAAGCTGGTCGGCGACATCACCTACGTTCCCACGATGGAAGGCTGGCTTTACCTGGCCACCGTGCTGGATTGCTGCACGAAAGAAGTGATCGGCTACGCGATGGACGACAACTACCAGACACCGCTCATCAGCCGCGCTATCCGCAACGCGGCCCGAAACCGCCCACTCGCCGACGGTGCGATATTTCACAGCGACCGCGGCAGCAATTACATGTCCACCGAGTACCACAACGTCCTCACCAGCCTCCGGTTGAAGCAATCAGCAGGGCGAACCGGAATCTGTTTCGACAACGCGATGGCCGAATCGTTCTTCGGCACACTCAAAAACGAATGCGTCAACCGGATGGCTTACTCCACCCGAGACGAAGCCCGGCAGCACATCACTCGCTACATCGAGTTCTGGTATAATCGCCGACGACTTCACTCAGCGATAGGCTACCGCCCACCGCACGAGGTATACATCGAACACAAGAACCAACAAATCGCCGCTTGAATAGACAGTTGATCCCCTGTCCGGAAACCGCGCGGCTCCTCAGTCCAGTGGTCGGGCTGGCGGGGCTGACTCGGCGGGCTGGGTTGGCCGGGCTGGCTCGGTGGGCTGGAATGGCACCGGCGGCTTCCGGGTGTCCGGTGGCCAGCATTGTGGTCGTGGTCGGAGTTGCTACCACCGTTCTGGGGTCGCCCGCTTCCGCAGCCCAGTGTCCGCGTTTGTGAGAGGTGGCAGGTGAATCGAGGAACTCGGGCGGAGCTCATCAGCCACCTGGTCGCAGGCATCGACTCCCGCAAGGCTTCTCACCCGATCCGGGTCGCTGTCGATGGGCCGCCCGCTGGGGGCAAGACCACCCTGGCTGATGAGGTTGGGGAGGGTCTTCGGGAGCGGGGGCGGCAGGTCATCCGGGCTTGTGTGGATGACTTCATGGTTCCAGTGGAACGCCGGTATTGGCGGGGGCGCTACTCAGCTGAGGGGTGCTACTTCGACGCCCATGATTGGGTGGGGGTTTGTCGGTTCTTGTTGGATCCGATGGGGCCTGGGGGAGACCGCCGGGTTCGGCGGACGGTGGGGGGTGGCGAGTTCACAGCGCCGCCGGATGCGGTGCTGTTGTTTGACGGGGTGTTCCTGTTGCGGCCGGAGCTCGTTGCTCGGTGGGAGATGAGCATCTTCGTGTCTGTACCGCTTGAGTTGACGGTGGGGCGGGCGCTGGAGCGGGGTGCGGGGGTAGGCGAGATCGAGCGGTCCTGGCGGGAGCGGTATATCCCGGCTCAGGAGTTTTACTACGCCAAGGACCGTCCGGCTGATCACGCTGATGTCGTTGTGTTCAACGAGGAGTTCGGGCGGCCCGGGTGGGTGAGTCGCTAGCCGTTTTCCAGGCGAAGGGTTAGGGACTGGACCAGGGGGTCTGACTCCACTGGTTTGCCCTGTTCCTCCAAGGTGCGGGCCAGTGTCCCCAGCACCACGCCCAAGGTCTGCGGGTCCGGCTCCTCGCTGAGCAGCGCGGTAGCTCGGCGGGCTTCGGATTCAGCCGTGGTGGGGTCGTCCAAGTCCAGGTGGAGGCGGGCGGCTCGGCAGGCCAGGAAGGCGTGCCAATCCTGGTTTCCCAGGCGGACGGCGAGTTTTTCGGCGGCGGCGTTGGCTTCTAGGGCTTGTTCGTAGTGTTCGTGGTGGGCCAACAGGGCCGCGCGGAAGCCCGCTGCGTCTGCCAGGTGGTCTAGGGCGTCGTCGGAGTTGGCGGCTAGGGATTCGGCTTCGTCGAGGTGGGCGAGGCCTGCTTCGAGGTCTACCAGGCCTCGGGCGTGGGCGAGTTGCACGAGGGACTCGCTGGCCGCAACGGGGTTGTCGGCTTTGCGCCAGTGGGTGGCGGAGTCCTCGAAGGCCGTCGCGGCGTTCGGGAGGGCTCCGAGGCCCATGCGGACTTCGCCGAGTTGGTAGAAGAGGTGGCCGAGGAACGCGTCATCGGTGGGTGAGGTGGCGATCACAGCGGACAGGTGCGTCTCGGCGGGGGTGTGCTCACCCAGGGCCCGGCACGCCATCGCGAGCCGGTAGTGGATCTCGGTGAGCATCTCGGTGGCGGAAGGCGGTACGAGGCGCAGGGCCTCTTCCAGGGATTCGGCGGCTTCCAGGGCCCGGCCGGTGGCCAGGTACCCGGCCGACAGGTGCAGGCACGCCTGCGCGGCGCCGACAGCGGGCAGGTACGTCCGTGCCGCCGATGCCGCGTCCAGCAGTGTTGGCAGGTTGTCGGCGGCGGTACCGCTCTGGTCGATGAGGACCGCGTACTGCAGCAGCGAATCAGCCAGCCACGGCCCGGGGCTGGTGCGGCACCGGGCCACCAACCGGTCGAACCACTCGGCCGACTCGTCCAGCCGACCGAGGTTCGCCAGCAGCCGCGCGCGGTGCCCCGTCAACCGCAACACCGTCGACTCCGGCCACGTGCCCACCCCGTCGAGCAACCCCTCGACGATCGCCAGCGCCCCGGGCACGTCCCCGCCGTTCGCCAGCATCTCCGCGCGCGCGTCCCGCACCGCGCCGAGGAACTCGGGCGCCGAGGTCGTGGCCACCTCCTCGGCGAGGTCGAGGGACGCGCTCGCGGCCACGGGGTCGTCCGGTGTCAGCAGGTCCACCGTGGCGAGGTGGCCGTAGATGACCGTGATCGCGTCGCCCAGCGTCGTGCCCTCGGCGATGGCGAGCTGCGCGTGGTCCATCGCCCGGTCGGGCTGCCCCGCCATCCGCCACAGCCCGGCCAGCAGGTGGTGGACCCGGGCGGCGATCACCGGCTCACCCGCCTCGGACAGCCGCGCCTGGTGCCGCAGCATCTGCTCGGCGGCGACCGCGGGATCCTCCACCCGCTGGAACCGCTGCTGGTGCGCCGCGACCCGGGCAGCCAGCCCGACAGGCAGGTCCGCCCCGGACCGCACCTCACCCAGCAGTCGCACCCCGGTGAGGACCTGGCCGGACTCCACAGCCGCACACGCCAACTCCGCAGCGGACACCTGGTCGACGGCAGGCGAGTCCGCCGCCGCCACCGATACCGCCGCCGGTACCGCCGCCGCCACCGCACCCGGGACCGCCACCAGCACCGGCCCCACGTCCGCCAGCTCCAACGTCGTGCGCACCCGCCCGCTCACCGCTCCGGTCCCGTTGCGCTTGTCGAACGCCGCCGCCGTCGCGGTGGCCTCCTCGACGCAGAACACCCGCAGCGCCTCGCCGTCGAGTTCGACCTCGCCGACGGTGAAGCGGTGGTCCGCGCGGTCCGGCACCCGGCTCAGCAGCAGCGCCGCCGCGGCCGCGAACTCCTGCAGCACCTTCGGGCTCGGCGGGTCGGCGAGCACGTCGAGGTTGTCGGACAGGATCTCCATGCCGCGCGCGGCGTTGTCGGTGATCGCGCAGAACCGCAGGTGCGCGTGCAGCGCCGACCGGCCCTGCGGGGTCCCGCGCACCACCCGGTAGGACACCAGGTGCGCCCGCGCCGCGTCCTCGAGCCGACCGGTCGCCAGGTACGCCTCGATGAGCGACGCCAGCACCCCGTGCGGCTGCTCCGCGCAGTCCGACGGCTCGTCGAGCACCGACCTGGCCACCGCGATGGCCTCGGGGAACCGCTCGCGGGAGACGAAGTAGCCGACCTGGCTGTCCACCACGCACGCCGGGCAGTCGCTCATGTCGTCGGGCTCGGCACCGCGCCAGGCCGCGAAGTGCGCGTCGGCCGCCTCGGTGTCGCCGATGTGGTGGGCCACCGCGCGCCGCTTGTCGTGCACCGGGTGCGGCGAGTAGCCGTGCAACCGGTAGCGCTGCTCGAGCTGGTCGACCAGCGCGGTGATCTGCTCCAGGGTGAACCGCGGGTCGCCGAGCAGCCCGGTCGGCAGCCACTTGTGCATCCAGGTGAACTGGTGCACCGCCCACTCGTCGAACGCCTCCGGGTGCCGCGCCTCGGTCGCCCGCAGCCACGCGAACGGGGTCAGCATCAGGTCGTAGCGGCGGATCTCCCGGTACGCGTTGACCAGCACCAACCGCGCCGCCACGCCCAGGTCGACCAGGCCTGCCGCGTCCGCCGAGCGGGCGAGGCGTTCGAGCGCCTCGCACTTGGCCGGACCCGCGGGCAGGTCGTCGGACTCGTGCAGCCGGTGCGCCAGGTGCTCGCGCTGGTCCTGCTCGGGCTCGGGCACGGTCGGTCCTCCGGTCAGCGTCCGATGGCGCGGTCGAGCAGGTCGAGGAACGACCCGGTCAGCGCGGCGGTGTCCTTGGGGCGCAACGGCCGGTGCGACTGCAGCAGCGCGTTGACGTAGAGGGCGCGCACCGCCGATTCCAGCAGCGCGGTGTCGTCGACCTCCGCCAGCCGGGCGACCAGCGGGTTGCGGGTGTTGAGCACCAGCCGCTGCGCCGCGCCGGACCCGGTGTCGACCAGGTGCCCGAGCAGGTCGCTCCACAGCGGGTCGGCCTCGGCGCGCGCGGCGGCCGCGTCCTGCCTGCGCGCCCCGTCGGCGTCGGCGATCAGCAGCGCGGGCAGCGACACCGGGTCGAACTCGCGCAGCGTCGGCTCGCAGTCGTGGTCGAGCAGTACCACCGAGGCGACCCGCACCGTGTCCGCCAGCGCCGCCTCCGTGGCCGCGTCCGGGCGGCCGAGCGCCGCCAGCAGCTCTCTCGGGTCCACCCGGCGCGCGGTGTCTTGGCCGTCGCGGTCGGCGATGCGGCGCAGCAGGTCGGTGTCGTAGGCGTACCCGGCGTTGACCAGGCCGATGTCCTGGGCCGCCGCGACCGGGGCGAGCTGGCGGAACTCGTCGACGTCCGGGGTGTAGAGCACCGTCGGGTGGCTGCGGCGGAACTGCCGCAGCGGCATCGCGCCCCGGGTCGTCTCGTACGGCAGCCACCGCTCGGCCAGCCCGAGCAGTTCGTCGTCGACCAGCGCCAGTGACTTGATGCCCATGTGGTGCGCCGCCAACAGCGCCCCCGCTCGATCCGGTTCCGTTGCTGCCAGCCGTACCAGCCAGTCCCGGACCCGTCCGCCTAGGGCGTCCCGCACCGCCAAGAGCGTCTCGTCCTCATAGAGGGCTTCACGGCTCGCGGTGGGCCTAAGAGCCGACGTGTCCACCACGCACCGCACGAAGTAGGCCCAGTCCGGCAGGAGCCCCTCCACCGCCGTACCGACCAACATCCGCTTCAGGTAGACGCGATGCGCCTGCCGGGCACCGGGATGGGCGCCCTCCGGCAGTACGAACGCCACACCTGTCAGCCCGACCGCGCCGAACTCCAGGGGCAGCGCGTCGAACGGCTCGAATCCGAACACCGCCCGGCAGTACTCGGCGAGCCGCCCGTGGTAGGCCGCCGTGGTCTCGTGGTCGTCGCGCACCCACGGGAAACCACCCGATGTGATCACCGTGCTGTCGGTGTCGCCGACGACGCGCACCTCATAAGGAAGCAGCGAACCGAACTCCGCGGCCAGCGGCGCGACCGCGGCGAACTCGGTCCAGTGATCGCAGTCACGCCGCGGCAGCAGGGTCAGCGTCGTGCCGACCTCCCCGCGCGCGGAGTCGTCGACCGCCACCGTGTACGTGCCGTCGTTGCGCCCGGTCCAGCGGACCGCGGGGCCGCCGTGCGCCGACCGGCTGACCAGGTGGACCTCGTCGGCGACCAGGAAGCAGGACAGCAGCCCGACCCCGAACTGGCCGAGGAAGTCGCGCCTGGCGAACCCCAGTTCGTCGCGTTTGGACGTCCCGCCCAGCGTGGACAGCAGCGCGTGCACCTCGTGCTCGGCCAGCCCCACGCCCGAGTCGCGGACCCGCAGCGTGCCGTCACCGGTGTGCTCGGGGCACTCCAGGCTGATCCTGGCTGGCGCGGTCGGGTCGACCAGCCTGCGCGCGGTGACCGCGTCCACCGCGTTCTGCAGCACTTCCCGCACGTACACCCGGGGGCTGCTGTAGAGGTGCTGCGACAGCAGGTCGATGACCCCGCGGAGGTTGACACCGAACGTCTGAGCCAAGGCGGACCTCTGCGGGTGGTGGGGGCAGGCGAACCGGGCACGGCGGGGGCGCCCGGCCCAGGTCACAGTACAGGCGTCCGGTGACGGGGGCCCGGGCTTCACCCGGCCGCGCGATCACGCGCCGCCACCCGGGGCAACCCGACCGGGCGGGCCCCGGCGAAGTCGGTGTCGGGCCCCGGGGGCGATCACCTAGGATCGAAGCTGCTCACCCGTTGTCATGGGGTGCGCGACCGTCCCACGCAAGGACCCCCGGGGAGCTGTCCAGAAACCATGTCCGGAGCCAACGACCCGTACGACCCCAAGGAGGTCGCGGCGCTCACGCCCGACGTCCTCCAGGCCGCCGTGGAGAAGGCCCGCGAGGAGTTCGGCTCCGCGGCCGACCTCGACGCGCTCGCCTCGGTCAAGCCAGCCCACCTGGGGGACCGTTCGCCGCTGCTGCAGGCCCGCCGCGAGATCGGTGCGCTGCCCCCGAAGGCGCGCGCCGAGGCGGGCAAGCGGGTCAACGAGGTGCAGGCGCTGGTCAAGGCCGCCTACGACGAGCGGCTCGCCCGGCTCAAGGTCGAGCGCGACGAGCGGGTGCTGCGCGACGAGGGCGTCGACGTCACCCTCCCGTGGGACCGCCGCCCGCGCGGCGCCCGGCACCCGATCACCACGCTGTCCGAGCGGGTCGGTGACGTGTTCACCGGCATGGGGTACGAGATCGCCGAGGGCCCCGAGCTCGAGGCCGAGTGGTTCAACTTCGACGCGCTGAACTTCAAGAAGGACCACCCGGCGCGCACCATGCAGGACACCTTCTACGTCGGCGCGCCCGACTCGGGCCTGGTCCTGCGCACGCACACCTCGCCGGTGCAGGTCCGCTCGCTGCTCGAGCGCGACCTGCCGGTCTACGTGGTCTGCCCCGGCCGCACCTTCCGCACCGACGAGCTCGACGCCACGCACACCCCGGTGTTCCACCAGGTCGAGGGCCTGGCCGTGGACAAGGGCCTGACCATGGCCCACCTCAAGGGCACCCTCGACGCGTTCGCCAAGGCCATGTTCGGCGCCGAGGCCCACGTGCGGCTGCGCCCGTCGTTCTTCCCCTTCACCGAGCCCTCCGCCGAGCTCGACGTCTGGTTCACCGCCAAGAAGGGCGGCCCCGGCTGGGTCGAGTGGGGCGGCTGCGGGATGGTGAACCCGAACGTCCTGCGCGCCTGCGGCGTCGACCCCGAGGTCTACTCCGGGTTCGCCTTCGGCATGGGCCTGGAGCGGACCCTGCAGTTCCGCGACGGCATCCCCGACATGCGCGACATGGTCGAGGGCGACGTCCGGTTCACCCTTCCCTTCGGCACGGAGGCGTAGTGCGGATCCCCGTCAGCTGGCTCGTCCAGCAGCTCGAACTCACCGAGGACCACCGCGACATCGGGGCAGCGGAGATCGCCGAGGCGTTCATCCGGGTCGGCATCGAGGTCGAGTCGGTCGACCCGCTCGGCCCGGTCACCGGCCCGGTGGTGGTGGGCAGGGTCGCCCAGATCGAGGAGCTCACCGAGTTCAAGAAGCCGATCCGGTACTGCACCGTGGAGATCGGCGACTCGGAGGACGGCGAGGACGGCGCGCCGCTGACCACCCAGGTGGTCTGCGGTGCCACCAACTTCGTCGAGGGCGACCTGGTCGTCGTCGCGCTGCCGGGTGCGGTGCTGCCGGGCGACTTCGTGATCAGCGAGCGCAAGACCTACGGCAAGGTCAGCCGCGGCATGATCTGCGCCGCCGACGAGCTCGGCCTCGGCGACGACCACTCCGGCATCCTCGTGCTGCCGGTGGACGACGAGACCGCCCCCGGTGACGACGCCATCGAGCTGCTCGGCCTCACCGACTCGGTCATCGAGCTCGCGCCGACCCCCGACCGCGGCTACTGCCTGTCCATGCGCGGCCTCGCCAGGGAACTGGCCTGCGCGCTGGACCTGGGCTTCGCCGACCCCGCCGCGATGGACGTCCCGGCCGCGGAGGCCCGCGCCATCGCGGTCACCCTGCCCGGCGACGAGACCTGCACCCGCTTCGCGGTCCGCCGGGTCACCGGCGTGGACCCGACCGCGCCGACGCCGTGGTTCATCCGCCGCACGCTGATGCTCGCCGGTGTCCGGTCGATCTCGCTCGCGGTCGACGTCACCAACTTCGTGATGCTCGAGCTCGGCCAGCCGATGCACGCCTTCGACACCGCCAGGGTGCGCGGCGGGCTGACCGTGCGCCGGGCGGTGGCGGGGGAGAAGCTGGTCACCCTCGACGACGTCGAGCGCGTGCTGGACCCCGACGACGTCGTCATCAGCGACGACTCGGGTCCGATCTCGCTGGCCGGGGTGATGGGCGGGGCGAGCACAGAGGTGCGCGCCGACAGCTCCGACATCCTGCTCGAGGCCGCGATCTGGGACCCGGCGACCATCGCGCGGACCGTGCGCAGGCACAAGCTGCCCAGCGAGGCGTCCCGCCGCTACGAGCGGGTCGTCGACCCGGCGCTGCCGCCGGTCGCGCTGGAGCGGGCCGCGCGGCTGCTGCGCCAGTACGGCGAGGGCAGCATCCAGCCCGGCCGCACCGACGAGGGCACCCCGCAGGCGCCCGCGCCGGTCACGATGGCGATGAACCTGCCGGACAGGGTCGCGGGCATCAACTACGCGCGCGGCGTCACCGCCGCCCGGCTGCAGCAGATCGGCTGCCGCGTGGAGGTCGGCGCCGCTGAAGACGGCACGCCCGAGGTCACCGCGTACCCGCCGAGCTGGCGCGGCGACCTGAGCCAGCCAGCCGACCTGGTCGAAGAGGTGCTGCGGCTGCAGGGCTACGAGACCATCCCGTCGGTGCTGCCCGCCGCCCCTCCCGGGCGCGGGCTGAGCCCGGCCCAGCGCCGCCGCAGGCACGTCTCGCGGGCGCTGGCCGAGCAGGGCCACGTCGAGGTGCTGCCGTTCCCGTTCGTCGCGCCGACGGTGTGGGACGCGCTCGGCCTCGCCGCCGACGACGTCCGCCGCCGCACGGTGCCGGTGCGCAACCCCCTGGAGTCCGACCGCGACCAGCTGGCCACCACGCTGCTGCCCGGTCTGCTGGACACCTTGGCGCGCAACGTCTCCCGTGGCGCGCGCGACGTCTCGTTGTTCCACATCGGACAGGTCGTGCTGCCGCGCGCGGACGCCGCCGAGGTGCCGGAGGTGCCGGTCACCGGTCGACCGACTGACGAGCAGTTCGCGCAGCTGTCGGCCGCGCTGCCCGCGCAGCCGACCCACGTGGCCGTGGTGCTGGCCGGGAACCGCCAGCGCGCGGGCTGGTGGGGCGCGGGCGAGCAGGCGTCGTGGGCCGACGCGGTGCAGGCGGCCCAGGTGGTCGCCCAGGTCGCCAGGGTCGAGCTGACCGTCAGCGCCGACGTCCTGGCGCCGTGGCACCCCGGCCGGTGCGCGCGGCTGAGCGTCGGCGGGTTCCCCGTCGGGCACGCCGGTGAGCTGCACCCGAACGTCGTCGAGGCGCTCGGGCTGCCCAAGCGGACCTGCGCGATGGAACTCGACCTCGACCTGCTGCCGCTGCGCGAGCGCAAGGTCGTCCCGGTCGTGTCGCCGTACCCGCCGGTGCTGCTCGACGTCGCCCTGGTCGTCGACGACGAGGTGCCCGCGGCCGAGCTCACCGAGACGCTGCGCGGCGGTGGCGGCGAGCTGCTGGAGGAGCTGGGCCTGTTCGACGTGTTCAGCGGCACCCAGGTCGGCGAGGGCAAGCGGTCGCTGGCGTACTCGCTGCGCTTCCGCGCGCAGGACCGCACGCTGACCGTGGAGGAGGCCACCGCCGCCCGCGACGCCGCGGTGGCGGCGGCCGCGGCCAAGCACGGCGCCGCGCTGCGCGGCTGATCGATCGCACCCGGTGGTGGGGGCGGACCTTCCCGGTCCGCCCCCACCGCCGTTTCCTGGGTGGTCCGATGTGGAGCGTCCGGTTTTCCCGCATCGCCCGGTATTGTTGATCGACAATGCTTTCGCGTTAGCAAAAATCGGTGGTCCGCTATTCCCAACCGGACGCCGCTGGGGCAGCATCGGGCGGTCCGCGAACCACAACCCGGGTGCGGACGAAGCATGACGAAATGGGGCAATGTGAAGAAAATCGTGGCGGCACTCGCCGCGGCGGGCTTCGTGGTGGGCGGTGCGGTGCTCGCGCCGGTTGTCTCCGCGGCCCCGCAGGCCAAGCCCGCGCCCAACCAGGTGAACTACGACCCCGCGCCGATCGCGTGGGGCACCTGCGCCAGCCCCGGCCTGGCCAGGCGCGGCGCGCAGTGCGGTTTCCTGGAGGTACCGCTCGACTACGCCAAGCCGTCCGGCACCAAGATCAAGCTGGCGGTGTCGCGGATCGCGGCGAAGGCGCCAGCCGAGCAGTACCAGGGCGTCATGATCACCAACCCCGGTGGTCCCGGCGGCTCCGGCCTGACCCTGTCGGTGCTCGGCGAGTTCGTGCCCAACGGCGCGGGCGAGTTCTACGACTGGATCGGCTTCGACCCGCGCGGCGTCGGCTCCAGCCAGCCCGCGCTGGCCTGCGACGGCACCTACTTCGCCTACAACCGGCCGTTCTACGTGCCCGCCACCAGCAAGCTGGAGCAGACCTGGCTGACCAGGTCCAAGAACTACGCCAAGGCCTGCGACACCGCGGGTGGCGACCTGCTCGACAACGTCAAGACCACCGACACGGTCAACGACATCGACGTGCTGCGCAAGGCGCTCAAGCAGGAGAAGATCAACTACTACGGCTTCTCCTACGGCACCTACCTGGGCCAGGTGTACGCCACGCTCTACCCCGAGCGCGTCCGCCGGATGGTCCTCGACGGCAACGTCGACCCCCGCAAGGTGTGGTATCAGGCCAACCTGGACCAGGACGTCGCCTTCGACCGCAACATCAAGATCTACTTCGACTGGATCGCCAAGAACGACTCGGTCTACCACCTGGGCAAGACGGGTCGCCAGGTCGAGGCGAAGTTCTACGGCGAGCAGCTCAAGTTCATCGCCAAGCCCGCTGGCGGCATCATCGGCCCCGACGAGTGGACCGACATCTTCCTGCAGGCCGGGTACTACGTGTTCGGCTGGGAGGACGTGGCCAACGCGTTCTCGGCGTGGGTCAACGACGGCGACTACTCCGGCCTCAAGGATCTCTACGACGCCTCCAACGGCCAGGGCCCCGGCACCGACAACGGCTTCGCGATGTACCTGGCCACCCAGTGCACCGACGTCCAGTGGCCCACCTCGTGGACCAGGTGGCAGATCGACAACTGGATCACCCACATCCGCGCCCCGTTCGAGACCTGGGGCAACGCCTGGTTCAACGCCCCCTGCCTGTACTGGGGCGGCAAGGTCGGCAAGCCGGTCGAGGTCGACGGCTCCAAGGCCCCGCCGATCCTGCTGCTGAGCGAAACCCTCGACGCGGCCACCCCCTACGAGGGCAGCCTCGAGGTCCGCAACCGCTTCCCCAAGTCCGCCCTCATCGAGGGCGTCGGCGGCACCACCCACTCCGGCTCCCTCAACGGGATCCCCTGCGTGGACGACAAGATCGCCGACTACCTGACCTCGGGCAAGCTCCCCGCCCGCAAGCCCGGCAAGCGCTCCGACGCCCAGTGCGACCCGCTCCCGCAGCCGGTCCCCGCTGCCGCCGCCCAGCGCAAGGCCACCCTGGCCCCCGCCGACATCACCCGAGCCGACCTCCAAAAGCTCATCCTCGGCGTCCGCCACTAACCGAATAGCCCCACCCCCCTTGAGGGCGACCGCGACAACCTCGCGGCCGCCCTCAAGGCTTTTCAGGAGCCAGTGACAAACCTCAGAAGCCGCCGGTGCCAGAACAACCCACCGAGCTGACCCACCCAACCCAGCCCCCCCGAGTCAGCCCCGCCACCCAAACCCAAGCCACCGAGTCAGCCCCGCCACCCAAACCCAAGCCACCGAGTCAGCCCATCCAAACCCAGCCCACCGAGCCAACCCCGCCAACCCCGCCCACCGAGCCAACCCCGCCAGCCCGACCACTGGACACTCGGAACACGCTGGTGCCAGATGCTCGATGGGGTGGACCTGTTTTGTGTGGGGGGACGATAGTCGTAGCCTTGCCTCGCTGCAGGGCCATGCTTTTCGGCCCCTGCTTTGCGGTCCTGCCACGGCTGTCGTAGGGGCCCCACGCAAAACAGGTCCACCACATCGAGCCCGCACTTAAATCGCGGATCGGCATGCAAGGTCGCGAAGCGACGAGCCGATGATCCGACGGCGAAGCCGAAACAAGAGACCCGCCCTCACCCGGTCAAGATGTGCTTCAACGCCTCCCGCCGCGACAACCCCGACAGGCCAGGATGTGCCTCAACAAACCCCCGTACCCAGTCAGCGTCCACCCGCGCGTACTGCCGCAGCGCCCACCCGATCCCCTTGCGCAAGAAGAAGTCCCCGTCCGCCTCGTTCGCTTCCACCGCGAACGCCAGCAGGGCCAGGTCGGTTTCCCCCTTCGCCCCCAATTGGCAGATCACCGCTACCCGCCGTTTCCAGCGGTCCTCGGACACCGCCCACTCGCGCATCACCGGGGTGACCGCGTCCCGCTGGGCCATGAGCAGCGACCCGATGTGGCGGCTGGCGAGTTCGTCCACATAGTCCCACCAGGCGCCGGTGACGACGAATTCCTCGTACAGGGGCAAGAGGTCGAGTTCCTGCCAGCGCGGGTACCGGCGCAGCAGGTCCAGGGCGACGTAGCGTTCTTCGCGGTGGGTGGCTTCTCGCCAGAGGCGGCGGATGACGTCGAGCCACTCGGCTCTGGTGTGGAGGGCGGGGAGTTGGCGGACCAGGGCGTCCCTGGCGGGTTTGGGGACGCCGCGGAAGGGCATGTCGGACTTCATGTAGCGCTGCATGTCCGGTGCCCGGCCGGGGTCGCCCGCCGAGGCGAGGCGGGTGCGTATGTCGGAGGCCAAGTCCACAGTGGCACGTTACCGGGGGCCGGGGTGCCCCACGCGGGACACCCCGGCCGCGGGGTCAGTCGCCGAGCGGGTTGAGCAGGTCCGCCTTGCCCTCGAAGGCGAACAGCAGCAGGTCGGTCATCCGGAACGTGGTCGAGTCCGGGCCCAGTGCCGGGCGCCACCACGGTTCCCGGACGATCGAGGCGCGGCTGGCCTCGATCGCGCGGTGGAAGACCTCCGCCACGATCCGACCGCCGACCTGGCCCAGGACACCGTTGTTGAGCTCGGCCTCGCGCAGCACGTAGAACCACAGCGGCGTGTCCGACGACACTTCTGCCCGTTGTTCCGGCGACAGCCCGCTCAGCGACGCGCCGCCAGCGCCCTCGACGATCTGCTCGGTGGTGAGCGGTGTCACGCCGAACAGGGCCGCGAGTTGTTGGCCGCTGGCGAGTTCGACCATGCTCGCGCGGGTCAGGTTGCGGAACGCGAGGTTGCGGTGGACGGCGGGGAACGCGGTGCCCCGACCGCCGAAGGTGCCCGCTGGCAGCTGGTCAAGCGGGTCCACCAGGACCGTGTCGATCCGCTTCGCCGCGTTGCCGCCGCCTTCGGGAGCCGCGAGATCGGGACGGCCCGCCTCGGTGAAGTCGTACAGGCGGCGGAAATCGGCGATCCAGTTGGTCGGCAACCGGTCGACGGTGCCGGAGTTCGGATCGTCCAACTCGGACAGCGAGCCGCCGGTGAAGTTGCCGCTGACGCCGGTGAAGGTGAACAGCAGCGGCAGCGTGCCCAGCGGGCCGGGGCCGCCGGTGCGGAACACGCGGTTCCACTCGTAGGCGTCGCGCACCATGCTGTGGCCCATGCGGTACGCGGCGACGGAGAACTCGACCGGCATCGTCGGTCGCCGGGTGCGGTTGTGGCCGTTGGCCTCGAAGAACCGGCGGCCACCGGTGAACACCTCGTGCACGATCTCCGGGTCGACCACGCGCGGCAGGAAATCGGTGCGCAACATCCACTGGTAGTGCTTGACCACCTGTTCGCGCGCGGCCTCGAACAACCGGCGCTCGTTCATCCCCGACAGCGCCAGGTCGTCCACGACGCGGTTGTGGAACCGGATGAACGCCAGGTGCGTCTGCGCGACGGCCAGGTTCTCGTCGTTGCGCAGGTCCGGGATCAGCGGCTCGCGCCGGTCGGCCCCGGTCCCCGAGGTGCCGCCCTTGCGGGGCAGGTCGAAGCCCTCCAGGTCGACCCGCACCCGGTCGTCGGGGAAGTCGGTCGCCGACGTGGTGCCGACCTTGAGCTTGACCTGGTCCTCGGCGTAGAAGCGCCGGTCGTGGCGGTCGAGCGGGCCGCGGCCGTAGAGCGAGTCCAGGTCCAGCGCGGGCGAGCGGCCCTGCACCAGCTCGTCCACCGTGACCTCGGACCCGAGCTGGGTCGCGGTCCTGTCGATGGTCAGGTCGTGGTCGACGAACTGGCCGAGGTAGGTGAAACCGGCCGGGATCGACCCGTCCGGCTGCGCGGCCCCGGCTTCGGTGATGGCGGTGGCCAGCGCGGTGCGCAGCGCCTCGTCGGTCCGGTTGCCCTTCGGGCCGAGGCGGGAGAAGCGGAATCGGCGCAGTTCCTCCTCGGTGGACGGCGCGCGGGTCAGCGGGGTGCCGTCCGCGGTCGACTCCACCACCCCTTCGCCGACGATGAGGAAACTGTCTCTGGCATGGCGTCGAGCCATTGGTGAACCCCCACTGTCCGGCCGGGGGACCACACGGCGGCCCCCGGGAGAAAGGGGCGAGCGGGTACCGCGCCGTACCGAGTTCCCTCCCCAGAGAACCGGCGCCGGTACCGAACTCCTCCCCGCGGCCAGGCTACCGGAAAATGGTGCCCCGCCTCCTGAGGAATGCGCGCATGACTTATTTCCGCACGTATGCGGAAAAGGAGTTCAGTCCGCGTGCCCGGTCGGCGGTTTGCGCGTCGCGAGCTGCAGCGCGACGTCCACCAGGTCCGTCCGGTCCACTGTGGACACCTCGGCCAGGTCGACCCAGGCGGCCATGTCGGTCGACCCGTCCTGTTCGAAGGTCAGCTCCCCGCCGGTGATCGTCGCCGCGTACACCACCCGCAGCCCGTGCCAGTCGGTCGCGTTGCCCGCCCTGGTCAGCGCTCGCCGCAGCCCGGTGCGCTCGAACCGGCGGCGCACCGAGTGGATGCCCAGCAGCGCGTCCACCCGCACCGCGTACCCGGTCTCCTCGGCCACCTCGCGCACCACCGCGTCCAGCGGGTCCTCGCCGTGGTCGATCCCGCCGCCGGGCAGCGTCCACTTCTTCTCGGTGCGCCCCACCCACCTGGCGAGCAGGATCTTCTCCGCCTCGACGCACACGGCGTAGGCCGCCACCCGCAGGGACCGGTTCACAGGAGGTCAACCTACCCAAGCGGGTGACGCGGCGGGGTAGCGTGCGGCCATGGCAGCGGACGCGATCGTCATCGGCGCGGGGGTCATCGGGCTCAGCACCGCCATCCGGCTGGCCGACTCCGGCGCGCGGGTTCGGGTGTGGGCCGCCGAACCGCCCGCGGAGACCACCTCGGCCGTGGCGGCCGCGTTGTGGGGACCCGACTTCACCGACCCGGGGCGCGCGTGGGCCTACGCCACCCAGCCCGAGCTGACCGGGCTCGCCGCCGACCCGGCGACCGGTGTGCACCTGTGCCGTGGCACCCAGGCCTCCGACATCCAGGACGAACCGCCGCCGTGGGTGGACCGGCTGCCCGAGGTCCGGATGCTGGAGCCGGACGAGCTGCGGCCGGGCATGCGCGTCGGCATGAAGACCACCGTGCCCGTCGTCGACATGCCCCGCTACCTCGACCACCTGGTCGCGCGGTTGGACGTCGAGATCGAGATCCGCCGGGTCGCCTCGCTGGCCGAACCCGCGGCCGAGGCGCCCGTGGTGGTCAACTGCACCGGCGTCGGCGCCAGGGAACTGGCGGGCGACGAGGGCGTGCGGCCGTTCTGGGGCCAGCACGTCGTCGTCGAGAACCCCGGGCTCGACGAGTACTACATCGAGGCCGTCCTCGGCGACGAGTGGGCCGGGTTCTTCCCGCACGGCGACCACGTCGTGCTGGGCGGCATCACCCGCCCCGACGTGTGGGACCGCACCCCGGACGCGCTGGTCGCCGCCGGGATCATCGCTCGCTGCTCTGCCGTGGAGCCGAGGCTGGCCGACGCCGGGGTGGTCGAGCACCGGGTCGGGCTGCGGCCGTGGCGGGCCACGCCGCGGCTAGAAGCCGAACGGGTCGGCGAGGCGCTGGTGGTGCACAACTACGGGCACGGCGGCATGGGCGTCAGCCACTCGTGGGGGAGCGCGGACGCCGTCCTCGCCCTCGTCTGAGCGCCCCACCGGTCTGACTTAGACTGGGCACTCGTGTCGACCTCCCCGATGATCGCCCCCAGCATCCTGTCTGCGGACTTCGCCAGGCTCGCCGACGAGCTCGCCGCCATCGAGGGGGCCGACTGGGTCCACGTGGACGTGATGGACGCGCACTTCGTGCCGAACCTGACGCTGGGCCTGCCGATCGTCGAGTCGCTGCTCAAGGTGACCGACATCCCGATGGACTGCCACCTGATGATCTCCGACCCCGACCGGTGGGCGGTCGGGTACGCCGAGGCGGGCGCGCACAACGTCACCGTGCACGTCGAGGCCGCCACCGACCCGGTCCGCATCGCCCGCGACCTGCGCGCCGCCGGTGCCAAGGCGGGCCTTTCGGTCAAGCCGGGCACCCCGATCGAGCCGTACCTGGAGATCCTGCCCGAGTACGACACCCTGCTGGTGATGTCGGTCGAGCCCGGGTTCGGCGGCCAGAGCTTCATCGCCGAGGTGCTCGACAAGGTCCGCACGCTGCGCCGCTTGGTGGACACCGGCCACCTCAACCTGCTGGTCGAGATCGACGGCGGCATCAACGCCGACACCGTCGAGCTGGCCGCCGAGGCGGGCGTCGACTGCTTCGTGGCGGGCTCGGCCGTCTACGGCGCCGCCGACCCGGCCCGCGCGATCACCGCGCTGCGTGACCAGGCCCGCTCCGCCAACCACCGCTTCGTCCCGGCCTGACCCGCGGGCCCGGCCGCCCTGGAGTCCACTGTGGACCGGCGACTTCCGGTCGACCCGCTGCCGGGAGGCGGGCCCGAGCTGGGAGACTGTCCGGCGTGGAGTACAGCCTGGCCGCGGCGATGCGGTCTGCGGTGGCGCTGGCCGAGCAGGTGCGGGGGTCGACCAGTCCCAACCCGCCCGTGGGGTGCGTCGTGCTGGATTCCTCGGGCGTGCCTATAGGCGAGGGCGCCACACAGCCACCTGGTGGGCCGCACGCTGAGGTGATGGCGTTGCGCGCGGCGGGGGAGCGGGCCAGAGGTGGGACCGCGGTGGTCACCCTTGAGCCCTGCGCGCACCACGGCCGCACCCCACCCTGCACCGACGCTCTTATCGCGGCCGGAGTGGCGAAGGTCGTCTACGCGGTGTCCGACCCGAACCCCGTCGCGTCCGGCGGTGCCACAACGCTGCGCGAGGCGGGCGTCCAGACCCAAGCCGGGCTGCTCGCCGACGAGGTCAGCAGAGGTCCGCTCAGGGCGTGGTTGCACTTCGTCACACACGGTCGACCGCACGTGACGTGGAAGTACGCCGCGACCCTCGACGGACGGGTCGCCGCCGCCGATGGGACCAGTCGGTGGATCAGTTCGGCGGAATCGCGCGAAGAGGTGCACGAGCTGCGCAGGCGGGTGGACGCCATTGTGGTCGGAACCGGAACGGTCATGATCGACAATCCCACTTTGACCGCGCGCGCTGCGGATGGAACACCGGAGGCCCGGCAGCCGTTGCGGGTTGTCGTGGGACACACCGACCTGCCCGAGGGGGCCAGGGTGCTCGACGACAGCGCCGAGACCCTGCTGGCGCGCACGCACGACCCGGCCGAAGTGCTGGCCGAGTTGCACGCGCGCGGGGTGGTCGACGTCCTGCTCGAAGGCGGGCCGACGCTGGCAGGCGCGTTCGTGGGGGCGGGGCTGGTCGACCGGGTCCTGGTCTACCTCGCGCCCACCCTGCTCGGCGGCGGGCCTGTGGCGTTGGGCGCATCCGGGGTGTCGACCATCACCGAGGCACACCGGCTGGCCGTCGAAGAGGTCACCATGAGCGGACCGGACGTGCGGATCTCCGCGGTCCCGGTCCGGAACTGAGGAGGAGCCGCCGGTGTTCACCGGGATCGTCGAGGAACGCGGCCAGGTCGTCGCGGTGGAGCAGTTGGCAGAGGCCGCGCGGGTCACCATCGCCGGGCCGCTGGTCACCAGCGACGCCAAGCGCGGCGACTCGATCGCGGTCAACGGGGTCTGCCTGACCGTGGTCGAGCACGCCGAGGGCGCGTTCACCGCCGACGTCATGCACGAGACCCTGCTCCGCAGCAGCCTCGACGGGGTCGCCGCGGGGGACGCGGTGAACCTGGAGCGCGCCGCCGCCGTGGGGCAGCGCTTCGGCGGGCACATCGTGCAGGGCCACGTGGACGGCACAGCGGAGCTGGTGTCGCGGGCGCCGTCGCAGCACTGGGACGTGGTGCGGTTCAGCCTGCCCGCCCACCTGGCCCGCTACGTGGTGGAGAAGGGCTCGATCACCGTCGACGGGGTCTCGCTGACCGTCGTCGAGGTGGGGGCGGACTGGTTCACCGTGAGCCTGATCCCCGAGACGCTGCGCGCCACCACCCTGGGTCTTCGCGAACCGGGGGACCGGGTGAACCTCGAGGTGGACGTGATCGCGAAGTACGTGGAAAAGCTGGCCGGGCCACACCTGGCCGCCGAGGAGGGGGACCGGTGAGCGATTTCGCCGCCATCGAGCGAGCCATCGCCGACATCGCCGACGGCAAGGCCGTGGTGGTGGTCGACGACGAGGACAGGGAGAACGAGGGCGACCTCATCTTCGCCGCCGAGAAGTGCACCCCCGAGCTGCTGGCCTTCATGGTCCGCTACACCTCGGGCTACATCTGCGTGCCGCTGACCGAGGCCGACTGCGCCCGGCTGGACCTGCCGCCGATGTTCCACACCAACCAGGACGTCCGGGGCACCGCGTACACCGTCACCGTCGACGCCGCCGAGGGCGTGTCCACCGGCATCTCCGCCGCCGATCGCGCGTACACGATCCGGCTGCTGGCCGACGAGACCACCACCCCCAAGGACTTCAACCGGCCCGGCCACGTGGTGCCGCTGCGCGCCAAGGAGGGCGGCGTGCTGCGCCGCCCCGGCCACACCGAGGCCGCGATCGACCTGGCCAGGATGGCCGGGCTGCGGCCTGCGGGCGTGCTCTGCGAGATCGTGTCGCAGAAGGACGAGGGCGAGATGGCCCGCTACGACGAGCTGGTGGTCTTCGCCGCCGAGCACGACCTGGCGATCATCACCATCGCCGACCTGATCGCCTACCGCCGCCGCACCGAGAAGCAGGTCGACCGGGTCGCCGAGGCCAGGATCCCGACCGCGCACGGCGCCTTCCGGGCGGTCGGCTACGACAGCCGCCTCGACGGCATCGAGCACGTCGCGCTGGTCTACGGCGACATCGGCGACGGCGAGAGCGTGCTGGTCCGGGTGCACTCCGAGTGCCTGACCGGCGACGTGTTCGGGTCGCTGCGCTGCGACTGCGGCCCGCAGTTGGACGCCGCGCTGGAGGCCGTCGCCGCCGAGGGCCGGGGCGTGGTGCTCTACATGCGCGGCCACGAGGGCCGCGGCATCGGCCTCATGCACAAGCTACAGGCCTACCAGCTGCAGGACGACGGCGCGGACACCGTCGACGCCAACCTCGCGCTCGGCGTGCCCGCCGACGCCCGCGACTACGGCACCGGCGCCCAGATCCTGGTCGACCTCGGCGTGAAGTCGATGCGGCTGCTCACCAACAACCCCGCCAAGCGGGTCGGCCTGGAGGGCTACGGGCTCACCGTGGTCGACCGGGTGCCGCTGTCGGTGTGGCCCAACCCGGAGAACCTGCGGTACCTGCGCACCAAGCGCGACCGGATGGGCCACGAGCTGGGCAACCTGGAGCAGTACGAGATCGGGTCCGTCGGCTCGGCGGCGGGGGAGGACGCGTGAGCGGCGAGGGCAGGCCGGAGCAGGGCGTCCCCGACAGCACCGGCATCCGGCTGGGCATCGCGGCGACCCGCTGGCACGCGGGGATCACCGACCAGCTGCTCGCCCGCGCGCTCGCCGCCGCCGAGGAGGCGGGCATCGAGGAGCCCACCGTCGTGCGGGTGCCCGGCGCGGTCGAACTGCCGGTCGTGTGCCAGGAACTCGCCCGCCACCACGACGCCGTGGTCGCGCTCGGTGTGGTCGTGCGCGGCGGCACCCCGCACTTCGAGTACGTCTGCGACGCGGTCACCGCGGGGCTGACCAGGGTGGCGCTCGACGAGTCGACCCCGGTGGGCAACGGCGTGCTGACGGTCAACACCGAGGACCAGGCGCTGGACCGGGCCGGGCTGCCCGGGTCGGCCGAGGACAAGGGCTACGAGGCGTGCGCGGCGGCCCTCGAGTCCGCGCTCGTGCTGCGCGGGCTGCGCCAGCCGTGGACCGAGCGGGGCTTCGAATGACCGCCCGCCCGCGCAAGGTCTGGTTCGTGACCGTGCCCATCGCGGTCGTGTTCATCGGCGTGTTCGTGGTCGTCGCCGTCCTGCTGCGGGGCAGCGGCACCGGGGTGTACTTCCAGGTGTCCGACCAGCTGGCCATGGTCGGCATCGGGGTGCTGCTCGCGGCGGGCGTGCTGTGGCTGACCTGGCCCAAGGTCACCGCAGACGAGGACGGGATCACCGTGCGCAACCTGCTCGGCCGCACCAGGTACCCGTGGACGGCGGTGCGCGGCATCAGCTTCCCCGACGGCGCGGCGTGGGCACGGCTGGAGCTGCCCGACGACGAGTACGTGCCGGTCATGGCCGTGCAGTCGATCGACGGGGCCCGCGCGGTCGAGGCCATCCGCGAGCTGCGCCGACTGCACCGCGTCGCCACCACCGGGTGACGTGGTGGCCACCCCGGTGGCAACCGGGGTAGCATCAGTGGTGTGAAACTGAGTGTGAGCCTGCCGGACGTCGATGTGCGGTTCATCGACGAGTACCTGGCCCGCTTCGACGCGGCGACCAGGTCCTCGGTGATCCAGCTCGCCATCGGCCTGCTGCGCGAGACGGCGATGCGCGACGAGTACGCCCAGGCCTTCGCCGAGTGGGACGCCGAGGACGACGCCGCCCTGTGGGAGTCGACGGTCGCCGATGCGCCGAGGTGACATCCACCTGGTGGACCTGGACCCCAGCCGGGGCTCGGAGGCCAACAAGGTCCGCCCCGCCGTGATCGTCAGCAACGACGCCGCCAACCAAGCCGCCCACCGCACCGGCCGCGGCGTCGTCACCGTCATCCCCATCACCTCCAACACCACCCGCGTCTTCCCCTTCCAGGTCCTGCTCCCCGGCCCCGACTGCGGCTTGGTCGCCGACTCCAAAGCCCAGGCCGAACAGGTCCGCTCCATCGCCACCGCCCGCCTGGGGCGCCGCTTGGGACGGGTACCCGGGCCGCTGCTGGCGGCGGTGGATGAGGCGTTGCGGGTGCACCTGGGGCTCTGATCGGTTCCTGTGCGCGCACTGTGGTTGCCTTTGGAGATGGTGGTGGCTGGGGGCGGGTGAGTGCCTGCCTGGGTGCGCCGGGCATGACAGGCCCGCTCCATCGCCACCGCCAGCCTCGGGCGGGTGTCTGCGTCGCTGCTCATGGCGGTGGATGAGGCGTTGCGGGTGTACTTGGGGCTCTGATCGGTTCCGGCGGTCCGCGGCTGCGTGGCGAGCCGTGTCGCCCGGCTGGGCATAGTGGCCTTTCGCCTGCGTGGGCGCACCGGGCTTGGCAGGCCGTTCCCATCGCCTCCGCCACCTGCCCGGGGTGCTGTCCCGCCGCTTGCGGCGGTGCACGGGGGCGCTTGGGCGGGTGGATCAGGTGGCGGTGTTGTGTCGTCGGTGGCCGTTCCCGGCCGCTTGTATTGCGGACCGGAGCCACCCCGTCGCCGCTGCTGGCCTTGGCCGTTCCTCTGCTCCATCGTCACCGCCCGCTTGGGGCGGGTGCCCGCGTCGCTGCTCACAGCGGTGGATGAGGCGTTGCGGGTGCACCTGGGGCTCTGATCGGTTCCTGTGCGCGCACTGTGAATACCCCCGATCGGTGAACCGGTCGGGAGGCGCCCGCGTTGGCCTCGGTGTATCCCTGGACTGATTTCCGAGGAGGCCCAGCGTGACTGTTGTCGATCCCACCACCGTCGATTCCGGCGTTCCGACGACGACCAACACCCCGCCCGAGCGCAACCGCAGGCAGGTCCTGTGCGGCCTGATGGTCGCCCTGGTGGCGCCCGGTGTGCTCGCCGCGTGTGGCACCAGCGACTCGCCGAGCGGGAGCACGACCGGTACGACCGGGGGTGGCACCACCGGGGGTGGGGCGACGACCGGTGGCGCGACGACGGGGGGAGGGGCGAGCGGGGCGTTGAGCACGGTCGCGGCGATCCCCGACGGGGGTGGGGTGTTGGTCGACAACCCGTCCGGCGGCAAGATCCTGCTCGTGCGCTCGGGCGGCACCGTCAAGGGGTTCGACCCGTCGTGCCCGCACCAGGGGGCGACCGTGGACCCGCCCAAGAACGGGGTGATCACCTGCCCCCGGCACTTCAGCACGTTCGACGCCGGTACCGGGGCGCGCACCGCGGGGCAGGCGCAGACCGGGCTCAAGAGCATCGCGGTCAAGGTCGACGGCGACAGCGTCGTGCTCGGCTGAGCACCCGGAGCCACCCCTACCGGCCGCTCGCTCCACAGTGGACGGTAGGGGTGGTCCGGACGGCGTCCGGACCCAGGTCCGTTCGGGTTATGGATTCACCGGATCACCGGTGGTTGAGTCAAGGTCAACCCATCACCCTGACCCGGGGGGACCCATGCCAGCCATCCGAGTTCTCGGTCTCGTCACGGGGGTGGTGCTGGCCGCGGGCCTGGTCGCCGCCCCGCAGGCCGTCGCCGACGACCGCCCGACCGCCGTCGTGTCCCTCGGCGACAGCGCCATCTCCGGGGAGGGCGCGGGCGACTACGAGCCGGGCACCCGCGGCGAGAACGGCAACTGGTGCCACCGCTCGGCGAACGCGCTGATCCACAAGACGCAGCTCGCCCAGCGCACCGTCAACCTCGCCTGCTCCGGTGCCGACGCCGCCAACGTCTCGCTCGCCGACACCACGCACTACACCGAGGGCTCCCAGGCGCGCAGGCTGATCGACGTCGCCAAGGCCAACCGGGTGGTGGCGGTCGTGCTGCAGGTCGGCGCGAACGACGACCCGGCCTTCGCCGACACCCTCGTCGGGTGCATCAAGAAGTGGTTCAACCCGTTCGGCTCCGGCTGCGCCAAGGACCTGCGCACGCAGTGGCCTGCCAGGTTGACCGCGATGGCCCCCAAGGTCGAGCGCGCGGTCGCCGACGTCAAGTCCGCGATGCGCCAGGCCGGGTACGCCGACGGCAGCTACCGGTTCGTCATCACCTCGTACGCCTCCCCGGTCACCGAGAAGATGGACGCGATCAACCACGGACCCCAGGGCTGCCCACTGCGTCTGGCCGACGCCGGCTACGGTCGCACGGAGGCCGTGCCGCAGTTCGCCGAGGCCTACCGCGGCATCGCCGCCAGGAACGGACTGTCCTACTTGGACCTGTCGCGGGCCACCGAGGGCCGCGAGGCCTGCAGCGGCGGCGACAACTCCGCCACCGAGTGGCAGAACCGCGTCCTGGTCGACCCGTACGCGTGGGTCTTCGGCGGCCTCGACTCGGTCGGCATCCACATGGCGCAGCAATCCTTCCACCCCAACGCCCGCGGCCACGCCCAGCTCGGCCGCTGCGTCACCGAGTTCGTCAACGCCGGTACCCCCACCGCCCGCTGCCTGATCGGCTCCGACGGCAACCTGCACGCCGTGGCCTAGGCGACGACCGGTCGGCTCACCCCCGTCGGGCGGGTGAGCCGACTGTCGGTGGGCAGCCGTAGGGTTGTCGTGTGCCTGACCCGACCACCTACCGACCTTCGCCTGGGACGATTCCGGACGCACCCGGGGTCTACAAGTTCCGCGATCCCGGGGGCCGGGTCATCTACGTCGGCAAGGCCAAGAGCCTGCGCTCCAGGCTGAACTCGTACTTCGCCGACATCACCTCGCTGCACCCGCGCACCAGGCAGATGGTGACCACCGCGGGTGGCGTCGAGTGGACCGTGGTGTCCACCGAGGTCGAGGCGCTGCAGCTCGAGTACAACTGGATCAAGGAGTTCGACCCGCGGTTCAACGTCCGCTACCGCGACGACAAGTCCTACCCCGTGCTGGCGGTGACGCTCAACGAGGAGTACCCCCGCCTGCACGTCTACCGCGGCCCCCGGCGCAAGGGCGTGCGCTACTTCGGCCCGTACGCGCACGCCTGGGCGATCCGCGAGACGCTGGACCTGCTGCTGCGGGTGTTCCCCGCGCGCACCTGCTCCAAGGGCGTGTTCAAGCGGCACGGCCAGATCGGCCGCCCCTGCCTGCTCGGCTACATCGACAAGTGCTCGGCGCCGTGCGTCGGCAAGGTCGACGAGACCGAGCACCGGGCCATCGTCGAGGACTTCTGCGACTTCCTCTCCGGCAGGACCGACGCCATGGTCCGGCGGTTGGAGCGGGAGATGGCCGCCGCCTCCGCCGAGTTGGAGTTCGAGCGGGCGGCCCGGCTGCGCGACGACATCGGGGCGCTGCGGCGGGCGCTGGAGAAGCAGGCCGTGGTCTTCGGTGACGGCACCGACGCCGACGTGGTCGCCTTCGCCTTCGACGAGCTCGAGGCGGCCGTCCAGATCTTCCACGTGCGCGGCGGCCGGGTCCGCGGCCAGCGCGGCTGGGTGATCGACCGGCTCGACGACGGCGACGAGCAGTCCCCGGTGGCCAACCTGGTCGACCGGTTGCTGTCGCAGTTCTACGGCGACCAGGCCGAGTTGGCCGACGAGAGCAACCCGGTGCCGCGCGAGATCCTGGTCCCGGAACTGCCCGACGACGCCGAGGCGATCACCGACTGGCTCAGCGGTCTGCGCGGGTCCAAGGTCGCGCTGCGGGTGCCGCAGCGCGGGGACAAGCGCGCGCTGATGGAGACCGTCGAGCGCAACGCCAAGGAAGCGTTCACCCAGCACAAGCTGCGCCGGGCGGGCGACCTGACCGCCCGCTCCGCCGCGCTGCAGGAACTGCAGGAGGCGCTGGGCCTGGACACCGCGCCGCTGCGCATCGAGTGCGTCGACATCTCGCACATCCAGGGCAGCGACGTGGTCGCCTCCCTGGTGGTCTTCGAGGACGGGTTGGCCCGCAAGTCCGAGTACCGGCGCTTCGCCATCCGCGAGGCCGCCACCGAGGGCGACGTCGCCTCGATCGCCGAGGTGGTCCGCCGCCGCTTCGCCAAGCACCGCGCCAAAGACCAGCCGGACGGCCAACCCGACGACCAGCCGGTGGAGCCCGACCAGGCGGAACCGGTGGGGCAGGACACCCCGGAGGTCGTCCTGCCCGAGCCGCGGCCGGGCATCGACCCGGAGACCGGCAGGCCCAAGCGGTTCGCTTACCCGCCCAACCTGCTGGTCGTCGACGGCGCCGGTCCGCAGGCGAATGCCGCCGCCGACGTCCTGGCCGACCTGGGCGTCACCGATGTCGCGGTGATCGGCCTGGCCAAGCGGCTGGAGGAGGTCTGGCTGCCCGCGGACCCCGAGCCCGCCATCCTGCCGCGCACCAGCGAAGCGCTCTACCTGCTGCAGCGGGTCCGCGACGAGGCGCACCGGTTCGCCATCGGCTACCACCGGCAGAAGCGGTCCAAGAAGCTCAGCGTGTCCGCCCTCGACGACATCCCCGGCCTCGGCCAGGGCCGCAAAGCGGTGCTGATCAAGCACTTCGGCTCGCTCAAACGGCTGCGGGCGGCCAGCATCGACGAGATCAGCGGGGTGCCCGGTATCGGGGCGGCCACCGCCAAGGCAGTGCACAGCGCGCTGGCGGGTGAGGCCGCCGCGCCGATGAAGGCAGAGGACCAACAGCAGTGAGCACCGAAACCCCCGGCCCCGGCATCGAGGTCGCCGTCGTCACCGGTCTGTCCGGGGCGGGCCGCAGCACCGCGGCCAAGTGCCTCGAGGACCTCGGCTGGTTCGTCGTGGACAATCTGCCGCCGGAGCTGATCTCCACCATGGTCGAGCTCGGCTCCCAGGCCCGCGGGGTGATCACCAAGGTCGCGGTGGTGATGGACGTGCGCAGCCGCGCCTTCACCGAGGACCTCTCGGCGATCATCAAGGACCTCGACGCCAAGGGCTACCGGCCGCGGGTGCTGTTCCTGGAGGCCACCACCGACGTGCTGGTCCGCCGGTTCGAGCACGTCCGCCGCGGCCACCCGATGCAGGGCGAGGGCAGGCTCATCGACGGCATCGGCGCCGAGCGCGAGCTGCTGCGCCCGCTGCGCGAGGAGGCCGATCTGGTCCTGGACACCTCCACCCTGTCGGTGCACCAGCTGCGCGCCAAGATCGAGGACGCGTTCGGCTCCGACGCCGCGGCCACCACCCGGGTCACCGTGCTGTCCTTCGGCTACAAGTACGGCCTGCCGATGGACGCCGACCTGGTGATGGACGTGCGGTTCCTGCCCAACCCGTTCTGGATCCCCGAGCTCAAGGACCAGACCGGCCGCGACTCCGACGTGCGCAACTACGTGCTCAGCCAGGAGGGCGCCGACGAGTTCCTCGACCGCTACCACGAGCTGCTGCGGCTCATCGGCGCGGGCTACCGGCGCGAGGGCAAGCGGTACCTGACCCTGGCCATCGGCTGCACCGGCGGCAAGCACCGCAGCGTGGCGATCTCCGAGGAACTGGCGCGGCGGCTGGCCGACGAGGACGGCATGGCGGTCAAGGTCGTGCACCGCGACCTGGGGCGCGAGTGACGGCCGAGCCCGCGCGGGACCTGCGGGTGGTCGCCCTCGGCGGCGGCCACGGCCTGCACGTGACGCTCAGCGCGTCGCGGCTGATCACCCCCGACGTCACCGCCGTGGTCACCGTCGCCGACGACGGCGGCTCCTCCGGTCGGCTGCGCCGCGAACTGGGCCTGCTCCCGCCCGGCGACCTGCGCAAGGCGCTGACCGCCCTCGCGGGCGACGACGGCCCGTGGCCCGCGGTGTTCGAACACCGCTTCGGCGGCACCGGTGCCCTGGCCGGGCACGCCGTCGGCAACCTGGTGCTGGCCGGGCTGCTGGAGGTCATCGGCGACCCGGTCGAGGCGCTCGCCGAGGCCGCCAAGCTGATGGGCGTCACCGGCCGGGTGCTGCCCATGTCGACCGACCCGCTCGACATCGAGGCCGAGGTCACCGGCCTTGAGGAGGACCCGGACACGGTCCGGCGCATCCGCGGCCAGGTCGCGGTGGCCACCACGCCCGGGCTGGTCCGCCGGATCCGGCTGCACAACACCAACCGCAAGACCGAGCCGCCCGCGGCCTGCCCGCAGGCCGTCGCCGCCGTCCGGGAGGCCGACGTGGTGCTGCTCGGCCCGGGGTCGTGGTTCACCAGCGTGCTGCCGCACCTGCTGGTCCCCGAACTGCACGAGGCGCTGGTCGACACCGCCGCTGCCCGGGTCGTCGTGCTCAACCTGGTCCCCCAACCGGGGGAAACCGCGGGGTTCTCCCCGGAGCGCCACCTCGACGTACTCTGCGAGCACGCGCCCCGGCTGCGGGTCGACGCGGTCATCGCCGACGCCGACTCCGTGTCCACCCCGGACCGGCTCCGACGTGCGGCCTCGGTGCTCGGCGCGGACATGTGGCTGGACCCGGTCGCCGCCTCGGCCAGCCCCGACCGGCACGACCCGGCGGCACTGGCCGCCAGCCTGCGGCGGGCGATCACCTCGGTGAGGGCGCGCTGAACCCGCCCGGCGCTCGTGGTGGGATGTACCGGCGCCCGAACCGGGGCCGGGAGAGGAGGACCCCGTGGCGATGACCGCCGCAGTCAAGGACGAGCTCAGCAGGCTGGCCGTGGCCAAGACCTGTTGCCGCCGCGCCGAGGTGTCCTCGCTGCTGCGCTTCGCCGGGGGCCTGCACATCGTGGCGGGCCGGGTGGTCGTCGAGGCCGAACTGGACACCGGCGCCACCGCCAGGCGGCTGCGCAAGGAGATCCACGAGCTCTACGGCCACCACGCCGACGTCCACGTGATCACCTCCGGCGGCCTGCGCAAGGGCACCCGCTACGTCGTGCGCGTGGTCAAGGACGGCGACGGGCTGGCCAGGCAGACCGGCCTGCTCGACCCGCGCGGCCGCCCGGTCCGCGGCCTGCCCGCCCCCGTGGTCTCCGGCGGCGTCTGCGACGCCGAGGCCGCCTGGCGCGGCGCGTTCCTGGCGCACGGCTCGCTCACCGAACCCGGCCGCTCGTCGGCGCTGGAGATCACCTGCCCCGGCCCCGAGGCCGCGCTGGCCATCGTCGGCGCCGCCCGCCGGATGGGCATCGCCGCCAAGTCCCGCGAGGTCCGCGGCGCCGACCGCGTCGTCGTGCGCGACGGCGACGCCATCGGCGCCCTGCTGACCCGCCTCGGCGCCCACTCCAGCGTGCTCGCCTGGGAAGAGCGCCGGATGCGCCGCGAGGTCCGAGCCACCGCCAACCGCCTGGCCAACTTCGACGACGCCAACCTCCGCCGCTCCGCCCGCGCCGCCGTCGCCGCCGCCGCCCGCGTCCAGCGCGCAATGGAGATCCTCGGCCCCGACGCCCCCGAACACCTCACCGCGGCGGGTGAGCTGCGCCTGCAGAACAAGCAGGCCTCCCTCGAGGAACTCGGCCAACTCTCCGACCCCCCCATGACCAAGGACGCCGTCGCGGGCCGCATCCGCCGCCTCCTGGCCATGGCCGACAAACGCGCCAAGGACCTCGGCCTCCCCGACACCGAATCCGCCGTCACCCCCGACATGCTCGAAGCCGACGCCTGACCCCACGCCCGGTGGGCAACCCACCAACAACCGTTGTGATCTGGGTCTCGCCCGGTATCTGGACCGCTTCCCCCCGCCTCCTGACTTCCGGGAGCGCGGGTGCCGCTTGGGGGAGGGGCACCCGCACACCCAGGGGGGAAGTGGCGTGGAGTCCGCCCGGCGTGGGGGCTGGCGGACTCCACGCCACTGCCATGCCCAGAACTCAGGCTGGCCCAACCCACTCCACTGCCACCCCGCATAGCAGCCCCAACCCGCCCAACCCGACCACTGGACACTCGGAACCCGAGGTGCCAACTGCTCGATGGGGCGGACTTGGTTTGTGTGGGGTGGCGGTATCCGTAGCCTTGCCTCGCTGCAGGGCCATGCTTTTCGGCCCCGGCTTTTGCGGTCCTGCCACGGGGTGGCGCAGGGGCCCCGCGCAAACCGAGTTCGCCCTATCGAGCCCAACCGCACCACCACGAACCGGCCCCGCCAACCCAGCCCACCGAGCCAACCCCGCCAGCCCGCCCCACCGAGTCAGCCCCGCTAGCCGGCCACCGCTCCCAGGAAGCCGCTGCCTCTAACTGCTCGATGGGGCGGACTTGTTTTGCGCGGGGCCCCTGCGCCAGCCGTGGCAGGACCGCAAAGCTGGGGCCGAAAAGCATGGCCCTGTCCGCGCACAACGCTACGACTGCCGCCACCCCGCGCAAAACAAGTCCGCCCCATCGAGCCGTCACATTCAGCCCTCGAGCTGGCCCACCCGACCCAGCCTCCGAGCCAGCCCGCCCAACTCAGCCCCCCGAGTCAGCCGCGCCAGCCCCGCCACTGCTCTCAGAGGCCGCTCGCCCCAACTGCTCGATGGGGCGAACTTGTTTTGCGCGGGGCCCCTGCACCAGCCGTGGCAGGACCGCAAAGCTGGGGCCGAAAAGCATGGCCCTGTCCGCGCAGAACGCTACGACTGCCGCCACCCCACGCAAAACAAGTCCGCCCCATCGAGCCGCCGCGCCCAGCCCCTCGAGCTGGCCCGCCCAAACCAGCCCCCCGAGTTGGCCCGCCTGGCCCAGCCTCCCGAGCCAGCCCGCTCAACCCGCCCCCCGAGCCGGCCCACCCAACCCAACCCAGCCCCCGAGCCAGCCCGCCCAACCCAGCCCCCGAGCCAGCCCGCCCAACTCAGCCCCCCGAGCCCACCCCGCCAGCCCGGCCACGGCTCCCGGAGGCCGCCCGCATGCTCTGCTCGATGGGGTGGACCTGTTTTGTGTGGGGGTGCGGCACCCGTAGCCTGACCGGCGGCTGGCTGGGCCGTCCCTTTGGCCCCCAGCTTTTCAGGCCCAGCACGGGTGTCGCAGGGGCCCCGCACAAACAGGTCCACCCCATCGAGCCCACCGCACTCTCGCGGACCGCCCCCGATGCCGCAGGCGAGCCGATGATCCGACGGCGAAGCCGAAACCCGTGACCCGCGCCTTCGGAACCGGTTCCGATACAGGCGATTCGGTCACAGCGCCGCACTGCTGTGCCGTCCGACTATCCGCTCGTCGAACAGTTGTCCCAGGCCCCGAGGTCTGATTCGATAAAGAGAGACCGCTGACCTCCTGACCTGCGCGCGCCCAGGTGAACGCTAGGGTTCCCAGGGAGGGCGGATGTTGCGCCGGGCCCGCATCGGCCCGGCCACCCAGTCGCAGAAACGAGGAGACCCAGGTGACGGTTCGCGTAGGTGTCAATGGTTTCGGTCGGATCGGTCGCAACTTCTGGCGAGCCGTGCAGGCGAGCGGCCACGACATCGAGATCGTGGCCTTCAACGACCTCGGTGACGTCGCGACCATGGCCCACCTGCTCAAGTACGACAGCATCCTGGGCAGGCTGCCGCAGGACGTCTCGGTGACCGCCGAGGGCATCAAGGTCGGCGACACCACGATCAAGGCGCTCGCCGAGCGCGACCCGGGCAAGCTGCCCTGGAAGGACCTCGGTGTCGACGTCGTCGTCGAGTCCACCGGCTTCTTCACCAAGGCCGCCGACGCGCGCAAGCACGTCGACGAGGGTGGCGCCAAGAAGGTCATCATCTCCGCGCCCGCCAAGGGCGAGGACCTCACCGTCGTGCTCGGCGCGAACGAGGGCCAGTACGACGGTTCGCAGACGGTGATCTCCAACGCCTCCTGCACCACCAACTGCCTGGCGCCGCTGGCGAAGGTCCTGCACGACGCGTTCACCATCGAGCGCGGTCTGATGACCACGATCCACGCCTACACCCAGGACCAGAACCTGCAGGACGCCCCGCACAGCGACCTGCGCAGGGCCCGCGCCGCCGCGCTCAACATCGTGCCCACCTCGACCGGCGCCGCGAAGGCGATCGGCCTGGTGCTGCCCGACCTCAACGGCAAGCTCGACGGCTACGCGCTGCGGGTGCCGGTGCCGACCGGTTCGGCCACCGACCTGACCGTCACCCTGGGCCGCGAGGTCACCCTGGACGAGGTCCAGGCCGCCTACCAGGCCGCGGCCGAGGGCCCGCTCAAGGGCATCCTGCGCTACAACACCGACCCGATCGTCTCCGCCGACATCGTCACCGACCCGGCGTCGTGCATCTACGACGCACCGCTGACCAAGGTCAGCGGCAACCTGGTCAAGGTCGTCGGCTGGTACGACAACGAGTGGGGCTACTCCAACCGCCTCGCCGACCTCACCGCGCTCGTCGCCTCGAAGCTGTAGAGGGGTCCCGGTTTGAAGACTCTCGACGACCTGCTCGCCGAGGGCGTGGCCGGTCGGCGCGTGCTGGTGCGCGCCGACCTCAACGTCCCGCTCGACGGCGAGACGATCACCGATGACGGCCGGGTCCGCGCGTCGCTGCCCACCCTGTCCCGCCTCGCCGAGGCGGGCGCCAGGGTGGTCGTGGCCGCGCACCTGGGCCGCCCCAAGGGCGCGCCCGAGGCCAAGTACTCCCTGGCCCCGGTCGCCGCGCGGCTCGGTGAGCTGCTCGGCCGCCCGGTCGCGCTCGCCACCGACGTGGTCGGCGACTCCGCGAAGGCCACCGTCGCGAGCCTGGCCGACGGCGGTGTCGCCCTGCTGGAGAACGTGCGGTTCGACCCGCGCGAGACCAGCAAGGACGCCACCGAGCGGGCCGCGCTCGCCGCCGAGTTCGCCGCGCTCGCCGACGCCTTCGTCTCCGACGGCTTCGGTGTCGTGCACCGCAAGCAGGCGTCGGTCTACGAGGTCGCCACCCAGCTCCCGGCGTACGCCGGTGGCCTGGTGCTCGACGAGGTCGAGGTGCTGCGCAAGCTCACCGGCGACCCGGCGCGCCCGTACGTGGTGGCGCTGGGCGGCTCCAAGGTCTCCGACAAGCTCGCGGTCATCGAGTCGCTGCTGCCCAAGGTGGACGCGATCCTGGTCGGCGGCGGCATGTGCTTCACCTTCCTCGCGGCCGAGGGCCTCGGGGTGGGCGACTCGCTGCTGGAAGCCGACATGATCGACACCTGCAAGCGGCTGCTCGCCGAGCACCCGGACAAGATCCTGCTGCCCGCCGACGTGGTCATCGCCGACGAGTTCTCCGCCGAGGCGAACACCCACACGGTGCTCGTGGCCACCATCCGCGAGGGCTGGAAGGGCCTGGACGTCGGCCCGATCACCGTCGAGCGCTACAGCGAGGTCATCGCGGGCGCGGGCACGGTGTTCTGGAACGGGCCGATGGGCGTCTTCGAGCTCGCCCCGTTCGCCGACGGCACCCGCGGCGTCGCCAGGGCGATCGTGGACTCGTCCGCGTTCTCCGTGGTCGGCGGCGGCGACTCGGCGGCCGCGGTCCGGCTGCTCGGGTTGCCCGAGGACGGCTTCTCACACATCTCCACCGGTGGTGGCGCCTCCCTCGAGTTCCTCGAGGGCAAGGACCTGCCGGGCGTCTCCGTGTTGGAGGGCTGATGGCGCGGCAGGTGCTCGTCGCGGGCAACTGGAAGATGAACCTCAACCACCTCGAGGCCATCGCCCTGGTGCAGAAGATCGCGTTCTCGCTCCCGGAGAAGTACTACGCCAAGGTCGAGGTGGCCGTCCTGCCGCCGTTCACCGACATCCGGTCGATCCAGACCATGGTGGACGGCGACAAGCTGCTGCTGCGCTACGGCGCCCAGGACATCTCCCGCTACGACTCCGGCGCCTACACCGGCGAGGTGTCGGGGCCGATGCTGGCCAAGCTCGGGTGCACCTACGTCACCGTGGGGCACTCCGAGCGGCGCGAGTACCACGCGGAGACCGACGAGCTGGTCAACACCAAGGTCAAGGCCGCCCTCAAGCACGGCGTCGCGCCGATCCTGTGCCTGGGTGAGCGGCTCGAGGTCCGCGAGTCGGGCGAGCACGTGGCGCACTGCGTCGCCCAGCTCACCGCCGGTCTCAAGGGCCTCAAGGCCGAGCAGGTGGCCAAGGTCGTCATCGCCTACGAGCCGGTCTGGGCGATCGGCACCGGCAAGGTCGCCACCGCCGCGGACGCCCAGGAGGTGTGCGCCGCGCTGCGCGCAGCCCTGGCCGAGAAGTACGGCGACGAGGTCGCCGCGACCGTGCGCGTGCTCTACGGCGGATCGGTGAAATCCGGCAACATCGGCGAGCTCGTCGCCCAGGACGACATCGATGGAGCCCTCGTCGGCGGCGCCAGCCTGCAGGCCGACGAGTTCACGAAACTGTGCGCGATGGCCGCAGGCGGACCGCTGCCGTAGCGCTGTTGTGCCAGGTCAGGGCGCCGGGGAGGGTACTTCCCGGCGCCCTCGCGCATTCCGTGGTCGCGTGCACATGCACGTGCGGATGCGATCTTCGCCTATTCTGGTAACGGCACCGGCACGCCAGGTCGGGCCGGTGGTCGAACCCGGGGGAGTCACCGGGTAATCTGAGGCCTCAACCACACTGACCGCGAGGACCCGATGATTCTGACGCTGCAGATCGCTCTGATCGTCTCCAGCCTTCTGCTGATCCTGCTGGTGCTGCTGCACCGGGGCCGCGGTGGCGGTCTGTCCTCGCTGTTCGGCGGCGGTATGCAGTCCAGCCTGTCCGGCTCGAGCGTGGTGGAGAAGAACCTCGACCGGGTCACGCTGTTCGTCGGCGCGGTGTGGATCATCTGCGTCATCGGCCTCGGCCTGCTGGTGAAGATCAGCTGATCCGCCAGGTGCTGGTCGCAGGCCATCAGGACAACAAGGACGCGGCCGAGCCCCGCGTCCGACCACGTGGTGGGGGAGTGAACATCAATGGCCGGTGGTAACGCGATCCGGGGTACCCGGGTCGGTGCTGGTCCCATGGGAGAGTCGGAGCGCGGGGAATCCGCGCCCCGGCAGCGGGTCTCCTACTGGTGCGCCAACGGACACGAATCCCGTCCGTCGTTCGCGCTGGAGGCGGAGAAGCCGGAGTCCTGGGACTGCCCGCGCTGCGGGCTGCCCGCCGGGCTGGACGAGCAGGCGCCCCCCAAGGCGCCCCGCAACGAGCCCTACAAGACCCACCTCGCCTACGTCAAGGAACGCCGCTCCGACGCCGACGGCGAGGCCATCCTCGCCGAAGCGCTCGCCAAGCTGCGCGCCAAGCGCGAAGGCTGAGGTATCCCGAGAGACCTTGTTTAGACTGCGGCCCCGCACATCCCTCTTCGGGATGTGCGGGGCCGCAGTCTTTCTTTGAGTCAGCCCACCCAAGCAACCACTGGACACTCGGAAGCCGCCCACCCAACTGCTCGATGGGGCGGACTTGGTTTGTGTGGGGGAGCGGTATCCGTAGCCTTGCCTCGCTGCAGGGCCATGCTTTTCGGCCCCGGCTTTTGCGGTCCTGCCACGGGTGGCGCAGGGGCCCCGCGCAAACCGAGTTCGCCCCATCGAGCACACCGCACCACCACGACCCGGGTCGCGATGCCGAAGGCGAGCCGACCCGCCGCACCACTACGAACCGCCCCCGATGCCGCAGGCGAGGCGTCCACCGAAGATCACCCGCCACAAAAGCCCCCGAATACACAGCTTACCGGCGCACACCGACAGATCCGGCGCCGCGAAAAGAGCCTGTGCACAAGAACCCGCATTGTGGATAACGGCAGCGGCCCCGCATCCCACAGGGACACGGGGCCGCCACCCACAACCTCAGTACCGGAACGCGCTGATCAGCGTCCGCAGATCCGCCGAAGCCTCACTCAGCGTCTCCGCCGTCCGCTTGGCCGCCGTAGCCGCCGAACTCGTGTCCTCCGTCGCGCTGGCCAGCCCCGCGATGCCCGTCCCGATCTGCACCACCGCGTTGGCGGTCTCGTGCACGTTGCGGCTCATCTCCGCGGTGGTGGCGGTCTGCTCCTCCACCGCGGCCGCGATGACGGTCTGGGTGTCGCAGATGGAGCTGACGACCTGGCCGATCTGGTGGATGGCGGAGGTGGCCTCGGCGCTGCCCTGCTCGATGGCCTTGATGCGGCGGGTGATGTCCTCGGTGGCGGTGGCGGTCTGCTGGGCGAGTTCCTTGACCTCACCGGCCACGACGGCGAAGCCCTTGCCGGACTCGCCAGCCCGCGCCGCCTCGATGGTGGCGTTGAGGGCGAGCAGGTTGGTCTGCTCGGCGATGGAGCTGATCAGCTTCACCACGGTGCCGATCTCGGCGGTCGCGTCGCCGAGGGCGGCGACGGCCTGGTTGGCGGTCTCGGTGTCGCGGACACCGTCGGTGGCGACGTCGGCGGCGCGGCTGGCGTTCTGGGTGATCTCGTCGATCGCGGCGCGCATCTGCTCCGAGGCGCTGGCCATGGCGGTGACCATGGACGACACCTCGGTGGCGGTGGCGTTGATCGAGTTGGCCTCGGTGCTGGTGTCCCCGGCGGTCTCGGCGAGCATGCCGCTGACCGTGGTCAGCTCGCTGGAGGCACCGGCGACCTCCTCGGCGCGGGCGGCGACCCGGCCGATGAGCTCCTGGGTGCGCTCGGCGAGCTGGTTGAAGCCCTGGGCGACCTCGCCGAGCTCGTCGGCGCGGGTCTGCTCGATGCGCTGGGTCAGGTCGCCGCCGGCGATGCCGTTGAGGCCCGCGCGCAGCCTGCTCAGCGGCTTGGTGATCGAGCGGACCAGCAGCAGCGTCATCGCGAAGCCGCAGACGAACGCGGCGGCGGCGAGCAGGATGGTGGTCAGGGTGCCCTCGTTGGCGCGGTCCTCGGCCAGCGCGATCGCGGCGGCCGACTCGCCCTCGACGTCGTCGATCAGCAGGTCGATCCGCTCGGCGATCTTGTTGAAGTTCTCGATCTCCTGGACCGCGACCAGCTCGTTGGCCTTCGACACCTGCACCGGGTCACCGGAGCGGTAGGCGGTGACGATCTCCTCGTCGAGCTGCATGAAGGTGCCGAACAGGTCGGTGATCGACTTGACGTCGGCCGCCTGGTCGGTCTCCAAGCCGAACGCGGACAGCTCCGCGAGCTCCTTGCGGAAGGCGTCGGCGGAGGTGAGGAACGCGGCGCGGGCGCTGGCGTTGTCCGCCGCGGCACCGGTCACCCCGCGCATCACGTCGAACGCGTAGGCGGTCTGCCAGCCGTTGAAGTCACCGGAGCGGAACTTCACCTGCATCGCCAGCTGGGTCAGCTGCCGGGACCGGGCGATCTGCTCGGCCGAGGCGCGCTCGCGCTCCATGCCCGACACCGCGACGGTGGCCAGCGCGCACAGCAGCACCAGCAGCACCGCCATGGCCGCGCCGACCCGCACACCGACCTTCAGGTCCGAGATTCGCTTCAGCATGTGCCACCGTTCCACTCACGCGGTCGCGCCGCGGGCCAGGTCGAGATCGCCCGGCCCTTCGGCGGGTGGCGGTCGCACTTGAGGCGAAACAACCGAGATACCCCGACTGCGCTATCGGGACGGCTCAGCCCGCCAGCGGGTACCGCGCGCGGACCTCGAAACCGCCGTCGGGGGTGGGCCCCGCGTCGAGGCTGCCGCCCAGCAGCCCGGCCCGTTCGCGCAGCCCGAGCAGCCCGTGCCCACCCGAGGGCAGGGTGCCGAGCTGGCGCCGCTTGGGCGGGTCGTTGGTGATCTCGACGACCAGGGCGTGCGGCTCGGCCTCGATGCGCACCGAGGCCCGCGAGCCCGCCGCGTGCTTGCGGACGTTGGTCAGCGCCTCCTGCACCGTCCGGTACGCCGCCCGCGACACCGGGCCGGGCAGCCCGGCCGGGCAGGCGTCCATCGTCAGCCGCACGTCGGCGTCCTGGACCAGGTCGGCGATGTCCTCCAGCCCCGGCTGCGCCTCGTCGTCGTCCACCCCGGAGCGCAGCACGCCGACCAGCTCCCGCAGCTCCTCCAGGGTGCGGGTGCTCAGCGAGCGGATCGTCTCCGCCGCCTCCCTGGTCGCCTGGTCGCGCACGTCGACCTGCATCGCGCCCGCCTGCATCGCGATCAGCGTGACCTGGTGGGAGACCACGTCGTGCATCTCCCTGGCCAGCTTCGCCCGCTCCGCCGAGCGCACCGTCGCCGCGTGCAGCACCTTCTCCCGCTCCCGGCTGCGGGCCAGTTCCCTGATCCGGCTGGAGAGCTCCTGGCGCACCGCCATCAGCAGCCCGATCGCCACCGGCATGCCCGCCACCAGGACGCCGTAGATGAAGTCGGAGATGTGCTCGCGCCAGGTCAGCGCCACGAACTCCGGCCACGGCCAGAGCACGAACCGGCTCAGCCCGACCAGCACCGCGCCGACCACCGTCCGCCAGCTCACCAGGTGCCGCCTGGCCAGCGCGCCCAGGGTGATCATCGCCGCCAGCTGCGCCCAGCCCGCGAAGAAGCCGGGGATGGTCAGCAGGATCGCCACGAACGGCACGTGCCTGCGCAGCAGCACCGCGGGCACCGCCAACCAGGACAGCCACAGCGAGTAGGTCGCCACGTTCGGCGGCACGACCAGCCACACGTCCAGGGCGGCCACCAGCAGGGCGAGGCCGTCGGACCCGAGCTCGCGGACCCGCTTGCGCTCGCGCAGCGCGGCCAGCCGGGGTGGCAGCCGCAACCTGGGCAGCCGCAGCAGCCGCGACGCCGTGCGCCGAGGCCGCTCCGTGACCGCGGGCTCGACCACCGCGCCCTGCGCGTCGCGGCCGACCCCCTCCGGGGTCAGCATGGGGGTGACCAGCGCCGCACCTCCTCCTGGACCAGGACCCGGGTCAGCCCGCGTCCGGCTGTCGTGCCCACCCGCGCGCTGGGCGGGCACGCGCTCACGGGCGCTACCATTCTCCCGGTCCTGGGCCTGCCCGCGCTGGCGCTGTGGCATGGAACGCCCTTCCTGCGACGACCCGCCGCACGCTGCCTGGTGGTGTCGTCACCCATCAAGACAGACAACACCGGCCCCGGGACGGCGCCCGCCCAACAACTGTGCGGGAGCAAACGCACGGTGCCCGATCGGAGCAGAGCGGAGGAGCCACCCGGGGTGCGCACGCTCATCGTCGACAACCACGACTCCTTCACCTACAACCTCTACCAGGCGTTGGCCCGCCTCGACGGCGCGCGCCCGGTGGTGGTGCGCAACGACGAGGACTGGGACCTCGGCGGGCTCGTCGACTTCGACAACGTGGTGATCTCGCCGGGCCCGGGTCATCCTGGCGTGCCCGGCGACTTCGGTCTCAGCCGGGCCGTCCTCGCCGCGGCCAGGCAGCCGCTGCTGGGGGTGTGCTTGGGCCACCAGGGGCTGTGCCTGCTCGCCGGGGCCCGGGTGGAACACGCCCCCGAGGTGCGCCACGGCAGGCTCTCCGAGGTGCACCACGACGGCCGGGACCTCTTCCGCGGCCTGCCTTCCCCGATGCGGGTGGTGCGCTACCACTCGTTGGCCGCGGTGGACCTGCCCGATGTGCTGGAGGCGACCGCGTGGAGTGAGGACGGTGTCCTCATGGGTGTGCGGCACCGCGAGCGCCCGGCCTGGGGCGTGCAGTTCCACCCGGAGTCCATCGCGACCGAACACGGCGTCGCCCTGCTGGCGAACTTCGAGGAGCTGACCAGGGACTGGTGGTCGCGCCACCCCAGGGAGAAGGTCGCCGCCGGGACCGGGACGCCCGCGGTACCGGTGCCCGTGCCGCAGTGCCGCCCCGACCCGGTCATCGGGGTGCTGGTGGAGAAGATCACCGTGCCGGTGACCGCGGAGGAGGCTTTCGCGGCCCTCTACGGGGATTCCGAGCACGCGTTCTGGTTGGACAGCGCCGCCGACGGCCGGTTCTCCTTCCTCGGCGACGCGAGCGGTCCACTGGCCAGGGTCGCCACCGCCGACGTGGCGGAGGGCACGGTGACGGTCACCTCCCGCGACGGGGTGAGCGTGGTCCGCGGCGAGTTCCTGGCCTGGCTCGACGACGACCTCGCCGCGCACCCGGTGACCGTGCCCCCGCTGCCGTTCGACTTCGCGCTGGGCTGGGTCGGGTACCTGGGCTACGAGCTCAAGGCCGAGTGCGGTGGCGACCAGGCCCACCGGGCCGTCGACCCGGACGCCCAGCTGGTGTTCGCCGACCGCGCGCTCGCCTTCGACCACGAGACCGGCGAGGTCTACCTGCTGGCCCTCGACCACCCGGGCGCCCGCGACTGGCAGACCTCGACCGCCGCGACCCTGGCCGCGGCGCCCCCGCTCGCGCCGCCCGAGCCCGCGGACGTCGCCGCCGGTGAGCTCGTCGCCCGGCACGAGCGCGACGAGTACCTCGCGATGATCGCCGACTGCCAGCTGGCGATCGGCGACGGCGAGACCTACGAGGTGTGCCTGACCAACGAGCTCACCGCCACCGCCGAGGTCGACGTGTGGCGCACCTACCGGGTCCTGCGCCGCGCCAACCCCGCCCGCTACGGCGCGCTGCTGCGCTTCGGTGGCCTGTCGGTGCTGAGCACCTCACCGGAGCGGTTCCTCGCGATCACCGCCGACGGCGTGGCCGAGTCCAGGCCGATCAAGGGCACCCGGCCGCGCGGCGCGACCCCGGAGGAGGACGAGCGGCTGCGGCACGACCTGGCCGCGGGGGAGAAGGACCGCGCCGAGAACCTGATGATCGTCGACCTCGTCCGCAACGACCTCGGGGTCTACGCGGAGGTCGGCTCGGTGCAGGTCCCCGGGTTGTTCGAGGTGGAGACCTACCCGACGGTGCACCAGCTGGTCAGCACCGTCCGCGCGCGGCTGGCCGAGGGCGTGTCCGCGGTGCGCTGCGTGCGGGCGGCGTTCCCCGGCGGGTCGATGACCGGGGCGCCCAAGGAGCGCACCATGCGGATCATCGACCGGCTCGAACGCGGCCCGCGCGGGGTCTACTCGGGGGCGATCGGGTACTTCTCGCTCACCGGCGCCGCCGACCTGAGCGTGGTGATCCGCACCCTGGTCGTGCGGCCCGGCGCGGTGTCCTTCGGCGTCGGCGGCGCGGTGATCGCGCTGTCGGACCCGGGGGAGGAGTTCGAGGAGACCGCGGTGAAGGCCACCACGATGGTCGACCTCCTCGGCGCCCGGTTCCCCGGCCGCGTCTGGGCGAGCGGCGGTCGGTCGTTCGGCTGAGGGCCACCGGATCGTCACGGGCTGTCCCCCTCGGGTTGCCACCATCCCGGCCATGACCCGATCCCTGTGCTACCGCGCCGGTGCCGTCGCCGTCGCCGTGCTGGCCTGCCTGGTGGCGGTGCCCGGCGCGGCGACCGCGCACGAGCGCCCGCGTGAGTTCGACCTCCAAGCCCACCGCGGCGGCCTGGGCCTGCGCGTGGAGAGCAGCCTCAGCTCCTTCGGCAACGCACTGCGCCTCGGGGTGTCCACCCTCGAGCTCGACGTGCAGATCACCGAGGACGACCAGGCCGTGGTCACCCACGACCGCCGCGTCGACGGTCGCAAGTGCCGCGACACCGCGGCCGCCACCCCCGGCGACCCCGAGTTCCCCTACGTCGGCAAGTACGTCAACACGCTGACCCTGGCCCAGGTGCGCACCCTCGACTGCGGCTCGACCCAGCTCGCCGGGTACCCGAGGCAGGAGATCACCCCCGGCTCCCGGATGCCGCTGCTGCGCGAGGTCTTCGCCCTGGCCGAGCGGTACGGCGCCGACGACGTCCGGTTCAACGTCGAGACCAAGGTCGAGGCGGGCGCCCCGCAGGAGACCGCGCCACGGGAGAAGTTCGTCCAGATCACCGCGCGCGAGGTCGCCGCGGCCGGGGTCGGCCGCCGGGTCAGCATCCAGAGCTTCGACTGGGGCGCGCTGATGCGGATGCGCCAGGTCGCGCCGCGGCTGCCGGTCGTCGCGCTGACCAACTACGACTTCCTGCAGACCGGTCAGCCGGGCAAGTCGCCGTGGCTGGGTGGCCTGGACATCGACGACTTCGGCGGCGACCCGATCAAGGCCATCAAGACCTTCGGCGCCACCGCGTTCTCCCCGGTGCACGGCTTCCCCCAGGGCGGCACCGTCAACGACCCCGGCTACCGCCCGTACGTCACCGCGGACATGGTGCGCCACGCCCACCGCAACGGCATCAAGGTCATCCCCTGGACCGTCGACGACGCGCCCACCATGGCCAAGCTGATCTCCGACGGCGTGGACGGCCTGATCACCGACTACCCGGACGTGCTGCGCGGCGTGCTGGCCGAGCGCGGGTTCCGGCTCCCGCGCGGCCACGCGTCCCCGTTCGACGTCCAGGGCCACCGCGGCGCGCGGGCGGTCCGACCGGAGAACACGCTGGCGGCCTTCCGCTACGCGCTCGCCGTGCCCGCTGTGTCCACTTTGGAGCTCGACACCGGGATCACCGAGGACGGCGCCGTCGTGGTGATCCACGACCGCACCATCAACGGCTCGCACTGCGTCGACACCGCGCCGGTGCGCCCAGGCGACCCCGAGTTCCCGTACGTGGGCAAGCGGGTGCACGACCTGACGCTGGCGCAGGTGAAGACCTTGGACTGCGGTTCCAAGACCCTGCCGGAGTTCCCGCGCCAGGTGGCCGTGCCCGGTGAGCGCATCCCGACGCTGGCCGAGGTCTTCGCCGCGGCCCGGGTCCGCGGGGACATCCGGTTCAACATCGAGACCAAGATCAGCCCCACCACCGACGACACCGCACCGTACGAGGTGTTCACCCGCAAGGTCGTCGCCGAGATCACCCGCGCGGGCGTGCTCGACCGCACCACCCTGCAGTCGTTCGACTGGCGCACGATCCAGCTGTCCAAGCGCATCCAGCCACGCCTGGACACCGTCGCCCTGGTCTGGCAGTACGGCCCCGCCGAGTGCGCCACCGTCGCCGACGAGTGCTCCCTGCAAGCGGTGTACGGCAACCCCGCCGTGAAGTCCCCCTGGACCGGCACCCTGGACTGGTGGAAGACCCGAGACCTGGCCAAGCTCGTCCGCCAGTCCGGCGCCTCCACCGTCTCAGCGAACTGGCAGGTCCACGACCCCGCCCAGGCCATGGTGTCCAACCCGGACTGGTACCTCCGCCAAGACCCCACCTACTTCCACGGCCCGACCATCGAGGGCCTGCACCGCAAGAACCTCAAAGCAATCCCCTACACCGTCAACGATGCCCCCACCCTCCAACGGGTCATCGACCTAGGCGTAGACGGCATCATCTCCGACGACCCCGACCTGCTGATCGCCGTAGCGAAGCGCAACGGCCTGCGCTGACCTGAGGCGGTAGGCCGCGCTCCGGTCAGCGCGGCCTACCGCCCACGCGGCGTGGCGGTGGCCACTCCGAGTTCGCGGAGGTCTCGTGCCAACCAGGAGTACGCCAGTTCGGTCGCGGGCCGATCGCCGAAGCCGTCGAACGCCTCGTGCGTAGTCCACGAGGTCGACCACCCCAGGGCGGTAGGCCCACCCGGTGAGGCCGCGCCGCAGCCGTCGAGCGGCTTCCAGGGACGGGGCAACGCGGAGTCGGACTCGGTCGAGGAGTCCGGCGTGGATTGCTTGAGGGACCCACACCGCGACTCCGGGGGCGGTGCGCGACAGCGTGTCCAGGATGCCCGCGACCTGGTCCCAACCACCGGTGGACACCGCGAGCGCGAGGCCGTGGCGCCACCTGGCCAGTGCGGTCAATTCCCCGGCGAACGCGGTGACGTCGCCGGAGCGCAAGATCGCGCGGCCCGCGAAGTACTGCTCCAACACCGGCAGCGCGAAAGCGAGCACCCGTCCCTTGGAGATCAGTGCGTCGTCGACCAAACTCCGCGGGCTTGCGCGGCACCGGTCGGCCCGCTCGACGCAGTCTGGCGGCGATCAACGCGAACAGCGGTCTGCTCAACGCGTGCCGCACCGCGCGGCCACCGTTGTGGAGCCCGGCCGGGTTCCCGCCGACCCGCTCGACACGACCTCGATGGCCCGCCCCGGGCTCACCTCGTCGAGGCCGTCCACCACGAACCGCGCGGGAGTCGTGTCGGCGAGTCCGAGCGACTTCGCCAACCTGGCGTGGTGCGCGACGAAGTCGACCGGGAACTCCTTGGCCTGGAAGCTCATCGGCAAGGACGCGGGTGCGGTCAGGGCCGACTCGACGTTGGTGAGGTGCCAGCGTTGCGCTGACCGACTTGCCGGACCCGACGTCGCCGATCACCCCCAGGATGCCCTCGTCGGGCCAGTCCACGTCGAGCGCGCCGAGGGTCGGGTCACCGGCCAGGTCGAGGGCCACCCCGGAGTCCACGCCGACCGCGAGCCACCCGGCCAGCAGCCGCGTCGCGGCTTGGTGCTGTTGCAGGCGCAGGTACTCGCCCACATCCCGGTACTCGCGGTCGGCGTGCTGGACTACTTGGCCCGCCTGGATCAGCGTGCCGTTCAGCACGCCGATGAACGTGTTGCGGACCTCGTGCCCGCTCATCTACCGCCCTGCGGCTGCCTTGTCCAGCAGCCAGAGGGTGAGGTCCGATCCCCGGGCGCCCGCCGCGGGGAGGTCGACCTCGGACGCCCCGGAGAGGGCGGTGGTGACGGCTTCGGCCTTGGTGGCTCCGGTGGTCATCAGCCAGACCTGGCGGGCTTCTCGGGCGGCGGGCAGGGTGAGGCTGATCCGGGTGGGCGGCGGCTTCGGGCAGTCGCGGACCGCCACCACCGTTGCCTCCGTTTCGTGCACCGCCGGGGAGTCGGGGAAGATCGAGAGGGTGTGGCCCTCTTCGCCGACCCCCGCCAGGAGGATGTCCAGGGTGACTCCGGTGAGCTCCTTCGCGTACGCGGCGGCGGCCAGTTCCGGGTCGTCGCCGTAGGGGCCGTCGGAGGGGGCTATGGGGTGGATGCGGGACTTGGGGATGGGCACGTGGTCGAGCAGGGCGGCCCTGGCCTGGGTTTCGTTGCGGTCTCGGTGCTTGGTGGGCAGGAACCGCTCGTCACCCCAGTAGACGTCCACAGTGGACCAGTCGATGGCCGTGGCCGCGGTGTTGACCCGCAGGTGCTCCAGCACGGCGGTCCCGGTGCGGCCGCCGGTGAGGGCGATGGCGACCGAGGGCTGGCTGGTCTGCAGGTCGGTGATGGCGGTGACCAGCCTGGCTGCGGTGGCGCTGGCCAGCAGCGGGGGATCGGTGTACACGACGATCCGGTTCATGGCTTCCCCTTGCCCGCCTTGGTCGGCCGCTTCGCCGAGCTGCTCGAGCGCGGCTTGGCGGCTGGTTGGGTGTCCTTCTTGGACAGTGCGGCTTCGGCGTCGGCCGCCGAGACGACGGGGGTGTCGTCGGGGGCGGCTGGCGCCTTGGTGGGGGTCTTGACCGGGGTGCGACCGCGCACGATCTTGGTCAGGCCCTTGAGGGTCTCCTCGAACGGCTCGTCCGGGTCGAGCCTGCGCAGCTCCTCGGCGAGGCAGTCGCGGTTGGCGCGGCGCTGCAGCGCCACCCGGCGGGCGGGCTGACCCGGCTGGGTCAGGGTGCCGACCTTGCCGTCCGGGCGCAGCAGCTCCACCGGGCCGGACTTGCGCTCCAGCACCACCGAGATGATCCCCTGGCCGTTGACCGCCTTCGCCCGGCGGACCGGGATCCGCAGCCGCGCGGCCAGCCACCCGGCCAGCAGGTCGGTCGACGGGGAGTCGCCCTCGCCGGTGACCGTGGCGTCGGTGATCTTCTCGTACGGCGGCAGGTCCAGCGCCGCCGCCAGCACCGCGCGCCACAGCGTCAGCCTGGTCCAGGCCAGGTCGGTGTCGCCTGCCGCGTAGTGCTTCTGGCGGACCTCCAGGGCCTTGATCGGGTTGCGCTCCGCGGCGGAGTCGGTGATCCGCCGCTGCGCCAGCCGCCCGATCGGGTCGTCGGCGGGCTTGGCGGGCGCCTCGAAGGGCCACCACGCCACGACCGGGGCGTCGGGCAGCAGCAGCGGGATCACGCAGCTGGCACCCTCGTCGGCGAGCGGGCCGTAGAGCCGCAGCACCACGACCTCGCTGGCGCCTGCGTCACCGCCGACCCGGATCTGCGCGTCCAACCGGGCCGCGGCCTTGCGCGCGCCCCGCGCGACCACGATCACCCGGCACGGGTGCTCCCGGCTCGCGTCGTTGGCCGCGTCGATGGCGTCCTCTGTCTTGGCCCCGTCATCGGTGACGATGACGAGGGTGAGCACCCGGCCCAGTGCGGTCGCGCCGCCCTGTTCGCGCAGGTGCACCAGCTTCGAGTTGACCTGCGACGTGGTGGTCGAGGGCAGGTCGATGATCACGGTCGCCTCCAATGACGGCCGGTCCTGGACAACATCTTGTCAGCCGCGTCAGGACCCCAGGTCCCAGCGGGGTACCCCTCCGGCTTTCCGGCGGTCTTCCAGTGCTTGAGGACCGGGTCGAGGATCTCCCACGACAGCTCGACCTCCTCGTTGACCGGGAACAGCGACGGCTCGCCGAGCAGCACGTCGAGCAGCAGCCGCTCGTAGGCCTCCGGCGACGACTCGGTGAACGCGTGCCCGTAGCTGAAGTCCATGGACACGTCCCGGACCTCCATCTGGTTGCCCGGCACCTTCGAGCCGAACCGCATGGTCACGCCCTCGTCCGGCTGCACCCGCACCACCAGGGCGTTCTGCCCCAGCTCCTCGGTCGCGGTGTCGTCGAAGGGCAGGTGCGGCGCCCGCTTGAACACCACCGCGATCTCGGTGACCCGCCGACCCAGCCGCTTGCCGGTGCGCAGGAAGAACGGCACCCCGGCCCAGCGGCGGGTGTTGACCTCCAGGGTGATCGCCGCGTAGGTCTCGGTGGTCGAGTTCTTGTCGAACCCGGCCTCCTCCAGCAGACCCGGCACCTTCTGCCCGCCCTGCCACCCGCCCAGGTACTGCCCGCGCGCGGTGGTCTCGCCGTAGGGCGCGAGCGCCTTCGTCGCCTCCAGCACCTTGATCTTCTCCGTGCGCAGAGCCTTGGGGTGGAAGGAAACCGGCTCTTCCATCGCGGTCAGCGCCAGCAGTTGCAGCAGGTGGTTCTGGATCACGTCGCGCGCGGCGCCGATGCCGTCGTAGTACCCGGCGCGGCCGCCGAGACCGATGTCCTCGGCCATGGTGATCTGCACGTGGTCGACGTAGTTGGCGTTCCAGATCGGCTCGAACAGCTGGTTGGCGAAGCGCAGCGCCAACAGGTTCTGCACGGTCTCCTTGCCGAGGTAGTGGTCGATGCGGAACACCGAGTCCTCGGGGAACACGTCGTTGAGGATCTTGTTGAGCTGCTTGGCGCTGGCCAGGTCGTGCCCGAACGGCTTCTCGATCACCACCCGCCGCCACTGGTCGGCGTCGGTCGGCTTGGCCAGGCCGGAGCGGGCCAGCTGCTGGGTCACCACCGGGAACGCGCCCGGCGGGATCGACAGGTAGAACGCGTGGTTGCCGCTGGTGCCGCGCAGCTCGTCGAGCTCGGCGACGGTCTCGGCCAGCTTGTCGAAGGCGGTGTCGTCGTCGAAGGTGCCCTGCACGAACCGGAAGCCCTCGGCGAGCCGGTCCCACACCTGCTCGCGGAACGGGGTGCGGGCGTGCTGCTTGACCGCCTCGTAGACGACCTGGCCGAAGTCCTGGTCCTCCCACTCGCGGCGGGCGAACCCGACCAGCGAGAAGCCCGGCGGCAGCAGCCCCCGGTTGGCCAGGTCGTAGATCGCGGGCATCAGCTTCTTGCGCGACAGGTCACCGGTCACGCCGAAGATCACCAGCCCGCACGGCCCCGCGATCCGCGGCAGCCGCTTGTCCCGCTCGTCGCGCAGCGGGTTCACCCAGGACCTGGTCACCTGCCCACCTCGGCGAGCGCCTCGACCAGCCGGGCCAACCCGGCCGCGCGGTCGGTGAAGTGCAGCCGCAGCACCGGCCTGCCGTGCTCGACGAGCACCTGCCCGTCGCCGAGCGCCTGCGCGATCTGCAGCCCGCCCAGCGTGTACGGCCGCTCCGGCACCGCGAGGTCCTGCTCCACCGCGCCGGTGATCTGCAGGAACACGCCGTTCTGGTGGCCGCCCTTGTGGTACTGCCCGGTGGAGTGCAGGAACCTGGGGCCCCAGCCGAACGTGGTCTGCAGCCCGGAGATCCTGGTCAGCCCGGTCCGCAGCAGCACCGCGGACGCGTCGTCGAGCCGGTCGAGGTAGACCTGCACCGAGACGTACCCGGCGGACGGAGCCGCCGCCAGCAGCGCGTGCACCGCGCCCGCCACGGAGTCCGTTCCCTCCGGCAAGAAACCCTCGGACGGGTGAACCTCGATCGGGCCAGACGTAAACGCGGGCGTCGGTTGCGGTGCGTCGGCGGAGTCCAGCAGCGCCCGCGCCGCCTTCTTCGCCGCCTCCACGTCGGGCTGGTCGAACGGGTTGATCGCCAGCAGCCTGCCCACCACCGCGGTCGCGTACTCCCACAGCAGGATCAGCCCGCCCAGCGTGCCCGTGGTGCCCAACTCGGCCCCGTCGGACGGTGCGCCGATGGAGACCGCGGTCGCGTCGTCGCCCGCGTTCGAGAACCCGGGCGACTGCGGACCCTCCACGACCACCGGCAGCAACCCGGTGCCGTTCTTGCCGGTCGACTCGGCCACCAACTGCTCGGCCCAGTCGCCGAACCCCTTGATGCCCGACCCGGTGTCGGCCAGCACGACCTTCTCCGCGCCCCGCGCGTGCGCCGCGCCCAAGGCGGACGCCAGCACCAGGGCGGGGTTGTCGGGGGAGTCCTGGGCCAGCACCGCGGCGGCGCTCTCGGCGTCGTCGAGCAGCGCGGCCACGTCGGCACCCGCCAACCCGGCGGGCACCAGACCGAACGCGGTCAGCGCCGAGTAGCGGCCACCCACGTTCGGGTCGGCCTGGAACACGCGGCGGTAGCCCGCCTCGACCGAGGCCTGCTCCAGAGGGGAGCCAGGGTCGGTGACCACGACGATGTGCGCGGCCGGGTCCAAGCCCTCTTCGGCGAACGCCGCGGCGAAGACCCGCCGGTGGCTGTCGGTCTCCACAGTGGACCCGGACTTGGACGACACCACCAGCACGGTACGGGCAAGCTCGCCCGCGAGCGCGTCGGCGACCTGACCGGGGTCGGTCGTGTCCAGCACGACCAGCGGGACCCCGGCGGTCGCGGTGATGACCTCCGGGGCCAGCGACGAGCCACCCATGCCCGCCAGCACCACCCGATCGATGCCCTCCGCGCGCAGTTCCGCGCGCAGGGCATCGATCTCGGCGAGCAACGGGCGCGACGTGGTCGCGAGGGTGGTCCAGGAGAGGCGGACGCGCGCCTCCGACTCGGCGTCGGGGCCCCACAGCGTGGGGTCCTGCGCGGTGAGCCGGGACGCCACGCGGTCCTCGACCAGTTGGTGCACGAGCGGCAGCGCCTCCTCGGCGAGCCGCTCGTCAACGATGGAAATTGCGACTTCTCCGGGGTGCGCTGCCATGTGCGGCGTCAGCCTCTCCTGGGATTCACTTCTCTGCGCTTCGCTGCTGTGTCGATCTACCGCTTCGCGGCGGTTATCTGGCCCTGGACCGTTTCCAACAGCTCGGCCCACGACTTGTCGAACTTCTCCACGCCCTCGACCTCGAGGGTGCGGTAGACATCGTCGATGTCGATCCCGACCGCGGACAGGCGGTCGTAGACGGACTGGGCAGCGTCGGCGGTGCCCGTCACCGTGTCACCGGTGATCTTGCCGTGTTCGGCCACCGCGTGCAGCGTCTTCTCGGGCATCGTGTTGACCGTGTCGGCCACCACCAGCTCGTCGACGTACAGGGTGGGGGAGTAGTCCGGGTTCTTCACCCCGGTGGACGCCCACAGTGGACGCTGCCGGTTGGCCCCGTCCGCCGCGAGGGCGTCCCAGCGCGGGCCCTGGAAGACCTCCAGGAACGCCGCGTAGGCGAGCCTGGCGTTGGCGACGGCCGCCTGGCCGCGCAGCGCCTTGGCCTCGTCGGTGCCGATCGCGTCCAGCCGCTTGTCCACTTCGGAGTCCACACGGGACACGAAGAAGGACGCGACCGAGTGGATCGAGCGCAGGTCGTGCCCGTTGGCCTTCGCCTGCTCCAGGCCCGCGAGGTAGGCGTCCATGACCGCCCGGTACCGCTCGACGGAGAAGATCAGCGTCACGTTCACGCTGACCCCCTCGGCGAGGGTGCTGGTGATCGCGGGCAGGCCCTCCTCGGTCGCCGGGATCTTCACCAGCAGGTTCGGCCGGTCCACGGTCTTCCACAGGTCCAGCGCCTCGGCCGTGGTGGCGTCGGTGTCGCGGGCCAGGCCCGGGTCGACCTCGATGGACACCCGGCCGTCGACGCCGTGGCTGCGCTCGTGCACGTCGCGGAACAGGTCGCAGGCGTTGCGCACGTCGGTCGTGGTCAGCTCGCGCACGACCTCCGACAGCGACGCCCCGCGCGCGGCCAGCTCGCGGACCTGCGCGTCGTAGGCCTGGCCGTCGGCGAGGGCACCGGCGAAGATCGTCGGGTTGGTGGTGACGCCCACCACCTGCTTGTCGCGGATCAGCTCGGCGAGGTTGCCCGAGGTCAGCCGTTCGCGGGACAGGTCGTCCAGCCAGACGGAAACCCCGGCGTCGGAGAGCTGCTTGAGGGGATCGGTCACTTGTCGCCTCCAGCCTTGGTGATGGAGCGCTTGGCCGCCGCGACGACGGCCTCGGTGGTGATGCCGAACTCGCGGTACAGGGTCTGGTAGTCCGCCGAGGCGCCGAAGTGCTCGATGGACACGATCTCGCCCGCGTCGCCGGTGAACCGGTGCCACGGCTGGGCGATCCCGGCCTCGACGACCACGCGCGCCTTGACCGACGGCGGGAGCACCGAGTCGCGGTAGGACTGGTCCTGCGCGTCGAACAACTCGATCGAGGGAACCGAGACGACCCGGGCGGCGACGCCCGCCTCGGCCAGCACCGTGCGCGCCTCGACCGCGATCTGCAACTCGGAGCCGGTGCCGATGAGCACGATGTCCGGGGTGCCCTCGGTGTCGTGCAGCACGTACGCGCCCTTGGCGACACCCTCGCGGGCCTTCTCCTTGGTGCCTTCCAGCACCGGGAGGTTCTGCCTCGTCAGCGCCAAGCCGACCGGGGCCTGGGACTGCGACAGCGTGGTGCGCCAGGCCGCGGCGGTCTCGTTCGCGTCACCGGGGCGCAGCACGATCAGGCCCGGGATCGCGCGCAGCGCGGCCAGGTGCTCCACCGGCTGGTGGGTCGGACCGTCCTCGCCGAGACCGATCGAGTCGTGCGTCCACACGTAGGTGACGGGCAGCTTGCTCAGCGCGGCCAACCGGACCGCGGGTCGCATGTAGTCGCTGAAGACCAGGAACGTGCCGCCGTAGGGCCGGGTCGGGCCGTGCAGCACGATGCCGTTGAGGATCGAGCCCATCGCGTGCTCGCGGACCCCGAAGTGCAGCGTCCGCCCGTACGGGGTGGTGTTCCAGTGCGCGGTCTTCGCCGACGGCGGGCCGAACGAGTCCGCGCCCTTGATGGTGGTGTTGTTGCTCTCGGCCAGGTCGGCCGACCCGCCCCACAGCTCCGGCAGCAGCCCGCCGATCGCGTTGAGCACGTCACCGGAGGCCTTGCGGGTGGCCACGCCCTTCGGGTCCGGCTCCCAGGTGGGCAGCGCGTCGTCGAAGCCCTCGGGCAGCCGGTAGGCCTGCGCCCGCTCCAGCAGCGCGTTGCGCTCCGGGTTGGCCGCCTTCCAGGCGTCGAACGCCTTCTGCCACTCGCCGTGCGCCGCCTCGCCGCGCTTGACGACCTCGCGGGCGTGCGACAGCACCTCCGGCTCCACCGCGAAGTTCTGCTCCGGGTCGAAGCCCAGGATCTTCTTGACCGCGGCGACCTCGTCGACGCCCAGCGCGGCGCCGTGCGCCTTGCCGGTGTTCTGCAGCGTCGGCGCCGGGAAGCCGATCACCGTGCGCAGCAGGATGAACGACGGCCGCTCGGTCTCGGCCTTCGCGGCCTCCAGCGCCTCGAGGATCCCGGTGACGTTCTCGCCGCCCACGACGACCTGCACGTGCCAGCCGTAGGACTCGTACCGCTTGGCGGTGTCCTCCGACAGGGCGACGGCGGTGTCGTCCTCGATGGAGATCTTGTTGTCGTCGTAGACGACGGTGAGGTTGCCCAGCTCCTGGCGGCCGGCCAGCGACGAGGCCTCGGAGGTGACGCCCTCCTCGATGTCTCCGTCGGAGGCGATGACGTAGACGTGGTGGTCGAACACGCTCTCGCCAGGCGCGGCGTCCGGGTCGAACAGGCCGCGCTCGCGCCGCGCCGCCATCGCCATGCCCACCGCGGAGGCCAGGCCCTGGCCCAGCGGGCCGGTGGTGATTTCCACGCCCTTGGTGTGGTTGACCTCCGGGTGCCCCGGGGTCTTCGAACCCCAGGTGCGCAGCGCCTTGATGTCCTCGATCTCCAGGCCGTAGCCGGAGAAGAACAGCTGCAGGTACTGGGTGAGGCTGGAGTGCCCGGCGGAGAGCACGAACCGGTCGCGGCCGATCCAGTGCGGGTCGGTCGGGTCGTGCCGCATGACGCGCTGGTAGAGCGCGTACGCGACCGGGGCGAGGCTCATGGCCGTGCCCGGGTGGCCGTTGCCGACGTTCTGCACCGCGTCCGCGGCCAGCACCCGGAGCGTGTCGACGGCGCGGCGGTCCAGGTCGGACCAGTCCTCCGGCAGCGTCGCTCGGGTGAGTTCGGTCAGGTCGGCGGGTAGTTCACTGCTGACGGACACGGGCTTAGGCTCCCACTTCCACGTCTGGCGGAGTCGACGCGAACGCCCCGCCCACCTCCGGGCTGGATCGATCCCGGAAACCGGCTGCGTCGCGGATCCGCGTGTCATCCCTGGTCCGGTGACCAGCCTAGTCGGCGGTGCGCCTGCGTGTGATCTCCGACCGTCTCCCGTCGACACCCGGCCACCCGATACGGGTACCCCGATACCGCGCGGTTAACATTTCCCTCGGTGCCGCGGCCGTCCCCGCGGTGGTGGACGAGCGGCAGCGGCGACCGCGGTGACCCGGGTAACACCAGGTCCGGGCGAGTACCGCGGACCAAGAGGAGCGAGATGTCGTCGGTGACCCCCGTGCCCGCCGACGCCGTTCCCGCAGGTGTACCCGCCACACCGCCCCGCCGCGACACCCGCGCCCTGGTGCGCGCGTACGTGGCGCTGACCAAGCCGCGCATCATCGAGCTGCTGCTGGTCACGACCGTGCCCGCGATGCTGCTGGCCGCGCGCGGCATCCCGTCGCCGTGGCTGGTGCTCAACACCCTCATCGGCGGCACCATGGCCGCGGGCAGCGCCAACGCGCTCAACTGCGTGGTCGACGCCGACATCGACGCGGTGATGAAGCGCACGTCGGCCCGCCCGCTGGCCAAGCACGCGGTGCCCACCCGCAACGCCCTGGTGTTCGGCCTGGTGCTCGGGGTGCTGTCCTTCGGTTGGCTCTACGCCACCACGAACCTGCTCGCCGCGGCCATGGCCGTCGGCGCGATCCTGTTCTACGTGCTGGTCTACACGATGCTCCTCAAGCGACGGACGTCGCAGAACATCGTGTGGGGCGGCGCGGCGGGCTGCATGCCGGTGGTCATCGGCTGGTCCGCGGTCACCGGCGACGTCGGCTGGCAGGCGCTGGTCATGTTCGGTGTGATCTTCTTCTGGACCCCGCCGCACTTCTGGGCACTGGCCATGAAGTTCCGCGACGACTACGCCAAGGCTGGCGTGCCGATGCTGCCGGTGGTGGCCACCGCCCAGCACGTCGCCAAGCAGATCGTCGTCTACTCCTGGGTCATGGTGGCCTGGACCGCCCTGCTGATCCCGGCCACCGGCTGGGTCTACACCGCGTTCGCCCTCCTGGCGGGCGGGTGGTTCCTGGTGTTCGCCCACCGGCTCTACGCCGCGGTGCGCCGCGACCAGCCTGCGAACCCGATGAAGCTGTTCCACATGTCCAACACGTACCTGACGGCCGTGTTCGTGGCGCTCGCGGTCGACTCGGCGCTGTCGCTGCCGGTCACCGGCTGGCCGTTCTGACGCTGTGACGTTCTGACGTGCTGACCAAGATCGAACCGGTCTGAGCAGCCCCCGATACACAGCATACCGAGCAGGGCGGACATTTCGGTCGCGGTGACCGGGGGCCTGTGGACAACGTGGACCCGGTCAGGCGACAGCGGTGAGTAGCCGTTCCACGGTGGGGTCGTCGAGGGACTCCTTGATGCACTGCCACAGTTCCAGGTTCGCCGTCGCCCAGCGGGAGTAGGCGGCGGCCGCGGCGGGGGAGTAGAAGTAGAAGCCCTCGGCGTGCGGGTCGCGCTGCTCGCCGACGATCTTGTCGGCCAGTTCGCGCAGGCTCACCCCGTTCTCCGCCAGGTACTTGTGCGCCAGCACCACCGGGGTCACCGGCAGCGCCTTGAACAGGGTGTCCGCGTCGCTGAGCGCCTGCGCCTCGCGGGAGATGTGGCGGTGGCGGGTGCGCATCTCGGCCTCGTCGACGATCGCGTCGATCCACTCGGCCACCGGGTCCGGCACGCCCGCGTCGGCCAGGATCGCCATCCGCAGGCCGCTGCCCACCGCCGCCGTGGAGTTGCGCCGCACCAGGTAGTTGACGTCGTGCACCAGCGCGGCGGTCTCCACCACGGCCACGTCGGAGCCGTTGCCGCCCGCGAACTCCACCGCCTTGTCGCGCACGAAGCTGACGTGGTGCCAGCCGTGGAACTGCAACCGCTTCGCGTGCCGCTCGCACAGGGTGCGCACCCGGTGCTCGACGTAGGTGACCGAGGAGCGCTCGACGGTGCCCGCGAGCGCGGGCGCGGACGTGATGGGCGTGGACATGGCGACCTTCCCCTTCCGTTGGACAAACGGGTGGGGTGATGCTAGTGGCCCTCGCCGGGCGGCACCGCCGCCTTCGTCACAGTCGCCTACGTCACCGTCATCTTGATCACAGCCGCCCCGGTCACAGCCGCCTGGTGAGCTCCTCCAGCCGGGACTCGACCGGGACGTGCCGGTGCCCGATCCCCGTCGACGGGTCCCACGACAGGCTCCACCTGCGCACCGGCCGCGACTTGACCAGGAACGTCATCGTGCCGTCCTCGGCGCGCGGGATGCGGTGGAAGTCCTCGGCGGTGAGGAACCCGGAGTCGCCTGCCAGGCACTCGGTGCGCCTGGTCAGCCGCACCCCGGTGATCAACCCCGTGGTCCGGTCCAGGTCGGTGGCGTAGCGCTCGTGCCGGTAGCCGCCGCGCAGGATCACCGTGCAGAAGTGGTACCGGTGGTTGTGCACCGAATCGGCGTACCCCGGCCGCCACTCGTGCCGGGGTTTGTACTCGTGCAGCCAGAAGGTGAACGGCTCGGCCGGGCGGTCGCGCAGGCACCAGGCGAAGTGCGTGGTGGTCTCGCGGGAACGGGCCGCCAACGCCTCCGCCCGCCGCGGGTCGAGGTCGGCGAAGTGGCGGCGCAGCACGGCGCGCAGCACCGCACCGTCCACCCAGGACGAGACGCCGTCGTACACCTCGGACCAGTGCGCGGCGGGGTAGGGGAGGTCGGGACGGGGGACGGGGTCGATCTCGCGCATGCGCTGTGCCAGCTGGGACAGCGCGGGCACCGGGGAGGACACGGCATCAGCTCTCAAGCTCGGCTTTGGTGGAGAACTCGTGGCGGAACTGGTGGAACTTCGCCTCCAGGTCGAGGAACTCGGCCTCGGACAGGGAGGAGCCGGTGATCGCGGCGAAGTGCGCGCAGAACTCGGCGCGGCCGGTGTCGGGGGTGAGCACGAACCGGTGCGCCTCGCGCGCGGCGTGCACCCTGGCGAACTCCGCGCGCTGCATGTCGTAGATGAACGAGCCCTCGGAGAAGCGCAGCGTGCGCGGGTACAGCGACGGCGCGCCCGCGACCGCGCTGTAGAGCGTGATCCACACGCAGTCGTCGAACAGCTCGACCCGGTCAAGCGGCGGGTCGGCGATCACGGTGACGTCGATGCCCGCGCAGCGCCCGCGCGCCAGGTACAGCCCGACCAGGCCGATCCGGATCTCCTCGTGCAGGGTCCGCTGGATCTGCTCGAAGTCGGCGCTGGCGCCCTGGTGCCTGGCCAGGTGCCTGGCGCGGCCGCTGATCGCGCCGCGCTCGCGCGGGTCGGCCAGCACCGCGCGCACCTCCCACTGCGCGGGCGAGAGCAGCATCCTGGCCGCGGCGTAGCGGCCGGAGAAGCCGCGGAACCACAGCTGCCTGGTCTGCCGCAGGTCGGTCATGATCAGCGCGTTGAACGCCGGGTCCGGTTCGGTGCTGGCCTCGAACACGTGCGTGGGGAAGAACTCCTGGTTGAGCGAGCGGTACTCCGCCGACAGCTCGCGCAGCGCCTTGCGGCTCTCCTCGATCACCGGGGTGACCATGGCGCGCTGGGCGGCGCTCGCGGTGATCAGGGTCTGGCCGAAGCCGACCACCGAGGAGACCAGGGTCCCGGTGCCCAGCGCGGTGAGCAGGTTCTTGCCGAGGCCGGGGTCGAGCTCGCTGGACACCCACATCGAGAGCCCGGACACGACGAGCATGACGAACAGCAGCAGGCCGGTGCGGGTCCAGAACAGGTCCTGGATGGGGTGGGAGCGGAGGCCTTTGGCGTCCGCGGGCAAGGCGGTCACCTCCTCGACCGACGCCCGGCTGGACCGCTTGCGGTATCCGAACGGGCGCTCACAGTCACTTTACGCCGACCACCTGGGGCGTGGGTTGCGAATATCGGGTGAGCGCCGCGGTGGGTGCCTTTCCGCCACCGGTGGCGGGGCACCTGGTGCCCCGGTCCGCCGCGCCACCTAGGCTGCCGCCATGCGCAACGTCGGCAAGTTCATGATCGCGGTAGCCGTGGGGGTCAGCCTCACCGCCTGCGCCAACTCCGAGCAGGCCTCGACCCAGCCCCCCGGTGACGCGACGGTGAGCGCCAAGGCGCGCCCCACCTCCAGCAGCGCCGCGGCGCCCACCACGGTCGCGCCGTCGGCGACCAAGCAGCAGGGCGGCGGCGCCGAGTGCTCGGTCGACGACGTGCTGGTCGAGGGCGCGGCGGGCAGCAAGCCGAAGATCACCATCCCGCCCGCGTGCGGCGCGCCGACCGGCCTGCAGAGCAAGGACCTCATCGAGGGCACCGGCCCCGAGGTCAAGCCGGGCGTCACCATGGACACCCACTACGTGCTGGTGACCTGGTCCGACCGCCAGGAGAAGGACTCCTCCTGGGACAGCGGCCAGCCGTTTCCGCTGGAGAACGTGGGCCAGGCCCAGGTGATCGCGGGCTGGAACGAGGGCCTGACCGGGATGAAGCAGGGCGGCCGCAGGCTGCTGGTCGTGCCGCCGGACAAGGGCTACGGCGCGCGGGGCAACACCAGCATCGCGCCCAACGAGACCCTGGTGTTCGTCATCGACGCGGTGAAGGTCTCCTGACCACTGTCTCTTGATTGCCCAGGGGCGCGCCCGATTCCGGGCGCGCCCCTCTCACGTCTCAGCCCACCTTGCTCGGCCACCAGATCTTGCGTCCTATGTCGACGGTCAGCGCGGGCACCAGCAGCGACCGCACCAGCAGCGTGTCGAGCAGCACGCCGAAGGCCACCAGGAACGCGATCTGCGCCAGGAACAGGATCGGCAGCACCGCCAGCGCGGCGAAGGTGGCCGCCAGCACCACACCGGCCGAGGTGATCACACCTCCGGTGACGGTGAGCCCGCGCAGCGCGCCGTCGCGGGTGCCGTGCACGAGCGCCTCTTCGCGGACCCGGGTCATCAGGAAGATGTTGTAGTCGATGCCCAGCGCCACCAGGAACACGAACGCGAACAGCGGCACGCTCGGGTCCGCCCCGGGGAAGTCGAACACGTGGTTGAACACCAGCGCGCTCACCCCCAGCGTGGCGGCGAACGAGAGCACGACGGTGCCGATCAGCAGCAGCGGGGCCAGCAGCGCGCGCAGCAGCAGCGCCAGGATGGCGAAGATCACCGCGAGCACCACCGGGATGATGATCTTGCGGTCGTGCAGCGAACTGGTGCGCACGTCGAGTTGGCTGGCGCTGGGCCCGCCGACCAGGGTGCCGCCGACGTCGCGGGTCCGCTCGCGCAGCCGCTGCACGGTGTCGAGCGCGTTGGGGCTGTCGGCCGCGTCCTTGAGCAGCGCGGAGAGCTCGACGCGGCCATCGACGATCTTCGCGGTGCGCGGTCCGGCGTCGGCGACGCCCTCGGTGTCCTTGGCGATCCGCACGACCTCCTCGGCCGAGCCCGCCGCCGTGATCAGGATGGCGGGGGAGCCGGTGCCCGCGGGGAAGTGGCGGGCCAACACCTGCTGCCCGGTGACCGAATCGACCTCGGTGAGGAACAGCTCGCTCTGCGCCACGCCGTCGGAGCGCAACTGCGGGAGGAACCCGACACCGATCGCCAACAGCAGCGTGCTCAACAGCCAGACCGCGCGCGGCCTGCGACCGACCAGCCCGGCGACCTTCGGCCATACCCCGCGCGTGGGCCGCTCCTCCTCGGCGGACCCGTACTTCGGTCGCGACGGCCAGAAAGCGGTCCGTCCCAACAACACCAGCACCGCGGGCAGGAAGGTCAGCGAGGCGGCCAGCGACGCGGCGATGCCGATCGCGGCCACCGGGCCCAGGCTGGAGTTGGACCGCAGGTCGGAGATCAGCAGGCAGAGCAGACCGGCGATCACGGTGCCCGCTGACGCCGCGATGGGTCCCGCCGCCGCCCGCAGGGCCGCCTTTGTGGCCGCGACCTTGGACTCGTGGCGGCGCAACTCCTCGCGCAGGCGGGCGATCAGCAGCAGCGCGTAGTCGGTGGCGGCGCCGAAGACGAGGATGAACAGGATGCCCTGGCTCTGCCCGTTGAGGGTCAGCACCTCGGCCTTGGCCAGCGCGTACACGACCGCCACCGCCAGGCACAACGCGAGCCCGGCGGTCAGCAGGACCACGAACGGCAGCAGGGGACTGCGGTAGACCACCACCAGGATCAGCGCGACTACCGCCGCGGTCACCCCCAGCAGCAGGCCGTCGATCCCGCCGAAGGCCGCGGTGAAATCGGCGATCAGCCCGCCGGGCCCGGTCACGTGCGCCGCCAGCCCCTCGGGCAACCCGGCGAGCTTCTCCCGGATGTCGGCGACCACCTCGCGCGGCTTCTCGCCCCCGGTCGGCAGCAGCGCGACCGACTGGGCGGCGTCCTTGTCCTGTGTGGACAGCTTCAGCGGGGTTACCGGCCCGACGCCGGGCACCCCGGCCACCTCGGCGAGCGCCGCGGTGATCGCCCGCTGGTCCTCCCCGGTCAGCCCGCCGGGCCGTTCGAAGACCAGCACCGCGGGCAGCGAGCTCTGCTCGGCGAAGCCCTTCTGCAGCTCGGCCACCCTGGTCGACTCGGCGGACTCGGGCAGGAACGCGGCGTTGTCGTTGCGCTGGACGGTGCTGAGCTGGCCCTGCAGGGGTCCGCCGATCCCACCGACCACCAACCAGGCGACGATGAGCAGTGCGGGCAGGATCCAGCGCGCCGCTGCGGCGCGGGTACGGTTGTCTGTCATCGCGTCCCTAGTGCGGGTACCGGCGTGGGGTCGCGACACATAATTGTTCAGCACGCTGAACAACGCAACTCGGGCGGAGGAGGGTGGACATGCCGGACCCGGTGGCCTCCTGGCCGACCGGCCGCCTGCTGTCGGTCGCGGCGCGGTTGGTGGAGCACTCCTGGCAGGAGTTCCTGGCCACCCGCGGCCTCACCCACGCGGGCCTCATCGCCCTGCACCTCCTGCTCGACGGCCCCCGCACCCAACGAGCCCTGGCCCACGGCGCCAAGGTCACCGACCAAACGATGAGCCGAACAGTGGAGCGGCTGCACCGAGCGGGCTTCGTGGAGCGGGGGACGGACCCCTCGGATCGGCGCCGGATGCTGGTGACGCTGACGGACGCGGGGCGGGTGGTGCACGCGGACGCGCTGCGGGCGGAGCGGGAGGCACCGGAGGTACTGGGGGCCGTGCGGGATTATGAGGCGTTTCGGCTGCAGTTGGTGGAATTGGTGACGACGCTGGGGATCGATCGGGCGGTGCGGCCGGAGCGGTGACCGCGTTGTCCACAACACGGGTGGCTGTCCACAGGCTTTCTTGCGGCGCCTGTTTTGTCGGTGTGCCTCGGTAGGGTGGATATCGGGGGCTTTCGGGTTAGATGATCTTCGGCTCGCCTTCGGCATTGCATCGGATCATCGGCTCGCCTGCGGCATCGCGCGCCGATCCGCGATTTGAGTGCAGGCTCGATGTGGTGGACCTGTTTTGCGTGGGGCCCCTACGACAGCCGTGGCAGGACCGCAAAGCAGGGGCCGAAAAGCATGGCCCTGCAGCGAGGCGACGCTACGGCTGCCGTCCCCCCACACAAAACAGGTCCACCCCATCGAGCAGTTGGCACCAGCGACTTCCGGGAGCGGTGGTGGGGCTGGCGGGGCTGACTCGGTGGGTGGGTTTGGGTGGGCCGACTCGGTGGGTTGGGGTGGTACCGGCGGCTTCCGAGTGTCCAGTGGTCGGGCTGGCGGGGCTGACTCGGTGGGTGGGTTTGGTGGGGTTGGCTCGGTGGGTTGGGGTGGCACCAGCGGATTTCGAGTGTCCAGTGGTCGGGCTGGCGGGGCTGACTCGGTGGGTGGGTTTGGTGGGGTTGGCTCGGTGGGCTGCTTTGGCACCAGCGGATTCCGAGTGTCCAGTGGTCGGACTGGCGGGGTGGGCTCGGTGGGCCGGGTTGAGCGGGCTGGCTCGGGGGGCTGGGTTGGTACCGGCGGCTTCCGAGTGTCCAGCGGTCGGCAGTGCTGTTGGAGTCCAGGGGGGTGCCCGGAAGCTAGGGGAGTAGGAGGAGTTTGCCGGTGGTCTTTCGGCTTTCCAGGTCCTCGTGGGCGCGGCGGGCATCGGCCAAGGCGTAGCGGCCGGTGATATTCACGTGGAGTTCGCCACGGGCGACGGCGCCCAGTACCTCGTCCACTCGCCAGCGGTTTTCCTCTGGGGTCGCCAGGTGGTGGGCCAAGGAGGGGCGGGCCAGGAAGACGGAGCCCGCCGCGTTGAGGCGTTGGGGGTCGACAGGGGGGACTGGGCCGCTCGCGGCTCCAAAGAGGGCCAGGACGCCTCGGGGGCGGAGGGTGGCGAGGCTGCCGTCGAAGGTTGTGGCGCCTACGCCGTCGTAGACGGCTGCTACGCCTTCGCCGTTGGTGAGGGTGCGGGTTCGGGTGACGAAGTCCTCTTCGGTGTAGCGGATGACCTCGTCGGCGCCCGCTTCCCTGGCCAGGCGCTCTTTGTCCGGAGTGGACACTGTGCCGATCACCGTGGCGCCGCGGGCCTTCGCCAGCTGGACCAGCAGCAGACCCACCCCACCGGCGGCGGCGTGGACCAGGACCGTGTCGCCTTCGACGACCGGGTAGGTGGAGGTCACCAGGTAGTGGGCGGTGAGGCCCTGCAGGAGGGTCGCCCCCGCGGTGTCGTCGGGGACCTCGTCGGGGACGCGGACCGCCCAGGCCGCCGGGACCACGGCCTGCTCGGCGTAGCTGCCGATCGACTGCGCCCACGCGACCCGGTCACCCACGGCGAGCTCGGTGACATCCGCGCCCACCGCCTCGACCGTGCCCGCGCCCTCCATGCCGGGGGTGAACGGCGTCGGCACCTTGTAGATGCCCGCGCGCTGGTAGGTGTCGATGAAGTTGACGCCCGCCGCCGCCACCCGGACCAGGACCTCGCCCGCGCCGGGGGAGCGGGCGGGCACCTCGGTGGGGACGAGCACCTCGGGTCCACCGTTCACCGAGACCACGATCGCCTGGGGCACTGGCGTTCTCCTTCCGCGTCGACGCACCCGTTCCTACCACCCGCGACCACGGCGGGCGCACCGCCTCCCGGCATCCGGGAGTGCGCCCGCTCACGCTCGCCGGGTCCGCGACCCCGCTAGCACCTAGGCTGCTGACCCATGGCGAACACAGCTGACGAGAACCCGCAGGTCCCAGCCGCCGCGCTGCGCTCGGCCGCCTCCTTCGTCGCCGCCCACGGACAGCCGTCGAGGGCTGTGGTGGAGCCCATCGGCCGTGCGGGTGCGCGAGTGGTCCTCGTCGGTGCGGACGGTGCGATGGGGGACGTGGTCGTGTCCAGCACTTCGGTCGGTGAGGCGCTCGTGGACCAGGTCGAGGGCCTGGAACTCAGCGAATGGGACCGCGACACCGTCACAGCCACCCGCATCGGCCCCGAGCACCGAGCCAAGATGGCGGCCCGTACCCGAGGTTAGGCCTGGTTAGGCCGACACCCGCTGCGGGGCTTCGGCAGGCGATCGGTCCCGAGTGCCGCACCACAGCGCCGACGTCGCCGCGATCACTGTTGTTGCGCCGAGTACGTGCAGCGACACCAGCAGCTCCGGTACCCCGGTCCAGAACTGCACGAACCCGAGTGCCCCCTGCGCCACCACCACCGCGACCAGCACCCAGTACCGCCGCCACAGCGGTCGGTCCGCAGCGCCGGTGCGCAGCAGTACGCCTGCCGCCAGGACCATTCCCAGGTACACGAACAAGAACGCCGCGTGCACGTGTGCCAGCGTCTCCACCGGGAGGTCCAGGCGCGGCGTCTCCGGGTCGCCCGCGTGCGGGCCCGCGCCGGTCACCATCGTCCCGGCGATCAACAGGCCCACCAGCACGACGACCGATCCGGTCAGCAGGCCCGGCAGCGCCGCGGGCACCCGGCTCGCGCGCTTGGGTTCGGGATCCACCGCATCGACGAGCAGGACCGACAGCCACACCATCACCGCCGACGCCATGAAGTGCACCGCGACGGTCCACCACAGCAGGTCGAGTCGGACCGTGATGCCGCCGAGGACGGCCTGGACGACGACGCCCGCGGGCATCGCGAACGCCAGCCGCACGTAGTGCCTGCGCCTGGGCCGGGCCAGGTAGGCCAAGGCGAACGCGGCGAACGCGGCGATCCCCACGACGCCGGTCAGCAGGCGGTTGCCGAACTCGATCCACTGGTTGAGCGCCGCGAACTCCGGGTGCGACACCGGCACCAGGCTCCCCGGCTGGCACTGCGGCCACGTCGAACAGCCCAGCCCGGACCCGGTCACCCGCACCACCGACCCGGTGACCGCGATCAGCGCCTGCGTCACCACGACGGCGATCGCGACCGCTCGCTGCAGGCGCACGCTCGGGGTCGGCAGGGCATCGATGCGGGCTTTCAGCGTCTCCAGCGGCACCCGCCGATGGTAGGCCCGCGTCACTGAGGGTCGTGACCAGGCCCGGGGCTAGTGGTGCGACCCAGAACCTTGACCATGTCTCGGCCCGCCCACGACGCGCCTGGCGGCGTTGCCGAAACGACCGAGTACGCCCAGTACGAGGCCGTTCCGGCGCCTTGCCAGCCACGCCGTGGACGGGCCGATACACGGCCAACATTCTGAGTCGCACCACTAGCGTGCGCGGGCTCTCACCGAGGGGCGATCGCGGAAAGTGTGGGCATGCTCGCGAAAGGACCCCACGCAGTGATCACGGCGAACTACACTCCGTCGCGGAAGGTGGACTCCCCCACCGCCTTCCAGGCTGCCGTCGGACCGGTTCATCCCCCACGACCGTCCGGCGGCAGCCGCCGAGCCCTGGTCAGACCAGCTTCGTGGTCCGGGTGGCGGCCAGGCCCGCGACCGCGCCCCAGCCGAGCAGGGTGACCACAGTGGACACCGCGGGCGCCGTCCCGCGCACCAGCGCGTCGGTGAGGCCCTCGGTCAGCGCCGCGGAAGGCAGCAGCCGCACCACATCGGCCATCCCGGCGGGCAGCGAGTCGACGGTGAGCACGATGCCGCCCGCCAGCAGCAGCACCAGCCAGATGATGTTCGCCAGCGCCAGCACGACCTCGGCCTTGAGCGACCCGCCCAGCAGCACGCCGAGCGCGCCGAAGGTGAGCGTGCCCAGCACCACCAGAACGACCGTCCACACCAGAGCGCCCGCGGACGGCGACCACCCCAGCAACGCCCCGGTCACCCCGAGCACCACCAGCTGCAGCGCCACCACCGCCAGGCAGCCCAAGACCCGCCCGGCCACCAGCAACCACCGCGGCAACGCCGTCGCCGCCAGCCGCTTGAGCACCCCGTAGCGACGGTCGAACCCGAGCGCGATCGCCTGCCCGGTGAACGCCGTCGACATGACCGCCAGCGCGAACACCCGCGGCACGAGCGAATCCACCCGCGGTTGCGGCAGATCGATCACCGTCACGTAGGTGAGGCCGACCAGCAGGGCCAACGGGATCAACAGGGTGAGCAGCACCTGCTCGCCGTTGCGCAGCGTCAGCACCGCCTCGGTGCGCGCGTGGGTCAGCAGCATCCGCACCGGGGCGCCCGCACCGGGCGCCGGGGTGAACGTGCCGGGGGCGAACCGACCGCTCATGAGCGCAACTCCCGTCCGGTCAGGTCGAGGAAGACGTCTTCGAGGCTGCGCCGACCCACCCGCAGCTCCTCGGCGAGCACGCCCTGCTGCGCGCACCACGCCGTCACCGCCGACACCACCTGCGGGTCGACCGTCCCGGTCACCAGGTAACCACCGGGGGAGGGCTCCGACACGTCGCAGCCCTCGGGCAGCGCCGCGACCAGCAGACCGGTGTCCATCCCCGACTTCGCCCGGAACCGCAGCGCCTGCGTGTCGGGCCGCTCCTCGGTCAGCTCGGCCGGGGTGCCCTCGGCGACCACCCGGCCGCCGTCGACGATCACCACGTGGTCGGCCAGCGCCTCGGCCTCCTCCATCAGGTGCGTGGTCAGCAGCACCGCGACGCCGTCGGCGCGCAGCGCGGCCACCAGCTCCCACACCAGCCGCCGCGCCTGCGGGTCCATGCCCGCGGTCGGCTCGTCGAGGAAGACCAGCTCCGGGCGGCCGACCAGCGCGCAGGCCAGCGACAGCCGCTGCTGCTGGCCGCCGGAGAGCCGCTTGTACGGGGTCCGCGCGCACGAGCCGAGGCCGAGGGTGTCGATCAGCCACGCCGGGTCCAGCGGGTTCGCCGCGCACGCCGCCACCAGCCGCAGCATCTCCCCGGCGCGCACACCGGGGTAGGCGCCGCCGCCCTGGGGCATCACGCCGATCCGGGGGCGCAGTCGCGCGCCGTCGGTGCGCGGGTCCAGACCCAGCACCCGCACCGTCCCGGCGTCCGCGCGCCGGAAGCCCTCGCAGATCTCGACCGTGGTCGTCTTGCCCGCGCCGTTCGGTCCCAGCAGCGCCAGCACCGACCCCGGCGCCATCGCGAACCCGATGCCGTCGACGGCCGTGTTGGACCCGTATCTCTTGACCAGGTCGGACACCTCGACGGCGGGCGTGTTCACAACGACCAAGCCTAGGGCGTGGGCGGCGTCACGGCCCCGGCGGGCGTCCACTCGGTACGCGGGATGTGCTTGCGGACCAGGGTCACCGCGATCAGCGTCACGGTGATCGCGCCGATGTAGGCGTAGGGCAGCACGAACACCCGGCCGTCGAAGGTCGCCCCGGTGGGCCCGAGCGCGACCGCGAGCACCGCGCTGACCACCATCGCCGCGGTGCGGAACCGGGTGTTCCCGGCGCCCGCGGCCAGCGGGACCGCCGCCCACAGCAGGTACCACGGCTGCACCGTGGCGCCGAACACCAGCACCGCGCCGAGGCTGACACCCAGGCCGGTCAGCGGGCGCAGCTTCCAGCGGAAGCTGTCCAGCAGCAGCTTCGCCGCGATCAGCGGGCCGATCACCGCGCCGACGAGGCGACCGGCGGTGATCGCGGCGTCGATGTGGTTGCCGAGGCCGAGCACGATGCCCAGCCAGCCCGCGCCGAACCCGAGCGCGGTCATCGGCGCCATCCAGCTCTTGATCGTCGCCGCCGTGTTCAGCGTCGCCACCCAGCCGTAGCCCAGGCCGCTGCCCAGCGAGGTCGCGGTGAGCACCACGGCGAACACCACGCCGAGCCCGCCCGCGACGGCGAACAGGTTCTTCCACGAGCCGCCCATCCGGCGGGCGATCATCACCCCGAGGAAGCCCAGCGCCAGCGCCGCCGGGATCTTGACCGCCGCGCCGAGGGTGATCACCGCGGCGCCGACGGCGTACCAGAGCAGCTCCCCGCGCTGCCACGGCGGGAACGGCCCGTCCGGGGTGACCCTGGGCATCCCGCGCAGCGCCACCTCGAAGCCGACCAGCATCAGCCCGATCGCCAGCGCCTCGTTGTGCACCCCGACCACCAGGTGGAACAGCACCAGCGGGTTCGCCGCGCCCAGCCACAGCGCGCTGACCGGGCTCACCCCGAACCGGCGCGCCAGCCTCGGCAGCGCCCAGATGATCATCGCAAGGCCGAGCAGCGCCAGCGCCCGGTGCGCGGCCACCCCGGCCACCACGTGGTCGCCGGTGAGCCAGTTGATCGCCTTGCCCAGGGTCAGGAACAGCGGCCCGTACGGCGAGGGCGTCTCCCGCCACATCGTCGGCACGCCCTGGGTGAGCGGGTGGTTGACCCCCAGCGCCTGCGCCGGGCCGACGGTGTAGGGGTCCTGGCCCATCGCCACGATCTCGCTCTGCGCCAGGTAGCTGTAGACGTCGCGGCTGAAGCTGGGCACGGTGAACACCAGCGGCGCGATCCACATCACCAGCGTGCGGGCCATCTGCGGCACCGACACCGCCCGCGCCCGCCCCGGCCGCGACAGCCGCCCCAGCGCCAGCCAGGCCAGCACGATCATGAACACCCCGGTGAACGCGAACGCCAGCGCCACCGTGGTCATCCGGCTGAACAGCCCGAGCACGGGGATCCGGAACACCGGGTTGAACACCGGCGCCGCCCCGGCCCCCAGCGACCCGATGGTCAGCAGCAGCGACCCCACCGTCCCGAACCGGCGCACCACGTCCAACTGCCGCCGCTCGCGCTCGTCCAACGGCCCGGACCCAGCCCGCCCCGGCTCGTCCCCCGCCCGCGCCAACCGCGTCGTGTCTCCCGCCACCACGACCGGAAGGGTAGCGGCAGCCCGACCGACCGGAACCGGACCAGGCCCACCGACATGATCAACCCGCGCGGGGAGGGGGGTCGAGGGGGCCGGTCGGGGATCGGGGTCGGCGCGTTCGGCGGGCTGGTCGCCCATTGCGAGCTGGTGCTGATCGCGCGGGCGGACCAGCGGCCTCCGCGATGCGACTCGACGCGCTGGGGCGGCGGAACCCGCGACCCGCACAACGCCCGAAGCATGGGCCTCGTGGCCGACAGCGCGCGGTGAGTCGCCCACGCGACGATGCGCGAGGTGGCGCCGAAGCGATCACGGCCCGAGGGCCCGGCGAATGCAGCGCGACAGCGGCGCTCAGGGTGACGGGACTCGTGGCAGGCGGTTTGGCCGAGCGGTGGCGCTCGGGGCTCGGGCCCGCACCGCAAGGCTGCTTGACCACGCGACAGTGGCTCCGGATGGTGCTCGTAGTGGCGGAGCCCGTGGCAGGCGGTTGCATTCGGGTGGCGCCCAGAGTGTGGGCCCGCGTTACGTGGCGATCTCGGCCGTGTGGTGGCGGCGGTCGGATGGTGCTCAGGGCGGTGGAACCCGTGGCCACAGGGCCCGGCGAAAGCGGCGGCGGACTCGGGTGGCGCCCGAAGCGTGGACCGCTGCCCACAGGCGACTCGCTGGCCCGCTGATGGCCGCGACACGGCTAGGTCTGGGGTGCTCGATCGGCGGGTGATGCCATCCGTGGAGCTCGCGACCACCGCCGGGCACGGGTCATCAGTGGTCAGCCGGGTGGGAGTTGGAGGCCTAGGTGGCGTTCGTTGGCGAGCATGATGGCGAACAGGGAGCGCGGGGTGGCGCCGAAGTAGATCTTGTCGGTGCGCATGGCGGTTGCGGTGGCGCCGATGCTCGCGTGGAAGGTGGCGGCGCGGTCGAGGTGGGCTCGGGCGGTGGCGCGGTCGCCGCGGTCGAGGGCGGCTCGGGCGGCCGCGCCGTGGGCGTGGCGGCGGGGGGCGGCGAGCAGGTCGTGGGCCTCGATCCAGGCCTCGATCTCGGCGACGGGGTCGAGGGTGGGGTCGGCTTCGGCGTGGTCGACGACGGCGGACCAGGCCAGGGCGGTGGCGAAGGGGGCTTCGGCGCGCGCGAAGGTGCTCACCGCGGTCTTGGCGGCTTCGAGCGCGACCGCGGTCTGCCCGCGTTCGCCGTTGACCTTCGCCTGCCAGAGCGCGTGGTCGCCCCCGGCGGCGATGCGAGCGCGGTTGAGCAGGGGGAAGGGCTCCCGCGCCAGTTGCCGGTCGATGCCGTCGAGCAGGTCGGCCGCGACGGCCAGGGCCTGGTCGGGGGTCACCCGCCACGGCGGGGCGGGCTGCGGTTCGATCAGCGCCTGGTGGGCCAGCGCCCCCGCCGCGTCCGGCAGCATCAGCGGCAACCTGGTCGCGGCGACCTCGACGGCCCACGCGTCGATCACCCTGGTCCGCACGGTGTCGTTGAGTTCGGCGAGCAGCCCGACGTCGCCGAACTGGCGACTGACCTGGCCGCGGCGGGCGGCCATCGCGCTGGACAGGGCGGCGGGCAGACCACCGACGGCGGCCAGGAACAGCAGGTCGGGGTGCGGGTGGAACAGCGCCACGCACGCGGTGAGCACCAACGCGAGCAGCATCACCAGCCTGGTGACGAGCCCGACCACGATGAACAGGGCCAGCACCGGCCCGGTGGCCACGCGGCTGCCCACGACCCCGGCGCACACGACGAAGACCCCGAACGTGATCAAGGCGCCCCAGTACCACCCGCCGCCGGTCAACTCCGGGGTCGCCGCCCACCACCGGACCACCTGTTCACCGACCGGACTCGCCGCGGCGGCGACCAGCGCGAGCGCCAGCCCGAGCTCGGCCGACCGGGTCGTCCACCGGCGCGGCCGCATCAGCCACTGCCGCGTGTGGTCGATCGCGATCAGGTAGATCGTGAGGACGGCCACGCCGAGGACCCGAGCCAGGACGTGCCCGCTGACGGTCATCGGCACCAGGAGCACCACGACCATCGACAGGTAGGGCGCGGCGAGGGCCGCGTAGCGCCAGCGCTTGTCGGCGACCGCGCTGTCGCTGACCGCGGCCCGCAGGGGGATGGCCTTGCCCCGGACGGCCCGGAGGTAGTAGCCGAACCCGAACCCGACCAGCAGCGGCACCACGACCCAGGCCATCAGGTCCGGGTCCGGCAACCGCAGCACGGTCAACGCGGCCACCCCCGCCAGGAACCCGAACCCGCAGAACCCCACCACGAACGCGGCGACCCCCACCCACACCCCAGCACCGTCGGCCACCGAACCCGCGAAGATCCCGAACAGCACCCCGAGCCCCAGGTCCACCCACGGCAGCGGCCTCGCCCAATCGGCAGCGCCCAACCTGCGCGCCACCGCGTGCACCCCGACAGCGACGACCAGCACGACCGACAGCACAGACGGATCGACCATGACCGCCCCTCGAACCCACCACCAACACGGTTGATCATGACGGTAGCGCCGGTGCGACGGGCACAGGTCCGGTTCCGCCCGATCCGCCCCAACGGACCCAAGGGACCCCACCGAACCCGAAGCGCGGTGGACAGCGCCTTCGGACACCGCGATCGGACTGACTTCGGGTGGCACCGAGATCACCCGCGACCAGGGGGGATTCCGATCTTGGTACCGTCGCTCGGCGTGGGCTGGTGGGGGGTCACCCGGACGGGGGCTTGTGAGGGGGCTCACGCCTGCTGACCCCCGTCTTTGCCTCCGGCCGGGAAATAAGACACACTTGTGTTGTGAAAAAGACCGCCCCCGCTCCGCGGACCGCGCCCGAGGCCACCGGCCCCGCCGCGGCCGGGCAGCAGGCCGAGGGGCGCACCCGCGAGGGTGTGGCCCGGCTGCTGCTGGAACGGGGACCGGTCGCGGCGGTCGCGATCGCCGAGGCGTTGGGGTTGAGCTCGACCGCCGTCCGCAGGCACTTGGACGCACTGGTCGCCGACGGGGAGGCGTACACCCGTGACGCGCCCCGCCTCGGCGCCCGGGGCCGCGGCAGGCCGGCGAAGCTCTACCTGCTCACCGAGACCGGTCGGTCCCGGTTCGGGCACGCCTACGACGACCTCGCGATCTCCGCGCTGCGCTTCCTCGCCGAGAGCGGGGGGGAGCAAGCGGTGCGCGCGTTCGCCGAGCGCCGGGTGGCCACGTTGGTCGACCGGCACCGGGACGCGGTCACCGCGCCGGTGGATCCCGCGGGTCGCGCCGAGGCCTTGGCCGAGGCGTTGACCAGGGAGGGCTACGCCTCCTCGACGCGCAGCGTCGGGGCGGGGGAGCAGCTGTGCCAGCACCACTGCCCGGTGGCGCACGTCGCGGCGGAGTTCCCCCAGCTGTGCGAGGTCGAGACGGCGGCGTTCGCCGACCTGCTCGGCACCCACGTGCAGCGGTTGGCCACGATCGCCCGCGGCGACGCGGCGTGCACCACGCACGTCCCGCACCAGCCCCAGGCACCCGGCACCACGACGAGTTAGACCCGGATGGAGGGAAGTCCCCATGACTGCCGCTGCGCAGCAGCGCACCACCACACCCCAGCCGCTCACCCAGGACGAGACCCTGGCGACGCTCGGGCGGTACGAGTACGGCTGGGCCGACTCCGACAGCGCGGGCGCCAGCGCCCAGCGCGGCCTGTCGGAGGCCGTGGTCCGGGACATCTCGGCCAAGAAGAACGAGCCGGAGTGGATGCTCGAGTCGCGGCTCAAGGCGCTGCGGCTGTTCGACCGCAAGCCGATGCCCAGCTGGGGCGCCGACCTGTCGGGCATCGACTTCGACAACATCAAGTACTTCGTGCGCTCCACCGAGAAGCAGGCCCAGTCCTGGGAGGACCTGCCGGAGGACATCAAGAACACCTATGACCGGCTGGGCATCCCGGAGGCCGAGAAGGCCCGCCTGGTCGCCGGTGTCGCCGCGCAGTACGAGTCCGAAGTGGTCTACCACAAGATCAACGAGGAGCTCGAGAAGCAGGGCGTGATCTTCCTCGACACCGACACCGCGCTCAAGGAGCACCCGGAGCTGTTCGAGGAGTACTACGGCTCGGTGATCCCGCACGGGGACAACAAGTTCTCCGCGCTCAACGGCGCCGTGTGGTCGGGCGGCTCGTTCATCTACGTCCCCAAGGGCGTGCACGTCGAGATCCCGCTGCAGGCCTACTTCCGGATCAACACCGAGAACATGGGCCAGTTCGAGCGCACCCTGATCATCGTCGACGAAGACGCCTACGTGCACTACGTCGAGGGCTGCACCGCGCCGATCTACTCCTCGGACTCGCTGCACTCGGCGGTCGTGGAGATCGTGGTGAAGAAGGGCGCGCGCTGCCGCTACACCACCATCCAGAACTGGTCGAACAACGTCTACAACCTGGTCACCAAGCGGGCCAAGGCCGAGGCGGGCGCGACCATGGAGTGGGTCGACGGCAACATCGGCTCCAAGGTGACCATGAAGTACCCGGCGGTGTTCCTGATGGGCGAGCACGCCAAGGGCGAGGTGCTCTCCATCGCCTTCGCCGGTGAGGGCCAGCACCAGGACGCGGGCGCCAAGATGGTCCACATGGCACCGCACACGTCCTCGACGATCATCTCCAAGTCGGTGGCGCGCGGCGGCGGCCGCACCTCCTACCGCGGCCTCGTGCAGGTCAACAAGCGGGCGCACCACGCCAAGTCCACGGTCAAGTGCGACGCGCTGCTGGTCGACCAGATCAGCCGCTCCGACACCTACCCCTACGTCGACGTCCGCGAGGACGACGTGGCGATGGGGCACGAGGCGACCGTGTCCAAGGTCAGCGACGACCAGCTGTTCTACCTGATGTCGCGCGGCCTGACCGAGGACGAGGCCATGGCGATGATCGTGCGCGGGTTCGTCGAGCCCATCGCGCGCGAGCTGCCCATGGAGTACGCGCTGGAACTGAACCGACTGATCGAGCTGCAGATGGAAGGAGCGGTCGGCTAGATGACCGCGGCGGTTGTGGTGCCCGAGGCTTCTCGGGCCGAATGGTTCACCTCCTACGACGTGGCGGCCTTCGAGGTGCCGTCGGGTCGTGAGGAGATCTGGCGCTTCACGCCGATGAAGCGCCTCGCCGGTCTGCACACCGGGGTCGAGGCGACCGGTTCGGCGGGCGTCGAGGTCGACGCGCCAGCCGAGGTCACCGTGGAGACGGTGCAGCGCGGCGATTCCCGGCTCGGTCAGGGCGGCGTGCCCGCCGACCGGGTCGCGGCGCAGGCGTACAGCTCGTTCACCGCGGCCACGGTCCTGACCGTGGCCGCCGAGTCCCGCGCGTCGGCGCCGGTCACCGTCACGGTGACCGGGCCGGGCGCCGGGCAGGTCGCCTACGGGCACCTGCAGGTCCGGGCGGAGCGGTTCGCCGAGGCCGTCGTCGTGCTCGACCACCGCGGGTCCGGCGTGTACGCCGACAACGTGGAGTTCGTGCTGGCCGACGGCGCGAAGCTGACCGTGGTGTCCATCCAGGACTGGGCGGACGACGCCGTGCACGTCTCGGCGCACCACGCCCGCATCGGCCGCGACGCGGTGCTGCGGCACACGGTGGTCACCCTGGGCGGCGACGTCGTCCGGGTCGCGCCGACGGCCGCGTTCGCCGACAAGGGCGCCGAGGTCGAGCTCAACGGGCTCTACTTCGCCGACGCGGGGCAGCACTTCGAGCACCGCACCTTCGTCGACCACGCGCAGGCCAACTGCACGTCCAACGTGGTCTACAAGGGTGCGCTGCAAGGGAACGACGCGCACACGGTGTGGGTCGGCGACGTGCTGATCCGGGCCGCGGCGGAGGGCACGCAGACCTACGAGCTCAACCGCAACCTCCTGCTGACCGACGGCGCCCGCGCCGACTCGGTGCCGAACCTGGAGATCGAGACCGGCGAGATCGCCGGTGCCGGTCACGCCAGCGCGACGGGCCGCTTCGACGACGAGCAGCTGTTCTACCTGCAGGCCCGCGGCATCCCCGAGGACCAGGCCCGCCGCCTCGTCGTGCGCGGCTTCTTCCACGAGCTGCTGATGAAGATCCAGGTCCCCGAGGTGCGCGAGCGCCTCGAGGCCGCGATCGAGGCCGAGTTGGAAGCCGTCGGGGTATGACCCGCGCTTGTGGACTGTCCGAACTGGACGACGACAAGCCGTTCGCCGTTGAGGTCGACGACGTCGCCGTGGTGCTGGTGCGCCGCGGCGACGCGGTCCACGCGCTGCGCGACGAGTGCTCGCACGCCGCGGTGGCGCTCTCGGAGGGCGAGCTGTCCCGCAAGGGGCTGGAGTGCTGGCTGCACGGGTCGTGCTTCGACCTGCGCACCGGCGCCCCCTCCGCGCCACCGGCCACCGAACCCGTCGACGTGTACGCGGTCACCGTCGACGGTGATGACGTCTTGGTCGACGTCACCCGAACCTTGAACTAGTACTGGAGAGAAGAACCACCATGGCCACCCTGGAGATCAAGGACCTGCACGTCTCGGTCGCGACCGACGACGGTGCCAAGGAGATCCTCAAGGGCGTCGACCTGACCGTCCGGGCAGGCGAGACCCACGCGATCATGGGCCCGAACGGGTCCGGCAAGTCCACCCTGTCCTACGCCGTCGCCGGGCACCCCAAGTACGAGGTGACCTCCGGCTCGGTCACCCTCGACGGCGAGGACGTCCTCGAGATGAGCGTGGACGAGCGGGCCCGCGCGGGCCTGTTCCTGGCCATGCAGTACCCGGTCGAGGTCCCCGGCGTGTCGATGTCGAACTTCCTGCGCACCGCGGCCACCGCCGTGCGCGGCGAGGCGCCGAAGCTGCGCACCTGGGTCAAGGAGGTGAAGGAGTCGATGAAGGAGTTGGAGATCGACCCCGCCTTCGCCGAGCGCAGCGTCAACGAGGGCTTCTCCGGCGGCGAGAAGAAGCGGCACGAGATCCTGCAGCTGGCCCTGCTCAACCCGAAGATCGCCATCCTCGACGAGACCGACTCCGGCCTCGACGTGGACGCGCTGCGGGTGGTCTCCGACGGGGTGAACCGGTTCAAGGCCTCCGGCGAGTCCGGCGTCCTGCTGATCACGCACTACACCCGCATCCTGCGCCACATCACCCCGGACTTCGTGCACGTGTTCGCGGGCGGTCGCATCGTCGAGTCCGGCGGTTCGGAGCTGGCCGACCAGCTCGAGGCCGAGGGTTACGTGAAGTACACCGGCGCCGCGGAAGCCGCGGGCGTCTGAGTGCGTTGTAGGCGGTAGAGAGCGACAAGGGGGTACTGGTGACCGCAGTGACCGCACCACTGGACGTCGACGCCCTGCGCGCCGACTTCCCCATCCTCGGCCGCACCGTGCGCGACGGCAAACGGCTGGTGTACCTGGATTCTGGGGCCACCGCGCAGCGCCCGGTCCAGGTGATCGACGCCGAGCGGGCCTTCCTCACCGAGCACAACGCCGCCGTGCACCGCGGCGCGCACCAGCTCGCCGAGGAGGCCACCGACGCCTACGAGTCGGCGCGCGCCCGCATCGCGGCGTTCGTCGGGGCGAAGCCGGACGAGCTGGTGTTCACCAAGAACGCCACCGAGGGCATCAACCTGATCGCCTACGCCATGGGCAACGCGGCCACCTCGGGGCCCGAGGCGGCCAGGTTCGTCCTCGGCCCCGGCGACGAGATCGTCACCACCGAGATGGAGCACCACGCCAACCTGGTGCCCTGGCAGCAGTTGGCCCAGCGCACCGGGGCGACCCTGCGCTGGCTCGGGGTGACCGACGAGGGCAGGCTCGACCTGTCCGACCTGGACTCGGTGGTGACCCCGCGCACCAAGGTGCTGGCGTTCACCCACCAGTCCAACGTGCTCGGCACGGTCAACCCGGTGGAGCCGCTGGTGGCCCGCGCCCGCGAGGTCGGCGCGCTGGTGGTGCTCGACGCCTGCCAGTCGGTGCCGCACTCGGTGGTCGACTTCCCCGCGCTGGACGTGGACTTCGCGGTGTTCTCCAGCCACAAGATGCTCGGCCCGTACGGCCTCGGGGTGCTCTACGGCCGCCGGGAGCTGCTCGCGGCGATGCCGCCGTTCCTCACCGGCGGGTCGATGATCGAGATGGTGGAGATGGCGCGGTCGACGTTCGCGCCGCCGCCGCAGCGGTTCGAGGCCGGTACCCCGATGACCTCGCAGGCGGTGGCCCTCGGCGCGGCCGTGGACTACCTGTCGGCGGTCGGCATGGACCGGGTCGCCGCGCACGAGCACCTGCTCACCGTCGCCGCGCTCGACGGCCTCGCCGAGATCCCGGGCGTCCGGGTCATCGGCCCGGTCGACGGGCACGCGCGCGGGGGAGCGGTGTCGTTCGTGCTGGCGGGCGTTCACCCGCACGACGTCGGCCAGGTCCTCGACGACCAGGGCATCGCGGTGCGGGTCGGGCACCACTGCGCGTGGCCGCTGCACCGGCGGCTCGGTGTGCCCGCGTCGGTGCGGGCCAGTTTCTACCTGTACAACGACCTGGCCGACGTGGACGCGTTCCTGGCCGGGGTGCGGGAGACGAAGCGCTTCTTCGGGGTGGCCTGATGCAGCTGCAGCAGATGTACCAGGAGATCATCCTGGACCACTACAAGAACCCGCACGGCCGCGGCCTGCGCGACCCGTACGACGCCGAGTCGTTCCAGGTCAACCCGACCTGCGGCGACGAGGTCACCCTGCGGGTCAAGCTGGACGGCCCGGTGGTGGCCGACGTGTCCTACGACGGGCAGGGCTGCTCCATCAGCCAGGCGTCCACCTCGGTGCTCACCGACCTGGTGGTCGGCCGCCCGCTGGCGGAGGCGCTGACCAAGTTCGACGCCTTCGTCGAGCTCATGCACGGCCGCGGCACCGTGGAGCCGGACGAGGACGTGCTGGAGGACGGCATCGCCTTCGCGGGCGTGGCCAAGTACCCCGCTAGAGTGAAGTGCGCCCTGCTCGGCTGGATGGCGTTCAAGGACGCGGCCGCCCGCGCTGAAGGAGGACCCTCATGACCGAAGAAGTCCAACGCGGCGCAGCGGGCATGCCGACCCAGGCCCCCCGCGCGGACGTGGCGTCCCTGGACGACCTCGAAGAGGCCATGCGGGACGTGGTCGACCCCGAACTCGGCATCAACGTCGTGGACTTGGGGTTGGTCTACGACATCCGCGTCGAGGACGACAACACCGCCACCCTGGACATGACCCTGACGTCAGCGGCCTGCCCGCTGACCGACGTGATCGAGGACCAGACCCGCGCGGCGCTGACCGGCGGCGGCCTGGTGGACGACTTCCGGATCAACTGGGTGTGGATGCCGCCCTGGGGCCCGGAGAAGATCACCGAGGACGGGCGGGAGCAGTTGCGCGCCCTCGGCTTCACGGTCTGACCCGCGTTGTGCGCGGCCCGCTTCCCCACTGGGGAGGCGGGCCGTTTCGCGTTGGCGGGGGCTTTCGCTCGCGGGCGATCGGCCGGCGCGGGAGAGGGGCCGGTGCTGATGTCCGGGGCGCGGCTGGCTGGGTGAGCGTGCAGCGGTGGGAGCGGGTGCGCGCTGTCGGCGATCCCGCTTCCCCGCCGGGCGGCGGGCCGCTTCGCGTGGGTGGCCTCCCGCGAAGTTCTGTGGTTGGTGCTGGGGGCGGGCGGGGTGATGGCTGCGGCGGATGTCGTCTTGGTTGCGGTGCGGCCGGTCTGGGAGTCGGTGGGCGGCTTGCTTGTGGTTTCGCGGTTTGGCATGTGGTGTGCGCGGCCCGCTGTCCCGTTGGGGAGGCGGGTCGTTTCGCGGGGTGGTGTTGTCGCGCTGTGCTGGGGGTGGGCGGGGACGTGGCTGCGGTGGTGGCTGGTCTTGCTTGCGGCGTGGCCGGTCTGGAAGGTCGGCGGGTAGCGTGCCCTCGGCTTCACGGTCTGGCTTGTGGTGGCTGCGGCCCGCCTCCCTGCCGGGAGGCGGCCATTTCGCGTTGGGCGGGGGCCTCGCTTGCGGAGCGATCGGCTGGCGCCGGGGCGGCCGGTGCCGAACCATCGCTGATGTCCGGGGCGCGGCCTGGCCGAGTCGGCGCGCAGCGGTGGAAGCGGGTGCGCGCTGTGGGTGTTCCACGGTCTGTGCGCGCTGTCGGCGGCCCGGCTTCGGCGCCGGGAGGTGGGCCGTTTCGCGTTGTGCTTTTCTCGGTTGCGGGGTGATCCGCCGGTGCGGAGAATCGGCCGCCGGTGTCGGCACCCCGGGATACCGGGTGAGCGAGCGAAGTGGGCGGTTCCTTGTTCGATGTGATCGTGGTCGGGTGTGGGCCGACCGGGGCGATGGTGGCCGCTGAGTTGCGGCTGCACGACGTGCGGGTGTTGGTCCTGGAGAAGGAGTTCGAGCCCGTCTCGTCGTTCGCGCGGGTGGTCAGCTTGCACGTCCGCAGCCTGGAGCTGATGGCGATGCGGGGCCTGCTGGACCGCCTCCTCGAGCGCGGCAGGCGGCGTCCGCTCGCCGGTGTGTTCGCCGCGATCCCCAAGCCGCCCACCGGGGACGACTACTTGCTGGGCATCCCGCAGCCCGTCATCGACCGCCTCCTCGAAGAGCACGCCGCCGGGTTGGGGGCGCAAGTCCGCCGCGGGTGTGCCGTGACCGGTCTTGAGCAGGACGACGAGGGGGTGACCGTCGAACTGGCTGGTGGGGAGCGACTCCGGTCGCGCTACGTCGTGGGGTGCGATGGTGCTCGCAGCACCACCCGCAAGCTCCTCGGTGTCGCCTTCCCCGGTGAGCCCTCGCGCAACGACACCCTGATGGGTGAGTTGGCGGCCACCGCCCCGCCCGACGCCGAGAAACTGGGCGAAATCCGCGAAGTGCACCGGTCGTTCCTTTTCAACCCCGTCGGGGAAAATGTCTACCGCGTTGTTGTGCCTGCCGAGGGTGTCAACGAAGACCGCGCGGAACCGCCCACTCTCGAAGATTTCCAGAAGCAGCTGCTCGCCATTGCCGGAACTGATTTCGGCATCCATTCCCCGCGCTGGCTTTCCCGTTTCGGCGACGCCAGTCGACAGGTCGAGCAGTACCGGATCGGCCGCGTTCTCCTCGCCGGGGATGCCGCGCACATCCACCCGCCCGCTGGCGGTCAGGGCCTCAACCTCGGTGTCCAAGACGCGGTGAACCTGGGGTGGAAACTGGCGGCGCACCTGCGCGGCCAAGCGCCGGAATCCCTGTTGGACACCTATCACGCCGAACGCCACCCGGTCGGCGCGGACGTCCTGAACAACACCCGCGCCCAGGTCGCGTTGTCGTCGGCGGAACCGGGGTCGCGGGCCATGCGCGCGTTGCTGTCGGAATTGATGGACATCCCCGAGGTCACCCGGCACCTGACCGAGAAGATCATCGCCACCGGTATCCGCTACGACTTCGGCGACGGTCCCGACCTCCTCGGCCGCCGCCTGCCGGACATCGGGCTGGAGCGCGGCACGCTCTACGACCGCCTGCGCCGTGGACGCGGCCTGGTGCTCGACCGCACCGGGCGGTTGGCGGTGGGCGCTTGGTCGGGTCGGGTCGATCTGATCGCCGATCCGGCCGCGGCCGTGGACGTCCCTGCCCTGCTGCTGCGGCCGGACGGGTACGTCGCGTGGATCGGGCAGCGGCAGTCGGACCTCGACGAGCACCTCGCCCGCTGGTTCGGCGGGATTGCGGTGTGACCTGATCCCGGTCGGTGTCGCGCACCCACCTCCCGAGGCGGAAAACCTCTGCTGGGCAACGGGTTCCGGGACCTTCGGCCCGGTGGTGTGCCCGGCCCACATCGACGTTCGTCGGTGGCGGTGGTGATCGTCTTCTGCTCCCATGGTCTGCGTGCCCCGACCCACTCGCGCCGAGCTCGCGGCGGCCCAGGACCGGACCATCGCCGACGTCCTGGGCCGCCGCGGGCTCGAGGTCCTGTTCTGCGGGATCAACCCCAGCCTCTACTCCGGTGCCACCGGCCACCACTTCGCCAGGCCGGGCAACCGGTTCTGGCCCGCGCTGCACCGGTCCGGGTTCACCCCGCGGCTGCTGGCCCCGCACGAGCAGCACCTGCTGCCCGACTACGGCCTCGGCGTGACCAACCTGGTCGCCAGGGCCACCGCCCGCGCCGACGAACTCGGTGACGACGAGCTCAAGGCCGGTGGCGACCGGCTGCGCGAGCTGGTCGCCGAGTACCGGCCGCAGGTGGTCGCCGTGGTCGGGATCACCGCGTACCGGACCGCCTTCGCCGCGCCGAAAGCCGTGGTCGGGGCGCAGGCCGAGCTGTTCGAGTCGGTTCGGGTCTGGGTGCTGCCCAACCCGAGCGGGCTCAACGCGCACTACCAGCTCGACGACCTCGCAGCCGAGTTCGGGCAGCTCAGGGCCTCTCTCGGCTGACCCCTGCCCGAAATCGGGCACGGAAGTTGCCTCGATGGTCGACACAGTGCCAGGGTCTGGCGTGACCGAACCACCCGCCGACCTCATCCGGTACGTCGTGGGCACCACCGGGCTGCCGCCGGGGGTCGCCGCCCGGGTGGTCTCCGACGTGCTGGCCTACTTCGGGGAGACGGTCGAGGAGTTCGTCCGGCGCAGGCACTCGGAGCTGCGCCGCAAGCGGGTGCCCAACGCCGACATCTGGCCGCGGGTCGGCGCGGAGTTGGCCGCGCGGCCGATCAGGGCGCCCGCGCTCAGCGAGCGGCAGCTACGGCGGATCGTCTACGGCTAGGGAGAGAGCTATGTGTGGAATCGTGGGCTACCTGGGGGCCCGCCCGGCGACGCCGGTGCTGGTCGAGGGGTTGCTCCGGCTCGAGTACCGGGGGTACGACTCGGCGGGGGTCGCGGTGCTGCGCGACGGCGGGATCGCGGTCACCAAGACCGCGGGCCGGGTGCGGGACCTGCGCGACAAGCTCACCGACGACCCGGCCACGGTCGGCATCGCGCACACCAGGTGGGCCACCCACGGCGAGCCGTCGGACCGCAACGCGCACCCGCACCTCGACGCCGGTCTGCGGATCGCGGTGGTGCACAACGGGATCATCGAGAACGCCGAGCAGCTGCGGGCCCAGCTGACCGCCGACGGGGTCGAGCTGACCTCCGACACCGACACCGAGGCCCTCGCGCACCTCATCGCCCGCCAGGAGGCCGCCACCCTCGAGGACGCCGTCCGCGCCGCGCTGCGCGGGGTCGAGGGCACCTACGGGCTGGTCGTGCTCGACCGCACCCGGCCGGGGGAGCTGGTGGTCGCCCGCAACGGCAGCCCGATCGTGCTGGGCATCGGCGACGGCGAGATGTTCATCGCCTCCGACGTCGCCGCGCTGGTGCACCACACCCAGCAGGTCGTGTTCCTCGACGACGGCGAGCTGGCCACGGTGACCGCCGCGGGCTTCCGCACGTCCACCCTGGAGGCCAGGCTCACCAGCAAGACGCCGACCACCGTGGACCTCGCCGCCGACGACTACGAGCTCGGCGGGCACACCGACTTCATGCGCAAGGAGATGGCCGAGCAGCCCGAGGCGATCTCCCGGGCGCTGCGCGGCCGCCTCGACGAGCGGTTCGCCACCGCGCACCTGGGCGGCCTCGGCTTGGACCCGATGGCCCTGCGGGCGATCAAGCGGGTCAAGTTCCTCGGCTGCGGCTCGGCCTACTACGCGGGCCAGATGGGGGCGACCCTGGTCGAGGAGCTCGCCCGCATCCCCGCCGACGCCGAGCCCGCCTCGGAGTTCCGCTACCGCAACCCGGTCGTCGACCCCGACGCCCTCTACGTCGCGGTGAGCCAGTCCGGCGAGACCCTCGACACGCTCGCGGCCGTGCAGGAGCTGCGGCGCAAGGGCGGTCGCGTGATCGGCGCGGTCAACGTGGTCGGCAGCGCGATCGCGCGCGAGTGCGGTAGCGGGGTGTTCCTGCACGCCGGACCGGAGGTGTCGGTCGCCTCCACCAAGGCGCTGACCAACATGACCGTCTCCTTCGCGATGCTGGCCCTGCTGCTCGGTCGCGTCCGCGACCTCAGCGCGGCGGGTGGGCAACGGATCGTGGCGGGCCTGCGGGCGCTGCCCGGCCAGGTCGAGCGGGTGCTCGCCGACGACGCCGACATCGCCCGGATTGCCAAGCGCTACGCCAACGCCGAGCACATGTTCTTCCTCGGCCGGGTGCGCGGGTGGCCGGTGGCCAGGGAAGGCGCGCAGAAGCTCAAGGAGATCTCCTACGTGCACGCCGAGGCCTACCAGTCCGCTGAGCTCAAGCACGGCCCGCTGGCCCTGGTCGACGCGGGCATGCCGAGCGTGGTCATCGTCCCGGCCGACGAACTGCTGGCCAAGAACATCGCCACCATCGAGCAGGTCAAGGCGCGCGGCGGCCCGGTCATCGCGGTCACCAACGCCGAGCTGCCCGCCGGGCTGGCCGACGAGGTGATCCGGGTCCCGCGCGGCGAACCGGAACTGGACCCGATCCTGCTCACCATCCCGCTGCAGCTGCTGGCCTACCACACCGCGTCGGCGCTCGGCCGCGACATCGACAAACCGCGCAATCTGGCCAAAAGCGTCACCGTGGAGTGATCTCGCGGCCCCCTTGAGCACCCCTTGCCGACCCCTTGCGGGGCAATCGACGTATTTGTTCACGCGGAACCGACACCTAGTTTCCGCGCACCGGCCCGCTAGCCCACCGTCCACTCCACCGTGGACAGTGGGTCCCTGTCCTCCCGGGCCGGTGGAGGAGACGTCATGTCACGCAAGGGTCGCAAGGCTCTCGTCGCCGCGGCGGTCGCCGCGGCGACCGCCGTTGGCGCCGCGGTCATCGCGGTGACCGCCACCCAGGCCGGTGCCGCGCAAGGCCAGTCCGACGCACTCGGCGCCCGGGTGTTGAGCCCGCAGCAGCGCGCCACCGAGCTCGACCGGGCCACCGCCGAGGCCACCTCGGCCGCCAAGGAACTCGGCCTGGGCGCCAAGGAGAAACTCGTCGCCAAGGACGTCGTCGTCGACAACAACGGCAGCCGCCACGTCCGCTACGACCGCACCTACGACAAGCTGCCCGTCGTGGGGGGCGACCTCGTGGTGCACCGCGCCGCCGACGGTCGGATCACCGCGGTCGACAAGGCCAGCGACCAGACCATCGCGGTCCCGTCGGTCACGCCCACCATCGCCTCGACCAAGGCCGCCGCGCTGGCGCCCGCGCTCACCGCGGAGAACAAGGACGGCGCGGCCAAGCCCGAACTGGTCATCTACGCGATCAACCGCAAGCCGGTCCTGGCCTACCGCACCACGGTCGAGGGCGGCGGGGCCGAGGTCGTCGTCACCGACGCGGGCACCGGGTCGCTGCTCGACCGCTACGAGAAGCGGCACAAGGCGACCGGCAACGGCTACCACGTCGGCACCGTCGACATCTCCACCAGCTCCGGCTCCGGCGGCTACACGCTCACCGACACCACTCGGGGCGGCACCCGCGTGCTCGACGGCAACGGCGGCTCCGAGAACAGCCCGTCCGCCCGCGCCACCGCCTACACCGACGCCGACAACGTCTGGGGCAACGGCCAGCTCAGCAACCGGCAGACCATCGCCGTCGACGCCTACTACGGCCTGGCCAAGACCTGGGACTTCTACAAGAACGCCTACGGCCGCAACGGCATCCGCAACAACGGCCAGGGCCACACGATGTACGTCCACATCGGATCCGGCCTGCTCAACGCGTTCTACGACGACTCCTGCTTCTGCATGGTCTTCGGCGACGGCAGCTCCACCAACCAGAACACGCCGCTGACCCAGCTCGACGTCGTCGGCCACGAGATGACCCACGGCGTCACCGCGGCCACCGCCAACCTCAACTACTCCGGGGAGTCGGGCGGTCTCAACGAGTCCGCGAGCGACATCTTCGGCACCATGGTCGAGTTCTCCGCCAACAACGCCAACGACCCCGCCGACTACTACATCGGCGAGAAGCTGCGCATGCCCACCGGCTACTTCCGCCGGATGGACAACCCCGCCGCCGACGGCAACTCCCTGAGCTGCTGGCGCTCCACCGCGGGCCAGGTCGACGTGCACTACTCCTCGGGCATCGGCAACCACTGGTTCTACCTCGCCTCCGAGGGCACCGGCAACAAGACCATCGGCGGTCTCGCGCACAGCGGCGGCACCTGCAACAGCACCACCTTCGCGGGCATCGGCCGCGACAAGGCCGCGGCGGTCTTCTACCGCGCTCTGAGCACCTACATGACCTCGACGACCAACTACGCGGGCGCCCGCACCGCCACCCTGCAGGCCGCGGCCGACCTGTACGGCACCAACAGCCAGGAGCGCTACCTGGTCAGCGTCGCGTGGGCCGCGGTCAGCGTCGGCACCGCCCTGCCGCCGCCCAGCACCACCACGACCCGCCCGACCACGACGACCAGCCCGACCGGTCCGACCACGACCACCCGGCCGACCACCACCACGCCGCCCACGACGACCACCAACCCGCCGTCGGGCAACGCGATCACCAACGGCGGCTTCGAGTCCGGCCAGACCGGGTGGAGCGAGTCCGCGGTGGTCACCAACGGCACCCAGCAGGCACCGCGCAGCGGGTCGTACTACGCCTGGCTGCTCGGCAACGGCCGCGCCGCCAGCGAAGCGATCAGCCAGCAGGTCAAGGTGCCCAGCACCGGCGCGCCCGCGCTCCGGTTCTGGCTGAAGATCACCACGCAGGAGACGGGCAGCACCGCCTACGACGTGTTGCGCGTCCAGGTCAACGGCGCGAACCTGCAGACCTACTCCAACGCGAACGCGGGCACCGGCTACGTGCAGCGCACGCTGGACATGTCCGCCTACCGCGGTCAGACGGTGACCCTGCGGTTCTCGGGTGTGGAGGACGCCTACCTGGCGACCAACTTCCTGCTCGACGACGTCAGCCTCGGCTGAGCCCTGGCTGGTTGACCCCCTCCTCGGCGTGTGGCCCCGCCGGGGAGGGGCCGACCGCGGCGGCCCGGGACCACTGCGCCGGGCCGCCGCGCTGTCATAAGGGAAGATCTTTGAGCCATCAGCGGACCCCGCGTGCGGGGTCCGCTGTGGTCTGATCCGGCACCATCGGTGTCTTACTCTCGCCGATGACGTAGTTCGGTCTCGCACCGCCGCGGCCCGGTTGGGTACTTTCTGTGTATGGCGGCCATCCCCCCGGTGCTGGGCCGGACCCAGGTGATCGCGCGCTGCCAGGCCGCGCTCGCCGACGGCGGCGGTGTCCTGCTGCACGGACCCGCGGGCATCGGCAAGTCCCTGCTGCTGGACACCCTGGTCGCCTGGTCGGGCGCCGACCTCGTGCTGCGCACCTGCCCGGCCGCCGCCGACCACGACCTCCCGCACGTCGCGCTGTACGACCTGTTCGCCAAGGTCCTGCCCGCCGCCGGGCTGCCACCGCACCTGCGGGCCGCGCTGGACACCGCGCTGCTGCGCGCCGCGCCCGCGCACCCGGTCGACCCGCTCGCGCTGCGGCTGGCCGTGGTCGACCTGCTGCGCGGCCTCGCCGAGCGCCAGTCGGTGCTTCTGGTCGTCGACGACGCGCAGTGGCTGGACAAGGCGAGCGCCGACGTGCTCGAGTTCGCCGCCCGCAGGCTCGCCGAGCACCGGGTGCGGGTCCTGGTGGCCGAACGCGCCGACGGCCCGCCCTCGGTGGCCGGTCTCTCGCCGTCACCGCTGCTGGAGGTCGAAGTCACCGGCATCGACGCCGCCTCGGTCGCCGAACTCCTGCGCACCCGCCTCGTGCGGCCGCTGTCCTCGGCGACGGTCGGCCGTGTAGTCGCGGCCAGCGGCGGCAACCCGTTCTACGCGCTGGAGCTGGGCAGGGCACTGGCCCGCCACGGCGGGTCGATCGCTGTGGACGAGCCGCTGCCGGTTCCGGGCAGGCTCCGCGAACTCGTCATCGACCGCCTCGCACCACTGCCCGAGTCCGCCTGGGACGTCCTGCGCCTGGTGACCGTCGCCGTCCGACCAGGACTGGACCTGCTGCCGCTCGGTGACCCCGGCCTGGCGGCCGCTCGGGCGGCCGGGGTGCTGGTCGCTGACGAGGACGGCACGCTGCGGTTCAGCCACCCGCTGCTCGCCGAGATCATCGCCGCCGAGGCCACGGCGGGGGAGTGGACCTCGGCGCACGCCAGGATGGCGTCCCTGGTGACCGACCCGATCGAGCGCGCCAGGCACCGCGCCCTGGCCACTCCCCGACCGGATGCCCCCATCGCCGCCGAGCTCGTCGAAGCCGCCCGCCTGGCCACCACCCGCGGCGCGCCCGCCACCGCCGCCGACCTGCTGCGCCTGGCCGCGCACCGCACGCCCGCACCGGGCCCGCGGGCCGAGCGCCTCCTCGGTGCCGCCCGCGCCGCTGCCGAGGCGGGCCTCACCGCCGTCGCCGCCGACCTGTGCCGGGCGGTCGCCAGGATCGCCGCGGGGGCGACCAGGGCGTGGGCCAGGCTGCTGCTGTTCGACCTGGCAGGCCGGGACATGGTCGCCTTCTCCGGCCTGCTCGACGAGGTCGCCGCCGACAGCGGTGACGACCCCGCCCTGCGCTGCGCCCTGCTCCTGCGCCGCGCCGAGCTCGCCGCCCACATAGGACGGACCGCCGACGCCCTGGCCCACCTCGACCACGCCGACGCCCTCGCCGCCCGCGCCGACGACCCGACCCTGGTGCTGCGGTCGCTGATCATGCGCATCCCGTTCGCCGCGGCGTCCGGCCCGGACACCGAGACCGACCTGTACCGGCGGTTGGAGCGGCACTGCACGGGTCTGCCGCTGTCCGAACCCGTCGTGTTCGCCAGGGTCTACCTGGCGGTGATCAGCCTCCGCCGTGGCTCGACCGGCCACGCGGTCGAGATGCTGGAACAGTTGCGCCACGAAACCGAGGCCGCCGGTCGAATCCGCGACCTGATCGCCGTGCTCTACTCGCTGACCTCCGCCTACGAACGCGCGGGCCGGTGCGCCGACGCGCGCCGCTCGGCCCTGTGGGGGGCGCGGCTGCGGGTGGACGTCGACCAGCACCCCGGCATCGGCCTGACCATGCGGGCGGTCGCCGAACTCAACACCGGAAGCCTGGACGAAGCGAGCGCCCTGCTGACCCGCGCCGCCGCAGCCGACGAACAAGCCCGAGACGGCGAATGGTCGGCCTACGCCGCGGGCCTGGCAGGCCGGGTCGCCATCCTGCGCGGCGAACACCGCGCCGCCGCCCGCCTCCTCTCAACCTGCCTCTGGATGCTCCGCGACGTCGGCTACACCGACCCGGCGATGTTCCTGGCCGACGCGGACCTCGTGGAATCCCTGGCGTGGGCCGGTCAACCGGACCAGGCGGAAGCGGCACTGGCCGACGCCTGGTCCAAAGTAGAGACTCAAGGCCGCCCCGTCGTCGCCCTGGGCCTGCACCGCGCTACTGCGGTACTCACCGCCGTAGCCGGAGACGCCCGAGCCGCGGCGGACACCCTGCGCGCCCAACTCTCCACCGACCACCCGTACCCGCTCGAACTAGCCCGAACCTGGTTCACCCTAGGCGTCCTGGAACGCCGCGCCCGGCGCAAAGCCGCCGCCCGCGAGGCGTTGGCCGAGTCGCTCCGCCGCTTCACCACCGCGGGCTGCACCCCCTGGATGGACAGGGTCGCGGTCGAACTGTCCAAATTGGACACCCAGGATGCCCCGCTGACCGACCTGGAGAACCAGATCGTGTCGCAGCTGCGTGAAGGTGCTACTAATCGCCAGATCGCCACCGCCCTACACCTGTCGGTGAAAGCGGTGGAAGCCAACCTCACCCGCATCTACCGCAAACTAGGCGTCCGCAACCGCGCCGACCTGTCGGTCTAGGTCGCGCTTGTGGCGCCGGGCCGGAGCCGTTGCCCTGCCAGGATGTTCACCCGTTCCAGCGACAGAAGTTGTCCACATGTGGATCTTTGGTGGCCCTTGTCAAGATCAACTGTCGGTGGGGCCTAGTAGACTGGACCAGGGACGCCGCCCCGGGGAGGGTGGGGGCTGTTCAGGGGTTCGGGCTTGCGGTGGGGCCTGATGAAGGTGAACCGGCGAGGGTGGGGCTGGCCGAGTCGTGCGGTGGGCTCGATGGGGTGGACCTGTTTGGTGCCGCTCCCCCACACAAAACAGGTCCACCCCATCGAGCAGAGAGTGCGGGCGGCATCTGGGGTCGGCTCGCCTTCGGCATCGCGACGCGGTCCGTGGTGGGTGGGGTGTGCTCGATGGGGCGGACTTGTTTTGCGCGGGGCCCCTGCGCCAGTCGTGGCAGGACCGCAAAGCTGGGGCCGAAAAGCATGGCCCTGTCCGCGCTGAAACGCTACGACTGGCGCTGCCCCACACAAAACAAGTCCGCCCCATCGAGCATTTAGGTGGGCGGCTTCCGAGTGTCCAGTGGTCGGGCTGGCGGGGCTGACTCCGGGGGGCTGGGTTGGCACCAGCGGCTTCGGGGTCGGCTCGCCTTCGGCATTGCGCTGGATCCGTGGTGGTGCGGGGTGCTCGATGGGGCGAACTTGTTTTGCGCGGGGCCCCTGCACCAGCCGTGGCAGGACCGCAAAAGCCGGGGCCGAAAAGCATGGCCCTGCAGCGAGGCAAGGCTACGACTGCCGCCACCCCACACAAAACAAGTCCGCCCCATCGAGCAGATGGCACCGGAAGGTCCGAGTGTCCAGTGGTCGGGCTGGCGGGGCTGACTCGGCGGGTTGGGCTTGGGCTAGGGCTGGGACTGCCAGGCCTGGCCGAAGTGGCGGATCAGGGGTGGGTAGACGATCAGGTGGCGGAAGGGGGTGATGGCTTTCATGTAGGCCTTGCCGAGGGTGCCGTTGGGTTTGACCAGGACGGCCATCTGGCCTCGGTAGCCGCCTGCGGCGTCGGGGACCCAGGACAGGTGCATGACGGCGTGGACCGTTCGGTTGGCGATCTCGGCCGCCCATTCGGTGTCGGTCAAGTAGACGGGGGTGAAGGGGCGGTTGGGGAACGCGGGTCCCGCTGGTGCGGCCAGCAGGTCGGCGGGCAGTCGGTCCCGCAGGGTCGCTACCCGGGTGCCGACGCCGGAGTCCGGGGTGTCCCAACCGAACCACGTGCCCAGGGTGCGGCGGATCGCGACCAGCGCGCGGGCCGCGCGCGACGGGGTGTCGGCGGAGTCGCGGTTGGCGGCGAGGCGCACCAGGCGGGGGAAGTCGTCGGTGGTGCCGGGGGTGGGTAGTGCCCAGACGTCCTCGAGGTGGAAGTCGGGGGCGATCTCGTGGATGCGCCACGGCCGGTCGGTGTGCGCCGTGTCGGGAAGTCGCATGTCGGTGTCTCCGTTTCCCCCGCCGCGCCCCATCCTACCGGGCGGCGAAGTGGCACCGGAGTCCACTTAGGACCTCAGCTGACCCTGGCGTGCGCTGGTCGGGAACCGCGCAGGACCTCGACCCGGTCGCTGCCGGGGCGGCCGAGGACCCAGCTGGAGCCGGGGACCGACTTGGCCCGCTTCTTCAAGGGGGCCAGCAGGCGCGAGGCCTCGCGGTAGGAGTGGACCGAGCCGACGGCGCAGACCAGCGAGGCGAGCGAGACGCTGACGCTCATGCCCTCGGTGGTCCACTGGCGGTCGACCAGCCGGGCGGCGAGCGCGGTGATCTCGTCGAGGTCGGTGACCACCAGGAAGTCGTCGCCGCCGACGTGGGCCACCCTGGTGCTGGGCAGGTCGCGTTCGGCGTCGGCGAGCTCGCGGCCGATGTGGCGGATCAGGTCGTCGCCCGCCGCGAAGCCGACGGTGTCGTTGACCAGCTTGAACGAGTCGACGTCGAGCCAGGCCACGACGAACATCTCGGCGTTGTGGATGCGGCGGTCGATGTCGCGGTCGACGACGTCGCTGCCGGGCAGGCGGGTCAGCGGGTTGAGCGCGGCGGCCTGCTCGATCTTGGCCTCGGCGACGCCGCGCACGACCTCGGAGAGCCGGACGACGCCGATGCACACCCGGTCGGCGTCGACCACGACGACCTCGTCGCCGTGCCGGTCCCAGTCGGTGTCACCGACCAGGTCCAGCAACTGCAGGCAGGTCGCGTCGGCGCGGATGGTGCGCGGGATGTCGCCGTGGCGCACCGCGGGCTTCTTGGCGTTGAGCGCGTGCCCGTACATCCCGGTGACCGCGAGCAGGAACCGGCTGCGCGGCAACGTGCTCACCGGCCTGCCCTCCGCGTCGACCAGCACGATCCCGCTGATCGTGGGGCTCTCGGCGAAGGTGTCGCGGACCTCCTCGGCGATCGCGTCCTGCGCCATCGTGGTCGCGGGCCGCAGGTAGTCCGACACCACCGGGATCGGCGCGGCGCCGGTGGTCGCGTTCAACTCGATGATCTCGGCGACCGGCCGGGGCAGCGGGAGCGCGATCCCGCCCTCCTGGCTCGCCCCGGCGAGCAGGTTCCCCTGCGCCAACCGCACCCCCACGCGGTTGAGGCACATTAGCTGCTCCTCGGACTCCACGCCCACCGCGGCGAGCCGGGTGCCGGTGCGGGTGCAGTACTGCGCCAGGCACTCGACCACCGCCAGGCACGCGGCGTCGTCGGGCAACCCGGCGACCAGGTGCGCGTCGAGCTTGATCAGGTCCGGTCCGACGTCGGTGAGCAGCGACAGCGGCAGGTCGCCGTCGCCGAGGGAGTCGAACGCGATCCCGTACCCGGCTTCGCGCAGCACCGCGAGCCCGCGGATCAGTTCAGCCCGGTGCACCCGGCTGAACGGCGGCGTGACCTCCAGGACGATGTCGCGCGGCTTGCGCCCGGTCTGGCTGAGCGAGGGCCGCAGGAACCGCAGCAGCTCCTGCGGCGCGGTCGCGGTGGCGGCGACGATGTTGACGTGCAGCGGCAGTGGCGGGTCTTGCCGCACGCTGGCGAGCACGGCCCGGCTGGCCAGTGAGATGTCGGTCTGCACCAGCCTGCCCGCCTTGCCCGCGGCGCGGAGCAGGTCGTAGACGTTCCCGGTGCGCGGTCGGGCCAGGGCCTCGACGGCTATCGGCTCACCGGTACGGGTGCTGAGCAGCGGCTGGAAGGCGAACCTGACGTCCGGCGCGACGGTCACCCTGACATCGTGCCTGGCCCACCAGCTCAGGGGATAGTTGGTCACCATCTGTTCACCCAGCTGTACCCGGAAGAATGAAACCCGGCCGAGCGGCGGTCATCCGGGTAGTCAATACCGCGATAGGACCAATTTCCGGCGAATCTCCCACCGGGTCGTGCGGAACACGGCCGCCATCGCCCCGGCCGTCCCGGCGACGTCCTCCCGGCCGCTCAGGTACGCCTTCCGCAGGTCGGGCGGCAGTGCGAAGAAGGCGTCGAAGAACTCGGGCAGGCGGTCCGGGGGGAGGGTGAGCAGAGCGCGCAATCCGTGCAGCCGCATCGCGTGCACGACCCGAGCCCGTGCGGACCACACCGCCGCCCGCCCGGCTGCGGCCGCCGCGACCGGGCCCCGGGGCCACGCGTCGCCGATCGCGTCGGCCACGACCGGTGCGAGCGCCAGCGCGTCACCCACGCTGTAGCCGGTCGCCGGGTGCACCATCCCCGCCGCGGCGCCGAACGGAACCGAACCCCGGTGCCACAACGGCGTCGCGGGCAGGTCCACCGGGAACCGCACCCGTTCGACCGCCAGCGCGGCGGGCTCGTTCTCGAGCCGCTGGTGCAGTCGTCGCCGCAGGACGTCCCACCCGACCCCGGGTCTGGCCGCCAGTGACGTCTCCTCCAGCAACACCCGGTCGGACGACACCCCGACGGCGTACAAGAAGGTCGGCGGGCGGTCCCACCCCATCAAGATCGCGTCACCCGATCGGACAATCCCGTCGGCGGCGGCCGAAGGAACCACAACCCCATAGGCCGTCTGCTCCACGCGCACCCCGCGCGGCGGCCCACCCGACACCACCCGCCGCGGCCCACTCGCGTCGACCACCACCGCGCACGCCACCCGCCGCCCAGACCCCAACAACAGCGTCGCGCCCCGGCGCCCGAACCGCGCTTCCACCACCTCGTCGTCCAGCGCTTCGGCGGGCCCGGCCCACAGCTCGGCGCACACCGCCGCGTTGTCCAGCACGACGTACTCGCGCCCCAACTCCCGCCCGTTCCCCAACACCCTGGCGCTGGCGAACCCCGGGAACCGCCCCGGGAGTTGATCGGCCCACACCCCGAACGTGGCCGCCCAGACCCGCTTGCCGCCCGGTGCGATCACCACCACCCCCAACCCCGCCCGCCCACAAGCATCGGCGATCGCCCACCCCGCGGGCCCACCGCCGACCACCACGACATCCGCCCTGCGCACGGCGCTCCTTCCCAACATCTCATCGGTCGCCGCCGCTGGCCGTGGTCGACCAACCGGCTCGGTGCCGCTCGCGGTCGCCTGCTCGGCGACCTCTGCCCAGGCCAGGGCCGTTGCCGCTCCCGCCCAAACATCACCCGGTTCAGCGACCCGAGTTATCCACAGAAGCCCCTCCCCGCCCCGTCAACCAAGATCGTCTGTCACTCCCCGCCGGTAGAATGGTCGTGGGGGATCCCCCGGGATGGGGTGGGGTCTGGGTGGGGGCCGTCGTGGGGGCGTTGCGGGGGCGTTGCGGGGCGTTGTGGCAGGGCTGGGGCGGGTTTGTGCTGGTGGGGGGCGTGATCGTGGGCCTCGCGAGTGCTGTCCAGTGGGTGCGGCGGGCGGGGATCGTCGGCGGGGTGGCCTAGGCTCGGGGGCATGTCCGATCTTCACCAGCGGCGGGTCGCGCGGCGAGACGGGGTCAGTGGGGGCGGGGATCTGACCGCCAACCCCTTTCGCGCCGACCGGGACCGGATCGTGGCCTCGCCGTTCTTCGCGCGGCTCGGCGGGGTCACCCAGGTTGTCAGCGCGGGTGGGTCGGGGGTGCTGCACAACCGGCTGACGCACAGCTTGAAGGTCGCGCAGATCGCCAGGGCGATCGCCGAGCGGTTGACCGCCGACCCCGGGGCCGCCGATCTGATCGACCAGCTCGGCGGGTGCGACCCCGATGTGGTCGAGGCGGCCGCGCTCGCGCACGACCTGGGGCACCCGCCGTTCGGCCACCTCGGGGAGCAGGTGCTCGACCGGCTCGCCCGGCACCGGTTCGGCCTGCCGGACGGGTTCGAGGGCAACGCGCAGAGCTTCCGGATCATCACCACCACCGACACCAGGGGGCCCGCGGCCGCCGGGTTGGACCTGACGGCCGCCGTGCGGGCCGCGACGCTGAAATACCCGTGGACCAGGCTTTCGCACCCCGCCGAGCACCCCAGTCGGATGGCCGATCCGCCGCGCGGCGCCGCCGAGCCGCCCGACGCGCCGGGGACCGGGTCGAGCAAGTTCTCCGCGTACGTCACCGAACTCGACGACCTGCGGGAGGCGCGCGCGGTGTTCGACGGGCTGGTGCCGCCGTGGCAGCAGACGGTCGAGGCGTCCGTGATGGACAACGCCGACGACATCGCCTACGCGATCCACGACCTCGAGGACTTCCACCGCATCGGCGTCCTGCAGCACGCCCCGGTCTCGGCCGAGCTCGGCCAGTGGGAGGCCGACCGCGCCGAGTTCGCCAAGCTCGACGCCGACGAGTTGGACGCCAGCCGCCGCCCGGGACAGTCGCTGGAGCGGCTGCGCAGGCGCTTGCACGCCCGCGACTCCTGGGTGGTCGACGACGACGCGTTCGGCGCGGCGGTGTCGCGGGTGCGCGCGGAACTGGTCGACGACCTGCTGTCCATGCCGTTCGACGGGTCCGTGGCCGCCGAGCAGGCGTTCGGCCGGTTCTCCTCCGGGTGGACCGCGCGGCTGGTCGCCGGTGTGCACGTGGTCGCCGACCCGCCGACCCGCTCCGGGCACGTGCTGCTCGGTCCCCAGCAGTGGCACGAGGTGCAGGTGCTCAAGTTCGTGCACCGCCGGTTCGTGCTGTTGCGCCCGGACCTGGCGCTGCACCAGCGCGGCCAAGCGCGGTTGCTGACCAAGTTGGTTGAGGCGCTGGAGCAGTGGCTCGGCGACCGCTACGAGGCCGACCGGTTGCCGCGCAGGCTGCACGACCTCGTCGAGTTGGCGCGCGTGGAGTACGGGCGGTTGGCCCAGGACGACCCGGGGGCGCTGGTCGGCGCGACGGGGGAGTGGCCGGACGGCGCCGCGACGGTGCTCGCGCTGGCCAGGGGGCGGGCGGTCATCGACTTCGCCGCCTCGCTCGCCGACGGCCAGGCGGCGAGTCTGCTCGAGGCGCTGTCCGGCCGGACCGGACAGTTCTGGTCGGACCTTTCGGTGCTGTGAGAAAAATACCGAGCGTTACAACTGGACGGTGACTATCACTCGAACGGTAGATGTCACCTCGTTGGTGTGAACCATACGTTCACCTGGTCGGGAGCACTCCCGGCGATGGGCGGCGTGGGTCGGGGCACGCACTAGCGGGGGAGGACCCGTGCGTACGTCCGATCGCTCGTTCTTATCCAAACGCGCCTCGAACGGCCTGATCGCGGGGATGTCGGCGCTCGCGCTGATCGCGGGCATGACCGCGCCCGCCTCGGCGCAACCCCTGCCCGCAGGCCACACCGCCGTGCAGGACACCGCGTCCCGCCAGATCGCCGCCCTGCAGCGGCTCAAGCAGAACCAGACCAAGGCCGAGTCCAAATTGGACAGCAAGCTCGCCGTGGAACAACGGCTGCGCACCGACCGCGCCGCGGCGGCCGCGCTCCCGCAGTTGCGCAGCGGGGTCAAGCTCTCGGCCAGTGGCAGCGTGCTGGTCGACATCAGCGTGGAGAAGGTCAGCGACGACCTGCTCGGCGCGTTGACCAAGTCGGGCGCTGGCATCCGCGCGGTGTCCACCGACCTGGGGGAGATCCGGGCGGACGTGCCCTTCGCCGCGCTCACCGGCATCTCCGGCCGCGCCGACGTGCGCAAGGTCGCCGCGGCCAGCGGCGCGATCACCGCGTCCGCCAAGTCGAGCAAGACCCCCGCGCGGCAGGAAACCAAGGAGCAGAAGGAAGCCAGGGTCGCCGCGGCCGTCCAGTCGGCCATCGAGCAGCGCGGCACCGCCGCGTTGGTCACCAGCGAGGGCGACCGCGCGCACAACGCCGACACCGCCCGCGCCGAGTACGGGGTCACCGGCGTCGGGGTGAAGATCTGCGCGCTGTCCGACGGCGTCGACTCGCTCGCCGCCTCGCAGGCCGCCGGTGAACTGCCCGCCGTCGACGTGCTGCCCACCCAGGAGGGCGAGGGCGACGAGGGCACCGCGATGCTGGAGATCCTGCACGACCTCGCACCCGGCGCCGCGCTCGGCTTCGCGTCGGCGTTCAACAGCGAGGCCAGCTTCGCCGACAACATCCGCGCGCTGCGCGCGCAACTGCACTGCGACATCATCGTCGACGACGTGCTCTACTTCGTCGAGTCGCCGTTCCAGGACGGCCTGATCGCCCGCGCGGTCAACGACGTCACCGCCGACGGCGCGCTGTACTTCTCCTCCGCGGGCAACGAGGGCAACGTCGCCGATGGCACCGCGGGGCACTGGGAGGGCGACTTCCGCGACTCCGGCCGCATCGTCGGCAAGTTCGCCGGAACCGCGCACGACTGGGACCCCACGGCCACCACGCAGGTGTTCCAGCCGATCTCCAACGCCTCCTCGGCGCAGGTGCCGGTGACGCTGCACTGGTCGGACCCGCTGGGCGCCTCCGCCAACGACTACGACCTGTACCTGTTCGACCGCAACGGCAACGTGGTCACCTTCAGCCAGGACGTGCAGGACGGTGAGCAGGACCCGTACGAGATCCTGCAGACGCCGACCTTCGGCGGCACCGGCCTGCGGCTGGCGGTGGTGAAGTTCTACGGCGAGAACCGGTACCTGTCGCTCTCGGCGCTGCGCGGCCGCTTCACCGACTCCGCCGACGGCCTCAAGGCGTTCAACACCCCCGGTGTGACCGTCGGCCACTCCGCGGCCAAGCGCGCCTTCAGCGTCGCCGCCGCGCCCGCGGCCGGTCCGCTGCCGTTCGACCTGGAGCCGGGTGACCCGGCCAACCCGCGCGGCCCGTACCCGGGCTCGTTCAGCGCGACCTCCGCGCTGGAGCGCTTCTCCTCCGACGGCCCCCGCCGGGTCTTCTACAACGCCGACGGCACCCCGATCACCCCGGGCAACGTCAGCGCCACCGGCGGCGAGGTGCGCGCCAAGCCCGACATCACCGCCGCCGACGGCGTGCTCACCAGCGTCGACGGCTTCGACCCGTTCTTCGGCACCTCCGCGGCCGCCCCGCACGCCGCCGCGATCGCCGCCCTCGTGCTCTCCGGCAACCCGGGCATCGCCCAGGCGGAGGTCAGGGAGGCGCTGGTCAACACCGCGCTCGACCTCGGCCCGGCGGGCTTCGACAGCCGCACCGGCGCGGGCATCATCCTCGCCGACCGGGTCCTGGCCTACACCGGCGCCAGCCCGCAACCCCGCGCGCTGGCGCAGAACCCGACCATCGCCCCCACCGACGGCGGCGGCCTGGTCGACCCGGGCGACACGGTCTCGGTCACCCTCCCGGTAGCCAACACCGGCGACGCCGACGCGGTCTCCACCAGCGTCGTGCTGACCTCCCCGACCGCGAACACCACCGTGACGCCGCGTTCGCAGGGCTATGGGACCGTCCAGAAGGGACAGACAGTCACCCGTACCTTCACCGTGGTCGTCCCGCTGAGCCACCCCGTGGGAACCCCGGTCGTCCTCGACGCCCGGGTGACCTTCGCGGCCTCGGCGTCGCCGACCCGCGCGTCCTTCAGCTTCCCGGTGGGGCGCCCCTCACCGGTGGTGCGGGACTTCGCGTACTCCGGCGCACCGGTGGCGATCCCCGACAACAACCCGCTCGGCGCCAGCGTGTCGATCCCGGTGAGCGGCGTCGGCCGGGCCTCCAAGGTCACGTTCTCGGTCGACGGCGCCACCTGCAGCACCGCGACCGGCGCGACCACCGTCGGCCTGGACCACACCTTCGTCGGTGACCTCGTCGGCACCCTGACCGCCCCCAACGGCGCGGTTGCCACCCTGCACACCCGCAGCGGCGGCGGCGGAAACAACTTCTGCCAGGTCGTCTTCACCGACGCTGCCACCGCGGCCTTCTCAACGGTGACGTCGGCGAACGCCCCGTTCACCGGCTCGTGGCGACCGGTCACGGCACTGAGCGGCTTCGCGGCCGTGGTGGCGGACGGCGTGTGGACGTACAAGGTGGTGGACGCCGCGGGCGGTGACGCCGGTGCGATCCGCGCGGTGTCGCTGCACGTGAACGGGTACTTGACGCCGCCGCCTGGCGGCTGATCTAAGGGGGAGACGGCCGCTCGGCGCTGCGGTGCCGGGCGGCCGTTTCTGTGTCGCTGTGGGTTGCTGTGCTTGGTTGTCCACAACGTGGTGGATGGTCCACAGGGATCTGTTGCTGCGGCTGGGTTGTCGGTGTGTCGCGGTAGGATGGAAATCGGGGGATCCCGGGGTAGATGATCTTCGGCTCGTCGCTTCGCGCCTTGCATCGGATCGTCGCCTCGGCTGCGCCATCGGCTGGATCCGCGATTTAAGTGCAGGCTCGATGTGGTGGACCTGTTTTGCGTGGGGCCCCTACGACAGCCGTGGCAGGACCGCAAAGCAGGGGCCGAAAAGCATGGCCCTGCAGCGAGGCGACGCTACGGCTGACGTCCCCCCACACAAAACAGGTCCACCCCATCGAGCAGTTGGCACCAGCGACTTCCGGGGGCGGTGGTGGGGCTGGTGGGGTTGGCTCGGTGGGTTGGGTTTGGGTGGGCCAGCTCGGGGGGTGGGCTGGTGGGCTGGCTCGGTGGGTTGGTCGGCTCCGCCTGCGGCATCGCGACCCGGTCCGCGAGTTTCGAGCTTTGCTCGATGTGGTGGACCTGTTTTGTGCGGGGCCCCTACGACAGCCGTGGCAGGACCGCAAAGCAGGGGCCGAAAAGCATGGCCCTGCAGCGAGGCGACGCTACGGCTGCCGTCCCCCCACACAATACAGGTCCACCCCATCGAGCAGATGGCACCAGCGACTCCGAGTGTCCAGTGGTCGCTTGAGACGTCGGGGTAGGGCGGCTGGGATGGCACCGCCTGCTCCGAGTGTCCAGTGGCTGGGTTCGGTGGTCGGAGTCGGGTGGTTGGGCTGGCGGGGCTGGCTCGGTGGGGTTGGGTTGGCACTGGCGACTTCTGGTAGCTCTGCTTCCGAGTGTCCAGCTGGCGATGTTCGCCTCCTGCACCATTGCCCAAACACGACTACCGGCCACTTGGAACACTCAAAGCCTCGCGGGTCCTGCTGCTCGGACATCGCTGGCGTGGGCGTGAATGTGTTCAGATGTGGGGGAGGAGGTGGGAGATGAGCAGGACCAGGGCCGTCCCCGGGGGTGGGCGGGCGGTGGAGGTTTCGGTGGGGCGGGTGGCGGGGTGGTTCGAGAGGTTCGGGGAGCGGCATGGCGGGGTGGTGCGGACCCTGGTCGGTGAGCGGGAGGTGGTTTGCACCGCTGCGGACGGTGCTACCGCGACGGTGGGGGTGTGGGTTGGGGGGTTGGTGGGGGTGGGGGAGTGGCCGGGGTTGGTGATCGGGGGGTTGGTGGAGCACCTGTCTGTGCCGCGCAGGGTGGGGCTGGTTTTGGTGCGGCGGGGTGGGCACAGCTTGGGGGTGGTCGAGCCGGGGAGGGTGTTGGTTTCGCGGACTGACCGGCACTTGGTGCAGGGGCGGAGCGCGGCAGGCGGGTGGTCGCAGCAGCGGTTTGCGAGGCGGCGGGAGGGGCAGGCTCGGCAGGCGCTTGAGGCGGCGGCCAAGGACGTCGGGGAGGTGTTGGTGCCGAGGGTGGGGGAGCTCGCGGCGGTCGTGTTGGGGGGCGATCGGCAGGCGTTGGACGTGTTGCGGGGGGTGCGGGCGCTCGCGCCGGTCTTCGCGATCGCCCAGGACCGGGTGCTCGACGTGGCCGAGCCGCGGCGGTCGGTGTTGGAGGAGGCGGCGGAGCGGGTGTTCTCGGTTGAAATCGTTGTGAAAGATCCATGATCGTTCACAGCCGACGCACAGGTTCGGGGCGCACAGTGGTGCCGTGACCGAGACCCCAGCGCCGCGCCGGACCGTCAGCTTGCTGGTGGCCGGGCTCGGCGGCGCCGTGCTGCTGCTCGTCGGGGGGATCGCGGGCTACGCGATCGGCGATCCCGGCGGTCCCGACCGACCGGGGCACTCCCGCTACGACCGGCCGCCGCCGCACCCGCCGGTTCCGCCGGACGCCCAGCCGCGGGGGCAGCGGCCGAACTCGCCGCCCGTCCAGACGCCGACCCCGGCGTCGACCACCTAGGCCAGCGACCCGGTCGCGAGCAGCCCGCCGTCGACCCGGACGGTCTCGCCGGTGATCCAGGAGGCGCTGGGCGAGGCCAGGAAGGCGACCAGCGACGCCACGTCCTCCGGGGTGCCCAGCCGCTTCATCGGGTAGACAGCGGCGGCCTCGTCCTCCCGGGTGGCGTACAGGGCCGTCGCGAACTTCGTCTTGACCACGCCCGGCGCCACCGCGTTCACCCGGATCGCGGGCCCCAGTTGCCACGCCAGCTCCTCGGTGAGCCGCAGCAGCGCCGCCTTGCTCGCCCCGTACGCCGCGATCACCCCGGTCGAGCGCAGGCCCGCCACCGAGGCGATGTTGACCACCGCGCCGCCGTGCTCTGCCAGCCACGCCCGGTAGGCCAGCTGCACGAACCCCAGCGCGGCCACCACGTTCGTGTCGAAGGTCTTGCGCACCCCGTCGAGGTCGGCGTCCACCAGCGGCCCGTACACCGGGTTGATGCCCGTGTTGTTCACCAGCACGTCCAGCCCGCCCAGCTCGGCCACCGTACGGGTGACCACCTCGGCGCGGTCCTCACCCACACCGGTGTTGCCCGCCACCGCCAGTACCCGGGCACCCGGCACCGCCGCCACGATCGAGGCGGCCGCTTCCTCCAGGTCGGGCAGCTTGCGGGAGCTGATCGCCACCGCCGCGCCCCGGCGCGCCAGCTCGGTGGCGATGGCCAGCCCGATCCCCCTGCTGGCGCCGGTGACGAGCGCGGCCTTGCCTGCGAACTCGGCGGTCTGCATGCCCGCGACTCTAGCCGGCGCAATCACAGTGGCGCGCCACCGTTAGACTGGACCCGTGGTTCTCGCCGCAGGGTTGCAGGAAGTCTGGGCTGTGCTCATCGACTGATGGGCGGGCGAGCTCGCGGGTCACGGCACGCGAGCGGATCACCCCTGCCCACGACCACCCCACCCACGGAGCTTCGCCTTGATCACCGCAACTGACCTCGAACTGCGCGCGGGCTCGCGCATCCTGCTCGCCGACGCCACGCTGCGCATCCAGGCCGGGGACCGGATCGGCCTGGTCGGGCGCAACGGCGCTGGCAAGACCACCACCCTGCGCGTCCTGGCGGGCGAGGGCGAGCCCTACGGCGGCGAGCTGCGCCGCACCGGCGAGCTCGGCTACCTGCCGCAGGACCCGCGCGAGGGCGACCTGTCGGTCACCGCGAAGGACCGGGTGCTCTCCGCCCGCGGGCTCGACGAGTTGCTGCGCGAGATGGAGAAGGCGCAGACGGCCATGGCCGAGCACGCCGACGACTCGGTGCGCGACAAGGCGGTCCGCAAGTACGGGCGGCTGGAGGAGCGCTTCGCCGGGCTCGGCGGGTACGCCGCGGAGAGCGAGGCCGCGCGGATCTGCTCCAACCTCGGCCTGGCCGACCGGGTGCTGGCCCAGCCGCTGCGCACCCTCTCCGGCGGGCAGCGCCGCCGGGTCGAGCTGGCCCGCATCCTGTTCGCCGCCTCCGAGGCGGGCGCAGGCGGCGGCTCCGGCACGATCCTGCTGCTCGACGAGCCGACCAACCACCTCGACGCCGACTCCATCACCTGGCTGCGCGGCTTCCTCAAGGGCCACAACGGCGGTCTGGTGGTCATCAGCCACGACGTGGAGCTGCTCGGCGACGTGGTCAACAAGGTGTGGTTCCTCGACGCCATGCGCGGCGAGGTCGACATCTACAACATGGGCTGGAAGCGCTACCTCGACGCGCGCGCCGCCGACGAGAAGCGCCGCCGCCGCGAGCGGGCCAACGCCGAGAAGAAGGCCGGGGTCCTGCTGGACCAGGCCAACAAGATGCGCGCCAAGGCCACCAAGGCGGTCGCCGCGCAGAACATGATCAAGCGGGCCGAGAAGCTGGTCGCGGGCCTCGACGAGGTCCGCCAGGCCGACCGGGTCGCCAAGATCCGCTTCCCCGAGCCAGCCCCGTGCGGCAAGACCCCGCTGCTGGCCGAGGGGCTGAGCAAGTCCTACGGCTCGCTGGAGATCTTCACCGGGGTGGACCTGGCCATCGACAAGGGGTCCAGGGTCGTCATCCTCGGCCTCAACGGCGCGGGCAAGACCACCCTGCTCCGGCTGCTCGGCGGCATGGAGGCGGCCGACTCGGGCAGCGTCATCGCCGGGCACGGGCTGCGGCTGGGCTACTACGCCCAGGAGCACGAGACGCTCGACCACGCCGCCAGCGTGTGGTCCAACATCCGGCACGCCGCGCCCGACACCGGTGAGCAGCAGCTGCGGTCGCTGCTGGGCACGTTCCTGTTCACCGGCGAGCAGCTCGACCAGCCGGCCGGAACCCTCTCGGGCGGCGAGAAGACCCGGTTGGCCCTGGCGGGCCTGGTCTCCAGCGCCGCCAACGTGCTGCTGCTCGACGAGCCGACCAACAACCTCGACCCGGCCAGCCGCGAGCAGGTGCTCGACGCGCTGCGCCGCTACAGCGGGGCGGTCGTGCTGGTCACCCACGACCCCGGCGCGGTCGAGGCACTGGAACCCGAGCGGGTGATCCTGCTCCCAGACGGGACCGAGGACCACTGGTCTGCCGAGTACCTCGAACTCGTTCAGCTCGCCTGAAATTGGCCGTTTTGCTGGGATCTTGTATTCACAGATCACGCTGAGTCCCGCCACCGGCATCGGCGGTGATCACCGGGTCGGGCAACCATTTGCTCGTCTCGTCTGGCATTTCGCGCGGCGGTGTTCGATCATTGCGGCGGTAGGGGCCACCCGTGGCCCCAGCCACTCGCGATGGAAGGCGGACAACGTGGCTGACCTCAAGAAAGGCGCCAGGATCACCGGCGCCCTGCGCGACAAGCTCGCCACCGACTTGAAGAAGAAGTACGAGAAGGGCGCCAGCATCAGGGCGCTCGCGGAAAGCACCGGCCGTTCCTATGGATTCGTGCACAGAGTGCTCTCCGAGTCGGGTGTGACGCTGCGCGGGCGGGGCGGGGCGACCCGGACGAAGAAGAAGTAGGTCCGCCGGGACGCGGACGGGCGGCGGCTCAGGCCGTGCGCGGTCCGCCCGGCGGGCTGTCCACACCGGAGTCATCGGCCGGTGCGGACACCCCGGTTCCCACTCGGACCCGCAGTCCCCCTTGGCCACCGCGGCCGAGGGCGATCGCGGCGCCCACCAGCACCACCGGGTACACCAGGTAACCCCAGCGGGTCGCGGGCGCGAGCACGATGGCCAGGCCGAGGCCGACCGCGGTGCGCGCCAGCGCGTCCCGGGCCGTCCTCGGTGGACGGACCAGCACCCAGGTCGTCGTGGCGGCGGCGGCCAGTCCCAACAGGACCAACGCGGCGGCGTGACCGGCGGGGCCCAGCCGCGCGACCAGGTGCCCCGGCAGGGGGCTGGACGCGGGCGAGGACGCCTGGCCGAGGCCGACCGGGAACTTGATGACGTGCTCGACGAACGAGGTCGGGTCGGCCAGCAGCACCGGCAGCACCAGCACCGACCCGACGGCGACGAGCGCGGCGGTGAAGGCGCCCAGTGCCCGCCACCCCCGGGTGGCGGCGATCCCGACGGCGAGCACCGCCACCGCGGGCAACGCGGTCAACTTCATCGTCACCACCACCGCGCCGAGCGCGCCTGCCCACAGCGGCGCGGCGGGACCGGCGCGGTAGGCGAGCGCGGTGGCCAGCACGACCAGCGCGATCACCGCGACGTCGTCCCCGGCCACGGCCAGGGTGAGCGCGGTCAACGGGCAGGCCAGCACCAGGTGCGCGGCCCGCACCGGCACGTCCGGCCTGCCCAGCGCGCGCCAGGCCAGCAGCAGCGCGGCCGCGGTGACCACCAGGAACGCCACCCGGGCGTCGGTCAGCGGGTGCTCGCCCAGCAGCGCGCGCGGGAACCCGAACAGGGTCATCGACGGGCCGTAGGGCGTGTAGTCGTCCGGGTGCGGCGCCCGGCCCAGCGTGGCGAGGTCCAGGTACGGGGTGCCGTGGGTGATCAGCGCCCGCGCCGACCTCTCGATCACCCAGACTTCCGGCTGCGCGGGGAACGACCACGGCCACGGACCCCAGGTGAACGTCGGCGACCGGCGCCACGCCAGGTAGAGCAGGGGAGCCACGGTCGCCACCGCGGTCACCACCCACACCGGCAGCCACCGGGACCCGCGCCCGGTGAGCGCGGTCCACGCGGTGAGCAGCAGGGCGGCGAGGTACCCGGCGGTGGCGAAGTTGCCCCACACCCGGTAGCCGTAGAACTCCGAGCCGAAGGCGGAGATGGCGGCGAACGCCAGGAAGCCGCCGTAGAGGGCGAGATCCACGTAGAGGGGACGACGCGCGGGGGTGCCCTGCATTCGTCCGTTGTCCTCCTCGTTCCGCGTCGCGACCAGGCTACCGACCCCCTGGGGTGATCCGCCGTTCGGGCGCGGGAACGTAGGCGGTGCCCGCGGCGTTGCTAGTCGCTGGTGGGGGACGGGAGGCAGACGTGGACAGTCCGCGCAGGTTGATGGCCGTGGCGGTGAAGGCGGCGGACGCGCCCAAGTCGGTGCGGCGGGGCACGGTGCGCCGGGTGTGGGCGTTCGGCGCCCGGCACCGGCGCAGGCTGGCGCTGTTCCTGCTGCTCACCGTGGCGATCTCGGCACTGGGGGTGACGACCCCGCTGCTGGCCGGGCGGGTGGTGGACGCGATCGTGGCCCGCGACCAGGTGAGCACCGTGGTGTGGCTGGCGGTGGCGATCGCCGGGCTCGCGGTGCTGGGCGCGGCCCTGGGGCTGGCCGAGCGCAAGCAGTCCTCGATGATCGGCGAGGGGCTGATCTACGACCTGCGGCGCGCGGTGTTCGAGCACGTCCAGCGGATGCCCGTGGCGTTCTTCACCCGCACCAGGACAGGCGCGCTGGTCAGCAGGCTCAACAACGACGTGATCGGCGCGCAGCGGACCTTCACCTCGGCGCTGTCCGGGCTGGTCGGCAACCTCATCCAGCTGGTGCTCTCGCTCGGGGTGATGCTCACGCTGTCCTGGCAGGTCACCGCGCTCGCCCTGGTGCTGCTGCCGGTGTTCGTGCTGCCCACCCGGCGGATGGGCAGGCGGATGGCGGACCTGCAGCGCGAGTCCGCAGGCCTGTCCGCCGCGATGACCACGCAGATGACCGAGCGGTTCTCCGCGCCGGGCGCCACCCTGGTGAAGCTGTTCGGGCGGCCCGCCGCCGAGGCCGACGAGTTCGGGTCGCGGGCGGCGCGGGTGCGCGACATCGGGGTCCGCACGTCCATGGCGAGCCGCTGGTTCATGACCGGGCTGCAGCTGGTGTCGGCGCTGGCCCAGGCCCTGGTCTACGGCCTCGGCGGGTACCTGGCGCTGACCGGGCGGATCGCGCCGGGCACGGTCGTGGCACTGGCGCTGCTGCTGACCAGGCTGTACTCGCCGCTGACCGCCCTGGCCAACGCCCGGGTGGACGTGATGACGGCGCTGGTGTCGTTCGAGCGGGTGTTCGAGGTGCTCGACCTCGAGCCGATGGTCGCGGAGAAGGCCAGGCCGACGGCGCTGCCCGCCGGACCCGTGTCGGTCGAGTTCGACGGGGTGCGGTTCGGGTACCCGGCGGCGGACCGGGTGTCGCTCGCCTCGCTCGAGGAGGTCGCGGTGCTCGACCGCCGCGGCGGGTACGAGGTGCTGCACGGGGTGTCCTTCCGCGCCGAGCCGGGGCGGATGGTCGCGCTGGTCGGGCCCTCGGGTGCGGGCAAGTCGACCATCGCCTCGCTGGTGCCCAGGCTCTACGACGTCGAGTCCGGCGCGGTGCGGCTGTCCGGGGTGGACGTGCGGGACCTGTCGTTCGCCGACCTGCGCGCCGCGGTCGGGGTGGTCACCCAGGACGGGCACCTGTTCCACGACACGATCATGGCCAACCTGCGCTACGCCAGACCCGACGCCACCGACGCCGAGGTGCTGGCGGCGATCGAGCGCGCCCGACTGTCCACTGTGGTGGCCGCGCTGCCGGACGGGCTCGACACCGTGGTCGGCGAACGCGGCTACCGGCTCTCCGGCGGGGAACGCCAGCGGCTGACCATCGCGCGGCTGCTGCTGGCCCGCCCCGCGGTGGTGGTCCTCGACGAGGCGACCGCGCACCTGGACTCCGAGTCCGAGGTCGCCGTGCAGGAAGCCCTGGCCGACGCGTTGCGCGACCGGACAGCCCTGGTGATCGCGCACCGGCTGTCGACGATCCGGGCGGCCGACCTGATCCTGGTCGTCGAGGACGGCGCGATCACCGAGCGCGGCACCCACGACGAACTGCTCGCCGCGGACGGCCGCTACGCGGCGCTCTACCGCACCCAGTTCTCAGATCCAGCCCTCCTCCCAGGCGATCCGGGCGGCGTCGTGCCGTGAGGTGACGCCCAGCTTCGTCATCGCCGAGGACAGGTAGTTGCGGACCGTGCCGTGGGCCAAGTGCACGGCGGCCGCGATGTCGAGCACAGACCCGCCCGCCCTGGTGTGCCGCAGGACCTCCAGCTCGCGGGCGGTCAACGGGCACGCGTCCTCGGTGAGCGCACTCGCGGCGATCTCGGAGTCGACGTACCGCCCGCCCGCGTGGACATCGCGCAAGATCACCGCCAACCGAGCCGCGGGCGTCGTCTTGGGCACGAACCCCCGCACCCCGGCGGCCAGGGCACGCCGCAACACCCCGGGCCGCGCGTGCCGGGTGACGATCACCACCGCTGTACCAGGCCCGATCGCCTCCGCGGCCGCGATCCCGTCCCGGCCAGGCATCTCCAGGTCAAGCACCGCGATATCGGGCGCGGCGGCGGCCACCGCGGCCACCGCCGCGTTCCCGTCACTGGCCTGGGCAACCACGGAGATGTCAGGTTCGAGTTCCAGCAACGCCGCCAACGCCCCCCGGATGAGGTCCTCGTCGTCGGCCAAGACCACCCGGATCACGGCAGTACCGCTTCGCCGATCAGGTGGAAACCGTCGCCGTCGCGTTGTGCTCGGACCGATCCGCCCACTACGGCGAATCGTTCCTTGAGTCCTTGCAAACCACTGCCCGGCACGGTGTCTCGGTCGCGCACGCCGTCGTTGGACAGCTCCACCCGGACTCGGCCGCTGATGACCTCGACGGTCAGGGAGCACTCCACTGCCGTGCTGTGCCGCAAGATGTTCGTGGTCCCTTCCCGCACGAGGATCCCGAACAGCGGCTGCAGTGGCGGCGGGACTTCGGTAGCACTCCCGCGCACCGTCGCGTTGATGCCTGCCGCGCGCAGGATGTCGACCGCGTTGCCGATCTCGGTGGGCAGGCTCGACCGGCGGTAGCCGTGTACGACCGCGCGGGTTTCCTTTAGCGCGGTCCTGGCCAGCTCGCCCACCTCGGTCACCTGGACCCGGGCGGCCTCGTCGTCCTGTCCGATCAGCCGGGCAGCCAGTTCGCCCTTGAGCGCGATGGCCTGCAGGTGGTGGCCCTGGATGTCGTGCAGCTCCGCGGCGAACCGCAGCCGTTCCTCGGCAACAGCGAGTTCGCCCGCGACTTGGCGGGCGCTGTCGAGCTGGCGGACCATCGACCACAGCCACACCTGCAGGAAGTTGCAGAAAGCGACGAACGGCACCAGCAGGGCGAGGACCACCACCCACGCCACCGACGACCCCTCGCTCGGTCTGCCGGACAGCACCTCCACCGCGTAGCCGGACAGCCCGACCAGCAACCCGCCGCCCACCACCGCGGGCCACCGCCACCAGCCGCCGACCATGGGCAGCCACGCGCCGATCACCAGGCTGCACGGCAGCGCCCACCCGATGCCCAGCGGCGCCTGCCACTGCGCCAGCCACCACGCGCCCAGCGTGAGCACCACCGTCGCCGCGATCTCCCCGCGCCGGGGCACGGCCGCGCGCAGGGTCGGCATGCTGAACCCGCTGATCCGCACGTACTGCACCAGCCCGATCAACCCGGCCGGGGCCAGCGCGGCGGTCGCGGTGGGACCGTAGCGCAGGCTCATCAGGTCCAGCGCCAGGACCAGCGCCCCCAGCGACGCGGTGAACGCGAGGGTGACGACGATGTAGCGCCGGACCCGGTCCAGGAGGTTGTGCGCCAGTCGGTCCACGGGGTGAATGTAGGGGAAGCAGGGGCGACCGGAGCCGCGGCGGGTCGAACCGCTGACATTTGTCATGCCCCGGTCGTGGTGATCACCCGGCGACCGCTGACCCCCGGTCCTACCGCGACGTTCGGCCGTTGCCGCACACTTCGGCCATGAGGGAATCAGTCATCGAGGTACGGGGGTTGCGCTGCCGCTACGGCACCTTCGAGGCCGTGCGGGGCGTGGACTTCGACGTGGCCCAGGGGGAGCTGTTCGCGTTGCTGGGCACCAACGGCGCCGGGAAGACGACCGCGCTGGAGGTGCTGGAGGGCCACCGCGCGCCGAGCGGGGGCACGGTCCGCGTGTTCGGCCTGCGCCCGGACGCCGACCGGGCCAGGATCCGCCCGCGCACCGGGGTGCTGCTGCAGGACAGCGGGCCGGGCGGCGAGCTGACCGTGCTGGAAACCCTGCGGATGTGGCGGTCGCTGACCTCACGACCAGCCGAAGTGGACGCCGCGTTGGCCGCGTCGGGCCTCGAACACCGCGCCGGGGTGCGCACGAGCAAGCTCTCCGGCGGCGAGCGCAGGCGCCTGGACCTCGCCGTCGCCACCCTGGGGGAACCGGAGCTGCTGTTCCTGGACGAACCGACCACCGGCCTCGACCCGGAGTCGCGGCGGCGCACCTGGGACATGCTGCGCGGCATGGTCGCCCGCGGCACCACCGTGCTGCTGACGACCCACTACCTGGAAGAGGCCGAACACCTCGCGCACCGGCTCGCGATCCTGCACGAGGGCCAGGTCGCCGTCACCGGGACCCTGGTCGACGTCCTCGAGCGCGAGGCGTCGCGGATCGCCTTCGTGACCCCGCCCGGCGTCGTCGCGGCCGACCTGCCCGCGCTCACCGGCACCCTCGACCCCGACGCGTTCGCCGCGGGCCGGGTCGAGATCCGGACCCGCGCCCTGCAGGACGACCTCACCGCCCTGCTCACCTGGGCCGCGGCCCGCGACCTGCAACTGGCCCGGCTGCGGGCCTCCCACGCCTCGCTCGCCGAGGTCTTCCACAACACCCAGGGGGTGACCGCGTGAGCGCGGTGATGGCGTTGTCGCGCGCCGAGCTGGTCCAGTTGCTGCGGAACAAGACCACCGCGTCGATGGCGCTGGTGCTGCCGATCGTGCTCGGCGTCCTGTTCCTGTTCAGCCCCGACGGCGAGCCCGACTGGTGGAAGTTCGCCCTCTCGATGCAGTTGATCTCGGCGCAGGGGCTGACCGTCTACGTGTGCACCACGACCGTCTTCGCCGCGCGCCGCCAAGACCTCTCGCTCAAGCGGCTGCGCTCCGGTGAGCTCTCCGACCTGGCGATCATCAGCGGGGTGCTGGCGCCCTTCCTCGTGCTGGGCGTCGCCCAGTGCCTGCTGCTGACCGGTGTGGCGTTCGCCTTCGGCGCCCCGGCGCCCGCCAACCCGGCCGGGCTCGTCCTCGCGATCGTCGGCGGCGTCGCGGTGAACGCGGCGGTCGGACTGCTGACCGCCGCGTTCTCCGCCTCCGCCGAAGCGGCGCAGATCACCACCGCGCCGTTCTTCTTCCTCGCCCTCGGTGGCGCCATCTGGGCGCTGAGCACGGATTCCCGCTGGGCGGTCGCGCTACCGGGCGGTGCCGTCGCCACCCTCGTCGGCGGCGGGGGCGACGTGCTCCTGCCGCTGCTGTCGATGGCGGCTTGGACCGCGGTGGGCTGGGCGCTCGGCCTGCGGTACGCCAGGTGGGACCGTCGCGACTAGCCCAGCTGGGGAACGCGCTCGCCGTAGCGCTCCAGCAGACCGGCGTTCGCCGCGTCGCCGCCCTCCACGTTGGAGCTGCGCCACAGCGGCAGCTGCACCCCGGCGGCGGTGGCCTTGTCGAACACCCTGGCCAGGACCTGGTTCCACAGGTAGGCGTTGCTCAACGTGGACAACGACGCGGTGACCGGTGAGTCCGCCGGGTAGCTCACGTCACCGGGGCCGGTCAGCGTGTCCAGGATGATCGTGGCGTTGAGCGAGAGCTTGGTGCCCGCCCGCGGCGGGGTGTCGGCCGACGCCGCGGGCGAGGTCACCGCCACCACCGGGACCCCGGCCTCCAGCGCGGTCAGCGCCAACTCCACCGGGTAGTGGTTGATCCCGGAGTTGGAGAACAGGAACAGCACCTCGTGCCCGGAGCGGGTGACCAGGCTGAACACCGACCTGGCCAGGCCGGGCCGCCGCTCGGCCGCCGTCGCCCGGCGCGCCCCGCCGAAGACCTGCAGGTCCTCGGTGAACAGCGGCCGCACGTTGGCCAGCCCGCCCGCGCGGAAGAACGTCTCGGCCACCGCGGCCAGCGAGTGGCCCGCGCCCGCGGTCAGCACCAGCCCGTCGGCCCGGACGCAGGCGAGCACCAGGTCGGACACGTCGTCGAGGGCGTCCGCGTTGTGCGCGCCGACCCGGGCCAGGTGGGCCAGGACCTGGTCGCCGTAGACGTCTTCTGGCATGGGGGTTCCTCCTCGGGGGAAGTGGGGACTGGCTTAGCTGAGTTCCTCGGGACGGTCCGCGTCGGCGCCCTCGGCCACGTCCCCGCACGGGACGTCGGTGACCGGGTGCCTGGCCAGGTACGGCCGCGCGCCGGTGTCGCCGACGGCCAACTCGGCGACCCCCGCCCAGTGCGCGCGCCCGATGAGGACGGGGTGACCTGGCACCCCGGCGTAAGAGGCCCTGGCCAGCGCGTCCGGCGCGGCGAGGGCGGCGAGGCGGGCCACGGCGGCCGCGGTCACGCCTGGGGTGTCGACCGGCAGCACCACCACGGCGTCGGCGTCGGTGCCCTCCAGGGCCGCGAGCCCGACCCGCAACGACGAGCCCATCCCGGTGGTCCAGACCTCGTTGCGCACCACGACGGCGGGCAGTTCAGGCACCTGCTCGGCGCCCGCGCCCAGCACCACGACCCTCGGGTGACAATCCGCCAGCGCGATCAGAGCGTGCTCGACCAGCAGCCTGCCCCGGTAGGGCACCAGTGCCTTGGGCATGCCGAAGCGCCTGCCGCCGCCCGCCGCCAGCAGCAGGCCCGCCGTGCGCGCGCCGCCGGGAACCACCATGGCGGCAGCCTAGAGGCAGCTACCGCAGATGATCGAGTAGCAGGCCCGCCACCAGGTCGGGAGCCTCCTGCGGCACCCAGTGCGAGGCGTCCTCCACCAGCTCGAATCGGTATAGACCATTCACCCAGTTGCCGCAGCTCAGCGCCGCCGTCGACCCGATCGCCACGTCCTCGCCGCCCCACACGTACATCGTCGGCACGGTCACCGGATCGGGCGCCACATTCCACCGTTCGGCCCGGAACCAGTTCAGCGCCGCGGTCAACGCGCCCGGCTCGGCCAACCGCGAGACGTACTCGTCCACGGCGGACTGCGGGATCCGGTACTCGAACACCTGCCGCAGCGCGGCGGCGTTGTCGGCCAGCAGCCGCCGCTCGGCCGAGCGCTCCTTGAGCACCGGGATGTGCTGCGACCGCAGCCGCTGGTCCTCGTCCCCGCTCAGCGCGGCGGCCAGGGCGGACGGGTGCGGGGTGGACACCGCGGTCAGCGTGCGCAGCCGGTCCGGGTGCGCGGCCGCGGTGTGCCAAGCCACCACAGCACCCCAGTCGTGCCCGACCAGGTCGAACTCCGCCCACCCCAGCGCGTCCGCCACCGCCAGCACATCGCCAACCAGGGCGTCCACCTGGTAGTCAGCCACATCGTCCGGCCGCACCGACGGCGAGTACCCGCGCTGGTCGAAGGCGACCGCGTGCAGCCCGGCATGCCCCAGCACCTCCACCTGGTGCTCCCACGCCACCGCCGCCTGCGGAAACCCGTGCAACAACAACACCGGCTGCCCACCAGGCGGCCCCGCGCCCACAGCGTCGAAGGTGCCCGCCTCAGTGGTGATCTGCCGGTACTCGCTCACCGCGGCAGGTTATCGACCGCGCCCGACACACCTCTCACGGCGACCGGCAAGCCCCGCGCGACCTGGGCGACCGCGGACCCGCGCGGACGATGAAGACCGCCATCTCCTGCTCGATGGGGCGGACTTCTTTCGCGTGGGGTGGCGCGGTCTGCAAGCTCGCGCGCGAGGGAGGGCGTTTGGGCCCCGCTTGGTGCTCTTCGCAGGACGGTGCGGGGCCCGTGATGATGTCCGCCATCTCCTGCTTGATGGGGCAAACTTCCTTTGCGTGGGTGGCGCGGTCCGCAGGCCCACGCGGGGGAGGGCGTCTTTAGGCCCCGGTTCGTGTTCTTCTCGGGACGATGTGGGGCCGTGGTGAAGTCCGCCACCTCCTGCTCGATGGGGCGGACTTGCCTTGTGGTGGTGTCGTCCGCATGCCCGCGCGCGGGGGAGGGCGCATCTAGGCCCCGCCTCGTGTTTCTCCAGGACGGTGCAAGCCCCGCGCGCAAAGGCGGTGACCCCCGTTCCTGCTCGATGGGGCGGACTTCTTTCGCGTGGGGTGGCGCGGTCCGCAGGCCCGCGCGCGGGGAGGTGTTCTTTGGCTCTGCCTCGTGCTCGATCCAGGGCGGTGCAGGGCCCGCGATGAAGTCCGCCACCTCCTGCTCGATGGGGCGGACTTCCTTTGCGTGGGGTGGCGCCGTCCGTAAGCTCTCGCGCGAGGGAGGGCCGTCTTTTCAGGCCCCGCCTTTGTGCTCTTCCGAGGACGGCGCAGGGGCCCCGCGCAAAGGAAGTCCGCCCCATCGAGCCCACCGCGCGACCCAGACCCAACACCACCCAGACCCGACAGCGACCAGGATCACTCCACCAAGCCGATTCCGCCGGTTGCGCGAAGATTGTGCTGTGACCCCCTCCACCGGGCCGACGCCGACGATCGCGGTGCACGGCCGCCCCCCGGACGTGCGGGCGGTGGCGCTCGTCTTGCACGGCGGCCGTGAGCACAGCCGTGCGCGGACCCATCCGCTCCAGTTGGCCTACCTGCGGATGGTCCCGTTCGCCAAGGACATCGCCAGGCGGGGTGCCGAGCACGGGATCGCGGCCTGGCTGCTGCGTGACCGCTACCGCGGCTGGAACGCCCCCGATCTCGACCCCGTCCAGGACGCCCGCTGGGCGCTGGAGGAGATCCGCCGCACCCACGGTGACGTCCCCGTTGTCCTGGTTGGTCACTCCATGGGCGGCCGGGTTGCGCTGCGCGTCGCCGACGACCCGTCGGTGATCGCGGTGTGCGCGCTGGCGCCGTGGACGCCGGAGGGGGAGCCGGTCAAGCAGCTCGCGGGGCGGGAGGTGCTGATCGCGCACGGTGTGCTCGACCGGATGACCGACCCGCGGCTGTCCTACGACTACGCGCGCCGTGCCAAGGCCGTCACCGACCGTGTCGCCCGGTTCGACGTGCACGGTGAGCGGCACGCCATGTTGCGCCGCGCCGACCAGTGGACCCGACTGGTGACCGGTTTCGTGCTCGGTGCCCTGGCCACCCAACCGGGGGACCCCCGGATTACGAACGCCATGCGACAGCCCTCACCGGAAGGGCTTCGGGTGCCGCTCTAGCGGCGGGCCGAGGAGGAGAGCGCAGTGACCGGTGGCGACAGACGGCGGGTGGCCGTCATCGGGAGCGGTGTCGCGGGGCTGACCGCCGCGTACCTGCTGCGGCGCCGCTTCGAGGTGACCCTGTTCGAGGCGGACGACCGGCTCGGTGGGCACGCGCACACCCACGACCTCAGCACGCCCGACGGCGGGCTCACCCAGGTCGACACCGGGTTCATCGTGCACAACGAGCGCACCTACCCGAACCTGCTGCGGCTGTTCGGCGAGCTCGGCGTGGCCACCCGCGACACCGAGATGTCGATGAGCGTGCGGTGCGAGGGCTGCGGCCTGGAGTACGCCGGGGCGCGCGGTCTCGCAGGCGTGTTCGCCCAGCCGCGTTCCCTCCTCCGGCCCAGGTACCTGGCGATGCTCGCCGAGGTCAAGCGGTTCCACCTGCACGCCCGCCGGGTGCTGCGCTCCGACCTGGACGAGATCACCCTGCGCGGGTTCGTCGTCGTCGGCGGTTACTCCCGGTACTTCGTCGACCACTTCCTGGTGCCGCTGGTGTCGGCCGTCTGGTCGGCGGGCCCGGAGCTGAGCATGCGGTACCCGGCCAAGTACCTGTTCCGCTTCCTCGACCACCACGGCCTGCTGTCGGTGAGCGGGTCGCCGACGTGGCGCACGGTCGTCGGCGGGTCGCGGACCTATGTGGACCTGGTCGCCAAGCAGCTGACCACGGTGCTCACCGACACCCCCGTTCGCGCGCTGCACCGCCACAGCGACCACGTCGAGGTGCGCGACGCCGCCGACCAGAGCCACCGGTTCGACCGCGTCGTGGTTGCCACCCATCCCGACCAGGCGCTGCGGCTGCTCGCCGAACCGACCGAGGCCGAGCGCGAGGTGCTCGGCGCGATCGAGTACTCGACCAACGAGACGGTCCTGCACACGGACCCGTCCGTGCTGCCCCGCTCCGAGCGGGCGCGGGCGTCGTGGAACTACCTCAAGCCCGCCTGCGGTTCCGACGACGGTCCCGTGAAGGTCAGCTACCACATGAACCGGCTGATGGGTCTCGTCGAGCCGGAGGACTACGTGGTCACCCTCAACGCAACGGACCTCGTCTCCGACAAGGCCGTGCTGCGCAGGATGACCTACCACCACCCGATCTACACGCCGGAAATGCTTGAAGCGCAACGAAAGCTGCCCAGCCTCAACGACGGGGTCGTCGCCTACGCGGGCGCCTACCACGGCTGGGGCTTCCACGAGGACGGGTGCGCCGCCGGGGTCCGTGCGGCCGCCTCACTCGGATCCGGTTGGGACGCATGACCGCCGCGCTCTACGACGCGCGGGTGCGCCACGTGCGGATGGAGCGCGTCGACACCACCTTCGAGCACCCCGTCTACCTCTGGTACGTCGACCTCGACGACCTGCCGCGCCTGCCCCCGTGGCTGCGGCCGTTCGCCCGGTTCCAGGCCAGGGACCACCTCGGTGACCCGGACAGGTCCATCAAGGACAACCTGACCCGGTGGCTCGCCGGTCAAGGGATCGCCGTCTCCGGGCGGGTGCTGATGCTGACCAACGCCCGTGTCCTCGGGTACGTGTTCAACCCGCTCACCGTCTACTGGGTGCACGACGCGAGCGGCGCGCTCGAGTGCGTGGTCGCCGAGGTCCACAACACCTACGGCGAACGGCACTGCTACCTGTTGCGCACAGACGACTCCGGCCGCGCGGACACCGACAAGGAGTTCTACGTCTCACCCTTCCTGGAGATGGGTGGGCACTACCAGATGCGGTTGCCCCGGCCAGGCCAGCGCCTGTCGCTCACGGTCACCCTGCGGCAGAACGGGACCGTCCCGTTCACCGCGACCCTCACCGGCACCCACCGCCCGGCGACCACGGCCGAAGTCGCGCGCATGGTCGTGCGCCGCCCCCTGATGACCCTGCGGGTCACCGCCCTGATCCGCGCGCACGGCATCGCGCTGTGGCTGCGCCGGATCCCGGTGGTCCGCCGCCCCCGCCACGCCCGGCAAGAAGGAGTCCAGTGACCGAGCTGTCGACCCGCCCAGCCAACGCCCACGACTGGGGCGACCTGTTCACCCCGCCCTGCGACCCCACCCGCGCCCGCATCGCCGCGGCCCTGTTCCGGCACGCGGTGCGCCCGCTGCCGGTCCGGGTCGTGTTCCCCGGCGGCCGCAGGCTCGGCGCGGGCGGCCCCGACTCGCCGGTCATGCGGGTGCACCGGCCCTCGGCGTTCTTCCACCGCCTCGGCGTCGACGCCAAGATCGGCTTCGGCGAGGCCTACATGGTCGGCGACTGGACCAGCACCCGGCTGCCGGAGCTGCTCACCGCGTTCTCCGCGCGGATGGCCCGGCTGATCCCGCGCCCGCTGCAGGTGTTCCGCGGCCTGGTCGACCGCAGCCAGCCCGCCGCGGAGGAGAACACCCTCACCGGCTCGCGCAGCAACATCCAGCGGCACTACGACCTGTCCAACGAGCTCTTCGAGCTGTTCCTCGACGAGACCATGACCTACTCCTCGGCGTGGTTCGAGCCGGGTAGCACCGACCTGGTCGCCGGTCAGCTCCGCAAGATCGACGGCGTGCTGGACTACGCGGGCGTCGGCTCGGGCACCCACGTGCTGGAGATCGGCACCGGCTGGGGTGCGCTGGCGGTGCGCGCGGCCCAGCGCGGGGCGCGGGTGACGTCGCTGACCATCTCCGCCGAGCAGAAGGACCTCGCCGAGCGCCGGGTCGCCGAGGCGGGCCTGTCCGACCGGGTCCAGGTGCTGCTGCGCGACTACCGCGAGGCGCACGGCAGCTACGACGCCGTGGTGAGCGTCGAGATGATCGAGGCGGTGGGGGAGCGGTACTGGCCGACCTACTTCCAGTCCGTGGCCAGGCTGCTGCGCCCCGGCGGCCGCTTCGGCCTGCAGTCGATCACCATCCCCGACGACCGGCTGCGCGCCACCAGGGGCACCTACACCTGGATCCACAAGTACGTCTTCCCCGGCGGCATCCTCCCCTCACCCGAGGCGATCGAGCGGTCACTGGCCGGGACCGGCCTGCGCGTGCTGCGGCAGCGCGAGTTCGGGGCCGACTACGCCGAGACGCTGCGGCAGTGGCGGGAGCGGTTCCTGGCCGCGTGGCCCTCGGTCGCCGAGCTCGGGTTCGACGCGACGTTCCGCCGGATGTGGGAGTTCTACCTGGCCTACTGCGAGGCCGGGTTCGCCTCCGGCTACATCGGCGTCCGGCAGCTGTCCCTCGGCCGCTGACCCGAGGTGATCTTGAACCGACCGTCCCCGTACCGTGGCCGCGCGTGGCAACCCCGGGTGGTCGCCCCGCGTCTTGGATAGGTGTACGGGTAGGTGAGGTGGGAGAATCCCACGGGTAGGGGGCGTCCGGTGACGGGCCAGGTTGGTGGGCTGGGATGAGCTATGGGCAGCAGCCGGAGCGGCGCTACAACCCGACCCGGAAGATGGAGCAACCCGGATCCGACCGCAGGCCGCCGACGTACCGACCGGAACCCGCGGTGCCGAAGTACCAGCCCGACCACGCTGGCGCCTTCCAGGTTCCGCGCGGTCAGCAGCCCGCTCGGCCGTCGCGGCCCGCTGGTCCGCCGCAGCCGCCGCCCGGACCGCCCGGTCCGTCGGGGCACAAGCCGTACGGCACCCCGCCACCGCCCCCGCGCCGCCGCAGGCGCAAGGGCCGCATCGCGCTGATCGCGCTGGCGGTCGTCGTCGCGCTGCTCGGCGGGCTGTGGATCTACCTGGAGAACGCGCTGAACCGGGTCGAGGCGCTCACCGACTACGAGGGCCGCCCGGCCGCGGGCGCGGGCACCAACTGGCTGATCGTCGGGTCCGACAGCCGCGAGGAGCTCTCCGCCGAGGACGAGGCGCGGCTGGCCACCGGTGACGCCAAGGGCAAGCGCACCGACACGATCATGCTGATGCACCTGCCGGACAACGGCACCAAGCCGACGCTGGTGTCGCTGCTGCGCGACTCGCTCGTGGAGATCCCCGGCAAGGGCCAGAACAAGCTCAACGCCGCGTTCGCCTTCGGCGGCGCGCCGCTGCTGGCCAAGACCGTCGAGCTCTCGACCGGCCTGCGCCTCGACCACTACATCGAGATCGGCTTCGGCGGCTTCGCCAACGTCGTCGACGCCGTCGGCGGGGTCGAGATGTGCCTGGCCGCGCCGATCGACGACCCGCTCGCGGGCATCAACCTCCCGGCGGGCTGCCAGGAGTTGGACGGTGCCAACGCGCTCGGCTACGTCCGCACCCGCAAGGGGCCGCGCGCCGACCTGGACCGGGTGATCCGCCAGCGCGAGTTCATCGGCGCGCTGACCGACAAGGCCACCAGCTTCAGCACCCTGGTCAACCCGTTCCGGCTGTTCCCGCTGCTGTCGAGCGCCCCGGACGCGGTCACCCTCGACGAGGGCGACCACCTGCACAACCTGCCCGGCCTGGCCTTCGCGATGGGCGCGGGCGACGGGCTGACCACCACGACGGTGCCCTTCAGCGGCTCCAAGAGCGTCAAGGGCGTCGGGTCGGCGATCCTGTGGGACAAGACCAAGTCGGCCAAGCTGTTCGAGGCGCTGCGCACCGACGCCGAGGTGCCCGCGGACGTCATCGTGGCCCCGCCGAAGTAAGGGGACTGGGCCGTTCGGGTGCGCCGGGGTGGGGTCCCGCGCACCTGTTCTGGTGACGGAGGGCTGCCCTACCCTCGCCGTCGGCGACCGAGACCCGGTCGCCGACTAGGAGGAACCCCGTGAAGTCCCTGCTCACCCGCGGCATCGTCGCCGCGGCGCTGGCGGTCTCGGCCGCCGTGGTGGTCCCCGGAGCGGCCTCGGCCGCCACCGAGCCGCCGCCCAAGGTGACCAAAGGCCCGTGCCAGTACACCGAGACCCCGGAGGACCCGGCCGCGCGCCCGGTGCCGCTGCCCAGGGACCCCAAGCGCACCCCCAACCGCGGCACGGTCAAGGTCGACCTGCCCACCAGCCAGGGCCACATCGGCCTGACCCTGGACCGGGCGAAGGCGCCCTGCACGGTGCAGAGCTTCCTGCACCTGGCCGAGCACCGGTTCTACGACTTCACCACCTGCCACCGGCTCACCGCCTACCCCACCCTCAAGGTCCTGCAGTGCGGCGACCCCAAGGACAACGGCGAAGGCGGCCCCGGCTACAAGTACAAGGACGAACTCCCCACCGACCTGCCCAACTGGCCCGGTGACACCACCGGCACCCGCAAGGTCTACGGCCGAGGCCTCCTGGCCATGGCCAACGCCGGACCCGCCACCAACGGCAGCCAGTTCTTCCTGGTCTACGGCGACTCCCGCCTCCTGCCGAACTACACGGTCTTCGGCACCGTGGACACCCGCGGCCTGACCACCCTCGACAAGGTCGCCGCGGGCGGCATCCAGCCCACCTCTGACAACCCGGCCCCCGTCGACGGCACCCCGGTGAAGACCACCAAGATCCTGCGCGTGCACACCCCCTGCTGACCCAACAGCCGCGGCGGGGCACCCACCCCGCCGCGGTGGGCATGCCCCTGAAGATCCCCTGCTACGGTCGCCTTCCGGCACATGTTCTCGGGGGCGCTCATGGCCAAGCGGCTTCGATTGGCACGCCCGCGAGCAGCAACCACCCGACTCCGACAGCAATGCCAGCCACTGGACACTCGGAACAGCCGGTGCCAAACCAACCCACCGAGCCAGCCCACCCAAAGCAACCACTGGACACTCGGAACTTCCGGTGCCAACTGCTCGATGGGGCGGACTTGTTTTGTGTGGGGTGGCGGCAGTCGTAGCCTTGCCTCGCTGCAGGGCCATGCTTTTCGGCCCCGGCTTTTGCGGTCCTGCCACGGCTGGTGCAGGGGCCCCGCGCAAAACAAGTTCGCCCCATCGAGCACACCCACATCCCACGGATCCAGCGCAATGCCGAAGGCGAGCCGACCCCGAAGCCGCTGGTGCCACAGCTTCCGGCTACTCCTCGAAACGCTCCCCGCACTCGTCGACACCCGCCCAGAGGTCCAGGTTCGGTTGAGTGGTGAGCTGCGGAGACCCCCGCAGCCAGCAGGAATTGCTGCGCGTTAAGCGGGCCGAGTATGCACGCGGCCGTGAACTGAGTGAGCTCGCTGCCTGGCTCTACCCGGAGTCCGTGCGCGGTCCCGGCTGGCGTCAGGCGAGTAGTTGTTCGCGCAGGATGTCGGCGTGGCCGTTGTGGTGGGCTAGTTCGCGGAGGACCTGGAGGTACACCCAGCGCAGGGTGCGCGGACCCGAGCGGTGGCCGGTGACGACGGTGTCCAGGGGGAGGTTGGCGACTGTGTTCCGGGCGGTCGCGCAGGCTTGGTGGTAGGCGGCGGTGATCGAGGCGATGGTGTCGTCGTCGGTCAGCCGGAAGGAGTCGTCTGGGGTCATGACCAGGTCCAGTTCGCCCCGGGGCGTGCCACCGACGCATTCTTCGAACCACACGCGCTGCATCCAGGTGACGTGTTTGAGCAGCCCGAGCAGGGTGGTCGCCGAGGGCACGAGCCGACGGCGGGCCTGCTCCTCGGTCACGCCGTGCAGGGTGGCCGCCATGGCGTCGCGGTAGTCCTCGACCAGGGCCCGCAGCTGCGTTCGCTCGTCCGCCAGCGGTACGTCGAACCAGTCCACCGCACTCCTCCTAAGCCGTGCGGGAGAGCCGTTCGCGCAGGACTTCCAGGGCCTTGTCCGCGTGTACCGCCATCCGCAGTTCGCTCTTGATAGCCGCCAGTACCGTGCGGTCGGTGTCGATGACGAAGGTCATGCGCTTGGTCAGCAAGGGGCCGAAGCGGCGGCGGACGCCGAACTCGGTGGCTACCGTGCCGTCCGGGTCGGCCAGGAGGGGGAAGTCGAAGGAGTTGATTTCCGAGAACTGGGCCTGCTTGGCGACGCTGTCCGGGCTGATCCCCACGCGGTGCGCGCCGACCTCGGCGAACTCGGCCGCCAAGTCCCGGAAGTGGCAGCTCTCGGCGGTGCAGCCACCGGTCATCGCGGCGGGGTAGAAGAAGAGGACGACCGGGCCGGTTTCCAGCCAGTCGCTGAGTGTGCGCGACGTTCCGGTTTCATCGGTCAGGGTGAAATCCGGTGCGGTGTCGCCCGTCTTCATGCGCGCGGTCCTCTCTTGGGCGGCAGCGGGAAGAACCCGCTGGTGCGTGCCACGTAGTCGGCGTAGCCGGGGCGGCTCGACGACAGGTGCCGCTCGGTCAGGGGTTTTCCGGTGCCCTTGGCGAGCAGGTAGGTCATGAGTACCGGCGACGCCAGGGTGGCGGCGCCGAGCCACGAGTGGCACGCGGTGAGGTACACGCCCCACCACACGCACGCGTCGCCGAAGTAGTTGGGGTGGCGGGTGTAGCGCCAGAGCCCGGTGTCGAGAACGGTCCCCTTGTTCGCCGGGTCGGCGGTGAAGCGGGCCAGTTGCCAGTCTCCCACGGCCTCGAAACCGAAGCCGACCGCCCACACCGCGACACCCAGGTAGGCCAGCACACCGAAGTCCCCGTACAGCGCCGCCTGCAAAGGCAGCGACACGAACCACATGATGGCCGCCTGCGGGAGGAACACCCGCCGCAGCATGTGCCACCGGGGATCGCCCTTGGCGTCGCTGAGGATCTTGACGTACCTGCGGTCCTCGGGCTTGCCGCGATTGCGGTGGTGGATGTGCGCGGAGAGCCGAACACCCCAGACGACCACCATCGCCGCGACCGTCAACCGCAGCGCCAAGTCCCCTGTGGACACGAAGAACCCCGCCACCGCGATGGCCGCGAAACCCAGACCCCAGATGGAGTCGATCGTGTCGTAGCGGCCCCGGGCAGCACTGACCGCGAAGGTCGCGCCAATGACCACGACGACGACCGCGAGACTCAAGAGCAGGATCACACCGACTCCGACGCGAGGAGTTCCGACCGCGTACGAGGCATCCCAGCGCTACCAGCCACAGTTGGCCTAACCGCGAGCACCTGATGCACCCCGACCCGATTCTCGGCGAACGCCAACGCACTTCCCGCCATGTAGAGCCGCCACACGCGCGCAGTGGTCTCACCCGCCAACGCGACCAGCTCGTCCCACCGCGACTCCAGCGTCTTACCCCACGCCTGGCACGTCCACACGTAGTGCTCGCGGAACGCCTCCACGTCGCGGACCTCCAGGCCCGCCTGCTCCAGCATGTCGACAGTCTGCCCAACCGGGCGCATGTTCATGTCCGGCGCGATGTAGGTCTCGATGAACGACCCGCCGCCCTGCTCCACCGCGCCCCGCGACATCTGCTGCAGCAGCAACCGCCCCTGCGGCTTGAGCATCCGGAACAGCGTCGCGGCGTACAGGGGGTAGTTCTCGGCGCCGACGTGCTCGCCCATCTCCAGGGTCCCGATCGCGTCGAACGGCTCGTCGGCCAGTTCGCGGTAGTCCTGCAGCCGCACCTCCACCTGCTCCGCGAGCCCCTCGGCGGCGATCCGCGCGAGCACGAACTCCCGCTGCTCCCGCGACAGCGTGATCGCGGTGACCCGCGCGCCGTGGTGCTTGGCGGCGTGGATCGCCAGCGAACCCCACCCGCAACCCACGTCCAGCATCCGTGTCCCCGGCCGCAACCCCAGCTTCACGCAGACGAGTTCCAGCTTGTCGCGCTGGGCGTCCTCGACGGTGTACTCGGGGGCGTCGGAGGTCCAGTAGCCGCACGAGTAGGCCATGTTGGGGTCGAGGATGCGCTCGTAGAACGCGTTGGACATGTCGTAGTGGTGGGCGATCGCGGCCTGGTCGCGGTCGCGGCTGTGCTTGCGGCCCGAGAGCCTGGCCTCCTCCGCGGGCGGCTTCGGCCTGAGGCCGACCAGACCCAACCGGATGCCCACCGAGACCAGCGAGAGCTTGTCCCGGGTGGACAGTTTGCGCAGCGCGCCCTCGCGGGTCAGCGCCCAGAACCGCCCCAGCGCCTCGCCGAGGTCGCCCTCCACGTCCAACTCGCCGGACACGTACGCGCGCGCCAGTCCCAGCTCGTCGGGGTTCCACAGCAGCCGCCGCAGCGCCAGCCGGTCGCGCACCACCACGACCGGACCGCCCGCGGGACCGGCTTCGCTGCCGTCCCACGCGCGCAGCCGGATCGGCAGCGCCGCGCCGAGCGCCCGCTCGACGACCTGCACGAGCACCGGGGCGACTGGGGATGTGGCCACGCGCGACTCCCATCTTCAGGTGAAACCGACCACCGGTCATTCGGTCTCGGCGAAGCCGGGGATGGGTCCGGCGTGGCAGCATTGCCCCGCGTGAACACCGCTGTCGCCCGGGGTGACCGGCTGGCCAAAGTGATCACCGAGGTGCTCTCGCCCGCGGTGGTCGTCCTCGTCCTCCCGCTGGTGGTCGCCTGGACCGCGACCGGGCACGACCCGGCGCTGACGCTGCTGTGGGGCCTGGAGGTGGCGCTGTTCTCCAGCGTGCTGCCGATGGTCTTCATCATCCGCGGCGCCCGCTCCGGCCGGTGGGACACCCACCACGTGCGCGACCGCGAGCACCGGCTGGTGCCGCTCGCCGTCGGGCTGGCGTCCACCGCGGTCGGCATCGGGATCCTCGTCGTCGCCGACGCGCCGCGGCAGGTGCTGGCGCTGTCGCTGGCGATGTTCGCGACCCTCGCGGTGTGCGTGGCCATCACCCAGCGCTGGAAGATCTCGCTGCACGCGGCCGTGGCCGGGGGAGCGGTCGCGATGGTGACCCTGCTGCACGGGCCGTGGTCGCTGGTGCTGGTCGTCCTCGTCGCGCTGGTCTGCTGGTCGCGGGTGGTGCTCGGGGACCACACGGTCGCGCAGGTGGTGGCCGGTGCCGTGGTCGGGCCGCTGGTGGGTGGGCTGGTGTTCCTCGCCGTCACCTGACCGGGTCATATGACGCAGAGTGGAGCCGCTGCACGGCCGTCACTCGATTGGCGGGTATCAGCTGAAGACGCTTCAGGTTCCGCCGGAGTGGTCGATGGGATACCAGTGGTCTCGGCGGATCCGGGAGGCGTTCTTGGGTGACGAGTCGGCGCGCTTGGCCGCGTTGCACGAGTACGGGGTGCTCGACACCCCCGCTGACGCTGAGCTGGCCGCGGTGGTCCGGGTCGCCGCTGTGCTGGCCGGGGTGCCGACGGCCACGCTGAACCTGCTCGACGAGCACCGCCAGTGCCAGCTGACCACGGTCGGCTTCGAGGGCGCCGACTCCGCCCGCTCCGACTCGATGTGCCAGGTCGTGGTGGACACCGGGCTGCCGGTGCACGTCGCGGACGCCAGCCTCGACCACCGGTTCGCCGCCAACCCGTGGGTCACCGGGCAGCTGGCCAGGGTCCGCGGCTACGCCTCGGTCCCGCTGATCACCCCCGACGGCCACGTGCTGGGCACCCTGTGCGCGTTCGACACCATGGCCCGCGAGTTCACCGACACCCAGATCACGGCGATGGAGGACCTGGCGACGGTCGTGCTCGCCCTGTTCGAGCGGCGCAAGCAGGCCAGGACCACCGCCGCGCTGGCGGTCGAGGCCCAGGCCGCGCGGACCCTCGCCGAGGGCTACGCGGGCCAGGTGGAGGCCCGCCAGGAGTTGACCGACGCCGTGCACGAGTCGATCGACGTGGCCATCGTGGTCTGCGACGAGACCGGGCGGCTGAGCATGTTCAACCGGGCCGCCCGCGAGTGGCACGGCCTCGACCCGGACGCGGGCCTGGACTCCGCGGACTGGGCGGGCCGCTACAGCCTGTTCGCCCGCGACGGCCGCACCCCGCTGGCCGTGCCGGAGATCCCGCTGTTCCGCGCCCTGCACGAGGGCAAGGTCGTCGACCAGGAGATCGTCATCGCCAGGGTGGGCCGCCCCCCGGTGCGGGTCGTGTGCACCGGCCGGGCGATGCGCCGCGCCGACGGCAGCCTGCTCGGCGCGGTCGTGGCGATGAGCGACGTCACCGTGGAACGGGCCCAGCGCCGCGAACTGGCCGACCGCGAGCGGCTGCTGACCACCGTGCTCGACACCGCGCAGGACGCGTTCGTGGTCACCGACCCCGACGGCGTGGTCACCCGCTGGAACCCGGCCGCCGAGGCGATGTTCGGCTGGACCTCGATCGAGGCGGTCGGCAGGCGGCTGGAGGAGCTCGTCTTCCCGCAGCGCGCCGACGGCGAGAGCCTGCTCGCCCGCGCCGCCCTGGGCAGCACCCGGCTGGTGCGCGTGCCCGCCCGCCGCCGCGACGGCACCGGGCTGCTGGTGGAGCTGAGCCTGGCGCCGTTCACCTGGCAGGGGGAGAAGCGCTTCCACGCGTTCCTGCGCGACGTCACCGAACGCGAGGCCGCCAGGGAGCGGCTGGCGATGGCCAACAGCGAACTGGCCGCCGCCAACGACGAGCTCGACCGGTTCACCGCGATGGTCGCCCACGACCTGAAGTCGCCGCTGACGGCGATCTCCGCCTACGCCGAGGTGTTCGCCGATTCGGCCGAGCACGGCCCCAGCGAGGCCAAGGCGATCTCGGCGATCACCCGCGCCGCGCACCGCATGACGTCCATGATCGACGACCTGCTCGACCACGCGCGCGCCTGCCACGAGCCGCTGAGCCTGCGCTCCCTCGACCTCGACACCGTCGTCGACGACCTGGCCGCCGAACTGCGCGCCGCCCGCGACCACGTCACCATCACCCGCGACCACCTGCCCGCCGTCCCCGCCCACCCGACCCTGCTGCGCCAGGTCATGGCCAACCTGCTGGGCAACGCCGTGAAGTACGTGGCCCCCGGCGTCGACCCGCGCGTGCACGTCAGCGCCGAGACGACCGACGGCTGGGTCACCCTCCGAATCACCGACAACGGCATCGGCATCAGCGAGGAGTCCAGGGACAAGGTCTTCGCCCTCTTCCACCGAGAACACGCCGGAGCGGGCTACCAGGGCACCGGCATAGGCCTCAGCACCTGCAAACGCATCATCGACCGCCACGGCGGCCGGATCTGGATAGAACCCGCCCCCGGCGGCGGCACCCGAGCCTGCTTCACCATCCCGTCCCGCAGCCACACAGCGCCCCCTCAGCGCGCGGGCGACGACCGGCAGGCGGTCCACCGCACCTGACCGTCGGGTGTACGGTTTGCGCCGTGCGCAGACGGATCGCTTCGGTCGGGCAGGTGACGATCTCGGTGGAGCGCACCGAGAAACCGTGGGATCTCGGGGTAGACGCCCTGGTCGTCACGGTCGGCGCGGAGCTCGGCCAAGTCGGCGTCGCCCTCGCCAGGCACAACGAGGAGTTCGAACGGCTGGCACAGCCCGCTTTGCTGAAAGACGTCAATACGGACCGCCCGGTTACCCTCCGGGTCAATTCCCTTGGGCGTGTCCAGATGGTGGTCTTGGCGACACCGCATGACCGTTTCGGACGGGTGTCGGAGGTGTCGGTCGAGTTGGCCATCCGATCCGCGATCCGTGAGGTCATCATGTATAGAGCGCAGGAAGTAGCGCTGCCGTTGATGGCGGCAGGCGAAATCAGCGGGGCGCCGGAGGACATCATCTATCCCGTCATGAGGGCGATACGCGACGCGGTCCCTGACATTCCCACCCCACGCTTGCGCGAGGTCGTGCTGTTCGGCCAGGACCAGTGGGTCGACAACGTCCACCAACGGGGCCAGCGCCGCAGGCGGGCCAAGCCGGATTCGGTGTCGGCTGAGTTGGCGGGTGGGGCGAGTACCGATCTGGTCGATCCGAACAAGGCGATCCCGCTCGGGCGTGACCGGCTCGGTGTCGGTACCTACGCGGCCATGCTCGCCGCCGTGATCGCGGACCGGACGACCGAGACCCCGTTGTCCGTCGGGGTGTTCGGCCCTTGGGGGAGTGGGAAGAGCTTCTTCATGGGGCTCGTGCACGGCCAGATCGACGCCCTGTCGCGTGAGGGGCGGTACTGCACCAACGTCACGCAGATCGGTTTCAACGCGTGGCACTACGCGGAAGCCAACCTCTGGGCGAGCCTCGCCGACGTGATCTTCGCGGGGCTCGCGGGCACCGGGCCGTACCGGGACGAGCTGAGTCGGGAGCTCGCCAAGGCCGATCGGCTGCGCGAGGACCTGGTGGCCACGAGCGAGCGTGCGCGGGCCGAGGTGACCCAGTTGAAGGCCGAAATCGACCAGGCGGACGCCAAGCACGTGTCGGGTGCCCGCGAGGTGCTGGCCGCGTTGAGCCAATCCAAGCTCGTGAAGCAGAAGGCCGACGCCACGTGGCGGCATCTCGGGGTCGCCGACGAGGTTGAACAGGCGCGGCTGCTGTCGGCGCAATTGCGTGACGTCCACGGGGATGTGGTGGCGGTGCGCGAACTCGCCCGCACCCGTCGGGGCAGGACGGCGTTGTGGGCTGCCGCCGCCGTTCTCGGTGTCAGTGCGGGTGCGGCCTTGCTCGTTCCGGTCGCGACGATGCTCGGTGGTGCGGTCAGTGCCGTGATCGCGGCCTTCGGCATCAGTGCGCTCGCCCGGGCCAGGAAGGGGATCGGCGAACTGCGCAGGCTCGGCGAGGACCTCCGGGCGGGCCTGGCCACGCCCGAATCCGTGGCGCTGATGGACAAGTTGCGCGCGGCCGAGGCCGAGCAGGAGGTCGCCACCGCCCGCCTCGACGAGGTGGTCGCGCGGATCGGCGAACTGGGCAAGCGGCTGGTCGACACCGACCCGGGGCGGCGGGTGGCGACGTTCGTCGCCGACCGGGCGGACGGCGACACCTACACCCGCGGTCTCGGCGTCGTTTCCACGCTGCGCAAGGACTTCGAGCAGTTGGTGGCGCTGCTCGCCCAGTGGCGGGCCACCCCGGTCGGCGGTCAGCGGCCGGTCGACCGGGTCGTGCTCTACATCGACGACCTGGACCGGTGCCCACCGCGGCAGGTCGTCGAGGTGCTCGAAGCCGTGCACATCCTGCTCGCCATGGACCTGTTCACCGTCGTGATCGGCGTCGACCCCGGGTGGCTGCGGCGCTGCGTCGAGGCGCGCTACGCCGACGTGCTCGGCGCGGCCACCCCGGCCGACTACCTGGAGAAGATCATCAACATCCCGTTCACCCTGCCGCCGATGGCGGGCGGGAGCCTGGGCACCCTGCTGCGCTCCATGGTCCCCGTCGCGGTTGTCCCCGCCGAGGAGGTGGCCGCCGAAGCAGGCGCCGACCCCGCGCCGTCCGTGACCGCGGTCGAGCTCACCGCGGAGCCGGGATCCGAAATCAGTGCGGATCTCCCGAACGACCCGCCGCTCGCGCTCACCGAACGCGAACTGGACCTGCTCACCGCGCTCGACCCGCTGATCACCACCCCCCGAGCGGCCAAGCGGCTGCTCAACACCTACCGGATGGTCCGCGCGACGAGGGACCTCACCGACGCCGCGACCTTCCTCGGCGACGAGGCGACACCAGGTGACCACCAAGCGGTCATCGTGCTGCTCGGCATCATCGCGGCAGTCCCCGCACTGGTCGACGAGGTGTTCTCCGCGCGACCGTCCCCGTCGGGCGCGGGCGGACTGCTGCACCGCGACCCGACAAGCCAGTGGCGCGACTTCGTCGCGGATCTGCTCCCGGTGGACGGGCGTTGTGCGGTGGTGGGTGTTGTGTCGCCTGAGCGGACGGAGTCGTGGACGCGGCTGCACGCCGGCCTGGGTTCGGTGACGGAGTTGGTCGCCTTGCCCACGATGGAGCGCTTCCAGGTCTGGGCACCACACGTGCGGCGGTTCAGCTACGCCTGACTTGGCAGTCGGTGCGGTCGAGCGGGTGCAGGCGTGGGCGTGCACGTCAGCCTGGGCCCGGTGGCCGAGCTTGTCACCAGGCCCACGGTGGGGCGGTTTCACGTCCGCGCACCGCAGGTGCGGTGGCTCGGCCACGCCCGGTGCCGTCGGGGCGGTGGTCCACGCCGTAAGCGGCGCGAGGGCAAGTCGTGTCGTCCGGGCGGGTTGTCGACGCGCCCGCACGCCAGCCTGGTTTGGTGGCGGAGTTGGTCGCCTTGCCGACGGTGGAGCGGTTCCAGGCCTGCGCCGCATGCGCGGCGGGTCGGCGGCGCCTGATTCGGTAGTCGGTGCCGTCGAGGCGGGCGGTCCACGCCGTGATGGGCGTCGTGCGAGGGCGGGTGTCGTGTCGCCCCATCTGGGGCCACGCCTGATTCAGTAGTCGGTGCGGTCTAGGCGGGTGGTCCAGGCGGTGAAGGGGGCTGATTCGGTGCCGGGGCGCAGTTGGTCGACCTTGAGGGGCCAGGTGTCGCGGGGGCGGCCGAGCACGTCGTAGAACTCTCGGTCGGCGAAGCCCGCTTGTTCGGCGTCGTCGCGGTCGGCGGCGTAGATGACCTGGTCGAGGCGGGCCCAGAGGGAGGCCGAGAGGCACAGGGGGCAGGGTTCGCAGGAGGACACCAGCAGGCACCCGTGCAGCCGGAAGTCGCCGAGGGCCCGGCAGGCGGCGCGGATGGCGACGACCTCGGCATGGGCGGTGGGATCGGTGTCGGCGGTCACCCGGTTCACGCCCCTGGCGATCACCTCGTCGCCGCGCACGACCAGGGCGCCGAACGGGCCGCCGCCCGCGGCGACGTTGGTGGTGGCGAGGTCGATGGCCTCGGTCAGCCAGCGCTCGACGGTCATCGCAGGGTCCGGCTGCGCCCGCGGAACTCGGCCACGACTTCATCCTCCCGGGTGACGGTCACGTCGTAGATGCCGCTGCGGCCGTAGACCGTGCGCTCGGTCGCGGTCGCCACCAGCTCGTCGCCGAGGCGGACCGCGGCGACGAAGGTGATCTCGGCGCCCGCGGCGACGGTGACCGGGCCGTGGCTGTTGCACGCGCAGGCGAACGCGGTGTCGGCCAGCAGGAACACGTACCCGCCGTGGCCGATGCCGTGCCCGTTGACCATGGTCTCGGTGATCAGCATGGCGGCGCTGGCGCGACCGGGGCCCGCGTCGAGCAACCGGATGCCCAGGGCGCTGGAGGCGAGGTCGTCGGCGAGCATCCTCGCCACCGGTTCGGGTACCACCGAACCATCCTATGCCCGTAAGCTCAACCACACGGTACTTGCCCGTCCGAAAGTAGGACGTCAAACTATTCCGGTACGTCCCACACCCGGGAGGCCCCATGTCCGCCGAGCTGTACCGACCGGCCAACCCGGTCCGGTTCGTCACCGCGGCCAGCCTGTTCGACGGCCACGACGCGGCCATCAACATCATGCGCCGGATCCTGCAGACGCAGGGCGCCGAGGTGATCCACCTCGGGCACAACCGCTCGGTGCGGGAGGTGGTCGCCGCCGCCGTCCAGGAGGACGTGCAGGGCGTGGCCATCAGCGCCTACCAGGGCGGGCACGTCGAGTACTTCAGCTACCTGGTCGAGCTGCTCGCCGAGCGCGGCGCGGGCCACGTCAAGGTGTTCGGCGGGGGCGGCGGCGTCATCGTGCCCGAGGAGATCCGGCTGCTGCACTCGCGCGGCGTCGCCAGGATCTTCTCCCCGGAGGACGGCCAGCGGCTCGGCCTGGCCAAGATGATCAACTCGATGGTCGAGGCCTGCGACTTCACCCCGCCTGGCGAGTTCACCCGCGAGGCGCTGCTGGCTGGCGACCACGCGGCCCTGGCGAAGGCCGTCACCAGGATCGAGGCGGGCACCCTGCCCGAGGACGTGCGCGCCACGCTCACAGGCGATCGCGCGGTCCCCGTGCTGGGCATCACCGGCACCGGCGGCTCCGGCAAGTCCTCGCTGACCGACGAGCTGGTCCGCCGCCTGCGCCTGGACCAGCAGGACAAGCTGCGGATCGCGGTCATCGCCGTCGACCCGACCCGCCGCCGCGGCGGCGGCGCGCTGCTGGGCGACCGGATCCGGATGAACTCGCTGGAGGGCGACCGGGTCTTCTTCCGCTCGCTGGCCACCCGCGGCGCCGGGTCCGAGGTGCCCGAGGGGCTCGCCGACGCGATCGCCGCCGCCAAGGCCGCAGGCAACGACCTGGTCATCGTGGAGACCCCCGGCATCGGCCAGGGCGACGCCGCGATCGTGCCCTACGTCGACGTCTCGCTGTACGTGATGACGCCGGAGTTCGGCGCCGCCTCGCAGCTGGAGAAGATCGACATGCTCGACTTCGCCGACGTGGTGGCGATCAACAAGTTCGAGCGCCGCGGTGCCGAGGACGCCCGCCGCGACGTCGCCCGCCAGCTGGTGCGCAACCGCGAGGCGTTCGGCAAGTCCTGGGAGGACATGCCGGTCTACGGCACCAGCGCGGCCACCTTCAACGACGACGGCGTCACCGCGCTCTACCAGGCGCTGCGCGAACTGCTGGCGGACAAGGGCGTCGCGTTCGGCGACGGCGCGCTCCCGCACGTCGAGGGCAAGGTCTCCACCTCGGCCGCCACCGTCGTCCCGGCCCAGCGCGCCAGGTACCTGTCCGACATCGCCGACACCGTCCGCGGCTACCACCGCAAGACCGACCAGCAGGTCGAGGCCGTGCGCGAGCACTCGGCGCTCTCCTTGGCGCGCAAAGCGATCGAGCTGGCCGGTTCGTCCACTGAGGACCTTGATCGGCTGGTGGCCGAGGCGCAGCGCCGGGTCGACCGCGACACCGAGGACCTGCTGGCCGCGTGGCCGTCCACAGTGGAGCAGTACCGGGCCGAAGAGCTCGTGGTGAAGGTCCGCGACAAGGAGCTGCACACCCAGCTGTGGCGGGAAACCCTGTCCGGCAACAAGGTCCCCCGGGTTGCGCTGCCCCGCTACGACGAGCAGACCTCGCTGACCCGGTTCCTGCGCAAGGAGAACCTGCCCGGCTCGTTCCCGTTCACCGCGGGCGTCTTCCCGTTCAAGCGCGAGGGCGAGGACCCGGCGCGCATGTTCGCCGGTGAGGGCGACGCGTTCCGCACCAACCGCCGGTTCAAGCTGCTGTCCGAGGGCAACCCGGCCACCCGGCTGTCCACCGCGTTCGACTCGGTGACCCTCTACGGCCGCGACCCCGACACCCCGCCGGACGTCTACGGCAAGATCGGCACCTCCGGCGTGTCCATCGCCTCGCTCGAGGACATGAAGGCGCTCTACGACGGCTTCGACCTCACCGCGCCGACCACCTCGGTGTCGATGACGATCAACGGCCCGGCGCCGACGATCCTGGCGTACTTCCTCAACACCGCCATCGACAAGCGGGTCGAGGCGTTCGTCGCCGCCGAGGGCAGGCAGCCCACCGACGACGAGCGCGTCGAGTTGACCGCGTGGGCGCTGGCCAACGTGCGCGGCACCGTGCAGGCCGACATCCTCAAGGAGGACCAGGGCCAGAACACCTGCATCTTCTCCACCGAGTTCAGCCTGCGGATGATGGCCGACATCCAGGAGTGGTTCATCCGCAACAAGGTCCGCAACTTCTACTCGGTGTCCATCTCCGGCTACCACATCGCCGAGGCCGGGGCGAACCCGATCAGCCAGCTCGCCTTCACCCTGGCCAACGGGTTCACCTACGTCGAGTCGTACCTGGCCCGCGGCATGGACATCGACGACTTCGCGCCGAACCTGTCGTTCTTCTTCTCCAACGGCATGGACGCCGAGTACTCGGTGATCGGCCGGGTCGCCCGCCGGATCTGGGCGGTGGCGATGAAGGAGCGCTACGGCGCGGCGGAGCGGTCGCAGAAGCTCAAGTACCACGTGCAGACCTCCGGGCGCTCGCTGCACGCCCAGGAGATGAACTTCAACGACATCCGCACCACGCTGCAGGCGCTGTGCGCGCTCTACGACAACGCGAACTCGTTGCACACCAACGCCTTCGACGAGGCGATCACCACACCGACCGAGTCGTCGGTCCGCCGCGCGATGGCCATCCAGCTCATCATCAACAAGGAGTGGGGCCTGTCGATGAACGAGAACCCGCTGCAGGGTTCCTTCGTCATCGACGAGCTGACCGACCTGGTCGAGGAGGCCGTGCTCACCGAGTTCGACCGCATCTCCGACCGCGGCGGCGTGCTCGGCGCCATGGAGACCGGCTACCAGCGCGGCCGCATCCAGGACGAGTCGATGCTCTACGAGCACCGCAAGCACGACGGCACCCTGCCGCTCATCGGCGTCAACACCTTCCTGCCAGCCAAGGGCGAGGAGGACGGGGTCGTGGAGATCGAACTGGCCAGGGCCACCGAGGACGAGAAGCGCTCGCAGGTCGAGCGCACCCGCGACTACCAGCAGCGCCACCGCGACGAGGCCACCGCGGCCCTGGCCAGGCTGCGCGAGGTCGCCGCCTCCGACGGCAACGTGTTCGACGTGCTGATGGCCGCGGCCAGGGTGTGCACCCTCGGGCAGATCACCGAGGCGTTCTTCGAGGTCGGTGGGCAGTACCGGCGCAATGTGTGATCCTGGTTCCGTGGCGGGTTTCGGTGAGCGAAGGGGTAGTGCGGGTGAGTGAGATCAGCCGGGTCGGCGTGGTCGGGGCGGGCCTGATGGGCTCGGGCATCGCGGAGGTGTGCGCGCGGGCGGGCCTGGACGTGGTGGTCGCCGAGGTCAGCAGCGGCGCGCTGGACGCGGGCCGGGCGCGGATCGAGGCGTCCCTGGCGCGCGGCGTGCGCAACGGCAAGCTGGCCGAGGACGAGCGCGACGCCGCGCTGGCCAGGCTGCGGTTCAGCACCGACCTCGGCGAGTTCGCCGACCGCCAGCTCACCATCGAGGCGGTCGCGGAGAACGAGCAGGTCAAGACCGAGGTCTTCACCACCCTCGACAAGGTCGTCGAAGACCCGGACGCCATCTTCGCGTCCAACACGTCCTCCATCCCCATCATGAAACTGGGCATGGCGACGACGCGGCCGCAGGCGGTCATCGGGGTGCACTTCTTCAACCCGGTCCCGGTCCTCAAACTCGTCGAACTGGTCCCGTCCCTGCTCACCGGCGACGACACCCGCGACCGCGCGAAGGTGTTCGTCGAGGACGTGCTGGGCAAGCAGGTCATCCTGTCGCAGGACCGGGCCGGGTTCGTGGTCAACGCCCTGCTGATCCCGTACTTGCTCTCGGCGATCCGCATGATGGAGTCCGGCTTCGCCTCAGCCGAGGACATCGACAACGGCATGGTCCTCGGCTGCGCCCACCCCATGGGCCCCCTCCGCCTGACCGACCTCATCGGCCTCGACACCACCAAGGCCATCGCGGACTCGCTCTACGCGGAGTTCAAGGAACAGCTGTACTCGGCGCCCCCACTGCTGCTGCGCATGGTCGACGCAGGCCTCCTCGGCAAGAAGAGCAAGCGCGGCTTCTACCAGTATCAGTAACACTCTCTCCCGCCACCCGCCCCCTCATCCCCGCCCGGCATCGTCCCCGACTTTGGGTGGGCGGGCTCGGGTGTGAGGGCGGGGTGTGGGGGTTGGGGGTGTGCGGGGCGGGGTGTGGGTGGGGTACGGGTCAGGTCAGGATGGTGGCGTCGTTCAGGACTAGGGGTTCCCACTTGTCGGCTCCGGTCTTGCCGTGGCAGGGGTCTACGCCGGTGAAGACCCGGCCGCCGATGCGGACCCGCACGTGGCGCGCGTGCCAGTCGACCGTGGCGCGCTGGCGGACCCGGCCCGCGCAACGCCACTGCCGGTCGGTGTACCGCACGAGCGCCGAATGCCCGTGGACCTGGCCGAACGGCACGACGCCGCGGTAGGCCAGCCACGGTTCGTGCAGGGCCGCGCCCGACTCCGCCCACAGCGGACCGGCCCGCTCGTCCCGACCGTGCGCGCCGACCTCCCAGATCAGCGGTGGCCGCTGGTTCAACAACGCGGCGGCCTCGGCGGCTGAACCCGGCTCGCCCAGTTCCTGCCACGCCGCCACCGTCAGCCCGGCGTGCGTCACCAACAGCTCGTCCCCGTCGGCGGTCCGCACCGCAGAGGCCACCCCGAACCGCTCTGCCGACCACCACTCACGCAGCCGCGCCACCTCGTCCCCGGCCAGCGGTTCCGGCCAGAACACGGTGTTGCCGGGCAGGTATTGCGCTTCGTGGTTGCCCAGCAGCTGGACCCACCGGCCAGCGACACGCTCCACTTCGTCCAGCACGGCCACGCTGTCCGGCCCCCGGTCGACAAGATCCCCGACCTGCACCACCGTCAGATCCTCGGGTAGTCGCGAATCCCGCGCTCCCAACCACCGCAGCACCCAGCGCAGCTGTTCCGAGTGCCCACCGACGTCCCCCACGATGGCGATTCGTCCCACGGCCACCTCCCCCCGCCAAAGTACCCAAGGCGGGCTTGTGACTGTCCGTGAGATGGGTGGGAGCGCTCCCTTCTCTTTCGTGTGAAGAGTGGTCGCTGGTATCGCGAGATCGGGGGGTGGGTGGGGAAGGTGGTTGCCGTTGTGTGGAGGGGTTCACGCTGAGGTGACGTGATGGGTGGGGTTGTGGGGGGTCTGCCTGAGGGGGTCTCCTGGGCTGGGCCGGTGGACCTGCCGTTGGCGGGGGAGATCGATGTGCAGGCGGCCTGTGGGGTGATGCACGTGCACGGGCGGCGGTTCGGGGGGCCTCGGCGGCTGGACCTCAACTACACGTGCATCGTGGCCAGCGAGCTGGGGGAGACGGGGGCCGCCGCTGTGCGGGTGGGGCGGGCCAGGGGGATGGCGTTGCGGGGGATGAGCACGTCCGCGGCGCAGGCTGGGTTGTTGGCGGTGTCGCGGTACTTGGCGGCGGCTACTGGTGGTGGGGGCGAGGACATCCCGGGGCCGGGTGGGGCGCCGCTGGTTTCGGTGGAGGGGGTCGGGTACGAGGTCGAGGCCGTGGACGCGGTGGTGTGGCGGCGGTTCTGGGCCGCGCTGGGGGCGGACGCGGGTGCGGTGGCGGCTGGGTGGCCGTTGTTCGCGCGGCGGACGCAGACGGCGGCGTGCCCGTTGCCTGCGGAGCTCGGTCGGGTCGCCGCGCGGACGTCGATCGGGGTGACCGAGCGGTGCGCGCGCGACACGGGCATGGCCGTGGTGCGGGTCGCGCACCCGCCGATCGACGACCTCGCGCCCTACAGCGCGCGGCCGCTGGAGGCCGTCGGCGCGGACCTCCCGCCCGCCGGGCCGCTGCCGCTGTCGGGGCTGCGCGTGGTCGAGTGCTGCCGCCGCGACCACGGGATGATGGCCGGGCACCTGCTGGGGTTCCTCGGTGCGACCGTGGTCCGGGTCGTGCCAGACCGGCACGCCGACTCCACCGCGGTGCTCAACCGGGGCAAGCGGGTCGTCGCGGCCGACCCGGCGACGGTCGCGGGGCGGCGGGTGCTGCGGGACCTGGTCGCGGCGGCCGACGTGTTCACCCACGACTGGCCGCCGGACAAGGCGCGGGCGTGGTCGCTGGACGCGGCCGGGGTGAGCGGGGTCCGCCCCGGGATCGTGCACGCGCACGCCACCGACTGGGGGTCCGCGCTCGGGCGCTGGCCGCCGCCGGGCACCGACCCGGTGGTGCAGGCCTACGCGGGCGTGCCGCCGACCCTGCTGCCGGTCGTCGCGGTGTTCGCCGGTGTCGTGCTCACCCGTGCGGTCACCACCGCGCTGGAGGGTCGGGTCGAGCACGGTCGGGGCCACCGGGTCGAGTCGTCGCTGGCCGCCGCGGCCGCCCGGCTCAACGCCCGCCGAGGTGCCTGCACGGCGCCGTTGTCGGTCCCGGTCTGCACCGATCTCGCCGAGCTGGCCGACGACCCCAGGTTCGCCAAGGCGCTGACCCGGGACGGGTGTGTGGTCCCGGTGAGCCCGTGGACCTTCCACTAGCGTCCACACGCGACAGCGGATGGCTACCGGCGGGTGCTACTGAACAGTTGCCGAAGTCGCTGGCACGTAACACTTTCGGTGAGAAATCCATCACAGGCCCCGTGCTACCCGGGGGTAGTTGACCACAGTGACCCGGTGACAGTCATCGGTTTGCGCCAGCGCCAAGGGGCGGCGGGTGCCCGCGTCGTCGGCCTCGGCGCCTACCGCCCGAGCACCGCCGTGGGCAGCGCCGAGATCGCCGCCCGGTTCGGCCGCACCGGCGACTGGATCCGGGAGCGGACCGGCATCGTCTCGCGCCGCGTGGTCAAGGGCGAGGGCCTGGAGGTCATGGCGGTCACCGCGGGCACCAGGGCGCTGACCCAGGCGGGCCTGCACGCGAGCGAGGTGGACTTGGTCGTCGTGGCCACCTGCAGCGCGGGCAACCCGGTGCCGGTGCGCGCGGCGAGCGTGGCCAAGGCGCTGGGCTCCTCGGCGGCCGCCGCGTTCGACCTCAACGCCGCCTGCTCCGGCTTCTGCTACGCCCTCGCCGTCGCCTCCGACGTCGTGCGCGCCGGGTCGGCGGCCAAGGTGCTGGTGATCGGCACCGAGACCATGTCGGCCTGGGTCGACCCCGCCGACTTGGGCACCTCGATCATCTTCGCCGACGGCGCGGGCGCCGCGGTGGTGGTCGCGGCCGACGAGCCGGGCATCGGGCCGATCGTGTGGGGCAGCGACGGCGCGGGGGCGGCGGCCGAGCTGATCGAGATCCCGCGCGGCGGCCGGATGCGCATGCAGGGCCAGGCGGTGTTCCGCTGGGCCACCACCGAGATCCACCCGATCGCCCGGTTGGCCTGCGAGCGCGCGGGCATCACCCCGGCCGACCTGGCCGCGATCGTGCCGCACCAGGCGAACCTGCGCATCATCGAGGCCATCGCGCGCAAGCTCGACGCGCCGAACGCGGTGATCGCCAGGGACGTGGTCGAGGCGGGCAACACCTCGGCGGCCTCGATCCCGATGGCCATGGAGCGGCTGCTGGCCGAGGGGCAGGTCGAGCCGGGCGGGTTGGCGCTGCTGGTGGGGTTCGGCGCCGGGCTGACCTACGCGGCGCAGGTGGTCCGGTTGCCCGCCCGCGTTCCCGCAGTCGTCTAGCGCACCACCTGCTGGTACCAGAAGTAGGAGTCCTTCGGGGTGCGCCGCTGCGTGGCGTAGTCGACGTGGACGAGGCCGAAGCGCTCGCGGTAGCCCGCCGCCCACTCGAAGTTGTCGGTGGCCGACCACGCGAAGTAGCCGCGCACGTCGGCGCCCGCCGCCATCGCGGCGGCCAGCGCCGTGAGGTGGCTTTCGTGGTACGCGACCCGCTCCGGGTCCGGGACACGGCCGTCGACGGGATCCGGGTCGTGGTAGGAACACCCGCTCTCGGTGATGTGGATCGGGGGCAGCGCGTCGCCGTAGCGTTCGGTGAAGGTCGCGACGATCTCGCGCAGTCCATCGGGAACGACCGGCCACCCGAAGTCGGTGACGGGGTACCCGGTGATCGGCTGCGGCGCGAACGGCAGGCCGGGCGGGAGCATAGCGCCCTCGACCACCTGCGCCGAGTCCGTTGTGGACTGGCCGACCAGGGTGGGCTGGTAGTAGTTGATCCCGTAGAAGTCCAGTGGCTCGGAGATCACCTTCAGGTCCTCGACCACCGGTCCCGGCATGGCGGCCGCCAACTCCGGAGCGGGGTACGTGCCGCGCAGGACCGGATCGGCGAACAGCCAGTTGACGATGGTGTCGTAGGTCTGCGCGGCATTGGTGTCCACTTCGGACTCGCTGGCCGACCACACCGGACCGTGGTTGTTGGCGATGCCGATCCCCGTGCACCCCGCCGCGCGCAGTGCCTGCACCGCGCGGCCGTGCCCGAGTAGCAGGTGGTGCACGACCGGCAGCGCGCCGAACCCGAGGGACTTGCCTGGCGCGTGGTTGCCCAGCGCGTAGCCGAACATCGTGACCACAACGGGTTCGTTGAGCGGCATCCACAGCCGCACGCGGTCCTTGAGCCGTTCGGCCACAACGGCCGCGTAGTCGGCGAACCGGTCCGCCGTGTCGCGCTCGAGCCACCCGCCCGCGTCCTCGACAGCCTGCGGGGTGTCCCAGTGGAAGAGGGTGACCGCCGGTTCGATCCCGGCCGCGTGCAGCTCGTCGACGAGTCGGTCGTAGAAGTCCAGTCCCTCCGGGTTGACCACGCCCCCCGGCATCACCCTGGGCCAGGACACGGAGAACCGGTACGCGCCAACCCCGAGGTCGCGCAGCAGGGCGACGTCCTCGCGGTAGCGGTGGTAGTGGTCGGTCGCGACCGACCCGGTGTCGCCGTCGCGGATCCGGCCCGGCTCCGCGCAGAACGTGTCCCACACCGACGGTGCCCGCCCACCCTCGGCGACAGCACCCTCGACCTGGTAGGCCGCCGAGGCGACACCCCACAGGAAATCGGCCGGGAAACCGGGGAACGGCATGCGGGACTCCTCAGTGGACTGTCTTGATCCGGAACACCAGCACCGCGCCCGCCAGGCCGACCGCAGCGGCCACCGCGTAGAGCGCGGGGTAGCCGCCGCCCGCGACGATCGGCGCGGCGACCACGGGCGCGAGCACCTGGGGGAGCGCGTTGGCCACGTTGATCACCCCCAGATCCTTCCCCCGGTCGGCCGCCGCGGGCAACACCTCGGTGATCAACGCGAAGTCCACCGAGGTGTAGGCGCCGAACCCGATGCCGAGCACGACCGCAGCGGTGACCGCCCCCGGCCAGGTCGGCCACACCGCGAGCAGCATCGCCGCCCCCGCCATCACCACCCCGGCCGCGCAGACGAAGACCCGCCGCTTGCCGACCCGGTCCGACAGCACGCCACCGGTGAGCACCGTCGTCAGCAGCGCGACGGCGTAGATCGCGGTCAGCAGGAAGACGCCCGACTCCGGGTCCGCGACGCCGACCTCGTCCTTGAGGTAGTACAGCAGGTAGAGCAGGGTCAGGCCGTTGCCGAGGTTGATCAGGAACCGGGTCACCCACGCCCACCGGAAGTCCGGCGTGACCGGCGACCGGGTCGACCGCCGCTCCGGCACGTCGTCGGTGGCGACGAGGGCGAACGGGATGGCCCCGAGGACCACCGCGACCGCGCAGGCGGTGTACCCGCCGACGACGGTCCCGCCGGTCAACGCCAGCCCGGTGCCCGCCATGATCCCGATGGTCTGCGCGAGGCCGAACCAGCCGCCGACGGTGCCGCGGCGCTCGGCCGGGACCTGGTCTGGGATGACCGCGCTGAGCGCGGCGAACGGGGCGTTGAGCGCGACCTGGACCACCGCCCACCCGCCGATCATCGCACCGGTGCTCGTGGCGCTGGCCAACACGAGCAGCCCGCCCGCCCCGGCGACCGCACCACCGACGACCCAGGGGATCCTGCGGCGGGACCGGTCCGACAGCGCACCCCACAACGGGTTCGCGACCATCGAACACGCGGCACCGACCCCCGCGACGAGGGCGAGCACGTGCTCCTTGCTCGCCGGGTCCACGAGATCGGCCTGCTTGGCCAGCAGGATCTGCAGCGGCCCGTACCACCCGATGAAGACCGCCGCCGTCGCGAGGCTGAACGCGGCGACCCAACGTGCTCCCGGCTGCGTGCGGGTCCCGACACCGCTCAAGGGCGGGGCGCGAACTCGGACGGGCGGTCGCGCAGGCCCAAGAGCCACTGGACGGCCTGTTCGCAGCGGACGGCCGCGAAGCCGTCGCCGAAGGGGTTGTCGGTCGGGGTGGCGCAGCGGCGTTCCACGTGGGTGAGGACGAGTTTCTCGGCTATACGGGCGATCGCGGCCCGATCCGGCCCCGCGGTCCAGGGGTGGCCGAGCGCGGGCGGCTCGCTCCAGGTACCCGGTTCACCGCCGAGCACCAAGGCCGGAACGCCGAAGCTGGGGGCCTGCTCGGCGAGGGTCGCGGAATCGGTGACCACCGCGGCGGAGACCGACAGCAGGCACACCAGTTCCGGCTGCGGCAGCGGGTCGGTGATCGTCACCCGCACCAACCGGCCGAGCATGTCGTAGGCGAGGTGGCGCAGCGCGCCGCGCGCGACCGGGAGCACGACCTCCAAGTCAGGGCACGCCAGCACCAGGTCCGCGATCCCGTGCAGCACCTGGGCCGCCCGCTCGTCTGGCACCCGCGCCTCGTCGAGCACCACCAGCGCAAGCCGGACCTCCCCGGCCACCACCGCGTTCTCCACCGCCTGCACGCGCTCGTCGTTGTGCCGCACATACCGGTCGAGCGCGTCGAACCCGGCGTCCACCGCCGTGCTGCCGACCGTCACCACCTTGGGGCCGCCGTGCGACTCCTGGGCCAGGTTCGCCGACGCGTCCGGCGTCGCGGCCAGGTGCAGCGACGACACCTGGGCGATCAACCGGCGGTGGCCCTCCTGCGGGAACGGCGCCGTCAGGTCGAACGAGCGCACCCCGGCGTCCAGGTGCACCACCGGGACCTGCCGCCAGAACGCCGCCATGGCCGCGCTGAACGCCGTCGCCGAATCACCCTGCACGACCACCGCGTCCGGTGGGCGGTCGGCGAAGGCGTGGTCGAGACCGGTGAGCAACTGGGCCGCGGCGCAGGTCGTCGGCTGGCCGTCGCGGGCCAGCTCCACCAGCACGTCGATGGCCAAACCGAAGCCGGACAGCACTTCCGCCGCCGCGCGCGCCTGGTCGCCGCAGGCCAGCAGCACCGGCCGGACCCGCTTGCGCGCCCGCATCGCCGCCGCCAGCGGCGCCACCTTCACCGCGGCCGCCGCGTCGCCCGCCACCAGGCACACCTCAGGTACGTGTCCCGGACGGGGTGGCGAGGGCAGCGGCACCAGGGTGTGCGGCACGGGCGCCCCTTCCACTCCGCGGCGGACACCCCCGGTCGCGTCCCCGTCTCCTGCATGCGGTATAGCGCTGGACCCCCGCGACGTTACCGCCCGTAGTTCCGGCCGACCCGGTGACACGCCGGACCCGCCAGGGGCACGGGTCAGCGGTCCTGGCCCAGCCCGCGGTGCAGTCGGGTCGCGTACACCGCCGCCTCGGTGCGCCGGTCGAAACCGAGCTTGTGCAGCAGCGTGGAGACGTAGTTCTTGACCGTCTTCTCCGCCAGGTACAGCGCGCCCGCGATCTGCCGGTTGGTCATGCCCTCGGCGATCAGGTCCAGGATCTTGCGCTCCTGCGGGCTCAGCGTCGCGTACCTGGGGTCCTCGACCCGCCCGGCGCGCAACCGGTCCAGCACCGTCGCGGTCACCCCGGCGTCGAGCAGCGACCCGCCCCCGGCCAGGGTGCGCACCGCCGACACCAGGTCGTCCCCGCTGACCTGCTTGAGCATGTACCCGGCCGCGCCAGCCATGATCGCGCCGAAGAGCGCCTCGTCGTCGGAGAACGAGGTGAGCATCAGGCACGCTGGCGGCGGCTCCACCGAGGACCGCACGTCCCGGCACACCGACACGCCCTCGCCGTCGGGCAGCCGCACGTCCAGGATGGCCACCCTGGGCCGCACCGCCGGGATCCTGGCCAGCGCCTGCGCCGCGGTCGCCGCCTCACCGACCACCTCGATGTCCGGCTCGACCTCCAGCAGTTGCCGCAGCCCCCGCCTGACCACCTCGTGGTCGTCGAGCACGAACACGGAAATGCTCATCCACGCGCCTCCTGGCCTCGTGCCGCCGACCCGGCGTGCCTGGCCAGCGGCACGTCCCAGTCGACCCTGGTCCCGCCCACCGCGGGCGAGTCGATCACGCAATCCCCGTCCCACCGGCGGGCCCGCTGCACCATGTTGGCCAGCCCGCCCCGGTGGGCGATGTCGTCGGGCAGGCCCGCGCCGTCGTCCTGCACCAGCAGCCGCAGCCGCCGCGCGTGCCGGTCAACCGACACCGTCAGCGCCACGCTGCCCGCCCCGGCGTGGCGCACCACGTTCGACAGCGCCTCGCGCAGCGTCGCCATCAGGTCGAGCGCCACGTCGGCGGGCACCACCGAGTCCAGCGGGCCCTCCAGCCGCACGGTCGGCTCGAACCCCAGCGTCACCGTCGCCTCGGAGATCGCCCGCAGCACCTCGCCGCGCAGGCTGTAGGGGCCGCCGGTGGGCTGCTGCAACGAGAAGATGCTGCGCCGGATCTCCCGGATGGTCTGGTCGATCTCGCCGATGAACCCGGTCAGCCGCTCCGGCGCGTCCGGGGTGTCGGGCACCCGCTTGAGGCCCTGCAGGCCGAGCCCGATCGCGAACAGCCGTTGGATCACCAGGTCGTGCAGGTCGCGGGCGATGCGGTCGCGCTCCTCGTAGAGCGCCAGGCGCTGGCGGTCCTGCTGGGCGTCGGCGAAGTCGATGGCCAGCGCGGCGTGCGTGGCGAAGTCGGTGATCATCCGCAGGTCGTCCTGGTCGAACCGGGCCCCGCCGTGCTCGCGGGCCACCATCAGCACCCCGCTGGTGCGCGCGCCCGTCGTGAGCGGGACGAACATCGCCGGGCCCAGGTCGCTGATCCCGTCCGGCAGCTGCTGGAACAGCGCGGGGGAGCGGGTCAGCGTCGCCTTGGCGACCTCGGTGAGCAGCCGCGCCCGACCGGTCACGTAGACGTCGCCGGTGATGCTGTCGAGGGTGCAGAGGCGTTCCCCGGTCAGCTCCTCCGCGAGCACGCCGTCGACGGTGGCCATCCGCAGGTGCTCCGGGCCTGCGGGCACCGCGACGAACGCCATCACCGCGCCCGCGGTCTCCCTGGCCCGCTTGGCCAGCAGCACCATCCCGGTCGAGTTGCACTGGCTGGTCCGCAGCACCGCGGTGACCTCGGTGGTCGCGCGCAGCCAGCGCTCCCTGCGGTGGCTGCGGTCGAAGTGCCTGGCGTTCTCCACCGCCATGCCCGCCGCCGCGGCCAGCGCCACCACGACGTCCTCGTCCTCCTGGGTGAAGGCGCGGCCGTCGAGCTTCTCGGTGAGGTAGAGGTTGCCGAACACCTCGCCGCGGACCCGGATCGGCACACCGAGGAACGAGCTCATCGGCGGGTGGTCCGGCGGGAACCCGGCGGCTTCGGGGTGCAGCGCCAGGTCCGGCACCCGCAGCGGCTCCGGGCGCTCGATCACCAGCCCCAGCACGCCCTTGCCGACCGGCGGGGCGCCGATGGCCGCCTGCACCCCCTCGCTCATCCCGGTGTGGGTGAACTCGACGAGGTGCCCGTCCTGGCCGAGCACGCCGAGGGCGCCGTAGCGGGCACCGGCGAGTTCGCAGCCCGCGGTCACGATGCGGCGCAGCACGTCGGGCAACGACAGGTCGCTGGCCACCGACAGCACCGCGTCGAGCAGGTGGCGCACCCGCTCCTGCGACACCTCGGCGGCCGCGGCCCGGTCGACCAAGCCCCGGAAGAGGTTGTCCCGGTGCGCCGAAGCCATCAACTCGGCCAGACCCGCCCCGGTCGACGCGGCGGCGGCGGCCTCGTCCGGGCCACCCGGGGCGCCCGCACCAGCCTCCATCACGGCGTCACCGCTCTCCTCCGCGAGCCCGTCCGGTTTCGTGTGCGCCCCACCCCCGCACCGGGTGGCGCCCGCACGGCGGCACGCCCGGGAATCCCTCGGGGGTGATCGGTGCGTTGAGCGTCCACGACATTCGCGCACCGCGCAAGGGCGGGCAGGTGAAGCCCCCGAATTGACCAGTCGCCGTTACCGGCTCGCGCGGCGGTGGGGTTGTTGGTGACCTTATGGCTCGCGTTCACCGTGGGTGTCCGGGTGGCGACCCCGGGTGGGGATATCGCTCCGGCAACTGGAGTCCCGCCCACCCGACCGCCGGGGCGGATGGTGCCGCAGCGTCACCACCGATACGCGCGGCTGATGGCCTGTTCGGCCCAAATGGCGCAGACGAATCCCGCTGTGCAATTCCAGCGAATCGCGTCAGCGCATTGCGGAAATGGGATCAACCGGTACCGGCGACAATCCAGCGCAGCGCCCACCGGCCCGCTCCACCGCGCAGCGCGGTGCGCGACAACGGCGCCACGTCGACCCGCCAGAACGCGGTGGGCCCGGCGCCGAGCGCGTGCGCGATCGCCGCCTTGACGACCGCGGGGTGGGTCACCGCGACGGTGCGGGCGCCGATCGGGAGGTCGTCGAGCCAGCCGCCGACGCGGCGGGTGAGGTCGGCGACCGACTCGCCGCCGTGCGGGGCGGCCTCCGGGTCGGTGAGCCAGCGCGCCATGCCGTCCGGGTCGGCGGCGGCCACCTCGTCGAGCGCGCGACCGCGCCACGAACCGTGGTCGAGGTCGCGCAGCCGCTCGTCGGGCGCGGCGTCGAGGCCGAGGGCGGCCGCGGTCTGCGCGCACCGCAGCGCCGGGCCGCGCAGCACCAGGTCCGCCCGGTCGGTGCCGACCCCGCGCTGGAGCGGGGTGGCGGTGGCGGCCGCCGGGTCGAGCAGCGGCTCGTCGCCGGGGAAGGCGGCGGCCCTGGTCGCGCTGGTCGCGCCGTGGCAGAGCAGCAGCACCCGTGACGATGACATATCCCACCCACCGTGACCATGACTTGATCTTGGACCGCGTTGACACCGCGTCGCGCGCTGACCTACGTTGCCGAATCGACCCTGATGGTAAGAGGAAGCCGGTGTGACTCCGGCACGGCCGCGCCACTGTGACCGGGAGCCAGCGCCCCCGCAGTCAGACCCTCCACCGTCCAACGCTCCACCGACCGGGCCGCGTGAAGCCCCGAGGAGGCTCCCATGACGCATGCCGTCGCGATTCCCACCCCCGTGAGCATCCCGGTGCGGCAGATCCTGCCGTACGCCGTGTTCGCCGGGATCATCTCGCTCATCGCCCTCTACTTCGTCGGCGCCGAACAGGGCGCCCTCGCGGTCTTCGAGGGGACCACGGTGCACGAGCTGGTCCACGACGCGCGGCACCTGCTGGGCTTCCCGTGCCACTGACCGAGACGCCGACCGCCCCAGCCGCCACCCTCACCGTCCGCTCCTTGCTCGTCTGGGGCCTGCTGGCGGGACTGGTCGGCGGCCTGCTCGCGTTCGGGTTCGCCTCCGCCTTCGGTGAGCCCGCCGTCGAACGCGCCATCTCCATCGAAGAGGCGGGCGCCGGTCACCAGCACCCCGGCGAGACCGCCGAACAGCCCGCCGCCGAACACAGCCACGGCGAGGCCGAAGAGGAAGAGGTCGTGTCGCGGGCGTTCCAGTCCACCGGCGGCCTCGGCATCGGCGCGGTCATCTACGGCCTCGGCCTGGGCGGTCTGTTCAGCCTCGCCTTCGCCTTCGCCTACGGCCGCGTCGGTTCGCTCACCCCCCGAGCCACCTCCCTCGCCGTCGCGGGCTTGGGCTACCTGGCCGTGGTCCTCGTGCCGTTCCTGACCTACCCGGCCAACCCGCCCGCCGTCGGCAACCCCGACACCATCGGCGAGCGCACCGGCCTGTTCTTCGGGATGATCGCCATCTCCCTGGCACTGCTGGTGACAGCCGTCGCGGCGGCCAGGGCGCTGGCACCGAAGCTGGGCGGCTGGTGGTCCACTGTGGCCGCCGGGGTGGGGTACGCGGTGATCGTGACCCTGGTGGCCAAGCTGCTGCCCACCTTCCAGGAGGTCCCGGAAGGCTTCCCGGGCGACCTGCTGTGGCAGTTCCGAATCGCCTCCCTCGGCACGTCCGCGGTGTTGTGGGCGGGCATCGGGTTGACCTTCGCGGCCCTGCTGCACCGGGGCATCACCCGCAGCCGCACGGCCTGATCTCGCACGGCACTTCGGCCCCATCTTCCCTTGTGGAGGGTGGGGCCGTTGTCATTCCACCGGGCGCAAAGTTGGTGTGGTGTCGACGGATCCCAGTGGCCACAAGCGAAGCCACAGTCGGGCCTTGATCCGGTCCGCGGGCACCCAGCCGTACTCGCGGGAGTCCTCGGACACCGCCGGGTTGTCGCCGATCACCCAGTACTGTCCAGGTGGGACGGTCACCCCGCCGCCCGTGCCACCGCGGCCGGTCGGTTCGCAGCACTGCCGGGGCGGGCGGCCCCAGGCGTCGCCCGCGGCGGTCAGCACCTGCAGCCACGGGCCGCTGCCGCCGGGGCGGACCAGGATCCGGCCGTCGTCGGCGCGCACCTGGTCGCCTGGCACGCCGATGACCCGCTTGACCGCCGGTGCCTCACGGCCGGGCGGTGAGAGCACCACGACGTCGAGTCGGGCGGGGGTGTAGTCGCCCGCGAGCGGGTTGGTCAGCACCCGCTCGCCGTCGGCCAGGGTTGGGGCCATGCTGCGGCCGTCCACCCGCATCGACAGGCCGTAGCCGAGGCCCGCCGCCGTCAGGGTGAGCGCCGTCACGACGCAGAGTGTGACCAATGCGGCTCGGGTCACCCGTCCGCGGGTTGTCAGCGCCATGTACCCGCCCTCTCCCGGATCGTGGCCGCTTCGGCCGGTTGGCGGTAACCCAACCCGGCCGAGTGGCTCAGGTGAACACCGCGGTACTGCGATGTTGCGTAACTGTTACCTGTGGTCAAAGGTAACTCTCCGTCGATCTCAAACGCGAACATCACTCGTATCAGTGAAGATCGAAATACGGTCGGTAGGCGAAACCGGTCAGATTGCGGGTGGTCGCTAACGTGCGCCACGGTACCTGTTACTCGCCGTCACACTCCAGCTTCCGGCGGCAGCCCCCGGCGGCCCGGACGGGCGCTTGTGGGCTGGCGCACACCCGGGCACCATCTGCCCACCCACACAGTGCGGCGCACCCCGATCCCCGGCCGCGACAGCCCCCCACCTGGGCGTTCGCTCACGACGAACGCGGGTGGCGGCTGCCCGGCCCCGGTTCGGCGGGCGCCCGGGGCGGCCGGTCGCACCCGGCGTCCGGCCCCGACGAACCAGGGAGGCTCGTGTCCATGACAGAGGAAGCCAAGCGGGGCCGGACCCGGTGGGGCCGCACGGCCCTGACCGCGGTCCCGGCGATCGGCGCGATCGGCGCCATCACCGTCGCGATGGCCCAGGGCCTGCTCGCCGCGTCCTTCGCGGTGTCCGGGGTGCCGATCACGCTGACCTCGGAGAGCGTGGCGGGCACCGGGTTCGCGGGCACCGTCTACAACGCCGGTGACCAGGGCGTGGCCTACGCGGGCTTCAGCTCGGCCCAGCTGAGCAAGCTGTGCGCCGGGGTGATCCCGAACGTCCCGATCGTCGGCCAGGTCACCTTCAAGATCACCGCGGGTGACTCGGACCCGGCGACCAAGGAGCTGCAGGCGGCGAACTTGCTGCTCGACGCCAAGAACCTCACCGGCAACGGCGAGTTCACCGGCCTCGACCTCGGCGTGGCCAGCAACTCGCTGTCCAAGGGCCCGGCCGAGGTCCGCAAGGGCGCAGGCGACTTCGGCCTGCAGGCCAACACCGCCGACATCACCAACCTGCGCGCGGACGCCCTGTCCGCCCAGATCGCGGGCAGCTTCAAGCTCGACAACCTCAGCCTCAGCGTCGTCCCCGGCGCCGCAGGCTGCTAGCACCTCCCGGTCCGGCGGTGTCCGCGCCGCCGGACCGGGCCCCACCTCAAGGAGGCGAACGTGATCGGTCAGCTGTGGCGCACCTTCGGCCAGTGGCGCAAAACCCGCCCCTTCTGGGGCGGCCTGTTCGTGCTCGTCGGCGCGGTACCGATCTTCGTGCTGCCGCTCGCCCCGATCAAGGTCCTGGTAGCCAGCGGCATCGCAGGCGTCTCCGGCCTCCTGCTCGGCTCGATCATGGCCGTACTGGCGGCCAGCCTGTGGTTCAGCCCCCAGACCCGGGTGATCGCAGGCCTGATCGCGGTCCTGGTCTCCGTCGCCGCCTTCCCCCTCACCAACCTGGGCGGCTTCTTCATCGGCTCCCTCTCCGGCATCCTCGGCGGCGCCATGGCTGCGTCCTGGGCACCCCGCAAGGAGAAGGCGGCACCGAAGGCGGAAGAAGCGTTGGAGGAAACCGAAGAGGACGCGTCGGTTTAGGTCGCGGCGCGCACGAAGCTGGTGGTGGTGGGGTTGCCGCTGGGGGGTGAAGCCAGTGGTGGGGTGCGTTGGCCCGGGGAAGATCGCTGAGTGGCAGCCACCGATCCGCTGCGCTGTCCGGCGGTTGGTCGCACAGTGTGGCGGCCCCGGGCGGAGAGGCCTGTGTCGAGTCTGGGCCGCCTGCGGTCACGCGCGGCGCCCATGGCGGATTGGGTTGCGGCGTGAACGAAGCTGGCAGAGGGGCCAGCTGGGGCAGCCATCGGTCCGCTACATCGCCCGGCGGGCGGCCGCATGGTGTGCTTGCCCAAAGCGGGGGCCGCCTCGCGTCGAGCCTGCGGTCACGCGCGGCGCCTGAGGCGGACGTGGCGGTCTGGGTTGCGGCGCGGACGAAGCTGGCAGTGGGGTGCGCTAGCTTGGGGATTGCCGAGTTGGTAGCCAGCGGTCCGCTGCGCTGTTCGGCGTGCGGCCACACGGTGTGGCAGCCTGAGCGTGGGCGCCTCCCGTCGAGTCTGCGGCCGCCTGCGGTGCCGCCACTGGGCGAAGTCGGCAGTGCGTGCGTTGGCCGGGGGGGTGTGTGGCCGCCTGTGGTCATGCACGCGGCGCCCGAGGTGGTGGTTTAGGTTGCGGCGCGGACGAAGTGGGCGATGGCTTGGGGGTTGCCCGCGGGGTGGGTGTGCAGGTACGACGCGTGCAGGGGGCCGGTGGTGAAGCCCTCCCCGTGCGGTGTGCCGTCGTGGTCTCGCCAGGTCCAGGCGGGGGTGCTGGGGTGGGCGGGGGTGAGGCGGGTGCGGTGGAACTCGTGGCCGGTCACCCGGGTGCCTTCGGTGTGCAGCACCGAACCCGCGGTCGCCACAGCGTCGCGGTAGCCCAGGAGTAGGCGGGGGGTCATGGTGGCTTCGGCGTCGATCACGCCTGCCATGGGGTGGCCGTCGAGGTGTTTGGCGAGGTAGAGCAGGCCGCCGCATTCGGCGTGGATCGGGCGGCCCGCGCGAGCGAAAGTCAAAACCTCCTCGCGGAGGGGAGTGTTGGCGGACAACGCTTCCGCGTGCGCCTCCGGGAAGCCGCCCGGCAGTACCAAGGCGGCTGTATCCGGGGGAAGCCGCTCGTCGCGCAACGGGTCGACGATCGCCACGTCCGCACCGGCAGCGCGCAGCAGTTCCGCGTGTTCCGCGTAGCCGAACGTGAACGCCGGTCCGCCCGCCACCGCCACCACCGGCCGCCCGGGCACCGGCGTGACCTCGTCCGCCGCGATCCACACCGGACCGTCGAGCGGCCCGGCCGACCGCGCCAACCGCACCACCGCGTCCAAGTCCACAGAGGACTCGATCAACGCCGCCATCGCCGCGACGGCCCGCACCGCGGGCGTCCCGTGCTCGGCCGCCGGGACCAAACCCAGGTGCCGCGACGGTACATCCACCTCGCCCGCCCGCCGCACGGCCCCCAACACCGGCAGCCCGACCTCGCCGCAGGCCTCGCGCAGCACCTGCTCGTGCCGGTCCGACCCGACCCGGTTGAGCACCACCCCGGCGATCCGCACCCCGGGCCGGAACGACCGGAACCCGTGCAGTAGCGCGGCAAGGCTCGTGCTCTGCCCCCGCGCGTCGACCACCAGCAGCACCGGCGCCGCGAGCAGCCCGGCCACGTGCGCGGTCGACCCCAGCCCGCCTTCCTCGACGTGGTGCCCGACCCGCCCGTCGAACAGGCCCATCACGCCCTCGACCACGGCGATGTCCGCGCCGGTCGCGCCGTGGCGGAACAGCGGTCCGATGCGGTGGGTGCCGACCAGCACGGGATCGAGGTTGCGGCCGGGGCGCCCCGAGGCGAGCGTGTGGTACCCGGGGTCGATGTAGTCCGGCCCGACCTTGAACGGCGCCACCACGTGCCCACGCGCGCGCAGCGCGGCCATGAGCCCCGTCGCCACGGTCGTCTTGCCGCTGCCGGAGCCCGGAGCGGCGATGACGACCCGCGCTACCACTCGATGCCCTTCTGGCCCTTGTGGCCGGAGTCCATCGGGTGCTTGACCTTCGTCATGTGCGTCACCAGGTCCGCAGCGTCCACAAGGGACTGCGGCGCGTCGCGGCCGGTGATCACGACGTGCTGGTGGCCCGGTCGGGACGCCAGGGTGGCCACGACCTCGTCGGTGTCGATCCACCCCCACTTGAGCGGGTAGGTGAACTCGTCGAGCACGTACAGGTCGTGCTGCTGCGCGGCCAGTCTGCGGGTGATCTCCGCCCAGCCCTCACGCGCGGCCTCGGCGTGGTCGTCCTCGGTGCCCGCCTTGCGCGACCACGACCACCCCGCGCCCATCTTGTGCCATTCGACGGGCCCGCCTTCGCCGGTCTGCTCGTGCAGCTTGCCCAGCGCCAGGAACGCGGATTCCTCGCCGACCCGCCACTTCGCGGACTTGACGAACTGGAACACCCCGATCGACCAGCCCTGGTTCCACCCGCGCAGCGCCAATCCGAAGGCGGCGGTGGACTTGCCCTTCATCTCCCCGGTGTGCACCACGACCAACGGCCGGTTCCGCCGCTGCCGGGTGGTGAGCCCGTCTTGCGGGACAACCTCCGGCTTCCCTTGTGGCATAACGACTCCCCTCAGGCGGCGCGCGCCGCGCGGACCACACCGGCGACGGCGTCGGCGGACAGTTCCGCGAGTCGGAGACCGGTTCCGCCGAGCGCCGCCGTGAGATTGTCGGCCAACCCCAAGCGAACCGGCCCGTTCTCGCAATCCACGACCACGCTGACCACCCCGTCGGCAGCGAGTGCGGCCGCCGCGCGCATGGCGTCGCCGACGGCGTCGTGCGAGGTGCGCCCGTCCCGGTTCACCGCCACCGTGGCGCGGCCGTCGGTCACGACGACCAGCAGGGCCCGCCGCCTCGGGTCACGCATCCGTTCAATGGCAAGCGTTTTCCGCGCCCGCAACAACCCGTCCGCCAGCGGGGTGCGCCCGCCGGTGCGGAGATCACGCAGCCGCGCGACAGCGGCCTCGACCGACGACGTGGGCGGCAACGACAACACGGCCTCACCGCCGCGGAAGGTCACCAGCCCGACCTTGTCCCGGCGCTGGTAGGCGTCGCGCAGCAAGGAGATCACCGCGCCGGTCACCGCGGACATGCGCTTGCGGGCGGCCATCGAGCCCGACGCGTCCACCGCGAACAGCACCAGGTTCGACTCCCGGCCCTCCCGCACCGCGCGCCGGACATCCCCCGACCGCACCACGATCCCCGGACCGCTGCGACCCCGCGTGTGCTGGAAAGGCGCCGCTGCGGTGAGCGTGCCGACCAGGTGGATTCCGGTGCCCTGGTTCTGCGCCGCGCGCAGCGCCCGGCCGGAACCGGCGCGTGACCGCGATCGCCTGCCCGGCGCGCCTTCGCCGACGCCGTCGAGTTGCAGCACCCTGGCCCGGAACGCCTCGTCCGGCCGCGAAGCCGCCTGCGACTGGTCGCCGCCCTGGGGTGCTTCGGCGTCTTGCTTGCCCTGATCCCCTTGGGGCGCCTCGGATTCACCCGGTTCCGGAGCGCCGCCACCGGGGCCGCTGTCGTCGGGGTCCCGGTCGGCCTCCTCGGCGGCGTCGCGCAACGCCTGCGACAGCTGCTCCTGGTCCAGTCCGGGCTCGTCGAACGGGTCACGCCTGCGCCGGTGCGGCAGGGCCAGCCGGGCGGCCACCTCGACGTCGATCTCCTCGACCGCGCCCGCCCCGCGCCACGCCGCGTGCGCGACCGAAGCCCGGGCAACCACCAGGTCCGCGCGCATGCCGTCTACGTCGAACGCCGCGCACACCGCCGCGATCCGGCGTAGCTCGGCGTCGGGCAGCACGACCTCCGGCAGTGCCTTGCGGGCGGCCACGATCCGCGCGGCCAGCTCCGCGTCCGAAGTGGACCAGGCATCGGCGAAGCCCGCCGGGTCGGCCTCGAACGCCAACCGCCGCCGGATCACCTCCGTGCGGGTGTCCACGTCGCGGGCGGCGCGCACCTCGACGGTGAGCCCGAACCGGTCGAGCAGCTGCGGCCGCAGCTCGCCCTCCTCCGGGTTCATCGTGCCGACCAGCAGGAACGACGCGGCGTGCGAGACCGACACGCCCTCGCGCTCGACGTGCGCGCGCCCCATCGCGGCGGCGTCGAGCAGCAGGTCCACCAGGTGGTCGTGCAGCAGGTTGACCTCGTCGACGTAGAGCACCCCCCGGTGCGCCGCCGCCAGCAGACCCGGTTGGTAGGCGCGGACCCCCTCGGTCAGCGCGCGTTCCAGGTCCAGTGAGCCGATGACCCGGTCCTCGGTGGCGCCGACCGGGAGCTCGACCAGCCGCGCCGGGCGGGTGTCGGAGTCGGGGGCCGAGTGCGGGCCGTCCGGGCAGGCCGGGTCGGGCGCGGCCGGGTCGCAGGAGAACCGGCAGTCCGCCACGACGCCCGCCACGGGCAGCAACGCGGCCAGCGCGCGCACCACGGTCGACTTGGCGGTGCCCTTCTCGCCGCGCACCAGCACCCCGCCGATCCCGGGGTGCACCGCGTTGAGCAACAGGGACAGCCGCAGGTCGGCGTGGCCGACGACCGCGGAGAACGGGTAGCCGGGCAGGGCTGGACGGGTCACGTCGTTCCTCACTCCGGGTCCGCGCCCGGGTCGGTGGGTCAGCGGGCGGAGTGTCCTGGCTCCCGGATCGCCGCGCCGCCCCGGCCTTCCCGAGTCGCCCCGGTGGCCAGCGTGGGGACGGCACTCCCCGGTCACAGTGGCGGGACCGCGCCGGACTCGCACCGGCTTCCTCGCACACCTGCTGTTCTGTCTTCAGTTGGCTCGCCAGGCATCGTCGCATCCGGCGGGGCTCGCGGCCAAGGCACGTGGTGGGGATCTCGGGTCGGTTAGGGTCTGGGCCCGTGGCGGTCTCGGTGGTGGGAATCGGTGCGGACGGTGTGGTCGGGCTCTCGCCCGCGGCGCGCGCCGAGCTGGACCGCGCCCAAGTCGTCCTGGGGTCGGCCCGCCAGCTCGACCTGCTGCCCGCCGAGGTCACCGCCGAACGGGTCGCGTGGCCCTCGCCGCTGGTCCCGGCCATCCCCGGCCTGCTCGAGCGCTACCGCGACCGGGTGCTGTGCGTGCTGGCCAGTGGCGACCCCATGTTCCACGGCATCGGCACCACGCTGTCGCGGTTCGCCGAAGTCCGGGTGTGGCCGCACCCGTCGTCGCTGTCGCTGGCGTGCGCGCGGCTCGGGTGGGCGGTCGAGGAGGTGGCCGTGGTCAGCGCGGTCGCACGGCCGGTGGAGCGGTTGCACGCCGTGCTGCACCAGGGACGCCGTGTGCTCGTGCTCAGCGCCAACAGTGCAACGCCCGCGGCGGTGGTCGCGTTGTTGCGCGACCGCGGGTTCGGTGCGAGCGCGGTCACGGTCTTGCAGGAACTGGGTGGGCCGGGCGAGCGGATCGGCACCGACTGGGACGACGTGTCGCCGCTCAACGTCGTCGCGATCGAGTGCGTGGCCGATCCCGGCGCTCGTCGGCTGCCGCGCGTGCCTGGCCTGCCTGACGACGTCTACGAGCACGACGGGCAGATCACCAAGCGCGAGGTCCGGGCGGTCACGGTGTCGTCGCTGGCGCCCGAGCCGGGGCAGCTGCTGTGGGACGTCGGCGCGGGGTCGGGCAGCGTCGGGATCGAGTGGGCGCGGACGCACCCCGCGTGCCGGGTGATCGCCATCGAGCCGCGCGACGACCGGGCCGACCGGGTCGCGCGCAACGCGGCCGCGCTGGGAGTGCCGGGCGTGGTCCTGGTCCGTGGTTCGGCGCCGGACGCGTTGGCCGGGCTGGAGCGGCCGGACGCGGTGTTCGTCGGCGGGGGAGTGACGGTCGAGGGTGTCCTGCCCGCGTGCTGGGCGGCGCTGCGGCCGGGTGGGCGGATCGTGGTGAACGCGGTGACGCTCGAGTCGGAGGTGCTCGTCGCGCGCTGGTACGCCGAGGTCGGCGGGACGCTGACCCGGTTGTCCGTCGGGCGGGCCGCCCCGGTCGGCGGGTTCACCGGCTGGCGGCAGGCCATGCCGGTCACGCAGTGGGTCGCGAGCAAGGAGCGGACATGACCGTGCACTTCATCGGGGCTGGCCCGGGTGCGGCTGACCTGATCACCGTGCGCGGGCGCGACCTCATCGCTGCCGCGCCGGTCTGCCTCTACGCGGGTGCGCTGGTGCCCGAAGAGTTGCTGGCGGTGTGCCCATCCGGGGCTCGCAAGGTCGACACGGCGAACCTGACGCTGGACGAGATCGTCGCCGAGATGGTGGCAGCGCACACCGCTGGCCACGACGTCGCTCGGTTGCACTCCGGGGACCCCTCGGTGTTCAGCGCTATGGCCGAGCAGATGCGCCGCTTGGACGCCGCTGAGGTGCCTTATGACGTGACTCCTGGCGTGCCCGCCTTCGCCGCCGCTGCCGCGTCCCTTCGGCAAGAGTTGACCGTGCCCGCCCTAGGGCAGACCGTGGTGCTCACTCGAACTGCCGCCCGCGCGACGCCTATGCCTCCGGGTGAGGACCTAGACACGCTAGGTCGCTCCCACGCGACGATGGTGCTGCACCTTGCCGTGCAGCGCATTGACGAGGTCGTCGCCGAGCTGGTGCCGAACTACGGGGAGTGCTGCCCGGTCGCCGTGGTCGCGCACGCTTCGCGCGCGGAGGAGGTCGTGCTGCGGGGGACGCTGGCTTCCATCGCGGCCCAGGTCCACGCCGCGGGGATCAAACGGACCGCGGTGATCATCGTCGGGCGCGTGCTCGACCCGGGTGGGTTCCGTGAGAGCCACCTGTACTCCGCGGAGCGGGACCGCCCGTGAAGGTCCTGGTCCTGGGAGGTACCGGCGAGGCGCGGGCCCTCGCGGCCGCCCTTCACACCAGCCCGGAGCACACCGTCGTGTCGTCGTTGGCTGGTCGGGTCCGCGAGCCGCGGTTGCCGGTCGGTGAGGTCCGCGTCGGCGGCTTCGGTGGGCCTGCTTTGCTCGCGCAGTGGCTGCTTGAGCACGGGATCGCCGCGGTGGTGGATGCCACGCACCCGTTCGCCGAGCGAATCAGCGCCTCCGCCGCCGAAGCCGCTCTTATCGCAAGAGTCCCGCTGCTCATGCTCCGCCGCCCCGGCTGGGCCTCCCGCTCCGGCTGGCACTGGGTCGACAGCCTCTCCGAAGCCCGTACCACCGCCGAACGCCTCGGGGACCGCATCTTCCTCACTACGGGCAGGCAGGGCCTCGCGGCGTTCACCGATTCCACCCGCTGGTACCTGATCCGCTGCGTAGACCCGCCGGAAGTGCCTATGCCCGCGGGCGCCAAACTTCTCCTCGACCGCGGCCCGTACACAGTGGACGGCGAACTCGCCCTACTCTGCGACCACCGCATAGACGTTCTGGTCACCAAAGACAGCGGCGGTCCTCTCACCGCTGCGAAGCTGGAAGCCGCCCAAGCCCTCGACCTCGCCGTAGTGGTCGTCCGGCGCCCCCCACCCCCACCTGCCATCCCCCTTGCCGAGACCGTCGACCAAGTCCTGGCCTGGCTCCGGTGATCACCGGGCTGGACCGCTGCGCGGCCACCGTGGAGTCAGCCGGTGGGGTCGCGTTCCACGGCGACGCCCTCCCCGATGGGGTTGAGCTGGGGGAGTTGGTGTTGCCGGGGCGGATCGTGGCGGCGGTCCGGTTGCCGATCGCGGACGCCGTGCCGGTGTTGACGCGGGCTCGGCGGTCGGTGGGGTGCCACCCGACGGCGGTGTTCTGGGGTGAGGTCGTGGTGGTGGCGTTGCGGCAGGTGGCGCGGGGGGCGTTGAGCGGCGACGACCGGGAGCGGTTGGCCGAGTTGGCGGAGCGGATGCCGGTGGACGCGCACGTCACCGCGGCTGAGCCGCTGGCCGTGGTGCGGATGTTCGTCGAGGCCATCGCCGGGCCGCCGCCGGAGGACGTGTTGCGGGTGCTCGGGGGGCTGCGGTTGTCGCTGCGGCTGGACCCCGACGGGACGTGTGTGCCGCAAGTACACCTCGCCGGGGTCGTCGTCGACGCCGTCGAGGTGGCCAAGCGCGGCGACGAGCAGGCGCGGGCGACCCTGGTCGACGCCCTGCACCGGGTCGCGCGCCGTTGGCCGCCGATGCGCAGGCTGCTCGACCACGACGTCCCTGACCGCCTGGCGTTGACCGAGGCCGAGGTCGGCGACCTACTGGTCAACGCGACCCGCGTAGGCGTGGACGTGCACTGGCCCCGCCACATGGTCGGCACTCTCACCCGCCGCGTGACCGTGGGCCGCATAGAGGCGACCCACGGGCTGCTGGCCGCTGATTGGGAGCTTGTGCTCGACGGCAGCGCGTTGAGCAAGGACGAGGTGGACCGGCTCGCCGCGACGCATGCTCAGGCCGTGCGGCTAAGAGACCGGTGGGTGCTACTGGACGCCACGGTCGTACCACGCGCCATTAAGCCGTTCACGGTCGTAGAGGCATTGGCCGCATCGCTGACTGGTAGTGCCGAAGTCGACGGGCGCGAAGTTGACGTAGTCGCGACCGGGTGGCTCGATGAACTCCGCGAGCGAGTGGAGGAGCCTGACGCGGACCCGGTGGAGCAGCCGAGCGGACTCACCGGGGTACTCCGGGACTACCAGCTGCGCGGCCTGCGGTGGCTGGCGCGGATGACCCGGCTCGGCCTGGGCGCATGTCTCGCCGACGACATGGGGTTGGGTAAGACCATCACCGTGATCGCGCTGCACCTGCAACGCTCATCGACCGAACCCACGCTCGTGGTCTGCCCCGCCTCGCTACTGGGCAACTGGGCTAGAGAGGTCGCAAAGTTCGCCCCAACAGTTCCAGTGACCAGGTTCCACGGCCAAGGACGCATGGTGGCCACAACGGGGATCGTGTTGACCACCTACGCGGTACTACGCCGCGACACCGCGCGGTTGTCCAACCAGCCCTGGGGCTTGGTAGTCGCCGACGAGGCCCAACACGCTAAGAACCCGGATTCCGCTACAGCCAAAGCCCTGCGCGCCATCCCTTGCCAGGCACGGATAGCGCTAACGGGCACACCAGTCGAGAACACGCTCACTGACCTATGGGCCCTACTCGACTGGACCACCCCAGGGCTCCTCGGTACGCGTGCTGCCTTTAAGAAGCGTTGGGCCGAGCCGGTGGCAGTAGACGCCGATGTGGCGGCGAAGTTCGCGCGTCTGATCCGCCCGTTCCTGCTGCGGAGGCGTAAGTCCGACCCGGGAATCGTCCCCGAGTTGCCCCCGAAGACCGAAACCGACCACCCGGTGTCGTTGACCCGGGAACAGACTGGCCTCTACACGGCGGCTGTGCGTGAGGCGATGGCGGAGATCCGGTCCGCCGAGGGCATGGCTCGCCGTGGGCACGTACTGCGGATGCTGACGTCGCTTAAGCAGATCTGCAACCACCCCGCCCAGTTCTTGCGTGAACGCGAAGGGCGGTTGACAGGCCGCTCGGGCAAGCTGGGTCTCTTGGACGAACTGCTGGACACGATCCTCGCCGAGGAGTCAGCGGTACTCGTGTTCACGCAGTACGTCTCTATGGCCCGGTTGCTGGAGCGGCATCTTCGCGATAGACACGTCCACTGCGGCCTCTTGCACGGCGGCACGCCTGTGCCGCAACGGGAGCGTCTGGTCGCAGACTTCTCTTCTGGCGAGTTCAGCGTGTTCCTGTTGTCGCTGAAGGCAGCGGGCACGGGGTTGAACCTGACCCGCGCCGACCACGTCCTGCACTACGACCGCTGGTGGAACCCGGCGGTGGAGGACCAGGCCACCGACCGCGCCTACCGGATCGGGCAGACCCGGCCCGTCCAGGTCCACCGGTTCGTGACCGAGGGCACGGTCGAGGACCGGATCGCCGAGCTGTTGCGGTCCAAGCGCGACCTCGCCGACTCCGTGCTCGCTGGCGGCGACAGCGCCATCACCGAACTCGGCGATGACGAGCTGGCCTCGCTGGTGGAACTACGCAGGTGAAGCCGGGTAGTGGCGTGGGGTGAACACCACGTGCGAGCCGTCGGCCTTGAGCAGGTGCCGCGTCTGGGACGAGCCGATCAGCAACAGGCAGCGCATGTCCACGGTCGCCGGGTCGAGGTCCTGCAACCGCACGACCCGGACCGACTCCTCCGGGCCGCCCACGTCCCGGCCGATCACGACCGGCGTGTCCGGGGACCGGTGCCGCAGCAGCAGATCGCGGGCCTCGCCGAGCTGCCAGGTCCTGGCCTTGGACGCCGGGTTGTAGATGGCGATCACCAGGTCCGCCTTGGCGACCGCCTCAAGGCGCTCGGTGATGACCTGCCACGGCTTCAGGCGGTCGGACAGCGAGATCACGCAGAAGTCGTGCCCCAGCGGCGCCCCCACCCGGCTCGCCACCGCCTGCGCGGCCGTCAGACCGGGCAGGACCCGAACCGGGACGTCCGCCCACTGCGGGTCGGTCGCGACCTCCAGCACAGCCGTGGCCATGGCGAACACCCCCGGGTCGCCGGAGGACACGACAGCGACCCGTCGGCCGCGCTTGGCCAGGTCCAGGGCGAAAGCGGCGCGCTCGGCCTCGACCTGGTTGTCCGAAGCGTGCCGCCGCTGCCGGGGATTGACCGGGACTCGGTCCAGGTACGTCTTGTAGCCGACGAGGTCATCAGCGGCTGATAGCGCCTCTTGTGCTTCCGGCGTCAGCCAAGGCCGCCCAGCCGGGCCGGTGCCGACTACGACTACCTCACCCGCCGCAGGCGATGCCCCTGTCGCGGGGGTGGCAGAGGGGACACTGTCGTTAAGAGGACTGGGAAGCAGCGCGAGCGAGAAGTACGGGACTGTCTCGGGATCTACTTCGGACAGTGGGAGGCTGCGTCCTTCCGACCACGTCGCCCGCTCTACATAGAGAGCCTGATCCAACTTGCCCGCTGCAGCGAACGCATCCCGCACCTTGCCGAAGGTGCGCCCGAGCTTGAGCACGGCCGCCGAGTCGGTTCGCGTTAGATGCGCTGCGAGGTCCTCTTCGGGCAGGGTTCCCGGCAGTACGGTGAGAACCTCTTCGCCTTCTACCAACGGGCGGCCCAAGACAGCGGCGGCAGCGCTAACAGATGTCACGCCAGGCACAACCACCCACGGGTAGCGGTCGGCGAGCCTCTTGTGCATGTGCATGTAAGAGCCGTAGAAGAGCGGATCGCCTTCAGCGAGAACAACTACGTCGCGACCGGCGTCGAGGTGCGCTGCCAACCTCGCGGCGGCGTGCTCGTAGAACTCCGCCATCGCCCCCGCGTACCCACCGGGATGGTCCGTTGTCTCCACGGTCAACGGGTAGACCAGCTGCTCCTCGATCTGCCCCTCGCGAAGGTAAGGAGCAGCGACCCCGCGCGCGATAGACCTGCCGTGGCGCGCACTGTGATAGGCGACCACGTCGGCTGCGCCGATCAACCGGGCTGCCTTGACGGTGACAAGATCCGGGTCGCCTGGGCCGAGCCCGACGCCATAGAGGGTGCCGGTCACTCTGCCTCACTCGCGATCGCGTTGACCGCGGCCACCGCCATGGCACTACCGCCACGTCGACCACGAACAACCAGGTACGGGATGCCGCCGCCGTGCGCGGCAAGAGCGTCCTTCGACTCAGCGGCGCCGATGAACCCCACTGGCAGACCCAGGATCGCGGCCGGGCGCCCAGCCCCCGCATCGATCATGTCCAGCAGGTAGAACAAGGCAGTAGGTGCGTTGCCAATGGCCACCACCGCACCCTCTAGGCGATCCCGCCACAGCTCTAGCGCGGCCGCACTACGGGTGTTGCCCAACTCCTGGGCGAGCGGTGGCACCCGAGGGTCGCCCAACGTGCAGATGATCTCGTTGTCCGCGGGAAGCCTCTTACGCGTGATCCCGGAGGCCACCATCTGCGCGTCACACAGCACAGGTGCGCCTGACAGCAGCGCGGCACGAGCCGAGGCGACGACGTCGGGGGAGTAAGAGACATCGCCGACCAGATCGACCATCCCGCAGGCGTGGATCATCCGCACCACTACGCGCGCCACGTCCTCAGGCAGCCCGGCCAGATCGGCCTCCGCGCGGATCGTGGCGAACGAGCGGCGGTAGATCTCCGCGCCGTCCTTGATGTACTCGGTCACCGTCAGTCCTGCCTTCCCCGGGCGACCGCCTCAGCCACCCGCTCGCCGGGCACAGCCCGGCCGTCGACGAGGTAGCCGTCCTCGGTGGCCACCACGTCGAGCACCTCACCCACCGGACGCCCGCACCGGCGCCCGCACCCCGCCCAGTGCACCGCGCGCCCGGGCACCGCTGTCGCCAACGCCGCCGCCCGCACGTCGGCCAGCGCCTTGTTGCAGTGCGGCCGACCCGCGCACGACGTCACGCCGATCCCGGGAGCCGACGGGTCGGTGATCAGCCCGATGTCGGGCATCCCGCCGCGCACCACAACCCCCCGCCACGGCGTGATCACCACATCGCCCAAGGCCCGCGCCTGATCCGCCGCCAACCGCCCGAGTGGCACCGCCGCGCCGACCCCGCGCCCGCCGTCAGCGAACACGATCGGCCCGATCGGCCCGCCGGTGGGTGGTGTGCCCGGGATCACCCGGTCCGGCCCGCGGTCGAACCCGGCCACGACCGCGGCGACGTCCGGCAACTCAGCGATCCGCCACTGCGTGTCCCGCACCCGCAGGAACGCCAGCGCGCACGCAACCATGGTCGACACGACCCGCTCCTGCTCGACCCGGATGCCGTGATCGACCCCGCCGACGAGCACCGCCACCCGATCACCGACCGGCAGCGCCGCGACGTCCGGCCGAGACCACGCCACGTCACCGGCACCGCTGTCCAGGGCGAACAGGAACCGCCCGGGGAGCTCCGCCAGGTCACGCTCCGCGCACACCGCCGCGTCCAACTCGGCGACCAGCCCACCCGGGCCGAGCGGGGACGCCATGATGTTGCGCACCTTTTCGTGCGAGAGCGAGGGCAGCAGGCCGATCCCGGCCAGCTCGGCGCCCAACTCCACCTCGGCGCCCTCGGCCAGCCCGCGCAACTGCAGGTTCGCCCGGGAGGTCAACTCCAGGGCGCCATCACCCAGGTCGGCGGCCAGATCCGCCAGCCGGTGCAGTTGCTCGGCGCGCAGCCGTCCACCCGGGATCCTGACCCGCGCCAGGCCGCCGTCGGCCGCCCGGTGCACGTCGAGCGCACCTGGGCAGGCATCGGCGCCCGTTCGGCGCTGGGAGGAAGACACCCGCCGAATATAGGGTGAGCGCGAAGCAGCGATGGCAATGGAGGAAGCCGGTGCGAGTCCGGCGCGGTCCCGCCACTGTCACCGGGGAGCGACACCTGAACCCGCCACGGCACCCGCCGGAAGGCCAGGTCGAGCACCGATCCGGGAGCCAGGACACTCCGGCCGTCGCCACCCACGACCCGGGGCGAGGACCCCAGGAAGGGCCCCATGATCCTGCTCTTGTCGACCTCGGACACCGACCTGCTCTCCGCGCGCGCCAGCGGCGCCGAGTACCGGCTGGCCAACCCCGCCCGGCTGCACCTCGACGACCTGCCCGGTCTGCTGGAGGGCACCGACATCGTCGTCGTCCGGCTCCTCGGTGGTCGGCGGGCGTGGGAAGAGGGCCTGGACACGCTGCTCGCGGGACCGCGCCCGGTGGTCGTCCTCGGCGGTGAGCAGGCGCCGGACGCGGAGCTCATGGAGCTGTCGACGGTGCCGGGCGGGGTCGTCGCGGAGGCCCACCGCTACCTCGCCTTCGGCGGCGCGGACAACCTGCGTGAGCTTGTTCACTTCCTGTCCGACACGATCTTGCTCACCGGCACCGGGTTCGCCGCGCCGGTCGAGTTGGCGCCCTGGGGCCACCTGGAGCGGCAGGTCCGCCGGACCGAGGGTCCGCGCGTCGGCGTCCTGTACTACCGCGCGCACCACCTGGCCGGGAACACGGCGTTCATCGCGACGCTCGCGGACGCTGTCGAGGATGCCGGGGCAGTGGCTGTGCCGGTGTACTGCGCGTCGTTGCGCACCGCGCCCGCGGAGTTGCTGGAGGTCCTGGGGTCCCTCGACGCGTTGATCGTGACCGTGCTCGCCGCCGGTGGCACGTTGCCCGCCGCCGCCAGCGCGGGTGGCGACGACGGCGCGTGGGACGTCGGTGCGCTCGCCGACCTCGACATCCCGATCCTGCAAGGGCTTGCGCTCACCTCCAGCAGGGCCGCCTGGGAGGAGAGCGACGACGGTTTGTCGCCTTTGGACACCGCGACCCAGGTGGCGGTACCGGAGTTCGACGGCCGCCTGATCACGGTGCCGTTCTCGTTCAAGGAACAGGACCGCGACGGCCTCTCGGTCTATGTCGCCGACCCCGAGCGCGCTTCTCGGGTCGCTGGGATCGCCTATAGGCACGCAGTGCTGCGCCACACTCCGCCAGCCGAGCGCCGCGTCGCGCTGATGCTGTCCGCGTACCCGACCAAGCACTCACGCATCGGCAACGCAGTAGGCCTCGACTCGCCGGTTAGCGCCATCAGGCTGCTCAACGCACTGCGGGACGCTGGCTACGACCTCGGCGCTGAAGACGCTCTGCCCGGTCTGGCCAACGGCGACGGTGACGCGCTGATCCACGCGCTGATCGAAGCCGGTGGGCAAGACCCGAACTGGCTCACCGAGAAGCAGTTGACCGGCAACCCGGTGCGCATCTCCGCCGCCGACTACCGCGCGTACTTCGACACGTTGCCAGAAGACCTGCGGTCCTCGATGGAGGAGCACTGGGGCCCCGCACCCGGCGAGCTGTTCGTCGACCGGTCGCAGGACCCCGAGGGGGAGATCGTCCTCGCCGCGCTCCAGGCCGGGAACCTGGTGCTGATGGTGCAGCCGCCCCGCGGCTTCGGCGAGAACCCGGTCGCGATCTACCACGACCCCGACCTGCCGCCCAGCCACCACTACCTGGCCGCGTACCGGTGGGTCGCGGGCACCTTCGGCGCGCACGCGATGGTCCACCTCGGTAAGCACGGCAACCTGGAGTGGCTGCCCGGCAAGAACCTCGGGCTGTCCGCGTCCTGCGGCCCCGACGCGGCCCTGGGCGACCTGCCGCTGATCTACCCGTTCCTGGTCAACGACCCCGGCGAGGGCACCCAGGCCAAGCGCCGCGCCCACGCCACCCTGGTCGACCACCTGGTCCCGCCGATGGCCCGCGCCGAGAGCTACGGCGACATCGCCCGCCTCGAGCAACTGCTCGACGAGCACTCGAACATCGCCGCCATGGACCCGGCGAAGCTACCCGCCATCCGCGCCCAGATCTGGACCCTGATCCAGGCCGCCAAGCTCGACCACGACCTCGGCCTCGACGACCGCCCGCACGACGCCGAGTTCGACGACTTCCTGCTGCACGTCGACGGCTGGCTCTGCGAGATCAAGGACGTCCAGATCCGCGACGGCCTGCACACCCTCGGCGACGCCCCGGTCGGCCCCGGCCGGGTCAACCTGGTCAACTCGATGCTGCGCGCCCGGCAGATGTGGGGCGGCCAGGTGGCCGCGCTGCCCGGCCTGCGCGAGGCCCTCGGGCTCAGCGAGGACGGGTCGGAGAGCCGCACCAGGGTCGACGAGATCGACGCCCTCGCGTTGTCGCTGGTCCAGGCCATGGAAGACAGCGGCTGGGGCGACGCGCGGCAGGTCAGCGTGGACGTCCTCGGCGCGGAGAACCCGGCCGTGGTGGCCGTGCTGACCTTCGCCGCCGAGGAGATCGTGCCCCGGCTGGCCCGCACCACCGACGAGATCGGCCACGTCCTGCACGCCCTCGACGGCGGGTACGTGCCCGCCGGGCCCAGCGGCTCGCCGCTGCGCGGCCTGGTCAACGTCCTGCCCACCGGCCGCAACTTCTACTCCGTCGACCCGAAGGCCATCCCCAGCCGCCTGGCGTGGGAGACCGGCTCGGCCATGGCCGACTCGCTGCTCGCCCGCTACCGCAAGGACACGGGGGAGTGGCCGCGCTCGGTGGGCCTGTCGGTCTGGGGCACCTCCGCGATGCGCACCTCCGGCGACGACATCGCCGAGGTCCTCGCCCTGCTCGGGGTCCGCCCGGTCTGGGACGAGGCGTCGCGCCGGGTCAGCTCCCTGGAGGCCATCCCGCTGGCCGAACTCGGCCGCCCCCGCATCGACGTCACCGTCCGCATCTCCGGCTTCTTCCGCGACGCCTTCCCGCACGTGGTGTACCTGCTCGACGACGCCGTGCGCCTGGTCGCCGACCTCGACGAGTCCGACGCCGACAACTACGTGCGCGCCCACGTCCGCGCCGACGCCGACTCCGACGCCCGCACCGCGACCACCCGCATCTTCGGCTCCAAGCCCGGCGCCTACGGCGCGGGCCTGCTCCCGCTGATCGACAGCCACAACTGGCGCGACGACGCCGACCTCGCCGAGGTCTACGCCGTCTGGGGCGGCTTCGCCTACGGCCGCGACCTCGACGGCGTCGCCGCCCGCCCCGCCATGGAAGCCGCCTACCGCCGCATCGCGGTGGCCGCCAAGAACGTCGACACCCGAGAACACGACATCGCCGACTCCGACGACTACTTCCAGTACCACGGCGGCATGATCGCCACCGTCCGCGCCCTCACCGGCCGCGCCCCCGAGGCCTACATCGGCGACAGCACCCGCCCGGAAGCGGTCCGCACCCGCACCCTGTCGGAGGAGACCAACCGCGTCTTCCGCTCCCGCGTCGTCAACCCCCGCTGGATCGAAGCCATGCGCCGCCACGGCTACAAGGGTGCCTTCGAACTCGCGGCCACAGTGGACTACCTCTTCGGCTACGACGCCACCACCGGCGTCGTAGCGGACTGGATGTACGACAAGCTGGCCCAGACCTACGCCCTGGACCCGGAGAACCGCAAGTTCCTCACCGAGTCCAACCCCTGGGCCCTGCACGGCATCGCCGAACGCCTCCTGGAAGCCGCCGAACGCAAGATGTGGGCCGAGCCCGACCCGGACACGCTGGCCGCGCTGCGCGAGCTGTACCTGCAGGTCGAAGGGGACATCGAGGCTGGATCCGAGTAGCCCTGGGCGGACTTGGTCTCCGGTGGACCGACCCGTGGCGGTGGTCGTCCAGCATCGCGGAGAACACGGGGGTTCCCGGCGATCGCGGTCCTGACGGCCACGGCATCGACGAACGCCTCTTGGAGGCCGCCGAACGCAAGATGTGGGCCGAACCCGACCCGGACACGCTGGCCGCGCTGCGCGAGCTGTACCTGCAGGTCGAAGGGGACATCGAGGCCGGATCGGAGTAGCCGCCCGGGTCCGCGTCGCCTGATCGGGTCGCTCCGGGGGCTGGGTCCCCGGAGCGGTCCTACCGTGGCCTGGAGGGGTTGACCCGCCGTTGTCCTGGGTATTGATCCGGGTGGGACGACCAGTGAGGAGGCGGCGGGTGGCTGCGGACGTGATCGAGTTGATCCTGGCCGATCACCGGCGGTTCGAGGACCTGTTCCGGCGGTTGCGGGACAACTCGAACGACCGGGTGGCGGTGCTCGGGGACCTGGCGGAACTGCTGGTCGCGCACGCGGAGGCCGAGGAGGGGGAGATCTACCCGGCGCTGCGGCGGTTCTCCGACATCGACGACCACGAGGTCGAGCACGGGGCCGAGGAGCACGCCGAGGGGCACCAGGCGCTGCTGGCGCTGATGGAGGTCGGCGACCCCGAGGCCCAGGAGTGGGACGAGAAGCTCGAGGACCTCGTCAAGGCCATCAACCACCACCTCGACGAGGAGGAGCGGACGATCCTCAACTCCGCGCGCGACACGGTGCCCGAGCAGCGGCGCGTGGAGTTGGGCGACAAGTTCGTCGAGGCGCGGGCGGCCAGTGTGGCGGCCGGGTGCGGGGACATCTCGCACGTGCGCGACCTGGTCGAGCGGACCAAGCACCGGGTGGACTGAGGAGAAGACATGATCCTGCGCAGGCTGGCCCGACCGATGCTCGCCGCCGTCTTCATCAGCGGCGGGATCAACGCGCTGCGCGCCCCCGAGGCGCACGCCGAGGCCGCGAAACCACTGCTGGCCAAGGCGGGCGACAAACTGCCGGACAACGCCGACCCGGTGACCCTGGTGCGCATCGACGGCGCCGTCAAGGTCGCCGCCGGGGTGGCGCTGGCGCTGGGCAAGGTGCCGCGCCTGGCCGCGCTGCTGCTGTCGGCCAGTGTGGTGCCGACCACTGTCGCGGCGCACCCGTTCTGGGAGGAGAAGGACCCGGCCGAGCGCAAGCAGCAGCTGACCCACTTCCTCAAGAACATCGGCCTGCTCGGCGGCCTGCTGCTGGCCACGGCCGACACGCACGGCAAGCCCTCGGTCGCGTGGCGGGCCAAGCGCGCCACGCACGACCTGGGCGACTGGATCGCCGACACCAGCGACAGCGTCGGCAGCGCCGTCGCGAGCGCGCCGCGCAAGGCCAAGAAGGCCGTCGCGGGGGTCTTGCCCGGCTGAGTCCGGAATCACCAGGGCCGCGATTTCGTCCATAACGGTGGATAGGTTGGACGAAGCCGCTTTCCTGGAGGTGTCCGTGACCGTGCCCGTGCCCACCGACTCAGCGCTCCGGCGCGCCCTGCGCCGCGCACGTGACGGCGTGGCGGTGGACCAGACCGAGGCCGAGATCCTGCTGCACGCCCGCGGTGCGCACCTGGTCGACCTGTTCGACACGGCGTCGAGGGTGCGCGACGCCGGGCTGGCCGAGGTGGGCAGGTCCGGGGTGATCACCTACTCGCGCAAGGTGTTCATCCCGCTCACCCGGCTCTGCCGCGACCGGTGCCACTACTGCACCTTCGCGACCGTCCCGCACAGGCTCCCGGCCCCGTTCCTGAGCCCGGACGAGGTCCTCGACATCGCCAGGCGCGGCGCCGCGATGGGCTGCAAGGAGGCCCTGTTCACCCTCGGTGACCGCCCAGAGGACCGGTGGACCGCCGCCGCTGAGTGGCTGGAGGCGGCCGGGTACCCCGACACCCTGTCGTACGTGCGGGCCATGGCGATCCGGGTGCTGGAGGAGACCGGGCTGCTGCCGCACCTCAACCCCGGGGTGCTGGGCTGGACCGACTTCCAGCGGCTCAAGCCGGTCGCCCCGTCGATGGGGATGATGCTGGAGACCACCTCGGAGAAGCTGTGGGCGGAACCGGGCGGGCCGCACTACGGGTCGCCGGACAAGGAACCGGCGGTGCGGCTGAGGGTGCTGGAGGACGCCGGGCGTTCGGCGGTGCCGTTCACCACCGGTGTGCTGATCGGCATCGGTGAGACCCTGGCCGACCGGGTGGAGTCGCTGTTCGCGATCCGCCGGGTCGCCCGCCGCTACGGGGGCGTCCAAGAGGTCATCATCCAGAACTTCCGGGCGAAACCGGACACCGCGATGCGGGGGATGCCCGACGCGGAGGCCGAGGAACTGGCCGCCACGGTCGCGGTCGCCAGGGTCGTGCTCGGCCCGAAGGCGCGCATCCAGGCCCCGCCGAACCTCATCGGCGGCGAGTTCGAACTGCTGCTGCGCGCCGGGATCGACGACTGGGGCGGGGTGTCGCCGCTGACCCCCGACCACGTCAACCCGGAACGCCCCTGGCCGCAGATCGACACCCTGGCCGAGCGCACTGCGGCCGCCGGGTTCCGGCTCGCCGAGCGGCTGACCATCTACCCGGAGTACCTCAAGCGCGGCGAACCCTGGCTGGACCCGCGGCTGGCGGCGCACGTCGCCGCCCTGTCCGACCCGGACACCGGGCTGGCCGTCGAGGACGCGCCCCTGGTGGGCAGGCCTTGGCAGGAACCGGAAGTCGCGCTGGTCGACTCCGGCCGCACCGACCTCAACGCCACGATCGACACCACCGGCCGCACGGGTGACCGCCGCGACGACTTCGACTCCGTGTACGGCGACTGGGATTCCTTGCGGGAACAGGTGGTGCACGCCCAGCGGCTCGTCGGTGGTGGGGGAGCGGTTCGACCCGAGTTCGCCACTGCCTTGCGCCACGCCGAAAGGGATCCGGGTGGTCTGTCCGATTCGGACGCTTTGGTGCTGCTGTCGGCCGGTCCGGGTGCGGAGATCGAGGCGCTGGCCGCGCTGGCCGACGCGCTGCGCAAGGACGCTGTCGGCGACGACGTGACCTACGTGGTCACCCGGAACATCAACTTCACCAACGTCTGCTACACCGGGTGCCGGTTCTGCGCCTTCGCCCAACGCCGCACCGACGCCGACGCGTACACCCTCTCGCTCGAGCAGGTCGGCGTCCGCGCCGAGCAGGCGTGGGAGGTGGGGGCGACGGAGGTGTGCATGCAGGGCGGCATCCACCCGGACCTGCCGGGCACCGCGTACTTCGACATCGCCGCCGAGGTGCGCAAGCGCGCGCCGGGCCTGCACGTGCACGCGTTCTCCCCGATGGAGGTCGTCAACGGCGCCACCAGGTCCAATCTGTCCATTGAGGACTGGTTGACGGCGGCCCGGGAGTCCGGTGTGGACTCACTGCCCGGCACCGCGGCCGAGATCCTCGACGACGACGTGCGGTGGGTGCTCACCAAGGGGAAACTGCCGACCGCCAACTGGATCGAGGTGGTCACCACCGCCCACCGCCTCGGCATCCCGACCACCTCGACCATGATGTACGGCCACGTCGACACCCCCAAGCACTGGGTCGCGCACCTGAAGCTGATCGCCGCGATCCAAGCGGAGACCGGGGGTTTCAGCGAGTTCGTGCTGCTGCCGTTCGTGCACACCAACGCCCCGCTGTACCTGGCGGGCATCGCCAGGCCCGGCCCCACGCACCTGGAGAACCGCGCCGTGCACGCCCTCGCCAGGATCCTGCTGCACGGCCGGATCCACAACATCCAGACCAGCTGGGTCAAACTGGGCGACGAGGGCGTCGTCGACGTCCTGCGCGGTGGCGTCAACGACCTCGGCGGCACCCTCATGGAGGAAACCATCAGCCGCATGGCAGGCAGCGACAACGGCAGCTACAAGACCATCGCCGACCTCGAAGCCCTGGCCACCGCCGCGGGCCGCCCCGCCCGCCAACGCACCACCACCTACGGCGAGGTCCCAGCCGAACGCCGCACCACCGCCCTCACCGCCGACGGCGTCTGGCGCCCCAACCTGCTCCCCCTGGTCTGACCCCACCCCGGTCCCGCGACCACGGTCGCGGGACCGGAGCGGAACGCTGTACGGCGCCTGCGCGATCATGAGGGCATGACCGGCGCCGTCCTAGCCAGCGTGATCGTCGTCCTCGGTGTGGTCGGCGCCTTCATCGCCAAGCAATTCCTCGGCGAATACCTCAAGCGCTCCGGCGCCACCGCGTTCGACCGCACCGCCCGCTGGTACTCCCGCCGCGCCAAGTTCGGCCGCCGCCTGGTCCGCCGCTACGCCGAGGCGGTCCGGGAGGACTTCACCACCCACGCCATGGGCTTCGTCACCGACGGCACCATCGACATCACCGAGGTGTACGTCCCGCTGCAGTACGAACGCGGTGGCAGGCGCGAGGACATCTACGACAACGTCCGCGCCCAGTCCCGCACGGTCGTCGTCGGCCCCGCGGGGGCGGGCAAGTCGATGCTGCTCAAGAACTCCATGCTCCTGTGGGCCAAGAACCCGAGCCCGGCTCGCGTCCCCGTGTTCATCGAGCTGCACCGCTGCAACGGTTCCACCGCGACCCTGATCGACTTGATCGTGGCCGAGTTGGGCCGCTCCCGCCTCGACCGCGACGGCCGCATCCACGACCTGACCTTGCGCGGTCTGCGCGACGGTGCTTTCACCCTGCTGCTCGACGGCCTCGACGAGGTAGGCCGCGACGATCAACAGCGCGTCTACGAGGCCCTGCGCGACTTATCCCGCGAATACCCCGACTGCCAGTACATCGTCACCTGCCGCGACGTGGTCTACCAGGGACAACCGCTGGGTCCCGCGTTCGCTCACATCGTGCGGGTGGCCGAGTTCGACGACGCCGCGGTGGTGCGGTTCCTCAGCCACTGGCCCGGCCTCACCGACGCCGCCGAGCTGTTCGTCGGCCTGCGCGACAACCCCGCGCTGATGCGGCTGGCCCGCAGCCCACTGCTGCTGACGATGATCGCCTATCTGCACACCGAGGTCCTGACCCGGTCCGGCAGACGCCTCCCGACCTCGCGCACCGCCTTCTACCGGGAGGCGATCACCCACCTGCTCAACCGCGACCCCGACCTCGGCCGGGCTCGATCGGTATACCAGGCAGGCGAGAAACTGGCCGTCCTGCAACAGGTAGCCCTGCGCTCCATGGAATCCACCGGCGACGACCGCCTCACCCTGTCCCGGCGCGCCCTGGAGTCGACCACCAAGGACCTGCTGCCCGACCTCAACCTCGACCAGACCCACGTCAAGGACCTGCTCGACGAGATCATCGACCGCAGCCAACTCCTGGTCGCCACCGACAAGGCCCGCACCGCCTTCACCTTCCGCCACCTGACCCTGCAGGAATACCTGGCCGCCGTCGAGCTGGCCGACGACCCGGATGGCCTGCTGCGCCGCTACCACGCCGACCCCGCCGCCTGGCGCGAGACGGTCAAACTCTGGTGCGGCGCCACCACCCGCGACTGCACCAAGGTCATCTCGGACATCTTCAGCGCCGCCGACCACCACCGGGTCCTGGCGCTGGAGTGCCTCGCGGAAGCCACCCGCGTCGACAACGAGTTCGCCGAGATCGTCATTCAACACTTCCTCGCTCGCTTGGGCACGGATGACCCCGTCCGTGACGCAGTCATCACTGCGTTGGGAACGGTCGCATCCGACAGTAGGCCGCGCGGCGTCCGCGTGTTCGCCGCATTGTGTGACATCGCCAGGGGCGTGGACAGCGCCGCAGTGGATGCCCTGTTCGCACTTTCGGCATCCGGTAGAGCCGAGGCCGCGCACGTCTTGGCTGCTATGGCCAGCCGTATAGTCGCGCGAGTCGCACGGGCCGCGCTGCGGAGCATGGGGGAGGCGGCGTTGCCTACGCTGGTAGCCCAGGCCAAGGCCGATGCTCTGTGGGCTATCGATGACATCGCCGCGGTGGGCACACCTGCCGCTGCCGAGGCATTGGCTGGTCTGCTTTGGCAGCCTGTGCGGGTCGCCACCCACGTTGCGTGGCGACTCGCCCAACTCTTGCCGAGCCCTGGGGTGGAGGATCAGGTGCGTCGGGTGGTCCCGCCCGATGAGGAAACTCGCGAGTTCGACTGGGTGTGGGCACCGTTTGCCGAAGGCAGAGACGATCCATTGCGAGCAATCTGCGGTCGTGTCGCGGAGTTGATCTATGCTGGTACGCCGCCTGATGGCATTACGACGATCGATCGCCGAATAGCCATTCCTTTAGCCGTGCGAAGCCTTGGCGAAGCGTCTCCTCTGGGCGATACCGAAATCTACTCGATCGCACGACGGCTCCCCGGCGTGGGTCTGGGCAACCAACGAGCTGCGGTCAAGCAGTTCCTACTGGAGGCGCCCCCGGATGACGAGCATGCAGTGCTGGCTGGCTCGATGATTGTCGAGCGCTCCGGGCTTATCGGCGTGCGGCGACAACTGATCGACCTTCTCGGCGGGTCGGTTCAGTTGGTGCTGTACAGCGTTTTGCTGGAGAGAGATGGCTCTGCGGAGAGGCGGATTCGATACGATGACTGGGCGAACATTGGGGCTATCCAGCGTCAGGCCAAGCACCTCTGGCGGCTCAGTCGCTGGCTTTTGCTCTCGCTTGTCTGGCTGCTGTCGCTCACCGGTGTTGGTCGACACATCCTCACCGCCATCGGTACGGCTCCACTTGGCCCGCGCTGGGCAAGTATTGCGTTTCTGTCGGCCGTGGTGGTGGGTTTTGTCCTGTTAGTGGTGGCTTCTTCCGGCACGCTAGAAAAAGGGCCTAAGGAGACCCTTATCGGTTTCTCTGGGCTTCTCGCAGCATGTGTATTCTTGTCGGCCATTGTTATGGGAGCGGCGACCATCTACACGGCTCTGTGGCTTACCGGGGTAGCCGTTCTTGTGGCGATCTCGCTGGTAGCCGCCGGGTGCGCGCTGGTCGCGCGGGCGTGGGACCGGGTTCGGGACAACCCGTTCCGGCGGTGTTATGAGGCCGAGGTCAACCGGGTGGAGAATCCGGCTTCGATCATCTCGGGCTGAACCGCGCCGCTGGACGAGGGCGGCGCGGTGGTTGGTCAGCTCTTCGCGGCTTGCCAGCCCAGCAGGGCGGCGCCCACGCGGCCCGCGTCTTGGCCGAGGGCGGCTCGGACGACCTCTGGGCGGCGTTGGAACTTGAGCCTGCTGTAGAGCTCCTCGCGGACCGGGCCGACCAGGGTCTCGCCCGCTTCGGCGACGCCGCCGCCGATGATGATGATGGCGGGGCCGAAGAGGGTCACGGCGTCGAGCAGGGCGGTGGCGAGGGCGTTGACGGCGTCTTGCCAGACCGCTTGGGCGTCGGGGTCGGTGGCGAGCAGGCCCGCTACCCCGGCGGCGTCGGAGATGGTGCGGCCGGTGCGCTGTTCGTAGCGGCGGGCGAAGGCGGGGGCGGCGGCGAGGGTCTCCAGGCAGCCCTGGGTGCCGCAGCCGCACACCGCGCCGCCCGGGTCGACCACGACGTGACCTATCTCGCCCGCGTAGCCCGAGGCGCCTAGCGTGCGGCCGTCCACCTGGACCGCCGCCGCGATGCCGGTGCCCACGGAGATGAACAGGGCGTCGTCGGCGCCCTTGCCCGCGCCGACGGTGAACTCGGCCAGGCCGCCGGTGCGCACGTCGTGGCGCACCAGCAGCGGGACGTCGGTCTGGGCGGTGAGCCGGTCGCGCAGCGCCACGTCCACCCAGCCGAGGTTCACCGCGGCCCTGACCAGGCCCAACCCGTCGTCGACGATGCCGGGGACGGCGACGCCCGCGCCCACCACGTCGTGCCCGGCGGCGAGCCGGTCGACCAGCTCGGCGATCTGGCCGACGTCGGCCACCTCGCCGTCGCGCCTGGTCGGCTCGCGCAGGGTCGCCACGGCGCGCAGGTCCCGGTCGACCAAGGCTGCCTTGATCGAGGTACCCCCTACGTCGACGGCGACCACGTGCTGCTCCGCTGCCATGCGCTTCCTTCCCCTTGGCGTCAGTCCACCCGCGACGAGCGCTCGAAGCTGCTCGCACGCGCCACGAATACTGCGTGATCGGTCAGCCGATGCCAAGCGTTTCGGACGTTGAATGTGGGTTCACGGGGCGATACTTTGCAGCACCGCGGGTGAGCGCGGCGCGGCAGGGAGGTGGGTAGGGGTGGACAGGTACGAGCGGCTCAGCACGCTGCTGGACATGCTCGGGCAGCGCGGCAAGGTCGACGTCGACGACCTCGCCGACGAGCTCGCGGTGAGCGCGGCCACCATCCGCCGCGACCTCGACCACCTCGCCGAGCAGCAGCTGCTCACCCGAACCAGGGGCGGCGCGGTCGCCAACAACGTCGCCTACGACCTGCCGCTGCGCTACAAGACCGCCCGGCACGCCTCGGAGAAGGAGCGCATCGGCAAAGCCGCGGCCGCCATGGTCGGCCGCGGCACCGTGGTCGGCCTCAACGGCGGCACCACGACCACCGAGATCGCCCGCGCGCTGGCCATCCGCCCGGACTTCAACCAGGCCGACGAACCGGCGCTGACCGTGGTCACCAACGCGCTCAACATCGCCAACGAGCTCGCCGTGCGCCCGCACGTCAAGATCGTGGTCACCGGCGGCGTCGCCAGGCCGCAGTCCTTCGAGCTCAGCGGCCCGCTGGCCACCCGCATCCTCGACGAGATCACCCTGGACGTGGTGTTCCTGGGCGTGGACGCGGTCGACCCGGTGCACGGCGCCTACGCCCACCACGAGGGCGAGGCCAGCATCAACCGGTTGATGGCCGAGCGCGCCCGCAAGGTCGTCGTCATCGCCGACAGCTCCAAGCTGGGCAGGCACGCCTTCGCCCAGATCTGCCCGGTGTCGGCCATGCGCCTGCTGGTCACCGACGCCGCCGCCCCCGCGGACGCGGTCGCCGCCTTCCAGGACGCGGGCGTCGAGGTGCTCACGGTATAGATCTCCCGCCACCCGCTCCCTCTTCCCCGCCCGGCACGGTCCCCGGCTCCGGCGCGCCAGTCGCCCCATCAGCGTCGTCGCGTCCATGCACGTGGCGGTCGTGGCACTAGTCGCCTCCTGCGGCCGCTCGGATCTTGGCCATGGCGGAGCCGACGGCGGTGAGCTCGTCGGGGTCCAGGACGTCGACGGCCAGCCTGCGCACCTCCAGCACGTGGTCGCGCGCGGCGGCCTCCAGCCGGGCTCGGCCGGTGTCGGTCAGCGCCGCGTGCACGCCGCGGCGGTCCTGCGGGCAGGGGGAGCGCTCGACCAGGCCCGCGCGCACCAGCCGGTCGACGGTCTGGGTGACCCTGGCCCTGGAGTGGCTGACCTGGCTGGCCAGCTCCGACATGTGCAGGTGGCTCTCGGACAGGTGCACCAGGATCTCGTACTCGGCGAGCGTGAGCCCGTGGGTGTCGCGCAGGTGCTTGTCGACCCTGGCCAGCAGCAGGCCCGCGCCCTCGACCAGGGCGCGCCAGGACCGCAGTTGGGTCGCGTCCAGCCAGGGCGTCACCGGTCCAGTCTAGGCACCGGGGTCCACTTGTTGACATGACAACTAGCTCGGCCTACAGTCGGAGTAGTTAAGGCGTTAACTACATGGAGGAAACGGTGACCGAGCAGGTCAAGGTCGCGATCGTGTACTACTCGGCGACCGGCAGCGTGTACGCGCTGGCCAAGGCCGCGGCCGAGGCGGCGGAGAAGGAAGGCGCCGAGGTGCGCCTGGTCAAGGCCAAGGAGTTGGCGCCTGCCGAGGCGATCGCGTCCAACGAGGGCTGGGCCGCGCACGCCGCCGAGACCCAGTCGGTGCCCGAGGCGACGACGGACGACCTGGACTGGGCCGACGTCGTGCTGATCGGCAGCCCGACCCGGTTCGGCCTGCCCGCCGCGCAGATCAAGCAGTTCATCGACCAGGCAGGCCCGTTGTGGGGCCAGGGCAAGCTGGTCGACAAGGTCGCCTCGTCGTTCACCTCCACCGGCACCGCGCACGGCGGCCAGGAGACGACGATCACCGCGATCAACAACACCTTCTACCACTGGGGCGCGATCATCGTGGCCCCCGGCTACGCCGACCCGATCCAGTTCCAGGCGGGCAACCCCTACGGCGCCAGCCACATCTCGAACAACGGCGCGACCCCGCCGGGGGAGGTCGAGCTCGCCTCGGTCGCCTTCCAGGCCCGGCGCGCGGTGCAGGTCGCCGGTCGCTTGAAGCGCGGCGCGTGAGCCAGGAGGACCCGATGTCACTTCCAGAGACCCGGGTGGCCGAACTGGCCGCCGAACGCGACCGGCTGCGGGCGGAATTGCTGCGCGAGCGCGCGCAGCGCCCGCCGAGCAGCGCCAGGGGCATCCACCACACCGCGCTCATCTCCGGAGACGTGCGCCGGACGGTCGAGTTCTACCAGGACGTGCTCGGGTTCCCGCTGACCGAGATGTTCGAGAACCGCGACTACCCCGGCTCCACCCACTTCTTCTTCGACGTGGGCAACGGCAACGCGGTCGCGTTCTTCGACCTGCCCGGCCTCGACCTCGGCCCGTACGCGGAGGTCCTCGGCGGGCTGCACCACCTGGCGATCTCGATGGAGCCCGAGCAGTGGCGGGCGGCGCGGTCGCGCATGGACGCCGCCGGGGTGTCCTATGTAGAGGAAAGCGGCACGTCGGTCTACTTCACCGACCCCGACGGCGCCCGCGTCGAACTCATCGCCGACCCGCTCGGCGAGATGTACGGGGAGGCAGTGGTATGACCACAGTGGACATCCGGCGCGCCGACGACCGGTTCAAGACCACGATCGGCTGGCTGGACTCGAAGCACTCGTTCTCCTTCGGCCACCACCACGACCCGCGCAACACCCACTTCGGCCTCCTGCTGGTCAACAACGACGACGTCGTCACCCCCGGCAGCGGCTTCGACACGCACCCGCACCGGGACATGGAGATCGTCACCTGGGTGCTGCGCGGCGCGCTGGTGCACCAGGACTCCGAGGGGCACAGCGGGATCATCTACCCGGGGCTGGCGCAGCGGATGAGCGCGGGCAGCGGCATCCTGCACTCGGAGAAGAACGACTCCTGGCGGCTCTCGGGCGGCCCGCGGCACGCCGACCCGGTGCACTTCGTGCAGATGTGGGTGCTGCCGGACGAGGCGGGCAAGGCGCCGGGCTACGAGCAGTTGGAGATCGCCGACGAACTGCTCTCCGGCGGCCTCGTCCCCGTGGCCTCCGGCATGCCAGAACACGAGGGCGCCTCCGCCATCCGGATCGGCCAGAAGCACGCGGCCCTCTACGCCGCCCGCCTGGCCCCCGGAGCGGCGGTGACCCTCCCGGAAGCCCCCTTCGTCCACCTGTTCGTCCCGATCGGCACAGTGTCCCTGGAGCGGTCCGGCGACCTGGCCACCGGTGACGCCGCCCGCATCACCACAGGCGGCCAACGCGTCACCGCGGGCCCGGACGGCGCCGAGATCCTGGTCTGGGAAATGCACGCCACCGTGCGAATGGGCTAGCAGCGGGGCTGGCAGCCGGGCCACGTTCACCGCAGCGCGCCACCCGGAGGAACGGACCCGGCCCACGCCTTGCGAGCAGGGCGTGCGCAACTCGTGGGTGGCCGTGCGCCTCGGTGATCTACACACGGCCACGGCGAGCTGGCCTACGTCCCAGGTCGCCGGTCCAGGCGACCTGGGCCACCACCGGGCCGCCCGGCCCAAGCAGTGCACGACCGGGCCTATCTGGTCGATCAGCTCGCCGAACCGTGCTGTCTAGTCGCTCGCGGGGCGCGGGTTCTCACCCGTGTCCCGCACCGGCCTGCGGATGTAGATCACCCCGGCGTCCAGGTCGAGGGGGCCCGTGGTGGGGTCCAGGGCGGGGTCCTGGCCGTTGCCCGCGTCGTCCGGGGACTCTTTGCGGAGTTTGGGGCCGGGGATGAGCTCGCCGAAGGAGGTCATGCGCCCACTGTAGGGCCGGCCAGGTCCACCAGGGGTGCCAAAGTGGCGCGGTGCCGGGTGGGGGTGCCCAGGGCGATCTCGTTGGCCTTGGCCCGCTTCAGGTACCTGTGCACCGGGTGTTCCCAGGTCATGCCGATGCCGCCGTGGAGTTGGAGGCATTCTTCGGCCGCTCGGACCGCCACGGTCGAGCAGAGGGACTGGGCTACCGAGACCGCGATCGGTACGTCGACCCCGGTGGTCAGGGCGTCGGCGGCGTGGCGGGCGGCGGCCCTGGCCAGCACGAGGGATTGCCAGAGGTCGGCGACCCGGTGCTTCAGTGCCTGGAAGGAGCCGAGGGGGCGGCCGAACTGGTGGCGTTCCTTCAGGTACGCGACCGTGGTCTCGAGGCACCAGGTGGCGATGCCGACCTGCTCGGACGCCAGGATCCCGGCGCCCGCGACCAGAGCCGCGCGGACGGCGTCGTCCCCGGGGCCTGCCAGGGGAGTGGTGGCGGTGATCGCGACGTCGGCCAAGGGGCGGGTTTCGTCGAGTGCGACCACTGGGGTCACGTCCGCGGCGTCAACCAGGTGCAACCGGCCCTCGATCGGCACCAGCAGCACGTCGGCGGAACCCGCGTCGGCCACGCTGCGGACCAGGCCACGCCCATCCGGCCACGACTCCCACGACGACAGCGGCACGACCAGCGCCGCGGTCGCCGCGCCGCTCGACAACCGGGAGAGCAGCGACCGGGCGCTCGCGTCCTCGGACAGTTCCAACAACGCCGTGGTCGCCAGCACTGCGCTGGTCAAGAACGGAACCGGCGCGACGGAACGCCCCAGCTCCTCCGCGACCACCGCCAGTTCCCGGTAGCTCGCGCCCTGCCCGCCCAACTCCTCCGGCACGGCGAGCCCGCTCACGCCGACCGCCGCCAACCTGGGCCACAGGTCCGTCGAGTGCGTGCCGAGCAGGTCCGCCACGCTGGCGCGCAGGTCGGTCTCGACGTCGGTGTACAGCAGGTTCATCGGGGGAGGTCCTTCCACGGGACGTCCTTGTCGACCCTGGGCTCCGCGGGCAGGCCGAGCACCCGTTCGGCGATGATGTTGCGCAGCACCTCGGAGGTGCCGCCCTCGATCGAGTTGCCCTTCGCCCGCAGGTACCGGTACCCGGGGCCGCGGCCGGTGAAGTCCACCAGTTCGGGGCGGCGCAACGTCCAGTCGTCGTAGCGCAACCCGTCCTCGGCCAAGAACTCCACCTCGAACCCGGACAACGCCTGCGACAGCCGGGCGAAACCCAGCTTCATCGCCGATCCCTCCGGCCCCGGTGCGCCCGCCGCCAACTGCTGGCGCAACCGGACCCCGGCCAGCCGCAACGCTTCCGCCTCGACCCACAGGCCGAGCAACTGGTCGTGCGCCGCCGCCGTGCGGCGATCCGGGTGCGCCCGCCACGTCTCGGCGACGACACCGACCATCCCGGCCTCGCGCGCCGAAGACCGCGACCCGATGGCGACCCGCTCGTTCATCAGCGTCGTCTGCGCGACCCGCCACCCGTCGCCGATCTCGCCCAACCGGGCCGAGTCCGGGATGCGCACGTCGGTCAGGAACACCTCGTTGAACTCGGCCTCACCGGTGATCTGCCGCAGCGGCCGCACTTCCACGCCCGGAGCGGTCATGTCGCAGACGAAGTAGGTCAGCCCGGCGTGCTTGGGCACGTCCGGATCGGTGCGGGCGACCAGGATGGCCCACCGGGCGTTGTGCGCGCTCGAAGTCCACACCTTCTGCCCGGTCACCACCCAGTCGTCCCCGTCGCGGCGCGCCCTCGTCGCCAGCGCGGCCAGGTCCGATCCCGCGCCGGGCTCGCTGAAGAGCTGGCACCACACCTCTTCGCCGGTCCACAGTGGACGCAACAGCCGGTGTTGCTCCCCGGTGCCGTACGCCAGGATCGTCGGCGCCGCCATGCCGAGGCCGATCCCGATCCGGCGCGGGTTGTTGTCCGGCGCGCCCGCGGCGGTCAACGCCTCGTCGACCTCCTGCTGCATGGCCCTCGGCGCGCTCAAACCGCCCAGCCCCACCGGGAAGTGCACCCACGCCAGACCCGCGTCGAACCGCGCCCGCAGGAACTCCAGCCGGTCGGTCGTCGTCGGGTCGTGCTCGGCCAACAACGCCGCGACCCGCTCCTGTGCTTCGCCCATCCTCAGTCCTTCGGTCCGCCCGCGACGTAGATGACTTGCCCCGACACGAATCCGGCCTCTTCGCTGACCAGGAACGCCGCTGTGGCGGCGATGTCCTCCGGTTGCCCGATCCGGCCGACCGGGATCGCCTGCGCGACACCGGCTTTGAAGTCCTCGAACGACATCCCGAGTCGCGCCGCGGTGGCCGCGGTCATGTCGGTCTCGATGAACCCCGGCGCGATCGCGTTCGCCGTGACCCCGAACCGGCCCAGTTCGAGCGCCAGCGTCTTGGTGAAGCCCTGCAACCCCGCCTTGGCGGTCGCGTAGTTCGCCTGGCCCCGGTTGCCCAGCGCGGACGTGCTCGACAGGTTCACCACCCGGCCGTACCGCTGCTCGACCTGGTAGCGCTGCACCGCGCGGCTCATCAGGAACGCGCCGCGCAGGTGCACCCCGATGACCGCGTCCCAGTCGTCGTCGCCCATCTTGAACAGCAGGTTGTCGCGCAGGATCCCGGCGTTGTTGACCAGCACCGTCGGCGGCCCCAGCTCCTCGGCCACCTCCGCCACGGCCGCCTCGACCTGCTCGGTCGCGCTGACGTCCGCGCCGACCGCCAGCGCGGTCCCGCCCGCCGAGGTGATCGCCTCGACGGTCCCGGATGCCGCTGCGGCGTCCAGGTCGAGCACCGCCACGGCGAACCCGTCGCGCGCCAACCGGGTGGCGATCGCGGCGCCGATGCCGCGCGCCGCGCCGGTCACGATGGCGATCCGCTGGGTCACTGGGTCCTCCGCTGGTCGGTGGGAAAGCGCCGAACCGGAAGTTACTACCGGGTCACCAGAGGTGTCCACCATCTCCCTGGCCCGCGCCGCGCGAGCGTGACAGGGTGGGGGGAGAACCACCGATGGAGGCTCAACGTGGAGAACTCTGTCCTGCCTTATAGCGGCTTGACCTTGGACCGGGCTGGTGCGCGACGCGGTGACGCCGCGTGGCTCGACGGTCTGCGACCGGCAGGCGCCGCGCTGGTGTTCTGGCGCGACCGGATCCTGGTCCGCGACGGCCGACCGCTGCACGCCCCACCCGCCGCCGACGCAGTCTTCCTCGGCCTCGACGGCGACACCGGCTTCTTCGCGCAGGACCTGTCCGAAATGGACGAATCGGTCGCCGTCGCCGCTGTCTCCGCCGACGGCACCGCCGACACCCGCGCGCTGTTCGCCGACCTCGGCCCAGAGGACGCCACCCGCCTCGCCTACGCCCGCGGGCTGCTGCACTGGCGGCGCAACCAGCGGTTCTGCGGCGCTTGCGGCGCGCAGGCGCGCGACACGAACGGTGGCCACGTCCGCGAGTGCACCGGCTGCGGCAAACTCCTGTTCCCGCGCATCGAACCGGCGATCATCGTCCTGGTCGAGCACGGTGACTGCTGCCTGCTCGGCCGCCACCGCGGCGCCAGCGGGTTCTCCACCCTGGCCGGGTTCGTCGAGGTCGGCGAGAGCCTGGAGGACGCGGTGCGCCGCGAGGTCGCCGAGGAGTCCGGGGTCGCCGTCGGGGCCGTGCACTACCTCGCGTCGCAGGCCTGGCCGTTCCCATCCGGACTGATGCTCGGTTTCCGCGCGGTCGCGCTGTCGCCGGACATCGCCGTCGACCGCGACGAACTCGACGAGGCGCGCTGGTTCACCCGTGCCGAGGTGGCCGCGCTCGGTGACCGGCGGCCCGACTCGGTGGAGTCGTACCTTGTGGACCGCTGGCTGGTCGGTTCCTAACCGGCGCAACGCTTCCCGGTGACCCCGGTCACCCCTAGGGGTGCTTCCGGGGGACAAGATCCGGGACGACTCCTGATTCGCCGCGCTCCCCGCGCTGACACTGTTCTGCCCAACGAAGCAGGACTCCATTCCGGTAAGCGGGGGGATCTCGAGCATGGCCAGCACGGCAGGGGACAAGCAGGCAAGACCGATGGCGACGGTGCGGATCGCGCGGTGGAGCGCCGAGCACCCGTGGCGGGCGATCACCGCGTGGGTGGTGTTCGTCGCGGTGTGCATCGGCGTCGGCAACCTGGTCGGCACCAAGACCACCGACTTCGACGACAACGCCAAGGGCGAGCTCGCCGTCTACCAGAAGATGGTCGACGACGCGGGCTTCACCCGCCCGGCGACCGAGAACGTGCTGATCACGGCCCGCTCCGGCGCCCTCGACCAGGCCGCCGCGACGGAGGTGGCCGACGAGGTGCGGACCAGGATGTCCGGGCTCAAGGAGGTCGGTGACGTCGCCGAGCCGTTCCCGTCGCCCAAGGGGGACGCGGTCCTGGTCAGCATCGACATCGCCGGTGACCGCAAGACCGCCGACGAGCGCCTCCAGCCGCTGCTCGACGCCACCGCCGCGGTGCAGGCGGCCCACCCCGACCTGCGGGTCGAGCAGGTCGGCGGCGAGTCGCTGAACAAGGCGCTCTCGACCGCGCTCGGCGACGACTTCGCCAAGGCCGAGCTGATCAGCATCCCGGTGACCCTGATCATCATGCTGGTGGCCTTCGGCGCGGTCATCGCCGCGGGCATCCCGGTGCTGCTGGCGCTCTCGGCCGTCGGCGCCGCGATGGGCCTGTCCGCGCTGGCCTCGCAGCTGATCCCGGCCTCGGACAACACCTCGAGCATGATCCTGCTGATCGGCATGGCCGTCGGCGTCGACTACTCGCTGTTCTACGTCCGGCGCGAACGGGAGGAACGCGCCAAGGGCCGCACCCACCTCGACGCCGTGGAGATGGCCGCGGCCACCTCCGGGCACGCCATCGTGGTCTCCGGGTTCGCCGTCGTGGTCGCCATGGCGGGCATGTTCGTCGCCAACGACGCCATCTTCACCTCGATGGCCATCGGCTCGATCCTGGTGGTGCTGGCCGCGGTCATCGGGTCCATCACCGTGCTGCCCGCGATGCTGGCCAAGCTGGGCCGCTGGATCGACAAGCCCCGGGTCCCGTTCGTGTGGCGGCTCTCCGCCCGCGGCGGCGAGCCCCGGGTCTGGAAGGCCATCCTGCGGCCCTCGCTGCGCCGCCCGGCCATCACCCTCACCGTCGCCGGTCTCGCCCTGGTCGCGCTGGCCATCCCGGCGCTGGGCATGAAGCTGAACTCGCCGTCGGACGCCGACCTGCCCCGCAGCATCCCGATCATGCAGTCCTACGACCGGATGACCGCCGCGTTCCCCAGCACCGGGGCCACCCACGCGGTCGGCGTGCGGGCACCGGCGGACAAGGTCGAGCAGACCGCCACCGCGGTCACCGCGCTCACCGACCGGATCAAGGCCGACCCCGGCTTCGCCCACGAGCGCGACATCGAGGTCATGCGCTCCGCCGACGGCCGGGTGTTCCTGCTCAGCGCCCCCATCTCGTCCTCGGCGGCCAGCCAGGAGGCCGACGCCTCGCTGACCTGGCTGCGCACGGTGGCCCTGCCGCAGACCGTCGGCTCCGTCTCAGGCGCCGAGTTCGCCGTCAGCGGGCAGACCGCGGGGGAGAACGACTTCGTCGACTCGATGAACGAGTCGCTGCCCTGGGTCATCGCGATCGTGCTGCTGCTGACCTTCATCATCATGACCTGGACCTTCCGCGCCCCGCTGATCGCGCTGTCGTCCATCGCGCTCAACATGCTCTCCGCCGGGGCCGCCTACGGCGTGCTGGTGCTGGTGTTCCAGAGCACCTGGGCCGAGGGCCTGCTCGGGTTCACCTCCACCGGCGGCATCGTCGCCTGGCTGCCGCTGATGCTCTTCGTCGTCCTGTTCGGACTGTCGATGGACTACCACGTGTTCGTCGTCAGCCGCATCCGCGAGGCGAAGGAGTCCGGTTTGGACACCCGGGCGGCGATCGCCAAGGGCATCACGTCCTCGGCGGGCGTGGTCACCAGCGCCGCGGCGGTCATGGTCGGCGTGTTCTCCATCTTCGCCACGCTGAGCACGATCGACATGAAGCAGATGGGCGTCGGCCTGGCCACCGCCATCCTGCTCGACGCCACCATCATCCGGGCGGTCGTGCTGCCCGCGCTGATGGGCGTGCTCGGTGAGCGCAACTGGTGGGTGCCCGCGATGCTGCGCTCGCGCCGCCCGGTCCCCGCCGAGACCGACGCCGAGCAGACCCGCCAGCTCGACCCGGTCGGCTGACCCCGGCAGAGGCACAAAGGCCCCCGACCGGTCGCCCGGTCGGGGGCCTTCCCCTGTGCATCCCTGCCCGTCACGCCACCGGTCTTAGCGGTGCACGTGACTGCGCCCGTAGAACCCGGACACCAGCGCGACCCCGATCGCGGCGAGGCCGATCTGGAAGATGATCTCGATCCAGTCCACGCCAGCGGTGGTGCCGACGCCGACCGCGTTGGCCAGCGCGGTGCCCAGGAAGGCAGCGGCGATACCGACCACGATGGTCAGCCAGATCGGGATCGACTGCTTGCCGGGAACCACCAAGCGCCCCAGTGCGCCGATGATCAAACCGATGATCAGCGCGGTGAAGATGCCGGTGACCGTCATGTCCGCTCCCTTGACTCGCTCGGTGGGGTCTTGCCGGTGAAGTACCCGCCCCGGGCGCGAGTCATTCACGCCCGGCCGAAAGTCGTCGTCCGGCGAGCTGACGTGGCGTGTCGCACACTGGTCGTATGCATTACGCCGACCGCGCACACGCCGGGCAGGTGCTCGGCGCGCAACTCGAACACCTGCGGGACCGCAACCCGGTCGTCCTCGGCCTGCCGCGCGGCGGTGTGCCGGTGGCCGCGGAGGTCGCCGCGCTGCTCGGCGCCGAGCTCGACGTTGTCCTGGTCGGGAAGGTGGGCGCGCCGGGTGCCACCGAGCTGGCCGTCGGCGCGGTGGGCGAGGGCAGGCAGGGCGCGGACTGGGTCGAGGTCCGCGCGGAGCCGGTACTGGCCCTGCTGGAACTGTCCTGGTCGGACGTCGCCGACACCGTCGCCGAGGTCAAGACCGAACTGGCCGACCGGTCCCGGCGCCTGCGCGGCGGCACCGAACCCCGCTCCCTGCGCGGCCGCACCGCCGTGGTCGTCGACGACGGCGTCGCCACCGGCTCGACCGTCGAGGCCGCCGTCCGCGTGGTCCGCGACCTCGGCGCCGACGAGGTCGTCCTCGCCGTCCCGGTCGCCCCCGCCGCCGTCCTCGACCGCCTCACCGACATCGCCGACGACGTCGTCTGCCCGCTGACCCCGGACGACCTCACCTCCGTCGGCCGCTGGTACACCGACTTCACCCAGGTCGACGACGCCGAGGTTCGCCACCTCCTCGCAGGCGCCTGATCCGGCTTCAGCGTGGCCCGGGGCGTTCGAGGTCGGGGCTGTCGACGATGATGCCTGCTTTGGTGACGGCGGGGCCGAGCAGTTGCAGGATTCGGCGCATGGATGCGGGGGGGTTGCGCAGGATCAGCCTGCTGGGCCCCGGCAGGGTGTCGGCCACCCGCAGCAGGGTGATCACACCGGACACGTCGATGAAGTCCAGTTCGGCGAGGTCCAAGTGGACATCGCCGGTGGCCTGCCTGCACAGCGCCACGAGCAGCTGCTCGAAGTCGGGGCGGCTGCGCAGGTCCGCGTGACCGCTGAGCCGGGCGGGGCCGCCCTGGCGCGGGACCACCCCGTCGCGGCTGGGCTGCCGGTCGGTGCTGGGCGGTACGGCGTGGTCAGTGATGGCCGCCACCGCCTCGCCGGTGCTGGGAGGGGCTCGTCTGCGCGAGCACGGCAAACCCCTCCCCGTGGCATCGGAACCGAGTGGACGCCGAGCCTACGCGGGCTCGTCGTCGCTGTCCCAGGTCCAAAGACCCCAGCCGGGGTCAGGACAGCGGCGACGCGAGGTCGTACACCGTCTGACCGCCAATCGTGACCTGGGCGAAGTTCTCCTGTACCCAAGTCGCGATCTCGCCGCCGCCCCGACCGCCGCCCATGCCGCCGCTCTCGCCGATGTAGTACCGGACCTGTCCGGACTCGACGTACGCCTGGAACTGCGCGAGCGTGGGCGCCGGGTCGCTCCCGGTGAACCCGCCGATCGCCATCACCGGCCGCCCGCTGGCCAACTGCAGCCGCGCCGCGCCCTGCGACCCCGTGCTCGCCGCCGCCCAACGCCCGGACGTGGCTTGCAGGGCGGCGACCAACTCATCGCTGACCGTGCCGCCACCGCCCATCCCGCCGCCCATGCCGCTGCTCTGCGAAGACGGGCCCGACAGCGGGATCGACCCGGTGTGCGCGGTCGCGGCGGTGGCCACCGTGTACATCGCCGTCGCACCCAGACTCGCGACCAGCGCCAGGACCGCCACCGGCACAGCGGCCTTGCGGAAGGCGTGCGCGCCGACCGCGATCGCCGCGGCCGCCAGCACGCCGGTGATCGCGACGACCCAGCGCAGCCAAGGCAACCACGAGCTGTCCCAGCCCAACAGCACGAACGACCAGCCCGCGGTGACGGCGACCATGGACGCGAGGACGATTCGCGCGGGCAGGTGGCCCTTGCCGCGCCACAACTCGCGCGCCGCGATCGCCGCGGTGCCGACGATGCCCGGTGCGAGGGCGATCGCGTAGTAGGGGTGGACGGTGCCCTGCATGTAGCTGAACACCAGCGCGGTCACCACCGTCCAGCCGCCCCACAGCAGCAACCCGGCCCTGGTCCGGTCGGTGCGCGGCGCCCGGCGGGTGAACCACAGCCCGGCGACCAGACCGATCAACGCGGCGGGCAGCAGCCACGACACCTCGGGGCCGAACGCGGCGCCGAACATCCGCAACAGTCCGGTCTCACCGCCGAAGCCGGTGTTGCCGCCGCCCCCGCCACCACCACCGCCGTTGCCGTCACCGCCGAAGATCCGACCGAGACCGTTGTAGCCCAGGGCCAGGTCCAGCACCGTGTTGTCGGTGGACCCGCCGATGTAGGGCCGCGAAGCCGCGGGCCAGAGGTCGGCGACCAGCACGTACCACCCGGCGGAGACCACCACGGCCACACTCGCGGCCAGCAGGTGCAACCAGCGGCGCAGCGGGCTCGTCGGCGCGGCGAGCAGGTAGACGAGCGCGAACGCGGGCAGGACCAGGAAAGCCTGCAGCATCTTGGTGAGAAAGCCGAAACCGATCGCGGATCCGGCCAGCACCAGCCACGTCACACCGGCCTTCTCCACCGCGCGCACGGTGCAGTACGCGCCCGCGACCAGCAGCAGGACCAGCAAAGCGTCCGGGTTGTTGAACTTGAACATCAGTGCCGCGACCGGGGTCAACGCGAGTCCCGCACCCGCCAGCAGTCCAGCGCCCGGTCCCGACCAGCGGCGCACCGCGCGGTAGAGCAACCACACCGACGCGATGCCCGCCAACGCTTGCGGCAACAGCATGCTGAACGACGAGAACCCGAAAAGCCTTCCGGAAAGCCCCATCAGCCACAGCGCCGCCGGGGGCTTGTCGACGGTGATCGCGTTGCCCGCGTCGAGCGAGCCGAAGAACAACGCCTTCCAGTCCTGCGTCCCCGCCTGCGCGGCGGCCGCGTAGAACTGGTTGCCCATACCGGAGGCGCTGAGGTCCCACAGGTACAGCACGGCGGTGGCGACGAGAAGTGCCAGGGAGGAGGGAAGTTCCCACCTGGGGCGCTGTCGCGTTGCTGTCGCGGTGGTCGGGTTCGTGGTCGGGGTGGCGATCGCGGTCGCGGTTGCGGTGCTCACAGGGTGCCTTCCAGGACGGGCTCGACGGGGCGGCGGAAGACCCAGCCGCGCAACAACAGGAACCGCAGCACGGTGGCCAGGAGGTTCGCCGCGACCAGCACGGTCACCTCCGTGAGCCTGCTCGGCGCGGTCAACCCGTGCAGCAGCGCCAACGCGCCGCTGGTCAGGCCGAGCCCGAGCGCGAACACGACCAGACCCTGGAACTGGTGCCGCGCAACACCACTGGACCCGCGCACGCCGAACGTCAGCCGCCGGTTGGCCGCCGTGTTGCCGACCGCGGTCAGCAGCAACGCCACCAGGTTCGCCGCCTGCGGACCGACCTGACCGCGCATCAGCAGGTACAGCACCAGGTAGGCCAGCGTGCTGACCACCCCGACGGCGGCGAAGCGCACCACCTGGCGCAACAGTCCACGCGGGACACCCGGCGGGTCGGTGCTGATCGCGCCGCGGCCGAGCTCGGCGCGCAGCCTGGCGACCGGCAGGCTCCCGGTGGCCAGGCCGCGGCCGAGGCGGGCGATGCCGCGCAGGTCGGCCAGCGCGGTGGCCACGATGTCGACGCGGCTGTCCGGGTCGTCGACCCAGTCGACCGGGACCTCGTGGATGCGCAGACCGGCCCGCTGCGACAGCACCAGCAGTTCCGTGTCGAAGAACCACCCGGTGTCGGCCACGTGCGGCAGCACGGCCCTGGCGACGTCCGCGCGGATGGCCTTGAACCCGCACTGGGCATCGGAGAAGCGCACCGCGAGGGTGCCGCGCAGCAGCAGGTTGTAGGCGCGGGAGATCAGCTCGCGCTTCGGGCCGCGCACCACCCGGGCGCCGCGGGCGAGCCGGGAACCGATCGCCACGTCCGAGTGCCCGGAGATGAGCGGGGCCACCAGCGGCGAGAGCGCGTTGAGGTCGGTGGACAGGTCCACGTCCATGTAGGCGAGCACCTCGGCGTCCGACCCCAGCCAGGTCGTGTGCAGCGCCCGGCCGCGGCCCTTCTGCTCCAGCCGCACCGCGCGCACCCCCGGCAGCGCGCCCGCGAGGGACTCGGCCACCGCCCACGTGCCGTCGGTGCTGGCGTTGTCGGCCACGGTGATCCGGAACCGGTACGGGAAGTGCGCGCGCAGATGCGCGTGCAGCCTGCGCACGCACGGCTCCAGGTCGCGCTCCTCGTTGTGCACCGGGACGACGACGTCGAGCACCGGGGCCGGTCCTGAGGTGCGCACCGGGGCGCGGCCTGCCTGCTGCGGAATGGCCGAGTCGACGTCGAGGTCGCGGGCCGCCATCTCAGTGGGGGTCATACCGTTGACGATCGGGCGCGGTGCTGGGTGGGCGGTGTGCCGACCCTGTGCCGTGGCTGTGCGAACAGCGGGAGTGGTCGGCATCTCAACGGCTCACGTCGTAGACGGTGACCCCGCCGACCGAGGTGGCGGTGTAGTTCTGCGCCACCCACTCGGCGATCCGGTGGGCGTCATCGCTGCCGGACTCACCGCGCATCAGCGTCGCGCCGATGAACCAGTGGATTTCACCGCCTGCGACCAGCCGCTGGAACTCGGCCAGGGTAGGAGCGGGATCCGTGCCGTTGAACCCGCCCACTGCGAGCACGGGCACCCCGGAGCCCAACTGGTACCCGGCCGCGTTGTTGGAGCCCACGACCGCCGCGGCCCAGGTGTAGTCCTGCGCGTCGGCGGCCAGCAGGCTTGCCAGCTCGGTGCTCGGGGTGGGCGCGCCGAGCAGGCCACCCATGCCGCCACCGCCACGCCCACCTGGTCCGCCTTGCGTCGACGGACCCACCGAAGGCAGTGCGCCGGAATGCGATTGCGCTGCCGTTGCCACGGAATACATCCCTGGCGCGATCAGGGTGACCACCAGTGCGAACACGGCGATGGCGCGCCCTGCGGCCCGCGGCAGCGCGGGGACGAACACCACGGCGACGGCAGCGGCGAGCCCACCGACGAGCACCAGCGGCCGCAGCCACGGCAGCCAGTCGTCGCTCTCCCGCGACAACAACAGCCACGCCTCCACCGTTGTCACCGCTATCCCCGATGCCAACAGCCCTATCGCCACGGGATCGGTCCGGTTCCGCCACGCGGTCACCGCTCCGATCCCGAACAGCGCACCTGCAGCAGGCGCGAGGGCGACGGCGTAGTACGGGTGGATGATCCCGTCCATCAGGCTGAACACCACACCCGTGACGACCAGCCACAGACCCCACACCAGCGCCGCGGCCCTCGTCCGGTCGGTCCGATTGGCGCGGCGGGTGAACCAGACGACCGCGACCAGCGCCAGCAGCGCGGCGGGCAGCAACCACGCCACCTCACTGCCCATCTCACTGCCGAACAGCCGCGACCAGCCCGACGAACCCCACCCGGCGCCGCCGCCGACACTGCCCACCTCGTCGCCGGTCAACCTGCCCAAACCGTTGTAGCCCAAGGTGAGTTCGAGGACGCTGTCGTTCTGCGAACCACCGATGTAGGGCCTGCTGCCGGACGGGATCAGTTCCACGACCGCCACCCACCAACCACCCGCCACCGCAACGGCGGCGACAGCGGCGAAAAGGTGGGCGATCCGCCGTTTCACCGAAGTCGGTGCGGCGATCAGGTAGGCCAAGCCGAACGCGGGCAGGACGAGGAACGCCTGCAACATCTTGGTGAGGAAACCGAAGCCGACCAACGCACCGGCGAACACCAGCCACCGAACGCTGGCCTTCTCGATCGCCCGCACGGTGGCGTAAGCGGCCGCGGTGAGCAGGAGCACGAGCAGGGCGTCCGGGTTGTTGAACCGGAACATCAACGCCGCCACGGGAGTCAGCGCCAACGCGGCCCCGGAGATCAGCCCCGCGTGGTGCCCCGACCACCGCTTCACCGCCGCGTACAGCAGCCACACGGAGCCGACACCGGCCAACGCCTGCGGGACGAGCACGCTCCACGAGCTGAGCCCGAACACCCGCACCGACAAGCCCATCACCCACACCGCGGCCGGGGTCTTGTCGACCGTGATCCCGCCCGCGCTGTCCGTGGCCGCGAAGAACCACGCCGACCAGCTCTGCCCACCCGCCTGCGCGGCCGCCGAGTAGTACGCGTTGGCCCAGCCGGAAGCACCCAGGTCCCACAGGTAGAGCACAGCAGTGCCCAAGAGCAATGCGGCGATGGAAATCCTTCGCGGCCACGGAGAACCCGTGGTGCCCGGGGCGGTGACGGCCACCGGTCGGTCAGCGACGAGAGTCATGCCCCCACGGTCGGGGAGCGCACTGGGGCCACCATGTGCGGCACCTGTGCGTCAGCTGTGCCGTGCCGGTGGGCGCCCGCGTCAGTTGCAGTGCCGGTCGCCGTCGTCCTTCACCGTGACGCAACGGGTGTTGGAGGTGCGGTGGAACACCACCGACACGTACCCGGGGGAGTCCCGCATGGTGCGCGGCCGCATCGTCGCCGACGGCAGGCCGAGGCAGTCGTTGTTGTCGAACAGCAGAGCCGTGCGGTTGGTGTCGTTGTCCAGGTGCCGCACGGTGAACCCGAGCGGATAGCACCAGTCGTCATCGGGGTCCACGATCCCCAGGCCGCCGTCGGGCTCGTAGTACAGGAAGATCCCGGTCGCCGCCGCCGCCTCGGGAACCACCGAGACCATCGCCATCCCGGCGACCACCACGGCCGCCGCCATCTGGTGAAAACCCTTCACCACCACTCCTTCCGCCAGAACAACTCCCCGGAAATGTTGACGGAGCGGCGGGGTGATCGGTGGAAAGGCACCCGATCGGGTTGATCACCCGTGTCCTTTCCTGCAAGCCCAAATTGTCGCTGCAGGAAAGGAACTCGAACACCTCAGGAACCCCGGCCCGGAGCCGATTGTCAACGCCATGGGTTCGCGGGTGATCACCGGCGATCGGCACGCCCACCCCGGGCGCCCGCACAACTCGGTCGGCCCACCGCGGTGTTGCGTTGTACGCGCAACGTTGTTCGCCGCAGGCTGTTCGAGCACCTCGGAAGCCGGTTGTCTGCCGGAGGGGTGATCACCCGTGGTCGACATCCCCGGTGGCGCGGGCAGCCGGGGATCTTCACGTGAACACCGTTCGGCTGGGTTTGCCTTCTCATCTGTCCCGTGGTGCGTCGTCCGAACGCCTCCGGTGTCGGGCCCTGCGGCAGTCGGTGATCAGCCCTGGTCGGCGTCCCCGGTGGCGCGGGCGGCGGGGATCTTCACGGTGAACACCGTTCGGCCCGGTTGGCTGTGCACGTCAACCGTTCCGTGGTGCGCGGCGACCACGGCCGACACGATGGCCAGGCCCAAGCCGGTGCTGCCCTGGGCGCGTGAGCGCGACTCGTCGCCGCGGGCGAACCGTTCGAAGACCTCGGGGAGCAGGTCGGCCGGGATGCCGGGGCCGTCGTCGGCGACCGACAGGACGGCTTCCGGGCCGTCGACCCGCAGGGACACCGTGATCGTGGTGCCTGCCGGGGTGTGGGTGCGGCCGTTGGCCAGCAGGTTCGCCAGGACCTGGTGCAGCCGCGCCTGGTCGCCGACCGCGAGCACCGGTTCCTCTGGCAGTTCCAGCCGCCAGTTGTGCTGGGGGCCCGCGACCTTGTTGTCGCCCACCGTGTCCAGCACCAGCCGGGACAGGTCGACCGTTTCATAGAGCAACGGACGGCCGGAGTCCAGGCGGGCCAACAACAGCAGGTCCTCGACCAGCGTCGTCATCCGCCGCGCCTCGGACTCCACCCGCGACACCGCGTGCGCCACGTCCGGCGGCACCTCGTCGCCGCGGCGGCGGGCCAGTTCGGCGTAGCCGCGGATCGCGGCCAGCGGGGTGCGCAGTTCGTGGCTGGCGTCGGCGACGAACTGGCGCACCCTGGTCTCGCTGGCGTGCCGGGCGCTCAGCGCGGCGCCGATGTGCCCGAGCATCCGGTTGAGCGCCGACCCGACCTGCCCGACCTCGGTGCGCGGATCGGTGTCCGCCGCCGGGACCCGCACCGACAGCGCCACCTCACCCCGGTCCAGCGGCAACTCCGCGACCCGGCGCGCGGTCGCCGCCATCCGGTCCAACGGCCGCAACGTCCGGCGCACGATCAGCACCCCGACCACGCCCGCGATGGTGAGCCCGATCAACGAGACCCCGCCGAGCACCAGCCCCGTCGTCCACAGCGTCTCCTCGACCGCCGCCAGCGGCAGCCCGATCACCGCCACCACACCGCTCTTGGTGTTCACCGCCACCAACCGGTACCGGCCCAGCTCGCCGAGGTCGCGGTCGCGCGGGGTCCCGTCCACGGGCAGGGCGACCAGGGTCGAGTCGAGGGAGGTCGAGACCGCCACCCGACCCGCGGTGGTCTGCCGCTCCGCGGAGAGCACCACGCCGTTGGCGAGGGCGGCGTTGATCGTCCCCGAGTCCTGGAACGGCCCCTTCCGGTTGTCGTCCGGTGCCCGGTCGCGCATGTTGGGCGGCGGACCGCCCCCGCCGAGGAAGTCGGCGGCGCGCTGGCTGGAGTCGGCCAGCCGGGTGTCGAGCTGGCCGACCAGGTACGCGCGCAGGCCGAACACCGTGACCACGCCCGCGATCACCAGCATCAAGCCCAGCAGCACCAACTGCTCGGCGATCAGCCTGGCGCGCAGGGACATCGTCCAGCGCGGCTTATCCCGCGGGCTTGAGGACATAACCCGCGCCCCGCATCGTGTGGATCATCGGCTCGCGCCCCGCGTCGATCTTCTTGCGCAGGTACGAGATGTAGAGCTCGACGATGTTGGCCTGGCCGCCGAAGTCGTAGTTCCACACCCGGTCGAGGATCTGCGTCTTGCTCAGCACCCGGCGCGGGTTGCGCATCAGGAACCGCAGCAGCTCGAACTCGGTCGCGGTCAGCAGCACCGCCTCGCCGCCGCGGAACACCTCGCGGGTGTCCTCGTCCAGGGTCAGGTCACCGACCACCAGCGCCGACCCGCCGCCCGCCTCGGTCACCCCGGTGCGGCGCATCAGCGCGCGCAGCCGCAGCACGACCTCCTCGACGCTGAACGGCTTGGTCACGTAGTCGTCGCCGCCCGCGGTGAGCCCGGCGATGCGGTCCTCCACCGAGTCCTTCGCGGTCAGGAACAGCACCGGCAGCGAGTCGACCTCCGCGCGCATCCGGCGCAGCACCTCGAGGCCGTCGAAGTCGGGCAGCATCACGTCGAGCACCACGGCGTCCGGCTTGAACTCCCTGGCCACCCGCACCGCGCTGGAGCCGTCCAGCGCGCTGCGCACGTCCCAGCCCTCGTAGCGCAGCGCCAGCGTCACCAGCTCCGCCAGCGTCGGCTCGTCGTCCACGACGAGCACCCGCACAGGCGCTCCGTCTGGCCTGCGCAGTTCCGGACGGGACGTGGTGTTCACGGTCATGCCCCCGATCGTGCGGGCTGGGGATGGGCTGAGGCTGTGCCCACCCTGTGTACCAGCTGTGTCCGTTTCCCTCTCGACGAGCCGCGGGTCATAGGTCACGCCCACCCGCCGCACAGCGCGCGCACAGGGTTGATCGCGATCGTTGGTGCTACCGCCGGTCAGCCGACCGCGGAGGGATCCAGGAGGACAGCATGACCGAGCAGCCGACCCCCGAGCCCACCTGGGGCGCCCCGGTGGCCGAGCGCGCGCAACCGCGTTGGTCGTGGAAGAAGACCGCCGCGGCGGGTGTGGTGGCCGTCGGCATCGCCACCGCGGGCGGGTTCGCGGTGTACGCCGCCAGCGGGGCCACCGCCGACAACGCCACCGGCGGCGGCCGGGGCGGTCCCGGCGGGGGCATGGGCGGTGGCGGCATGGGCGGCCGCGGCGGGGGAGCGAGCGCCCTGGGCAACGCGCTGCACGGCGAGTTCACCGTGTCCGAGAGCGACGGGAAGTACGGCACCCGGCTCCTGCAGGTCGGGGAAGTCACCGCCATCGACGACGCCTCCGTCACCGCCAAGAGCACCGACGGCTACACCAAGACCTACACGATCGACGCCAACACCGTCCGCCAGGCCATCGAGCAGGGCGACACGGTCACCATCATCGCGACCGAGTCCGGCGACACCGCCACGGCCACCGCGATCACCGAACGCGGCACCACCGGCGGCCCCGGCATGGGCCAGGGCGGCACCGACGGCCAGCAGGGCGTCCCGCCCCGCCGCGAGGACAGCACCGACGGCGGCGCGCCGGAAGGAGCCCCGCCGACCCAGTGATGCCCGGCCGCGGTGGACCCGGCTACTTGTCGACCGGGTCCACCACCTTGGCCGCCGCGGTGATGATGGTCCACAGTGGACTGCGGGTCCGCTCGTAGTACACCCGCCGGTTCGCCGGTTCCCGGTGCTCGGTCAGCATCCCCAGGTCCACCAACCTGGTCAGCTCGACCCCGCACGCGCTCTGCGCGATCACCGTCTTCGGCGGCTCCGACTGGAAGAACCGGGGCCCGGCGTGGGTGTGGATCCACAGCGCCAACCGCAACCTGCTCGGCCGCCCGAACAACAACCGCCCGACATCGCCAGCGTCCATGCCCGCGCACTCCTCGCTCGGTCCAGTAGCTCGGTCCAGCTCCGTCGTAGCCAGTATCCGCTATCAAGATACCGGCGGTGGGCGGGCGGTGTCGAGCGCTCTGTGTCGAGGCCGTCGCGGACCGTTGTCCCGGCACCCGGCACCCGGCACCCGGCACCCGGCACCCGGCACCCGGCACCCGGCACCCGGCACCGGTCTCGGCGCAGGCGCCAGCCCAGCGTGTGCCCGCCGCTCCGAGTCCCGGCGATTCCCGCTCCGCTCAGCACGCGGTTGTCCGCCCGCGCGCCCCGGGTCCCCGGTGAATCCGTTCCGCGAAAGGATCCCCGCCCCGCTGTCTGGAGTTGTCTGCCCGCGCCGCCGGCGGGTTCCCGCGCCGCCGGCGGGTTCCCGCGCCGCCGGAGCCTCCGTCCCGCGCGACCCCGAGTTGTCCACAGCCCCGCCGCCGCTCGCCCTCTCCTGTCGGCGTTGCCCGGTAAGCTGTATATCGGGGGCTGCTCAGTTCGGGACCCGGCTCACAGGACGTCCCGCGGCCGGAATTGCACGCTGATCCGCGGCCCCGTCGGCCGGGTTGTCTTGGGGATGGCGTGGTCCCAGGTCCGCTGGCACGAACCGCCCATCACCAGCAGGTCCCCGTGCGCCAGCGGAAACCGCCGGGAGGGTCCGCCGGCGCGGGGGCGCAGCAGCAGGGAGCGGGTCGCGCCGAGGGAGACGATGGCGACGTGGGTGTCCTCATAGGACCCCCGGCCGATGCGGTCGCCGTGCCACGCGACGCTGTCGCGGCCGTCGCGGTAGAGGCACAGGCCCGCGGTCACGAACCGGTTCTCGTAGTGGGCCGACAGCGCGTCGCGCGCCTCGTCCAACAGCGGGTCCGGCAGCGCCGCCCCCTCCTTGTAGAAGGCGAGCAGCCGCGGCACATCCACCACCGAGTCGTACATCTGGCGCTGCTCGGCCACCCACGGCACGTCATCGGTCAGCGTCGCGAACAGCCCGTCCGCGCCGTGCAACCACCCGGGCAGCACGTCCACCCACGCCCCGCCGCCGAGCGGGACGCGGTGCGCGGTGCTCAACGGGCCCACGCCGGGAGTGGGCTCCAGCAACGAGGTCTGGAACATGCCACCACCCTAGTCGAACGCGTGTTCACCTCCGCCGGATCGCCGCTGGTCTGGCACACTGGCTCGCGGCGACGTCGTGCGTTCACCAGGCACGCGGGTTTCGCACCGCCGCGATCGGGGTACCCCGAGTCGCCCAGCCGCGTCCGCCCCCACAAGATCGAGGTACGCCCATGGCCACACCCGTCACCGCACCGCACGCCACCCCGCTCGTCGACAGCCCGCCGCGTGGCCGCCTGTCCCGCCCGCTCGTCCAGCCCGCCGCCCCGACCAGACTCGGCACGCACCTGCGCGCCGCCGTCGAGCGGGTGCTCGCCGACCCGGCCGGGTCGAGCGCGGTGGCCGAACTGCGGGCCGGGCTCGCCTGGACCGCCGCGGCGGGGGAGACCTGCCTCATCACCCGTCCGGTGGACGACGTCCGGGCCGCCATCTCCGCCCCCGACCCGGCCGCCGCCCGGGTCGCGCTCGAGCACGCCCTCGCCGGTCTGCGGGACGCGCCGGTGCTCCCGGTACCCCGGCCCGCACCCGGTTCCTGGCGCCGTTCGATCTAACGCCTTTCACCCGGACGAGTGGACCCTGCCGCTCCGAGTTCAGCCCCCGGCGCTCCAGCGGGCAATCTCAGCTGACTGGCTCAACGAAGCGCCGGACCCCTGGGAGCACTCGATGACACGGCAACTGGACGCACTGCCCTTCCCCGGAACCCCATCACCCGGTCTCGACCTGCGCCGCGCGGTCGACACCGCCCTCGCCGCGATGATCACACCGCCGACGGCCGCGGCGGCCAGGTCGTTGGCCGACGACCTGCTCGGGGCGCTCGCGCGCACCGCGGCCACCGGCGACACCTGCCTGGTGCTCGCCGCGGCCGAGGCCGTCGGCCTGGCGCGGGGCCACCTGATGGCCAACCGCGAGATCGAAGCCCGCGCCGCCCTGGTGCGCGCCCGCGGCCTGCTCGACCGCCGGTGACCGGCGCGCGCGTATCCCCGGCGCGAACCGGGTACTGACCTCTCCGTGAACCCCCACCCCGATCGCGAGCACGGCCGCCCCGATGGTGTCGACGACGCCACCGTCGAGGCGGTCGGCAAGCTCAGCGAAGCTCTGGAGACAATGGAACGCGCCCGCGGGCACCTGTACTCGTTCCACCAGCTCACCGGGTCCGCCGACCTCCAGCTCGGCGAGGCGGCCGATCTGCTGGAGCGGGCGGGCCACACCGCCATCGCCGAACGCCTGCGCACCGACCTGGTCGGCCGCAACGTGCTGCACGGCCGCTGGACCTTCCAGGTCGTCGAGGAGTACGACGACGACTACGCCGCCCACTTCCGCGTCGCCGAGAAGGCCGTGCGCGACGAGCTGCTGCGGGGCAGGCGGCACGTGTACGAGGCGGAGATGAAGGAGGCCAGGCGCACCCGAGGCGCCGAGGGCCACGAGGCCCGTCCGTGAGCCCGGCCATCCGGGCGGCCGGGGGAGCTTGGCACGACCGGACGGGGTACGGAATCCTGGTGACCATGCGGACACACACGCGGCCACACGCGACGATGCACGCCCACCCCCACCCGCAGGTGCGCACGGGTGAATGCCCGGAGTGCCTCGGTTCCGGCCTGGCGCCCAACCGCAAGGACTTCTGCCCGCGCTGCGGGGGGATAGGCCAGGTCCCACGTGCCGCCTGACCCCCCCGACGGCGAGCGGGACTGCGCCCACCACTGCGACCAGGACGGCATGATCCGCTGGCACCAGCCCCGCCCCGACGGTCGGGGTGGGACGGAGCTGGCGGTCATGGAACTGCCCTGCCCCGCGGGCCACGCCGAGTCCTGGCGCTACCCGGCCGCCGAACGCGACCGCGTCATCAACCCCGGCGACACCCTCCGCCTCCCCGGCGCCACCGACGCGGTCAACGTCCTCCCCGAAGGCCTCGCCGAGCTCATCACCGACATCTACCGCCGTGCGGCCAAGAACGAGTGACTCCGCACCGGCGCGGGTAGGGGTACGGTCGCCGGTATGGCGCTGGCTGACCACGAGCGGATCCCGCTCACCTTCGGTCCTTCCCCGCTGCACCCGTTGACCCGGCTGACCGAGCACCTCGGCGGGGCGCGGATCTGGGCCAAGCGGGAGGACTGCAACAGTGGTCTCGCGTTCGGTGGCAACAAGATCCGCAAACTCGAGTACCTGGCCGCCGACGCCGTGGCGTCGGGGTGCGACACGCTGGTGTCGATCGGCGGGGTGCAGTCCAACCACACCCGGTCGGTCGCCGCGGTCGCCGCCTACCTCGGGCTGCGCTGCGAGCTGGTCCAGGAGTCCTGGGTGGACTGGCCGGACTCGGTGTACGACAAGGTCGGCAACGTGCAGCTCAGCAGGCTGCTCGGGGCGACGTCGCGGTTCGTGGGGGCCGGGTTCGGGATCGGGATCAAGGAGAGCTACCAGCAGGCGCTGACCGAGGTCGACCTGCGCGGCGGCAAGCCGTACGCGATCCCGGCGGGGGCGTCGGACCACCCGCTCGGCGGGCTCGGGTTCGCGCGCTGGGCGGCGGAACTGGTCGAGCAGGAGCTCGCCGCGGGGGTCCGCTTCGACACGATCGTCGTCGCGACGGGTACCGGGAGCACGCAGGCGGGGATGCTGGCCGGGTTCGCTGCGCTGGGGCAGCGGCGGCGGGTGATCGGCGTGGACATCACCGCGAAACCGGCCGAGACGCGGGCCGCGGTCGAGCGGATCGCCCGGCGCACCGCGGTGCTGCTGGACACCGAGTTCACCGACGAGGTCGTCCTCGACGAGCGCTACCACGCGGGCACCTACGGCATCCCGGACGAGGAGACGCTCTCGGCGATGCGGCTGGCCGCCCGCACCGAGGCGATGATCACCGACCCGGTGTACGAGGGCAAGTCGATGGCCGCGCTGATCGACCTCGTCGCCACCGGCGAGATCGGCCGCGCCGACACCGTGCTGTTCGCCCACCTCGGCGGCCAGCCCGCGATCAACGGCTACAGCGCCGTGGTCTGAGGCGCCGTCGCGTGGTTCACGTTTGGGACGCGCCTGGCGGGGACCGGACCGGCCCACGGCTACGATCTGGCGACTGACCTGACGCCCAGTGCCTGGAGCCGGTGTGTATGGATGCTGTGGTGGCGTCGCGGGACGTGGTCCGCGTCCTGCTCGTCGAAGACGACGCCGGTGACGCGCTGCTGGTCGAGGAGTTGCTCGCCGACGTCAACGCCCCCATCCGGCTGACCAGGGCGCACTCGCTGGCCGAGGCCCAGCCCCTGCTCGCGGGCCAGGACTGCGTGCTGCTCGACCTCGGCCTGCCCGACGCGTCCGGGCTGCAGGCGCTGCGCCGGTTCGAGGAGGCGGGCGGCGGGGTCGCCGTCGTCGTGCTCACCGGGTTGGCCGACGAGCAGCAGGGGGTCGCCGCGGTGGCCGCGGGCGCGCAGGACTACCTGGTCAAGGGCCAGGTCGACGGCGACCTGCTGAGCCGGGTCATCCGCTACGCCGTGGAACGCGTGCGCAGCGAGGAGATCCAGCGCCAACTGCGCGAGGAACGGCTCTACGCCAAGGAGAAGGCGCGCCTCGAACGCGGCCTGCTGCCCACCCCGGTGCTGTCGGACCCCCGGCTCGACCGCGACTTCACTTACCAGCCCGGCCGCCAGCGGATGCTGCTCGGCGGCGACTTCTACGACCTCGTCGAGACCGACGACGGCACCGTGCACGCGGTGATCGGCGACGTCTGCGGCCACGGCCCGGACGAGGCCGCGCTCGGGGTGTACCTGCGGGTCGCCTGGCGCGCCCTGGTGCTGGCCGGGCGCCCGGTCGACGAGGTCCTGGCGACCATGCAGCGGGTCTTGGTGCACGAGCGCCACCTGGACGGCCTGTTCGCCACCGTCTGCATGCTCTCGGTGGACCCGGACCGGCGTGGCGGCAGGCTGCGGCTGGCCGGTCACCCGCCGCCGGTGCTGGTCGCGGCCGACGGCGCGGTGAGCCTGCTGCGGGCGCCGGTCGGGGTGCCGCTCGGGGTGTTGGACAAGGCGACGTGGCCCTCGGCGGCGGTCGAGCTCGGCGAGCGGTGGTCGGTCCTGATGTACACCGACGGCCTGGTGGAGGGGCGGACCGGAGCAGAGGACACCGCGGAGCGGCTGGGGGTCGCCAGACTCGCCGGGCTGGTCGGCGCGCTGGCCAGCCGCGGCCCTGGGTGGCGCCTGGGCGTGCTCGACGAGCTGATCCGCGAGGTGTGCGTGCTCAACGAGGGAGATCTGGTCGACGACGTGGCCGCCATGCTGCTGACCAGGATCGCCCGGTGACGCCGGTGACCTCGGGCGCCGAAGGCACCGGGACCGTGGAGATCGGCCCGCGCTTGCCGCGCGAGCGGCGAGGTGGCGGGCGCTGGCCGCTGCGGCGCTGGCTGAGCCTGGCGATCGGCGTGCTGGTGCTGGTGTTCGTCGGCGCGGTGATCGCGGGCGGGCTGGCCATCGTGAACCTGACCGACGCGCGCACCACCATCGTCGACCGGGTCGACCCCGCCGTGCAGGAGGCGCTGCGGCTCGACACCGCGCTCGTCGACCAGGAGACCGGCCTGCGCGGGTACGCGCTGACCGCCAAACCCGAGTTCCTGCAGCCCTACGACACCGGGATCGAGCGGCAGCGCCGCGCGATCAGCAGGCTGCGCGAGATCATCGTCATCCGCACCGACCTGTTGGACCGCATCCGCGGCATCGAGGTCGACGTCGAGCGCTGGCGCGCCGACTACGCCCAGCCGACCATCGAGCGCATCAAGGCGTCCGGGGTCGGCGGCGACGTGCAGACCGAGGAGGGCAAGCAGCGCTTCGACTCGGTGCGCGCCGCGGTGACCGGGTTGCAGCGCGAGCTCGACCTGGCGCGCGAGCGCGGCCGGGTGGCGCTCGCGGACGCGGCGAACCTGCTGGTCACCGTGTGCGTCGCGATCGCCCTCGTGCTGTTGCTGGTGTTCCTGCTGGTCACCATCGCGCTGCGGGCGGCCGTCGCCGGTCCGCTCGCCCAGCTCGCCGGTGGCGTGCGCCGGGTCGCCGACGGGGACTTCCAGCACGAACTGCGGGTCAACGGCCCCCGCGAGGTCACCGAACTCGCGGGCGACGTCGACTCGATGCGGGTGCGGATCCTCGACGAGGTCGCGGTGCAGCGGCAGGTCAACGCCGAGCTCGACTCGCGCACCGAGGACCTCAAGCGGTCCAACGCCGAGCTCGAGCAGTTCGCCTACGTCGCCTCGCACGACCTGCAGGAGCCGCTGCGCAAGGTCGCCAGCTTCTGCCAGCTGCTCGAACGCCGGTACAAGGGGCAGCTCGACGAGCGCGCCGACCAGTACATCGGGTTCGCCGTCGACGGCGCGAAGCGGATGCAGGTGCTGATCAACGACCTGCTCGCGTTCAGCAGGGTCGGTCGGCACGCCCGCGACCGGGTCCCGCTCGACTGCGGCGAGCTCGTCGACCAGGCCACCGCCAACCTCGGCGAGGCGATCATCGACGCGGACGCGGTCGTCGAGGTCGGCGAGCTGCCGACCGTCCTGGGCGAGGCGCCGCTGCTGACCGCGGTGTTCCAGAACCTGATCGGCAACGCCATCAAGTTCCGCGGCGAGGACGCCCCCGTGGTCCACCTCGACGCCGAGCGCGACGGCGAGCAGTGGCTGTTCTCGGTGCGCGACAACGGGATCGGCATCGAGCCGGAGTTCGCCGAACGGGTCTTCGTGATCTTCCAGCGGCTGCACGGCAAGGACGCCTACCCCGGGACCGGCATCGGCCTCGCGCTGTGCCGCAAGATCATCGAATACCACGGCGGCCGGATCTGGATCGAGCCGTCCACCGGGCCGGGCACCCGGTTCCGGTTCACCCTCCCGGTCGCCGACACCGCCACCGGCGCGGTCGGTACCCTCGACGAAACCCCCTCGGAGAAGGCGCACCCATGAACGACTCCACCGACATCAAGGTCATCGACGTCCTGCTGGTCGAGGACGACGACGGCGACGTGCTGATGACCCGGGAGGCGTTCGAGCACTACAAGATCCGCAACCAGCTGCACGTGGTCCGCGACGGCGAACAGGCCGTCAGCTTCCTGCGCCGCGAGGGCCAGTACACCGACGCCCCCCGCCCCGACCTGATCCTGCTCGACCTCAACCTCCCCCGCTTCGACGGCAGGCAGGTCCTCGCCGAGATCAAGGCCGACGCCGAACTCCGCATGATCCCGGTCGTCGTGCTGACCACCTCGGAGGCGGAGGAGGACATCCTGCGCAGCTACCAACTCCACGCCAACGCCTACGTCACCAAACCGGTCGACTTCGACCGCTTCATCGAGATCATCCGCAAAATCGACGAGTTCTTCGTGACCGTGGTGAAGCTGCCCCGCTAGCGATGCCCTGCGAAGGTCAGGTTGGCAGGGTTCTCGCTGGTCACCGGAAAGCGTTGATCAACGAGTTGTCGGACGCGTGCAGCACGTCCGTTCTGTTCCGTCCCTGTTCCGTTTGAGCATCCAACGGTGCCGCGGGGTCGAACGTGGAGTCCAACGCCGACCGGTGAACGCTCGGGCGTGGCGGCCTGCTGGCCCAGCCGAATCGACGCCCCACGGCCACACCGATCGGCCGAGTCCTCCCGCGCGGCCTGCCCGCCTGCTTGGTGACCAATGTGGTGAACTTTCCCGCGCTGGCCTCGTTCTCTCTGGTCGCCCTTGTCCACAACCCCGCTGGCCATCCACAGCTTCTCGCCTCCCCCTTTCGCGGGTGCCAGTCCGGATACACTGGCACCGGGGACGTCCCCCCAGAGGTGCGGTGGGGGTTGAGATGCGCTGGGTAGATCTCGATGTGGTGGTGTCGCGCCGTTCAGGCCGGCCGCCTGCTCGCTAGGGCGCCCCGATCACTTCTTGAACAGGGCGGAGAGGACGTCCCTGGGGAGACGGTCGACGGGGAATCGCGTTGCGCACCCGTCGATCGGGTCGAGGCCGCTTGACTGGCTGGGGCTCCGGGCCGCAGTGAGATCACTCGCGACAGCATTCTCTGGCCAGCTTGGCACGGCCGCCCACCAGGGTGAACTTGTCCCTGCCGGGCCCATTCTCCTGGTCGCGGTTGTCCACAACCCTGCTGGTCATCCACAGGTTCTCTCCTGACCCCTTCGCCGGTGCCAGCCCGGATAGACTGGCACCGGGGACGCCCCCCAGAGGTGTGGTGGGGGAGGGAGTGCGCGGGGAGGGTCTCCGAAGCGGGGGCGGGGGTCAGTGCGGGGGGCGCGGGGCCGGGGTGACGCTGGTGGTGGGGCTGCTGGTGAACAGGTGGCGGGTGCCCAGTTTGCGGGGGCCCCGGCGGCGCTTGGGCACGGTGGCCGGGGGGATGCGGGGGCGCAGGCTCGCGGCGAACGCGGCGATGGCGACCCCGCCCAGCAGCATGGCGATGACCGACCAGGTGGTCGAGGCGGAGTGGATGGCGAGGGCGGCGCAGGCGGTGGCGCCCGCGGCGGCGAGGAAGGCTTCCAGGAAGTACTTGCGCACGGTGACCACGGGCCTCTCGGTAGTCCTTGCCCGTGAAGTACCCGTTCCACCGCGGTTCACCCGTGCGGATTTGGGTCCACTGTAGACGGTGCTCATGTGTTGTTGGTGGCGGTGACGGTCAGCGACTGCGAGACCGACTTCAGGCCCTTGGGCCACACGGTGTAGGTGTGCGTGGTCTTGCCGGGCGTGGTGTCGCACGGGAACGACAGCTCCAGTTGGCCCGACGCCGCGTAGTCGGTGCCGTAGGAGCCGTACATGGTGGGGCTGTCGACCGAGATCGCGGCGCCCTCGGCACCGGTGATCTTCCAGGCGATGACCACCGGCGCGCCGGGGGAGGAGAACGGAGCGCCCGGTTTGGCCAGCACCGGGCACGCGGGCTTGCTGACCACCGTGAAGCTGACGATCTTCGCCGCGGTGGCGACCGGTCGGGACGTCGTCGTGGTGACCCGGTGCGGGGTGGTCGTGGTCGTGGTGGCCTTGCCGGTCGTGGGCACCTTGCGGGTGGCCGACGACGCCTCGGACTCGGGGGTCGACGACGAGTCGTCGGTCGGCTTGGCCTGGGTCGTCGTGCCCAGGGTGGGCTGGTTGGCCGCATCGGCCGCCTGGACCGTGGTGCACCCCACAGCGCCGAAAGCCAACGCCGCGCCTAAAACCAAACCGCCCACTGCCTTCATCGTCCCCACCCCTGTTCCGATCGCGTTCTCTCCGTCTTACATCGACAAAGACGCGTTGGCGCAAGGGAGGTTGCGACACCTCACCAAGGCGCGATCACCAAGGCGCGATCACCAAGGCGCGATCACCAAGGCGCGATCACCAGGGCGCGGGCGCGTAGTCCTTCAAGAAGCAGCCGTGGATGTCCTCGCCCGCCTCGCCGCGCACGATCGGGTCGTACACCCGGGCCGCACCGTCCACCAAGTCCAGTGGCGCGTGGAAACCCTCGTCGGCCAACCGGATTTTGGTCGGGTGTGGACGTTCGTCGGTGATCCACCCGGTGTCCACAGCGGTCATCAGGATCCCGTCGGTGAGCATCTCCACCGAACTGGTGCGGGTCAGCATGTTCAGCGCCGCCTTCGCCATGTTCGTGTGCGGGTGCCCCGGTCCCTTGTACGCCCGGCTGAACTGGCCCTCCATCGCCGAGACGTTGACCACGTACTTGCGCCGCGCCGCCGCGGCGGCCATCGCCGGGCGCAGTCTGCTCACCAGGATGAACGGCGCCGTCTGGTTGCACAGCTGCACCTCGAGCAGCTCCAGCGGGTCGACCTCGTGCACGCGCTGCGTCCAGCTGTTCACCGCATGCAGGTCCGGCACCAGTCCGCCAGCGTCGATGGCGGTGTTCGCGGCGATCCGCTCCGGGGTCGCCGACCCCGCCGTCAGCGCCAGCGCGGTCAGCGGGTGCACCTCGTGCGGGGTGTGCTCGCCGCCGATCAGCGCGGCCGGGTGCGCCGCGCCGGAATCACCCAGCGTGATCATCTCGGGCAGCGCGCCCGCGGGCAGCGGGTCGGACTCGGCGGCCGCCAGCGGCGCGTAGGACCCGGGGGAGCGGCGCACGGTCTGCGCGGCGTTGTTGATCAGGATGTCCAGCGGCCCGCGCGCGGCCACCGCGTCGGCCAGTTCGACGACCTGCGCCGGGTCGCGCAGGTCGATGCCGACCACGCGCAGCCGGTGCAGCCAGTCCCCGGCGTCGGGCATCGCGGCGAAGCGGCGGACCGCGTCGCGCGGGAACCGGGTGGTGATCGTGGTGTGCGCGCCGTCGCGCAGCAGCCGCAGCGCGATGTACATGCCGATCTTGGCGCGGCCGCCGGTGAGCAGCGCGGTGCGGCCGGTGAGGTCGGTGCGCGCGTCGCGCTTGTCCCGGTTGAGCTCCGCGCAGCTCGGGCACAGCTGGTGGTAGAACGCGTCGACCTGGTGGTAGCGCTGCTTGCAGGTGTAGCAGGAACGGGCGCGCAGGAGGGTGCCCGCCGAGGCGCCCGGGGTGCTCGACACCAGCGGGATGCCCTGGGTCTCGTCGTCGATCCGGTTCGGCGCGCCGGTCGCGGTCGCCGCGGTGACCGCCCGGTCCGCCTCGGTGACCGCCGCGCGCCGCTCCGCCTTGCGCCGCCTGCGGACCTCCTTGAACACCCCCGCCGTGGCCCGCCGCACCGCGACCGCGTCCGGGTGCTCCGGCGGCAGTAACTCGACCTCGGCGAGCACGGCCAGGCACTCGCGCAGCCGCGCCGGGTCGATCCCGTCGCCAAGGCCGTCCCGCGTCGTCGCGTCCTGAGTCGCCGTCATGCCCATCCCCACCTCGGTGAGCCACCACTGTAGAAGCGCGCACCGACACCCCGGCGACCCGGTCCGAGCAGCCGCGTGATCGGCGGGCCGGTGGTCGGCGTGATAGCCATGAGCCAGGTCGGACACGAGGAGGAACGCCGTGGGTGTGGTGTTGGAGCGGGTCGGTGCGGTCGCGGTGCTCACGGTCGACGACCCGCCGTTGAACCTCTACACCGTCGCGCTGCACGAGGGGTTCGCCGCCGCGCTCGACGACATCGAGGCGAACCCGCCGCGAGCGGTGCTCATCCGGGCGACCGGCGAGATCGTCAGCGGGGGCGTCGACGTGGCCCTGTTCGCGGCGCAGCGTTCGGCGGACGAGGCGAAGGCGCTGTTCGACGTGATGCGGGAGCTTCCCGAGCGCATCGCCGCGCTCGACTGCCCGACCGTGTTCGCCGCCCACGGGCTCTGCCTGACCTGGGCGTTCGAGGTGGCGTTGGCGTGCGACCTGCTGTTGGCCGTGCAGCACGCCCGGTTCGGCCTGGTGGAGAGCGTCATCGGCGTGACCCCGACGATGGGCGGCACCCAGCGGCTCGCCGCTCGCGCGGGCGTCGCCAGGGCCAAGGAGATGGTGCTCACCGGCGACAAGTACGACGCCGAGACCTTGAACGCCTGGAACGTCGTCAACGAGGTCTTCCCCGAAGAGGAGTTCGAGGAGGCCGCGCTCTCGTACACGACGCTGCTCGCCGAGGGGCCGACCTGTGCACACGCGGCCACCAAGCAGATCCTGCGCCACTACGAGACCGGCGGGCTCCCTGAAGCGAACGCCAACACCACTGCGATCGCCTCAGCCTTCTTCGACACCGACGACCTGCGCGAAGGTGTCCGCTCGTTCCTCGCCGAGGGCGCTGGACGGGCCAAGTTCACGGGCCGGTAGACGGCAAGAGGGCCGCCCACCCTCGGGTGGACGGCCCTCCTCGTGATCGGACTCAGCCCTCTTGCAGGTCGGCCAGCGCTGCCTTGACCTTGGACAGCTCCGCCTCGAGCTCCTCCATCCGCGCGCGGTGCTGCTCACGCGCGGCGTCGATCACCGTCTCGATGGCCTTGGAGATGTCCTCGTGCAGTTCGGCGGCGGCCCGCGACACGGCGGCCGCGGGGACGCTGAGGCCCTGCAGCACGCGCTTGCCCGCCTGGCTGAGCTCGGCCTGCCACTCGCCCTCGGCGGTGCCGGTGACGGTGAGGGTCAACTCCACCGTGCGGGTCTTCTTCGCGGTGCTCTGGGCGCGCGGCGCCCTCGGCTTCTTCGCGGGTTGCTCCGCGACGGCCACCTGCTCGGGCGCTGCGGCGGGGGTCGACGACTCGTCGGTCGCCACGGTCTCCGCCTGCTCGATCTCGGTCTCGGTGGACAAGATCCACTCCCTCTCACGACGCCTGGTGAATCCGGTGAATTAGAACACTCGTTCGCCTGTTCGAGATCGCCGGGTCGGCTTCCCGCCGGTGTCACTCGATCGGGCGTACCTCCGGTCCGGGGGTGAACGGCCAGGTCAGCGCCTCGATACTCGGTGGGGAGATCGGTGGCGAGGGGAGGGGGCCGGGTGTCCGGTGCCGGGTGGGACTCCGAGATCCAGCGGCTGGCCGCGGTCAAGGCGCTGCGCCTGCTCGACACCCCGCGCGAGGAGCGCTTCGACCGGATCACCCGGCTCACCCAGCGCCTGCTCGGCGTGCCGATCGCCCTGGTCAGCCTGGTCGACGTGGACCGCCAGTGGTTCAAGTCCTGCGTGGGCCTCGACGCCGAGCAGACCCACCGCAGCGTCTCCTTCTGCTCGCACGCCATCACCGAGCCGACCATGATGGAGATCCCGGACGCCACCGCTGACCCGCGCTTCGCCGACAACCCGCACGTCGTCGGCGACCCGCACATCCGCTTCTACGCCGGTCAGCCCATCGCCGGGCCCTCCGGCCACCTGGTCGGCACGCTGTGCGTGGTCGACATGGCGCCCCGCAGGCTCGACGACGCCGAGCGCGAGCTCCTGCGCGACCTCGCGGCCTGGGTGGAACTGGAGTGCGCGGTCGTGCAGGCCTCCCAGTGGGAGCACGAGGCCGTCCGCGCCCGCACCGACTTCGTCTCGGTGCTCAGCCACGAGCTGCGCACCCCGCTGACCTCCATCCGCGGCTCCCTGGAGCTGGCCCTCTCCGGCGACTTCGGCGACCTCGCGCCACCGCACCGCAGGCTCGTGACCATGGCCGCCCGCAACGCCGACCGCCTGGTCCGGATGTCCACCGATGTCCTCGACCTGCACCGGATGCGCCGCGGCGACCTGCGGTTGAGCTTCGCCGCGGTGTCGCTGGCCGAGGTGGTCGACCAGGCGGTGCACTCGGTGGACCACGCCAGCCGCACGGGGAAGGTCCCGATCGCCGTCACCTGCCCCGCCCTGCACCTGCGGGGCGACGCCGACCGCCTGGTGCAGGTGCTGACCAACCTGCTGGCCAACGCGGTGCGCGTGTCGGAGCCGGGTACGAAGGTGGAGGTGGCGGCCGACCACCGGGGCAACTGGACCACGGTGACCGTGCGAGACCGGGGACCGGGGGTGCCCGCCGAGCACCTCGAGGCGATCTTCGAGCCGTTCGTGCAGTTCGAGGTGCCCAAGCAGCGGCAGGCGGGCAGCGCTGGGCTGGGGCTGGCGATCACCAGGGGGATCGTGGAGGCGCACGGCGGGTCGATTCGGGCGTTCCCCGCGGACGGCGGCGGCAGCGTGTTCGAGGTGCGGTTGCCCGCGGACGGGCCAGAGGACGAAGACCGGCCCTGGTGGTGACTACCAGCCGAGGATCAGCGCGACCTCGGCGCCGATCCGGCGCGGGTCGAAGGGCTTGGACAGGACCGCGGCGGCGCCCAGGGCGCAGAGCCGCTGGTTGAGGTCCGGCTCGGCCGCGCCGGTCACGAACACGACCGGTACGGCACAGGTGCTGGGGTCGGCGCGCAGCGCGGCGAGGACGCCGGGGCCGTCGAGGACCGGCATGTCCACATCGAGCAGGACGGCGTCCGGGGCATCCATCCTGCAGCGCTCCAGGGCCTCGATGCCCGAGGTGACCGCTTGGACGTCCCAGCCTTGATAGGTGGTCAGACACATCTCCATGAGGTCGACCAAGTCCTCGTCGTCGTCCACGACGAGGACGCGCATTGCCCGCTCAGGTGCCACCATCCCCACATTGTGGGGGCAAGCTCGGGAAACGGCAGCGCTTTCGATCGGCGGCCTTAATAGCCGTCCAGGATCGCCTTGGCGGTGCGGCGGCCCGAGACCAACGCGCCCTGGATGGACGGGGTGTCCCGGTGGTCGCCACACACGTGGAGGTTGTCGCCCAGGGCGGTGGCCCGGCGCAAGGGGCCAGTGTGGACAGGCAGCGCTTCCGGGATCCGGTAAGTGCGAACGTGTTCCCACGCTGTGGTGTCCTGGTGGTAGATCGCCGCGAGGTGTGCGCGCACCGCGGCCTCACCCGGGTCCTCTATGCCCAAGACGGTCGAGGAGACCAAAGTGGCACCAGGGGCGTATTCGGGTGCGGCGTTGGTCAACACGATCGTGTTGATGACCGGGCCGCGGTGATCTCCGTCGATGGTGATCGCGGCTTCGGGGATCGGGGGGAAGTCCGCCAAGTGGTAGTAGGTGAGGCACCCACGGGTTGCGGGGGCCGGGACGCGGTCGCCCAAGAGCCGGTGTGCCGCCGTCCCGTTCACCGCGACGACCACGTGGCGGGCGGTGATGGTGCCGAAATCCCCTGTGACGCGGCCGGGTTCGACCTCGCGGATCGGGTAGCTGTACTTGATGGCGTCCAGCGGTAGTCCCGCCGCGAGTTGGTCCGGGATGGCGCGCATACCAGCTGCCGGTACGCCTATAGGGCCGCGCGCGAACGAACGGACCACGAACTCGGCGAAGCGACTAGGGACGGTGAGGTCCGGGTCGAGGAAGACTCCCGCGAGGAACGGGCGGACAAATCGTTCATAGAGCGGGCCTGTGATGCCGTAGTCGGCCAGCCGGACTCGGAACGGGCGGTCGTCGCGATCGCGCAGTGTCTTGGCCGGGGCCGCGGCGAGAGCTGCCGCGTAGGCGCCGAGCATCATCTTGCGGGTGAGCGAGCCGACAGGGGCACGCAGCGTGTCGCGCAACCGGCTCGGCTCGCGGACCGGGTCCGCGAGCAGGTGCAGTCCCGCAGCGTCGCTGACCATCGCCGCGGGGAGGAACGGGCGCAGGTCGAGCGCGTCCACGTCGAGCAGTTCGCGGACGGCGGGGTAACCGGCGTTGAGGACCTGGAAGCCGCGGTCGAGCAGCAACCCGCGCACCCGGTCGGTCCGCACCCGGCCACCGGGGGCCTCGTCCGCGTCGACCACCACGACCTCGCGGCCCGCCGCGGTGAGCGTCTTGGCCGCAGCCAGCCCGGCCAGTCCCGCGCCCACTACGACGATGTCGGTCTCCGTTGCCACGCCCGCCACCGTACCGAGGGGAACCGGGCGGCCGGACCGTCCGACACGGACTCGCTAGCCGGGCAGGGTGATCCGGATGCGGCAACCCCGGGTGGAGTCGACGACCGCGATCGTGCCGCCGTGCAGCTCCACCACCCAGCGGGCGATGGACAGGCCGAGCCCGGTGCCGCCGCCGCGGGCCTTCTCACCCCGGGTGAAGCGGCGGAACACCAGGTCGCGTTCGGCGACGGCGATGCCGGGCCCCTCGTCGCGGACCTCCAGCAGCACGCCAGCCGTCGAGCGGGCCGCGCTGACCCAGACCCGGCCGTCGGCAGGCCCGTGCCGGACGGCGTTGTCGAGCAGGTTGACCAGCACCTGGTGCAGCCGCTCGCGGTCGGCGGCCACCGTGTGCGCGTCGGGGGCGACGGTGGTGGTGAACCGGATCGAGCGGCCAACCGCGGCCGCGTTGACCTCGGCCTCGGCGACCACCTCGGCCAGCAGCGGCTCGACCTCGACGTCCTCGCGGGGCAGCGGGTGCGCGCCCGCGTCGATCCGGGACAGGTCGAGCAGCTCGGTCACCAGCCTGCTCAGCCGCTCCGCCTGGGCGAGCGCGGTGCGCATGGTCGCCGGGTTCGGCTCGCTCACCCCGTCCACCACGTTCTCCAGCACCGCCCGCAGCGCCGCGATCGGGGTGCGCAGCTCGTGCGAGACGTTGGCGATCAGCTCGCGCCGGTTGCGGTCGGCCGCCTCCAGGTCGGCACTCATCTGGTTGAACGCCCGGCCCAGCTCGCCGACCTCGTCGCGGGCGGTGACCCGGATCCGGCGCGAGTAATCGCCCCTGGCCATCGCCTTGGCCGCGGAGGTCATGTCGCGCAGCGGCCTGGTCATCCCGTGCGCCAGCACCTGCGACACCACCACCGCGCCGACGATCGCGATGACCGAGTTCGTCGCCGGGATCCAGCCCACGTCCAGCCAGAAGTAGGCCAGGCCGACGGTGCCGGAGGCGACCAGCAGGATGCAGATCTTCAACTTCATCGAGCGGACCGGGTCCAGCGGGCGGGGCAGCAGCTCCAGCACCGTCAGCGCCCGGCCGCGCAGCGTGCTCACCCGGCCACCTCCAGCGCGTACCCCACCCCGTGCACGGTCCGGATCAGGTCGGCGCCCAGCTTGCGGCGCAGCGCCTTGACGTGGCTGTCCACGGTCCGGGTGCCCGCCGCGTCACCCCAGCCCCAGATCTCGGCGAGCAGCCGCTCCCTGGGCTGCACCGCACGCGGCCGGGCGGCCAGGTAGGCCAGGAGGTCGAACTCGATCGGGGTCAGGTGCGCGGCCACCCCGGCCCGGCGGACCCGCCGCTGCACCGGGTCGACCTCCAGGTCGCCGACCACGGTCATCGCCTGGTCCGGGTCCGCCTGCGCGGCCCGCTCCACCCGGCGCAGCAGCGCGTGCACCCTGGCCACCAGCTCCCGCGGCGAGAACGGCTTGGTCATGTAGTCGTCGGCGCCCACGCCGAGCCCGACCAGCAGGTCGGTCTCGTCGTCGCGGGCGGTGAGCATGAGCACCGGGACCGGGCGGCGCGCCTGCACCCGGCGGCACACCTCCAGCCCGTCGAACCCCGGCAGCATCACGTCGAGCACCACCAGGTCCGGCCGCGCCCGCTCGGCGGTCTCGACCCCGGCCGGGCCGTCGTGGGCCAGGTCCACCTCGAAGCCCTCGGCGCGCAGCCTGGCCGCGACCGACTCGGCGATGGTGAGCTCGTCCTCGACCACCAGGACCCGGCGCTTGTTCCCCATGGGGTGACTGTAAGCACCGCGTGTGCGCCAGTCCCGCGCGGCTTGTGGAGGTTGTGTGCAGGTGAGCCGCCGGGACCGGGTGAGCCGCCAGGACCGGGTGAGCCGCCGCACCGGATAAACCGAGGTGAACCCGACCCGGGGCATTGCCTAGGCTTGGGGGCAAATGAGTACCGACACCACGGTGGGTCTCGCCGACCTGCGCGCCGCCCTGCCCGAGCTCATGCTCAAGGACGAGCGGCGGCTGGCGCGCAGGCTCGACGGGCTGCGCAAGACCAGGGACCCGCAGCGCAGGCAGGCCACCCTCGGCAAGGTGGCCGAAGAGGTCGAAGCTGCCCGCGCGCGCGTCGAGCGCCGCCGCACCTCGGTACCCGCGCTGAAGTACCCGGCGGAGCTGCCGGTCAGCCAGCGCCGCGACGACATCCTCGTCGCCATCCGCGACAACCAGGTCGTCATCGTCGCCGGGGAGACCGGGTCCGGGAAGACCACCCAGCTGCCCAAGATCTGCCTGGAGCTCGGGCGCGGGGTGCGCGGGTTCATCGGGCACACCCAGCCGCGCCGGATCGCCGCGCGCACCGTCGCCGAGCGGGTCGCCGAGGAGGTCGGCACACCGCTGGGGGAGACGGTCGGCTGGAAGGTCCGGTTCACCGACCAGGTCGGCGACCGCACCCTGGTCAAGCTGATGACCGACGGCATCCTGCTGGCCGAGATCCAGAACGACCGGCTGCTCTCGGCCTACGACACGATCATCATCGACGAGGCGCACGAGCGCAGCCTCAACATCGACTTCCTGCTCGGCTACCTGGCCAGGCTGCTGCCGAGGCGACCGGACCTCAAGGTCGTGATCACCTCGGCGACGATCGACCCGGAGCGGTTCTCCCGGCACTTCGGCGACGCCCCGATCGTGGAGGTGTCCGGCCGCACCTACCCGGTGGAGGTCCGCTACCGGCCGCTGGTCGACCCGGAGGACCCCGACGCCGACCCGGACCGCGACCAGACCCAGGGCATCCTCGACGCCGTCGACGAGCTCTGCGCGGAGGGGCCGGGCGACATCCTGGTGTTCCTCTCCGGCGAGCGCGAGATCCGCGACACGGCCGAGGCGCTCGCGGGTCGGAACCTGCGCGGCACCGAGATCCTGCCGCTGTACGCGCGGCTCTCCAGCGGCGAGCAGCACAAGGTCTTCCAGCCGCACAGCGGTCGCCGGGTCGTGCTGGCCACCAACGTCGCCGAGACCTCGCTGACCGTGCCGGGCATCAAGTACGTCGTCGACCCCGGTACCGCGCGCATCTCCCGCTACAGCAACCGGCTCAAGGTGCAGCGGCTGCCGATCGAACCGGTCTCGCAGGCCTCGGCCAACCAGCGCAAGGGCCGCTGCGGGCGCACCTCGGACGGCATCTGCGTCCGGTTGTACGCCGAGGACGACTTCCTGGCCCGGCCCGAGTTCACCGACCCGGAGATCCTGCGCACCAACCTGGCCTCGGTCATCCTGCAGATGAGCGCCGCCGACCTGGGTGAGATGGCGGACTTCCCGTTCATCGACCCGCCGGACCGCCGCCACATCGCCGACGGGGTGCAGTTGCTGCAGGAACTGGGCGCGCTGGACCCGGCGGAGAAGGACCCGGCCAAGCGGCTCACCGCGCTGGGCCGCAAGCTCGCCCAGCTGCCGGTGGACCCGCGGTTGGCGCGCATGGTGATCGAGGCCGACCAGGCCGGGTGCGTCACCGAGGTCATGGTCATCGCGGCCGCGCTGTCCATCCAGGACCCGCGCGAGCGGCCGCAGGAGAAACAGCAAGCGGCGGCGGAGAAGCACGCCCGCTTCGCCGACCCGGACTCGGACTTCGTCAGCTACCTGAACCTGTGGCAGTACGTGCGCGAACAGCAGAAAGAGCTGTCCGGCAACAGGTTCCGCAAGCAGTGCAAGGCGGAGTTCCTGAACTACCTGCGGATCCGCGAGTGGCAGGACATCCACTCCCAGCTGCGCCAGGTCGCCCGCCAGCTCGGCGTCACCGCCAACGAGGTGCCCGCGGCGCCGCAGAACGTCCACATAGCACTGCTGTCGGGGTTGTTGTCGCACATCGGGTTCCGCGACCCGGCAGGCAAGGAGTACGTCGGCGCCCGCAACGCGAAGTTCGCCATCTTCCCCGGTTCGGCGCTGTTCAAGAAACCCCCGCGCTGGGTGATGTCGGCGGAACTGGTGGAGACGACCAGGCTGTGGGGCCGGATCTGCGCCAGGATCGAGCCGGAGTGGGTCGAGCCGCTCGCCGGGCACCTGCTCAAGCGCACCTACAGCGAACCGCACTGGGAGGCCAAGCAGGGCTCGGTCGTGGCCACCGAGCGGGTGACCCTCTACGGGCTGCCGATCGTGGTCGACCGCAAAGTCCACTACGGACAGATTGACCCGGAGATGTCGCGGGACCTGTTCCTGCGCAACGCCTTGGTCGAGGGGGACTGGCAGACCCGCCACCACTTCTTCCGCGACAACCGCGCATTGCTGCGCGAGGTGGAGGAACTCGAGCACCGGGCCCGCCGCCGCGACATCCTGGTCGACGACGAGACCCTGTTCCAGTTCTACGACCAGCGCGTCCCGGCTGACGTCGTCTCCGCCAGGCACTTCGACACCTGGTGGAAGAAGGCCCGCCACGAGGCCCCGGACCTGCTCACCTTCTCCAAGTCCATGCTGGTCAACGACACCACGGGCGACATCAGCGAGCAGGACTTCCCCGACGCGTTGCGCCAACAGGGGTTGACCTTACCGCTGACCTACCGCTTCGAGCCGGGCCGCGCCGACGACGGCGTCACCGCGAAGGTCCCGATCGCGGTGCTCAACCAGCTCGCAGGCGACGGGTTCTCGCTGCAGGTCCCCGGTCAACGCGAAGAGGTCGTCACCGCGTTGATCCGCTCGCTGCCCAAACCCCTGCGCCGCAACTTCGTCCCCGTGCCGGACTTCGCGAAAGCCGTCGTCGCCCGCCTGCGCGCCGACGAGGAGTCCCTGCCCGAGGCGATCGGCCGCGAACTGCGCGCGCTCACCGGCGTCGTGATCCCCCGCGACGCCTGGCAGCTCTCCGCCGTGCCCGACCACCTGCGCACCACCTTCCAGATCGTCGACGGCGAGAAGACCCTGGCGCAGGGCAAGGACCTGACCGCGCTCAAAGACCAGCTCAAGACCCAACTTCGCGCGTCGCTGGCCGAAGCCACGGTGGACCTGGAGAAGCGCGGCCTGACCACGTGGACGATCGGCGCGCTGCCGAAGGTCGCCCGCACCCAGCAGAACGGGCTCGTCGTCACCGCGTACCCGGCGCTGGTCGACGAGGGCGCGACGGTGGCGGTCCGCATGCTCGACACGGTGGCCGACCAGCGGGCCGCGATGTGGCAGGGCACCCGCAGACTGCTGCTGCTCACCGTCCCCGCCCCCACCAAGTACGTCATCCGGTCGCTGTCCAACCAGGCGAAACTCGCCCTCTCGCACAACCCGCACGGCGGCGTCCCAGCCCTGCTGGCCGACTGCGTCGACGCCGCCGTCGACCACCTGATGACCACTGCGGGCGGCCCGGCCTGGACCGAAGCGGCCTTCACCACCCTGCGCGAGCACGTCCGACGCGGCCTCAACGAAACCACCGTCGAAGTGCTCGACCGGGTCCGCAAGGTCGTCATCGCCTGGAACGAGGTCCAAGCCCGACTGGACCGCACCAAGGGCCCGATCTTCGTCGAGCCCCTGCGCGACCTGCGCGAACAACTAGCGGGCCTGGTCTTCCCCGGCTTCGCCACCGCCACCGGCCTCACCCGCCTGCCCGACCTGGAACGCTACCTGCGCGCGATGGACCGCAGACTGGACAAACTCCCCGAACGCCCAGACCGCGACCGGACCTGGATGCACACCGTCCAAGACCTCGAAGACGCCTACCACGAGGCCGTCGAGCGGCTGCGGCCCAGCGCCAGGGAAGCACCGGAGGTGCGGGAGATCTGGTGGATGATCGAGGAGCTGCGGGTGAGCTACTTCGCCCAGACCCTCGGCACACCGGGGCCCGTGTCGGACAAGCGCATCCTCAAGGCGATCGAGGCCATCTCCGGGTGAGCGGGCGGGTCTAGCGCGGTGCGGACTGGACTGCGCGCCCCCAGAAGCGCCGGGGGTGCGGAGATCCGGTGGATGGTCGAGGAGTTGGGCTACTTCGCCCTGTCCTTCGGCACGCCGGGGCTGGTGTCGGATGGACGCATCCGTGAGGCTGCCCGGTTGGCGTGCGGGGTTGGCGCGGGACGGCTGGTCGGCGCGGCAGGGGAAGCGCCGGGGTGCGCTGGTGGGTGATCGAGAGGCTGCGACATCCGCTTCGCGGCAGGCCCGCTGCGGCCCTGGGGTTCGAATCCGACAAGCCCGACCAGGACCGCCCCTACTCGAACAATCGTCTCTAGGGACAAGGTCAAGCAGGTCAGTTCAGGTCACACCGGTTGCCCCGGTCTCCGTCAGGAGGCCGGGGCTTCCTGCTGTCTGGGGCATGTCCTGTGGCTCCGTGAGCCACAGAGGTAGGTCACCCTGCCGGGGACTGCCCTCCGTCCCGTGGACGGGACTGTTGCTCCCGAAACGTCTTCCGCGTCACGGGCTCCGAGTCATCTTGTTCTGCGGCCCGCAATGTCTTGTAGCCAACTGCTCACCGGTGGCCATGATCGCAAGTGCGCCGCAGCTGCCGGGTGAGTTCCCGAGCTACCTCGGCCCTGGGTGACAGGTGTCCACTCTCGAGGAGGACAACAGATCCACAGGGCATCGGTGTAGCGCCGGACATGGCGAGTGCCCACCAGACCCACCAGAGCGCCGTCCGGATCGACCAACAACCGGAACCCCCACCCGGCATCTTGGACCAGTACCAGGTCAGACAACTCGGGATACCTGAGCAGTGCATCGGCAACGGTGATGCCCGATCCAGACATGGTGCGGCTCCCGCAAGGCTCAGTCAGCAGGTCGGCGACACCCGGCACTAGCGACCACACCCCCGCACACCGGGGTCATGGACGTGGCTCAGTCGTCCTGTACGGGAGGGGGCTCAACTAGTACCGGGTGTCTTGGTTTTGACCATTGCGGTTCGCGCGGGCTGGATACAGCGCACTTGAGCGGCATTCCGGCGACACGAACTATGCACAACCACCTATGAACTGCGTAAACGACTGCCTACTGACCGTGTGGGACACTGAAGGGCATGGCACCGCCCCGTTCCCCTCTGGCCCGGCTGCGTAAGGCAGCGGGTTACACCCAGGAGAGCTTGGCCGCGAAACTGCACATCGACCGCATAACCGTCTACCGCTGGGAAGCCGGACGCAACGAGCCCCAGCCTTACTTGTGGCCCAAGCTAGCCGCGCTGCTCGGAATGGACCGAAGTGAGCTACAGGCGTTGTTCGGGTCGTCCCGGGTTCGCAGCAGTCCGTCCCCCGTGGCTCATCCATCGCAGTCGCCACCGGTACTCGGTCCTCTGCGCCGGATGCTGGCAGGTGGGCAGACCGACCACTTGCCAGATGGGGTGGCGCTAGCCCCGCTCGTCAACCAGGCGCACCAGCTTTACCAGCACGCTGACTACGAGGCCACAGCCCGACTCCTACCCCCGCTACTGCTCCAGCTGGACAACCAGACTGCGAGCCGTACTGCGGCCGTGCGGACTGCTAGCAGCTACATCGCGGCTGCCAAGTTGGCCACCAAGCTCGGGGATGTGCACACGGCATGGGTGACCGCTGACCGGGCACAACGAGCCGCCCGGGAAGCCGATGCCCCGGCTCTGATCGCCGCAGCCCGCTACCAGGTGGCCTGTGCCCAGCTGCGCAGCGGCCATCTCGCCGATGCCCAGGACACTGCTGCCAGCGCTGCGGATGAGTTGGCTTCTGCGCGGCAGCAGGAAGACGGTCGGCTGATCGTCTCGGCTCGCGGTTCGCTCCTCCTGCTGTCGGCAGTAATGGCCGCCCGCAGTGAGCAACGCCGGAGCGCTCGGGAACTGCTGACCCAGGCCCACCAGCTGGCCGATGACCTCGGTGGTGACGGCAATTGGTTGTGGACCGGCTTCGGCCGTACCAACGTGGCCATCCACGAGCTGACTGTTGCCGTACAGCTCGGTGACGATGACCAAGCTCAAGAGCTCAGCGCAGCACTGGACACCGACCGCTTGCCCCTGGTGCTCATCGGCCGCCGCTCCCAGGTACACCTGGATCTCAGCCGCGCCGCTACCAACAGACAGGATGACGGCCTAGCCGTACTGCACCTACTCGAAGCGGAACGGGTCGCCAAGCAAGCCGTCTCTCGCAACGTAGGAGCCCACGAAGTCATCCGGACATTGCTCGGTCGGGAGCAGCGCAACAGCACTCCGGGGCTGCGGGCACTCGCCCAGCGGGCAGGTGTCCATGTCTGATCCGGTGCTGTACCTGGTCGGCTGTGCCGCACCACCTATCCGCGACCTGGGCAGCCTCATTGCTCTCGTTCAGCCTCTCGGTTGGCGGGTCTGCGTGATCCCCACGCCGACAGCTGCCGAGTGGATCGATCTGCAAGCCTTGGCCGCACAGACCGGCTTCCCGGTACAGAGCACACCACGTCACCCTGACGATTCCCGATCACTCCCGAAAGCTGATGCTGCGCTGGTCTGTCCTGCAACCTTTAACACGGTGAACAAATGGGCAGCGGGCATCTCTGACAACTTCGCCCTGGGAGTGCTCAACGAAGCTCTCAGCTTCCGGATTCCTACCTACCTTGCACCTTACGTCAAGTCAACCCTGGCAGCCCATCCGGCCTTTGGGGAGAGTTTGGCCAAATTGGAGCAGTGGGGTGTGACCGTGCTGGAGAATGAGTTGGTGCGGCCAGAGGAGGCGGGAAAATCGTTCTTGTGGGAACGGGTGACCAGTGCAGTGGATTTCTACCTAAAGGGAGTTAGGCCTGGCTGACCGGGTGAGTGTCGTGGTGACTGGCGCAGTCGGATTGGCCAGCCTTCGAGCTACGGTATTCACGAGCTCTAAAACGCGCCAAACATCGGCCGCAGTGGCTGAAAGTACAGCGAAAGCCGCAGAGCGATTGGCCCCAGTTGGATGGCTACCAAGTTGCCGTTGAAGTCCCGTTCACGCATCCACGGACCAGCGGTCCCATGCTTGACGTGCATGGGGCGATCGAGGCCATCAGCGGGCTAGCGGCGGACGTGGAGGCGGACGGTGGTGCCCTGGGTTTCGCGGGAGCGGATGGTCACCAGGTCGCACAGCTGGTTGGCCAGCCACACCCCCCGGCCGCCCTGGATGGAGGCCAGGGGGGCGATCCTGCCGACCAGGGGGTTGGCGATGTGGCCGCTGTCGGTGATCTCGCAGACCAGGGTGTCGGCGTCGGTCCACAGGCGCAGGGTGCCGCGTTCGCCGCCGTGGCAGATGCTGTTGGTGACCATCTCGTTGGTGGCCAGGGTGAGGTCGAGCGCCCTGGCCCGGGGGATGCCGAACTGCTTGGCGCGCACGCCGACCAGGTCGCGCAGTTCGGGCAGGTCGTCGAGGCAGAAGTGGACCATGTCGGTCACCTCGGCGGGCGCGGGCAGGTCGGCGGCGAAGTGGTGGTGGGCGTAGCCGTGGTCGAACACCGGGCTCACCGCGCGGGCGCCGTCGACGACCACCGGGTGGGTGTGGGCGACGGCGTCGAGCACGGCCGCGGGCAGCGCGGTGCCGTCGAACAGGCAGCCCAGCCGCAGCGTCGCGGCCTCCTCGAAGGCCAGGTTGATCAGCGCCTCGTGCAGGATCACCTCGGCGTACTCGGCCTCGGCGCGACCGGTCCACGCGGACTCGGCGACGCCGCGGGCCGGGCGGTCGGTGACGTGCGCGCGGATGGTGGGGATCAGCCGCGCCGGGTTGCGGCCGACCTCGCGGGCGTCGATGAAGGTGACCTCGTCGGCGCGGGCGCCCAGCGCCTCGCGCAGCAGCTTGTCGCCCTGCGGCGGCAGCACCGCGAACACCGCTTCACCCGCCAGCAGCCCCTCCCGCGCGAAGCCCGCCGCGGCGTCCAGGTAGCCCGGTTCGTCGCGGTAGACCAGTGCCTCGTGGGCGAAACCCGGTGCGCTCATGCGGTCACGTCCTCGAACCGGGGGCTGGGGACCGGGTGCCCATCGCCCAAAGGGGGAGTCGGAGTTCGGCCGAATCCTACCCGGGCGGTGCCACCGCGGCGACCGAACCGCTGGTACCGGGCAACCGATCGACGGCCGTTGTGGTGGGGGAGTAACGAGTCGAGTCCTTTATGGACACTGAAAGGCGGGGTGGAAAAGCACCCGCGAGTGGCCGCGCGCGGGGCGGCGTGAAAGGTTTCCACCATGGTCATCAGCCCGCCGCGCAAGCACCGCGTCTCGCTGGACGACTGGGTGATGCTCCTGTTGGCCCTGTTCGCGGTGGGCCTGCTGGTCTACCTCAAGTTCTGGCACCCACCAGCCGACCGGGCCCGGCTGATCACCTGGGTCGACCGCGGCCTGTGCGCGGTGTTCGCCGTCGAGTTCCTCGCGCGCTGGTGGTCGGCGGGCTTCACCCGCCGGTTCGTGCTGGTCAACTGGTACGACCTGGTCGGCATGGTGCCGGTCGCCAGCCTGTGGTTCCGGGCTTTCCGGTTGTTGCGCGTGGTGCGCATCGGCGTCCAGTTGACCCGGCTGCGGCGACCGGTCGACCGGTCGGTCGGCGAGGAGTTGGCGCACCGGGCGATGGCGCGCTTCGGCGGCGTCCTGATCGACGTGGTGAAGAAGCCGCTGACGGTGGCGGTGCTGGAGGAGGTTGTGTCCGTTCTGCGGACCGGGCACTACGCGCGCAACCTGGCCAGCGCGCTGGAGGAGAACCGCGCCGAGATCCGCGCGATGGTGCTGGAGAAGATCCGGCAGGACCCGCAGGCTGGCCTGTTCCGGCGGATGCCGTTCCACGACGAGGTCGTCGGCACCGTCACCGACGCCACCGTGCGCGTGGTCCTGGAGATGCTGGCCGACCCGCGCACCGACGAGCTCATCTCGGACCTGCTGCGGGAGAACATCGAGCAGATCCGGGCCGCGGTGCGCGCCGACGCGCACAAGAACCTGCCGGAGCCCGACCCGCCCGACCGGTGATCGCTGCCATGATGGCCGGGTGACCGACGCGCGCTTCGACCTCGATCCCGCCGTCCACCACCTCAACCCCGGCAGCGTCGGCGTGGTTCCCCGCGCGGTACGCCAGGCGCGGGCCGGGTTCGCCCAGCGCGCCGAGACCAACCCGATGCGCTTCCACCGCGTCGAGGCGATCCCGCTCGTCGCGCGGGCGCGGGCCGCGGGTGCGGAGTTCCTCGGGTCCGACGGCCTGGTCCTGGTGCGCAACGTCACCGAGGCGGTGGCGACCGCGCTGGCCTCGATCCCGTTCGCCGACGGCGACGAGATCCTGGTGTCCGACCACGGCTACCAGGCCGTGCTGATCGCCTGCCAGGACCGCGCGCGCGTCCGCCAGGTGTCGTTCCCGGTCGACGCCACCGCCGACGAGGTCGTGGCCGCGTTCGCCGAGGGGCTGCGGCCGACCACCCGCCTGGTCGTCGTCGACGCCATCACCTCGATCACCGCGCTCGTGCTCCCGGTCGAGCGGGTCGTCGCCCTCGCCCACGAACACGGCGTGCCGGTGTTCGTCGACGCCGCGCACGTGCCCGGGCACCTCGACCAGCGCCCCGCCGACACCGGCGCGGACTTCTGGGTCGGCAACTTCCACAAGTGGGCCTACGTGCCCAGGGCGACCGCGGGCCTGCACATCGCCGAACCGTGGCGCGACCGGATCCGACCGCTGGTGCCCTCCTTCAACCACCCGCTGCGCTTCCCCGACTGGTTCGACCACGCGGGAACCGCCGACTACACGGCCTGGATGGCGCTGCCGGACGGACTGGCGTTCTGGCACGAGATCGGCGGCTGGGACGCGGTGGCGGCCAGCGCGCGGCTTCTGGACAAAGGCGTCCGGATCGTCGCGGACGCCGTCGGTGCGGACGGTCAAGCGAGCCCGCACCACGCACCCCTGATGCGCTTGGTCGCACTGCCACCTGGGCTGGTCACCAGCGCGGAAGACGCCTATCGCTACTACGACGAACTCAGCACCCAACACCGCATCGAAACCGCGGTGCACTACTACGGCGGTCGGGGCTACCTCCGCCTCGGCGCGACGATCACGGTGACCGAAGCGGGGTTCGCGGCCCTCGCCGACGCCGTCAGCGCGGGCCGCTGACCCGACCTACTGCACGCCCTTGCCCGGGTGCGGGATGGTGAACCCCGGCCCCGCGCGCTCCACACCGTCCACACCGGACACCGCGCGCAACGCGGCGAAGACGGCGGGCTCGGCCGCCCCGGTGATGGTGGCGATCTCCGGCAGGACGCGGTCGACCCGCATCCCGGCGGACTTCAAAGCCGCCACCACCGCCGCGAGCGCGCCGAGCGCGTCGTCGTCGACGGTCACGAGGACCGGAACGCTCACGGAGCCTGCACCAGACCAGCACCCACGTCGACCGAGGGTAGCGGCAGCCTGCGCCCGGACTGGTGCAGGCGCGCCCACAGCTCCCAGCCGGTGGCCCCGGTCGCCTGCGAGATCAGCGCCGCGATCCCGGCCACGTGCGGGGTCGCCATGCTGGTCCCGCTGATCCGGTTGTGGTTCTTCGGCCTGGGCCACGACGAGTACACGTCCACCCCGGGCGCCACCACGTCCACCGCGCCGACCAGGTCGACCGTGCCGCAGGAGAACCAGGCCAGCGCGGTCGCCACGTCGATCGCGCCGACGGCCAGCACCGACGGGCAGTTCGCCGGGTGCCCGACCGGGTTGATCTTGCCGTCCTGCCGCCGCGACTCGTTGCCCGCCGCGGCCACGATCAGCGTGCCCTGCGCCAGCGCCCGGCTCGCCACCTTCTCGTAGGTCTGCGAGTACGGGGTCCCCGGCCGCACCGCCGCGCCCAGCGACATCGACACCACCTGGCAGTTGTTCGACACCGCCCACGCGATGCCCGCCAGGATGCCGCCGTCGGACCCGGACCCGGCGTTGCTCAGGACCTTGCCCGCGAAGATGTCCGCCTCGTAGGCGACCCCGTAGCCCGCGCCGCCGCCCGGCGTCCGCGGACCGACCGCGGTACCGATGCAGTGCGTGCCGTGCCCGTGTCCGTCGGCGACCGTCTCACCGTTGATGAACGACGCCGTGGTCACCGCCCGCCCGGCGAACTCCGGGTGCTCGACGTCGAACCCGGTGTCGAGCACCGCGAGCCGCACGCCCTTGCCGGTCGCCGCGCTCTTGTGCGCGCCGACCGCCTGCAGCCCCCAGGTGAACACCGACTCGTCCACCTGGACCGCGGGCGGCGCCTCCTCGGCGGGCGCGGCGATCGCGTACACCCGCCGCTCCGGCTCCAGCGCCGCGATCGGGCCCGGCTGGTCCACCGCCAGGCCCAGCGCGGTCAGCTGGTCGGGGTCGGCGTCGATCACCGCGACCCCCAGCCGGTCGAACACCAGCCCGTCCGGTCCGGGGAACTCCGCGCCCGCCGCCTCGGCCGTGCTGACCGTGCGCACCCCCGCGATCTGGTTCAGCGCCCGGGTGCCCGCCTCGATCGCGCCGTCCTCCAGCAGGACCAGGAACCGCCCGGTCGTCTCCTCGGAATTGGTCTCCTCGGGATTGGTCATGTCCGCCCCTTCCGCCGCGTGCCCCCTTCCAGGGTGATCGCCCACACCGGTCGGGTGTAACGGGGGTCACACCAATGGCGCAGGGTGGGCCGGGCCACCGACCGTCCACCCCGTGGCACACACCTGCCGGGGCCCGCCGGGCGTTTACTGTCGGAGCATGCAGACTTGGCAATCCCACCCGGTGCCGCGGGTCGCTGGCACGCCTCGGCCGCTTCGGCTGTTCGACACCGCCGCCGGACAGGTCCGACCCACCGCCCCCGGGCCGACCGCGACGATGTACGTCTGCGGGATCACCCCCTACGACGCGACGCACCTCGGGCACGCGGCCACCTACCTGGCCTTCGACCTGGTGCACCGGCAGTGGCTCGACAACGGCCACGAGGTGCACTACGTGCAGAACGTCACCGACATCGACGACCCGCTGCTCGAGCGCGCCGAGCGCGACCAGGACGACTGGGTGGTCCTCGGCATGCGCGAGACCGCGCTCTTCCGCGAGGACATGGTCGCGCTGCGGGTGCTGCCGCCGCGCGAGTACATCGGCGCCGTGGAGTCCATCCCGGAGATCGTCACCTCGGTCGGCAAGCTGCTCGCCGACGGGTCCGCCTACCGGGTCGAGGACCCCGAGTTCCCGGACGTCTACTTCGACCACACCGCCACGGGCCGCTTCGGCGGCGAGTCCAACTACGACGAGCCGACGATGAACCGGTTCTTCGCCGAACGCGGCGGCGACCCCGACCGCGCGGGCAAGCGGCACCCGCTCGATGCGCTGCTGTGGCGCGCCGCCCGCCCCGGCGAGCCCAGTTGGGACAGCGACCTCGGCCCCGGCCGCCCCGGCTGGCACATCGAGTGCAGCGTCATCGCCCTCAACCGGCTCGGGATCGGCATCGACGTGCAGGGCGGCGGGTCGGACCTGATCTTCCCGCACCACGAGTACAGCGCCGCGCACGCCGAGGCGCTGACCGGGCAGCACCCGTTCGCCCGGCACTACACGCACGCCGGGATGATCGCCCTCGACGGCGAGAAGATGTCCAAGTCGCGCGGCAACCTCGTCTTCGTGTCCCGGCTGCGCGCCGACAAGGTCGACCCCATGGCGATCCGGCTCGGGCTGCTGTCGGGCCACTACCGCTCGGACCGGTCCTGGACCGGCGACGTGCTCGCGGAGGGGCAGGCTCGGCTGGCGCGCTGGCGGGGCGCGGTGAGCGCCGAGGCGGGCGCCCCGGCGCAGGACGTCATCGCCCGGCTGCGCGACCACCTGGCCAACGACCTGGACACCCCCAACGCCCTCGCCGCGATCGACGCGTGGGCAGGCCAGGGCGGCGCGGACCCGACGGCACCGGGTGCGGTCAAGGCCGCGGTGGACGCGCTGCTCGGCGTCGAGCTGTAGCGACCAGGTCCCCTGACCGCTCGCGGGCGCGTCAGGGGACCTCGCGGCGGCCGAGCAGCAGTACCGCCGACACGGTCACCAGGACCGCGGGCACGACGAACCCCAGCCACGGCGTCACCTGGTACAGCGGGGTGAAGGCCAAAGGGGACACCGCGGCCCCGGTGAACCGCAACGACTGCACGACCGACACCGCGCCCGCCCGGTTGGGACCGTCCCCTCCCAACACCAGCGCGTTGACCCCGGTCAGCACCAACTGCGCCGCCACCCCGGTCGAGGCCCACAGCACCACCACCGCGGGCAACCAGGTCAAGGTCCCCACCAGCGCCACCGGTACCGCGCCCGCGACCGACCCGATCAGCACCGCCCGCCGCGCCCCGATCCGGTCGATCGCCCGCCCCACCGGCCGCGCCGAGAGCAGCCCGACCACGCCGAAACCGGTCAGCACCAAGCCCCGCTCCGCCGCGCTCAACCCGAACGCGTCCTCGGCGCGCACCGCGAGCAACACCGACATACCGCCCAAACATGCCCAACCGGCCAGGGCGAGCCACCCCGCCTTGAGCACCGAAGGCCGCCAGGCCGATCGCAGTGTCGCGTGTGTCCGCTGCCGCTCGCGCATCCGCTCCGGCAGCCCCGCGAACGCCAGCACCCCCGCCACCGCGGCCACCCCGAGGAACGCCAGCCGCCAGTTCACCTCCGCCGCCAACCCGCCGAGCAGCGGCGCGCTCGTCTGCCCCGCGGCCTGCAGCGACGCGAACAGGCCGAGCGAACGCCCCAGCCGCTCCGGCGGCGTCACCGTCGCGATCGCGGCCAGCAGCAGGGGAGTGGTGAACGCGTTCGCCCCACCCTGCACCGCCCGCGCGGCCAGGAAGACCGGGTACGTCGAAGCCAGCACGCACAGCACCGACGACGCCACGTACACCAGGTAGGCGACCCGCACGCTGCGCGCGGCACCCCAACGCGCCCCCAAGGTGCCGGAGAACAGCATCAGCGCCGCGAACGGCACCAGGTAGGCCGTCAGCGAGTACGACGCGACCTGCGTGGACACGCCGAAGTCCGCACCCAGCTCCGGCAGCATCGAGGTGACGACGCCCCCGGCGAACGGGCCCAGGAACCCGCCCGCGTACAGCGCGACGACGGTCGCGCCGCGGTTCACACGCCGGTGGGGCCGGGCCCGGAACCGCCGCGGCCGGGTCGGCGCCTGCGCAGGTACCGCTCGAACTCCGCGGCGATCACGTCACCGCTGGTCTCGTTGAGCGTGTCCTCCGCGTCGCCGCGCTCCTCGAGGGCGCGCACGTAGTTGCGCACGTCCTCGTCCTCCTCGGCCATCTCGCTGACCGTCTGCTGCCACTCCTCGGCCTGGTCGGGCAGGGTGCCCAGCGGCACCTCCACGTCCAGCACCTCCTCCACCCGGTGCAGCAGCGCCAGCGTCGCCTTCGGCGAGGGCGGCTGCGACACGTAGTGCGGCACCGCGGCCCAGATCGAGATCGCGGGCACCCCGGCGCGCACGCAGGCGTCCTGCAGCACCCCGACGATGCCCGTCGGCCCCTCGTAGCGGGAGCGCTCCAGGCCGAAACGGGCCGCCGAGGTCGCGTCGTAGGCGGTGCCGGTCACCGGGACCGGGCGGGTGTGCGGGGTGTCGGCCAGCAGCGCGCCCAGCGTCACCACGGTGGTGATGTTGAGCTCCTCGATGTGCCCGAGCAGCTCCGCGCAGAACTTGCGCCACCGCATGTTGGGCTCGATGCCGTGCACCAGCACGACGTCCCGGTTGGACCCGGGCGGCCTGCACAGGTACAGCCGCGTGGTCGGCCACTCGACCCTCCTGGTGACACCGTCCACCATGCGCACGGTCGGTCTGGTCACCTGGAAGTCGTAGTAGTCGTCCGGATCGATCTCCAGCAGCGGGCTGGCGTCCCAGGTCAGCTGCAGGTGCTCGATCGCGGTGCTCGCCGCGTCGCCCGCGTCGTTCCAGCCCTCGAACGCCGCCACCAAGACGGGGTCGACGAGCTCCTGCCGAGCCGAGGGCTCGCGGTCGGCAGCCATGTTCGGGTGGTCCGGGTCGGTCACCGGGTCAGCCTACGGCTACGCGCCCGGCGGGGGAGATCGTAGGCTGGGGACGTGCCGCGACGCCGCGGCCCGGCCGGGCGCGCGCCCGGTGGTCAGCGACGTCGTGCGAGTGGAGGACGCCCCCGTGACGAGACCGTCCACTGTGGAGGGGTTACCGGCCGCGGTGCTGTGGGACATGGACGGCACGCTGCTGGACTCGGAGAAGCTGTGGGACATCCCGCTGAGCGAGTACTCGCTCAAGCTGGGCGCCCCGCTGACCCCCGAGATCAGGGCGGCCATGGTCGGCAGCAACGTCCCGACCAGCATGGGCCTGCTCTTCGGCGGGGTCGGCCGGGTGCCCACCGAGGCCGACGTCCGGGAGGCGATGGACTGGATCGGGGCCAGGATGCGCGAGCTGTTCGCCACCCGCCTCACCTTCCGCCCCGGCGCGCGCGAGGCCCTGCGCGCCGTCCGGGCCACCGGCCTGCCGGTCGCCCTGGTCACCTCCACCGAACGCGCCCTCACCGAGGTGGCCCTCGACACCCTCGGCCGCCACCACTTCGACACCACCCTCTGCGGCGACGAGGTCGCGGGCCGCAACAAACCCCTCCCCGACCCCTACCAACTCGCCGCCGCCACCCTGGGCGTCGACGTCACCAGGTGCCTGGCGATCGAGGACTCACCCACCGGCACCACCTCAGCCGCCGCGGCAGGCTGCGTCGTCCTGGTGATCCCCTGCGAGGTCCCGGTCCCCCCAGGCCCCCGCCGCGTCTTCCGCGACTCCCTGGTCGGCCTCGACGAGGACCTGCTGCGCGCGGTCACCACCACCGGATGGCAGGATCGTCCGGCGTGAAGACCTTCGACCAGCTGTTCGCCGAACTCAGCGACCGCGCCAAGACCCGCCCAGAAGGCTCCGGCACAGTAAAAGCCCTCGACGACGGCGTCCACGCACAGGGCAAGAAGGTCATCGAAGAAGCAGGCGAAGTCTGGATCGCGGCCGAGTACCAGAGCGATGAGGAACTGGCCGAAGAGATCTCACAGCTGCTCTACCGAGTGCAGGTCCTGATGCTGGGCCGCGGCCTGTCGCTGGAAGACGTGTACCGCTACCTCTAAGCCCGCCCCAGACCCCGAGCCAACCCCGCCAGCCCGGCCATGGCTCCCGGGAGTCTCTGGTGCCAGCCCAACCCACCGAGTCGACCCCGCCAACTCGGCCACCGCTCCCCGGAAGCTGCTGGTGCCACCTCAACCCGCCGAGTCAGCCCACCCAACCCAGCCCCCGAGTCGGCCCTGTCAGCCCCACCGCCGCTCCCCGGAAGCCGCTGGTGTCAGCCCAGCCCGCCGAGCCAGCCCCGCCAGCCCAACCACCCGACTCCGACAGCATTGCCAGCCACTGGACACTCGGAGTCGCTGGTGCCATCTGCTCGATGGGGTGGACCTGTTTTGTGTGGGGGGACGATAGTCGTAGCGTCGCTTCGCTGCAGGGCCATGCTTTTCGGCCCCTGCTTTGCGGTCCTGCCACGGCTGTCGTAGGGGCCCCACGCAAAACAGGTCCACCACATCGAGCTGGCAGTTAAATCGCGGATCGGCGGGCAATGTCGCCGCCAGGCGACGAGCTGGTCTTGTCGTGCGCCTCGCCTGCGGCATCGGGCCCGATTCCGTTGTGGTGCGGTGGGCTCGATGGGGCGAACCTGTTGTGCGCGGGGCCCCTGCGCTGCCCGTGGCAGGACCGCAAAGCTGGGGCCGAAAAGCATGGCCCTGCAGCGCACAACGCTACGGACACCGCCACCCCACGCACAACAGGTCCGCCCCATCGAGCATCTGGCACCTCGGCTTCCGAGTGTCCAGTGGCTGGGCTGGCGGGGCTGTCTCGGGTGGCCAGCTTTGGGTGGGCTGGCTCGTCCGTCTTCCTAATCTGCCCTGTCCAGGGCGGATTCCTCACCGGGGTCCGGCTCCGGCCAGCCCGGATAGGGCGGCGGCGTGCCCCCGAATTCAGGACAAAGCGCCTGGTGCGAACACCAGCCGCATAGCTTCGACTTGTTCGGACGAAAGTCCCCGGTCTTGCCCGCGCGCAGGATCGCCGTCCAGATGGCGTCCAGGGTGCGTTCGAATCGGGCCAGTTCCGCCTCGTCCGGCGTGTAGGCAAGGGATTGGCGGTCCGACAGGTACATGAGGCGGAGTTGGCGGGGGACTTCGCCGCGTAGGCGCCAGATGGCGAGGGCGTAGAACTTCATCTGGAAGAGGGCTTTGGCCTCGCCGATCTCGCGGGGGGCGGTGCCGGTCTTGTAGTCGACCACCCTGATTTCGCCGGTGGGGGCGACGTCGAGGCGGTCGATGTAGCCGCGGAGTAGGACGCCGGAGGGGAGTTCGGTTTCGACGAGGAGTTCGCAGGCGTCGGGCTGGAGGCGGCGGGGGTCTTCGAGGGCGAAGTAGCCGTCGATCAGGCCGTTGGCCGTGGCCAGCCAGTCGGCCGGGTCCTCGCCCTCCTCGAAGATCGCGGCGAGGCCGGGTTCGGCGGCCAGCAGGTCCGTCCAGGTCGGTTCCAGCAGGCCGTGCGCGGCGTCGGGCAGCCGCTCGGCGGCGGGCAGGCCGTAGAGGCGCTCCAGCACGGCGTGCACGACGGTGCCGCGGACCTGGGCCTTGGTCGGGGTCTCCGGGAGCCGGTCGACGGCGCGGAAGCGGTACAGCAGCGGGCACTGTTTGAAGTCACCTGCCCGCGACGGCGACAGCGCTGGCCGTCGCCGGGACGTGCGGCCCGCCGCCGGTACCGGGATGGGTTCGGTGTCGGTCGCCATGGCGCAAACCCTAGTGTCGACCACCGACAGCCCCCGGCACCGCACCGCCCGTGTCCGGCCACCACCGCGGATCACCCGCGTCCCACACCAGGCCGGTTACGCTGTGCGGGGTGTCGGGCACCACACACCTCCCCGCCCCGGGTGGCGGACTGCTGCTGTTCCGCTACAGCGGCGTGCCCGTCGTGCTCGCGCCGTCCTGGTGGCTCGGTGCCCTCGCCGTCGTCGTCTTCTACGCGCCGCTGGTCGGCTCGCTGATGCCCGGCGCGGACACGGTCACCTCGGTCCTGCTGGCCGCTGCGTTCGCCGTCCTGCTGGGCGTCTCGGTCCTCGCCCACGAACTCGGCCACTGCGTCGTCGCCCTGCGGTTGGGTCTCCCGGTGCGCAGGCTCCGCCTGTTCCTCCTCGGCGGCCTCTCCGAGATCGCTCGCACCCCGCGCAGACCCGGTCACGAGGGCGTCGTCGCTGCTGCCGGACCGGCGGTGTCCATCGCGCTCGCCGGTGGCTGCGGACTCGCGCTGCTGGCCATCCCCGCGGGCGGGCCGGTGTGGCTGCTGGTCCTCGAGTGCGCCTTCGCCAACACCGCCGTCGCCGTGTTCAACCTGCTGCCCGGGCTTCCGCTCGACGGTGGTCGGATGCTGCGTGCCGGGGTGTGGGCACTGACCGGTCGACGCGGCACGGGCACCCGGGCCGCGGTCGTCGGCGGGTGGGCGGTCGCCGGGCTGCTGGTCGCGTGGGCGCTGTGGGGGATGGCCGAACAGAGCCCGGACCGGTGGCTGCGGTTGGGGGTCTGCGTGCTCACGGCCTGGTTCGTCGTCGCGGGCGCGAGCGGGGAACTGGCCGCCGAACAGCGCCGCGGCTGGCCGGAAGGCCTCGCCCTGGCCGACGTCGTGCGACCGGTGCTGCAACTGCCCGCCGAGAGCCCGGTCGCCGACGCGCTGGCCGCCGCGGCCGGGCGGGGTGTGGTGCTGGTGCGCGCGGACGGGGTCGCCGCGGGGTTGCTCGACGAGGTCGCCGCCCGCGAGTTGGCCGCCACCGCGCCGTTCTCGCCCGCCGAGCACGCCGCCGAGCCGATCCGACCGGAGTCGGTGCTGCTGGCGTCCGAACCGGGCGAGGAGATCGCCGAGCGGGTGCTGGAGACCCCGGCCTGGCAGTTCGTGGTCGTCGACGACGAGGGGCGGCCGTGCGGGGTGCTGCGCCGCGAGGACCTGCACGCCGCGCTGCGCGAGCACGGACCCGCCTGAGCGGACCGCCGCACGGCTCTGCGACCATCTCCCGACTGGTTCAGATGGCGGGAGGGCGAGGTCCGGGTGTCGGCACGCAAGGTCAGCGGTCCGTTCGAGGCGGGGGACCGGGTGCAGCTCACCGACCCCAAGGGCAGGCACTACACGCTCATCCTCGAACCGGGCGAGAAGTACCACACCCACCGCGGCGCGCTGGCCCACGACGACATCATCGGCCAACCCGAGGGCTCCATCGTCAGCTCGGTCGCGGGCACCGCCTACCTGGCGCTACGCCCGCTGCTGGCCGACTACGTGCTGTCGATGCCGCGCGGCGCCCAGGTGATCTACCCCAAGGACGCCGCCCAGATCATCATGCACGGCGACATCTTCCCCGGCGCCCGCGTCCTGGAGGCCGGGGCCGGGTCCGGCGCCCTCACCTGCTCCCTGCTGCGCGCCGTCGGCCCCACCGGCACCGTGACCTCCCACGAGATCCGCGCCGACCACGCCGAGCACGCCGAACGCAACGTCATCCAGTTCTACGGCGAACACCCCGCCAACTGGACCCTCACCGTCGGCGACATGGCCGACCACACCGGTGAGGTGGACCGCGTCATCCTCGACATGCTGGCCCCCTGGGACGTCCTGCCCACAGTGGCCACCAACCTCATCCCCGGCGGCGTCCTGGTCGTCTACGTCGCCACCACCACCCAACTCTCCCGGGTCGCGGAAGCACTGCGCGAACAGACTTGCTGGACCGAGCCCTACGCCTGGGAAACCCTCGTCCGCCCCTGGCACTCCGTGGGCCTCGCCGTCCGCCCCGAACACCGCATGATCGCCCACACCGCCTTCCTCATCACCGCCCGCCGCCTAGCCGACGGCGTGGTGACCCCCCGCCCCCAACGCCGCCCCAGCAAGGGCTGACGGCTCCCGCCCTCGCCCTGCCTCCGACAGCATTGCCAGCCGCTGGACGCTCGAACAGGCGGTGCCATCCCAGCCGCCCGACTCCGACCACCCAACCCAGCCCACCGAGCCAGCCCCGCCAGCCCAGCCACTGGACACTCGGAGCAGGCGGTGCCATCCCAGCCGCCCTACCCCGACGCCAGAAGCAACCACTGGACACTCGGAGTCGCTGGTGCCATCTGCTCGATGGGGTGGACCTGTTTTGTGTGGGGTGGCGGCAGTCGTAGCGTCGCCTCGCTGCAGGGCCATGCTTTTCGGCCCCTGCTTTGCGGTCCTGCCACGGCTGTCGTAGGGGCCCCGCACAAAACAGGTCCACCGCATCGAGCCTGCACTCAAATCGCGGATCCAGCGCAAGGTCGCGAAGCGACGAGCCGACGATCCGATGCAATGCCGAAAGGCGAGCCGAAAACGCAAAGGGCCGGTAGCGTCCCCGCCACCGGCCCTTCACAAATCTGCGATTACAGCGACACGCACCAACCCTTGGACTTCTTCTCGAACACGATCGGGAAGTCGATCGGCGCCGAACCCGCCACCGTCACCTGGGTGTCGACCTTCCCGTTGCTGTCGCCGTAGGTCTCCGGCTCACCCACCACCGTCACCTTGCCGCCGTTGGGGGCGACGCTGGTGTACATGATGCCCGCCTCGCCGTTGCAGGTGAGCGACTTCGCGGTGGCCTCGTCCTTGGCGTTCACGGCGTCGGCGTACTTGGCGCCTGCCGCCTTGAGGTCTTCGCCGCCGCCGCCGGTTTCGCCGCCGCCGGTGGACTCGGTGGTCTTGGTCGGAGTCGACTTCTTGGTGGTGGTCGTCTCCTCCGGCTCCTCGGTGGTCGTCGGGGCCTTCTTGGTGGTGGACTGCGAGGTGCCACCGGGGGTGGCGCTCGACGGGCTGTCGTCCTTGAGCAGGAAGTACGCGCCGATGCCGCCGCCGACGAGGAGGACGGCGATCACCACGATGGCGATGATCATGCCGGTGTTGTTCTTCTTCGGCGGGCCGCCCATGGGCTGGCCGTAGCCGTAGGGCTGCTGCTGCTGGCCGTACGGGTCCTGGCCGAACTGCTGCTGCTGCCCGTAGTACTGCTGCTGGCCGTACGGGTCCTGCTGCGGCTGCTGCTGGGCGTAGGGGTCGGGCTGCTGGTAGGGCTGCTGCGGCTGCTGCTGGCCGTACGGATCGGGCTGCTGCCCGTAGGGTCCCGGCTGCTGCGGTGGGTAGGTCATGTGTGGTCCCCGGCTCGTGCTGGTGCGGTATCGGTGGCTGCGGTCTCGGTCGGTGCGGTGGTGCTCAGGCCTCCTCCTCGCCGCAGAACCGCCACTCGCCGCTCTCCTTGACGATCTTGATCTTGATGCTGGCGTCCTTGCTCGTCCCGCCCTTGGCCAGGGTCAGGTCGATCAGCGCGGTCGCCGAGTTGCCGGAGACCGTCGGCTCGCCCTTGGCGGTGGCGGTGATGTCGAAGTCCGCCAGCTCCTTCTCCAGGGTCGAGGTGTCGGTCCCGTACTTGTTCTTGTACGCCTCGCAGGCGTTCGAGGTGACCGAGGTGAAGCTCTTGCCCTCGTAGGCCTCCACGTAGGCGTCCACGACCTCCTGCGGGCCGGAGGTGTCCGGCGCGGCCTTGGTGGTCGTGGTCGGCTCGTCGGTGCCGGACTTCTTGCCCGTCGTCTTCGGCGCGCTGCTGGTGGTCGTGCCGCCCCCGCCGCCCGACTCGTTCTTGCTGTTCTTGGTCAGGAAGTACACCCCGACACCCGCACCGCCGAGCACCAGCACGGCGATGATCACGATCGCCACGACCTTGCCGGTGTTGCTCTGCTTGGGCGGCTGCCCACCCGGGAAGTTCCCCAGCCCCTGGTAGGGCCCCTGCTGGGGGAACTGGCTGGTCGGCGGCCCGTACGGCCCCGGTTGCTGCGGCTGGTTCCCGTAGCCGCCGGGCTGCTGCGGCTGCTGGCCGTAGGGCCCTGGCTGCTGCGGTGGGTAGGTCATCGTCGTCCTGACTGCCGTGTGGACTGCGGGGTGCTGCTCGCTGCCGCGCCGGGCGGCTCATGCGGGGTAGACGGCTGGGGCCACCGCCGCGTTCCACCGCCGACCGTATCCCGTCGCCGGGGACACATGGTATTGGCCGCCCGGGGTCCGACACGCCCGGCCCACCTCGCCGACCGGCCTCGATCGGGTGACGAAACGGGCACGACCCGGCTCAGGCCCCGCTGATCCGCTGCACGCACCACTGGTCGGCCTTCTTGCTCAGCCGCAGTTGCACGGTGGTCTTGCGACCGCTGACCGTCGCGGTGAACTCGACCAGCGCCATGTCGCCGTTCTCGGTGACGTTGGTGATCTCGGTGTCGGTCACCGTGAAGTCCTTGTCCTTGTCGATCTTCTCCTGGGTGGTGTGGTCGTCCTCGTCGCACATCACCTTGTTGAACGCCGCGGCGTCGCGGCCGACCACCGCGTCGATGAACTCCTCGGCCGCCCCGCGCGGCGACCCGGTGCCGCCGCCGCTGAGCACCAGGATCAGCGTGACCACGATCCCGATCACCAGCAGGCCGCCGCCCGCGAGCAGCAACGGCAGGTTGTTGCGCCGCGGCGGGCCGTACGGGTTGCCGTGCGGATACCCGGTCGGCTGCTGGCCGGGAACACCCGGATACCCACCCGCCTGGGGGAACTGGCCCGGTTGCGGCGCGTAGCCGCCGGGGGCGAACTGCTCGCCGCCCGGGTACTGGCCCGGCGGGTAGTGCCCGGATTGTGGGAAGCCCGGCTGCGGGGGCACCGGTTGCGCCGGGTGAGCACCCGGTTGCGCGCCCGGGTACTGCCCGTACTCCGGCTGGACCGGCTGCTGGGGCTGCTGCTGCGGCGGGTACTGCTGGGCCGACGGGTCCTGGGTGGGGAAGCTGCCCGAGGGCAGGAACTGGGTCTGCTGGGGGAACGCCTGCGGGTATCCGCCCTGGTCAGGCTGCTGCCCGCCCGGCTGCGGCTGTCCTGCGTACGGGTCGTGCGGCGGTTGTGTCATCGTCCCCGGGCTCTCGTGCTGGCTGTCGCTGGTGGCCTGGCTGCTGGTGCTGCGGTGAGCGCGCGTCCTCTGGCGGGGTGATCGCGCGGTGGCGGTAGATCGTGTCACGGCACCCCGCGCCGACCAGGCAGCGGTGCGGGCTCGGTAACACAACCTGTGCTGCCGCGACACTCCGGACTACACACGCGGTCGGCCTAGTGCACGGACGCACGGTAACGCCTGGCCGGTTCCCGCGAGTACCGGGATGGCGGACCCGGTGCGGCCAAGCGGGTGCCGCCCGCGGGTGACACGCAAGTTCCGACATGTCGATGCTCTGTCCTTGTCGGTGATCGCCGGTACCGTAGGGGTACGAGTTCGGGAGGAGGTGCCGACATGCAGCACGATCGTCCCGGCAGTCGGCCAGACAACGCCGACGGTGAGCACGGAGGCGCGGTGGACCCAGGGCGCGAGCGCCCCGAGGTGTCCGAGGCCGCGCAGATCCGCTTCCTCGAAGAGGAAGTCGCTCTGCTTCGCCGGAAACTGACGGAATCGCCACGGCATTCGCGGCTGCTCGAGCAGCGGCTCGCGGAGGCGACCGAGCGGGTGAACCAGCTCACCGAGCGGAACACCAAGCTGGTCGACACGTTGCGGGAGGCCAGGAGCCAGCTGCTCGCGCTGCGCGAAGAGGTCGACCGCCTCGCCCAGCCGCCCAGCGGCTACGGGGTGTTCCTGCAAGGTCACGACGACGGCACTGTGGACGTGTTCACCGCGGGCCGCAGGATGCGGGTCTCGGTGTCGCCCGCTGTGGACGGCTCCGAGCTGCGCAGGGGCCAGTCGGTGCGGCTCAACGAGGCGCTCACCGTGGTGGAGGGCGGTGGTTTCGAGCGCATCGGCGAGGTGTCCACGTTGCGCGAACTGCTCGCCGTCGACGGTGAGGAGGTCGCCACCCGCGCGCTGGTAATCGGGCACGCCGACGAGGAGCGGGTGGTGTGGTTGGCCGACCCGCTGACCGAGGCGCCGCTCAAGCCGGGTGACTCTCTGCTGGTGGACGCCAAGTCCGGCTACGCCTACGAGCGGGTGCCCAAGGCCGAGGTCGAGGACCTGGTGCTGGAGGAGGTGCCCGATGTCGACTACGCCGACATCGGTGGCCTGTTCCGCCAGATCGAGCAGATCCGCGACGCCGTGGAGCTGCCGTTCCTGCACAAGGACCTGTTCGCCGAGTACGAGCTGCGCCCGCCCAAGGGCGTTCTCCTCTACGGCCCGCCCGGCTGCGGCAAGACGCTGATCGCCAAGGCGGTGGCCAACTCCCTGGCCAAGAAGGTGGCCGCGGCGCGCGGCGACCAGGCGCCCAAGGACGCCAAGTCGTACTTCCTCAACATCAAGGGCCCCGAGCTGCTCAACAAGTTCGTCGGCGAGACCGAGCGGCACATCCGGCTGATCTTCCAGCGGGCGCGGGAGAAGGCGTCCGAGGGCACCCCGGTGATCGTGTTCTTCGACGAGATGGACTCGATCTTCCGCACCCGCGGGTCCGGTGTGTCCTCCGATGTGGAGACCACCATCGTCCCGCAGCTGCTCAGCGAGATCGACGGCGTCGAGGGCCTGGAGAACGTCATCGTCATCGGCGCCTCCAACCGCGAGGACATGATCGACCCGGCCATCCTGCGACCGGGCAGGCTGGACGTGAAGATCAAGATCGAGCGGCCGGACGCCGAGGCGGCCCGCGACATCTTCTCCAAGTACCTCACCACCAACCTGCCCATCCACGCCGACGACCTCGCCGAGTTCGGCGGCGACAAGCGGGTGTGCATCGACGCGATGATCCAGCACACCGTCGAGCGGATGTACGAGGAGACCGAGGACAACCGGTTCCTGGAGGTGACCTACGCCAACGGGGACAAGGAGGTCCTGTACTTCCGCGACTTCAACTCCGGCGCGATGATCCAGAACATCGTGGACCGGGCGAAGAAGGCGGCCATCAAGTCCGTGCTGGAGACCCGCCAGCCCGGTCTGCGGGTGCAGCACCTGCTGGACGCCATTGTGGACGAGTTCGCCGAGAACGAGGACCTGCCCAACACGACCAACCCGGACGACTGGGCGCGCATCTCCGGCAAGAAGGGTGAGCGCATCGTCTACATAAGGACACTGGTCACCGGCAAGAACCAGGAGTCCGGTCGGGCGATAGACACCGCCACCAACACCGGTCAGTACCTCTAGGACTCTTGGACCGCGAACGCCGCGTGGGCCCCGACCAGGCACCTGGTCGGGGCCCACGTCGCGTCGAGACCTCCCCAGGCGACACCATGGCACCCGGCGGCGACCGGCGCGCCAACGCGAGGTGAACCGGCCGCCACGGCCGTCGGTCGACCGCCCGCACCGGGCGGCGGTGGACCCGATACCGTCCGGGTGATCAACCAGCCTCCCCCGAAGGGACGACCGTTGCCCCGGGCCCGCGCCCTCGCCGCCGTCGCGCTCCCGCTCGCCGCGCTCGCGGCCTGCTCGAACCGCCCCAACGACCTCTACACGTACTACGACGACCCCACCACCGGGACGTCCACCAGCAGCACGCCGACCACCACCGCAGCCCCCGTCACCACCACGACCAGCGCCAAGCCGCAGCCGGAACAGGTCGTCGCGCTCGGGGTGCTGCGCGCGAGCGACCTGGTGGCCGAGGAAGTCACCGGCGACCCCTCCGCCCCCCGCGTGACTGCCTTGCCCGACTGCGGCATCGACCTGGGCACCGGCCCCTCCCGCCAAGGTGCCTGGACCTACCCCAGCGGCGCCAAACTCCGCCAGGTCGTGCTCTACGCCGAAGACGCCACCGAGTTCGTCGAGACCGTCCGCGCCGGGCTGGACTGCACCACCTTCAAGGTCGGCGGAACGACCTTCCAGGTGGACAAGGCGGTGCCCCTGCCAGCCCTCCCCGGCACCGACGCCAAGTTCGCCTGGTGCGCTACCGGCACAGCCAAGTCCTCCTGCACGGTCGCCCTGGCCGCAGGCCCCCTGGCCACAGTCGTGACGGTCGAAGCCAGCACCGCGACCCGCGCCAAGGCCGCCATCACCCGAGTGTCACCGACCGCCGCTGCGGCGCTCAGCCGAGGCGCTTGAGCCACTCCACGGCGGCCGTCAACTGTCTGGGACGAGGGCGGCTAGGGCCTGCGAGGAGGGCCGTCCGCGACTTGTGGTGCGGGCGTGGTCTGCCAGCGCGGGGCGCCTAGATGTCGCCGTCGGTGGCGGTCAGGCGGTGGTGCTCGAGGCCATTCCAGGGCGGCCGTCCGTCGGTGTGGTTGTGGGCCTCGGGCGCCGGGGGCGCCCGGATGTCGCTGCCGCAAGCGCTCAGTCGAGGCGCTTGAGCCACTCCAGGGCCGCTAGCCGCCCGTCTGGGACGAAGGGCCAGGTGGGGTCGGCCAGGCGGGTCCGGAGGTCGTCGATGGTCATCCACCAGCCGTCGGCCACCTCGGACGGTTGGTGGGTGATCGGGCCGTCCCAGTGGGTTTCGTAGGCGTGCAGGTGCTCGCGGACCCCGGCGACTTCCAGGCGGAGGGTGAACAGCGGGGTCAGCGGGACGCCGGTGACCCCGAGTTCTTCTGCCAGCTCCCGCACGGCGCACTCGTCGACCGGTTCGCCGGCCGCGACCACGCCTCCCGCCCAGCAGTCGTGCGCGCCGGGGAAGACGTCTTTGGTGTCGGTGCGGCGGTGGACGTAGACCCGGTCGCCGGAGCGCACCAGGACCGAGGTGCAGGCGTGCCACAGGCCCTCCGCCCGCATCCGCGACCGCGGGACCGCTCCCACCACCGACCCGTCCGCGTCGTAGTGCGCGACCATCTCCACACCCATCTCCACGCGGTCAACATATCCGCGGCGGCACGTCTCACGGCGAACCGGCGGGGCAGGACCCGTAGGCTTGCCGTATGCGGCGGATCATGGGAACCGAGGTCGAGTACGGCATCGCGGTGCCGGGCGACGCGACGGCGAACCCGGTGTTGACATCGACCCAGGTCGTGCTGGCCTACGCCGCGGCGGCGGACATCCCGCGCGCGCGGCGGGCCAGGTGGGACTACGAGGTGGAGTCGCCGTTGCGCGACGCCAGGGGGTTCGACCTGGGTGTGCCCGGCATGGCGCCGACGGACCCGGACGTGGAGGACCTGGGGGCGGCCAACGTCATCCTCACCAATGGGGCCCGGCTCTACGTCGACCACGCGCACCCGGAGTACTCCGCGCCCGAGGTCACCAACGCGCGCGACGCGGTCATCTGGGACAAGGCGGGGGAGCGGGTGATGGAGGAGGCGGCGCTGCGCGCGGCCACCGTCCCCGGCCAGCCCCGGCTGCAGCTCTACAAGAACAACATCGACAACAAGGGCGCCAGCTACGGCACCCACGAGAACTACCTGATGGCCCGCTCCACCCCGTTCGTGTCGGTGATCGGCGGCCTCACCCCGTTCTTCGCCTCCCGCCAGGTCATCTGCGGCTCCGGCCGGGTCGGCCTCGGCGCCTCCGGCGACGGCGCGGGCTTCCAGCTGTCCCAGCGCGCCGACTACATCGAGGTCGAGGTCGGCCTGGAGACCACCCTCAAGCGCGGCATCATCAACACCCGCGACGAGCCGCACGCCGACGCCGACAAGTACCGGCGGCTGCACGTGATCATCGGCGACGCGAACCTGGCCGAGACCGCCACCTACCTCAAGGTCGGCACCACCGCGCTGGTGCTGGACCTGATCGAGGCCGGGATCCGGTTCGACCACCTCAAGCTGGCCGACCCGGTCCGCGCGGTGCACGTGCTCAGCCACGACCCGACGCTGCGGGCCACCGTCGAGCTCGCCAACGGCCGCCGGTTCACCGGCATCGACATCCAGCAGGCCTACCACGAGCTGGTCGCCGAGCACGCCGACCGCACCGAGGTGGACCGGGTGGGGCGCGACGTGCTGCGCACCTGGGGCGAGGTGCTCGACGCGCTGCGCCGCGACCCGATGGAGTGCGCCGACCGGCTGGACTGGCCCGCCAAGCTGCGGCTGCTGGAGGGCTTCCGGGCCCGCGACGGCCTCGCCTGGTCGTCGCCGCGGCTGCAGCTGGTGGACCTGCAGTACTCCGACGTGCGGCTGGACAAGGGCCTCTACAACCGGCTGGTCGCCAGGGGCTCGATGCGGCGGCTGGTGACCGAGGACGAGGTGCGAGCGGCCATCACCACCCCGCCGCAGGACACCAGGGCCTACTTCCGCGGCCGCTGCCTGGAGCGCTACCCGAGCGCCATCGCGGCTGCCTCGTGGGATTCGGTGATCTTCGACCTCGGCCGCGAGTCGCTGGTGCGCATCCCCACCCTCGAGCCGCTGCGCGGGACGAAAGCGCACGTCGGGGCGCTGCTCGACGCCGCGAACACCGCCGAGGAGCTCGTCGACGCGCTCACCGGGGCGGCCAAGCGCTGATCCGGTCGATCATGTGACCGGCGCGGCCCACGACGAAAGGGGCCGCACCTGGGTAGTGTTCGAGTACAGGGCCCCAGTCCACACCGGGAGGCGACATGTCCCAGGAGCAGACGCAGCGCCAGGGCGGCGGAGACGGCGACGACGGCGTCGACGACACCACCGCGGCCGGGCAGGAGCGCCGGGAGAAGCTCGGCGACGACACCGACGCCATCCTCGACGAGATCGACGACGTGCTCGAGGAGAACGCCGAGGACTTCGTCCGCGCCTACGTGCAGAAGGGCGGCGAGTGAGCGGCTGCCCGCCCAGGGCAGCCCGCTCCCACCCCGTCCAGCGACAGGATTGAAAGAAGGCATGGAACACACCTCGTCCCGAGGGCAGTTGGGCGCCGCGCTCCCGGCCGCCTACCTGTCGGCAGGCACCTCGTCGTTCACCGACTTCCTGCGGTCGCAGGCCCCCGAGCTGCTGCCGGGCGGCCGCGGCGCGGGGGAGCGGGTCGCGCCGGTCGACGCCGCCCCGCACGGCACCACGATCGTCGCGCTGACCTTCTCCGGCGGTGTGCTGATCGCCGGTGACCGGCGGGCGACGGCGGGCAACATCATCGCCCAGCGCGACATCGAGAAGGTCTTCGTCACCGACGACTACTCCTCGGTGGGCATCGCGGGCACCGCGGGCTTGGCCGTGGAGATGGTCCGGCTGTACGCGGTGGAACTGCGCCACTACGAGAAGATCGAGGGCGTCCAGCTCTCGCTCGACGGCAAGGCCAACAAGCTGGCCAGCATGGTGCGCGGCAACCTCGACGTCGCGCTCGCCGGGCTGGCCGTGCTGCCGCTGTTCGTCGGCTACGACATCGACGCCGAGGACCCCGCGCGGGCCGGGCGGATCGTGTCGTACGACATCACCGGTGGCCGCTACGAGGAGCGCGCCGGGTTCCACGCCATCGGGTCGGGCTCGGTGTTCGCCCGTTCCGCGCTCAAGAAGCTCTACCAGCCCGACGGCGACCGGGACGCGGCGCTGCGCGCGGCGGTGGAGGCGCTCTACGACGCCGCCGACGACGACTCGGCCACCGGTGGACCCGACATGGGCCGCGGCATCTACCCGAGCATCGCGACCATCACCGCCGACACCGGCGCGGTGCGGGTGACCGAGGAGGAGGCCGCCTCGGTGGCCGCCGCCGTGGTCGCCCAGCGCTCCGCGCACCCCCGCGGCTGACGTGCCCGCGACCAGACCAGCCAGCACGCCTACCCCGGTCGAGAAGGAGCCCGCCCCGTGACGATGCCGTTGTACGCCTCGCCCGAGCAGTTGATGCGCGATCGCTCGGAGTACGCCCGCAAGGGCATCGCCCGGGGCCGCAGCGTCATCGCGCTCAAGTACGCCGACGGCGTGCTGTTCGTCGCCGAGAACCCCTCGGCGACGCTGCACAAGGTGTCGGAGATCCACGACCGGATCGGGTTCGCGGCCGCGGGCCGCTACAGCGAGTACGAGAGCCTGCGCCGCGGCGGCATCCGGCACGTCGACCTGTGGGGCTACTCCTACGACCGCCGCGACGTGTCCGCGCGGCAGTTGGCCAACGTGTACGCCCAGACCCTGGGCACGTTCTTCACCGAGCAGGTCAAGCCGCTCGAGGTGGAGATCTGCGTGGCCGAGGTCGGTGCCACGCCCGCGCAGGACCAGCTCTACCGGCTCACCTACGACGGCTCCATCGTCGACGAGCCGCAGTTCCTGGTCATGGGCGGGCAGACAGAGCCGCTGCTGACGTCGCTGAAGGAGAACTTCGGCGACGGCCTCGCGCTCCCCGACGCCATCCGGGTCGCGCTCAAGGCGTTCGGCGCCGGGGCCACCGGCAACGGCGCGACCGAGGCGGGGCCGACCCCGGACAAGCTGGAGGTCGCGGTCCTGGAGCGGCACCGCCCACTGCGAGCCTTCCGCCGCATCCAGGGCGCCGCGCTGACCGCGGTCCTGCCCGCCGAGGCGCCCCCGGCGGCCGAGCCGGAGTCCCCGGCCCGCCCGGTCGAGGACGTCGAACTGCCGTCCGAGGACGCCCCCGAGTAGCAGCCGAGGCCGTGCGCGGTCGGCGAATAGTGGCCGACCCGCGCACGGCCTTCGTCGATCACCGGTGGGAGCGATCCCGACCCTGCGGCGGGTGGTCCCGACAACCGGCGGCGACCACGTCGCGTGAGTGCCGGTTGCGGATCGTCACCGCGCTGACTGATGTGCACATGGATGCACTACTCGCTGGTTTCACACGCCGCCCAGGGAAAATGTGCGGATATTCCCAGGGAGCGTCGGGAGGTTTGCATAATGTCCGCGCGGCGGGCATAACTTTGGTGTGAGCGAGTTGGAACTCCGTCATCTGCGCGTCATCCGCGCGGTCGCCGACGCGGGCAGCCTGTCCAAGGCGGCCGTCCAGCTCGGGGTGTCCCAACCCGCTCTGACCGCCCAGTTGCAGCGCCTCGAACGCCGCGTCGGTGGCCTGTTGTTCGCCAGGACCGGCACCGGCGTCGTCCCCACCGACCTCGGCAGCTACGTGCTGTCCTCGGCGCGCGCCCTGCTCAACGACGTCGACGAGCTGATGGCGGGCATCCGCCAGCGCACCCAGTTGGCCACCCACACCGGCCAGGTCCGCGTCGGCGGCCCGCCCGGGCTGATCGTGCCGCTGTTCGCCACCGCCATCGCGGGCAGGCTCGGCGGCGCCGAGGCCACCATCGACATCGACATGCACCCGGCCGAGCTGGTCCGCAAGGTCCTCGACCACAAGGTCGACTTCGCCGTGCTCGAGGAGAACCCGGGCTTCCGCACCAGCCTGCCGCCCCGGCTGCTGAGCCGGATCATGTTCCGCGCCCCGCTGTTCCTGGCCCTGGCCGTGGACCACCCGCTGGCCGACCGCGACGAGATCGACCTGGCCGAGCTGGCGGGGGAGAGCTGGGTGATGCCCCCGGTCGCCGAGGGCACCGAGCAGCTCGCCTTCACCAGGGTCTGCGCGCAGGCCGGGTTCACCCCGATCATCAAGCACCAGCTGACCGACTCGACCACCACCCGCGCCCTGGTCCAGGCGGGCGCGGTGACCCTGGCCAAGCCGGTCGCCAGGCAGGGCAGCGGCATCGTCATCCGGGCCATCGCGGGCAACCCGATGCGCCAGGAGATCGTGCTGGTCTGGCACGAGGAGAGCGCGCTGGCCGGTGCCGCCGACCAGGCCCCCAAAGCCCTGCTGGAGGCCTACGCCCAGCTCGTGGACACCAACCCGCTGTTCGCCGACTGGTGGGCGCGGTTCACCGCGGACCAGGCGTGAGGTCGCCGCGGTAGATCGCCAGCGCCCCGGGGCGGGCGCTGAACTCGAACTCGTCGGCCAGCGGACCCACCTCGCCGTCGGTGGCGATCCTGCGGTGCTCGTCGAGCAGCCGCACCCGCACCGACCGCACGTCGCGCTGCCGGTACACGTGGCTGGTGACCAGCGTCCCGGCCAGCGTGGCCAGCACGAACCTGGCCCGCGAGTACGGCACGTCCGCGCGCAGGTACCGCAGGTCGAGCAGCCCGGTGTCCAGCGCGGGCCGCCGCGTCGGGCCGAAGCCCTTGGGGGAGTAGGTGCCGTTGCCGACGAAGAGCATCCACACCAGGTGCGACTTGCCGTTGAGCTCCAGCCGGATCGGCTGGGCCCGGCGCAGCGTGCGGATCAGCGCGATCGCGCCCGCGGGCCACTTGGGCCAGTTACGGCCCTCCAGCCGCTCCCGCAGCCGCACCATCTCCGGGTAGCCGCCTAGGCTCGCGGTGTTGACGAACCACCGGTGGGTGCGGCCCTCCGAGCCGGAGATGTCGACGAACCCCAGGTCGATGCGCACCCCGGTACCCGAGTGCACCGCCTCCACCGACTCGGCGGTCGACTCCACGCCGACGTCGCGGGCGAAGTGGTTGAGCGTCCCGGCCGGGATCAGCACCAGCGGAAGGTCGAACTCGGCGGCGACCGTGGACACAGCGGCCACCGTGCCGTCACCGCCCGCCACCCCGATCGCGGTGATGTCGCGCGGCGGGGTCCCCAGCTCCTGCGACAGCTGCTCCACCAGGTCGCGGCCCGGCTCCGGGTGCACCACCGTGGCCAGCGGCCAGTACGACTTGATCTCGTCGGTCGGGTCCACCCCCGCCGCGCCGGAGTTCGGGTTGACCAGCACCAACAGCCCGTCGCCGTCCTCCAGCGCCGCCAGCCGCACGGTCTCGGTCACGTGCGCGGGACCCTCGTGCGTCTTGGGCCACCAGTGCCGGGTCGCGTACGCCGCGCCGACCCCGATGGCCGCGCCCGCGGCGATGTCGGTCGGCCAGTGCACGCCGGTGTGCATCCGCGAGTACGCCACCGCCGCCGCGACCGGCGCCAGAGCGATGGCCGCACCCGGGTTCTCCATCGCGACCGCCGTGGTGAACGCCACCGCGGAGGCCGAGTGCCCGGACGGGAACGACGAGCTGGTCGGCCGCTTGGTCAGCCGCCGGTGCTCGGGGAGCAGCTCCGCCGCGGGCCGCCTGCGCGGGAACAGGTTCTTGCCCACCAGGTTCGCCGAGGCGCTGGCGAACCCGATCGCGGCGACTCCACGCAGCGCCGCGCGCCTGGTCGAGCCCTTGCGGGCGGCCAGCAGAGCGGCCAGGGCGAACCACAGCCTGCCCTTGTTGGCCGAGCGCGACAGCGCCTTGAGCGCGTCATCGGCGCGGGAGCGGGGCAGGGCGGCGCTGCGCTGCATCAGCCGCTGGTCGACGCGGCCCACCTGGCGCCCGGTCCGCCGGACTTGTCCGAACATGATCGTAGATTCAACCCGACGCTGGCCCCCGCCGCCGTCCGACCCCGGCCCGGTGAACAACCGGTTACCGTGCGCTCGATAACAGAATGTGGACCACCCCGAACGGCGCACGGTCCGGTGCCCGCTTTGCGCCTACGCTTAGAGGATGCAGCGGCGGATCTTCGGCATCGAGACCGAGTTCGGCGTGACCTGTACGTTCCACGGGCAGCGCAGGCTGTCGCCGGACGAGGTCGCGCGGTACCTGTTCCGGCGGGTGGTGTCGTGGGGGCGTTCCTCGAACGTGTTCCTGCGCAACGGTTCACGCCTCTACCTCGACGTCGGCTCACACCCGGAGTACGCGACCGCGGAGTGTGACGACCTCGTCCAACTGGTGACCCACGACAAGGCGGGCGAGCGGATCCTGGAGGACCTGCTCGTCGACGCCGAGCGGCGGCTGGCCGACGAGGGCATCGGCGGCGACATCTTCCTGTTCAAGAACAACACCGACTCGGCGGGCAACTCCTACGGCTGCCACGAGAACTTCCTGGTCACCAGGGCCGGGGAGTTCTCGCGGATCGCCGACGTGCTGCTGCCGTTCCTGGTCACCCGCCAGCTCATCTGCGGGGCGGGCAAGGTGCTGCAGACCCCGCGCGGGGCGGTGTTCTGCCTCTCGCAGCGCGCCGAGCACATCTGGGAGGGCGTCTCCAGCGCCACCACCCGGTCCCGGCCGATCATCAACACCCGCGACGAGCCGCACGCCGACGCCGAGCGCTACCGGCGGCTGCACGTGATCGTCGGCGACTCGAACATGTCCGAGACCACCACCCTGCTCAAGGTCGGCACCGCCAACCTGGTGCTGGAGATGATCGAGGACGGCGTCCAGTTCCGCGACTTCTCGCTGGACAACCCGATCCGCGCCATCCGCGAGATCAGCCACGACCTCACCGGGCGCAAGCCGGTCCGGCTGGCGGGCGGCCGGGAGGCCTCGGCGCTCGACATCCAGCGCGAGTACTACGCCAAGGCCGTCGAGCACGTGTCCCGCCGCTCGCCCGACCCGCTCGGCGAACGGGTGGTCGAGCTGTGGGGGAAGGTGCTCGACGCGGTCGAGGCCCAGGACATGACCCGCATCGACCGCGAGATCGACTGGGCCATCAAGCACCGGCTGATCGAGCGCTACCGGGCCAAGCACGACCTGGACCTGTCCAGCCCGCGGATCGCGCAGCTCGACCTGGCCTACCACGACATCCGCCGCGGCCGGGGCATCTTCGACCTGCTGCAGCGCAAGGACCTGGTCGCCAGGGTCACCGACGACGGCGAGATCGAGGCGGCCAAGGACACCCCGCCGCAGACCACCAGGGCCAAGCTGCGCGGCGACTTCATCGCCGCCGCCCAGCAGGCGGGCCGGGACTTCACCGTCGACTGGGTGCACCTCAAGCTCAACGACCAGGCCCAGCGCACCGTGCTGTGCAAGGACCCGTTCCGCGCGGTCGACGAGCGGGTGGAACGGCTGATCGCTTCGCTGTAACCGCGTTGCCGGGAGGCGGGTCGGGCCGGGAGGATCTTCCGGCATGGCCCGCCTTCCCGCTGTCTTGAGCAAGCCGCCGGTCGTGTTGCGCAGGACCACCGCGGTTGACGTCGACGAGATGCTGCTGGTGATCGAGGAGTCGGTCGAGCACCTGCGCCCCTGGATGGCCTGGGCCGCCGAGGACCCCACCGCGGAGTCGGTCCGCGCCCACATCGCCCGCTGCGACGACGACTGGGATCGCGGCGTGGACTTCGCCTACGCGATCACCGTCGACTCACGCATCGTCGGGCGGTGCGGGACGCGGTTCCTGGCGGGCACCCGTGGCGTGGAGATGGGGTACTGGCTGCACCCGGACGCTGTCGGCCGGGGGATCGCCACCGCCGCGACGGAGGCGATGCTGGTTGCCGTGTTCGCGCTGCCGGACGTCGACTGGGTGGAGATCGTGCACGACACGGCGAACCCGCGCAGCGGGGCGATACCGCGGCGGCTGGGGTTCCGGGAGGTGGCCAGGGTGTCGCCGCCGCAGGAGCCGATCACGCCGGGGGAGGACGGGGTCGACGTCCGCTGGCGGCTCACCCGAACTGACTTCCTGGCGTCTGGACTTGGGTAGCAGCTATCTTCTATCTAGATAATGTTCTTGAGGGGGAGGAGTGCGCTGAGGGGTGTTGGGGTTGGCTACCGAGTGTAATGCGGGTGACCGCGCAGCGGAGTGGTCGGGGACTAGAACGCGTGTTCGGGTGTGGCGGCTGCCGCCGCCGGGAGCAGGGGCGTTATGGTTCGCTGGTGTCTGTCGCACGCGCCGAACGCCTGGTGAACCTGGTGCTGTGCCTGCTGTCCACCCGCCAGTACCTCAGCGCCGAGAAGATCCGGGGAATCGTGCCCGGGTACTCCGACGCGCCCAGTGACGAGGCGTTCTTCCGGACCTTCGAGCGGGACAAGACCGAGCTGCGGGAGCTGGGGATCCCGCTGGAGGTCGGCCGCACCAAGGTCGTCGACACCGTCGACGGGTACCGGATCGCCCGCCGGGACTACGAGCTCGGCGAGATCGACCTGGAGCCAGACGAGGCGGCCGCGGTCGCGCTCGCGGTGCGGCTGTGGGACTCCCCGGAGCTCACCGGTGCGGCGCACGGTGCCCTGCTGAAGCTGCGCGCCGCCGGGGTCGACGTGGATCAGAGCGCGCCGACCGTTGTCGAGTCGAAGGTCCGGACCACCGAGCCCGCGTTCGGTCCGCTGCTCGCGGCCGTCCAGGCGGGCCAGGCCGTCGCCTTCGACTACCGCCGCCCCTCGCCCGCGGAGCTGCGGCAGCGCCAGCTCGAACCGTGGGGTGTCGTCTCCTGGCGCAGCCGCTGGTACGTGGTGGGCCACGACCGCGACCGCGGTGCGCCGCGCTGCTTCCGGCTGTCGCGGATCGTCGGGGAGGTGCGCAAGGTCGGCAAGCCCGGTGCGGTGCGCAGGCCCGACGACGTGAACCTGATGGCCTTCGTGGCCAACACGAACAACGCCGAGCCGCCGCAGTCGGCCACCGCGTCGCTGTGGATCGCCGCCGGGCGCGGTGCCGGGTTGCGACGGCGGGCGCGGGTCGTGGGGGAGCGGGAGGTCGACGGGATCGCGGGCGACCTGGTCGAGCTGGACCTGCTGTACCCGGACACCGCGGCGGGCTGGATCGCCGGGTACGGCGCGGACGTGCTGGTGCTGGAGCCGGAGGTGCTGGCGAAGTCGGTGCGGGAGCGGCTGCTGGCCGCGGCGAGGGGGCCGATGTGACCGCTGCCCAGGAGCGGCTGCCGAGGTTGTTGGCGCTGGTGCCCTACCTGCTGGCCAGGCCGGGGATCCTGATCGACGAGGCCGCCGCCGACTTCGGCGTGTCGGCCAAGCAGCTGCGCAAGGACCTCGAGCTGCTGTGGATGTGCGGTCTGCCCGGCTACGGCCCCGGCGACCTGATCGACATCTCCTTCGACGAGGACACCGTCACCGTCGCCTTCGACGCCGGGATGCGCAGGCCGCTGCGGCTCACCGGCGCCGAGGCCACCGCGCTGCTGGTCGCGCTGCGCGCCCTGCTCGACACCCCTGGGGTGGCCGAGGCGGACGCCATCCGCCGCGCGGTCGCCAAGATCGAGTCGGCCGCAGGCCAGGCCAGGCCGGGCGGGGTCGAGGTCGGCCTCGGGGTCCGCGAGGCCGCGGAGACCGCCGAGGCGCGCGAGGTGGTGCAGTCGGCGCTGCGCGCGGGGCGGGCACTGCGGATCTCGTACTACACCGCGTCCAAGGACGAGATGACCGAGCGGACCGTGGACCCGATGCGGGTGCTGATCGTCGACGGCCGCGGCTACCTGGAGGCGTGGTGCCGCCGCGCCGAGGGGGTCCGGCTGTTCCGGCTGGACCGGGTCGACGAGGTGGTCGTGCTCGACGAGCCCGCCGCGCCGCCGCCCTACGCCGAGCCGACCGACACCTCCGAGGGCCTGTTCCGGGCCGCCCCCGACCAGCGCTCGGCCCGGCTGGTGCTGCGCCCGGACGCCCGGTGGATCTCCGAGTACTACCCGGTGGAGGACGTCGAGGAGCTCGACGGCGGCAGGTTGCGGGTGCGGATGCGCTACTCCGACAGCTCGTGGCTCGTGCGGCTGGTGCTGGGTCAGGGCGGCGAGGTCGTGGTCGAGGAACCGGCTGAGCTGGCCGAAGCGGTGCTGGCGCAGGCGGCCGCCGCCGTGGCGCGGCTGGATCGTCACCTCTCGGCCACCTGAACCTCGCGTCGCGCACGTTCGGCGGTGTGCGGAAAGCAACCCGCCTGGCGGTAGAGTGCGAGCCGTGCCTTTCCTGCCGAGTGCGGCGCTGCTCGTGATCGGGTTCGCGCTGCTGGGTCTCCTGCTGGTGCGCGTGGTTCGCGTGCTGGGCAGGACCCGGGCCGTCCTCACTGCGGCGAAGGCGACATTCGGTGACGAAACCGGACTGCTGCGCGCGCGGACCGCGGGTCTGCGGGTCGCGGTGGCTCAACGTAGGCGCTCGTCTCGCGTAGCATGGGCGGGGCGAGGCGAGACTGGAGGACGGTCGTGAACCTGGGACCCTGGGAAATCCTGATCATCGCGGTGGTGATCGTGCTGCTGTTCGGGGCGCGCAAGATGCCCGCGATGGCGCGCTCCCTCGGGCAGTCGATGCGCATCTTGAAGGCCGAGACCAAGGGCATGCGCGCCGACGACGAGGACGACAAGGCCACCGACAAGCCGGGGGCGGTCCAGCCCGCCGCAGCGCTGCCCGCCGCGAAGCCGGAGCAGTCGCCGGAGCAGATGCGCGCGGAGATCGATGAGCTGCAGCGCAAGCTGAGCCAACAGCCGACCCAGAAGAACGCGGGCTGAGAGAGCCGGTCCCCACGGTGGCGAGCGACGAGTCGCTCCGCCGGGTGCCAAGCCGTCGCGAGAAGCGCAAGCTGCGCAGTCGCAGGCACAATCCCGACGGAACGATGTCCCTGAAGGATCACCTGTACGAGCTGCGCACCAGACTCGGTTGGGCTGTCCTGTTCATCCTGCTCGGTGGAGTCTTCGGCTTCATCTGGTTCGAGGTCCGTTTGGGCCCGGTTCCCTCGTTGAGCCAGGTCCTGATCGACCCGTACTGCGCGCTGCCCCCCTCGGTGCGCCTGTCCCCGAACGGCACCTGCCAACTGCTGCAGACCCAGCCGTTCGAAGCCTTCATGATCCAGTTCAAGGTCGGCATCGCCGCGGGCATGGTGCTGACCGCCCCGTTGTGGCTCTACCAGCTCTGGGCGTTCATCACCCCGGGCCTCTACGCGAAGGAACGCCGGTTCGCCACGGTGTTCGTCTTCCTCGCGTCGATCCTGTTCGCCGCAGGTGGTGTGCTGGCGTTCTTCGTGATCCCGCAGGGCCTCAGCGTGCTGGTGTCCTTCGGTGGCGACGCGTTCATCACCGCGCTCAACGGCTCGGCGTACGTGTCGTTCGTGCTGGTGATGCTGCTGATCTTCGGCGTGAGCTTCGAGGTGCCACTGCTGATCATCATGCTGAACCGGGTCGGCGTGCTGCGCTACGAGAACCTGAGCAAGTGGCGGCGCGGCATCATCTTCGGCGTCTTCGTCTTCGCGGCGTTCGCCACGCCGGGCACCGACCCGATCTCCATGGTGGTGCTCGCCGTGGCGATGGCGATCCTGGTGGAGCTCGCGATCCAGGTGTCGCGGATCCACGACCGCCGCAAGGAGCGCCGGGAGGCGTTGGAGGACCCGAACGCGGGCCTGTCCGACGACGAGGCCACCCCGATGTCCTTCGACACCGGCCCCGTCGCCGCGGCTGAACCGCCCGCCGAGCCGGTGGCCCAGACCAGTCAGACCCCGCCCGCCGAACCCCGCAAACCCAGCGGCTACGACGACGTGACCTGATCACCCCGGTCGGTACCATGCCCGGCACTCCCTTGTGGAGTGCCGGGCATGGTCGTCTTCGGGAGGTTTCGCGGCAATGCGGGTGGCGCTTGCGGTACATCCGGGTTCTGGGCATGGCGCAGCGGGGCGGGCGTTGGACGCTGTGGTGGCGCGGATCCGGCCTGTGGTCGACGAGCTGACCGTGGTGTCGGCTGACACCGTTGAGCAGTCCCGGGCGCTGATGGTCCAGGCCAAAGACGCAGGTCTGGACGTGCTGGTCGTGCTCGGCGGGGACGGGTCGGTGCACCAGGGCGTGCAGTTCTGCGCCGAGCACGACGTGGACCTCGCCATTGTCCCCGCGGGCACCGGCAACGACCTCGCCCGCGCGCTCGGACTGCCCGGTGACCCGGTCCCGGCGGCCGACGCGGTGGCAAAGGCGCTGGTCAACGGCACCCGGCGGCGCATCGACCTGGGCAAACTCGACGGCGGGCCCTACTTCGGCAGCGTGCTGTGCGCCGGGTTCGACTCGGCGGTCAACGAGCGGGTCAACCGGATGCGCTGGCCGCACGGTCGGCGCCGCTACGACCTGGCGATCGTGGCGGAGCTGGCAGCGCTGCGCCACCAGCGGCTGGTCGTGATCACCGAGGACGAGCGGGTCGAGCTCGAGGCGACCATGGTGGCGGTCGGCAACACCGGGTACTACGGCGGCGGGATCCCGGTCTGCCCCGGCGCCGACCCCGCCGACGGACTGCTGGACGTGACGGTCGTCGGCCGGGCGAGCAGGCTGGACCTGCTGCGGATCCTGCCGACCTTGCGCACCGGGGACCACGTGCGGCACCCGTTCGTCCGGACCCTGCGCACGCGGCGGGTGGAGCTCGGACCGGACAACGGCTGGGTGTCCTACGCCGACGGTGAGCGGTTGGGTCCGCTGCCGGTGGCGGTGGACTGCGTGCCCGGCGCCCTGACCGTCGTGGGCTGACCCGGAAAGTTCGCGCGACGAGTGTCGGTCTGATGTGGAAGTCTTGGTGCCGTGTCCGCCAGTTCATCCCGCTCTCCGGCGCAGGCGTATTCCGCGGCCCGGGCGCGCAGCAGAAATCCCAAGCTGGCGGAGTTCGCCGCCGAGCTGTCGTTCGACCTCGACCCGTTCCAGCAGCGGGCGTGCGCGGCCTTGGAGGAGGGCCACGGCGTGCTGGTGTGCGCGCCGACCGGGGCAGGCAAGACGGTGGTCGGCGAGTTCGCCGTGCACCTGGCCCTCGGTGAGGGCCGCAAGTGCTTCTACACCACCCCGATCAAGGCGTTGTCCAACCAGAAGTTCGCCGACCTGACCGCCCGCTACGGGCCCAAGTCGGTCGGCCTGCTCACCGGGGACACCGTGATCAACGGCAGCGCCCCGGTCGTGGTGATGACCACCGAGGTGCTGCGCAACATGCTCTACGCGCGGTCGCCCGCGCTCGAAGGGCTCGGGTACGTGGTCATGGACGAGGTGCACTACCTCGCCGACCGCTTCCGCGGCCCGGTGTGGGAAGAGGTGATCCTGCACCTGCCGGAGTGGGTGAACCTGGTGAGCCTGTCGGCCACGGTCAGCAACGCCGAGGAGTTCGGCGAGTGGCTGGTCGAGGTGCGCGGCGACACCTCCATCGTGGTCGACGAGCACCGGCCGGTCCCGCTGTGGCAGCACATGCTGGTCGGCGGTCGGTTGCTGGACCTGTTCGTCGGCGAGGGGCCCGACGGCGAGGCCAGGATCAACCCGCACCTGGTGCGCCGCACCGAGGAGGTCGGGCGGGTCCACGCGCCGTGGCACAACCCGAGGGCCAAGGGCGGACGGGCGGCTGGCGCGCGCGGGCCGAGGTTCAAGCCGCCGTCGCGGATCGAGGTCATCCAGCGGCTGGAGGCCGCCCAGCTGCTGCCCGCGATCGTGTTCGTGTTCAGCCGGGCGGGCTGCGAGGCCGCGGTGACGCAGTGCGTGCGGTCCGGGCTGCGGCTCAACACCGAGGACGAGGTCGCCGAGGTGCGGCGGATCGTCGACGCCAAGACCAAGGACCTGCCCGACGCCGACCTGGCGGTGCTGGGGTTCTGGGAGTGGAAGGACGCGCTGGAGCGCGGGTTCGCCGGGCACCACGCCGGGCTGCTGCCCGCGTTCAAGGAGACCGTGGAGGAGCTGTTCGTCCGCGGCCTGGTCAAGGCGGTGTTCGCCACCGAGACGCTGGCGCTGGGCATCAACATGCCCGCCCGCACCGTCGTGCTGGAGCGGCTGGTCAAGTACAACGGCGAGGCGCACGTCGAGCTGACGCCGGGGGAGTACACCCAGCTGACCGGGCGCGCCGGGCGGCGCGGGATCGACGTCGAGGGCCACGCGGTGGTGCTGTGGCAGCCGGGGGTGGACCCCAAGCAGGTCGCCGGGCTGGCCTCGACCCGCACCTACCCGCTGCGCTCGTCGTTCCGGCCCGGCTACAACATGGCCGTCAACCTGGTGGAGCGGCTCGGCGCGCGGCAGGCGCGGGAGATCCTGGAGCAGTCGTTCGCGCAGTTCCAGGCGGACCGGTCGGTCGTGGGCCTGTCCCGCAAGCTCGACCGCAACCACGAGGCGCTGACCGGGTACGCCGAGTCGATGACCTGCCACCTGGGCGACTTCACCGAGTACGCCGAGCTGCGGCGCAAGATCGGCGACCGGGAGAAGGCGCTGTCGCGGCAGAACAGCGCCCAGCGCCGGGCCGAGACCGCGCACTCGCTGGAGCAGTTGCACCGCGGCGACGTCATCGCGGTGCCCGCCGGGCGCCGCTCCGGGCTGGCCGTGGTGATCGACCCGGGCGTGGACCCGATGGGGGAGCCGCGGCCGCTCGTGGTCACCGAGGACCGGTGGGCCGGTCGGCTGTCGGTGTCGGACTTCCCGGCACCGGTGGAAGCGCTCGGCCGGGTGCGGCTGCCCAAGCAGGTCGACATCCGGTCGCCGAAGTCGCGCCGGGACCTGGCCGCGACGGTGCGGGCCGCCGGGATCGAGGCGCCCGCGCGGGTGCGGCGCCGGTCGGGCTCCGACGACGACGCCGAGTTGGCGGCGCTGCGCCGGGCGATGCGGGCGCACCCGTGCCACGGCTGCCAGGACCGGGAGGCGCACGCCCGGTGGGCCGAGCGCTACCACCGCCTGCTGTCGGAGACCGAGCAGGTCGAGCGCAAGGTCGCCGCGACGACGCACTCGCTGGCCAGGGCGTTCGACCGCATCCGCGGCCTGCTGGCCGCCCGGGGCTACCTGGCGCCGGGGGAGGACGGCGAGCAGGTGGTGACCGAGCACGGCCGCCGGTTGGCGCGGCTCTACAGCGAGTCCGACCTGCTGGCCGCGGAGTGCCTGCGGCACGGCGTGTGGCGGGGCCTGGGTGCCGCGGAGCTGGCGGCGGTGGTGTCGTCGCTGGTGTACGAGGCGCGTCGGGACGGGGCGGTCGAGGCGCGGGTTCCCGGTGGCGCGGTGACGGACGCGATGACCGCGACCGCCAGGCTGTGGGCGGAGCTGGAGGCCGACGAGCGCCACCACCGTCTCGACCGCACCCGCCAGCCCGACGCCGGGTTCGCCTGGACGGTCTACCGGTGGGTGCGCGGCGAGTCGCTGGAGAAGGTGATCACCGCGGCCGACTCGGCAGGCCAGGAGCTCTCCGCTGGCGACTTCGTGCGCTGGTGCAGGCAGGTGATCGACCTGCTCGACCAGATCAGGGACGTGGTCGGGGCCGAGGACCCGGTGGGCAAGGCGGCCGCGGAGGCGGTCCGCGGCATCCGCCGGGGTGTCATCGCCCTGGCGACCGCGTGACGGGTCGCGGAGCCCGGGTGGCGCGCCGGATGTTTTCGGTTCACCACCCGGGCTGGGTGTGTCGGTGGGGGATCACTGTGGTTTGATCGCCCGCAAGCGGTGTGCAGCGTGAACTCCCAGCAGCGGCGGCGCGCGGGGCGTCGACGGGCCACAGATCTGGCGGAGGCGAGTGATGAGCAGCCCCTACGGGCCGTCCGGTGGGCAGCAGGACCCGCAGCAGTGGGGTCAGCAGCAGCCTTACGGACAGCCCCCCGGTCCCCCGTCCGGTGGGTTCCCCGCGCAGGGGTACCCGCAGCCGCAGCCGCAGCAGGGGTATCCCGGGTACGGGCAGCAGCAGCCGCAGCCCGGCTACGGCGACCCGAACCAGCAGCAGTACGGCTACGGCCAGCAGCCCCAGCAGCAGGGGTACCCGGGGTACGGCGGGCAGCAGGCGCAGCAGTTCGGGCAGTACCAGCAGTACCCGGGGATGCCGCCGCAGGAGAAGAAGGGCGGCGCCTGGATCTGGGTGCTGGTGGCCGCGGTGGTGGTCATCGCGGGCGCGGTGGCGGTGCTGGGGTTCATCACGCCCGGCTGGTTCACCAAGAAGGTCTTCGAGGTCAGCGCCGTGCAGGACGGCGTGAAGATGATCCTCACCGACAAGTACCGGATCGAGGGCGTCGAGTCGGTGACCTGCCCGTCGGACCAGGAAGTCAAGAAGGACAACCAGTTCTCCTGCGAGGTCACGATCGGCGGGGAGAAGAAGACGGTCACCATCACCGTCCGCAACACCAACGGCGAGTACGAAGTGGCCCCGCCCGCCGACAAGTAACCGCCTCGCTTTCGGCCGCGTCCCCGGGCAGGATGCGGCGTGTGTCCGACATCGAGATCCGCACCCTTGACGAGGCCCAGTGGCGCGAGTCGCTGGGGTTGTTCCGCGCTGCCCTGCACGCCCTGCCGGTGACCGACGAGCAGTGGGCTGTCGGCCGCAGGTCCTATGAGCCCGGCCGCACACTGGGCGCCTTCCGCGGCGATGCGTTGGCGGGCACGGCGTTCGCGTGGTCGTCGGATCTCGTCGTGCCCGGCGGCGGCGTGCTGCCGATGGCGGCGGTGACCCGGGTCGGTGTCCGATCGGACCAGCGCCGCCGGGGTGTCCTGCGCGAACTGATGCACCACCAGCTGTCCGACATCGCTGCGCGCGGCGAGGTGTTCGCCGCGCTGCGCCCCACCGAACCGGTGATCTACGGCCGCTTCGGCTACGGCATGGCCACCCAGGGCGCCAAGCTGACCGTGTCCCCCAAGAACGTCGAGTTCCGACCCGGAGCCCCCGCGGGCGGCCGGGTGCGGCTGGTGTCGACGGACGAGGCGCTCGCGGTGCTGCCGGGGATCTACGAGCGCGTCGGCCGGACCAGGCCCGGCGCGATCGCCCGGCCGGGGTACTGGTGGACGGTCTTCTACGAGCGTGCTTTCGCGGCGGGCGAGCACATCGTGCTGGCCGTCCACACTGGACCCGACGGCGACGACGGGTACCTCATGTACCGGCCGACGCAGGGCGCGCTGCCCGGGACGAACGCGACCCTGGCGGTAGAGGACTTCGTGGCGAGCACCCCCGACGCCCTCTACGGGCTCTGGCGGTTCCTCCTCGGCATCGACCTGGTAGACGAGATCACCGTCTGGACCCGCCCAACCGACGAACCGGTCGAAGAGGCCCTGCTCGACCCCCGGCCGGTCACCGCCCGCGAAGCCCGCTCAGACCTGTGGCTGCGCCTGGTAGACGTCCCCAAAGCCCTGGCGGCCCGCCCCTACGGCTCCGCCACCGTGGTCATCGCCGTAGACGACCCCGTGCTGCCCGCCAACTCCGGCCACTACCGCCTCACCCCAGACGGAGCCACCCGCACAACCGCCCCAGCGGAGTTGTCCCTGGATGTCTCCGTGCTGGCCATGCTCTACCTGGGCACCTGGCGCCCCCGCCCCTTGGCCACCATCGGCCGCCTACAAGAACACACCCCCGGCGGCGCCGCCCGCGCCGACACAGCATTCGCCGTCCCCGAGTCCTCCTGGTGCGGCACCTTCTTCTAGCCCCCAGAAACTTCACCCACCCGAGCGACAAGATCTATCCACATGTCGATCTCCGCACCGGCCTCTCAAGATCAACTGTCGGTGCGGCCCGGTACACTGGAACAGGGACGCCCCCCAGGGAGGGTGGGGGCTGTGCGTCGCTCGGTGTGGGCAAAACGATCTTGTGTGACGGCTGGCCTGCTCGGCGGCGGCGCGTGGCGATTGAGGGCGGACGTTCTTGCCGCGAAGGCCATGTTCGGCCCGGAGCAGTGCGATCCGCTCCTCGTGGTTGGCCGTTGCCACGCACGACCACCTCGTACTCGCCGTCGCGGCCCGGTCCCTGCCTCGCACTCCGCTGCCGGTCGATGTCGGTGACGACGCACTGGCCGAACCGGGTGCTGATCGGGTTCGACGGCGACCTGGCTGGCGAAGCCATCCGCCTCGGCAATCGGATACGGGGCCTGGTCACCGGCATCCATCCCGCCCTCGAACACGCCATCGGTGCCAAGGCCGGCCACCGGCGGTGCTGGAAATCCTGCCTCGCCGCGGCGGCTCGACCGGCATCGCCCAAGGCGGGCCGCCGCAAACTCACCGCGATTGCCAAGGTCCATGGCCCCACATTGGCGACAATCTGGTCGAGGCGATCATGACGGCGCTGGGCGAGCAGACCGCCGTCGTCCCAGCCGCCGCCGCTGACGCGGTCTTGCCGCGGCTGGTGGGCAGCCTGAAAACCGTCCTCCAGCAACGGAAACAGATCATCGAGCAGGTCGAGGGGAACTTGATGCGCACCCTTGTGCCGGGGTCCTGACCTCGATACCCGGCATCGAAGTCAGGGCCGCCGCCCGCATCCTGATCGAGGTCGGCGACGCCTCCACACTTCGCGTGCTCCGGCCGTCTGGCCGCCTACGCTCGTGGTCTTGGTCGCCGCCGCGCACCCGGACTCACCGTCACGGATGGGCCTCGGCGATCGACTGGGTGCTGGTGTGGCGATGCGCGCGGTGGGGCTAGGGGGCTAGGGCCTTGAGGAGGCGGTCGACGGAGGAGCCTAGGGACCAGCGGGTTTGGAGTTCGCGGACGCGGTTCACGTCGACGGGGTGGGGGACTTCGGGGGTGCCGGTGGCTTCGATGGGGACGTCGGTGGCGACTCGGACGACCAGGGGGGCTTTGGCCAGGTAGTCGGCGTCGTGGGTGAAGGCTTCGCGGACCTTGAGGGGGACGTCCTTGGAGCCCGCGGCGGCGGCGTCGACCAGGGCGGCGAGGGAGCCGAACTTGGTGATCAGCTTCGCCGCCGTCTTCTCGCCGATGCCGGTGATGCCGGGCAGGCCGTCGGAGGGGTCGCCGCGCAGGACGGCCATGTCGGCGTAGGCGAGGCCCTCGGCGGGCAGGCCGTAGCGGGTGGCGAGTTCCTGGGGGCCGATCTCCTCGGCCTTGGACCAGCCCCGACCCACGTACACCACCCGCACCGGGGTCGGCTCGTCGCGCACGCACTGGAACAGGTCGCGGTCGCCGGTGATGATCTCCACCGGTGCGGCGGACTCGCGGTGCGCCAGGGTGCCGATGACGTCGTCGGCCTCGTAGCCCGCGGCTTCGGCGGTCGCGATGCCCAGGGCGTCGAGCAGGTCGATGATGATCGGCACCTGCGGGGTCAGCGTGTCCGGCACCTCCTCGGCGTTGACCGCCGGGTCGGCCACCCGCTGCGCCTTGTAGCTGGGGATCGCCTCGACCCGGAACGCGGGCCGCCAATCGGCGTCCAGGCAGGCCACCAGCCGCGACGGGTGCCGGTCGGTGAGGATCTGGGCGATCATCCCGGCGAACCCGCGCACCGCGTTGACCGGGACACCGTCCGGCGAGGTCATCGACTCCGGCAGCGCGAAGAACGACCGGAAGTACAGGCTCGCCGAGTCCAACAGCACGAGAGGTCCGCTCACGGGGGTGAGCCTGCCACACCTAACCGCAGAGAGTCCTTTGCAAATTTCCCTCTGCGGTTGTACGGTCGCGACCATGGCGGAGCCACGGCGGTACAACCGGGTCGGTGCGGACACGCTCAAGGTCATCGCGCACCCGTTGCGGATGCGGATGCTGGGCGTGCTGCGGGCACACGGCCCCAACACAGCGACAGGTCTGGCCGCTCGCCTAGGCGAGAGCTCCGGAACGACCAGTTGGCACCTGCGCCAACTCGCCGACGCCGGGTTCATCGAGGAGGACACCGAGCGCGGCAACCGCCGGGAGCGCTGGTGGCGGGCCGCCCAGGAGGTCACCCAGGTCGTCTCGCACGCCATGCCCGACGACCCCGAGACCCAGGACGCCTATGGCACGTTCCTCACCGCGCTGATCGACCTCGGCTACGAACGCGCCGCCCGCTACGTCCGCACCCGCCACGCCCTGCCCGACGACTGGCGTCACGTGTCGGATCTGTCGGACTGGCGGATGTCGCTGACCCCCGGCGAACTGCGGCAACTCGCGGTCGAGGTCAACGAGCTCGTCGAGCGCTACCACCGGGAACCCGCCGATGGCGACGAGATCGTCACCATCCAGGTGCAGATGTTCCCCTCCGGGGAGAACACGTGAGTGCCCCGACCGCGGTCGACCCCGAGCGCCGGTCACGGGGGATCTCGCGTCGGCTGCCGTTGATCGCGCTGTTGACCGCGAACGCGTTCTCGGCCTGCGGGTCGATCATGACCGTGCTGGCGGTCCCGTGGTTCGTGCTCGCCACCACGGGTAGCGCCGCCAAGACGGGGTTGACCGCGGGCGCCGAGGTGGTTGGCACGGTGGTCGCGGCGCTGCTGGCAGGGCCGGTGGTCGACCGCTTCGGCCGCCGCGCGGTCAGCGTGACTTCGGACTTGGCGGCCGCGGCGGTCGTGGCCACCATCCCGCTGCTGCACGCCACGGTGGGTTTGCCCTTCGGCGCGCTCCTCGTCCTCGCGGTGGCATTGGGCATGGCGGTGGCGCCGGGGGAGACCGCGCGGAAGTCGATGATGCCCGGCCTGATCGCGGTGACCGGAGTGAGCGGCGAACGGGCCGCCAGCGGCTACGACGGGGTGTCCAGGGGCGCGCGGATGCTGGGCGCGCCCCTGGCCGGTGTGCTGATCGCGGTGATCGGGCCGCAGTCGGTGCTGCTGGTGGACGCGGGCACGTTCCTGGTGTCGGCGCTGCTGATCCGCGCGTTCGTGCCCGTGGTCGGCGGCGCCGCCGAGACCGAGCCGGGGCGGTACCTGACCCGTCTGCGGCGCGGCCTGGCGTATCTGCGGCAGGACCGGCTGATGGGCGGGATCGTGCTGATGATCTCGGTGACCAACCTGCTCGACGCGGCGTTCTTCTCCGTCCTGATGCCGGTCTTCGCCAAGGACGTCCTGCACAGCAGCATCGCGCTCGGCCTGATGTCCGGCGTGTTCAACGCCGCCGCCCTGACCGGCTCGCTCGCCTTCGCCTGGGCGGGACCGCGGTTGCCCCGCAGGCTGACCTTCGCGTTCGCCTTCCTGCTCAGCGGCGCTCCCCGGTTCGTGGTGCTGGCGCTGGGCGCGCCGCTACCGGTGGTGCTGGTGTTGTGGGCGGTGCTGGGACTCGGGGTCGGCGCGATCAACCCGGTGCTGGGCGTGACCCAGTACGAGCGGGTGCCCGAGTCGGTGCTCCCGATGGTCTTCGGCGTGATGTACGCGGGCGCCTACTGCGGCATGCCGCTGGGGACGGCCCTGGCGGGCTTGTCGGTCGAGGGCTTCGGCCTGGTCGCCACCCTGTGGGCGGGCGCCGTCGTCTACCTCGGCGCCACCCTGTGCCCCCTGCTGTTCCCGACCTGGCGCCAGATGGACCACCGCATCCCCGCGACCACCTGACCCCTCCCCAACGCCGCACTCGTCCACAACCGCCCAACCCGTCCACAACCCCCCGGCTGATCCACAACGCCGGACTGATCCACAACCCCCGAGGTGTCCACAACCTGCTGCCGGTCCACAACCCGCGAGCCGATCCACAACCCGCCGCCTGTCCACAACCCTTCGACTGGTCCACAACGCCGGACTGATCCACAACCCCCGAGCCGATCCACAACCCCGGATCCGATCCACAGCCTGCTGCCGGTCGACAACGTGCTGCCGGTCGACCTCCGAGCCGTCCACAACCTCCGAGCCCGTACACAACCCCTCGGCTGGTCCACAACCCGGAACCGATCCACAGCCTGCTGCCGATCCACCACTTCCTGCCGGTCCATCCCGAGCCGTCCACAACCCCTGAAGCCGTCCCCAACGCCAGACCTGCCCACAACCCGCGAGTCGGTCCACAACCCCCCAGCCGATTCACAACCTCGGGGCCCGTCCACACCCCATGCGCCGTCCACAACCCCCCGGTTGGTACACAACCCCGAACCGGTCCCCAACGCCGGACTGATCCACAACCCTCGAATCGGTCCACAACCCGCTGCGTGTCCACAACCTCCGGGCCCGTCCACAACCCGTGCGCCGTCCACAACCCCCCGGTTGGTCCACAACACCGGGCCGGTCCACAACCGCTGAGCCGTCCACAACCCCGAACTGGTCCACAACCGACACGCCCCGCCGAGTTGCCCACAGGCCCACCGGGCGGCGCCCCTTCCTGTCGGTGCCCTCTGGCAGGCTGGAAACGGGGGCTGCTCAGCTCGATGTGATCTTGAAGCGGGGGCCGTTGGACCCCAGTGTCGGAGGCCGCCTGAATCGGTCCGACATCGGCGCTAGGCTGCGGGGTATGTCGACCACCGTCACCTCCGCCGACCCCGATCTGCTGCGCGCCCGGCTCCAGCGCGCCAGGCACGCCGCCACCGCGCAGGGCGCTGACGCCCTGGTGATCGCGCCGGGATCGGATCTGCGGTACCTGATCGGTGGGTCCGGGTCGTCGTTCGAGCGGCTCACCGCCCTGGTCGTGCCCGCTGCGGGCGACGAGGCCTTGCTGGTCGTGCCCAAGCTCGAGGCCCCCGGGTACGCGGGTGTGCCGCTGGAGGCGCTGGGTGTCCGGCTGGCGACCTGGGTCGACGGGGAGGACCCGTACGCGCTAGTCGCCGGTGCGCTGGGGTCGCCGTCGGTCGTGGCGGTGGGGGATGTGCTGCCCGCGTTGCACGCGTTCCCGCTGCGTGCGGCGCTGCCCGGTGCCGAGCACGTCCTCGCCGGTCCGGTGCTGCGCGAGCTGCGGATGCGCAAAGATGCGGCCGAGGTCGAGGCGTTGCGCGTCGCAGGTGCCGCGATCGATCGCGTGCACGCCCGGATGGGGGAGTGGCTGCGCGCGGGCCGCACCGAGGCCGAGGTGGGCGCCGACATCGCCGCCGCGATCGTGGCCGAGGGGCACGCCAAGGTCGAGTTCGTCATCGTCGGGTCCGGTCCCAACGGCGCCAGCCCGCACCACAGCCTGTCCGACCGGGTCATCACCGCCGGTGACGTCGTGGTGATCGACATCGGCGGTTCCACCGCGGACGGCTACAACTCCGACAGCACCCGCGTCTACTCCGTCGGCGACCCCCGTGACGCCGATGTCGCCGAGACCTACGCGGTCCTGGCCGCCGCCCAGCGCGCCTCGGTCGAGTCCGTCCGCCCCGGCGTCACCGCCGAGTCCGTCGACGCCGCCGCCCGCCAGGTCATCGCCGACGCGGGCTTCGGCGAGTACTTCATCCACCGCACCGGCCACGGCATCGGCCTCGACGTGCACGAGCACCCGTACATCGTGGCGGGCAACGACCTGGTGCTGGAGCCGGGCATGGCCTTCAGCGTCGAGCCGGGCATCTACCTGCCCGACCGCTGGGGCGCCCGCATCGAGGACATCGTCGTGGTCACCGAGGACGGCGTCGAGTCGGTCAACAACCAGCCGCACGAGCTCGTGGTGCTGCCCGGATGAGCGAACTGGAACCCATCGACAAGGCCATAGTCCGGGAACTCGCCGCCGACGGCAGACGCAGCTTCACCGACCTCGCCGAACGCGTGGGCCTCAGCGTTTCCGCTGTCCACCAACGCGTTCGCCGCCTGGAGCAACGCGAGGTGATCCGCGGCTACTCGGCCCGCTTGGACGCCGAAGCCATCGGCCTGCCCTTGACGGCGTTGATCTCCCTCACCCCGATCGACCCGGCCGCTCCTGATGACTATCCGCAACGGCTGCAGCACATCAGCGAGATCGAGTCGTGCTACTCGGTGGCGGGCGACGAGTCGTACGTGCTGCTGGTCAGGGTCGCGTCGCCAGCGGATCTGGAAGACCTCCTCCGCAAGATCCGCGAATCGGCGAAGGTCTCCACCCGGACAACGGTCGTGCTGTCGACCCCTTACGAGGGCCGCTCCCCAGCGCTCTGATCTTTCCGGCGCAGCGAGGTGCTCACGTAGATCAGGCCGCTGGTCAGGACCACGATGTCGTCGAAGTACACCGGGTCGGGCAGTACGTCGATCGGGAATGCCGTGTACGCCAGCGACAGCCAGTACGCCACCTTCGTCGGCACCGGCGTGTCCGGCCGGTGCACTCGGCGGTGCTTGCGGACCAGTACGACCACGAGCACCACCGCGATCAGCACCAGCACGGCCAGCAGAACGCCCAGCCCGGTCCATAACGAGTCCACCCCGCCCCCTCACCACGTCATCACGGCCCGATCGTCGTGGCCGCGTGCAGTTCCCCGTCCGCGCCCGGCAGGCACGCCGCGGCGCGGGCGTCGGTCACCAGGAACTCGCCGAAGCAGCGGCCCAATTGAAGGTGCCCAGCCGCGTTGGGATGAAACGACTCCTGCAGGGCGTGGGACGCGCGGTCGTCGCTGCCGAGGTCGTTCCAGCGGACCGACAGGCGGCTGAACCACTCCTGGGCGGGGTCGTCGCGGGAGCAGGCCTCGCGGCCGACGCCGGAGCGGGAGACGTCGAGCAGGCGGGCGCCGGTGGTGCGGGCGGCTTGGCGGACGCCCTCGGTGATCCGGGGGACGGCCTCGGCGCGGACCCAGCGCAGGTCGGCCTCGCGGAACGGGCAGCCGTTGAGGTTGCGCAGGCCGGGGCGCACGTCCGGGCTGATCGGGGCCGCGTAGGACTGCAGCACCAGGTGGTAGTCGGTGGGCTGGTAGCCCGCGTCGGACATGACCGAGCGGATGTCGGTCAGGGCGCGGACCACCTTGGGCACCATCTTGTCGACCCGTTCCTGCCACTGCCCGCCCACCGACTCCGAGCACGCCGGTTTCGCCTGGTCCAGCCACGCCTGCACGCAACTGTCGAGCACGTGCGAGAAGGCCGGGTCGTCGTTGGCGCCCGCCGCGACCAGGATCGCCACGACCCGTTTCTGGCGGGCCAGCGCCCCGAGCCGGGCGGCCTGCGACCCCTCGGTGTACTGCACCGCGTCACCCAGGCCCACCTGGGCGGACGGGGCACCGGAGCACGCCAGGTTGATCGTCTCGTCGATCGAGCGCAGTCCTGTGTGGTGGATCGACGCGGCGCGAGAGCGGTGGCACCAGTTGCCGTTGGTGCCGTCGGTGCCCGCTTCGTAGTCGCCTGCCGCCTCACCCGAGATGGTGGAGTCGCCCATGGCCACCAGCACCCTGGGCACGCCGGTCGGCGGGGACGGCGCTGGCGCGGGTCCGGGCAGGACGATCAGGATGGCGCTCGCCAGCACGAGCACCAGCAACAGGACAGCGGCGTGGAATCGGTACCGTCGCAGCATCGCCGCCCAGTCTAGGCGGTGTGGCTACAGCTTGCGCAGCAGCGCCTGCTTGGCCGCGCTGAACTCCTCTTCGGTCAGGATCCCGTCGCGGCGCAGCTCGCCCAGTTCGCGCAGGCGGCGCAGCACCGTGTCCTGATCGAGTGGACTGTCGCTTGTGGACACCGAGGTGCTCGGGCCCGCCGATGGGTGCGGCAGCCGGGCCGTTACCGCGGCCGCCAGCAGCGCCGACGCGGCGATGTCCTTCTTGAAGCCCCACAACCGGAAGCAGTTCGGGTCGTGCGACGCCGCCTGGGAGCCGTGCGGGCCGACCGGGCGCAGCCGCACCGCCTTCTGCGTCCACTCGATGCCGACCAGTTCGCTGACGTCGACCTCGCGGTTGCCGCCGGAGCGCTTCGACGACTCCGCGGCCCAGCCCCACTCGAACCGCACCCGCTCACCGTCGAACGAGGCGATCCCGTCCTCACCGGTGGTCGACAGCGGCACGTCCGGCCCGGCCAGCAACCACTGCTCGGCCGGTCCGTCGGGCACCTGGGCGACCAGCATCGCGTCGCGGACCCCATCGGCGAAGTACTCGGCGGACGCAGCGGCCTTGGGGTCGATGGTCAGCCGGTACGGGTCGGCGATCTCCGGCAGCGCGCCCCGGGTGGCGTGGGTCAGCGGGTCGGCGCCCGCGCGGGGCCGCAACCGCAGGTGCCCGCCCTTGCGGTCGTTCTCGAACCGGAGCCCGCCGATCGCCGCCAGCGGCACGCTCAGCTCGCCGACCGCCAGCCGCAGCGGGTGCGCGCCCTTGGCGGGGGCCAGCCGCACCGCGTCGTAGTCGAACACCCAGGTGCCTTCGCGGCCGGTCACCTCGGTCATCCCCAGCACGGCGCCCCCGCTCCTCGTCCCCGCCCGATTCGTCACGAACACCGTACCGGCTCAGGTCGCGGCGATCCGGCCGTTCGCCAACGTCAGGCCGCGATCCGCGACACGGTGCACCTCGTCGTGGTGGGTGGCGACGAGGACAGCGGCGCCCTCGCTCGCGGTCCTGCGCACCAAGCCGAGCACCGCTTGCACACTGTCGTGGTCCAGATGCGCGGTCGGCTCGTCGGCCAGCAACACCCGAGGGCGGATCGCAACCGCGCGGGCCAAAGCGGCGCGTTGCTGCTGACCATAGGAAACCTCCGGCGGGTACCGGTCGGCGAGCGCATCAATGCCGAGTTCGACCATCAGCTCCCGCACGCGGTCGGCGACTTCGCCGCGCCTGCCCGACAAACGCAATGGCAGCGCGATGTTCTCCGCGAGGGTCAACTCTTGCGCCAGACCGAGCGCCTGGGGGAGCACCGCGCAGTCCTCCCACGCCGGGACCGCGGGCAGCGGCGCCCCGCACAGCTCGACCGTGCCGGAGTCGGGCCTGTCGAACCCGCACAGCAGCGCGAACAGCGCGCTCTTGCCCGACCCGGACCGCCCCGACACGGTGACGACCTCACCGGCGGCGATGTCCAGGTCGACTCCGCGCAGCACCTCGATCCGGCCGTCCGGGTGGTCGAAACCGCGAGTCACCCCGCGGGCCAGCAACGCGGTCACGCCGCCTCCTCGATCAAGCCCTCGCGCAGCCGCACGACCCGTTCGCCCAGGTCCACCAGGTCCGGGTCGTGGGAGGCTGCGACCACGGCGACACCGCGCCCGGCCAGGCGGCGCAGCACGTCGAGCACCAGCGCGGCCGACGCGGCGTCGAGCTGCGAAGTGGGTTCGTCGGCCAGCACGACGGTCGGTTTCCTGGCCAGCGCGCAGCCGAAGGCCAGGCGCTGCTGCTGACCGCCCGACAGCGCGCCGATCCGCCACCCGCCGGTGCCGGGGATGCCGAGCCAGTCGAGGATCTCGGGGTCGGCGTCCGGGTGCCCGGCGGACTGGGCGGCGGCGCGCAGGTTCTGTGCGACGGTCAGGTGGCCGATCAGGTTGTCCGGTGGCGCCTGGAAGACGACCGCGATCCGGTCGCGGCGCACGGCGCGCCGAGCCCGGTGGGTGAGCCTGCCGACGTCGCGGCCCTGCCAGGCGACGGATCCGCTGGTGTGCCGGTCGATCAGGCCCAGCACCCGCAGCAGGGTGGACTTGCCGGAGCCGGAAGGGCCTGCCAGGACGGTGATGCCACCGGGCAGCACGTCGAACGTGACTCCGCCGACCGCCGTGACCAGGCCCGTTGGCGTGCGGTAACGGACGTGGACGTCGCGGAGTTCGTAGAGCGGCGGGGTTTCGTCGAACATCGGCTCAGCCACGGATCAGCTCCCCCACGCGGGCGGTGGTCACCGAGCGCACCGCCGACCAGCAGACCAGCGCCACCACGGCGGCGGCGACCAAGGTCGTGGTCGAGACCAGCGGCACCAGGTCCGGTGCGCCCGCCACTGGCCGCAACCACGGCGACGGGTCCAGCATCGGCGCCGACACCGCCGCGCACACCGCACCGGCCGCGCTGCCCGCCGCCACGGACACGCCTGCCAGCGAGCCCAGTTCGGTCAGGTGACTGGCCACTAATGTCCGCTGCCGCAGGCCCATCCGGGTCGCCAGCGCGCCCGCCACGGCGTTCTGCCTGCGCCGCACCTCCACCGCCAGCACCAGCGCTGCCGCGGCGACGATCGCGAGGACAACGCCGAGCGCGGTGACGAAGTCGAAGGTCCAGGTGACGGTCAGGAACGGCAGGCCGTCGAGCGCCAGCGCCTTGGACCGCGAGTGCAGGTGGTGGATCCCGGCCGCGTCGAGGTCGGCGACCAGCTCCGCGATCGGCTTGGTCGACCACACCTGCCAGACGTCGATGTCCTCGGGGTCGGCCAGGGCGTCGCGGGACACGACGTAGCCGGGGCCGGTGCCGATCAGCGGGAACGACGGGACTTGCGCGACTGGTCGCACAGTTCCGACCCGGGGCACTTCAGCTGGTCTGTCCGAAGTGGAGCCAACACGCAGCGCGGCACCCGGACTGGCCAGTGTGGACAGTTGGTTGGCGACGTCGGCCGGGTCGCGGTCGCCGAGCCAGGCCGAGCGGCTGAACGTCGCCGGGTCCACCGCGAGGACGATGCTCTGGCCCGTCTTCACCACGCCCACGACCGTCGCGTGTTCGGCGAGCGCGGGCGGCAGGCCGGCCAGCGCGACCCGACCCGGGATCTGCGCGGTCGACTCCGCACCGACGAACAGACCGGATTTGGTGTCCAGCGCCTCGCTCTGCGCGTCCGCGACCCCGACACCCACGGTCAACGTGCCCACCGCGAGCGTGCCGACCAGCAGGATGCCCACCGCGGACCCGGCCGCGGCGGCGAGTCGGCGTAGCGCCAGGTGTGCGGCGGGCAGTCGCCACAGGTTCGCCCGGTGCGCGGCTTTGAGGCCCCAGCGGGTCAGGCGGACGGTGACGAGCGCGACGGTGAGCACGACCAGCAGCGGGAAGGCCAACCCGACCGCGTCCGCCGTCTGCGGCAACGGCTGTCCGAATTGGAGCTTCGTCGGTGTGCTGTCCAGGCGCGCCCACGCCAGGTACGCGGCGGTCGCGGTGATCACTTCCCACGGCACGTAGCGCCACACCCGCGACGTCCGGCGCGGGCCTACCGCTTGGAACTCCCGGTGCGTCCGCAGCGCCGTGACCGCGCCGACCACGACCAGCGCCGCCACCAGCACCCCGACGGCGACCAGTGCGGCTCGCGCCATGGTCCCGTCGGTCAACGCGGTCGACGGCGCGTACCAGGACAGGGTCATTCGCGCGGCGATCAACCCAGCAACCGCACCGGCCAGCAGCGGCGCCGCCAACTCCAACACCGCCCGCCAGCCCAGCGCGCGCGGACCGGCGCCGCGCGCCCACAACAACCGCAACTCGGCGTGCCGCCGCTGCACCCACTGCACGGTCACCGCGCCGACCCCGGCCAAGCCGACCAGCAGGCTGATCACCGTCAACGGCAGCACCGCGCCCAGCACCGTCGACCCGGCGGACCTGGCCACCTCCGCGGGCTTGGCGAAGTAGTTCGACGCGATCACCAGACGGGCCTTGTCCTGCGACCTCAGCTGCGCGGTGATCCCGTCGACCACGGACTTGCCCCTGGCGACGAGTGCTGCGGCCTCGTCGGTCGTGGTGGGCAGGGGGGCGGGGAACCGCACGGTGACCGCGGCGGCGTTGCCGCTGAGCGGGCCCATGGCGGTGGTGAACCCTTCCAGGGTGGGGAACCAGATGACCGCTGCGGTGGCGCCTTCGGTGGCGAGGGGGTTGGGCACGATGCGCTGCTGTTCGGAGCACCAGTACGCGGGTACCGGGTCGGTGATGTCGGCGTAGATCGCGGTCACTGGCGGTAGTGTGCCGTTGAGCCCGCGGTCGCCGAGTTTGATCCCGGCGTCGTCGGCGATGCTCCGCGGTACCCAGACCCCGGTGCGGTCGCCGCCTTCCAGGACTCGCAGGTTGTCCATGGCGCCGTCGCGGTAGCCGAACTGCGACCACGGGTGCGGCCCGTTGAAGTCCCACTGCCGCACCGGCGAGTACACGGCGGTGACAGCGGTGTCGAACCCGGCCCGCCGCCCCTGGTCGAGGGCCACCCGCGCGACGGTGTTGGCGTCGGCCACACTCACCCGATTCCCGTCCACCACCGGCGGCACGGTCTGCCCGCACAACCGCCCGGCCTGGTACGCCACAGCCGCCGACCCCGCCGAATCAGCGTGCAACACCGCCGCCGCGCCGACGAAGCTCAGCAACAGCGCCGCCACAAAGGCCACCAACACCGTCAACGGGCTGGACACCGCCGCGCGCGGGGCGGCACTCCAGGGCAACTGCATGGACCGGCACGCTACCGGCCACGCCCCCGGGTACGTCCGAACGCGACGCATTCGAGACCTGCGCTCATGATCGAGTCGGGGTGAGCAGCCCCCGAATCCAGTCTAGTGGCGGGGAGGGCGGGACGGGGGGCTCGTGGTGGGGCTGTGGATGACTTCGGGCGGTGAGCGGATCGGCACTGTGCGCGGCGTCGACTTGTGGGCGAGTGGCCGTGTTGTGGACAAGATCGGCGTTGTGGATGGGGGTGGGTGTTGTGGATGGCTCGCGGGTTGTGGACAGGCACCGCGTTGTGGACCGCTGGGGTTGTGGACAGGTTCGGCGTTGTGAATCGGCTGGGTGTTGTGGGCCGCTGGGGGTGTTGTGGATGCGGAGGTTGTGGAGTGCTGCCGCATTGGGGACAGGCGGGAGTTGTGGATGCGGGTGGGAACTGGCGGGGCGTTGTGGGCAGAGTCGGGGTTGTGGATGGAGTGCGGTGGGATCGGCTATTGGGGCCAAGGCGCTGGCAGCCGGACTGGTCGAGCCCGCCGCTGCTTTCCTGCTGTGGCGACGGTTCCGGAGTAGGTGTGCATACTTCCGCCGGAGTGCACCTGCGTCGGCACCCGGCATACTCGCTGTTGTGGACGAAGTGGACTCGCTGGCCGATGCCCTGCGGGCGGCAGCGCGAGGAGCGGAGCCGGAGTTGACCCGGGCGCTCGTCGGTGCCGCGCGGGCTGAGGGTGCCCACGGTGGCTTGGAGAAGGTCGCCAAGGCCGCGTTGGCGGCTGGGGTGGGCCGGGGGGACATCATCCGGGCCTGTGACGCGGCGCGGTTGGAGATCCGGACGGCCGCGGGGGTGGAGCGGGACTTCGAGGACATCGCGGAGGACCACGTGCTCGACCTCATGGACCGGCTCGTCGGGTGGTGCCAGCCGGGTGCTCGGTTGTGAGGTGCGCCAGTGACAGAGGTGCGCCAGTGGCAACAGCGGGGGCGGGGAGCCATCGGCTCCCCGCCCCCGGGTGTTTCGGGTCAGAACGGGCGCTTGCGCGGCGGCTCTGCGCGGTCCAGGTCGGTGATGCCGTCCCCGGCCTTCTCGGCGAAGGTCGGGGCTGTCACGTTGGCCCAGCGGCGCAGGGTCGCGGTGGCGGCGGCTGCGTCGGTGGGGGAGAGGGCGGCGATGTTGGCCCCGTGGTTGGCGCCCGGTGCCGTGTAGACGTGCGAGTCGCGGCGGCTGGGCACGAACTGCTCGGCACCCCACGGGTCGTTGGCGCCGTAGACGAACAGGAACTCCGAGCCGCGGCTACGCACCCAGCGGTCCACGTCCAGCATCGGCTTGGGGTCGTGCCTGCGCCGAAGGTCCTGCGGCAGGCTGGAGTTCGCCTGGTACAGGTTCGGGTACTTGGTCAGCCCGCGCAGGTGCTCGAACTTCGGCTGCGGCCAGCCCAGCTGGGTCGCGGCCTGGTAGAAGTACGGCGCGTACGGGGTGATGCCCTGGTCGGCGTAGAAGGCGAACCCGGCGACGCCGTCGATGAACGCGTACAGCTGGTCGTCGGTCGCGGTCTTGGCCGGGACGGTCGCGCAGTCGGCCTGGGTGGAGTACTGCCAGAACGCCCACACGGTGTCCAGCACGGTCATCTCGTAGGCCTTGTCGATCGACCCGAGCACCCCGGTGAAGGTCCACCCGGCCGCGGTCGCCGCCGCCTGGTACTTCGCGACCAGCGCGGTCCGCCGCTTGAGGGCTTCCTTCTGCACGTCCTCGAGCTTGGTGCGGCAGGCCGGGTCGTTGCCGACGGTCTGGAAGAACCGGTCGTAGGCCCGGTCGGAGTCGTTGACCGCGTCGTTGGGCGCCACGTAGGCCACCACGCCGTCGACGTCGTGCGGGTAGAACCGGCGGTGGTAGACCGAGGTCATGCCGCCCTTGCTGGCACCGGTGGAGATCCACTTGGCGCCGTAGATCCGCTTCAGCGCGCCGACGATCCGGTGGTGGTCGGTGGCGGCCTGCCAGATGTCGAGGTCGTCCCAGTCGGCGTTGGCGGGCCGCGACGGGGTGAAGAACCGCTGCTCCACCGAGATCTGGTTGCCGTCGACGAGCCGGGTCGGTTCCGAGCGGAACGCGTTGGTGCTCATGTTGTAGCCGGTGGTGTGCAGCACCATCGGCCGCGCGGTGTCCTTGTGCAGCAACTGGAACCGCTGCTGGAAGGTGGCCCCGCGCGACTTGTGGTGGTCGACCGGCTGGGTGAAGGTCAGGAGGAAGAACCGGTACCCCGCGGGCGGGGTCGCCGACTCGGACACCACGGTCAGCCCGGGAACCGCCTTGAGCTGGTCGAGGATGTCGGCCGAGGTGGCGCTCGGTGCGGCTGTGATGGCGGGTGCGGCCTGCGCGGGGGTGACCACCCCGGCCAACCCCACCGCGGCGGCGACCGCCAGTCCCGCCGCGAGCGCCCGTCTGGTGCGGATGAGCACGCCCAACTCCTTGGTCTCGGGGATCTCCCTGCTGGGTGGGCAGAGGAGTGGGCAGAGTCTTGCGCATCCGCCGTGCTGTCCGAAAGGCGCTGACAATCGCCCCACGACGGGTGTCGGGGGCCGCTCGGGTCCGGTCATCGGACCACTCGGCGCGGGATCGGCGGCCGCCCACATGGCCCTCGCGCACCTGGGCGGCCGCCGGGGGTCTCACCCCTCGTAAGCCGGGTTCTCCCGCCACCGCCGCTGGCCGCTCGCGGGCAGCGTGGAGATCGGGTCGTAGTACGGGTACCGCCTGCTCAAGATCGCCTCGGCGTCCGAGTCCTCTTCGCGCTCGGTGCCCGCCCGGTAGTTCTTCGTCCAGTACGACACCCCGAGTTCGCGGTCGTACTCGGCGATCTGGTGCACCCACCGCTTCCCCACGTACGGCACGTCGCAGATGATCCGCGGTGTCGCGTACCCGGGCAGGTAGCCCATGATCGCGTGCTGCAGCTCCTGCGCCTCCCACACCGCGACCCGCCAGTGCTCGGCGTTGGGGATCATGTCGCACATGTAGAAGTAGTAGGGCAGCACGTTCGCCTCGCCCTGCAGCGCGAAGCACAGGTCCAGCAGCGCTTCCGGGGTCGCGTTGACCCCGCGCATCAGCACGCCCTGGTTGCGCACGTCGCGCACCCCCACCTCCAGCGCCGTCCGCGCCGCCTCGGCGACCAGCGGGGTCACCGACTGCGCGTGGTTGACGTGGGTGTGGATCGCCAGGTTCACCCCGCGGCGGGCGGCGGTGCGGGCGACCCGCTCGAGGCCCTCCACGACCGACGGCTGCAGCCAGTGCTGGGGCAGCCCGGCCAGCGCCTTGGTGGCCAGCCGGATGTCGCGCACCGTCTCGATGTCGAGCAGCCGCATCAGGAACGACTCCAGCTGCTTCCACGGCACGTTCGCCACATCGCCGCCGGAGACCACGACATCGCGCACACCCGGGGTGCGCGAGAGGTAGTCGATCATCTGGTCCTGCCGGTCGACCGGCTTGAGGGTGAGCTTGTGCTTGTCGACCTGCGGGGTCGAGTTGCCGACCAGGTCCATCCGGGTGCAGTGCCCGCAGTACTGGGGGCAGGTGGACAGCAGCTCGGCGAGCACCTTGGTCGGGTAGCGGTGGGTCAGGCCCTCCACCACCCACATCTCCGCCTCGTGCAGCGAGTCGCGGGTCGAGTGCGGGTGGCTGGGCCACTCGGGGTCGCGGTCGGAGCGGACCGGGAGCATGTAGCGGCGGACCGGGTCGGCGAAGAACGCGTCGGTGAACTCGGCCGCGGTCGCCGTCGGCGCCATGGTGTTGAGCATCTGCGGCGGCAGCAACATCGACATCGTCGCCAGGTCGCGCTGGTCGGCGGCCAGTTCCGCGTAGAACGACTCGTCGAGCATGTCGCCGACGACCTTGCGCAGCTGGCGCTCGTTCTTCACGCAGTTCACCCGCTGCCACTGCGCGTCGCGCCACTGCGCCTCGGTGACCGCCGCCCAGCCCGGGAAGCGCCGCCAGTCGGGTTCGACCAGCTCGCGCCGGACGTACTCGTAGGGCTGGTGGCCCGCCTTCCCGACCGCGGCGGACACGGACGTGTCGGCCTGCTGCAGGTCGTGCAACGCAGTCATATGTGCTCCTAGCCGCTAGGGTGGCGTGAAGATATGCTGCCAGAGCGCTAGTACTCCGTAAAATCTACAGCACATATCGCCAGGATGACATGGGAAGGCGCGGGATGAACGCACAGGTCGCACGGGTCGGGTCGCCCTTCGGGCTGCACCGGGTGCTCGAGCCCGCCGGGGTGCTGCCCCAGCGGGCGCACCGGCTCGACGACGACCCCGAGCCCTACGCCGACGAGGTCGTCCTCGACGTCGACCGGCTCAACCTGGACGCGGCCTCCTACCGGCAACTGCGCGAGCAGCACGGCGACGGCGCCACCGTCCGCGCCGCGGTGCTGGGGATCGTCGCCGAGCGCGGCAAGATGCAGAACCCGGTCACCGGCTCCGGCGGCATGCTGCTGGGCACCGTTCGCGCGGTCGGACCCGATTCCCCGCTGGGCCTCAAGGTGGGCGACCGGGTCGCGTCGCTGGTCTCGCTCACCCTCACCCCGCTGCGCATCACCGACGGCCTCGCCGACTGGGACGGGCTCAGCGAACAGGTCCCTTGCCGGGGCACCGCCGTCCTCTTCGGCCGCTCCATCGCCGCCGTGCTGCCCGACGACCTGCCCGACGGGATCGCCCTGTCGGTCATGGACGTCTGCGGTGCCCCCGCCCTCACCGACCGAGTGGTGCGGCAGGCGGGTGCCGGTGCGTCCGTGCTGGTCCTCGGCGGGGGCGGTAAGTCCGGCTCGTTGTCGCTGGCCGCGGCCCGACGCGCGGGTGCGACCCGGCTGGTCGCCCTGGTGCCCACAGATGCCGAGGCGGACGCGGTTCGCGCCGCGGGCATCGCCGACGAGGTCGTCATCGCCGACGCGCGCGACCCGCTGGCCGTGCACGCCGCCGTCGGGACGCCGGTCGACGTGACCGTGGTGTGCGTCGACGTCCCCGGCTGCGAGCACGGCGCGATCATGGCCACGGCCGACGGCGGCACCGTCATCTTCTTCTCCATGGCCACCTCGTTCTCCGCCGCCGCGCTCGGCGCCGAGGGGCTGGCCGCCGACGTCCGGATGCTGGTCGGCAACGGCTACGTCCCCGGGCACGCCGAGTTCGCCATGGACCTGCTGCGCGCCGAGCCCGGGGTGCGCGCGCTGTTCGCCGCCCGCGAGACTCAGTAGCCGTGACCACCACAGCAACGACCCTGTTCACCGGGGGCCGGGTGCACTCCCCGGCGGACCCCTCCGCGACCGCCATCGCCGTCCAGGACGGTGTGGTCGTCTGGCTGGGGCAGGACTCGGTCGGCCGCTCCCTGCACGGCGGCGGTGACGTCGTCGACCTCGACGGCGCGTTCGTCGCGCCCGCCTTCGTCGACGCCCACGTGCACGCCTCCTCCGCCGGGCTGCTGCGCGTCGGCCTCGACCTGACCGGCGCCGGGGACCTGGCCGAGTGCCTGGCCATGGTCGCCGCGCACGTCCGCGCGACCGGGCACCCGCTGGTCTGGGGGCACGGCTGGGACGAGACGACCTGGCCGGAGAACCGTCCGCCCACCCGCGCCGAGGTCGACGCCGCCGCCGGGGGAGCGGCGGTCTACCTGTCCCGGGTCGACGTGCACTCCGCCCTGGTGTCGACCGCGCTGCTCGACCGCGCCGACGGCGTGACCGGCGCCGACGGGTACCACCCGCACGGCCCGCTGACCCGCGACGCGCACCACCGGGTCCGCCGCGCCGCCCAGGACGCCATCACCCCCGCGCAGCGCGACGAGGCGCAACTGGAGTTCCTGCACCACGCCGCCGCGCAGGGCATCGCCTGCGTGCACGAGTGCGCCGGACCCGACATCTCCGGCGCCGACGACCTGACCGCGCTGCTGGCCCGCGCGGGCGGCGACCTGCCCGAGGTCGTCGGCTACTGGGGCGAGATCGGCCCCGCCGACCTCGCCGTCCGGCACCGCGTCCGCGGCCTGGCAGGCGACCTGTTCGTCGACGGCGCCCTCGGCTCCCGCACCGCCGCCCTGTGCTCCCCGTACGCCGACGCCGACACCAGCGGCGCCCTCTACCTCGACGCGGCGACCATCGCCGAGCACCTGGTCGTGTGCACCGAAGCCGGGATCCAGGCCGGGTTCCACGTCATCGGCGACGCCGCGACCGCCGAGGTGGTCGCCGGGTTCGCCCTCGCCGAGAAGCGGGTCGGCCTGCCCGCCCTCGCCGGGTCCCGCCACCGGCTCGAACACCTGGAGATGGTCACCCCCGAACAGGCCCAGCAGCTGGGCCAGTGGGGTGTGGTCGCCTCCGTGCAACCCCAGTTCGACGCCACCTGGGGTGGCCCGGACGGCATGTACGCGACTCGCCTCGGCGTCGACCGGGGCACCTCGCTCAACCCGTACGCCCAACTCGTCGCCGCCGGGGTGGTGCTCGCCCTCGGCTCGGACGCCCCCGTGACCAGGGTCGACCCGTGGGCCAGCGTGCGCGCGGCGGTCAACCACCGCACCAGCGGATCCGGGCTGTCCCCCCGAGCCGCCTTCACCGCCCACACCCGCGGCGGCTGGCGAGCCGCGGGCGTCGACGACGGCCTCACCGGCACCCTCGTCCCCGGCGCCCCCGCCACCTTCGCCATCTGGGACGCCCCGGAGTTGGTGGTCGCCGTCCCGGACGACCGAGTACGCCGCTGGTCGACCGACCCGCGCTCCCGAGTCCCGGGTCTTCCGCCCATGGACCCCGACACCCCCCAACCCACCTGCCTGCGCACGGTTCTGCGCGGCCGCACCATCTTCGACAGCGCCACCAGCACCAGCCACGACCGCACGAGTCACGACGGTGGAGGGAGCCGCAGTGCCACCACGTAACGGCGTGCAGCTTGCAGCCGCGTTGCGGCCTACCCGCCTGCGGGCCGTTTCGTGCGGCCGTGGCATCTATACCAGCGCCACCAGCACCAGTACGAGTCACGACCGTGGAGGGAGCCGCAGTGTCGCTCCGTAGCAGCGCGCCGCTTCTTGATCTGGATCCTGCCGTTGTTGACACCGCCAGGCACTTGGCGGCCAAGGCGGCGGCTCCGGTGGTGGAGATCGCGCGGTCGCACACCACGGTCTCCGTTGAGCGGGCCACCTTGCGGTTGGCGGGCATCACCGGCGCCGACAGCACCCACCGCGCCGGGGATGTGCCGTGGGTCAACCGGGTGGTCGACACCGTTGCCGAGCACTGCGGTCTGCAGGACGGTGTGTGCGGGCCGGTGTTCCACGCCCTGGCCGAGCACAACCTCGGCAGCCTCACCGAACTCGCCGAAGCCACCGCCGCCGGGCAGGTCTCCTACCGCGTGCCGACCGGTCGGGACGCGACGCGGGCGGCGAAGGCCGCTCGGACCGCTGTGGCCAAGGGGCTCCGGCTCGTCGACCGCAACCGCGCCCAGCGCGACAAGATGATCGCCCGCCTCGGCGACCCGCCCCGCCGTCCGTGGATCTACCTGATCGTGGCCACCGGGGACATCGACGAGGACGTGGTGCAGGCCGCCAACGCCGCGCGCGCCGGGGCCGACATCATCGCCGTGATCCGGTCCACCGGTCAGTCCCTTTTGGACTACGTGCCGGAAGGCGCCACCCACCACGGGTTCGCGGGCACCTACGCCACGCAGGAGAACTTCCGGATCATGCGGGCCGCGATGGACGAGGTGTCCAAAGAGGTCGGTCGCTACGTCAGGGTCACCAACTACGCGTCCGGGCTGTGCATGCCCGAGATCGCGGTCCTGGCCGGGATGCAGCGGCTGGACATGATGCTCAACGACTCCATGTACGGCATCCTGTTCCGCGACATCAACCCGATCCGCACCTTCGTCGACCAGCGGTTCTCCCGCCAGGTGCACGCCCGCGCGGGCATCATCATCAACACCGGCGAGGACAACTACCTCACCACCGCCGACGCCGTCGACGCCGCGCACACCGTGACCGTGTCGCAGTTGCTCAACGAGCACTTCGCGCACGAGGCCGGGCTGCCGGACGAGCTGCTCGGCCTCGGGCACGCCTTCGAGATCAACCCGAAGGTGCCCGAGTCGTTCCGGCTGGAACTGGCGCACGCGCTGCTGGCCCGCGAGCTGTTCCCGGACGCGCCGCTGAAGTGGATGCCGCCGACCAAGCACATGACCGGCGACGTGTTCAACGGCTACCTGCTCGACGGGTTCTTCAACCTCGCAGGCGCGCTCACCGGCCAGTCGATCCTGCTGGTCGGCATGATGACCGAGGCCGTGGTCACGCCGTTCCTGTCCGACCGCGACCTGGCGCTGGCCAACGTCCGCTACGTGCTCGACGCCGCAGGGGGGCTGGTCGAGGACTTCCGCCCGGCCCCGGACGGGTTCATCGCCAAGCGCGCCCACCAGGTCCTCGGCGAGGCCGTCGACCTGCTCGGCCGGATCGTCGACGACGGCCTGCTCAACGCCATCGCCGAGGGCACCTTCGGCCTGATGAAGCGCCCGCCGGACCAGGGCAAGGGCGCCGCGGGCGTGGTCGCCAAGTCCGACGACTACCGCAACCCGGCCACCGATCTGCTCGACGAGGGGGCGACCCGATGAGCAGGCACGTCCGCCCCTACGGCGACACCAGCGGCGACGGCATGGTGCAGACCTCGTTCACCCTGCCCGTCCCGCACGGTCCGCGCGCCGAGGGCGCCGCGCTGCTGCTGGCGCAGAAGATGGGCCTGGAGCCCGCGATGGTGGTGCACGCCAACCCCATCGGCCCCGACTTCACCTTCTTCGTCGTCTACGGCTCGGTGCGCCACATCATCGACCTGGACGAGGTCGAGGTGGTCGAGCGCGAGTACCCGCTGCTGCCGCCGAGCGAGGTCAACACCGCGATCAAGCGGTCGCTGCGGCGCAAGCTCGTCGTGGTCGGCGCCTGCATCGGCACCGACGCGCACACCGTGGGCATCGACGCGATCCTCAACATCAAGGGCTTCGCGGGCGAGAAGGGCCTCGAGTACTACCGGGAGCTGCGGGTGGTCAACCTCGGCGCCCAGGTCACCGTGCCCGAGTTGGTCAAACGCGCCCGCACCGAGAAGGCCGACGCGGTCCTGGTCTCGCAGGTCGTCACCCAGCGCGACGCGCACATCCTCAACACCCAGGAGATGTCGGCGGCCTTCCGCGAGGCCATGGGCGGCCGCCGCCCGCTGCTCATCGCGGGCGGCCCCCGCTTCGACCCCCGGATGGCCACCGACCTCGGCGTCGACCGGGTCTTCAGCCGCGGCACCACCCCCGGCGAAGTCGCCAGCTACCTCGTCCACGCCCTCGCCAAGCGCAAGGAGCCAGCATGACCGCCGAACCCGGCTTCACCGTCACCCACCGCCGCTACATCCCGCACTCGCACTCCCACTACGGCGGCAACCTGGTCGACGGCGCCTACTCCTTGGCCCTCTTCGGTGACGTGGCCACCGAGCTGTGCATCCACACCGACGCCGACGAAGGCCTCTTCGCGGGCTACGACAAGGTCGAGTTCCTGGCCCCCCTGCTGGCGGGCGACGTGATCGAGGCGACCGCCACCGTGACCAGGGTCGGCACCCGCTCCCGAACCATCGACTTCGAATCCCGCGTGGTCTGCCGGGCCGCCCCCGACCGGGGCCCCTCCGCCGCCGACGTGCTGGACCCCCCGATCACCATCACCCGGGCCACCGGCACGGTCGTCGTCCCGGCGAAGGGGACCGCGTAGGCGGGCGGCTGCGCCGAGTGAGTGATATTGGTCTTGATTGCTCCGTTCGGCGGACACACTGCTTGCGCCGGTCAGCCCTTCGCTGATAACAACCGGAACCACGTGTGAACAACGCTGTCGGGGCGGTGAGCGGTCTCCCGGCGGCTGTCTGTCAACGGAGGACCATGCCGACCGAGCTCGTCGAGGTGCAGCACCGCCTCGCGCACGCGCCGGGGAAGGTCTGGGACGTCCTCGGGGAACCCGGCCTCTACCCGCGGTTCGTCCGCGAGATCGCCTGCGCGGAGCGCGAACCCGCCACCGGGCGGCCCCGCTACCGGGTCCGGTTCAGCGTCGCGGGCGGTGACCCGGTCCAGGACCGGGTCGAGGTGCTGGTCAACCGGCCCGGCGAGCACCTGGTGCTGATCGGCCCGGCCTGGGACGGCGGCCACCTGTCCATCCGGTTGGCGGCCAGCGGCGACGACACGCTCGTCGAGGTGGTGCTGTCACTGCCGGAGGGGATCACGGCCGGGACCGCCCTGACCGCCCCGTGGCTGCGCAAACGCATCCGCAAGGCCCTGGGGCGGGTCGACGACCACCTGTCGGGGCGGGCGATCACCAGTTCGCCCACCCGCATCGACCAGACCGCGCGCGGGCAGTCCACGATCACCGTCGCCAGGACGCTGGCGCGCGCTGGCGTGCTCAGCCCCGGTCGCCCCGACAAGATCGCGCGGCAACTGGGCGCTCTCGCCAGGTGGGGCGCCACCCTCGTCGGCGGGTACCGGGCCGCGGCGGCGCGGGTACCCGACGCCGTCGCGGTGATCGACGAACGGGGCAAGCTGACCTTCGACGAGATCGACCTGCGGACCACCCGGCTGGCCAACGGGCTGGCCGCGCACGGGGTGCGGGCCGGGCGGCGGGTCGCGGTGATGTGCCGCAACCACGCCGGTCTGGTCGAGTCGACCATCGCCTGCGGCAAGCTCGGCGCGGACGTGCTGCTGCTCAACACCGGCTTGTCCGCCGACCAGGTCGCCGACCTCATCGAGGCGCACCGGCCGATCGCGCTGCTGGCCGACGACGAGTTCGCGCCGCTGTTCCACAACCTGCCGCCGTCGCTGCCGTGGATCTCCACCTGGTCGGCCGGTCCCGGCGAGCTGACCGTCGACGGTGTCATCGCCTCGGCCATGGCCACCCCGGTCCGGCCGCCCGCGCGGGCAGGCAAGATCATCGTGCTGACCTCGGGGACCACCGGCACGCCCAAGGGCGCGCGCAGGCGCAACCCGCCGGGGCTCGGCTCGGCGGCGGCGGTGCTGTCGCGGATACCGCTGCGGGCGGGCGACCGGATGCTGGTCGCCGCGCCGCTGTTCCACACCTGGGGCCTCGCCGCCATGCAGTTGGGCATGCCGCTGCACGCTTCCCTCGTGCTGCAACGCCGTTTCGACGCCGAAGCGACCCTGGCCGCGATCGCCGAGCTGCGGTGCACGACGTTGATCGCGGTGCCGGTGATGCTGCAGCGGATCATGGCGCTGCCCGAGCGGGTGCGCGCCCGCTACGACACCTCCAGCCTGCGCGTGGTCGCCTCCAGCGGCTCGGCGCTGTCGCGCCAGCTGGTCACGTCGTTCATGAACGCGTACGGCGATGTTCTCTACAACCTCTACGGCTCAACGGAAGTGTCCTGGGCCAGCATCGCGGACCCGGTGGACCTGCGGGCCGCGCCGACCACCGCGGGCCGCTGCCCGGTCGGCACCAGGGTCGGGATCCTCGACGCCGACGGCGCCCCGGTCGGCCCCGGCTCGGTCGGCCGGATCTGCGTGGGCAACGAGATGCTGTTCGAGGGCTACACCAACGGCACCAGCAACGAGATGCACGACGACCTCATGGTCACCGGCGACCGCGGCTACCTCGACGCCGACGGCCGCCTCTTCGTCTCCGGCCGCGACGACGACATGATCGTCTCCGGCGGCGAGAACGTCTTCCCCCGCCCGGTCGAGGAACTCCTGCTCTCCCTCGAAGCCGTAGCCGACGCCGCCGTCGTCGGCGTCCCGGACCGCGAATACGGCCAGCGCTTCGCGGCTTACGTGGCCCTCAAACCCGGCACCCGCCTCGGCGCCACCGCCATCCGCGAGTACGTCCACGACCACCTCGAACGCTTCTCCGTCCCCCGAGACGTCATCTTCGTCCCCACCGTCCCCCGCAACGCCACCGGCAAGGTAGTCAAACGCCTCCTGGCCGATCAGGACTGACCGCGACTCCCCAGCGCCCTGCCCGTCGCCAAGTCCAGGAAGAGCGGCCACGCGGCGATGGGGACCGTGATGGTTCGGCCAAGCCGGTTGCGGGACGAGCGAATATGTACCTCTTCTATATGGCTCGCGACCTCGACACAACTACCACCGCTTGTATCGCTCCTGGAGCTTTTCGCCCACTGCTTACTGAATGAGTCGACCTCCAGCAACCTGGGCCTGCTCGCCGCGTCCATCGCTGATGCCTCCCTCCCGACGGAGGTACCCGGCACCCGCCCGTGCCCAGCGGCCCCCGACTGAGCCGTACGTGGCGAGGTTAGGTCGCACGGGCCACCGCGAGCTAGAGCCGACAGAGCTAACCCGATCACAGGAGTGACAAAAGCAGGCCAACCGGGGCGGTCGCCCACTCATCGGAACTTGCTGGCCCCTTCCCACTTGTCCAGCGGGACCGCCATATCCTCGAGCTTGGCGAACGCTTCCGCGTAGTCGCTGATGTGGTCGGCGTCCCGGCGGATAATGGAGTCCCTAAACGGCCCCTGCAATACCACCACGGAATCCACCTGCTCCTCGGTGTACCCGACGGGCGTCTCGATCACCGTGTAGGAGCCCTGCATGGCCTGGTGCGTTCCGTGGGTGAACGGGATCACCGAGATGGAGATGTTCGGCCGCTCGTTGACTTCCAGGAGGTGCCGCATCTGCGCCGCCATCACCTCGGCCGACCCGATGTGCCGGTGTGTCACCGCCTCGTCCAGGATGAAGATGAACTCCCGGTTCTCGTCAGCCAAGATCCGTTGCCTGCCAAGCCGCAGTCGGACCCACCTGTCGACCAGGCTCTCGTCCGATTGGTACATCGCGATCACCGTGCGGGCGACATCCTCGGTCTGCAGCAGGCCGGGCACGATGTTCGCCTGGAACTGCCGGATCTGGGTCGCCACGTCCTCCAGTTCCACGAGTTGGGACACGACCGGGAGGACGTCTTTTGTGTAGGCCTCCCACCACCGGCTCTCGGACCGCCTGCGGGCCAGGTCGAGCAACTCCTCGACAATCGCCTTGTCGGTCACGTCGTAGTGGTGCAGCAGCGCGCGCAAATCGGTGATGGACACACCTACCGCGCCCTGCTCGATGCGCACGACCTTCGAAAGGGACCACTCCAGGGAATCGGCCACTTGCCGTTGGGACAACCCCGCATTCTTGCGGAGATGGCGGAGTTCGAGGCGGAGTTTGCGCTGCTGGGGTCCCGAACCCCTGTTGTCGGACACCTGCGACCTCCCAAAACGCCGTACGGCGTGTCACACTGCTACATATCAAGGTGAGTAATGCTCTCCCGATGTACAGCAGAGAGCATGACAGCCAATTGGCTGATCGCCAAAGGGCTGGTAGCGGCAAGCTACCGCACGGCCACTCGGCGGCGCTCAGTCAGGGCTGGGTCGTCAGCCTGTCGTGTAGGGGGCCGATGCGGGAAGACCTGCGAGCGACCTGGGAGCGATCCCGGCGCGTGTGCGTTGTTGTCCGGACCTGCACCGATCTCAGCCGGGTGCTGGACGTTCTCCGGGCGGTGGACGGTGATCCGCGGTTGGAGTTCTCCTGGACCATCAACGAGGGGTCGACGTTCGCGGGTGGGCTTCGGGAGCGGTTGCTGCGCCTGGAAGTTCGCCTGATCGAGTGGCGCGAGGCCCGGGCGATGACCTTCGACCTGATCGTCGCCGCGCACACCGACGAGGTGTTGGGGGAGCTCTCCGGGCCGTTGGCGACAATGGCGCACGGGTGCGGTTACAACCGCCGGGTTTTGTGGCGGACAATGGATCCGGACGCCCCGGTCGGGTTGTCGGCCCGGGAGTTGTTGCGGGACGGGGAGGTTGTCGCCGCGGCGATCGGGTTGTCCTGTGAGGCGCAGGGTGAGCAGTTGTTCCGGGCGAATCCGCTCGCCGCGCCGCGTGCCTTCCAGATGGGGGATCCGACCTGGGACCGCATGGTCGCCAACGGGGACATGCGGGACCGGTTCCGCCGCGAACTGCGGGTCGGCCCGCGCCAGCGGCTGGTGGGGATCAGCTCCACCTGGGGCCCGGACTCCACGCTGGGGGTGGACCGGGTGCTGGTCAACCGGGTGCTGGCCGCGCTGCCGCGCGATGAGTACCGGGTCGTGCTGATCCTGCACCCGAACGTCTGGGCCCACCACAGCGGGTTCGGGGTGCTCGGGATGCTCGGCGACGCGGTGGAGGCGGGTCTGGTCGTCGTCCGCCCCACCACGGACTGGCCCGCGCCGCTCATCGCGGTGGACGCCTTCATCGGCGACCACGGATCCGTCTCGGTGTACGCCGCCGCGCTCGGCAGGCCGTTCCTGTTCGCCGGTCGTGGCGACGACGACCTGGTGAAGGGGTCGACGACGGTGGAGTTCGTCCGCGCGGCCGGGAAGTTCAGCCCCGGGCGGGATCCGCGGGAGCAGGTGGTCGAGATCATGCGCACCTACGCCGGTTCAGGTGTCGCCGAGGTCGCGCGCAACGCAATGGGCAACCAAGGTCGTTCTTTACGCTTGTTACAAGAGAAGTTCTACGACCTGATGGCCCTGGACCGACCCCCCGACGTCCCGCACCCCAGGCGCTACGGCCCCCTCAAGGTGGTGCGCGACGAACGAGGGGTGACCGCCTTCCACTGCGCGATAACCGATCGGCCGGGCAACGGTATCGTGGTCGAGCGCTTCCCGGCTTCGCTTGCGGCCTACCGGTCCTCGGAGGCGGGACCGGCCGTGCTCGTGGTCGACGAACACGAAACCAACCAGGATCTGAAGGACACGGCGGAGATCCGCGTGCGCGGCGACCACAACGACGCCGCCACGGTGTGGGCGCGGATCACCAGCACCTTGCTGCACTCGCAGTGCTTCCTCGCCGTGGGCGTCAACGGCTCCCGGGTGCTGGTGGGTAGCCGGTCGGGCGGCCGGTGGGTGGTTACGCGCGTGGCGGGCGTTCCCCTTGACCCGGCCGTTGCCGCCTGCGCGGTCTACCACCGCGTCGTCGAGGTGGACCGCGGCCGCCCAGGTGCCGAGGAGTCCACAGTGGAGGTTGAGCTCGGTGCCACGAGCACGACCGTGGCGATCACCCGCAGGCGGGCGGCTCCGGTTGCGCCGAACTGGTGAGCAGGGCCAACCGCTCGGTGAGTTCCGCAGGCGCGTCTTCGCCCAGCACCGCCACCAGGCGCCGGAGGGCTTCGACCTCCTTGGCGTGTTGGCCGCGCTCGCGCGCTGTCGCCGCGGCGCGTTCGAGGTGGGGGCGGGCGGAGGCGTGCTGGCCGAGTTGTTGGTACGCGGCGCCGAGTACGAGGTCCACCCGGGTTGTGGTCATGTCGTCGTCGAGGGCTTCGGCGATGTGTGCGGCCCTGGTGAGCAGGTCGATCGCCCGTGTTGCCTCGCCCGCTCGGACCAGGACGTCCGCCAGGTGGTACAGCTGCAGGGCGATGCCGCGTTCGTCGGCGATCTGCTCGTTGATCCGCAGCGACACCGCGAACTCCGCCTCCGCGCGCGACCAGTTCCCGCGCTCGCGGTGGCCGACCCCGAGCGACTCCCGCACGACGGCGATCGCCCGGGGTTCTGCCGAGCGCCGCGCCGAGGACAGTGCCGCATCGAGTTGTTCGTCCGCCAGGTCGAACTGGCGCTGGTCCAGGTAGGCGCGCGCCAGTTGGTTGCGCATCCGCGTCTCGGCGATGTCGTCGCCGAGGCGCAGGGCGCAGCGGACACCCATGAGGTGCGCCTCGATCCAGTCCGCGTGGTGCCGCCAGCCCTGGTAGTACGGCCACAGCGCCTCGCACAGCGCCAACACCGCGTTGTCGTCGCCGCGGTGCTCGGCGAGGCGGACGGTCTCCAGCAGGTTGCGCCGCTCGGTGTCCCACCACCGCACGGCGGTCGCCCTGGTGAAGGCGGGGCCTGCCCAGGCGGGGGCGGGTGATCCGTGGGAGCGCCACCGGGCGGTGCCCGCCACGGCCAGGTCCGCCGCGCTGGCGCCCGCGAGGTACCAGGAGGTGATCCGGTCGAGGATGCTGTCCCGCTCCGCCCGCGGCTCGTCTTGGGTTGCCACCGCCTTGGCGTGCAGGCGCACCAGGTCGTGGAAGCGGAACCGGTCGGGGCGGACCCCTTCCACCAGGTTGGCCTCGAAGAGGTGGTCCAGGGCGTCGGCCGTGTCGGTCTCGGACAGGCCGGAGACGGTGGCCGCGGCGGCCACGCTGAACTCTGGACCCGGGTGCAGCCCGAGTCTTCGGTAGAGCGTGCGCAGCGGTGGTCGGAGGTTGTCGACGGTGGTGTCGAAGACGTGGCCCACGGTGTGCCCTCCCAGGGCGAGGCGGCGGAGTCGGTGCTGCTCATCGGACAGGTGTTCGCGCAGGCCGCGCGCGGGCCACCTGCTCACCTCGGCCAGCCGGGCGCCCGCGATGCGCAGCGCGAGCGGCAGACCGCCGCACAGGTCGATCAGGGCGTCGACCTCGGGGCGCGGCACCGAGGCGCGGACGTCGGTCGGGACGCGGTCGAGCAGGACCTGGGAACTGCCGTCGGGGTCGAGCGGGCGCAGCGGCAGCGAGCTGGCTCCCTCCACGACCAGACCGCTGAGCCGGTGCCTGCTGGTCACCAGCACCACGCTGCCCGGCGAGGCGGGCACGAACGGCCGCACCTGGGCGGCCTGGTCGGCGTCCTCGAGCACCACCAGCACGGGCGCGTCCGCGGTCCGGCTCCGCAGCAGCGCCGCGCGCCCGGCGAGGTCGGCCGGGATGAGCTGCTCGTGCAGCCCGAGCGCCCCCAGGAACCCGCCGAGCACGTCCACCGCGGCCACCGCGCCGCGGCCCCGGTGGTCGGCCAGGTCGGCGAAGAACTGGCCCCCGGTGAACCGCGCCCGGTTCGCCCACGCCCACTGGGTGGCGACCGCCGTCTTGCCCACGCCGCTCATCCCGCTCACCACGACCACCTTCGGCCGGTGCGCGGGCCCCGCGAGCTCGTCGAGCACACGGAGTTCGTCTTCGCGCGCCAAGACCGCGCGCAGCGGCGCGAGGATCTGCCGCGGTGGCGGCATCCTCGGGGTGGGGCTGGACACCGATACGAGGAGCGTGTCGACGCGGTCGGCCTGGATCAGGGTGCCCAGCACGGTGCCGGGGACCTGGTTGGTCGGCCGCGACCGCGCGTGGTGCTGTGGCTCGGGGCGGGCCGCTCCCGCGGGTCCGATCGGCTCGATGGACATGCCGTTCCCCCGGACGTGTCGGGTTCCTCGAGAGAGAGAAAACCAGTCTCCCAGTTCAATCGCGTGAATACCAGGCTACCGACGACCGCTATCGAGCGGGTGCGTTACCGGCGGTTCCGGCAGACGGTTCCGGCCCACACTTGGCAAAAGTGTGACCGGGTGTCGTGGGGTTTGTCGGCACGTCCGTCCTGCCTGAACCGATCCGGTCACCAGCCGTGTTCTCGGTTGGTCCAACCAGGCGCTGTATCGTTCCAGAGGGGTGGTTGCGGCTGAGGTGAACGGCGTCTGCTGTGGACGCGGTGCTCACGCGCGGGAATTGCGCTCAGTCCGGTTTCGGTACTTGTTGGGGTTCGTGATCGGCCCACCATTCCGGTCGGATTGTCCGCTGTTTTCCCGGAACCGCGCGGGCTTCGGGCGGCGGAACCGCCGCGGTGGGTCGGGGCGGGGAGGTGGACGGGGGTGGACGCGGCGTGGTATCTGTTAGATATATCTGACAGAGAGGGGTGGCATGGCGCGCAGGAGTCAGACGGAGGTGGCGGTGCTGGGGGCGTTGAGCGTGGCGCCGATGACCGGGTACGCGGTCCGGGAGGCGATCCGGGACGTGCTCGGGCACTTCTGGAGTGAGAGCTTCGGGCAGATCTACCCGACCCTGGCGGCGCTGGAGGGGGAGGGGTACGTGCGCCGGGTGGACAAGGCGGCGCCGTACGAGTTGACGGGGGTGGGGGAGGCTCGGCTCAAGGAGTTGCTGGCCGAGCCCGCGCAGCGGGTGCCGCCGCGCAACGGGCTGATGTTGCGGCTCTTCTTCGGCCGCCAACTCGGGCCGGAGGCTTGTCGGGCGTTGTTGCGCGATGCCTTGGGGGACGCGCGGCGGCAGTTGTCCGAGTACGCCGCGCCGCGGGCCGCGGTGTCCGCTGAAGGTGGGGCCGATGCGCCCTACGCGTTGATCACGATCGCCGCGGGGGAGCACACCGCGCGCGCAGCCATCGCCTGGGCGGAAGAGTCCCTGGCCGAATTGGGGGAGTCATGAGGAAGACCAGTGTCGCCGCCGCCGCGATCTGCGGGGTCGTTTCGGCGTTCCAGATCGCGCTCGCGGCGGGCGCGCCGTGGGGACGGGCGGCGTGGGGTGGTCAGGCGGCCGAACTGCCGACCGGGCTGCGAGTGGCCAGCGGTGTCGCCGTGCTCCTGTGGGCGGTGGCGGCGGTTGTGCTGCTGCGCCGCGGCGGGTTCGAGGTCCCGGTGTCGACGAAGGTGGCCAGGATCGGCACCTGGGTCATCGTGGCCCTGCTCGCCGCGGGGCTCCTGATGAACGCCGCGTCACCGAGCCCGTGGGAGCGCTACGGGTGGGCGCCGCTCATCCTCGTCCACCTGGTGCTGACCGTGCGCCTCGCCCGTCACAAGACGGCGTAGGCGCGCACCGGGAAGGTGCCGAACTCCACCACCGGGGCGGGCACCGCGTGAAACCGGAACCCCGACGCCGGGAGCTGTTCCAGGCCGCGCAGGTGCTCGACCACCGGGATGCCCGCCGCGAGCAGCGCCGTGTGCACCGGGCGGTGCGGCCCGTCGGTGGAGTCGATGTTCAGGCTGTCGATCCCGACCAGCGCGGCACCCTGCTCGACGAGCCAGTCCGCGGCGTCGGCGGTCAGGTGCGGGTGGTCGGTGAAGTACCCGTCGGTGCCCCAGTTCGCGGCGAACCCGGTGTGCACCAGCACGGCCCGCCCGGTCACGTCGAAGGGCAGCAGCGCCGCCCGGTCCACCGCCCGCAGGCCGTCACCGGCGACCCGCACCACGACGGCGTCGAGGTCGGCCAGCCGCTCCAGCGGCAACCCGGCCAGGTCGGTGCCGTCGGGGTAGCGGTGGAACGGGCTGTCCACGTAGGTGCCGGTGTTCGCGACCAGCGAGATCTTGCCGATGTGGAACTCGGTGCCCGGACCGTAGACCGACCGGGACGCCTCGCGGGTCAGGTGGTCGCCGAACTCGGGGCCGGGGACACCGGGGTAGGTGATCATGCCCTCGCGGATCGGGTGGCTCAGGTCGACCAGCCGGGTCGCGGGCCTGCTGACCTCGACACCGCGCGAGCCCTTGTGCGGCTCGGCGATCATCCGCCGGTTGGTCACCGCCACCGAGCCGACCATCAGCAGGCCGAGGTGGCGCACCAACGACTCGCCGGTCTCGGCGTCGGACAGCTCCGCGGTGGGGGAGTCCAACCGGAAGCCGCGCACGCTCAGCGAGCCACCGTTGCGAAAGGTCACCTCGGCGTCGAACTCGACGCGCCACTGTTCTGCCACGGTTCAGACCGTAGTCGCTCCAACCCTCTACTTGAGACTGAGTTTTGCGCCACCCTCACCCTCTAGTTCACCTTGAGAGTTGCCTCCGACCTGCGGTGCGTCCCCACACCGGGGCCTCAGGCGGCGGCCCGTACGCTGACCGGGTGGTCGCCCCCGCCGTCACCCCAGAGCCCGAGGTCACCGGCTCACCAGCCCGGCCGAAGGCCTGGATCCTGGCCCGTGCCCTCTCCGCGCTCGCGGGCGGCGGGCTGGTCTACCTGAGCGTCCCGCCGCGCACCCTCTGGTGGCTGGCGCCGCTGGGCTTCGCCGTCCTCGGCCTGGTCCTGCACGGCCGCCGCCTCAAGGCCGCGCTCGGCTACGGGTTCCTCTTCGGACTCGGCTTCATGACACCGCTGCTGGCCTGGACGGGGATCTTCGTCGGTCCGGTCGCCTGGCTGCCGCTCAGCGCGCTGGAGGCGTTGCTGGTGGCCGTCGCCTGCATGGCCGTGCCCGTTGTCATGCGGCTGCCCGGCGGTGTCGTGTTCGCGGCGCTGATCTGGGTCGCGGGGGAGTACCTGCGGTCGTTGTTCCCCTTCGGCGGGTTCCCCTGGGCGCGGATCGCCTTCAGCCAGCCCGAGGGCCCGTACCTGTACCTCGCCGCGCTCGGCGGCACCCCGCTTATCGCGTTCGCGGTGACGCTCACCGGGTTCGGCCTCGGCGAGGCCGTCCGCCGGGTCGCCGCGCGCGAGGTCCGGGCGCTGGCCGTCCCCGCCCTGGCCGTGGTCGTCCCACTGGCCGCCGCGATCGCCACGGGGCCGCTGGTGGGCACCGACGCCGACGCGGGCGAGGTGACCGTCGCCGCCGTCCAGGGCAACGTGCCGCGCGCCGGTCTGGACTTCAACGCCCAGCGCCGCGCCGTGCTCGACAACCACGTCCGCCGCACCGAGCAGCTCGCCGCCGACATCCGCTCCGGCAAGGCCGCCCAGCCGGACCTGGTGATCTGGCCGGAGAACGCCTCCGACATCGACCCGCTGCGCAACGCCGACGCCTACCAGCTCATCGACCAGGCGGCCAAGGACGTCGGCGTCCCGATCGCCCTGGGCGCGGTGGTGGTCGGCGACGACAAGCTGCCGCGCAACACGGTGATCCTCTGGGACCCTGAGCGCGGCCCCGTCGACTTCTACACCAAGCGCCAGCTGCAGCCCTTCGGCGAGACCATGCCGATGCGCTCGTTCTTCAAGATCTTCAGCAGCGCCGTCGAGCGCGCAGGCAACTTCGTCCCCGGCACCGAGGCGACCGTGTTCGCCATGGCCGACGCCAGGGTCGCCCTGGTCACCTGCTACGAGGTCGCCTTCGACGGTGTCGTGCGCGACTCGGTGCTCAACGGGTCCAACCTGCTGGCGGTGCCGACCAACAACGCCACCTTCGGCCGCAGCGAGATGACCTACCAGCAGCTGGCGATGGACCGCGTCCGCGCCGTCGAACACGGCCGCGCGGTGGTCGTCGCGGCCACCAGCGGGGTGTCGGCGATCGTGCGGCCGGACGGCTCGGTGAGCCAGCGCACGGACCTGTTCACCCCCGCAGCGCTGGTCGAACGCGTGCCGCTGCGCACGGCCACTACCATTGCGGACCGATTGGGAGCCTGGCCCGAACGGGTCATGGTCGCCGTCGCGCTCGCCGCCCTGGTGTTCACCGCGGTGCGGGCCAGGCGGGGCCGGGTGCAGTGATGCCGGAGAGGAACGAACGGATGGACCAGCCGCAGGGCCAGGGGCAGCTCGAACCGGTGCTGGTGGTGATCCCGACCTACAACGAGCGGGAGAACCTCGAGCCCATCGTTCGGCGCCTGCACGCGGTGCTGCCCGACGCCCACACCCTGGTCGTCGACGACGGCAGCCCCGACGGCACCGGCGACCTCGCCGACGAGCTCGCCGCCGCCGACGAGCGGGTGCACGTGCTGCACCGCACCGAGAAGGCGGGCCTGGGTGCCGCCTACATCGCCGGGTTCGGGTGGGCCCTGGAGCGCGACTACGCGGTCGTCGTCGAGATGGACGCCGACGGCTCGCACGCCCCCGAGGACCTGCCGCGGCTGCTGGCCGCCCTCCCCGACGCCGATCTGGTCCTGGGGTCGCGCTACGTCCCCGGCGGCAAGGTGGTGAACTGGCCGTGGCACCGGGAGTTCCTCTCCCGCGGCGGCAACCTCTACGCCCGCCTCGCCCTGGGCGCCAAGCCCAAGGACATCACCGGCGGCTACCGCGCGTTCCGCCGCGAGGTCCTGGAGAAGCTCAAGCTCAACACCGTCGCCTCCCAGGGCTACTGCTTCCAGATCGACCTGGCCTGGCGCACCATCGAGGCGGGCTTCACCGTCCGCGAGGTGCCCATCACCTTCGCCGAGCGCGAGCGCGGCGAGTCGAAGATGAGCGGCAACATCGTCCGCGAGGCGTACCTGCGGGTCACCAAGTGGGGCCTGCGCCGCCGCGGCACCCAGCTCAAGTCGCTGTTCACCCGCAAGCGCTGACCAGGTCCACCGCGCGGCTGGTCACACCGACCAGCCGCGTTCCGGACTAGGTGGGGCTCGGCCCGGTCCTGGCCTGGGCGGCCAGGGGCGCGTCGGACATGAGGGTGGGCCGCCGCATCCAGGCGCCGTGCGGGCGGGCGAGCAGTGCGTCCAGCGGTTCGGGTTCGCCGAGGTGGAAGCCCTGCGCGACCCGCACGCCCAGCCGCGAGAGCGCCTCGACCTGGGTCGCGCGCTCGACCCACTCGGCCACGACCGACAGGCCCAGGCCCCGGGCGATGTCGACGATGCCCTGCACCAGCACGGTGTCGCGGCTGCCGTAGTCGATGCCGTGGATGAACTCGCCGTCGATCTTGAGACCGGTGATCGGCAGCTGCTTGAGGTGCACGAACGAGCCGAAACCGGACCCGAAGTCGTCCAGGGTGATCCGGCAGCCGCTGGCCCGCAGCTGCTGGGCGAGGCTGCGCGCGGCGTCGAGGTTGGTCACCGCGGCGGTCTCGGTGATCTCGAACCCCAGCCTGCCGGGGGCCACGCCCGCCGCGGTCAGCCGGTCGAGCACGAACCCGCCGAAGTCCTCGTCCTCCAGGGTGCGGCCGGAGACGTTGACGTTGAACCGCAGGCCGGGGTACGGGTGCTCGACCAGCGCCTCGATCGCCTTGTCGGCCACCCAGCGGTCGATCTCGAAGACCAGGTCGCTGCGCTCGGCGGCCAGCAGGAACTCCCCGGGGCCCAGCCGGGGCTCGCGGCCGTCCTCCAGCCGCAGCAGCAGCTCGTGGCCGATCACCCGGCCGCTGCCCAGCTTGACCATCGGCATCGCGTTGAGCACGAACCCGCCGTGCTTGAGCGCCGCGCGGACCCGTTCGATCACGGTCACCCGCAGCGCGGTGTCCTTGTAGTGGCCCTGCTCGTAGACGGTGACCCGGTTGCGGCCCGCCGCCTTCGACGCGTAGAGCGCCATGTCCGCGTTGGCCAGGACCTCCTGCCAGCCGACGCCGGTGTCGAAGGTCGCGATGCCCACGCTGATGGTGATCCGGCTGGCCCCGGCGACCCCGCTCATCGGGATCGCGGCGATGGCGTTGCGCAACCGGTCGGCGACCGCCACGGCCTCGCGCTCGTCGGTGTCGGCCAGCACCGCGGCGAACTCGTCGCCGGAGAGCCTGCCCAGCACCTGACCCTGCACTCCGCCGAGGCGGTCGCGTAAGAGCGAGGCCAGGGTGCACATGACGCGGTCACCGGTGGGGTGGCCGTGCAGGTCGTTGATGTCCTTGAAGTGGTCGAGGTCCAGCAGCAGGAACGCCCCGCGCGCCCCCAGCGCCAGCTGCCGCTCGAGCTCCCTGGTCAGCGCGCGCCGGTTGGGCAGGCCGGTCAGCGGGTCCTCGTCGACCATCCGCAGCAGTTCGTCCTGGTGGCCCGCGAGGCCCGCGGCGTCGAGCTCGCGGGCGCGCCAGCGGGACACGTCGGAAACCCGGTAGAGCAGTTGCCCGTGCCGGGCCTGGGTGCAGCGGATCTCCAGCCAGCGGTGGCCACCGCCACCGGGCAGCGGGATGGACACGACCACGTCGGTGCCGCGCGGGCCGTCCGGCGCGCCCGCCAGCAGGGCGGTCAGCGCGCGGCCCACGCTCTGCTCGGCGGTCAGCCCCAGCAGCGCGGACATGGCCGGGTTGACCCAGCCGATGTGACCGCGGTGGTCGGTGAGCGCGAACGCGGTGTCGGTGGTCGCCAGCACGGCCGCGGCGTCGACGACCGGGGTCGCGGGTGCGGCGGTCCCGGTGGGGACGAGGCTGAGCCGGGTCACGGCCGCGGCGTCGGTACCGCCCGCGGGCTCGACGTCCTCCGGAGCCTGCTCGGCGGTGTCCTCCGCGGCGGTGGGGACGGCACCGTCCCCGTCGACCGGCTGCTCGGTCACCGGCTGTGTCGTGGTCTCACACTCGGTGTCGCTCATCACCCCAACCCCTCACCCGTTCTCGTGGGGACACGAGCACGAAGCGTAGTGGACTGGTGATGTTCAGCGCAGGCGCTCGAGGTCTTTCGCGCCGAGGCGAACGAGCTCGGCGAGTTCGCCCAGCTCAGCGGGGGTGGCGCCGTCCTCGGCCGCGGTCAGCACGTCCTCCGCGGCGCAGCGCAGCTGGAACAGCCGGTCCTGCAGGTCGGCGAACTCGGCCGTGGACAGCACCACGGCGTCTTCCGGGAGGCCGCCGCGCTGCACCGCCGTCCGCCGCTCGTAGGCGCGCTGCCTGCACGACTGGGCGCAGTAGCGCCGCCTGCGCCCGGTGCCCGCCTCGTCCGGCAACTGGGCGCCGCACCACCCGCACGGGTTCGCCCGACCGGGGCGGCGTCGACCGGTCGCGGGCGCGGCGGCGGGCGGTGTGGTCGAGGACATGGGCGGTGACGCTAGTCCGACACCCGGAGTGCACCGCAGCGCCACGCCGTTGGGGCACACTCGGGGAGTGCCCGCCTCACCAGCCCGCCACGGGTTCTTCGACGGCCCCCACCCGCGCGCGTTCGTGCACCGCGGCTGGCACGACGGCGACCTGGCGGGCATGGAGAACTCCCTCGCGGCCTTCCGCCGCGCGGTCGAGCACGGCTACCGGTACCTGGAGACCGACGTCCACGCGACCAGCGACGGTGTCGTCGTCGTGCACCACGACAGCACGCTGGAGCGCACCACCGACGCCACCGGCAGCGTCGCGGCCCTGCCGTGGCGGGTGGTCTCGCAGGCCAGGATCGGCGGGCGGGAGCCGGTCAGCAGGCTGACCGACCTGCTGGAGGAGCTGCCGGACGCGCGGATCAACATCGACGTGAAGTCCGAGGCGGCGATCGGGCCGGTGCTGGAGGTCCTGCGGGCGACCGGCGCGGCCGACCGGGTGTGCCTGGCGTCGTTCTCCGAGGCGCGGCTGGCCCGCATCCGCAAGCTGGCGGGACCGGGGGTGCTGACCTCGATGGGGATGCGGGCCATGGTCGCCTTCTGGGCCTCGCGGCGGCTGCCCGCCGCGGTCCTGCGGCCCGGTCCTCGACCCCTGGTCGCCCAGGTCCCGGTGCGGCACGGGCCGCTGCGGGTGGTCGACGCCGCCCTCATCGCCGCCGCCAAGCGCCGCGCGGCCGAGGTCCACGTGTGGACCATCGACGAGGCCGCGCAGATGACCGAGCTGCTCGACCTCGGCGTCGACGGGCTGATGACCGACCGGCCGCAGGTGCTCAAGGACGTGTTCGTCGAGCGCGGGCTCTGGCAGCACGCGTGAGGTCTGGACAACCGGGTGCGGCGCGGATCACCCCAACACGCGGGAAGATCCCCCCGTGGTGCTCCCGAAACGGGCACGGAGCGGGCATCCTTTTCCGGTGACCACCCCATCGGCCCCCTCGGCGACCGGTACCACCCGACCAGGCGACACGCGGGCGGGCGAGCGGGGTCACCACGCGGTGGACCTGCTTGGGGCGGTCGTGGCCGCCCTCGGTGACCCCGGCGACGGGCCGACCGTCGTCATCGGGGCCGATCCCGGGATCCTGACCGCGCTGCGGGCCCGTGGTGCGGTCGTCGCGGTCGGGGCGGACCTGCTGGCCGAGGTGCACGCCTTGCCGCTGCACTCGGGGTCGGCCGCGGCGGTGGTGGCGCTGCACGCGCTGCCCGAGGTCGAGGACGTCGACGCCGCGCTGGCCGAGTTCGCCAGGGTCGTCGGCCCCGGCGGCCGGGTGGTGATCTCGGCGAACGCGCTGGCGCACCGCAGGGAACTGCGCGGGCTGTGGACGACCGCGGCCCGCGACTGCGGGGTGGTGGACCCGCCCGCGTTCCTCGACGGCGACGAGCGGTTCTCCCTCGACCACGCCGAGGCCTGGCTGCGCAGGCACCTCACCGACGTCTCGCTCACCCCCGTGCGCGGCACGACCACTCTGGACACCGCGCGGGCGCTCGCGCTGCTTCGCGACCAGCGACCGGAGGGCGCCGGGGTCACCTGGGACCTGCTCGCTTCGGTGGTGGAGAGCCGGGTGCGCGACGCGGTCGCCGAGCACGGCGGGTTCACGCTGTCCACCCTCACCGGGGTCGCGACCGGCACCGTCGCCGCTGGCGAATCCGCCAAGTGACTGTTTGGACTCGACCCGTCCACTGACCGGCCCCGGCCAGTACGCTCCCGCCTGCGTGATCGGCGTTACCCCGCGTACCGCACGGAGGCGGCTTTGAGCATGGTGGACGACAGCCCGAAGGCCCGGAAGCGGGAGCAGCGGGGCTGGTGCTGGTACGACTGGGCGAACTCGGTGTTCCCCACCTCGGTCACCACCGTGTTCGGCTCGCTCTACCTCACCGAGGTCGCCGCCTCCGCCGCGATCGCCGACACCGCCCGCAACGGGCCCAACCCGTGCCCGGCCGACGGCGCGGGCAACACCGACAAGCTGCGGGACTGCGACATCAGCCTGTTCGGCCTGGACTTCCCGGCTGGCTCGCTGTGGGGGTACCTGCTCTCGATCGCCACCGTCATCCAGGTGCTGATCGTGCCGCTGATGGGCGCCATCGCCGACCGGTCGAGCAACAAGAAGCCGATGATGGCCGCGTTCGCCTTCGGCGGCTCGCTGGCCACCATGGCGATGGCGCTGGTCAGCGGCTCGAACTGGGGGCTGGGGGTGGTGCTGTTCATCCTCGGCAACATCGGCTACGGCACCTCGGTGGTGATCTACTACTCGTTCCTGCCGGAGATCGCCACGGCCGACGAGCGCGACGGCCTGTCCTCGCGCGGCTGGGCGTTCGGGTACCTGGGGTCCGGGCTGGCGCTGGCGATCCAGCTGGTCATCTACCTGTTCCGGGAGTCGATCGGCATCACAGCGGGCAACGCCGCGCAGATCGCGTTCGTGCTCTCGGGCATCTGGTGGGCGCTGTTCACGCTGATCCCGCTGCGGCGGCTGCGCGGGCACCACGAACGCCCGCAGGGCACCGGCGTCGAGGGGTCCGTGCTGACCGCGGGCTTCCGCGAGCTGCGCACCACCCTGCGCGAGGCGCGCGCGTACCCGCTGACCCTGGCCTTCCTCGGTACGTACCTGATCTACACCGACGGCATCGCCACCGTCGCCAACGTCTCCGCCCAGTACGGCCGCGAAGAGCTCAAGTTCGAGCCGGACGTGCTGATCACCACGATCCTGATCGTGCAGTTCGTGGCCTTCTTCGGCGGCGTGCTGCACGGCCTGCTCGCCCGCAGGGTCGGCGCCAAGAAGACGATCATGGCGAGCCTGGCCGTGTGGGTCGTGGTGATCGGCGCCGCGTACTTCGTTCAGGCCGGGCAGGCGCTGCAGTTCTACCTGCTGGCGGGCGGCATCGGCCTGGTGCTGGGCGGCACGAACGCGCTGTCGCGGTCGCTGTTCAGCCAGCTGGTGCCCGCGGGCAAGGAGGCGCAGTACTTCTCGGTGTACGAGATGGGCGAGCGGGCGACCTCCTGGCTGGGCCCCCTCCTGTTCGCCGTCATGGCCAGCACCACCGGCTCCTACCGCTACGCGATCATCTCGCTGGTCGTGTTCTTCGCCATCGGCCTGGTCCTCATGTACTTCGTCCCGGTCCGCAAAGCCATCCGGGCGGCGGGCAACCCCGAGCCCGCCCTGCTGTAGCCAGCGGTCACACCGGTAGCGCGGTCGCGAGGACGGCGTCGAGACCGCGGTCGAACAGGTCGTCGTCGTCCCACCGCTCGTCGAGGTGTCCGGAGGCGACCAGGGTCGGGTAGGCGGCCTGGTCCGCGGCGATGTGCCTGCGGGCCTCGGCTCGCGCGCCCGGATCGTCGGACCGGCGCCACGTGGCTTCGGTGAGCGCGGCCCCGATCACGTAGTTGGCCAGCACCCGGGTGAGGACGGCGAGCCGAACGCCGGTGGCACCAAGACCTGGCCCACGGCCAGGTCTTGGACATCGTCCTTCGTCGCCACGTGCCAGTAGAGCGCGGTCGAGGTGACCCCGAGCCGCTGCGCCAAGCGGCGCATCGTCAGCCCCTCGGCGCCGGTCTGCCGGTCCGTTTTCTCGCGCAGCCACACCGCGCCCGGCTTGTCGGCCATGCCGGGCATCCCTGGTTCGTTCAACTCGTTACCCGCAGACCGCTCGATGACCGAATGTCAGGGGGAGGCTGGCGAGGTGGTGGCGTCCGCAGGGCGCGCATGGGCGCCGCCGGTGATGCGCTTGTACTCGCTGCGGGTCACCGACATGTAGCGGTCGTTGCCGCCGATCTCGATCTGGGGGCCGCCGGTGACCGGGGTGCCGTCGGCGGCGGTGCGGACCACCATGGTGGCCTTCTTGCCGGTGTGGCAGATGGTCTTGATCTCCTCGAGGGAGTCGGCCCAGGCCAGCAGGTACTGCGAGCCCTCGAACAGCTCGCCCCGGAAGTCGGTCCGCAGGCCGTAGGCCAGCACCGGGATCTCCAACCGGTCGACCACGTCGGTCAGTTGCCAGACCTGCCGCTTGGTCAGGAACTGGGCCTCGTCCACCAGCACGCAATGCGGCGGCTCCTGCGCGGTGACCACCTCGAAGAGGTCCTCGTCCGGTCCGAACGCCCGGCCGGGCGCGGTCAGGCCGATGCGGGAAGCGACCACCCCGTGGCCGTTGCGGTCGTTGACCCGCGGCGTGAGGATCAGCGTCCGCATGGACCGCTCGTGGTAGTTGTGGGCGCTCTGCAGCAGCGTGGTGGTCTTACCGGCGTTCATGGCCGAGTAGTAGAAGTACAACTTCGCCACCTGAGCTCCTCTCCCCGGCCACGGCCGATCATGGTCGTGGCCCGCCGAGGAGTATCGCCCACCCCGGGCCGGGCGTGAGCACCCGCGGTGCGGCCGATACGGAGACCGCTCAAGGGGCGACGGAGGGTGACGATTCGTCAGTGGCTCGGGAACCGTAGGGGCTACGGTCCGTTATCGGGGGTGCGGTGGGCGCCACATCCGCCCCGCGGGCCCCCGGACCACCGCTGATGTGCAAGGGCAACTCGCGTTCGCCTGATCCGCCCCGGTGTGGATAGCATCCCCCGAGTGGGTGAGATGTTGGCGCCGTTCCCGCGATCGCGCGTCACAATCCCGGAGACGTGGCATCTCTTAGGAGGATGCTGTTGTTGACGGGTGAAGCATGTCACCCTGAGCGATCGCGACGGGCGGAACGGGAATCATTTTCTCGATCCACTCGTTGCTCTGGGTAAGCAACACCCTGGCCCGTCCCGGCGGGCCCAGTGAAAGGACACCGCTATGGCCGACCGTGTTCTCCGTGGTAGCAGGCTAGGTGCGGTCAGCTACGAGACTGACCGCAACCACGACCTGGCCCCCCGTCGTACGGTCCGGTACGCGTGCCCGAAGGGTCACGACTTCGAGGTGCCGTTCAGCGACGACGCCGAGGTCCCCTCGATCTGGGAGTGCAGGCTGCACGGCGCCGAATCCAAGATGATCGACGGGTCCGACCCCGAGCCCAAGAAGATCAAGCCGCCGCGCACCCACTGGGACATGCTCCTCGAGCGGCGCACCATCGCGGAGTTGGAGGACCTGCTCACCGAGCGCCTCACCGAGCTGCGCGGTCGCCGCAGCCGCACCGCCTGACCGACCACCCGAATCGACGGCCGCCCGGGACCCCCAGCCGGGCGGCCGTCCCCTGTCCCGAGCCGTCCGCGCGCCCGGTTCTGTCGGTGGCCCTCGCTAGGCTCGATCCGGGGGCTGCTCAACGCGGTTGATCATGTCGACCCCGACGACCGGGGAGGTCACCCGTGCTGGAGATCGTCGAACTGCGCCGCTACACCCTGCACCCGGGCAGGCGCGATGAGCTGATCGAGCTCTTCGAGCGGGAGTTCGTCGAGCCGCAGGCCGCCGTCGGGATGCCGGTCCTGGGCACCTTCCGCCAACCGTCCGAACCGGACCGGTTCACCTGGCTGCGCGGCTTCGCCGACCTGGCGGGCCGGGCGCCGTCGCTGACCGCGTTCTACTCAGGACCGGTCTGGGCCGCGCACCGCGACGCCGCCAACGCCACCATGATCGATTCCGACGACGTCCTGCTGCTGCGGCCGGTGCGCGGCGGGTTCCCCGGGCCGCGCGCCGAACCGGGGCCGGTGCGGATCAGCGTCCACCACTTCGACGCCCCGGCCGACGACCTCGCCGACCAGAGCCGGGACCCGCTGGTCCTGGCCACCCACCCCGGCCCGAACGAGTTCCCCGCCCTGCCGGTCCGCGAGGGTGAGCACGTGCTCGTCACGGTCTCCCTGGACACCGCCGTCCCGGCCACCCCGCCCACCTGGCGCGAGCGCGCGGTCCGGGAACCGGAGCACCTGCTGCTCGACCCGACGCCCACCTCGCGGCTGTGCTGAAATCGATCCGCCCGGGGATGTAGAGATCCCGCCCGCGGCCACGTCATGGGGGCGAGCGCGGCCGACGGCGCCGCGCCGGAGCACACCGGAGTCCACTGTGAAGTTCCTGCTCATCATGCAGATCAACAACGCCATCCTGGACGCGCTCACCGAGCAGGAGCGCGAGGCCGTGATGACCGGCCACCAGGCGTTCATCAAGGCCCTGCAGGAGTCCGGGGAGATGATCGGCACCCAGGCGCTCGGCGACCCGAGCACCAGCGTCACGGTGGCGGGCCGCGGCGGGGAGACCGTGGTGACCGACGGGCCGTTCGTGGAGGCCAAGGAGTACATGGGCGGCTACTACCTGGTCGACTGCGAGAGCAAGGAGCGCGCCGTCGAGTTGGCCGGGATGATCCCCGACGCGCGGATCGACGGCCTCGCGGTGGAGGTGCGGCCGGTGATGTTCTCCAGCGGCTTCGAGATGTGAGGTGCTGGTGACCCCGAGCGCGGTCGAGGACCTGCTGCGCGAGTGCGCGCCGCGGGTCCTCGGCGTGCTCGTGCGCCACCACGGGCGGTTCGACGCCTGCGAGGACGCGGTGCAGGAGGCCCTGCTGGCCGCGGTCACCGCTTGGCCGCGCGACGGGGTGCCGGACAACCCGACCGGCTGGCTGGTCACCGCGGCGGGCCGCAAGCTCACCGACCACTGGCGGTCCGAGAACGCCAGGCGTCGCCGCGAGGACGTCGTCGCCGCGCAGGCCGAGCTGCTGGTTCCCCTGGCCGCGGCCGAGGACGACACGCTGGAGTTGTTCTTCCTCTGCTGCCACCCCGACCTGAGCACCCCCTCGCAGATCGCGTTGACGCTGCGCGCGGTCGGCGGGCTCACCACCGCGCAGATCGCGGCGTCGTTCCTGGTCCCGGAAGCGACGATGGCGCAGCGGATCTCCCGCGCGAAGACCCGCCTGCGCGGGGAGGCGTTCCCGCGCGGCGGTGACCGCGCCCGCCTCGGCGCGGTGCTGCACGTCCTGTACCTGATCTTCACCGAGGGGCACACGGCCTCGTCCGGTCCGGACCTCAACCGCGCCGACCTCACTGCGGAGGCCATCAGGTTGACCCGCCTCGTGCACGGGCTCCTGCCCGACGACGGCGAGGTCACCGGTCTGCTGGCGCTGATGGTGCTCACCGAGTCCCGCCGCGCGGCCCGCACGACTGCGGACGGCGCGATGGTGCCGCTGGCCGAGCAGGACCGCTCGCTGTGGGACCGCGCCGCGATCACCGAGGGGGTCGCGCTGGTGACCGACACCCTGTCGCGGGCGCCGCTGGGGCCCTACCAGCTCCAGTCGGCCATCGCCGCGGTCCACGCCGAGGCCGCCGACACCGACTCGACCGACTGGGCGCAGATCCTGGTGCTCTACGACATCCTCGACCGCATCGCGCCGAACCCGATGGTCACGGTGAACCGGGCGGTGGCGCTCGCACAGGTGTCCGGCCCGCGCGCCGGGCTGGCGGTCCTGGACTCGCTGGCGGGCGACAAACGCGTCGACGGCCACCACCGGCTCGCCGCCGTCCGCGCGCACCTGCTGGAACTCGACGGCGACCTCGACGGCGCCAGGGAGTCCTACCGCCTCGCCGCCCGCGGCACGGCAAGCTTGCCCGAGCGGCGCTACCTGGAGGCCCGGGCGGACCGGGTCGGGCAGTAGGATCGGCCCACCATGGACGTTGTGCGTCGGCTGCGGGCCGCCGGTTGTGTTTTCGCCGAAGACGAGGCCCGGTTGCTGACCGAGGCCGCCGGATCCCCGGCCGAACTGGACGAACTGGTCGCAGCCAGGGTCGCCGGGGAGCCGCTGGAGCACCTGTTGGGCTGGGCCGAGTTCGCGGGACTGCGGGTCGCGGTGACACCCGGGGTGTTCGTGCCGAGGCGCCGCACGGAGTTCCTCGCCGAGCAAGCGGCCGCACTGTGCCAACCGGGCTCGGTAGTCCTGGACCTGTGCTGCGGCTGCGGTGCGATCGGCGCCGCCATATCCGCCGCGGTCCCCGGAATAGCGCTGCACGCCTCGGATGTGGACCCGGCCGCGGTGGCGTGCGCACGGCGCAACCTGCCCGCGGCTGAGGTGTACGAGGGAGACCTGTTCGAGCCGCTACCCCGGTCACTGCGCGGCGCGTTCGACGTGGTCGTCGCCAATGTCCCCTATGTACCGACCGACGAGATCGATTGGATGCCGGTGGAAGCCCGGCTGCACGAACCACTGTCTGCTTTGGACGGTGGCGCGGATGGCCTGCGGTTCCAGCGCTTGCTCGCCGGGGGAGCGGCGGAGTGGTTGCGGCCGGGTGGGTCGTTGCTGGTGGAGACGAGTGAGCGGCAGTCTCCGGTGTCGGTGGATGTGTTCGCGGGTGCGGGTTTCGCGGCCGAAGTGCGGGTGTGCGACGAGCGGGACTCGACGGTTGTGGTGGGTGTGCTGGCGGGCTGAGGGGCGCGGCTATCGGTCGAACAGCGGGCGGCCCCCTAACGGATTTCGGTTGCGGCCATTGGGATGACCCGGGTTCCGCGGGTTCGCGGCGCGCGATAGGAATGCGCTGACCGATCGAGTCCCCCGGCCGGGGCGCGATCACCGGCTCCCCCGAACGAGGAGTTCCTTGGTGCGCAGATTCCTGTTCTCGGCCACCGCGACCATCGCCTTGCTCCTGTCCGTCCTCCCGGCGGCGGCCGCGCCCGCCGCCGACGTCAACGCCGGTGTCCAGCCGTTGGACGGCACCGCGAAGGTCGTCACCATCGCCACGGCGGGCAACACCGCCTACACGACGTTCACCGGGTCGGCCAACCAGCGGCTGATCATCCAGGCGAGCGACGCCTCGCCGGTCTTCGGCTGTTGTGCCGTCAGCTGGTGGGTCGCCAAGGCCGACGGCACGCGGGTGAGTTCGAACGGCTGGGCAACCGCCGCGGTCGAGACGACCTTGCCCGCCGCGGGCGCCTACAAGGTGGTGATCGATCCGGACGGCACGCTGACCGGGTCGATCACCTTGCGGGCGTGGACCGTGCCCGCCGATCTGGACGCCGGGGCGCTCGCGCTCACCGGCGCCCAGAAGACCGTCACCATCACCCAACCGGGCCGCAACGCCTTCGTCAGCTTCGCGGGCACCGCCAACCGGCGCGTGCTGTTCAAGGCGACCACGGCGATCGTCAACGTGGAGTGGCGGCTCTACAGCCCGACCGGTGTCCAGATCGGCGGGACGATGCACGAGACGACCGTGCTGGAGTTGGTCCTGCCCGCGACCGGCACCTACAAGGTCGTCGTCGACCCGCAGCGCGTGTTGACCGGGTCGCTCACCCTGGCCGCGTGGGACGAGCAGCCGCAGGTGGACGCGGGGCCGCTGACCCTCGGCGGCACCGCGAAGACGGTCACCATCGGCAGGCCGGGCGGCACGACCGCCATCACGGTCACCGGCACCGCCGGGCAGCGGCTGATCCTGGAGGCCTCGGGCGGCGAGGCGGTCTTCGGCTGCTGCTGGCTGTACTGGACGATCTTCGGCCCCGACGGGTCCGTGGTCAGCCAGCACATCGGCGACGACGTGCCCGAACTGACGCTGGCCACGAGCGGCACCTACAAGGTCGTGTTCGACCCGGACGCCGACCGCACCGGCGCCCTCACCCTGCGCGGCTGGGTCGTGCCCGCCGACCTCAACGCGGGCGCTCACGTCCTCACCGGCGCCCCGCGCACGCTGACCTTCACCGGTCCGGGCCAGAACGGGTACACCACCCTCGCCGCCACCGCGGGCCAGCACATCCTGATCGAGACCAGCCAGGTGTCGGCCAGCTACGGCTGCTGCTTCGTGCGGTGGCGGCTGGTCGCTCCGGACGGGTCGCGCCCGTTGGACTGGGCCCGCCACAACGGGGCGAACATCCAGCTGAGGGTTCCGCAGACCGGCACCTACCGGGTGGAGTTCGACCCGCAGGACACCCGGGTCGGGTCCATCACCGTGCAGGCGTGGACCGTGGCCGCCACCGACCTCGACCTCGGGGTCCTGCCGGTCGACGGCACCGCCAAGGTGATCACCCTGACCGAGCCGGGCCGCAACGCCTTCCTCACCTTCTCCGGCACCGCTGGCAGCCGGGTGCGCATCGCCAGCAGCGACGCGTCCCCGCAGTTCCAGCGCGCGGGCCTGCTGTGGCGGGTGTTCGCCCCCAACGGGACCCAGCTCGATAGCAACCAGTGGGTCGACTGGACCACCGACTTCTCCTTGCCGCAGACCGGCACCTACAAGATCACGCTCGACGCGGTCGGCGGTCTCACCGGTACGCTGACCCTGCGCGCCACGCGGCTGTGACCCGAGCGCACCGCCCCGTGCTGGTGCGGGGCGGTGCGCGTTGTCGTTACCCGGAAAACCGGCACCGGTGGTGAATCCCGAGTCGGTGAAATGTCCACCGGAGTTGTCCGCCGAGTGCATTTCGACCGTACTCGCCCGGTGCGCGCGGCCGATTCGACGAACCGCATTCGGCTCAATGCCCGCGAATGCCGAGGCCGTGTCGGACCGGTGCGCCTGAATGGGTGAAACAATGGCGTCCGATCGACGTCGGTCGGGATACCACGGATAACCGCCGGGCGCACGCGATAGTCGGCGAAACTTCCCATCGGGATGGTCCACTTGGCGGCGTTGTCCGTTCTCGCGGCAGTTTCGCGGCGGGCATCGTCACACGTTCGCCGATGTCGACAGCCGATGACGGCGCTGTTACATTGACCGCGGTCGGCGCCGCTTTGGGGGCTTCTGGTGTTAGCGATGGCGGTCTCATGGTGAACGCGCGGATCGCGACCCGGCGTGCCGGTGGAATCCCGCTGCTGGTGAGCGGATACGCCATCTCCTCGTACGGCAACTACCTGAACATCATCGCGCTGAGCCTTTTCACCTACGAGGTCACCCGCAGCCCCATCGGCATCGGCCTGGTCATGTCGTTGCGCTTGGCGGCCGGGGTCTGCGCGGCGCCGATCGCGGGCAGGCTGGCCGGTCGCCTCGACCGGCGGCGGATGATGCTGGCCGCCGACTTCGCCCAGTTGGCCGCGATGGTGGTGCTGGCGGTCGGCGCCGCGGCGCGGTCGGTGGTGCTGCTGGCGTGCGTCGTCGTCGTGCTCGGTGCGGGCAACACCACCTTCCTGGTGGCGATGCGCACCGCGGTACCCCAGTTGTTCGGCCAGGACGAGCGGGTGCGGGTCACCGGCCTGCTGGTCACGGTGCGCTCGCTGGCCGCGGTGGGCGGGTTCGCCTCGGCGGGCATCGTGATCGGCACCGGCGGGTTCGAGGTGGCGTTCCTGCTCAACGCGGCCAGCTTCGTCGCCTCCGCGGTCGCGCTGGTGCTGCTCGGGCGGGTCATCGCCGACCGGGGTGCGCCCGGGGGAGCGGCAGTGGACGCCGCGCCGGGCACCCGGATCCGGCTGCTGGGGGTCGTGGCGCCCGCGGTGCTGGCCATGGTGGTCGTGCGCGGGGTCGACGCGCTGAGTTCGTCCTCGCACAACATCGCGCTGCCGGTGTTCGCCGCCTCGGCCGATCCGGCCAGGCCCGCGACGGTCATGGCGCTGTTCTGGTCGGCGTGGGCGCTGGGCATCGTGCTCGCGCACCTGGTGCTGACCAGGTGGCGGCGGATCGAGCCGGGAGCCCGGGCGTTCGCCATCGGGACCTGCGTCATGTCGGTGTCGTTCGCGCTGGCCTTCGTCGACACCACCCTGGTGCTGGTGTGCGCGTCGGCGCTGGTGGCCGGGCTGGCCGAGGGCTTCGCCGAGATCACCTACACCGCGCGGCTGCAGGCCGAGCCCGACCACCTGCGCGGGCGGCTGTTCGGGTTGTCCGCCACCGCCGAGACCTCGGGGTTCGCGCTGGGCATGGTCGCCAGCGCCGCGGCGCTGGAGGTCGCCGCGCCCGCGGTGGTCGTCGCCGCCTTCCACGGCCTCGCGGTCGCCGCGGCACTGGCGTTCCTGGTTTTCGCGGTCGCCCGCCGGTAGTCGGCGGGTCGGGCACACACGGGTGGAGGGGCAGACATGGGGGACCAGCCTGAGCGGGCGGGCGACGCCGAGCCGACCACGGTCGCGGGGGCGCTGCTGCGGGCCGCGCGGACCTGGCCGCACGCCGGTGTGGTGACCGTGCGGCCGGACGGGTCCAGTGCGCTGACCACCTACCCGGAGCTGCTGCGCCGGGCCCAGGTCCTGCTCGGTGGCCTGCGCGCCCGTGGTGTCGGTCAGGGTGATCACGTCGTGCTGTGCGGGTTGCCCCTGCAGGACTTCTTCCCGGCGCTGTGGGCCTGCGTGTTGGGCGGCATCGTCCCGGCGGCCATCGCCGAACCGCCGGAGTCCGGGGCGCTCGACCGGCTCCGGCACACCTGGCGGCTGCTCGGTGAACCCCTCGTCGTCGCCGCCGGACCGATCCCGGCCATGGCGGGCGCGCGGGTGTCCACTGTGGAGCAGTTGAGCACTGGGGAACCGGACGAACTGGTCGCGGCGGCGGACGGCGACGTGCTGCTCATGCTGTCGTCGGGGAGCACCGGCGCGCCCAAGGCCGCCCGGTTGACCGGGCGCGGACTGCTCAAGTTCGCCACGAGTTCCCAGCGGATCCTGGACTTCCGCCCGGACGAGGTGTGCCTGAACTGGCTGCCCGTCGACCACAGCGGAGCGCTGCTGATCTACCACTGGCTGCCGGTGTTCGCGGGCCTCACCAACGTCCACGCGCCGACCGGGTACGTCGTCGACGAGCCGGGCCGGTGGCTGGACCTGCTGGAGTCGCACCAGGTCAACCACACCTGGTCGCCCACGTTCGGCTTCCGGCTCGCCGCCGACGCGCCTCGGGGGAGCAGGGACTTCTCCGCGGTGCGGACCGTGCTGTGCGGCGGTGAGCAGGTCACCGTGCCGGTCGTGGAGAGCTTCCTCGACGCCACCGGGATCGAGCCCGCGGCGGTGCGCCCGTCGTGGGGGATGGCCGAGACCGTCACGGCCATCACCTTCGGCCGGTGGACGGACCCCGGCTCGGTGCACCACATCGCCAAGTCCAGCCTCGGCGGCGACCTCGTGCCCGCGACGACCGCCGAGGACAGCGTCACCTTCGTCGCCGTCGGGCCGCCCGCGCCGGAGACCGAACTGCTGGTCGTCGACCACGACGGAACCCCCGTCGTCGACCGGATCGGGCGGCTGCGGATCCGGTCACCCCGGATCACCCCGGGCTACCACGGCGATCCGGCTCCGGTGGTCGACGCCGACGGCTGGTTCGACACCGGCGACATGGCGTTCCTCGCCCACGGCCAACTGGTGATCACCGGCCGCACCCAGGACGTCATCGTCCTCAACGGGGCCAACCACTTCGCGCACGTCATCGAGGAGGCGGTCCTCGCGGTGCCCGGCGCCGGTGCCGTCGCCGTCTGCGGGATCCCCGACGCCGCGACCGGAACCGAGACCCTGGCCGTGTTCCACACCGGCGGGGCGGGCGTTGAGGGCGCGATCCGCAAGGCGCTCTACAGTGGACTCCACCTCACCGCGGGCCACATCGTGCCGATGGCAGCTGAGGACTTCCCGCGCACCCCGTCGGGCAAGGTCCGCCGCGGCGAACTGCGCGATCGGCTGATCGCCGCGCTCGACACCCCACTTGACGTCGCTGCGGTCGTCGCCCGGGCTGTCGCCGAGGTCGTCGGGCACCCGGTGCCCGACGAGAAGCCCTTCTACGAAGCGGGTTTGACCTCGGTCGCCGTCGTGCGGTTGCGGACCCGGCTCGAACGCGAACTCGGGCGGACGATCCCGCACACGGTGTTCTTCGAGTACCCGTCCACCGCCGCGCTCGTCGAGCACCTGACCGCAGGTGAGTCCACTGTGGTCCCGCCGCAGGCCACCGCGCCCGCTGAGGACAACCGGATTGCCGTCGTCGGGATGGCACTGCGCTTCCCCGGCGCGGCAACGCCCGAGGAGTTCTGGCAGGTGCTGAGGTCGGGCACCAGCGCCATCCGCCGGTTCACCGACGCCGAGGCGGCAGCGGCCGGTGTCGCACCGCAGCGGATCGCCGACCCGACCCGGGTGCCCGCCATCGGTGCGATCGACGACCTCGACGCGTTCGACGCCGAGTTCTTCGGGATGACGCCCCAAGAGGCTCGGCTCACCGATCCGGCGCAACGTCTGTTCCTCCAGTGCTGCTACCACGCCCTTGAAGACGGTGGCTACGCGACGACCGAACCCGGCACGGCGGTGGGCGTGTACGCGGGCTCCGGCATGAACCTCTACGGCCACCAAAGCGGTCCCGCCGCCGTCCACCCGGACGATGCCATGCAGGCCACGCTGGGGTCGCAGCCGGATTTCCTGGCCACCCGCGTCGCCTACCGACTTGGTCTCACCGGACCGGCGATCGCCGTGCAGACCGCGTGTTCGACCTCCCTGGTCGCCATCCACCTGGCGTCCCAGGCGCTTCTCGCGGGTGAGACCGACCTCGCGCTGGCGGGAGCCGCGGCGGTGTTCCCGCACCAGGAGGCGGGATACCTGCACCAGAGGGGATCCATCCTGTCCGCGACCGGCAACTGCCTCCCGTTCGACGCCAAGGCCGACGGCACCGTCGGCGGCAACGGGGTCGCCGCCGTGCTGCTCAAGCGGCTGGACCGGGCCCTGGCCGACGGCGACACCGTGCACGCGGTGATCCTCGGCTCCGCCATCAACAACGACGGCGCGGGCAAGGTCGGCTTCGCCGCTCCCAGCGTCACGGGCCAGGTCGACGTCATTCGCCGAGCCCTGCGCAAGGCAGGTGTGCCAGGATCGTCCCTGTCCTATGTGGAGGCACATGGCACCGGGACCGAACTGGGCGACCCGGTCGAGTTCACCGCGCTGTCCCGGGCCCTGGGTGCCGACGGCGCCAGCGGGTGCGCCTTGGGTTCGGTGAAGGGCAACGTCGGTCACCTCGACAGCTGCGCGGGTATGGCAGGCCTGATCAAGACCGTCCTGGTGCTGCGGCACCGGGAGGTCGTCCCCACCGCCGGTCTTACCACCCCGAACCCGGCCCTGCCGCTCGACGGCAGCCCGTTCGAGCTGGCCACCTCCGTGCGCCCGTTGACCGCGGACGGACCGTTGCGGGCTGGGGTGAGCGCGCTCGGCGTCGGTGGCACCAACGCCCACGTCATCCTCGAAGAGGCACCCGTGGGGCTCTCGCGACCGAGCGGTGACCGGTCTGTCGTGGTCCCCGTCTCAGGGCGTGACCAGCGCGGGCTCGACGAGGCGCTGCAGCGATTGCGGGCGCATCTCGCGGCCAACCCCGACCTGCGGGCGGACGACGTCGCGGCCACCATGGCGATCGGCCGCGGCCACCACAGCCACCGAGCCGTCCTGATCGGCTCAACCGCAGCCGAGTTGGCGGCGTCGCGCGAACCGGCGGACGCGACACCGGGGACGGAGTTGGTGTTCGCGTTCTCCGGCCAGGGCAGCGCCCGTAGAGGCATGGCCCGCGACCTCTACCACGCCTTCCGCGTCTTCCGTGACGTGCTCGACGAGTGCGAACAGGTCGAACCGGGTGTGGTCGCCCCGATGCTCACCGGCAATGGCACCGAGGTGTGGCCGACGGAACTGGCGCAACCCGCCCTGTTCGTGTTCGAGGTTGCCCTAGCGCGCCTGTGGGAGAGCCTGGGCGTGCACCCCGACATCGTCGCGGGGCACAGTCTCGGCGAGTACGCGGCGCTCTGCGTCGCGGGCGGAATCGACCTCGCGGACGGGGTGCGGCTCACCGCGGCGCGTGGGCGTGAGTTCGCGCGGCTGCCCGAGGGCGGAATGCTCGCCGTGCGCATGGACCTTGAGGCGGCGCAGCGGCTTGCGGAAGCGGCGGGCGTCGAGGTCGCGGCGATCAACGCACCCGATTCCGTTGTCCTCGCGGGCTCGGTGGCCGGGTTGGAGCGGGCTGAGCAGTTGCTCAGCGGCGTTCGCCACCGCAGGCTCGCCGTCGACCGGGCGTTTCACACCAGTGCGCTGGACCCGGCGCTGGAGGCGTTGCGCGAGCTCGCCGCCCCCACCCCGACGCACCCGATCCGCACACCGCTGCTGAGCGGGCTCGACGGGCGGTCGCGGCCACGCAGCTGGCGGCCGGACGCCGACTACCTGGTGCGCCAGGCCAGGGAAGCGGTCCGGTTCGACCTCGTCGTGTCCGACCAGCCCGGTCGGGACTGGCTGGAGGTCGGCCCCGGCGGAGTCCTCGCCGCCACGGCCGCGCATGGCAGGTGGCTGCCGACCCAGCGGCACGGGGTCGACCCGATCACCGCGCTGTGCGAGGCCGTCGGCGCGCTCTACCTCAGAGGAGTGGACATCGACTGGCGCCCGATCACCGACGGCCAGCGGGTTCCGTTGCCCGGGTACCCGTTCGCCCGAACCGTTTTCCCGGTTGGTGCCCCGGTTCCGGTCGACACCGTGATCCTGGTCGACACCGTGCAGGAGGTTCCCTTGCCCGTGGTCCAGCAGGGGGCGCCCGCGGCGCTCAGCGGGGTTCGTGACCTCGTGGCGAAGGCCCTCGGAGTCGAACCGGACGCGGTGTCGCCGGACCGCTCCTTCCTGGAGATGGGCGCCGACTCGTTGTCGCTCATGGGGTTGACCAGGGAGCTCGAGCGGGTGTTCGACTTGCGCGTGCCCGTCCGCGACCTGTTCGCCGACGTGGACACCCCCGGCAAGCTGGCCGCGCTCGTCACACCCAAGCAGGTACCTGTCGCCGCTGTGGTTCCCCCCGTCGCTGCTCCGGTGTCGACTGTCGAGGTGCCGGAGGGGCTGCGGGAGGTGGTGAGCCACCAGTTGCGGGTGAGCGAGCGCCTCGTCGATCTGATGGAGCGCCAGTTCGCGCTGCTGTCCGGCGCTCCCCAGCCCGTCGCGGCACCGCAGCCTCTCACGCCACCGCAGCTCACTGCCCCGGTTCGGGCCGCGGTGCCGGTTCAGGAGCCGACCACCGCTGCTGTTCGGCCCGCGCCGCAGCCGGTTCTCCCGTCGACCGCGCGCTGCGACTTCAGCCTCTACTTCTTCGGTGACTACCCCGAGAACCAGAGCGCCGACAAGTACCGGCTGATCAACGCCGCCACGGAGTTCGGCGACGAGCACGGCTTCCACGCGGTGTGGTTGCCCGAGCGGCACTTCCACTCCTTCGGCGCGCTGTTCCCCAACCCGTCGGTCCTCGCCGCCTCCCTCGCCGCGCGCACCACCAGCATCCGCCTGCACGCGGGATCCGTCGTGCTGCCGCTGCACAACCCGATCCGGGTCGCCGAGGAATGGTCCGTTGTGGACAACATCTCGGGTGGTCGAGTGGGTCTGTGCGTGGCGAGCGGGTGGCACGCCGGTGATTTCGCTTTGGCACCGGAGAACTTCGGCCGCCACCGCGAACTCGTGTACGACCAGCTGGAGACCGTCCGTCAACTGTGGACCGGGGCCGCGGTCAAGGCGACCTCCGGATCCGGCGACGCGATAGAGGTACGTCTACACCCCAGGCCGATCCAGCCCATGCCGCCGCTGTACGTCGCGGTGGTCGGCAACCCGGAGAGCTACCGGCGCGCCGCCCGAGAAGGTCTGGGGGTGGTCACCAACCTGATGGCGCAGAGCCTGGACCAGCTCGCCGAGAACATCGCGCTCTACCGGCGGACCCGCGCCGAGCACGGCCTCGACCCCGCGGCTGGTCGCGTCGTGGTCCTGGTGCACACCTACCTGGGTGCCGACGCCGACCAAGCCCGCGCCGAGGCGTACCAGCCGTTCAACGATTACCTGCGGTCGTCGCTGTCGCTGTTCGACCAGGTGACCAACAGCCTCGGGCTGGACATCGACCTGGACAACACACCGGCTGACGACGTCGAGTTCATGCTGGAACAGGCGTACCGCCGCTACTGCGAATCCCGTGCGCTCATCGGAAGTCCCGCCACCGCCGCAGGCGTCGTCGACCGGCTGGTGGCCGCGGGCGCTGACGAGATCGCGGCGTTCGTCGACTTCGGCGTACCCGCTGACCGCGTGCTCGACTCCCTCCCGCTCCTCAATGGACTCCGCCAGCGCTACCAGGAGCGGGACCTGCCGCTGTCGCCCGCGCAGTTGCGGATCTGGTTGCTGGAACGCCTGCACCCGGGGCAAACCACCTACCACGAACCGAAGGGCATACTCCTCGAAGGTCCGCTCGACGTGGCCGCGTTCACCGGTGCGCTGCGGTGGGCGGTCAACCGGCAACCCGAGCTGCGGGTCGTGTTCGAGGAACGCGACGGGCAGCCCCGGCGCGTCCCGCTCGCGTCGGTCGACCTCGACTGCCCTGTGGTGGACCGGATCGGCGGCGACCCGCACGCGGTCATCCAGGAACTGCTCGCCGGTGCGACCGAACAGACCTTCGACCTCACCGAGGCCCCGCTGGTGACCGCCCGCCTCGCCCGGCTCGGGGACGACCGGCACCTGCTTTTCATGCTGGCCCACCACATCGTCTTCGACTCGTCGTCGACCGCTGTGCTGGTCCAGGACATCGCCGCCGCCTACCGGTCCTGGCCGCACCCGCCCGCGTTGCCGCCGCTGCGGATCCGCGAACCCGAGGTCGTCGACCAGGAGGCGGTCGAGCGGGACCTGGAGTTCTGGCGCGGTGAACTCGCGGACCTGCCGCAGGCCCCGCTGCTGGGCGACCGGCCCCGTCCGGCGACCCGTACCGGCGAGGGCGCGTCGCTGACCTGGGAGTTCGGCGGTGACGTGCGCACCGGGCTCGGCGAGGTCGGCGCCCGGCACCGGGCCACGCCGTTCATGGCCGTCCTCGGCGCGGTGGCGGTGGTGCTGGGGCGCTTCGGCGGTCAGACCGACGTCGTCGTCGGCACCCCGGTGGCCAACCGACCGCTCGGCGCCGAGAACGAGGTCGGCCTGTTCCTCGACACCGTCGTGCTGCGCACCGACCTGTCCGGCGACCCGTCGTTCGGATCCTTGTTGCAGCAGGTCAGGACCCGGACGGCAGATGCGTACGACCACCGGGCCGCGCAGTTCGACGAGCTGGTCGCCGCGATCAACCCCGACCGCGACCCCGGCGCGAACCCGCTGTTCCAGGTGATGGTGGAGTTCGAGAACGAGGCGGGGGTGCAGTTCGCGCCGCCGGAGCTGACCGCCCGGCTGCTGGACGTGCCCAGCGACCGCGCACCATTCGACCTGACCCTGTACTTCACCCAGCACCGCGACGGGCTGCGCTGCATGGTCGAGTACGACACCGCGCTGTTCGACGAGTCGACCGTCGCGCGGCTGCTCGGCTACCTCGAACAGGTCCTGCGAGCGGCGATCCGCGACTCCGACGCGGCCGTTTCCGCGCTCACCTCGATGGTGCCCAGTGACCAAGCGCTGGTCGAGCGGTGGCAGGGCGCGTGGGCGCCGGAGCCGGATCTGTGCCTGCACCAGTTGGTGGAGCGGCAGGTCGCGCGGACACCGGGCGCGGTGGCGTTGGTGGCGGGCGACCGCGAGATCACCTACCGGGAGCTGGACACGCGGGCCGCGCAGGTGGCGCACCGGGTGAGCGGCCGGTTCGTGGCGGTGCTGCTGCCCAGGGGGCCCGAGCTGATCTCGGCGGTGTTGGGTGTGCTCAAGAGCGGATCGGCCTACCTGCCGCTGGATCCTGCCCTGCCGACCGCGCGGTTGAGCATGCTCGTCGCCGACAGCGGAGCGCTGGTGCTGGTCACCGACCGGACCACGCTGGCGGCGCACCCCGGGTTGGCCGCAGAGCGGGTGGTGTTCGTCGAGGACATTGTGGACGGACCGGTCGGCGAGCTGCCCGTTGTCAGCCCGCTGGATCCGGCGTACTGCATCTACACCTCCGGGTCGTCCGGGCGGCCCAAGGGCGTGGTCGTGCCGCACCGCGGACCGGTGAACCTGATCCGGTGGCACCTGGAGACGTTCAAGCCCGCGAGGACCGCGCAGTGGACGTCGCTGTCATTCGACGTCAGCGTGCAGGAGGTGTTCACCACGCTCGCTTCTGGTGCCGCGCTGGTCCTGGTGGACGAGCAGGACCGGCACGACTTGGCCGCTGTGGTCGCCGAGCACGCGGTCGAGCGGCTCTTCCTGCCGTACACGCCGTTGAAGTACCTGGTGGAATCCGGGCCGTCGCTGCCGTCGCTGCGCGAGGTGTTCTCGGCGGGGGAGCAGTTGGTGCTGACCCCGGCCCTGCGCGAGTTCTTTGGCGAGCGGTCGGATCGCTTGCTGTACAACCAGTACGGGCCGACAGAGACCTCGATCATCGTCACCTCGCACCGGGTGGACATCGCGGGCCCGGCCCGGCCCGCGATCGGCGGGCCGATCCCCGGGGTGCGGATCCGCGTGGTCGACCCGCGCGGGCACGACGTGCCGGTGGGGGCGGTCGGGGAGCTCGAAGTCGGCGGGTTCGCGGTGGCCGACGGGTACCTCGGGGTCGACTCACCGGCCTTTGTGGAGGGTGCGTACCGGACCGGCGACCTGGGCCGGTGGCGGTCGGACGGGGTGGTCGAGTACGTCGGCAGGCGCGACGGGCAGGTGAAGATCCGCGGGCACCGGGTGGAGCCCGCGGAGGTGGAAGTGGTGCTGGCGGGCCTGTCCGGGGTGCGCGACGCCGCGGTGGTGGTCCGGCGGGACGCGCACGGGGAGCGGGAACTCGTCGCGTACGTGGTCCCGACGACACTGTCCATCAAGGAACTGGAGAGCCGACTGGGCGAGTCGCTGCCCGAGTACCTCGTTCCGCGCCAGTGGGTGCGGCTGGACCGGTTGCCGTTCACGGTGAACGGCAAACTCGACCACGCGCGGCTACCCGCCCCCTCGACCGAGGCGGTGGCCGCCGACACCCCGGAGACCGAGCTGGAGCGGTCGCTGCACGACGCCTGGTGCGCCGAGCTCGGCGTGTCGGCGGTGCCGGTCACGCGGTCGTTCTTCGAGCTCGGCGGCCACTCGCTCGGCGCGGTCCGGCTGGTCAACCGGCTCGCCCGCGACCACGACGTCCGGCTGTCGATGACCGAGTTCTTCCGCAACCCGACCATCCGCGCTGTGGCGGGCCTGCTGTCGCGTGTGGACACCCGGCCGATGCCAGCGCCGATGTGGCGGATGTGGCGCAAGGGCCAGGTGGTGGGGAACCCGGCGGTGTTCACCATCGCCTCCCGCGTCGACATCACCGGCCACCTGGACGTTCCCGCGCTGATCAGAGCCATCGAAGAGGTGGTCGCCCGGCACCAGGCGTTCCGGCTGCGGCCGGTCGCGGGCGGGGAGGTCGTGGTGCTCGACGCGGTGCCGGTCGCGGTACCCGTGCTCGAGTTCGACTCCTCGGACGACCTCGACCGGTGGTGCCGCGAGGTCGCCGACACCTCGTTCGACCTGATGTCGGCGCCGCTGTTCCGGTTCGGCCTCGGCAGGCTGGCCGATCGGTGGACGCTGATGGTCGCCGTGCACCACTGCATCAGCGACGCCTGGTCGCACGGCGTGATGTGGCGTGAGCTCGCGGCGCTGTACGCGGGGGAGTCGTTGGACCCGGCGCCCGCGTACCTGGAGGTGATGGCGGCGAGGCAGGCCGACGCGGATCGTCGGCGAAACGAGCTGGAACGCTTCTGGCGCACGGAGTTGGCCGATGTCCCGCTGCGCGTCGGCTTGCCGACCGACCGCCCGCGCAGCGGCACCTTGTCCGGCCGTGGTGGTCTCTCCCATGTGGACATCGACGACGTCATGCCCTTTGTGCGTGACCGCGCGACCGCGCACGGCAGCACCCCGGCGGTGGTCCTGGCGAGCGCTGTGGCCGTCTGGATCGGCGAACTCGCCGCCCGCACCGACATCGTCATGGCCACGTCGAGCACCAACCGCCTGCACCCCGACCTCGACCCGGTGATCGGCTCCGTCGGCGAGGGCGTTCTGCTGCGCGCGCGGCTGACCCCGGACTTCGCCACCCTCGTCACCACCGTCGGCGACGCGATCTACCGAGCCCTCGACCACCAAGACCTGCCCCTGGTGGAGGTCTCGCGCCTGGTCGACCCCACCATCACCATCGAAACCCCCCACCCCGACGTCTACTTCACCATCGTCACCACCCCGCCTGCCGCGCTGCCACTCGCAGGCGCCTCGTGCACGATCCGCGCGCTCGCCCACCCGGGGATGGCCAGGACGGAGCTGTACGTGGTGCTCGTGCCGGGGCAGGACTCGCTGTCGGTGGTCGTGGAGTACTCGACGGACCTGTTCGACGAGTCGACGATCACGGGGTGGTTGGCCCGCTTGGAATCGACCCTGCGGGAGTTGCCCGCCTGACACCACTCACTGGGGAGTTCGCCATGCCTTCGTTCAACCGCAGATCCGTGCTGGCCGCGCTCGCGACGACCGCCGCCGTACCGTTGGTCGGTGCGGCACCCGCCTGCGCGGCGGCTGCCACGGCGGGCACCGCTGCCGCCGCGACCGGGGTGGAGTTCGCACGTGAGCGGATCCCGGGGTTGATCGCGTTCGGGGACCCTGGTTGGTTCCCCGACGCGGTCCGGGAAGCGCTCACGGTCCAGGCCCTGCCGGGAAGTCCTGCCCGCACCCAGGTTTCGGACTCGCGTGGGGTTCTCGCGGTCCTGACCACGGGCGCGCGGACGGTGACCGTTCGCGGCCCGCGCCGCTCGTTCACCGAGCAGAAGCGCCCCTTCGTCGACCCCTTCGCCCGAACCCGCACCGGCGACTGGGGGATGTCGCCCGGCGGCGGCAACTGGACCACGGCCAACGGCGCCCCGGCGAACTACCACACGGAGCCTAGTAGCGGCGTGATCCTGTTGTCGCAGAACAACTCCAGCTACTTCGCTACGCTCAACGACCCCGACATCGCCGATTTCTCCGCGACCGCGCTGGTTAGCCTTGAGGTGGTGCCCGCGGGTGCGGACACCTCGGTCTCGCTGACCTTCGCCTACCAGGGGTACGACAACCACTACCGCGCCCGGCTCGCGGTGACCCCCGCCGGGCTAGTGCGGCTGAGCGTGGAGAAGGAGCAGGCCGACGTCGTCACCACGTTGGCCGCCGCGGTTCAGGTCGGCACCGGGTACGCGGCTGGTCAGCGGTGGCGGATCCGGGTGGAGCGGACCGGGATCACCCTGCGCACGCGGGCCTGGCGGTCCGACCTGGCCGAGCCGGGTACGTGGACGCACGTCGTGGACGACTCGACTTTCGGTGCGGGCAAGGTGGGCGTCCGCGCGATCGCGTCGAAGAACAGCACGGCGGTGCCGAGCCGGGTGTTCGTGCACGAGTTCGCGGGCAGCGGGCTCTGGGCGGCGCCGCCGGTCGTCACGCACGACACGTGGGTGCGATTGCTGCCCGCGCCCTTCAGCGGGACCTGGACGCCGGATGTGGAACAACGGGTCCGGGCGTGGCCGACCGACATCTCACCGGACGCGCTCGCCCTGGCCGCGATGCTCCAAACGGGCGCGGCGGCGTACCACTCGCCCGCGCAGGGCGGGGCGCAGGTGCTGGGGGAGTCGGGCTACGGGCCGCTGAACCCGGACGGGACGCGGGTGGAGGGGGCGGACTTCCACGAGTACATGGGCATCGGGTGGACCTTCCCCAGCGGCGAGGTCAAGCCCGCGCCCGGCCCGGAGTGGGCGCGCACGCTGGACTGCTCGGGCATGGTGCGCATGGTCTTCGGCTACCACCTGGGCATCCCCGCGGTCTACGACAACCCCGCCACCTTCACCGGCCTGACCCTGCCCCGCCGCTCCCGCGACATCGGCCCCACCGGCCCCGGCGTCGTGATCCACCGCGACGACACCGCACCCCCGCCCCACCCCAACATCGCCCCCGGCGACATCGTCTGCTTCGACGCCGACCCAGACCCCGCCGCCGAGTTGGACCACGTAGGCATCTACCTGGGCCAAGACGACAACGGCCACCCCCGCTTCATCTCCAGTAGAAAGACGGTCAACGGCCCCACCCTCTCCGACCTCGGCGGAGCCTCCACCCTGGACGGACCCGGCACCTACGCCACCTCGCTGCGCATCATCCGCCGCTTCTAGCTGCCCAGATCACTGCTCACAAACGAGAGCACTGCTCTCCAAAGGAGCGATGTGCAGCCTCCTTCCTTCGGAGAGCACCCACGGAGGCCCATCACCGCTCCCGGAAGCCACCGATTCTCCCTCAGCCCCCCGAGTCAACCCCGCCAACCCCGCCAGCCCGACCCACCGAGTTAGCCTCGCCAACCCAGCCCACCGAGCCAGCCCCGCCAGCCCGACCCACCGAGCTAGCCTCGCCAACCCAGCCCACCGAGCCAGCCCACCCAAAGCAACCACTGGACACTCGGAAGCCGCCCACCCAACTGCTCGATGGGGCGGACTTGTTTTGCGTGGGGTGGCGGCAGTCGTAGCGTTCTGCGCGGACAGGGCCATGCTTTTCGGCCCCAGCTTTGCGGTCCTGCCACGACTGGCGCAGGGGCCCCGCGCAAAACAAGTTCGCCCCATCGAGCCCACCCAGCCACCTCACAAAGGAGAGCGGCGCTTCGCGGGAGCCGCCGCTCGCATTCGAGAGCACCGCTCTCGCAGAGCACTGCTCTCGAAAGAGAGCGATGCTCTGAATAGAGAGCGCCACATCGCCCCCGTATCGCCGACGAAGAGAGCGTCGCTCACAAACGAGAGCACTGCTCTCGTTTGTGAACGACGCTCTCTGGCTTGCGGGGGTGTGAACGGTGCTCTGAATCGAGAGCACTGCTCTCGTTCGCGGCCAGCGCTCCGCGAGAGCGGTGCTCTTGGAAGAGAGCGGTGCTCTCGGGTTAAAGCTTCTGCCAGGTGGGCTTGGCGGCGAAGGTGGAGCGGAAGTAGTCGGCGTGCTTGAGGCGGGAGGCGGCCGCTTCGTCGACGATGACGGTCGCGTGGGGGTGGAGTTGGAGGGCCGAGGCGGGGGTGACGGCGGCCAGGGGGCCCTCGACGGTCAGGGCGATGGCTTCTGCCTTGGACTCGCCGGTCGCCACCAGGACCAGGTGGCGGGCGTCGCTGATGGTGGCGATGCCCTGCGTCACCACGTGCCACGGCACCTCGTCGAGGCTGCCGAAGAAGCGGGCGTTGTCCAGGCGGGTGCGCTGGGTGAGGGTCTTGACCCTGGTGCGCGAGCTGAACGACGAGCACGGCTCGTTGAAGCCGATGTGCCCGTCCGACCCGATCCCCAGCAGTTGCAGGTCCACCCCACCCGCCTCCCGCAGCACCCGCTCGTAGTCCGCGCACGCGGCGGGCAGGTCGTCGGCGGCGCCGTCCGGGCCGAGGAAGGAGTCCGTGGTCAGGCCCAGCGGGGTCAGCACCTCCCGCTCGATGACCGCGCGGTAGCTCTCCGGGTGTCCGGTGGGCAGGCCGACGTACTCGTCGAGCTGGCAGACCCGGGTCCGGCTCACGTCCAGCTCACCGGCGGCCACGCGGCGGGCGAGGGAGGCGTAGACCGGCAGCGGGCTGGACCCGGTCGCCACCCCGACCAGGGCGTCGGGCTTGGCGCTGACCAGGTCGGCGATCGCCCCGGCGGCCACCTCGCCGACCGCGTCGCGGTCGGCAACGATCACGATCTCCATGTGCGTCCTGTCCTCGAGCCACCCGCGACCGGTTTGGTATAGACCAATAATAGCAAGCGGACACCCCGGGTGTCCGCCCGACCACGTGCACGGGCCGCACAGCGGTGTTCGCGCACGGTCATTGACCCGTCCGCCCACCGAACTTACGGTGCCACCTCGACCCGCGCCGGGAAGGGACTCGCCGAGGTGCCCACCACACTGACCGACTGGCTCGCGCTCACCCCGTCTGACCGGGCCCACCACCTGCGCGAAACCCGTGCCGACGCCGAGCGGTCCGCCCACGGCGCCTGGATCACCGTGGCCGCCGACATCACCCACGGTGGTGGGCCGCTGGCGGGAATCCCCTTCTCGGTGAAGGACAACATCGACGTCCTGGGGTTCTCGACAACCGCTGGTAGTCGGCTCCTGCGCGCGACTCCCGCCGACGTGGATGCCACCGTCGTCGACGTCCTGCGCGACGCGGGCGCTGTCGTCCTGGGCAAGACCAACCTGCACGAGTTGGCCTTCGGGATCACGAGCAACAACGCCGCCTTCGGCCCCGTCCGCAACCCCGCCGATCCGACCAGGTCGGCTGGTGGCTCCAGCGGTGGCAGCGCGGCGAGCGTCGCCTCGGGCGCGGTGCCGTTCGCGCTCGGCACCGACACCGGCGGGTCCGTCACGATCCCGGCGTCCTTCTGCGGCGTCGTCGGATTCCGCCCCACCACCGGCCGGTACCCGGGCGACGGCGTCGTCACTCTCTCCAGCACCCGCGACACCATCGGCATCCACGCCCGCACGCCGCAGGACGTCCAATTCCTCGACGAGCTCATCACCGGTGAACCGGCCACCCCGCCGGTCGGGCTCGCCGGGCTGCGCATCGGCCTGCCCCGCAACCGCTTCGACGACCTCAACCCGGACATCGCGGACGCCGTCGCCCGGTTCGTATCCACTGTGGAACAGAAGGGCGCCGTGCTGGTCGACCTCGACCTGTCCGACCTCGACTCCTTGGCGCACAACGGAAACACCCTTGTCTTCCACGAGGCTCCGCGCCTGCTGGCATCGCGCATCGACCACCCCGTCGAGTTGTGGCACCACCACATCGCCTCGCCTGACGTCCGCTCGCTCGTCGAACAGATGGCCACGCCGGTGCCAGCGGACGCCTACCTGGCCGCGCGGGCCGACCGCTGGACCCTCCGCCGCCGCTACGCCGACGTGTTCACCCGCGTCGACGTCGTCCTCTCGCCCACCTCGCCGGTCCCGCCCCCGCTGCTGGGTGCCGACGACCTGATCAGCCTCAACGGGCGTCTGGTCGCGACCTTCCCGACGGTCACCCGCACCGTCACCCCCGGCACGGTCGCAGGCGTCCCGATGATCTCCCTGCCCGCGGGCACGACCCCCGACGGACTCCCCGTCGGCGTCTGCCTGGAAGCCCGTGCCCACGGCGACGCCGCCCTGCTCCAGATCGCCGCCGCCGTCGCCTGACTGTCCACTGTGGTCACCATCTCGACGGTGGAAGTGTGAACGCGCGACAAGATCAATGGTCTAGACCAACTCTCGCGCCAGCGCCTACCCTGGACCGACCTGCCCGGCCGACCACAGGGGGAACGCGATGAAGACACTCCTCACCCGCTTAACCGAGTCCCCCGGACGTCTCGCGCTGCCCGCGCTGCGGATCTCCCTCGCCCTGGTCTACCTGTGGTTCGGCGTCCTCAAGGTCATCGGCCAGTCCCCGGTGGCCGACCTGGTCCGGGCGACGATGCCGTGGGTCCACGGGCCGTGGCTGATCCCCGCGCTGGGGTGGGCCGAGATCGCCCTGGGCCTGCTGCTCCTGCTGGGCACCCCGCGCCGCCTGGCCCCCATCGCCGTCGCCGCCCACCTGACCGGCACGTTCCTGGTGTTCATCCAGGCGCCGACCATGGCCATCCACGACAACAACCCGCTCCTGCTCACCACCACCGGCGAGTTCGTGCTCAAGAACCTGGTCCTGATCTGCGCCGCCCTGGCCATCTTCGCCCTGGAATCCCCTGGTAGGACCCGCCAACCGAGCGCGGGCGAGGAGTTGGTGCGCGCACCCGTCCACACCGCCTAGCGGCCGGGCAAGATCAAACCGGATGAAGGTCCCCCCGAATGCACAGCCTACGGGCGGGCGGAGGTGGGGCGGGAACTTAAGGCTGGAGGCTGTGGACAGGGCGGGTGGTTGTGGACAAGGGGCGGCTCCTCGACCGGGCCGCCGAGCGGCCGCTCATGCCGCAGCGCCGGTTCACCATCGACCGACTCGTCGAGGCGCACGCGTCCGTATCCGTCTACTAAGGACCAATGTGCACGAACGGTGCCCAGGTGTCCGGTTGGTCCGGGTACTTGGCCCGCAGCTCGGCCGTTGTCTCCGCCAAGGCGTGCGCGGCGTCCGACGCCCGAAGGCCGCCGTTCACCAGCAATCGCCGGTACACCGAGTCGGCGACCGAGGCCGCCACGGTGTCCGACACCGGCCACTGGGTGGCGATCACGTGTCGGAAGCCCGCCAGTTGCAGGGCCGCCGCCAGGTGCACCGTCTCGTCGGCCAAGGTCAGCGCGCCCGCGGCGGTGTCACACGCCGACAGGTAGGCGAGTTCGGCGTTGGTCAGGTCGTGTGCGGCCAGCCGCAGCACTGTCAGGTCGCCGTTGTGCAGGTGCAGGGCGCTTTCCCCGGGGTGGTCGAGGTTCTGCGTCGCGTGGCAGGCGAAGTGGACCCATGGGTGCGCGGGCAATTCAGCCAGCACCACCTCGGGCGTGGCCGCGGGGCCGAGGAGCGTCGTCGTGCCGGGCACCGTCGCCGAGATCCGGCGCACTTCGTCTAGCACCGCGGGCAACGGCGCCCGGCCCGGGCGCGACGCGACGCCGACGGTCAGGAGGCGGGGGGAGACCGGGGGACGCGCGCGTCGGCTGCGGATCAGCGCCCCCAGGTCCGTGGTGTACGACGACAGGGTCCGGTCGGGCACCGTTCGCCGGGCGACCCGTTGCGACGTCGAGTACCGGCCAGCCGCGTGCAGCGGCAGCATCGCCATCGGACCGGTCGGGCACCACCACACCCGGTGCCGCACCGGACCGTCCAGCTCGTCGAGTGCCGCGACGACCGGGCCCGCTGTCGTGTCCCACAACCACCGCAGCATCGACACGAGCGCCGGGCGCAGGTCGACCGTCGCCCCGAGCAGCGCGTCGGCCCTGCGGCGCGCATCTTCGTGCCGTAGCCACGGCAACGGCACCACCCGGACGCCGTCCGGCCGCACCAGCAGCGCGTCGCACCGGGCGGGGCTGAGGTTCACCAGCACCACCGTCCCGCCGGTCGCCGCCAGCCGCAGCTCGTCGAACGACGACGTCCCGAGGAACGTGCCCAACCCGGGCAACCGCCGCGCGTCGGCCAGCAGCTGCCCCCACCGCTCGGCCAGCCTGCGGTGCCGCTCAGCCGCCCCCGGGTCGTCGGCAGCGGCCGTCAGCGCCCGCCGGGTGCCTTCCATCCGGTCCGCCAGGTCCGGGGCGACCGCCCGCAACGGCGAAAGATCACCTCGGGTCTGCACCACGTGCCGCCACAGCACGGTCCGCCCCTGTTCGGCCAGTTCGACCGCGTGCTCCGGTCGCCCGATGTGCACCGCAAGGGCCGCCGCCTCACCGGCCAGCCCGGCGACGCCTGCCAGTCGACGCTCCTGCCCGGCCCGGTCCAGACCCCGCTCCGCCACGATCGGCAGCAGCCGGATCGCCGCCGTCGCCGCCTCGCTCGCCCCGGGCAGGTCCCGCAGCCGCAAAGCCGACCCCAGCCACGCCCGCGCCGCCGCCAGCCGCGCTCCCGCGTTCCCGGTGGACGTCGCGGCGGCCTCCCGCCACAGTGCGATCGCCTTGAGCAGGTCCGGTGTCGTGCCCTCGGCCATGAACCGCTGCCGGTGCGCTTGGCCGAGCGCGTTGAGCGCCGTGATCCGTTGCGCGTGACCGGGTTCGAACCGGGCCAGAGCCTGCTCACCGTGTCGGATGGCCTCGTCGAGGCCGGTACCGCGGTGCCCGTCCGCCGCGGCCAGTGAACTCAACGTCGTCAGCTGGGCGTGCAGGGCGGCCAGCCGCGTGTCCCCGGACCGGGTGGCCGCGATCGCCTCCCGCACCCGGCTGATGGCCAGGGGCAGATCCGTGCTGTCACCGCGCAGGATGTAGCGCAACGCCAGAGCGCTGCCCAGGTTCGTCAACGCGATCGGCCGCACACCAATGAGTTCCGCGCCCAGCGCGAGCGCCTCCTCGGCCAGTGCCACCGCGATGTCCACATCGGACAGATCGCCGGACCGCTGACCGCGCCTGGTCAACAGCGCCGACTCGGTCGCCAGCCACATCGCCTTGGTCGGCCCGGCTTTGGCGGTCCTGGGTCGGATCGCGGCGCACAGCGCGATCGCCTCGGTCAAGTCGTCGGCCCGGTCCAGGTGCTCGATCCGGCGGACCAGGCAGGTCGCCAGGACCTGGCGCACCGGGTCGGCGATCCGGTGCCCGTCCGGGGTGAGCTCGACCGCCGCCCTGGCCAGCTCGACGGCCTGGTCCAGGTCCGCGGTCACGTGCGTGCTCTCGTACCGCATCCGCAACGCCTCGGCGCGCTGCACAGCCACGTGCGCCACCAGCCCGCCGCGCTCGTCCCGCAGGTACCGCTGGGTCAGCTCGAGCGCCTCCCGCAGGTCGTCGGCGGCACCTGCCAGTTGGTAGCGCACGAGCAACGCCCAGGCCAGCGCGTTCACCGTGTCCGTGGACCCGGGATCCGCGCGCAACGCGGCCCGCCCCGCGTTCACGAGCACGTCGGCGTCGGCCGGGTCGGCGTTTACCGTCAGCAGTGCGGACGACAGTTGGACCGCGGCCTCGGTCAGCCGGTGGTCGTCGGGCAGATCCGCGTGCACCGACCGCAGGAGCTCACCCGCGGCGACCACCCGGCTCGGGTCGCCGGTCTCCTCGAACTGCTCCAACAGGCTCACCGCCGTGGCGTGCGCCGCCGCTGCCCGATCGGGTTGCCCGTTGAGCAGTTCATGCAGGTCGGGGGGAACCGCCGAGGCGTCGAGGTCGCGCAACAGCCCAGCGCACATCCGCGCCGCCCGCAGCGACGACGCCGCGGACCCCGGCTGGTGGGCCTCGTGGTGTCGCAGGAACCACTGGCCGAGCACCCGCACGACCCCGGCCCCGCCGACCCGGTCCGCCACGACCTCCCCGTACAGGTCGAGCGCGGCCTGGTGCGCCGCGGCGTCGAGGACCGCCGCCCGGTCGCCGCCCTGGTCGAAACGGGTGATCCGGGCATCGAGGTCGGCGAGCGCCGCGCTCGGCGGATCGGCCATCCCCGGGCCACCCCCTCGGGTAGAGTCGATCTTCACCACGGTAGCCCGCGCGGGCCGGGACCGGGAAGGGGCGGCACGTGCCCGCAGCGGACGAAGCGGAACGGTCGGCGCTGGCGGTGTTCTGCGCCGCGCTGCCCCGGTTGCGGGTGCTGGCGGTCCGCGGGTTCTGGGAGGACACTCTCGAGATGCACGCGGCCGAGGTCGCCGCGGGCGGGTCCGCGGTGTCGGCCTGCCGCGAACTCGACATCGACCGGGCCCGCGACTCCGTGCGCGGGGACAAGGACGACGCTGGCGCCCGCACGGACTGGCTGCCGCCGCCCACCCTGGTCGGCGACTACCACTGCCCCGGACGCCGGTGCGCCAGGCGCGCCGACCGCGACGACCAGGCCAGACCACCGCGCTGCGCGGTGTTCGACGAGCAGATGCGCTTCGAGCGCCGATCCCCGTGACCGCGCTCATCGGTGAGGTGACCAAGCGGCTGCCGGACCGGTGGCTGGTGGGCACTCTACTGCCAGGTTTGGTGTGGCTGACCGTGTTCGGCATCGCCGTCCGCCAGGGGCACGCCCACCCGTTCAGCCCGCAGGTGGTCACCGACACCGCCAAGGCCATCGGCACCCTGGTCCGCGACCGCCCGACCGAAGCCCTGGCCTGGGGCGGGTTTGCAGTGGGCGGCGCGGTGCTGGCCAGCACGATCGCGCGCGGCCTTGGCGGTGCGGTCCGATCGCTGTGGTGGGGCCGGTGGCGCGGCCCCCTCGCCTGGGTCGCCCGGCTTGTGACCCGGCTGCGCAAGCGCCGCGCCAAGCGTGTGCTGGACAAGGCTGGAACCCGGTTGCCCGAGCGGTACTTACCCGCACTGCCCACCTGGATCGGCGACCGGTTGCGCCTGGTCGACGCTCGGGTGGACGCCCAGTACGGCCTGGTGCTCGCCCTCATCTGGCCCCGGTTGTGGCACCGGCTCGACGCCGAGACCCGAGCGGTGGTCGCGCACGCCCGGGGACGGCTCGACCTGGCCGCGACCCTCGTGGGGTGGGGAGTTCTCTACCTCGCGCTCGCGTGGGCGTGGTGGCCGAGCGCCGTGATCGCCGTCGGGCTCGCGGTGGTGGGCGCGCGCCGCGGACGGTTGGCGGCCGAGGTGTTCGGCGGCGCGGTGGAGTCCACTGTGGATCTGGGGGTGCTTGGCTTGGCGGAAGCGTTGGGGCACAAGGTTGAACATGCGCTGACGCCTAGTGTGGCGGACGCGATCAACGACCAGTTGCACAAGGGCGCCACACCCCAGGTCATTGCCGGACCGGTCGTCATCCCTCAGCAGGTGCCCAGGACAGCGGACGAGGACACCACGTAGTCGGCGGTGAACCGGATCGACGCCCGCACACAGCCACCAGCCGTCTTGATCAGGTCCGCGGTGACGCGCGGCGAAGCGGTGCCCTCACCCCAGTAACCCACGATGGTGGCTTGGGTGAAGGGCGCATGATCGCTCAGTGGCACCAGCGGTTTGGCGATGGGCTGGAACCAGTCCTCGCGGCCGAGATCGCACACTTGGGTGAGCACTTCCCGCGCCGTGACCAGGCCGTCGCCGCCGCGTACATCGGGTGCCGCGGTGTCGTAGAGCCTGCACTGCAGTTCCGCGCGGAGGTCCGCTTCGCTCTGCGTGGGCAGGGCAAGCCTCCCGGCGCCGGTGGGGAGCGTAAAAGTGGGTCTTGGGAGGTCCAAGGTCGGCAGTCCGGCGGCGGTCAGGTCGGGCAACCTGGGCAGTCTGGCGGTGGTCAGGTCGGCCAACCCCGGCCCGCCGGACGACGAGGACGGGGTGTTGGGCCCGCCCGCCTGGACCACCTGGATGACGAAGTAGAACACCGCCAGCAGGAACGCGGGCACCGCGGCCCACCGCCAGCCCAGCGGGTATCGGCGCTGCTGGGCGACACGGCGCTGACGCGGCTCACGCAACCGGATCGTGCGCGGCCGAGGGGTCGCCGGGGGAGTGTCGGACTCCTCCGCTGCCTCGCTCGCGGCAGCGGCGAGCGGCCCGATCCACGACTGGGCCGTGGGGCGCTTGGCGGGGTTCTCGTTGAGGCTCGCGGTCACCTTGCCGCGCAACCGGTCCGGCGCGAGCTTCGGGTTGGTGCTCTGCTGGTCGTTGGCGAAGAGCCGGATCGCGAGCAGGCCGAGCTTGTAGCTGTCGCTGGCCGGGGTGGCCTGCTCCTCGGCACCCAGGTCGCTGATCCGCCAGTCCGGGGTCTCCACCTGCGGCAACACGCTCTGCCCGTCGAGCCGCATCGCGTCGCAGTCGATGAAGAAGCCGCGCGGGCGGGCGGTCAGGCTGAACAGCAGGTTGTTCGGCGACAGGTCCCCGACGCTGATCCCCAACCGGTGCATCAGCGCCAACGCCTCGGCCGTGTCGTGCAGCAACTCGTAGCGGAACCGCGGACTCAACTCCAGACCGCGGTCGGCGAGGTAACCGGGCGGGTTGAGCAGGTACTGCACCAGGGCGAGCTCGGTGGTCGTCTCCTCACCGAAGCGCATGGTCGTCGAGTAGGCGACCGGGGCCTTGCGCATCAGGAACCCGACGACCACGCCGTCCTTGCGCACCACGACCTCCGGCCAGGCCGCCCGCGACAGCAGGCGCGAGCGGGTCGTGCCGTCCAGGTCGGCGGCGAACCCGACGAACCTCCGCAACGCGTCGACGTCCACCTCGTCGACCACGCGCGGGCTGTACTCCTTGTACACCACCGCGTCCGGGCCGTCGGGGTGGTCGACCAGCCGCAGCACCCTGCCCTGGCCACCGGACCCGAGCAGCCGCATCCGGCCGAGCTCGCGGGCGTCCGCCTCCGGGATGTCGATCACCGCACACTCCCCGGCCACACCCCCAGCAGGGTCCGGTCGTCGTCGAAGGTCTCCCGCGAGAAGTCCAGCAGGCGCGCGAACTCCAGTGGCGGGGGAGCGGTGCCGAGCGCGTCGGCGAACGCGGCACCGACTTGGCCCGCTCCGTCGCCCAGTGCCGCGCTGACGCCATCGGTGCCCAGCAGCAGCACCGACCCGGCGGGCAGGTCGACGGATTCCGCGCTCAGGTCGCTGGGCTGGTGCGGGAGGGCGACGGTCGCGACCTCGGTCAGATCGGGGGTGCTGTCGGACAGGTGCAGCCACCGCGCGTCGTCGAGCACCCAGGCGGCCGAGTCGCCGACCCGGCACACCTCGGCGCGCGCGGAACCGTCCGGCAGCGGGACGACCAGCGCGACCAGCAGCGTTGTCGACAGGAGCCGTTCCGCGCGGGCGATCGGGTCGTCGTCGCCCGGCTGGCCCTTAGCGAACTCGACCAGCGCCCAACTGGCGCACCGGAACAACTCCGGCCAATCCGGACGTTCGTCGGCGTCCAAGTGGCGCAACAGCCGGTCCGTGGCGGCGCGGCAGGCCAGCGTCGCACCCAGGTGCGCCAGCGGCACACTCGACACCCCGTCGGCCACCGCGGCGACCACAGCCCCGGACCCTTCGTGCCACGCCACGGCGAAGTCGTCCTGGCGCGGCGTCCCGTCGTGCCGGTGCTGGTAACCGCGCACCGAAGCGCCGCGCACGGTGAACCCCGCGCTGGCCCACCCGTCCACCGCCGTGTCCGGCCGATACCCGGTCCGCGACGGCGGCCGCGGCTCGAACGCCACCACGGGCGTCCCGATCACCAACGGCCCGCTCAACTCCGCCACCCCCGACCTCAGACGACGTCCACGGCCATGACGAAGCTGTCCGGCCGCTGGACCACCAACTCGGTCCGGTCAGCAGCCGCCGCCCGCGCCGAAGCCACGATGCTCTTGGTCAGCGCCACGCTGAACTCCGCGATCGCCAACCCCAACTCCACCCCCGGCGTCGCCACGAACGCGAACTCCGGCCGCGTCGCCACGTCCAGGATCGTGCGCGCCCTGGCCTCCCCGATCCCGCACGCGATGATGTTCGGCGCGGCGGCCGTGGTCTCCTTGTCCACCAAACGGCGGTACGACTCCCGCCAAGTGGGCTCATCGGTCGGCTGCCCGTCAGTGAGGAAGAAGACGGCGGGCCGGTACACCGCAAAACCCGAACCCTTCAAGGTGTTGACATCCGCCGGGATCCGCGCGGCGAGGGCGTCGAACGCGACGCCGTAGCTGGTGGAGGACCTGGTGGTGAGGACGGGCAAGGCCGCCTCGGTGCGCAGGTCGGCCAGGGAGAGCCGGGTCTGGACGTCGTCGGAGAAGCCCAGGATGGTGAACCGGACTTTCGCGGCTGCCATGGGTTCGCGCAGGAGGGCGCGGTGGAGCTCGGAGAGGCCTGCGTTGAGTTCGCCGACTACGGGGGCCATGGAGGCGGACTCGTCGGCTACTACGTAGACGGGGAGCACGTTCCCCTGGTTTTCTGCCATGTGCGCACTCCTCGGGGTGGAAGGCCACTATGGCATGGGGAGTGGTGGGGCGGGGGGTGGATTGATCGCCTCGGCTGCGCCATCGGCTGGATCCGCGATTTTGGTGAAGGGCTCGATGTGGTGGACCTGTTTTGTGCGGGGCCCCTACGACAGCCGTGGCAGGACCGCAAAGCAGGGGCCGAAAAGCATGGCCCTGCAGCGAGGCGACGCTACGGCTGCCGTCCCCCCACACAAAACAGGTCCACCCCATCGAGCAGTTGGCACCAGCGACTCCTCGGAGCGGTGGTCGGGTTCGGTGGGCTGACCCGGTGGGTTGGGCTGGCGGGGCTGACTCGGCGGGCTGGGTTGGGTGGGCTCGATGGGGTGGACCTGTTTTGTGCGGGGCCCCTGCGACACCCGTGCTGGGCCTGAAAAGCTGGGGGCCAAAGGGACGGCCCAGCCAGCCGCCGGTCAGGCTACGGGTGCCGCACCCCCACACAAAACAGGTCCACCCCATCGAGCAGAGCATGCGGGCGGCCTCCGAGGAGCGGTGGCCGGGCTGGCGGGGTGGGCTCGGGTGGTTGGGTTGGGTGGGCTGGCTCGGGGGGGCGGGTGCGGCGGCTCGATGGGGCGGACTTGTTTTGCGTGGGGTGGCGGCAGTCGTAGCGTTCTGCGCGGACAGGGCCATGCTCTTCGGCCCCAGCTTTGCGGTCCTGCCACGACTGGCGCAGGGGCCCCGCGCAAAACAAGTTCGCCCCATCGAGCAGTTAGGGGCAGCGGCTTCCAGGAGCAGCGGCGAGGCTCGCGGGGCTAGCTCGGAGGCTGGGATAGGTGGGCCAGCTCGGGGGCTGGGCGTGGCGGCTCGATGGGGCGGACTTGGTTTGCGCGGGTGGCTCGGTGGGCTGGCACCAGTGGCTTCTGGGTGTCCAGCGGCTGAGTTGGCCCCAGCAGCATCCGGGAGCGGTGGCTGGCGGGGGGCTTCTGGCGCACCTCACCCTGAAACGATGTCCCAGATTTCCCCTGCCATGACTGAGGGCAGCCGCCAGCGGTGGGCGCGAGGGTGTCCTCTGTGGAGGGTTAGCGGCGGCGTTGCTTTCGGCGTGGGGGAGTGGGGGTGGGTTTGGCGCGGGGCTTGGGGGGTGTCGCGGCGGGGGCGCGGCCTCGGGTGCTGTTGGGGGTTCGGCCGCGGATGATGCCGATGAAGGTGTCGATGGGGTCGGTGGTCTCGTTCTCCAGCCAGGCCAGTGCCACCTGGGACTGGGGGGCGTCCTCGAGGGGGCGGTAGGTCAGGTCCCGGCGGTGGTGGAGGCGGGCCAGGGACTGGGGGACGACGAGGAGGCCGATGCCTGCGGCGACCAACTCAACCGCGTCGGGGGTGGTGGTGGGGCGGTCTTTGGCCGGGCGGCCGGGGGGGTGGGGCCAGGGTAGGGTGTCGTCGAGGGGGTGGAGGAGGAGTTCGTCCGCCAGGTCCGCGGGGGTGAGGGTGTCGGCCGCGGTGAGGAGGTGGTCTTTGGGGATGACCACCACCGTGGTTTCGGTGTACAGGGGGATCGCGTGCAGGCCGGTGCGGTCGGCGGGCATGCGGAGCAGGGCGGCGTCGACCTGGCGGTCGCGGACGGCGGTGGCGGCGTCGGCGGAGGTCAGGTGGGACAGGTCCAGGGGGGACTCGGGGAGGCGCTCGGTCCAGATCCGGACCCACTTGGCGGGCGTCACCCCCGGCACGTACGCGAGCCGGAACGGTGTACCCACGGCCGACCCTGTCACCAGGTCAGACTACCGCCCGTGAACGCCCCCGCTACGCTTGCCCCCATGACCTCGGCGAGCAAGACCCCCCAAACGATGAAGCCCGCCACCGCGGCGAAGAAACTGGGCGTTTACCTGGAGGCCACGCCCGCCGAGTTCCAAGAGGGCACCGTCACCCGCGACGAGCTCAACGCCCTGCAGGCCGACCCGCCCACCTGGCTGCGGGACCTGCGCCGCGACGGTCCGCACCCGCGGCAGGTGGTGGCGGCCAAGCTGAAGGTGTCCATCGGCGGGCTCGCCCGGGCCGGGGTGACCGGGGCGCTGACCACGGCGGAGATCGAGGCGATCAAGGCGGAGGACCCGGACTGGCTGCGCCGCGAGCGGGAGACCCAGGCGGAGTTCCGCAAGGAGTCCGAGCGGCTCAAGTCGGCGCGGCCCCGGTCCTGAGAAGTGGTGCGGGCCCCCTCACCGGACCTGGCGTCCGATGAGGAGACCCGCGCTCGTGGTGACGGTCGACCCTCCGGTGAGGACAGTCGCGTCGGCTTCGAACACGGGTAATCGTAAGGACATCGGCGACCGGTTTCCCAGTCCCTGGCGGGGTGAACCGGCTCGGCGGGACACTTCGCCAGCGCGACCGAGGACCACCCCGAAGTCGCGTATCGGGTCCCGGCGGGGGACCGGTGTATCCAGGGCCGGGATCGCGCCTCTTGTCTTAGCCGAGCAGTGACCGCACAGACGCCGCGACGGCGTCGACGAAGGTGTCGCGGGTGGACTCGGGCACGAGGTCGAGCGACAGGTACGGGTTGAGGTCCTCCAGTTCGACCAGGAACAACCCGTCGGCGGTCCGGCAGGCGTCGACCCGCTGGATGCCGTGCGTGAGGGTGTTCCACTCGATGAACCGCTGGGCGAAGGCCAGGTCCTCGCCGGTCGGCCGGTACTCGGTCAGCTCCCAGCGCCGCTCGGGGTCGGGCGCGTAGAGGGCGTAGTGGAACCGGTGGTCGACGAAGTAGAACGACACCTCGTACTGGAAGTCGACCCGCGGCTGGACCAGCACATCACCGCCAGCGTCGATCCCGTCGCGCGTGGTGAAGACGAGCCCTGCCGAATCGGCACCCGCCTTTGGCTTGACCACATAGGTCTCGACTTCAGGCAGCCGGTCGACATCGTCGGCCTTGTCCACGGTGGGAATCACGGGGAATCCAGCCGTCGTCAAGTCCACAAGGTACTGCTTGCCCGCCATGTCTCCCCGCCCGCCCAACGGGTTGTAGACGACAGTCCCGCGCTCCAACGCCCGCGCCCGGAACGCCGCGTACTCGGCCGGGTAGTTCATCACCGGCCCGCTGTTGCGCACCATCACCACATCAAACCGATCCATCAACGCGGCCGCGTCCAACGGGTGGCACAACCCCACCTCGAACGACTCCCGCAACCGAGCCGACAGGTACGCGTCCTCATCGCCGTAGCGACGACCACGAGCGGGGTAGGTCAGGTCGGTGACCAGCAACAGAGCAGACACCGGCTCAATGTAGAGCAGATGGGACAAAGGGGCGGGCCGGAGGCGGCCCGCCCCCGGGGCGCTAGTCGTTGTGGCAGGTGGGGTTGGTGCGGGGGAGGGTGCCGTCGCGGAGGTAGGTGTTGATGGTGGTTTCCACGCAGGTGTTGGGGTAGTGGCCGAAGATGGCGTGGATGCGCACGTCCTGGAGAGTGACGAGCCGGGAGGCGGGGAGTGCTCGGTGTAGGCCGACGCCGCTGGTGTAGGGGGTGCGGGTGTCGGCGGTGGCCTGGACGATGAGGGCGGGGGTGGAGTTGTGGATCGTGGTGAGGGGTTCGGCGGGTGCGCGCCAGAAGGCGCAGGCGCTGATGTTGTGGGTCAGAGCGCCGAAGACCGGTTGGGTGGGGCGGATGCGCTGGATCGTTCGCCAATAGGTGCGGGGGTCCCGGGGCATGGGGGCGTCACCGCACAGGACGGCGGCTTGGCCTGAGCCCTGGGTCTGCAGGGTCGGGTTCTGGAACAGGCGCAGGATGGTGAGCAGCTCCGGGCTCGGGGTGACGGGCTTGCCTGCTGCGGCGTCGACCAGGAGGCGGACGTCGGCGGCGAGGGTGGGGTTGCTGCGGACGTCGGCCAGGTGCACGAACAGGACCACCGGGAGTTCGTGCTGGTTGATCGTGGTCGTGCCCAGCGGGATCGGTTTGTGCGCTGCTCGTCGTAGCAGGTCCTCGACTGCCGCACGCACCTGCCGCGGTGTGGTCCCCAGGTGGTACTGGGCGTCGCGGGCCGCGGTCCACCGCGCCCAGTCGTCGAGAGCGGCTTCGTTGACCTCGCCCATCGCCTGCATCATCGGCAGGCCGTAGTCGCGGGGGTTGATCGCGCTGTCGAGGACGAACCGGTCGCTGCGCCCCGGGAACATCTGGGTGTACACCGCGCCGAGGTAGGTGCCGTACGACCAGCCGAAGTAGCTGATCCGCGGCTCGCCGAGCGCACCGCGGACCACGTCCATGTCCCGCGCGGTGTTGCGGGTTGTGGTGTGCCGCAGGTATTCACCCTCGGTTGCCGAGCAGCGGCGGCGGGCGAGATCGGCGAGCAGCGCCGTGTTCGCCTCGAACGCGGCCCAGTTCTCCCCGCCCGACCGCAGCATGTTGCCGATCGGCCAGCCGCAGTCCACCGGGGTGGAGCGGCCGATCCCGCGCGGGTCCATGCCGATCAGGTCGTACCTGGCCCGCACGTCGGCCGACATCCGCTCGCGGACCCCCACCATCATGTCCAGCCCCTGACCGCCCGGCCCGCCCGGGTTGGACAGCATGACGCCGCGCCGCTGCTTGGCGTCGGTCGCCTTCAGCCGCGAGATCGCCACGGTGATGGTCCGGCCGCGGGGCCGCGAGTAGTCCATCGGCACCGTGACGTCCGCGCACTGGGCGCCCGCCTTGTCCAGAACCTCGTGGTCACAAGGCTTCCAGGTCAGCCTCTGCTTGTGGTAGAGCGCGAGTGTGTCCGCAGTGGACTCTGTGGATGTCGCGGCCGCGGAACCGGCCAGCACGCCGACTCCCATGGTCGCGGCCGCCACGAGCGCGCCGAATCGCTTCACTTTCCTTGCCAGCACTGGGATTCCCCTCATTGGAACCGGATCGTCCGGTGAATCCCAAGCTACAAGCCGCAGGGCCGCGTTCCGATGGCGCGAGCACCCGTCTTGCGGATCCCGCTGCCGGTACGGGAGGGGGTGGTGCCAGGGCTACCGCGATCGCGCGAACGGCCCAGTCACGAGGCGTTGAGGTACGCCAGGACGGCCAGGACGCGGCGGTGGCCCGCCTCGTCGCTGGGCAGGTTGAGCTTGCTGAAGATGTTGCGGATGTGCTTGTGCACCGCGCCGTCGCTGATGACCAGCATCGAGGCGATCGTGGAGTTGTTGTGCCCCTCCGCCATCAGCGCGAGCACCTCGCGCTCGCGGCCGGTCAGGGTCTCCAGCGGGTCGTCGGCCCGGTGCCGGACCAGCAACTGCGCGATCACCTCGGGGTCCATCGCCGTGCCGCCGCCCGCGACCCGGTGCAGTGCGTCGAGGAACTGCTCGACCCGGCCGACGCGCTCCTTGAGCAGGTACCCCACCCCGCCACCGCCGTCGGCGAGCAGTTCGGCCGCGTAGCTGTTCTCCACGAACGCCGACAGGACCAGCACCGGCAGGCCGGGGTGCACCCGGCGGGCCTCGACCGCGGCGCGCAGGCCGTCGTCGGTGAACGTCGGCGGCAACCGCACGTCCACGACGACCGCGTCGGGCCGGTCGGCGGTGACCGCGGCGAGGAAGTCGGTCGCGTTGTCCACGGCCGCCCGCACGTCGACACCGGCCGTGCTCAGCAGCAGGACCAGGCCCTCGCGCAGCAGCGCGTCGTCCTCGGCGATCACGACCCGCACGCCCGACCCCCACAGAGTTCCGCCCGACCAGTGCGGCCAGTATGCCCCAACGCCGCGCCGGGCTCGCCGAACCACGAGGTCAACGCGGCCGAGACCCCCGTGGCCCCTGACCAGGCGACGTACCCGTCCGGCCGCAGCAGGATCGCCGGGTCGGCGAACGGGGAACCGTCCACTGTGACCATCCGCACCCGGTCCGCCCACGGCGCCGCCTCCAGGACGTCGCCGGAGAGCAGGAGCACCGGCTCACCCGGCACGAGCAGTTCGACCACCGAGGACTCGCCGATCGGCGCGTTGGGCAGGAACGCCCCGGTCAGCCCCGGCCCGTCGGTGTAGCGCACGCCCTGGCCGCTGATCAAGTCACTGATCCCGGAGTTGTTGTCCGGCAACGACATCAGCCCGGCGACGAACCCACGCACCGGCTCCGCGTCCGGCCGCATCAGTGCCCCCTGCACCCGGGTGTTGGCGATCACCGCCGCCGCGACCGGCCGCCGCTCGCTGTCGTAGGTGTCGAGCAGCCGCTCCGGGGCGCGTCCCGCGACCACCATTGCCAGCTTCCACCCCAGGTTGATCGCGTCCTGCAGGCCCGTGTTGAGCCCCTGGCCGCCCAGCGGCGCGTGCACGTGGGCCGCGTCACCGGCCAGCAGCACCCGGCCGATGCGATAGGTGTCGGCGAGCCGGGTGAAGTCGCTGAACCGGCCGAGGTACGCGGGTCGCGACATCCGTACGTCCCGTTGCAGGACGCGGGACGTGACGCCCCGCAGCTCGTCCAGCGTGACCGGGCTGCCGCGATCCGGCAGGTCGCCGAACTCGTGCGCGACGATCCGGCTCAACCCCAGTGGGCTCACGTTGGCCAGCGTCGACCCCACAGGGCCGTGTGCCCACCCACTCGGCACGACCGCGGGGTTGTCCAGGCGGACCAGACCGAGGATCCCGGCGAACGTGGGCGGGGTGGTGGTCGAGGTGAACCCGAGCCGCTCACGAACCGTGCTGCGCGCCCCGTCGCACCCCACGGCATAGGCGCCGACGAGCACCTCGCCGCCGTCGAGTTCCACCTCGACCCGGTCAGGACCGGAGCGCACGTCCACCACGGTCTCCCCGCGTCGGACAACAGCGCCCGCTGCCCGCGCCCGTGCCTCGAAGAACCGCTCCAAGTCCGCTTGCGACCGCCCGACCATCGGCGGCCCCTCCGCGGCGGGCGACTCCAACGTGAGGATCGGCCGGCCGGCGAAGTGGAACGGCACGGTGACGGTGCGCCGGGACCGTGCCGTTGCCGCGTCCGGCGCGCTCAGGTAGCCACGCCTGGTCAAGGACTGCACCGTGCGCGCGTGCAGCGTGCCCGCGCGCGGCTCGTCGTGCGTGGCCGACCGCGACTCCACGACGGTCGTCGCCACACCGCGGATCGCCAGCTCAGCGGCCATCAGCATGCCCACAGGACCACCGCCGACGACAACCACACCGCGCACCTGGACCCCCGTCGCCCGCGCTCACCGAGCGCACCGGACCGAATACTTGAACGGATGTTACACAACTGCTAGTGTCCCCGTCATGGCACGACCCAAGGCGTACGACCCGGAGCGGGTGCTCGAGAGCGCCATGCAGGCGTTCTGGTCCAAGGGGTACCTCGCGACCTCGGCCTCGGACCTGGTGGACTCCACCGGTCTGGGGCGCGGCAGCCTGTACAACGCGTACACGGGCAAGAAGGACCTGTTCCACCACACCCTCCGCTGCTACAACGACGTGTGGGCGGCCCGGCAGGAGGAGTTCCTGGCGGGCGGTGCGGCGGTGCGCGACCGGATCCGCGGTCTGTTGATGACCGTGGTCGACGAGGAGTGCGCCGAGGACGGTCCGCGCGGTTGCTTCGCGGTGAACACCGCACTGGAGTTGGCCGACCAGGACCCGGAGGTCCGCGCGCTGGTCGCCGCCGTGTTCGACCGGATGGCCGCGGCGCTGACCAACGCCGTGCGCGAAGGCAGGGCGAGCGGGGAACTGGCCGGGGACGACGAGCCGGAAGCGGTGGCGCTGTACGTGCTCAACTCGATGTACGGCCTGCGGGTCCTGGGCAAGACGATGCCCAGGGAGTCTCTGGTCGGCGTGGTCGAGATGACCCTGCGCGCGCTGTAGTCGGCGACCAATCGGGGAGTGATTCACCATGAGTTCGACTCGGCCGACCGTCGCGGTGCTCGGGACGGGAACCATCGGTGCGCCGGTGGCGCGGAACCTGGCCAAGACGGGATTCGAGGTCCGGGTGTGGAACCGCACCCGGGAAAAAGCCGACGAGTTGGTGCCTGACGGCGTCGTCGTGGCCGCGAGTCCCAATGCCGCCGTTAAAGGTGCCGACATTGTGCTGACCGTTCTCAAAGACGGGCAGGCGGTGCGGGAAACCATGGCCGTGGCGGCGCCGGAATTGGGTGCCGACGCGGTGTGGGCGCAGTTGTCGACCGTCGGGGAGGACATCGACGACCTGGCGGCCTGGGCGGCCGAGCGCGGGATCTCCTTCGTCGACGCGCCGGTGCAAGGCACCCGCCAACCGGCCGAGCAGGGCCAGTTGGTGGTCTTGGCCGCGGGGCCGGAACCGGCGCGCGCGGCGCTGGCCCCGGTGTTCGACACCATCGGCCGCAAGACCGTGTGGGTCGCCGCGGAGGCCGGGGCGGCCAGCAGGCTCAAGTTGGTGCTCAACACCTGGGTGATCGCGCTGACCAGCGGCGTCGCCGAGGCGATGGCGCTGGCTGAGGGCATCGGGGTCGACCCGGCGCACTTCGTCGACGTGGTCAGCGGTGGCCCGATGGACAACGGCTACTTCCAGGGCAAGTCCGCCGCCATCCGGTCCGGCGACTTCACCCCGGCGTTCACCGTGGACAACGCGGAGAAGGACGCCAGGCTGGTGCTCGCCGCGGCCGAGCGGGCCGGGGTCCGGCTGGACGCGGTGCGCGCGGGCGCGGACCGGTTCGCGCGGGCGTCCGCGCTCGGGCACGGCGGTCAGGACATGGCCGCCACCTATTTCGCCAGCTTCGAATAGGGGGCGATGACCGGGGGCGCGGCGCTCCCACGGCTGTTCGGAATGGACCACGCCCGCGCGAAGCGGAATGCGTGGCGATACCGCTCGCCCTTTTCTCCCGGTGACCACTTCGATGATCTCGCCAGTGGCGCTGATCGGCCGCTGGATACCACCCGTGCCGGTGAACATTTCTCGCGGAATCCGCTTGTCCACCCCCCGGCGAATGCGCGACTGTTGTCCGCGTTGGGGGAGAGCGCTCACGAATTCCACTTCGGACTGTGGCTCGCCCGTCGTAGGACCGACCCGAGTGAGAACGAGGAGACAGCCGTGCCCGACTCCCTGGGATACCGCTACAAGATCGCGGTGGTCGTGCCGTCCACCAACACCTCGGCCCAGCCCGAGGTGGACCGGCTCCGGCCGCCCGGTGTCACCAACCACATCGCCCGCATGGTCATCAACGACGACTCCATGGTGGAGCGACCGGGCTTCGACCACGTCATGCACAGCATCCGCTCGTCGACGGAACCGGCCATCCGCGGCGTGCTGACCTGCGACCCCGACCACGTCGTGGTGGCCGTGTCCCCGGAGAGCTACTGGGAGGGCGCCGTGCACCACGGCCGCGTGCTGGCGTCGATGCGCGAGATCAGCGGCGGGCGCCCGGTCACCACGAGCCCGGACGCCATCCGCGCCGCCCTGGCCAGCCACGGCGACCTCACCAGGGTCGCGGTGATCACGCCGTACCTGCCCGTCGGCGACGACTCCGTGTCGCGGTTCTTCACCGACGCCGGGTACGACCTGGTGCGGGTGCTGGGGTTGGGCTGCGCGAGCCCGGCGAAGATCGCGCACGTGTCCGAGGACCGGCTGCGCGCCGCGGTCCGCGAGGTCGACGGGCCGGACGTGCAGGCGATCGTCCAGGTCGGCACGAACGTGGCGATGGCGCGGGTGGCCGCGCAAGCCGAGGCGTGGCTCGGCAAGCCGGTCATCTCCAACAACGTCGTCCTGTACTGGCACGCGCTGCGCTCCGGGGGGATCCAGGACGCGGTGCACGGCCACGGCGAGCTGCTCGCCAACCACCTGACCCTGCCCAGCAGCAGGGTTCCAGCGCTGAACGCGCTCTGACACAAACGGGGGGAAGAGAACCATGAGTACCAAAGGGATAGCCACCTCATCCGCGTCGATGAACAGCCGAGCTCAACAGTTACCCGCCGCACCGCTGCTCCCGGAGCTCCTGCTGGGCCAGGCCGCCGCACGACCCCACGCGATCGCCGTGGTGGACGGCGACCGCAGCCTGACCTTCGCGGACCTGGTCGACCGGGCGGGCGCGGTCGCCGCTCGGCTGCGCGCCGAGGGTGCCGGGCCGGACACCATCGTCGGCCTCTACCTGGAGCCGTCCGCCGAACTCGTCGTAGCCACCTGGGGTGTTCTGCTGGCCGGGGCGGCGTACCTGCCGCTGGCCACCGACTACCCGCAGGACCGCGTCTCGTACATGATCGAGGACTCCGGGCTCGCCATGGTCGTCACCGCGACCGCGCCGCGCGCCGACCTCACCGAGTTGCTGCGCGCCGACCTGCCTGTGATCACAGTGGACTCCATTGGTGGGAGCCCACTGGGACAAGGGTTCGGGTACGGCAACGTGACCCGCTCGCGCGACGCGGCATACGTGATCTACACGTCCGGCACCACCGGACGGCCGAAGGGCGTGGTCGTCGAGCACGGCGCGATCGCCAACCAAATGGCGTGGCTGCGCGACGCGGTCGGCTTGGACGAGACCCAGTCGATCGTGCGCAAGACGCCGATCAGCTTCGACGCCGCGCAGTGGGAGGTCCTCGCCCTCGCGGTGGGGACCAGGGTTGTGGTGGCCCCGCCCGGGGCGCACCGCGACCCGTCCGGACTCATCGAGACGATCATCGCCAACGACGTGACGTTGCTGCAGTGCGTTCCCACTCTGCTGCAGGCGCTCGTCGACGACGACCTGTTCGCCCGCTGCACCACCCTGACAGCCGTGTTCAGCGGCGGCGAGGCCTTGTCGCGCAGGTTGGCGACGCGGTTCGCCGAGGTCCTGCCCGACAGCGACCTGGTGAACCTCTACGGGCCCACCGAGACCACCATCAACGCCTCCGCGCACATCATCCCCGCGGGTGGGTCCGCGGGTGCGGAGAACACCGTGTCCATCGGCGAACCTGTTCGCGCCACCGACTTCCACGTGCTCGACGAGCGCGGGGTCGCGGTCGAGGTGGGCGAGCCCGGTGAGCTCTACATCGGCGGCGCGCAGCTCGCGAGGGGCTACCTCAACCGCGACGAGGAGACGGCTCGCCGGTTCGTCACCGTCCCGGTCGGGCCGAACGGGATCCCCACGCGGCTCTACCGCACCGGTGACCTGGTCAGTCGCGACTCCGACGGCGGGTACCACTTCGTCGGCCGGGTGGACAACCAGGTCAAGCTGCGCGGGCACCGGATCGAGCTCGACGAGGTCCGGGTCGCCATCGAGAACCACGACTGGGTGCGCAACGCCGCCGTGCTGGTCCGCGACGACGAGCGCACCGGGGCCAGGAACCTGGTGGCCTGCGTCGAGCTGAACCCGCGCGAGGCGGCGCTGATGGACCAGGGCAACCACGGTTCGCACCACCAGTCCAAGCAGGGCAGGGTGCAGGTCCGCGCCCAGCTGGGCAACCTGGGTGTGCGCTCCGACGGCGGTCCTTCGCTGGCGCTGCCCGGAAAGGCCGAGACCGCTCGGCAGCGGCAGCGGGCGTTCGCGCGCAAGACCTACCGGTTCTTCGAGGGGACTGGACTGTCCATTGCGGACATCTTGCTACTGCTGGGCCACGACGGGGCCGCCGACGCCGAGTCGGTACCCCTGGAGCAGTTCGACCTGGCCAGCCTCGGTTCCCTGCTGCGCAACTTCGGCCAGTTCCACAGCCAGGACCGGATCCTGCCCAAGTACGCCTACGCCTCACCGGGCGCGCTCTACGCGACCCAGTTGCACCTGGAGATCGTTGGCCTCCCGGCGGCGCCGGACGGGTGGTACTACTACCACCCGATCAACCACGAGCTCGTCCGCGTCGGTGCGGCCAGCGGCACGGCTGGGTTGCGGATCCACCTGTTGGGCCGCAAGTCGGCCATCGAGTCGGTGTACCGCAACAACGTCCTCGAGGTCCTGCGGTTCGAGGCCGGTCACATGCTGGGCCTGTTCGACGAGGTGCTGCCCGAGTACGGCCTCGGCGTCGGTGCCGGATCGCTCGACCCGGCGGCGGCCGAGGTCCTCGGTGCCGACGACGACCACGTGTACCTGGGCGGGTACGACATCGTTCCGTCGGCGCGGCGTGTCCCGAGTGGACCGGTCGACACCTACGTGCAGGTCCACCCGGGCCGGGTGGCGGACATCGACGCGGGTCAGTACCGCTACGCCGACGGCGAACTGCGGCGGATCTCCGACACGCTGGTGCTGCGCAAGCACGTGATCGCCATCAACCAGGGGGTCTACGAGCGCGCCGACCTCGGCGTCTCGCTGATCAGCCGCTCCGCTGACCGCGACGCCGGGTACGTCGACCTCGGTAGACGGCTGCAGGTGCTGCAGATGAACCCCTTCGGCATCGGGTTCATGTCCTCGGGGTACAGCTCCGAGACCGGCAACGACCTGCCCTCGGCCCGCAGGATGGGTTCGATCCTGCGCGAGGCCGGGTTCCCGGGTGGACCGTCCTACTTCGCGCTCGGCGGCCGGGTCAGCGCCGAGCAGATCGCGGGCGAGGGCATGAAGGAGGACGCCGTCCACACCCAGGGGCCCGCCGAGATGATCAAGAAGGACATCGCGGGATTCCTGCCCCAGTACATGATCCCGGCGCGGGTCGTGATCGTCGACGAGATGCCCTACACCGCCAACGGCAAGGTCGACGTCCGCGCGCTGGAGCACTCCGAGGCGTTGGCGGCGGCCGAGCGGACCCGTGAGGTCATCGCACCGCGCACTGGGACCGAGCGCAAGATCGCGGCTGCGTGGGCGAAGGTCATGAAGACCGACGACATCTCGGTGCGCGACGACTTCTTCGTGGTGGGCGGGAACTCGCTGCTGGCCGTGCTGCTCATCCAGGAGGTCAACCGGGCGGTCAACACGACCCTGCCGGTGCAGCTGATCTTCGACGAGCCCACGGTCGAGGGCCTGGCCAGGCGGGTGGACGAGCGGACGCACGAGGCCGTCTCGCGGCTGATCACCCTGCAGCCCAAGGGATCCGGCAGGCCCGTTGTCTGCTGGCCCGGCCTGGGCGGCTACCCGATGAACCTCAAGCCGCTCGCTCTGGCCATGGGGCAGGACCGGCCGTTCCTCGGCGTGCAGGCCGCGGGCATCAACGACGGCGAGACCCCGCACCAGACCGTCGCCGAGATGGCCCGCCACGACGTGGACCTGATCCGCCAGGTCCAGCCGCGCGGCCCGTACACGCTGTGGGGCTACTCCTTCGGTGCCCGCGTCGCGTTCGAGGCGGCGCACCAGCTGGAGCAGGCGGGCGAGGTCGTCGACCAGCTGGTGCTGATCGCGCCGGGATCGCCGATCCGCCGGGCCGCGGTCGACCCGGGTGCCGGTGGGCTCTACGGGGACCCCGCGTTCGTGACACTGCTGTACTCGGTGTTCGCGGGCCGGATCACCGGTCCGGACGTCGACGAGTGCGTCGCGGCGACCACCGACGAGGCGAGCTTCGTCGCGTTCGTCGCCGCCCGCCAGCCGAGGCTGGACGTGGCGACCATCCGCCGGGTGGTCGCGATCGTCCGCGCCTCCTACAGCTTCCGCTACACCTTCGAGGAGATGCTGCACCGCCGGGTCACCGCCCCGATCACCATCCTCAAGGTGCGCGGCGACGACTACTCCTTCGTCGAGGAGGCGGTCGGCGCGCTGGTGCGCCCACCGGCGGTGCTCGACCTCGACGTCGACCACTACAGCGTGCTGCGCGCCCCGGACGTCACCCGGCTGGCCGCCACCATCCGCGACACCGTCCAGCGAGGCCGAGGAGGCCTGGTCCACATGCCGCACGTCAACATCAAGCACTTCCCGGTCCAGCTGAGCACCCGGCAACAGGGCGAGCTGGTCACCGCGATCAGCAAGGCGATCACCGAGGCGATGGGCGTCAGCGACGACGCGGTGTCCATCGCGCTGGAGCCGATCACGCCGCAGGACTGGCACGCCTCGGTGTACGAGCCCGAGATCGAGCGGCGCGGGCACCTGCTGGCGAAAACGCCCAACTACTGACCACGACGCGTCGGCCGACACCCGGCCGAGCGGTCCTGAGGAGAGAGTGGAGGAATACCGATGGTCGACACGGCCGAGGAGCAGCGGGGACGGGTGCGGGTGAGCCTGCCCGTGTTCGGTCTGCTCGCGTTCACGCTGTCCGGGTTCATCGCGATCATGACCGAGACGATCCCGGCCGGGCTGCTGCCGCAGATCAGCGCCGGACTCGGTGTCTCGGAGGGGCTGGCGGGCCAGCTGCTCACCCTGTACGCGATCGGGTCGGTCGTGGCCGCCGTCCCGGTCATCGCCGCGACCAGGGGCTGGAACCGGCGGCCGCTGCTGCTGCTGGCGATCGCCGCGCTGCTGGTGTTCAACGCGATCACCGCGCTCTCGGGTGACTACGTGGTGACCCTGGCCGCGCGGTTCGTCGCGGGCATGGCCGCCGGTGTGGTGTGGGGCCTGCTCGCGGGGTACGCGCGCCGGATGGTGGCACCCGAGGTGCAGGGCAAGGCGGTGGCCATCGTGGGCGTCGGCCAGCCCATCGCGCTCTCGCTCGGGGTCCCGCTCGGCGCGTGGCTGGGCACCCTCGCCGAGTGGCGCGGGGTGTTCTGGATCATGTCGGCGATCGCCCTGGTGCTGCTGCTGTGGATCGTGGCCGCGGTGCCGGACTTCCCCGGCCAGGGCAAGAGCGAGCGGATGCCGATCGGCGCGGTCCTGCGCACGCCCGGCATCCGGTCGATCCTGTGGGTCATCCTGCTGTGGATCCTCGCCCACAACATCCTCTACACCTACATCGCGCCGTTCGTCGCCGAGCACGGCCTCGGCGACCAGGTGCCGCTGATGCTGCTGCTGTTCGGCGCGGCCGCGGTCGTCGGCATCTGGTTCGCCGGTGCCCTCGTCGACGGGCACCTGCGGCAGGTGACGCTGCTGTCGCTGCTGGGCTTCGCCGTAGCCGCGGCGGCCCTGGCGGTCGGCACCCAGGCGACCCCCCTGATCTACGCGGGCGTCCTCCTGTGGGGCCTCACCTTCGGCGGCGCCCCGACCCTGCTGCAAACCGCCATCGCCGACTCCGCGGGAGACTCGGCCGACGTGGCCCAGTCGATGCTGGTGACGGTGTTCAACCTGGCGGTCGCAGGCGGCGGCGCGATCGGCGGCGTCCTCCTGGAGTGGTTCGGCCCGGACTCGTTCCCGTGGTCGCAACTGGTCCTCGCGGTAGCCGCCCTGGCGGTCGTGTGGTCGGCGAAGGCGCACGGTTTCCGCTCAGGACGCCGGGTCGCCTGACCGATCGGCTCGTGCCCCGGGGACTCCGCGCCCGGGGCACGAGCCCAGCCTCAACTCCCGGTGCGGAGCCGCGTCAACCGGGCTCCTTTCGCGCAATGCGGTGTAGCAGCGCCTGCCCGGGACATCAGCCGCACCTCGGCTCAGGTGCGGCGCCTCAACGACCGGGCGTCCTCCGCGCGACGCGACGCGGCAGCGGCTGCGGCGCATCGACACCGTCGGACTCCGGCGCCACCCCTGCTCTCGCCGCAGGGCGGTCTCGCCGACGGAGTGCCCGGGGCCTGAGCAGCGTTGCGGCTCCGGGTGCGGCGCTGCGTCGAACGGGCGGTCGACCGTCACCATGACGACCTTGCCCGCGACCCGGCGCAGTGGCGCCCGGCAGGCGGCACCAGCCGGGCACCGCCGGGCTCGGACGGCCCGCCCGCCGCCTCGCCGACCGCGTGCCCGATCACCGCTCCTGGTCACAGCGCTGTGCGGGCCAGCCAGTCGTCGAGCGGAGTGACATCGCCGGTGGTGGTGATGCGGGGGTCCGAGAGGTCCAGTCTGCGGGTGAACAGCCACAGCAGGTCCTGGGTGGTGGCGGTCGCGGTGACCGTCGCTGTGGTGTCTTCGCTGGTGAACGTGGGGCCGGTGGGGGCTCGGGTGATCAACCAGCTGGGGCCGTCGGTGGCGCGCAGCAGGATTGTCTCGCCGGTGCCGCGCAGGGCGGCCAAGGACTCCCGGACCTGGGGGGCCGCGGGTGAGGTGAGCAGTTCCAGGCCCTCGGTGATGATCTCCGCGGCCAGGTCCGCGGGGATGTCGTGTGGGCGGCCGGTGGTGATGGCGGCGTCGGCGCGGTGGATGGTGGTGTCGGCGAGCATCCGGCGCAGCCAGAAGCGCGCGGGGCTCTCGCCGAAGAACGTCCAGACGGGTCGGGTTCCGTCGCCGACCGCGTCGATCAGGTCCTCCGCGCCTTCGCGCAACCACCCCGGCCACGCGTCGGGGGAGCCCGGGTCGGCGGTGAGCGGGTCGGGCACGGGGCTGGGCTGGCCGGACCGGGCTATCGCCGCGGACCAGCGGTGGGCTTGGCCGATGTGCCCGACCAGGGTCCGCAGCACCCACTGCGGGCAGGTCGGCACCGGGGTCTCGGGGTCGGCTCCGGCCGCGGCGGCGAAGGCGGCGGTCTGCTCGCGCAGTGCGGCGGCGAGCTCGTCGATGTGCAGGGCGCTCCTGTGCGGGGTCACCCCCGTACCGTAGGAACTCCACCCGGCTGGAGGTTCCACGGACTGTGACCGGCGACACGCTCGGCATCGGCGACCTCGCGCGGCGGACCGGGGTGCCCGTGCGCACCATCCGGTTCTACTGCGACGAGGGCCTGCTCACCCCGCTGCGCAGCGCGGGCGGCCACCGCCGCTTCGACCCCTCCGCCACCGACCGGCTCGACCTGGTCCGCAGGCTGCGCGCCCTCGGCCTCGGGCTCTCCGCCATCACCTCCGTGCTGACCGGCGACCGCTCGGTCGGCGAGGCCGTCGCCGCCGAACGAGCGGCCCTCGACGTCGAACTGTCCGCGCTGGCCTGGCGCCGGGCGGCCCTGCGGGCGGTGGAGCACGCGACCCCGGCCGACAGGGCCGCCCGCCTGGACCTGCTGGCCGCCGCGCACGACGGCCGCGCCGCGCACGGCGTGCTCACCGCGTTCTGGCGGGCCCGGTTCCCCGCCCCCGTGCCCGCCGACACGCTGGACATGTTCCTCGAAGCCAGCGCACCCCCACCGCCCCCCGACCCGAGCCCCGACCAGGTCGTCGCCTACGCCGAGCTGGTCGCCCTGGTCAGCGACCCCCACCTCGCCGCGGCCCTGGTCGCCAGCGCCCACACCAACCGCCGCGTCATCACCGACGAAGCCGCCCTGCAGGAAGGCGTGGGTGCCGCGTGCGCCGCCGCCCGAGCCCGGGTGGCCGCCGGTCAGCCCCCCGGTTCCAGCCCCGAACTCGACCTGTTCATCGCCACCCACGCCGCCGTCCGCCACCGACTCGACACGCCCGAGTTCCGCCGGGAACTGCTCGCGGACGTGGCCGTGGACCGCGACCCCCGGATGCGGCGCTACTGGTCGGGCGTGCGCGTCGTGACCGCCGAGCCGGTGTCACTGGGGGAGTCGCACACCTGGTTGCTGGACTCCCTGGCCCAGTCGCTCGAGGCGTTGCCCTCGTAGGCCGCGACGCAGGGCACAGGGGGCCTACGCGCCTGGGGCGCGGTCGGCGCAGCAGCATCGATGGCGCAGATGAGCTGCGGATTCGCGACGATTGGCAGGGCGGGTAGCTGGCCGCCGCGCGCCCGGGGCACGGTCGTGAGTGTCTGGGACGCGGGTGGCCCGGCAGCGGCGAAGCCCGGTCCGTGGTGGGTTGGGTGTGCTCGATGGGGCGAACTTGTTTTGCGCGGGGCCCCTGCGCCAGTCGTGGCAGGACCGCAAAGCTGGGGCCGAAAAGCATGGCCCTGTCCGCGCAGAACGCTACGACTGCCGCCACCCCACGCAAAACAAGTCCGCCCCATCGAGCAGTTGGGTGGGCGGCTTCCGAGTGTCCAGTGGTCGGGCTGGCGGGGCTGGCTCGGGGGCTGGGGTGGCACCAGCGGCTTCTGGGTCGGCTCGCCTGCGGCATCGCGACCCGGTCCGTGGTGGCTGGGAGTGCTCGATGGGGCGAACTTGTTTTGCGCGGGGCCCCTGCGCCAGTCGTGGCAGGACCGCAAAAGCCGGGGCCGAAGAGCGTGGCCCTGCAGCGAGGCAAGGCTACGACTGCCGTCCCCCACACAAAACAGGTCCACCCCATCGAGCAGTTGGCACCAGCGACTTCTGGGAGCGGTGGTTGGGCTGGCGGGGCTGGCTCGGTGGGCTGAGGTAGCACCTGCGGCTTCGGGGTCGGCTCGCCTTCGGCATTTCGACCCGGTCCGTGGGGTGTGGGTGTGCTCGATGGGGCGAACTTGTTTTGCGCGGGGCCCCTGCGCCAGTCGTGGCAGGACCGCAAAGCTGGGGCCGAAAAGCATGGCCCTGTCCGCGCAGAACGCTACGACTGCCGCCACCCCACGCAAAACAAGTCCGCCCCATCGAGCAGTTGGGTGGGCGGCTTCCGAGTGTCCAGTGGTTGCTTTGGGTGGGCTGGCTCGGTGGGTTGGTTTCCAGGTGGGCTGGGGGGGCTTGCTGCCGATGGCGACAAGACCCAGAGCGGGGAGGCGGCCTGCGCCCACTGGCGGTGCTCACTTCGCCACCCGACCTTGGCGGCGGAGGCTGCGGGCTCCCTGGTTCAGTCGATGGGGATGAGGCCTTCGTAGTAGGCCTTGAAGCGGGGGATGTAGTCGTCCCACGCCACCGGGGGCTGGTCGGCGCGGGCGGCTACCAGGAGGTCCAGGTAGTACTCCCAGCCCGGGCCGACGTCGCCGACGCCGAGGGTTGTCGTGAGGTGGTGCACCAGGCGGAGCAGGGTGCCGTCGGCGACCTCGGACAGCAGGAGTTCCAGGTGCCACTTCCCGGCCTCGTCCGAGGTGGTCAGGCCCAGGCGGCGGTGGGGCTCGCAGACCTCGATCCTGGCGTCGAACCAGGGGGCGCCTTCCTCGAACGCCATCTGCACGCGGATCGTCTCCCCGGGGGCACCTGTGCCCTCCCAGCGGCCGAACCACCTGGCGGTGCGCTCCGGCTCCGTCACGCTGGCCCACACGTCCTCCGGGGTACCCCGGAAGGTCCGCCCGAGCACCAGGTCGGTGCCCGCCGCGGTCCGGAACAACTGACCACTCACGCCGTGTCCTCCGTCCTCCTGGCCTGGCGGTCCCGCCTGGCCCTGCGCACCTCGGTGTCCAGCGCCGCCATCCGCGCCGCCCAGCCCGAGTCCTGGTCGAACCCGCGCAACCAGCGGGTCAACTCGTCCAACGGGGCGGTCCGCAGCTCGTACAGCCGCTGCCTGCCCACCACCTCGTCGTGCACGAGGCCCGCGGTCCGCAGCACCCGCAGGTGCCTGCTCACCGCCGGTCGGCTGATCTCGAACCGCCCGGCGATCGCGCCCGCTGGCAGCCTGCCGTCGCGCAGGAGCAGCAGGATTTCCCGCCGCACCGGGTCCGCGATCGCGGCCGCCACCTCGTCCACGGCTGGAAGTGTAACTGATGTGTTACGCGTCAGGCCCCCGTGTCCAGGACACGGGGGCCGTCGGCCGGGGGAGGGAGGGCTTACTTGGTGGCCAGCGCCTTGAGGCCCGCGTAGTCACCGGCGCCGAGCAGGCGGCGGGAGGTGTCGCAGGGGGAGCTGGCCGGGGTCATGGTCTGCGCGGCGTTCTTCGCCTGGTCGACGTGGCCCAGGCCCGCGGTGTGCAGGCGCTCGTGGGTCAGGGTGGTCTCCAGGTCGTACTGGCCGGAGCAGTTGGCGGGCTTGGTGGTGAACCAGGTGTACGCGACGTTGTCGATCAGGGTGTCGGAGGCCACGACCACGCCGCGGGCGTTGTAGAAGGTGCAGGTGTAGGCCAGGACCTTGGTCGGAAGGGCGCCCCAGCCGGTGACCGACTTGCCGTCGTTGCCCGTGCAGGTGCCGGTCGAGCTGACCTGCGGCTTGACGGTGGTGGTGCCGCCGTAGGTGTAGGTCGAGGTGGTCAGGTTCGCCTGGCCGCAGCGGTTGGTGCCCTTGGCGACGGTGTTGGTCGAGGTGGTGATGGCGCCCAGGGCGGTGGAGGCGATGGTGGCCGGGACGCCCGCGCCGTTGTAGAGCCAGGTCAGCGTGCCGACCTTCCAGGACTTCAGCGCGTAGGTGCCGTCGGAGCAGGAGGTGTCGGCCGCGGCGGCGGTCGCGGCCGAGGTGTTCGCGTCACCGGCGGGCTCGTCGAAGGTGAACGCCTCGGCGACCACGTACAGCTGCTCGGCGGGGGTGGCCGTGACCGAGACCGGCAGCTCCGCCACGACGACCGCGCTGGCGGCGACGACGGTGGCGATGAGAGCGGTGATCCCGTTGCGGCGCATGTGCTTCCCCTTCGGTCCTGGCTGGTTGAGACAAGGTTCAGCCGTGGGGGGAGCGCAACGGTTCGCCGTTCGAGTGTGTTTCGGGTGCGGCCGCTCCAGGGGGTTCCGGGAGTCATTCGGCCGCTGGCCGGGCCTGCTGAGGAAGGTGCGGACAGCACCGGGGCCCGGTCACGTGGTGACCGGGCCCCGGGGAGGCGTTGGTTCAGGACAGGCTGAGGCAGAGCTGCGGCCGGAACAGGCCGTCCTTCGCGCAGCTGAGCTTGAGGATGTACTTCGGGCCTTGCGGGTTGTACGGGTTGTAGACGCCCGCCGACGGCGCGTTCCACCCGCAGTAGCCGCCGCCGGTGAGGCCCACGACTTGGCCGTCGGAGCTGGGTGTCGCCGTGCCGAACGGCGCGGAGCCGCCGGGCGCGAACGTGCTCGCGACCGTGAACGCGGTGCCGCGCAGGTCGATGTTGCCCTGCCCGGTGGTGCTCCCAGCGCCGCAGGCCATCGCCACGGCATAGGCGACCGAGGTGACCCGGTCCGAGCCGTGGGTGAGCGCGCCGGTGGAGCCGGCGAAGGTCGTGTCGTTGATGTCGACGGTCAGCGTCTTCGGGTCCAGCCGCAGCTTGGTGAACGAGGTCCGCACGTTCGACCCCGGCGACGCGCCGCCCGCGGTGTACTGGGAGAAATTCGCCGCTGATCCGGTAAAGGCGAGGTTCAGGTACTCCCGGGGATTTCCGGCCATGTCGTGGCAGTAAACGCCGACGAGATTCCGGTCGGTGGCCAAGGTGTAGTTCCCGTCCGCGGCCACCGGGACCGCGGCCCGCAGTGCCGCGCAGCTGTCGAGAAGCCCTTGTACAGCAACGGGTTTCGCTGATGCCGGACTCGCGCCGATGCTCACCGCCGCCAGGGTGGTCACGCAGGTCGCGAGGAATCTCTTACCATTCTTCGTCATGTCCAACTCGCATTCCACTATTGCGCTGATGGAGCGTTTCGGACGCTAGCAGTGGATCTTGAGGTGTTCCCATTACCCGGTCGGGTGGCCACCGGCCCCGGTCGGGTACACCTGCCGCACAACTGGGAACAAGTGGCGATGTGTTGCTCGATGACGGGAATTCTTGACCGCGCGGTATTGACTCCGCCCGCCGCGAGGCACTTCAATCCGACCTATGGTCCAGACCAATCGGGTCCTGGCCGCACCTCACCCGGGAGGTCCCGTGCGTACCCGACACCGCCTGCTCGCAGGCCTGAGCGCGGTCGTGCTCACCGGCGCGGGCCTGGCGCTCTCGCCGATGGTCGCCAACGCCGCCAACCTGTTGTCCAACCCCGGTTTCGAGACCGGGTCGCTGTCCGGCTGGACCTGCTCCGGCGGCACCGGGTCCGTGGTCGGCAGCCCCGTGCACGGCGGCAGCAAGGCCCTCGCCGGTGCCGCGACCGGCAGCGACAACGCCCGCTGCGCCCAGACCGTGGCCGTCAAGCCGAGCACCGCCTACACCCTGACCGGCTGGGTGCGCGGCAGCTACGTCCACCTCGGCGTCACCGGCGGCACCGCCAGGTGGACCAGCTCCACCTCCGGCTACAGCCTGCTCACCGTCACCTTCACCACCGGCGCGAGCCAGACCAGTGCCGAGGTGTACCTGCACGGGTGGTACGGCCAGGGCACCTACAACGCCGACGACATCAGCCTCGACGGACCCGGTGGCGGCGGCAACGACACCCAGGCGCCGACCACCCCCGGCAACCCCAGGGCCACCGGCGTCACCGCCAACAGCGTCTCGCTGACCTGGGACGCCTCGACCGACAACGTCGGCGTCACCGGCTACGAGGTCGTGCGCGACGGCCAGGTCACGCAGGCGACCGGCACCAGCGCCACGGTCAGCGGCCTGGCCGCCAGCACCCAGTACACCTTCACCGTGCGGGCCAAGGACGCCGCGGGCAACACCTCGCCCGCCTCGGTCCCGGTGACCGCGACCACCGCCAAGGACGACGGCAACCCCGGCCCCCGGTTCATCCAGGCCGCGCCGTACCTCTACCTCGGCTGGGGCAACCCGCCCGCGGCGGCCGACGTCATGCGCGCCACCGGCGTCAAGTGGTTCACCATGGCGTTCATCCTCGCCCAGAACGGCTGCAACCCGACCTGGGACAGCCAGCGCCCGCTCAAGGGCGGCGTCGACGAGAACAACGTCAAGGCGATCCGCGCGGCGGGCGGTGACATCGTCCCGTCGATCGGCGGGTGGAGCGGCAACAAGCTCGGCCCGAACTGCGCCACCGCGGAACTGCTGGCTGGCGCGTACCAGAAGGTGATCGACGCCTACGGCCTCAAGGCCATCGACGTCGACATCGAGAACACCGACGAGTTCGAGAGCGCGGCCGTGCAGGACCGCATCCTCACCGCGCTGAAGATCGTCAAGGCCAACAACCCCGGCCTGCGCACGATCCTGACCTTCCCCACCCTCAACACCGGCCCCAACTCCTGGGGCAACCGCCTCATCGAGCAGGCCAAGGCCCTCAACGCCAACATCGACAACTTCACCATCATGCCCTTCAACTTCGGCGGCGCCGCCGACATGTACGCGGCGACGGTGAACTCGACCACCGGCCTGAAGAACAAGCTCAAGTCCACCTTCGGCTGGACCGACGCCGAAGCCTTCGCCCACGTCGGCATCTCCGGCATGAACAACGCCAGCGACGCCGGGGAGAACACCACCCCCCAGATCTGGACCCGAATCCGCGACTGGTCCAACGCCAACCACATCGGCCGCTTCTCCTTCTGGGCCGTCAACCGCGACCGCCCCAACTGGGAGTTCACCGCCATCACCGCGGGCTTCACCGGCTGAGGTAGCCGCTGACGCTGCCCGGACCCGCTCATCACGGGTCCGGGCAGCGTCGTTCTAGTCGGCGATCCCAGCACGTTCGAGCCAGTAAGCCAGGTTGCGGCGGGCAGTTCGGGTCTCCAGGTGTTCGGGTCCGAGCACTCGGAGAGCGTCGGCGAGTATGTCCGCGTATGCCTCAGCCGCACGGGCTGGATCACCGGCTTCCCCCTGGAGGAAAGCCAGAGTTCTCCGGTTGACAAGCGTGTCCGGGTGGTCGGGGCCCAATACCCGCACGAGGTCGACCATGAGCTCTTCGCACGCCTTGACCGCACCTGCCGTATCACCTGCCTGTCCCTGTAGGTAGGTCAGGTCGATCCGAGTCCTGAGTGTCTCCGGGTGGTTGGGGCCGAGCACACGGCGGCAGTCGACGAGTAGATCTTGGAACGCACGGGCGGACTCGGGGGCATTCCCGGCGTGTCCCTGCCAGTAAGCCAGAGCGCCGCGGGCAGCGAGGGTCCTGCGGCTCTCTGGCCCCTCTACCCGCGCGAAGCTGGCGACCGATTCGGTGAGCATTCGCACGGCCTGGGTGGCGTCCCCGAGCACTCCCAGCCATTGGGCCAGGTTGCCCCGGTTGACCAGCGTGTCAGGGTGATCAGGACCGAGTATCCGAGTGACCTCAGGGAGCTGTTCGGTCAGTTCCCCAACCGCTTGGGCCACTTGCCCCGCCTGTCCCCGCCAGGAAGCCCGGTTGTGAAAGGCGCCCAGGGTGTGCCGATGAGTGAGGCCGAGGTGGTGGGAGGCAGCCGCGCAGAGCTTGTCGTAGTGGTCAATGGCCGCGTGCACCTGTCCCACATCGCCGAGGCTGCTGGCGAGCTTGAACAGGACCAGATAGCCGCCGTGTTGCCACAGGTGCGTCTCCGCATGATCAGCCAAACTCGCTGCGTGACTCGCAGGCGAGACTCGAATCGGACGCCCTCCGACGAGTCGAACCAGTTCGACAGCAACGCGTTCGCGGCCACGGCGGCAAGTGCGGCGAGGCGGTCATCGGGCAGTTGTTCGCGGGTGGCGTGCTGGACCAGGGCGTGCACGCGCACGAGGTCTGAGTCGTCCGTGGCGATCAGGTTGAATCGCTGCAGGCAACCGAGGGCTCGGGCGGCGGTGTCGCTGTCGGCGGAGAGGTAGTGGCATACCGGCGGGGAAGTGAGCAATTGCAGCGGAATGCCATTGGGGTCCAATAGGGACAGTAGCTCGAGCATGGGGCGAGCCAAGCCCTGGGGAGCGAGCCGGTCGGCGGCGTCTATGGAGATCGACCAGGTGGTGGCTACTGTCTCGTCCCAGTCCTCGGGGAACATCCGGGCCAGGGCGGTGCGTTGGTCGCGCCACTTCTGGACGTAGGACTCGCAGGTCATGCCGGGGATCATCGTGATGTAGGCGGCGGCTTGGCCCAGGGCGAGTGGCAGGTGTCCTAGGAGAGAACTCAAGTCCGCCAAGCCTTCGGCATCGCCCAAGACCTCGTGTAGGTACGCGATCGACTCGTTCGCGCTGAACTCGCCCAGCGGCACCAATCGCCGGGTCGAGGTCCGCAGCCGCGGCTCATTGCGTCGGGTGGTCACGACCAGCCGACCGGAGGTGCCGGTGTGCGGCCACAGCCCGGTCAGCTCCGCCGGGTCGTCCACGTCGTCGTACACAAGGAGCCAAGGGGTGGTTGTGGTCGCGCACCAGTCCAGGAAACGGGTCTCGTCCCGCACCGGCTCGCCTGTGACGACCTCGCCCAGTTCGGTCAAGCTCGTGACCACGGCGGTCCGCTCGGTCGCGGTCACCCACCCGACGAGTTGCGCATCACCGGACCGCCAGATCCGCTCCACGTAGTCAGCCGCTGCCTGGGTCTTGCCCACCCCGCCCAGGCCGGACAGCACCACTGCGCCCGCGGTCAACCCGTCCAGATCCGGCACTACCCGCCGCTGGAAGCCGTTCACCACCTCCGGCACCGTCCGGGATCGGTAGGGCAGTCTCCCCCGAGGATGCGCGGCGCCGAAGTGCACGTCGCCGTGTATCGCTCCGGCTTGGACCACGGTCCCCGAGATGTCACCCGCTGTGGACCGCACGTCCCCGGGTTCGTTCATGGGCACCATTCTGGCGTACGCGGTACTCCCGCGTGCTCAGTCCGCGGTGGTGAGGTGTTCGGTGAGGATGGCCAGGTGGGTGCGGGACGCCTCGGTGTGGCGGGTTCGGCCGGTGGGGGTGAGGTGGACGAAGACGCCGCGGCGGTCGGCTTCGCAGAGGGCCCGGGTGACCAGGCCCGCCTTCTCCAGGCGGGCCACGGTGCGGGAGAGGGCGCTCTGGCTCAGGTACATGGCGGCGGCCAGGTCGAGCATGCGCAGGCTCTCGCACTCGTGCGCGACGAGCCGGTCGAGGGTTTCGAACTCGTTCATGCTGATGCCGTGCGCGTCGCCGAGTTCGCGGTCGAGCCTGCACGCGATCTCGTTGTAGCGCAGCGTCAACGACCGCCACTGGTCCACGAGAGGCGTCTGCCGGGGCATGGCGGGCACCCTATCATGCACGCACATCTAATGTCAAAGCATCTTATGTAGCGGCATATTATGTTGGCGCATTAGATGCGAGCGCATGTAGTTTCACCGACGTGTCTCTCACCGAAACGCCACTGGCGCCCGCTCCGCCGCGCGCTCCCGCCTGGTCCGGCCGGCTCTGGGGGGTGCTGGCCGTGCTGTGCGTCGTGCTCTTCCTCGACGGCATGGACGTGTCGATGGTCGGCGTGGCCCTGCCCTCGATCGGCGCCGAACTGGGCATGTCGGAGTCCTCGCTGCAGTGGCTGGTCAACGGCTACGTGCTCGGCTACGGCGGCCTGCTGCTGCTGGGCGGGCGCACCGCCGACCTGCTCGGCCGCCGCCGGGTCTTCCTCATCGCCCTCGGCGCGTTCGCCGCCGCCTCGCTGGTCGGCGGGCTGGTCGACGACGGCGTGCTGCTCGTGCTCACCCGGTTCGTCAAGGGCCTCGCCGCCGCGTTCACCGCCCCGACCGCCATGTCCATCCTCACCACGACCTTCGCCGAGGGCCCGGCCCGCAACCGGGCGCTGTCGATCTTCACCGTGTTCGGCGCCAGCGGGTACTCCTCCGGCCTCGTCCTCGGCGGCCTGCTCACCAGCGCGGGCTGGCGCTGGACCTTCCTGACCCCGGTCCCCATCGCCATCGCCGCCCTCCTGGTCGGCATCAAGCTGATCCCCCGCGACAGCGCCCGCGCCGAGGGCGGGCACGACATCTGGGGCGCGGTCACCCTCACCGGCGGCATGCTGCTGGCCGTCTACACCGTCGTCACCGCGCCGGAACGCGGCTGGCTGGATCCGCTGACGCTGGTGTCCGCGGTCGTGGTCGTGGGGCTGCTGACCGCGTTCGTGCTGATCGAGAACCGCATCGCGCACCCGTTGATCCGGCTGGGGATCCTGCGCGTCGGCACCGTCGTGCGCGCCAACCTGAGCGTCGTCGCGCTGATGGGTTCCTACATCAGCTTCCAATTCATCATGACCCTGTACCTGCAGAACGTGCTCGGCTGGTCGCCGATGACGCTGGCGTTGGCGTTGCTGCCCGCGGGGATCGTGGTGGTCGTCGGGTCACCGCTGGTCGGCAAGCTCATCGACCGCTACGGCACCGAACGGCTGATCTTGGCGTCGATGGTGTCGTTGAGCCTGGGGTACCTGTGGTTCCTGGCCACCGCGGGCACCACGCCGGACTACCCGCTGTCGCTGTTGCCCGCGATGCTGCTGCTCGGCGGCGGTTTCGGTTTCGGGTTCAGCGCGATCATGGCGCAGGGCACCGACGGCATCGACGACGCCGAACAGGGTTTGGCCGCCGGGCTGCTGCAGACGTCGGGTCAGGTCGGGTCCGCCTTGGTGCTGGCCGTGGTGACGGCGGTGCTCGCGGGGTCGGTCACGGTGGACCTCAGCGGTTTCCGGCCCGGCCTGAACTTCGTCACCGCGGTCGCTGTGGCGGGGTTGGTGCTCAACCTCGTCCCGCTGGCCCGCCGCGTGCGGCGGGGATGATCACCTGGTGGACCCGGGCCGCGCGGGGGGTGGTCCGGGTTCACCAGGTCGGGTGATCGGCCTTGGAAGTTGCTCTTGGTCCCGCCTAGCGTGGTCGCGACTCGAACCGACCGCGCGGTTTCCCTCGGACCGAAGGCAGCCCATGGCGACCCCGTTCACCGCGATCCCCTCGGCTCCCGGCGCGCTGCCCCTGGTGGGCCACGCGCCGGGGCTGATGCGCGATCCGCTGGCCTTCCTCGAATCCCTGCCCGCGCACGGTGATCTGGTGCGGGTCCGGCTCGGCCCGATGCGCGCGGTCGTGGTGTGCACGGCCGAGTTGACCGCGGCGGTGTTGCGCGACGACCACGTCTTCGACAAGGGCGGCCCGTTCTGGGACCGCGTCCGCGAGTTCGCTGGCGACGGCCTCTCCTCGTGCCCGCACCACCTGCACCGCCGTCAGCGCCGCTTGGTGCAGCCCGCTTTCCACGCAGGCCGGTTGCCCGCGTACGCGGCCGTGATGGCGCGGGAGTCGACGGCGACGATGCGGGCGTGGCAGGACGGTGCGGTGCTGGATGTGTTGCCGCGCATGCTGGACCTGACATCCCGCATCGTTGCGGTGACGATGTTCTCGGATGCTTTGCCGGAAGCCGAGTTCGCCCAAGCTCTCGACGACACCACAGTGCTGATGACCGGCCTCTACCGGCGGATGATGACGCCACCGGTGCTCGACAAGCTCCCCACGCCGGGCAATCGCGCCTATCGCCGCTCAACGTTGCGGCTGCGCGAAACCCTGTACCGCATCGTCGTGGACCGCCGCGCACATCGGGTCGACCACGGTGACCTGCTGTCGGCGCTGCTGGCCGCCCAGGATCCCCAGACCCGGGGCGGCTCAACGGACGCGGAGCTGACCGACCAGCTCATCACGTTCTTCATCGCGGGTTCCGAGACCGCCGCCAGTTGCCTGTCCTGGACGCTGAACCTGCTCGCCGCCGAGCCCGACCTGCAGGACCAGGTCCACGCCGAGGCCAAGGGCGTGTTGGCGGCCCAAGGCGCGGCCGGGGTCGACACGCTCACCGGCCGCGTGATCACCGAGTCGCTGCGCCGGTGGCCGCCGGTCTGGATGTTCACCCGCACCACGACCATGGACACCGAGCTGGCGGGCCACCACATCCCCGCGGACACGGCGGTGATCCTGAGCCCCCAGCTGATCCACCACCGCCCCGACCTCTACCCGCACCCGGAGGAGTTTGACGCCGACCGCTGGCTGGTCGAGCCGACCCACCGGACGCCGTACCTGCCGTTCAGTGCCGGACCGCGCAAGTGCGTGGGAAACCAGTACGCGCTCACGGAGATCTCGATCGCGTTGGCCACCATAGTCTCCCAGTGGCGACTGGACCCCTTGCCCGGCAGCGAGATCCGCGTGACCCCGGCCGCGACGCTGCGGCCCCGCGGGCTCAAGCTCCGGATCACGTCCCGGTCGGCCTCGACCGCGCTTCCCGCGCAACGCCAGGCCGACTCGCCGGTCGTGGAGCCGAACAGCCCCTAGCCGGTGCGTGGGCCCAGCTTCGAACGCACGGCGGGGGAGACGTAGCCGGTCTCCACTCGTCGGCTGCCCAGCCACGCGGTGAGTCGTTCAGCCTCGTTGTCCAAGGCGCGTTTCGCCTGTGGGGAAACAGGTTCCAGCAGCAGGACCGACACGGTTCCCGCATCGTCCTGCACCCAGCAACCCACGATGCGGCCGTCGACCCACGCGGTCGTCCCGGCGTTGCCCCGGGTGTCGAACAGGTGCTGCCGGTGCTCGCCGAGGTAGAAGTCCCGCCCCCGCCAGCCCATCACCGTCGGGTCCAGCACCGGTAGCAGCGCCACCCAGGGCCCGGGATCGGGGACCTCCGCCAGGTCATCGGGCAACAGCCAGCCGACCGCGCCGCCGTCGAGCGACACCGCCACCGCGTCGAGCGCCGAAAGTGCTGCCCGCACAGCGGCTTTCGTCGAACCCAGCCACCACACGATGTCGTCCTCGGTGCCAGGGCCGAACGTCCGCAGCCAGCGGTGCACGAGCTCCCGGTACCCCTCGGCGGCACTCAGGGGTTCGGGGGTGTCCCCGAGCCAGTGCCGCATGAGCGTCCACTTCGGACGTGAGGTCTTCCACGGGCCGGTGTTCGCCCCGCGCACGATGTCCGCGGTGGCGCCCAAGTGGGTGAGCACCCTCGATGCCGACGACATCCCGCCCTCCGCCATCTTGACGTCGATCGTGGGCAAGGCTTGACGTATCTCAAGGGCGGTGCTGCCCTCGGGCGCGTCCGCCAGCACCGCGAGGACCTCCGCGCGGGCCTGGTCGAGCCAGGCGTTCCCATCAGCGGTGAGCCCGGTGGCGACGACGTCCTTCGCCAAGCGCGCGCGTTCGGTGCCCGCGACGCGCGCCGAGGCGCTGGACCAGGCGGCGGGGAGGAGGTCGCGCGGGAAGACGAACAGGGTGCGGCGCATGGCCAACTGCTTGACGAGGCCGCGGTCGGCGTAGAGGGCGCGATCGACGTCGGCGACCTCCGCCGAGGTCATGCGGGCCCAGCAGGTCAGGTAGACGGTCGCGGGCTCGGTGGCGTGCAACACCCCCATCGCCCCGGTGACGGCCTCCGGGGAGCCCACCCGCGACGCCAGGGCGTGGCGGGTGCCCAGCCGGGCGCGGCGCTGGTCGTCGGAAACGTGCTGCATCCGGCCATCGTCGCAGGTCGGGTGGGGGAGGGTTGCCCCGGTGGGGTGAGGCGCGTAGAGAGGAAGGAGGGGGTTCGACATGACGCACACGATCGCCGCCACCGTGCGCTACCTCGCGCCGACCTGGCGGTACACCGACGAGATCCCGGTCATCGCGGACTGGGCGACGCTGACCGCCAACACCGTCGAGCACATGGTCCCGGTGCACGACGCCCACCAGACCGAGTGCGACGTGGAAACGACCGGGTTCCAACGCCTACCGCACACCACCACGACCGACTTCCGCGATCCCGCCGCCGTCGAGCACAGCTACTTGCCCGAGGTGGCCGACGTCGTCCAACGCCACACCGGCGCAGACCACGTCATAGCCACCCACCACTTCGCCCGCTGGGGCGACCCCGGCGACTTCGAAGCCGGCTACGCCCCCTTCCTCCACGGCGACAAACCCCTCGCCGACCCCGCCGCCTACTCCTGGGCCAGGGTGGACCACCTGGACGTCCCCCTCGACCGCGCCCGCACGTGGGACTTCGCCTGGTACAACACCTGGCAGCCCATCGACCACCCCGCGACCCGCGACCCCCTCACCTTCATCGACGCCCGGACAGTCGCCCCCACCGACCTCCACCCCTACACCTACGACGGCGCGGGCGAACAGCACCAAGAGACCGTCCCGTCGCACTCCCGAGCGCACCGCTTCTACTACTTCCCCGACCTGCCGACTGACGAACTGGTCCTGTTCAAGCAACTGGACACCAGGCCAGGGCACACGCCCACCTGCCTGCACTCCGCCATCACGACGCCGGTCGCTCCGATGACCCCGCTTCGGCGCAGTATCGAGGTCCGCTGGCTGTGCGCCTTCCACTCATGAAGTCCGAAATGGACCGAATGTCCGCTATGGCGACCTGGCGCGAAAACGCCGCCGGAAGTAGTGCATTCGAGTGACCCACTAACGGGCGTTGAGCCGTTGGAGTGATCACGCTGGGTATGCCTTGTGGCGGTTGTTGGCCTGGTGTCACAGTGCTGCGATGGGGTTCACCTGCGTTGTTCCCGGCGGCGACGGGGTTCTGTATGCGGTCACTGATACGGGTGACCTGCTGTTCTACCGCGATCTGGACCGGACCGGCACTCCCCGTTGGGCCAATGGGGGAGTGGGCAAGCTGATCGGGACCGGCTGGGGTCGGTTCACGAAGATCGTCAACGGTGGCGACGGCGTGCTCTACGGGATCACCGAGGACGGGGGGCTGTGGTTCTACCGGGACCTCGCCCGCGACGGCACGGCGCGGTGGGCCAATAGTGGGGTCGGGCGGCAGATCTCGACCGCGTGGCAGGGGTTCCGGGACGTCGTGGGGGGTGGGGGTGGGATCCTCTACGCGCTGACGGACGCGGGGGATGTCCTGATCTACCGGGACGCCGACCGGACCGGCGGGGTGTCGTGGGCGTTGACCGGGCAGAAGATCCGGACCGGGTGGGGTGCGGTCCGCAGGGTGATCGACGGCGGTGACGGGGTCATCTACGGGTTGACCAACACCGGTGCGCTCCTGTTCTTCCGCGACCAGTTCCGCGACGGCACGCCCGCGGTCGACCGCGGTGGCGCGGGCAGCACCATCGGTCAGGGCTGGTCGAGCTTCGCGCTCGCCGTTGGCGGCGGGGGCGGTGTGATCTACGCGATCACGCCGGACGGGTTCCTGTTGTTCTACAAGGATTTGGCGCGCGATGGCAGCATGCAGTGGGCCAACAATGGCATCGGCAGTTCCATCGGCGCCGGGTGGTTGCTCACCGGGGCCGCGCTCACCACCCAGGGCTACCCGAGGCCTTTGTCGGTCGCGCCGGGGGAGCGGGTCCAGTTCCACGTCTCCAGCCGGGTCGACTACGACGTGACCTACCTGCGGCTCGGTCAGGGCGACGGCAAGGTGGTCGGCGAGCTCAAGGCCGTGCGCGGGCAGGTGCAGGTCCCCCGCGCGGACGCCTGGGGTGACGGGTGCGGTTGGCAGCCGTCGTTCGCCCTCACGGTGCCGACGACCTGGACGTCGGGCATCTACTCGGCCCGCTGCCGCGACGCGTCCGGTGTGGACAGTCACCTGGTGTTCGTGGTCCGCCCGCGGGTCGCCCGCACGGGTCGGGTGGCGGTGTTGGCGAGCACCAACACCTGGAACGCCTACAACGACTGGGGTGGTCGGTCCAAGTACTCGACCCCGCCGGGCCCCCGGCTCAGCGCCGAACGGCCGAACCCGTGGACGTCCCCTGTGGACGACGGCGAGCTCAACCACCTCACCCGGGCCGAGCTGTGGGTCACCGCCTGGCTGGAATCGGCGAGTTACCCGCTGGACTTCTACTCCGACGCCGACTTCCACCGCGGGATCCCGGACTTCGCGAAGTACCCGGTGGTGGTGCTCAACACGCACCCCGAGTACTGGACGACCACGATGCTCGACCGCCTCGTCACCTACATCGCGGGCGGCGGCAGCGTGCTCTACCTCGGTGGCAACGGTGTCTTCGAGGCCGTCACCCTCGATTCCACCGGCACCACCATGACCGTCCTCGGCGGCAACGCGAACAACCCGAGGCAGCAGTCCTACCTGCGCAACCTGACCCCGCCGCGCCCCGAACGCGCGGTACTCGGCGTGGGGTACCGGTTCGACAACTACATGACCTTCGCGCCGTACGAGGTGCTCGAACCCGCGCACCGGGCGCTGCGCGGCACCGGACTCGCCAGGGGCGCCCTCATCGGCCAGACCGGCCACAACGGACCGGCGAGCGGGTGGGAGATGGACACCGCGATCGCAGGCACCGCCCCCGACGGCGTCACGGTCTTCGCCGCCTCCCAGGCCGACGACCGCGGCGCACCCCCCAGCGGCACCGTGGTCCTGGCCCGCGGCACCAACCCCGGCTACGGCGCGGACATGACCTTCCGCGACACCCCCGCGGGCGGCATCGTGTTCTGCGCGGGCTCCCTGAGCTTCGGCGGAAGCCTCGCGGTGGACCCGGCACTGCAACGCATCGTCCGCAACGTCCTCGACGAGAGCCTGGGCCTGTGACCGTTCCCGAACCGCTCACGGGGGGCAACAACGCGCACGAGGTGGTCCGGATCGGGGACGCGGTCCACCGCGCTCCCAGGTCCGACTACGCCGCCGAAGTGTTGCGCCACCTGGAATCCGTCGGCTACGAGTACGCCCCGCGCCACCTCGGTGTCGACGATCAAGGACGGGACGTCCTCAGCTACATCCCCGGCGAGACCACCGACCACCCCTCGCAGCGGGCGCCGGGTGCCTACGCGCGTGCCGGGATGATGCTCCGCCAACTCCACGAGGTGACGGCCAACCACCCCCTCGCCCGCGACCACCCCTGCGTCCTGCACGGCGACCCGGGCCCCTTCAACACCATCGTCCGCGACGGCCTGCCCATCGCCTTCATCGACTGGACCGGCTGCGCCCCCGGCGCGCCACTGGACGACCTCGGCTACCTGGCCTGGACCTGGTGCGTCCAAGCCGTCGGCAACGTCCCCATCGCCGACCAAGCCGCCCACCTGCGAGAGCTCCGCGACGGCTACGGCGAGGTCGCCCCGGACGACCTGCTCGCCGCCATGCTGGCCAGCCAGAGCCACATCGTGGACGCCGAGACCGCGAACCTCCACGAGCCCACCCTGAGCCCGACCCGCCGCGCCCACGCCCGCCGAGCCATCACCTGGGCCGAGTCCTCCCGCGCCATGACCGCCGACCACAGCACCCGGTTCCTCGCCGCCTTGAGTTGAGCCACACGGTGGCGCCCCACTGCTGGCTCGCGCGACGGCATTCGGCCGAGGATGGCGCAATGCGACCTGATCGGCGCCGAATCGGCCAGCCGCCGAGAGCTGGGCCGCGGCCGGGTGAACCGCTGTGGAGCGTCCATTCGAGTGATCAACTACGGCGGCCCGACATACCCGTGGGGTTCTGGGCGATCGGGAGGGTGCCGTACCCCTTTCACCTGTGGAGCGCCGCCCATGACGTCTTCGTTGTCGACCGGGTCTCGTCCGTCGCCGTTGGACTACCGGACCACTTTCACCGGCCCTTCGGTCGGGACCGAGCAGGAGTTCCTGGGGGTTCGCCTCGGCAAGGCGGGCTCGGGTGGGTCGTTGATCGCGGAGGTGGTCGCGGACGGGCGGTTGTTGGTTCAGGTCACGACGGACATCGGGGGTGGGGAGGACGCTCCGGAGGGGTACCTCGGGTACACGATGGAGCTCAAGACCAGTCCGACCGAGGTGGCCGACGAGGACGGGTGGGCGGCGCGGACGGCCGCGATCAGGGCGGTGGTGAAGGCCATCGGGTCCATGGTGAAGTCCGGTTCGGACACGCGGGCGTTCAGCAGCGGCAAGCTCGAGGACTTCGACCTGGTCGTGCACAACACCGAGCACGTGGTCTACAAGACCGACTCCTGGTCGAGCGGCGTGAGCGGCAGCAGCAGGCACGCCACCTACGGGCTGCCCTTCGCCGACCTGGGGACGACCTCGGCGGGCGCGCAGTTGGTCCAGAAGGCCCACTGGTACCTGGACTGGTCGGAGGAGTTCGACCTCATCACCGGCCCCTGGGTCGCCCGCGACCGCGCCCTCGCCACCTACAACTACCTGCGGTCGGTGCTCGTCCAGCTCGCCGCGTTGACCACCAAGCACTCCCTGGCCGTCCACAACCTCGGCGAGCTAAGGGGCTACACCGGCAACCTCTATGACAGCTCCGTCAAGAACTCCTGGGGCACTCTGCCCAGGACCGCGCCTCTGCTCGCCATTGGCCTCTTGCCGCAAGCCGACCAAGAGCGGGTGAAGACCGCACTACGCGCCCGCCCCAGCAGGGTGACCGACACCCAGGTATGGACCGCAGTGGTCTGGCACATCTTCCAGAGCCTGACCCTGGCGGGTCACACGCCCGCGCAGCCGACCTACGCCACGGGCAGGCCCGGCACCCTCTTCGAGTTCCGGTCCGGCATCCCGGTCGACTTCAAGCACGCGTTCGTGCTCGTGGAGGGCGAGGCCGGTGGCTTCGCCGGTGAGGTCCAAGAGGCCAAGGGCGACAAGAAGCCGCTCAGCGACGACCTGCAGTCCAAGATCAAGGCGCTGCGCCCGCCGGGCTCGGACGACTCCGACGACGAGGAGGACGAGTCGTCCGACTGACCCGGCGCTCACCCGGTCCGCACTCGAACCGCACCCGTGTCCCTCCTCGTGTTGCTTCGGTCACGTCCGATTCAGTCCGGTGTTGGTATAGGCGGCACGACCGGACGGAACGAGGTGACCTGATGCGGACCAAGAGGCGGCTTTCCCTCACCTCCGCCGCGGTGATCGTGCTGGGACTGGTCACCGGCGGCCTGCTCGTGCTGGTCGGCAGCACCGAAGCGGCCTCCGCCACGCCCCAGGGCTCCACCACCTACGTCGGCTTCGGCTGGGAAGCGCCGGGCTCCTGACGGGCTCGGCCCGTCTCGGGTGGGATCCGTGGTGTCGTGATGAGCCGGGAGAACGTGCGTCGACGACGGTGGGGTTGGGCCAAGGCCCTGCCCGGCTACCTCGCGGGCTCGGTGCTCTCCGGCCTGTTCTGGCTGGTCGCCTGGTGCGTGCTGCCCTCGGTCCTGTCCTGGCACTCCTACGTCGTGCTGTCCGGGTCGATGGCCCCCGCCATCCGCACCGGCGACGTCGTCGTGGTGGGCGACCTGCTCACCGACCACCCCGTGCCGGGCGCGGTCATCGCGTTCGACGACCCCGCCCGGCACGGCAAGGTGCTGATGCACCGGGTCCTCAAGGTCAACGACGACTCCACCCTCATCACCAAGGGCGACGCCAACGCCGACGCCGACAGCACCCCGGTCAGCGTCGAGTCGGTGCACGGCCAGGGGCGCCTGCGGGTGCCCTGGGTCGGCCTGCCCGCGCACTGGGCGCGGGTCGGGGACTGGCTGTCGCTCGGGTTGGCCGTGCTGGTCCTCGTCGGGCTCGCCGCTCTCGCGTGGTGGCGGCCGGGCCAACAACCACCCCGGCGGCCGCCGCCGCGGGGACCCCGGCACGCGGTGGGCCGTGGCTCGACCGCGCGCCGGATCATCACCGTCTCAGCCGTGGGCATGCTGCTGTTCGTTTCGACGAACGGCGGCTTCGCCGGTTGGGCGACCTCCACAACGACCTCGGGCAACGCCCTGGGGTCGTCGGCGACGTTCCCCACCTACTCGGCGTCGGTCACCGGTGACAGCCCACTGCTGTACCACCGGTCGGACGACGCCGCCTCGTCGTCGGCGACCAGCACCGCGGCCGACTCCTCGGGCAACAGCAGGCCGGGGCAGTACAACATGCCCACGAACGGCCCCTACACGCACTGGCGCTTCGACGAGGGGACGGGCACCAACGCGGGTGACTCCTCCGGCGGGGTCAACACCGGCGTGCTCACCAACGGGCCGACCTGGTCGACCGGGGTGATGGGCGCCGCCGTGACCATGGACGGGGTCAACGACCGCGTCATCAGCACGACCAACTCGCCGGTCGCGACCGACACCAGCTTCTCCGCGTCGATCTGGGTCAAGACCACCTCGGCGAGCGGGACCGCGGTCGCCTTCACCCAGCAGGGCGCCAACACCGGTGCCTGGTACCTCTACCAGCAGGGCGGCAAGTGGCGCTTCGGCCTGCCCCGCAGCGACGCCTCCAGCGGCACCGAGGACTACGCGCAGTCGACCACCTCGACCGCCGCCAGCACCTGGGTGCACCTCGTCGGCGTCTACGACGACCCGGGCAACGCGATCCGGATCTACGTCAACGGCTCCCTGGAGACCTCGACGACCCGCTCCGACTCGTACGAGTGGAAGGCGACGAGCTCGTTGGTCGCGGGCGGCATCTACCGGGGCGGCAGCTGGCTCTACCCGTGGTCGGGTCAGCTCGACGACGCCCGGATCTACCAGCGTGCCCTGGGCGCCAGCGAGATCAGCGGCATCTACGACGCCGCGTCCGCCCCGAACGCCCAGTACAACCTGGAGCAGTCCGGCACCTCCGCCACCGACAGCGGGCCTTACGGCTACAACGGCACCCTGCAGAACGGCGCGACCTGGAACACCACCGGCCGCACCGGGCGCTCGCTCACCCTCGACGGCGTCGACGACTACGTCAGCGCGTCCACCTTCACCGTGCGCACCGACACCAGCTTCACCGCGGCGGCCTGGGTCTACATCAGCAGCGCGGGCGGTGTGGACCGGACGCTGCTGGCCAAGGACGGCACGAACGTGAACGCGTTCGCGCTGTCCTACATCCCCGCCACGACCAAGTACGCCTTCACCATGCCCGCTTCCGACACGACCGGAGCGTCCACGGTCCGGGTGTCGTCCAGTTCGAGTGCCATCGCCAACGCGTGGACCTACGTGGTGGGGGTCTGGGACGCGGTCAACGGGCAGATGAAGATCTACCTCAACGGCGCGCTCGAGGGCACGACCAGCCGCAGCGGCGGCTGGAACGGCACCGGGCAGTTGTCGATCGGCCGCGGCTACAGCGGCAGCGCGGGCGTGCAGTACTGGCCGGGGCGGATCGACGAGGTGCAGCTCTACAACCGGGTGCTGACCGCGGCCGAGGTCGACGACATCTACACCCGGCCCAGCATGGACTGGCAGTACGACGACAACCTGGCCACCACCGTGTCCGACTCCTCCGGCAACGGCAACTACGGCACCATGAACAACGTCCAGTGGTCCGACACCTCGGTCTCCGGTACGTCCGGCTACTTCGACGGGTCGAGCAGCTGGACGGTCAGCCAGGCGGCGTCGCTGCGCACCGACGAGAGCTTCACCGTGTCCGGGTGGGCCTACCTGACCACCCCCAACGGCGACCGCAGCATCGTCGCGCAGCAGGGTTCCGTCGGCAGCGGCTACCTGCTCGGCGCCGACATCGCCTCGACGAGGTGGTGCTTCCGCATCCCCCGCACGGACGCGAACTCCCCGACCTACGACGCCGTCTACAGCCAGGCCATCGCCCAGCAGAACGGGTGGTACCACATCGTCGGCGTGTACCAGGCGGGCGCGGAGACCTTGCGCCTGTACGTCAACGCTGTCCTGCAGGACAGCGCCACACGCGGTGGCACGCCGTGGAACGCCACCGGAACCGTCCAGGTCGGACGCGCGCTGCGCAGCGGTTCGCAGATGGACTACTTCTACGGCTACCTCGACAAGGTCCGCACCATCCAGGCGGCACTGTCCACCGCCCAGGTCCAGGACCTCTACAGCGAGGGTTCCCCGCCGCCGCCCACCCTGCCGGTCGCCGGTGCGCTGTCCCCGATGACGGCGGGGCAGCCGGGAGCGCTGCAGGGTGCCCAGCAGGGGCAGACCTCGAGCACCGCGGTCGCGTTCAACGGCACGTCCAACGCGGCCAACCTGACCAGCTTCAGCAACCCGTCGTCGTTCACCGTGGAGACCTGGTTCAAGACCTCGAGCCCGTGGGGCGGTCTCATCGCGGGTTTCTACAACACGGTCAGCACGAGCAGCACCAGCCGCGACCGGGTGGTCTACCTGGACAAGAACGGCAAGCTCGTGTTCGCGGTCAACCCGTCCACGATCAAGTCGATCACCTCGACCTCGTCCTACAACGACGGGACCTGGCACCACGTGGCCGCCAGCCTCGGCTCCGGGGGCATGAAGCTCTACGTCGACGGCAACCTGGTGGCCCAGGACGCCACCACCACGACCGCCCAGAACTTCACCGGCTACTGGCGCTGGGGCGGCGGCGGGCTGCCCAACTACCCCAACCGCCCGCTCAGCGACTACCTGGTCGGCACCATCGACGAGTACGCGGTGTTCGGCAGCCAGCTCACCGACGCCCAGGTCCGCCGCCACTACCACGCCAACCACTGATCACCCCGAAGGGCAGGTAGGCGTCGGTGGGCAGCGTGTCCGCCCACTCCTCGACCACGACGACCTCCGGGGTGTCATCATCGGTGACGCCGATCGTGGCCCTGGCCAGGCCAGGGGGCGGGGTGGTGCGCAGGCGCAGGCTTTCCCGCCGCGCCAGGCCGTGCGCGGCGACCAGGTCCAGGACCGGGAGGCGGTGCGCTGTCCACGACCTCGCCGCCCGGTCGGTGTGGGTGATGGTGTGGCGGATCTCCGTCAGGGACCGGTCGCGTTCGATGGTGGGGACGAGGGTGTCCACGGCGGCGCGGGCGGTGCTCGCGATGGTGTCCACATAGTGGTCGCGGGCGGTGCGGCTGGCCCACAGGGACTGCAGGAACAGCACCGGTTCGGTGGGGGAGCGCAGCACGGCGAACCGGATCAGACCCTCGACGCGCGGCATGGCCGAAAGCGCCCCTCGCGCCGCCGCCGCCGCGTCCGCCGCGGTCGGCAGCCGCCACCAGCTGTTGATGCTCGCTTCTGTCATGCCCCCACCCTGAACTCTCCACCAAGGTAGAGGTCAAGCCGTCAACCGGCTGATTCCCGCGACCGCGGCGCCCGCGACCGGGGGTGGTCGGCGATGACCGGGTCTGTCCACAAGGGACCTGTGGTTGGACTCCGCCCGTGGACGACCACGGCATCGACCTGATCCTCGCCGGACCGCCGAGCGAGCTCGCCTTCCGCGCGCTCTGCGCGGCGATCGACCGCGCGGACGACCCGCCGGAACTGATCGCCAGGTGCGCGCGAGGGCTTGCCGCGTGGCCGGATTCGGTGCGGAAGGCGCCTTGGTCGTCCAGTGGATGCCGGACATCGGCAACACCTTGGGCGCTCTCACCGACTCCTTGGCGCACTGGCCGGACCTGCGCACCGTCCGCGCCGAGGGCCTCAGCCGAGGGTGCTCGCCAAGTTCGCCGACCACGAGGCGGCCCGCAGGATCGAGTCGTTGTCCCTGGTCCGGCTCGGCACGCCAGGCCCGTACTCCGATCACCCCCCGCGTTCCGCCCCCGCGCGGGACGGCCTTGGCGGCTGCGGCACAGCGCGGTGACCGCCGGAGCTCGCCCGACTGGAGCGGCTCGGGATCGGGTTCCGCTGCGGGTTCAACGGGCAGTGCCCGCTGTGGGAGCCGTTCGCGGGCAACGTCATCGAGGAAGACAACGACGCGTGCGCGGCGTTCTTCGCCCGCGCCGACCTCTCCGGCTTGCGTGAGCTGACCCTGTGCGGCACCGAGCTGCTCCTCGGTCGGCACGGCATCGGCGCCCGCGGGGTCGAGGCCGTCCTCGCCAGCGGGGTGCTCAGCAGGCTGACCGCGTTGACGCTCGAACTCCTGCCCATCGGCGACGCGACCATCGCCGAGGTGGTCGGGGCCCTCGACCACGAACGCATCGAGAACCTGACGCTCGCGGATCTCGTCGCCACGCACCGGACTGCGGACGTTCACCGCCGCGGGCGCGTTCCCCCGGCTGCGCCACCTCGACCTGAGCCGCAACCACCTCGACGAGCGCGGGGCGACCCTGCTCGCCGACGAGGTCGACCTCCCCGCCTTGGAGCGCCTCGACCTGAGCGGGCCTGTCAGCCGTGGGCGAGTAGTTCCAGGCCCACGACCACGGCGCCCAGGGCGAGTTCGGCGAACAGCACGATCAGCCGCTGCCACGCGGGGAGTCGGACCCGCCTGGCCGCGAGGTAGCCGATGGCCGCCAGCGACACCACCAGCGCGATGGTCGAGGCCCGCAGCGCCGCCTCGACCTGCCAGACCCCGAGCGCGGCCAGGCCGAGGAACACGAACGGCAGGGTGACCGCGCCGAGCGCACCCACGCTGATCCGCACCATCCGGCCGAGTTGCCCCCGGTCCGGCAGCGCGGCGTGCACCGCGATGTGCGACACGACATCGGCCACCAGGACCGCGAGCAGCGTGCCGAGCACCGTGATCAGCAGCACCACGGCGGCGTCGCCCGCGGACTCGGCGTGCGAGCGCAGTGCCAGCACCACGGCCAACGCGGTGAACGTCAGGTACACGCGTTCTTTGAGTTGCGCCGCCCGCTCGTCGGCGGGCACGTCGTTCTCGATCACCGCACCAGGCTAGTTCGCTGCCCTCTCGCAGGCAGCCGCCTACCATTTCGTGCTCTTTTGGACCCGCTATACGCTATGAGCTATCAAGATAATGGCTAGTGGGCGTGGGGGAAGGGTCGGGGTGTGGGCTGGGGGCGGAAGGGTGCGGAGGACGGCGTGGTTCGGGGGTGGGGTTGTGGGGGGATCCGCCGGTTGGGGACGTGCCCCCGCAAGGCACCTGGAGGGGCGGGGGCGACGTAGGATCGGGGGTGATGACCCAGTCAGCGACGCGGGGTTCGGCCATCGGGGACCTCATCCGGCAGTGGCGCAGAGATCGCAACGTCAGCCAGCTCGACCTGGCCGCCGAGGCGGGCGTGTCGACCCGCCACCTCAGCTTCGTCGAGACCGGGCGGTCCGCGCCCAGCCGCGACATGGTGCTGCGGCTGGCCGAGCACCTCGACGTCCCGTTGCGGGACCGCAACCGCTTGCTCCTGGCGGCGGGCTACGCGCCCGCCTACACCGAGACCCCGCTCGACACCGCCCGCCTGCGGGTGGTGCGCGCCGCCATTCGCAGGGTCCTCGACAGCCACGACCCGTTCCCGGCGTTCGCCGTGGACGCCTGCTGGAACCTGGTCGACGCCAACGCGAGCGTCGCGTTGCTCACCCGGGGGGCTCCGCCGGAGCTGCTGGCGGAACCGTTCAACGTGTTGCGGTACAGCCTGCACCCGAGGGGGCTGGCCGCTCGAATGCTGAACCTGGCGCAATGGCGAAAGCACGTGCTCACCACGGTCGAACGGCAATTGAAGGTCGGCGCCACCGGAAACGGCGAATTGGCCGCCCTGCACCGGGAGCTGCTCGCCTTTCCGGACACCAATCAGCTCGGGGAGTCGGAGCCGGATGAGTCCACCGATGTTTTCGTGCCGCTGAGACTGCTGCACGAGGGCGTGGAGTTGTCGTTCTTCAGCACGGTCACGACGTTCGGCACGCCGCGCGACATCACCGTGGACGAGGTGCACGTCGAGAACTTCTACCCGGCGGACGAGACCACGGAGAAGTACCTGCGGCGCTGAGCCCGGGCGGGAACAGGTCAGGCGGGGACCTTGTCGAGGAAGCCGAACACGCTCTGGATCCGGCCGTCGGCGTTCAGCGCGACCACGTCGAACCCGACCACCAGCGGCTCCGCGCCCGCGGTCGGCACCAGTTCCCAGGTGAACCTGGCGATGTTGTGGTGGGCGTCGAAGACGGCGCCGCGGACGAAGCGCATCCCGGTGAACTGGGCCTGGGCGTGCGCGATGACCTGGTCGATCTTCTCCCACCCCGTCGCGGTGACCAGCGGGTCGGTGTACCCGCCGTCCTCGGCCCAGAGGTCCTCGACCATTTCCCGGCGAGAGGTCGCGTCGGTCCGGTTCCACACGGCGAGGTAGGCGTCGACCACGAGGTGCGCGTCGACCACGGTGTTGATTTCGCTCACGGAACAATTCTCCTGACGTTGTTCTCCGGCCCGGTGCCGGTGTTGTCGCCGAGTCTTGTGGAATGGGCGTCCCGTGTCGATTACCCCGGAGGTAATTTCCCGGCGTGCGGCGAATCGGAATCCACCGCGCGCCGGGCCGGGTGATCAGCAGTTGATGGTGCCCTTGCGCAGCGCGTGGCTGCTGGTGTTGCTGTCGTCGGCCCAGTAGACCGGCTTCGAGCCACCAACGCACTCGGCGGCGCTCGCCACGGCGAAGCCCTCGTTGTTCAGGTTCGCCATGCCGCTGGGGCGGTTGTAGGCGGCGGTCGCGGCGAAGACACCGGAGGAGTTGATCCGGAAGGTGCGGTGCTCACCGTCGCAGGTGTCGTCGCAGACCACCCAGAGGCGGCTGGCCTGGGGCTCCCACTGCAGTTCCATGACCCCGTCGAGGCCGCTGGCGATCGACGCGATCCGGGTGGCGGTGCCGGAGTCCTGCAGGACGTAGCCGTACACCGTGGCCGTGCCCTCGACGCCGAGGAAGAACACGCCCGCGGTGTGCGCGCCGTAGAGGCTCGGGTTGTAGGCGGCGCCGGTGGACTCGTCTCGGAAACCGGCGGCGGTGAGGGCGGAGTCGGGGACCCAGGTGATCGCCTCGAAGCCGAGGTTGCCGCCGACCGACGGCAGACCGGAGGTCAGGTTCCACTCCTTGGTGGCGGTCAGCGTGCCGCCGGACCCGCTGACGTCGTACTTGAGCACCGACAGCCTGCTCGAGCCCGACCCGTTGCGCTCGCTGGCCACGAACACCCCGGCCGAGGAGCCCGAGCCGGTGACCGTCACACCCTCGCTGTCGGGGGCGCCGGTCCCGCCGGGGAACCGCAGCGCCTTACCGGAGAGCCACCCGGTGTCCGGCTTCCAGCCGCCGGTCCCGTTGGGGACCAGCCGCCACAGCTTGCCGGAGTTCTGCGCGCCCCACAGCACACCGCCCTCCAAGTACAGGCCGCTGAGGTCGGAGCCGAACACGCCGGAGGCATCGGCGTTGGACACCGAGCCGCTGCCCGGCCACGCCGTGGCGGCGACGCAGTCGTTGAGCGCGCCGAGGGTCAGGGCCGCCTCGCGGAGGGCGCCGGTGCCGTCGGCGCAGCGGGACCAGGACGGGTCGGAGTGGCTGGTCCAGCTGACGCTGTCGACGAGGGTGGTGCCGTTGGCGAGGTAGAGCCGCGCGTCGTCGTCGGAGCCGAGGCCGAACTTGTCGTGCACGTCGAAGGCCCGCGCCGCGCCGGGGGCGAGCGCGGTGCCCGCCGGGATCGTGAAGGACGAGCTGTTGTTGTCGTCCTTGAGGACCCAGCCGGAGATGTCGGCGGTCGTGGTGCCCTTGTTGTAGAGCTCGATCGAGTCGTTGACGCCGCCGGTGGTCACCACCTCGTTGATCCGGACGTCGTCGGCGGGGGCGGCGTGCGCCTGGGGCGCGCCGAGCACCAGCGCGCCGAGCACCACGGGGCTGAGTCCGACGGCGATGGCCCGCGGGCGTAGCCGGGAAACGCGTGCGTGAGTCACGAGATCCGTCCTCGAGGTCGATCCGGCAGGGCCACTCGACCTTCCCGACACCGACCCAACGGGCCGCCTCCCGGACATGATCTTCGTGTGAACGGTCCGCGAACGGGCCCGGCGGCGGTCACCCGCTCGCCGAGCGCCACCCGACCGGGTCCTCGAAGAGAGCAACGCGACCGGCGTCCGCCACCGCCGCTGTGCCCGTGGCGGGTGGTCCCGGGTGAACGTGGTCCCCGGTGGGGTGAGCACTGTCCACCTGGTGCAACCAGCGTCCGGCGCGGCGCGATGAACTCCCTCGGACCGGTTCGGCTGGTCCGTTTCCGACGCTTTGGGAGGTTCTGCCGTGGACGTCTCTCGTCGTTCGGGCCGCAGGTGGGGTGCGGCGGTCGCGGTGGCTCTGGTGAGCCTGCCCGGTGTGGTCGCCCTGGCCACACCCGCCGTCGCGGCGCCCGCGGCGCAGCCGGGGGTTCCGTCGGCGCCGACCGTGGTGTTCGAGGAGAATTTCGAGAACGGCCAAGGCGCCGCGGTCACCTGGGTCGACGACTACACCGGGCCTGGGCCGCTGGCGCAGACGTACACGGCGGACCCCGCGTGGTTGACCGCGTGCAACGGCATCGTCGCGTCCCGGCTGAACCAGGCGAACGACCCGCCGGGCGCCGGGTGCTTCGGGTGGTGGCCGAGGGTGAAGGACCTGGCCGGGGATTTGGGGGACTGGGCGGACGGCACCGGCGCGACCAACCACGCGGTCACGGCCTACACGCACCAGGACCCGGGCGCCGGGAAGGTCCAACTGCAGACCGTCGCGCCGATCCCGTTGTCGGCGGCGAACCGGTTCGTGTCGTTCTCCGTGGACGTCGCCGAGCAGAACTGCCACGGCGCCAACGCCAGGTACGCCTTCTACCTGCTCGACGGCGGCACGGCGGTCCCCGCGTTCCAGCGGCCGATCGTGCCCTGCGTCGACGCGACCACGGTGGTCAACGGGACATCGCTGGGCACGTTCCACAGCGACGCCCCGGTGCTGTTCTCCGGCACGTCGGTCGGGGTGCGACTGGTGAACGACCAGGCAAGCGGCAACGGCAACGACGGCGCGTTCGACAACCTGAGGGTGCTGGACGTGACGCCGCGGCTGGACGTGGCGTACGCGGCGGAGCCGGTGGAGGTCGGGACCACCACGGCGCTGACGCTCACCGTGACCAACACGAGTGAGTTGAGCACCAAGGCGGGCTGGTCGTTCCGGGTGAACCTCCCACCGGGCTTGGGCGCCGCCACGACGGCCACCGACACGACGTGCGCCGACCCGGTGTTCGGGACCAGCGGCTCGACCAACCTCCACACCACGGCCACGTTGCCCGCAGGCGCGGCGTCGTGCACGGTCACCATCCCGGTTCGACCGGAAACCGTTGGTACATATAGGACTTGCGCCGGTGATGTGACCTCTCTAGTTGGTCTGGACCCGCCTTCGTGCTCCACCCTGCGCGTCGTCGGCCCGGCGTACACCTTCGACGCGCACGCCCACGCGGCCCGCGTGTCGACCCTGCTCGGCCCCCTGCCGCCCATCGCACCCGCCGACCTGACCTGCACCACCACACCCGGCTCCGACAGTGACACCCTCGCCGACGCGCCGCTCCCGCCGATCGGCACCTCCGCCGTGATCGCCGACGACGCGGTCGCCACGGTTGACGCCAATGGCCTGCGCACCGCCCGCGCTACAACGCACACAGCCGCCGCCAACCTCCTCGGCGGCCTGATCACCGCCGACGAACTCCGCTCAGAAGCGGTGGCGACCACCACCCCGACCGGGGCGATCGCCGTGACCGGCACCAGCACCCTGTCCAACCTCCGCATCGCGGGCCGACTGATCGTGCCGACGACATCGATCAACATCAGCATCCCGCTGGTAGGCACCGTCACGACCAACGAGCAGATCAGGCGCCCCAACGGAATCACGGTGAACGCCCTCCACATCAGACTGCTAGCAGGCACCGACATCATCGTCGGCCACGCCCGCGCCGCCTTGGGCCCGCCCTGCGGGACCTGACGCCCCTGGACGTGGCCAGCCGACACGGCTGGCCACGTCCAGAGGGGACCGGTGGGGCGGAGGTTAGGCTCCCCGCATGATGGCTGAAGACCAGCTAGCCGAGGCGTTGCGATTGGCGGACACGCTCACCGGTTACGAGGACGAGAGCGCGATCGAGCAGCTGGTCGAGACCCTGCTGCGGGCCGCGGCTAAGCAGGGGCACGTTCGGGCCATGGCGGAGTTGGGGGCGTTCCTGTGGCACGTTCGCGGGGATGAAGACGACGCCCGGCCGTGGTTGGTGCGGGCGGCTGAGGCTGGGGAGGGGGACTCGATGAACCTGCTCGGTGACATCCACGACTTCCTGGGTGACGGCGATGAGGCGCTGCGCTGGTACGAGGCGGGCGCCGCGGCCGGTGATCCGCACGCGGTCGACAACCTGGCCGCGCTCCGGACCCTCGGCCACTGACCGCTACCGGCAGGCGATGTCGGGGCGGCACCAGGAGAGCTCGGCGCCGAGTTGGGTGTAGGCGGTGATGCCGTCGGAGAAGTAGACCAGGGACAGGCGTTCGCCCGCGGCGATCTCGGGGGTAGTGCTGGCAACGACGTCCGCGGTGGCCTTCTGGTCCAGTATGGACAGCAGGCGGATCGTCGCCGTGCCGGAGCCGGTGGTCCAGGTGGCGGTGCCGTCCTGGGCGATGGTCAGGGTTCCCGCTCCTCGCCACGTGCCGACCAGGCTGGCCTCGGCGGGGGAGCGCAGGGTGGCGCACCGCGCGCTCGGGGTCGACGGGTGCCAGGTCGAGCTGGCCAGATCGGCGCAGTAGGACGCGCTGACGCCGGTGGTGGCGGTGGTGCGGAACGGGCGGCCGTTGTCGTCGACCACCGTTTCGCCGCGGCGGTCGCCGGAGGTCCAGGTGACGCGCAGGCGCCACTCGACGTCGTCGGTCGAGACGTTCGGGGTGATCAGGAACTGCTCGACCTCGGACTCGTTGACCTGGAACGGGAAACTCGGCGCGGGCACCTTCTCGCCGCTGCTGCGCCCGGGCAGGCCGATCGCCGCCGCGGTGGGCTTGTTCAGGTCCACTCCGAAACTGCGTGGCTTGACGTCACCCTCGCATGGCGTTTGCAACCACACCCCGCTCATCGCAGGTCGCCGTGACACCACTTCTACCCGCATCGACTGCAGCACGACCGCGGCCGATGTCGACCCCTGCAGCGTCACCGCGACCTGCCCCTGGTCGGCCTGCACGGATCCCTCCGGCCGGTCGACCACCGTCACAGGCCCTGCGGGCGGCGGCACCACCCAACCGCCCGCGCACCTGCCAGGCCCCACCGCGACCACCGCACGCAACTCCGGTTCGGGCTCGGACCGCGTCAGCACAACCACGGTCAGTGCCACGACAGCCGCCGCCACACCGATCAGCGCCACTCGCGCCCACACCGGCAGAGCGATCCCGCTCGAGTGCATCGTCACCGGCCCGGTGATCGTCCCGGCCTGCACCACCTGCCCGTCGACCCGCCCCGACACGCTGTTCCTCGTCTTCCGAGCTGCCACCAGGAACCTCCAACCCCGAGATCCCTAGATGATCGCACCTGCCCCGCTTTGAGGTTGGTTGGCCAGGCGGAGTACGGCGTTGGCCAGGACGTCTGTGCCGTTGGCGCAGGCCGTGGGGGTGGAGTACTCGCGCGGGGTGTGGCTGATTCCACCGTTTTCGCCTGCGACGAACACCATCGCGGTGGGGCAGATCGCGGCGATTTCCTGGGCGTCGTGGCCTGCTCCCGACATCGCTCGGACGTAGGGCAGGCCGAGGTCTTCTGCGGTGGCGGCCAAGAGGTCCTGGATTCCTGTGTCGAACGGGACGACCGCGGTCTTGGCCATGCGTTCCCAAGCTGCCGTGACGCCGTGGTGGGTGGCGGTCGAAGCGACGTATGCGGCGATGTGTTGTTCGGCGGCGGTCATCAGGGCGTCGTCGGGGTTGCGCAGGTCGAGGGTGATGGTCGCTTCGTGCGGGACGACGTTGGTCTGGCCCTCGCCGAGGGTGAAGTTGCCGACGGTGGCGCGCAGTTGGCCGAACTCGCCGCTGTCGCACATCCGGCGGGCCTCGACCACGACCAGTGCGGCGACCAGGCCCGCGTCATGGCGCGCGGAGATCGGGGTGGTGCCCGCGTGGGCCGCCTCGCCGCGCAGGGTGAGGCGCTGCCACGAGATGGACTGCACGCCCTCGACGATGCCGATGTCGACGCCCGCGTCGGCCAGGATCGGGCCCTGCTCGATGTGGCATTCGATGTAGGCGTGGGGCACGGGACGCCGTTCGTGGGCGTCGCCGTCGAACCCGATGCGGACGAGTTCGTCGGCCACCGTCTTGCCGTCGGCGTCGGTGAGCTTGTGGGCGTGGTCGAGCGGGATGCGCCCGGCGGTCACCGCGGACCCGAGCATGTCGGTGCCGAACCGGACGCCCTCCTCTTCCGTGAAGAACCCGACCTCGATGTCGCGCAGGGTCTCGATTCCCGCGTCGTTGAGGGTGCGCATCACCTCGATGCCACCGAGGACGCCGAGGGTGCCGTCGAACGCGCCACCGGTGGCCACCGTGTCGATGTGGGACCCCATCAGCACGCACGGCAGCGACGGGTCCCGCCCCGGTCGGGTCGCGTAGACGTTGCCGATCCGGTCGACCCGCACCCGCAACCCGGCCTCGACCATCCACGCCACGCACCGGCGGCGCGCCTCGGCGTCCGCGTCGGTCAGGGCGAGGCGGCGCACCCCGCGCAGCCCGGTGGCCGCGTCGTCGTAGGCGCCGATCTCCTTGAGCTCCACCAGGGTGGACCACAGCCGGTCCCTGTTGATCCGGACGGTCATCAGCCGCGTCCTTCCGTGCTGAGCAGGACGACAACGGCGTCCGCTGGGAGGTCGATCCGCCGGGCACCCGCGAGGGTCGCCGCACCGCTGGGGCCGGAAGAGATGCCGAGCTCGCGGAGATCGCCGACGGCGCGCAGCGCTTCGGCGTCGCTGACGACCGTGGCCCTGTCACATCCCGCGCGCAACACCGGCCACGCCGCGCTGGACACGGTGCCGCAGTTGAGTCCCGCCATCACCGTCGCCCCCGTGGGCACGGTGACCGGCTCATCGGCGGTCAGGCTCGCGAGCAGGCACGCGGCGGTGTCGGGCTCGACGGACAGGACGCTGGCGTGCGGGACGCCCGGCTGCCGGTAGTGCCGCACAACGGCTTCGGCCAGCGACCCGACACCGACCGGGACGACCACCAGGTCCGGCGTCACCTCGGCGTCGATCTCGCGGAGCAACGTCTCGTAGCCCTCGACGATCCACCCCGGCACTTGCTCGTACCCGTCCCAGGCCATGTCCTGCACCAACGCCCGGTCCGCCCGCGCGTCGGCGAACTCGGCGGCTTCTTTCACCGCCGCGTCGTAGTCACCACCGACCCGCAGGACTCGCGCGCCTTCGGTGGCGATGCGGTCGGCGGTCTGCTGGAGCATCACATCGGGGACGAACACCGTTGCCCCGACACCGAAGTGAGTCGCCATACGGGCGACCGCGCGGCCGTGGTTGCCGTCGGTCGCGGTCACCAACTCGGCGCCGGGGTGCTGCCGGAGGACCTGCGCGCACGCCCAGGACGCGCCGAGCACCTTGAACGCGGGCAACCCCAACCGCGACGACTCGTCCTTCACCAGCACCCGCGCGACACCGAGCTCGGCCGCGATCTCGGGGACGCTGACCAACGGCGTGGGGGCGTACCCCGGTAGCGACCGGTGGAAGGCGCCCGCCGCTGTGGACACAACCGGGCCGATCCAGTCCCGAGCGGCTGGTGAGTAGTAGGACGTCATGGCGTCCATCGTCGTCCGGTGGACACAACAGGTCCAGTGCGGATAGATGGCCGATAATGCTAAGCAGATCCGATGGTTTGGGAGGTGCTGTGCTCGATCTCCGACGTCTGCGGTTGCTGCGCGAACTCGCCCGCCGCGGCACCATCGCTGCCGTCGCGGAAGCCCTGTCCTACAGCGCTTCCGCGGTGTCGCAACAGCTGTCCACTTTGGAGAAGGAGGCCGGGGTCCAGCTGCTCGAGCCGGTGGGTCGCCGGGTTCGGCTGACCGCGCAGGCGGAGGTCCTCGTGGCGCACGCGGAGGTGTTGCTCGAGGAAGTGGAGCGGGCTGAGGCGGCGCTCGCGCGGTCCCAGCACGAAACCGTCGGCACGCTGCGGGTCGCCGCGTTCCAGACCGCCGTGCTCACCCTCGTGCCCACCGCGCTCACCCGGTTGCTGCGGCAGCACCCCGGGCTGCGCGTCGAGGTGACCGAACTGGAGTCCGAGGTGGCCCTCCCGGCGCTGATCGCGGGCGAGTTCGACGTCGTGCTCGGTGAGGAGTACCCCGGGCACCCGCTGCCCCGGCTGCGGGAAACCGAACGCCAGGACCTGTTCGCCGACGAGCTCCGGTTGGTGGTCCCGTCCGCGTGGCGCGAGCGCTCACTGCCCCGCCTGGCGGCGCGGCCGTTCGTGATGGAGCCCGACGGCACCACCGCACGGGAGTGGTCAACCGCAGAGTGCCGCCGAGCCGGCTTCGAACCCGACGTCCGCTACACCTCGACCGACCTGCGGATCCACCTGCGGTTCGTCGAACACGGCCTGGCCGCCGCCCTACTGCCCGCCCTCTCCGGCGCCTCCGACCACCCCGCGACCACCACCCGCCGCCTCCCCGGCGCCCCCGCCCGCACCCTCTTCACCACCACCCGCCGCAGCGCGGGGAACCACCCCAAGATCCAGGCGTTCACGGCCGCCCTCAGGTGACTCAACGGCCCGTCGAGGTCGATTCGCGGGTGCGGTTGAGGTGGACGACCGGCTCCAGGAAGGTCCGCGTCCGCACCGGCCGACCACCGAGGAGCCGGTGCATCAGGTCGACCGCCGCCTCGGCGATGGCGTACGAGTCCTGCACGACCGTGGCCCGCAACGGACTGTCCCCCGCGTCGATCAGCGCCAGCGCGTCAGCCGCCCCATCGACCCCGACGACGAAAACATCCTCCCGATCAGCCCACCGCAGCGCGTCCACCGCCCCGAGCGCCATCTCGTCGTTGGTGCCGAACACCGCGTCGAGCGGGCCGCGCCGGAGCCGGGCCCGCACGGAGTCCTGGGCGAGCGCCCTGGTGAACGCACAGGTGTCGTCCACCGAGACCCGCGTCCCCGGCAGTGCGGCCCGCAGCGCCTCCACGAACCCGTCCTGCCGTCCCGCGTGCTCGCGACTGGCCACGATGTGCACCGCCGACTCCGGCCCGGGCAGTACCCGCCCGACCCAGCGTCCCGCCGTCACTCCGATCTCCCGCGCCGAGTAGCCCACGAACGCGGTCACCGCCGGGTAGTCCTCCTCGCGCGTGAACGGCTCAACGTCGACGTACACCACCGGCCCGCCGAGCTCCGCGCTGAACTCGTGCAGCGCCGCCCCGAGCCGCGCGGGATCGGTCACCATCACGAACCCGCACCGGTCGTCCCCCCGCTGCGTGATGCCGCGCAACAACCGCCGGGTCCCCAGCACGTCGTAGTCGCGGTGCGGTGCCTTGAAGACCAGGTCGACGCCGTCCCGGTCGAGCACATCGTGCAGGTGCCCGATGAGCGTCCACAACCACGCCTTGTCGCGGAGGGCGGACACCACGAGGAACGCCCGCCGCGGTCCACCGATCATCAGGAGAGTATGCCCGCGCCCGCCTTGAGAGGGGGCGGGTTCGGGGTGGCCAGGAGTTCAAGATCGAACCGGCCTGAGTCGCCCCCGAATCCAGTGTAGTGGGGAGTGCTGGTCGGGTGTGGTTGTCGCGGGTTGGGGGTGTGGACAACTCCGGGAGACGGCGGCAATCGCGATCTTGGCCCTTGCCAGGGGGGCGCGTCTCTGGGCTATCGTGGGTGCAGAAACGGAATGGGTTCCGCTAAGGGGAAGGTGGTACCAGGTGTCCCTCCGCTCAACGGCAAAGCTCACCTCGGTCGTCCTCGCCATGGCGCTGGCGGCCACCGTCCCGGCCACCGCCGCCGCTACCGGTGGGTTCACGCTCGTCTGGGACGACTTCGACGACGGGTTCAGCAGTGCGAAGTGGGCTCCGTGGCCCGCTGAGGGCTTCCCGACCGGGGACGCCAGGCCGACCACGGCCAACGGGGTGCTCACCGTCGTGCCGACCGGGACCAACCCGAGGACCGGGGAGCCCGCGTTCCGGTTCACCACAGCTCCAGAGAGCCGGGGCGGCGGCGGTGATCTCGACCAGTTGAAGTGGATCACCACCGTCAACCACACCGCCAGCAGCGGGTTCCCCGGGTTCGACGCCACTCCCGGGCATCTGCTGACCTGTCGCACCACGCTTGCCGGGCGCACGTTCGGGGTGCGGGAGCACCCCTTCGGCGCTGCGGTGGCCAACCCGGACGGGGATCTGCGGCTGGCGGCGACCTCGACCGCGACGATCGACACCGAGACTCAGGTGGTGGCCGACTTCGTGCTCACCAACAACACGATCTACGCCATCTACGAGCGGCTCCCCGTCGCGGGCAAGGACCACGCCGCCTTCACCTACGCCGTCCCCGTGGCGAGCAGGCGGCCGGATCAGGTCCACGTCCTGGAGACCGTGCTGGACAACGCCGCTGGCGCGGTGGAATGGCGCGTTGACCGGCGCAGCGCGCTGCGGGTGGACAAGATCGGGCACCGGGTGCTCGACCGCAAGTACCTGCTGATGGACCTCGGCGGGCGCGAGGAGCACGTCCACCCCCGGCAGTTGGCCTGCGGGTTGGGCATGTTCACCTTCCTCGCCGGGTCCGTGAAGGGCAGCCCGGGGCTGGTCCGGATCTCCGACGCCCCCAACAAGTACTTCAACACCCTCAAGGGCGCGCCGACCCCGCAGACCTTCCTGGACAACGCCAGTCTGCCGTCGAACCGGCTGTGGGGGCAGGGTGCTCAGCTGAAGGTCGACAGCGTGGTGGTGCTGTCCACGCCGAAGTAGGCGCGGGTGCGGCGGGTTTCACCACCGCGAACCCGGGGCACCTCTGCTGCACGAGCCGGTGAGGGTGGTGGAGTGATGGGTCCTCGGGGGTTGAGCGACTACGAACAGCGCCAGTTGGCCGCGATCGAGCAGCGCCTGGGTCAGGACGACCCGGACATCGTGGGCAAGTTCCGGCGGGCCGCGAACCGGTCGCCGCGCGGGATCCGGGGCAGGCGCGGGTTCGCCGCGGCCGCGGCGTTCCTGGCGCCGGTCGGGCTGCTGATCGGGGTGCCGCTGCTGGTGATCTGCGCGATGGCCGGGTCGGTGCTGTTCCTGCTCGCCCCGGGACGTGACCAAGATCAAAAGTGACCGGGGTCAACGTTTGGGGTACCGGTGCCCCTTGGTACATCAGGCACATGTCTTTCACTGGTGTTGCCAACCCGCGCCGTACCCGTCTCATCGACCTGCAGGCCGACCACGCGCCTGAGCCCGCCCCGCAGACCCCCGACACCGCGACCGACACCGCGGCACCGGAGGTCTCCGGGCAGGGCTGAGTACCCCTTTTCCGCCGGGAGGGACCTCGGGGGTCCTCCTGGTGGGAAAAGTCGACAGAAGATCACCGGGGTTCGACAATCTTCCTCAGGACGAGTCTGGGGAGGGTGCCATGGGCGCGCGGGTCGATCGCCGGTCGTTCCTGGTGGCGGCGGGGTTGTTGGGGCTGGCCGGGTGCGGGTCCGACACCGGCAGGGGCGGAGCCGCTGACGGCCCACTTCGGCACTGGTACCACGCGTACGGGGAAGACGGCGTCCAAGACGCCGTTCGCCGTTACGCCGCCGCCTATCCGGGGGCGAAGGTCGAGGTGCAGTGGAACCCCGGCGACTACGACTCGAAGATCGTCACCGCGCTGCGCGCAGGCGCCGTGCCGGACATCTTCGAGGCGCAGGTCAAGGTCGACTGGGTGCGGCAGAAGCAGGTCGTGCCGCTCGACGACCTGCTCGGGGACACCCGCGACGACTTCGTGCGAACCTTGCTGGACTCCCAGACCGTCGACGGCGCGCTCTACGGCATCCCGCAGGCCATCGACACCCAGGTCCTCTACTACCGGCGGAGCCTGCTGGAAAAGGCGGGCATCGCCCCGCCGCGCACCGTGGACGAGTTGGTCGACGCGACCAAGCGCCTCACGGCGAGCGGCGTGAAAGGCCTGTTCGCGGGCAACGACGGCGGTGTCGGGGTGCTGACCGCGCCGCTGCTGTGGTCGGCGGGCCTGGATTTCCTGTCCCAGGACGGCAAAGCGCCCGGTTTCGACGACCCGCGCGCGGCCACCGCGTTCGGCAAGCTGCGCGACCTCAACTCCAGCCTGCTGCTCGGCGCACCCACCGACTGGTCCGATCCCGGCGCGTTCGTCGACGGTCTCGCCGCGATGCAGTGGACCGGGCTGTGGAACCTGCCGAAGATCGTCGCCGCGCACGGAGACGACGTGGGTGTGCTGCCGTTCCCGCGTCTGGACGCCTCGGGCGCCGAGTCGGTGCCGGTCGGCGCCTACAGCGCGATGGTGAACGCGCGCAGCGCCGATGTCGTCGCGGCCAAGGCGTACGTGAAGTGGTTGTGGGTCGACAAGGCCGACCACCAAACCGAGTTCGCCACCGCCTTCGGTGCGCACCTGCCTGCCCGCAAGTCCCTTGCCGCCCAAGCCGAACCGTTGCGTGATGGCCCTGGCAAGGAGATCGTCGAGTTCGTCACCCGCAGCGGCCGCATCGCCAGCCCCGCCCGCTGGTCGTCGCGCGCCAACACCGCCCTGTCCGACGCGGTGTCGCGGATCGCCAGGCAGGGCGCGGATCCGGCGGGGGAGTTGCGGGCGGCGCTGGAGGTGGCGCGGGACGAGATCGCCCGGTTGGACCGGTGACCCGGCGCCGCACCGCGCTCACGTTCTGGCTGTTCGTCGGACCGTTCGCCCTGGGGCTGCTGGCTTTCACCTATGTCCCGATCGTCTGGAGCGCCTACCTCAGCTTCTTCGACGCGCGCGACACCGTCACACCAACGGAGTTCGTCGGCGTCGCGAACTACTTGGATGTGCTCACCGATCGCGCGTTCCTCGACAGCATCGGCACGTTCACCGTCTTCGCTGCGTTCATCATCCCGACCACCGTCGCCCTCTCGCTCACGCTCGCCTTGCTGGTCAACCAGATCCGGGTCGCGCGCGCGTTCTTCCGGTCGGTGTACTTCCTGCCGTTCGCCTGCTCTTACGTGGTCGCGTCGCTGGTGTGGAAGATGTCGCTGTTCTCCGGAGTGGACAGTGGGGTCGCGAACACCGTGCTCGGGTGGTTCGGCGGGGAATCCCAGGCGTGGATCGGAACGGTTGACCCGCCGCTGTACTGGGTCGTGCTGATCACCGCCCGGCTGTGGCTGCAGCTGGGGTTCTACATGATCCTGTTCCTCGCCGCGCTGCAACGGATCCCGGAGCACCTGTACGAAGCCGCGTGGATCGACGGTGCGGCGCCGGGGTGGCAGACCTTCCGGCACATCACGCTGCCCGGCCTGCGGGGCGCGTTGATCGCCGTGCTCACGTTGAACCTGATCAACGCTTACCAGGCGTTCGACGAGTTCTACAACATCCTCGGCGACTCGCGCGGCTACCCGCCGTTCGCCCGACCGCCCTTGGTGTACCTGTACTACACCTCGCTCGGTTCCGGGGGCCAGGATCTGGGTCGGGGCAGTGCGGGCGCGATCGTGCTCGCCTTGGTGATCGCGCTGGCGACGCTGCTGTCCGGTCGGCTGTTGCGGAGGGCGAACTGATGCGGTCGGTCGCGCGCTGGACGGCTGTGGCTGTGACGGCAGTGCTGTTCCTGCTGCCGTTCGCGGTGCTCTTGCGCGAGGGGTGGTCGGCGCTGGGGCAGGTGTTCGACGACCGGGATGTCCCGTTCGTCCTCAGCCTGCTGAACTCCACGGTTGTCGCCGTGGCCCAGACGGTCGGGCAGGTGGTTCTGTGCTCGCTGGCGGGGTACGGCCTCGCGCGGATCCCGTACCGGCACGCGCCCAAGGTCCTCTACGCGGTCGTCGCCACGTTGTTGGTGCCCGCCGCGGTCACGTTCGTGCCGGCCTTCGTGGTCGTGTCGAGCCTGGGCTGGCTCTCGGACCTGCGCGGCTTGGTGGTCCCCGGGTTGTTCAGCGCGGTGAACGTCTTCCTGTTCCGCCAGTACTTCCTTGACTTCCCGGTGCCGCTCGAGGAAGCCGGGCGGCTCGACGGGCTCTCCCGCTGGGGCGTCTACTGGCGCGTCGTGGTCCCGAACTCGACCGGTCCGCTCGCGGCGATCGCGGTGATCGACTTCATCGGCAGCTGGAACCAGTTCCTGTGGCCGCTGGTGATCGCCCAGGACTCCTCGACGTGGACCGTGCAGGTCGCCCTGTCGAGCCTGCTCACCGCCCAGAACCCGAGGATCCCGCTGCTGTTCGCCGCCGCCGCGGTGTCGCTGCTGCCGATCGTGCTGGTCTTCGTCGTGCTGCAGCGCTACCTCGTGCGCGGTGTCGCGGAAACCGGCCTGTCCGGCCGGTGACCGCTCACCCTTGGTGGGAGGCCCGCAGCATCTCCGACCGGGACACGACCTTGATCCGCTCCCGGCCGTGCGGCGCGCCAAGCGCCCGCTCGTAGGCGTCGAGGTTCTTCCAGCCCTGCCAGGTGGTGAACTCGATGCCGCGCTCGTTGAGGAACGCCACGACCGCGCGCGGATCCGGGTGCTGCGCCGGGCGCAGTGTGGGCGCGTCGGCCAGCAGCGAGGCCACGGTCTCCGACGAGCAGCCCTTGGTGTGCCCGATCAGGCCGATCGGGCCGCGCTTGATCCAGCCCGAGACGTAGGCGCCGGGCACCAGGTCGTCGTCCATGTCCAGCACCCGGCCCTGGCTGTGCGGAACGGTGCCGGACACGTGGTCGAACGGCAGGTCGGCCAGGTGCGAGGACAGGTACCCGACCGCCCGGTACACCGCCTGCACGTCCCAGTCGTGGAAGACGCCGGTGCCGCGGACGGTGCCGTCGCCGGTGAGCTCGGTGCGCTCCGTGCGCAGGCCGGTGACCTTGCCGTCGGCACCGAGGATCTCGGCGGGGGAGTGGAAGAAGTGCAGGTGCAGCCTGCGCGGGCGGGTCCCGACATCGCGGATCGCCCACTCCTGCAACGTCTTGACCACCATGTCGACCTGCTTGGACGCGCGGATCGCGGCCATGGAGCCCGCGTCGAACTCGATGTCCTCGGGGTCGACGACCACCTCGACGGTCGGCGAGTGGTCCAGCTCCCGCAGTTCCAGCGGGGTGAACTTGGCCTGCGCCGGGCCGCGCCTGCCGAACACGTGCACGTCGGTGACCGCGCTGGCGGCCAGGCCCGCGTGCACGTTGTCCGGGATCTCGGTGACCAGCATCTCCTCGGCCGACTTCGCCAGCACCCTGGCCACGTCCAGCGCCACGTTCCCGGCGCCGAGGACGGCCACCGACCGCGCGGTCAGCGGCCAGGTGCGGGCGACGTCCGGGTGCCCGTCGTACCAGGACACGAAGTCGGCGGCACCGTGGCTGCCGTCCAGATCCACCCCCGGCACCTGCAGCGGCCGGTCGGCCACCGCTCCCGTGGCGAACACCACGGCGTCGTAGAACTGGCGCAGCTCGTCGAGCTTGAGGTCGGTGCCGTAGTCGACGTTGCCGAACAGCCGCACCCCCGGCTTGTCCAGCACCCGGTGCAGCGCGTCCACGATGCCCTTGATCCGCGGGTGGTCCGGCGCGACCCCGTAGCGGATCAGGCCGAACGGCGCGGGCATCCGCTCGAAGAGGTCCACGCTGACGTGCGCGCCGGACTTGATGAGCGCGTCGACGGTGTAGATCCCGGCGGGACCCGCACCGACCACAGCGATGCGCAGCGGACGACTCACCAACAACTCCCCACTCCGGCGACACGGTACCGCCTCACAGTAAGGGAAGGCTTACCTAAGTTCGATGTGACCCCCGCTACTCGCCCCGGCGGGTTCGCTAGGGTGGGTCCACCAGGGGGTCTGATGGCGGACGCGCGCAACGAGATCACCGGTGGCCACTTCACCGGACCGGTCGTGCAGGCAGGCCGGATCGACAAGGTCGTCTTCGGCGGCGAGCCGGTCGACCACCCGCCACTGCGCGGGTGGGATCCCCTGCCGGAGATCACGCCCGCCCTGGTCGACCTGCTCGAAGCCCAGCGCGAGGCCGTCGACACCTTGCCGTACCGGCTGCTCGGGGTGCGCCGCCCCGAGTTGGCGAAGGTGTACGTGCAGCAGCGCATCCGGGTCCGCGAAGAACCCGACACCACCGGCCGGGGCTATCCCGCCGCGTCCGGGGACGGCACCGAGCGGCCCGTGTCCGCGGGCGAGGCGCTCGACCGCGGCGGCCACCTGGTCATCACCGGCGAACCCGGCGCGGGCAAGTCGACGCTGGGCAACATGTACGTGCAGCAGATCTGCGACTGCTGGCTCGGCGTGGAGGGCGCGCAGCCGCCGCTGAGCGAACCGGTGCTGCCGCTGCGGATCCCGGCCCGCGTCCTGGCCGAGGACCGGTCGTGGAGCGACCTGCTCGCCGCCGGGGTCGAGGACGCCGTCGGGCGGTTGCTCACCAGCGCGCCGGACCCGGCCCTGTTCGCCAAGCGCGCGTTCGGCGCCCGCTGGCTGGTGTTCATCGACGGGCTGGACGAGATCGCCGACCGCGCCACCCGGGAGCAGGTCGTGCGCGCCATCACCGCCCGCATGCGCCGCTCCGAGCACTACCGGATCGTGGTCACCACCCGCCCGCTGCCCGACGCCGAGATGGCCCCCTTCGACCAGGTCGGCGCCGACTCGTACACCATCCAGCCGTTCGGTGCGCTGGAGCTGGCCGAGTTCGCCAACGCCTGGTTCCGGGCGCAGAGCGCGCTGACCGCCCGCGCCCGCGCCGAGGCGTTCGTCAGCCAGGTGAGCGGCGGCAGGCTGCGCGAGCTGGTGCGCAACCCGTTGCTGGCCACCATCACCGCCATCGCGCACACCCTCGAACCCCACCGGGAACTGCCGCGCAGCACCGCCAGCCTCTACCAGCGCTTCATGGACTACCTGCTCACCGACGAGACCAGCGGGCGACGCACCCGCGACGAGTTGCGCCGCACCCTCGAACACACCCCGGACCGGCTCGCCCTCGCCATCTGGATGGACGACCACCGCGTCGACCTCATCGAGGCCTTGGCCGTGGTGCGCCTGGACACCGACACCCCGCTGTGGGACGCGGCCCGCGACTGGGTCCTCGCCAACCAGACCGCCGTGCCGCGGCCGCCCGCGGACTGGGAGGAGGACATGCGCGCGGTCCTGGCCAGCAGCGGCGTGTTCGTCCGCACCGAGGACACACTGCGCTTCTCCCACCAGTCCTTCGCCGAGTTCATCGCCGCCCGCAACCACGCCCGCGCCATCGACCCCGCTTTCACCGCGATGGACGATTGGATCGAGCGCGGCCTGCGCCCGTCCACACAGGACTACGCGCTGTTCACGTTCGTGCTGTGGGGAAGCCAGGGCAACGACCTCACCCTGGTGCTGCGCGAGCTGCTCGCCAAGGGAACCGACCACGTCGTCCTCGCGGGCAAGCTGCTGACCGGCGACCTCCCGGTCGACCGGGACATCACCACCGAGATCGTCGACCGCCTCGTCGACGCGCTGCTGCTCTCGCGCCTGGCTGAGGACCCGCAACGGTTGATGGCCAAGCTCCGCGGTGTGCTGGCCGCGATCGGGGTCCACCAAGACGTTGTCGTGCAACGGTTGCGTCGGGTGCGGGAGAACACCGACCTGGTGCCCTACATCCGGATCGAAGCCGTGGTCGCGGTGGGCGTGCTCGACGACCGGGATGCCGCACTCGCCTGGCTCGAAGATCAAGCCATCGGGGCCGAACCCGATGTCCTGCTGCACATCTGCGCCGGGATCGAAGCGCTGGAGGCCGACAGCGGACCCAGGATCGAACGGCTGGTGACCCGGCTGGCCAGCGGCTCGGCACCGGACTACGTGGTCACCATGGCGCACATCGCGATGCTCGCCGACGCCGAAAGGACGGCCGCGGCCGCCGAGTTGGCCACCGAGCTCGTCGCGGCGATCCGCGCGGATCCGCGCACCGCCGCCGATCCCGATGTGGTCCCGCGCCGCAGTTCGGCGGAGCCGGGAGTGCTGCGGTTCCGCGATTCCTGGGCGGACTGGGTCATCGACACCGGCACGCACACCTGGGCGGGGCTCGCCGAACTGCTGGGCCGGGTCGGCCTGAGCGAGGACGCCGCGTGGGCCGCGCGCAACGCACTGGCCGTCGACAGCACGGCGGACGAGTTCGCCGAGGCGGCGAGAGTCCTGCTGGCTGCGCAAGGGCGCGACGCGGTCGCCCTCTTGGTCGAGTCCGCCGCGACACGTCCGGCTGCCCACGTACTTGGCTGCGCCGAAGCGATCCGCGAGCACAGCCCCGAAGACGCCGCGGCACTGGCCAGGTCCTGCCTCAACCACTCGGTGGACGTGGCGGAGATGAGGCAGGCGGTCGCCCTCGTCCTTGCGGCCGGGACAGCACCGGAATCGCTTGTGGCAGAGGTGCTCGCGTGGCCCCTCTCGCTTGAACACCGCATGTTCTTCGGCGATGCCCTCGCCACGCGCGGACAGGCCGCCCTGGCCCGTCCGTTCTTGCGCGATCTGATCGCAGAGCCGTCGATGACGAAGTACGACTACTGGTGGGCGGTGCGCACGCTGCTGAAGGTCGGCGACGAGTCCGACCGGGCGATCGTGCTGGAGGACGCCCTGGGCAGGTCACCCGCCCTCATCGCGCAGGCGGCGCCTTTGCTGCACCGCGAAGGTATGTCCGACCAGGCGGCAGACCTGGTTCGGCGCGTGGTCGACGGCAAGCCCGAGCCGCGTGTTCTCCTGGAGGCGCACCTGGACTTCGGGTCGGACGCGCCTGAGCGCACGAGGGCGGACCTGCTTGACGCGGTACTCGCTCAGCTGCACCTCTGTTCCTGCGACGAACTTCGGAAGCTGGCGGCGGGCCTGCACGAAGACGGGCGGCACGACGAGGCGGCGGGCGTTTTCCGCAAGGCGCTCGGCTACGCCATGAACATCGAGGACAGCGCGCTGGCCGACATCGCCGAGTCCTGGCTGGAGGTCTATGGCGTGCGCGGCGCCGACGAGCTCGTGGTCGAGGTGCTCAAGCGAGACCTCCCCGCCCAACTCCGGCTCGATGTCGCGCGACAGGTCGCCGAGTTCGGCCTGCTACCGCAGGCGGTGCGGCTCTGGACCGACATCGCCGTGCACCACGGTCACCAGGCGGGATCGGGCATCGCCGCCGCCGAACTGCTTGTGCGTACCGGGCATAGGTCCACAGTGGATGAAGCGCTCGCGGACATGTTGGCGCAGGGCGGGTTCTCCGCTGCTGCACGGACGCGGTTGGGCGCGGTGCGGGCGTGGGTAGCCGCTACCGCGCAGGACCCGGGTGGGGGAGAACCCACCCGGGGCCGGGCGGATCAGTAGAGGAACACCTGGAGTTCGTTCACCCTGGTGTACTGCGGAGCGTGCGACGGACCGACCTTGGCCAGGACCCGCACGCCCCGGGTGGGCCTGGTGGGGAACCACGCGGTGACCGTGCTCTGCGTGTTGTAGTTGACGGACGCGACGGTGTCCCACCACTGCTCGTTCTGGTTGAGCACCTGCACGTCGAAGTCCCGCAGCTGGTACCCGTCGGTGGTGATCACAACGACCCGGCTGACCTGCTGCGGTAGCGCCCAGCGGACCTGCACCCACTCGGGGTTCGTGGTGGGCGAGCGGCCCTGGTCGTTGGTCCAGCTGTGCGCACAACCGAACTCGGAGCTGGTGTTGTTGTCGTTCACCCTGCCCGCCTCGTACCCGGGGGAGGCGGACGAACTCTGCGCCCAGCCCTCCAGGGCGAAGTTCACCCCCGGCCGCGGCGGCTGGGAGGGGAACGTCGGCCAGCTCGTCAGCATCGGTGACGGCGGCGCGGTCGTTGGGGTGGTTGGTGTTGGAGTGGTGGTGTAGGTGGTGTACGTCGTGCTGGTCGAGGGGCAGGGCGGGCGCGGGCTCGGTGTCGTGGGCGTCGTGGTCCCGGAGGCGCGCGCGGCGCCGGAGGTCGTCGGGTCTGGGGTGGCGGTCGCGGACGGGGTCAGCACCGCGAGCAGGGTGAGACCGGCGAGCGCGAGCGCGGCCGGGATGTGTCTCTTCGCGGGGAATCGCACGGATCAACCTCTCGGGTCAGGGAACCGGCGGTGAGCGGAATCTAGCGGACAAGATCACCCCTGGGCGCGGTTACCGTTTCCCAACCACCCGTACGGCCCGGTTTCGCTTGACCACCAACACTTCCCGTGCGCGAGACACCTGTCGGCGCGCCGCACTACACTGCGGCGGCACCACGTCACGCCGCACACTGGGGGACAGCATGACCGGCCACGGAATCCCGCCGGGGACCTACGCCATCGACCCGAGCCGATCCGCGGTCCGGTTCCGCACCAGGCACGTCTTCGGCCTGTTGCCGGTCACCGGGTCCTTCCCGCTCACCGAGGGCCGCGTCACCGTCGCCGAGTCCGCCGCGGGCTCCACCGCCACGGTCAACCGGTTCGACTTCGGTGTGACCGCCTTGCCCGGCATGACCGGCCGCGTTCTGCACTTCACCCTCGAGGTGACCACGGTTCGCGACTGACCGAATTCCGCGTCCGCGGAGAAAAGTGGCAGAAAGCCGCGACGCGGGTGGTCAACGCCCGCAACGGCCGCCATTCCCGGGCCGCTGTCCGCGGGGCCGTGTAACGCCCCGTGCGCACACCCCGACGCGGGGGTGTGGCCGCTGGCGGCCATGGGAAGATCATGATCACCGCAGCCGGGTCGATGTGAGTGGAGTGACCGCCGACGATGCCCACCCGCCGTGTCCGACTGCTACCCAAGCTGGTCCTGACGGTCGCCGGGGGCGTGGTCGCCACCGGAGCCGCCCTGGCGCTCGACCACGCCACCGGCAACCTGCCGCTGGCCCTGTCGGCCGGTGCTGTCGTCGCGCTGTCGGTCGGCGTCGGCCTTGACCTCGCGACGGCCGCGTACGAACGTGCTGAGCAGCCAGGTGCCACTGATACCGGCGACTGACAACGCCAGCAGGGCCAACGGCACCGGCGGCACCCAGAAGGACGCCACCACCAAGGGCGCCACGATGAAGAACATGGCGCACAGCACCATGCCGAAGCCGCGCACCAGTTCCGAGTCGCTCTCGAGCCACCTCTGCAGCGTCCGCATCGTCCGGCCCGCCGTGTCGCTGACCCAGTTGAGCACGGCGAGCCGCTCTCCCGCGGCCGGGGCGGGTGCGTCAGGTGGTTTCTCGCGCGCGTGGTCGCCCATGGCGGTGCTCCGGGAGATCTGGGGTGGGGGAGGGGGTACTCACCTGGCGAGTTCGACAGCCAGTCGGTCGCGCAGTTCGGCGATCAGCGCCAGCGACTCCACCGCGCCCAACGACTGCGCCGCGGCCGCGGTGTAGCCGTCGCGGTAGGTCTTGATCTGTTGGTCGGGGCCGCGCAGCAGGTGCTCGCTGTCGCCGGACTCGCGGTAGACCACGACCTCGTTGGGCTCCTCCGCCAGCGGCGAGCCGGGGATCTCGATCACCATGAACGGCTCCCACAGGCCCAGGTGCGCGCTGGCGGTGAACGGCAACACCAGCACGTCCAGGTCCGGCCTGCTGGCCAGTTCGTGCAGCCGCTCCAACTGCGCCAGGAACACCTGGGGCCCGCCGATCCGGCGGTGCAGCAGCGCCTCGTCCAGCACGAAGGTCGACTTCGGGCCGTCGTCGAGCAGCCGCTGGCGCACCATGCGCGCGCGCAGCAGGGCGTCGAACGGCTCGTCGGAGTGCCGGACCGAGAGCAGGGCGTGCGCGTAGCCGTGGGTCTGCAGCAGGCCGGGCAGCACCACGGTGTCCACCGACCAGATCTCCGACGCCGAGGCCTCGTAGGCGGTGAGCAGGTCGTAGGCCTCGCTGAAGTGCTTGCGGTAGGGCGCGAACGGATCGCGCCGCCTGGCCCGGCGGGCCATCGCCAGCACGCGTTCGACGGTGTCGGGGTCGGTGACGCCGTAGAGGTCCAGCAGCGCTTTGGCGTCGGTCATCTGGATGCCGACGGCGGCGGTTTCGACCCGGTTGAGCTTGCTCACCGACCAGCCAAGCGCGGCGGCGGCCGCGGCCTGGTTCATCCCGGCCGTGGTCCGCGCCGCACCCAGGTACTCCGCCAGCCAGTGCCGCAGCACCAGCGGCCGGAGCTCGGCCCGGCCGTCGGTCATGATCACTCCTTGTCACCCGATCGGGGTCCTCCGTTGGGGGGCGGAGTGGCCGACCCGCAATCGGCTTATCGGCCACTTGGGCCACGTGTTCGCACGTTATCACGAGCGCAACAGGGTTGACAGGCGGCTACTGCGCCGATCGGTTCACCCTTGATCGCACCCGCAGGTGCACGTGCGACTACTCAGAGTCGCCGATCGCGAGGTGTGTCGTCCGTGGCCCCCGGCACACCCGCTCGGCGGATTCGAAGGCATTCCCGGCTCCCGATAATGGGTCCCGGGAAAAGGGGACACCGAAGGGGAACAACCATGCGAGAGATGTCATCCTGGCGGCGCAGCACGCGTTCTCTGGGCGGGAACTGCGTCGAAATCGCGCGCGCGACCAATCGAGTCCTGGTACGCGACTCGAAGAATCCACGACAAATACTGGACATTCCCGCACCCCCGGCGGAATTCTTTCTCCACCACCTCGGGTGCGGAGTCGCGTAAATCCGCCGTCAGGGCCGCCAGCACCGCAGCGCGCCGTCGCGGAACTCGGCGAACGCCCCCGTCGCCGGGTTCCGCGCCACGGGCCGGTACCCGGCGAGCACCCCAACCCGCTCCCGCGTCTCGGTCGACCACACCTGAAGGCCCCCCGGCGCGGCGGCGTAGAGCAGGGCTCCATCTGACCACAGAGGACCTTCGGCGCCGTCGATCGTCCACTTGACACGCCCGCTGGGGATCTCCACCGCCCTGGTGCCGCCGTACCCCTGTACCGCGACGGTGTCGTTGTCGACCCACGCCACCGGCCGGTCCCAGTTGTCGGGGTAGCCGACGCCCGCGTCGGCCTCGGCCGCGTACACCGCCCCGGCCCGCCACGCCGCCAGGTCGATCACCACCTGCGCCGCCGCTGGCTGCCACACCCACCCGTCGACGAGCACCCACCGCCCCGACGGGCTGACCGCCAACGCCCCGTGAAAGTAGTCCAACTCGTTGTCATCGTCGAACTCCCGCCCCGTCAACAACCGCCCACTCCCCGCGTCGTACACGTCCAACCGGTTCCACCGACTGGCCGCCACCACCGCGGTGTCCTCCCCCGCCCCCACAAACCCGAACGGAAACGGCGTCACCCCAGAGCAATAGTCCCCCCGCCCCACCTCAAGCGTCGTCAAGCCGGTGGACAGGTCAACCACCACCCCGGTGTCCCCGTAATCCACCACCACCCCCGCGAACCGCCCATCGGCCGACGTGTGCAACGCCAACCGCTCCCGAGATCCTTTCGGCTGCAGCTCCACCCTTCCCCGCACCCGTCGAACTCCGGAGTCGCCGATCTCCACCAACCCGACGTCCCCCGCGACCAGCCACCCCGACCCCAGCGCCGCCACACACCGATCGTTCGAGGGAACGTCAGGGCACTCGTACTCCGCCCAACTCCCGCCCAAGTCATCACTCACGCCGCCGAGTATGCCGCCTCCTGGCGACCAGGCCGCGTCCACAATGCCCACACCCCTGCCAGCCACAGGACACTCGAAAGTCACTGGTGCCAGAACACTCCCCGAGTCGTCCCACCCAGCCCTGCCACTGGACACTCGGAACCTCCGGTGCCAACTGCTCAATGGGGCGGACTTGTTTTGCGTGGGGTGGCGGCAGTCGTAGCGTTGTGCGCTGCAGGGCCATGCTCTTCGGCCCCAGCTTTGCGGTCCTGCCACGGCTGGCGCAGGGGCCCCGCGCAAAACAAGTTCGCCCCATCGAGCACACCGGACCACCACGATCCAGCGCAATGCCGCAGGCGAGCCGATCGAGCCACGACAGAGCGTGCCCGCCCCGGTGCCTGTCCGGGGCGGGCACGGGCTCGCGGGTGTCAGGCCCCGGTGTAGACGAGGTTGTTGGGGCTGCGCGGGTCGGTGATCTTGTTCTTCGTGGCCGCGGCGACCAGGGCGTCGCGGACTTGGGCGGGGGTGGCGGTGCGGCCGGTCAGGTAGAGGGCGGCGGCGCCCGCTACGTGGGGGGTGGCCTGGGAGGTGCCGCTGACCGTGTCGGTGGCGGTGTCGGAGGTGCGCCAGGCCGACTTGATGTCGACGCCGGGGCCGAAGAGGTCTACGCCGTTGCCGTAGTTGGAGAAGGACGCCCGGCGGTCGGTGTTGTCGGAGGCGGCGACGGTGATCGCTTCCGGGACCCGGGCGGGGGAGAAGCCTGCGGCGTCGGCGTTGGAGTTGCCCGCGGCGACGACGAAGGTGACGCCCGCTCGGATCGCCTTCTGCACCGCGGTGTCGACGGTGGCGTTGGTGCCGCCGCCGAGGCTCAGGTTCGCCACGGCCTTCTTGCCCGCCGCGTCCTTGGCGACCCAGTCGATGCCCGCGACGACACCGGAGATGTTGCCGCTGCCGTTGTTGCCGAGCACCCGCACCGCGACGATGCTGACCTGCTTGGCCACGCCGTAGGTGCGGCCGCCGACGATGCCCGCCACGTGCGTGCCGTGCCCGTGGCCGTCCTGCGCGACGGTGTCGTTGTCGACCGCGTCGAACCCGTTGCGCGCCCGTCCGCCGAACTCGGAGTGGCTGATCCGCACACCGGTGTCCACGACGTACGCGGTGACGCCGCTGCCGCCGTTGTCCGGGTAGGTGTAGGACTTGCTCAGCGGTAGGTTCCGCTGGTCGATGCGGTCGAGGCCCCACGGCGGGTTGGCCTGGGTGCCCTGGATGCCGACCACCTCGTCCTGCGCGACATAAGCCACCGATGGGTCGGCGGCGATTCGGCGCGCGGCCCGATCGGACAGCTTCGCGGAGTACCCGGACAACACCGTGGAATAGGTGTGGGTCACGGTTCCGCCGTAGCGCGTGGCGTGGTCAGCGGCCGCCGCGTGCACGGTGCCGTCCTTGAACACCACGACGTACGAGCCGGTCACCGCGGTGCCGGACGCGGCCCTGACCTGGCCTTCTGCCGCCTGCGCCGGTGACGCGAGCGCTGTGGTGACCGCCGCGGCGGCGACCGCGGCGGTGGCGAGTTTCGCGCGGAAATAAATGGACATTGATGCGCCTTCCCTCACTGGCCCTCCGAGTGGGGCCTGGGAAAAGCTTCGCAGGAAAACGGGTGGAGTTCGCCCAACACCGTTCCCACTTCCCATTGTGTAACACGCGCCCCGGGTGCACCCTGCGGCTATGGCGCGACCATTGCCGGAAAGTCACCGAATCGGCGCCGGAATCCGTTCCACGCGCTGAGATCACCCGTTCGGAGTCGCGACCGGACACCCGTCGCACCGTCGGTCATCGCGAATCCGGTGGCAGGCACCGGCGCCGGGTGGGTACGGTGCCTGCAAGTGTCCTCAGTGGAGATTTGGATGTCCGGTGACGTGATCCTCAGCCGCACCCGCGGCCCCAGTGCCGACGAGGTGCACTGGAGTTGCACCACCGGGGTGGTCTACTGGATCCGCGCGTTCATCGCCGAACGCGTCGACGACCCGGACCTCGCCGCCGAACTCGCCGTCGAGATCCAGTACCTGATGCTGTACGCCTACACCGATGAGCAGGTGCGCGCGATCGTCCGCGTGATCCTCCACGACATGCCCGCGGGCGTGGACGAGGCCTTCGCGCACAGCCCGGGGGGCCAGGCCGAGGTGCGGGAACTGATCGCCATGGTCGACCAGTGGGCGCACCGGTACGGGTTCGCCGACTAGGGCTTCACTCCCAGCGCCAGGACATCCCGTAGACGCCGGGGGCGCACTTGGGGATGAAGGTGTGCACGGTGTGGGTGGCGTCGGGGAGCAGGCGCTGGCGTTGTTTGGCGGCGGCGGGGACGGTGGGGCGGTAGAAGCCGACGCAGCGGGTGGGTGGGTCGGTGGGGTCGAACCGGACGCGCAGCAGGAACGCGTGCACGGGGGTGCGGAAGCGGTGCTCGTGCGCCCGGGAGGGGACCGCGCTCTCACCGAGGACGGTGTCGTACTCGACGACCACCGTCTCGTTCTTGGCCAGGGCCCGGTCGAAGCGGATCTCCGCGGCGAGGAAGCCCGCCTCGTGGTCGACCCGGACGTCGCCGAGCCTGCCCGAGTGCACCCGGACCTCCGAGGGCATGACGTCGCCCTCGTCGACGCCGTGCACGTACAGGAACCGGTCCTGGTCGTCCTGCACCGCGCGCAGCACCTGTGTGGTGGAGATGCGACGCAGCGACCTGGTCGCGTCGACGGTGCAGGTCTCGGTCATGGTCAGCACGACGATGCCCTCGTTGAACTGCTCGAACGAGGTACCCAGCAGCCGCCGCATGGGTGAGTCCTCGCCGTAGAGGTGACGGCCAGTGACCTTGCCCGCGGTCAGCGGGCGACCGCGCGGCTTGGGCGGGTCGAGCAGGTCGAACAGCGCGTTCGGCCGCAGGTTGAGGATCGTTTCCAACTCCCGCAGCGCGCGCAGCGACTTGGGCCGCTCCGGGCGGCTGCGGCCCTGCTGCCAGTAGCTGAGGGTGGCGAGGCTGATGTCGACGCCGCGCGCGGCCAGCCTGCTGCGGATCCGGTCGAGGGTCAGGTCCCGCCGGGTGATCGCGGCCCGCAGCGCCGCACCGAAGGTCTCCTCGTCCCGACCTGGTCGGCGGCGGTCCTCGGTGCTCTCGGGGGGCGGGAACCGGGTCACGGCCCTCCTCGTGCGGGATGTGTCGGATGGCGAGCGGGCAGTATCACCCGAACGACACCGTCGCTGCCACCCCTGTGTGGGTGACAGCGACGGTGCGTGACCAGTCGGGATCAGCCGACGTTGAGGGTGAGGCCGTAGTAGGACAGGGCGTCGCTCAGCGGCTGGAAGTACGAGGACTTGCCGCTCTGGTTGCCGCCGTTGAAGGTGCACTGCTGGCCGGTGGGGCCGCCGGAGGTCATGCCCTGGGCCTGGTTGCCGGAGATGTAGGCGCCGCCGCTGTCACCGCCCATGGTGCAGACCGTGGAGCTGCCCAGGCCGCGGACCACGGTGTTCGGGCCGCCGTTGGGGTCGGTGTAGGTGACCGTGACGTTGTAGGCCTTGATGGTGCCGCAGGTCCAGCCGGTGGTGGCGCCGGACTTGCAGATCGAGGCGCCGACGGCCGCCTTGGTGCCGCCGCGCACCGCGATGGTGCCCTGGGCGCCCCAGGTGCCGACCTGCGTCGCGATGGAGTTGCCCGAGTTGATCTTGGCGACACCCATGTCCACGCTGTTGCTGCCGAGCGCGTAGCGGGTGTTGGTGCCCTTCGCGAACGCGGCGCCGTTGAAGTGCAGAGACGGCAGACCCGCGACGCAGTGGCCCGCGGTGACCAGGTACTGCACCCCGGAGGAGTTGCGCGCGCCGAAGCCCACCGAGCAGTAGCCGCTGCCGCCGTTGATGTTCATCTTGCTGCCCGGGTACACCGTCGCCTGCGCCTGCAGGGTCGTCGCGGTGTTCTCCACCCGCACCGCCGACCCGAACCGGGCCGCCTCGGCCAGGAACGCCTTGGCCTGCGGGCTCGCCGCGTTGGTCACCTCCACCTTCACCACGTCACCCGCCAGGTCGACGCTCCACGCCGCGACACCGCTGGGCACCTGCCGCGACGCGATCTGGTCGAGCTGCGCCTGGACCTTGTTCAGCGCGGCCTCGCCCCGAGCGGGCGTGCGCACGGTCAACCCGGCCTGCCTGACCTTCGCCGCCACCCCCGCGTCCGCGGTGTTGACGGTCAGGTTCCCGTTCCCGTCCACAAAAGCGCCGTCAACCCGCACACCACTCCGGGTCAACCCGTCGAGCCGCTGCTGCTGGTCGGCCTCCTTGTCCAACCGAGCGACCGCCCCCTTCTCATCCACCCCCAACGTCTTCGCCAACACCGAAACCATCTCCGGCTGGTACCTAGGCTGCTGCTCTTGCGCCGCCGTCGCCGACCCGCTCACCGCGAACCCCAACGGAACCAACGCCGAAGCCGCCGCAGCGGCGATGAGCGATTTCTTCACGCTGAACGACATGATCCAAGCCTTTCCTGACCAGGGTCGGCGCACGCAGGATTGGAGAATGGACAACCCACACTCTCCGAACACCAATCCCTGGCGACCGGTGGGACTTCCGGTCGCTGAGCAAAGACTCTCCTACCTCACACACCTGACAGACAAGGGACAGTCGTGGGGCCACTTTTCACAGACTTGACCCCATTCCTTGAAACCTCGACTGGACCCTCGGATCCGACTACCAGCCAGTGCAGGTGGGGCGGCCAGGACACACGATCCGAAGCCGATTCACCCCGGAAATCAGGCGATTACCAGAACAGGGACTCGGGTGTGAACAGGAATTAGCCACGCTCCAGGAAGCCGCCGATGCCAACCCGGCCCGCCGAGTCAGCCCCGCCAGCCCGGCCACTGGACACTCGGAACAGCCAGTGCCACCTCAACCACCCGACTCCGACCACCCAAGCCGACCACCGCTCCTAGGAAGCCGCCCACCCAATGCTCGATGGGGCGGACTTGTTTTGCGTGGGGTGGCGGCAGTCGTAGCGTTCCTGCGCGGACAGGGCCATGCTTTTCGGCCCCAGCTTTGCGGTCCTGCCACGGCTGGCGCAGGGGCCCCGCGCAAAACAAGTTCGCCCCATCGAGCACACCGCACCACCCACGGATCCAGCGCAATGCCGAAGGCGAGCCGACCCCGGAAGCCGCCCCGAACACGCCAAAGGGGGCCGCCCACCCGGACGGCCCCCTCCAAGCACACCTCAGAACACCAACACCGCCAGCAGGATCAGCGCCAACGCCACCGCCACGATGGTCGGGATCAGGGCCGGTGACCTGCGGTAGTGGCTCTGCACCGATGTCGTGCGGAACCAGCTGCCCGGCAGTCGACGGCGGTGCTGTTGAACCCTAGGCATGGCCACTCCCAACCCGTTGTCCGTACGCGATCACCCTTCACGTACCACCGGAGCCGGACGATCACACCCGGGGCGCGCTACTTCTCGGCGTCGTGCCAGGCACCCTTGTTGTCGATGTGGTCGCCGGTGGTTTCCTTGAGGTTGGTTCGCTTGAGGACGTTGAAGCGCTTGTTGTCCTCGTCCCACTTCACGAACAGGGGGAAGACCTCGGAGGCGTGCTCTCGGTAGACCATGACGATCTCGTTGACCGGTTGGGTGGCGCCGTCGCCGAGGATGGCGCTGTGCTCGAGGGCGTTGGTGCGGCGGGCGGCCAGGTAGTCGGCGTCGGCGCCGACCACGTCGCCGTTGCGGAGGTGGACGCGGCCGGTGACGCCGTAGCGGAACTGGGGTTGGGCGGGCGCGCCGGTGGAGTCGTCGACGAAGATGGTGTGCATGTCGCTGCCCTGGGCCAGGCGGATCCTGGTGAAGCGGTTGCGCATGGCGCGCAGGGCGTCGGCGTCCGGTTCGGTCAGCGAGCAGATCGCGTGGAAGATCTTCGAGTCCCGCTCGGTCGGCACCGGCATCAGCACCAGGGTGGCGTCCTTGTAGAACTTCAGCTGCTTGTCCAGCGTCGGCTTGCCTTCGCCGGAGTCAAGCAGCGAGGCGCTCAGGTCGTGCAAACCCAGCCGCACCTTGGAGTTCGCGCTGGTGATCGGGTCGCGGAAGTTGCCGGGCTTGAGCCGCTCCAGCACGCCCTCGACGGTGCGGTCGAGCACGATCTCGCGCCGCTTGTCGGTGTTCTTGCGCTCGTGCAGGTTGACCACCGAGAAGCTGCCGCCCCGGCCCGCGGTGTTGACCTGCCTGGCGGAGATCCGGTTGGCCGCGAACGCCCCGGCCCAGGTCTCCTTCGCCTCGGCCTCCTTCACCGCCTTCCACCACGCGGCGATCTCGTCGGCGCGGTCGCTCCACTTGGTGCCGGTGCCGCCGAGCGCGGTCAGCCCCTCGCGCAGCACCCGCGCCTCGGTCAACCGCTGGGCCTCCTTGCGCTCGGCGGCCTTGCGCACCTGCTCCTCGATCCACCGCGGATCCGACCGGAGCTTGATCTCCTCGGCGAGCGCCGCCACCTCCGTCGCCTCCAGGAACGGCGACTTGACCCGGTCCTTGAGCAGTTCGTGCACCTCCCGCAGCTCGGGCAGGCTCAGCTCACTGGTCGTCAACTTCGTGTCGGGCACCAGCGCACCCTGGATGGCGTCCCACACCTCGTCCTCGGTGTTGAGCAACTCCCGCAGCCGCGCGATCTCCGCCTTGTCCTCATCGGCGTCGAACACCTTGACCCACTTGACCCAGCCGATCTTCATCCGCACTCCCCACCGCCGGTCCACACCTGCCAGGTGGAGATCGACCCCCGCGCGCGGCCCGTTTCCGACCAGCACCTTTCCGCCGTCCCGACCGGACCCCGCTGACGCCGCCCGCCCCGGCCCCGACTGCCTCAGCAGGGGCCGCGTCAGGTCAGCGCGGCCAACTGGTCGCCGTACTCGGTCCGCCCCACCCAGCCCGACGGCCACCCAGCACCGCACCCCCCGGATGAGCGCACCCAGCGGCACGCCAGCGAGAACTGCCCAGCGGCTCACGGCGATCGAATTGTGCGTTGGGTCAACTGTTCGAGGAAAGAAGCATTGGCCTGCATTCGGCGCAATCCCTTTGGCAGGTAAAGAAAGCGACCCTAGCATTGGGATCACCCTGCTTCCCTAGCGAATGGATGGCCCGTGCGCACAAGGAGAATGGCCGCCGCTGTGGTGGTGGCGGTTGGTGTGGCGGTGGTGACCGCGGTCCCGGCGGTCGCCCAGGTGATGTCGGTGGAGGTGACCGGGCAGTGCGCCGATCCTGTGGTGGGGTCGGTGCGGGTGGCCGCGAGCGCCGATGTGGAGAACCCGGCGCTGATCAGCCCCGGGGCGGAGATGCGGCGGATCACCGGTGCCGCGACCCTGCCCGCCGCGGCGGTTGACGCGTTGATCGCGCGTGGTGCCACCACGATCGAGGGGCAGGTGAGCCTGAAGGTCGCGGTCACCGGCACCTACAGCGTCCAGGGGGTCAACACGCTGCACATGACCAAGGCCCCGCTGGTCCCTGGCCAGGACCTGACCCTCCCCGTCGTCGGGTACACCGCCCCGGTGTACTCCAGCTACCTCGTCGGCACCAACTACGTCGACGTCACCGGCCTGTCGCTCAACCTCTCGGCGCGCCGCGCCGACACCTCCCAGGTCGTCCGGGGAGGTCTCAACACCCAGTGCACGCTGGCCGAGCCGCGCCGCTGGATGACCATCCGCACCGACAGCATCATCGCCGAATACCACCCGGCGCCGCGCAACTTGAAGTTCACCAACGTCACCACCGACAGCATCACCGTGTCGTGGGATCCCACCCGCGGTCTGATGGGCCCGCCCCTGGGGTATGACATCCTGGTCGACGAGGTCGCCACCGTCCGGGTCATCGGCCCGTCGAACACCACGGGCACCATCACCGGCCTCAAGCCCAACACGACCTACTACGTGCGCGTGAAGGCCATCGACATGGGTGGTGAGCGGCGCAGTGAGGTCTTCCCGATCCGCACCAAGGACTTCTTCGCCTACCACTACTTCGACGTCAGCGGCGCGATCGGCATTAGAGGCACGCACGTCGACATCTTGGGTGAGCAGACGACCAAGCTCGAGTTGGCACCTTCCACGCACACCTCGAACCTGACTTTCGCGCCCACCCAGGCCCGCCTCGGCACGTACGGCAGCGCGCGCGTCGAGTTCACCCCGGTCGCACCCGCCACCGGCACCTACCAGGCGGGCGTCTTCACGGTGACGACCCGCCAGAAGGTCACCGTCCCGCGGATCACCATCGGCAACCGCACCTACCTCACGCCGAACTGCTCGACGGTGGTGTCCCTGCCGCTGACCTCCGGGCCGGACTTCAAGTTCAACGGAACGCCCAACCGGCTCAACGGCAGCCTCACCATCCCGCCGTTCCGCAACTGCGGCCAGGTCACCAGCACGCTCAACCAGTGGGTGTCGGGCACCAGCACCGCGGAGTTCGACCTCACCACCTACGCGGACTAGAACCGGTGTGGTGGCGCTCATCCCGAGCGCCACCACAGCCCGGCCAGATGAACATGCTCACGGAACCGCGCATCAGCCAGGTGGTTGATGCCGTGCACCGAGCGGTGGACCCCGGCTTTCGGTCGAACCGCCGATCCGCGACCCCGCGTTCGGGCAGCACGCTGGCACCATGTCGCTCAACGAAGCCACCGCGCGGGTGCGGCCGGTGTCCGGTCGGGACCGTTCGCTCGCCCCGGACCTCGCCCGCGGTCTGATGCTCGCCCTGATCGCGTTGGCCAACTCCGTGTACTACCTGCACGACCGGCCCTACGGCATCCGCCAGCACATCGTGGAAACCGGGATGCTCGACCGGATCGTCAGCGTCATCGACGTGGCTCTGGTCGACGCGCGCGCTTACCCGATGTTCGCCGCCCTGTTCGCCTATGGGGTCGTGCAGGTGTTCCAGCGGCACCGCGACGCCGGTGTGCCCGAGCGCGAGGCCAAGCGGCTGCTGCGGCGCCGGAGCCGGTGGCTGATCATGTTCGGGTTCGTGCACGCCCTGCTGCTGTTCCCCGGTGACGTGCTCGGCCTCTACGGGGTGCTCGGGTTCGTGCTGGTCGGCCTGACCAGGGTGAAGGACCGCACGTTGCTGGTCGCCGCGGGTGCGTGGCTGCTGGTGGTGGCCGTGGTGCAGGGCGCGGCGAACATGTTGCCCGTCACCGGGGACCGGGAGTTCTTCTTCTCCTTCGAGATCGAGAACCCCGTGGAGGCACTGGTCATGCGCCCCATCGAGTGGCTCATGGTGCCCGTCGGCATGGTGGGTGTCGGTGCCGCCGCGCTGGTCGGCACGTGGGCCGCGCGGCGCGGGGTGCTCGCCGACCCCGCCCGGCACCGCACGCTGCTCGTGCGCACCGCGGTGATCGGGTTGGCCACCGCGCTCGCGGGTGGTCTCCCGGTCGCCCTCGCGGTCGGCCACTTCTGGGAGCCGACCGGGCTGGGCACGCTGTGGGCGATCTCCGCGCTGCACGCGGTCAGCGGCATCGCCGGTGGGCTCGGCTACGCGGCGCTGATCGGGCTCGCCGCGAGCCGGATCGGTGATCGGCGGGGTTCGGTGGTCCGAGCCCTCGCCGCCTGCGGGGAGCGGTCGCTGAGCTGCTACCTGTTCCAGTCGATCGTCTTCGTGGCGCTGCTGGTGCCCTACACCCTGGGGCTCGGCGCGACGCTGGGTAGCGCTGAGGTCGCTGTGGTGGCCCTGGGCACCTGGCTGGTGTCGGTGCTGCTGGCCGACCTGCTGCGCCGCGCGCGCAAGCGCGGACCCGCCGAGGTGCTGCTGCGACGGCTGACCTACCCGAGCCGGACAATGGGCGGGTGACCTCGGTGGATGACCAGCTCGGGCTGCGCAGGGAGCAGCGGTGGGACCTGGTGTGGGTACTGGCCCCCTACGGCCTGCTCGTGCTCGCGTGCGGCGCCTCGGCCGTGTTCGACCACGTGGGCTGGCAGCACCGGCTGGTCACTCTGGGTATCGCCGCGGTGCTCGGCGGCTGGCACGCGTTGTTCATCGCCGCCCACGACCGGTTGGGGGAGCGGCGGTGGGCGATGGCGGTGTACTTCGCTGGGCTGCTCGCGCTGACCGCGGTCCTGGTGCTGCGCAGCGACGCGTTCCAGCTGTTCGTGCCCGGGTGCTACCTGCTCGCGTTCGTCGCGCTGCCCGGCTGGCCCGCCTACCTCGGGGTGGTCGCCGCGAACGTCCCGTGGCTGCTGGCGCAGGGCGGCGACACGCGGGCGACCCTGCTGAGCCTGGCGATGGTGACCCCGCTGGTCGCGCTGACCGGGGGCATGATCCGGGCGATGGAGCGGGAGGCGGTCCGGCGCCGCGAGACCAACCGCGAACTCGTCGCGATGGCCGAGGAGAACGCCCGGCTGCACGCGCTGCTGGTCCGGCAGGCGAGGGAGACCGGGATCGCCGAAGAGCGGGCCCGGTTGGCGCGCGAGATCCACGACACGGTCGCGCAGGGGCTCACGGGCATCGTCACGCAGCTGGAGGCCGTTGACGACCGGGTTCCGCTGCCCGTGCGCGGGAGGCTCGTGGTGGCCCGGGATCTGGCGCGGAGCAGCCTCACCGAGGTCCGGCGGTCGATCGAGGCGCTCCGGCCCGGTCCGCTGCAGGACGCCCGACTGGGCGACGCGATCCGTGACACCGTGGGGGCGTGGCAGGAGCAGTACGACATCGCCGCGGCTTTCACCGTCACCGGCACACCGCTGCCGGTGCACTCGGAGGTGGAGGTGACTGTGCTGAGAGCGGCGCAAGAGGCGTTGTCGAATGTGGGTAGGCATGCCGCGGCTACCCGTGTAGACGTCACACTGTCCTACATGGAGGACGTGATCATCCTGGACGTGCGCGATGACGGGATCGGGTTTGACGTCGCTGCCTCTGGCGGGTTCGGTCTCACTGCGCTGCGACAGCGCGTGCGGGCGTTGTCGGGGTCGGTGGACATAGAGTCCGCCCCCGGCGGGGGTACCGCTGTCAGCGTCACTGTGCCGGTGATCGAGGCGGAGCAGTGACGCCCCTGCGGCTGGTGGTCGTCGACGACCACCCTGTCGTCCGCGATGGCCTACGCGGCATGCTCGGTACTCAGCCGGACTTCGACGTAGTCGGTGAAGCTGCCGGTGGCACCGAGGCGCTCGCTGTCGTAAGAGCGAGCCGCCCTGACGTAGTGCTAACGGATTTGCGCATGCCCGAGCCCAGCGGCGCTGCACTGATCAGGCTCATTGCACCGGAGACGAAGGTCCTTGTGCTCACTACGCACGACACCGACTCGGACGTGCTGCCTGCTATCGAGGCAGGGGCCGTGGGATATCTGCTTAAAGACGCCCCGCGCGAGGAGTTGTTCCGTGCAGTTCGTGCTGCCGCGCGCGGAGAGACCGTGCTCGCGCCCTCTGTCGCGGCCTTGCTGTTGAGCCGGGTTCGGCCCCAGCGTCCTCTTGCCGCGCAACTCAGCGCGCGTGAGCGGGAGGTGTTGGCGCTGATCGCTGAGGGGAAGACCAACCGTGAAGCGGCCGCCTTGCTGCACATCAGTGAGGCGACCGTTAAGACTCACCTGCTGCACATCTACGCGAAGCTGGAGGTCCCGGACCGTGCGTCGGCGGTCGCTGCTGCCTATAGGCGGGGGATCTTGAAGTAGCGTGGGGTTGTGGCTCTCTTCGCATTGTCGTGGACAGCGTTGCGCAAAGCAGTCGCCGACCTCTCGGATGAGGACTTCGCCCGCCCGTCCGGGTGTCGCGGCTGGCTGGTGCGTGACCTGGTGTGTCATCTGGTCCTCGACGCGCAGGACGTCCTGATCACCCTGGTCACCCCGGCCGAGACCGAACCGACCGTGGACGCGACCAGCTACTGGCGCCTGGTCGACCCACCGACCGGCGACGACCCGCTCGACGCGTTGATCCCCAGGCTCGCGGCGGCGTACGGCGACCCCGCACTGCTCAAGTTCCACCTCGACGACATCGGCTCCGCCGCGGGCCGCGCCGCCGAGTTCGCCGACCGCACCGATCTCGTCAGCACCCGCGGTGAAGTGCTGACGGTCAACGACTACCTGGCCGCGTACGTGCTCGAGTGGACCCTGCACCACCTCGACCTGACCGCCCACCTGCCTTCGTCCGTGGACCCGCCAGCCTTGATGCCCGCCCGGTTGGCACTGGAGCGGATCGCGGGCGTCCCCTTGCCCGCTTCGATGTCGGACAAGGACGCGCTGCTCGTCGGCACGGGGCGTCGGGCCGCTACCGACCAGGAGAAAGCCGCGCTGGGTGACCTCGCCGCGCGGCTCCCGCTGGTCCTCGGCTGAGCCGCCGGTCGGCTACACGATCGGGTAGGAGTTGGTCGATGTTCGGCGTGTCGTGCAACTCCTCTGGTGTCCGAACAGGTAGCGGAACCAGAGGAGGAACATCCCATGAACCGCCTATCGCGCGCCCTCGTCGGCGCGGCACTGGCAGCCACCGCGACCGGGATCGTCGCACCCGCGGCCGCGGCTGAGGACGGCCCGATGTCCGGCGAGATCACCAACACCCGCGAGTCGTGTGACCGCTCGGGATGGGTCACCACCCACAGAACCAGCCTGCCCGAGGGCACCGGCACCGGCTGCGCCGAGAACACGCGCGCCAAGGTGGACGACCCCGCGTTCCGGTACACCAGCGCCACCGGAACCCACCGGGTCAACGCCATCCCCGACCGCCAGTGCGTCACCACGAACAACGGCGCACCGGCCACGAGCGCGGTCAACGACACCAACCGCATCGCCCTGCTCTACCCCAACTCAACCTGCCAGGGCATCGCCAAGGTCGTCTTCCCCCGCGCCGAACACCGCGGCGCCCCGTTCCTGTCGATGCTGTTCATCACCATCCCGCGATAACCCTTGGGAGCGCGCGGCTTCCCGCTGCGCGCTCCCGCTCGGGGGATCCACCTAGGTGATCACCCTGCTTTGTCCCTGAACTCCGCTGGACACCGAGGTCGGCGGGGGTTCGGGTCGGTACGTTCCTGGCCATGAAAGCCGCTGTGCACGAACGGTTCGGGCCGCCTGGGGTTGTCGGGGTCGTTGAGGTGCCGGTCCCGGTGCCGGGGGTCAACGACGTGTTGATCAAGGTGTTGGCGACGACGGTGACGTCGGCCGAGTGCAATATGCGGCAGGGGAAGCCGGTGTGGGGGCGGGTGATCCTGGGGTTCCGCAGGCCGCGCAAGAGGTTGCGGACGCTGGGGTTGGAGGTCGCCGGGGTGGTTGAGGCGGTGGGGGCGGGGGTTCAGCGGTTCGCGCCTGGGGACGAGGTGTTCGGGTTCACCGGGTTCGCGGTCGGTGGGCACGCCGAATACCTGCGGATGCCCGCGACCGGATCGCTGGCGCCCAAGCCGGTCGGGCTGAGCTTCGAGCAGGCGGCGGCCGCTGTGGACGGTGCCACGACGGCGCTGTTCTTCCTGCGGGACAAGGTTGGGGTGCGACCTGGGCAGCGGGTGCTCATCAACGGCGCGTCGGGAAGTATTGGTACGTACGCGGTCCAGTTGGCCAAGCACCTCGGCGCGGAGGTGGTGGGGGTGTGCGGGCCGAACAACGTCGAGCTGGTGAAGTCCCTCGGCGCCGACGAGGTGATCGACTACACCGAACGGGACTTCACCGCCGACCACGGCCGCTACGACGTCATCTTCGACGCGGTGGCCAAGAGTTCCTTCCCGAAGTCCCGCCGCGCGCTTCGGCCGGGCGGGAAGTACGTCCCCACAACGGGTTTCGACAACAACTTCTGGGCACTGTGGACGATGGTGCGCGGCGGCCCGAAGGTGGTGATCGGCATGTCGGTGAACAAGAACGGCACACTGCCGGTCATCAAGGACCTCCTCGAGTCCGGCACCCTGCGCGTCGTCATCGACCGCACCTACCCACTGGACCAGATCGCCGACGCGTACCGGCACGTCGACACCGGCCACAAGCGCGGCAACGTGGTGATCACGGTGGGCTCCCCGGCCTGAGGCGGCCGCGCGTCGTCAGCGGATGGCGGCGAGGACGCGGCTGTCGCCGTGTTGCCAGATGGTGTCGATCTCGGTGAAGCCCGCTGAGGTCAGGGCTTTGACGTGGGTGGAGAGGGCTTGGGTCTCGGTGTGCGGGTCGTGGCCCGCGCGGGGGACGACGTGGTGGCCGAAGGTGGGGTCCTTGGCGATGGCGTCCCACCACTGCTCCCAGGTGTCGTCGGGGGTGGTGGTGGAGCGGCCGAGGGCCCGGTGGACGCGGGCGAGGGTGGGCGCGGTGTCCTCGGCGGTGAGGTGGTCGCCGTCGAGGAGGATCGCGCCGGGGGCCAGTTTGGCGTGCAGTTCGGCGTAGGCGGCGTGCAGGCGCGGTTCGGGGAGCCAGTGCAGGGCGGTGGTGCTGACCGCCGCGTCCACGGGGCCGTCGAGGACGTCGGACCAGCCGGGTTCGCTGAGGTCCGCGGAGACGAAGCGGAGCCCGGGGGTCTCGGGGTGGGCGGCCTGGGCCAGGGCGAGCAGCAGCGGGTTGGTGTCGATGCCGACGACCTTGGCGCCGGGGATGCGGTCGCGCAGGCGGACGGACAGGGAGCCGGGGCCGCAGCCCAGGTCGACCACTACCGGGTCCGGCTTGCCGGTGATCTCCTGGACGGCGGTGATGATGGTGCTGAACAGGGCTTCGCGGTGGGGGACGTAGAACTGCTGCTGGGCGTCCCAGCGGGCGATCCAAGACTGGGCGTGTTCGCGCACCGAGTACCTCCGTGACTGCTGTGGTCTACGATGACAGTCACCACTCTCGCCGAAGGGGTGTCACTGGTCAAGTGAGATTCGACAGTCACGATGACGGCACGGTCCGAGCTGCCGCCCTCCTGGTGAACGCGGCGACGCCCGGCGAGGCACGCGGGCGGGTGTACGAGCCGCTCAGCGGGCTCGCGCTGCGCGAGGCGGTCACCGAGGCGCTGCGATCGGCGGGCGCCGCTGACCTCGGCGTGGTCACCTCCGCCACTGCCCAGGGCCTGGTCGAGGCCGCGACCACCTTGCGCGGCGTCTTCACCGCGGTCGCCTCCGGTGGCCTGGAAGACGCCGTGCGGTTGGTCAACGAGGCCATGGCCGAACACGAAGTCCGCCCAATCCTCCTCCGCCACGACGACGACCCCACCTGGCACATCCACCAACTCGGCACCGTGGGCGGTCTCGCGGGCCAATGGGCCGGAACCTGCGCCGCGGCCCTCTCCGTGGTGATCGGCAGCCCCGCCGCCACCCGCCTAGGCCTCTGCACCGCCCCCCACTGCGACCGGGTCTACATAGACACCTCCCACAACGGCACCCGCCGCTTCTGCTCCACCCCCTGCCAGAACCGCGTCAAAACGGCCGCCTATCGCGCCCGTTCCACCGCGTAAGGCGTGCGAACCTTGCCAGGTGCGCAACAACGACGACTTACCCGTGCCCGACGCCGCCACGCTGTTGAGCGGACTGGTGGGGAAGACGGTCCGGACGTCCACCGGGCTGACGAACACCGTTCTGGCGTTGCGCGGGGACCGCGTGCTGGTCGGCACGGATTCGTCACCGAAGGGCACCTTCGTGCCGGTCGAGGATGTGCAACGCGGTCTTGACCTGCTGTTCGCCCACCGCTCGGTCCGGATCGAACCCAAGGTCCTCAAGCACCGCAGCACCTTCGTCGGCGCGGTCCTCGCGACCCCGCCCGGCACCTCCTTCACCGCCACGCCGGTCCACGTGATTCTCGCTGACGACATGACGCCAGAACTGGCGGACGCCATGGTCGAGACCGAGCGTGCCGCGGGCCGCACCCGCCGGACCGGCCGTGGTCTGCCCCAGCCGGAGAAGGTCGTCGTCGAACGTCACGCGATGGACCTGGCTTCCGAGTACCTCACGACCCTTGGCTGGGTCGTCGAGGACGTGGGTGCGACTTGCTCCTACGACATCGACGCGACCCGTCCCGGCGAACACCTCTACGTCGAGGTCAAGGGCACCACGACAGACGGGGCCGAGGTCATCCTCACCAAGAACGAGGTCGACCTGATGAGGGAGAACTACCCGCACACCATGCTGATCGTCGTCCACGGCATCCACCTCGACCGCACCGGTGACGAGCCGCGGGCGAGTGGCGGTACCCGGAAGGTCTTCCACCCCTGGGAGGTGCGGGACGACCGGCTCAGGCCGATGGCGTTTCGGTATCGGACTCCGGAGGGGTGATGGCGCGGAGGGTGCGGAGGGGGGAGAGGACGAGCCAGGTGGCGGAGAGGAGGACGCCGGTGGCGGCTAGCCAGAGGGTGGGGCGGAGGCCGAGGAGGGTGGCGGTGATGCCTGCCAGGGTGCTGCCGAGGGCGGCGGCGCCCCAGAAGAGGAAGTTGGAGGTGGCGTTCATCCGGCCCAGCAGGGGAGTGGGGCAGAGGGCTTGTTGCACGCTGGCGTGCATGACCGTGTAGAGGGTGATGGCGACGGCGGTGCCGAAGAGGGCTACCAGATAGAACGTGAGGCGCCAGCCGGGGCCGGTCAGGGGGAACAGGAGTTGGAAGCAGCCGTTGGCCACGGCGGAGATCCAGAGCAGGCGGGCGGCTCCGATCCGGTCCGCGGCCTTGCGGGCGACCAGGGCCGCCGCGAGGGCGCCGACGACGCCCAGGGTGCTGAGCAGGCCGATCAGCCCGGCTGACAGGCCGACGTCGCGGACCAGGAAGACCACGACGATGGCCAGGTGGGCGGACTGGAACAGGCCCAGGGTCGCGTTCGCGGCGCTGGTGGCGCGCAGGACCGGGTGCCGCAGGACGAACCGCAGGCCCTCCGCGATGTCCGCGCGCATGGTGCGGCCCGGGGGCGGCGGTGGTTCCACCCGCTTGATCGACCGGAGCCAGATCGCCGACCACAGGTAGCTCAGCGCGTCCAGCAACACGGCCACCGGCGCGCCGACCCACTGCACGAGCCCGCCCGCCAGCCCCGGTGCCGCGATCGCCGCGGCGGACATGCTGGCGCGCAGTTTCGCGTTGCCCTCGACCAGGTGCTCCTTGTCCACCAACCGCGGCAGGTAGGACTGGTGCGCCACGTCGAAGAACACGGTGAACACCCCGGCGGTGAACACGGCCGCGAACAGGTGCGCCATGGTCAGGACGCCGAACACGGCCGCCAGCGGGATCGAGCCGAGCGCCACCGCCCGGCCCAGGTCGGCCACCACCATCACCGGGCGGCACCGCCACCGGTCGCACCACGCCCCGACCTGCAGCCCCACCAGCAGGAACGCCACGGTCTGCAGCGTTTTGAGCAAGGACACCTCGAACGCCGACGCGTCCAGCACCAGCACCGCGAGCAGCGGCAGCGCCAACGCGCTGACCCTGGTGCCGACCTGGCTGAGCGTGTCCGCCAGCCAGAACCGCCGGAAGTCGTGGTCCCGGAACAACCCCCTGATGATCTTCACCCACCCATGGTGCCCGGGTGGCCGGGTCGCTGAGTGGGACCAGTGTGGACTCCAGCCGTCGGATGTGCCGGTTTGTGCGGTTTTTGTTCAGTTCGGCCACCAGGTGAAACGGCCTTGACCGGGGGTGGGGGCCGGCTACGGTTCGTGTTTGTCCGCACACAGTGATCACCGGGGAGCCCAGGGATGAGCCACACCACACCGGTGCACTGGCTCGTGGGGCGAATCCGGGACCGGACGGCCAAGGGGATCGCGGTGGCTGTCGGGGAACTGATCAGGGACGGCGAGTTGCCGCCAGGGACGAGGTTGCCGACCGTGCGGGCGTTGGCCGGTGAACTCGCCGTGAGCCCGGCGACGGTGGCTGACTCGTGGGGGCGGTTGCGGGCTGAACAGCTGATCGACACCGATCGCAGGCGGGGTACCACGACGCTCGCGCCGCCGGACTCCCGGCGGCGGGACTGCTTCCCCGGGTGGGCGGCGATCGACCTCGAACAGGGGTTGCCCGACCCGGTTCTGTTGCCGCCCTTGGAAGACGCGGTGGCGGCCGGGGTGCGGACCGAGCGGCTCAACGGGTTCGAGCACGACTACATCACCCCGCGGCTGCGCGGTGCGGTGGCGACGACGTGGCCGTTCACCCCTGAGGCGTGGACGGTCGTCGCGGGTGGGTACGAGGGAACGTTGTTGGCCTGCCAGGCCGTCGCGGGGCCGGGTGAGCTGGTCGCCGTGGAGGAGCCGACCGCGCCGCGGGTGCTGGACACGTTGCGCCGGTCCGGGATCCGGTTGATCGGTGTGCGGTGCGACGACGAAGGGCCGATCCCGGCCGCTCTCGCGGAGGCGCTGGAGCACGACCCCGTGGCGTTCGTGTACCAGCCGCGCGCCCACATCCCCTTCGGGCACACCGTTTCCGCCACCCGCGCCGCCGAGCTCGCCGACGTCCTCGAGGGGCGACCCGGTATGTCCATCGTGGAGGATGACAACCTCGGGCCGCTGGCTTCCGCGCCGGTCGCCAGCATCGGTGCGCATCTGCCGGAGCGGTTGCTGCTGGTTCGCTCCTACTGCAAGGCGTACGGCCTCGAACTGCGCAGCTGCGTGGTCGCGGGCGCCCAGCACCTGGTGGAGCAGGTGCGGCACAAGCGTGGCTTCGGCCTGGTATGGGCGAGTCGGATCCTGCAGGACGCGCAGGCGTACCTCATCAACGACCCCGCGACCGGCGTCCTGCTGCGGCAGGCGAGGGAACGCTACGCCCACCGCCGCACCACCCTCGCGGAGGCGCTGCGCGACCGCGGGGTCGACGTGCGTGCTCGAGATGGGCTCGTGCTGTGGGTGCCGGTCCCCGATGAGACCAGGGCCATGGTCGCGCTGGCCGGGTTCGGGGTGTCGGTCGCGGCGGGCAGCCGCTGCTACATCGACCCGCCCGCCGAACACCACATCCGGATCGCCACCAGCCACCTGCCCGACGACCCGGCGCGCATCGCGGAGCTCGCCGACCTCGTCGCCCGCGCGGCGGCCACGGCCCCGCGCGACGAGTTCGACTGACCCACGGAGGAACCATGAGCTCACTGCGGGACTACCTCGTCCAGAAGCGCCGCGCCTGGCTGTCCAAACAGGACACGATCGCCACGGCGGACGTCCTCACCCCGACCGCCAGGGTCACCGCCGAGGGGCGCAGCGGGGTGCGCCGCATCCGGATCCGCGACCACCAGGTGCTCAGCGACAGCGCGCCGGACTACGCGGGCTACGACCTCGGACCCAGCTCCCCGGAGCTGCAGCTGGGCGTGCTCGGCAGCTGCGTCACGCACATCTTCCTGATCCAGGCGGCGGCAACCGAGGTCGTCCTGGACTCCATCGAGGTCGAGGTCACCGCCACCATCGACCCGAAGGCGGGCACCCCCGGCTTCGAGGACGTCCCGCCGTCGCCGCAGGGCATCAGCTACACCGTCCACATCGGATCACCCGCCACCGACGCCGAGCTCGACGCGCTGTTCGCCTCGGTGGAGCGGGCCTGCCCGATCCTGTCCCTGTTGACCAACCCGCAGACCATCACCGGATCCGTTGTCCGGGTGCCAGAAGACAGTGAGGAAAGAGCATGATCAGCAGACGTGGGTTGTTCGTCGCCGCGGCCGGGGCGGGCGCCACCGCCGTGCTCGCCAGTTGCGGCAGGCTCTCCGGCGAGCAGACGACGGCCGCTGCCGCCCCAGCTGAGGGGCCGATCTTTTTCGGCGTTTCGGCGCCGCTGTCGGGATCCTCGGCCGAGTACGGCAAGATCTGGCGGACCGGTTTCGACCTGGCCCTCGACGAGATCAACGGCGCGGGCGGGGTCAAGGGCCGCAAGGTCGAGCTGCTCTGGGAGGACACGCAGTCCGACCAGAAGCAGTCGGTCCCGGTGGCGCAGAAGTTCGCCGGTGACAGCCGCGTCCTCGCCGAGCTCGGTGACTTCGCCAGCCCCGCGTCGATGGCCGCCTCGCCGGTGTACGAGAAGGCGCACCTGGTGCAGTTCGGCTTCACCAACTCCCACCCGGACTTCACCAAGGGCGGCGAGTACATGTGGAGCACCTCGACCACACAGCAGGACCACGCGCCCGAGCTCGCCGAGCTCGCGAACTCGCTGGGCAAGAAGCACGCGGTGTACTACATCAACACCGACTGGGGCAAGACGACCTGGAAGCTCTACGAGGAGCACGCGAAGAAGGCGGGCTTCCAGATCGTGCACAGCGAGGCCGTGCAGGCCGACGGAGCCGACTTCCGGCCCAGCTTGATCAAGGGCCGGGACGCGGGCGCGGACGTGCTCGTGTTCATCGCCTACTACCAGGCCGCCGCATTGCTGACGCAGCAGGCGAAGAACGTCGGCCTCACGCAGACCAAGATCGCGCTGCCCAGTTCGGCGTACTCCCCGCAGTACCTCGCGCTCGGCGGCGAGGCGACCGAGGGCGCGCAGGTGATCGTCCGCTTCCACCCCGGTGACCCGCGGCCCGAGGTGCGCGACTTCGTGAAGAAGTACCAGGACCGGTACGGCAAGCAGCCCGACGACTTCGGCGCGGGCGCCTACGACGCGCTCAAGATCCTGGCCTGGGCTGTCGGGCAGAGCGACGGGACCCGTGAGGGCGTGCGGAAGGCCCTGGCCGAGGGCAAGGACATCCCGAGCCTGCTCTACGGGCCGTTCGCCTTCCGCGAGGACCGCCGGGTCAAGGTCCCGCCGTCAACCCGCCTCGTGGTCAAGGGCGGCGCCTTCACGCTCGTGGGGGCGTAGGTGCTCGACACCGCCCTGGCGGGCCTGGTCAACGGCAGCTCGTACGCGCTGCTGGCGCTCGGGCTGTCGCTGATCTTCGGCGTGGCGAACGTCATCAACTTCGCGCACGCCTCGGTGTTCGCGGTCGGCGCCATGTCCGGCTGGTGGTTCGCCGTCGACCTCGGGTGGCCGCTGTGGGCGGTCGTCCTCGGGGTCGCGGTGGTCACCGGCCTGCTCGGGCTGGTGATCAACGTGGTCGCGGTGACCCCGTTGGCGAAGGCGCCGCCGATCGCAGCGCTGCTGTCGACGTTCGCGGTCTCGGTGGTGGTGGACAACGGTGCCCAGTTGGTGTTCGGCCCGGAAACACGGCGGTTCCCCGCCTTGCTGGCCACGGACAACCTCGGCCTCGGTGGGCTGCGCTTCGGCACGCTCGACGTCACGATCCTGGTGGTGGCCGTCGGGTTGATGTTGCTGCTGGGCTGGTTCCTGCGGTCCAGTCGCTACGGGCGGGCGATCCGCGCGGTGGCCCAGGACCGGGACGCGGCGGCGCAGATGGGCATCCCGTTGGCGCGCGTGCAGAACCTGGCGTTTGTTGTCGCTTCGGTGCTCGGTGGCGTCGCAGGCGTGCTCGGCGGGATGTACCTGAACAACATCTCGCCGACCGTCGGGTCGACCGTGGGCATGTCGGCCTTCGCCGCGGCGACGCTGGGCGGGTTGGGCAGTTTGCCCGGCGCGGTCGCGGGAGGGTTGCTGCTGGGTGTGGTCGAGGCGTTCGGGGTGTCGTGGTGGGGCGGCAACGCCCGCACGCTGATCACCTTCGCCGTGTTGCTGATCGTGTTGTGGGTACGGCCTTCCGGGCTGTTCGGCAAGCGGGCGCCGCTGGCGGCGGAACCCATGACGGGCACGTTCTTCGGTGCTGCGCGGACCATCCAGCTGCGGCCGTGGCAGGTCGCTGTCGCGGCGGTGGCGGCTTACGTGGTGCCCGCGGTGGCGTTGGACGACTACACCGTGCAGATCGGTGTTCAGGTGGTCGTGTACGCCATCCTGGCGCTGTCGTTGACGCTGGTCTCCGGCCAGGCCGGGCAGATCTCCTTGGGGCAGGCGGCGCCGCTGGCGATCGGCGCCTACACCTCGGCGCTGCTGACGACGTCCACCGGACTCGACTTCTGGCTGAGCCTGCCGATAGCCGGTGTTGTGGCCGCGGTGTTGAGCGTGGTTCTGGTGTCGCCGTCGTGGCGGCTGCGCGGGCACTACGTGTCCATCGCGACCCTTGCGACCGGGCTGCTCGTGGCGGCTGCCGCGGTGAACTTCGACTGGCTGACCAACGGACCGTCCGGGGTGGCGGCCATCCCGCCGCCCACGCTGTTCGGGGCTCCGGTGAGCGCGCCACTGGCGGTCTACTTCCTGGACCTGACGATCCTGTTGGTCGTCCTGCTCCTGGTTGTCCGGTTGCGACGGTCCACATTGGGCAGGATCTGGTCGGCCGTGCGCGAGGACGAGGTCGCCGCGCGGTCGAGCGGGATCGCCGTGGCGGACTACAAGTCGCTGGCGTTCGGCATCGGGGGGTTCGTCGCGGGGATCGGCGGCGCGCTGTTCGCCCAGCAGTACAGCTACATCGATCCGAGCGTGTTCGGCATCTCGGTGTCACTGCTGGCGTTGACGATCGTGGTGCTCGGCGGACTCAACTCGCCGTTGGGCGCGGTGGTGGGCGCGATCGTTCTGGTCGGGTTGCCCGAGGCGCTGCGGATGCTGCAGGAGACCCGGATGCTGGCGTACGGGGTGCTCCTTCTCGCGGTCGTGCTGTTGCGCCCGCAGGGGCTGATGGGGAAGGTGGCGCGATGACGGTCCTGGAGGTCAGCGGTCTGCGCCGCTCCTTCGCCGGTCTGCGGGCGGTCGACGGGGTGTCGTTCACCGTCGAGCCGGGGGAGGTGGTGAGCATCATCGGCCCGAACGGCTCCGGCAAGACGACAGCGCTGAACCTGGTCAGCGGGGTGCTGCGGCCCGACGCCGGTCAGGTCCGCTTCCAAGGGCGTGATGTGACGGGCTGGCGGCCGGAGCGGTTGGCGCAGGCCGGTCTGTCGCGCACCTTCCAGAACGGGCGGGTGTTCGGCAACCTGACGGTCGCGGAGAACGTCCTGATAGGACTGACCCCGACGCTGGTCGCCGCCAGGCCGCTGGCCCGGTGGCGGAACGTGCCCGTCCTGCGGTGGCTCTCGCTGCTCGCCGAGACGGCTGTCGCGCTGGTGGACCCGCCCGCCACCCGCCGCGAACTCACCGACCGGCAAGCCCGGGTATCCGAACAGCTGGAGCGCTTCGGCGACCGCCTGACCCCGCGGGCCGACGTCCCCGCGCACACGCTGTCGTACGCGAACCGGCGGCGCACCGAGATCGCCCGGGCGTTGGCATCGGGGCCCGCGCTGCTGGTGCTGGACGAACCGACGGCCGGGATGAACCCGGCTGAGACCGGGGAGGTGCTGGAGCAGTTGCTCGAGCTCAAGGCCGCCGGGCAGACCGTGCTGCTGGTGGAGCACAAGATCGACCTGGTCATGCGGCTCTCGGACCGGGTGCTGGTGCTCGACGCGGGCTCGGTGATCGCGTCCGGCCCGCCGGAGCAGGTGCGGGCCGATCCCCGGGTCATCGAGGCGTACCTGGGCAAGCGCCGGACGGCGGTGCGCCCGTGAGCCTGCTGGAACTGGACTCGGTGTCGGTGTTCTACGGCCAAACCCAGGCGCTGCACGAGATCAGCCTGGTCGTCGAGCCGGGGGAGATCGTCTGCCTGCTCGGCGGGAACGCCTCGGGCAAGTCGACCACGATGAAGACGATCCTCGGCCTCATCACCCCGCGCTCCGGCGAGATCCGGCTCGCGGGTGAACGGGTGACCCGCTCAACTCCCGCCGCCCGCATCCGCCGAGGCCTGGCATCGGTGCCGGAAGCCCGCCGGGTCTTCCCCGAGATGTCCGTCGAGGACAACCTCTTGACCGGCGCCTTCACCCGCCGCACCGGCGTCCGCGCCGAACTCGCCTCGGTCTACGACGCGTTCCCGCGGCTGGCCGAACGCAAGCGCCAACCCGCGGGCACCCTGTCCGGCGGCGAACAGCAGATGCTGGCGTTCGGTCGGGCCCTGATGAGCGCACCCACCCTGATCTGCATGGACGAGCCGACCATGGGCCTGGCCCCGATCTTCGTGGACCGGGTGCTCGACCTGATCGCCGCCCTCAACCGGGACCGCGGTCTGGCGGTCCTCATGGTGGAGCAGAACGCCGAACTGGCCCTCTCCATCGCCCACCGCGGCTACGTCCTCAACACCGGCCACCTGGTCCTCGACGGTCCAGCCCCCTCCCTCATCGACAACCCCGCCATCCGCACCGCCTACCTCGGGGCGTGACGGCTACCCGCCGCCAAGGCCTTTGAGGAGCCCTTCGATGACCTGGGCGAGGATGCCGCTCTCCGAGATGGCGTTCAGTGCGCCCTTGCCGTCCTTGAGGTGTGACTCGACGTGCTTGCGGATCTGCCGCAGCCTTTTGTCCGCCTGGTGCGGTGTGGCCGCCGTGCACGCCGTGAGCAGCGCGGCGAAGAACTTCGCCAGGCGCTCGCTGTCGTCCCCGTCGGGGAGGTCCCGCAGGGAGAAGACGGCAGTCCGGTCCTTCTCCCACGGATCCGCCGACACGAGGACGAGGGGGAACCGGTCGAGCGGGAGTTGGAGCGAGTTGGCCAGGCTGTAGGCGTTCGCGGCACCCAACCGCTCGGCGTGCGGGGTGTGCAGGTAGCTCAACCCGTCGTGGGTGTCGGGGGCAGCCGGGTCGTCGGCACGCCACGCCACGAGGGTGACCGACGTGTACGGCCCGCTCATGTCGTCGAGCATCGCGGGGTTGTCGCGAACGAACGCGGCTGTGGCGCGGTCCAACTCCGTGGCGTTGCCGCACAACACCAACACGTACGCGCCAGGCTTGTACCGTTCCCGTTGCTCGGCCCAGTAGTCGAGCAGGCCGGACAGGTCAACCTTCTTGATGCTCACGCTCGTATCCGCTTCTGTGTAACTGTGAGGTCACGGTGTACTGCTCTGCTCCCGAGACCATGCTCGCGGCCATCACCCAATACTCGTCCCAACGGTGCTGTGCATGGGCTTCGCCCGCGAACGCGCGCGCGAACCTCAGCACCGGCAGGACATCGCGGTGATCCGGGAAGAAGTCCGCTGCCGGGACGTTGAACATGATCTTCGGGTCCGCGCTGATGACGGGGAAGTGCGACTGCCACTCGACGAGCAGGGTCGGGTGGACGATCACCGGTCCGTTGCCGTCGGCGCTGCGGAAGAGGACGAGCCCCCACTCCTCGCCCATCAGCAACGCGTGGTTGAGCACCTGGTCAGACCGCTTGGTCAGCAGGCGCAGGCAGACGAGCAAGCTTTCGAGACTGCCCAGCGTGCACACGAGCACGACGCGACCGCTCGCCCAGCGGTCCAGCTCGGCCGTGATCACGTCGCCGAGCGGTGTCGCGGCGCCGTCCCGGTCGGTGTCCGTGGGCAGCAGGCTCGGCCCGCCGTCGACGGACACGGTCGCCGACCGGTCGGGGTCAACGGCGTCCAGGGCTGAGGCGAGCCGGTCGATCGGGCCGGTGAACTCCACGGGGACGCGTGAGTCCGGGCGGTAGGCCAGTATCCGGAAGCTGCGCGCGGGCGTGGTGATGTCACCGTCGCCGCCGCGGAGTTCGACGGGGCCGTCGAAGGTGTTCTTGTCGACCAGGATGAAGTCCACACCGGGGCACGAGTCGGCGTCCACCTCGGCGAAGGGGAGGCGCCGGGATCCGGTGACGGCGGGTCGGATCGCGACCCCGCTGAATCCGCCGAGCGCCACGTGAAGGGTCTCTCGGGTGACGCTCGTGGACAGCGTGCGGATGGCCTCGGCCACGCACTGCTCGAGCGCGTCCGCCGCGGGCAGGTCGACGAAAGCGAGTCCGGCCAGCGGCGGGGGGAGTGCAGGCCTGATCCGCGCGTCCCCGTCGACCAGCAGGTGGCGGCCAGCCCAGGCCACGACCGCGTCGGGGGAGGATGCCGCGAACGCTTCGACGATGGTCCGCAGACGCCCGTCCGGCGCGTTCCCCGGATCCGACAGGTAGTCGTAGAGCATGCCGGGGTTGTGCAGCGCGAAGGTGGGCCAGTCCTGGAGGATGCCCGTCTGCAACGCCCGTGCGGCGACCGCCCGTATCGCCTGGGTCCGCACGCGCGCCTCGATGTCCCGCCGGGGGAGCAGGGCCTCGAAGATCCGGTAGGCCTCCTGGTAGAAGGCGGGGAGCGACTTCTCGGCGGCCTTGAGCTGCTCACCTTCCAGTCCCGCCAACCCGCAGCTCGTGGCGGCCGCCTCCTGCACGAGCCGACTCGCGTCGAACAGGAGGGTGCGGCAGATCGGCAGGTGCGGGTTCCCCTCCGTGTCCCACGGGAGGTGCAGGTGCGTCTCGATCGCCTGCTGGAGCAAGCCGTAGGGCGTCGTGGTCGCGAGGGTGAAGTGGGTCTTCTCGTGGTTGAGCACGGTCAGCAGCGTTGTCGGGTCCTGGACCACGTCCAACGACACGAACGCCGTGCCCTGCAGGTTGTACCAGCCCAGGCAGCGTTCGTCGCGCATCCGATCGCTCCCGCTGGACGAGGTGACCCGCGTGGGTCCGGCACCAACATCATCACCGGGGGAACCCGCCGCGTTACAGCCGGGCAGGTGCGAGGATTGTTCGAGGTGGGAGCGGGTGGCAGGGTGTCGGGGTGATCTCGGGTAGCGACTTCCACCACGTGTTGCGGGCGGCGATCGAGCGCAGCGGGCTGGGGTTGGAGCGCGTCCGGTACCACCTGCTGCAGCGCGGGTGCCGGGTCAGTGTGGCCACGTTGAGCCACTGGCAGTCCGGGAGGCGCAAGCCCGAGCGCCAGGGGTCGTTGCACGCGGTGGTGTTGCTGGAGGAGGTGCTCTCCGTTCCCGAGGGGACCCTGGCGGCAGCGTTGGGGCCGCCTCGGCTGAGGGGGCCGCGGCAGCAGCGGCGGGTGGCAGCTGATGTGGTGTGGCCGGGGGAGCCCCAGGTGTTGCCGTTGTTGGGGGAGGTTGATGGGGAGGACGAGTTCTTGGTGCGGCTGAGCCACCAGGACGTGGTGCGGATGGGGGCCGACGGGGCCGAGGTGTCCATGGTGGTGCGGTTGGTGGTCCGCGCGGCGCGGTCGGGGGTGTCGCGGCTGCCAGTGGTGTCGGTGCTCGACGGGCCGCATCCGACTGGGCAGTGGGTTCGGCCGGTGAGGCACTGCGCGGTGGGGGAGACGCGGTACCTGCCGGAGTCCGGGTGCCTGGTGGCGTCGCTGGTGTTCGACCGGGAGCTCGACCGGGGTGAGGTGATCATGGTCGAGTACGAGGTGGTCAACCCGGTCGGGGCGCCGCCGTCGGTGCGGTCGGAGCGCAAGCTGCGGTTCCCGGTGCGGGAGTACTTCGTGGAGGTCGCCTTCGCCGCCGAGTTGGTGCCGAGCCGGTGCCGGTGGCGCATCGTGGACGGTGCCGGGGTCGCGCGCGGCGGTGGGTTGCGGTTGGACAACGCCAACACCGCGCAGTTCGCCGTGTCCGGTGCCGAGCCCGGAACCTACGCCGTGCACTGGGACTGGTGACCGGCCCGGGGGACGCCGCGGCGCCCCCCGGGCTGGAGATCAGCCAGTGGCGTTCGACAGGATCCACTGGCGGTAGGTGTACACGTTCACGTGGCCGGACGTGCCCGCGTTGGTGTCACCGTAGGAGTGCACACCGATGAGCTTGCCGTTCTGGAACACCGGACCGCCGGAATCGCCGGGACCGGTGTAGCCGTTGCCCTGGGTGGCATCGATGAAGCCGCTGCTGACGCGGGTGATCCGCATCGTCGCGACCTTGAGGTACCGCGAGTCGCGCGCCGACTCGGTGCGCCCGAACCCGTAGACCTGCTCGGAGCTGCCCGTGGACGGCTGGGTGGTGGTCAGCGACGCGTAGGTCGTGGTCACCGGGCTGTTGAGCTGGTACAGGATGATGTCGGCCGACGGGTGCGAGATCGACCGGACCGCGGTGCGCTGCTGACCCGCGTTGCGGTCGATGTTGCCGATGTGGAACCGGTTCGCGCTGTTGGCGCAGTGCTTCGCGGTGATCACCCACCGGGCGGCGATGATCGACCCGGAGCAGTTCTGCTGGCCGTTGACCATGATCGCGACCGCCCACGGGCCGGTCTGGGCGTACCCGCCGCCGATGATCGCGGGCTGGGCGGCGGCCGGGACCGCCGCACCGGTCAGCGCGAGGGCGACCACGCCGAGCAGTAACTTCTTGACACGCAACGGATTCTCCTCGGAGTCAGAGTGGAAATCGCAGGGTGACTCGATGAAATCGCGCCCGGGAACGGGGCGTGCCAACGACTGTAAGCACGGCGAGAACAGCCGCTCAAGACTGGGAAAAGCACAGTTGGGCCGGGGGAATCGGTGACCAGCGCATTTCCGGGGCAATCCGTATAAAGTAAAAGGCCGCGCCCCCGAGGGAGCGCGGCCTTTGGCGGAGCTGATCACCAGGTGCTGGACTCCACCGAGATCACCGGGACCAGCTCGTTGCCCAACAGCTCCAGGAAGCTCACCACCTCCGCGGCGACCGAGCGGTGCTGGCGATCGTTGAGCACGTCGTGGTGCGCGCCGCGCACGACCGAGAGCCGGGCCCTCGGCCACGCCTTCACCGCGGCGGCCAGCGCCGCGCGGTCGGCCAGCGGGTCCTCGTCGCCGACCAGCACGAGCCGGGGGACCTCCACGGCAGCGCCCGAGGCGAGGTCGGTCAACTCCTCGGGCAGCGCTTCTGCGAGAGCGCCGCGCTGGACACCCGAGTCGCCGCTGAGCACGTTGCGGTGCACGGGGCAGGACGTCCGCACGTCCAACTCCTCGTCCCAGCTGCCCGTGGCGGCGGCGCCGTGCCCGGGGAGCCCGGCCAGCACGGCGGCCTCCGGCCACCAGGCAGCGGTCGTGTCGTGCCGCTCCAGCAGCGCCTCGACCACCGCCGCGCCCGTGTCGGCGCCGAGGAGCACCAGCGGCCGGACGAGCTCGGGCAACGAGTCGGCCAGCTCGGCGGCGAAGCGGTCCAGCGAACCGGCGACATCGGCCGGGTCGATCAGGGGGCCGTCGACCACGCGCACGCGGTAAGCCTCGGCGGCCAGGCGCGCGCCGAGCCGCGAGTAGCTCGCCCTGGTCTCGCCTCGACCGGGCACGACCACGACGGTGCCGCGCGTGCGCGGCCCCTCGGGTCCTGGGAAGTCGGTGTACCGACTCACCTCACACTCCTTCCAGCTCGGGTGCGGCCGCGGGCTTCCAGCCCAGGGCCGGGGCGACCTCGGTCGCGATGAGTTCCAGGGCCCGGATCGCCGCGTCCTGATCCGGGATGGCGGGGTTGAACTGCGTGATCAGGTCGGTCGCCACCGGCAGCACCCGTTCCTGGCGCAGCTCCGAGATGATCTCGTCGGGGTGCCCGTAGAACGAGTGGAACCGGCGCAGCGCCTCCTCGACACCGAGGCCCGCGGGGAAACCGCCGCGCTCACCGAAGCGCAGGGCGGCCCGGTGCACGTCGTCGCCGATCTGCTCCAGCGCGGTGCGCCGGTCCTTGGCGGGGAAGACGAACCGGGACAACCCGATGCGGGGCGTTCGCGGTGCTGTCCACGCGGCCAGGTACGCGTCGGCCCACGGCCGCTGGACCTCGTCGGTGGGCTCGTCGTAGCCGTACGCGGCGCGGTTGAGCAACAGGTTCGACCCGGCCGCCGCCGCGTACTCGGCTCCAGGGCCGCTGAACACGCCCTGCCAGATCCGGTCGGTGAAGTCGGCAGCGGGCGGTTGGATGGTGAAGCCGGGCGCGCCGACCTCCTGGTTGGCCAAGGCCGCGCGCAGCACCGCCAGGTTCTCGGTCGTCAACTCACGCCTGCGCTCGACGTCACGACCGAACGCCGCGTACTCCACGTCGCTGCCGCCACTGCCGACACCGAGCTCGACCCGCCCACCGCTGAGCGTGTCCACAACGGACACATCCTCCGCGAGCCGAACCGGATCCTCCAACGGCAAGATCGTGATGGCCGTGCCCAACCGGATCCGTTTGGTGTTGGCCGCCGCATGCGCCAAGAACGGCCACGGCGACGGCAGCCCACCGCCCCCGCCGGGAACGTGGTGCTGAGCCACCCACCCGACGTCGAACCCGAGCTCATCGGCGACGACGAACAGTTCCTGGGCATTGCGGTAGGTCCGTGCGGCATCGTGATCGCGGCCTTGGACGTGGGACAGGAATCCGAGTCGGAAACTCATGCCGGGCTCCCGACTCCGATGACCCGCACGCCCCGGACGAGGTCGAGGGCCGTGCTGCGGTTGGGCAGGGCCGTGTCCTGCCGGGCGACGTGTTGGTCGGTGCGGATCGTGGTGTTGAACGGCTGCGGTTGGCAGGCCGCTTGTGCCGCGGGGCCCCGGCTCTGGACTTGGGGCAGGAATGCGAGTCTGATGGTCATACTGGGCTCCCGACCAGCTCGGCGACGTGTACGCCCAGGGTTCGGTCGAGGACCGCGGCCGCGCCGCCGTCGGGCAGGTCTGTGCCTCGCCAGGCGACGTGTTGGTCGGGGCGGATGAGGACGTTGGTGGTCCCGTAGAGGTTCCGGGCCGCTGGGTCGGTCAGGTGGACGACGGTGAAGGGCAGTGACCGCAGGGCGGCTTGGGCCACGAATGCTTGCTCGACGGTTCGGTCTTCGGTTAGCACGATTAGGGCGAAGGCGTTGCCGATCCTGTCGTAGAGGGTGCCGCCGTAGGGGTCTACTTGGCCGTTGGGTGCGCGGTGGCCTGGGCGGGGGTCGTCGGTGTAGATGTCTGGTTGCCAGGGGGGTTCGGCGGCTAGTTGGCCGTCTTCGTACCAGATCACCGAGGAGTCGTCGTAGCGCTCGTCGAAGGTGACTCCGTCCGCGCCGATGCGCCCCGCCGCGATGAGGGCGCCGATCTCGGAGCGGCGCCGTTGGGCGTCGGCACTGTTGTCGGTGTCGTCGGGGACGCCGATTTCCCTTACCCGAGCCAATGTCGCTTGACCGCGCCGCGACCGGTCGAGTGCGTGGTCGGCGATGCGCCAGTTGTGCTTGCGCCGCTCCTGGTCGTAGGAGTCCAAGATGGACTCCGAGGCTTGACCCGCCAGCACGGCGGCGAGTTTCCAGCCCAGGTTGACCACATCGCCGAAGCCCTCACCCAGGTTCCCGCCGGGGGTGCGCACGTGGGCGGCGTCGCCCGCGAGCAGAACCCGCCCGGCCCGGAAGGTCTCGGCGATCCGGGTCGCGTGGTAGAAGGTGGTCGCGGACCGCAGTTCCAGGTCGAGGTCGAACCCGAACGCCGCTTGGGCCGTGGCCAGCAGTTCCGCTTCCGACGGTTCGTGGTCCAGCGGGAATGGTCCCGCGTACACCCGCCACTCGCGGGTGCTGACCGCCGCCAGGAAACCGTCCGCGTGCTGGTTGAACACGATGTTGGTGCCGCTGGGTGCCGGGCCGACCCGCTCCGAGATGTCGCCGGTGCGCACGATCAGCCGCAACCGCTTCTCCGTGGCGCGTTCCCCTTCGCGGGCGATGCCCGCGAGCGCCCGCACGGTGCTGCTGCCGCCGTCCGCGCCGATCACGTACTTCGCCCGGATCCGCCGACCGCCGACCACCGCGTCCACACCGTCGGCGTCTTGGCGCAGTTCGGTCAGCGGTACCCCGCCCGCCACGCTCACCCCCTGGTGCGCGAGGTGGCGCAGGAACACCTGCTGCAGCGCGCTTTGCGGTCGGCGCAACGCCTCTTCCGCCGAGTGCCGGGACGCGCCGGTGAACTCCGGGCGCCGGTTGGGCACCAGTTCGTGGCCCACCAGCGAGGTGACCAGCCGGATGCCCCGGTTCCACTCGGGCGGGAAGGTCCACTCGTCGCGGATCGACTGCAGCACGCCCCAGCGGCGGAAGTGCTCGACCACGCGGGGCGTGTGCCCCATGGCACCCGCGCGGACCAGCGTCGCGCCCTCGGCCCGGTCGACCACGGCCACCTCGACACCGCGACCGCTCAACTCGAGCGCCGCCGAGAGTCCGACCGGGCCCGCGCCGACCACCAGCACGTCGACCCGCTCCGGCGGTGTGGCGACCGGGAAGCGCACGGTGTGCACGTCGCGCCCGCCGGTGGGGGAGTCGGCCGACATCAGGCGTCCACCAGGGCCTGCGTGTGCCGGTTGGCCGGGATCGGCAGGCCGAGGTTGCCGCGCAGCGTGTCCGCCTCGTACTCGGTGCGGTACAGGCCGCGCGCCTGCAGCAGCGGCACGACCCCGTCGACGAACGCGGCCAGGTCGTCGTTGTTGCGGAAAGCCAGGTTGATGCCGTCGAAGGTGCCCGCGGCGAACCAGTGCTCGATGGCGTCGGCGACGGTGGCTGGCGCGCCGACGAACGGCGACTTTCGGTGCTCGTTGAACGTCTCCACGACCTGGCGCAGCGTCAACCCGCCCGCCTCGGCCCTGGCGATGATCCGCGCCGCCCCGGTCCGCCCGCCGCGCTCGGCCAGGTGCGCCACGTCGGGGAAGGGCGCGTCCGGGTCGTACTGGCTGAAGTCGTGCGCGCCGAACGCCCGGCCGAGTAGGCCGACGTTGCGGTCGAAGTCGTTGTCCTCGGCCACGATCTCCCGCTCGCGCCGCCGCGCCGCCTCGTCGGTACCGCCGACGATGGGACCGCCGTGGATGAAGATCTTGATGTGGTCGGGGTCGCGCCCTGCCTCGGCGGTGCGGCGCTTGATGTCGGCGTAGTACGCCTGAGCGTCCTCAATGGACCCGCCCGGCGCGTAGATGCCCTCGGCGACCTGCGCGGCGAGGTTGCGGCCCTCCTCGGACACCCCGGCCTGGAAGATCACCGGCTGGCCCTGCGGCGACCGGGACAGGTTCAACGGCCCGTCGACGCGGAAGTGTTCGCCGACGTGGTTGAGCGCGTGCAGCTTCGTCGGGTCGAGGAACACGTTGGCCTCGACGTCGGCGGGGAATGCGTCGTCCTCGTAGGAGTCCCACAGGCCCCGGATGACCTGGACCGCCTCCAGCGCGCGGCCGTAGCGGGTCGCGTAGTCGAGGTGCTCCTCCAGTCCGTAGTTGCGGCTGGTCCCGGTGTCGAAGCTGGTGACCACGTTCCACCCGGCGCGGCCGCCGCTGATGTGGTCGAGCGACCCGAACCGGCGGGCGAGGTTGAACGGCGAGTTGTAGGTGGAGCTCGCGGTGCCGACCAGGCCGATGTACTTGGTGTGGGTGGCCACCGCCGACAGCAGGGTCAGCGGTTCCAGCCGGTTGAGGTAGTGCGAGGGGTAGGTGTGGTTGATGAACTGGCTGTCCACGATGAACAGCGCGTCGAACAGCGCCCACTCGGCCGCCTGGGCCTGCTGGATGTAGTAGTTGATGTCGATGCTGGCGTTCTTCGCGATGCTGGGGTCCTTCCACAGGCCGTGGTGGCCGGGACCGCCCACCCCGTAGGGGTGCAGCGCGAGGTGGATCTTGCGGGTCATCTTGGGTCTTCCTTTCACGCGGTGAGCAGCGCGCGCAGTGCCGCCCGCTGCGCACGACCGGCGGAGGCGGTGCGCAGCGTGGGCGCGGAGCTGATGAGCAGGCGGGTGTACGGGTGCTCCGGTGCCGCGATGATGTCGCGGGCGGTGCCGACCTCGACCAGTTCGCCCTGGTAGAGCACGGCGATCCGGTCGGCGATCCCGGCGACGGAGCCGAGGTCGTGGGAGATGAACACGAGCGCGATGCCCTCGGCGCGCAGGTCCTTGAGCAGTTCCAGGACCTGCACCCGGTTCGCGGCGTCGAGCGCGCTCACCGGTTCGTCGAGGATCACCAGCTTCGGTTCGGTGATCAGCGCCCTGGCGACGGCGACGCGTTGCCGCTGCCCGCCGGAGAGCTCGCTGGGCAGCCGGGGGAGCAGGTCCTCGGTCAGGCGGACCTTGACCAGGTACTCCCTTGCCTTGACGACGGCTTCCTCGCGGCTGATCCCCTTGACCAGCAGCGGTTCCACCACCGAGTCCACAATGGGCAGATCGGGGTCCAGGCTGCGCAACGGGTCCTGGAACACGTACTGGACCACGCCCCGGCGCCGCAGCGACCGCCACTGCCGGTTGCCGTACCCGGTGACGTCCTCGCCGTCGATGACCACCCGGCCCGCCGACGGCCGCACCAGCCCGAGCACGGCGCGCGCGAGGGTGGACTTGCCGGAGCCGGTTTCCCCGATCAACCCGACGACCTCGCCCCTGGCGACCGACAGGGAGGCGCCGGAGAGTGCTTGGCGGTGTTGCCCTCGACGTCCATAGTGGACACTGAGGCCGCTGACCTCCATGACCGTCATGATCCCTCCCGCGCGAGGAATCTGTCCAACCCATATTGCTCGTGTTCGTCGATGAGCAGCCGGGTGTAGTCGTGCTGGGGGTGGTAGAGCACACGTTCGGTCGGGCCCTGTTCGACGACCTCGCCCTCGCGCATCACCAGAACCTCGTCGCACAGCTGCGCGACCACGGCCAAGTCGTGCGAGACGACCACCAGTGCCAGGCCTGCGGTGTCGCGCAGGTCGGCCAACAGGTCGAGGATCTCCGCCTGCACGGTCACGTCCAGCGCGGTGGTGGCCTCGTCGGCGATGAGCACCCGGGGATCGGCCGCGATCGCGGTGGCGATCAGCACCCGCTGCAGCATCCCGCCGGAGAGCTCGTGGGCGTACTGGCCGTAGACCAGCTCCGGGTCGCGCAGGTGCACAGCGGCGATCAGCTCGATCGCCCGCCGCTTGGCCGCGCGGCGCCCGAGCCCCTTCTTCACCCGCACGACCTCGGCGATCTGCGGCCCGACTTTGATCGACGGGTTCAGGTAGGACGCCGGGTCCTGGAACACCGCGCTGATCGTCGAGCCGCGCAGCGCCGTCAGGCCCGCCGGGGACAGCGCCGCGACGTCCTCGCCCGCGACGTGGATGGCGCCGCCGGCGACCTCGATGTGCTCCGGCAGGATGCCCAGCACCGCCCGGCAGGTCAGCGTCTTGCCGCTGCCGGACTCGCCGACGATGCCGACGACCTTGCCCGGGGTGAGCGAGAAGCTGACCCCCTTGACGATCTCGCGACCGCTCACCTGGTCGCGGATCCGCACATCGCGCACCGCCAGTACGGGATCGGTGGTGGTGGGCCGGACGGGGGTCTCGGTGAGCGTGGTCATGGTGTACCTCCGGCGGCGAGCTGGTTGGCCTTTGCCTTGCGGGAGTTGACGAGGGCGCGTCCCGCCTCGCCGGAGACGTCGCGGATGGCGTCGGCGAGCAGGTTGCTGGCCCACACCGTCGCCATGATCAGCAGCGCTGGCACGAACGGCGCGGACGGCCGGTAGTCGAGGTAGCCGAGGTCGGAGGCCAGCAGCCCGCCCCAGGTCGGCTCCGGTGGCTGCACGCCGATGCCCAGGAACGACAGGCTGGAGACGATGATGAACCCGACGCCGAGCGTCTGGGCGAGCGCGACCGCGATCGGCGGCAGCACCTTCGCCCACACGTGCCTGCGCACGACCCACCCGAGCGAGGCGCCGGAGATCAGCGCCGCCTCGACGTACTGCGACCGCGCCACCGCCAGCGTCGCCGCCCGCGACACCCGGTAGAACAGCGGTGAGACGAGCACCCCGGTCACCAGCATCGCCTGCGTGATCCCGTTGCCGAGCAGCGCCGTCACGGCCACCGCGAACAGCAGGAACGGCAACGCGATGAGGGTGTCGGCCACCCGCAGGGTCAACCACTCGAACACCCGCCCGAGGTACACCGACAGGATCCCCGGGATGGCGCCGACGACCAGTGCCACCAGGGTGACCTCCAGAGCGCCGACCACGCTCACCCGCGACCCGTCCAGCAGCCTGCTGAACACGTCGCGGCCCAGGTAGTCGGTGCCCAGCCAGTGCGCGGCCGACGTCCCGGCGAGGGTGTTGTCGCTGGTGGCCAGCGGGTCCTGCGGGGCGAGCAGCGGGCCGAAGACGGCCAGCAGCGCGATCGCGAGCAGGATCCCTACCGAGATCCGGCCGGACACGAGGGACAGCACACGGCGGACCACGCCTCACACCCCCCGCTGCGAGGCCGGGGTGACCCGGCCGAGCACGATGTTGATGAGCAGGTTGAAGGTCACGACCATGGCGACCGACACCACGAGCACCCCCTGCACGGCGGGCACGTCGCCCGCCTGGGCCGAGTCGTTGGCGAAGCGGCCGAAGCCCTGCAGCCCGAAGACCCACTCGGTGACCACGGCGGCGCCGACCAGCGACGGGAACTTGATGCCGAGCGTGGCCAGCGCCGGGCCGGTGCCGTTGCGCAGCACGTGCCGGAAGAAGATCCGGCGCGGGCTCAGGCCGCGCACCAGCGCCCCGACCACGTAGTTCTCCCGGTAGGCCGAGACCAGCCCGGTGCGCAACTGCCTGGCGACGTCGGCGACCACGTCGAAGCTCAGCGCCAGCGCGGGCAGGATCACGTGCGCCAGCCAGGGGCCGACCCCGCCCTCCGCCAGCGGCACGTACCCGCCGGAGGGCAGCAGGTCCAGCCCGACCGCGAAGATCTCCACCAGCACGATGCCGACGACGAACGCGGGCATCACCGAGATCACCGTGACGAACCCGGTGATCGCCCGGTCGAGCAGCGTGCCCGGCCGCAGCGCCGCGAGCGTCCCGAGCCCGAACCCGATCAGGGTGCCCAGCACCAGGGCCAGGACCGCCACCGACAGGCTGACCCCGAGGCCGAGACCGATCAGGGTGGAGATGTCGGCGCCGTTGACCCAACTCGTGCCCAACTGCCCGTGCAGCACGCCGCTGAACCAGTCCCAGTACTGCACCAGGAACGGCCGGTCCAGGCCCCACTGGCTCTCGATGTTGTGGATCGCCTCGGGGGTGGCGCTCTCGCCGAGCTGGATCCGCGCAGGCGAGAGCCCGCTGAGGGCGCGCAGCGCGAAGGTCACGAAGGTCGCCACGAAGAACACCGGGATGAAGATCGCGACGGACCGGCCGAGGACGCCCAGCACCCGCACGGTGCCCCGGCGGGCCCTGGCCGCGCGGACCGCCGCGCGACCAGGGGCCGGTAATGCCAGGTCAGCGGCCATTGATCCGCACGCCCGTCCAGTCGATGTGCGCCGGGTTGGCGGGTAGCGCCGAGATCGACTTGCTCTTGGCGAGCAGGTTGGGCGCCGAGTAGGTGAACACCAGCGCCCGGCTCTCCAAGCCCGCGCGGGTCGCGGCCCGCAGCGCCTCGGGGTACTCCGGCGAGTCCAGCGGTGTCTGCCGCACCTTCGCGACGGCGGCCTCGAAGCCCTCGGGCTCGTAGGGCGTGCTGAGGTTCAGCGGGCCGTTGGGGCCGAAGTGCGCGGTCAGCGTCTGCACGGCGGAATCGCGGCCGGTGGTGCCGTAGACCGACACCGTGAGCTCCTTGGCGAAGAACGGCTTCGACCAGTTCTTGTCGACCTTGATGGTGAGGGTGATGCCGACCGCGGCCAGCTGCGACTGGATGATCTCCGCCGCGGGCGTGGCGTCCGGGATCACCAGGTCGAGCTTGATGTCACCCGGCTTGAACCCGGCCTCGGCCAGCAGCTGCTTGGCCTTCTCCTGGTCGTAGGGCCAGCGGTTCTTCGAGGTGGGGTCGTAGGCGATGTACTTCTCCGGGAACGGCTGGTCGGTCGCCTCGCCGAGGCCGAAGGTCAGCTTGTCGACGAACTCCTTGCGGTTGACCGCGTGCCGCACCGCGTCGACGACCTTGGGGTTGTTGAACGGCGGCTTGTTGACGTTGAGGCTGATGTTGGCCGCGTTGAAGCCCGGCTGCACGAACACGTCGAGCCCGGCTTTCTTGGCCGCGTCCGCCTGCGCGGGGGCCAGGTCGGCGAAGTTGTAGACGCCGGTCTGCAGCCCGGAGACCACCGTCGAGGCGTCCGGGGCGGAGACCAGCTCCACGGTGTCGATGTGGATGTTGGCCGCGTCCCAGTAGTCCGGGTTCTTCTTCAGCACCACCTTGGTGCCCGGCACCAGTTGCGTGACCACGAACGGGCCCGCGCCGACCGGGGTCTGGTCGAGCTTCGCCGGGTCCTGGGCCGCCTTCGGGCTGGCCACCTGCAGCACCCGCTGGCCGAGCAGCTGCGGGATCTGGTGGTCGACCTGGGTCAGCGTCACCACGACGTCCTGGCCGCTGGCGGTGACCTCCTTGATGGAGGTGAGATCGCCGAAGAGCGCCGAGTTCTTCTGCGTCTTGGCCCGCTCGATGGCCGCCTTGATCGCGGCGCCGTCGACCGGCTCGCCGTCGCTGAACTTCAGGCCCGCGCGCAGGTGGAAGGTGACCTGGTCGCCCGCGGTGTTGTACTCCCACTTCTCGGCGAGGTCGGGCACCGCCTTGCCGGTCTCGTCCGTTCTCGTCAGCGACGCGTAGACCAGGGACAACAATCTGAACTGGGCGCCGCTGCCGCTGACCACGGGATCCCAGTGCGTCGGGAAGTACGACGAGGCCCACTTGAGCGTCGTCGGACCGGACGCGGCCGCGGACGCGCCGCCGCTGCCGCACGCGGTGAGGGTGGACGCCAAGGTCGCCGCGATGGCGAGAGCGAGGGTGGCGCCGCGCAAACGGCGGGCGGTGGTGCGCACGGACATGTCCTGTCTTTCTCTTCGGGAGTCAGGGCTGGGTGTGGGGATCACGGGACGAGGGCGGGGGTGGGTTCGTCGGCCTGGACCGCGTGCTCGCGGGCGGCGGTGTGGCGGTTGGCCGGGATCGGCAGCCCGAGGTTGCCGCGCAGGGTGGTCGACTCGTACTCGCTGCGGACCACGCCGCGCTCGCGCAGGATGGGCAGCACCTTCTCGGTGAACAGGGCGAACTCGCTGGGCGCGTTGACCATCACGTTGAGCCCGTCGAGGCCGCCCTGCTCGAACCAGAGCTGGATCGTGTCGGCGACGGTCTCCGGCGAGCCGACGAACGGTGAGCGGCCCGCCGCGCTGAGGTGCTCGACGACCTGGCGCAGCGTGAAAGCGTTGTCCTTCGCCAGCTTCGTGATGCCCTCGGCCTGCGTGCGGAAGCTGCGCTCACCGAGGTGGGCGACATCGGGGAACGGGGCGTCGAGGTCGTACTGGGTGAAGTCGTGCCAGCCGAAGGGGCGGCCGAGTTCCTTGAGGGCTCGGTCGAAGCTCTTGGCGCCGAGGCGGGCGTCCTCCTTGGCCCTGGCCTCCTCGTCGGTGTCGGCGATGATCAGGCCGATGCCGGGCAGGATCAGCACGTGCTCGGGGTCGCGGCCCTTCGCCGCGGCGCGCTCGCGCAGCTCCGTGCGGAACGCCTGCGCCTTCTCCAGGGTCGGCGCGTGCGTGAAGATCACCTCGGCGATGGCGGCACCCAGGTCGCGGCCCTCCTCGGAGTCGCCAGCCTGGAAGATGACCGGCTGGCCCTGCGGTGAGCGCTCCAGGTTCAGCGGACCGACGACGGAGAAGTGCTCGCCCTTGTGGTTGAGCGCGTGCTGCTTGCTCGGGTCGAAAAAGGTGTTCGACTCCCGGTCGCGGGGGAAGGCGTCGGCCTCGTAGGAGTCCCACAGGCCCTGGGCGACCCGCACGTGCTCGTGCGCGCGGCCGTAGCGGGTGGCGTAGTCGTAGTGCTCGTCGCGGCTGTAGTTACCGGCGGTGCCCGCGTCGCCACTGGTCACCACGTTCCAGCCCGCGCGGCCGCGGCTGATGTGGTCGAGGGAGTAGAGGCGGCGCGCCAGGTTGAACGGCTCGTTGTAGGAGGTGGTGGCCGTTCCCACCAGACCGATGTGTCGCGTGTGGACGGCGAGCGCGGACAGCAGGGTCAGCGGTTCAAGGCGGCTGAGGTAGTGGTGCGGGGAGTTCTCGGTGATGAACTGGCTGTCCACGATGAACACCAGGTCGAACTTGGCCGCCTCGGCCTCCTTGGCGCGGGCGATGTACCAGTCGATGTCCACACTGGCGTCGGCGGGGATCTCGGGGTTGAGCCAGGTGTTGTGCTGGCCGGGGCCGCCGACCCCGAGGAGTACGGCGCCCAGTTTCAGGGTGCGACGGGACATGGTGATCCGTTCTCGTGTGGGCAGGCGTGACCGCACGCCCACGGGTCGGGGGCGTGGCGGAGCGGGGGGCGCGGCCCTGATCAGGGCGGCGGGGCGGGCTGCGGCCGCGGGAGATGGGGCGATCTAGCGGGTGGGCGAACAGATCGCGGTGCCACAACGGGCGTTGTCCAGCCAACGGCGGCAGGTGAGCAGGGGGCTCATCGCGGCGGTCGGCTGGTTCATGGCTCCGAGCATGACCGCTGCGCGCAAGGGTGTCCAACGATGTTTCATGATGCGGATACATCGCGATCGGTGATAGGTGCTCGGGTAGCTTCCAGAGCATGGCGAACGTCATGGACATCGTCCCGCTGCGCAGCCTGGTCGCGGTGGCCGACCGCGGCGGCTTCCAGCGCGCCGCCACGCACCTGCACCTGAGCCAGGCCGCGGTCAGCCAGCACGTGCGCAGGCTGGAGGCCGCCACCGGCAGGCGCTTGGTGGAGCGGGTCGGCAGGCGCTCCCGCCTCACCGCAGACGGCAACCACCTGCTCGGCTACGCCCGCCAGATTCTCGCCCTGCACGACGAATCCCTCCGCGGTTTCGGCGTCGAGACCGAGGCCACAGTGGCGATCGGCTCGACCGAACACGCCGCCGCGCAACTGCTGCCGCCGCTGACCGCCGCGCTCGAGGCGTGCCTGCCCGACCACCGGGTCCGCTTCCGCCTCGACCGCGGTACCGCCCTTCGCGAAGCCCTCGCCGCGGGCCGCCTGGACCTGGCTCTCCTGCTCGGCGCGACGGACGACCCCCGCGCCACCCCGGTCGGTGAGCTGGAACTCACCTGGTACTCAGCCCCCACCTGGACCCGTCCCACCGGCCGAGTCCCCCTGGTCGCCTTCGACAGCCCCTGCGCGCTGCGCACCAGCGCCCTCGACACCCTCGCCGCCCACGACATCCCCGCCGAGATAGGCGCCGAAGCCACCCAACTGGCAGGCGTCCACGCCGCCACCACCGCGGGCCTGGGCGTGGCGGTCCTGGCCACCCTGGGCAGCACCCCCGAAGGCCTCACCCCCCGCACCGACCTACCCCCTCTAGCTCCCCTCCCGCTCTACCTCTGGCACCGCCACGGCCTACCCCAAGAAGTCACCACCCACGCCATAGCCTCCACCCGCCAACTCCTCCAACCCCCACCCCAACTGGCCCGAGGCGCCTGAACCCTGTCGTACTGACGGGCCGCGCTCTGCGCAGACGCAGGACCCGGCTGGTGGTGTCGCGGCACAGCCACGAACCGGCGCCTCAGCGGTAGCGCAGTGGCATCGACATCCCCCTCGCCTGTTCCCACGCCGAGTTGTAGACGCCCCGGCAGATCCAGAACAGGTCGCGCGGCCACGGCGCCGACTCCTCGATCAGTTGCCCCCCAACCAGATGCGTCGCCACCCAACCGCGGAGCATCGGTTCGCAGATGGCCTGACACGGCGCGCTCTGGCACACGACCACCAAGCCCGCGCCGTCCCTGGCCGCGGCGGGCAGCGCCAAGGCCTCGGCCTCCAGGACCGCGAGAGCTTCCTGCTCCGCATGCGGCACATCGTCGATGTGCTTGTTCCCCGTGGCGAAGCCGTACACGGCGCCCTCGCAGTCGGTCAGCGTCATCACCGCGTTCTTCGTCTGTTGGATGACCGCTTTGAAGAACCCGAAGCGCTGGCTGTTCACCTTCGGCAGTGCCGCCGGAGGGCGGTGCGCGAAGAAGCGCCGTGCGTTCTCCGGAAGGTTGGCGAGCATCAGGTCGTGCACCAACATCCTGAGGTTGCCGACATCGGGAGCCTGGCAGTCGCGTCGGCGTGTGTCATCCCTGCCTGCCTCACGGGCGCGGGGCGTCGCGGGCGCTTGCACGTTCGATGCCAGCACCGCGGGGAACGCGCCAACCACATCACCGATCGGCGTATGCGTCGGCACGGTCACCGTCGGCGGCGGCGAGACGGGGGCGAGATCGGTCGCACTCGCGTCCGAGGCGTTCACGTACACGTAGTAGGCGAGCGCACCCACCGCGACGACGGCGACCACCGCGATCCCGACCGTGACCGTGCTGCCGATCGCGATCGTGGCGAGCAGTCCACCGCCTTCTGCCGCACCGAGGAACCCCATGATGGTGGCGCCTCCGGCCATAGCCAGTTGTTGCGGTTGCCGCTGTACGGACCCGACCAGCCCACTGACAGCTTGATTGCCCGCCTGCCGTTGTAATGCGATCAGGTGCGGGGGACCGCTCACCGGACCGGCGGAGCGCGTCCGGACAGGCTGCGCGGACGGCGGCACGCGCGGGCGTTGATCATGTCCGAGCATGGCTGTGAACCTGCCCGGATACTTTCCCGGACGACAGAGGCTTCCGGGTGGGCACGAGTGCGATCGTCCTCGCCCGGTCGTGCAGCCATACAGCTGGCAGAACCCGTTCGGACCTATCCCGCCCGCTCACCCCCGCCGTGCGGTCGGATGATCCAACCGGACGTGATGCGCCGGATGGAACACCACGCTGGTCGTGTCCAGCAGTGGACGAACGCCGAATGGCAGGGGAGATCGGCCCTGCCATTCGGCGGTGGTCGCTAGCCCGCCTCGGCGGTTTTGTCCTGAGTGGACGTTGGCCATCTCATGTCTAGTTGGTGTTCGAAGGTGACATAGCCCGCTTTGGCGAAGGAGGCGGCCATGGGGGTGTTGCCGAGGTCGGTGGAGGCTCGGATGCGGGGGACGTTCTGGGCGGCGAGTAGGCGGGTGCCCGTGGTGAGCAGGTCGTGGATGTAGCCGTGGCCGCGGTGGGCCGGGGCTACGCCGATGTAGGCGATGATCGGGTTGTAGCCGTTGTGGGCTGGGATGACGAAGCCGACCGGGTCGCCCGTGGGGAGGGTGGCGATTCGCCACCACTCGTGGGGGCTGGGGTAGCGGAGCAGTTCGTCCTCGTACTGCTCCTGCGCGGCTTCGCGGGCGGTCATGCGGGTGAGGTCCTCACGGCTGTGGGCGTCGAGGGTGCCGTCCATGACCAGGGTCATGAGGTCGATCAGCTCGTCCGGGTGACCGACCGGTCGGAACGCGAGGCGGCCGCTGGACGGGGCGATGGGTGTGCCGGGGCGCCATTCAAGGCGTAGGCGTTCGACGAAGAGGGCGGCGCCCGCGCGTTCCAGGACAGCGGTCCTGGCCTCGACTGCCTGCCGGGTGAGTGGGTAGTCGCGCCAACTCGCGGGGAGTCTGCGGCTGTACTCGGGTGGCGTGGCACCTGGCGGGACGACGGTGGGGAGCGCGGTTGCCAGCAACCGCAGGCCGTCCTCGTCGTCCTCGACGTCGAAGAAGTCCATCAGCAGCGGGTGCTGGTCACCGGGGCGCGACCACCAGCCCGCCCTGGCCACCACGCGACCACCGCGCAGGGCCACCCACAACCACTCCGGCCGCCGCCGCCGCGCTGCCAGGTCGTTGCGGATCTCGTCGTTGAGGGCGTAGGGGAAGGTGGTGAACAGGTCGAGTTCGTCGGGCCCGGTGATCGGGCGCAGGATCAGATCAGGGTGGTGCGAAGTCAAGGCGGATCTCCACGGGGAGTGCGCCCTGCCGCTCCGGTTCAGCTCGACTGGCCGTCCCGGAGGGGCACGAGCGCGGTGACGGTGTACATGGCTGCGCCCTCCTTCCTCGTAGGTTGGGGTGCCAGGTCTACCGGGCACGCCCCCCGCCCCGCAACCGGATTAGGCGGGGTGTCCTCGCGGGCGATGGCAGCGGCGATGCCGGGGTTGGGGGAAAGGCACATCAGGACCGCGCAGTCATCGCCGAGGTTTCCCACGCGAAGCCGTCCCGGTCGGTGAAGGTGCCGCCGCCGAGGGTGATCCGGTGCGAGCCAGTGCCGTCGTGGGTGACGCCCGCGTCCTTGGCGAGCGCCTTGCGCCGGTACAGCGCCAACTTGACCGGGCTCTCCCCGGTGTCGAACTCGACGTACACCCGGGCGAAGCTCTTCGCCACCGCGAGGTCCTGGTCCAGGTAGAACCGCTTGCTCGCGATGATGTCCGCGACGCCCAGCAGCAGGACGATGCTCTCCACCCGACCGGTAGCCGGTCCGGTGTCCTTCTTCGCCGAGGTGGTGACCTTCCAGATTGTGCCGTCCGGCACTTGGACGACCCCGCCGTAGCCCCACAGGGACTTGGCGGCGGGCTTGAGCACGGTCGCCCCGGCCGCGACGGCGGAGTCGACCAGCGCGTGGACGTCGGCGGGTTGGGCCACGATCAGCGAGAGGGTGAACCCGCGGAAGCCGGTGGTCGGCTCCTGCGAGGCCCGCAGCCGCAGGCGGTCACCGAGGCCGAAAGCCTCGGTGTAAAAGCGCTCGGCGGCTGCGGTGTCGGCCACCTCGAGGGTGATGCTGTCCAGTGAGGTCATGCCGACAACGCTAGATCCGGGCCGCTGACCAGCGCTTCTCCATTCGTGACCGGTCTCGGGGCGTGCCGGTCAGTAGTGCCGGATGCCGGTCATCAGGATCCGGGCCCACGGCGCGTCGACCTCGTCGGCCCGGATCGCGGTGAGCGTGTTGCACAGGAACCCCTTGGCGACGAAGTCCTGGATGGCCTCGTCGGACGCGCCGGACACCGCCCGCACGTACTCGACCTCGCGGGCGTAAGAGGCGCGGATCGCGTCGCGGATGGCGGGCTCGCTGGCCGCGCAGGTGGCTTGCATGAGGACCAGCAGCAGGTCACGGTCGACGATCAGTCGCGCGTAGGCCTCGCCGAGCGCCTCTAGTACCGCCGCCGGTTCGCTGCTCGTCGCCTTGGCCGCGGCGTCCGCGAACGCCTCTCGCATGCGCAGCGAGCAGTACTCGATCACGGCCACGAACAGGGCTTCCTTGTCCGGGAACAGCCGGTACACGTAGGCCTGCGAGATCCCCGCGGCTTTGGCGACCTCCGCGGTCGTCGTGCCGTAGTACCCCCGGGCGGCGAACGTCCCGATGGCGGTCCGCAGCACCACCTCGCGCCGCTCGCCCGCCGTGGAGAGCTGCCTACCCGTTGTCCGTGCCATGTGACTAATCATTCACTCACCCCAGGTCATGTCAAGCGACGAGCCCCCGGTACCAGTCGACCGTGGTCCCCAGCGCCGTCCCGATCGGCGTCGGCCGCAGACCGAACGCGGCCTCGATGGCCCGGCAGTCGAGCACCTGGGGCTCGAGGTACTGGTAGAACAGCTCCGCGTACTCCCGCATGATCGTCTCGTCGAACGGCCCCCACGCCTGCTCGACCGGCGTGGCCAGGACGGTGCGGGTGAGCTCGCGGCCGAGCTCCTTGCCGATGAGCTCGTGCACCTCGCGGGTCGTGTGGTCGGACGTGGTGGGAACGTGCCAGACCCGGCCGAGCGCCTCCGGCCGCTCCCCGAGCGTGGCCAGCGCGACCGCCACGTCACCGATGTAGCTGTAGGCGTGCGGCAGGTCGACGTCGCCGAGCGCGTAGACCGGTTGTCCTTGCAGCGCGGGGAAGAACACCGCGCCACCGAGCGCCGAGTTGATCACCCGCGGTCCGTAGAAGTCCGCCGAGCGGCCGATGGTCACCTGGATCTTCCCGTCCGCGTGCGCTTGCAGGTAGCGGTCGGCGATCCGGGCACGCAACTGTCCCTTGTGGGCAGTGGGTCGTTGGGGCGTTTCCTCCGCCATCGGCAAACCCCCTGTCGGGCCGTACATGTAGAGCGTGTCAGTGACGACGAGCCGCGCGCCGCTGCTCTCCGCCCCGGCGAGGAAACCCTCCTGCAGCTTGGGGAGCAGCTCATCCCAGAGCTCGTACGGCGCGTGCGCGCAGTGGTAGATGACCTCGGCGTCGGCGCACACCGCGCGCATGGCGTCGACATCGGTCGCGTCCGCCGCGACGACCTCGGTCCCCGGCGTGACCGCCGCGGCCCCGCTGCGGTTGACCGCCCGAACCCGGTGTCCCCGTGCCAGCAGTTCGTCGATCAGGGTCAGCCCGGCGGGCCCGGTGCCGAACACGACGTGCGTCTTCTGCGTGGTCATGGCCTGTCCTTCCAGCGAGGTGCGGTGACAGGAGTAATTAACCACTCACACTTTGCCGGTGTCAACCCCGATGGGAACCGGCCGGGATGACTACGCGGGGGTGTAGCCCTTGAGGACGGCGATCGAGGTGGTGGCGACCCGGTCGAAGGCGGCGACGTCGTTGTGCGAACGGGCCACCAGGGCGGCCCCTTCGAGGGCGGCAAGCAGTGTCGCCGCGCTGTCGCCCGCGTCGAGCGATGGGCGGAGTTCGCCGGACCGCTGGCCGCGCTCGATCCGGTCGGTCAACCACGCCTGGTTGACGCGGAAGAACTCCGCGACACCCTCGGCGACGGCCGCGGGCACGGCGCCGGTCTCGGCCGCGATCACCCCGCACAGGCACGCCTCGCCGTCGACCAGACCCTCCCGGTGCAGCGCCGCGTACCGCTCGAGCGCGTCGACCGGCCCGGTGTCGAGCCGGTCGATCTCGGCGAGCCGGGCGAGGAACCGCTCGGTGTAGCGGGCCACGAGGGCGACGCCGAGTTCTTCCTTGGTGGGGAAGTGGTGGTGGACGCTGGGTTTGCGGATGCCGACCGCGGTCGCGAGGTCGGCGTAGCTGAACGCGGAGTACCCCCGGGACCGGACCAGCCGCGTCGCGTGGTCCAGCAGGGCGCCTCGGGTGTCGGGACGGTCCATGCCCCGGAGCCTACCTGTCGATAGGTAGGCGTGACCGTGCTCTCAGTCCTTTGACGCGTCGTGGCGGAACGGCCAGCCTATCTACTAGTAGGTAGAGCAACCAAGGAGTGCAGCATGCCCCGCCCCAAGCGCGTCCTCATCACGATGTCCTCGCACGCCGACCTCGGGGTCAGCGGCAAGAAGACCGGCACCTGGTTCGAGGAGGTCGCCACCCCGTACTACGTGTTCACCGAGGCCGGTTTCCAGGTCGTCTTCGCCTCCCCGCGCGGCGGCGAGGCCCCCATCGACCACCTGAGCCTGCGGTCGCCGTTCACCACGACCAACACCGACCGGTTCCTCGAGGACGAGGCCGGTCTGCGCGCCATCCGGGAGACCAACGTCCTGGCCGACCTCGACCACGACGACTTCGACGCCCTCTTCTTCCCCGGCGGCTACGGCCTGCTGTGGGACCTGGCCTCGAACTCCCGGGTCATCCGGATGGTCGAGCGCGCCCTGGCCGCGGACAAGGCGGTCGCCATGGTCTGCCACGCCCCCGGCATCCTGCGCGACGTCAAGACCCCCGACGGCCGCCCGTACGTCCAGGGCCGCACGGTCACCGGCTTCGCCAACGCCGAGGATGACGAACTGGACCTCTCCCGGCACCTGCTCTTCTCGCTGGAGGACGAACTCCGCCTCCGTGGCGCGACCTTCACCCGGTCGGCCAGCAACTGGCTGCCCAACGTCGAGCAGGACGGCCCGTTGATCACCGGCCAGAACCCCGCCAGCGCCCCCGTGATCGCCAAGGCCCTGGTCGACAACCTCTCCTGACCACCCCCCAGGCGGGCCGGTCGGCCCTCGACGACCGGCTCGCCGCCGTGGTTCAGCAGGCGGGGATGTCGCCGTTGTGGCCGAGGGGTTCGAGGTAGCCGAGGTAGAAGTAGGCGGTGGTGGGTTGGGTCGGTTCGGAGAGTCCTCGGGTGGTGCCCTGGTCGAGGTGTTTCCAGCGGGCTTTGATCCATTGGGGGCCGACGTCGAGGTGCTCGCGCAGGCCTTGGGGGGTGAAGTCGGTGGTGGCGAGGCAGTCGGCCCAGATGATGTCGAGGTTCCCGGCGTTGCCGACCCGGGTGGCTTCGGCGGTGGCGGTGGTGCGGGCGAACAGACCGAGGGCGCCGGTGTCGAGGACGGCGTAGGGCCAGGGGCCGGGGGTGGTCGGGGGGTGGGTGGCTTCGGGGCGGGCGCGGAGTTGGGCTCTGATGGCCGTGTCGTCGGTGGTGGCCGTGTCGCCTTGGGCTTTGGCCTGTTGGAGGATCTGGCAGGAGGCGTGGGCCCCGACGACGCCGCACTGGCTGGGGTTGTTGCCGGTCCCGCCGCTGTTGACGGCGCTGTCGCCCTGGGCGACGCCTTGTGCTTGGTGGTCGGGGTAGAAGGCGATGATCAGGCCGATGGCGGTGCAGACCGCGGCGAAGACGGCGACGCCGATCATCCACCGGCTGATCCGCCAGCTCTTGATCGTGGCCTCGTGCGCCTCCGCCGCGCGGCCCGTGCCGGACGGGGAGGGGTCGGGATCGACCATGTCCACTCCAGATGTGTGGGCGGTTGCCACGATCTTCGCGCGGTGAAACGGAAAGATTACGCCCGGGCGCGGAGTGTCACGGTGATCCCGGCCACGAGTGAATCTATTCAGAAATGGCTATTCTGGACATTCGCCAGCCGGGATCGTTGGCGCGGTGGAGACTGTTGACGGGCAAGAATGTCGATAATGGGGAGATCTTCCGGTTCTCGGATTGTGCTACCTTCCGCAGAATGCGCAAAGGTACGCTATTGAATCGCCTGAGGTCCGCATTTGGCGGAACGCTCGTGGTGTTGTTGGTGCTTTCCCTCGTGGGGGCACCCGGGGTGGCCCAAGCGGGCGTGGGTGGGCGGGGGTGTGAGTGCTCGACGCCTTCCATTGACCGGTATCAGCAGTGGTTGGCCTCGGGGGAGGGGACGACGGTGCCCGCCACGGGGAGCCTGCTCGTGCGGGAGGGGCGGGAGCACGTCGCCAGGATCGAGTTCCGCAACGCCGAGTGGCACGTGTTCGTGGTCTGGCTGGGCAACAAGTTCGAGGCCCAGGTGGACCTGACCAGGTCGTCCGGGTTCTGGTTGACCTACAGCGCCACCGACGACCTGTACCTGCAGTTGCGGCCCGCTTCCCAGTGGAGCGGCGGCGACAAGTGGCTGACGCTGGTGCCCTCGACGCGGGGGAAGGTGGTGCGGAAGTTCTTCCCGTTCACGCCGGACAAGTGGACGTGGCTGCCGGAGTTGGGGAAGCCGTCGCACACGTTCGCCTCGGCGCTGAGCGAGGCCCGCGGGTTCGTCTTCGTCGGCAAGACGCCCAACAAGCTGAAGTTCGAAGGTCTTCAGGTGAACGGCTACCAGCCGCCCTGTCTTTAGCGTGAATGGTGGTTCGGCAAGCCCTGGAAATGGGCTTGCCGAACCACCGCGCTTTCAGCTTTGCAATTCTTTGACCTGGCGCAGCCAGTCCGCGAACTGGGCCTCGTCGATCTCGTCGACCGCCGCGATCTTCACCGACGCCATCCCCTGCGCCCCGGCGACGAGCCGACCGGACGGGTCGGTGACCTCCTGGCCGCGCCAGAGGCCGAAGGTGACGTACTTGGTGTAGGCCTTGACCAGGCAGACCGGCTGCTTGCCCGGTGCCGCGCCCAGGCTCCACACCGGGTGCCCGTGCCACACGGCTCCGGTCCCCGGCACGACGGTCTCGATCAACTCCGCGAGCGCCCCGGCGATCTCCTGGTGCTCTGCCGAGAGGGTGGCGTTGTACTCGGCCACGGTGGTCATGATCAGGTGTCCCTTCGAGTGTGGTCAGCGCTGCTGGGCGGCGACGGCGGAAACCCAAGCCATGGCGGTGATCGCGCCGACGGCAAGGGTGAGACTGCCGGCCGCGCCCCCGGCCATCGCCCACAGGTCCCCCACGAGCAGAGCAGTGCCCGCGACCACCGACACCACGGCTCGACCACGACGGCCCGCCCTGGCGAACGACCGGGCGAGGACGTAGCAGGCCGCGATGAGCGAGATGAACGCGACCGACCCGGCGACCATGTGCCCGAGGTCGTGCCACGTCATCTCACCCGGCCCGGCAGGCGCCCCGACCGGGAAGCCGCTGCCCGGGCTCATCACGAACACCCCGGCCGCGATCATCCCGACCCCGTTCACCCGGACCAGCCGCGGCGCCCACACACTGGGCAACACCCTGGCCAACCCGTTCGCGCCGAGCACCGTCAAGACCCCTGCGGCCACGAAGTTCAGGATCTGCAGCCAGCCGAGGTCACCGGTGGACAACATGCTCAGCGGATGCCTCATCAGGTCGAACCCCTCACGAGTCGCGGCCTGCGCCAGCGAGACAACCGCCCACAACGGCGCGGCGATGGCACCGCAGGTGAGCAGTCCACGGGTGGTCGTGCGGAACGCGGGAGCCTGGATGGCGGTCATGGTGTGCCCTTTCGACGATGTCCTACCCACCCGTCGCCCACCCCGATGTGACAGGGAACGTCCTCAACACCCGAGCTCGAACGGCTCGTCCGGGAATCGCGCCCGCCACTGCCCGCTCCCGTCGAGCCCGGCCGTCTCGGTGCAGACCCGTTTGATCGCCATATCGAGGTCGACACCCCACATCCGGGCGCTGTTGTCGTGGCTACCGGAGGCCAGCACCCGGCCGTCTTCGCGGAACGACAGCGCTGACACCGGGCCGCCGTTGCCGCGCAGGGCTGCGGTGATCGTGGGGGCGCTCGGATCGGACACGTCGAACAGGAAGACCCCCTTGTCCTGCCCACCGCCCGCCAGTTGGCGCGGGTTGGCCGGGTTGAACGTCAGCGTCCACACCGAATCACCGTTGCCGATGTGGCCGATCTGCGCGCCGGTGGCGGGGTCCCACAGCCGGATGGTGAAGTCGGTGCTGGCCGACGCGAGCAGCGTCCCGTCGCCGCTGAACGCGACCTCGTTCACCGCGTCGAGGTGCCCGCGCAGCGTCTTGCGGGGCGATCGCGGGTTAGCCACGTCCCAAAGGAGGACCTTCGAGTCCATCCCGGCTGACGCCAGAGACTTGCCGTCCGGGCTGAACGCCACCGAGGTCACTTGCGCTGTGTGTCCGGTGAGGACTGCGCGGACCCGGAACGACGGGACGTCCCACAGGATGACGCGTTCGTCGCCGCTGCCGGAAGCCAGCATCGTCCCGTCGCGGGTGAAGGCCAGCGCCGTGACGTGGCTGGGATGTTCGGTGAGCGTGTGCAGCAGCACGGGGTCGGCCGGGTCGCGGACGTTCCAGATCCGCAGGGTCCGGTCCCACGACCCGGTCGCGAGCAAGGTCGCGTCCTGGTTCAACGCCACCGAGGACACGTTGTGGTCGTGGTGGATCCGGGTCGGGTACCGCCGGAGGTGGTGCGGGTCGCGGGTGTCCCACAGCCCGACGGTGCGGTCGAAGCTGGCCGTCGCGAGGAGAGTGCCGTCCGCGCTGTAGGCGATGTCGTCGACCGCCCCGGGGTGCACCGCCATCCCTGTCCGCTCCAGTCCCGAGATCCTGGCGTCGCCGCCAATGCCCGCGCTCGCCACGGTCGGGCTGGTTGGGCTGAACGCCACCGCGTTCGCCACGCCGTTGAACCTGGTCACGAAGGCGGGTGCGGACGGCGCTCGCCGGTCGGTGATGTCGCGCACCAGCACGACGTTGTCGTTGCCCGCGGTCGCGAGCAGCTTCCCGTCGTGGCTGATCGCGACCGACCGAACGCGCTGCCACTCGTTCACGCTGGTCGACAGGTTCTGCGGGTGGGTGAAGTCCGTGACGTCCCACAGGTGGGCGGTCGCGTCGTAGCCGCCCGCCGCCAGCATGCCGCCGTCCTGGCTGAAGGCGACTGACGTGGCGACATCGAGGTTGCCATCGGCCACGACAGCCGTATCGGGACCCGCCATCGCGTAGAGCCGCACGTTCCCGTCGTCGCCCGCGGCGGCCAGGACCCGGTCTTCCTGGCCCAGCGCCACCGAGGTGACCCCGGCGCCGGTGTCGATCTGCCGCTGCTTGGCCGGTGCCCCGGTGATGTCCCAGACGCGGACCCAGTGGTCGAGGCTGCCGGTGACCAACCGTCCACCCCGGTCGAAGGCGACGGAGGTGACCGCTTCGCCGTGGCCGGTCACCTTGCGCGGCTGCCGCTGAAGGTCGCCTGTGTCCCACAGCAGCACGGTCTGGTCTGTGCTGCCCGCAGCGAGGACCCGCCCGTCGTGGCTGAAAGCCACGGAGGTGATCGGGCCGCCGCCGACCATCCGGCTGATGAACACCGGCGGGCGAGGCTCGGACACGTTCCACAGCAGGACGGTCCGGTCGTCGCCGCCGGTGGCCAGGAACTTGCCGTCGCGGCTGTAGGCGACCGCGTTCGCTGTCTCGGTGTGTCCGGGAAGGGCTGTGTTGTAGGTGTTCTGCAGGGCGGCCATCACCGCGCCGCGCGCCTCCATGGTCGGGTGCGTGCGGTACCCGGCGAGCGCAACCTGGGCGCCCGCTGCCGAGTCCGAGTTCGCCAGGTCCGCCGAGTAGGCCGCCGATTCCCGGGACACGGTCTCGGCGTGCGTCTGCGCCGAGATCACCCGGATCTTGATCGTGTAGGCGGTGCCGCCGATGGCGACCAGGGCGAGCGCGGTGACCAGGGCGACGAGTTGGCGGCGACGGCGCACCTTGCGCTTGGCGGACGCGACCCGGTCGCGTTCGTGCTGGATCGAGTGGTCCAGGAAGTCCAGCGCTACCTGCGGCAGGACACCGCGCTCCTGTTCGGTGTCGGCCCACGCCACCACCCCGGCGAGCTTGGCGGGTCGGTACAGGTCGTGCGGGTGCCTGCCGTCGCGGTCCCACGTCTGGGCGGCCTCCACGAGCCGTTGGCGGGACAGCAGCCGTTCGCGGTCCTCGTCGATCCACGACCGCAGTAGCGGCCACTCCCGGATCAGCACCTCGTGGGTGAGCTCGACGGTGTTGCCGTCCACGGTGACCAGCCGGGCCCGGGTGAGCTCGCGCAACACCAGCTTCGCGCGGTCGTCGAAGTCGTCGAGCGGTACCCGGCGGCGGGTGTCGTCGCTGCCGTCGCCGATGACGACCATGGCCAGCAGCAGGCGCTTGGCGGCTTCCCGGCCCGCGTCATCGAGGTCGTCGTAGGTGCGGTTCGCCTGGTCCTTGATGGCGCCGATGCCGCCCGCGGCCAGGTATCCCTGGCGGGTCAGCGTGTTGTCGGTCTGGTTGCGCCAGGTGGCTTCCAGCGCGTAGGACAGCAGCGGCAGTTGCCCGCCGGTGTCGGTGCGCCCGGTCGCGGCGAGGTCCCGGACACCCAGGTCGTGCAGGATCGACTCGACCAGCCCCGGCTCGATCTCCATGTCCCTCGCGGGCGCCTCGATGACCTTGCGCAGCTGGTCGACGGTCATCCTCGGCAGGATGTAGGTGCTCTGCAGCGCCGTCGTGAGTTCCGGGTGCGGCACGCAGTGCTGGAAGAAGTCCGCGCGCATGCCGATGACGACGAGCGTCGGGTGGTCGCCGTGCGGCAGGGCAGCCAGCGCCTGGATGAACTCGCGCCGCTCCTGCTCGTCGGTGCACAGGGTGAAGGTCTCCTCGAACTGGTCGACCACGACGACCCGCACCTCACCCGGGTCCAACGCCAACCGGGCGAGGTGTGTCGAGAGCTGCTCGCCGGGGTTCGCCGTCGGGGTGAACACGACCGCGCGGCACGCCTGGGGCCGTCCCCGGTCGACCAGGCGGTTGTCGGCCAGGGCGGGGAGCAGGCCCGCGCGCAGCAGTGACGACTTGCCCGCGCCGGACTCGGCGATCACGAACAGCGGCGCCGGGTTCGCCAGCCGGTGGTTGAGCAGCCCGATCAGTGCCCCGGTCTCGGCGTCACGGCCGAAGAACCGATCGGCGTCCTCGGTGTGGAACGTCGACAACCCCAGGTACGGGCACCGCGGGACGGGGAGCACGACGGGTGCGGTCGCGCGCGGCAACGGCAGGATCGAGTAGGTGGCCCTCGGGTCGGCCACGAGTCGCATCAGGTGGCCACGGGTGTCCGACACCAACTCGGCGTCGGGACCCACCTGCTTGGTCACGGTGTCGACGAAGCCCCGAACCTCAGCGTGCTGACCCGAGCGGATCAGGGCATGTGCCCCCAGCAGCGCCAGCTCGTCCGTTGGTACCTCGCGCGTGATCCAGTGCTGCACGGCGGTGGCGGCCTCAGCCGCTGAGGTGGGGTTGTCGAGGAGCAGGAGCCGATCGCAGTAGAAGGTGATGACCTTGTTGAGTTCGCCGCGGATGGCTTGGCGGGTCCGTTCGGCCCACATCGAGTCCAAGCCGGTCAGCGGTCGCCCGGTGACCAGGTCGAGTGCTTCGCGACAAGCCCGCGCGGCGTCAGCGGGTGGGAGATCCCGGGCGCAGGCGAAGAGGTCGGCGACCCGGTGGTAGTCGACCAGGTCGCTGCTGATGTGCAGCGTGTGGCCCAGGTCGCGTGCGGTGGTGAGCTGGTCCTTGCTGCCGCCCGCGCGGACGAGGGCGCCGCGGAGGTCGCTCACGTAGCTCTTCACCGTGGCCGCGACGGGGGTGACGCCGTCCCAGACCAACTCGGTGAGTGCAGGGTTGGTCACCAAGTTCCCCGCGTTCCACGCCAGCACGGCCAGCATCTCCCGCACCTTGCTCCCGGCGATCCCGAAGTCCTCACCCGTGGCCACCGACCGCAGCCGCACCTCACCCAGCAGCCGGACCTCCACCAGTCCGATCTCAACCCCGGTGGTCATCAAGCCCTCCTTGGTACGAGTTTCGGCTGCCTTGACCTGCTGATTCCCGGTTCGCGCCCACCCTGGTGCCCACCTTCGCGCCAGGTAGGACCCCGACTCTGGCTGCCGACGCGGTGGGCTCGACCGCCGCCGGGACGAGGAGTGGGACATGGCTGACCAGGACGGCGCGGACCAGGTGGGTTCGGCTCCGGTGCTCGACATCCGGCCGATCGAGCCGGGGACGACCTTCTGCCCGCGCAAGACCCAGGCCTGAACCGGAGGACCACGGGTGCGACCCAAGATCAAGATTGAGCACCGACCGGTGCGCCTCGGCGCGGACGTCGTGCACCTGGGGACGGTGGCCGCTGTCGCTGATCCCGAGGGGTGGGTGTGGGCGCTGCTGGAACTGCTGGACGGGACCCGGACGGTGGGTGAGATCGCCGTCGAGTTGGGGGACAGGCCCGAGAGCGCGGTGCGGGCCGCGGTGAGCGAGCTGTGGGCGCGTGGTCACCTGCTCGACGCCGACGCACCGACGCCGCCGGAGCTCACGCCAGGTGAGCTGGAGCGGTACAAGGCCGGGGCGTCGTTCACCGACTGGGTCGACGACCAACCGCGAACCAGCCGGTGGGCGGCTCAGCTGCTGCTCAAGCAATCCCGGGTCGTGGTGCTCGGCGTCGGTGGTGTCGGCGGCACGGTCGCCTGGGCGCTGGCGGCATCGGGGGTGGGCCACGTGCACTGCGTCGACCACGACGTGGTGGCGTTGTCCAACCTCAACCGGCAACTGCTCTACACCGAGTCGGACCTCGGTCGGTTGAAGGTCGAGGTCGCCGTGGAGCGGCTGCGTGCCCGCAACACCGACATCGAGGTGACCGGTGAGGCCAGGCGAATCGACGGTCCGGCGGCCGTGCGGGCGTTGGCCACGCGCTTTGACGTCGTGGTGCTGGCGGCGGACACACCGGGGGAGATCGTCGACTGGGTGAACGAGGTGTGCCTGGAGACCGGGACCGCGTGGGTGCGCGGCGGGTACCACGGTCCCCAGCTCAGCGTCGGCGTCTTCCGGCCGGGGGCGGGACCGTGCCACAGTTGCCTCCACGCTGAGCAGGACACCGCGGTCCCCGAGGTGCCCTGGTCGCCCGGCGCCGGTGTTCCGGTGCCGCACTCGGCGAACGCGATCAGCACGGGCATCACCGGACTCATGGCGGCGGACGCGGTGCGGGCACTCATCACCGGTGTCCCCGCGATCCGGACGAATTGCCACTACGGTCACAACCTCCTCGGGGGCTGGGAGGTTCGTGGACTCGACGCATCGGGCCCGCATTGCGCTGCCTCCCAGTCGGCCATGAGGAAGGCCTGAAAGGTCTGGTCGAACTCGGAGAGGATCTCCGTGGCCTCGGCGAAGCAACGCGCTGCCTCGCTGCGATCGCTCAGGTGCCAGTACAAGAGGGCCATCGTCTTCAGGACTCGCGCCAACTCCTGCTCCCACGCCATGTCGGCGCGGTAGCAGGATTCGGCCGCCTTGCACAGGTCGAGAGCCCGGTAGGGTTCATCGAGGCCGCGCAATGCGACCGCGATGGTGTGCTGGGCGTGCGCGACGCCGAGCGGGGACCCGATGGCCAGCCGGAACTCGAGCTCGTGCGCCGCGTGGTCGAGGGCCTCCGCGTACCGGCCGAGGCTGTTGGTGATCATGCTGAGGTTGGTGTGCACGACTGCTTCCACCGAACCGCCGCGGACATCGCGCAGCAGCGGAAGGGCCTGCCGGTAGAACGGTTCAGCATCGGCGTACCGCTCCTGGAGGATTGCTGTGTGCCCGAGCGCGCACAACGCTTCACCGCGCAGGACCGCGTCGCCCAGGTGTTCGGCCAGTGCGTAGGCCTTGCGGTGGTCGGCGTCCGAATCGGTCCACGCCGCCAAGTCCTGGTGGGTGTCGCCTCGCCGGATGAGGAACGCGATCTCGATCGCGGTCGCGCCACGAGCCCGTGCGGCGGCGATACCCGCGGTTTCCGCCGCTGCGCGCACCCGCAACGCGGCCCGCGACCCGAATCCCAGGAACCGCATGGCGGCGGCGATCGCCATGGTGAGTTCGTGTGTTCCGAGCTCCTCACTGAGCCGCAGGGCGGTCCGCAGCGCGTCCAGTTCGGAGTTGAGCCACAAGTACGCCTCGCGCACCACCGCGGGTTCGTCGACCTCATCGAGCGGAACCACCAGGGAGGCGTTGCCGGGGAACATCATCCGGTCAGCGGCGGAAGCGGTTCTGGCGTACCAGGCGAGCACTGCGATCGTCGCCTCCCGGCGGTCCTCAGCGGTCTCATCGCGTTCCGCGCAGTGCGCCGCGAAGGCGTGCATGAGGTCGTGCAACTGGTACTCGTCGCATCCGATGGATTCGACGAGGTGCAGGTCGGACAACGCGGCCAGGTGCCGGTTCGCTTGTGCGGCACAGAGTCCGGTGAGCGCCGCGACCGCGGGGACGCTGACCTCGGTGTTGGGGTGCAGGCCCAGCCTGCGGAACGTGCGCGCCAGAGGCGGGGGGAGCGAGGTGTAGGACCAGGTGAAGACCGTGCGGATCTCGCTGAGGTCGTCCCCGAAGCCGATCACCTCGTCCGGGTGCGCGGTGATCTCCGCGATGACGTCGGCGACCCGCAGGTCCGGTCGGGACGCCAGTTGGGTCGCCGCGACCCGCAGCGCGAGCGGCAACCGGGCACAGGCCCGGACCAGCTCCGCCGACCTGGTCCCGACGATGCCCTGGACGAACGCCGCGGACTCGTCGTCGGTGAACAACCCGAGCGGGATCCGGCGCGCGGCCTCGGTGACCACCAGCCCGGTCATGGCCCGCCTGCTCGTCACCAGCGCGAGCGAGCCCGGCGTGACCGGGAGCAGGGGGCGGACCTGCTCCGGACTCACCGCGTTGTCCAGCAGCACGAGCACCCGCCGCCCGGCCAGCAGTGAGCGGTAGAGGGCGACCTGGGTGTCCACCTCGGCCGGGATCCGATCGTCCGGAATGCCCAGTGCGTAGAGGAATGACGAGAGCACGAGCCCCGCCGGTAGCGGGTCGCTGGGCCCGTGGCCGCGGAGGTTTGCGAACAGCGTCCCATCGGGGAACCGGTCCTCGACCCTGTGCGCCCACCACACCACGAGGGTCGTCTTGCCGACCCCAGCGGTCCCGTCGATGGTGACCACCGTCGTGTCGCCCAAGAGGCCGTCGAGCGTGGTCAACTCCTGTGCCCTGCCGACGAAATCCCGAACCCGGGCGGGCGCCTGGCGGGGCAGCGGCAGATCTGCGGCGCCGCCGAGCACGACCTGGTGGACCGTGGTCGCCTGCACCACCGAACCCGTCACGCCGCCGCTGATCTCGTTGCGCGCTCCCACCGGCACAGTCTTGTGCCCCGCGCGCGGTAGCAGCCGCCCCGAACCCGACCACCACCCGGTCAGCGCAAGGGAACCACGCCATGGGGGAAGTAGGCGATACCGGCGGTAGTCGTGGCCCTGTCCACTTTTCGCCCACCATGACCGGATTCGGCCCAGGTGCTGTTCCCGGTGGAAATCTGTTTCGGGAATGTGGTCCTGACCTGCTGATCCGCAGCGGGAAAACGAAGGGGCAGGGACGGGGAACAGAACTCTTCAAGTGGGTTGGGCTTTCCGGCTAATTTCCGGATTCCAAGCTCCACACGAAGAGGAGTACGCAATGCCCTGCAAACCGAAGTCGTTACTGGCGGCCGCCACGGCGCTGGTCGCGGTGGCCGCGGCGGTGGTGATCACGCCGATGGCCTTCGCCGCTGAACCGGAGGGTGCGGTTCGGGTGGCGGCCAAGAACCCCGTCCCGGGGGTGTACTTGGTCAAGCTGAAGGACTACGCCGGTGCCGCGTCGTCGGGTAGTCGCGCGCAGGCGCTGACCGAGCGCTTCGGCGGTACCGCGACCCACGTGCTCGACCGGGTCATGCGCGGTTACGTCGCGGAGAACCTCGACAGCGCCGCGGCCCGCCGCCTTGCCGCCAGCCCGGAGGTCGAGTCGGTCACCCAGTCCGGCACCTCCTACGCCGCCGAGACCCAGACCAACCCGGCCAACTGGGGCCTCGACCGCGTCGACCAGCGGGACCTGCCGCTGGACAAGAAGTACACCTACTCCGACACCGCGGGCGCGGGGGTCAACGTCTACATCGTCGACACCGGCATCCGCTACACGCACACCGAGTTCGAGGGCCGCGCCAAGTTCGCCGCGGACTTCGTGCAGCCGCCCACCAACGGCAACGACTGCGACTCGGCCAAGGCGGGTCACGGCACGCACGTGGCGGGCATCGTCGGCGGCAAGACCCGTGGTGTGGCGAAGAAGGCGAACCTGTGGGCGGTCCGCATCCTGGGCTGCCAGTCGTCCGGCAAGGACACCGACATCGTCGTCGCGGCCGAGTGGCTGGCCAAGAACGCGGTCAAGCCCGCGGTGGCCAACATGAGCGTCTACGCCGACGACCCCACCATCGGTGTCGACGCCATCAAGGGGTCGATCGCCGCGGGTGTCCAATGGGGACTGATCACCGGCAACAACGGCGGCAACTCCTGCGACTACGGCCCCGGCAGCCGGGTCGAGACCGGGGTGCGCACCGGCAACTCGACCTCCTCGGACCAGCGCGCCGGTGACTCCAACGACGGCGCCTGCATGGACGTCTTCGCGCCGGGCAGCAACATCGACTCGTCGGTCAACACCTCGGACACCTCCTACGGGCAGAAGTCCGGCACCTCGATGGCCGCCCCGCACGTGACCGGTGCGCTGGCGCTGCGGTTGGCCGAGGCGCCGTCCTCGACGCCCGCGGACCTGAAGAAGTGGATCGTCGACAACGCCACCACCGGCAAGATGACCAACATCCGGGCGGGCACACCCAACCGGTTGCTCTACATCCCGAGCGCGCCGCCGTCGGCCAACGACTTCGCGATCGCGGCGAGCCCGGCCTCGGTCAACGCCAACCCGGGCGCGGCCGCGACCAGCACGATCTCCACCTCGGTCGTGCGCGGCTCCGCCCAGACCGTGGCGCTGTCGGCCAGCGGTCTGCCCTCGGGCGTCACCGCGGCGCTCGACCCGACCTCGGTGACCGCGGGCAACTCGTCGAAGCTGACCCTGTCGGTGTCCTCGAGCGCCACCCCCGGCACCTACAAGGTCACCGTGACCGGCAAGAGCACCGACGCGACGCACACCGCGGACGTCTCGCTGACGGTGAACGGGACTGTCCCGAACGACTTCAGCCTCTCGGCCGGCCCGAGCAGCGGGTCGGTCGCGGCCGGTTCGACGGCGTCGACCACCATCAGCGCCACCGCGGTCGGCGGCAACCGCAACGACGGCCTCACCGACGGCACCTCCGGCACCGCGGCCGGACCCGGCGTGGTGAACGGGAGCCCGACCACGGTCGCCAAGTACCCGTTCATCATCTCCCAGCACCGCACCGGCGGCGTCCGGCCGCAGGAGCAGTCCTGCACCGGGTCGGTCGTGGCCAAGCGGGCCGTGCTGATCGCCGCGCACTGCAAGTTCTCCCAGGGCGACCCGAAGTACCTGATCTACGGGCGCGACGACCTCAACGCCACCAACACCGGTACCCGCGTCGAGATCGAGGAGTACCGCACCCACCCCAACTACGACGCCAACGACGGGTGGCGCACCGGCTTCGACGTCGCGGTCATCTTCACCAAGTCCGACATCCCGGTCCCGGCGGGCTACCAGTTCCCGGCGATCGCCAAGTCCGGTGACAGCCTGCCGCTGGGCAGCAAGGGCACCGCGATCGGCTACGGCAAGACCGACGCCAACGACGCCAACAAGAACGCGCTGCTGCGCGAGACCGTGCTGCCGACGGTGGCCGACCAGAACTGCGCGAACATCAACTCGCAGTTCGACGCCCGCTACATGTTCTGCGACGGGTTCGGCAACGGCAGCACCGGCCTGTGCCAGGGCGACTCCGGTGGCCCGTACTTCCTCAACGGCAAGATCTGGGGCGTGTTCTCCTGGCTGCGCACCGACTGCGCGTCCTACAACGCCCACGGCAAGCTGTGGGGCGTCATGGGCGACTGGGCCAACCAGCAGATCGGTGACACCCCGAACCCGCCGACCGGCGACATCGCGCTCTCGGCCAGCGGGCTGCCCTCGGGGGCCACGGCCTCGTTCAACCCCACCACGATCGGCGTGGGCGGCAACGCCACCCTCTCGGTCAGCACGTCCGCGTCCACGGCCGCCGGTGAGTACCGGATCACGGTCAGCGGCACGCGGTCCGGGGTGACCCGCACGACGGTCTACACCCTGACCGTCACCGGTGACGGCAACACCCCGCTCACCGTGGCCAACCCCAACACGCAGACCAGCGTGAAGGGCAAGGCGGTCAGCCTGCAGATCAACGCCAGCGGCGGCAAGGGCGGCAACCGCTTCACCGCCACCGGCCTGCCCGCCGGGCTGAGCATCAACGCCACCACCGGGTTGATCTCCGGTGCGCCGACCACCTGGGCGAACTACCACCCGACGGTGACGGTGACCGACAGCTCCGGGGCCAAGGCGAGCGCCACGTTCTACTGGTTCATCTTCCCCAACTAGCGGATCCGGGGTGTGGTCGGACGATCCCGGCCACACCCCGACCGCCGCGGCTTCCGGCCGCGGATCGGCCCACCGCGTCGCGCTGTGCGGTGACGGGTGTCGCAGCAGTGGCAGGGACTGCGGGCAGCCACCGGTTCGCGCTTCGGGAATGGCGGGCGGGTACCCGAAGACCTCGGGTGCCCGCCCGTTTCACCGTTCCCAGCGCACGCCCACCGTCCCCGGGCGCACGGAGGGGGCGACCAGTGAAGTGGTTCCGGCTGCGCCCAACCACAGGTCCTCGACGTGCTGCTCCGGGCCGCGCAGACCCGCCCGGTCGTAGCGGCGGACCCGGCCCGGCGGGGTGCCGACGAAGCGCAGTTGCACCGTGTACAGGCCGACCGGGCGCGGGAAGCGGCGGTAGACGTGGTCCAGCGGTTGCCCCGCGGGTAACCGGAGGTCGTACTCGATCACCGTGTCCTCGCCGCGGTTGAGCGGGCGGTCGAAGAGGAACTCGGCCACCATCGACCGGGTCTCGGGGGCCCGGCGCACGCGACCCAGGCGCGCGAAGGCGACGCCGAGCAGCTCAGGGGCCTCGAAGACGGGGTCGTCGGTCTCGTGGCAGACCACGCAGCGGTCCACCCGGTCGGCGGCGGCCCGGATGACCAACCTGGTCCGCTGCCTGCGTTCCCCGGTCCGCTCGTCGACCACCAGCGCGTCGCTCACGCCCAGGTAGTCGACCTGCCCGTCGGGCGCGGACTCCAGGCCGGTCAGCAGCCCCCCGCACGACGGCCACAGCTCGCGCCGCGACAGCGTGCCGGGCGCCCGGACACCGCGGCCCCGGGGTTTGCGGCCGCCGAGCAGGGCGACCAGGGAAGCCGACGGCAGACCGAGGACCTCCTCCAGCGCGCCCAGCGCCACCAGCGACTCGGCCCGCTCCGGTCTGCTGCGGCCGCTGCGCCAGTACGAGATCGCGGTGCGGCTCACCGTGATGCCGCGGTCGGACAGCCTGCCGCACAACCGTTCCAGGGTCAGCCCGGACGCCTCGATGGCGGCGTCGAGCGCCACTTCGAACGGTCCGGTCCGCAGCACCCGTCGTACGTCGGTGTTCATCGCCCACTCCCACTCGGCCTGCTCCGGCACGGGAAGGCCACCAAGGTAGACGCCCGGCGACCCCGCGAGAAGGGCACCGCCGGCCATAGGCCAGATGTGGCCACCCGACCTAGACTGACCCCGTGGACCCCCTCGACGTCGACTTCCTGGAGCCGATCGGCCTCGGCCCCGCGGAGGGCGCCGTCTACCTGGAGCTGCTGAGCCACCCCCGGTCCGACGCCCGCCACCTCGCCGCCGAACTGGACATGTCCAGCAGTGGCCTGGCCCGCGCACTGGCGAACCTGGTCGACGCCGGTCTCGTCGCCCGCCTCGCCTGCCGCCCCGCCCGGTACGTGCCCGCGCCCCCGCAGGTTGCCCTCGACGCCTTGGCCCTGCGCCGCGCCGAGGAGCTCGACCGGCTCCGAGCGACTGCCCGAGTGCTGGCCAGCACCTACGAACAGGCCCCCCGAGGCGCGCCGGGGGATCTCGTCGAACTGATCGAGGGCGGCCCCGCCGTCCGCCACCACATCGCCCAGCTGCAGCTCGCCGCCCAGGAAGAGGTCCTGATCGTCGACTGCCCGCCCTACCTCGGCGGCGCCCCCGAACTCAACATCACCGAACTCCAGGGCCTACGCCGCGGCGTCGCGTACCGCACGATCTACCACCTGCCGGTCCTCGACGACCCCGTCCGCCTCGCCGAGGTCACCACCTACACCGAGGCGGGTGAGCAGGCCAGGGCCCTACCGGAAGTCCGGCTGAAGATGATGATCGCCGACCGCCGGGTCGCCCTGCTCCCGCTCAGCTTCGAGGAATCCGAAACCGGTGCCCGCATCGTCGTGCACCGGTCGCCGCTGCTGGTCGCCCTGGTCGCCTGCTTCGACCTGCTGTGGGAACGGGCCACCCCCATCGGCACCGCCCTGCGCGGCACCCACCGCGACAAGGAGATGCTGGCCCTGCTCGCCGCGGGCCGCAAGGACGCCGCGATCATGCGCTCGCTCAACATCACCCAACGCACCATGACCCGCCGCATGACCGCGCTCTTGGCCGAACTCGACGCCACCACGCGGTTCCAAGCCGGGATCCAAGCCTCCCGCCGAGGCCTGGTCTGACCGGTGCCGAACCAAACCGACCCACCGAGTCAGCCCACCCAAGCTGGCCACCGCTCCCGGGAGTCGCTGGTGCCATCTGCTCGATGGGGTGGACCTGTTTTGTGTGGGGGTGCGGCAGTCGTAGCGTTCCTGCGCGGACAGGGCCATGCTTTTCGGCCCCTGCTTTGCGGTCCTGCCACGGCTGTCGTAGGGGCCCCACGCAAAACAGGTCCACCGCATCGAGCCCGCAGTTGAATCGCGGACCGGACCTGGACGAGTTGGCGTGGCGCGTGCTGCGCGCTTGGCGGGTGAACGCCGTGCCGGAGCGGGTGGTTCTGGGGGTGAACAAGGCGACCTGGCGGGTGGGGGAGTACTGGCTGTCGAGCGAACACGCGAGTGCCCGTGACCGGGTGACCCGCCTCGCGACCTTGCTGGCCCGGCTCTCCCGGGACCTGGAGATCGCGGTACCCGAGTTCGTGCGGTCCACCGACGGACCCGTTGTGGAACTAGGAGACCGCCTCTGGTGGCTGACCCGCCACATCGGCGGCCGCCACCCCGATCCGTCGAACCTGGCCGACATGACCGCCGTCGCCACCGGCCTGGGGACCCTGCACAGTGGACTGGCCGCGATCCCGCCGAGCCTGGCCACGTCGGGCGATTCCTTGGCGCAGCTGTGCCTGGACGGCGCCGCCTTGGCCGCCCGCCTCGACTTCAGCCCCGAGGACCTGCGCACCGCTCAAGCCGCGCTCGACATCGCCTCGGCCGCCTTGCCGACCATCCGAACGCCCCTGCTCTTGACCCACGGCGACCCGTCCAACCCGAACCTCCTCATCGCCGACGCACCCACCCGCCTCACCGGTGCTATCGACTGGGACAACGCCCGCGAGGACCACCCCCTGTCCGATGTCGCCACCATGGCCCACACAGTCGTGTTCAGGTCCAGCGCCCCCGACCCACGCGCCACCCTCGACCACCTCCTCGACGCCTACCGCTCCGCCGGGTGGACGCCGCTGACCGTCGACGCCACCCTCGTCGGCGTGATCATGGTTCTCTTCGAAGCCATCGCCCACCACGGCGCCCGCTACCTCCACGGCACCGGTCCGTACCACCAAGTGGCCGGTCGCCTCAACGACATCCGCGCGGTGATGCGCCTCTTGGGCGCGTGACAGCGGCCACCGCACTTACCCGTTCGGGCCGTCCCACCACCGCAGCACCCGGGTCCCGTACAACGTCAACCACTTCGACGCCTCACCCGCCGCGACGTCGACCTCGAACCACACCTGCCCCGGGTGCCGCCGAGCCTGCACCCACGTCCCGTCCGGTCGCCGAGCCGCCCGCACGATCGCCTCGCCGGTCGACAGCCTGCGGAACAGCCCGCGCCGCAGCAGGTACTCCTCCCCGGCTCGTCTCATTTCGCGCGTGCCGTCGCCCGCGGCCAACAACCCCTTCAACGCATTCACCGTCGAATGGAACGACGACCGCTGCGAACCCTCGACCCACTCGCAGTTCCACCCGCCGTCAGGCAGTTGGTGCTCGCGGAACGAGTCCACCAACCCAGAGACATCAACCCCGAGCCACACCCCGTTCGCGAGCCTGAGCCCGTTGATGCAACAGTCGACTTCCCCACCCCAATAGGGAAGATCGTCGTACTCCCAACGGCAGTTCTCGGCGAGCAACTCTGCCGTACCCCCCAGCGCGCTGGCGTCCACCCCCCATTCCCGCAAGGAATCCAGCGCCCACGTGGTAGCCGTCCACGGCTGGCCCTCGGCAGTAGCACCCGAACTGCCCGCCGGGAAGTACGCCCCACCCGCCCACTGCCCGTCGTCGTCCTGCAGCGCGAGCAGCCGAGCCCCGAACCCCTCGGTCGAAACCCGCGTCCGCGTCGCCCGCCAGGCGGCCGGTGGCGCATCCAGCAGATCGCGCTCGACCTGCCACCGCAACGCCGGATCGGAGTCGAGCAGCCAGGAGACCAGAGCCGTGTCCACCACCCCCCGACTCTAGGCCGCAGACCGCCTGACCCGCCTCCCGCGACGACGCGTCCAGATCCCTGCCGCGATCGCACCTACAGTGGCGACCCCGACCGAAGCGCCCAGCGTGAGCACGACCCCCACCACCGCCGCCACCATCAGGACGGCGATCGCCGCCGCCCAACGCAGCAACCGGAGCGCGCGGTCGGTGCGCCCAGGGTCGTCCACGACGTACCCGACCAGGCCGTGGGGGTGCGCGCGAGTCACCACACCCGCTCACCAGCCCGGGTAGGCGCCTTCTGGAGCTCCCGCCGCAACGCCACGGCGTGCAGCAAGACCCGAACCGCGTAGCTCAGCTGAGTTCGCCATGACCCGGTCTCGGCGATCTCGAACAGCTCCGCCTGGAAAAGCTCTTGGTAGTCGGCACGCTCGGCTCGGGGCAGAAGGCGAGCCGCCCACGAGGTCAGCCGGGCACAGGTTGCGGTTACCCGTATCTGGGGATCAATGGCCTGGGGCTCCTCGCGATCGAGCAGCTTGCCTGCCCACGAGCGGGCGATCTGGAAACAGCGTTCCAGGGACCACAAATGCGCTTCAAGCTCGACCTCGGTGACCCTGATCGCTCGGAATAGCTCCACCTGGAGGTGGTTGCGGGGCTCCTGCAGCACGGGTTTGGGGCTTTGCTCGTTGGGTCCGAAGTTGTCCACGACGATCTTCGCTACCACCGATTGGTTGTGTCGGTGTGCGATGACCTGATCTATCAGGTCGGAGAGTGCGGTATTGGCACAGCGCAGCTTGTCCTGGTCGCCCGCGATCGCGTCAGCCAAGGCCGCGCCCACGGGAACCACTGGTTCGAGGTCTTCGATAACGGTTTCTATGTGGCTGTGCATCTCCCAGAGCAGGCCGATCAAAGTGCCGACAGCTGCCTGCTCGCCTAGTGGGTAGCTCACTGGGCGCCTCCGGCCAGGCCGGGGCGCAGGCGCGCAAGGGCGGCTGTGGAGGCCTCCGCGCGGGTGAGCGCGGCCTGGACCAGGGCGATGCTGTTGGGGTCGAGCCGGTAGTAGCGGCGGCGGGGGCGGCCTTGGGCTGAGGGGTCGACGTCCTCCCAGCTGCTGCGCAGCCACCCGACGCGCTCCAGGCGGGCCAAGATCGGGTGGATCGTGCCGCTGGGCAGGCCCGCCGCCGCGCACAGTTCCAGCCCGTACCGCTCGCGGGTCGGGTCGGCCATGAGCTCGCGCAGGACCAGTTGGGTGGGCAGGGTCATCCGTGGACCGGGCATGGGTAGAACTCTACCTAGCCCCCTAGGTTGAGTTCAACCCAGCTGGGGCGTTCCATCGTGCGCCGAGTATCTCGATGGTCGCATTAGTTGGCGTGCGATTCGGCAATATTCGTCAAGTTGTTGGGGGGTGGAGTGGTCGCTGGGGGGTGGGGAAAGTCGTACCATGGCGGCGGCCGGGGCTGGGTGGGAGTGGCGGCGAAATGGGGCGTTCACACTTCCTGTTGGGCGTGGCGAAGAGTCGTGGGCGGGCGCCTATGGACAGGGCCTTGAGTTTTTCATGATAATCACTGTATGTGGAACTTTTCTTTATCGTCGAGATTTGTGAGATCCAAGAGATTGGTGATCGCGGTCGTTACCAGTTTTGCCGTTGTCGTGACGACGACGCTCGCGGTGACGGGGAACGGGCAGGCGGCGCCCGCGGTGGCGGCGCCGTGTGACGCGCCCGCGTGGGCTGAGGGCACCAGTTACGCCACCGGGGCCAGGGTGTCCTACCAGAGCAGGCTCTACAGCGCCCGGGTCGCGCACACCGCGTGGCCGGGCGCCGGGTGGAACCCTGCGGCGAGCAAGTCACTGTGGACGGACCTGGGCGCCTGCGACGGCAACCCGACCACCACCACGACGACCACGACCACGCGGCCGACGACGACCACCACGACCACCACCACGACAACAACGACCACGACCACCACGACGCCGACTACCACCACCACGACCCCGACGACGACCACCACCACCGACCCCGGTGGTGAGACCTGCGCGGTGAAGTCCAAGCCCGCGGGCAAGGTCCTCGTCGGCTACTGGGAGAACTGGGACGGCGCCTCCAACGGGGTGCACCCGCCCTTCGGCTGGACCTCCATCGCCAACCCGGTGATCCGCCAGCACGGCTACAACGTGCTCAACGCCGCGTTCCCGGTGATCCGCTCCGACGGCACGGTGCTGTGGGAGGACGGGATGGACAGCACCGTCAAGGTGTCCACCCCGGCGGAGATGTGCCAGGCCAAGGCGCAGGGCCAGACGATCCTCATGTCGATCGGTGGCGCCACCGCGGGCATCGACCTGAACTCGAGCACGGTCGCGGACAAGTTCGTCGCCACTGTCGTGCCGATTCTCAAGAAGTACAACTTCGACGGGATCGACATCGACATCGAGACCGGTCTTTCCGGTGCTGGCAACATCAACCAGTTGTCGGCTTCGCAGTCGAACCTGATCCGCATCATCGACGGTGTGCTGGCGCAGATGCCGTCGAACTTCGGTCTGACAATGGCGCCGGAAACCGCCTACGTCACCGGCGGCAGCGTCACCTACGGTTCGATCTGGGGCGCCTACCTGCCGATCATCAAGAAGTACGCGGACAACGGCCGGTTGTGGTGGCTGAACATGCAGTACTACAACGGGAGCATGTACGGCTGCGCCGGTGACTCGTACCAGGCCGGTACCGTCCAGGGCTTCGTCAAGCAGACCGAGTGCCTCAACCAGGGCCTGGTCATCCAGGGCACCACGATCAAGGTCCCCTACGACAAGCAGGTCCCCGGTCTGCCCGCGCAGCCGGGCGCCGGTGGCGGCTACATGACGCCGTCGCTGGTCTCGCAGTCCTGGAACAGCTTCAGCGGCAACCTGAAGGGGCTCATGACCTGGTCCCTCAACTGGGACGGCTCGAAGAGTTGGAGCTTCGGCGACAACGTCAAGGCGTTGCAGGGCCGCTGAACCGCTAGACACAGTGCCGATCCCCTGAGCCCGTCCGGCCCCACCGCAGTGGCCGGACGGGCTCCGTGTTTCCCGGCACCGGTGAACTGTCAGTGATCATCGGCCGCGGCGGGTGGGCCGGTGTTCGTCGCTCAGGGTGAGCGGCGCCGCAACAGGAGAAACTCCGGCAGGTGCGCTCATCGCGGGAGGACTTGCCAAATGTGGTGGGGCGTTGAGAGTCTTTGTTGTGCCGTGTGGTCACCAACGGGTTTCGACCACCACCTCACTCTGACGCCCAGTCCACCGCGCCGCCTTTACCGCCGGAGAACGCCTTGCGCACCGAGGATGCCAGTATTCCGAGCACGCACGAGCACGCCCCGCACCGCCGGATCCTGGTGGTGGGGGCCGGTTTGGCGGGTACCGCGACCGCCATCCGCCTGCTCCGGTTCGCCACCGAACCGGTGGAGGTCGTGCTGGTGGACCGGGAACCCGCGCACCGCAACGCCGGTCCCGCCTATTACCCCACCGGCAACCCCTGGCACCACGTTTTCAACATCCAAGCCGGGCGGATGTCTGTTTTCCGCGAGGACGTGGACGATTTCCTGGCCTGGTGCGGCCATGAGGCCGATCGGAGCGCGTGGCCGCCGGAATGGCGGGGGTTCGCCTTCACCGAATCCGGCCCCGCCCCGCGCGGGATATTCGCCGACTACCTCGCCCAACGGCTGCGGGAAGCCGCGGCCGACGCGGTCAGTGGTGTTGTGCTGCGGGAAGTCGACGGTGAGGTCGTCGACGTGGTCCCGGGGGAGCGGACCACCGCCGTGTTCTCCTGGCTCGGCAGCCGATCCGACAGCGGGGGTGTGCTCGAAGCGGACTGCGTGGTGCTGGCGACCGGTCCCGAGTTGCGCCACCCGCACTACGCGGACGCCGTTCTCGGCCACCCCGCCTATGTACGCCACCCGTACAGTCAGGACGCTGTCGATCGGATCAACGCGCTGCGTCCGGATGCCACAGTCGCGGTTGTCGGTAGTCTACTGAGTGCATATGACATGGCGGCGATGCTGTTGCGCCGCGGTCACCGGGGCGCCGTCCACCTGATCTCCCAGTCGCGCCTGACGCCGAAGCCCTATCCCGTCGATCACAAGCACCGGGTGTTCCACGTGCCGCCGCCGGTCATCGATCCGACGCGCGGTGGTGCGGACCTGGTGCGGCAGTTGGCCGTGCAGTGGAACAAGGCGTGCCGGTTCGTGGCCGTGAAGTACGCCGACGAGCACCCCTCGGTGATCTCCGAGCGCGTGGCCAAGGCCTGGGAGGAGCACCTCCCCGCGATCCTCGAGCGCCTGCCCGACCACGACCTGCGCGCGGTGCTGGACCGCTACGGCAGTCTCATCGCGACCCTGCGCGTCAGTGCCATGCCCTACACCACGGAGATCGTCGACACGGCCAGGCTGGCCGGCCAGGTGCGGTTGGACCGGGGGAGGGTGATGGGTCTGCGCGCCGACGGCCCCCGCCTGGCCGTCCGGGTGGTCGACGGGCAGGTGGAGCGCGAGTTGGGCGCCGATCTGGTCATCTCGAACTTCGGGCGGTTGTCGGACTACGAGCAGTCCGACAACCCGCTCTGGCGGCGCCTGCTGGCCCAGGGGCTGGCCACGCCGCACCACAGGACCCACCGGGGCGTGGAGATCACCGGCGACGGCGCTCTGCTCGCCTCCGGCGCCCGCCCCGGCCCGATCTACGTGGTGGGCGCTCCCCGCGAGGGCGACGAGATCGTCCGCTTCGGCCGCACGGGCGCCTTCGGCTTCAACCTGGCCGCCATCAAGAACCACTCCACCGGTGTCGCCGCCGCCGTGCTGCGCGATCTGGAGAACCGGTACCGGGGCGAGGCGGCGGAGGGTGAGCCGCCCGCGCCGCTGGCCCGCCGGTGGTCGACCCTGGTGGACTTGGAGGTCCGCCGCCTCGCGACCAGGGACCGCTCGAGCCGGACCGAGCTCCTCGGGCGGTTGGAGGCCGAACTGGCCGACGCGCTCGGCCCGGCCGCCGACCGGCGGTGGGCCGCGCGCGTCAACCAGGCCGCCGTCGAGCGCTTGAGCGACGTGTCCGTGACGCCCCGGCAGTTGCGGACCAGACTCGCCCTGGACAGCAGCCCTCGGTGACTCTCCGCACAACCCGGTCGGACCACGGAGGGTGACGGGTGCGCCGGGGTGCGAGCGGCCTTGGAGTCCACAGTGGACTTAAAGTGCCAGTGCCCCGTGTCTGCCCTCGTCGGCCCACCACGTGCGGAAGTAGTCGTTGCGGGAGCCCTGCCGGTGGTAGATCGCGATCAGCTCGGCGCAGATCTCCTCGATGTGCGCGCCCGCGGGGGTGTCCGGCCGGTAGACCACGCGCAGCCGCTGCCGCAGCGGGCTGCCGTCGAGGCCGCGCAGGCGGATGCGGCCCGCGATGTCCTGGGTGGTGATCAGCGCCGGGGCGATGGCCGCGCGCGTGGCGACCAGCTCGTGCGCTGTGGGTGGGAACAGGACCTCGTGCTGCTGGTCCATCGACACCCCGTAGCGGTGGCAGACCTGGCGCAGGTACACCGGCCACTGGCTCATCTCCGGCGGCTCGTCCACCCACGGGAACTCGGCCACCGCGTCCAGTCGCACGGTGCGCTCACCCGCGAGCGGGTGGTCGGGCGACACCATCACCAGCACCGGCTCGTCGCGCACGATCACCTGGCCGCGCACGCTGTCGCCCAGCGCCTGGGTGAAGCCGGGCCACTCGTAGACGACCGCCAGGTCCAGCACCCCGTTGGTGACCATATCGATGCTGGTGCGCGGGTCGTTCTCCTCCGTCAGCCGCATCCCGCACACCCACGGGCGCCCGGCCAGCCAGCGGCTCAGCGCCAGGTGCAGGAACCCGGCGTTGCCGCCCACCCTGGTCGGCGCCGCGGTGGCGTGCCTGGCCTGGGACTCGGCCCGGCTGCGGATGCCCTGCAGGCCGCGCAGCACCGCGCGGGCCTCGGCGAGCACGTTGTGGCCGTACGGGGTGGGGCTCGAGCCGCCCTCGGCGCGGAAGAACAGCTGACCGCCCAGGCTGTTCTCGATCCGCTGGAGTTGGCTGGTGAGCCCGGGTTGGGACAGTCCGAGGACCTTCGACGCGCGGTTGAGGCTGCCGGATTCGGCGATGGCCACGATCACGCGCAGGTGGCGGATCTCGACCTCCATGTGTTTCTCCGTCCGCAGGGCGGGGGCACGCCGATCGCGCCGGGTCGGCACGACGCGCCCGTGGAGGACCGGCGGCCCGCCCCGGGGCGGAATCGCCGCTCGCAGGAAGAAATAGCGGTCGGTCGGACCGCCGGTCCACTATAGGGCTGCTTCCCGCGCCGTGGTCTATCCCAATTTTTCATAGCGGTCCGCTATAGGCCCACGACATCTGTCGTGCGGTATTGCGGCGGCGTGAATGTCAGCCTTGGGTCAGTTTGCACGAAACTTCCCAATAGTTGGTCGACCTGGCCGAGCACGTCGAGGTCGAGCCGGACGCCCGCGGCGGCCACGTTCTCGCGCACCTGCTCGGGCCGCGACGCGCCCACGACGACGGTGGCCACCAGCGGGTTCTGCAGCACCCAGGCCAGTGCGAGTTGTGCCATGGTCAGCCCGCGCGCGCCCGCGACCCCGCGCAGCGGCTCGATCCTGGAGAGCAGGTCCTCGTGCAGCAGCGGCCACACCAGCGCCCTGGCCAGGTCGCCGCCCGCCGCGCGGGAGTCCGCCGGGACCGTCCCGCCGGTGTAGCGGCCCGCGAGCACACCCTGCGCCAGCGACACCGTTGCCAGTTGCCCGATCCCCAACCGCTCGCACGCCGGGATCACCTGGGACTCCGGTACCCGCCACAGCATCGAGTACTGCGGCTGGTTGCCCACCAGCGGAACCCGGTGCCGCTCGGCCAGTCCCGCCGCCTGCTGGATCTGCGCCGCGGTCCACTCGGAGGTCGCGACGTAGTGCACCTTCCCCTGCCGCACCAGGTCCGACAGCGCGGTGAACGTCTCCTCCAGCGGCGTCTGGTAGTCGAAGCGCAGCAGGTGGTACAGGTCGACGTGGTCGGTGTTGAGCCTGCGCAGCGACCCGTGCAGGGACGCGAACAGGCTCTTGCGGCTGAGCCCGCCCCGCGACGGGCCGCCCTCCTCGGGCCAGAACACGCCGGTGCTGATGACGACGTCGTCGCGCGGTGTGCCCGTCAGGCCGCGGGCGAGCGACTCCTCCGCCGCGCCCCGCCCCCACGCGGCGGCGGTGTGGAACAGCGTCACCCCTTCCTCGACCGCGGCGTGCACGCACATCTCCCCGTCGGGGCCGTGGGTGAGCCAGTTGCCGTACCCGATCTCGCTGACCACCAGGCCGCTGTCGCCCAGGTTGCGGTAGCGCACGGTCAGCCCTTCCCGTTCGACGGTGCCGACGAGCGCGCGTTCGCCACCGTCGCCGCGGTCTCGCGCAGCCACTCGTCGGGGTCGGCCGCCTTGCGCGCGTACGCCTCGCCCGCCTCTGGGTGCGGCAGGATCAGCAGTTCTTCCTTCGCCATGGCGGCCAGGACGGCGTCGGCGACTTCCTCGGGTTCGATCAGCGGCCCCATGGCCAGCACCGCGTTGGCCGCCGGGTGGTCGGCGCGCACGCCGTCGATGAGGAAAGGGGTTCGCACGCCAAGGGGGCACAGTGCGCTGACGCGGATTCCCCGCGTCCGGTATGTCATCGCGAGCCATTCCGCCAGCGCCACCGCGGCGTGCTTGGTGACCGAGTAGGGCGCGTCACCGGGCAACGTCAACAGGCCCGCGCCGGAAGCGGTGATCACGAGATATCCGTCGCGGGCGGCCAGCATCGCGGGAAGCGCCGCCTGCGCGGCGTAGACGTGTTGCAGCACGTTGAGTTCGAAGGAACGGCGCCAGTGCTCGTCGGAGGCGTGCACCCCGGTGCCGAACACCACGCCCGCGTTGGAGCAGAAGACATCCAGGCGGCCGTACTCGTCGAGCGCCACCTCGACGAGCGCGCGCAGATCGGTGCGCGACGCCGCATCCGCTTGTCTGCCAACAGCTCTGCCGCCAGCACGGGTGATCGCCGCCGCCACGTCGGCCGCGGCGGCGCCGTCGAGGTCGGACACCACGACCCCGCGCGCGCCCGCCGCCGCGAACCTGGCGGCCATCGCCGCGCCCATGCCGTGCCCGGCCCCGGTGAGCACGGCGACGCGGCCGGTCAGCTCCATGAGTTTCTCCCCTTCGCGTTCCACCTGCGATGACGCCCCGCTCGCAGGTGGGAATACACCCGCGGAAATCGCGTCCACCGCTGGACGCTAACACGGTCGCGACATACCCAACCGGGTGCTGAAATCTTGCTCAAGCCGCACTCAAACCGATTCAGTGAATCTGGTGGACGTGGTGTCGGCGCGGGCATTGTCGCACCGAGCGGCTGACGGGGCGTTCACATTTTCCCGGAAATGGCGCGCCCAGTCCCAGGATTTCAGGAGGAGCGATGTCCGACGCGCAGGTCGGTGCCCGGTGGCGGGTGCTGGGTCGAGGTCCGTTCGGCCTGCCCGACCCGCGGTTGGCGGCCGCGGTGAGCCAGGGCGGCGGGACGGGGGTCCTCGAACTCGGCGTGGACGCCGACGCGGTCCTGACCCGTGCCACGGCGTTGACCGACCGGTTCGGCGCCTGGGTGGGCTCGGACTGCCCGGTGCGCCCGGCCGAGTTGGCCGCGCGCGGGGTGGAACTGGCGATCGTCGGCCAAGGCGCGCCGGTGGCGGAGTTGGCCGCGCACCTGCCGGTGCTGGTCGAGGTGACCGACGTTGACCAGGCCCGCGCCGCGCTGGACGCGGGTGCGCTCGGGGTCGTGGCCGTCGGTAGCGAGGCGGCGGGCACGATCGGTGAGCTCACCTCATTCGTCCTGCTGCAGCGCCTGCTCCCGCTGGGCGCGCCGGTGTGGGTCCGCGGCGGGATCGGCCCGCACACCGCGCTCGGCGCGATCGCCGCGGGCGCGGCAGGGGTGGTGCTCGACAGCCAGCTCGGTCTGTTCCCCGAGTGCGATCTCCCGGCCGCCGTGAGATCGCGCCTGGCCACGGCCGATGGTTCGGAGACCGGACCTGTTGATGGGCGGCGGCTCCTGCGGGGGACTGAACTCCCGCTCGGTGAGGACGCCCACCTGGCCACCTCGCTGGCGCAGCGATACCCGACCGCGGAGGCGTTGATGCGCGGCATGGTCCGCGACCTCGATTCCGCAGGCGTGGATGTTGACCCCCGCGCGCAAGGCGAGCCACTGTGCCGCACTCTCGGCGTTAGGCACGCGATCGTCCAAGGGCCCATGACCCGGGTCAGTGACCAGCCGGGGTTCGCGCTGGCGGTGGCTGAGCAGGGCGCTATGCCGTACGTCGCGGTGGCTCTCGCCGATGGCCCGCGCACCGAGGACCTGCTGCGGCGCACCGCCGCTCAGCTCGGCGACCGGCCGTGGGGTGCGGGCATCCTCGGCTTCGTTCCCGACGAACTGCGCGCCGCTCAACTCGCTGCCGTACGCGCGGTCCGCCCCCGCAGCGTTCTCATCGCGGGCGGAACTCCCGCACAGGCAGCCGCCCTAGAGGCCGACGGCATCGCCACCTATGTGCACGTGCCGTCCCCGACGCTGCTTGACCAGTACCTCGACCAAGGCGCCCGTCGGTTTGTCTTCGAAGGCACCGAGTGTGGTGGTCACATCGGGCCGCGCAGCAGCTTTTCCCTCTGGGAGGCGCAACTGGGCGTGCTCGCCGCGCGCGCGGACGTCGAGGGTGTGGAGGTCCTGTTCGCCGGTGGCGTGCACGACGAGATCTCCGCGGCCGCCGTCGCGGCGATGGCGGCTCCGCAGGCCCGGCGCGGTGTGGGTGTTGGCGTGCTGATGGGCACGGCGTACCTGTTCACCGATGAGGCCGTGCGGCACGGTGCGATCACCGACCGGTACCAGCGCGAGGTCATGGCCGCGGACCGCACCGTCACCGTCCGCACCGCCCCGGGCCACGAGACCCGATGCCTGCCCACCCCGTTCGTTTCGCATTTCGAGACCACTGCCGAGGACCTGGCCGCACGCGGCGTCGGGGTCCGGGAGCGCTGGCAGGTGCTGGAGGAGCTCAACGTCGGCAGGCTGCGCATCGCCAGCAAGGGGCTGCGCCGCGAAGGCGCTGACCTGGTGGACGTCGACGACGACGGGCAGTTCGCCGAGGGCATGTACATGGTCGGCCAGGCCGCCGTGTTGCGCGGTGAACGCACAGACATCGCCGCTCTGCACCGGGCGGTCACCGACGGCGCGGCCGCTCTGCTCGGAGCCCGTCGACGTCCGGCGCGTGTCGAGACCCGGACCGAGCCGAAGCCGCTCGACGTCGCGATCGTGGGCATGGCCTGCGTGTTCCCCGGTTCCACCGACCTGGACGGGTTCTGGTCCGGCATCCTGCGCGGCCGCGACGACGTGACCGAGGTGCCGCCGCACCGGTGGGACACCGAGCTGTTCTTCCGCGAGGGTGGCGGCGAGCCCGGCACCACACCGTCGAAGTGGGGCGGGTTCCTGCCCCAGGTCCCGTTCGACCCGATGTCCTTCGGCATCCCGCCCGCCTCGATGGGCAGCATCGACCCCGCCCAACTGCTGTCGCTGGAGGTCTCCCGCCGGGCACTGGCCGACGCGGGCTACCTCGACCGCCCGTTCCCCCGCGAGCGCACCGGCGTGATCTTCGGCGCCGAGGCGGGCGGTGACCTGTCCAGCGCGACCGTGGTGCGCGGGGTCCTGCCGTCGTGGCTGGGGGAGTTGCCCGAGGAACTGGCCGCCCTGCTGCCGACGCTGACCGAGGACTCCTTCCCCGGCACGCTCACCAACGTCATCTCCGGCCGCGTCGCCAACCGGCTCGACCTCGGCGGCGCCAACTACACCGTCGACGCGGCCTGCGCGTCGTCGCTGGCCGCGCTCGACCTGGCCTGCCGCGACCTGGCGCACGGCGGCGCCGACATGATGCTGTGCGGCGCGGTCGACCTGCACAACGGCATCAACGACTACCTCATGTTCACCTCGGCGGGCGCGCTCTCGCCGACCGGCCGGTGCAGGCCCTTCGCCCGCGACAGCGACGGGATCGCCCTCGGTGAGGGCGTGGCCTGCCTGGTGCTCAAACGCCTCGCCGACGCCGAGCGCGACGGCGACCGGGTCTACGCGGTGGTCCGCGCGGTCGGTTCGGCCAGTGACGGCCGCTCGTTGGGGCTCACCGCGCCCCGGCCGGAAGGGCAGCGCAACGCGCTCACCCGGGCCTACGAGGCGGCGGGGGTGTCCCCGGCGGCTGTCGGGCTCGTCGAGGCGCACGGCACCGGCACGGTCGTGGGTGACAGCACGGAGCTGACCAGCCTCACCGACTTCTTCGTCGCGGCGGGCGCCCAGCCGGGGACGTGCGGGCTGGGTTCGGTGAAGAGCCAGATCGGGCACGCGAAGTGCGCGGCTGGGCTCGCGGGGGTGATCAAGGCGGCGCTGTCGCTGTGGCACGGGGTCCTCCCGCCGACGCTGCACCTGTCCGAGCCGATCGCGGGCTGGGACCGGCAGCGCAGCCCGTTCACCTTCGACACCGCGGCCCGGCCCTGGCTCACCGCGCGGGGTGACCGCGTGGCCGGGGTCAGCGCGTTCGGCTTCGGTGGCACCAACTTCCACGCCGTGCTGACGACGGGTGCCGGTGGGCCGTTGCAGCGGCACGCGCTGCGCGACTGGGATGCCGAGCTGTTCTTGCTGCGCTCCACGGAGGCCGCGCGGGACCTGCTGGCGCTGATCACCGACGACACCACGCTCGCCGACCTGGCCGTCGAGGTGTCCGGGTGGTCGCGGGCGACGCCGGTCCAGCACGCGGTGGTCGCCCGGGACACCGCAGAACTCGCCGATGCCCTGCGCGCCGCGCTCGACGGTCGAGCGCATCGGGCGCTGGTCACCGCGTTGGCGGACGCCGACCCCGGCAAGATCGCGTTCCTCGTTCCCGGCCAGGGCAGCCAGCGCACAGGGATGCTCTCCGGTCTGTTCGTCGCCTTTCCTGATCTCAAGGCGGGCTTGGACTCGCCGGTCGCGGCTACAGCGTTCCCGCCTGCCGCTTTCGACCCGGACGCCGTCGTGGCCCAAGACGCGGCGCTGCGCGACACCCGGGTCGCCCAGCCCGCCCTCGGTCTCGCCGCGGTCGCGGTCGCGGAACTGCTGGACCGGGTCGGCGTCCGCCCGGATCTGCTCGGCGGCCACAGCTACGGCGAGCTGGTCGCGCTGTCAGTGGCCGGATCGTTCGACCGCGCGGCATTGCTGCGGCTCAGCGCCCGCCGCGCCGAGGCGATCATGACCGTGGCGCGGGACGAGCCGGGCACGATGGCCGCGGTCCGGGCACCGCTCGCGGACGTGGCGGCGCTGCTGGGCGAGTGGGGTCTCGACGGTGACGTGGTGGTGGCCAACCACAACGGGCCTGAGCAGGTCGTGCTGTCCGGGCCCACCGAGCGCGTCGTCGACGCGGTGGACCGGCTACGCGCGGCGGGTCTGTCGGCCAAGCGCATCCCGGTGGCCTGCGCGTTCCACAGCGCCGTTGTCGCGCCCGCCGCCGATCTGTTCGCCACCGCGCTCGCCGACGAGGAGATCCGGCCGCCGGGGCTGCCGGTGTACGCCAACCGGACCGCCGCCGCGTATTCGTCCACTTCGGACGTCCGGGCCGAGTTGGCCGCCCAGGTCGCCGCCCCGGTCCGGTTCGTCGAGCAGGTGCGCGCCATGCACGCCGCGGGGGCCAGGACCTTCGTCGAGGTCGGCCCCGGCTCGGTGCTCACCGGCCTGGTCGGCGCGATCCTGGCCGAGGAGTCGCACACCGCGGTGGCCTGCGACCCCGGCGCCCCTGGACTGCGCGGCGTGCTCACCGCGCTCGCCCGCCTGGCCGTCGCCGGGGTGCCGGTCGACACCGACTGGCTGGTGCGTGGCCGGGGGCGTGCCCCGCGGCCGCCCGCGCCGTGGACGGTCGACGGCCAACTCGTCCGCCGGGCCGACGGCACCATCCCCACCGGGGCGCTGGTCCCCGCCGAACGAATCACGAGGTCCCTCATGTCACCGGACACCCCCGCGATCGCGCGCGACCCGCGCGAGGAGGTCGTCACCTCCTTCCTGCGGACCAATCGCGAGATCGTCTCCGCGCAGCGGGACGTGCTGCTGGGCTACCTGGGCTATGCGGCGCCCGCCGCACCGGTCGTCGCGATGGCGCCGCCCGCCCTCGCGCCCGCCCCGGTGCTGGTGGTCCCAGCGGCCCCCGCGATCGCCGAACCGACCCCGGAACCGGCGGCCGCGGTCGAGGTGCCCACGGATGTGCTGGCCGCGGTGGTCGACGTGATCAGCGCCCGCACCGGGTACCCGCCGGAGATGATCGACGGCGACCTCGACCTGGAGGCCGACCTGTCCATCGACTCGATCAAGCGCACCGAGATCGCCGGGACGCTGATCGCCAAGCTCGGCGTGGACGCCGAGGGCTCGGTGCACGACGAACTGCACCGCAGGCGCAGCGCCCAGTCCATGGCCGACTGGCTCAACGAGCGGCTGGGGCTGGTCGAGGCGACCCTGCCCCAGATCGGGGCGGTCGCGGGTGTGCCGCCACGGCGGTTCCTGCCCCGCGCGATCCCGGCCGCCCAGCGCGCACTGGCACCAGACCTCACCAGCAGGCGCGTGCGCGTCGTGCACGAGCTCGCCGACGGCGAGTACGCCGAGGCGGTGGCCGCGATGGTGGCCGACCACGGCGGCCAGGTCCACGACGGCGGCGACATCGTCGTCGTGCTCACCCCGCTCACCCCCGCCGACGACCCGGTGGCGCCAAAGGTGTTCGCGACCGTCCGCGACGCCGTGGCAGGCGGGGCGGACACGGTGCTGGTGGTGTCGCCGCACGAAGACGGTCAGGCACCCGCGCACGCCGCCGGTCTGCGCGGCCTGGTCCGATCCGTCCACCAGGAACACCCGGCGCTGCTGGTCCGCCTGGTCGAGATCACGCCGGGCATGCCCCCCGCCGCGCTGGCCCAGGTGCTCGCGGCCGAGTTGGCGGACCACGCGGAACTCCCCGTGGTCCGGCACGTGGACGGGCAGCGGTACGCCTTCGACGTCGTCGAGGCGCAACTGGCAGGGGGCGAGAGCGCCCTGGGGTTCGACCGCGACTCCGTGGTCCTGGTCATCGGCGGCGCCCGGGGCATCACCGCGCGGTGCTGCGCCGCGCTGGCCGCCGCCACCGGGTGCCACCTCGAACTGGCGGGCCGCACGCCGTGGCCGCCGGAGTCCGCACCGCCGCCGGAACTGGCCACCGCCGACGAGGTCGCGCTGCGCGCCGCCTTCGCCGCCGAGGGCCGTCCGCTCGCCGAGGTCGACCGCGCGGTCAGGCAGTTCCTGGCCCAGCGCGAGGTCACGGCGACCGTCGCCCAGGTCCGCGCGGTGGGCGGGCGCGTCGACTACCGGTCGGTGGACGTGCGCGACGGCGCGGCGGTGCGGCAACTCGTCAAGGACGTGCACGCCAGGCACGGCAGGCTCGACGGCGTCGTCTACGCCGCCGGGATCCTCGACGACCGCCTCATGCTGCAGAAGGACGACGCGTCGTTCCACCGGGTGTTCTCGACCAAGGTGGACGGTGCGCGGGCCCTGCTCGACGCGCTCGCCGAGACGGGGATCCGCCCCGGCGTCACGGTGCTGTTCGGCAGCGTCTCCGGGGTGTTCGGCAACCGCGGGCAGGTCGACTACGCGGCGGGCAACGACGCGCTGGAGACCCTGGGCACGGCCTTCGCCGCGAGCTCCGGCTGCCGGGTGCTGACCGTCCACTGGGGACCGTGGGCGCCGGTCGGCGAGCACGCGGGCATGGTGTCCGCCGAGCTCGCCCGCGACCTCGACCGGCGCGGCATCGGCCTGATCGACCCGGACGCGGGCGCCGAGAGCCTGGTGCGGGAGCTGGCCGACGGCGGCCAGGACTCGCGGGCGGTCGTCTACACGGCCTGGGTGTGACGGCGATGAGCGCGCGTGACCCGATCGCGGTCGTCGGGATGGCGGTGATGCTGCCCGGCGCGCCCGACCTCGACACCTACTGGCACAACCTGCGCACCGGCCACGACGCCATCACCGAGTTCCCGCCCGACCGCCGCGACCCCGAGTTCCACGCAGGCGTGGAAGACCCGATGCAGCCCGTTCCACCGGACCGCACCTACTGCCACCGCGGCGGGTTCCTCGCACCGTTCACAGTGGACGCCGCTGGGCTGGGGATCATGCCCAACGCGGTCGGCACGGTGGAACCGGAGCAGCTGCTGACCCTGAAGGTGGCCGCCGAGGCGATCGCCGACGCGGGCGGGCTGCCCGGTCTCGGCGACCCGAGCCGCATCGGCGTCATCCTCGGCCGCGGCGGGTACGCCGGGCCGCGCATGGTCGGCTTCGAACAGCGGGTCCGTACCGTGCGCTCGGTCCTGCGCGTGCTCGCCGAACTGAGCCCCGGCCTTGGCGCGGACGAGTTGGCCGAGGTGCGCGCGGCGCTGCTGGAACCAATGGGGCCCATGCAGCCGGAGTCGACGATCAACCTGGTGCCGAACCTGACCGCCTCCCGCGTGGCCAACCGGCTCGACCTGCGCGGACCGGCCTACACGATCGACGCCGCCTGCGCGTCGTCCCTGCTGGCCGTCGACCAAGCGGTGGGTGAACTGTCCGCGCGCCGCTGCGACACCGTCCTCACCGGCGGCGTCTACCACGGCCACGACGACGCTTTCTGGTCGGTGTTCAGCCAACTGCGCGCCCTGTCGCCCACCCAGCAGATCCGCCCGCTGTCCGCCGCCGCCGACGGCCTGCTCATCGGCGAAGGCGCGGGCATCATCGCCCTCCGCCGACTCGCCGACGCCCACCGCGACGGCAACCGCGTCTACGCCGTCATCCGCGGCACCGGCTCGGCCAGCGACGGCCGCACGCAGAGCCTGTTCAACCCCGACACCGCTGGCCAACGCGCGGCCCTCGTCCGCGCCTGGTCCGCGGCCGGGCTGGACCCGACCGCCCCGGACGCCGTCGGCCTGGTCGAGGCGCACAGCACCGGCACCCCGGTCGGCGACGCCGCCGAACTGACCGCCCTCGCCGACGTCTTCGGCAACCCGCCCGGTGCCTCGGCGGTGATCGGCTCGGTCAAATCGATGATCGGTCACACCATGCCCGCCGCGGGCATCGCGGGCCTGATCAAGTCGGTCCTGGCCATCTACCACGGCGTCCTGCTGCCCACCCTGCACTGCGCCGAGCCGAACCCACTGCTGGAGCGCACCCGCTTCCACACCCTCGACACCGCCAAACCCTGGGAAGGGGTCGGCCCCCGCCGAGCCGCGGTCAACGCCTTCGGCTTCGGCGGCATCAACGCCCACGTGGTCGTCGAACAGGACACCACCGCCCCGGTCCGCCGGTCCCCGTCCCGCACCCGGGTGGCAGAGGCGGAGCGGCTCCTGTGGCTGGCCGCCGACGACCCCCGCGAGTTGCGGCGGCGCCTGGACCGAGCACTGGTCGACGAGCCACCCGCTCACCCCGACGGCCGCTTCCGCCTGGGCGTCGTCGACCCCACCGAACGCCGCCTGACCATCGCCCACCGCGTCCTGGACCGCGCCGCCCACCCCGGCTGGACCTGGTCATCGGGCGACGTGTGGTTCACCGGCGCACCCCTGCTGCGGGACCCGGACGCCAAGACGGCGTTCGTGTTCCCCGGCCTGGAAGCCGAGTTCACCCCCAGGGTCGACGACGTCGCCACCCTGCTCGGAGCCCGGCCCCCGCTGACCGACACCACCTCGGTCCCAGCCCACGTCGCGGGCGTCGCCGACGTCGCCCTGCTGTTGCACCGGGCGCTCGCCGCGATGGGCGTCCACCCGGACGGCGTCGCAGGCCACAGCATCGGCGAGTGGACCGCCGCGGCCGCCACCGGCACGGTCACCGGCGACCGCCCCGCCATCGGCCTGCCCGGATTCCCGATGCCGGACGTGGACTACCTCGCCCTCGGGTGCTCGGTCGCCGACGCCACCGCGGGCATCGCCGACGAACCCGAGGTCGTGGTCTCCCACGACAACGCCCCCCGCCAGACGGTGGTCTGCGGCCCCCGCCCGGCCATCGAGCGCTCGGCCGCCCGGTTCCGCGCGGCCGGGGTGATCGCCCGCCCGCTGCCGTTCCAGACCGGGTTCCACACCCCGATGATGCGCCCGCACCTAGCGCCGTACCTGGCCGCGTTCGCCGCGTCCGAGACCCGGCCCGGTCCGGTGCCGGTCTGGTCCGCCACCACCGTCGACCGCTACCCCGACGACCCGGCCGCCCTGTTCGCGCTCGCCACCGACTTCCTGCTCCGCCCCGTCCGCTTCCGCGAACTGGTCGAGCGCATGTACGCCGACGGCCACCGCGTGTTCGTCCACATGGGACCAGGCCAACTCGGCTCCTTCGTCGCCGACACCCTGACCGGCCACCCACACCTGGTCATCAACGCCGCCTCCTCGGTCCGCCCAGGCCTGGCCCAGCTCCGCCGGGTGGCCACCGCCCTCTGGACCCACGGCGCCAACCCCGACCTGGCGGCACTCACCCCCGCCAAGCCCGTGACCCCGACTCGAACCCGGGTTCCCGTCCGATCCGAGGTGGAGGTGCGGGTGGCCACCCCCACCTTGAGGGTGGGGGAGTCGGCCCGTGGTTTGGTCGACCGGCGGGTCGCGGTTCGTGAACTTCCCGACGGCCTGCCCGCGGAGATCGCCGCCGAGTTGTCCGCGCTGATCGGCGAGACCGACGACGCCGTGCGGGCAGTTGCCGCGGCCATGGCCCGACCGCCTGCGCGGGGTGTTGCTGCTTCTGAGGTGACCTCCTTTCCTGGTGTACGAACAAGCACAATGCGGATCTCGGTCGAGGAGATGCCCTATCTCCGCGGGCACCGCTTCTTCAGACAGCGCGCCGACTGGCCGGATGAGACCGACTACCGACCCGTCGTCCCCGCCACCACTTTGGTGGAGTGGGCGTGCCACGCCGCCGAACGGGCGTGGCCCGGCGAGGTGGCTGTCGCCGTGCGTGACGCACGGTTCAGCCGGTGGCTGATCGCCGCTCCCGTGCAGGAGGTGGAGATCCGCCTCGAGCGCACCGAGGCCGGGGTCTCGGTACACATCGGCGACTGCGCGGCGATGACCGTCGAGCTGGCCGCCACCTACCCGCCTGCCCCCGAGCGCGCACCGGACCCAGGTCCGGCCGTCGGCCCGGCGCTGACACCGCGGGACGTCTACGGCGCCAGGCAGATGTTCCACGGCCCACAGTTCCAGGGCGTGACCGAGATCGTCCCGCACGCGGGCGATCGGGTGTCCGGCCGGATCACCGTCCTGCCCGCGCCCGGATTCGTGTTGGACAACGTCGGCCAGGTGCTGGCCTGCTGGCTGCAGACCCGCGTCGACCGCGGCGTCCTCGCGTTCCCGGTCCGGATCGACGCCATCACCTTCCACGGTCCACCGGCCCCGCTGGGTGCCCAGGTCGACTGCCTCGTCGACGCCAGGGTCCCCGACGACACCGCGCTCGCCATGGACGCCGAGATCCGCCACGGCGACCGGGTGTGGGCCCGGATCACCGGCTGGCAGGACATCCGCCTCGACTGCGACCACACCGACCGCGAGGTCTACGCCTTCCCGCAGGACAACTACCTGTCGCGCGAGCAGGCCGACGGTTGGTGGGTCGCCGAAGACCGGTGGCGGACCCTGGCCGCCCGGGAGGTCTTCGTCGGGGTGTACCTCAACGCCCCCGAACGGGCCGAGTACTACGCGGTGCCACCCCGCGAGCAGCGGACCTGGCTGCTCGGCCGGATAGCGGTCAAGGACGCCGTGCGCGCCTGGCTGTCCGAGCGGGGCGGCGACCGGCTGTTCCCCGCCGAGATCCTGGTCACCGGGGACGGCGACCGCCCCGTGGTGCGCGGACACCACGGACGACCACTGCCCGAACTGCGCGTCGCGCTCGCGCCCGGCACCGCCGCCGCGGTGTCCGCCCGAGTGGAGAGGACCACCGGAGATGCCTGACACGACCACCCCGCCCGTCGTCGACCCCGTCGCCGTGTTCGACGACGTCGTCGAGCTCATCGGCGGCCTGGTCGGTGACGACCTGGACATCCTGGGTGTTGAGGTGCGTGGGGACACCGCCTTTCACGAGGACTTGGGATTGGAGAGCGTCGACCTGGTCACCCTGGGCACCCTGCTGGCCGAGCGGTTCGGCCCCCGGGTGAACCTGGCCGAGCACCTGGCCGAGTTCGACCTCGACGACGTGATCGGCCTGACCGTCGGCCAGATCGCCGACTACGTCACCGACCGCCTCGCGGAGGCATGAGATGCCGGAGCTGAAGGTCAACGGGTTGCGCACCAACTACCAGGTGCTGCCCGGCGCGGGCGGGCCGGACCCGTGGCGGGCGAACGAGACGGTGGTGTTCATCCACGGGATGGGCACCGACAGCCTCGCCAGCTTCTACCTGACCCTGGCCCCGCCGGTCGCCGCCGCGGGCATCGACGTGATCAGCTACGACCTGCGCGGCCACGGCCGCTCCGAGCGCCCGGTCAGCGGCTACACCCTGACCGACTTCGTCACCGACCTCGACGAGCTGCTGCGGGCGCTCACCGCGACCCACCCGGTGCACCTGGTGGGCAACAGCTTCGGCGGCACCATCGCCTACCGCTTCGCGGCGGCCCACCCGACCCGGGTGCGCAGCGTGGTGTCGATCGAATCCGAACCCCCGACCGACGTCTGGGCCACGAAGATGGCGGGGATCCTGACCGCCACCACCCAGATGTTGGAGGTCGAGGAGAACTACGAGTGGATCGAGGCCACCTTCGGCGCCCACCACCGCAGGCTCGCCCGCCTCGCCGCCACCCGCTTCACCTCGACCACCATGGCCGACGAGGTCGCCACCGGCACCATGATGACAGCCACCGACGTCGCCGCGATCACCTGCCCGGTCCTGTCGATCCTGGGCCGCCACGGCTACCAGTCCGACGACCTGGACGCGGTGACCGCGCTGATGCCGCGCGCCGAGGTGCACGTGTTCGACGACCAAGGCCACTCGGTCCTGGTCGAACGCCACCGGGCGGTCCGCGGCCTACTCGTCGACTGGATCCGCAAACACGGCGCGGCGACCGGGTGATCGGCGGTGTCCGACGCCCTACGACCTGGAGCGCCCGGGGGAGAGTCCCCGCGAAGGGAAGGCGTCGTCCGCACGATGGCCAGCGTGGCTGAAGAGATGTGAAGAGCATGGTTCCTCGCGGTTGTGGAAGGTAGGGACGTTTGGGGGTGGAGGGGAATGGCGACCAAGTAGCTGGTTTCGACTGTGTCGAGGCGCGGGTCGTGGAGCAGTTGTTGGCGGGCTCCTGCGCGGTGCGCTGGGAGGTGACCAGGTGGTGGGACGCCTGCCTTGGGCCAGGTGGGCGTGAAGGGTCAGCGAGATGTGGAGGTGGTTGGTTGTGGACGGTGAGGGGAGAGGGTTGGGGAGGGTGGGCGGATGAGCCGGTTGTTGTTCGTGGTGCCGCCGTTGGTGGGGCATGTGGGGCCGTTGGCTGGTGTGGCGGCGGCAGCGGGGGCGCGGGGGCACGAGGTCGCATGGGTGGGGCCTTGTCCGGTTGTGCGGGATCTGGTGGGGGAGCGGGTCTATCCGGCGGGGTACTACGTCGAGCGGCGGCCCGCCGGGTTGCGGGCCTATGCGGCGTTGCGGTTCCTGTGGGCCGAGTTCCTGGTGCCGCTCGCGGACGCGATGGTGCCGGGGGTGCGGGCGGCGGTGGCGGACTTCGATCCCGATCTTCTCGTGGTTGATCAGCAGGCGTTCGCGGGTGCGCTTGTGGCGCAGGAGGTTGGGCTGCCGTGGATCACCTCGGCCAGCACGTCGGCCGAGTTGGCTGATCCGCTGGCCGGGTTGCCGCGCGTCGCGGAGTGGGTGCGGGAGCAGCAGCGCGGGTTGCGGGTGCGCCATGGCGTCGAAGGCGATGACGACCTGCGGTTCTCGCCGTATTCGGTTGTTGTGTTCAGCACCGTCGAACTGGCGGGCGAGCCCGCTGTCGCGGTGGCCGATCCGCGGTACGTGGGTCCGGCGCTGGCCGCGCGCCGACCGGTGGAGTTCCCCTGGGCGCGGCTGCGCCCGAACGCCCGGATCGTGCTCGTGACCTTGGGCACCACGAACTCCGAAGCGGGTGGCCGTTTCCTCGCCGAGTGCGCGCTGGCCCTGTCCAGCCTCGCCTGCCCGTCCGAGAACGGACCGCAGGACCTGCAGGGCGTCGTGGTCGACCCCGGCGGGTGCGTGTCGCCCTCCCGCGACCTCATCGTGGTCGCCTCGGCTCCGGTGCTGGACCTCCTCCCGCACGCGGCCGCGGTGATCTGCCACGGCGGGCACAACACCGTGTGCGAGGCGCTGGCCCATGGCGTGCCGCTGGTGGTCGCCCCGATCCGCGATGATCAACCGGTGCTGGCCGACCAGGTCGTCACGGCGGGCGCGGGAGTGCGGTTGCGGTTCGACCACGCCAGAGCGGCGGACATCGCCGCTGCCGTGCGCACGGTCGTCACCGAACCTGTCTTCGCCGACGCGGCGCGTCGGGTGCGGGGTTCGTTCGAGCGCGCGGGCGGCGCCGATGCTGTGGTCGCCCACCTGGAAGAGTTGACATCGGTGCGGGAAAATGCTGGTGCATAACGGTTCCTCCGGTTCAAGGTCAAGCTGTCACTGTCCAAAGTAAGGGCGCGCGGCGGCGGCGTCATCTACACGATGGCGTGGGGATGGCCGTTTGACGGATGAGCGGATTCCCGCTAGGCGAACGGAATCAGGTCGACGCCGCCCGCCGGGGCTCCTGGGTGTCCCCGCAGGCGGAACGGGCCGCCAAGGTCCGAACGGCCCGCAGGTACAGCGGTTCCACCCGGTATCGGAGCGGTGAGTCCGGCCGGGAACGCGGCGCGTGGTCGGCTAGGCGAACCCGCGTTAGCTGCTCGAGCAAGGCCACCGCGTCCGCCAGCGGCAGTGACAGAACTCGGCTGACCCACTCTGCCGAGATCGCGTCGGGCCGGTCTTCCCTGTGCGCCAAACGCGCCAAGGTCGCCCACTGCGACCGGTTCATCCCCTCGACCGCGCGGAACACGCTCGCGGTCAGGTCCAACTGCCCTGCTGTGACAGGAAGATCAGCGCCCATCCGCTGCGCCAACCGCGCCAGCGACCAGTGGGGGCGGAACCGGACCACTTCACCCAGGATCGCCGCGACCAGCGGAAGTCCGCCGCATCGCGCAACCAAAGCTTCTGTCGCCGCAGGCTCACGATCGACTCTTGGACGACCCACCCGGGAGGCGAACACGGTCACCAAGTCCTCTATAGGCAACCGAGGCAGTTCGACCGCCACCGGCGTAAGGTCCCGCGAAGCACACCCCAGCAACACAGCGCTTCCAGGCGAAGCGGGTGTAAGCGCGGGCAGGTCCATCTCGCTCACGTTGTCCAGTACGACGAGAAGCCGAGCATCCCGGGTGTAGCGGTGGAACAACCGTGACCTCGCTGCCAAGCCGTCAGGAACCGTCCCTCCCGGCCGCAGTGCGCGTAGGAAACCAGCGAGTACCTCAGCCGAGTTGTGTGCCCCTAGGTCGCCCAGCAATCGGCCGTCGGGAAACGCTGCGCGAGTCTCTTCGGCCACTCGCGCGCAAAACGTCGTTGTGCCTACACCCGGCGCCCCCACGACGGCCACCACAGGTGCCGAGCGAGATGCCCCAGTCAGTTCCACTCTCGCGAACTCCAGTTGCGTGCCGTGCCCTACGACATCGCCGACCGGCAGTACCTGCTCGGGGCGGTCGTGGCGAGGGCCGCGCAGCTGTCGTACTTCGGCTACCGCCCGTGGCGGCTCATCCTGCAACGCTCGCTCGAAGGCAGACCGCAGTGCCAACCCCGGTTCAAGCCCGGACTCCCTGGCCAACCGCGCTCGCACGTCGTGGAACAGGTCTGTTGCCCGCGCGCGTTGCCCAGCGACCGCGAACCCCAGCAGTAGCGATGCATAGAGCTGCTCGTGCCGGGGATCCTCTCGCACTACGCGGTCCACCTGTGCGAGGACCGCGTCCGGCCGCCCTAGGTCGAGTTGCACCCGTAGGTACCGCTCCAGTACCCCTACGCGCACCAGGTCAAGCCTGGCCTTCGCCAGCCGCAGCACTGGTCCTAGCGATACGTCAGAGAGCACTTCGCCCCGGCACAGGTCCACCGCCAACCCGAGTACGTCAGCGGCCGCGGCCTGTTCGCCGACCCGCAGGTGCGCCTCCGCGGTATCGCGCAGACGCTGTAGGTGCTCGGCGTCGAGGTAGTCGGCGGCGCCCAGGTCGAGCCGGTAGCCGACCTTCGGCGTGTGTGCGCACACCTCCGCGGCACCGAGCAGTTTGCGCAGTTGGGACACGTAGGTCTGCACGATCCGCGCGCGCTTGGTCGACAGCGGTTCCGACCACAGTTCGTCGGTGATCGTTTCGTGGCGCACCACGGTGCCCGGGTTGGCCGCCATCAGTGCCAGCAGTCCGCGCAGCTTGGGCTGCGACGGGGTCACCGGGGTGCCGTGCAGGCTGGCGCGTAGTGCGCCGACGATCTCTATCCGGATGGTCATGGTGTTCCTCGTTCAAGCCGAGCGGCGGAAGTTCCGGGCGGCGACGGCGGCCCCACCGAGCGCGGCGACCGCGGCCAGCAGCACCGCCCATGGCAGCGCCCAGCCCGGTGACCTGCCCAGTGCGAGGGCGCGGGTGGCGTCGATCGCGTAGGTGAGCGGGTTGGCGGTGGCCACCGCGCGCACCCACGGCGGCATGTTCTCCAGCGGCATGTAGGCGCTGCTGGAGAACATCAGCGGGTACATGGCGATGAAGGACACCGCCTGCATCACCTCGATGTTGCGCTGCCAGGTGGCGATGGCCACGAACACCCAGCTCAAGCCCCAGCCCACCACCAGTGTCAGCAGCACCGCCGCGGCCAGCCCGAGCACCCCTCCGTCGGGGTCGAACCCGAGGAACAGGACCGCGGCCACGACGATGGTGGCGAGTTGCACCGCCAGCCGGGCGGTGTCGGCCACCGTGCGCGCGACCAGTACCGACACCGGGCTGATCGGCAGGGTGCGCAGCCGTCCGATGACCCCGGTGTAGGTCTCGGCGACCAGTCCCGCGCCCGCGCCCATCGCGGTGATCATGGCGATGTTCACCAGGGTGGCGGGCATGAGGTAGTTGACGTACCCGGCGTAGCTTCCCATGCCTGGTAGCGCGGTTACACCCGCGAAGACCTGGCTGAACAGCAAGAGGAGGACGACGGGTTGTAGTAGTCCGAAGAAGACGAGCCGGTAGTTGCCGAACGCGGCTCTTAGTGACCTTGTGGTCAGCACCCATACCTGCATGGGCACCGTGCTGCCGGACCATTGGGCACGGTCGGCGGCACGCCGGTGGCGGCTCATGTGTTGGCCCCCGAACCCCATGCGGCCCAACCGGTGTTGTGGAGGGCTAGGTAGACCTCGTCGAGGGTGGGTTCGGTGACCTTGAGGTCGAGGATGGTCAGGCCTCGGCGGTCTAAGGCGCGGATGAGAGGCACTACGACGGCCGCTCTCGGCATAGGGGTGGTAACCGTGTTGGCCAGTTGGGTGGGGGTAAGACCCATGCGGCGGAGTTCGGTCGCTGCCAACCGGGCCGCTACGGGGTCGGGAAAGGTCACGGTCGCGGTTCGCGCGCCGACCTGGGCCTTCAGCTCCGCCGGGGTGCCTTGGGCGACTACTGAGCCGCCCGCGAGGACGACGATGCGGTCGGAGAGCTGATCGGCTTCCTCGAGGTACTGGGTGGTCAGCACGACGGTGGTTCCTCCGTGGGCCAGGTGGCGGACGGTGGCCCAGAGGCCGGTTCGGCTCACGGGGTCCAGGCCGGTGGTGGGTTCGTCGAGGAAGAGGACCTGTGGGGCGCCGACCAGGCAGGCGGCGAGGTCGAGGCGGCGACGCATGCCGCCGGAGTAGGTCATGGCCAGCCGGTCCGCTGCTTCGGTCAGGTCGAAGAGTTCGATGAGGTCGTCGGCGCGGGCGCGGGCAGCGCGCGCTGGGGCACCCAGTAGGCGGGCGACGAGGACGAGGTTTCCCCGCCCGGTGAGTGTTTGGTCGACGGCGGCGGTTTGGCCGGTGAGGGCGATCCGCCTGCGGACCTCGTGACCAGACTCGCGCACGTCGAACCCGCACACCCGCGCGGTCCCGGTGGTTGGTTTGACGCGGGTCGCGAGGATGTCGACCAGCGTGGTCTTTCCGGCGCCGTTGTGGCCGAGCACCGACACTATGGTCCCCGCGTCGACGCGTAGGTTCACGCCGTTGAGCGCGGTGACCTCGTCGTAGGTCTTGCCGAGGTCGACGACCTCCACGCGCGACGGTGCCGTAGGCGGTCGCTCGGTGTAGGCGCCTCTCTGGTCCTGGTGGGTCACGGGACGGGGTAGTCCCATCCGCTGGTGACATCCGCTGGTTCTGCGTCGAGGAAGTGGGCCAGCGCAGCGGGGCTGGGATGGTCGAACACCAGCGTCGGCGGCAGCGCGCGACCGGTCGCGGCACTCAGGCGGTTGCGAAGCTCCACAGCCGACAGCGAATCGAACCCCAGATCCCGGAACGGGCGGGCAAGGTCGACGGCGTCGGCGTCGCGGTGCCCAAGAACCGTGGCCACTTCCCGACGGACCAACGCCAGCACACCTTCCACGACCGGTTCAGCTGCTGGCACTACAGCCCTTCGCAGCGGTACTAGTACGGGTGCGGGGTCGCCTAACGCTTGATCGAAGAGCGCTAGAGCATCGGCGGTGGACAGTGGTGCGACCCCGGAGCGGGCGATTCTGGCCAGGTCCGCCGAGTCGAGGTCGGCGGTCATCGCACCTCTATGTGCCCACACACCCCACGCCAACGAGGTCGCCGGAAGCCCTAGGGCTTGGCGATGACGAGCAAGCGCGTCGAGGGAGGCGTTGGCCGCCGCGTAGTTGCCTTGGCCTGCTGCACCGAGTACCCCGGCCGCGGAGGAGAACAGCACGAACAGATCGAGGTCGAGCGCGGCGGTCAACTCGTGCAGGTTCCACGCCCCGACCACCTTCGGCCGCAGCACTCGCTCCACCTGTTCCGCGGTCAGCGTCTTCACTGTGCCGTCGCTGCGTTCACCTGCCGCATGCACGACGCCGGTCAGCCGGGAGCCGATCTCGGCGATCACCTCACGCAGCGCGTCGTGGTCGGCGACGTCGCAGGCACGCACGACGACTTCGGCGCCAAGAGCGCGCAGATCATCCACCAGCGGGCCGTCATCACGGCCCTGGCGGCTGAGCAACACCAGCTCGCGGACTCCGTGCGCACGAACCAGGTGCCGGGCGAGGAGTCCGCCCAACGCGCCTGTTCCACCCGTGATCAGCACGGTCCCACGCCGGTCGGCGGGGACAGTGAGCACCAGCTTTCCGGTGTGCGTACCCGCGCGCATCTCCCGCAACGGCTCCGCGATGCGGCGTATGTCCCACACTCGCGGAGTGGGCGGCTCAAACTGGCTTGCCTCCGCGAGCAACTCGGCGATCCGGTCCGGTCCCGCTGATTCCACCAGGTCGAACGCCCTATAGGTGACGCCATGCGAGTGTGCGACCTGATGCGGGTCGCGCATGTCGAGTTTGCCCAAGTCGATGAGCCTGCCGCCGGGGGAGAGCAGCTCTATGGAGGCATCCAGCAACGGTCCAGTGAGGCAGTTGAGCACTAGGTCGGCGCCGCGGAACAGTTCGGCGAACCCTCTATCGCGCGAAGAGGCGACCGCCTCCACGCCCAAGGACCGCACCAGTGCCTGCTTCTCCGGGGAAGCTGTAGCGAACACCCGAGCGCCAGCACGACGGGCGAGTTGCACCGCGGCTTGGCCGACCCCACCTGCCGCCGCGTGCACCACCACCGTTTCACCAGCGCGCAGCCCGCCCAGGTCGAACAGCCCGTGCCAGGCGGTCAGGTACGCGACCGGCACTGATGCCGCCACAGCGAACGACCAGCCCGGGGGGATAGGCGCCAAGAACCGATGGTCGGTCACCACGCGCGGCCCGAACGCCCCTGGCACCAAACCAAACACTCGATCGCCCGGCGCCAACCCGGTTACACCCGGGCCGATCCGACGGACTACGCCCGCAGCCTCGGCACCCATCAGGCCCGGCTCCGGGTAGCTGCCAAGCGCCAGCAGCACGTCCCGGAAGTTGACCCCTGCGGCACGTATCTCGATCTCCACCTGCCCCGCCCCGGGTTCAGGATCGTCGACCGGCCACGGCGCAACGTCGTCCACCGACCCCAGCACACCCGGCACCAACCGCCACGGTCCGCGCGGTAGTGCGAACCCGCGCGGCACATGTGGCCGAAGCTCAGCGACCTCAACCGCGTCGCCACGGGACGCCGACTCACCCACGGCCGCAGCGGCAACCGCAGCCACGTCTAGAGGACCGTCGCGGTCCACCAAAGCGAATCGACCTGGGTGCTCGGCACGCGCAGAACGCAGCAAACCCCACACGGCAGCCCCCGGTAGGTCCATCTCCGCGCTGCGCGTCACTACGACGAGAGTGCTCCGCTGCCATCGCGGGTCGGCGAGCCATGCGCGGATCGTCTGCAGCGCCCAAGCCACAGCCTCGGACGTAGTCGACCCACCGCGCTCAACCAACACGAGATCTGGCACCGGAACACCAGCCCTGGCCAGTGTCGCCAGATCCGGGAACAAGACGCGCGGATCACCAACCCAAGGCGAATCGCCTATAGCGGCAACTCGGCCCGGTGACGCCAACGGCGAACTCGGCGTCCAATCGAGCCGGAAGAGGCCAGCGTCAGGCGACAGCGCCGCCTGCGGTCCGCGAAGACCCAGCGAACCGATCACCAGCGCCGTCCGGCCCTCGCTGTCGGCCGCCACGACCTCGATTCCGGACCGCACCGCGATCCGCACCCGCAGCTTGCGCGCACCCGGCCGTGGACACCGCACCTGGGTGAACGAATGCGGCAACCCGTCGACCGCGTCGACATCCCCCAGCACGTGCAGCGCGGCATCGAGCAAAGCCGGGTGGACCACGAAGTTCGTGTCCTCGGCCATGGTGGTCTCCGCGTACAGGAAGCCGTCGGCGCCGTGCCAAGCGCGACGCAAGACCCGCCAAGCCGGGCCGTAGTGGTAGCCGCGGTCCTCCAGCGAGCCGTACAGCCGGTCGAGATCAACCGGACGGCCACGCGGTGGCCAGTGGGTGGCCCAGGCAGCCTCATCGGGTTCCTCCGCCGACAGCACGCCTGTCGCGTGAACCGCCCAATCCGGTCCACCGGCTTCGACCTTGAGCGTCCGCGAACCGTCGACGGCAGCCCCCGCGGTCAGCCGGATGTCGCTGTCAGCCGGGATCGGTGCGTGCAGGACGAGCTCAGCGACCACAGGACAGCCTGTGTGCCGCCCCACGTGCAGTGCGCACTCCACCAGCGCCGCCGCGGGCAGAATCGGGGTACCCGCCACCTGGTGTTCGGCCAGCCACGGATGCGCCCGCAGCGACGCCGTGAACGTGACCTCCCCGTTCTGACCCTCGGTGGCGATCCCCAGCAGCGGGTGGCCGAGCGGTGTGTGGTCGGGCAACCAGTACCGGCTCCGGACGCTGTCCTCCTCCGGGGGTTCGGCGGGCCACGCCGCGTCGCCCTGTTCCAGCACGACGTGCGCGTTGGTCCCGCTGATCCCGAACGCAGAGACCCCCGCGCGGCGCGGTCGACCCCGGTCCGGCCACGGGAGGTTGTCGCGCAGCACCTCCACCTGCCCCGCCCGCCAGTCCACGTCGTCGCACACGTCGGCGACGTGGAGGCTGCGTGGCAGCACACCGTGCGCCATCGCCGCGATCACCTTGATCATCCCCGTGACCCCGGCGGCGGCACCGGAGTGGCCGATGTTGGACTTCACCGACCCCAGCCACAACGGGCCGGTCCGCGCCCGCCCGTACGCGGCCACCACGGCCCGGCCCTCCACCTGGTCGCCGACCGGGGTTCCGGTCCCGTGCGCTTCCACTAGGTCGACCTCGTCCGGCGTGAGTCGCGCCTGGGCCAGGGCCCGCCCGATGACCCGTTCTTGTGCTGGGCCACTAGGCGTCCGCAGCCCTTCGGTGGCGCCATCGGAGTTCACCGCACTACCGCGCACGACCGCCAGTACCCGGTCGCCGTCGCGGCGTGCGTCAGTCAGCCGCCGGAGGACGAGCACACCGGCGCCTTCCGCCCACACCGTGCCGTCGGCGCGGCTGTCGAACGCCTTGCACCGTCCGTCTGGAGCCAAACCCCGCAGCTGCGCGAAGTCGACGATCGCCCCGGGGGTGCACATCGCACTTACGCCGCCCGCCAACGCCAGGTCCGACTCGCCAGCGCGTAGTGACTGACACGCGAGGTGTAGTGCAACCAGCGATGACGAGCACGCGGTGTCCACCGTTATCGCGGGCCCGTTGAGCCCTAGCGTGTAGGCGACGCGCCCGGACAGCACACTGCTCACGCTGCCTGTGATCCTCTTACCCCGCACCGACTCCGGGCTCAGGTGCAGCGGCATCCCGTAGTCCTGGTACGCGACGCCTACGAACACCCCGGTCTCGCTGCCGTGCAAGGACCGAGGATCGATACCGGCGTGTCTTAGCGCCGACCAGCTGACCTCCAGTGACAACCGCTGCTGCGGGTCCATCGCCAACGCTTCGCGCGGGCTGATGCCGAACCGGTCGGCGTCGAACAGCGGGAGGTCATAGAGGAACCCCGCGTCGCGGGTGTAGGTCCGCCCGACCCGCCGGGGGCGCGGGTCGTGCAGCCCGGCGAGGTCCCAGCCGCGGTCGCGCGGGAACGGCCCGATGCCGTCGCCGCCCTCGGCCACCAACGACCACAGACCGGTCGCCGAGGTGACGCCGCCGGGGTAGCGGCAGCCGATGCCGATCACCGCGATCAGGTCGACAGGCGGGGTTTCGGTGTCCACCGACCGACCATAAGCCGCGTCCGCGGCAAAGGGCCACCCTGTCGTCAACATGACGTTATAAGAAATAGCTATAACGTCCGCTGTTAATGTGTACCGGGAATGTCCCAACCTTGGCCCCGGCCAGCCAATGTGCCATCCTGGCTGGGATTCCGTATCAGCGGTGGCGCCATCGGCGGCCACCCCCGGCCGTATGGATGTCGGAATGCCCCAGATGAGAGAATTCACAAACACCCTCGCGCGTTCACGGTTTACCCGGGCGGCGGGCGGCTTTTTCGCCGTTATTGCCGTCGCTTTCTCGGGTATGTCCGCCGCCGCGGCACCGGCGGCGACGCAGGCGGTCACGCGCTACCTGTCCCGCCCCGACCTGGTGCCCCCGGCGATCACCGTGACCGCCGCCACCGCGCCCACCTCGCCCGGTGCCATCCTGCTGACCCCGAAGAACGCCGTCGACGAGCAGATGGGTCCGCTGCTGGTCGACGACGCGGGCAGCCCCATCTGGTTCGCCCCGCGCGGCGACAAGACGCGGCTGGTGATGAACGCCCAGACCCAGACCTACCGGGGCAAGCCGGTGCTGGTCTGGTGGGAGGGCTCGTTCGTCCCGCTGGGCTGGGGGCAGGGCACCGCGACCATCGTCGACCAGAACTACCGCACCGTGGCCCAGGTCGGCCTCGACCGCAGCGTCGACCTGCACGCCATCCGGATCACCCCGCAGAACACCATGATCGTCGTCGACTACCGCACCACCACCGCGGTCCCCGGGCAGGTCACCCTGCGGCCGGTGGTGGAGAACGTGCTGCGCGAGATCGACATCGCCAGCGGCCGGGTGCTGATGACCTGGTCGAGCCTGGACCACATCCCGGTGTCGGAGTCCTACCTGCGCTCCAACGACATCGTCGCCTGGGACTACCTGCACATCAACGCCGTCGACCTGGACACCGCGGGCAACATCGTCGTCAGCGGCCGCAACACCCACACCGTCTACACCCTCGAGCGCGGCACTGGGCGAGTTCTGTCGCGCCTAGGCGGCAAGCGCTCCGACTACGCGATGCCCGCGGACGCAGTGTTCGCCTGGCAGCACAACGTGCGCGCGTTGCCCAACGGCGACATCAGCATGTTCGACAACGAGCAAGGCGCCACGTTCCCGCCGACGCCGCCGACCCGCCCCGCGTCGCGGGCGATCGTGCTGCACCTGGACAACACCGCCAAGACCGCGACCATGACCCGGTCCCTGAGCACCCCGGACGGCCTCGGTACCGGGGCCCAGGGCAGCAACCAGGTCCTGCCCGACGGGCACGCCTTCGTCAGCTGGGGCGACCGCGGCCGGTTCAGCGAGTTCGACGCCACCGGCGCGATGATCTACGACGCGCACTTCACCGCGCCCACCATCGACACCTACGTCGCCAACCGGGTCGACTGGCACGCCACCCCGACCGAGCCGCCCGCCGTGTTCGCCCGCCGCTCGTCCGACGGCATCACCGCCTACGCCAGCTGGAACGGCGCCACGGAGGTCCGCCGCTGGCAGCTGCTCGCCGGACCCGACAAGGCGCACCTCAAGGTAGTCGGCGAGGCGGCCCGCTCCGGGTTCGAGACGGTGCTGACCGCGCCGGGCGACGCCGGGTACGTGGCAGTCCGGGCTCTGTCGGCCACCGGCGCGGCCCTGGGGACCTCACCCGCGGTGCGTGTCGGATGACGGCCCCCGGGACAGTCATCTGGCTCACCGGCCTCTCCGGCGCCGGGAAGTCGACCATCGCCAAGCTGCTCGCCGCCGAACTCGGCCGCGCGGGCACCCCCACCGAGGTCCTCGACGGCGACGAGGTTCGCGCCGCGCTCTCGACCGAGCTCGGCTTCGCCAAACGCGACCGCGACACCCAGGTCCGCCGCGTCGGCTACCTGGCCAAGCTCCTCGCCCGGCACGGGGTCACCGTCATCGTCGCCCTCATCTCGCCGTACCGGGAAGCGCGTGACGCGGTGCGCGCGACCCTGGGGCCGTTCCTGGAGGTGCACATCCGGGCGCCGCTGGACGAACTGATCACCCGTGACCCCAAGGGCCTCTATAGGCGTGCACTGGCGGGTGAGATCAGCGGGTTCACCGGCATCAGCGACCCCTACGAGCCGCCGCTGCACCCCGAGTTGGTCATCGACACCGACCTGTGCACCCCCGACAGCGCGACCGCCCAGATCCTCGCGCTGCTGCGCCAGAGCTCCGACAGCGACGACATCCTGGCGGGCGACCTCGCCGCCGCGGCGGGCAGGCGCCTGCTCGACCTGCGGGCCGAGCAGGGCTTCTCCGCCCCGGACGACCTGCGCGACGCGGGCGACAAGCAGGCCCACACGTTCTTGGCCGACCGCATCGCCGAACACCGCCCCGGCGACCGGCTCCGGTCCGAGGAATCCCCGGGCGACGGCACCGGCGCCCGGCTGTGGATCGTCGACCCGCTGGACGGGACCCGCGAGTTCGGCGAACCCGACCGCACCGACTGGGCCGTGCACGTGGCGCTGTGGCGCGACGGCGCGCTCGCGGCGGGAGCGGTGGCCCTACCCGCGCGTGACCTGCTCCTGACCACCCGGGACGCGGTCGCCCGGCCGCGCTCACCAGGTCGGTTCCGGATCGCGGTCAGCCGCACCCGACCACCCGCCCTGGCCGAGGCGCTTGCCGTCGAACTGGACGCGGACCTGGTGCCGATGGGCTCCGCCGGGGTCAAGATCGTCTCGGTGCTGCTCGGCGACACCGACCTCTACGTGCACGGCGGCGGTCAGTACGAGTGGGATTCCGCCGCGCCCGTCGCGGTCGCCCTCGCCGCGGGACTGCACGCCAGCAGGCTCGACGGCTCCCCCCTGGTCTACGGCCAACCCGACGCGTGGCTCCCGGACCTGCTGGTCTGCAGGCCCGACGACGTCGACCAGGTACTCGCCGCCGTCCGCGCGGTGTCCGCTCTCGAGGAGGAACAGGCATGAAGGTCATCGGCGCCGGACTGGGCCGCACGGGCACCGCATCGGTGAAGGCCGCGCTGGAACGGCTGGGCTTCGGCCCGTGCTACCACATGTTCGAGGTCACCACGCGCCCCGAACACGGTCAGCTGTGGTTGGCCGCGCTGGCGGGCGAACCCGTCGACTGGGCGCGGCTCTTCGCGGGCTTCAACTCCACAATGGACTGGCCTGCCTGCTCGTGCTGGCCGGAGCTGGTCAAGGAGTACCCGGACGCCAAGGTCGTACTGACCGTGCGCGACCCGGAGAGCTGGTACGCCAGCATGGCGCGCACCCTGCTGCCCGTGTGGCGGATGGCGGCGGACCCGGCGCGGGCCGGGGCTGCGGGCTACGAGTGGTACGGGCACCTGGTCACCGCCATCGCCCAGCACTCCTTCGCGGGCCGCACCGACGACCGCGACCACCTGCTGGCCGCGTTCGAGGCGCACAACGCCGAGGTCCGCGCGGGTGTCCCGGCCGACCGGCTGCTGGTCTACACGGTCGGGCAGGGCTGGGAGCCGCTGTGCGGGTTCCTCGGCGTCCCGGTGCCGGACGAGCCGTTCCCGCACCTCAACGACACCGCCTCGTTCCAGTCCGTGGTCGAGCGGATGCTGTCGGCCTGAGCAGGGGGGAACCGTGGAAGATCCGATCGCGGTCGTGGGGGTCGGCTGCCGGTTCGCCGGTGGCGTCGCCTCGGCCGACGAGTTGTGGGAGGCGGTGGCCGCCGGTGCCGACCTGGTCACCGGGCCGCCGACCGACCGGGGCTGGGACCTCACCGGCCTCACCGGCGGCGGGTTCCTCCGGCACGCGCTGGACTTCGACGCCGCGCTGTTCGGGGTGAGCCCGCGCGCGGCGCTGGGGATGGACCCGCAACAGCGGGTGCTGCTGGAGGTGTGCTGGTCGGCTTTCGAAGACGCGGGCATCGCACCGGGTGGGCGGGTCGGCGTGTTCGTCGGTGTGGCGCACCACGACCACGCGACCCGGCTGCGCGAGGTGCCCCCGGAGGTCGCCGGGCACCTCGGGCTGGGCAGCGCCACCAGCGTGCTGTCCGGCCGGGTCGCGCACACCTTCGGGCTCACCGGACCCGCGATGACCGTCGACACGGCCTGTTCGTCGTCGCTGGTGGCGCTGCACCTGGCTGTGCGGTCGTTGCGCGGCGGTGAGTCGGAGTTGGCGTTGGCGGGCGGGGTGACGGTGATGTCGACGACGACCACGTTCACCGAGTTCGCCCGCTTGGGCGCGTTGTCGGCGGACGGGCGGTGCCGGGCTTTCGGTGCCGGGGCCGACGGGTTCGGCCCGTCGGAGGGCGCGGGCGTGCTGGTGCTGGAGCGGTTGTCCAGGGCCAAGCGCCTCGGTCATCGGGTGCTCGCGCTCGTGCGCGGCAGCGCGGTGAACTCCGATGGGGCTTCTGGTTGGCTTACTGCGCCGAACAGCACCGCGCAGACCGAGGTCATCACCGAGGCCCTCGCCGACGCTGACCTTGATCCGTCCGATGTGGACGCTGTCGAGGCGCACGGAACCGGGACGAAGCTGGGTGATCCGGTGGAGGTGCGGGCTCTGGTCGCTGCCTACGGGACGGGCCGGGATCGGCCGCTGTGGTTGGGCTCGGTGAAGTCGAACATCGGGCACACCCAGGCCGCCGCAGGTGTCGCAGGCGTGATCAAGGCGGTCGCTTCGCTGCGTCGTGGCGTGCTGCCAAGGACGCTGCACGTTGATGAGCTGTGTGGCGGCGTCGCGTGGGGACCGGTGTCAGTGCTGCGGGAGTCCGTGGCCTGGCCGGACACGGGGCATCCCCGCCGCGTAGGGGTGTCGGCGTTCGGGATCAGCGGGACCAATGCCCATGTGGTTCTGGAGCAAGCGCCCTCGACTCGCTCGCGCGCACCGCGGACGGATCGTGGCCTGGGTGTGGTGGGCTCAACAGTTCCGTTGCTGCTCTCCGCGGCGTCGGCGGAATCCTTACGCGTGCGGGCAGGCCAGCTCGCGGAAACCTTGACCAGTGTTGGTGGTAGTGCCACGTCGCTTTCACGCGGGGTGACGTTGGGGCACCGTGCTGTAGTGCTCGCGGACTCGATCGAGTCCGCAGTGGACGACCTGGCGTCCTTAGCCGGTCCGGGAGTTGTTTCCGGCCCGGGGGATGTTGGGCGCGGTCGCGCAGGCGTCGTGCTGGTGTTCGGCGGTCAGGGCTCGGAGTGGGTGGGCATGGGGGAGGAGCTGCTTGACGCTTCCCGTGTGTTCGCCGACAGGATGGCCGAGTGCGCTGACGAGCTGTCGCCCATGGTCGGCTGGGATGTCCGTGACGTGTTGTCCGACCCGGACGCGTTGCGGCGAGTCGATGTCGTGCAACCCGCGCTGTTCGCGGTGATGGTCTCGCTGGCCGCGTTGTGGCAGGCGTGCGGGGTACGCGTGGACGCGGTCGCGGGGCAGTCGCAGGGTGAGGTGGCCGCTGCTTGTGTCGCGGGGGCGTTGTCCCTCGCCGACGCGGCGCGCGTGGTCGTGGCCCGATCTCGGCTGGTCGCCGGGCTCTCGGGTGGCGCGATGGCGTGGGTCCACGCTCCTTGGTCGTGGGTGCATGCCTCGGTCCACGATCGGGAGTGCGCACCTGACGGGTGCGCGGAGTCCGGTTTGTGGTTGGCGGCGGTCAACGCACCGGAGTCTGTCGTCGTGTCCGGTTCGCCATCGGTCATCGAGGAACTGTTGGTGCACTGCGATCTGCACGGCGTGCGTGCGGGCCGCACCCCCATCGGCTACGCCTCGCACAGCCCGTACGTGGACGGCGTCGAGACCGAGCTGCTGGAGCTGCTGCGGGACATCACCCCGAGGACACCGCACATCCCGATGATCTCCACTGTCACCGGGCGCGAGGTAGAGGCTCTTGACCCGACCTATTGGTACCGCAACCTCCGTGCCCCCGTTCGCCTCGACCGAGCCATCTCCGCCCTGCTCGACCGCGGCCACAACAAGTTCGTCGACTGCAGCCCGCACCCGATCCTCACCTCAGCCCTGCACCAGAACCTCTACGGGACCGGGCCACATGCCGTGGTACCCAGCATCCAGCGCGACGACGGCTCTCCGGAGCGTCTACTCAGGAATCTGGCTGTGGCCCACGTCCACGGCATCGGCGTCGACTGGCCCGCGCTGCTCGCGGACCTGCCCGACGATCCCGCACCCGTACCCGGCTACCCGTTCGCTCGAACGCGGTACTGGATTCCGACCGAAAGGCGGGCCAGGGGTGCGCTGCTGACCCCGCAGTGGCACAAGGTCGCACGAGTTCCAGCGGACGTGACCTGGCTGCACGATCTGACCAGTGCGACGCCAAAGGGCCTTCTCGCCATTGAGGTCTCGTCCTACGAGACCACATCCGCGCTGCGCGAGGTATCGGACTTCCTTGCCCGGTGGCGGACCGACCCGGGGTGGAAGAGCGCCCGGCCAGTGATCGTCACGCGCGGCGATTCACCGGACGACCCGGCATGCGCCGCCGTGTGGGGCTACGTGCGCTCGGCGCAACTGGCGCACCCGGACCAGATCCGGTTGATCCACCTCGCAACCGACGACTCCGTGGAGACAGCCGCGGGTAGCGGCTACCAGGTGCTGGTCCGCCCCGACGGTGTGTACGAGCCGCGATTGGTTCCGGTTGAGGGGACCGTTCAGGCACCAAGCCTCGGCGCGGGCACGGTCTTGGTCGCCGGTGGCAACGACGAGGTCCGTTCGCTGTTCACCCGTGCCATGGTCGACCTGGGTGCCAAGGTCGTCCTCGTCCTCGGCGATCCACTGCCGGATCTGGCCGACCTCCCCGCTGTGCAGTTCACCGACTTGGACATCCCGCGCGCGGTGGCGGAGGCTTATCCCCTGGCTGGTGTCGTCTATGCCGGTGATCGGTACGACGAGGCGTTGGCGCTGCACGAACTCGCAGGCGACGTCGCGGTGTTCGTGCTGTCCGGTTCGGTGACCGGCGTGCTCGGCGGACCGGGCGCGGTTCCCGCGGCCGCGTTCGACGCCTTGGCTCGCAGGCGTGCCGCCAGGGGCCTGCCTGCCCTGTCGTTGGCCTGGGCGCCGGATGAGGACGGTCACCTCGGCGTCGCCAGGTTGTCCACTGAGGACAAGCTGGTTCTGGTCGCGGCCGCTCTGCGGGCCGGTGAACCGGTCCAGGTCGCGGTCGAGCTGGACACCGCCGCGTTGCGGGTCTGGCCGACGGTACCGGTCCCGTTGCGGCACATGGTCCCGAGCGAGGGGGCCGAAGTGCGTGCCGAGAACCTGCTGGACCTGGTATTGGGTCACGTCGCGGCCGTCCTGGGGCACCGGGGTCCCGTGCAGGCGGGAACGCCTTTGCGTGACCTCGGGTTCGACTCGCTCACCGCTGTGGAGCTGCGCAACCGGCTCAGCGTCGCGACCGGAGTCGCGTTGCCGCCAACGCTCGTGTTCGACCATCCCACCCCCGCTGCCGTGGCCGACTGCCTCCGCGCGGAACTCGCTTAGCCGAACGGTTCGGAGGAACCATGCGTACAACCAGGTGGCCCCGGCTGGCCGCCGTCGCCGCGGTCGTGGCCGGTGTGGTGCTCAGCGGCACCCACCTCACACATGCCGCGGCCGCGGAGCCCACACTCCTCGGATCCCGCTCGGTCACCCTGCTGACCGGCGACCGGGTGGAGGTCGATGCCCTGGGGCACCGGACGATCCACCCAGGGCCCAACCGTGAGAAGGCGTCCTTCTCCTACTACGAGAAGGACGGGCACCACTTCATCGTGCCGGTCGACGCATTGCGATCACTGGCCGACGACCGGCTTGACGAACGCCTCTTCGACATCGACGCCCTTCTCGAGGCGGGATACGACGGTTCCGACGTTCCGGTGATCGTCACCTACCGGCCGGGGCTCGCCCCGGTGCAGCCCGTGGGGGCGGCGAAGCTGCCCGCTGTCAACGGGTTCGCGGTCGCTGCCCGCCCGGATGGCGCGGTGTGGCGCAGCTTGGATAGCCCGGGCGTGCGCAAGATCTGGCTCGACGGGGTGCGCAAACCGCAGCTGGACAAGAGCGCCGCCCAGATCGGTGCGCCGGTCGCCTGGCAGGCCGGGTACACCGGCACCGGGGTCAAGGTCGCCGTGCTCGACAGCGGAATCGACAAGAAGCACCCCGACCTGGCGACGCGGGTCGTGCAGGCGCGCACGTTCTCCGACGCACCGGACGGGCTCGACCGGATCGGGCACGGCACCCACATCGCGTCGATCATCGCCGGTACCGGCGCCAAGTACCGCGGGATCGCCTCCGGTGCGCAGCTGCTGGACGGGAAGGTGTTCGACGATAGCGGTTCCGCCAGGGACTCGTGGATCATCGCGGGGATGCAGTGGGCGGCGGAGTCGGGCGCCAAGGTGGTCAACCTGAGCTTGGCCGCACCCGACCAGACCGACCCCGACCCGCTGGAGGACGCGGTCAACACGCTGTCGGCGCAGCACGGCACGCTGTTCGTGGTGTCGGCGGGCAACTCCGGTCCCACCGGCGGGACGGTCGGCTCGCCCGGCAGCGCGGACGCGGCGCTCACCGTTGGCGCCGTGGACCGGACCGACAAGATCCTCTCGTTCTCCAGCCGTGGACCGCGGGTTGGCGACGGTGCCGTCAAACCGGATATCACCGCGCCCGGGATGGCCATTGTCGCCGCCCGGTCGTCGGATTCGCCCGGCGACGGGCCGTATGTCGCCGACTTCGGCACCTCCATGGCGGCCGCGCACGTGTCGGGTGCCGCCGCGGTGCTCGCCCAGCAGCACCCGGACTGGTCGGGCGAACGGCTCAAGGACGTGCTCATGGCCAGCGCCAAACCCGGTGCTGGACAGACGATCTTCCAGGAGGGAACCGGTCGGGTCGATGTGGCGGCGGCGATCGGTCAGACGCTGTCCTCCGAACCCGCCTCGGTGCACCTGGGCATCCAGAAGTTGCCTGACAACGAAGGGAGCGCGTTCTCGCGCACCGTCACCTACCGCAACACCGGGGTGACCGAGTCGACGCTGGACCTGAAGACGGTGCTGATCGCGCCGGACGGGAAACCGGTCACCATGCTGACCGTGTCGCCTGCTCGGCTCACGATCCCTGCGGGCGGTACCGCGACCGCGACCTACACGATCACGCCGCCCACTGGTGCGGCGCAGGGGATCTACGGCGGGGTGGTGCTGGCCGGTTCGATGCGCACGCCGGTCGTGTTCGTCCGCTCGGAGCAGACCTACGAGGTGAAAGTGCGGCAAATCGGGCTCGATGGATCACCGGCCATCGCCGGGTACGCGCGGATCGTGTCGAAGGCGGCGGGTGCCCGCCAGTACCAGGTTCCCGCGACCGGCCGGATCCGGTTGCCGAAGGGGGAGTACTCGGTTGACGCGCTGCTGGTCGGGGACAACCTGAACTGGCTGTTCCAGCCGTCGCTCACGGTGTCGGGCAACATGGAGGTGGTTGTCGACTACCGGTTGACCAAGCCGCTGAGCATCAGGCCACCGGCCCGCGCGACCAGCCGGTTCGCGGATGTCACTCTGTCCTATGGCGACTACCAGACAGGTATAGCGGGAACCGACATCACCAGAACGACCACCGGTACGGCAGGTCCTCGGGTTCCTGGCGATGCCGTGACCACGAAGGTCCACACGCAGTGGGTCGCGGACAACGGTGACTTCTACGGCCTGGCCTACTTCGGCCGCGGTGGCCTGCCGGACGGCATGGTGAAACGACCGTCCAAACGCGACCTCGCCCACGTCCGCGCCAACCTCAACACGACAACCCCCGGCAGTATCGGTGCTCGGGCCGCGGCGCCGTACCCGGTGGTGGGTGAAGTCCTCGATTCCAGTCCTGGCTATGACGTCGCGGCCCTGCCGCGGGTGCGGGATGAGTACTACACGACATCGTCGGACGGGGCGTTGTGGAACTCACTGCTGGCCCAGCTCTCCCCGGCTGGTGTGCTGGAGGCGACCTCGCTGAGCCCGCTTCGGGCCTACCGGGCGGGCCACGACTACACCGAAACCTTCAACCGGGGTGTCTTCGGACCGGTCTTCCCGCCACTGCCCAAGAACCAGTCGTTCGTCAGCCGGGCCGGGGACACGGTGCGAGCCGCCATGTCCCTCTACGGAGACGCCAACGGCAACGCGGGCGACGTGACCCTCGCCAGCCGCACCACAACGCTCTACCGCGACGGCACCAAGATCGGCGAGTCCACGGACTTGACCGGGCCCGCGATGTTCCCCGTCCCCGCGGAGGCCGGTAAGTACCAACTCGTCACCGAGGCGACCCGGGCGCCGGGCGTGCCACTTTCCACCCGGATCACGGCTTCGTGGACCTTCCAGTCGACGCACGCCGAGACCCCCGCCGCCATCCCGGTGTCGACCATCCGCTTCACACCTCGACTCGACGACAACAACTCCGCCGCCAAGGGACGCTTGTTCGTGGTCCCGGTTTCCCTGCAAGCACAGGGCAGCACGGCGACTCGACCGCTATCGGGAGCAGTCGACGTGTCCTACGACAGCGGGAAGACCTGGCAGAAAGCCCCCGTCCTCGGCGGCGCCGCCATCCTGTGCCACCCGCCAACGGCGGGCACGGTCTCCCTGCGCGCCAGGACAGCCGACCGATCGGTGGAACTGACCATCATCGACGCCTACACACTCCACTAGCGGGGGGGTACCCGGCTGCCGTGCCGGGTACGGGCACAGATGTTCGAGAGATCGGCCGCGGAGTCTGAGGTTGTGGAGAAGATCACCGCGGGCTCCCGGGCCCCTCCTCCGGGTAGGACACCACCGCCCCATCCGCCACCCCGTTGACCGTGGGGGTTGGATGGGGCGGTGGCGGAGAGCAAGGGTGGGGTGCGGGGGCAGCTGGGGTTGCTTCTCGGCGCCAAGGCCGTGTCGGATGTTGGGTACGCGTTGGACTTCGTGTGCCTGTCGATCTTCGTGTGGGAGGCGACGCGGTCTACGTTGGCTACGGGGGTTGTTAGCGTGGCCCTGTACGCGGGGCAGATCCTCGGGGGGAGGCTGGGGCACGCGTACGGGGCGAGGTGGGACCGCCGGAGCGTGATGATCGTCGCGGACCTGGTGCGGATGGCGGTGCTCCTCACCCTGGCCGTGGCGCCGGGGCAGGTGCAGCTCTACGTCGCGGTGTTCCTGGTGGGCGTGGGGCGGTCGGTGTTCGAGGGGACGTTGAGCGCGGCGACGCCGGTGTTGGCGGGGGAGCGGGCGCAGTTCGTCAACAGTGTATTGGCGGGCATCAAGGGGATCGGGTTCATGGCGGGCATGAGCCTGTCCGCGGTCGCCGTGCCGGTGATCGGGTTCCAGGGGGTGTTCGCCCTCGACGCCGCCAGCTACGCGTTGTCCGCGCTGGTGCTGCTCGCCATCCGGGTCCCGTTCCGCGACGGCGCGCCGGTCGAGGCCGCCGACAGCAAGAAGCTGCTCTGGCCGCTGGTCGTGGCCGCCGGGTTGGTGCCGCTGTTCGTGGTCCGCTGCCTGGACGCGTTCGGCAGTTCGTCGCAGCACGTCGGCATCCCCGTGCTGGGCAGCCAGCTGAACCCGGACGCGCCGACCACGGCGGCGGGGCTGATCTGGGGGGTGTGGGCGGCGGGCCTGCTCGCCGCCGGGTTCGTGTTCCGGCCGCTGGCGACGAAGGTCATCGCGCACGCCCCCGGAGTGGTGTTCTGCCTGGCCACGGTCCTGATGTCACTCGGTTTCATCGGGATCTTCTGGTTCGACGACTGGCCGCTGCGGTTGGCCAGCGCCGCCGTGGCCGGGATCGGCGACGCGTTCAGCGAGGTCGCCTTCAAGCAGGCCGTGCAGCGGCTGCCCGACCAGCAGCGCGGCCCCGCGTTCGGCCTGTCGCAGGTCGTGGTCAACAGCGGGTTCATGGCCGGATTGGTCGCCACCAGCCTCCTGCTGACCCCCGACTTCGTGCCCGAATGGGTCTTGCTGCTGCACGGTGTCCCGATGCTGGTCGCGATCGCGGCAATCGCCAAGGTGCGTGCCAGGTGAGCGCCTACCTCGACTACGCGGGTATGGGCAGGCTGCGCCCCCGGGCCACCGCCGCCATGCGGGCCGCGCTCGACATCCTGCCCCACGGCAGCGCCGAGGTCGGCCAGATCTTCCCCGCCCGCCGCCGCGCCCGCGCGCTGGCCGCCGAGCTGCTGGACTGCTCGACCGACGAGATCGCCTTCGTCACCAGCACGTCGGCCGGTCTGCACCTGGTCGCCGACGGTCTCGACTGGCGCCCAGGTGACGAGGTCGTCGTGTTCGACCGGGACTTCCCGGCCAACGTCCACCCGTGGCGGGCGCACGACGTGCGGCTGGTGTGGGTGCCGATGCGCGACGGCGGGTACCGGATGGAGGACGTCGCCGCGGCGATCGGACCAGCGACCCGGCTGGTCGCGGTCAGCCACGTCAACTTCGCGACCGGTTTCCGGATCGATCTCGACGCGGTGTGCGCCCTCGCGCACCGGGTCGGCGCGCTGGTCAGCGTCGACGCCGTGCAGAGCCTCGGCGTGCTGCCGCTGTCGATGACCGACACCCCGGTCGACTTCCTCGCCGCGGGCGCGCACAAGTGGCTCTGCGGTCCGGGTGGCACCGGGATCGCCTTCCTCCGCCGCGACCACCTGCCGGACCTGCGATTACCCGGCGGGTGGTTCGGGTTCGAGGGCGCCAACGACATGCTCAACAAGGGCGCCGGTCACTTCCGCTACGACCTGTCACCGCTGCCGACCGCCGCGCGGGCCGAGGGCGGCATGTACAACCTGCTCGGCATGGTGGGTCTGGCCGAGACCCTGGCCGAACTGTCCGAAGTGGGCATCTCGGCGATCGCCGACCGGGTGCGCCATTTGACACAGCGGCTGTGCGACGGACTGCGCAGCGCGGGCTGCGCCATTTCCGCGAGCACCGAGGGCGACGACTGGTCCGGGATCATCGGGTTCACCCACCCGGCAAGGGAATCCGTCGAGCTCGCGCGGGAGCTGGTGGCCGCCGGATACCACGTGTCGCACCCCGACGGGTTGGTCCGAGTGGCCCCGCACCACTGGACCGAAGAGACCGAGGTGGACTCGTTCCTGGCCGAGATCACCCTTCGTATTCGTTGACAGCAACGGTGTTGCGTGCCTGTTGCGGCATTGTTGACGATGCTCTTGTTCGGCCGCGACACCGCTTGCTATGTTCCGATCAACCGGTCCCCCCGAACGAAGGAGCTCCGAAATGGCCTACGAGACTTGGGAATCCCTCACCGACGAGGTCGAGATCAGCACCGGCGCGGCGGACTGCTGGGTCTGCCTGATGGACGCCTGATCCACGCAACCGGCGAACCCCGCGGCCCTTCCGCCGCGGGGTTCGCCTCCTTCCGCTGAGAGGAGCCCCGAGTCGATGGACCGCTGGGAACTGGCGCACGGCCGCACCGGGGCGAACGCGCCGAGCTGGCTCACCTTCGAGGTCCACCGGCCCTACCTCGACGGCGCCGACTCGCCGCTGACCGTGGTGCACGCCAGGGGAAGCCTGCTGGCGGCCCGCCGGTTCGAGCGGCGCGAGCCCACCGCCCTGCGCTTCGGCATGACCATGCCCGCCAGCTACCGGTCGCTGCTGGACGAGGAGTCGCGGCTGGGCCCGTACCGGGTGGCCGACCCCGCTGGGCTCGACCCGGCGCTCGCGTCGCCCACCTGGCTGCGGATGGCCTCGGCGTTCTCGCGGCGGACCGAGTTGGACGAGGTGGACCGCGCGGGCTTGGCGCAGTGGCTGCTGGCTGTGTGCTTGCCGGGTGCTGTGCTCGACGTTGTGCCCCGGGACCTCGGTGAAGAGGAATGCGCAGACCCCGTGCGCGCGGTCGGGCAATGGGCTCGGGCGAATGCCTTGTTCGCTGTAGAAGGCCTTTCGGATCGAACCCGAGCGGCCTATTCACCGCTTGTGGAGAACCCGGCCTCGACAGTGGCCCACGCCCAGGCATGCGCCGCGTGGGGATATCTCGTCACCCGCCACGCCGAGGACGACTCCATCGCGCCGGTGCACTTCGCGCGCGCCGAGGAGGTCCTCAAAGGACTCGAACTCGCCGATTTCGACCGCTCGCTCCTGGAGGCCCGGCTCCTCCTGCGCCGGGTGATGCACGCGGAGCGGCAACAGGCTTTCGACCACGCTTGGGAACTGCTCGACGAAGCCGCTGAACTCGTGCGCCCGCCCGCCGATGCCGACGAAGAGGCGCTGGTCGTGGAGATGCGGCGCCGGATCGCGGACCGGCGGGTCGACATCGCCGTGCGCCGCGGTGATGCGGCGGCGGAGGAGCTCTGGGTCGCAGAGGCGTTGGCGCTCGACCCGTATGACGTGAAGGCCCGCATGCAGGCGGCACAGGCGGCCGAACGGCGCGGGGACAACGACGCCGCACTCGCGGGATATCTGGAGACGGCTCGCTTGGGTCCGTTCGGGACGGCGTTCGCGCTCCTCGCCGCCGTCCGCTGCGCTACGGCCCTGGGCCACGACGAGTTCGCGCGCGTGCTGGCCGAACGCGCACACCGCACAGCGCCCCGGTCCGCGCGCACTCGGGAAACCCTTGCGGAACTGTCCGATCCGCCGCTGGCCGACATGGTGCGCTCGCCCGCGGAAAAGGGGTACGAGCACAACTGGCACTACCGGATGTACGCGGCGTACTTCAACCTCGGCACCTCCCAGTCGCCTTGTCTCTACGCGTCGTTGCCCACGTGGGCGTACGAGTTCGCCGAGTCGGGCGCGCCGCCGGAGGTCAACTGGCAGCGGCTGATGCCGCCCGCGTTCCGGGCGAACCTGGTGCGGGAGTCCGGTCTGGTCGAGTTCGCGGTCCGCCACCCCGCCGACCTCCCCGAGTCGCTGCGGACACCCGCGTGGGACCAGTTGTGCACGTGGATCGAGGAGTTCCCCGAAGCCGATGCCGAACGGCAGTACCTGACCGCGATCGTGCTGTTCCGGCTGGGTTTCGGCTCGCTGGTGCTCGACCTGCTGCCCGCGCGTCCGGTCAACCCGTCGATGACGGTGGCTGAGCTGCGGTTGCGGCACTGGCGGGACGTGGTGGGCTACGTGGGGTCGGTGGGATCGGCCGCAGTGGCCGAACCGACAGCGTCGTTCGAGGTCGCCGACCACCCGGCCTGCCCGACGCACCTGCGGTTCGTGATCTCGGTGTTCGCGGTGATCTACCACGCGCGCGAGACCAAGTCGCTGGAGGCCGCTGAGCTGTGGCGGTCGAAGGCGCAGGAAAGCCTGGACCTGTTGTTGACCGGCGACACCTACACGCCGTTCGAGAAGGCGATGATGGAGAGCCGTTTCTATCGCAGCGTCACGTATGTGCCGTTCATGCGGCGGGACCGGGCTCAGCTCGAGCGGGAGATGGACCGGGCTGAGGAGCTGGCGCGGTCGATGCCGTTCCAGACCCCGTACGAGGAGTTCCTGGCGCGGGAGAACCTGCGGGCGTGCCTGGAGAGCCGGTCGAAGGAGGCGTTCGGGTTCGGCGAACACGAGCGCGGCAGGCAGTTGGTCGAGGAGGTGCTGACCATCGACCCGTACGAGCCCAAGACGCACATGGAGTTGGCTGAGGTGCTGCTGGCCGAGGGGCGGGAACGTGAGGCGGGGGAGGCGTACCTGCGCACAGCCCGCCTCGGCCCGATCGGGACCGCACGGGGGTACGCCTTGGCTGGGGAGTGCTTCGACCGGGCCGGGTTGCCGGTGCTGGCGGAGGACTGCTTCGTCCAGGCGTTGCGGGTGGACCCGCACGCCGTGTCGGCGGCGCGGGGGTGGGCTCGGGTGGCCAGTGGCGCGCTGACGGAGGTGGCCGGGGAGTACACTCGCGGTCTGGAGTCTTGGGGTGCGGAGCGTCGGGCGCGATGATCGAGTGGGTTGTTGGTCCGTCTACTGCGGACACGGTGGTGTCGCCCGCATTCTCGAACCGGGTGGCTGAGGGTGTTCCCGCCGACTTCCTCGCCGCGGTGGGGTTCTCGGGTGCGGTGGGACAGGTGGTGCAGATACCTGGACGGGTCCTTTATGGACTTGGTGATTCTGGGGGCTTGGACGCTGACGCCGTTCGATACGCGGCAGGTGAGCTGGCTCGGTCGGTGCGCGGCCATCGACACCTGGCGGCTGAGGTTCCGGCTGGGTTCGCGGGAGCGTTCGTCGAGGGGTTCACGCTGGGCGGGTACCGGTTCACCCGGTACCAGAGCGACCCGGGTGCGGTGGGCGTCGAGCGGGTCGACCTGATCGACTCGGATGACGTCGAGCAGGCGCGGGTGGTCGCTGACGCGGTGAACCTGGCCCGTGATCTGGTGGCCGAACCGGGTGATGTGCTGACGCCGCGGGCGTTCGCCGATCGCGCGGTGGCTTTGGCTTCTGGGCTCGAGTGCGAGGTGTGGGACGAAGACCGCATCGCGGCTGAACGCCTGGGTGGACTGCTCGGGGTGGCTCGTGGGTCCCGCAACCCACCCCGGTTGCTCCGGCTGCGGTACAAGCCGGGTTCGGGGGCGCCCATCGCCCTGGTCGGCAAGGGTGTCACGTTCGACGCGGGCGGGATCTCGCTCAAACCGACCGCGCAGATGATCGACATGAAGGCCGACATGGCTGGCGCCGCAACGGTTCTCGGCGTCATGTCCGCCCTGTCCGCGCTCGAGTGCCCGAACCCGGTCGACGCCTGGCTACCCCTCACCGAGAACATGGCCACCGTCGACCCCATCCGCATCGGCGACATCCTCCGGATCCGCAACGGCACCACCGTCGAGATCCGCAACGCCGACGCCGAGGGCCGTCTCATCCTCGCCGACGCCTTGGTGTTGGCCGCCGAAACCGAACCAGCCGCGATAATCGACGTCGCTACGCTCACCGACGCTGCCGCCATCGCTCTCGGTCGCCAGATCACCCCGGTTGTTACCAACCACCAGCCGTTGTCTGATGATCTGCTCGCTGCGGCCGCCCGCGCGGGGGAGCCGTTCTGGCCCATGCCGCTGCCCGCCCGATACCGTCCCCTCCTGGCATCGACAACGGCCGACCTCGTCAACTACACCACCGGCCTCCGCCACGGCACCGCCCTGATGGCCGCCCTCTTCCTCAACCACTTCGTCCCGAACGCCACACCGTGGGCCCACCTCGACATCCAAGGCACCGCCCTCGCCGACCAGCCCTACGGCGAACACCCCGCGGGCCCAACCGGCGTGGCCGTCCGCACCCTCCTGGAGTACGTCCGCCACGCGTGAGGTGGAGGGTCAGGAAGAGCAGTCGCGCTGGTGTGCGGGGGTTTGAGGTGGCGTGGCGCCACATGATGGCGTGAGGGGCTCAGACGGGCACGCCCGGGAGAAGTCCCGGTCGTGGTGGTGTGAGCCGCGTTCCAAGGGCGATCGTGGCAGTGTCCGCTGCCGTGTGTGTTGGGTGCGGCGCTGGTGACGAAAGGTTCAGCAGGGGCAGTCTGCCGTGGTCTGGGAGCGGCGTTCGAGGAGCACGGTGTCGCGCCAGGTTCCGTGGTGTTGGGCTATGCGTTCGCGGACGCCCACGGTGCGGAAGCCCGCGGAGTGGTGCAGGGAGATGCTGGCGCGGTTCTCGGGGAAGATGCTGGTTTGCAGGGTCCAGATCCCGGCCTCGTCGGCGGCGGTGACTTGCTTGTGCAGCAGTGCTTTGCCGACGCCTTGGCCTCGGTGGGATTCGGCTACGTAGACCGAGGTTTCGGCGACGCCCGCGTAGCAGTCGCGTGTGGACACCGGGGTGGCGGCGGCCCAGCCCGCGACGACGCCGTCGCGCACAGCTGTCCAGCGGTGGTCGGGTAGCCACTTGGTGTCGAGGGTGCGGCGGGTAGGGGTTTCGGTTTCGAAGGTGGCGTTGCCGGTGGCGATGCCCTCGGTGTAGATGCGGCGCACGTCCGGCCAGTCGGCGTCGGTCATGGGGCGGACGGTGACCCCTGTCGGGAGGTCGGTGGGGCAGCAGGGGCGGGTGACGATGGTGCCCATGACGGCGTCGGCGGCGTGGGGGAGGCCGGTGCAGCAGGCGGGGTTGATCGACACCAGGGTGGCGGTGCCCTCCTTGCGGAGGCGGACGAACCCGACGTCGGCGAGTTTGCGGACGTGGTGCGACGCGGTGGGCTGGGTGATGCCGACCGCCTCGGCCAGGGCGCCGACGGTGATCTCACCGGGGCCGACGGCGACGGTGTGCAGCAGGGTGACGCGGGTGGGGTCGGCCAGGCTGGCGAACCACTGGGCGTAGGTCCGCGCGTCCTGGTCGTGGATACCGGTGGAGGTCACCAGCTCAGTGTATAGACCGCCGTCGATGGTTGCATTCATCGACGGTGCTCGATACTGTCCCGGCAGCTTCAATAGACGATCCTCGATGGAGGTAGGGCGAGATGAACGAGTTGCCGGTGGTCGTGGTCGGTGCGGGGCCGGTGGGGTTGGCCGCCGCGGCGCACCTGGTGGAACGGGGGTTGCCCGTGCTGGTGCTGGAGGCCGGACCGGTGGCGGGCGCGGCGGTGGCGCAGTGGAACCACGTGCGGTTGTTCTCGAGCTGGTCGGAGCTGGTGGACCCGGCTGCCCGACGGCTGCTGGCCGCACGGGGCTGGGTGCCGCCGGAGGGGTATCCAACGGGGGCGGAGTGGGCGGCGGGGTACCTCGCGCCGCTGGCCGCCGCGCTCGGCAACCGGGTGCGGTTCGGCGCCAGGGTGACCGGGGTCGCGCGGCGCGGCCGGGACCGGGTGGTCGACGCCGGACGGGACACCGAGCCGCTGACGGTGCATGTCGGCGAGGAGCGGATCACCGCCCGCGCGGTCATCGACGCGTCCGGCACCTGGGGGACGCCGAACCCCCTCGGTGGCGATGGTCTGCCCGCGATCGGGGAGCGAGCGGCGGGTGAGCGGATCAGCTATCGGGTCCCGGACCTGGCGAGCGAGGCGGAGCGGTACGCGGGCAAGCGGATCGTGGTCGCGGGCAGTGGCCACTCTGCGTTGACCGCGCTGGTCGCTCTCGCGGGGTTGGCGGAGCGGCACCCGGGTACGCACATCACCTGGCTGTTGCGCCGGGGCGCGGCGGTGTTCGGTGGTGGGGACGCTGACCAGCTCCCCGCTCGGGGTGCGCTCGGGCTCAAGGCGCTCGCGGCCGTCCGGGCCGGTCACGTCGAGGTCGTCACCGGGTTCCGCACCGAGTCGGTCGAGCGGGATGGCGACCGGATCGTGCTGGTCTCCCGAGCTGGGCGGCTGGACCCCGTGGACGAGGTCGTGGTGCTGACCGGTTTCCGCCCCGACCTGTCCTGGCTCTCCGAGGTCCGCCTCGACCTCGACCCGGTGCTGGGGGCGCCGACCGCGCTGGCGCCGCTGATCGACCCGAACGCCCACTCCTGCGGCACGGTCTACCCCCATGGTGCCGCCGAGCTCCGCCACCCCGAACCCGGCGTCTACCTCGTCGGGATGAAGAGCTACGGCCGCGCCCCCACCTTCCTGGCGATGACCGGCCACGAACAGGTCCGCAGCGTCGTCGCCGAGATCGCCGGAGACCACGCCGCCGCCGCGAAGGTCGAGCTGACCTTGCCGGACACCGGCGTGTGCGGCGGCTCGGGCGTGTTCGACGCACCGGATGCCGACCAGGGTGGTGGGTGCTGCGGCGCACCGGTGGCCGGGGAAGGCCGCTCGATCGAATTTGATTCAGTCAGAGCTGTATAGTTGCTCCCATGGTGACCTGTGAGACGCGAGAAGAAGCGTTGGCGCGGGTGGGTAGGGCGCTGGCCGACCCGACGAGGTGCCGGATCCTGGTCAAGCTGCTCGAGGGGGTCAGTTACCCGGCCCAGCTCGCTGAGCACCTGGGACTCACCCGGTCCAACGTGTCCAACCACCTGTCCTGCTTACGCGGCTGCGGCCTGGTCGTGGCCACTTATGAAGGGCGGCAGGTCCGCTACGCGCTCGCCGACGAGCACTTGGCGCGGGCGCTGGGCGAGTTGGCGCAGGTGGTGCTTGCCGTCGACACCGGGCGTCCGTGTCTCAACGACGGGGTGATCCAGTGAGTGCTGAACCCGGTCGCGCTGCGACGTCCGTGTGTTCAGACGGGTGTTGTGCTGCGGTTGACGACGGCAAGCGGGCGGTGTTGACGCGGCGGGTGCGGGGGTTGGTGGCCGCGACGATCGCTTACAACGTGGTGGAGGCGGTTGTCGCGCTTTCGGCGGGGGCTGTGGCGTCGTCTACGGCGTTGCTCGGGTTTGGGTTGGACTCGATCATCGAGGTGGCTTCCGCGGCGGCGGTGGCATGGCAGTTCTCCGGCGCCGATCCCCGGGCACGGGAGCGGACGGCGTTGAAGGTCATCGCGGTGTCGTTCTTCGCTTTGGCCGCTTATGTCACCGTCGAGTCCGGGCGCGCGCTGTTCGGCGGCGACACCGCGGACCACTCGACTGTGGGGATCGTGTTGGCTGCGGTGTCGTTGGTGGTGATGCCGTTCCTGTCCACCGCGCAGCGCCGGGCCGGGCGGGCACTGGGGTCGGCGAGTGCGGTGGCGGACTCCAAGCAGACCTTGCTGTGCACCTACTTGTCCGGGGTCTTGCTGGTCGGGTTGCTGCTCAACTCGCTGTTCGGCTGGTACTGGGCCGATCCGGTTGTCGGGTTGGTCATCGCCGCTGTGGCGGTCAAGGAGGGCCGGGACGCGTGGCGGGGGCGCCACTGCTGCTGATCTCGGCGATCAGGGACTCGACCAGCGCCTTGATCTCGTCGCGGATCGGGCGTACCGCGTCGATGCCCTGGCCCGCGGGGTCGGGGAGCTTCCAGTCCAGGTAGCGCTTGCCGGGGAAGACCGGGCAGGCGTCGCCGCAGCCCATGGTGATGCAGATGTCGGAGGCCGCTACCGCGTCGTGGGTGAGGACCTTGGGGGTCTCGACGGCGATGTCGATGCCCACCTCCCGCATCGCCGCCACCACCGCCGGGTTGACCTCGTCGGCGGGGGTGGAGCCCGCGGAACGGACTTCGACGTCCTCGCCAGCCAGGTGCGCCAGCCAGGCGGCGGCCATCTGGGAGCGGCCTGCGTTGTGAACGCAGACGAACAGCACGCTTGTGGGCATGGCGATCCTAGTGTTCGTGTTGCGGCGCAACCGGGTAGAGCAGGCGTAGTAGCGGCACGGCGATCACTGCGGCGACGAGCTGTGCGGTGATGTAAGCGGGTGCGGAAGAGGGGGCGATACCGGCGAAGCTGTCGCTGAGGGTGCGGCCTAGCGTGATCGCGGGGTTGGCGAAGCTGGTCGAGCTGGTGAACCAGTAGGCCGCACCGATATAGGCACCGACCGCCGCTGCGGACTTGTCGGCGCGGTTGGTGCGGGCGAGGGAGAAGATCACCAGCAGCAGGCCGAGGGTGGCGACGACCTCGGAGAGGGCGTGCGGCCAGGTGGCACGGTCGGTCGTGGCGATGCTGATCGGAGCCGCATCAAACATGGTGTTGGCCACGACCGCGCCTGACGCGCACCCGATCACCTGTGCGGGGACGTACCGGAAGAAGTGCCGCCACGGCAGGTTCCCGAACACAGCGTCCACAAGCGACACAACGGGGTTGAAGTGGGCGCCGCTGACCGGGCCGAAGACGAGGATCAGCGCGAACAGCCCAACCGCGGTGGCGGCGGCGTTCTCCAGCAGTTGGAGGCCGATGTCGTTGGGGGACAGGTGTTGCGCGGCGATACCGGAGCCGATCACCACGGCGGCGAGCAGCAGGCTGCCGACGAACTCCGCGACCAGTGCGCGCGTCATCGCGGGGTGTGGACGGCCGGGACCAGGCGGTCGACCCGGTTGGCGAGGTCCTGGAAAGCGGTGTCGAACGCCGCGGGGGTGTTCGCCGCGGCGGGGTCGGGGACTGACCAGTGCAACCGGTCGGTGAGTGGGAGTTCCTCGTGGGCGTTGTCGCACACGGCCACCACCAGGTCGTCGGGCCGAACGACCTCGTCGACGTGATGGGTACGGGCGTTGGCCAGCGACAGCCCGTGCGCTTTGGCCGTGGTGGCCGCTAGGGGGTGGATCCGCTCTGCAGGCCGGGTACCCGCCGACGCCGACGGCACGGCACCGCGCTCGGCCCACAAGGCCGCCGCCAGTTGCGAACGCGCCGAGTTCCGCGAACACACGAACACCACCCGCCGCGCCTGCCGCGCCCCCAACGGCACCAGCCCGGCCAGCGCGGCGGGCCGCAACCGGAGGTAGGTCCGACGGGCATCGCCCTCCGACCTGGACCGCTCCGTCAGGCCCGCCTGGTCGAGCAGCTTGAGGTGATGGGTGAGCAGATTGCTCGGCAACCCCAACTCCCGCCCCAACTCCCCGGGCGACGCGTCACCCAGCAGCAGCCGGTCCACGACCGCCAACCGGGCGGGCTCGCCCAACGCGGCGTGCAGCCGCGCCCGCGCCACCAGCTCGGAAGACCACTCAGTGTTCATTGAGTCAATGATGACTGAGTGAATGGCTCGGTGTCAAAGCCCTATGGCACTCGCGCTTGGCGGCCGGGCTCGGAGACCGCTTGGTGTTCTTGAGCCCTTCAGGCGGAGTGGCCAGCGGTGTCAATGCCGGGCGGTCAGGCCGGGGTGAGGGCCTGGCAGCGGGCCAGGGCCTCGGCGATGTCCTCGTCCTCGGGGTCGGCTTCGTGGGCCGCGACCAGGTCGGCGATCGCCAGGGCGGGGCGGTTGGCGGACTCGTGGAGGAAGGCGCGGTTGAAGCGCAGCGCCGGGTCGTCGGGGGTGAGGGTGAGGGCGGTGTTGAGGTCGGCCAAAGCCTGGTCGGGGTCGCCCAGGGCGTGGGTGGTGGCGGCGCGGCCTGCCAGGGCGGGGATGAGGGTGGGGTCGATGGCCAGGGCGTGGTCGAAGGCGGCCTTGGCCTGGAAGTGCTCCTCCAGGGTGCTGTGGATCTGGCCCAGGACGGCGTGGAGGTGGGCGTTGTCCGGGGAGTGGCGCAGTCCCTCCTCGGCGTCGGCGCGGGCGGCGGTCAGGTCACCGGCGTCGAGGTAGAGGCCCGCGCGGTTCACCAAGGCGTCGACCATGTCGGGTTCTAGGGTGAGGGCGTAGGTGAGGCCTGCCAGGGCGGCCTCGTCGTCGCCTTGGCGCAGGAGGAGTTCGGCGCGGTTGTACTGGGCCTCGGGGAACGGGGGGCCGAGGCGGATGGCGGTCTCGTAGTCGGCCAGGGCTTCGTCGGTGCGACCCAGGCGCTGGTTGAGGTTGCCGCGGTCGAAGTGGTAGTCGGGGTAGTTGGGGTCGCGGGAGATGACGTCGTCGTAGCAGGCCAGGGCCTCCTCCAGGCGGCCGAGACCGGTGAGCACCTGTGCCCGGTTGTGCACCAGGACCGACCGGTGCAGGGCGTGCTCGTCCGCGCCGAGTTGGGCGTCCATCTCCGCGATGCCTTCGGCCACCAACCGCAACGCCTCGTGCGGATTGCCCAGGTGCGCCTCGACGAGGGCGAGGCCGTTGCGCTGGAACACGGTGTGGAACACGCGCTCGGTGCCGGTGTAGCACAACCGCGCCAGGGCGACGGCTTGGTTCATCAAACCCTTGGCGCGTACGTGATCCCGGTCGGCCTCGGCGTGGTGGCGGGTGTAGAGCATCCCGACCGCGTAGCAGGCTTGCAGGTGGACGCCCGGGTCCTGGGTGGCGGCGAGGATCTCGGCGTAGAGCGCTTCGGCCTCGTGCGGGCGGTTGAGCGCGGCCAGTGAGGTGGTCATCTTGGTGGTGAAGACCCACCAGCGGGCCAGGTCGGAGATGTCGACGACGGCTCGGCCGCGCTGTCCCAACTCGACAGTCGCGTGGTAGTAGCCCATGTCCAGGCAGTGGTTCAGCGCTTGCGCCAATGCGTCGGCACCGGTGACGGCCGGGTCGGAGCCGTGTTCGCGGTGGTAGGCGATCGCACCGAGAGTCAGCGAGAACTCTCCGAGCGACGCCAGACCCTCAGCTCGCCGGTCGTGCAGCGCAGCGCGCTCCGCAGGCGTTAGCCGCTCGTAGGCGGCCATCGTTGCGGGGTCGTCTGACAGGCAATCCGCCGCGACGTACCGCTCAACGTCTATATCGGACCTGCGTGGTGGAGTCGTCACCTGTCGAAAAGTGGTGTGTTCGGCCAAGTCCGCGGCGAGCGGTTCGCCGGGCGTCTCCCCGGTGTCGCACACGACGACGGTCAACTCGGCGGGATCGGTGCGGCGCAGGAGAGCTGACAGGAACTCGAGATCGGTTCGGTCCGCCTCGGCGACGAGCACGACCAGCGACCTGGGGCCGGAGCTCGCCAGGTGCGCGTGCAGGAACTCGACGATCCCGTGCGCCATCCGCTGCGTGCGCACCCGCGAGTAGAACCTGGTGCGCTCCTTGGGGACGGCGAGCGAGGTGAGGGTTTCCCGGGCGCCGTCGACGGTCTCGCGCAGTTCCGGCGCCGCCGAGAACAGCTCGATCTCGTGCCTGCGCACCAGGTTCGGATCGGCCTGCGGGACGATGGCCCGCAGCACGGTACCCGTTGCCGTGTATGGGCCGCGCAGGCGGCGGTGCGCGTCCACGGGGTCGGTCAGCGCAGGCGGCAGAGCCGGGAGGTGCGTGGCGAGCAGGCCGGGCAGGTCGGCGGGCTCGACCCGGCGCGAGAGCCGGACCCACTGGTGGCGAGGAGCGGACATCGTGGCCTCCGAGGGGTCAGGCGCGGCGGGACCGGGCGGCCAGCACCGCCGCGGCGATGACCGGGCCGATCGTCAGGACGAGGAAGACGGTGGCGTCGAGCAGACCGAGGGCCGTGGGGTCACCTTGGAGCCTGGTGGCGATGACCTGCACGACGTGGGCGATGGCGGGGACGATCGCGAACAGGAGGCTGAGCGTGAGGAACACGTAGCCGACGAGCAACAGCCACATGTACCAGCGGGCCACTTCGCGGTCGCGCGGGTGCCAGGACGACTCGTCGACCGGGGTTCCCCTGCGCCGCAACAGGGAGTTCAGTCTCTGGTGCAGCATCTGGCTAGCCACGACGTGCAAGTCGTTGCAGCCCAAAACGGTGCACACCAGGTAGTACAGGTCGGTGCGCAGGAAGAAGTAGAACTGCCACACCACCCGCAGCAGGGTGACGAAGGCGAACGCGAGCGCGATCCGGCCAACCGGGTGTCCCACGCCGACGGCGGCCGCGAGCAGTGCGCATAGGCCGAGCACCAAGGCGTCGGCCAACAAGCCCGCGAGGATCGGTACGTAGCGCTGCTTGCGCGGTACCGCGACCAGACCGTCCATCCTGGTCTCGAAGACCAGGAAGTAGAACCGGCGGCCGATCGACAGCGACGAGTTGATGCCGAGCCTGCGCCCGGCGAGGGCGTGGAACGACTCGTGCACCAGGATCAGCGGCACCTGTCCGAAGAAGAGCGCGAGCTGCACCACCACGAGCGATTCGGTGAAGAACATGTTCCGCGCGTGCGGCGCCATCCCGGGGACGGTGATCATCGCCACGACCCCGCCGAGGAGGACGAGCGCGTAGACCGCCAACGCCCACCAGGAGAACAGCGCCTCGCCGAGCCGCCGCCACCGCACCGGTCCCACCGCCGCGGCGCTCTCCCCGTCGCCGACGAGCATCTCGTACTCGACGAGGATCTCCAGGAACTCGGCGATGTCCACGGTCTCGCCGTACTCGTCGGCGTACCAGGCCGCCGCCGCGTTCGGCGGCACCCCGTCGGTCAACTTGCGCAGCAGCTCAGCCCCGTCCGGGGGGAACACACCGAACAGCCCGATGTCCGCCCGACCGACGGTCACCTCGTCGCCGTCGGCGTGGAAGGTCAACGGGTGCAGCGCGAGCGGTCGGTCGAGGTCGAGCGCGGGTGCGGTCATGGCGGCCTCACGGTGTGGTCCGGGGGCGCCCCGGTGCGAGCCGGGGCGCCCAGGTCGCATCAGACGTAGATCGGACCGCAACCGCCGGAGTAGAGGGTGGCCGCGGTGGTCAGCCGAACCGAGCCCGCCTTGCGCACCTTGATCTTCTTCATGTGTGCCTCCTGTCGTGTCGCGACACCGGACCGGCTGGTGACGATGGCCAGAACCGTTGCCGCGAAAGGGATCCGCCCTCCCTCAGGCGGACTTGGACAACTCTCGGTCCCAGCGGTCGCGCCGGTCAAGGGTCCGGTCAGGTGTCCGCCGGATGAACGCCCGATTTCGTGGCGACCGCACGCGGGCAGTGGGCCGAAAGGTCCGCTGTGGACGGATTGGGGCCGGTCGGGGAATGACCAACAGCGGCACTGCGCCACCCGGTGCGACGGGGTGGCGGGCACGCGGAGCAAACAGCTGCTCCGGTCGTGACCACCGCGCTGCGACGAATGGTTGGCGTCCCCTCGGCCGACTCCGATCAGCTGGTGGCGCAGTGTCAGCGGCCTTGCGCCGTTGGGGGAGGTGGGTAACCCGATTGCCCGATGGACGGGTCGCCGGGGCAATTCGCTGTTGCTACCCTCCTGGCACGTTCTCGCGAAGGGAAAGGACACTTCCGCCGTGACCGACGCTCGTATCGCCTTCTTCGGCCTCGTGGTCGAGGACATGGCCCGTTCGCTGGCGTTCTACCGCTTGGCGGGCCTCGACTTGCCCGCCGAGGCCGACCAGGAGCCGCACGTGGAGGCCGACCTCGGTGGGGTGAAGCTGGTGTGGGACACCGTCGGGACCATCAAGTCCTTCGACCCGGACTGGACACCGCCCACCGGCGGGCACCGGGTGGCCATCGCGTTCGGCCTGCCCGACCCGGCCGCCGTCGACGCGGGCTACGCCGCGTTCGGCGCCGCGGGCTACACGCAGTACAAGGCGCCGTGGGACGCGTTCTGGGGCCAGCGCTACGCCATCGTGCAAGACCCAGACGGCAATCACGTCGAACTCTGCGCCCCCCTCCCGAGCGCGTGAACGCGCCGGGTGCGGTGTCCACCCCGACCTGACGCCGCGATAGCCTGGACCTCGTGGGAAGCAGCGATTTCACGGCGGTCATCGGCGACTGGCCGTTGGTGACCCTGGAGGAGCCGTTCAGGCCGGGGGTGTTGGTCTACAAGGTCGCCGGCAAGGTCTTCGCGATCCTGCAGGGCGACAACCCGGCGCAGGTGACGCTCAAGTGCGAACCCGGTTGGGCGCTGGAGTTGCGCGCCCAGTTCGACGCGGTCATCGCGGGCTACCACATGAACAAGCGGCACTGGAACACCGTCCTGCTCGACGGCAGGGTGCCCGAGGAGGAGTTGCGCGACATGGTCGAGCACTCCTACGACCTGGTTGTGGCCGGGCTCCCGAAAGCCGTCCGGGCGAACATCACCCCGCGCAAGGGTTGACCCGGTTTGGCCCTTACCCCCCAACGGTGACCGGGCGTTGACTGGGAGGCATGGCTACTTCCGAGGTGTCGTACCAAGGGGCCGTGGGGGCGGAGTTGGTGCGGCCCGGGACGGTGGGGGAGTTGTTGCGGGGCGCCGTCGAGGTGGCTCCGGAGGTGTGTGCGCTCGTCGAGGGGGTCGCCGAGGCGGGGGAGCGGCGGCGGTGGAGCTACGCGCGGCTGTGGGAGGACGTCGAACGGGTCGCCTGGGGGTTGCTGGCGAGGTTCCAGCCGGGGGAGCGGGTGGCGGTCTGGGCGAACAACATTCCGGAGTGGACGATCCTGCAACTGGCGGCGGCGGTCGCCGGGATGCCGCTGGTCACCGTCGACCCCGCGCTGCGGGCCGATGAGCTGCGGCACGTGCTGCGGACGTCCGGGGCGGCGGGGATCTTCCTCAAGCGCCGGTACCGGGACAACCTCATGGCCGAGACGGTGCGGGAGGTGCGGCGGGAGCTGCCAGGGCTGCGCGAGGTCGTGTTCTTCGACAGGTGGCACGACGTCCAAGGCCCGCCAACGCGGTTGCCGGTGGTCCAACCGGGGGACACGGCGCAGATCCAGTTCACCTCCGGCACCACCGGCTTGCCCAAGGGTGTTGTGCTGCACCACAACGGCCTGGTGAACAGCGCTCGCCTGTCCTACGCGCGGTTGCTGCGGTTCCGCAGGGCCGATCCGGTGCTCAACGCCATGCCGCTGTTCCACACGGCCGGGTCCGCCCTGGCGACGCTGTCGGCGATCGCGACGGCCAGCACCCACGTCCTGGTGCCGCACTTCGCCCCGGACCTCGTCCTGCGCCTGGTCGAGCAGGAGCGTTCCGTTGTCCTCACCGGCGTGCCGACGATGCTGCGTGCGGTGCTCGACCACCCGGACCTGCCCCGCACCGACACCTCGTCGCTGCGGTGCGCGCTGTCCGGGGGCGCGGTGGTGCCGCCGGACCTGGTGCACCGGGTCGAGGCGGCGCTGGGGGTGCCGATGGCGGTCATCTACGCCCAGACCGAGGCGTCACCGGCGATCACGATGACCGACCCGTTCGCCGATTCCGCCGAGGACCGCGCCACCACGGTGGGGCGCCCGGTCGCTGGCGTCGAGGTGGCCATCAAGGCGGACGGGCGGACCGTGACCGTGGGGGAGGCGGGCGAGCTCTGCACGCGCGGCTACCACGTGATGAGCGGGTACCTGGGTCCGCCGGAGCAGACCGCGCGGGCGATCGACGACCAGGGGTGGCTGCACACCGGGGACCTCGCCGCGATGGACGCACGCGGGTACTGCCGGATCGTGGGCAGGCTCAAGGAGATGATCATCAGGGGTGGGGAGAACTTGTTCCCCCGCGAGATCGAGGACGCGCTCGCGCGGCACCCGGGGGTGGCCGAGGTGGTGGTCGTCGGTGTGCCGGACGAGCACTGGGGCGAGCAGCCCGCCGCGTTCGTGCGGGCGCACCCCGGCGCGGCACCGACCGAGGACGAGTTGGTCGCCTACGGCCGCGAGCACCTGGCGCGGCAGAAGGTGCCGCGGGTGTGGCGGTTCGTCGACCGGATGCCGACCACCGGGTCGGGCAAGGTGTCCCGGGTGCTGCTGCGGGACCGGCTGCTCGCCGAGCCGCCGGTCCCGCCCGGCTCAGACCGGGACGACAGCGGCGGTGAGCCCGGCCAGTGACGCGGCGACGCCCGTGCGCACGTCCTCGTCGACCACCACGCCGTCGTCGATCATCGACGGGGAGACCGGCAGGTGCACGCAGGCCTCCTCCACGATGGCCGCCCCGGTGTAGTTCAGGACCAGGCGCAGGGAGGCGTGCGCGTTGGCCGCCTTCGTGGAGTTGCCGGACACGTTGATCCACGCGGTCGGCTTGTCGCAGATCTCGACCCCGCCGACCGTCCAGTCCAGCAGGTTCTTGAACGAGCCCGGCAGCGCGCCCGCGTATTCGGGGGTGCAGATCAACACCGCGGCGGCGCGCTCGATCCTCGTCCGCATCTCGATGACCGACTCGGGCAGCGGGTCGTGGTCGTCATCGGGGTTGAAATGCGGCAGGTCGGCCATTCCGGCGTAGGTCACCGCCCGGAATCCCGCGGGCACCAGCGCGGCCGCCGTGCGCAGCAGCGCCGAGTTGCTCGACCCGTCCCGGAGGCTGCCGGAAATCAGCAGGATGTCGGAAATCTCGGTCATCGTCCTCACTCCGTTCCCGCGGTGGCCGACTCGTGCAGATCGCGTCCCCTGATGAAGGTATAGGCGATGACCGCCCCCACGGCGCAGATGACCGCGCAGACCACCATGACCGACCCGAACGAGTCGACGAACAGCGCCCTGGCGAGGTCCGCGCCACCGCCGAGGTCGCCGCCCGCCCCCGAGGCCACCGCGCGGCCGACCTCGCGGTCGGTGCCCTCCGACCCGGTCGCCAGGCCGGACCCGCCGACCGCGGCGATCACCTTCGCCTGGAACAGCGCGCCGAACGCCGCCACCCCGACCGCGACGCCGACCTGCTGGAACGTCTCCCCGATGCCGGTGGCCATGCCCGCCTTCTCCGGCGCGACCACCCCGACCGAGACCACCGAGCGCGGCGGGTTGAACATGCCCATGCCGACGCCCATCACCAGCATGCTCGGCAGCAGCGACAGCCACGAGTCGCCCGGGTCGACCAGCGCGATCAGACCCATGCCGACCGCGATGAGCAGGATCGAGGTGCCGATCAGCGCGCCGGGGGCGAACTTCGACACCACCCCGCCGGTCACCGCGGCGACCACGAACAGCACCAGGGTCAGCGGCAGCAGCCGCAGGCCCGCTTCCAGCGCGGAGTAGCCGAGCACGTTCTGCAGGTAGGACACCTCGAGGAAGATCGCGGCGAGGCTCGTCGCGTTGGACAGCAGCGTCGCCAGCGACAGGCCGAGGAACGTGCGGTTGCCGAACAGCCCGAGGTCCAGCATGGCCGCGCCGCCGCGGCGGCGCTCCACCAGCACGAACACCGCCAGCAGCACCACCCCGCCGACGAACATGCCCAGCACCGCGGGGCTGGTCCAGCCCAGCGCCTCACCGCGCAGGAACCCGAGTACCAGCAGCACCAGCGCGGCGCTGAAGACCACCAGTCCCGGCCAGTCCACCCCCGGCGCCCCGCCCGGTCGCTGCTCGCGCAGCTTCAGCAGGGTCAGCACCAGCAGCACCGCGCCGACCGGCAGGTTCACCAGGAAGATCCACCGCCAGTCGCCCTCGGCGAGCAGACCGCCGAGGGCGGGCCCGAACGCCAGCGCCAGACCGGCGACCGCGCCGAAGAGGCCGAACGCCTTGCCGCGCTCGGCGCCGGTGAACTCCTGGGCGATCAGCGCCGGGCCGACCGCGAACAGCACCGCGGCCCCCGTGCCCTGCACGCCGCGGGCCACGTTGAGCGCGACCATGCCCTGCGACAGGCCCGCGGCCAGCGAGGCGAGGGTGAACACCACCAGCCCGGCGGCGAACACCCGCCTGCGGCCGAGCCGGTCGGCCAGCGAGCCGCTGGTCAGCAGGAACGCCGCGAGGGCCAGGGTGTAGGCGTCGATCACCCACTGCTGGGCCGACAGGTCGGCGCGCAGGTCGACGCGGATGTCGGGCAGCGCGACGTTGACCACGGTGACGTCGAGCATCAGCATGAACGTCGCGACGCAGGCCACGCCGAGGGTCCACCAGCGCGCGGTGGACCCCGGGGTCGAGACGTCCGGGTCAGCGGGGGGCGGGGCCTCAGCCGACATGGGGTTCTCCTTCTGCTCGCGGTGGCACCGGGCACCTGTGCCCGGGACGGGTGCGGTCGAATCGAGCCCACGGGACGGTCACGGCACGGCCACCGCGGTCGCCGAGCCATTCACCGCGGGGATTTCGTGCAATTCCCGGGAAACGGACGAAATGCCGTGCAGTGTGGCCAGGACGGCGCCATCCGGTGCTGTGGCCACGTATTCCCCCGTGCCGCTCCGCGTGTTCGTACGGTACCGCAGCGTGATTTCCCCGGAACATCGGATGTCCCACTCGCTGTCGTTTCCCGGCGCGTACAGCTCGATCGCGGCAATGGCGGTCGGCACGATCACCGGAATCGCGCCCGAATCGCCGACATCGAGCACCGAGCTGCGCAGCAGGGCGTCGAGGGTGGCGCTGGGCACGGTGAACCGGTCCAACGCGGTGCCCCTCGGTCGCATCCCGAACCGCGCCGACCCACCGACCCCCGCCCGGCCGAGGCGGGCGTCGGTGAGGCCGCTGAAGACCCCGCTCAGATGGACCGAGCCGCCGAGTTGGTAGACGTCCGGGACGGGGATCCCCCGCGGTGGCGGTGGGGGCGAGGCCGGAACCGACGGGTGCTCGCCCGCCAGGTGGACCGTCATCCTGGCGTGTTCGCGCGAGGGCACCGGGCCCGACGGCGCGCTCGCCACCCGCACCTGCACCTGGTCGCCGTCCGCTGTCGCGGTGACCAGCAGGTGCCGTGGCCAGTTCGCCACGGGTGCCCGGATGAAGCTCGACAACACGATGTCGGTGAACCGCGCCGCGACCTTCCCCGGAACCCGCGCGGCCTCCGCGGCGATCTGCAGGACGACGGTCGCTGGCACGGTCGGGCGCCCGTCGACGGTGTGGTCGAGCAGCCACGGGTGTTCGGCCAGGTCGATCGAGCACCGCCACGTCGTGCTCGGGCCGTCGGCGACGCCGGGGTCGGTCAGGAAGACCGGTGGGCGGTTCGCCGAGCGGTCGCGCAGTCCCGGGGCGGCGCGGTGCAGGGTCGACCACTCGGCCTCGCCGAGCCAGGTCGACCCGAGCGCGCCGACCGGATCCGCCCGGCCCGCGAGCTCGGCGCGGAAGAACTCCAAGCCCTGCCCGTCCGACAGCTGGGTGAAATCGGCGAGCCCCGACGTGAACGGGGTGCCGGTGGCGTACCCGGCCGCCATGCCGGACTCCACCCAGAGCCCGGACACGATGGCGACCTCGTCGCGGCCCGCTGCCCTGGCCGCCGCCGCGGACAGCAGCAGGTACTCGTTGCCCGCCTGGTAGTCGGCCTCCCCGCGCATCCCGATGAACGCGCCGACCGAGCTCAGCGAGCACCACAGCGCGGGCGGGTCGGCGGCCAGCGCGGCACGCAGGTTGTGGTCGCCGCGGACTTTCACGTCGCGCACGAGCCGGTAGTCGGTGAGGTCCTTGCGGGCCAACGCGGTGCTGCGGACCAGACCGGCACCGTGCACGACGACGTCCACGCCGCCGTCGACCCCGGTGATCTCCGCGACCAGCGCGGCCACCCGCTGCGCGTCGCGCACGTCGCAGCGCCGGTAGTGCACCCGGTCGTCGCCGAGCCGCTCGCGCAGCAGCCGGATCGCGGTGGCCCGTTCGGCGTCGCGCACCGCCTCGGTGTGGCGGCGGTTGAGCGAGGCGAGGTTCTCGCCGGGGAAACGGGCCATCAGTTCGCGCAACGCGGTCGACTTGTCCGGGAGCAGCGGTGGCGTCGCCGGGTCCGGCTCGGGCGCGGTACCCACCAGCCACACCGACCGCGGTGTGCTGTCCCGCAGCAATTCCCGTACCAACCGCGCGGTGATGCCCCTGGCGCCGCCCGTGGCCAGCACCACCGGGTCGGCGACCACGCGTGCCGGCGCGTCCGCCGGGGGCGCCGGCAGCGGGCGGGGCACCAGTTCCCAGCGGCGGCCCGCCCGCAGGTAGGCGACCGGCAGGTGGCGGTGGTTCCCGCTCTCCGCGGCCAGGGCCGCCAGCCCCTCGTGCGGGTCCGGTGAGTCGGTGATGACGGCGAACACGAGGCAGCCGGGCAGTTCCGACTCCACGCTGCGCACCAGGCCCGTGGTCAACCCGGTGTCCGGGCGGGGAACGCCGGACCCGTCGAAACCGTCGAGCAGGACCGCGCCGACGCTGCCGCCCGCCGCGAGCGGGACCACCAGCGCCCGCACGGCGGCGAAGGTGAGGTCGTTGGCGGCCAACGCGTCCTCGAACGACCCGCCACTGGTGAGGACGGTCCGCACGTGCCTGGCCCCCGCCACGCGCGCGGTGACGGTCTCCGGGTCGGTGTCCAGACCGAGCACGACGGCCGCTTGGGTGCTGAAGACGCCGGGGTTGTCCGTGATGACAACACAATCCGGCGGGATGGCGGGCAGTTGCGCGCGGTGCGCTCGCGCGGGCGTCGGCCACAACTCCAGGGCGTGGCGGGTGAGGATGTCCCGGAGGCCGGGCTCGCGGACCGCCGGGGTCACGGTCACCTGGGGTGTGCGGGTGTCCTCCTGCGCGGCGAGCACCGTGCGACCTGTGGCCGTGTGCAGCAGCCTGAGCAGTTGCACCGCTGCTTCGGCGCCGTGGTGGACCCGATCACCGCTCGGGGTCGCCGTGGCGGCGGGCGTCGTGCCCACCTCGACCACGCCCAGCCGGTCGAGCCCGTGCTCGGCGGCGGTGGCACCGCTGGTCAGCACGACACCGATGGCCGCTTCGGCGGGCTCGCGACCGTCGCGGGGCGCGACCTGGTCTGCGGCGGCGGCCACTCCGATGACGAAGGCCAGGTCGACCTCGCCGTCGCGCACCGCCCTGGCCGCGGTGGCCAGCGCGGAGGTGAACGAGTCCAACCCCGCGTCCAGCGCCATGTTCGGGCCGTGCAGGTCCAGCCGCTGCGCGATCCGCGCCGGGATGATGTTCGGCATCAGCCCCGGGTACGAGTCCTCCGTCGCGGCGGGCACGGCGGCCGACGCGGGCCCGGCGACCAGGTCGGCGAACCCGTCGATCCCGCCGCGGGCGGCCAGGTCGGCCAAGTAGGCGCGGGTGTCGTGGCGCACGGCGGCCGTCGTCGGCCCGCTGTGCCCCACGTACACCCCGGTCCGGTCGGCCAACCCGGTGCGGGCGAACCAGTCCCCGGCCAGCTCGTCGGCGCACCGCACCGCGATCAGCTGGCTGCGGTCCATCGCCGCGATCGCCGACGGGGCGAGTCGCATCTGCACCGGGGTCGGCAGCGGGTAGTCGTCTGGGAACCTGGTCGGCCAGTCGGCGGCGTCGCCGCGCAGCCACGCGGTGACCCGGTCGCGGCTCGGGTCGCCGGGCAGATGAGCCGCCCACCCCGCCACCACGACATCGTCGACCGGCGCGGTGGCCGGGCGTTCGGGTGCCCTCGCCGCGGTGTCGGTGAGCAGCAGGTGCCCGTTGGTCCCGCCGAACCCCATGGCCGAGATGGCCACCGTCCGCGCGCGGTCACCCGCCTGCCACGCGAGGTCGGTGGTCGGCACCGTGATCGGCACGGCTCCGTCGACATCGCGGGGCAGCCCGGTGAAGTGCCGTTGTGCCGGGATCCGGCCGTGGCGCAACGCGAGGACGGCGTGCACGGCCGACACCGCGCCCGCCGCCCACCCGGTGTGCCCGACGGTCGACTTGTTCGACGACACCGTCCACCCGGTCGGTCCGCCGAGCTCGCCGAGCACGGTCAGCTCCGCGCGATCCCCGGCGGGGGTCCCGGTGGCGTGCGCGATGACCCAGTCGATGTCGCCCGCGTCCACGCCCGCCGCCGCCCAGGCGCGGCGCAGCGCGATCCGCTGCCCGACCGGGTTCGGCGCGTAGATCGCCTTGCCCCTGCCGTCCGACGAGCCGCCGAAACCCGCCACGTGCGCGAGCACGGTGTCGCCGTCGGCGCGTGCCCTGGCGAGGGTCTTGAGCGCCAGCACAGCGGCGCCATCGGTGAACAGCACGCCGTCCGCGCTCGCATCCAACGGCCGGACCGCGCCGGAGCGCGACAGGCCGCGCAGCTTCGAGAACAGCACGAGGTTCTGCACGCCGACCGCGAAGGCGCCACCGCACACCGCCACGTCCGCCTCGCCCGCGCGCAGCGCCCGCGCACCGATGTCGATGCTGTACAGCGACGACGAACAGGCGGTGTCCACCACGACGACCTCGGTGTCGCCGGGGAGGTCGACCGCGGCGCGGCGCGCGATGCGGTACGGCAGCATCTCCTCGGGTGCGTCGACCGCGAGCGGGTAGAGCTCCCGCAGCCGCTGGTCGGTGCCTGCGTCGAGCCGGTCGCCGAGCAGGCGGCGCACCTCCCGCGCCACCAGGCTCTGCTCGAGGTGGTGGCTGCCGTCCGCGGTGAGGCCGACGGCGAACAGGTGCCGGTCGGTCCCGGTGGTGGTGACGGTCGCCATGGCCTGGGCGATGCCGCGGCGCAGCCAGCCCTCGGTGAAGTCGGTCGCCGCGTCGGCGCGCGGGTCCGGTGCCATGAAACCGGACACCCGGGAGTAGGTGCGGTCGGCCTCGGTGGGGTCGCCGGAGAAGATGTGGTCCAGGGCGATCCGGTCCCCGGGCTCGCCGAACACGGTGTCCTCGCCGTGCAGCAGCTCCCAGAACCGGTCCGGCGAGTCCGCGCCCGGCAACACAATGCCCATCCCGACCACGACGACGGAATCGGGATCCTCGTTGTCGCACAACGAGTCCATTGCGGACTGACTGTCCACTTCGGCGCGGGAGGCGTCGACCTCGACGCACTGGCCCGCGAGCAGGTCGGCCCCGGCCAGGAACAGCACCGCGGCCGCGGTCTCGGCGTCGACCGGTCGGTCGCGGGGACCGGTGACGACCACCGCGTTGACCCTGGTGGTGCCACCGGTCAGCCCCTGAACGGCCGCCCGCACCGCGGCCGGACCGCCGTGCGGCGGCCACTGCCCGGCGTTGTCCACCCGCGCGTCGACGACCACCACCGCGACCGGCGCGGTACCGGCCGCGACCTCGCCGAACACCTGGCCGATCGGGTGGTCGTCCCCGACGACGTGCACCACCACGCCCGCCCCGGACTCCACTGTGGACGGAGCGGGCCCGCAGGCGCCCGCGATGGCCGACGCCAGCGGCCCGGATCCGAGGACGCTCACCCGGGGCGCGGTCATCGGGCGGCGCCCTCAGCGGCGAGGGTCCCCGCGACCATGTCCGCCAGCTCGGCCAACGTCGCGTGCGCGAGGAACCGGCCGTCGTTGACCGAGGCGGGCAACCGGAACTCGCTGCCGACCTTGCCCAGCATCTCCGCCCGCTTGAGCGAGTCGATCCCGAGCTCGGCCTCCAGGTCCGCCTCGGGATCCACGGCCTCCAGCGGGTAGTGCAGCGCGGTCGCGTAGAGCACGCGCAGCCGCTCGGTCACCTCACCCACGTCCGGACCGGTGACCGGCGCGGCCTCGACCACCTCGACCACCGCCGCGGCCTCGGGTGCCGGGACAACGGCCGGGGCACCACCGACCGACACGCCGGGAACGGTGGCGGTGATCAGCTTGCCCAGCCCGCCGCCACCGCACTCGACCACCGCGGCCAACCCCTCGGCGTGCAGGTCGCGCACCGCGGCGACGAAGTCGACCGGCGAGCACAGGTGCCGAACCAGCACAGCGGCGAGGTCGTCGGTGTCAGCGACGTACCGGCCGAGGAGTGGGGAGTACACCCGCGCGCGCAACGGCCGTTGCCGCACACCCGCGAGCGACTCGGCGAACCGCTCCGCGGCCAGCGCCAGCCCGGGGGAGTGGTAGGCGTACGGCGCGGGCAGCCGCACGGTGGCCGCGCCCAGCGCCGTGGCCACCGCCCGCACCGACTCCAACGCTGCGTCGGGTCCCGCGACGACGGTCCGCGTGGGCGCGTTGCGCACCGCGATCGCCGCCCGCGGGTCGTCGACCGCCGCGACCACGTGCGCGGTGCGGGCCGCGGACATCCCCACCGACAGCATCCCGCCCGGCTCGGTCACCGCCCCGGCCAGCGCGGCCGACCGGTGGCACACCACCCGCAGCGCGTCGGACAGCTCGAACGCCCCCGCCGCCGTCAGCGCCGCCAGCTCGCCGAGGCTGTGCCCGACCAGCACATCGGGCTCCTCGGTGCGACTCGCCAGCCGGTACTCGCCCAGCGCGGCCACGAACACCACCAACTGCAGCGCGAACGGGTCCGCGCTCGCCAACTCCGCCGCGGTCGGCCCGGCCGGGTCGAGCAGGTGCCGCCTGACCGGTGGTGCGCCGAAGGACGCCGCGACCGCGTCGGCGGCGTCGAGCAGATCACCCAGGTCCGTCGCGGCCGACTCGGCGGCGAACATCCCCGGTCGGAAGGCCCCTTGGCCCGCGAGCAGAAACGCCGTCTTGGACATGTCAGGTCCCCCTCGTGCTGAGTTCGGTGCGCCGCAGCGCGCGCCCGATGTCGTCGGTGATCTGCCCCGCCAGCTCCGCGGGCCGCTCGGCGAGGTAGAAGTGGCCACCGGGGTGCACGTGCACCCCGACCAGCCGCTTGGCCGCAGCGCCGAGCGCGGCCAACCTGGCCTGGCTGACCGCGGGGTCGTCCCGGCCGCCGAACACCGACAGCGGCACGTCGAGCCAGCCGGGGTCGGCCATCGGGTCGAAGCGGGCCGTGGCGGTCAGGTCGGCCCGCAGCGCGGGAAGCAGCATCCGCCGCGACAGCGGGTCGCGCAGCAGGTCCCGCGACGTCCCGCCCAGGCTGTCGACCAGGTCGAGGACCTCGTCGTCGGTCATCGCGTCGGCCGCCGCCCGCCCTCGGCCAGGACGGGCCGTCCACCCCGACAGGCCCAGCCACACCGGGGCAGGACCCGCACCCGCGCGCAGCCGCCCGGCCATCCTGGCCGCCACCGCCGCGCCCATGCTGTGCCCGAACAGCGCGAGCGGCCGGTCGAGCCCGTCGACGGCGCGGTCGAGCAGCGCGTCGGCGATGTCCTCGACCCGGTCGAGCAGCGGCTGCCGGTGCGCCAGGCCGCGGCCGGGGGCGTCGAGCGCCAGCACCTCCCAGTCGGCGGGCAGGTGCCGGTCCCAGCCGCGGTAGGCCAGCCGGGACCCGCCCGCGTGGTGGGTCAGGACCAGCCGGACCGGGGTGCCGGTCACCACTCGACCGGCAGCTCGCGCACGCCGTAGAGCACCATGTCGTGCCGGAACGGCAGCTCGTCGATGGCGGTGGGCACCCGCAGCCCGGGGATCCGGTCGAACAGGCCGGTGAACACCGTGGTCAGCTCGACGCGGGCGAGGGTCAGCCCGATGCACTTGTGGAACCCGTGCCCGAACCCGATGTGCCGGTTCACCGACGGGCGGTGGATGTCGAACACGTCGGGGTCGGCGAAGACCGCCGCGTCGCGGTTGGCGGCGTTGAGCATGACCAGCACACCCTCGCCCGCCTTGATCTCCTGGCCGCCGACGACCACGTCCACGGTGGCGGCCCTGGGCAGCCCGGCGTGGTTGATCGACAGGTAGCGCATCATCTCCTCGACCGCGGCGGGCATCAGGTCGGGGTCGGCGCGCAGCTCGGCCAGCTGCTCCGGGTGCTCGAGCAGGGTCAGCACGCCGAGGCCGATCATCTGGGCCATGGTGTCGTAGCCCGACAGCAGCAGCAGCGCCGCGAGCCCGACCAGTTCCTCGTGGCTGATCAGCCCGTCGAGTTCGTGGCGCACGAGCCTGCCGAACAGGTCGTCCTTGGGGTCCGACTTCTTCTCGGTGACCATCCGGTCGAAGTAGGCCATCAGCTCCTCGGCGGCCCGGGTGGTCTCCTCGGGGCTGGTGGAGCGGTCCAGGATGGTGTCGGTGAGGCCGACGAAGATCTCCTGGTCGGCGGTCGGCACGTCGAGCAGCTCGCAGATCATCGTGGCCGCCATCGGGTAGGCCAGGTCGGCGACCAGTTCCGCGGTGCTGCCGCGGGCGAGCATCGCGTCGATGAGCTCGTCGAGGACCTCGCGCATCCTGGGCCGCAGCGCCTCCATCCTGCCCACCAGGAACTCCCGGGTGACCAGGCGGCGCAGCCGGGACTGGTCCGGCGGGTCGAGCTGCAGGAAGAACCCGGGCGGCGGTGGCACGTCGCCCGCCATGTAGCTGGGGAACCCGGGGGTGCGCGGGTCGGAGCTGAACGTCGGGTTGGTCAGGACCGCGGTGCAGTCCTCGTGCCGGGTCACCAGCCACGCCAGGCCGCGCGGGGTGGAGACCTGGACGACCGGCTGGTCCCGGCTCAGCGACCGGTACTTCGGCGGCGGGTCGAGCGGGTGGCTGCGGGCCATCGGGAAATCGGGCACCACGGAGGTCATCGGTCACTCCCGTTCTCGGGTCGCGGCGGCGCGGGCAGGTAGCCGATCGCCACGAAGTAGCGCAGGTAGAGGTCCATCAGGTCGCGGTCGACCGGCCGCGCGGTGATCCCGGACCCGGCCAGTGCCGCGGCGAGCCGGGCGTTGTCGAACACCGGGCGGCTGCCCGCCAGGCCGATCTCCTCGGCGGGCCGGTCCTGGTCGAGCAGCGGGATGTACGGGGCGAGCTCGTTGTCCGCGCCGCCCTCCACAGCCGCCACCAGCTCCTCGCGCCACCGCCGGTAGGGCAGCGTCCGCAGCGGGTAGCCCAGCGCGATGATGTGGTCGACCACCTCGTCCATGTCGACCGTGCGCGCACCGGGCAGGTGGTAGGTGGCGGGGGCGGCGCCGGAGAGCGCGATGTGCGCGATCGCCTTGGCGCAGTAGTCGACCGGCACCAGTTCCAGCCGGAAGTCGTAGCGCATCGCGGCGCCCAGCTGCACCCAGCCGCGGATCAGGTGGTTGATGAAGGTGTCGGTCGCGCAGGCGCCGGTGTCCTGCGCGCCGGTCAGCGCGCCCGGCCGGTACACCGACGCGGGAACCCCGCGCTCGCGGGCGGTGTGCACCAGGGTGTCGGCGACCCACTTGGTCTGCCGGTAGCCACCGACCACGCCCTCGGGCTCCGGCAGCGGCCCCTCGGTCCAGGTGACCTCGCCGGGGGCACCGGGGAAGGCACCGGTCGAGCACACGTAGTGCACCGGCTTGACCCTCGTGCGGCAGGCCAGCCGCAGCACCTCGACCGTGCCGAGCACGTTGACCGGTTTGGCCTGCTGGTAGGGGATCGTCCACCGCGAGTCGGCGGCGTTGTGCACGATCATCTCCGCGTCCGCCGCCACCGCGTGGTACGCCGCGCGGTCCATCCCCAGGTACGGCTTGCCCGTGTCGCCCACGACCCCGCGCAGCCGGGTTTCGTCGCCCTGGTGCCAGATGCCGTAGTGCTCCAGGTTCGCCCGGACCCGGGCCACGACGTCCTCGGGATCGCGGCCGCGGGCGAGCACGAGCAGGTCGGCGTCGCTGCGGTCGAGCAGTTCTCGCACCAGGTAGGCGCCGGTGTAGCCGGTGGCGCCGGTGACCAGGACCGTCCGGAACGGACCCACCGCTGGCGGTGCCGCGCCCGGCTCGGGCCGCACGTCCTCGGGCAGCACCGCTTCCAGCCGTAGTTCCTCCGGCGTGACCCCCCGTGCGCCGCCACCGGTCAAGGCGGGGTCGCCGGTGGCGCCGACCATCCTGGCCAGCCGTTCGACCGTGGGCTCCTCCAGGAAGCGGCGCAGGTCGACGCGCACGTCGAAGGCTTCCCGCACCGCCGCCGCCATCCGCATGACCAGCAGCGAGTTCCCGCCCAGGGTGAAGAAGTCGGTGCGCACCCCCACCCGGCCGACGCCGAGCATGTCCGCCCAGACCTGCGCGACCCGGGACTCGACCGCGCTCCTGGGTGCCAGGTAGGTGTCGGTCTCTGGCCGCTCGGGTTCCAGCGGTGGCAGGCTCTTGCGGTCGACCTTCCCGTTGGGCAACGTCGGCAGCTCCGGCAGCACCACGAACCGGGTGGGCACCATCGCCTCCGGCAGCGTCGCGCGGGCGAACCCGCGCAGGTCGCCGCGCAGCGCGGTCTCCCACGACGTCGCCAGCGGGTCGTTGCCGAGCGCGCTGTCGGCACCGCTCATGCTCGGGCCTCCTTCCGGTGGGGCGCGGTGAAGTGGGCGTCGATCGTGTGCAGCGCCCCGTCCGGTGCGACCGCCAGCCGGACCGAGCGGCCCGCCTGGGCGGCGATGTCCACCAGGTCCTCCGGGTGCGGGACCGCGTCGTCCGCGACCGACCACAGCTCCCGCTGCAGGTCCCAGGCCGTCGCCCCGTCTGGCAGTCCGGCCAGCAACCGCACCGCGGCGGCGGGGCGGACCAGTCGCCGGTTCGGGATGCCGGTGACCACCAGCGCGCCTGGCCCGGCGAGCGCGGCGGCGAGGTCGTCGACCTCGGTCCACGGCACCACCCCGGCGTGCTCGGCGGCGGGTGCTGGTCCGATGTGGAGGGTCACGTCGAAGCGGAACGCGGTCAGCTCGTTGTCCGCCCGGCCGCGCTTGAGCTCCGCGCTGACCGCGCCGATGTCCGCGCACCCGCGCGCCACCCGCTCGAAGAAAGCGGGGGCCAGGCACAGCTCCGGCTCGTCGCGCACCTGACGGGCGGTGGCCGACCGCAGCTCCGCGACCGGCTGCAGCACCGGCGCCCGGTGCAGCGCGACAGCGGTGTGGAACTCGGGCAGGGCCCGCACGCTGCGCACGTCGCCCACGTGGACCGCCCCGCCGGGCCGCACCACGCGCGCCGCCTCGGTGAGCACCCGCGCCAGGTAGGCGGGACCGGGGAAGTACTGCGCCACCGAGTTGATGACCACCGCGTCGAGGCTGTCGGTCGGCAACCCCGCCAGGTACTCCGGGCCGCCGTGCACCAAGCGGACGTGCTCGGGCAGCGGCCGGTCGCCGAGGCAGTGGGCGGCGGCCTCGAGCGCGGCGGGGGAGATGTCGACCCCGTGGTACTCGGCGGTCCGCTCGACCAGGCCGCGCAGCACCAGCCCGACCCCGACGCCGATGTCGGCGACCGCGGCGGGGGAGTGCGCGGCGACGCGCGCCACGGTGTGCCCGAGCCACTCGCGCATCTGCTCGGCCGGGATCGGGTCGCCGGTGTAGCTGCTGGTCCAGCCCGCGAACTCGTCGCCGTCGGGCCGGTAGGTCTGCTGCCACACCTCGGCCCACCGGCGCACGTGCGCCTGCTCGGCGCCGGGGTCGGCACCCGCGCCTGCGGGGGTGAGGTAGGCGACCAGTTCCGTGCCGGAATTGCCCGCCACCGCGACCACCGCGACCGCCTCGACGTCGGGGTGGCGCGAGAGCACGCTCTCCACCTCGTCCGGCTCCACCCGGTGGCCGTGGATCTTGACCTGCCGGTCCACCCGGCCGAGGAACTCCAGCACCCCACCAGCGCCGCGGCGCACCCGGTCGCCGGTGCGGTAGAAGCGGCGACCGCGCAACCCGGCGAACCGCTGCTCGGTCAGCTCCGGGCGGTCGAGGTACCCCTGGGCCACGCCGTCGCCACCGATCAGCAGCTCACCACCCACCCCCACCGGCACGTCCCGGTCGTGCGCGTCGACCACCCGCACCGCGGTGTTGGCGATCGGGGTGCCGATCGGCACCGCGCCGTCGGCGGCCGGGTCCAGCTCGTGCACCGTCGACCAGATCGTGGTCTCGGTCGGTCCGTACATGTTGAGCACCCGCACCCTGGGCAGCGCGTCGAGCAGCTTGCGCGCCAGCCCGGACGGGAACGCCTCACCGCCGACCAGCAGCGCCCGCGCCGAGCCGAGCGCTTCGAGCGCGCCGGGCTCGGCGGCCACGGCCGAGAGCAACGACGGCGTGCCCTGCACCAGCGTCACGCCGTGGCGCAGGCACAGGTCCCGCAGCGAGTGCGGCGCGCGGGCCACCTCGTCCTCGTGGTCGCGGCGCAGCCGGTCCACCCAGCGCAGGCTTTCCAGCGCGGCGTCGGTCGGCACCCCGAAGTCGATCAGGCAGGCGACCTCGTCCACCCCGGCGGCGGCCAGCTCGCGCAGCAGCGGCGCGCACGTGCTCGGTGAGCCGAACAGCCCGGAGGTCTCGAAGTAGCGGTCGATGGCCTGGTCGATCACCGCGTCCACATAGGACTCGGCGTCCCGCTCGGGGAAGTCCTGGCCGGTGCTGGCGAACATCGTGCGCCACAGCTCGGTCGAGCTGCGCAGGTACGCCCGGAACGGCTCCCGCGCCTGGGCCCTGGCCCCGGCCGGGTCGTCGGACATGAACGTGTGCACCATCAGCGTCACCTCGCCGGGCCCCTCGTGCCCGGCAGCGGCGCGCGCCGCCCGGTAGGCCGCGATCTTCTCCGCCAACGCGTCCGGTCGCTGTCCCAGCAGGTGCGTCAGCAGGTTGGCGCCGCTGGCCCCCGCCTTCTCGAACGTCGCGACGGTGCCCACCGAGGTCAGCCAGATCGGCGGCTCGGCCTGCACCGGGCGCGGGAACACCCGCACCGGTACCTGCTCGCCGCTGCCCCCGGTCCGCGTCACCGGATCACCCCGCCACAGCGCGCGGAACTGGTCGATGTGCTCGGTCATCACCCGCTTGCGGTCGGGGAAGTTCTCGGGGAAGAACACGAAGTCGTTGGAGTTCCAGCCGGACGCGAACGCCAACCCCACCCGGCCACCGGAGAGGTTGTCCACGAGGGACCACTCCTCGGCCAGCCGCACCGGGTCGTGCAGCGGGGCCACGGCGCTGCCGCTGCGCAACCCGATCCGCTCGGTCACCGTGGCCAGCGCGGCGGCCATGACCGACGGGTTCGGGTACAGGCCACCGAACTCGTGCCCGTGCCGCTCCGGGGTCCAGATCGCCCGGAACCCGTGCGCGTCGGCGAACCGCGCCGCGTCCAGCACCAGCCGGTAGCCCTCGCGGGCACCCTGTTCGCCCGCCGCGGCGGCGAAGAAGAACAGGCTGAACCCCAGCGCGCGCTCGGTGTCGTCGACCAGGTCCGGCCGCACCAGGTTGCGCCCGATCCCGTCGTCGGCGACCACCACGTGCGCGCCCCTGGTCAGCGGCCACAGCAGCTCCAGCACCGAGATATCGAACGACGCGCTGGTCACCGCCAGCACCACGTCCTCGCCGCCGCACCCGACCCGCTGGTCCATCCCGGCGAAGAAGTTGATCACGTTGCGGTGGGCGAGCCGGGCACCCTTGGGCGCGCCGGTCGAGCCGGAGGTGTACATGACGTACACCAGGTCCTCGCCGCCGACGGGCACGGCGGGTGCGGTGTCGGGTACCGCGGTGCCGGTGCCGATCTCGATCACGGGGCAGGACAGGTCCCGCGACAGCTCGGCGGGGGTGCCGCTCGAGGTGAGCAGGCAGGAGATGCCCGCGTCGGCGGCGATACCGCGCAGGCGCGGCAGTGGGAAGGTGGGGTCGAGCGGAACGTAGGCGGCGCCCGCCTTGAGCGTGCCGAGCAGTGCGGCCAACAACCCCGTGCCGCGGTGCACGCTCACCCCGACCAGGTCACCGGGGCGCACACCCGCGCCGAGCAGCCGGTGCGCGACCCGGTTGGCGGCCGCGTCGAGTTCGGCGTAGGTCACCGAGTCCCAGCGGTGCGTCGCGGCCGTCGCGTTCGGCGTGAGCGCCACCTGGTTCTCGAACAGCCCGTGCAGCGTCGCGTTAGTGTCATAGGCGGTCACCGGGCCGTCCCACGCGGCGAGTTCCCGGTGCTCGTCCGCGCCGAGCAGGTCCAGCGTCGACACCGGCCGGTCCGGGTCGGCGGCGATCGCCGCCAGCGCCCGCTCGTGGTAGCGGGCAAGGCGTTGGCACAACGGCGCGGGCAGCGCCGCCACGTCGCAGTCGAGCCAGCCCTGCAGTTCGCCCCCGCCCGGCTCGACGAGGAAGTCGACCGCCACCGGGTAGTTCGTGTCCGCGACCCCGGTGCTCGCGCCCAAGACCGACTCGTCGCGGTAGCGGCCGCGGTGGAAGTCCATGAAGTTCACGTAGCTGGCCAACCCGCCCAACGGCGACGCCTCGCCGAGGTCGCGCTGGATCTGGCCGAAGGGGTACCTGCGGTGCGGCGCGCACGCGCTCTCCCACGCCGATACCCGCCTGGCCACCTCCACCGGGCTCGCCCCGGTGAGGTCGAGCGGCAGCGGCAGGGTGTTGAGGAAGACACCGATCACCTCGTCGCCGCCCGGCTCCTCCAACCGCGAGTTGCCGACCAGCCCCGTGAGCACCTCGTCCTGGCCGCTCGCGGTGGCCAACGCCATCGCGTGGGCGGCCACCAGCAACGACTTCAGCGGCAACCCGCGCGCCGCGGCCACCGCCCGCAACCGCGGCACCAGGTCCGCGGGTAAGTCGAGGGTGAACCGGCGGATCTCCGAGGTGGCGAACCCGCGCTCGGTGTCCACCCCGAACAACGTCGTCGGTGTCGCGCCGCGCAACGCCGACGACCAGAACCGCTTGGCGTCCGGGTCGGCGAGTGCGGCCAGCTCGGCGGCGACGAAGTCGCGGTAGGTCGAGCGCGGCTCCGGTTGTCCGCGCGACGTGCCGCGGTAGCGGTCGATGACCTCTTCGAGCATCAGCACGTCGGACCAGCCGTCGAGCAGGACGTGGTGCTCGATGACGGTCAGCTGGAAACCCGCCGCCCCGCACGGGTGCGCCACGAACCGCAGCAGCGGCGGGGCGGCCAGGTCGAACACGGTGTGCTTCGCCCGGTCGACGAACTCCGCCACCGCACGGTTCCTTGCGTCGGCGTCGAGGTCCCCCAGGTCCGCCCCCAGCTCGACCGGGACCTCGACGTGCGAGTGCACCAGTTGCAGCGGCTCGGAGAACCGACCCAGCTCGACCGACACCCGCAGCTGCGGGTGTCGGGCCACGGTGTCCGCGCAGGCCGCGCGCAGCGCGTCCAGGTCGAGCGCGGTGGGCACCGCCACGCTGGTGACCACCCGGTACACCGAGGAGTTCTCCTGGTAGGAGACGTGGTAGAGCATCGCGGCCTGCATCGACGTCAGCGGGTAGGCGTCGTCGAGCCCCTCGGGCAGCAGCGTGCGGTCGGTGGGGTCGAGCAGGCTGAACGGCTCGCTCGTTGCCGCGTCCCCGGTGGTCGCCCGCAGCAGCGGCGCCAGTTCGCGGATCGTGGGGTTGGCGAACAGCTGCGCGACGGTGAAGGTGCGCCCGTGGTCGCGTTCGACGGCCACACGGGCCCGGATGGCGAGCATGGAATCGCCGCCGAGCGCGAGGAAGGAATCGGTGACGCCGAACCCGTCCGACCCGAGCAGCCGCCCCCACACGGCGGCCAGCAGCTCCTCGTCCGGTGTGGACGGTGCGACCGCGGTGGTCGACACAGGCGCCGAGTCCACCTCGGGAAGGGCGGCGCGGTCGACCTTCCCGTTGGGCAGCAGCGGGATCGCGTCCAGTTCGACCAGGACGGCCGGGACCATGTACGCGGGCAACCGCCGCGCCAGGTGCGCCCGCACCGCGTCCCGGTCGAAGGCTCCGCCGGACACCACGTACCCGATGAGCCGCAGCGCCCCTTCCGCGCCCGCGGCGACGACGACGCTCTGGCGTACCGCCGGGTGCTCCAGCAGCGCCGCTTCCACCTCGCCCGGTTCGATCCGGTAGCCGCGCACCTTGACCTGGTGGTCGTTGCGGCCCAGGAACTCCACCACACCGTCCGCCCGCCACCTGGCGAGGTCCCCGGTGCGGTACCACCGCTCGCCGTCGCCTCCGCTGACGAACCGCCGCGCGGTCAGCTCGGGCTGGTGCAGGTAGCCGGTCGCGACCTGGGCGCCGCCGATGTGCAGCTCACCGGCGACCCCGATCGGCACCGGGACCCCGTCCGGGTCGAGGATGTGGACGCTGGTGTTGGCCACCGGCCTGCCGATGGGCACCGACGCGCGGTCGCGGCCGGGCAGGCACTCCCACGCGGTGACGTCGACCGAGGCCTCCGTCGGGCCGTACAGGTTGTGCAGCCGGACGCCGCCCGCCCGCCCGGCACCGCCCAGCCGGTCGAAGAAGGCCGCCACCGTGGCCGGGCGCAGCGCCTCACCGCTGCAGAACACGTGGCGCAGGCTCGTGAGCTCGCCGGGACCGTCGACCAGGAACAGGTCGAGCATCGACGGCACGAAGTGCAGCACCGTGATCCCGTGCCGGTCGACCGCTGCGGCCACCAGGTGCGGGTCGCGCTGCGCCCCCGGCTCCAGCAGCACCAGCCGGGCTCCGGTGATCAACGGCAGGAAGAACTCCCACACCGACACGTCGAACCCGGCGCTGGTCTTCTGCAGGACCCGGTCCCCGGCGTGGATGCCGTAGTCGTCGCGCATCCAGGTCAGCCGGTTGACGATCCCGCGGTGCGGCACCACCACGCCCTTGGGCTTGCCGGTCGACCCCGAGGTGTGGATGACGTACGCGGCGTCCTCCGGCCCCAACCGCACGTCCGGGGTGTCGGTGTCGGGCAGGGTCGGCAGCAGGACGTCGACCTCGACGAGCTCGGCGGCGACGGGCGCGGGCAGACCGGACCGGGTGAGCACCAAGCGGACCCGGGCGTCGGCGACCTGGAACGCCAGTCGCGCGGGCGGGGACTCCGGGTCCAGCGGCAGGTACGCCGCGCCCGCGATCAGTACCGCGTACAGCGACACCACCAGCTCGGGCGAGCGGTGCGCGTGCACACCCACCACGTCACCCGGCCGGACACCCCGCCCGATGAGGTACGCGGCCAAGCGATCCGCCTGGTCGTAGAGCTGGGCATAGGTCAGTTCCCTGGTGCCCGCCACCACCGCCACCGCGTCCGGTGTCCGAGCCACCTGTTCGGTGATCAGGTCGGGCAGCGTGCCCGACAGGTCGTAGTCGCGGGCCGTGTCGTTGAAGGTCTCCACCGCCGCCCGTTCGGCGTCGGCGAGCAGCGGCAACGAGCCGATCGGCGTGTCCGCGGGCGCGGCGATGAACCTTGCCAGGAACTCGCCGAACCGCTCCCGGTGCGCGTCGACCTCGGCGGCGCCCAAGGTCGCGGTACCGATCCCCAGCGCCAGCGGGCCGTCAGCGGCACCGCTGTAGAAGTCCAGGGAGAGCGTCCGAACCGGACCGGAGGACAGTTGCCGCACGGTCGCCGCGCACTCCCCGAACCGCAGGGCCCCGTCGAACCCGATCACGTTCGCCACCACCTCGGGCAACGCGGCCCCGCCCGCACCCGAGCGCAGCGCCCGGTGCAAGTCCTCGCCGCGGAAGCGCTGGTGCCGCACGGCACCGGCGACCGCGCCGTCCACGTGGGCGATCAACTCGGCCACCGTCGCGGTCGGTGGCACCGCCAGCCGCAGCGGCACCTCGTTGGACAGCATCGACGGCGTGGTCAGCGCCGCCTTGCCGGTGCGGGCCCGGACCGGGAAGCCGATCACCAGGTCCTCGCGCCCGGTCATCCCGCGCAGGTAGGCGGCCAGACCGGCGATGATCGGGGCCGACCAGTGCGAGCCGCGCTCGGCCGCGGCGCGGTGCACCTCGCGCATCGTGGTCGTGGTGTCGGCCAGTGTGCGCGAGGGCTCCTGGTGGCGTTCACCGCCGTCTGCCAGGCCGAGCGGGCCGGGCGCCTCGGCCATCCGGTCCAACCAGTACACCCGGTCCGCGTCGTGCTCGGCCGAGAGCGCGTACTCCCGCTCCTGCTCGCCCAGCTCGGCCAGCTCGCCGAACGGGCACGGCGGCGGTTCGGCACCCGCGACCAGCGCCGAGTACACCCGCGACAGCCGCCGCCAGAACAGGATCTGCCCGTAGCCGTCGAGCAGGAAGTGGTGGTACCGGAAGTAGAACAGGTGCCGTTCGGCGGCCAACCGCAGCAGCGCGACCCGCACCAACCGGTCCACCCCCAACCGCAGCGGTGCGGACGCGTCGCGCGCCATCCACGTGCCCGCCAGGGACAGTCCGTCCGCCACTGTCGCGGCGGAACGCAGGTCCACGTGCTCGACGGTGGGCGCCGCCGCCCGGTCCAGGGTCGCGGTCACCGCCGCGCGACCGCCGTCGCGCAACGGTTCCGGCCGCACCAGCAGCGCCTCGCACTCGGCGCCGACCAGTTCGACCGCCCGGTCGAGCAGGTCGGGGCGCAGCGGCCCGGTCAGGTCCAGGTAGCCTGCGCAGGTGTAGGCCGGGTTGCCCGGGTCCACCTCGTGCGCGGTCCAGACCTCGGCCTGGGCGGTCGACGGGCGCACGTCATCGGTCAACGTCATCCGCTGTAGTCCCCCTCGAGCACACCGGAAAAGGTGATGACAAATGACCAAGGGGTACCCACGGGAAATGGGCAGCACGCGAACCGGAAATGTCTATGCGATGCCACCCCGAGCCCCCTCGGTGCTTCGAACAATACTCGACCCGAGGGGGCACGCGTCGGCCGTTTGGGTATTTTCCGTCGGGCGGTCCACCTGTTTGGGTGATTTGTCGCGTCTGTTCGCGGCGCCACCGGCAGCTTCGTCAGGTGCTGTCGTGGCTCACCGTGACGAGATCCGAGCCACGACCTGGGCCACCTGGTCGGGGCACGCGTGCGGCGCGTCGTGCGGCGCGTCGAGCTCGGAGTACCGCCACGCGGCGGAGTCCCTGGCGGCCGCGGCGAACCCCCCGGTCAGGCCGAGCGAGGCGCTGCCGGTGCAGTACACGTAGTGCCTGCGCGCCCGGATCCGATCGGCGTCGACCGGGTCGTGCAGGGTGCCCGCCGGGTGGGCCGTCATCCGCTCGGCCACCTCCCCGGCGAGCGGGCTGCCCGGACCGAGCAGGTCATCGGGGGTGAACAGCCACGGGATCGAGTGCGGGGTGTTCGCCCTGGTCATGGCCGCCGCGGCGGCCGCGACGAAGCCGGGTCCGAGCACGTCGGCGCAGCTCTGGCCGTGCTCGGGGACCAGGGCGTCGAGGTAGACCAGGTCGCCGACCCGCTCCGGTCGCCGGTTCGCGGCGCCGGTGATGGGCAGGCCGCCGTAGGAGTGGCCGAGCAGGACCGCGTCGCGCAGGTCGTGATCGTCCAAGAGGCGGACCAGGTCGTCGATGTGGGTACCCATGGTGATGTCCTCGGGTGGCTCGTGAGCGCGCTCACCCAAGCCCGCGAGGGTGGGCGTGAAGACCCGCGAACCCGGTCGAGCTCGGTGCAGGTGCGCCACGACCGACGTCCAGCACCACGCGCCACCCCAGCCCCCGTGTACCAGAACCACGTCTCTCATCGTCAGGAACTTTCCGCCGGCGCGCGGTGGTGTCAATCCGCTTCTCGTGCGATCCGCCCGCCCATTTCGCGGGTTGTCGAACAATGCGCGACCGGCAAACAGACCTTTTCGAGAACATCTCTTGGGGAGTTCATGGGACAGTGCCGCCGATCACCGGCGGCGGAAGAATTCGATCTCGCCGAGGGCGATGTGGTTGCCGCCGCCGAGGCCGCTCGCGGCGCGGATCTCCAGGCTGACCTCGACGACGTCGGAGACGCCGAGGTCGGTGCGCTGGGGGCCCGGTTCGTCGGCCAGGGTGATGGACCTGGTGGTGGTCGAGCCGTCGGAGCCGGTGGTGGTGAGGGTCAACGCGGTGGGGCGGGCCTGCTCGGCGAAGCGGTCCCGCTCGGCGGTGGGACCGGTGTGGATCACGACCGAGAGCAGGCGGAACGGTTCGGCGAAGGTGAAGGTCGCCTTGGCGCCGGGTGCGGGGGTGCCCCAGTAGCGGTTGGAGAGGCCGTCGGCGGCGGACTTGGCGGGGTGGTCGGGGAGTTCGGCTGTCGCGGTGACGGCGCGCGGTGCGATGGGCGCCGGTGTCGCCATGCGGTCCCGGATGTCCTGGATGGCCTCGTCGAGCTTGGGGTACAGGACGATGCCGACGACCACCAGCGCGATGATCACCAGCAGGGCGACTAGGGCGCGCAACCACCTGGACCGATCTCCGTGCCAGGACCAGCGGCGGCGCTTGGCTTCGGTGGCAGCAGCGGCGCCGGGGGACAGGGCAGTGGCGCAGCGGCGGCAGAACCGGCGGTCGGGCGGGTTCGGCGTCCCGCAGTGGGGGCAGGGCGGACCGTCCACGGTGTCGGCGGAGACGGCGGTCGCGGTGGGGCGGGGGGCTACGGGCCTGGCGGGCAGCACCGGCGCTGTGTCCACCGACCGGGGTTCCTCCGCGGGCGGATCGGGCTCCTCCAGGGCGGGTTCGGGTGCTGGTTCAGCGGGTTCTGGTGGGCTGGGTGCCTGTTGGGCTGACCACCCGAGGTAGGTGCCGCAGTTGCCGCAGAAGTCGTCGGTGTCGTTGGCGGTGGTCCCGCACACCGGGCAGGGACGGGTGCTCATCGCGAGTCCGGAGGCTCAGCGAGGACGTCAACCCGCGGTGTGAGGTGCAACGGGCAATGCGCCGCGACCACAGCGGCGACCTGGTCACCGTCCACCGGCCCCCGATCCGGCCACACCCGCACCACCAACTCCGGCGCCGCCCCGGGAAGCCCCGCGTCCGGCTCGACCGACCAGGCCACCCCGGGCCCGTCCTCGATCGCCACCCCGACGCCCAACGCCAACCGCAACCTGCTGGCCAGCCCCGCAGCCGTACCCCGGTCCCTGTGCAGTCCCACCGCCCGCCGCACCAGCTCCCGCCGAACCGCCTCCGGCCACCTGGGGTCCGTCCGCTCCGCCACCCAGGACGACAGCCAGACGAGAAAGTCCTCGGGGGTCAGGGCCGGATCGAGGTACTCGGCCAGGTTGTCCAAGGTGGACAGAACCGAGGACAGCACGTCGTCGAGCCCGGAAGTGAACCGCTGAGCGAAGTCATCGGCCGCGTACAAGGCAGGGAGCAGCTCACCGATGGGATGAGTACTGGGCACCTGCGGCAACGCCGCCCGGCTCACGGCGCACCCACCACGGTCACTTGGTGCTGGTGGGAGAACGGGACCGCGCGGTTGGCTCGTTCGATCCGACCGCGAGGGGCCCCGGTCGCTGGGTTGGCGGTGAACCGCAGGGCGCCCTCCACCGTGTCCACTCCCGGCCCACTCTCCATGGTGGTGAGTTGGGCGTTCGGCAACGCCTCCCGGCTCACGGTGCGCCCACCACCGTCACCTGGTGCTGGTGGGAGAACACCAGCGCGTCCGGCGTGAGCTCCACCCGTTCCACGCGCCCACCCCGGGCCCCGGTCAGCGGATTCGCCGGGAACAGCAGGATCTCCTCCACCACACCCACCCCCGCAACCCTCTGCAGCACAGCGAAAACCTCCCCGTACTGCACCGCCCGCCCGAACTCCCACCCAACACCCTCCGCCCCGCCCGTCAGCGGGTTGAGGTATCCGTGCAAGGCATCCTGCGCGGCGATCCGCACGCGGTCGACGTCGGCGTCGGCCGCGATCAAGCGGGCCACGACGGTGACGCCCTGGTAGCGGGGTGGGGTGACGATCGCTCTGGTGCCCAGTAGGCGTCGGGAGTCGAGTCCTCGGGCCACTGTGGACAGTACTTCGTCGGTAGGGATCAATTGTTCGATCCGCAGGTGTTCGCCGTGGCCAGTGGTGGCTGAGGGGACGATGAGGATTCGGGCCGCGCCGGGTTCGTCGGCGGAGGGCAGGCACCGCACTCGGGCCAAGGACGGCGCCGCCTGGTGGGCGATGCGTTCGTAGTCGGACGCGGTCACGGCTCGGTCCTGGACGCGGAGTTGGTGTGGGGCACGTTCCCTGGCCTCGGCCACGGTCTCGCCGTCAACGCCGCCTCGGGCCGCTTCCCGGTTCACCACCGACGAGATGTAGGGCACCGAACTGCGCAGCACCGTGATCGAGCCGCGAGCCACGTTGCCCGCGCGGCCACCGCCGGTGCGGTACCGCTCCACCAGGATCGCGGAACCCTTGGGCGGCACGGCGCCGTAGTGGCGCAGGCCGCCGTCGGGTTCGCGGACGGCGGGCGGGAACCGCACTTCGCCGAGCGTCGCGTCGAGCGTGACGTGACGATCATCCGGTTGAGAGGCGCCGAAGTGGTCGACCACGGTCCACCGCTGCCAGCCGTCGCCGTCGGAGACGAGCACCGTGATGGGGTCGCCGTCGGTCAGCACCGGGGTTCTCGGCAGCGTGAACCGTTGGCCGGGAACACCTTGGGACTGCCCGAGCGGCACATCAGGCACAGCCTCGGCGTGTTCGACGATGGTCGTGCCGCCGATGGTGAAGGCCTCGGCGACGCGCACCGTGGGCGACTCGGCGTAGAACGGCTGCCCGTGCTCGGGTTCGGTCACGCGGCAGCGCACCCACCCCGCCCGCCTGCTCGACACCACCGACTCCGTGTGCGACGCGGGTAGGTGCAGCACGACCTCACCGGGACGGTTGAGGCCGCCGGTGCTGTCCTCATCCGTCTCGCACGCGGTCCACCCGTGCCCGTCCCACGCCTCCCACACCAGCGGCGGTTGGCGCGGGTCCACGCCGATGCCCTCGACCCGGCTGTCCAGCCGCAGCACCACCACGCACCTCGGCGCCGCCGCCGAAAGCCCGAACAGGGTCGCGTCGCCCACCACCGGGGTCGCCTGGAAGCACGGCACGTCCTGACCGGCGGCGATGTCCTTGCTGCGGTCGGCGTGCTCGCCCGCCGCGGTGCGGGTGACCAGCGCGGTCAGCTCGCACGGCACGATCGGCAGCGGCTCGGTCGTGGCGAACACCACGGCCTCGGTGGTTTCCGCGCGCGCTGTCGCCACCTCGGTCCCTGTAGGCAGCAGCACCACCTCCTCCTGCGGCGCCGACAACCAGAACGTCACCGCCGCCGTGGCCGCGGTCGGCGGGAACAGGCGCACGTCGAGCAGGTCGAGGAACGCCAGGTAGTTGCGCTCGGGGACCCGGTTGAGCCGGTAGACGAGCTGGTCGACCATCTGCGCGAAGGTTTCGATCAGCGTGACCCCGGGGTCGGAGACGTTGTGGTCTGTCCACTCGGGACACCGGCTGTGCACGTACCGCTTCGCCTCGTCGACGAGCTGCTGGAACCGGCGGTCGTCCAGGTTGGGTGCGGGCAGCGCCATCAGTCCGCCTCGCCGTCTGGTTCGCCGTCGGAGGGGATCGTGTAGAAGGGGAACACCAGGTTGCGCTGGTCGTTGGTGGCGCGCAGGGTGTAGTGGATCGAGATGTGCAGGGTGCCCGCTTCGACCGGGTCGAAGTCGACGTCGACCGCCGTGACCTCGATCCTGGGTTCCCACCGGTCGAGCGCGACGCGCACCTCGCGGGCGATGTGGCCCGCGGTCGCCCCGTCGGTCGAGGCGAACACGTGGTCGTGGATGCCGCAGCCGAACTCGGGGCGCATCGGCCGCTCCCCGGGCGCGGTGCCCAGGACCAGCCAGATGGCCTCCTCGACCTCCTGGTCGCGTTCGACCATGCCGATCCCGCCGGTCGGGCCGACCCGCATCGGGAAGCCCCAGCCGCGGCCGATGAAGTCCGCGCGCACCTTCACCCTCCGATTCGGACGGTCAGCGCGCCGGAGACGATGTTCGCCCCGCACGCGGTCTTGTCGCCGACCCTGGCCGCCACCAGCCCGCCGATGAGCACCCGACCCAGCCTCGGCTGGATCACGTTCGCCGGTCCGAGCGCGATGTGCGGCGGGATCACGCACACGTGCGTGCTCCCGATGACCGCGGCGGGCTTGCCCTCGATCAACACGGTCGCGACCCTGGCCGCGGCCATCGGCGGCGGCGGACCGACCGTGCCACCGTGGCTGGTCTTGTCCCCCAGGCGAGCGGCGAACAACATCGGATTCTTCCTTCGGTAGAGCCGGTGTGGGTACGGCTGGTGCGCCGCTTCTAGTTGATCCGGACCGTGAGGCCCTTGAGCACGGCTTCCGTGCCGCCGCTGACCGACGCCGAGGTGCCGCCGGTGACCGTGGCGGACGTCGTGGCGTCGACCGACACCGTCCGTCCTTTGAGGACCAAGGCGCCGCGTTTGGCGTCGACGGTGATGCCCCGGTCGTCCAGGCGCAGCGAGCTGAGGATCCGACCGCCCCCGCGACCGCGGACCCGCACGTCGATCCGGCCGGTCTTCTCGTCCAGCACGACCTCCAAGCGCTTGTCGCCACTGGCGATCCGCACCCCCGAGCGGGCGGTGCCGTCGAGCAGTTCCAGCCGGTTGCCGGTGCGCGAGACCAAAGACCGCCGGTTGAGCTTGCCGGTCTTGCGGTCGACCAGCGGCACGTCGTGCGGGGACGGCTTGTCCACCCCGTTGTAGAGCCCGCCCAGCACGTATGGCCGGTCGAGGCTGCCCTGCTCGAACCCGACCAGCACCTCGTCGTTGACCTCCGGGCTGAACACGCCACCGCCGCGGATCCCGCCCAGCTGCACGGTCCGCACCCAGTCGGTGACGTAGTTGTCGTCGAGCCACGGGAACTTCAGCCGCACCCCGCCGCGCTCGGTCGGGTCCTTGATGTCGGTGACCACCCCGATCGCCAACCCAGGCATCCTCGGCGAGCGCGCGGGCGCGTTCGCCCCCGCCACCAGCCCCGACAGCGACCGGTCGGCCGAGGCGCTGACCGTGACCGTGGTGCGGTAGCCGGTCCCCGGCTCCAGAACGTGGCGCACGGCGGTGGCGGTGTACCGGCCGGTGAAGGCCGGGCCCGCGCTGCCCAGCGCCACCGGCACCCCGGCCCGCAGCTTGGGGTTGCCCTCGGCGACCGCCTCGATCTCCCCGAAGCCCGCAGCGGTCGAGGCAGCGACCCCGCGCGCGACGGCAGCGGTCTCCGCCTGCGTCCCGTACGGGGTGTCGGCGACCAGCAGCCGTGCCCTGGGCCCGAACTTCAGCGACGGGGCCAGCCCCGGTGCCACAGTCCGGCTCGTCACCGCGGGCTCCACCGCCACCAGTGCCTTCTTCGTCTTGACGTCCCACGCCCGCACCTCGACCGCGCTGACCTGCTCGGCGCTGGTCAGAGTCGCGTGCAGGGCCATCAGGTTGGCGCCGTGCTGCAGCACCAGCGGGTCGCGCGACGCTGGCGTGCTCGGCGCGGGCGCTTTGCTCGCAGGCTCGGGTTTCGTCAGCTGCAGCACGCCCTTGTCGTCGACCTGCAGCACAACGCCGTGGTCGTAAGCCAGCTGCGAGAGGAAGTCCCAATCGGACACCCCGGCCTGGCTGAGCTGCGGGTAGGTGACCGGCGACAGCTCGACCCGACCCACGGTCAAACCCGCCGCCTTGGCCACCTTCCGCACGATGTCGGCGGCGGTCATGTTGCGGAACGCCTCGACCTTGCGGCCCCGGAACAGCCGGTGCGCCTTGCTCATCGCGTGGACCACGGTGAACGAGCCGGTCGAGTCGGCGTCGAGTTCCAGCGCGGTCACCTCGCCGATGAACAGCAACTCCTGGGCGGTGCCGCGCGCGGTGGCCACCGACACCCGCAGCGGGGTGCCGATCGTGATGCCCGTGGCGGTGAGGAACTCGTGGTCGCCGTCGCGGTAGGTCAGCACGGCCGCGTCGGGCAGGCCGACGCTCTCGTCCACCACGCAGCTGACCAGCTGCCGGTCCCACACCGGCGGCAGCGGCCCCGGCGCGGCCACGATCGGGTCGGCGGCGAAAGATCGACTGCTCACGCGAGCACCTCCAGGTCCCCGGTCACCTCGGCCGCCCCGGGCAGCAGCAACTCCCGCCCGACCGGCAGCACCATCGGGTCGTCGATGTCGTTGGCCTCGGCGATCGGCCGCCACAGCGTCGCGTCCCCGTACTCCTGCCACGCCAACTGCGGCAGGCTGTCCCCGGCGACCACCCGGTGCGACCGGCGCGCCCCCGGCGACCCCGAGGTCGGGTTCTGCCCCGGGGTGTCCACCCCGGCCTCCTCGATCGAGAGCGCGCAGGTGGCCCGCAGCGGCTTGCCGTCCACGTCGAACAGGGCGTAGTCGACCGACAGGTTCGCCAGCACACCGTCGAACGCGGTCGTCTTCGCCGTGCCCCACTCGAACCGCACCCACGGGCTGGCGGGCTTCTTGCGGGCCAGGCTCTGCTTGGTCGGCACGCACGCGACCATCAGCTTCTCCACCCGGTCCTCCACCGAGTTGTCGTGCGTGGCGGTCGAGTCCAGGAAGATCTCCACCGACAGCGTCCTCGGCCCGCTGCCCACGAACTCCGGCAACGACGCCTGCCCGGCCATCCGCGACGGCTTGCGCCGCCACTCGATGCTCTTGGCCAGCGCCAGGGTGTTGGGGTTGAACTGGAACGGCACGCTGGCCAGCCGCGCCCCCGGCTTCGCGCCCACCTTCGCGGGCGGCTCCATGATCACCAGCCGGGCCCTGGCCAGGCTCTGCTTCGCCATCTCGACCCCTCCTCGTCGCCCGCCTCAGGAGGCGAGCAGCCCCTCGTGCGCGAACTCGAGCGTCTCCACCGCGGCCTGCGAATCCGCCGGGTCGAACGACGGCCCCGCCCACCGCACCGGCACGATCCCCTGCACCTGCCACCGCGTGATCGGCGTCCCGTCCGGCGCCAGCGCCACGATCTCCCCGCTCTTGCGCTCCACCCGGCGCACCACCTCGTTGAGCCAGCGCACCACCTTCGCCGAATCCGCCGTCACCGGCCGGGTCATGGTGATGTTCGACCAGGTGATCCGCGAGGGCAGCTGCCAGGTGAACCCGTTGTTGCCGCCCTCGGTGAACTGCTCGACCTCCATCTGCGCGCCCAACCCCTGGCAGGTGTGGAACGCCCCGAGGTCGTTGCCGCCGATGGTCAGCTGGAAGAACACGGTGGTCGCGAAAACGGTGCTGGTCATGGGTTTTCCTCTCAGCGGCGGTGGTCGTTGCGGCGCCCGGCCCGCTCCCGGCCGTGGCGCAACTCAGCGCGCATCAGCCGCAAGAGCGGGTCGAGGAGGCCACGGGCCACCTCTTCCAGGTCCTGCTGGGGCGTCCGGTCCGCCCGGGGCTTCTTGGCCGGGACCGAACGACGCTGGACCGGCGCGGGCTTGGCTGGGGCAGGCGGCGGCTTCTCCGGTGCGGAGGCACGAGCCGTCGGCACGGGGTTGCGCCGAACCGCGGGTTGCTCCGCCTTGACCTGCTGGACAACCGCAGGCCGCTCAACCGCACTGGGAGGCGCCTGGATCACCGGCTGGACCAACCGACTCTCCCGCCCGAGAGTCGGCTTACCCGCGCGCTGGATCTGCGGCGCCAATGGCTGCACGCGGACCCGCAGCAAGCTCTTGGGCGGAGGCTCACTGGCCTCGGTGTCGGCGGGGTGGCTTGACGCGCCGAGGAGGGGAGTCGCCACAGGGAGCCGCTGGACCGGGGCGTTCGGGGAGGGTCCGGGGCGCGGGGGGCCGAGGTGAGGGCGGGTCGCGCGCGGGCTGGGGGCAGGCAGGGCGGTGGCGGCCTGTGCGGATGTGGAGGTGGGCGGGCCGATGGCGGGTCGAGAGGGAGCGGCGGCCGAGTTGGTGATGAGCGGGGCTTGGGCGGGCTGAGAGGTGGTGGCTCGAGTGGGGGTGGTTGGGGCTGCGGAGTCGGTGGCGAGCGCGGCTGGCTGAGGAGTGGCGGCTTGAGCAGGGGTGGGGGGAGCTGCGGGGGTGGTGTGGGCCATGGAGTTGGGGATGTGCGAACTGTGGGCGGGCCGAGGGGTGGCGGCTTGAGCGGAGGTCGTGAGAGGTGTTGTGGGCGTGGTGGTTGGGGCTGTCGAGTTGGTGATGAGCGGAGCTTGAGCGGGCCGAGGAGTGGCGGTTCGAGTGGGGGTGGTGGGAGGTGCTGCGGGAGCGGTGGTTGGGGCTGCGGAGTTGGTGATGAGCGGAGCTTGAGCGACTGGAGCGGGGGCGGTGGGAGGTTGTGCGGGGGTAGTGGTGTGGGCGACCAGAGGGGTGCTTGCCGGAGCAGGGGTGATGGGGGAGGCGGCGGCGATGGGGGGAGTGATGGCAGTGGGAGTGGCGATGAGTGCAGCGGTGGCGGCCGACAGTGGGGTGGTGGTCTGGGAAGCCGGGGCTGCGAGGGCGGTCACGAGTGCGGTGGTGGCGCCAGGTGCGGCGACCCGGCCGGGGGTGGTGACCGCCGGAGTGGCGGGGGCCGTTGCCCGGGCGACAGGGGTTGGCGGGGTGGCGACTTGAGCCGGGTTGGCGATCGCGGGTGCGATCGGGGTGGTGGCGAGTGCGGTGGTGGCGTTGGGTGCTGCGGCCGGAGGAGCTGTGGGGGCGGTGGTGAGTGCAGCGGTGGCGGCGTGCTGCGGAGTGGCCTTGGGCGTGGTGGCCCGGGCGGGGGTGGTGATTGGGGGCGTGGCCCGGGTGGCGGGGGCTGGCGTAGTGGTCCGGGCCGGGATGGTGCTTGCGGGAGTAGCCGGGGAAGTGGTGCCAGCTGGCCGTGGGGTGACGTTGGGCGCGGTGGTCCGGGTGGCGGTCGGGGGGCTGACTGGAGAAGCGGTGGGGGTGGTGCGGGGCATGGCGGACGGAGGGGCGGTGAGGGGGGTGGGGGCAGTGGCCCGAGCTACGGCGGCCGCCGGGGTGGCGGTCGTAGGTGTGGCTAGAGAAGCGGTGGGGGTGGTGAGTGCAGGGGTGGCACCCAGCGGCGGGGTGGTGATTGGGAGCGCGGCGGATGGAGGGGCGGCGAGGGGAGTGGGGGACGGGGCGGTGGCCCGAGCCACGGCAGTCGCCGGGGTGGCGGCGGCTGGGGTCGCTGTCGAGGGAGCGGGAGCGGCCAGGCCGCCGGTGATCGGCCTAGTGGCGGCGCGACTGGTGGTGGCCGGGGAAGTGGGGGTGGTGAATGGGGGTGCCGTAGGCGGGGTGGCTACCGACGAAGCAGCTGTGGCCGTGGGGGCGGTGGCCGTGGTGGCCGGAGGTGGGGTTGTGGCCGGGGGAAGGGGAGTGGCCGCCGGGGAAGGGACGGCGTTGGGAGGCTTGAACGCCGCGACGGCGGTCGGAGGTGGGGTGAGCGGGGACGTGGTGGTGTGTGGAGCGGTGGCGGCCGGGGGTGTGGCAGCCGGAGCGGTACGGCGTTGAGCCAGGGTGCGCTTGGGCGCCGGTTTCGTGGCGGGTGCCGCGTTGGGCGCTGGGGTGTCGATAGCCGAGGTGGGTGTGGGCGGCTGGAGGAGCGTGGCGTTTGGCGGGGAGGCGGTGTGGGACTCGTCGGTGTCTGAGGTGCGCGGGAGTGCTGGGCTCCGCGAGTGGTCTGCGGAGGTGCCGAGTGCCGATGACTGGTGAACCACGGTCCCGGTCGAGGCGAGCTGTGGGTTGGTGCGCTGGGAGGCGTCGCTGGTTCCTGGGCGGTGAGTGGCAATGGTGGGTGCCCGCTGTACCGCAGGTTCCGTTGGTGTGGCGCGCAGGAGTGGGCCGGGGGCGGTGGTTTCCGGTCGTGGTGGCCGGACGACCCCGTGCACCACACCCGAGGGGGCCGATGCCGATACCGAGTGCGCCATTTCGCCCACCTGGGACGGGTCGTGCCAGGACGAGAGGGTTGATCTGAAGGCCAGGCCGTCCGAGACCGCGATGTCGTCTCGGGTCGACACCGGGGTGAGCGGGGCGACCGCCCGCCAGCCGCCGTCCCACGCGGGGCGGGTGGTCTTGGGCTGGGGCCTGCGGAAACGGTCCCAGATGGACACCCCGCTCACCCCCCTTCGTTGATCCTGGTGTTGATCCGGCTGATCTCGCGCACCCAGCCCGAACGCTCGGCGTGGGTCAGGTCGAGGATTTCCCCGCGCGGCCAGTGGAAGTGGTAGGCCACGTACGCGACCTCTTCGAGCAGCCGGTCGGGCGCGTACGTCACGATTCCCCCAGGCGCCCACCCGCGAGGTCGACGTCGAAGGTGCTGCCGCAGGTGGGGCAGGCCACGCCGGCCCTGGTGTGGCCCTCGCTGTTGATCCGGCGGTAGAAGTCCTGCAGGAACGCGATGTCGGTGGCGTACATCTGCTCCACCACGCCCGCGTGCACGTCCGACACCGAGCCGAGTTCGGTGATCACCTGGCTGAGCAGCACCACGCTCAGGTACGCCGGGTTCTCCTTGACCCGCAGGTCGATCAGCGGCCGCAGCTCGTCGCGGGCGGTGGCCAGCCGCATCCGGCCCTCGCGGTGGGTGGCGCCGTTCTGGTCGACGTAGCCGCGGGGCAGTTCGAAGGCGAACTCGGTGTGCGCCGACGGGTCCGCCGACCGGGCCTTGCCCTTCTTCCCGGTGACCTCGACCAGCTCGTCGAGGTCACCGAGGCTGACCGTGCGGCGCCTCATTCGACCTCGATGTCCTCGAAGGTGATGGTGACCTTCTCCACCGCGGCGGTGGACTCGCCCGCCTTGAGCGAGGGGCCCTCCCACTTGCTGGCCCACCCGTTCATCAGCTGCATCCGGCGCACCGTGGTGCCCTCGCTGTCCTTGACCTCGATGGTGATGTTCTGCCGCGCCGAGGCCACCGCGCCCTTGTTGAGCGTCTCCTTGAGCCACTTGGTGAACTCGCTGGACTGGTCCAAGCCGCGGGTCAGCGTGATCTCGCCGCCCTTGCGCGCGCCGGGTTGCTTGCGCAGCAGCGGTTTGCCCTGCGGGGTCACCTGGGACACCTCGACGACGTCCTCCTCGACGACCAGGCCGCTCACCTCCTGCAGCGACTCGACCTCGTACCCGCCCAACTGCACGCCGAAGACGTGTGTGGACAGCGCGTCGCCCTCTGCCATGTCCTAGCCCTCCCTATTCGCTGACGAGACTGGTGCTGTCGGAGAACTGCGCCAGCCGGAACACCACGAACTCCGCCGGTTTCACCGGTGCGACACCGATCTCGCACACGACCTGCCCGAGGTCGATGGACTCCTGGGGGTTGTTGTCCCGGTCGCACTTGACGTAGAACGCCTCCTCCGCGGTCCGCCCGAACAGCGCGCCCCGGCGCCACTGCTCGGTGAGGAACGCCGTGATGTTGCGCCGGATGCTCGACCAGAGCCGGTCGTCGTTGGGCTCGAACACCACCCACTGGGTGCCGAGCAGGATCGACTCCTCCAGGTAGTTGAACAGCCTGCGCACGTTGAGGTAGCGCCACGCCGGGTCCGACGAGAGGGTGCGGGCGCCCCAGATCCGGATGCCGCGCCCGGGGAAGGCGCGCACGCAGTTGACGCCGACCGGGTTGAGCAGGTCCTGCTCGCCCTTGCTCAGCGACAGCTCCAGGTCGACGGCGCCGCGGATGACCTCGTTCGCCGGTGCCTTGTGCACGCCGCGTTCGACGTCGTTGCGCGCCCAGACCCCCGAGATGTGGCCGGACGGCGGCACGATGGTGTTGCGGCCCGCGGCGGGGTCGAACACCTTGATCCACGGGTAGTACAGGGCGGCGTGCTTGGAGTCGTAGCCCGCCGTCTCCTGGCGCCAGCCGCGGACCTGCTGCGCGGACAGGCCGGGCGGGGTGTCGAGCACCGCGACCCGGTCGCCCATCTGCTCGCAGTGCGAGATCACCGCGAGCTGCACCGTCTTGACGCCCTCCAGGTCGATGGTGCCGCGCTGGTAGGCGCCCATCAGGTCGGGCACGGCCACCATGGTGACCTCGTCGATCGACTCCAGGCCGCCGAACCCGGTGCGCGCCTCGGCGTCGCCGATGTACTCGCCAGCGTCGACAGCGGTCGACTCCGCGGGCTTGTCCGGCGCGGCCAGGGTGATCGACTGCCGGTCGGGCTTGCTCAGCGAGGTGCCCGGCTGCTCGGTGACGGTGATCAGCTTGGACCGCTCGCCGACCTGGGTGACGACGTAGTTCTTGACGTTCTTGCGGGTCGACACGTCGTAGGTCTCGGCGACCCTGGTGCCCTGGCGCACCAGCAGCTTGAACCGGTCCTCCGGCGGGTTCTCCCCGTCGGCGTCGACGATCTCGACCGAGATGTCGGGCCCGGCGTCGGCCTTGGGCGCCACGAGCAGACCACCGAGGGTGACCGGGATCGGCGCGGGCGGCACGGCGTCGGGGGCGGGCCCGCCGACGCGCACGACGTAGGCCGAGCCGCCGCCGTTGGTGAAGTAGCCGTAGACGGCGTGCGGGAGGTAGGCGCCCTCGGCGAAGCCGCCGAACAGCTGCGCGTACTGGTTCCAGCTCGTCACCAGGGTTGGCCGGTGGAAGGGGCCCCGCTCGGCGAAACCGACGAAGGCGGCGACCGCGGTGCCGACGCCCTCGATCGGTCGCGCACCGGACTGGACCTCCTCCACGTACACGCCTGGGGAGAGGTACTGCGGCATGGTCGCTCCTCATCTCGGATCTGGTGCCTGGGAACAACAGTGGCGCGGGTGCCGGGTGGTGCGGCAGGTCCGCCGGACTCCCGCGCGGGGCACAGCGTCTGCCCTCGCGGTCAGGTGCGGGAGAGATCCCTGGCCACGAGCAGGCCGAACTCGTTCCACAGCGCGGCGAGCACGCGTTGCACGGCCTCGTTCTCCGACATCGGCTGCTGCCCGTTGTCGAGGTGCCCGTTGACGAAGTCGCGCAGGCCCGCCCTGGTCCTCGGCGTGGCGGGCAGGGTGAACGAGAACGGGCCGTCGCCCTGGGCCGCGCCCCTGGCCGGTGGGGCGGCGCCGTGGTGCTGGTAGGCGCCGCCGTCGTAGTTGCTGTCCGGTCCGTACGCGACGCCGGAGCTGATCACACCGACCGCGCGGCCGCCGGATTCCTGACCGACGAACGTCTTGGCGTTGGGGGAGCTGGACAGCAGGTAGATGAAGTTGTTGTCGGGCTCGCCTTCGGTGTCGGGCAGTCCGATGCCCCGCCCGGCGCCGGGCCGCACGCCCTGGTCGTGGATGCCGGGGATGTTGCGCCCGCTGGTCATGTGCAGGTGGATGTCGATGCCGGTGGGCAGCGCGCCCGCCGACTGGAACCGGCCGCGCAGGGTGGACAGCGGCACCTGGGTCTCGGGGCTGCTGTCCTCGGACTCCTCACCTTGCGGCTGCCGGGAGGCGCCCCCGATGGCCATGGGTACGGCCATCGGGATCGGCGCGGCGGGGGTCGGCGCGGCGACCGGGCCCTGCCGCAGAGTGCGGATCTCGCTGCGCTCCGTGGTGATCAGCTGCCGCAGCGCGGCGACGATGGCGCGTTTGTTGCGGGCCTGACCGGTGAGGTTGATGGTGGTCGCCGCACCCTGGTTGTCCTCCCAGGCGTTGAGGGTGGCGTCGAGCCGGTCCAGGACCTGGGCGCGCTGGTCGACCTGGGTGTCGTCGAGGATGGAGATGTACAGGCGCACGGCCTGGACGATCGGCGGCCAGTAAGAGCGCAGGCCCATGCCCGCCTCGGTGGTGAGCGCGTCGCGGACGGAGTCGGAGTGCCGCCAGTCGCGCGGTGACCGCTGCACCGGTCCGGCGGCCGCCTGTCCGTGCGCTGCGTGATCGTGGCCTGCGTGGTCGTGGCCTGAGTGGTCCGAGTGCTCGGGCGCAGGGCCGGACATGGCCTGGGTGGCGACCGCTTCGGCTGCCCGTTCGAACCGGTCGCCAGGGTCGCTGAGGGCAACGCCGGTGCCGGTGTCGGTCGCCGAGACCGGCCCTTCGCGCTGCTGCACCACGTGCCACAGCTCGTGCGCGAGGGTGTGGTCGTCCGACCCGCCCCGGCCGAGGACGACGTGTTCGCCGGAGGTGTAGGCGCGGGCCCCGATCTCGTCGGCCGAGCGGGCGGCGGCGGTGTCGTTGTGCACGCGGACGGAGGAGAAGTCGGCGCCTAGCCGGGATTCCATGTCGGCGCGCTTCCCGGCGTCGAGCGGGCGGCCGGAGCCGCCGAGCACGTCGTGCACGGTGTTGGGCTCTGCTGTGTCCTCTTCGGACTCTGACAGCAGTCGCGCCACAGCGGCGTTGCCCATCGACCGTTGCAGCTGTCGCGTTGTTCGCGCCGCTGGTCCGGTCTCGTCGGGTTGGGCCGCGCGGCGCGGTGCCGCCCGCCGCTCGGGCCGGTCGTGCTCGTGGTCGTGCATGGTGCCTCCTCTGCCGGTCAAGCGGATCGCGCGATCGGGGCGTCGAACTCGTCGTCGACCACGAGCCTGCCGAGCTTGCGGTACTCCAGCCGCACGGCGTCGACGAGATCGGTCATCGCCACCGGCCGGTCTTCGGCGGCGGCGGCGTAGGCGGCGCTGATCGCGCAGGCCCGGATCGACCCGCCCGCCAGCTCGAACCGCGCCGCGCACCCGCGCAGGTCGATGTCGTCGTCCCTGGGCATGGCCGTGCCCAGGCAGCGGTCCCACAGCGCGGCGCGCTGCGCGGCGTCGGGCATCGCGAACTCCGCGATCACGTCCAGCCGCCTGGTGAAGGCGTCGTCCACATTGGACCGCAGGTTGGTGGTGAGCACCGCGACGCCGCCGAAGGACTCCAGCCGGGACAACAGGTACGCCGACTCCAGGTTGGCGTAGCGGTCCCTGGCGTCGGAGATCTTGGACCGCTTGCCGAACACGGCGTCGGCCTCGTCGAAGAGCAGGACGCCCTGGACCCGCTCGGCCTCGGTGAAGATCCGCTCCAGGTTCTTCTCCGTCTCGCCGAGGTACTTGTCGACCACCGTGGCCAGGTTGACCACGTACAGGTCCATGCCGATGGCGGCGGCCACGACCTCGGCGGACATCGTCTTGCCGGTGCCCGACTCGCCCGCGAACAGCGCGACGACACCGTGGCCGCGACCGCCGCCGGGGCGCATCCGCCATTCGCCGAGGACCCGGTCGCGCAGCCGCGCCCGCCGGGCGAGTTCGACCAGTTGCGCGCGGGTGCTGTCCGGGAGCACGAGGTCGTCCCAGCCCACGGACGGGGTGATCCGGCGGGCGAGCCTGCGCAGCCCGGAGCCGTTGGCCGCCCGGACCCCCGCCCGCAGGTGCTCTGTCCCCAGTGGACTCCCGTCGAGCGCGGCGTGCCGGGCCGCGACCGCCACGATCCGCTCCACCTGGGCCCTGCCGACCCGGTAGGCGCCTGCCGCGGCCACCACGTCGGCTGCGGCGGGTGAGCCGGTGGCGGTCTCGATCGCCTCCGCCCACGTGCTCGGCGAATCGCCCGAGGTCGTCAGGGACAGGACTGTGCGGGTCGACCAGTTCGCGTCCCAGGTGAGCGCGCTGTGCAGGACAACCGGCACGTCAGCGCGGGCGAGCAGCTCCCGAAGCCCCTCGGGGGCCGTCTCCGGCAGGCCCATGACGATGCCCGCGCCCCGCAGCCGCGCTTCCCGCAGCAACGCGGTGACCGTCGATTCGCTCAGCTCGCCAGGCTCCACGACGACAGCCGTGCCCAACGCCTCGATCGCTGTGCGGTGCGCTTCCCCGGTGGTGTCCTGGAGGTGGACCGGCCCAGTCGCGGTCGCGGCCCGCACCCGCTCGGCGAACCAACCGGACGCCTGCTGGCCGGTGTGCACCCGGCAGTTCAGCGCCGGATCCGGGCTGTCGTAACCAAGCAGGTGCCCGACGACCCGATCAGGCACCCGCAACGTCCGCGACAACGCCGCCGCCCCGGCGTCCCCGATCTCCACCAACCCGCTCGCCACCAACGGCCCCAGCCGAAACCGCCCCACCCCGGCCTGCGGCAACCCGCACAACCGCAACGCCAGCCCCACCGTCGGCCGCCGCCGCGTGATGTCGTCGTTGAGGTACCCGTAGAGCTGCTCGAACCGCGCATCGATATCCGGCGCCATCGCCACGACCAGAAGGCCAAGGTCTGTGTCGTCCAGCCCGAACCGCTGCACGACCTCCGCCAGCCTTCCCCCGGACGGCACTTGGGGGGCTGTTGGCATGGGCTCCAGTGGGGTGTCCAGGATGCGCTGCGCATCGGCTCGGGTGAGGTAGAGCGCCCGCCGCGGATCAGCGAACCCGCGGTCGACGGCCGCTCGGTCACCGATGGCGGTCTGTATCCGGCTCTCGAGTTGGGCCAGGTGGGACAGGAGGGGGTTCATCGGTTCGTCTGGGTGCGGTGTCCGCAAGGTGATATCGGGGTCGTTGGCGGAGTTCATCGGATCGGGCCTCCGCGTTTGCGCCGGGTGGGCCGGGGGCGTGGCACCGCGAATCCGTCGCCTGTGGCCTTGGTGCCGCTGCATCGGAGGTGGTGGCCGGGTTCGTCCAGGTGCGGTGTCCGCAAGGCGACAGCGGGGTTGGCGGCTTGGACCCGGTTCTCGAGTCGGGCCAACAGGTGCGGGAGGGGGTTCATGCGATGGGGCTCCCGCGCTTGTGGTGGGTGGGGTGGGGCCGTGCCCCTGTTGCCGGGGGTCTCGGTGCCCTTGCATCGGTGGTGGTGGCCGGGTCGTCGGTCGCAGATGGCGGTCTGCATCCGGCTTTTGGGTTGGGCCAACAGGTGAGCCGGGAGGGGGTTCATGGGATTGGCGCACCGCGCTTGTGGTGGGTGGGGTGGGGCCGCGGCGCCGCGGAACTGTTGCCGGTGGCCGATTGTGCTCGGTTCTCGGGTTGGGCCAGGTGGCTCTGGAGGGGGCTCATCGGATCGGCCCCCGCGCTTGCGGCGGGTCGGCCGGGCGGCGACATCGCGAACCTGTTGCCGGTCGCTTCGGTGTCCTTGCATCGGAGGCAATGGCTGGAGTTGCCGGTCGTCGATGGCGGCCTGCGTTCGGTTCTCCGGTTGGGCCAGGTCGGCCAGGTGGGAGCTCATCGGATCGGGCCTCCGCGTTTGCGGCGGGTCGGCCGGGGGCGGGACACCGCGAAGCCGTCGCCCGTTGCCCTGGTGTCTTCGTATCGGAGGTGGTGGCCGGGTTCGTCCGGGGTGCGCAGGACGATGCCCTCGGTGACCGGCGGCCCCGCTGCCGTGTGCGTGCCGATGAGCGGCGCGATGACCAGCACGTCGATGGCGGGTTTGAGTTCCCCGCCGAGGGCTGACCAGATGTCGGTCGCCGCACTGCCTTGCGATACGGGCCCAGCTGCCTCCAGGGTGACCGACAGGCCCAGCTCGGCCAAGGTCCCGGTCAGCCAGCGGTCGTCCACTCGTTCCCGCCGGATGAGGCAGGTCAGCGCTTGTGACAGCAGCCGGTGTTCGTCTTGCGGGCGGTTCGTCCACGCCGTCACCAGGTAGGACAGGCGGAACCAGCGGGGTGGGTCGCGCCAGCCGGTGACTGTGCCGGTCTCGTCGAGCTCCTCGATGGTCCCGGTGCCGCGCCGCGCCCGGTCTTCGCGGATGTCGTAGAGGAACACGTTCACCGTGGGCACCGTGCGCCGGGCGGTCCACTCCGTGGTGGGGGCCTCGAACGCGAGCTCGCCTCCTCCTCCGGGGACGCCGCCGTCGGCCAGCAGGGCCCGCAGGGCCTCGTCCACTTCGTGGATCACCGGCGCCCCACCATGTCGGGCGGGGCGATGGACCCCGGTACCACCAGGAACGGTGTCGTCGCCGGGCGGAATCCCACCCCACTCGCTGTGATCGTGCGCGGGCCGGTCTGGTCCTTGGCCAGGATCAGCAGCTGCGCGATGAACTTGCCGTCGCCGCCGGGGAATGTGGGGGACGCGGCCGCTGTGATGCCGGGTGACCAGGTCAACGCTACGGGGGCGCCGGGCGGGAAGTCGATGCCGCGCACCGAGGTGACGAACCGGGGTTCGCCGATGTCGGGGACCGCGACGATCTTCGGCAGTAGCACCCGCATCGGGGCGGTGGCCGTGTTGTCGGCCAGGTCGTTGTCGGTGCCGGAGGTGCGCAACAGGCCGCGCACCTCGGTGACCACCGGCGCCTGGGGTGCCAGGACCACCTGCACCAAGGCTGTCATCCCCGGCCACAGGTCGGGCAACGCACAACCGGTCGCCGTGCAGCCCGGCGGCAGGGCGGCCACCGGCATTCCCGCGGGCAGGGTGAAGTCGAGGCGCAACCCGGTGGCCAGGCTGGGGCCGCCGTTGCGCGCGGTGTAGGTGACGATCGCCCGTCCGTCCACATAGGAGGGATTCGGGGTGACGGCCACGGTCAGCGCCGGTCCGGCGGGTGGCGGTGGCGGCGGATCGGGGGGTGCTGGGGAGTCGACCTCGACCACCGTCGCGGTCCCGTTGTCGGCGGGCGTCGAGTCCAGGATCGGCCCGGCCACCGTCCACTGGACCGTCCACCGCCCGGCCACGACCGCCGTGAACACCGCCGTGACCCGCACCAACGCGCCCGGAGGCAGCTCGTCGAACACGCAGCGCCGCTCCACCACCTCGCACCGCCCCCGGGGCACCCGCAGCTCGTCGAGTCGCAGCCCTTCGGGCACGGATCCGGTCACGACGGCGCTCGGCGTGTCGGCGGGCCCGTGGTTGACCACGTCCACCGGCACCTCCACCCGCTCGCCGACCGTGCCGACCAGGCGGGGCGGTGCCACCACCGCGAGGTTGACCGGTTGCTGCCAGGTCGGCTCCTTCTGCCGCCCCGGCAGGTCCCAGTCGAGCCGGGTCAGCTCACCGGTGGTCAGGTCGAGCACCGCCAGCGCTTCCGGTGACCGGGCGTCGCCTTCGCGGCGGGTCGTGAGCACCAGCCGGTCGCCCTCGGCCGAGAACGCCACGTCACGCGGCTGGAACGGGCCGGTCGCGCTGGTGATCGGGGTCGAGCAGGACGAGCCGCCCGCGGGCAGCACCACCCGGCAGTCGTCCCCGGTCAGCGACACCAGCAGCACGCCGTCGTTCTCCCGGTTGAAGGCGAGCACGCGGCTGTCCGGGCTGAACGCCGAGCCGTCGTCGGTGACCGCGCAGTCGAACCCGCACACCGCCGCGCTCAGGTCCCGCTGCGCACCGAGGGTGTCCGCGCGGGCCACCCACACGTGGTTGTCCCTGACCTCGCCGGTGGGCCCGTCGGTCACCAGACCCCGGGTGAACGACAGCGTCCGGCCGTCCGGTGACCACGCGGGCTGGGTGTCCTCTTGGTCGGCGACCTCGGGCGGCGGGAGCAGCCGCCCGCGCACCGCCCCGGACTCCGCGTCGATCACCACGATCCGGCTGGGACCCCCGTTTGGCCGGATCCCGCCGGGGGAGCGCCTGGCGAACACGATCGAGCGGCCGTCGGGTGACCAGGCCGGGTCGAACTCCCAGTCCGTCGGCTGGCGGTCGGCCACCGGGATCCGCCGCGGGTTGGCCCCGTCGGCGTCGACCAGCCACAGCCGTTGCACCCGCCTGCCCACCTCGTCCTCGAACCGGCTCAGCACGATCTGGCGCCCGTCGGGGGAGTAGGACTGCCGCTGCGTCCACGGGTCGTAGGTCGCGCGGGGGTGGAACAGGAGGTTCGGGTCGTTCACCGCCTCCGGGTCCTCCCGCAGCACCGGAACACCGAGGTCACGCGGGTCGACCCCGTTCGGCTGGATGTCCTGCAACGTCGCGGTGTTCGCCGTCGGCGCGCTCGTTCGGGCCACCAGCAACCGCTGGGTGCCGCCCAGCACCTGCCAGGTGGGTGACGAGACCGAGCGGTTCTCGGCCAGGAGGAGATCCGGGAGTTGCGGGGCGGGCAGCGTCCCGGTGTCGATGCAGTACACCTTCAGCACGGCCGGGTCCGCCGTGCAGGTGCAGTCCTGGTCCTTGGTCAGGAACAGCAGGTTCACCCCGTCGGGTTTCCAGCGCGGTGAGTGGATGCTCCAGTCGGCTTGCCCGCCGCCGAGCAGGGGAGTGCCCTGGGCGGCCCTGGCCCCGCCCGAGATGACGTGGATCCGGGTTCCCGTCGCGCCGAAGTCCACGGTGTAGGCGATCCGCCCGTCGCGCGGGTTCCACGCGGGCTGGCTCGCCTGGCCAACCGGCTCGTCGGTCAGCCGCACGGCCGGGCCACCCGCGAGGGGCTGGGCGAGGATCTCGCCGGACCTGGCGAACGCGATCTCGGACCCGTCGGGCGAAAAGCTCGGCGCCGTCTCGTCCTGCGGTGTCCTGGTGAGCCTGCGTTCACCGGTGCCGTCGACCCCGACGGCCCACAGGTCGCGCTGACCGCCCTCGGCGGAGTCGAACACCACGGTCCGCAGGTCGGGTGACAGTACGGGCCGCGCCGCGTCCCGCTCGGTCGTCAGCGCGCGCACCGCGCCGTCCGCCTCAGCCACGTAGACCTGCGGCCGCGCGCTGTCGCGCCTGCTGGTGAACACGACCAGGTCGCCGCGGGCGAACACGTCGTCGTCGTAGTGCGCCACCCCGGGCCCGAACAGCGGCTCCGTCGGGTCCAGCCGATCGGGCACCGGGTTGTCGACGGTGCCGATGCTGCGGTGGCCGGTGCCCGCGAAGGCGATCCTGGTCGGGACCGGATCCCTCGGCGGCTGGGCGACGGTCGGTGCCGCCGCTGTCACCACCGTGCTCAGCGACACCAGGACGGTGAGCACGACGAGCGTTCTGGACACGGGTGTCCTCTCGCGGTGTTGGGCCACGCGGTGATCGTCACCCGGTGGCGCGGTGGGGCCGAGGTCCCGGCGGGCACCGTCGCGGCGCACCCCGTGCCCGCGCGGGCCGGTGCCGCTGCCCGACCGGGGCGGAGCCGTCAGATCAGGCCGTGCCGCATGACGTAGCCGACGGCGTGCGCGCGGTTGCGCAGGTTCAGCCGGGTGGAGACCTCGTGCAGCACGTTCTTCACCGTCCGCTCCGAGTACGACATCTTCAGCGCGATCTCGGCGGTGTCCAGGCCGTCGGCCACCAGCCGCAGGATGTCGGACTCCCGGGAGGACAAAGTGGACAGTGTGGGGGCGTTCGGGTCGAGCACGCCGCGCTGCAGCCTGCCGACGTGCGCGAGCAGGGTCTCCAGGAGGTCGCCGGGCAGCACCGCCTCCCCGCCCGCGATCGCGGTGATCGCCCCGACCAGCCGGTCCTGGGTGGCCTCGGCGCGGCGCACGACCGCGGCCACCCCGCACTCGATGGTGGTGCGCAACGAGTTCTGGTCGAACCGGCCCACCACCAGCCCGGTCCTGGTCGCCCCGCCCCGGCGCAGGCCGCGCAGCAACCGGGCCGTCTCGTCGTCCACGGTGTCGACCACCACCAGCGACACGGTCGCCGTGGCCTCCTCGTCCGGCCCGAGCAGCTCCACCTCGGGCCGCGACCGCAGCAGGTGGACGGTGCCGCCGCGCAGGATCGGGTCGTCCGCGTAGACCGCTACCGGGATTCTGTTCACGCTGTCCTCCTGACGCCGGGTGACTGCCCCGATCCTGCGCCGCGGCACCGGCGGCGGGCAGCGACCGCGGCCGGGCTGTGCACGAGAGGTGCCCACCGACTGCCCTTTTCCCCCTGCCGCAGCACGTTCGGCCGTGGCTAGCGTCACCCGGGTGAGCACATCGACCGACTTCGAGCGGCGCACGGTGCGGGTCGTCCCCGGCGCGGAGACCACCACGACGCTGACGGTGCGCAACGACAGCGACATCGTCGAGGCCTACGGGTTCGAGGTGGTGGGGGAGTGCGCGCCGTGGACCGAGGTGGAACCGGCCCGGCTGTCGCTCTACCCGGGCACCTCGCAGCCGGTCCTGGTCCGGTTGCGACCACCGCGCTCACCCTCGGTCCGCGCGGGTGAGACCCCGCTGGGGATCCGGGTGCTGCCCGTGGAGCGGCCGGACTCGGTGGTGGTGTCGGAGACGGTGGTGGACATCGCCCCGTTCGCCGAGCAGCGCCTGGAGTTGGTGCCCGAGCGGCGCAGGGCGTGGCGGTCGGCCCGCTACCGCGTCCTCGCGCACAACGACGGCAACACGCCGGTGGCGCTGGAGCTGGCCGCCATCGAGGTCGACGACCGGCTCCGCTACACCACCACCGACGCGCCGACACCGGTCGAACCCGGTGCCGAAGCCGAGATCCCGGTGCGGGTCCGGGTCGGCAAGGTCCTGTGGTTCGGCAAACCGGTCACCTGGCCGATCCGGCTGGGCGGCGTCGCCGAGGAACCCGAACCGCGCGAACACGAGCTGGCGGGCGAGTTCATCCAGCTGCCGGTGTTCCCCCGGTGGTTGCTGGCACTGCTCGGTCTGCTGCTCGCGCTGCTCCTGGCCTGGCTCCTGCTGGTGCGACCCGCGGTGCGCAGCGCCGCGCGTGAGGCCGTCGACGACCGGGCCGAGGAGATCGCCGAGGCCGGGCAGACCCAAGGGCAGACCCCGGTGCCGCCGCCTCCGCCGCCCACGACAACCGCGCCCGAGCCCGGTGGGGGCGACGAGGTCGGTGAGCCCGGCGCCGACGGCAACAGCGCGGGCGGGGCGGGCACGCAGAGCTCGAGCACGATCGAGGTGCGCACCAACACCGGCGGCCTCGGCACGGGTACGTACGTGGTGCCCGAGGGCAAGGTGTTCCGCGTGACCGACATCCTGGTCGGCAACCACCAGGGCGACGAGGGCGTGCTGACGATCGTCTTCGGCGAGCGCACCGTCACCACCATCGCCCTGGAGACCTTCCGCAACCAGGACTACCACTGGGTGACCCCGATCGATATCCCCGCGGGCGCCGCGGTCACGGTGAACGTCACCTGCGCCAAGCCCGGCACACCGGCGACGGGTCGGCAAGCCCGCAACTGCTTCGAGATGCTCAACGTCAGCGGCGAGCTCGCCGACCTGCAGTGACCTCAGTCCGGGACGGCGTTGCGGGTGGCCACCCGGGACAGGAACCACCCGCTGTCCTTGACCACCCGCCGCTGGCTGGTGAAGTCCACGTGCACCACGCCGAAGCGGGGACCGTAGCCGCAAGCCCACTCGAAGTTGTCCAGCAGCGACCACGCCAGGTACCCGCGGACATCGGCGCCTGCCTCGATCGCGGCGTGCACGGCCCGCAGGTGCTCGGCGAGGTAGCGGACCCGGTCGCTGTCGCGCACCCGGCCATCCGGGTCGACCACATCGGGGAACGCCGACCCGTTCTCGGCCACCACCAAGGGAATCCCGCAGCGCCCGAGCCGCACCAGCAAGTCGGTCAGCGATTCGGGGTGCTGCTCCCAGCCGGTCACGGTCACCGGTTCCCGGGGCGGTGTCACGGACATGCCGCGCAGACCGGGCAGCGGGCAGTTGCTGGGCTGGGTCGGGTCGGGCAACGAGGTCACCCTGGTCGGCGCGTAGTAGTTGACGCCGATCCAGTCCAGCGGCGCGGCGATGACGTCGAGGTCGCCGTCGTGGATGGCGGGGTGCAAGCCGTCGAGGTGGGCCACGTCGTCGAGCAGGTCGGCCGGGTAGCCCCGGCCGAGGACGGGGTCGAGGAAGAACCGGTTGTGCACGGCGTCGAACCGGCGGACCGCGTCGTGGTCATCGGGGCTGTTGGGCAGCGCGGGGGAGAAGTTCAGCGCGATGGAGACGCTGGTCGCGCCCGCCGCTCGCAGCGCGCGGGCCGCGTGGCCGTGGGCCAGCAGGTGGTGGTGGGCCGCTCGCAGCGCACCCTTCGGATCGCGCAGACCTGGGGCGTGGACGCCTGTTCCGTAGCCGAGGAACGCCGAGCAGAAGGGTTCGTTGAGCGTGGTCCACTGCGTGACGCGGTCTCCCAGTCTGTTGTGGACTGTTGTCGCGTACTCGGTGAACCAGGAAGCGATGTCGCGTTCGAGCCAGCCGCCGCGGTCTTGCAGCGCTTGCGGCAGGTCCCAGTGGTAGAGGGTGAGTACGGGGGTGATGTCGCGTTCGAGGAGCGCGTCGACGAGCCGGTCGTAGAACGCGATGCCCGCCGGGTTCGGGGTGCGGCCGTCGGGCATGACCCTCGGCCACGCGGTGGAGAAGCGGTACGCGCCGAGGCCGAGTTCGCCGAGCAGCGCGACGTCCTCGCGGAAGCGGTGGTAGTGGTCGCACGCCGTGGCGCCGCTGGCACCACCCTCGACCGCTCCCGGCACGGTCGCGAAAGTGTCCCAGATGGACGGTCCGCGCCCGTCCTCCGCCGCCGCGCCCTCGATCTGGTACGCCGCTGTCGCGGCACCCCACAGGAACCCCGGCGGGAAGACCCGATCCCCTGCCACAGCACATCACCTCCCGGTCTCGGCCGCGCCGCGCGCGAGCACGGCCACGACCTTCCTGGCGAACAGGACGAACAGCAGCAGGACCGGCACGATGCTCACGAGCACCCCGGTCAGCACGAGCGGGTAGTCGGTGTAGTAGCCGCCCGCCAACCGCGACAGCACGACCTGCGCGGTGGGGGTGTCGTTCGGGTCGAGCGCGACCAGCGGCCAGCTGAACTCGTTCCAGGACGTGGCGAACGAGAGCATCGCAAGGACCGCCGCAGGACCGCGCAGTGCCGGGAGCGCCACGTGCCAGTAGACCCGCGCCAGCGAACACCCGTCGACCTTCGCGGCGTCCACCAGCTCGTCCGACACCGCTTCCAGGCAGGCTTGCCGCATCCAGAACACCCCGAACGCGCTGACCAGCCCGGGCACGATCGCCGCCGCGAACGTGTCGTACCACCCCAGCGCGTCGACCACCATGAACACCGGCACGATGCCGAGCTGGGTCGGCACCATCGCCGATCCCAGCACCACGGCGAACAGCGCTTCCCTGCCGCGGAACCGCAACCGCGCGAACGCGAACCCCGCCACCGTGCAGAACAACGCGTTCGCGACGGCTACCGTGCCCGCGATCACCGCCGAGTTGACCATCGCCTGGCCGAGGTCCACCCGGTCGAGGAGTTCGCTGACGTGGTCGAGCAACCGCCCACCCGGCAGCAGCGGGGGAGTCGCCCTCGCCAGGTCCGCGTTGTCGTGCGAGGCCACCACGACGGTCGAGTAGAGCGGGAAGAGCGAGAACACCACCAAAGCGGCCAGCGCGGCCAGGTGCCGGACGCGGACGGTCATCGGCTGACCAGTCGGCGCACGAGAACGACCGCTGTGGCGGCGAAAGCAGCGCAGAAAAGGAAGAGGACCCAGGTCATCGCGGCCGCGTACCCGGCGTCGAACCGCCCGAAGCCCACCTCGTACAGGTACATCGCCACGGTCTGGAACTGGCGGTCGCTGCCACCCGCGCCCGCGAGCCCGGAACCGTCGAACAGTTGGGGTTCGGTGAACATCTGAACCCCACCGATGGCCGAGGCGACCACGGTGAACAGCACCGTGGGGCGGATCCCGGGCAGCGTGACCACGCGGAACCGCTGCCACCCACCGGCCCCGTCCAACGCGGCGGCCTCGTAGAGCTCGCGCGGCACGGATCGCATCGCGGCGAGGTACAGCAGTGCGGTGTACCCGGTCCACCGCCACATCACCATCACCGCGACACCCAGGTGCGCCGCCCACGTCTCGGCCTGCCACGAGATCGGGCCGACCCCCACCTGCCCGAGCAGGAAGTTGACTATGCCGTAGTCGCGGCCCAGCAACTGCCCGAACACCAATGCGACCGCCACCACCGGCACCACGTTCGGGACGAGCACCAACACCTGCCAAGCGGGCCTGCGCCGCGCCAACAACGTTGCGATGCATAGGGCCAGTGCGAGTTGGGGGACGGTCGCCAGCAGGAAGATGCTCACGGTGTTGCCCAGGGCGTTGTAGAACAGCGGATCCCCGAGCAGGTGGCGGAAGTTGTCCAATCCTCGGAAGCCCTCGTCGCCCCCGATGAGGTGCCACCGGTGCACCGACACCCATGCCGTGCGCACCAACGGGAACACCCCGAAGGCCCCGAAGACGAGGAAGAACGGCGCTACGAGCAGGTACGGCGCGACCGCTCGCGCCCCGGGAGCTCGGACCCTCGTTGTCCACAACGGCCTCACCTGTCCACAGCCCCGGCCGAACCCTCTTGACAGGGCCCGAAACCCGATACGCTCTGTGTGGGCGGCCCGGGTGGGCTGCCATGGGGTTCTCGGACAGTAGCTATGTGGGTTTCAGGCTGCTGATGATGTTGCGTGGTAGTGGTTTTCGGCTTCATTGGGGTGATGAAGCCGAGGGTGGAGTGGATTCGGGTGTGGCTGCAGAAGAGTTCGATGTAGGCGGCAATTCCCTGAAAGGCAGTGTATGGGGTGAGTGTGGCGCGAGTGGAGGTCATAGAGCCATCCTTGCCTGGCGGGGATATGGGTGATGTCTCCCACTAGTTCCCGTCCGGGGCGGTCGGCGGTGACATCACGGCGGCGGAGGAGGCCGGGTGTGGCGTGGACTTCCGGCACCTGGATGGTCATGACCGGCTGACGTCGTGGCCCGACCGGGAACCGTCCCAGCTCACGCTTAAGCGCTCGCATGAGTTCCGACCCGCAGGTCACGGCTCGGCGTGCGAGCTCGGCGTGGATACGACGGTATCCAGGGTGCGGCGCGGCTCGGCGAACACCTCGCGTACAGACCCACCACCGGGGTCCGACCATCCACATCGGACACAACGCCGCCACGCGCCCCAGTTCCTCAGAGTCTGCTTGACCAGGCCCAACTGGCGCGCCGCCTCCGCGATGGACACACCGGGCTCGATTTTCCGCCTCACCGGAGGACCGTGTGGGCCTCGTCGACGGCTTGTCGCCATGCTTGGTCGACGGTTTGCTTGCCGTCTTCGATGCGGCCGAGGGCGCGGCCGAAGATCGGGCGGACGTCCGCGTCTCGCACGCCCCGGTGATTGGGCCGCACCGCATCTGACGAGGCCGCGTAGATCCGTCCGATCGGTGCTCCTCGGAAGTACGGGTCGGTCTGCGACAGCACCGTCGGGTCGCGGTACACGCTGGGTTGGCTGGGCAGGATGTTGTCGGTCTCGAAGAGGCGTTTCTGCTGTTCCGGCGCGGTCAGCCACTTCGCTGCGGCGTAGGCGGCTTCGATGTGTTCGCCCTGTGCGGGGACCACCAGGTACGAGCCGCCCCAGTTGCCCGCGCCGCCGGGGACGGTGGTCACGTCCCAGGTTCCGGCGCCGCCGGGGCCACCGGCTTGTTTGATCTGGGCCAGCATCCACGCGGGGCAGGTCATCGTGGCGAACGCGCCCTGGTTGATGCCGACGTTCCACGGTTGGGTGAAGGTGGTGAGGGCGGCGGTCTGGTGTTTGGCGCCGATCGACCCCGCGAGGGTGAACGCGTGGGTCACCGCCGGGTTGCTGTCGCCGATGAACGCGTCGTCGGCGGTGCGGAAGTAGTTCTCCTGCGCCTGGTTGAGCATCGCCGTGTAGACCGTGCCCGCCGAGTCGGTGAACTTGGCGTCGGGCACCCGCGCGGCGAACCGGTCGGCGACCTCGGCGTAGGCCTCCCAGGTCGGCCATAGCGCGGCGAGGGCGTCCCTGTCGGTCGGCAGGCCCGCGCGCGCGACCAGGTCGGTTCGGTAGCACATGGCCAGGCCGCCCATGTCGGTCCCGAGCCCGAGCACCGCGTCCCCGACGACGCCCTGCTCCCACTTCCACGGCGTCCACCGGTCCCGCAGCTCCCGGGCCCCGAAGCGGGACAGGTCCACCAGCTTGTCGCGCGAGCGGCGCAGCGCGGGCAGGTACTGCTCCTCGACGGCCACCACGTCCGCCGCGCCCCGACCGGCGGCCAGCGCGGTGATCAGCCCCTTGTGGTGCGAGTCGAAGTCGGTGACCCGGCCGACCAGGTCGATCCCCGGGTTGAGCCGCTCGTACTCGGCGAACAGCGGCTCGTAGCCGAACTCGCCGAAGGTCGCCACGGTGATCCGCACCTTCCCCTGCTCGGCACTCGCCGAACACCCGGCCACCGCCTGCGCCCCCAGCGCGACCACCGCCAGCAGCCATGCCACCCGTCCCCGCCGCATCCGCGTCCTCCCTCGCCGACCCCGCGCGACGACCCCCTGCGGACGTCGCGTTGTCGGCACCACGGTGCTCGCACGGGCTCGGCCCCCGCAGCGCCGCGGCGCCCGCGTTGCCCTTACCCACCCACGGTCAGTGCCCAATCGATCACCGGACCTAGATCACACCCGCCCGCAGCGCGTAGGCCACCGCGTGGGACCGGTTGCGCAGGTTCAGCCGCCGGGTCAGGCCGTGGATGACGTTCTTGATCATGCGTTCCGAGTAGCACAGCTGGACGCCGATCTCGGCGGTGTCGTGCCCGTCGGCCATCAGCCGCAGCACGTGGATCTCCCGCGTGGTCAGCCCGGACGCGGTCAGCCCGCGCGGGGCGAGCAGGTCGCGCTGGATGCGGTCGAGGTGCTTGAGCAGGCCCCCGACCAGCTCCGGCCCCAGCACCCCGCCGCCCTCCGCCGCCGTGAGCACCGCGTGCGCCAACCGCCCCCCGGTCGCCGACGCCCGCGGCACCACCGCGACGACCCGGCACTCCACGGCCGCGAGCAGTTCCCCTTCGGTCACCCCGTCGGCGACCAGCACCACCGGCGCGCCGAACTCCGCGGCCGCGGCGCGCAGCTCGCCGACCAGCTCCTGGGTCAGCCGGTCGGCACCGACCACGACCACCTCGGTCGCCGCGGTCTGACCACCGGTGCTGACCTGGATCCTCGGCTGCGCCCCCAGCTGCCCGACCAGCCCGGCCAGCGTCAGCGGGTCCGCCGACCGGACCACGACGTGGACTCGCACCATCGCGTTCCCCTCCCCGACACTCGTGTGCCACCAGCCTGTCGGGCCTGACTCAACGAATCCTTCACGTCCGCGCCCGGGGCGCTACCGCTCGGGTTCCCGCTGCTCAGGCAGCCCGGCCGCGCGCCGGAACGCCTCGATGTACTTGGGCAGCTCCACCAGCGCCTGCTCCCACCGGCCCGCGGTGATCTGCTCGGCGAACACCGAGTCCACGGCGGCCTGGTCGACCTCCGGCTCCAGGTCGTCACCCGCGGTGTCGCGCAGCCTGCGGGAGAGCTCGGCGAGCCGCACCCGGCCGCGCACCACCTCCAGCGTCTGCCGAAGCTGCGCGATCACCCGCAGCCCCACCTCGGGTTCCACCACCAGCCAGCCGCTGTCGGCGAGCTGGAGGAACAACTCACCCGCGAAGCCCTCGCCGTCCTCGGGCCCGCCCCGCTCGTCGGACTCTTCCCCGGACCAGATGTCCATCACACCTCCGCAGACGCGCCCAGCGCACCACGTGCGGAGGCACCGGCGGAAGCACGTGCGCCCCGCTCTGCCCGGCCACACCGCCGGGTGTGCCCGCCGGGACCGGGGTCGGGGGTTGGTTGCGGCGGCACCGGCGACCGCCCTACCGTCGTGGTGACTGGGGAGTCGCGCAGGGTGATGGCGGGGGTTGATGACGGCGGAGGGCGACGCGGGGCCGTTGTGGGCCGGGCTGCTGGGACCGGTCGAGGCGCGCCGCGGCGGGCTCGTGCTGCCGCTCGGGTCGGCGGGGAGACAGGCGGTGTTCGCCCTCCTCGCCATGGGCGCGGGTCAGGTGGTGTCCCGGAGCAGGCTGGAGGACGGGCTGTGGGACCGGCCGCCCGCCAGCGCCGCGCGGATCATCCAGACCTACGTCGGCGACCTGAGGCGGGCCCTCGAACCGAGCCGGGCCAGGTGGACCTCCGGACAGGTGCTGCGCACCACAGAGTCCGGGTACCTGCTCGACCTGCCCGACGACGGCCTCGACGTGCGGGACCTCGACCGCCTCTTGGCCCGCACGACCGACATCGCCGCCGTGGACGCCGCGTTGGCGTTGTGGCGTGGTGAGCCGTTGTCCGGGGTGACGGGCCCGTTTGCCGAGGGCCAGCGGACCCGGCTCGCCGAGATCAGGCTGACCCTGTTGGAGCGGCGGACCCGGCTGCTGCTCGACGCGGGCAGGGCCGGTGACGCCGCGGCCGAACTGACCGTGCTCGCCGCCGAGCACCCGGACCGCGACAGCCTGCGGTCGCTGTTGATGACCGCACTGGCCGCCAGCGGGCGCCCCGCGCGGGCCATCGAGGTGTTCCACGAGGGCGGTCGACCCGGGCCGGGGTTGCGGGCACTGCACGAGCGCATCCTCACCGGCACCCAGCCCGCGCGCGTGGCCAGCGGATACGTGGGTCGCACTGCTGAGGTCGCAGCGCTGCGTGCGGTCGCTGCCAGGCCCAGCGGCCTCGTGTGGATTGAGGGGCCTATAGGCGCAGGGAAGTCAGCGTTGCTGCGAGAGGCGCTGACAGGCGTGACACACAGCTGCTACGAGGTCTCGGAGCGGACGGGTGACCTGCCTGAGCCTGTGGGCGCTGGTTTGGTCGTCTTCGATGACCTGCAGTGGGCCGGGGAGGCCGCCCTCCGTCGGTGCGTGCGGTGGCTCGCGGGGGGAACCCCGCTGATCGTCGCGACGCGACCCAGGTCCGACCTGGCCGCCCTGCGCGACCACGCGACACTGGTGATCACCCTGGGGCCGCTCGCCGACCAGGACATCGCCGCTCTGGCGGGTGGTGACCTCGCGGTCGTGCGGGAGTCCGGCGGGAATCCCGGGTTCGCGGCAGCGTTGATCGACGCAGCAGGCGACGTTGATCGCGTCGTTCAAGCCCGGGTTGGGATGTTGCCCGCGGTGCTGGTCGAGCCACTGCGCCGGGTCGCGTTGCTAGGGACGGATCGGGCGCCTACTGAGGTGAGGGCGGCACACCCGGGGACGGAGTGGTTCGCCGAGGCGCTGGCCTCTGATGTCCTACGAGAGGCCGAAGGGCGGGTGCGGTTCGCCCAGCCCTCGGTCAGGCGGGTTCTGGTGGAAGGCCTGCCGCGCGCGGTGCGGGTCGTGTTGCACCGCGAGTTGGCCAAGGACCTCGCCGCTGCCCACATCTCGGCAGACCTGGTCGTGACGCACCTGTTGGAAGGGGCCGCACCCATGCACGGGTGGGCGGCTGACTGGTTGGCGAACAACGTCGACGTGCTCACCCCAGCCCTGGCCGTGCGGGCCTTGCGCCACGCCATCGCCCAGGACGACCTGCCCGCCCCGGCGCGCACCGAACTCACGGCCTCCCTCGTCCGACTGCTGCTGCCAGGTGATACACCGGAGTCCGCGCGGGTGGAAGCCTGATTGCTCCTGCCGGGCGAACACCGATCGCCGAACAGGGGATGAAATGGCGGTGAACCTCCCGCGCACCCCGCTCGTGACGGGAGGGTGGCAGCGATGGGAGACGTCTTGACGGCGGAGCCGGTCCGGGTGCGCGTGCTCGGGCCGATGCGGGCGTGGCGCGGCGACACCGAACTCGCGCTGGGACCGGCCAGGCAGCGCGCGGTCCTCGGCATGCTCGCAGCCAGAGCCGGGATCGCGGTGCCGACCGCGGACCTGGTCGACGGAATCTGGGGCGACGACCCACCCGCCAGCGCCCGCGGCAGCCTGCACACCTACGTGTCCGGCCTGCGCCGCGCGCTCGGTGACGCCCGTGCCCTGCTTGAGTCGACCACCGCCGGATACCGCCTACGCGTGGACCCGGCCGCCGTGGACGCCACCGCGTTCGACCTCGCCCGCACCACGGCGGCCCAACAGGGCGAAGACGGTGACTGGCGCGGTGCCCGCCAGCGCCTCGACGACGCGCTGACCCTCTGGCACGGCGACGCCTACGCCGGGGTCCCCGGACCGTCCGCCGAGCTGGAACGGCACCGGTTGACCGAATCCCGGGCTCGGGCGCTGGAACTGCGGGTGCGCGCGGTGATGGAACTCGGCGCGCACAGCGAAGCGGTCGCGGAGCTGACCGAGTTGGTCGCCCGCGACCCCCGCGACGAGCGGCTGCGCGAACACCTGATGCTCGCCCTGCACAGATCGGGCAGGCGCACCGACGCGCTGGCCGTCTACGACGACACCCGGCGGGCCCTCGCCGACGAGCTCGGCATCGAACCCGGCCCGGCGTTGCGGGCACTGCACGAGCGGATCGTCACGCGTGACCCGTCCCTGCACCACGCGGCCGACCGGGCACCGCGGCGCCTGCTGGTCCTGCCCGCGACGGTGACCCGGTCCGACCTGCTCGGCCGGTCGACCGAGGTGTCCACCCTGCGCGGCCTGGTCGCCGAAGCGGCCGCCGGGCGGGGCAACGCCGTGTGGGTGGAGGGCGAGCCCGGCCTGGGCAAGTCCGCGCTGCTGGCCGCCGCGCTCGCCGACGCCGCGGACCAGGGTTGCCAGCTCGGCTGGGCCAGCCCCACCGACCAGCGCGCACCGCTGCAGGTCATCCTGCGCTGCCTCGCCGTCGACGTCGGTTCGTCGGATCCGCGCCGCGCCGACCTGGCGGCCCAGCTCACCCGCGACCCCGACCACCACGGCTGGGGACCCGCCGACCCGACCCCGGCCGCCGTCGACCGGCTGCTCGACCTGGTCGACCGGGTCTGCGCCGCGGCACCGCTGGTCCTGGTGCTCGACGACCTGCACCGCGCCGACCCGGCCAGCGTCCTCGTCTGGCACCGGCTCACCGCCGCGACCCGCCAGCTCCCGCTGCTGCTGGTCGCGGCGACCCGCCCGGCCCCAGGCAGCGCCGAAGTCGGCAGGGCCAGGCGCGGGGTGCTGTCCAGGGGCGGGCACGTGCTCACCCTCGACCTGCTGGCCACGGCCGACGCCGAGTCGCTGCTCGGTGGGCTGGTCGGTGCCGGGCCGGGGCCGCGGCTGCGGACCATGGCGGCGCGGGCCGCGGGCAACCCGCTGTACCTGCGCGAGATGGCGCACGCGTTGACCCGCACCGGCGCCGTCGAGGTCACCGACGGGATCGCCGAGGTCGCGCCGAGCACTGTTGCGCTCGCGCCCCGGTCGTTGCTGTCGGCGGTGCACCAGACGGTCGAACTGCTCTCGCCGGACACTCGTGCGCTGCTGCGCTCGGCCGCGTTGCTGGGGGTCGAGTTCGGTGTGGAGGAACTGGCCGAGGTGGCTGGCCTTGCCGTTGCCGAGCTCGTTGTGCGACTTGACGAGGCGTTGACCGCATCGGTTGTGGTGGAAGCCGGGGATCGGCTCGCGTTCCGGCATTCGTTGCTGCGCCAAGCGGTGTACGAGAGCATGTCGGCGGGGGAGCGCACCGTTGCGCACCGGGCGGCTGCGGCGGCGTTGACGCGGGTGGGCGCGTCGGTCGAGCGGGTCGCGGAGCAACTCGCCGCGGGGGAGGTCCCGGCCGATCCGTGGGTGACCGGGTGGTTGGTCGCGCACCACGCCACGATCGGAAACCGCGCGCCACTGGTCGCTGTCGCGGTGTTGGAGCGGGCGGTGGACACGGGCGCACGGGTGGCGTCACTGCACGCGGCGCTCGCCCGCGCCCAGTTCCGACTCGGCCGCGACCCGTCCAGCGCCGCTACCGCTGGGCTGGACCTGGACCCCGATCCGGCTCAGGCCGCGGAGATGCGGCACCTGCTGGCGGCGGCCTGTCACCGCGCGGGGGCGGGGGAGGAGGCGATCACCCGGCTGCGCGCGGCTTTGGCGGTCGAGGACGTACCGGAGCTGTGGCGGGTGCGGCACCAGTCGCTGCTGGCCAACTTCCGCCGGGGCGACCTGGCGGACCTGTCGGCCGCCGAACTGTCCGCTGTGGACGCCCACGCCGAGGCGCTCGCCCCGTACCCCAAGGCGCACGCGGCGCAGACCCTGTGGCTGGTGCACTCCATCCGCCGCGACCACGAGCGCGCGCTGGGGTGGGTCGACCGGGCGATCACCGAGGTGGGGGCGCACGCGGAGCTGCGCTTCGACCTGCTGGACAACCGGATGTTCACCCTGCAGAACCTGGACCGGCTCGACGAGGCGGAGGACTCGCTGCGCACGGCCAGGGCCGTCGCGGCCCGGCACAGCCTGCCTGCCGGGATGCAGGTGTCGGCGGCGGTGCACCACTACTGGACCGGCCGGTGGGACGAGGCCCTCGCCGAACTGGAGACCGTCACCGAGGACGGCCCGGCGATCACGTTCTACGGCATGCGCGAGCCCGGTTCCGCGGCCCTGCTGCTGCACGGCGTCGCCGCCCTCATCGCGGGCCGCAGAGGCGACCGGGCCCAGGCCGCCGCGCACCTCGACGCCGCTCGAGCGCACCAGCCGAGCACCGACTCCGAACGCGAGAGCTACGACTTCCACCTCGCCGCGACCGCCCTGGCCGCCGAACAACGCGGCGACCTGCCCGAGGCCCTCCGCCTCCTGGAACCGGTCTTACGCCCCGACTACGCCCGCCTCATGCTCCGCCACCAATGGCTCCCCGACGTCATCCGCCTCGCCCTGGCCGCGGGGTCTACATCTGTAGCCGAACAGGCCCTGGCGGTGTCCATCGAGGAGGCTTCAAAGGAAGTCACCCCGGCCCGCGCCGCGGCCGCCCTTGCCCACTGCCAAACCCTCATCACCGGCGACCCAGCCCCAGCCCTGAGCGCCGCCACCCACTACCGCGAAGTCGGCCGCCCAGTAGAACTGGCAACAGCCCTCGCCGACGCCACCATAGCTTTAGCCACCCAAGGCGACGTAGAAGCCGCCACCGCCACCCGCACCGAAGCGACGGCCCTGTTCACAGCCCGCTCCGCCCACTGGGACCTCCACAGGCTCGATACCCGCATGCAGACCCTGGGCCACCCCCGCCCGACCCAGTACCCCGCCGCCGAAGCCCTGTCCCCCCTGGAGAAACGCATCGCCGAACTCGTAACCCACGGCATGTCCAACCCGGAGATCGGCACAGCCCTGTCCCTACCCCGCCGAACCATCCAATCCCACGTGGCCACCATCCTGGCCAAACTCGGCTCCACCTCCCGTTCCGCCCTCACCACCCACCTGCCCTAACCCCAGCACCTGCCGAGCGCGGGAGCGGGTACCGCGTCGCAGCCATCACCGCAGCTACACGCCGATCGCCCGCGAGAACTCTTCATCCTCGGCGAATCCGGCGAAGTAGGTGCCAAGGTGGTCTCGGATCCTGCTGATCTCGAGGTGGCTTCCCTTTAGCTTGTCCACCATCGCGAGCAGTTGGTCGCGTTCTCCTCGCATGGCGTGCACGCAGGCGAGGTTGTACCAGATGTCCTTGAACGTCGCCCTGTCCGAGTTCCAGCGCAGGGCAAGGCGGAGGTCGGCCTCAGCCTCGTCAAGGCGGCTGAGACGTTTGAGCATCGCTCCGCGTCGCGAGAGGCACAGCGCCCTGAGCGCGATGTCGTTGTCGGCTGTGTGAGCGACAGCTTGGCTGTAGGACAGCATCGCGGCCAGATCGGTCGAACGGCCTGCGCGGGCATTGGTGAAGGCGACTCCTCGCGAGAAGTGCACAACCGGATCGTCCGAATGGACCTTCAGGTACTCGCCGAAGTGCACCGCCGCCTGGAGCCAGTCGTGCCCGACCATGTGCCCCTTCGCGAGCTCGAGGTGCCAGGCAGGATCTGCGATCTCGTCCTGCCTGGTCTCCATCCGACGGACCAAGGACTCGATGGAGTTCCTGATGCCCGCCTCGAGGCTGTCGGTGACTTTGCCGACGACAAGCGCGTCAAGGGTGGCGCCAGTGTCATCGAGCAGCGCTCGCAACTGTTCCTTGAGCTGTCCGTTTTCCAGTGCGCGGAACTCATCTACGCGTTTGGACATCGATTCCGACGCGGCCAGCTGCTCTTGGAGGTACTTGTTCTTTTCCTCTAGAACCTCGGCACGGTCCCGAGCCGCTTGGCGGAACGAGACGGACAGGCGCAGGATCATGGCAAGCGTGGTCAGGCTGACCACCGCGGCGATGGCCGTCAGATAGGGCTGCAACGACGCGATCGACATCGTCACATGGTGACACAGTGCTAACACGACGTCGCGAGATGCGGATCCGAGCCCGGGAGCGGGCACGCGGTTGTGCCCGCTCCCGGTAACTCACCGGCCGAGCACCACGCACGTGGTGGTGGCGGTCGCCGATGGGTTGCTCTCGGAGGTGGCGGTCAGGGTCACCTTGGTGACCGGGGGGCCGCTGTCGCGCTTGACGTTGATCGGGATCTGGACCTGGTGGCCGAACTTGGCCGTGGCCAAGGCGTTTGGTACCTGGACCGTCCAGCCGCGGTCGGTGGTCTTGGCGGTGATGCGGTAGACGTCGTTGTTGAGGTAGGTGCTGACGTCTTCGGGGTGTTGGCCTGCGGGTTTGGTGGCGCGGCCGGTGTTGAGGAGGGGGATCTGGCAGGTCGCCAGGCCGTGGTTCGCCCGGGCCACTGTGGGCTGGAGGCGGACGCCGCGGCGTTGGGGGCCTGCGCCGTCGAGGGAGCGGATCGCGATCGTGTAGGACAGGATGCCCTTGCGGTCGCGTTTGACGTCGAGGACGTAGAAGTGCAGGCGGTTGGCCTGGTCGACGAACTCGTACTCGCTGCCTGATCCCGTGCCCGCGTGGAACAGGGCGTCGGAGAGCTGGCGGTAGTCGCCGAGGGTGATGGGGACCTTGCGGCCGTCGGGCAGGACGTAGTCGGTCATGCCGATGTCCTGCGGGTTGGCGTCGATCACCCAGGCGAACGGGGCGCGGTCCTCGTTCTTGGTCTTGGCCAGCAGCACACCGGAGTCCGGCGTGAACGAGTCCGAGCCCATCCGGTCGACGACCTCGACGGTGTAGTTCTCGTAGCCGCCGCCGTCGCAGTACGGGTTGGTGGTGATGTCGCACGCCGGGGTGTGGTCGCCGCCGGTGAAGGCGATGTTGACCCCGGAGAGCCCGTCGCGGCCCGGCTGCACCGTGCGCGCGGTGACCTGCGCGACCACCACGCCGGAGTCGGCCAGTGCCTCGCGGGAGAGCCGCAGCACGTTGCGCTCGTCGACGATCCCGAGCTTGATCTTGTTGCGCAGGATGTGCTGCGCGCCCATCGACGCGCCGCCGGTGGCCGGGATGACCCAGCGCGAGTGCGGCCCGCCCGGTCCGTTGAACGACCCGCGGGAGAGCATGTCCCAGATGCCGGAGTAGTCGCGGCGCGGCGGGGTGCCGAAGGGGTTGTTGTAGTTGTCGCCGATGCCGAGCAGGTGGCTCAGCTCGTGCGCGTACACGCCCTGCCCCGAGCTCTCCGCCTGCGTCGACGACCCGCCACCGGCGTTGGGCCACAAGGTGGAACCCGACGCCCAGGAGGTCCAGTCCACGTAGCGGGTGCGCGACCAGTTGGGCAGCGCCTCGTCCGGCGGCCCGAACGCGTCGGTCACGTCCTCCTTGGCCGGGAACTTCATCGTGCCGAACTCCTGCCAGGTGCTCGTCTCGTCCTGGCCCGCGGACAGGAAGTAGACGAAGTCGAACCCGGCGGGCACCTGGGCGCCGACGTCGGCCACCCAGGCGGCGCGGCCGTCGGTGCGCAGGTCGCGGGTGCAGGTGTCCCCGGCCGGGCAGCCGGTGCCCGCCTGGAACTCCATGCCGTACTCGTGGTCCTTGCCCGGCATCGTGTACGGGCCGAACGCCTTCAGGTCGACGCCGTAGCGCCCACCGGAGTTCTCCATCCAGTACTCGTGCACGGTGTGGCCGCGGTTGAGCTTGCCCGGCTTGTTGAGGAAGTCCTGGTAGTACTGCCCGACCTGCGCACGCGGGATGCCGTTGGCCTCGGTGCTGGGGTTGCCGAACACGGTCGAGTGCGCTGGCTGGGTCACGACGAACGGCTGGTTGGAGTAGTCCACCAGCACCAGCGCGCCCTTGAAGGTGCGCGTCGACCCCTTGACCGCCGGGTCAGCCCAGTTGGTGCCGGGGACCTTGCGGTAGTCCCGTTCCCAGGTCATGTGGTCGGGGTTCACCCAGTTCTGCGGGTCGACCGGGCCGGGGAACCCGCCCAGCGCCGCCACCCTGACCTCGTCGCGCGTCTGCTGCCACGGTTGCTGCTGGGGCCAGTGGTCGTACTGCCACTGGTGTTCGGGCCCTTCCGGTGGGGGCGCGGCCACCGCGCCGGTGCTGCCCGCTATCAGCGCGCCAACCGATAAGAGCGCGGCGCCCAGGAGAACAGGACTCCGTCGACGAACCCGCCTGAGGTACATGCAGCCTCCGAAGTGTCGGTCCGCTCATGCTAGCGGCCGGAACTCCGGGTGAAACCGTTGCCAGTTAACGGAAATCAGCGTATCCGAGCTGATAGCCCAAGTGGACGCGCCGGGTGTCGTGGTACATGTGGACTCCAGCGCCCCCACCTGGCCCGATCGGGGTGGGCGCGGTCGCGCCCACCCCGATCGGCGGTATCAGTAGGCGAACGCCTGGATCTCGTTGACGCGGGCGATGGTCGGGCTCGCGGTGGTGCCCACCTTCACCAGGATGCGGACGCCGCGGGTGTTGCGGGCGCCGAACCACGACTTGACGACGGTCGCCGTGTTGTTGTTGTAGGTGGCGACGGTGTCCCAGACCCGGCCGTTCTCGTTGAGCAGCTGGATGTCGAAGTCGCGGGTCTCCAGGCCGAGCGTGTTGTGCACGACGACGTGGCTGACGCTGCGGGTGATGGGCCAGGTGACCGACACCCACTCGATGTTGTCCAGGCCGCGGTTGGCGCTGACCCAGGCGTAATTGCAGTTGGCGGCGGTACCGGTGTTGCCGTCGTTGACCTTCGACGGCAGGTAGTGGGCCGTCAGGTTCGAGGAGGACCTGGCGACGCCCGAGAGGGCGAAGTTCTCACCGGGCAGCGGTGGCCGGGGGGTGGTCGGCACGCTGGTCGGCATGGTGTTGCTGGTCTGCGTGGGGGTGGCCAGGAAGGTCGTGCCCGATGGCGGGCTCGAGGGCGGGCCCTGGTAGCAGGGGTCCCAGGTGCCGGTGGTCGACGGCGGCGAGCTGGGCGGGGTGGTGGTGAGCAGGTAGCTCGAGTCGCCCTCGGCCCGCGGACCGGCTGAGGCGGCCGGGACGAGGACGCCGACGAGGGCGATGCTCGCCAGTGCCAGGGAGGCTGGCAGGACGTGCGTGCGTGCGAGGAGGCGCACCGGTGGTTCCTCTCGAATCAGGGTGCGGGGGACCGCGGGGGACACCGCGGGAAGGAGCTGAATGGGACGGCGCCGCCAGATTACCGAAATGTCGTACACGCGAAAAGGATTTGTGTGGGAAACAATTCGCCGTCCACAAACACGATCATCGAGATTCCCACTGTCGGTGAACGCTATTCCCAGGTGCGCGCGTCCGGTGTTGTGAGGCCGCGTTCGAGCAGGTCGACGAAGCGCTCGGTCCAGCCCGCGACGGTGGCGGCGTCGAACAGGTCGGTCGAGTACTCCACGTAGAGCAGCAGACCGCCGTCCGCCGTCGGTGCCAGCGCCCACCCCTGTTCCGCCCGCGCCACGGGGAATGTGACGTCCTCCGGGTGCGCGGGTGTGGTGCCGACGAGTTCGAGGTCCGGCAGTGGCGAGTTGTAGAGGCCGAACAGCACCCGCGGCGGCCTTCCGCCGAACGGACCACCGAGTTCCTCGTTCAGCACCGCGGCGGGCACCGACTGCAGGTCCAATCGCTGCCACAGGGCTTCGGTCGCGCGGATGATCAGGTCGTGGAACGACCGTGCGCCCGCGACCGGCACCATCAGCCACGACGTGTGCGTGAACACGCCGACAACGTCTTCGAACGCCGCCTCGGGCCGGTTCGCGGCACTGCTGTGCGCGGCGATCACAGACGCACCCGTCAGCTCGTGGCCCAGCGCGGCGAACGCGGCCAGCAGCACCGCGAACGGCGTCGTCCCCGCGTCCACCGCCGCCGTGTTCACCCTGGCGACCAGTTCCGGCGACAGCGCCGCGGTGACGGAGTCGCCGACCCCGGTCAGCCGCTCACCGCGGGGCCGGTCCGCGGGCAGCAGCAGGGGCCCCGTCCCGGCCGCCCTGACCTGCGCGACCCATCCCGCGATCATCTCCCGCGTCCTGGACGAGTCCAAGTAGGACCGTTCCCAGGTGGTGAAGTCGAGGTAGTCGGCGGTCAGGTCCGCCAACTCCGCTGCGGTGCCGGTCACCGCGGCCCGGTACAGCGCAGTGAGTTCGGTGATCATGATCCCCATCGACCAGCCGTCGCTGAACGAGTGGTGCACGGCCAGCAGCAGCTCGGAGTGCTCGGCCGACACCGGGAACAGCACCGGTCGGAACGCGGGCGCACCGTCGAGGTCGAACGGTCGCGCGGCCCAGTCCGTCACCACGTCGTTGAGCGTCTCCGGGGTCACGGGGACGACAGGCAACGGAACCGGCTGTGCGACAAGTACTTCTTGCCACAGGTCCACACCGTCGTAGCGGTACCTCGTGCGTAGCGCCGGGTGTCGGACCACGAGCGCGGTCAGCGCGGTCTCCAGCGCAGTCACGTCAACCGCGCCGCGCAGTGCGAACCGCATCGCGATCGTCAGGACGCTCGGTGTGTCGCTGGTGCGCATCAACCGGTACCCGTGCAACTGCCCGAGACTCGCGGGCGCCGTTCGCTCGATTTCGTGCTGGGGCGCCACCTTCTCGGCGAGTCCGCGGATGGTGGGTGTGCGCAGGAAGTCCAGCACTCCGAGCACCGGTCCGAACTCGGCCCGCAGCCGGTTCACCATTCGGATGGCGGTCAGCGAGTGGCCGCCCAACTCGAAGAACGTCGCCGTCACGCTCGCGGACTCCACACCCAGCTCGGCGCACCACACCTCGTGCAGCCGTCGTTCGAGCGCCGTCACCGGGGTGGTGACCTCACCGCCGGTGATCTCCGGCAATGCGTTCCGGTCGAGCTTGCCGCTGGTGTTCAGCGGCAAGGCGGGTAGCGCCATCCACGCGGCGGGCACCATGTAGTCCGGCAACCTGGTGGCGAGTCCGGCGCGCAGTGAGTCCACAGTGGAATCTGTCACCACGTATGCGGCGAGGGAATCGCCCACCACCCGGACCGCGGCCTCGCGCACTCCCGGCAGGGTCCGCAACTGGTGCTCGACCTCGCCAGGTTCGACGCGGTATCCGCGGATCTGCACTTGGGAGTCGTTGCGGTGCAGGAACTCCAACTGACCGTCGAACCGCCAGCGCACAACGTCGCCCGTGCGGTAGAGCCGCCCGTGCTCGGGGTGTTGGACGAACCGGGCGGCGGTCTCCTCGGGGGACACGTAGCGCCGCGCCAACTGCTCGCCGCCTAGGTACAACTCCCCGGAGACGCCTGCTGGGACCTGTTTGCCCTGGTCGTCCAGCACCCGCACCCACGTGCCGGGCACCGGGTGCCCGATCGTCGGCGGTGTGTCATCTCCTGGCGACACCCGTGTCCACGTCGACACGACCGCGGCTTCCGTTGGCCCGTAGACGTTCCACACCGTGAACGGCACCGATTCGGCGGGGCGGCGTCGCAGCCGGTCACCGCCGGTCAGCAGGTGCCGCAGAGCGGTCGCGGGCCAGTCGAGGTCGAGCAGGAGCTCACACACCGGCGTGGGGACGAAAGCCACGGTGATCCCGGTACGGACCAACCAGTCCCGCAACCCCACCGGGTCCAGTCGCAGTTCCGGCGGGACGACGTGCAAGGACGCACCCGCGCGCAACGCGGGCCACACCTCGATGGCCGAGGCGTCGAACCCGGGACTGGAGAACCAGCACAGCCGGTCGGCCGAGGTGATCCCCAGGTCGCGGCCCAGCCAGTCCAGTGTGTTGGTGATCGCCCGGTGCTCGACCACGCAGCCCTTCGGCACCCCGGTCGACCCCGAGGTGAACAGCACGTACGCGACATCCTCCGGTGTGCGCGCCACGACCTCGCCGGGCCTGCCGTCTGGCAGGTCGTCCACCAGCACGAACGGCAGTCCGTCCGGCAGCGCGCCGACCAGCGCCGACCGGGTCACCACGGCAGCGACCTCGGCCTCGGCGAGCATGATCGCGAGTCGACCCGAGGGCTGTGCCGGATCCAGGGGCACGAACGACCGCCCGGCCCGCAACACACCGACCAACGCCGCGACCGCGTCAGCACTCCGAGGCAGATGCACGCCAATCGGCCCTGGGGGAACACCTTCAACCGCCGCGCTCACCGCCGCTGCCCTGCGCAGCAGCTCAGACCGGCTCACCTCGCCGGTCTCGTCAACAACCGCGAGGCCATCCACTTCGGACAGACCGTGGTGCAGCAGCGACGGCGGCCGCACACGTTCACCGCCGTCCTGCCAGTCCGTGAGCTCCCGCGCTTCGGCGCCAGTGGGGGCGACCAGGTCGCCGAGCACGCGCTCGGGACCGGCCAACCCGGCGGCCAGCACCGAGTGGAAGGTCGCGGCCACCCGCTCGGCAGTGGGCGCGTCGAACAGGTCGACCGCGTAGTTCAGCTTGCCGCGGATCGTGTCGCCCTGGATGGTCAGCAGCAGCGCCAGGTCCACCGGCGCCCGGTCGATCGCGGCGTCCTGCAGCGTGGCCACCACATCAGGCAGGTCCAGCTCGAAGGGCGCGTCGCCGTTGATCCGCACCACCACGTCGAACAGCGGGTTCCGCAGCGGGTCCGACGAGCCGCCGAGCGCACGGACGATCTCCGGCAGTGGCACCGCCCGGTGGTCCTGCGCCCCCAGCACCTGCTCGCGCACCACCCGAACCAGGTCCGCGAGAGTCTCCTCGTCGGACGCGCGCAGACGCAGCGGCAACGTGTGCACGAAGAACCCGACGGTCTTCTCCGTGCCCTCCGGCCGGTGCGCGATGGGGGTGCCGACCATCATGTCCTTCTCGCCGCTCAGCTTGCGCAGCGCCAAGGCGAAACCAGCCAGCACAACCATGAACGGCGTGGCGCGGATTTCCCGGGCGAGAGCGCGAACCGCCGATGTCGTCGCGGCACCCAGGTCGACCCCGACGGTCGCACCACGCCCTGACGGCTGGGCCCGCCGTGGCCGATCGGTGGGCAGCGCCAGTCCGGAGGGCGCGTCGGAGAGGAGCCGTGTCCAGTAGGCGAGTGACTCGGACGGCACCCGCGGCAGCGTCCGCCGCGCGCTGGGCTCGGGTAGTTCCGGTTCGGCGCCTGCCACGGCGGCGCGGTAGCAGGCGGCGATCTCGGTCGACAGGATGGTCGCGGACCACGTGTCGATCACCAGGTGATGGATGCGGAGCACCAGCAGGTGCTGGCGCGCGCCGAGCCGCACCAGCCGCGGCTCGAACAGCGGGCCCGCGGCCAGGTCGAACGCCCGCTCGGTCTCCACGGCCGCTATCCGGTTCGCCGCGATCGTCGCGTCGGCGCCGAGGTCGTCGACCACCGGGAGGTCGATCTGCCGCGAAGAGGCCACAATCCGCCGCGGTTCACCGTCGACCTCACCGAACACCGCGCGCAGCGACGGGTGCCTGGCGGCGACGGCGGACATGGCGGACCGCAGCGCGGCGACGTCGAGGTCCCCGTCGAGCCGCACGATCAGCGTCTCGTTGTGCGTCGGCCGGTTGGGGAAGGCCTGCTCCAGGTACCAGATCTGCCGTTCGGCGATCGTCATCTCCTGGATCTCCGGCGCGCGCTCGACCACCTCGGCAACAGCGGGTTGGGCGGGGGAGAGGAACGCCGATCGAAGGGTGCCGATGGCGGGCAGGGCGGCGGTGATGCGGGCCGGTGGCAGGCCGAAGTCGACGAAGCAGGCGATCTCGTCGACGCCCAGCGCGGCCAGTGCCCGCGCGATCGGTTCCACGTCGGCCGGACTGCCGATCAGCGCCCGGTCCGCGCAGTAGCGGTCGTAGGCGCGCGAGAGCAGGAAGTCGAGGTCGTCGGCGGGGGTGTTCTCGAGGTCGATCGAGAAGCCCAGGCTGTTGGTGAGCTGGCTGAACAGCGCCAGCGAGGACCGCAGGTAGTCGCAGAACGGCCGGTACGCCTCGGCGCGGACCTGCGCGGTGTCCTCACCCAGGTAGGTGTGCATCAGCACCACCACCCGCCCGGCCGCCGGGTCGAGACCGTGCGCGGCGCGGGTCTCGCGGTAGAGCGCGACGTTGGCCGCCAGTTCGTCAACGCTCTGCGCCATCAGGTTCGTGATCACGCCGTAGCCGCCTGCCGCGGCCTGCCGGTAGCTGTCCGGGTTGCCGACGATCGCGGTGTAGAAGTCGAGTTCGCCCTGCACAGGGCGCGGGAAGAGGCGCACGTCGACGGGCTCACCGTTGCCCGCGGTGCGGGTGATCGGCTCACCCCGCCACAGCGTGCGGATCGTCTCGACGCCCTCGTACATGGCCTCCCGGTGGCGCCCGTAGGTCTCGGGTGCGAGCACGAAGTCCCTTGCGTGCCAACCACAGGCGACGCCGATGGAGACGCGGCCACCGGACAGGTTGTCCACGACCGACCACTCTTCTGCGACCCGGATCGGGTCGTGCAGCGGCAGGACGACACTGCCGGAGTGGATGCGCACCCGTTCGGTCTGCGCGGCGATGGCGGCGGCGAGCACCGAGGGGTTGGGGAACACGCCGCCGAAGGAGTCGAAGTGCCGTTCCGGCAACCACACCGCGTGCATCCCCGCGCGGTCGGCGTACCGGGCGGCGGCGAGGATCGCGGCGTACTTGTCGCCCGAGGCGTCGTGCGGGTAGTCGCCGAAGAAGTAGAGGCTGAACTCCGGCGTGGTCGCTGGGACCTCAACCGCGTCGGGTTCGGTGACCGCGGCGGCGACCTGGATGCGGGGGAGCGGCTCGCGCGGCGCGGAGCGGGGTACGCGTCCGCCGGGGAAGAAGCCGCCACGCCGCAGGTCGTACAGGGAGTTGCGGACGGCGTTGGCGATGAACTCGACGTCGTGGGCGGTGTGCGCGGTGGACAGGAAGAAGTCGCGCTGGTCACCGACGTGCACGCCTTCCAACGCGAGGTGCTGGTACAGCGCGTCCACGTCGTTGGTGAACCGGAACTGGGAACCGAATTGCCGCACCGACAGCGGGAACGCCTCGACGCGGAAGAACTCGTCCAGGGTGGTCGCCAAACCCGTCGTGCGCTCGGTGAGCCTGTTCTGCAGGCTCGGGCCTTGGTCGCGCAACCAGGTCAGCACGGACTTGGCCGCTGCCAACGAAACCGGGTGACCCTCGTGGCGCACCCCGGCCAGGATGTCCGCGCGCCCGGCGACCGCGGTGACGGGGTAGCCGCCGCCGAGGACGCCGCCGTGGAAGGCGAGGTCTGCTTGAACACCGAAGATGCCTTGCGCCCCTTGGAGGTGGGCGCGGAAGCCGGTCAGGACCTCGTCGACGATGAGCAGGATCCCGTGCTGGTCACACAGTTGACGGAGGGCGTGGGTGACCTCCACCGGCCTGCCGGGTACGGCTTGGAGCAGGACGGCCGCGATGTCCCCGGCGCGTGACCGGATCGCGTCCAGGCCCGTGCCGTCGAAGGGCAGCACCAAGGCGTCGGGAGTGAGTGGGTGGTCGTCGAAGGTGACCACCTGGTGGCGACCGGTGTGGGTGCGGGCCAACCGGATCGCGGTGGCTTCGGCGGTGAACACGGCTTTCTCGTGTCCGGTCAGCTCGCACAGCAGAGCGGTGGCCTGCCAGGCGTCCTCGCCGGAAGGAGTTCCGTTGGTGAGGAAGGCGGGCTCGTGGCCGAAGAGGAGGCTGCCCGCACCTAGGGCGATGTCGACGTAGGTGTTGCCGTCGACGTCCTCCAGGTGGGCGCCCCGGGCTTGGCGCACCGCGATGGGGTAGTCGTCTGGCCCGTTGTGGCGGCGTGAGATCTCGCCCGACCGCGCTGTGCGTTCGGTGTAGCGGCGTCGCAGATCGGCCACGTGGGCGCGCTGGCGGTCGTCGAGGGGTGCCGGTGGGACCTGCGGGGCGGGCGTTTGGCGGACCGGTGGCGGAGGAGGCGCGGTGGCGGGTGTGCCCGCGAGCAGGGCGACCTGGTCGGACATGATCATCGCGAACCGCTCCATGATGTCGAGCTGCCCACGCACGATCGCCTCGTGGCCGCCCGCCGACACCCCGATCTGCGGTGCTGTCGCCAGCGGTGCCGCGACGGGCGGCGCCACGGCCGCTACCGGCGCTGGGGGCTCCACTATGGTCTCGGGGAGGGCAACGGGCACCAAGGCCGTTCGCTGCTCGGTGGTCATCCGGTCCACGATCACCGCGGTCACCTTGTCGGGGGTGTCGGCGTCGCCGAACAACTCCCGCATGGCGACCCGCACCCCGAACGCCGCGTGCAGCTCCCGCACCATGTTGACCATCAGCAGCGAATCGGCGCCCAGCTCGAAGAAGGTCGCGTCCACGCCGATGCGGTCCGGCTTGTCGCCGAGGTAGTGCGCGGTCAGCTCCCGCACCATCCGCAGGACCACGTCCCGCAGCTGCACCGCCCCGTCGGCCTCCTCGCTGACCGGCTCCACCGGCTCGGCCCAGTACCTGACCAGCTGGAACGGGTACGTGGGCAGCGGCACCCGCCGACCGGGGTGCAGCGCGGCCCAGTCCACCTCGACGCCGTGGCAGAACATCCCGGCGAGCCCGGGGACCACGCTGTCGGCCGCCCGCCGCGACACCGGCGACCATGTCGTCCCCGGCCATTGCCGCCCCAGACCGCTGAGCAACCCCGACGGACCCACCTCGATGAACGTGCTGGCACCGTCGGCGACCAGCCGGTCGATGCCCGCCCGGTAGTCGACCGCGGCCCGGGTGTGCGCCCGCACGTGGTCCGCGCCGACGATCGTCCCCGGCGGCAGGAGCGCACCACCGAGGCCGGACACGACCGGGATCCGCGTCGGCCGCCAGTCGACCCTCGCCGACTGCCGGTGCAGCTCGTCGAGCACCGGTTCGACCATGGACGTGTGGAACGCCCGATCCCCAGGCACCCGCCTGCACTCCACGCCCCGAGCGCTCAAAGTCGCCGCTGCGGTGTTCACAGCGCTGGCCGACCCGCCGAAAACGTTGTGACCCGCGGTGTTGCGCACCGCGAGCTCCAGTCCCGGCAGCTCGTCGATGTCCGCGAACACCGCCAGCATGGCGCCCTCGGGGATGTCCTGCAGCAACGCGCCCCGCACGGCCGCCAAGTGGACCGCGTCCTCGATCGACAACGCGCCCGCGGCGCAGAGTGCCGCGTACTCGCCCGCGCTGTGACCGATGACCAGGTCAGGGCGTACGCCGAGGTGGTCGAGGAGCGCGACCTGGGCCAGTTGCAGCGCCAGGAGCGCGGGTTGAAGGATCGCGGTGGTCCACTCGTACTCGTCGGCGAGCAGGAGCTCCAGCAGGTCGGTGCCCCAGGTCGCGCGGTGGTGGTCGGCGCAGCGGCGCAGGACCGACGCGGCCACCGAGTGGGCCATCAGGGGGCGGGCCGCGCCGGTGCAGTCGATGCCCTGGCCGGTGAAGGCGAAGACCAGGGGACCGGGGTCACCTGCCACGCCCGTCGCCGATCCGCCGGACCGCAGGGCGGCCGGAGCCTCGTCGCCCCAGGCCACGAGGCGGTATGGGAGTCGGCGTCGGCCTGAACCGAGGGTGGTCAGCACGTCGGCGGCGGACGCTGTGCCGGACTCGACGACGGTGGCCATCTGGTTGGCCAGTTCCGCCAACGCGGTCTCGCTGCGCGCCGACAGCGGGACCACCCACGGCACCGGCTCCGGTGCGGGCCGGGTGACCTCGGGTGCTTGCTCCAAGATCACGTGGGCGTTGGTGCCGCCGACCCCGAGCGCCGTCACCCCGGCCCGGCGGACCCCGGCCACCGGCCACGACCGGGCCCCCGTGGGCAGTTCGATCGGGCCGCCGTCCAGACGCAGCGCTGGGTTGGGCGAGCGCAGGTTCGGTTGCGGCGGCACGGTGGCGTGGCGCAGCGCCAGCACGGCCTTGATCACGCCCGCCATGCCCGCGCAGCTGTCCAGGTGCCCGATGTTCGCCTTCACCGACCCGAGCAGCAGCGGATCCGTGCGCTCCTCGAACACGGTGCGCAGTGCTTCGACCTCGATCGGGTCGCCCAGCGCGGTTCCTGTGCCATGCGCCTCGACGTACCCGATGTCGGCTGGGGTGAGCTCGGCCGAGGCGAGGGCGTCGCGCAGGACCGCTGTCTGGCCCGCCAGACCCGGCGCCGTGTAGCCGACCTTGCCGGACCCGTCGTTGTTGATCGCGGAGCCGACGATGACCGCGTGGACCGTGTCGCCATCGGCGAGTGCGGCCTCAAGGGGCTTGAGCAGGACCGCGGCCACCCCGTTGCCGCCGACCGTGCCGTCGGCGTCCGCGTCGAACGCCCGGCATTCCCCCTGGCGGGACAGGATCGAGCCCTCTTGGTACCGGTAACCCGCCAAGCGGGGGACGTGCACGGCGGCCGCGCCCGCGAGTGCCAGGTCGGCGTCGCCCGCCAGCAGTGCGGTCACGGCGGTGTGGATCGCGACCAGCGAGGTCGAGCAGGCCGACTTCACCGACACCGCGGGCCCGGTGAGGCCCAGCCGGTAGGACACGCGGGACGGCAGGAAGTCCGGCTCGTTGCCGAGGGTCACCTGCAGTGCGCTCAACTGGTCGCCCGCGTCGGTGTCGCCGAGGCGTTCGCGCAGGTAGGTACGCAGCGAGTACAGGTTCATGCCGCTGCCCGCGTACACCCCGACCCGCCCCGGCGCGCCTGCGTAGCCGCCGTGTTCGAGCGCCTCGTGGCAGATCTGCAGGAACAGCCGCTGCTGCGGGTCCATCAGGACCGCCTCGGCCGGGCTGATCCCGAACAGCGCGGCGTCGAACCCGGCGATGTCGTCGAGCGCGCCGGTCACCGGCACGAAGTCCGGGTCGTCCACGAGGGACTCCGGCAGGCCGTCGGCGACGAGTTCGTCCCTTGTGGACCGGCGGGTGCTCACCGTGCCGGACAGCAGGTTGCGCCAGTACTCGTCGAGGGTGTCCGCGCCGGGGAACCGGAAGGCGATGCCGATGATCGCGATCCGCCGATCCCGCCGCTCCCGTGGCCGCGCGACCTGGCTGTGGTCACCGGCCGCGGTGAGGTGGCGGGTCAGGGCCGCTTCGGTTCCGTGGGCGAACATCATCGTCAGCGGGAACTCGCGACCCAGGGCGTCCTGCAGGAGGGTGTGCAGGCGCAGCAGTTCGAGGGAGCCGATGCCCGCCTCGTAGAAGGGGGTGTCGGCCGGGACTCCACCTGGCAGGACTTGGCGCAGGGTGTCGCGGACGATCCGAGTCACGTTGCCCGGTCCCGACGCGCGAGCGGTGACGCTGCCAGCACGTGCCAGGCCCTTCGGCACAGCGACGCCAAACACGTCCCGCGCCGGTTCGGCCGCCCCTTCGAGTGTCTGAGCGGGAAGCGCCACCGCGGTGGGCGGTGTGCCCACCAGCAGTGCCCCCGGTGGCTGCCGGAGCGCGACAGTCAGGAGAGCACGGCCCTCCGCCTGCGAGAAGGCCGCGATGTCCGTCTGCTCGTGCTCCGCACTGATTCCCAGACCACGCCATGGCCCCCACGTCAGGCAGTGCAGGGGGATGTCCCGCCCGAGGTGCTCGCACAGCGCCTCAAGGAACCGGTTGCCCGCAGCGTACGCGCCCGAGCCCGCCTCGGGAGGGAGCAGCGACGAGAACGCCACCAGCCTGCTTCTGGGCCTGCGCCGCAGCACCTCCGCGACCGCCAACGAACCCGCGACCTTCGCCCGTGTCAGCTCCTGCCAACGCACCGCGGACATCTCGGCGATCGGTGCGCGCTCGAAGACCCCCGCAAGGTGCAGCACGCCTGCCAGTGGGGCTCCCCAAGTCTGCTCGGCCTCGGCGACAGCGGCCTCAAGCGCCGCACCGTCGGCGACATCGACCCTCGCGTACCGGACATCCGCACCCAGTTTGTCCACATCGGACTCAGGGCCTCGCCCCACCACCAGCAGTCGCAACCCCAGCCCCGGCAGGATCGCTCGGCCCACAGCGCCGAGACCCCCGGTGACCAGCCAACACGACCCGGGCTCCGGCGCGTCCGGGCCGGGGCTGAGATCGACCCGCCGCAGCCTGCGCACCAGTGGACCCCCGCGCCAGGCCACCACCGGCTCCCGGTGCGACCAGGTGAGCGCTTCGGTCAACACCTGGGCATCCCGTTCATCCCCGGGCAGATCCAAGTGCCACGCCCGCACTCCGGGGTTTTCCAACGCGAACGCCTCGCCGATCGTGGCGACCAGGGCGCCCGCGGACCCGTCCGGCTCGGTCCCGGTGATCACGTGCTGACCCCGGCTGACCGTGACCAGCTCGCCCGTCCACCCCTGGGCGGCCAGCACCTTGACCGCCGCCAGCGCGTCAGTATCCACAGTGGACGAGATGACGACCAGTTCTGAGGCCTGCCAAGCATCTCCGAAACCGGCCACCACCGCGTCGGGCAACTCCCCGGCCAGCGAAGGCTCATCGGTGAGCACCAGCACGCGACCAGGCCTCGGGCGAGTCGTCATCGTCCGAGGAACCCACTCAGGCCGGTGGACTACGTCCGGAATCGTGCGCGGGCCCGCTTCGGCCAGCTCGACGGCCCGCAGCCGCTGGTCCAGTTCGCCGGACAGCAGCCGCGCGCGCATGGCGGTCCGCTGGATCTTGCCGCTTGTGGTCTTGTCGAACGAATCCCGGTCCACCGCCACCAGCAGGACCGACGCGAGCCCCAGCCGCGCGTTCAACCGCCCGCGGACCGCGCCGACGGTGGCCCCGAGGTCGGCCCCGCCCTCGGGCACGAACACCACGCCCAGCCGCTCGACCCCGTCCGGCCCCGGGACCGCGAACGCGGCGACGAAGCTCGGCGCGATCCCGTCCAGCGCGCCGACGAGGTCCTCGATCTCGTGGCAGTAGTAGTGCGTGCCGGTGATGATGATGATCTCCTTGGCGCGCGAGGTGATCGTCACCCGCCCGTCGACGAGGTAGGCCAGGTCCCCGGTGTCGAACCACCCGTCACCCGGGAACGCCTCGGCGTTGGCCTCCGGGTTGTTGAGGTAGCCCGGTGTCATCCGCTCCGACCGGCCCTGCAACCGTCCGATGTGGAGCTCAGGCAGCTCGGTCCGGCTGTCCGGCCCGGTGACCCGCCACTCTGATCCCGGCGCGGGCTTGCCCACGCTGAGGAACGTCGTCGTCCCCGGCTCGGCCGTGGGGCGCAGCTCGAGCGCGCCACCCGACGCCGACTGCCGCACGTGCTGCACCGCGATCGGGCCGAACGGCTGGTAGGCGATCACCGTGCACGTCTCGGCCATGCCCCACGCGAGCAGCAACGTGTGCTCCTCGACGCCGTAAGGCCGCATGGAGTCGAGGAACCGTCGCAGGACCGGCTCGGTGTTCTGCTCACCCGAACTGATCAGCGACTTCACGCAGCTGAGGTCCCAGCTTCGCGCCGTCCGTCCGGCCAGAGCGTCGGAGACCAGTCCGTACCCGAAGTTCGGCGACCAGCTGTGCTGGGCGCGGTAGCGGTGCAACAGGTCCAGCCACGACAGCGGATCCGCCAGCACCTGCGTGGTCGGCGCGTGCACCTGGTCGCAGCCGAGCACGATCGGACCCAGGTGCGACAGGATCAGCGCACCGACGTGGTCGAGCGGCAGCCAGTTGACGAACACGTCCCCGGTGTCCATGCGGCTGTCCTGCCGCGCCCCCTGCGCGTACCGGACCAGCCCGTGGTGGGTCATCTGGATGACCTTCGACTTGCCCGTGCTGCCCGACGACAGCTGCAACGCGGCCACGTCCCCCGGGGCGGGCCGGTACGTGTCCTCCGAGGTCTCGGCGACGGCGCACTCGGCCAGGTCGAGCACCCGCAGACCGGTCCACCCGGACCGCTCCCCGTACCCGCGCAGTCCGGCGACGGTGTCCCCACCTGCCAGGACGACCGGGCGGGACAGGTCCAGCCAGGCGTTCTCAAGCTTGTCCAGGACGGCCGTGCGGGTGTCGTAAGTCGCCGACTGGGCCACCGCGAGCGGCTGGATCCCACCGATCATGCATGCCCAGAGAGCGACGAAGTGCTCGATCAACGACGGCGTGTGCAGGATCGCCGCGTCTCCCGGCTGGAGACCCGCCGCGCGGAGCCCGGTCAGGACACGGCGAGCGCCTTGGAGCAGATCGGGGTAGGTGAGCACGGTGGTCTGCCCGTCGCGCTCCAGGTGGATCCCCCGGTCGGGGAACGAGCGCGCCGAGGCGATCAGGGCTTCGACCAGGGTCGTCGGGTCATCATCGCGGAAGCGCGGCTCGTCACCCCTGCCGCGTGCGGGCGGGCCGGAGGTCGGGGAAGACGTTGGGTCCGCCAGCGCCGCGACCGGGCCCACCGCCCACTGCGGCGGGAGGTCGACCAGGTCCCCGAGGTGGCGGCGGCCGGGCTGGGGATCGGGCAGCGGGACCGGTTGCGAGACGACCGACTCCGGCACCGGCAGCAAGGCCAGCGCGGCCGCGTCCGGATCGCCCCGCCCGTCACGCGGGATCACCGTCACCGTCGACACCAGCACCGGGGCCTCGTCACGGCCCGAGACGGCGAGCGCCGCCACCACCGCCCGCACCCGCGCCGCGTCGGCCCCCGGAGCGGGCACCGCGTAGACGACCCGGAACTCGCGGCCGTCCTCGGCGACGCGCGGTAAGACAGCGGCGTCGGCGACCAGCGGATGACGGGTGATGGCCAGCGGCGGTGCCTCGGACAAGTCAACTCCTCGAACTGGGAATCGGTTCGCCGGTCGACCGGGGGCTGCGGGCCACGGCGACGACGAGGTAGGTCAGAGCGATCACGACGACGACCCCGTGCAGCAGGGCGACGACGGCGAACGGCCGCCACACCTCCAGCAACCCGCCCGCCACCAGCACGCCGACGCCGAACCCGGCGTTCTCGGCCATCGCGGTCAGGCCGAAGAAGTGCCCGCGAGCGGGTTCCGGCTCGGCCTGCACCCGGGTCGTGTAGCTGATCTCGGTGAACCCGTCGGCCATCCCGGCCACCAGCAGGACCAGCAGCACCCACAGGTAGCCGATGTCGGTGAACGCGGCGATGAAGGCCAGCGACATCGTGGCCGTGCCCACCGCGAACGCCCACTCCACGCGGCGCTGGTCGCCGCGGTAGAAGCGGGACGCGACCTGGTGCGCCGCGAACAGCCCGACCGCCCACGCCGCCCAGAACCCGCCCACGAAACTCGCCGGGTCATCCGGCGACACCTGCGTCGCGTGCACGGGCACCCCGACCTGGTGCGACGCCGAGCCGAACGCGTCAACCGCCCGGATCGATACGATGACCAGCACCGCGGGCGCCGCGACCAGCGCCGCCACCACGGCGCGCCGCCGCGACCGGAACCCGCCGCCGGTGGTCCGCGCCGAGCCACCGCGCGCCGGGAACCGCAGCGGCGTGCAGACGAGCACCGCGGCCGACACCAGGAACGTCCCCGCATCGATGAGGAACGCCACCTGGTAGCCGACCGCGGACACCAGCACGGCACCGCAGGCGAACCCGACCGCCATCGAGGCGGCCCGCCCGGTCACCAGCAACCCGTTGGCGCGCAAACGGTTGTCCGGCCCGACCAGATCGGGGACGCTGCTGCGCAGCACGACACCGCTGGTCGTGGTCAGCAACCCGATGGACACCGCCACCACCGGCAGCATGTGCACCCTGGCCGACGAGGGCAGCAGCGCGAACACGACCAGCACGACCGCCTGCAGCACGTCACAGGTGATCATCACCGCCTTGCGCGGCAGCCGGGTGGCCACGACGCCGCCGAGCAGGCCCGCCACGAACCCGCAGGCCATCCGCACCATGAGGAACACACCGGTCGCGAACGCGCTGCCGGTCGCCTCGTAGACGAACAGGTGCAGCGCGACCATGTTCAAGAAGCTGCCGAACGACGACGCGGCGTTCCCGGCGACCAGCACCTGGAACCGCCGCATGTCCGCTGTCTTCGGCGCCGCCACGGGCGCGTCGGTCGTCATCGAGCGGCTCAGTACCCCGACGCGTCGGCGCCGTCGTTGTCGCGCAGCGCCACCAGGAAACTGCGCTCGAAGCTGAGCACCACCTCACCGGAGGCGTTCTTCCCGATCGTGCGGCAGTGCGCGATGCCTTCCCCCGGCCTGCTCTTGGACAACCGCTTGCCGGTGATCTCGCTCTCGGCGTAGAGGGTGTCGCCGACGAACACCGGCGCGGGCAGCCGGATGTTCTCCCAGCCGAGGTTGGCCAGCGCCCGGCCGCTGGTGCTGCGGGCGGCCATCCCGGCGACGATGCTCAACGTCACCAGGCTCGACACCAGCGGCCTGCCCCACATCCCCTTCTCGCTGTAGGCGGCGTCGATGTGCAGCGGCGCGTCGTTCATGCTGAGCACCGACATCAGCACGTTGTCCATCTCGGTCACGGTGCGCCCCGGCCGGTGCTCGATCACCGCGCCGACGATGAGGTCCTCGTAGCAGAAGCCGACGACCTCCCGGAACCGGTTCTCGCCGACCTTGCGGTACCCGACCGGGTGCTGCTCGTGCACGGGGTTCTCCTGGTGGTCCACTGTGGATGGTGGGTCAGCTCGAAAGCAGTTCGGTGACGTGACCGGCGAACGCGGTCAGGTCGGCGTGCTCCATGTCCGACCGGATCATGACGCGCAGCCCGGCCTGCCCGCGCGGCACGATCGGGAAGAACACCGCGGAGCTGTAGTAGCCGCGCTGGTAGAGCTCGGTCGAGAGCCGCACCGCCCGGTCCGCCTCGCCGACGTCGATGCGCCGCACCGGCAGCCCGTTGCCCGCCAGCGGCGTGGGCAGCAGCTCGTCGAAGCGGGCCAGGTTCGCCGCCAGCTCGCCCTGCAGCTTCCCCAGCTCGGCGCTGCGGTGGATCGCCGCGCTGCCCAGCGCCGCGCCGATGGTGGGCACCGACAGGTTCTGCGACCAGCCCAGCGGGCCGCCGTGCCTGGCCAGGAACTCCACCTGCTTGGAGCTGTGCAGCATCGCCAACCCGCCGCCGCTGCCGAACCCCTTGCCCAGGCTGGCCACGATCGTGGTCAGCGGGCCGGGCGCGGTGTGCGAGCGGACGAAACCCTCGCCCCGCTCACCCATGATCGACAGCGAGTGCGAGTCGTCGAAGTACAGGTACAGGCCGTAGCGGTCCTGCAGCTCCAGCAGCTGCTCCAGCGCGGCGGACCCGCCCATCGAGTAGGCCCCGTCGGCGATGTAGGCCACGCTGGGGTACTTGCGGCAGGCGTCGGCGATGAAGTCGATGTCGTTGTGCCCGCTGGTGAGCACCAGGCTCTCCTGGGCGCAGGTGGCCTTCACGTAGGACATCGAGAAGTGCGCGTACCTGTCGAAGATCATCACCCGCGGGCCGCCCTCGGCCAGGTGCCCGGAGGCCAGCAGCGGCAGCAGACCAGCGGTCACCGTGCTGCACGTGGTGCTGAGCAGGATCCGCGCGCCGAACAGGTCACCGAGCTCCTCCTCCAGCCGCAGCTGGATGGTCGGCCGGATGCGGGTCGTGGAGGTCATCAGCTCGATCGTGCCGGTCTCGCGCACGGCGTCGACCACGCCGTCGAGCACCGCCGGGTGCCGGTTGAGGCCCAGGTAGGAGCACGAGCACATGTTCGCGAACGCGTGCCCGGTCTCGGGCACGACCAGCCGGTTGTTGGACTCGTGGTCGACGGTGATGCCGATCAGCCCGTTGTCGGCGGCGGCCTGCCACACCGGGTCGGCGTTGTCCACCAGCGCGGTGCTGTTGCGGAAGTTCCGCGGACCGGTGATCTCCCGGACGTCGGTCTCGGTCATCGGAGTCCTCCATGGGGGTTGGGCAGCAGCGGGAGCGGGGGGTCGTGCTCGGGCAGCGGGGGAGCGGGCGGGGTGGTGCTGGGTTCGGGCGCGGGGCCGAACTCGTCGAGCAGGCGCCGGGACTCCTCGAAGAACGGCCTGCCGACCATCCGGCCGTCGACGGTGGCGACCCCTTGGCCGCTGCGCCTGGCGGCGGCCACGATCCGGCCCGCGTGCGCGAGCTGCTCGGGGTCGGGGGAGAAGACCTCGGTGATCACCGGCACCTGCCTGGGGTGCAGCGCGATCTTGCCGCTGAAGCCCAGCCGCCTGGCCTGGATCGACTCGGCCCGCACCAGCGCCATGTCCACCAGTTCGAAGGTGGGCGCGTCGATCGCGTGCAGGCCCGCGGCGCGCGCCGCGTTGACCACCATCGCCCGCACCGCCGCCAGCGGCTCCCAGTCCAGGCCGATGCCCAGCGCGGCGGCGTAGTCGGCGGCCCCGAAGATCAGGCCGCGCAGGCTCGGCGACGCGGTGGCGATCTCGGCCAGGTTCTGCACGCCGCGCGGGGTCTCCACGACCGCGAACAGCTCCAGCGGGTGATCGGCCGCGCCGAGCACCTGGTCGACGATCTCCACGTCGCGCGGCGATTCGACCTTCGGCAGGTGCACGATGGTCGGCCGCACCGGGTAGTGCGGCAGCGCCAGCAGGTCGCGCAGGCCGTCCGGCTCGGTGACCGCGTTGACCCGGATGCCGCACCGCGGCGCCGCGGGGTCCTTGAAGAACCCCGCGGCGCTCTGGCGGGCCTCTTCCTTGCGGTGCGCGGGAACGGAGTCCTCCAGGTCGACCACGCACACGTCGGCGCCGGAAGCGTGGCAGGAGGTGAACCGCTCCGGGGCGGTGGCCGGGACGCTGAGCACGCAGCGGCAGTATCGGGAGAACACGCCTCAGCTCTCCCGGTTCACGTCGATGAGCACCTTGCCCGAGGTGGCCCTGGCGGCGATCGCGGCGTGCGCCGCGCCGACCCCGGTGAGCGGCACCACCCGGTCGATGTGGGCGCGCAACCGGCCCTGGCCCGCGAGCCGGAACAGCTCCTGGACGATCGCGGTCAGCAGCGGCCGGTCGTCGACGACGTGGCGCATCCAGAACCCGGCGCACCCGATCGACCCGTCGGTGAGCTCCTCCGTGGACACCGAGACCGCGCCCCGGTCCTCCTCGGCCGAGCGCCAGCCGTAGCTGACCAACCGGCCGAACGGGGCCAGTCCGCGCAGCAGCGCCCTGGTCTGCTCGCCCCCGGTCGCGTCGACGACCAGGTCGACGCCGCGACCACCGGTGACCTCGCGCAGCCGGCCGTCGAGGTCGTCGGGCCCCAGCACGTCGTGGGCGCCGAGCTCGGTGACCAGCTCCCGCTTGGCCTCGGTCGAGGCGATCCCGATGACCTGCCGGGCGCCGAGCGCGACGGCCAGCTGCACCGCGAGGTGGCCCACGCCGCCCGCCGCCGCTGACACCGCGACCGAGTCACCGGACTTGAGCCTGCCTGCCAGCGAGAGCGCGCCGTAGGCGGTGGCGCCCTGCTCGAAGATCCCCAGGGCCTGCTCGTCGGAGATGTCGTCGGGCAGCTCGACCGAGTACGCGTCGGTCGCGGCGACGACCTGGGCGTACCCGCCGCCGCCGCGCATCAGCACCGCGACCCGCTGCCCGTCCCGGCGCCTGCGGCCGACCACGTCCACCCCGAGCACGGCGGGCAGCGGCGGCGGGGGCGTGTCACCGGCCCGGCGCTCCAGGTCGTCGAAGTTGATCCCGGCCAACGCGACGTCGACCAGGCTCTGCCCGTCCCCGGCGACGGGCACCGGCACCCGCTCGACGGCCAGGACGTCCGGGCCCCCGACGCGGCGCAGCACCGCGGCGCGCATCAGGTCGGTCGCGGTCACGGTCTGCTCCGGTGGTGCGGTTCGGGGCATCAGCTCGGTCCTAGCGTCGGTGAAACGGCTATGGGCGGAATCGCTCGACGCGAGCCACGCGGTGCGGAGCTCGCAATTGCGCGAAATGCTCGCGGGCAAGCCCCCAGGTCCCCCTCCACGCCTCGCCTGCCCACCCATATCCAAAGGTGTGTCGAACGGCGGGATAAGACGCCGTTCGGCTCCTTTTCCGCAGCCGCATGGCTGAACAACCCCCGATCGCGACGTGTTCGCGTGGACCGATCAGCGGTTCTGCGCGGTGGCGCCGCGCTGGTAGGTGCCTGGTCTGCCCGATTTCGGCGACCGCGGAACCGCCATTCGGACGAATGCCGCGCGGCGGCGGGGATTGGGCCAGTCGGTGCCGCCGTGGCGGCCATTCGGGTCAGGCGGGCCGGTGGGGTGCGTGATGTGGGTCCGGATATCGGCGGAAACGGGGAATCCGGGGTGGTGGTGGCTATTGTGGCGCTCGTTTCGGCGGGAGGGGTTTCGGGTGCGATCCGTATTGGGCGGATTTCTGGCCGCGGCGGCGGCGGACGGGGACCGGATCGCGGTGTCCGGCGGCGGCCGGTCGCTCACGTACGGCCAAGTGGACGCGGCGGCCGCGGCGTTGGCGGCCCGGCTGGCCGAGGCCGGGGTCGTGGCCGGGGACGTCGTGGGGGTTCGACTGGACCGGCAGCCGCTGACCCTGGTGGCCATCCTCGCGCTGTTGCGCCTGCGGGCGGCGTACCTGCCGCTCGACCCGGCGCACCCGCGGGAGCGCGAGCGCTACGTGCTGGACCGCTCCGGAGCCCGGCTGGTGCTGACCGACCACGCGTCGGACGGCTCGGAGTTGGTCGTCGACCTGGACGACCTCGCGACCGTCGCACCCCACCCGGTCCAGGAGGCCGAGCCGGGGGACACCGCCTACGTGATCTTCACCAGCGGCACCACGGGCAGGCCGAAGGGGGTGCTGATCGACCACGCCGGACTGGTCGGGCACCTGCGGGCGAAGATCGCCGACTTGTCGCTGGCGCCCTCGGACGTGGTGGCCCAGACGGCGTCGCAGTGCTTCGACATCTCGCTGTGGCAGTTCCTCGCGCCGATCTGCGCGGGCGCCTCTGTAACAATCGTCGATTCGGCCACCCAGCGGGATCCCGGCGTCCTTTCGGCGCACCTGCGCCGGTGCGGGGTGACCGTGGCGCAGTTCGTGCCCTCGCTGCTGCGGGTGTTCCTCGGTGGTCCCCGCGAGCCGTTGCCCGACCTGCGGGTGATCGCCACGGTCGGCGAGCAGCTGCCGCCGGACACGGTGGCCCGTTGGTTCGAGCGGTATCCGGGCGTCCCCCTGCTCAACCACTACGGCCCCACCGAGTGCGCGGACGGCGTCACCCACCACCTGCTCACCGAACCGCTCTCGCCCGACGAGCGGTGGACTCCCATCGGCCGCCCGATCCCTGGCCTGACCACGCACGTCGTCGCCCCCGGCACGGACGACGAGGTGGCGGTGGGCGAAGTCGGTGAGCTGCTCGTCGTGGGGGCGGGCGTCGGCCGCTACGCGGGTGAGGCCGGAGTCGCGGGCGGCTTCGTGGCGAACCCGTTCGGTCCCGGCCGCGCCTACCGCACCGGCGACCTCGCCCGGCTGCGGTCGGACGGCCTGCTCGAGTGCCACGGCAGGCTGGACCGCCAGGTCAAGGTCCGAGGTCACCGGATCGAACTCGCCGAGATCGAGACCGTCCTCGAACAGCACCCCGCTGTCCGCGCCGCCGCGGTCGTGCTCCGCACGGGCACAGCGGAGAAGCTGACCGCCCGCGAGACACTCGTAGCCGCCGAAGAGCCTCCGGCCAGGTTGGTCGGCTACCTCCAGTGGCACGACGTACCCGCCACCCGTGCCGACCTGCACGCCCACGCTGCCCGCCTGCTGCCGGACCACATGATCCCCGAGTGGCTGGTCGAGGTGGACAGTTTTCCGCTATCCGCCAACGGAAAGCTCGACCACGCCGCGTTGCCCGCACCCGAACTGCAGCGGCCCTTCGGCGCACCCCGTTTCGTCGAACCGTTGCCCGGACCGCAAACCCTGGTGCGCGACATCTGGGCCGAGGTCCTCGGTGTGGGTCTGATCGGCCGCCACGACCGGTTCGTGGAACTGGGCGGCGACTCCCTGACCGCGATCCGCGTCGTGAACCGGCTGCGCGCCCAGGGCACCGCCGTGTCGGTGGGCGACCTGTTCGACTCGGACCTGGAGTCGTTGGCAGAGCGCGTCGGCGGTGTGCCGCCGCAGGAGCATCGTGCACCGGTTCCCGCGGACGCCGAGGTACCGCCCACGTCGCTCCAACGGCAGTTGTGGTTCCTCTGGCAACTCGACCCGAGTAGCTGCGACTACGTCCTGCAGGCCGCCGTGGAGATCGACGGCCCGTTGGACTACGACGCGATGCGCGAGACGTGGACCGAGCTGGTGCGGCGGTTCGACACGTTGCGTGCGAGGTTCCCGGCCCGTGATGGCCGTCCGCTGCTGGTCGTCGACGATCCGTTCGCGCCGGACGTGGAGGTCTCGGATTCCCCTCTGCCGCAACGGCGGGCGGAGGAGCTCGCATTCGGGTTCGACCTGGAGAGGGGCCGCCTGTTCCGGCTGGTCTTGTTCCGGCACTCAGCCGTCCGGCACACGCTCCTGCTCACCACGCACGAGATCGTGATGGATGCCTGGTCGCTGTCGGTCTTGACCCGCCACCTGCGGTCGATCTACGCCTCGCTCACCGGGGGTACCGTGCCGCTCCCGCCTCCGGCTATCGGTCTTCGTGACTATGCCGCGTATGAACCCGAACCCGCCTCAATCGACCGTGACTACTGGGCGACACAGCTCAAAGGTGATCTGATCCCGACCCGCCTGCCCCACTGCCGAGGCGCGCGCAAGGCCGACAGCGCTGGAACCTCCGCGGGTGTGTGGCTGGATTCCCTTGCCGCCAGGCGATTACGTGACGTGGCGGCTGCCGCGAACGGAACCCTCTACAGTGTACTTGTCACCGGGGTCCTGGCTGTGCTCCACCGGTACACCGGCCAGGAAGACCTCATCATCGGGTCACCGCACGTGGTGCGCGAAGAGCCCGGAACCGAAGACCTGCTGGGCTTCTTCCTGAACATGCTGCCGATCCGGGCAAGTGTTCGTACCGAGGACTCCATGGTCGACCTCCACGGGCGCGTGCGGGAGACCGTCCGTCAAGCGTTGTCCCATGCCCGGTACCCGTTCAGCGCCATGGTGGCGGACGCGCGCGTCGACCGGGGAGCAGCGAGCTCCCCGGTGTTCCAGGTGATGGTCAACGTGTACTCGGAGAAGGCCGAGCCGGTCGTCGAGGGCGACCTGCGGGTACGTGTGCGGGAACTGGAAACCGGGCACACCAAGTACGACCTCACCATCTACGCCCAAGAGGAAGCCGACGGCATCTACCTCCAGGCTTCTTGGCGCATTGGCGTCCTCCCAGAGGGCCTTGGTGCTTCGGTTCTGGCCGCCTTGGCGGAAGCGCTCCAGGCCATACCTTCCACGCAGGTCGGCGAACTCCCTCTGCCCACCGCGCAGATCGCTGGGGTGTCGAGGCCGCTTAGGTCGGAGGGGCTCGCCGCGCTGTTCACCGCGCAGGCGCGTGAGACTCCGGACGCTGTCGCGTTGCTGGGGTCCGCGGGTTCGGTCACCTTCGCCGATCTCCACGCTGAGGTGATGGTGTTGGCCGAGACGTTGCGGGGCCTTGACGGTGATCAACCGGTTCTGGTCGCTGACGACCGGCTCCGCGCCGGTGTGGTCGCCGTCCTGGCCTGCGTGCTCGCTGGACGGACCTATGCCGTGTTACCAGAGCACTGTCCGCCTGCACGCGCCGCCGAGATCACTGCTCATCTTGGTCCGTCCGCGGTGGTCGAGAGCGGGCAGGTGCGTGTACTTGGTGGTTCCAGAGGGGCGGATCTGGCAGACGTGCTGCACGTGGTGTACACGTCAGGGTCGACCGGCGCGCCCAAAGGCGTTGTGGTGCCGGAGAGTGCGGTGCTCAACCGGTTGGAGTGGATGTGGCGTGCCCTGCCGTTCGCGGACGGGGAGGTCGTCGTGCTGCAGAAGTCGCTCAGTCTGGTCGCAAGCACGTGGGAACTGTTCGGCGGCCTCCTTCGAGGCGTGCCGACCGTGCTCGTTTCTGGCGATGAGTTGCGCGACCCGGATCGCTTCCTTGGACTCTTGGAGTGCCATCGTGTGACCCGGTTGCTCGCATCGCCGCCGGTGCTGTCCGGACTTCTGGAGGCCGGGCGACCGGGCCGTGCCCGGGACTTGCGAGTGGTCACGTCGAGTACCGAAGAGTTGCCGCCCGCGTTGGCCGCGCGGTGGTATCGCGACTACCCGGACACGACTCTCTACAACCTCTACGGCTCAACGGAATGCAGCTCGAACGCCGCGTGGCACGAGGTCGATCGTGATCGCGTGTACGAGTCGATTCCGTTGGGTCAGGCGGTCGACAACGTGACCCTGGTCGTGCTGGACGAGCATGGAGCGCCAGTGCCTGCCGGTGCGGTCGGGGAGATCGGTGTGCTCGGAGCCTGCCTTGCCTCCGGGTACTGGCACGACGATGCGTTGACCGCGCGGCACTTCGGGGAGCTGGGCGGCGCGCGGCTGTACCGGACCGGTGACCGTGGCCGGATCAACGCCCGGGGTGAGCTGGAGTTCGCCGGGCGTGCGGACCACCAGGTGAAGATCCGCGGCTACCGGGTGGAACTCGACGAGGTAGCCCGTGCGTTGTCCCTCCACAGTGGATCCGATGCTGCGGCGCACTGGTGGCCTGGCGAGGAACTCCTGGTGGGCTACGTGACTGCGGGTGCCGAGGGAGTGCGTGCCGCCGTGGCGTCGACATTGCCCGCGTACATGGTTCCCGCCCGGATCGTCACGCTGCCCGCGTTGCCGCGAGGGTCGGCGGGCAAGCTCGACCGGTCGCGATTACCGTTGCCCGTCGCCTCAGTGTCCGATGTGGATGATCCACCGGTTGGAGACGCGGAGCGGACCATCGCCGCGGTCTGGGTGGACCTGCTGCGGATCGAGGTCACGCGCGGGACCGACTTCTTCGCTGCGGGTGGCGACTCGATGATGAGCGTCCGGTGCGTGACGCGGTTGCGCCACGCTGGGCTCCAGGTGCGGGTCGCCGATCTCCACGACGCCCCGGTGCTGCGTGATCTGGCGCAGGCGGTCAACCGCGCCGAACTGCGGTCGGTGATCGCGCCTGGCGAGATCGGTTTGTCCCCGACGGCGCTCAGCATGCACCGGCTGCAGGGGTTCGCCGAGCACTACAACATGTGCGACTGCTGGGAGTTCGGCCAGGACGGCCCCTCTGGCGCGGCCCTGAGTTCCGCGTTGGGCAGGCTGGTCGCCGCCTACCCCTCCCTTGCTGCGGCCATGACGCCAGATCTCGCCCTGAGAGTGCCTTTCAACTCTCAGTTGCACCTCGAAGAACATGACCTGACCGCTGCCGTCGACCCGTCCGCCGTGGTCGGCGAGATCGCCCGAGCGGCCCAACACGAGTTCCGCTTCGACGGTGAATCCCCGCTGATCCGCCTGATCCGCTTCGACGCGGGCGAGCGCACCTGGGTACTCCTGCTGGTCCACCACTTCCTCCTCGACGGCTACGCCTACCGCCTGCTGATCACCGACCTCGAACGCTTCCTCGCCGACCCGACCGCCCTCCCAACCCACGACGACGGTGCCGTCATGCGCGCGTGGACCAGTGGGTTGGAGCGGGCGTGCACCGAGCACGCCGAGGAGATCACGGCGTGCTGGTCCGGCCTGCCCTGGGACGAGCTGGACCCCTCGCGCCTGACGTGGGTGGCACCTGCGCCCGCACCGGTGGACCCGTCGGCGGGTGCCCAAGTGCGGGAGATGCTGGCTGCCGGGACCCGTGGCCCAGACTTCGAAGACCTCTGCGACCGCCTATCCGTGCGCTACGTACACCTCGACCAGCCCACAACAGACCGCCTGCTGGCCCGCTTCGGCCCCGTCGGCCTGCACGACGCGCTGATGGTGGCACTGACGTTGGAGCTCGGCGCGGGGGAGCGGAGGAGGGCCCTGTGGGTGGACAGCCTGATGATGGGCCGCACCCCGGTCCTACCGGGCGTGGACCTGTCCAGCGCACTGGCCTTCACCGCCGAACTGGTGCCCTTCCCCTGCATAGTAGACGCAGAGTCCACTGTAGATGAACAAGTCGCTTTGGTCGCACACCACCGCCACACCGCACCATTGGCGGGCATCAGCTTCCGAGCCATGCGCGAACTCCCCGGCTTGGCCGCACACAGAGAGACGTTCCGAGCCTTCCCCGCCCCCAGGGTCGTCCTCAACCACCGCGCCCCGCTAGGCGCCATGCGCTCCCGAACCCTCACCGGCGCGACCCAAGCCAACATCTTCGTGGGCGACCCCATGCCCCCCAACCAACAACACTGGCTCCGCACCCACGTCGACTTCGCAGACGGTGCCCTCCGCCTCTTCGTCCAGTACTCCCGCATGACCCACCCAGCCAGCCGCACCTTCGCCACCCGCCTCACCACCCGGCTACAGGGCTTCGCATGAGTGCTGAGCGGTTTCGCACCGGTTCTCCCGCGCGGCTTGTGCCCGCGCTGGCCATCCCCACTGTGGTGGGATTGCTGGCCAGTGTCGCTTATCAGTTCATGAACACGTTCTTCGTCGCCCAGATCGGTGTGGCGGCGGTTGCCGCTGTCGTCGTGGTGTTTCCGGTGACGTTGGTGGTCACGGCGGCCGCGTCTGGGTTGGGGCAGGGACTGTCCTCTGTGGTGTCACGGGCAATGGGCGCGGACGACCACGACACCGCGAACGTGGCCGCCAGGTCCGGGCTTGTCATCGGTGTGCTCGGAGGTGGCGTGTTGGCCGCCGTGCTGGGTGCGGGGTTGGCGCTCGGGGGTGTGAGTCTGCTCGGTGTCCCACAGGACGTCCGGGATCTCGCGGTTGCTTATGCGGTGCCGACGTTGGCCGGGTATGTCGTGATGACGGTCAACATCTTGTGCGGGTTCTTGGCTCGGGCTGAGGGGAACACGCGGTTCTCGATGCGCACCCAGCTCATCGCGTTCCTCACCAACCTGGTCCTCGACCCGCTGCTCATCTTCGGCCTGGACCTCGGCGTAGCGGGTGCGGGCATCGCGACGTTCCTCGCCCAGGCCGCCGCCGCGGGGGCATACTTCTGGTACTTCCGCTCCGGCCCGGGCACTCTCCGCCCCACCACAGCCAGGACACGACTGGCCAGTCTCCGACCTGCCCTGGCCGTCGGCGCCCCCACGACCATCGGCCTACTCCTCAGCAGCGTCACCCTCAACTACGTCAACGGCGTCGCCGCGAGCTACTCCGCCGACCACCTTGCCGCCATCGGCGTCGTCCTGCGGTTGTACCTGCTGGGTATCCTCGCGGTCACCGGCTTCTGCATGGGCTCGCAAGGTCTCCTCGGCTACACCGCGGGCCGCAGCGACCACCACCGACTGCAGGCCGTGACCCGCGTCCTCACCCTCTACGTTCTCGCCGTCGCCGCCGTCCTCGCCGCGCTGGCCTGGTTGTTCTCCACCCCCGTGGCCGCCCTCTTCGCCGCCCCCGGCCCCGTCCGCACCCTCATCGCAGACGCCCTCCCCGTCGTCTTCACGGGCCTACCCGCCGTCGGCCTGGTGATCGTGGCGACCACGTTGTTCCAGGCCCAAGGCCGCCCCCGCCCCGCCCTGGGCACAACCCTCCTGCGCAACGGCCTCCTCCTCGTCCCCGCCATCACCGCGACAACAGCCCTGTCCGGCGCCTCCGGCATCCCCACCGGCCAACTGCTCGCCGACCTGGCAGCAGGAGCCGTGATTGTGCTCGTGTGGAGCACGAGGTCACGAGCCTGACGGCGGGGTCAGGCAGGCATGTCCGGGCAGTCGGCCCTGGTCCAGGTGGCGATGAGGTCGCGGCTGATGACGGTGAGGGAGCCTTTGAGGAACCGGAACTCGTGGCTGCAGCCGTGGGCGTGGGGGAGGACCTCGTCGAGGACGAGCGAGTTGAAGTTCGTCCAGTCGGGCAGGTCAGGGGTAGCGACACCGGGGTAGTGGATCGTGAGGTCTTCGTCGTGCTTCCAGCAGTTGTGGCGGAAACCCAAGGTCAGCCACGGTTCACCACCGGTCTCACCGCGCTGGACCGAGTCGGGGTTGAGGTCCTTGACGCACCGCTTGCCGTGGAAGTTGTAGTGCTCCGGGTCAGCGGCGAAAGCGCGGGCACCCGGCGGAAGATCGTCCACGAAGGTCGGCAACGCGTCCAGGTAGCCAACGGGGTCGATGAACCTGTCCCCGTTGGCGTCGATGAACTTGACGTGCCGCACTGGTGCTCCTCTCTGGTTGGCCGGGATCCTCGCACGGCGGCCCCGGGGGTGTCAGGTGGATTCCCGTTCGTGTGAGAGCGGGTGGGTTCGTGGTGTGACAGTCCTCGGGGTGCCGGACATGAGGTCTGTGGACAGGGGGTGACATGGCCGAGAAACCGCACGACGCGTTCGACCGGGTCTATCGGCGCCACCACGATGCCGTTCGCCGGTTCCTGGGTCGCCGGTTGGCGGCGGCCGAGGTGGACGACGCGACGGCAGAGGTGTTCGTGGTGGCGTGGCGGCGGTTCGCCGAGCTGCCTGCCGACGACCGGGTGCTGCCGTGGCTGTACGGGGTCGCGCGGCTGGTGCTGGCCAACGAGTTCCGCCGGGCCCGCCGCGCCGACCGGCTCGTTTCACGGGTGGGCGGGCTCGCGGGGGAGCCGTTGGTTGACGGGTCGAGCGCGGTGGTGGACCGGCTGGTCCTGGCCGCGGCGTTCGACGCGCTGTCCGAGCGGGACCAGGAGGTCCTGCGGCTGGTCGCCTGGGAGCAGTTGACCTCGGCCGAGATCGCTGTGGTCCTCGGATGCGGGCGCACGACCGCCGCCATGCGCGTGTCCCGGGCCGGTCGACGCCTGTTCCGGGCGTTGGCCGACCTCGCCGAATCCGAGAAGGAGAAGGAGGTAGCGCGTTGACGAGAATCCGGGACCTCCTCGGTCCACTCGACCCCGTGCGCGACGAGCCCGTCGTGCCGCCGCCACCGCTCCCCGACCGCCCCGCGTTCGAGCGCGTGCGACTGCCCGTGGTCAACCGCATGGCGCTGGCAGGCGCCACCGCGGTGGCCGTCGTCATCGGCCTGTTGCTGTGGCAGGCGGCGGGCCCAACAGCCCCAAGGGGCACGGCAGCCACACCCGACCCGTTGGTGATCACCGCACCAGCGCTGCCGACCCCCGCGGGCCAGCGCCTGCTGGCGTTGGCCGAACTGGCGCGAGCTTCCGGCGTCCCACGGCCCCAGGGCAGCACCGAGTACGTGGAACTGCGCGCCTGGTACCTCAACAGCCAGGTCTCCGGCGGGACGACGGTGTCCGAGGTAGTGCCGCAGGCGTCGCGCACCTGGCTGTTCCCCGACGGTTCTGGTCGCCTCGAGCAGGACTCGGCAGGCACCGAAACCTGGTCGTCAGGAGGCAGGGCCTTCGCCTTCCCCCTCAACCGCCCCCCGACGACAGCCGCGGCCATGGCCCACTTCCTCCACCGGCCGAACCCGCCCGACGACATCGGCCCGATCAAGACCGTGGTCGCGCTCAACGACCTGCTCAGAGAACGGGTCCTGACCCCGGCCGAACGCGCCGCCGCCCTCGACCTGCTCGCTCAACTCCCCGGCATCACCTACCAGGGCCACACCACCGACCGGGTCGGCCGCCCGGCCGAGGCCTTTTCGCTGGACTCCGCCTACGGAGGTCTGCCCGCCCGCTACACCCTCCTGGTGGCACCGGACTCGGGGCTGTTCCTCGGCAACGAGGAAACCCTGACCACATCGGCCGGCGCGCTCAACGTCGCCGTCCCCGCGGTGATCGAGTACGAGTCCTACGTGCGAGCCGATTTCCGCTGACCTGGAATGGCCCGTTTCGCTCGCGGATTCCGGCCGCTTGTCAGGGCAGTTCGGCGATGGCTTCGATTTCGACGAGGAAGTGGGGGTCGACCAGGGCGACTACCTGGACGAGGGAACTGGCGGGCGGGGCGGCGGTGTCGATGAACTCGTCGCGGACCTTGCGGATGGCGGGGACGTCCGCGGTGTCGGTGATGAAATAGGTGAGTTTGGCGACCTGGCGCATGGACGCGCCCGCCGAGGCGAGGGCGGTGTCGATGTTGCGGAACACCTGTCGGGTCTGGGACTCGATGTCGGTGCCCGCGAGGGTGCCGTCGGCGGTGAGGGGGACCTGGCCGGAGATGTAGAGCAGGCGGCCGGTGACCTCGACGACGTGCGAGTAGCCATTGGGGCGGGGCAGGCCCGCCGGGTTCGTGTGCTGCACGCCGTCAGTGTGCTGCACGGAACCAGTCTGTACGCGATCGTGTGAGAGCGGTCGTGGGGGGCTGGGTGGGCTGGTAGCAACAGACCATGCGTGCTCAGTGGATCCGGAAAGCGGCGTTGCTGGCGGTCTTGTTCCTGGTGGTCCCGGCGCCTGCCGCGCCAGCCGCGGTCGCGGCGAGTGCGCCGATCACCGGCGCGGGCCTGACCGTGGACTTCTACACCGCGTTGGACCTCGCCGCGCAAGGGGTCGCGGAGAGCACCATCGGCGGGTCCGGGCACGTCGACGGGGATGTCAACCTGAAGGTCGCCAAGGGCAGTTCGCTGACCTACGGCAGCGAGCTGACCGGTGGCCGGGTCCTGCTGCTCGGCGGTGTTCGGCTCACCACCGCGACCGACACCGTGCTCATCTCCGGCATGTCGGTCACCATCGCGACCGGGGTGATCACCGCCAAGGTCGGCGGCCAGGTCGGCGTCCGCGTCGGTCAGGTCACCCCGGCGGGCATCAGGGCGGTCAAGCCCGCGCGGTCGACCACCGTCACCTTCAAACTCGCCGAGAACGGCATCACCCTCGACGACGACTTCGCCGCCGCGGTCAACGACGCCCTCGGCACCTCCTTGAGCACCGGCACCGCCGCCGACGCCACCCTCGACATCGATGTCGAGCTGGTCCGCGGCCTGGCCCCCGACGCGGCGCTGCTCGCGATCCTCGGCCTCGACGCCGACCTCACCGCCACCGAACTCCTGGCGAGCACCGTGGACGTCACCCTCGCCGGTTCATGAGGATTCTTCAGTGCTAATGCACTGTTAACAGTTGCCATTTCCCCGGTGGTTCCGCTATGTGTTCCGGGCCATTCGGGTACATATCACCGGTCGGCCCGACATCAGACCTCGCGATAACAGATTTACACCGTTGGGAAACGGGGTCATCCACACAGCGGCTCTTACCTGGTGATTCACTGAAATCGCCGTGCGGAACGGATTTGCCGGATGTTGACAAACAGGCATTCCCACCCACGGCGTCGTTGACTGCGCTGTCACGGGCTCTGAATGCTCGTTGCGTTCGGTGACGAACGAGCACCTCCGCGTCGCCAGTGCCGCTGCCGTGAGGCAACGGCGAGCGGTACCTGGGGCGCGACCCTGCCCACGAGGAGAGCTCATGAAGCGCACGACGATGACGGCCGCGGTCGCCGCGGCCGTTCTCGCCAGTGGTGTGGTCGCCCTGGCGGCCCCATCGGCATTCGCAGGCCAGGACCAGGCCCCGGACCGGCAGGCGGTGGCGGTCTCGGCCGCCGACCGCGCCGCGGCCGCGGGCCTGGACGCGCTGGCCAAGGGGCCGGACGAGGCCTACGCCAGGGACATGGTCACCCCGTACGTCAACGACCTGTACTCGGTCAGCTACCAGCGCAGCTGGCGCGGCGTCCCGGTCGTCGGCGGCGACGCGACCGTGCTGGTCGACGGCCAGGGCCAGGTCCGGGCCACGGTCGCGGGCACCAAGGCGTCGGTGGCGGTCCCGTCCACCACCGCCAAGGTCACCAAGGCCGCCGCCGAGCGGACCGCGCGCGCCGCGCAGGCCACCACCAGCAAGGCCCAGCCGAGCAGGCTGGTCGTCAAGGTCACCGACGACAAGTCCGCGCTGGCCTGGGAGCAGCTGCTGGTCGGCACCAAGAAGGACGGCAGCCCCAGCCACCTGACCGTGTGGGTGGACGCCACCACCGGCGCGGTCCTCGACCAGGTCGAGGACGCCGCGGCTGGCTCGCTCAACAGCGAGTGGAACGGCCAGGTCACCATCACCACCTCGAAGTCCGGGAGCACCTACCGGCTCGTCGACACCACCCGTCCTGGCCTGCAGTGCTCGGACTACAGCACCAACACCGTCTTCTCGAAGTCGACCGACTCCTGGGGCACCGGCAACGGCACCAGCAAGGAGACCGGCTGCGGCGACGTGCTCTACGCCGCGCAGCAGGAGTGGAACATGCTCAAGGACTGGTTGGGTCGCAACGGCCACACCGGCTCCGGTCGCAGCTGGCCAGCCAAGGTCGGCCTGAACCAGCTCAACGCCTACTGGGACGGCTCGACGGTCACCATCGGCAAGAACTCGGCTGGCAAGTGGATCGCCTCGATGGACGTCGTCGGCCACGAGTACGGCCACGGCCTCGACCAGAACACCCCCGGCGGCACCTCCCGCGAGGCCGGGCTCGGCGAGGGCACCGGTGACATCTTCGGCGCGCTGACCGAGGCCTACGCCAACAACGGCAAGGACAAGGCCGACTACCTGGTCGGCGAGACGGTGGACCTGCAGGGCCGCGGCCCGATCCGCAACATGTACAACCCGTCTCTGGTCAACAACGACCCGAACTGCTACAGCTCCTCGATCCCCAGCACCGAGGTGCACAAGGCGGCCGGCCCGCTCAACCACTGGTTCTACCTGCTCGCCGAGGGCTCCAACCCCGGCGGCGGCAAGCCGACCAGCCCCACCTGCAACAACACCACCGTCACCGGCGTCGGCGCCAAGGACGCGGGCCGCATCTTCTACGGCGGCATGCTGCTCAAGACCAGCGGCATGACCTACAAGAAGTACCGGGTCACCACCCTCACCGCCGCGAAGAACCTCGACGCGACCTGCAACCTGTACAACAAGACCAAGGCCGCGTGGAACGCGATCTCCCTGCCCGCCCAGGCGGGCGAGCCCTCCTGCACGGCCTAGTGCTCAGGTGAGCCAGAGCGGGGTGGGATCCTGGTCCCACCCCGCTCTGTCCGTTGTGGAGCATGGGTCAGCTGTGTCCGTAGTGGACGCCGACCTTCGCTCGGGCCGAGCTTCTCGGCTGGCTCGGCGCGGGAACTTCGGCTCGGTGGCCGAAATCGCGGCGACCGCGGTGGGCTCGAGTGCGCTCGCCGAACAGCCTCGGCGCGATGCACCTTGGCTCGGTGGCCGAACGGCGATCGCTGGTTGCCTGTCGGGCACGGGGCGCCGCCGGTGCCCACCAGTGTCCGGCTGATCATTGGCGGTGGGAGCGCTGCCTACTGCCCGCCCTGGTCGCTCGGCCCGTAGTGGACGCCGAACCACTGTTCGGCGCCGAATTCCTCGAAGCGGGCCACCTCCGTGAACCCCAGCTTGGTCGCCAGCCGCACCGAGCGCTCGTTGGCGGTCTGCGTGCACAGCACCACCGGCTCCCCTGGCACCGCCTCGGCGAACCAGGCCAGGGCCGCCGTGCAGGCTTCGGTGGCGTAGCCGAGACCCCAAGCCCGGGGCTGGAGCAGGTAGCCGATTTCCGCTTCCTCGACACCGTCCTGGAGGTGCCCCGGTCGGTCCGCGTCGCGGCGGTCCAGCGTCACTATGCCGATCAGCGCGCCGTCGAGTTCGATCGCGAAGAAACCGGGCCTGCGCCCGGGAATCGCCGCGGTCGTCCGTTCCAGATCCTCGCGTGCGGTGGGTCCACCGAGGTAGGCGTACACCTGTGGTGAGGCGAACAGGTCGATGAACGCGGCCCGATCACGGGCTTCGGTTTCGCGCAGCACCAACCGTTCGGTCCTGATCGGGGCGGGCGGCCAGTCGACGCCACCAAGATCGGTCATGCCGCACCCTACCGCCGGGGTCAGCCGAGCTGTTCGGCCAGCGCGACGAGGATGCCCGCCGGGCCGCGCAGGTAGCAGAGGCGGTAGCTGTTCTCGTGCTGGACGACCTCGCCGAGGAGTTCGGCCCCGTGCGGCCGCAGGCGCTCCACGATGTCGTCGATGTCCTTGACGGCGAACATGACCCGGTGTGCCCCGAGCACGTTCGGCGGCGCCTGCGGGTCCCCGGCCAGTGGCGACGGCGAGTGGTACTTGGTGAGCTCCAGCCGCGCGTGGCCATCCGGCGTCCGCATCATCGCGATGTCCGACCGGACCCCGGTGAGCCCGATCAGCCGGTCGACCGAGTCCCCGGCCACGGTCGCCTCGCCCTCCAACTCCAACCCGAGCTCCCCGAAGAACGCCTTGGCCGCCTCGAAGTCGTCGACGACGACGGCGATGTTGTCCAGCCGCTGGATCGAGCCGCGCCGGGTGTCGGTCATGGTGATCTCCATTCGGGTTCGTGGCCCGACCAGCTTCCCAGGCCGAGCAGCCGGGCGCCGAGGGGGATCGAACGGGTGAATGCGCGCGGGAGTGGGCCGTTGGCCGGACCGACTGGGAGGAGGCTGGCGGTCACGGTTGTCCACCGCGCTCGTGGAGGTGTCCGGGGTGGAGACGCCAGGGGTGCGCAACGAGGTGATCGCCGGGGCGGTGGGGCCGGTGGTCCAGGCCGGCGTGGTGCACGGGGGAGTGCACCTGCACGAGCCGGTCGCGGTGGTGCCGCGGCAGCTGCCCGCCGCTTCGGGGATGTTCGCGGGCCGGGTGGGCGAACTCGCGGAACTCGACCGGGCGGCGGGCGGGCGGGTGGTCGTGATCGTCGGGGCCGGGGGGATCGGCAAGACCTGGTTGGCGCTGGCGTGGGCGCACCGGCAGCTGCGGCGCTACCCGGACGGGCAGCTGTTCGTCGACCTGCACGGGTTCAGCCCGGTGGAGCGGCCGATGGCCGCCGCGGTCGCGGTGCGCGGTTTCCTCGACGCGCTCGGGGTCGAGGCGGGGCGGATCCCGGACGGGCTCGCGGCTCAGGCCGGGCTGTACCGGAGCCTGGTCGCGGGCAGGCGGATGCTGATCGTCCTGGACAACGCGGCCAGCGCGGCGCAGGTGGCTCAGCTGTTGCCCGGGGGCGGCTCGTGCGCCGTTGTGGTGACCACTCGCGCAGGGCTGGCCGGGGTGATCAGCCGGTTCGGCGCGCACGCCCTGCGGCTGGGGCCGCTCAACGACGATGAAGCGCACGCGCTGCTGAGCACGCGGTTGGGCAGCCACCGGGTCGCGGACGCGGCGGCCGAAGTGATCGCGCTGTGCGGCGGTTCGGCGTTGGCGCTGGGCTTGGTCGCGGCGCGGGCGCATAGTCAGCCACAGGTGCCGTTGACGGAGTTCGCGGCGGAGTTGCGGGAGTTCGGCGTGGACGCGCTCGACGACGACGATCCGACGGCCAGCCTGCCCGCGGTGCTGTCCCTGTCCGTGCTCGGGTTGACCGACGAGCTGCGCACGGTGTTCGCACTGCTGGCCATCGCCCCAGGACCCGACATCAGCCCGCACGCCGCGGCCGCTCTCACCGCCATGCCGCTCCCCAGGATCCGGGCCTGCTTGCGCGCCTTGGAAGAGGCGTCCCTGCTGACCCGGCAGCCGAACTCGCGCTACGGCATACACGACCTGATCCGCGGCCACGCGACCACCATCCCGCTGACCGAGGACGCCCGGGAATCGGCGCTGCGCCGCGTGTTCGACTTCTACCTGCACACCGCCCACGGCGGCGACCTCTGCCTCTCCCCGCACCGCCGGCCGATCGACCTGGACCCGCCCGGCTGCGAGCCGATCCCGCTCACCGACCGGGCCGCCGCGCTCGAGTGGTTCGAGGCAGAGCACGCCTGCCTGCTGGCGGCGTACCGGGTCGCGGCCGAGCGCGGCTGGCACAAGGAGGTGTGGCACCTGGCCTGGAGCCTGAACACCTTCCACTACCGGCGCGGTCACCTCCGCGACCACCTCGCCCTCTGGCGGTCCGGCCTCGCCGCGGCCGAGCGCCTCGGCGACCCCGCGATCCTCACCCACGCCCACCGGCAGCTGGGCAGGGCGTGCACCCGCCTCGGACGGTACGACGAGGCCCTCGCCCACCTGAACCACGCGCTCCAGCACACCGACGACCTCGGCCTCGCCTACACCCACCAAGCCATCGCCACCGCCTGGGAACGACGGGGTGATGACCGGCAGGCGCTGGAGCACGCGACGCAAGCCCTGCGGTTGTTCCAGGCGCTCGGCACCACCTCGTGGGAGGCGATCACCCGAACCATGGTCGGCGACTGCACCGCTCGACTCGGCGACCACGACCAAGCCCGATCCCACTACCGAGCCGCCCTCACCCTGCACCGCGCCACCCCCAACCCCAGCGGCGAGGCAGACATCCACTGCGGTCTCGCCTATCTGGCCCACCAATCCGGCGGCCACACCGCGGCCGTCGACCACTACCTGCAGGCCCTCGCCCTGTATCGAGCCCTGGGCGACACCTACGACATCGGCCCGATCCTGGACAAACTCGGCCACCCTTACGTCGCCCTTGGCAGGCATGAGGAAGCGCGCGAGGTGTGGCACGAAGCCCTGAAGCTGTACCGGGAACAGGGCCGAGCTGAGGACGCCCGGCGGCTAGAGGCGCAACTCACCGCGCTGGAGGGCTAGGTCGTGGCCTGCCCGCGCGGCGTATGCCCTGGCTGGCATACACGTCGCCTGCCGGTGTCTCCGCAGGCGCGAGACGCCGCGGCGACCGAGGCCATCACGCCGCAGACAGTCGGCTGATCGCGGCGCATGCCCTGGCAGGCAACCACATCGCGTGCCCGACGTACCACCGTCGCTGACCTGGCCTCGATTCGAGAGCCGGGCCGATGGCTCCCAGCGCCTGAAGTCCAGCCCGCAGAGCTGGATCCTAGCCGGTGACCGGTTCCCGGCGGAGGCCGATCACGGCGCACGCCGTGGCCAGTAGCCACACCACCGGTCCCGAGGCCCCGCCGATCGGGTCCACGTGGCCGGGAATCGCCAGGACCACCAGGAACGCCACGTCCACCACGCCGAGCACGGCCCCGTTGAGCCACACCCCCACCCGGCTGTTGACCCGGTTCAGCACCAGCGCCACGAAGATCGCCTGCGCCCCGAACACGGCCGCGCAGATGAAGAACATCAAGCTCTCCGCCGCCACCTCCCCCGAGGGTGCCCCGTCCGCGAGGTCCCCGACCACCATCGAGATGCCGAGCCCCGCGTGCAGCAACCCCCACACCACGTACAACGAAGCGGCCCCGACCGCCCACCGATTGCGCGCCATCATGCCCCCCATGAAGTCCCCCGTGACCATCCCACAGCGGCCACCCCCTTGTCCGGTGAACGGTCACGATCTCAGTTGCTCCTCAGTGGACACTGAGAACCGATTTCGCCGCACCTGTCAACGTGGCGTGGGGGTCAGGTCGTCTTGGGGGTGGAGGTGTCATGCGCGCAGACCTGGAAGACGACCTGGCGCCGTTCGTCGCGGCCAGGTGGGGTTCGCTGGTGCGGTCGGCCTGGTTGCTGACCGGGGACCGGGGCAAGGCCGAAGACCTGGTCCAGACCGTGCTCGCCCGGCTGTGGGTGCGCCGCCCGGCGGTCGGGGACCTCGACGCGTACGCGCGGCGGGCGCTGTACACGACCTACATCACCTGGTGGCGGCGGCGCTGGCGGTTCGAGCAGCCCAGCGAGGACCTGCCGGAGGTCACCGGGCCGACCGACCACGCCGAGGAGGTGTCGCGGCGGTTGGTGGTGGACGCGGGGCTGGCGCGGCTGAGCAAGCGGCAGCGCGCGGTGCTCGTGCTGCGCTACTTCGAGGACTTCACCGTCACGGAGACGGCTTTCGTGCTGGGGTGTTCGACCGGTGCGGTCAAGACCCACACCAGCCGCGCACTGGCCGCGCTGCGCGCCGACGACTCCCTCCGCGACCTGGCCCGAGGAGGCGACCGATGACCGAAGACGACGTCCGCGCCCTGCTGAACAGGGCCGTCCCCGACCTGCCGGATCCACCCGACCCCGTTGACCGGGTGCGCCGCCGGGCCGCGCGCGTGCGGGGCGGTCGGATCGCCGCGGCGGCGGCGACCGCTGTCGTGCTGGTGCTCGTCGTGATCGCCACGATCCCGTCGACCAAGACCAGCGAACCTGCGGCGCCCATGCCCGCACCTGGCCGCCCCAAGACGTGCGTGCCGCCCGACAACACCTTCGGCCTGACCGACCCGGGCGGGAGGGGACAGGTGGTCCCCGAAGGCGCTACCCGGGTCACGCTGTGCACCTACACCCCCGACTCCGTGACCGCCAAGGTGGAGTGGACCACCTCGACCGCCACCGCGGGCGGCGACCTCACCCCGCTGATCGACACCCTCAACGGCTTCCAGGACCCCGACGAGTACCGCCACGACAACCCCGGCGTCGAACTCGCCTGCACCGCGGCACTGTTCCGCCAGTACCAGATGATCTTCGACTACCCCACCGGCGGCCAGTGGTCGGTGGTGTTCGACATGAACTGCGGCACCGTCACCGGCGGCGACGTCATCCGCCACGGCAACGTCAGCAAGGCCATCAAGGCCTTCACCACCCTCTACAGCGCCTCGGGCGGCAGCGTCGCACCGCCGACCTGACCCGGGGGTACGCCAGGGGACTACGGGAGATCTCCGGCGGATTCCCCGAAGCGGGCCGTACCGATCTTCCGGTGTGCTTGTGGCACAGCAAGTCGAACCGGGAGGGATCAGAGTGCGCAGGTGGATAGCAGCGGGGATCGCGGCGGTGTTGGTCGCGGTGCCCTCGGGGACGGCCACGGCGGAGACCCGCACGGACGGGGCGTTGCGGGAGTCGCTGGAGGCGTTGGTGGCTTCCGGTGCGACCGGCGTGGTCGTGCGGGTGGACGACGGGAAGCGGGTGCGGACCCTCGGCAGGGGGGTGACCACGGTCGAGCCGCCGCGGCCGATCGGGACCTCGGGCGGGTTCCGGATCGCCAGCGTCACCAAGTCGTTCGTGGCGACGGTGGTGCTGCAGTTGGTGGACGAGCGGAAGGTGCGGCTCACGGACTCGCTGGAGCGCTGGCTGCCGGGGGCGGTGCCCGGCGGGGACAAGATCTCCGTGCGGCAGCTGCTCAACCACACCAGCGGTGTCTTCAACTACACCGACGACGAGCAGTGGCGGGAGACAGCGCTGTCCAACCCGACGCGGAGCTGGTCGGCGCGGGAACTGGTGGCGGTGGCGGCCGCCAACCCGCCGGTGTTCCCGCCGGGTGCGCGGTGGTCGTACAGCAACACGAACTACATCCTGGCTGGGATGATCGCGGAGAAGGCGACCGGCCGGGCGCTACCGCGGCTGATCGCCGACCGGATCACCGGTCCGCTCGGGCTGCGTGAGACCTACCTGGCGACCGACGCGCGGGTCCGCCCGGGCCACATCCACGGCTACCTCCCCAACCCGGACGGCACCTACACCGACACCACGTCGTGGTCGCCGACCATGGCCGGGGCGGCGGGCGCGGTCGTGTCCACCCCACAGGAGGTCGCCCGCTTCTACAGCGTCCTGCTCTCGGGTGGCCTGCTCACCCAAGCCCGCCTCAACGACATGCTCACCACCGTCGAAGTCCCCGAACGCCACGGCGGCTACGGCCTCGGCATCTACTACACCGACACCCCCTGCGGCCGAGTCTGGGGCCACGCGGGCGATTTCCCCGGCTACCACACGATCGCGTATCAGGACCGCGCTGGTCGTCGTAGCGCGACGCTGATGGTGGCCACGGATCTGGACCAGGAAACCGGATCCCTGTTCGACAAGACGGTCAACACCATGGTGTGCCAGATGCTGGGCAAGCAGGGATAGCCAGCCTGCCGGGCAACGGCCAGCGAGGCTAGATCGGATCACTGTGGCCGCGCCCGAATCCAGGGGCGCGGCCACAGTGGCTGTCTAGGCAAGCCCGGTGCGGCCCAGCCATCGCCCTTCGCGACCGCCCCAGCTGGCGCTGTGCGGGCGCCCTGCCGCCCACGGGTTCGGTCCAGGAATTGCGCCGCGCGGCCGCATGTTGGCCATGGTCTGGATTCCCGGATTCCTGTTCGGCAAGTCTCGGCACCATGGTCTGCCAGATGCTGGGAAAGTAGGGCTAGCACCTGGTCACTGTGGCCGCGCCCCTGGCCAGGGGCGCGGCCACAGTGCCTCAGGCGGATTCGGGCACCGGTTCGGCGGTGGCCTCTTCCTCCGCCCCAGCGCGGATTCCCCACAGCACCAACCCCGCCAACGCGAAGGACAGCACAGCGCTCGTGAGCGCGATCCCCGACAACCCCGACGTGAACGCCTCGCGCGCGGAGGCGAGCAGGGTGTTGGCTGTTTCCGCGGGGAGTGAGCTGGTCGCGGAGACGCCGTTGGCGAGGTTGTCTTGGATTGCCACGGCGGTGTCGGTGGGGGTGCCCGGGGGGACGGTCACTTCGGCGCGGTAGAGGGCTGTGCCGAGGCTGCCCAGGATGGCGACGCCGAGGGCCATGCCGAGTTCGGTGCTGGTCTCAGAGACCGCGGACGCCGAGCCCGCCATCTGCGGGGGTGCGGAGCCGACGATCAGGTCGGTGCCCAGGGCGACGACCGGGCCGCCGCCCGCGTAGAGGATGGCGAAGGCGGTGACCAGCAGGGTGATGTCCTCGCCGGGGGTGACCAGCAGCAACAGCAGGTGGCCGATGCCGGACACGGCCAGACCGGCGGCCACGACGGGGGCGGGGCCGAAGCGGCCCGCCAGGCCGGGGGAGGACATCGAGGTGACGATCAGGGCGAAGGCCGCCGGGAGGAGCCAGAGGCCCGCGGTGAGCGGGGAGCGACCGGCGACCAGCTGCAGGAACTGGGTGATGAACAGGTATGTGCCGCCCGCGACGAACATGGTCAGCAGGAGCGCGGAGGCCGCCACGGCGAAGGCGCGGCGAGTGAACAGGCGCAGGTCCAGCAGCGGGCTGGCCGAGGTGCGCTGCCTGCGGACGAACAGGTAGCCGAAGGCGGCGCCCACGACGATGGCGGCCGCCGCGAGGGCGGGGGAGCCGTCGGTGGCCAGTTCCTTGAGGCCGAAGATGATCGGCAGGATGGCCACCAGCGACAGCGCGACGCTCACCGGGTCCAGCTTGCCGCCGTCGGGGTCTCGGTACTCCGGCAGCAGGACCGGGCCGACCACGAGCAGCACCACCATGATCGGCACGGCGATGAGGAACACCGCGCCCCACCAGAACCACTGCAGGATCAGGCCGCCGATCACCGGGCCGAGCGCGGTGCCGACCGAGAACATCGTCACCCACACCGCGATCGCCATCCCGCGCTCGCGGTCGTCGGTGAACATGTTCACGATCAGCGACAGCGTCGAGGGCATCAACGTCGCGCCCGCGACACCGAGCAGGGCGCGCGCGGCGATCAGTAGCACCGGGTCGGACGCGTAGGCGGCGAGCACGGAGGCGACGGCGAACGCGGCGCCACCGATCAGCAGGACCTTGCGCCTGCCAACGCGGTCGCCCAGGGTGCCCATGGTGACCAGGAACCCGGCGATCATGAAGCCGTAGATGTCGACGATCCACAGCATCTCTTGCGCACTGGCACCCAGACCGGAGCTGATCTCCGGGACCGCGAGGTGGAGCACGCTGACGTCCATGGCGACCAGCAGCGTCGGCAGCGCGAGCACCGCAAGGCCCAGCCACTGCCGGGTCCCCGCTCGCGCGGGTGCGGAGGAGTTCACGGTAAATCCCTTCCTGCGGAGGTGGCCGAGACCGGGTGGCGGTCTCGGGGTGGTGCGACCGGAGTGTGCCGCATCGGTCCGACATTTCGGACAAACTTAGGGGATGTCGGTCCCAGGGCCCGCACCACCTCGCGCGCGACGGCCGCGGCGGCGTCCGGCTGGTAAAGGAAGAAGTGCCCGCCGGTGAACAGACGGCAAGCGAACGCCCCGGACGTTTCCAGTGACCACAGGTGCAGCCGGGCCGAGTTCACGATGGGATCGTCGGCGGCGCCGACCGCGAGCACGTCAACGTCCGTACCCGACACCGGCCTGCGATAGGTCTCCAGCGCGGCGAGGTCGGCGCGGATCGCGTTGAGCGTGGCCTGTACGAAGTCCTCGCGCCGCAACAGTCCCTCGGGGATGCCGCCGATGAGATCCAGGTGCGCCAACAGATCCGCGTCGCTGCCCTGGTGCAGGAAAGGCGGTTCGCTCGGCAGGCAAGGAGCCTGTCGACCGGAGACCACGAGCAACTCGGGCGGCCGCCCAGCCACCTCGAGCGATTTGGTCATCTCGTAGCCGAGCACGCTCCCAAAACTGTGCCCCACAACAACGAACGGCAGCGGCTCCAGGTCCAGAACAGCCTCCGTCAACGCCCCCGCCAACGGCTCTACCCGGTCAACCCCAGCCTCCCCCGCCCGAGTAGCCCGCCCCGGCAACTGCGCCGCCACCAAGGCAACGTCCGGCGGCAACACCTCCCGCCACCCCCGAAACGCCGTCGGCCACCCACCCGCGTGTGCCAACGCGATGACCCGCGCTCGAGGCTCCCGGACCTCGCTGCCCCGCAACTCCACCAACCACGTCATGGCGTCGCCAGGAGGGGGTGGTGGGTGCGGAGGTGGTCCAGCACCCGGGTCTGGTGGGGGAGTGCGCGCTGGCCGGGTAGGTGTTCCAGGGAGTGCAGGAACGGGTCCTCCGGCGCGGGCAGGCCTGCGATGGCGGCGGCAGTCGCGAGGACGAGGGTGGGTTGGTACCAGGCCGAGTAGCCGCCCTCGTGGGCGAAGACTATGCGGCCGCCGGTGAGGTCTTCGGCCAGGGCGCACAGGTGGGTGGTCATCGCGTGCAGGGTTCGGCTGGTGCACATCATCCGACCCATGGGGTCGTGACCGCCCGCGTCCACACCGGCCGCCACCAGGATCAAGTCCGGTTTGTACGCGCGGGCGGCGGGATCGACGACCTGGTGGACCGCCGCCAGGTAGGCCTCGTGGCCGGAGCCGGACGGCAGGGGGATGTTGAGGGTGGTGCCCAGGCCCGCGCCGGTGCCGGTTTCCCGCACCGAGCCGGACGCAGGCGGGAACAGCCCGTCCTGGTGGATCGACACGTACAGCACGTCCGGAGCGTCGTAGAACGCGCGCTGGATCCCGTTGCCGTGGTGGACATCCCAGTCCAGCACCAGGATCCGCTCGGCCCCGGCCCGTTGAGCCGCCCGCGCGGCGATCGCCACGTTGTTGTACAAGCACAACGCCATCGCGCGGTCCGGTTCCGCGTGGTGCCCCGGCGGGCGGACCAGGCAATACGCGCGGGCGAACCGGTCCGCCAGAACTGCCTCCGCCGCCTGCACACATGCGCCTGCCGCCAGCCGTGCCGCCCGCGCGCTGTGGTGGTTCACGTGCGCGTACACCCCGGCGTCGCCCGCGCCGAGCGCCGACGTGGCTTCTACCCGGTCGATGTGCGCGCGGCTGTGCACCAGCAGCAAGTCCTCATCGGTCGCCGGGGTGGGGGTGACCTGGGTGAACAGGTCGATCACCCCGCTGGCGCGCACCAAGCCCTCCGCGCGGCGCAGGTCGGGGTCCACCGCGAACTGGCGCAGCGGTTCGACGCCGGGACCCACCGGCACGTACCCCGACCCGGCGCCGGGGTCGTGCCAGTGGCACAGCTCGTGGCTGTACCAGGCTGGTTCAGGCACCGGTGCGCACCACGCTCAACCCGGACAGCTCGGCGATCCGACCGAGGTAGTGCTCGCGCTCCTCGGCGGGGGTCAGCTTGGTGCGGAACACGGACTCCAGTTGCGCTAGGACGTGCTCGGCTTCGGGGCGGGTGAGTGCGCGGTCGCCGAGGTCTTTTTCGAAGGCGCGGATGGCTGCGGCGGGGGTTAGGACGCCGTCGGTGTAGGTGGATTGGTCGGGGTTGTGGTTGCGGGTGCAGGCGATCGCTTTGAGGACTGCGCTGAAGAACGCTCGGGTGTCGATAGCGCTCATGTCCTTCTCCTTGTGGTTGGGGTGGCCGCTTCGCCTGCGGCATCGGGGCCGGGTCGTTGTGGTGCGGTGTGCGCGGTGGGTCGGCTCGCCTGCGGTATTGCGCTGGATCTGGGGTGGTGCGGGGTGCGCGGGGGGTGGGACGTGGACCCGTGGTGGAGCAGAGTGCTTGATGGGGCCGGTCGGCTCGCCTTCGGCATTGCGCTGGATCGCGGGGTGTGGGTGTGCTCGATGGGGCGAACTTGTTTTGCGCGGGGCCCCTGCACCAGCCGTGGCAGGACCGCAAAGCTGGGGCCGAAAAGCGTGGCCCTGCAGCGAGGCAAGGCTACGACTGCCGCCACCCCACGCAAAACAAGTCCGCCCCATCGAGCAGTTGGGTGGGCGGCTTCCGAGTGTCCAGTGGTTGCTTCTGGCGTCGGGGTCGGGTTGTTGGGGTGGCACCGGCTGTTCCGAGTGTCCAGTGGTCGGGTTGGCGGGGCTGGCTCGGTGGTCCTGGTTGGGTGTGTGGCTCGGTGTGTGTGTTCTGGTGCCGGTGGCTTAGATGAGGCCCACGGTGCGGCCTGCGGCGGCTAGGACGGCGATGGCCTGGTCCAGTTCGGCGTCGGTGTGGTTGAGGGTGACTATGGTGCGGAGGCGGGGGAGGGTTTTGGGGACGGTGGGGTAGGTGATGGGTTGGGTGAACACGCCGTTGCGTTGGGAGAGGCGGGCCATTTCGTGGGCTTGGGTGGTGTCTCGGCAGCGGATCGGGACGACTGGGGTGGTGCTGCCCATGGTGTCGAAACCCAACTCGCGCAACGCTGAGCGGTAGCGGTCGGTGCGGGTCCGCAGTGCCGATACCAACTCGGGCGCGGTTTCGATGACCTCGAACGCTGCCTTTGCGGCGGCGACCTGGGGTGGGGTGCCCGCTGCTGAGAACATCCAGCCGCGGGCGTTGTTCTTCAGGGCGAACACCAGGTCGGCGGAGCCCGCGACGTAGCCGCCGGTGCTGGGGATGGTCTTCGACAGGGTGCCCATCCGGATCGGTACGGCGGCCGGGTCCAGTCCGAAGTGTTCGACGACGCCGCGGCCGGTGTTGCCGAGTACGCCGATCGAGTGCGCCTCGTCGACCATCAGGGCGGCGTCGTAGCGGTGGCACAGGTCGCTGATACCAGGGATGTCGGCGACGTCGCCGTCCATGCTGAACACCGCGTCGGTGATGACGAGCTTGCCCGCGGTGCCCGCCTTGCGCAATGCCCGCTCCAGGTCCGCCAAGTCGTTGTGCGCGTAGGAAGTGACGTTCGCGCCGGAGAGCCGGTAGCCGTCGAGGATGCTGGCGTGGTTGTGCACGTCGCCGATCACGTGGTCGCCGGGGCCGACGAGTGCCGCGACAGTGGCCACATTGGACATGTAGCCGCTGGTGTAGATCACCGCGTCCTCGGTGCCGAGGAACCGCGCGATGGTCAGCTCCAGTTCGCGGTGCAGGTGCAGGGTGCCCGCGAGCAGCCGGACGCCGTGCGCGCCGGTGCCGTGGTCGCGGACCGCGCGCTCGGCGGCCTGGTCGACGTAGGCGTGGCGGATCAGCCCGAGGTAGCTGTAGGAGGCGAAGTTCAGCAGCCAGCGGCCTTCCACCTTGATCTGGGACCCCTCGGCCGCCTCGATCACCGGCTCGTAGAAGTAGTCACCGCGGGCCACGATGGCGCGGTCGTCCACCGAGAGCGCGTCGATGCGCCGGTCGAGGAAAGAACCCCCCGGCACGTCGGACAAGCGGGTCGGCAGTGTTCGCCGCGGGGTGGCGGTGGTCCGGGCCGCCGGGCGCGGCTCGGCGGCGTGGGTGCGGGGCGCCGGAACAGTCGGGACCGGTGCGGACGTGTCGCGGAACCGGTCCCAATCCGGCACGAACGCGGCAGGCGGCGTCACCTCGGCGGTGATGTGGACCGGCGCGGCCGCGGCAGCAGGCGTGACCAGGAGCGCCTGCGCAGGGGAGGTGGCCCCGGGGACGGACGTGAGCACGGACGGTGTCACGTCGTTGGTGATGTAGGCAGGCGCGGCTGGTGTGGCGGGGAGCGGTGGCGTGGTCGGGGGTGCCTGCGGCGGGGAGGTGAAGACCGGCGGCGCTGTCATCTCGGTGGTGACGTAGATCGGTGCGGCTGCGGTGGCAGGCGTGACCGAGGGCGCCTGCGCAGGGGAGGTGGCGGCCTGAGTGGTCGTGAGCACCGGCCTGGCTGCGGCGGCTGGTAGGACTGGGAAAGGAGGGGTGGGGGGTGCCTGCACCGGCGGCGATGTCACCCCGTTGGCGGCGTAGGCAGGCGCTGCTGCGGCGGCTGGGAGCGGCAGCGTAGCCGGGGGCGTGAGCACCGGCGGAAGTGCGGCGTGCGCCGGGGCGAGCTCGGTCAGGTGGGCCAGCAGGGCGCCGACGTTGGTGTGGTCGAACAGGGTGGCGGGGTCGAGTTCGACGCCCTCACCGGCCAGGGCTGCGGCTACCTCTACCGCCATCATCGAGTCCAGACCGAGTTCCAGCAGGTCGTCCTCGGGGGTGATGCTGTCCACGTGCAGTGTGCGGCACATGATCGCCGACAGCGCGGGCCACAGGCCGCTGGTGCTCGACGGCGCGATGGGTGTGGTCGTCATCGTCTCTTCCCTCGGTTCTGTGGTGGCTGGTTCTCGTGCGGTGAGGCTGTAGTTGCCCGGCGGCAGGGCCAAGGCGTTGTGCAGCAAGGCGATTCCGTCTTCCGCGGTCAGTGCGGGAATGCCGCGCCGAGCGGCTCCTTCGGCGACATGCGAGCCCATGCCCGCGGCCCACAGCCCCCAGTTGAGGCTGTACCAGGGTTCTCCGCGCGCACGTCGAGAAGCTGCGTACCCGTCGAGGTAGGCATTGGCTGCGGCGTAGGAGCTCTGGCCCAGATTGCCGTGAACCGCCGAGATGGAGGAGAAGAGTGCGACGAAGTCGCTGGCCCGGCCTAAGGCGTGAACACCATCGACCTTGGGAGCCAACACTTCCGCGATCCGCTCCGACGTCAAGGTACGCGCCAAGCCGTCCCGCAGGACCCCGGCCGCGTGGAAGATCCCGTCGAACGGACCGAGGTCCGGCAGTGAGCGCACGTCGACCGCCAGTGTCCGCACATCGCACCGCGTGGCCAACCGGTCCAGCCGAGGCTCCTCCGGCACCCGCCGTCCGACCAGCGTCAGGTGTGCGGCACCGGCGGCGGCCAACGCCTCGGCCACCAGCAGCCCCAGTCCGCCCATGCCACCGGTGATCAGGAACCGTCCACCGGTGTACGACCGGCGAGCCGAGGCAACGGCGACCGGCTCGTGGGAGGGCGCGAACCACTGCCCGTCGCGGTAGGCCAGTTCTGGCTCGTCGAACCACACAGCGCCGTCGATCGGTCCGTCCACCAACCGGATCCGCGTCCGCGGGTGCTCCAATCGCAACGTGCGCACCAGCCCCCACGCCGCCGCGTGCACCGGGTCGATGTCCTCGCCGAACACGTCCTGCCCGCGTTGGGTCACGAACACCAGGTCCGGCATCGGTCGCTGGACGGCCAGTTCCCGCACCCGCGCGAACAAGGCCTGCACCGACTCCTCCGGCGTCACCACTACCGGCTCGCCCTCGGACGGCATCGGAACCACCGTCGACCACCGGGTCGTCGCGATCCGCCCGGGGCTTCCTGGCGCGCCCTTCAGTGTGATCCGCTCCAGCGTGACGAGCACCTCGCCCTGCAGGTTGCACACCGTCGCGCGCCCACGCACCAGCCCAGCCCGGGAACCGGTGCGCTCCACCAGGACCAGCACTGTCCCGCGCACGTGCCGCCGCGCCGAGATCCGACCGACTACCCACGGCAGACACGCCCCCGATGCTCCGCCGTCGAGCAGCCCCAGGCACTGGAACGCGCTGTCGAGCACCGCGGCGGGGATGAAACCACCAGGGGCGTCACCGGAGCTGACCAGCGCCAGCACCCGGTCCGTACCCCGGTGCAGCGACCGGATCGCCTGGTACGTCGAGCCGTACTCGATCCCGCTGCTCGCCCGCCATGCCGCCAACTCCGCCAGCGGCACCGCCTCCGAGCATCCGGCACGCATCTCCGCGGTGTCCACATAGGTCGGTGGTGGTAGCGGTCGGTCGGCCACAACCGCCTGGCAGTGCCGCACCGCGCCGGATGCCAACGCCGTTACGCGGTCGTCCTCGACAACGCGCAGCTCGACCGGGTCCACCACCCGCACCGGCGCCAGGAACGACACCTGGTCCAATTGCCAGGTGCGGTCCGGCCGCCGGGCGTCCAGTGTGGTGAGCAGCAGGTCTACCTGCGCGGCGGCCGGGAGCACCGGCGACCCACCCACGAGGTGGTGCGCCACGACCGGGTCCGCTGGTGCGAGAGTGGTGTTCACAGCCTCAGCTCGAATCTGTCGCTGGCGAGGACGGTTCCGTTGACCTGGATGTCGACCAGGTGGTCGCCGGGGTAGTAGCGGCGGGTTTGGATCTCCCGGACCTTGTGCACCTTCTCCAGGGTCCGGCGTTCGCCCGCGCCCAGGTCGACCGTGGCGAACTTGAACACCTTGGGGATGGCCTTGCCGCCCTGGCGGACGTGGTGCACGACGTAGTCGACCGTGACCGAGTGCGGGGTGCTGTCGCCGTTGACCAGGTCCACGCGGATGGTCACCGATTCGCCGAGCCAGATCGCGGTCGGCGCGATCCGCACGGACGGGACCTCGATGTGCTCGCCGCCGGTGGCCCCGAGCAGCCGCAGCGCGTCCTGGTCGCCCTTCTTCACCAGGGTGCGCAGGCCGTGCTTGACGATCCACGCCGTTTCCGGGGTGGTGCTCTCGGCGAGCCAGCGGGTGGCGGTGGCCAGCGCTAGCTCCCTGTCGTCCTTGGTGATGTCGTTGAGGTTGTTGGCCACCGACTTGCGCACGTACTCCGAGGTGTCGGAGCGCAGCGGTTCCAGGATCTCCAGCACGGGGCGAGGGTCCTTGACGAACCGGGTGAGCGTCTTCGCCCACGGCAGGCGGGATCGGCAGCCTTCGCTGGCCGCCCGGCGCACGTTGTGGCTCGGCGACGCCGTCCACTTCGCGAGGGTGGCCATGGTCAGCTCGTAGTGCTTCTCGATGTACGGGCGGACCGCGTACTCGGCGGTGTGCCTGCGGGTGATCTCCTCGAGCGCGCGCAGCGACACCTCGGGGTGGTCGTGGCCGTACTCCTCGACGAACCGCGCCACGGGCATGAGGAACCAGGACTCGTTGAACATGCCCTCGCCCTCGGCCAGTTCGGCGCCCAGGATCGCCAGCAGGACCTCGACCGCGGCCGGGTAGTCGGCGGGCAGCCGGTCGCGCAGGCCCTCGGTGAGCACCAGCACCCGGTCCTTGAGCTCCTTGCCCGGAATGCGGGCCGCGACCTCCTCGGCGTAGCCGTCCACGTCGAACCCGGGGTGCACCGCGAGCACCTTCGTCCCGATCAGCACCGCGGCGTCCTCGTTGAAGTGCCGCTTCAGCCCGTACTCCTGGCTAGCCATGGCCGTTCCTCCCCATCCCCGTGCCCGTCGCGGGCGCGCCGTCGATCAACTGGGGCGGATCGTATTCGGCGGGCTTCCGGGACGAATCGGGCACCGTGACCCAGTGCGCGGCCCGGTCGAACGCGTAGGTCGGCACCGGGGTCACCCGCCCGGGGGTAGTGGCCGTCCAGTCGACGGGGTCGCCGCTGCCGTAGCGGTCGACGACGGCGGCGTGCAGCCGCGCGACCGGGTCCTGGCCGCGGCGCAGCACGTGCTCGTAGCGGTTGTCCACACCCGGCAGGTTCGCTTTGGCCAGCGCGACCAGCACCGGAGCGGGTCCGACCTCCCAGTACGTGCCCGCGCCCGCCGTGTGCAGCCGGGCGACCGCGTCGCTCCACCGCACCGGTGAGGTGATCGCCCGAGCCCACGCGCCGGGGTCGGCCAGGGTGGTCGCGGTGTGCCAGTCGCCGCTGAGCGTGGACACCACGGGGATGGTCGGTTCGGTGATCCGCGTGCCGGAGACCGCCTCGACGAACGCGGCCACCGCGCCCGCCATCGCCACCGAGTGGAACGCGTGGCTGACCGTCAACGGGGTCGTCCGGTGCGCGCAGGCGGCACGGAAGGCCTCCAGCGCGGCGTGCGGCCCCGCCACGGTGGTGTTGGTCGGCGAGTTGTACGCGGCGACCTCGACCTCGGGGTGGCCGAACAGCGCGCTGTGCACCTCGTTCGGGTCGGCGTGCACGACCGCCATGCCGCCGGTGGTGGGCTGCGCCTGCATGAGTTCCCCGCGCCGCGCGGTGAGCCGCATCAGGTCCGGCAGCCCTATCGCGCCCGCGGCGTGCACGGCGGTCAGTTCACCGACGCTGTGCCCGGCCACCAGATCGGGCCGGATGCCCCACGCCGCCAGCAGCCGCAGCAGCGCGACCTGCGTCGACACGATCCCGACCTGCGTGTTCGCGGTGTCGGTCAGCCGCTCGCTGGCCAGCAGGTCGAGCAACGGGATGGACAGCAGGTCGGCGCACTCGTCGATGGCGTCGCGGAACACCGGCTCGGCGTCGTAGAGCTCGCGACCCATGCCCGCGTACTGCGAGCCCTGCCCGGTGAACAGGAACGCGACCGGTGGACTGGCGGTGGTGAGCCGGGCGATCGGGGTGGCGCCGGTGGCCACGGAGGTCAACGCGGTGGCCAGCTCACCGGCGTCGGCGCCGCGCACGGCCACCCGGAACCGGTGCTCGGCCCGGCCGGTGTTGGCGGTGTGCGCGAAGTCGACCAGCGGCGTGCCTGGTCCGAGGTCCGCCGCGTAGCGGGCCGCCAGGTCGCGGACCGACCGCTCGGACGCCCCGCTGACCCGCACGACGTGGCTGGTGCGCGGCAGCTGTGGTGCTGCGGGTGTACCCGGGGCCTCCTCCAGGATGACGTGGGCGTTGACCCCGCCCATCCCGAACGCCGACACCGCGCCCCGCCTGGGCTGCTGCCCGCGCGACCAGTCGTGGGCGCGGTCGGCGACGTAGAACGGGGTGCCCTCGAACCGGATGTGGTCGTTGGGCCTGGTCACGTGCAGGGTCGGCGGGACCTGGCCGTGCCGCATGGCCAGCAGCACCTTCAGCACCCCGGCCAGCCCGGCCGCTGGCTCCAGGTGCCCGATGTTGGACTTGACCGATCCCAGCGCGCAGAACTGCGCACGCTCGGTCTGCGCGCGCCACGCCGCCGTCGCCCCCTCGACCTCGATGGGGTCGCCGAGCGCGGTCCCGGTGCCGTGCGCCTCCAGCAGCCCGATGCTCTCCGCGGCCACCCCGGCGTCGGCGAGCGCGGCGGTGATCACTTCGCGCTGGGCGCGGGGGCTGGGCGCGGAGTAGCGCGTGGTGCGGCCGCCGTGGTTGACCGCGATGCCCTTGACCAGGCCCAACACCGAGTCGCCTGCCTCGACGGCGTCGGTGTGCCTGCGCAGCACCACCGCCACCGCGCCCTCACCGGGGGCGAAGCCGTCCGCGGCGGCGTCGAACGCCCGACACCGCGCGCCCGGCGAGAGCGCCGCCAGCTCGCGCATCGACTCGAAGTACTCGGGGCTGATCGCGGCGTGCACACCAGCGACGACGGCGGTGTCGACGTCCCCGGAGCGCAGGTGCTGGACCGCGGTGTGCAACGCGACCAGGGTCGAGGAGCACAGCGTGTTCACCAGGACGCTCGGCCCGTGCCAGTCCATCAGGTACGACAGCCGGTTCGGGATCATCGCCTCCAGGCCGAGCCCCCGACCGGCCGCGACGCCGTGGCGGGCCCGCTCCTCGTGGTAGTGGTCGTGGCTGTAGCCGATCCACAGCCCGGTCCGGCTCGACCTGGCCCGCTGGCCCATCCGCCCACCGTGCTCCAGCGCCTCCCAGATCGTCTCGTAGACCACTCTGGCCTGCGGGTCGATCAGCGGGGCCTCCCGCGCGGAGATGCGGAACGGGGCCGGGTCGAACAGGTCGACCTGGTCCAGGAAGGACGCGTGCCCGTCCGGCTTCGGACCGCGCCGGTCGGCGGGGACCTGGCCCACGGTGTCGCGGCCGGAGCGCAGGAGGTCCCAGAACTCGTCGAGGCCGTGCGCGGTCGGGACGCGGATGGCGGCGCCGACGACGGCGATGTCGCGCTCCCTCGGCTCGGGTGCCTCCGCGACCGGTTCAGCGATCGTCGGCGCGGCCGGGGTCGGCTCGGGAGCGGAGTGGGGGACGGTGAACGACTCCGCGTCGAGGAACTCCGCGAAGCCGCGCGGGGTCGGGTACTCGAAGAACACCGTGGGGTACAACGAGAGCCCGTGGTCGCGGGAGAGCCGGTCGCTCAGCTCCACCAGGCCGACCGAGTCGAACCCCGCGGCCAGGAACTCGGTGTCGGCGTGCGCACCGTCGATGCCCGACTCCGCCAGGAACCACGACAACGCGTCCCTGACCACCGGACGCTCCACTATGGACTTCGGCGCTTCAACCCGCGCCACCGCCTCGACCGGTGGCGGGGCAGGCAGTTCGCCATCGGTGCTGAAGGCGCGCAGGGGGACGCGTTTGGAGGAGATGTCGCCGAACTCCAGCAGCACCCGGCCGTCGGAGTCGGTGACCCACTGGGTGACTCGGCAGGCCTCGTGGTTCCAGAACGCCACCTCGGTCCGCACGTACGCGGCCTGGTCCAGCGACCCGTGCCAGCGGGTGCGGCCCACCGACAGCGGGATGAACGCGGACGCGTCGTCGGCGCCGAACACCGGGTTGTCCGGGTCGATCGCAGCGATAGTCACGCTGTCGAGCAGCCCGGGGAACAGTGCGACCTCGTCGGGGTTGAGGGCCCGCTGCCTGCTGCCCTCGATGCGGGCGAGCGTGCCGCCGCCCGGGACGCCCGCGACCCAGGAGATGTTGCGGTAGTAGCGGCCGTGCGTGTAGCCGATGCGCCGCAGCCAGCGGTAGAGCCACGACCCGGCGTGCAGCGGACCGCACTGGGTCAGCAGGTTGCCGACCGGTACCGGGGTCGGCTCGGGGGCCGCCTCGGCGGCCAAGGATCCGGTCACGTAGGCCGCGCCGGTGTCGTCGGCGACGGTGAAGGTGCCGTCCCGCTCGACCCGGCACACGACCAGGCTCGGCTCCTCGGGGATCAGCGGCCGGTGGAACAGCAGGTCGTCGACACCGTAGAAGAACTCGCCGGCCGCTTCCACGCCTTGGCGCAGGAAGTCGAACCACCCGACCCCGGGCAGCATCGCCGTCCGGTACACCGAGTGCTGCGCGATGGGGGTTTCAGCTGGCCCGAAGACTCGGGAGAAGGTGTAGCCGTCGGGTCCTGCCTCGACCGTGAGTGGGCCGCCGGGTTCGGCGGAGCGGCGCGGTTCGGCCAGGTTGAGCGACCGGCCAGTGGCCTGCGCGGTGGGCAGCGCGTGCTTGTGCCACGGTTGGCCGCCTTGGAAGGCGGTCCAGTCGATGGTGTGACCGGTGTTGTGCGCGTGAGCGACCGCGGCGGCCAGCGCGGCCACCCCGTCCTCCTGCAGGCGCGTGGTCAGGCTGAACCCGTCAGGAGTGGTAGTGGCGTGGCCATTGGTTCCCGCCAAGGCCTCGGCGAGCGCCTGCTCCAGGTCGCCTCGGTCGTAGCAGGCGGCGGCGACCGAGCCCCAGCGGCTCGGTACGTCCAGTGCCTGCTCGGGAATCCCGTTGGCGCGCAGGGCGACGAGCTGGGCGATCATGGCGCTGACGGCGACCAGCGGATCGGTGAAGCGGTCGAGGGGGAGACCGATGGCGGCCTCGAAGCGGTCCAGGACGGCGGCTACCTCGGGGACAGTTCGGTCCAGCTCGACCAACCAGGCGGGCGGTGCCGCAGCGTTCGGCTCGCGCACCACGATCGGTCCGCTGGCGACGGGCTTCCCGAGCAGCCAGGACCGAAGTCCCGCCGACAGCTCCGCAGCGTCCACACCGGACACAGCGATGCTCTCGGCCCGCTGAGGGCGACCCAGGCGCGCTGTCGCGCAGATGTTGGCGAGGTCGGTGTTCGTGGTCAGGAAGGAAGTCCACTGTGCGGCGAGTTCGCGTAGCGCTTCCGGGGTGTGTGCCGAGAGGGGCAGGACTTCGACCGCCCGGCTTGTCCCCGCGATCTGGTGGTCGATCCCTTCGAGTACCAAGTGGACGTTCGTGCCACCGAAGCCGAACCCGCTGATCCCAGCTCGGCGGACCGGCACCTCAGGCCACGGGCCGTGCTCGGTCGGCAGGTGGAACGGGCTGGTGGCCAGGCGCAGCCGCGGATTGGGTCGCTCGACGGCGGTAGCGGGCCGCCGGCGCTGGTTCAGCGACAGCACCAACTTCGCCAGGCCTGCCATGCCCGCCGCGGAGTGCAGGTGCCCGATGCGCCGCTTGAGCGACCCGAGCGCCACGGATCCGGTCGCAACGCCGTGCTCGCCGAAGACCTCGGTCAGCGCCCGGACTTCGATCGGGTCACCGATCGCGGTACCGGTGCCGTGCGCCTCGATGTACTGGACCGTCGAAGGGTCCACAGTGGAGTACACCGACCGCAGCAGTTCGATCTGGGCGTCGAGGTTCGGGGTGGTCACCCCCATCGTCGCGCCGTCGTTGTTCGCGCCCCACCCGGTGATCGCGGCCAGCACCCGATCGCCGTCGCGCTCGGCGGCAGCCAGCGGCTTGAGCACCAGCGCCGCCGCGCCTTCACCGGGCACATACCCGTCCGCGCGCTCGTCGAACGTCCGGCACAGGCCCGCCGCTGACAGCGCGCCGGTGCGGGAGAGCAGGACATAGGTGAGCGGGTCGATGAGCAGGTCGACCGCGCCGACCACGGCCAGCTCCGCGGACCCGGCGAGCAACCCTTGGCACGCCAGCCACACCGCCGTCAGCGACGACGAACACGCCGTGTCCACCACCAGGCTCGGCCCCGACAGGTCGAGCCGATCCGACAGCCACGCCGCCGCGAAGTTCTGCGACCGCCCCCACAGCGCGGCGGCCACCGGGTCCTCGCCCGGCTCGGCGCCCAGGCCGCGCCCGTGGTCGAACCCGTAAGAGTTCATCCTGGCGCCGATGTACACCCCGGCGGCCAGCCTGCGCCGAACACCCAGGTACCCCGAGTCCTCCAGCGCCGCGGCACCCACCTCCAGCATCACCCGCTGCTGCGGGTCCAGCAGGCGCGCATCGCCCTCGGCCAGGTTGAACGCCGCGTGGTCGAAAGCGAACGGGTCGGGCAGGAACGCGCCCCGCTCGTGCGTCCCCCGGTGCGGCCCGTCGCCCACGTAGCGGTCCCTGGCCCACCGGGCGGGCGGCACCGGACCGACCTCGACGGTGTCGGTGCGCAGCAGCGCCCCCAGGTCAGTGCTGTCCTCGGCCCCGGGCAGCCGCACGGCCAACCCGATCACCGCGATCCGCCGGTCGGTCATCGCAGTTCTCCCGTCAGGCCCGCCGGTGCGTTGCCGTTGGTGGTGGTGAGGAGACCGCGCAGCAGCGCGCCGAGGGCCGTGTCCGTGACCTCGTTCACGACAGGGTGTGGACGAGGGGAGGGCACTGGGGCAGGGCTGATCTCCGCGGCCAAGTCGGCGACAGTGCGGGCGCGCAGCAGCGCACCCGGGTCGATGGTCCGGCCGACCCGGCGCTCGATGGCCGAGGTCAGCTCCGCGATGGTGATCGAGTCCAGACCGAGGTCGGCCAGCTTCCGATCACCGGGATGACTGCCGAGCACGTCGAGGAAGACCTGCTCGACCACCTCGACCAGAACCGGGCTGGCTTCGACCACTGGGGCCTGCTTCACCGCGACTGGTTCCGCGGCGGCTGCGCCGGGGAAGATCACGGCGCCGCCGGTGGTCAGGTGGGCGGCGAACAGGTCGAGCGCCTCGGCCGGGGCCAGCGAGTGCCGCGCGGCGAAGGTCGGGTCGGGTGCCATTCCGACGTTGGTCCAGTCGGGCCAAGCGTGCGAGGTGACGACAGGACCTGCCTGCCAGGAATCGGCGGCGGCGAGTTGGTAGGCGTTGGCCAGGGCGTAGTCGACCACCCCGCGACCCGCCTCGGGCATGGACCCCGCCAGCGAAGACACCAGGACCACGAATCGTGCGTCACGCTCGACCGCCACCCGCAGTACCGCGTCCGTGCCCTGGACCTTGGGCGCAGTCACCGTGGCCGCCGTGGCCCAGTCGCGCCGACGCACCGCACCGATCGGGTTGACGCCGCCTGATGCGTGGACGATGCCGCGCAGCCGACCCCAGTTCCGGGAGAAGTGCTCGACCGCGGCGCTGAGCGCTTCGGGATCGGCCACGTCGCACCGCACGTACTCGAGGTCGGCGTCGAGGGTGGGCGCAACCGCGGCCGACCGCCCGACGATGCCCACGCGCCGAGCCCCGAGCTCGACCAGGCGGCCGAGCAGCAGCTGGCCGACCGCACCCAGCCCGCCGGTCACCAGGACGAAGCCGTCACCTGAGAGGTCGACCTGGCCGGGAGCGGCCGGTTCGGTCACGGCGGTGAACCGCACGCCACCGCGGTAGACGACGGTCGACTCGGCGCCGAGTTCGGTCAGCACCTGCTCGGCCCTCGTCGCCGCGGTGTCGCGCGGGTCGAGGTCGATGGTGGCCACCTCGACGCCGTTCTCCGCCGCTGCCGCCTGCACCGCGTGCAGACGCGCGGCGGCCGCGGGGTCACCCGCGCCGTGCTCAACCCAGACCACCCGCGCGTCGGTGGGCAGTTCGCGCAGCCGGTTCCAGAAGTGCTCCGGTCCCGCCTCCACAGCGTTCGCGTTGGTGCTCCTGTCCCGAAGCGCGGCGACCAGGTCCCTGTCGGCTGTGAACACCTGTACCGGGCCAGTGACCGGCTTGGGAGTGCTCGGATCGGCGATCCAGCGGGTCCGCAGGGCGTTCGGTGTGGGAGCCGGGGCGCGGTGGTGGTGCCAGTACCGGTCACGGGCGAACGGGTATGTCGGCAGATCGGCGACCCGCCTGCCGGGGACCACGGGTGCCTCGACCGGCCCACGCGTGACCTCGGACACCGAACGCAGCGCCAACACCAGCTCCTGCGGCGTGTGCCCGCGCACCACCGCGCTGTACTCCAATGTGGACCGACCCGTGTTGGCGGTGTGGCACAGGTCAACCAGCTCGGCGTCGGTCGCCCGCTCGAACCGGTCGGCGTAGCGGGAAGCGAGATCTCGCAACGCGTTCTCGGTGGCCGCGGTGACGCGGACCGTGTAGTGGTCCACTGTGGATGGTTCAGCGACTCGGCTCGGCGCCGCTTCCAGCACGACGTGGGCGTTGACGCCGCCCATGCCGAACGCGGACACCGCTGCCCGTCGAGGTCCGGCGACGGGCCAGTCGTGCAGCCGGTCGGCGACGTAGAACGGGCTGCCCTCGAACCGGATGTGGTCATTGGGCCTGGTCACGTGCAGGGTCGGTGGGATCTTGCCGTGCTCCATCGCCAGCAGTGCCTTCACCATGCCTGCCAGACCCGCGGCGGGCTCAAGGTGGCCCACGTTGGACTTCAGGGAACCGATCGCGCAGAACTGGGTGCGTTCGGTGTGCTCGCGCCAGGCCTTGGTCAGGCCCTCGACCTCGATCGGGTCCCCCAGTTCGGTACCTGTGCCGTGCGCCTCCAACAACCCGATGGTTTCCGGGGCGACCCCTGCGCGCGCCAGAGCCGCCGTGATCACCTGGTGCTGGGCGGTGCTGCTGGGCACGGTCAGCCCGCTGGTGCGGCCGCCGTGGTTGACCGCGGTGCCCTTGATGACACCGCGCACCGGATCGCCGTCGCGTAGGGCCGCTGCCAGCGGCTTGAGCAGCACCATGACCACGCCCTCGCCGGGGACGAACCCGTCAGCACCGGCGTCGAACGCCCGCGACCGCCCGGTCGGCGACAGCGCCCGAAGGTTCCGCATCGCCGTGTAGTGCAGCGGCGACAGCGCCAACCGCACGCCCGCCACCACGGCCTGCTCGCACTCGCCGTCGTGCAGGCTGCGCACAGCGGTGTGCAGGGCCACCAGCGACGACGAGCACAGCGTGTCGAGGGTCATGCTCGGGCCGGTCAGGTCCAGGAAGTGGCTGATCCTGTTCGCCAGGAACGCGTTGTGGTTGCCGAGCCCGGCGTGCGCGTCCAACTCCGGGTCGATGTTGTGGTCCTTGTAGTGCTGGTAGCTGGCCCCCACGAACACCCCAGTAGCCCGAGGCGCCGACAGCGGCCCGATCCCCGCCGACTCCCACGCTTCCCACACCCCGCGCAGCAACCACCGCACCTGCGGGTCCAGGACTTCCGCCTGCTTCGGGAAGAACCCAAACAACCCCGCATCAAACTCGTCGGCCTCCTCCAGGAACCCGCCGAGAGCCCCCTCAGCCCCCACCCACCGCCCCCGAGGCGCGCGGTTGACCTCGGCCCGACCACCGGAAAGCAACTCCCACAGCGCCTCAGGCCCCACCGCCCCCGGCAAAGCACACGACAACCCGATCACCGCAACGTCTTCCGCCCGCACGGCCACAACAGGCTCCGCAGCTGCTGCCGGAGTTGGTACCGCTACCGGGTTGGCTAGGCCCACGTCGGCGACAGTGGTTGCCAGGGTGTGGCAGTCGCGGGCATCGAGGATGTCCACCGGGGTCAGCTCGACCCCGATCCTGTGCTGGAGTTCGACGCCGATCAGGGTGGCCAGCATGGAGTCCATGCCCGCCGACACCAGGCCGGTGGTGGCCGTCACCGATGGGTCGTGGAGCACTGAACGCACTACGTCGACCACGGTGTCCAAGTGCTGCAACGGTTCCGACTGCGTCGCCCGGCGAGCCCGAGGTGCGGCGACCGGGCGGTACACCACATCCTCCAGTGAGACCAGCACCTGCCCGGCGTCGTCGAGCAAAGTCACCGTGCCGCGTCGCTCGACACCGTTGCTCGGTAGCAGGCGGAGGTGGGCGTACGTAGCCTGCGCCGGGTCGGCCCAGCGGGTCACGAGGCCCAGGGACACCGGCAGGTAGGTGCCGTGGTCAGCGGTCGGGTCGGCCAGGGTCAACACGGCCATGCTCTGCAGCGCGCCGTCCAGAGCTGCCACTCGGTCGCCTGCCGTGGCGAGCCGCACGAGTGCGTCCTGGGTGCCGAACCGGATCTCGGTGATGGGAGTCAGCGGAGGCGCGAGCTCCATCGCCTTCGCCGCGAACCACGCGTACAAGCCTTCAGGAGCAAGGGTTCGAGGGCACAAGTCACGCAGATCGACCAACGACACCGCAGCGGGCCGGGTGCCGGGCATGGCACTCTCGGCTCGTCCGATCACACGCTGTCCGAAGCGGAACGCCACCTCGTCACCGGTCATTTCCAGGCTGACCGGACCATCGCCGGTGCCCAGCGCCGTCAGCTGAACCTTGGTCAGCGCTGGGGATGTGGCAAAGGCCAGGTCCAGCAGGAGCGCCGCCGGGACGGTTGCTTCGCCGAAGATCCGGTGCGCCGAAAGGAGCGCGGAGTGGTCTTCTTCGCGACGGAAGGGGTACGGCGGTAGCACCACACGATCCGGCGTGAACGGGTGCAGAGCCCGCCAATCGACATCCTTGCCCGCGACGAACCGGGCTGCGACCTCCGGCGCCGCGTTCACGACCGAGCTCCCGCGCCACACCGTGCCGGGGGAGTGGGCGGCCGCTCGCAAACCCTCCGCCAGTTCAGCCGGGGTGTGGCCGAGCACGGCGATCCGGTGCGCGAGGTGCGCCCGACCCACCGCCGCCGAGAACGCCACCGTCCCCGCGTCGACCGGGACCGAGTCGAGGAACCGGGCCAACGCCTCGGCCCGCCTGGCCAGCGCCTCCGGGGTGTGCGCGGAGACCGGGACCACCTGCTCGCCGGTGCTCGGCCGCTGCTGCCTCGACGACCGGTGCGCCTCGACGACGACGTGCGCGTTCGTCCCGCCCATGCCGAAGGCGCTGATCCCGGCCACCCGGGCACCGGTCCACGGCGTGACTTCGGTGGGCAGGTCGAGCAGGCCCGCCGACAGGTCCAGGTGTGCGCCGGGGGTCGCGAATCCGGCCAGCGGCGGGATCTCCCCGTGTGCCAAGCACAGCAGCACCTTCACCAGGCCCGCCAACCCCGCGGCAGGCTCCAGGTGCCCGATGTTCGCCTTCACCGACCCGACGGCGACCGGCCGCTCGTTGCCCGCGAACGCCTCGTTCAGCGCCGCCACCTCGATGGGATCGCCCAGCCGCGTCGCCGTGCCATGCGCCTCGACCAGCGACACCTCCGACGGCTTCACCCGCGCGTCCGCCAGGGCAGCGCGGATCACCGCGCTCTGCGCCTCACCACGCGGCACCGACAGCCCACTGCCCCGGCCGCCGTGGTTCACCGCGGCCCCACGGATCACACCCCAAATGTGGTCACCGTCGCGCTCGGCGTCCGCCAGCCGCTTGAGCAACACTGCCACCGCGCCCTCGCCGGGCACGAACCCCGCCGCACGGTCGTCGAACGGCCGCGGCCGCTCCTCCGACAGAGCGCCGAGTTGGCTCAGACTCCGGTAGTACCAAGGGGTTAGGCCGACATGGCACGCCGCGACCACCGCGGCCGAACATTGTCCAGCCCGCAAACTGGTCACCGCCTGCTGCACCGCCACCAACGACGACGAACACAGCGTGTCCACAGTCTGCGACGGCCCGGTGAGATCGAGTGCGAACGACACCCGGTTGGCCAGCAACGCGTTCATGGACCCGAGCGCGGTGTGCGGGCCGACCTGCTCAAGCCCGCGCGCATCGCGGAAATGGGTGTACGTAGCCCCAACGAACACACCGATGTCGCGGCGCCCAGCCATCCCACCCTCGTCGAGGACCGACCAGGCGTGCTCCAGCAACAGCTTCTGCTGCGGATCGAGCTCCTCCGACTCGCGCACCGAGATCCCGAAGAACGCGGGCTCCAACCGGTCCACATCGGACAGGAACGCGCCGATCCGGCAGTAGGTACCCTCCATCCCCGGCGACCGAGGCCGGTGGTGCTCGTCGATCGACCACCGCTGCCCCGGCACCTCGGTGAACGCATGGTCACCGGCGCGCAGCATGGCCCAGAACTCGTCCAGGGTGTGCGCCCCAGGCAAATCCGCCGACACCGCCACCACGGCGATCGCCCCAGCAAGGGATGACTCGTGACGATCGGCTGCCACAGCGGGCGTCGGCTTCGGCTCGGCGGGAGTGCTAGGGGGCGTGATGCCGTGTGGTGCAGTCGCTCCGGGTGCATGGGCCTTGGCGCGGGGGCCAGTGGTGCCGCGGGTGTCCGCGAACGTGTCGAGGGTGCGCGCATCGGGCAGATCCGCGGACACTGCCACCACGATCGGCCCACCAGCCCTCGATCCCGGCCGCTCCACGACCGCTGCGACGGGCGCCGGCTCGGGCTCGGTAGCAGCGCCCGGCGGCGTCACGCCGTGTCGCTCGGCCAAGGCCTTGGCCACGGAGCGCAGGTCTGGGTACTCCAGGAACAGGGTGGCCGGAACGGCCTTGCCCCAGCGGCGGGTCAACTCCTCGGCCAGGTCCACGCTCATGATCGAGCTCATGCCGTGGTCGGTCAGCGCCGCCGACGGGTCCAGCTCCGGCAGTCCCAGCCAGTCGGCGACGAACTCGCTCAAGGCGGCCAGGACCTGGTCCTCGTTCCCCTCAGTGGCAGCCGCCTCGACAGGAGTCCCAGCGACGAACGACGGGTCGGAGGTGTCTCGGTGGGCGATGACGACCTGGCGGACGTCGGCACGGAGGGTGTCCAGCAGCGCCCGCAGTGCCTCCTCGGTCCCCAGTGGCCGCACCCCTCGGGCGCGCAACTGATCGGCGACCGCCACGCCCATGCCGGTCTCGCCCCACAGCCCCCAGTCGATAGCCACCCACGGCGCCCCAGCTGAGTGCGCCACGGCGTCCAGGTAGGCGTTGGCAGCGGCGTACCCGCCCTGCCCCAGGTTGCCGAACGTGCCCGACACCGAGGCGAACAGTGCCACGAAGTCCAAGTCCAGCCCATCAAGGGCAGCCCCGAGTGCCGTTGCACCGTCCACTTTGGGCCGGAGGACGCGGTCGAGGTCGTCCTCGGTGATGGAGCGGATGAGCCCGTCCGACAGGGTTCCCGCGGCGTGCACGACTCCGTGCAGGTCACCGTGGTCCCTGCGGAAGGCGGCCACCATCTCGGTCAGCGCCCCCGGGACCGCCACATCGGCGGCGTACGACACAACGCGGCAACCGTGCGCCTCGATGGCCGCGATCGCAGCTGGGTTCGCCCTACCCGAGCGGCTCACCAGAGCGATGACCGACGCCCCGGCGGCAGCGAACCGTTGGGCGACAACGACTCCAAGCCCACCATGCCCGCCAAGAATGAGGTACCGGCCACCCGAACGCACCCCAGGGCGGTCGGTGGTCAGCGACGCGGTGACCCGCTGCGGTGCGTACCGCACACCAGCCCGGTACGCGATCTCGACCGGCCCATCGCCGAGCTCACCAACCAGCGAACCCACCGAAGCCGCGTCGACGTCGATCAGCCGGGGCCGCAGACCCGGGTACTCGATGGCCGCGCTGCGCAACAACCCCCACGCGGCCGCCTTGGCGGGCACCGGACGATCCGAGTCCAGTACCGCCTGACCGTTCTCGGTGACGACGAACAACCTGCCCTGCCGCTGCCGAGACCCCAACGCCTTGAGCAGCGCGACAGTCCCGTGCACGGCGTCCCGCAGCTCGTCGCCGAGGACCACCACCACACCCTCGACCTTGTCGGGAGTCTCCTCTAGCGAGCCCACGACCTTCGCACCTTCAGCACGCAGCGCCGCGGCCACGCCCGGGTCGGCCGCCACCCACGTCCCGCTCGCGCGACCACGCGGCGACGGCGCACCGGTCGGCTCCCACGCGATGCGGGTGATCAGCGGGTTCTCCCGCCCGGGCAGGGCGCGCATCCGGATGCCGCTGAACTCGGCCAACACCACCCCGGACGCGTCAAGCACCAGAGCGTCCGCGACCGAGTACGCGCCCTCCACCGACATGCGGCGCACCCGGACGGAGACCTCGGTGACCGCCCCGGACAACTGCCCGTGCAGCACCACCCGGTCAACGCCGATCGGCAACACCGGCAGCGGGCTCGAGCCTTGGATCGCCCGGCTCGCCACCTGGAACACGCCGTCGACCAGCAGCGGGTGCGCGTACCACGGCGCGCTGGTCATCTCGGTCCGCAGCACCGCCTCAGCTGTCCCATCGCCAACCGCGAGCGCGGACATGGTGCGGAACAGCGGGCCGTACTCAAGCCCCGCCGCCGCCCACCCCGCGTAGATCCCGGCCGGGTCGACGCTGGTCGGACAGGCCACCGCCCACGCGCGGACCTGGTCACCCGCGGCGACAACCCGTCCGGAACCCGACGACACCACGGCGCCCTCGGCGGTCACCAGTTCGAACCCGGTGGTCGGCCCGGACACCACCTCCAAGCGCAGGTCCGCCCGGCCCCCGTCGGGCACCGCGACCGGGCGGCGGAACGCCACCCCGGTCAGCTCGACCGGGGTGAACGCCGCGCGCTTGGCCACCGCCAGCACCGCCATCTCCAGCTGCACGGCGGCGGGCAGCAGCCCGGTGCCGCCGGAGCGGTGCTGCGCGATCAACGGCTCGTGGGCGGGGAAGGACTTCTCGTACGTCTCGGCGATCCGGCCGGTGCGCGTCACTGGTCCTCGCTCGAACGCTCGTAGTGGTTGTCGAACAGCGGGTGCGCCGGGGGAGTGGCCCGGGGCGGCACGGTGGCCACGCTCTCCTGCACGGCCGGGGCGGCCAGCGGGCTGAGCTCGAACGGGTACGCCGGGATCGTCGTGGTCCGCCCACCCCGGCCCGCGTGCACGGCCGTCCAGTCCACGGCGACGCCCTCGTCCCGGTAGAGCTCGGCGAGCGCGGTCAGCAAGGTGGTCTGGTTGCCGACCCGCTTGCGCAGCGTCGGCAGGAACCGGCCAGCGCCCTCGGGCAGCACTGCCCGCGCCAGCGGGAGCAGCACCTGCTCGGGGCCGATCTCGACGAACACCCGAGCCCCGGCTTCGTGCACCGCGGTCACGGCGTCGGAGAACCGGACTGGTTCGCGGATCGCCGCCGCCCAGCCCGCCGGTTCGCGCAGCGACTCGGCCGTGTGCCAGGTACCCGTGCGGGTGGACACGAACGGGACGGTGGCGTCGGTGAACCTGGTCGAGCGCACGGCTTCGGCGAACACCGGCACCGCGCCGGACATCATCGCCGAGTGGAACGCGTGGCTCACGGTCAGCACCGTGTGCCGGTGCGCCGTGGTGGCCAGGTACCGCTCCAGCGCCGGACGCGGCCCGGACACGGTGGTGTTGGTGGGCGAGTTGAGCGCCGCCACCTCGACCTCGGGGTGCCCGGCCAGCTCCGCCAGCACGGTCGAGGCGTCAGCGTGCACCACCGCCATCCCGCCACCCGTGGGTTGCGCGGCCATGGCGGCACCCCGGCGAACCGTCAACCCGATGAGGTCCGCGAGGGACAGCGCTCCGGCAGCATGTGCGGCTGCGAGCTCACCAACGCTGTGACCAGCGACGACGTCGGGAACGACGCCCCAACCCGCCAGCAGCCGCACCAGCGCGGCCTGGACCGCGACGATCGCGACCTGGGCGTGCTCGGTGCTGGTCAGCTCGGCCTCGTCCGCGCCGAACACCAATCCCCGCAAGTCCCGGCCCAGCAACGGTTCCGCCAGGTCAGCGCACTCGTCGAACGCGGTACGGAACACCGGCTCGCTGTCGTAGAGCCCACGCGCCATACCCGGGTACTGCGACCCCTGGCCGGTGAACAGGAACGCCAGCGGTGCCTTTGCCCCAGACCGGACCACAGGCCGGTCACCGCCACCCACTGCCCGCAGTTGCGCGGCGAGGTCGGCGCGGTCGGTGGCCAGGACCGCTGCTCGGTACCGGTGCTCGGCGCGGCCCGCGTTGGCGGTGTGCGCGAAGTCGACCAGTTCGGTACCGGGGTGCCGGTCGAGGTGTTCGGCGTAGTCGGTGGCCAGTGCGCGCACCGCGTTCTCAGTCGCGCCACTGATCCTGACCAGCGTGTTGTCCTGAGTGGACAGATCGCGACTGTGCTGCGGCGGTGCCTCTTCCAGGACGACGTGGGCGTTGACGCCGCCCATGCCGAACGCGGAGACAGCGGCCCGCCGGGGCGTGTCCGAGGTCCACTCGTGCAGCCGGTCGGCGATGTAGAAGGGCGTGTCCTCGAACCGGATGTGGTCGTTGGGCCGGTTCACGTGCAGCGTCGGCGGGATCTTGCCGTGCTCCATCGCCAGCAGGACCTTCACCAGCCCGGCCAGCCCGGCCGCGGGCTCGAGGTGACCGATGTTGGACTTCAGCGAGCCGATCGCGCAGAACTGCGTGCGGTCGGTGTGCTTGCGCCACGCCTTGGTCAGGCCCTCGACCTCGATCGGGTCGCCGAGGCTCGTGCCGGTCCCGTGCGCCTCCAGCATCCCGATGGTCTCCGGGTTGACGCCGGAACGGGCCAGCGCGGCGGAGATCACCTCGTGCTGGGCGGTGCTGCTGGGCACGGTCAGCCCGCTCGTGCGGCCGCCGTGGTTGACCGCGGTGCCCTTGATGACACCGCGCACCCGGTCACCGTCGCGCAGAGCCGCGGCCAGCGGCTTGAGCACCACCGCGACCACGCCCTCACCGGGGACGAACCCGTCGGCGTCCACGTCGAACGCCCGTGACGCGCCGGTGCGGGAGAACGACCGCAGCCGCGACCCGAGTTGGAAGTAGTGCGGCGAGAGCGCCAAGTGCACGCCAGCGACCACGGCCTGCTCGCACTCGCCGTCGAGGATGCCCCGGACGGCCGTGTGCAGGGCGACCAGCGACGACGAGCACAGGGTGTCGATGGTCATGCTCGGGCCGGTCAGGTCCAGGAAGTGGCTGACCCGGTTGGCCAGGATGGCGTTGTGGTTGCCCAACCCCGCTGCGGTCTGCACGACGTCGCCGACGACCTGGTCGCGGTAGTGCTGGTAGCTGGCGCCGACGAACATCCCCACCGAGCGGCCGGACCGCCCCGAGATGCCCGCGTCCTCCATGGCCCGCCACACGACGCGCAGGAGGTGCCGCTGCTGCGGGTCGATCCAGCGCGCCTCGGTCGGGGCGATGCGGAAGAAGCCCGCGTCGAACCCGGTGAGCTCGTCGACGAACCCGGCGCGCCGCAGGTACACGGTGCCGGGGCCGGAGTCCTCGGCGTAGTAGGCGTCGAGGTCCCATCGGGACCGCGGCACCTCGGTGAGGCAGTCCTGCGCCCCGGTCAGCACCCGCCAGAGCTCCTGGGGGTCGGCGGCGTGGGGGAAGACCCCGTCGAAACCGATCACCGCGATGTCGGTGCTCTCCGGGTTGATGGCTGCGGGGTTGGTGGTCGTGCCCAGGGGTCGGTCAACGGCGGAGGTCGAGGGCTGGGCGACCTCCGCCACCGAAGGGTCCGAGCCCGCTCCGTTCAGCGCGGGGACCCCGGCGGGCACATCGGCGACGCCGTACCCGTCGCGCAGCTCGGCGACCAGGGCGTCGACCGTGCCGACCTCCAGGACCAGGGTGACCGGGATGTCCACGCCGAGCCGGGCGCGCAGGTCCTGCGCCAGTGACACGGCGACCATCGAGTCCAGGCCCTGTTCCTCCAGGGGTCTGTCCCGTTCCAACGCGGCGGCGTCGGTCTCCAGCGCGTCGGCGACCCACTGGGTCACAGCCGCGGCCAGCGCCCCGCCCACCCGGACCACCGGGGCGACCGGCGCGGCGGCGGGAGCGGGCTGGACGACGGGAGCGGGGGTGTCGAGGCGCTTCCACGTCACACCGCGAGCGACCAGCACGGGGGTGGTCCCGTCGAAGATCACCAGGCTGGCGGTCAGCAGACCCGATCCCGCGCGGTCACGCACCGCCTCGACCCTGGCCGTCGCGGGCACCGGGCCCAGCACCGACAACCGCCCCAGCGCGAACGGCACGTGCAGACCACGAGCACCGCACGCCGCCAAGGCGACCTGGAACGCGCCGTCGAGCAGCCGGGCGTCCACCGGTCCGCTCGTCGAGTCGACCCGCACGGTGCCGATCGCGAAGCCGTCCCCTGTGGACAGTGCGGTCAGGCAGCGGTACCCGGGACCGTAGCCCAGGCCCGCCTCGGCGAAGTCCTGGTAGAACCGCGCCAGGTCAACCGGTGCTGTCGCGGAGTCGGGGATGGTCGGCGGTTCGGCCGACGGCTCCTCGATCCGCGCGTCGCACACAGTTGTGCCCGCGCTGTCGCGGAAAACGACCGCGTCGCCGTCGACCCGGCCGGTCAGCGAACCGGGGGAGCGGACGGTGTCGCGCAGCGTGAGGTCGCGCAGCCCGAAGCGGGTCCGCCCGACCAGTTCGGCCACCTTGCCCGGGTACGCCGCGCCCGGCAGGGTCGGGACCCCGCGGACGACGTGCTCGACCGCCTCGGCAAGGTCCGCCCAGGTGCGGGTCCGTTCGACCGGCTGCTGCTCGACCACCCGCGGCATCAGCCACAGGTGCTGCTCCTCGTGCGGTGCCGTGGGGAACCGCACCGCCGCGCCACGTGGGCGCACCGGCAGGTCACCGCCCGCCGCGAACGCGCTCGCGGCCTGCTCCAGCGCCTTGCGGTCACCGGTGGGCTCGGCGATCGCCGAGCGGGCTTCCGCGGCCACACCCATGTGCAGGCGAGCGCCCACGACATCGGCCAGGAACAGCATCAACTTGTCTTCGAGTTGCTCGGCGGAATCCACGACACAGGCGAGCCGGTGCGCCAGCGGTGCCCGTTCCCGGCTCGCCGCAGCCAGCGAGGCCAGCGGCGGGCAGTACGGGGCGCGCAGCATCCGCACCAGCCGGTCGGCCAGGGTCCGCAGGGCCGGGGCGGACGCCGCGGACAGCACCACCAGGTGCGGGCCGGGGGTGTCGGCGAGCGGGCGGTCCGGGGCCGCGGCCAGCACGGCGTGGGCGTTGGAGCCGCCGAAGCCGAAGCTGCTCACCCCGGCCACCCTCGGCCCGGTCCACGGCACCAGCCGGTCCGGCACGAACAACGGCGAGTCCTCGAACGCGAACGCCGAGGTCGGCGCGCTCAGGTTCGCCGACGGCGGCACCTGCCCCGCCTGCACCGCGAGCACGGCCTTGATCAACCCGGCCACACCCGCCGCGGGCTCCAGGTGCCCGACGTTCGTCTTCACCGAGCCGACCGGCACCGAACCCGGCGCCGCCCCGGTCAACGCGGACCGCAGCGCCTCGAGTTCGATCTGGTCGCCGAGTCGGGTCCCGGTGCCGTGCGCCTCGACGTACCCGATGCCGGAGCCGTCGATCCCGGCGACGGCGTGCGCCCGCCGGATGACCGCTTCCTGGGCTGTCGCACTGGGCGCGGTGAGGAACCCACCGCCGCCGACGTGGTTGACCGCTGTGCCGCGGACCACCGCGAGCACGGGGTCGTTGGCCGCGAGAGCGTCGCTGAGCCGCTTGAGCACCAGCACACCGGCGCCCTCACCGCGCACGTACCCGTCGGCGGCCTCGTCGAACGCCCGGCACTGGCCGGTGGGGGAGAGCATGCCGTTGCGGGCGAACGACCGCGTCTTGGTCGGCGTCAGCACCAGGTTCGCCGCGCCCACCACAGCCGCGTCCAGCTCACCGGTGCGCAGGTGCAGCGCCGCCATGTGCAGCGCCACCAGCGACGACGAGCACGCCGTGTCCACCGCGACGCTCGTGCCCGACCAACCGAACACGTGCGAAACCCGGTTGGCCAGCATCGACAGCGCCGTGCCGGTGGCCACGTGCGGGTCGGCCGACCCGATGCTGCCCGCCACCAACTCGGGGAAATCGCTGGAGATCGTGCCGAAGAACACCCCGGTACCCGCCCCGAGCGACCGGGCGTCGTGCCCGGCACCCTCAAGGGCCTCGGCGGTGACGCTCAACAACAGCCGCTGCGCCGGGTCCAGCCTGCGTGCCTCCCGGGCGGTCAACCCGAACCGGGCCGGGTCGAACCACTCGACCCGCTCCACCCAGCCGGTCGGCACCTCGTCCTCGTTGGTCCACAGGTGCGCCCACCCGCGGTGGCCCTCCGGTGCGGACCCCACCGACGACAGGCCACCCGCCAGATTCGCCCAGAACTCATCCGGGGTCGCCGCCCCGGGGAACCGGCACGCCATCCCGATGATCGCCAGGTCATCGTCGCGCGGCTCAGCGACCCGAGGCACCGCCACTTCGGCCGGGACTCGCACCGGCTCTACGGGGGCGGTGGGTTCGGGCGTGCCACCGAGGAGGTGAGCGAGCTTGGTGGGGGTGCCGGTGGCGAACAGGGCGGGCGGGGTGATCTCGGTGCCCAGCCGCTTGCTCAGGGCGATGGCGGCGACCGGTGCGGACGCGGAGTCGCCGCCGAGGTCGAAGAAGTTGTCGTGCACGCCGAACTCGCGGTGCCCGAGGACAGAGGCGAACACCTCGGCCACCACTGCCGCAAAGTCCACAGTGGATGTTTCCGGCGCGGGGGGTGCGACGGGCTCGGGGATCACGGCCTGCTCTGCAACCGCGACCGGCTCTGCAACCGCGGCCGGCTCTGCAACTGTGGTCGGATCGGGAACAGGGGGCTGCTCTGTGCGCAGAACCGTGTCGCGCGTCGGCGCGGGTAGCAGCTTGCGGGCCACCTTCCCGTTGTCGGTCAACGGGAGCGCGGACAACACCACGTACGACCCCGGCACCATGTACTCGGGCAGCCGCGCCGAGACGAACGCGTCCAGCTCGGTCTTGCCCGGCACCGCACCGACCAGGTAGGCGGTCAACCTCGGCTCGCCCGTGCCCTCGAACGGCACCGCCACGACCGCCGCTGCCACCACACCCGGCACCTCGGCCAGCACCGACTCGACCTCGCCGGTCTCGACCCGGTTGCCGCGCACCTTGACCTGCCCGTCGAGGCGGCCCAGCCACTCGATGGTGCCCTTGTCGTGCGCGCGGACCAGGTCACCGGTGCGGTACAGGCGCTGCCCGCCGCGGGTCACGAATGCCTCGGCCGTGCGCTCCGGTCGGTTGCGGTACCCGCGGGCCAACTGCTCGCCGGACAGGTGCAGTTCACCCTCCACACAGGGCTGACCGTCGTGGTCAAGCACGTGCAGACCCACCCCGGGCAGCGGCGCGCCCAGCGGGAGGAACGACCCCACGGACTCGACCCGCTGCGCGGTGACCCAGATCGTTGCTTCGGTTGGCCCGTAGAGGTTCCACAACGCCGCGCCCGTACCCAGTCGTCGAGCCAGGGCGGGCGGTAGGGCTTCGCCGCCTGAGCAGACGGTGAGACCCGGGTGCGGCTCCCACTCCAGGTCGAGCAGCAGCCGCCACAGGCTCGGCGTGGCCTGCGCGATCGACACCCCCGACACCAGCTCGACCAGCTTGGCCGGGTCCGCGGTCTCGGACCGCGTGGCCAGGACGACGGTCGCACCGACGGTCAGCGGGAGCAGGAGCTCCATGAGGGAGATGTCGAAGGCGGTGGTGGTGTGCGCCAGGACGCGGTCGTCCTCGGTGATCCCGAGTCGCTCGGCCATGCCGACCAGGAAGTTCGCCAGCGCGGTGTGCTGGACCTCCACGCCCTTGGGCTCGCCGGTCGACCCGCTGGTGAACAGCACGTACGCCAGGTCGTCGCCGCCCACGGTGGGCGGGATCGCCAGCGCGGACCCGTCGTCGACGCCGATGTCGGCGGCGCCGAGCGGTTCGGCCACCGCCTGGGTCCAGCCGTCGGCGAGCACCAGGTCACAGCCCGCGACCTGGGTGTAGCGGGCCAACCGCTCAGCGGGGAACCCGGGGTCGAGCGGGAGCATCGCGGCGCCGACCTTGAGCACGCCCAGCATCGCGGGCAGCAACTCCAGGCCGCGCTCGGTCAGCACACCGACGACGCTGTCGCCGTCGATGCCCTCGTCGTGCAGGCGAACGGCGATCGAGTCCGACCACGAGTCCAGCTGCGCGTAAGTGATCTCGCCACGCGAGGACCGAACCGCCACGGCGTCCGGGCGGGCCGCCGCAGCCGCCGCGATCAGGTCCAAGACCGTCGGGTCAGCGATCTCGACGGGGACCACCGCCTCGACGGTGGGTTCGGGCAGGGGGACGACCTGCGCGTTGGTCGAACCGCCGCCCAGGACCAGGCCGGTCAGGGCGAGCTCTTCAATGCGGTCGACCAGGTCGAACACCGCGTCCTGCGTCATCGCCGTCTCGCGCACGAACAGCGTCGGCGGCAGCCCGCCGCGGCACAGCAGCGCGAACTCGGTGTCGGCGTCGACCGAGGCCTCTTCCTCGTCCTCGCGCTCCAGCAGGACGATCCGGGTGAACGTGGGTCCATCCGCCCCGTGCGTGCGGCGCAGCAGGCCCAGCCGCAGCTCCAGGTCCGTGGCGTAGCCGAGCTTCCCGGTCGCCTCGTCGAACCGGACGGCCAGGTCCTCGGGCGCCTCGGCGTCGAACCGGACCGGCACCCGCGGCGACGCCAGGCCGAGAGCGGTGTCCGACCGCCGCAGCAACGCCGAGGTCGTCCAGGAGAAGTCGAACCGCGGCTCACCCATGTGCTCGGCCAGCACCGCCAGGAACGCCCCGGCGAACGCCCGGGTCTCGTCCTGGTCGGTCGGCACGTACGCCAGTTCGCAGCGGTGGTAGTGCGCGGTCGCGGCGGAGAAGTCCGCGGCGGGCACCGGCGCCGGGCGCAGACCGGCCAACCGCTCCCGCCACCACGGCTCGTGGCGGCGCAACGGGGCCAGGGCGCCTGCGACGGCCGCGAGCAGTTCGGGGTCGGCCGCCGGGACGGCCGCGCCGGGGGTGAGCCCCAGGCGCTGGGCCGCGGCCCGGCCGGTCAGCGCGGTGCCGTCGACCGCGGTCAGGTCGCTGATCACCAGGTCGGCGTTGGGCGCGGACAGCTTCAACGCCGACTCGGTCGCCGCCGCGGCCACCAACCCGATGCTCTCGTCCTCCCGCGCGATCCGCCGCACCTGCTGGGTGAACACCGCACCGCGCGGGGTCACCACTGCGGGGATGCCCAGCGGGTTGGGGAAGGACCCGAAGTCCATGGCCTTGCTGATGCGCTCGGCCTCGACGGCGTTGGTGCCCGCGTGGATGAGTCCCGGCACCCGGTGCGAACGCCGGTAGAACCGCCGCTCCCGGTCACCGGTGTCCACCGGCTCGGGCAGCGTGCCCGCCACCACGTGCGGCACCAGCTCCTCGAACAGCGCGATCCCGACCTCGGCGGCCTCGTAGGTCAGCGACAGCGCGGTGGAGTGTTCCCGGACCGGGAACCACCGCTCGGCCAGCACCGGGCCCGCGTCCACCGCGGGCACCATCGCGTGCCAGGTCGCCGCGTGCCGGGCCGCGCCCTCGTAGATCGCCCACGCCGCGACATTGCTGCCGCCGTAGCGCGGCAGCGGCCCGTCGTGGAAGTTGATCGCCGCCACCCGCGGCAGCGCGAGCTCCTCGGCGGTGAGCAGCCGGAAGTTGACGACGCTGATCAGGTAGTCCACCGGGTTCCCGGCGAGCGGGCCGACCAGGTCCGCGGTCGGGGCCAGCACCGGGATGTCCCGCTCGGCCAGCCACGCCGCGAACACGGGGTCGTCGGTCAGCACCGCGCGGACCCGCACCCCGGCCTCGACCAGCCGGGCGGTGACCCGCAGCGCCACACGAGTGCCGCCGAGGACAACGCAGTCGGTCATGACCGAGCCGCCCCAGCGCCGTTGTTCTCCGCGCCGCCACCGTTGCCGGTTCTGGCCGGTTCGGTCAGCTGTGCCACCCACTGGTCGATCTGGGAGACGACCTCCTCGTCGAGCGAGAGCTGCCCTGGCGACCACATCGGGTTCGACAGGCCGCGGTGGGTGCGCTCGCAGAGCTCCCAGTCCTCGTAGTTCGCCTTGTCCCACAACGCGAACACGGCCTCGTGCGAGAAGTCCGGCTTGGCCGTCTCGGTCGGGTGGAACAGCCAGAAGTGCCGCACCGTGCAGGTGCCGGGGCTCTCCGGCCAGACCCACTGCATCATCACGTAGTCGGCGGTGAACCCGAACAGCAGGTTCGGCAGGATGGTGATCCAGTTGATCTTGTGCAGGTCGCCGGGCGGCACGTTGGGCATCGGTGCCCGGTCGCTGCGGCCGGTCATCGACACCGAGTTGTACTTCGACCTGATCACCTGCCACGCGCCGACGATGTCGCCGCGCAGCTCGTAGGTGCCCGAGTCGTCGAAGTCGGTGATCTTGTGCAGGTCCTTGTGCGCGGTGGGGAAGTGCAGGCTCTCGTTGACGTTGTGCGCCACCAGCTTCCAGTTCGACGCCACCGGGTAGTCCTTGGCCTGCGCGCAGACCAGCGACTCCAGGTCGTAGGCGGCGGCGAAGGTGCCGAACTCGCCGAGCGCCTCGTCCAGGTCGCCCGCCTCGTCGGAGAACGCGACGAACACCACCCCGAAGCGCACCTCGGTGCGCACCGGCAGCAACCCGTTCTTCTCCTTGTCGAAGAAGTGGTCGAAGTAGGTCCCGTTGAGGCTCTTCAGCTTGCCGTTGCGGTCGTAGACCCAGCAGTGGTAGATGCACACGATGCTCTGCCGCTTGCCAGCGGGCTCCTCCACCAGCTTGTAGCCGCGGTGGCGGCAGTAGTTGTGGTAGGCCTGGATCCCGTTGTCCCCGTTGATGAGCAGGATCGACCCGCTGCCGATGTTGAGGGTCGCGTAGGACCCCTTCTCCTGGAAGCGGGACACGTGGTCCACCGGCAGCCACTTCTTGCCGTACACCTGCTCCATCTCCAGCCGGAACTGCTCCTCGCCGGTGTAGAACGCGTGCGTGCGGCCCCGACCCCCGGTGGCGAAGTACGGGCGGTTCTCGTCCTGCTCGCTGATCAGGTCGAACATGCTGTTGGTCATCTGCGCTGGGCTCCTCGTGGCACCGCGGTCAGGAGGGGGTCGACGGGGGGTGGGTCGGCCGCGACGGGTCAGGCCGACGGGTCGTAGATCCGCTTGTCCTCGGGGAAGCCCGCGTCCTGGTAGATGCGCTCGAGGTTGTCCGGCGAGAAGATCTCGTGGTCCTCGACGCCGCCCGCGATCAGGCCGAGCATCTTGTTGGTCCAGTGCGGGGTCTTGCCGATGGCGCGCAGCACCGCGTCGAAGAACGGCGGCAGCTCCATCGAGGCCATGACCGTGGTGAAGTCGTAGACGCCCGCGCTGATCTCGTCGCGGATCTTGACGTACTCCTCCAGCGCGTCGGCCATCGCGCGCTCGCCCGCCAGGCCCTCGTGCGCCCGGTCGGCCAGCAACTCGGCGTGCAGGAACGCGTCGGTGATGCCCCAGCCGGTGATCGGGTCCTTGTGGTAGCCGGCGTCGCCGACCAGCGCCCAGCCGGGGCCGTGCGCGCGGCGGTAGTAGTTGTCCGGGTAGCGCATGGGCCGCAGCGGTTCCGCCCGGCGCGCGGCGTCGCGGAACTGGGCGCCCATGGCGGGCTCGACGTCGTCGATGACGGCCTGGAAGGCGGTCTCGGGGTCGGAGCGGAAGTCCTTGAGCTGGTCGAGCGCGCAGATCGTGGCGACCATGGTCACCCCGTCGTTGGTCGGCCACGAGCCGAACCAGCGGTGGTTGAACCCGGTCTTGTGGTGCAGGCCCCAGTCGTCGACGCCGGAGAAGTACGAGTAGTAGATGAACCCGGCGGCGGGCCGCACGTTGTAGAGCTCGGCGCCCACCCGCTTGGCCACCTGCGAGTGCGTGCCGTCGGCGCCGATCACCAGCCTGGCCCGCAGCTCCCGCACCTCGCCGTCGCCCTCGCGGCCGCGCACGCCGAGCACCTCGCCGGACTCGCCGAACACCAGGTCGGTCACGGTGAACTGCTCCACGACCTCGGCCCCGGCGCGGCGCGCGGCGTTGACCAGGATCTCGTCGAGCACCGTGCGGCGCGGGCAGTAGACGGCGTCGATGCCCTCGATGGGGTCGGCGAACCCGATCAGGTCGATGTCGCCGTGCCGGTAGTTCATCAGCCGGATGGCGGGCGTTCCCGCGGCGACCACCTCGTCGAGCAGCCCCCACTTCTGCAGCTGCACAAGGCCCGCTTGGTGGATGTAGTGCGTCGAGACCGCGTCGCTGGGGAAGGAGCCCCGGTCCAGCACCAGCACGCGGTGCCCGTGCTTGGCCAGCAGCATGGCCGTGGGCGCACCGGCGACCCGGGCACCGACGATGATGACGTCGTACAAGGCGAGGTCCACCTCTCCGAGGGATGGGGGGCGGCACCGCCGGAGGGCGCCACAAAGCGCCACACCGCGCGGTGCTCGCGAGTGTGATGTGCGGGTGGGTCGTACGGGGGATGACAGCCAGGGTCGACGTCGATGTCGAACCCGTGAACGACGGGATTGCCTGGGATGACCGGGAAACCACCGTCGCGCTGGGTGAGTGGCGCGCCCGCCGGGGTGCTCGGGGGTAGCCCAGTTGGTGTGGGCGGTGTGTCCGTTCACTCCCGATCGTGCGATTCGAGTGAACCACGAGCCGCGCACCCAATGCACCTATTGTGGGCAAATTGGGCCGAAGGGAGCACGGTGTTCGTTCGGCCGCTCCCGGCGTCCCAGGAACCCTGTTGTCCACCGACCGGCGCAACGGGCGGGTTGACCGCGGATCGCTTTAGTGCCAACGTCTCTGGCGGTCAAGAGGGGTTCTGGTTGGACAGTCCTCAACGTATGCGGTACCGATTCACGTTGTGCGCGCCTGCCCCTATCCACCCGGTGAATGGCCGTTGGACAACTGGGGTCATCGATAGGGGTTCACACCAGTCGCCGGACCGGGGCGAACAGTGGTACTGATCAGTCCTCAGTGGCCCCGATATCGCGATCGTCCTCTTCGGACGCGGTGGCGTCGGGCTCGTCCAGCTTCATCCGCGCGGCCGAACCGACGACCACGGCCGCGATCGCGATGCCCGCGACCACCAGCAGCGAGGTGACCAACCCCCGGTCCTGCGCGTCGACGAGGCTCCCGATCGCGGCCCCGACGGTCGCCCACAGCACTGCCCACGCGGTCGAGGAGAGGGCGGCGAACAACGCGAAGCGGCGCGCGGGCATCCGCAACACCCCGGCCAGCGCCGGTGCCAGCGTGTGCAGGACGGCGACGAACCGGGCGGTGACCAGCAGCCACCCGCCGGAGCGGCGCACCACCGACTCGGCCCGGTTCCAGCGGGCCCGGCCGGTGCGGCGCCCGATCCAGCTCTCCCGCAGCCGCGGCCCCAGCGCCCGGCCGATGGCGTAGCCGGTGAGCTGACCGCTCAGGCACCCCAGCGCCGCGGCCGCCCCCGCCAGCGGCGTCCACGCCGTGCCGAGCACGCCGATGCACGCCGCGATCAGCACCTCGCCGGGCAACAGCACCCCGACCACCAGCGTCGTCTCCGCGAACGCCACGACGAACACGGTGGCCAGCACCGCCGCGGGCGGCAACCCGGCCACATCCGGCAGCACCGCGTCGATCAACGCCCCGTCGGCCATCGTCCGCCCCCCTCGTCGACACCCCGAACCCTGCCGGATCCGGCCGCGGATCGACTCGAACCGTGGCCGGGATCTCCGCCGTTGATCACGGGAGATCCTCACGCGGTATCGGTCGGCAGTGGAAATCTGTTTCCAACAACACCCCCTGACCTGCGCGTTCGGTTGGGAACGGGTGCGCGGGTCGACGCGTAACAAACCCCTGGAGGTCGGCTGGGCCGCTGGGTAGCTTTCGGGCCTCCACAACCCCGACAACAAGAACGAGCCCCGAGCGGGTCCCGTGCTCGGTGCCCGTGTCTTGCCCTGCGTCCAGCCGGAGTCCCGACATGAAACGTCCCCGCCGCCACACCGCCGTCGCGATCGTCGCCGCCACGGCGTTCGCCGCGTTCATCCCCTGGTCCGCCGAGGCCGCCCAAGGCCCCAGCCTCGTCGAGAGCGTGACCGACACCCTGCTCGCCGAGCGCGGGCCCGCCGTCGCCGCCCAGCGGGGCGTCTCGGCCCTGGCGCGCCACGCCGTGGTCGAGTCCCGCCGCTCGACCGGCGACTGGTCCTTCGGCGCCGCGACGATCCCCGGCGACGCGAGCGACCACGCGCCGGACGCCAGCCTCTACGTAGCGCACCGGGTCGCCGGGCGCTGGCAGGTCGGCGTTCTCGGGAGTGAGACCTTCGTCGCCTTGACCCGCCAGGCGCCCAACTCCGTTGTCAGCGCTGAGGAGAAGGGGCTGTTCCAGCAGAACCGCGCCGCCGCCGGTGCCGCCGCGCGCTCGGTCGACACCGGGCTGGCGCTACCGGTCAACGCCTCCAGCAACGTCGGCTGGGGCGGCGGTCCACACGCCAACGACGGTCAGGGGTCGCTCTACAGCTCGCTCGACTTCGGCGGCAGCGGTACCCAGGTCCGCGCCGCGGCCGCTGGCAGGATCTACCGCGCCTGCGTCGACGCCAACTCGACCCAGACGGCGTTGATCCTCATCGTGCACGCCAACGGGTACACGACGGGTTACTACCACCTGAACCAGCGCAGCGGCTTCCCGGCGGACGGCACGTCGGTGGACCAGGGGTACGAGTTGGGGACCGCGGGCACCAACACCGTGTGCGGCGGCAGCGCCAACGGCGCCCACGTCCACTTCACCCTCCGGTCCGGCGACCGCAACAACCTCGCCTTCGAGTCCGTCATCGGCAAGACCATCGGCGGCTGGACCTTCCACACCAACGGTTCCAACTACGACGGCTTCGCCACCCACGGCACCTCCAAGGTCCAGGACGGCGGCACCCTCTACAACTACGGCCGCTACACCGGCAGCGGGCCGTACGCGGGCACCGTCAACTCCGCCAACGGCGCCAACGTCCGCAGCAACACCAACTCCGCCGCGAGCTCGGTGATGTACACCGCCCCCAACGGCCGCGCACTGGCCATCTCCTGCAAGACCACCGGCAGCACCGTCAACAACAGCAACGTCTGGTACCGCCTCACCGACGCCGACTACGTCGCTGCGGGCCTGATCAGCACCACCGCCACCATCCCGAACTGCTGACGTTCACCCCGTCGAGGCGCCCGGTACACCCGGGCGCCTCGATCGGTCCACTTCGGACAACGCGCCCGCCCCGCGCCGCGCGACGACGACGACGAGGCACACCACCGCCAGGGTGGCCAGTGCGGTGCGGATGATGTTCCAGGTGATCCAGGGCCCCTCGTACCTCGCGCGCACCGCCGCCGGATCGGCGAGGTCCGCCGTCGCCAACCACTCGTTGAGCGGCACATTCACCGCCAGCGTGAGCACGAACGCCGCCGCGTAGAGCACCAGGGCCGCCGCGGTCCAGGGTAGGACCCGGCGCAGGCGCAGTTGCAGCGCGACGGCGATGCCGGTCACCAGCAACGCCCCGAAGAAGCTCGGCGCGAAGGCGACGTTGCGGACCACCGCGTTGATCCCCCGCATGGCCTCGACGAACGTCCGGTCGTCGACGGTCGCCAGGCCGGGCATCACCGAGCAGGCGTAGGCGTAGAAGAAGCCCGCGATCAGGGCCATCAGGGTGGTGGCCAGCCACAGGCAGAGTCGGTCGAACACGGTGGGTTCCCCCTATAATCGAACCGTTGAGTTCGGATTTAACCGTACCCTCCGGTTCGGATTTGTGTCACCCCCCAGCAGGAGACCACCCATGACCGACCACCCCCGCCGCGGCAGGCCCCGCGCGGGCGAACAAGCCGCCCGCCGCGAAGCAGCCCTGGACGCCGCCCTGTCCCTCCTGGTCGAGGTCGGCTCCGACGGTCTGACCATGCAAGCGGTCGCGACCAGAGCCGGTTCGTCCAAGGAGAGCCTCTACAGCTGGTTCGGCAACCGCACCGGCCTGCTCACCGAACTCATCCACCGCCAAGCAGCCGCCGTCGCCGCCGCGGTCACCGCCGCCCTGGAAACCCCCGGCCCCTTCCGCCCCCGCCTGACCGCCATCGCCGAAAGCCTCCTGCACCTACTCCTGAGCCCGCCCTCCCTGGCCATCAACCGAGCCGCCATCGCCGACCCCGACCTGGCCGCCCTCCTCCTCCACCACGGCCGCCGCACGACCGGCCCCTTCATCGAGACCTACCTGGCCGCCAACGACGTCCCCAACCCACCCGAGTCCTTCCGCCTCCTCTACGGCCTACTGGTCCGCGACCACCAGATCCGGGCCCTCCTGGGAGAACACCCCCCACCCCCACCGGACCTCCGCCGCCAAGCCCAAGCCGCCGTCGACCACTTCCTCGCCCTCGTAGCCCCCGATCACTGATCCCCAGCCCAACTCCTGCCGCCACTGTCCAACCGCTGCGGGCGCCCCCCAGTTGTCCACAGCCGCCCCGTCTATCCACAGCCGCCCCGTCGTCCACCGGTCCTTGTCGGTGCCCCCCGGTAGGCTGTATATCGGGGGCTGCTCATCCCGATTCGATCTTGCTCCCACCCCCGAGCCCGCTCCCGCACGGCTCGGCCCGCCCCGCCGCCGTGTGGTTCTGCCCGCCCCGCCGCCCGTGTGGCACCGGCTCCCCGTTGCGGGTCGACAGAGTGCAACGGTCGTGCCACACGGGCGGCGGGTCCGCAACGAGCCCGTCCCCCTGCTGTGACTGGCTCGCCGCGGTTCGGGGTGGTCAGAACCAGAGCCAGACCGGGATCGTCAAGCCCTCCGGGCAGTGCCGGCCGCTGGGCAGCGGGTAGCAACCCCTGACCCGGAACTGGTACGAGTGCCCGGGTTCGATGAGGTAGTAGAAGCCGAAGATCCCGCCCGTCGAGCTGCACAGGCCGTCGTTCGGGAAGCACTCCCACTGCCCCTGGTAGGAGGTGTTGTCCCGGTGCAGTTGGATCTGCCAGAGGTCGTACCGGTAGCGGTGCCCCCACTGGAAGTCGATCCGGTAGTGCATGCCGCTGCTGTCCCAGTAGTGCGACCAGAAGCCGGAGATGACCAGGCCGTGGCGCGGCGACGACACCATCTGCCCGCGCTCGAAGTTCTGGTACGACCCGTCCGCCGTGGCGGCGACGGGGGCTATCGCGCAGCCGTAGGCCCACGGCTTCTCGTTCCACCGCTGGGCGAAAGGGGGGAAGATCTCCTGGCAGCCCGCCCGCGGCGCGGCGTTGGCCGCCGCGGGGGCCAGGGTGGTGATCAGGAGCGCCGCGATGACCGCCGGTATCGCTCGGAGTGCGCGCATGCGATCCGCCCTCGCTGTGCCGCGACCGCGGCGGTGGATGAAGTCCGGCTCATCCTGGCGACAGCGGTCCGCCGGTGTCGCGTGCCGGTCCGCTGAGTGGACCATCAGCTCCACTCGCCCTGGATCGCGGTCGCCGTGCGGGCGAGGGCGGCGGCCAGTTGGGGGAGGGGCACCGTCGGGTCGGTGATGGCGACCAAGGCGGCCACCGGCACCTCCGCGCCACCGTCGAACGGCACGGCGGCGCAGCAGATGCCGCGCATGTTCTCCTCCCGGTCGAACACCGGCGCCCCCACCCCGCCCGGCCCCAGCACCACCGGTCCCACCAACGCCTTCCCCGCCGCCGTGGCCCGAGACCACGCGGTTCCCGCGTCCAGCCGCACGAGCCGGTTCGGTCTACCCGCCACGCCGCCGATCAGGACCGCCCGTTCCCCCGCGGGCACGACGACGCCGATCGTGGTCGCCGTGGCCCGGGCGAGCGCCCGCATCGGCCCCCTGGCCGCCCGCACCAACCCCTGCCCCGGCAACCACGTCTGCCCCCACACACCGATCCGCGGCCCGACCCGGTACCGCCCCCGGACCTTCGCCACCGCCCCCAACCCCGTCAACTGCTCCAACAACCGGTACGCCGTCGCCTTCGGCAAACCCGTTGCCTCCGCCAACCGAGTCAGCCCAGCCTCCCCGTCCTCGCTCAACGCCTCAACCAACGCGAAAGCGCCCTCCAGCACCTTCCGCCCACCCGCTTGTTCCCCGCCCATCGCCCTTACCCCCGCCGCCCTAGAGATCGCTTGCCCCATGGTGACCTGAAACCGAGGCCCACAAGGGCGGACTTTCGGCCGTACCTGCGCACATAGCCAATCGCCATCAGCGCGGGCTGATGGCACTTGCTCACGCGTAAGTGGCCTGCGCCCCTTGGTCTTACGACGACCTGATCCTTCGCCACAACCAGTCCTCAATGGACCTGATCGTGCCAGACCACCCCCAACCCGGCCCGCCGGGCCCACCCCGCCAGCCCAACCCACCGGGCCCACCGAGCCAACCCCGCCAGCCCCACCACCGCTCCCAGAAGCCGCAGGTGCCAGCCCAGCCCACCGAGTCGGCCCACCCAAACCCAACCCACCGAGCCAACCCCGCCAGCCCCGCCACCGCTCCCGGAAGTCGCTGGTGCCAGCCCAGCCCACCGAGTCGGCCCACCCAAACCCAACCCACCGAGCCAACCCCGCCACCGCTCCCGGAAGTCGCTGGTGCCATCTGCTCGATGGGGTGGACCTGTTTTGTGTGGGGTGGCGGCAGTCGTAGCGTTCCTGCGCGGACAGGGCCATGCTTTTCGGCCCCTGCTTTGCGGTCCTGCCACGGCTGTCGTAGGGGCCCCACGCAAAACAGGTCCACCACATCGAGCCCGCACGTAAATCGCGGATCGGCGCGCGATGCCGCAGGCGAGCCGACGATCCGATGCAAGGCGCGAAGCGACGAGCCGACCCAGTGACCAATCTCGCCCCCATCCGCCCACCACCACCCCCCACACTGGCAATGATCAACAGGACGGGGGAGAGCCGTTGCTCTGGCGTGACCGCGACTTCAGGCTGCTATGGACCGGTCAGACCGTCAGCGATCTCGGGTCGGCCACAGCAGTCCTGGTGCTGCCGTTGATCGCGGTGACCGCGCTGGACGCGTCCACCACCGAGGTCGGCCTCCTCAGCGCCGCCGCCACCATCGCCTGGTTCCTCATCCCCCTCCCCGCAGGCGTCATCGTCGATCGAGTACCAAAACGACGCCTGATGCTGCTCTGCGACATCACCCGCTGCCTCGTAGCCGCCGCGATCCCCCTAACTGCAACCCTGGGAGACCTGCACATCGCCCACCTCCTGGCCGCAGCCTTCCTACTCGGCACGTTCGCGGTCCTCTTCGAGGTCTCCTGGCAGAGCTACCTCCCCGAACTCCTCCCCGCACACCGCCTCACCGACGGCATCAGCCGCTTCGCGACCACCAACGCGATCGCCACCGTCCTGGGCCCCAGCCTGGCCGGTCTCGCCATCCTGCTTGTCCCACCAGCGAACGTGCTCCTCATCGACGCCGCGTCGTTCGCGGTCAGCGCCGCGACACTGGCGTTCATCCGCGCACAAGACCGGCCCGCGTCTGCGAGCAAGCCACAACTGCTGGAGGGGCTCAAGTTCGCCTGGAACCACCCGATCCTGCGCCGAGTTGTGGCCTGCAGCGCGACTGCGAACTTCTTCGACGCGATCACCACCACGCTGGTGGTCGTCTTCCTGGTCCGGGACCTCGGTACCTCCAGCGCGACGGCGGGCATCGTGCTCGGCATCGGTGGAGCCGGGGGTGTGGTCGGCGGACTGCTCGTGCGCCCGCTGGCCACGCGGCTGGGGGAGTCCCGCATGCTCTGGCTCGGCAAGCTCTCCGTCGGCTGGTTGACCGCGTTGATCCCGTTCGCTTCCAGCGCCGCGATGGTCTCCATAGGACTGTTCGCGAACAGCTTCTGCGTTGTCCTCTACAACGTCCTGCAGATCACCTATCGCCAGTCCGTCTGCCCGCCCGACCTCCGAGGCCGGATGAACGCCGCCATCCGCTGGACCATCCGCAGCGTGATCCCGTTAGGCGCTCTCCTGGCTGGCTTGCTCGGCGACGCCACAGGTCTGCGGCCGCTGCTCCTGGTGTCCGCCTTGGGTGCCTGGCTCGCGGTTGGCTGGGTGTTCCTGTCGCCACTGCGCGCGACGCGTGACCTTCCCGCGGCGGGCTAAGGATCGGACAACAGGGCGTTGGCGCGCTTGGCCAGTGCGTGGCGGTCGGGGGTGTCGGTCTTGGCGAGGAGGCTGGAGGCGTGTTTCTCGACGGTTCTGGGTGAGATGTGGAGGCGTTCGCCGATGGTCTTGGTGTCGAGTCGTTCGATGAGCAGTTCCAGGACCTCGAACTCCCGCAGGGTGACTCCCAGGGAGCGCAGACGTCTTGGTACGCGCTCGCTGCCCGTGCGGCGTTGTTGCACGGACACGCCGAGTTGCCGCAGCAGGCTTCGGCACGCGCTCGCGACGGCGGGTGCCCCCGCGTTGTGGAAGTACTCCTCCGCCGCGCGCAACCACCCCGCCGGGTCGCCCCAGCCGTCTTCGGCGGCGGCTTCGGCGACCAACCGGAGGCCGAGGTGCCGGGCCATGGCGTAGGGCTGCGCGCTGCGCTGCGCCGCCGCGACCGCCGAGACCGCTTCGGTTCCACGACCGCATCGTCCTAACAGGACCGCGTGGGCGAGTTCGACGAACTGGCGGTTCCACCGCATCGCGCCCTGTGCGGTCGCGCGGACCTCCTCGTACCGCTCCCACCCCGCGTCCCCGGCGAGAACCTCCAACAGCAGACTCACGCCGTGTCTGCCGTAGAGGCTGAACGTCGTCGGATCCACGTCGTCGCTCGCCAGAGCAGCGGCCAGGTCTTCGCGCGCGAGGGCCCGGTTCTCCTCCAACAACGCGCAGAACGCGCGGGCCATGCCGAGGGCCATTGGTTGCTCTTGGGACCGCTCACCGTCGAGGCGCTTGAAGTCCAGCAGAGCCGCTTCCATGTCGCGGCGCCGTCCCTGGTGCGCGGCGAGCGTGGCCTTCGACATCAGCAGGTGCCTGCCGACGAGTTCGAGCTGCATCCGCTTGGCCGCGGCCAGGCACTCGTCGATCACCCCGACCGCGGCGGTGAAATCGCCGCACAGCACCAGGTGCAGCGCGATGGTGGCGTTGACGATCTGCTCCGTGGCGATCGCGCCGACCCGTTGGGCCTCCCGCCCGGCCCGCAGCAGTCCTTCCTGGTCGCTCTCGGCGATCCAGGCGTTGCCCGCGGCGCGGACCAGACCGTGCACTCGCCACATCGGTAGCCTGTGCTGGGTGGCGATGTCGAGCACCCGCTCGTAGCAGGCGGTGGACTCGGCCACGTCGCGTTCGCGGGCCACCGCGCCGATCACCAGCCACGCCTGGCAGGCGATGGTGGGCAGTGACGCCCGCTCGGCGGCGGCCACCGCGCGTCGGGCGAGGAGTTCGGCCTCCTGCTTGCGCCGCATGCCAGGCGCCTCGAGCGCCAGGTCGGCGTCGACGGCGTCCAGCGGTGCGGTGTCCTCGTCGGCCGCGTCCCGGCCGAGCAGCGCGCGGGCGATGGCCACCTGCGCGAGCCCGTCCGACCAGCGGCCCGCGATGTGCGCGACCCACGCCAGCCGCACGTGCAGCGCCGCCCTGCGCGTGGCGGGCAGCCCCGCGTTGCCGAGGTCGTCGAGCGTGTCCGCGAGCTGGAACGCCCGCTCGAACTCGCCCGCCTCGGCCAGGGCGTACAGCAGCGCCTCGACGACATCGGCCCGGCTCCGCGCGTCCCCGAGCAGGCTGAGCAGCCGCTCGGCCTGCTCCAGCAGCGTGACCGCCGAGCCTGCCGCGCCGTCGGCCAGTGCCCTGCGGCCCGCGTCGGCGAACAGCTCGGCCGCGCGGGTGTTGTCCCCCGCCCGCAGGTGCAGCGCGGCCACGAGCTGGCACCACTCGCCGGGCAACCCCGGGTGGATCGCCTCGACGGCGGCAGCCGCCCGCGCCGACAACCCGGCCTGTTCGGTGGGCGTGAGCTGGGCGAGCAGTGCCTCCCCGGTGAGCGGGTGCTGGAAGGCGTACCAGTCCGGGGCGGGTTCGTCCTTGACCACCAGCCGGGCGGCCACCCCCGCGTGCAGGTGCGCCAGCAGCTCCGCGTGGCTGAGGCCGGTGGCCCGGTGCACGACCGACAGCGGGAACCGGTGCCCGAGCACGGCCGCCACCGAGAGCATCCGACGCCCCTGCGGGTCCAGCCGGTCGGTGCGGTCGCGGACGGTGCGCATCAGGCTCGTCGGGACCTCGGTGCGGATCCGACCGGTCACCAGCCACCCCAGGTCGCTCGGTACGAGCTGTCCGTTGTCCACCAGCCCGTGCAGCAGCTCCTCCACCATGAACGGGCTGCCGCCGCTGTCGGCCCACAAGTGCTCGGCCACCCCGTCGGGCACCTCGTCGACACCGGTCGCCAGGCAGGCCGCGATGAGCTCGCGCACCTGCGGGAACGCGAGCCTGGTGAGCTCGTGGACGGTGCCCGTGCGGCGCTGGAGGGCGGACTGCGCCAGCTCCGCGGCGTCGCACGGGCCGCTGCGGAAGGTGGCCAGCAGGACAGCGGGCAGCTCGTCGAGGTTGTCGACCACGTACTCGACGACCGCCAGGGTCTCCACGTCCGCGTCGTGCAGGTCCTCGAGGACGATCAGGCAGCCGCGGCCGTGACCGAGCACGGAGAGCAGCCGCAGCACCGCTTCGGCGAGCACGACCAGGGAGCCGTCGCCCCCGTCGTCGCCGGGGTCACCCCAGTCGGGGACGAGCCTGCCGAGCACCGGGCGGTACGGGCCGAGCGCGTCGACCGGCGGCGGGTTCGCACCGCGCGGCAACGACATCAGCGCCTCCGACAGCGGCCGGAACGGCACGGCGGGACCGATACCACTGGTACGGCCGCGCACCACGCGCATGCCCGCGCTGGTCGCCAGGCCGGTCGCCTCGATGGCGAGCCGCGACTTGCCGATCCCCGGCTCCCCGGTCAGGAAGACGGCGCCGCCGCGGCCCGCCTTGGCCTGGGCGAGGGCGTGCCGCAGTCGCGCCAGTTCGGCGTCGCGGCCGACCACGGGCGCGTGGTTGTGCATGAACGGATCCCCGTCGAGGCGGCTCTGCCCGCCCCGCTCACGGCCCGCTGGTGGGGTGGACCAACGAGAAGGCGGGCGCGGTCACCGCCATGGCGCCGATGGCCAGCCCGCCGAGCGCGCTGACCCGCATGCCGATCGCCCGGCCGGGCGAGAGCCGGATCCGGCCTGCCGGGTGCGGCTCGCCGCCCTCCGGTGTGGCGGCGCCGTCGACGGTCTCGTCCACTGGCACCTCGTCGTCCCGCACGTAATCTCCCCACGATCGGCGGTGTGTGTGTCTGCCTACTGCTGTAGTCGTCGCGTGATCCACAAACGTTAGTTCCCCGGGGCCAACAAGAGCACCGGTGGCACTGATTCCGGGAAACCCAGGCGCAGCAGACCGATGCCGATTCCGGCTAAACCGGACAACAAGCCGGGTGCGGGCACAGCGGCGGGTGTACCGCAGCGCGGACCGTGCCGTTCCAGCGCGTCGAGCAGTTGGCCTGCGCGGCGCGACTGGACGACCTGTGCCGCTTCGTGGCCGCGGTGGGCCAGTGCGGTCAGTGCCTCGAGCACGCCGAGTTCTCCGTGGCAGAGACTGTTGTCCCGCAGCGGACCCTGGTCGCCGAGTGCGGCCACCCAGCGGTCCACCAGGCCGGAGTCATCCGACGCGGCGTGCGCCAGCACCGTGCCCGCCATGCCCGTGCACCAAGCGTGGTTCACGCCGCGTGGATCGTCGAGGTCCTGACCGGGTGCGCGGCGCAGCTCCGCGAGCCCGGCCACGGCGTAGCGCTCACCGCCGATCGCCGCGTACCGCGACAGCGCGTACCCGATCCCCGCCGAGCCGTCGGCGAACCCGCCCGCCACGGATCCGTCCTGGATCCCGTCGACGAGCAGGTCGGCGAACCCGCCCGCCAGCGCGGCCGCTCGCGCCAGCCCGGTCTCGGCGTGCACGGCGAGCAGCGCGGCCACCGCCCCCGCGCGCCCGTCGGCGAACCCGGCGCGGCCGTTGTCACCGCGGCCGACGAGTTCCACGGCGACCGGCAAGCACTCGGCGAGCTCGGTCGAGTCGAGCAGGCGGGCCAGCCGGGCCACGGCGTAGCTGATGCCGCCGAAGCCGCGCAGCCCACCGGGACCGACGGCCTCGACGAGTTCCGGTGTCTCGGCCAACGCCCCGATCAGCGGTGGCAGCGCGGGCAACGCCCGCGCCGCGAGGTCGGTGTAACAGGCGATCCCGGTCAGCGCGCCGAGTTGGGCCAGGAACAGCGCGACGCCGACATAGCCGTCGGCGAGTCCCGCGCCCAGCGGGAGCACCGACCAGTGCTCGCCCTCGATCGCCTCCAACCCCAGCCAGTTGGCGCGGCGGTCGTCCCGCGCCGCGGTGGCCACGAGGTGGTCGGCGATGCCGCACGCGGCCGCGAGCAGCCGCCGCTGGTCCGCGGCGGGTGCCGCGCGGCTGGCAAGCGCCTCGCGCCCCTCGTGGTCTGGGCGCGCTGTCCTGGTGGCGAGCGCCGCGTTGATCAGCCATTCCTGGGCCCGCCGGTCGTCCGCACCCATCCTGGCGAGCTTGGCGACCGAGGCGACCAGGCCCGAACCGTCGAGCAGATCGGGCAACCGGGTCCCGGTGGAGGTCCACACGTCCCGGCTGTCCGCCCGCCCGGTGAACAAGGGGATGTCGCCCGCCCACAGGTCGGCCTGCTCGTGCCGGACCAGCCGGGCGCGGACCGGGTCGTGCGCCGATTCGGCCCACAGCACGTCGAAGAGCCGGTCCCGGTCCAGGCCGTCGCGCAGGACATCGGGGTGCGTCGACTCGTCGAGCACCGTGGAGTACGACCTGGTCGCCCGTGCCACGATCCGGATCTCGTCGCCCGCGAAGCGGTCCAGCGCCCGCCGCAGCTCGTCGCGACCCGCGACGATGGCGTCGTAGCCCGCGCGGAAGCCCCCCAGCAGCGCGGTCTGGAACGCGGCCGGGTCCGCGTGGGTCCCGTTGAGCGCCGGGCGGTTCGCCGCGCCGACGAACTCGGCCGTTCGCCGCACCAGGCGCATCCGGTCGGTGCCCGCGCCCTCCCAGGCGACCCCGTCGATCGGGTACTGACCGCCCTTGTCCCCGCCGAGACCGGAGATGTCGAGCGCGCCGTGCTCCCCGAGCACCAGGTGCGGCAGGAGCGCGACCCGGTGCACCGAGGCGGCGAACGCGGCGACCGCCGGGTCCTCGCCCGCCAGCGCGCGAAGGGGCAATGTCGGGTGGAACAGGGTTTCCACGTCCACCAGCACGGGGGTGTCGCCGTGTGCGACCAGGTTCTCGAAGTGGATGTCGGTTCCGTCCACGGCGTAGAGCAGGGCGAGCAACGCGCCCTGCGCGCGGTAGAACCTGGCGACCCCCGCGTCGTCCGCGCACTCGCGGTGCGCGATGAACTCGACCCAACCGTAGCCCGGCCGCGCGATCGCGGCCGCCGCGCGCAGACCGAGCGCGGGCACCCTGGCGTTCAACCAGGTGACCAGCTCGCCGAAGTGGGCGTGCAGCGACACCGACCGCGGCTTGTAGACGACCGTCGCCCCGGACGCGAAGCGCAGCATCGCCACGGCCCGGCCACCCTGGTGCCGGTCACCGGCCCCGGAGTCGATGGCGGTCAGCGGCCCGGGATCGGTGCCGCCCAGCAGATCGGTGACGATCGCCCGCCGGTCGGCGGTGAACCGGTCGAGCAGTTCCAGGGTGGTCTGGACCGCCTGGTCGCAGGTCCGCGCCAGCAGCCTGCCGAGTACCGGGTACTCGGTGAACAGGGCGCGCAACCCGGTTGTCGTGCCGAGGTGGGCGAGGAAGTCGGCGAACCGGTCGGCGGGCGTGTCGCCGGTGAGGCGGCCCGCTTCGCGCGCCCGGTGCAGTTCGAGGACCGCGGTCCGTGCGACGAGGCGGGCGAGCTTGGCGGCGAGGGCGTCGGTGAACCCGGCGAGCACCCGTCGCTCGTCCACGGAGGGCGGGAGTCGGGCGGAGGCGAGCCGGGTCCGCGCCGCGTCGAGGAACGGTCGCAACGGCACGGCGAACGCCTCTGGCGCCTCCCGCTCCCACACCGGGGCAACGGGTGCGGCCGCGACGGCCGCCGCCACCGCTTGGGCCCACGCCGGGATGTCCGTGCGCCCGGCCAAGGCCGCGGGCTGCTCGGCCAACAGCGCGAGCAGGTGGGCTTGCGTGATCCCCGCGTCCGCCAGCCGGACGGCGAATTGGCCCGACTCGGCCAGACCGTGCGCTTCGCGCCACCTGGCGAGCGCCTCGGCGGCGTGCTCGGTGGACCCGGCGACCGCACCGGGGGCGGTGGCCAGTCGCTCCCGCAGGTTGAGCCCCGCGGCCCACCAGGACGAAGTCACCGCGACATCGTGCCAAAGCGCGTGCCCGCCCGGTGAACGACGTTCCGGGTGCTGAGAAGCGGTCCGCAACGCGCGTGCGGGCGCGGCGAATCTGGGTACCGGCTACCCATGTCCGCGTTTCGGTGGCTCTGTGAGCATCTGCGTGGTCGATTCGGGGTAGGGCGATCTGGTGGGCGGGGACATGTGGTTCAACCATTCGGCGGCACCGGCGAGGCGCCCGTGAGCGCCGCGCCCGTCCGGTTCGCCACCTCCGGCTCGACCGGGCCACCGGTGCGGTGGTCGCGCGACGAGGACCAGTTGGCCGCCGAGACGCGGCTGCTCGCCACCCTGCTCGGCGGCGACGCCGTCGACGCCGTCCACACGCACGCACCGGTCGAGCACCTCTACGGGCACCTGCTCGGGGTCCGGTTGCCCGCTCTGCTCGGCGTCGGGGTGCGGCACGTGCCGATCACCCGGCCGTTCGCCGCGTCCGGCTCCCCGCTGCTGGTCACCCTGCCCGCCTCGTTCTCGGTGCTGGCCCGGTCCTTGCCCGCGCTCGACGGCTGCGACCGGGTGACGCTCGTGTTCAGCAGCGCCCGGATCCCGCCGCTCGCGCACACCGTCGTCACGGCGCTCGGCGACCGCGCCCGGCTGGTGGAGCTGTTCGGGTCGACCGAGACCGGACTGGTCGCCACCAGGGTGTTCCCCGGCGGCGCGGACTGGGAACTCGCGCCGGATGTCCGGTTCGCGCCTGGCTTGCTCGCCGCGGGCTCCGGGCGCCTGGCACTGCGCAGTCCCCGGATCGCGGCCCGCGACGGCTCGCCGCCACCGGCGGAGATCACCCTCGACGACGACATCACCGTCGTGGGTGCGCGCTCCTTCCGGTGGCACGGCCGGGCGGCCGGGCTGGTCAAGATCAACGGCAGGCGGCTGAGCCTGGACGCCGTCCGCGCCACCCTGGCCGCGGCGGTGCCGGGCGCCGTGCTGCGGTGCGTCCCGGAACCCGATCCGGTGCGCGGCGAGTGGTTCACCGTGACGGTGGACCGCGCCGACCCGCGGACGCTTCGCTCCCTCGCCGCCGCGGTCGCCGAACTTCCCGCCTGGCAACGCCCCAGGTCCATCAACCCGGTCCCCGCGGCGCGCGCGGACCGGGTGCGCACCGACGAGGAACCGAGGACCCGATGACCGACGACCAGGAAGCCGTGCTGCGCGCCATCGCGCGGCGGGCGGCCGCCCTGCCCTTCTTCGCCGACAAGTACGCCGGACTCGACCTCAGCGGCGACTTCGCGTTCACCGACCTGCCGGAGATGACCCGCGAGGACATCACCGCGGCCATGACCCCGGTCGCCGGGGACGGAGGCAGGTCGGGGGCCTACCTGTTCACCAGCGGTGGCAGCACCGCGGCACCGAAGATCGCCTGGATCCCGATCGAGATGCACACCGCCGCGATCGCGGCGCACTGGCGGCCACTGCGGTCCGACGACGTGCTGGCCAACCTCGCGATGCCGGGTCGCCTCTGGTCGGCCCACTACTTCTACAACGCCCTCGCGCGGCACTGCGGGGCCGACGTGATCGGCCTCGGCCACGTCGAGGCCGAGGAGTGGCCGCACTGGCTGGACTTCCTGCACCGGCACGGCACGACGGCACTCACCGGTACGCCGTCCACGCTCCGGCAGGTGCTCGACCTGGCGGTGGCGACCGGCCACCCGATCCTCGACCGGTTGCGCACCGCGGTGTTCTTCGGTGAACCCTGCCCGGACGCGCTCGCAGGCCTCTGCCGTGAGCTGGGCATCGGGCTGTGGGGCAACTACGGCTCGACCGAGACCTGGGTGATCGGGCACAACGGCCCGACCTGCCACCCCAGGACGTTCCACCCGTTGCCGCACCAGCACGTTGAGGTCGTCGACGGCGCGGCGCTGATCACCACGACGCACCCCGACGCGGTCGCCCCGGTGCTCCGCTACCGGGTCGGTGACCTGGTGAGCTGGGCGAAGTGCCCGTGCGGTGCCGCGCAGCAGGCTCTCGCCGTGCACGGCAGGGAGGGCGTGCTGATCAAGTTCGCGGGTACCCTGGTCAGCCCGCAGGAGTTGGTCGAGCTCGCGCTCCTGGAGCCGTCGGTCGCCGCGGCGCAGGCCGTCTGCTTCGACGGTGAGCCGGAGCGGCTGGAGATCCGGGTCGTGCCGACCCCGGGGTCCGATGTGGACACAGCGGCGTTGCGCGCCGCGCTGGTGGACTCCCAGATCGACCTGCGTTTCGCGCTGCGCGGCGACGACGACGGCTTCCAGGTCGTGGTGGTGGACCGGCTGCGGGTGAACGAGCGCACAGCCAAGACGCCGGTGCTCCTGCGGTCGGGTGACCTGGCGTAGTGGTCGCTGCGCGGCGCCGATGACCGGAGATGGTGAACGCCCCCCGGGCGAGTGGCGCCCGGGGGTTCGACGGATGGAGGAAGACGGTGTCCGAACCGACGGTAGCCGTGGTCAGCGGCGGAGGTACCGGCATCGGGAAGGCGATCGCCGCCCGGCTCGCCCTCGCCAACGAGGTGGTCATCCTCGGCCGCCGCGCCGATGTGCTGGCCGAGGCCGCGGCCGAACTGGGGCCCCGTGTGCACGCGCGCCAAGTCGACGTGTCGGCCAAGGACGCGGTGGTGGCGTTCGCCGAGTGGCTGCGCGCCGAGCACGGGCGGGTGGACGTGGTGCTCAACAACGCCGGGTACCTGCTCCCGGTGACGCTGGCCGACATCGAGGCGGGCGAGGCCAACCTGGACGAGGTGCTCGGCGCCAACCTCAAGGGCGCCTACCTGCTCACCGCGGCCCTGCGGGACCTGCTGAGCAGCCCGGGCGGCCGGGTGGTGAACATCAGCTCGATCGCCGGGTACTCCGGTGGCAGCGGCGCGGGTGCCGCGCAGGCCTACGCCGCCGCCAAGGCGGGCCTCACCGGGCTGTCCTTCGGCATGGCCCGCGAGCTGGGCCCGCTGGGGATCACGGTGAACGTGGTCGCCCCGGGGTTCATCGCCGACACCGGTTTCACGACGGACTTCCCGGCCGAGCGGCAGCGGTGGCTCGCCGAGCAGACCGTCGTCGGCCGCGCGGGCCACGTGGACGACGTCGCGCACGCGGTCGAGTTCCTGGCGAGCGCGCAGGCGTCGTTCATCAGCGGGCACGTGCTGCACGTCAACGGTGGGTGGCTGTTCGGCCGGTAGGGCCGGACCCCGGTGTCGGGGGACACCGGGGACGACGCGGGGAGGTGTGCGTGCCAGTCGAGCGTTCGTCGTGCGCGCCGCGGTGCGAGGAGCCGGTGGAGGAGGGCGTCTCGGCGCTGGGGGAAGCGGTCGAGGTGATGGTCGCCAGGCTGACCGGGGCCGTCGAGGCGCGGCTCATGCCGGTCCCCACGGTGCTGCGCGCACTGGAGACCCTGGCCAGGTCGGTGTCCGAACTGGACGGTGTGCTGACCAGGATGCTGGTCGAGACCGCCGACCCGGTGCGCCTCACCCCGCGCGAGCAGGAGGTGCTCGACCTGCTGTGCGCCGGGCACAGCGCGACCGGGATGGCCAGGCGGTTGGGGCTCTCGCCGCGGACGGTGACCAAGCACCAGGAGCGCCTGTACCGGAAGTTGGGCACGTCCGACCGGCTGGGCGCGGTCCTGCGCGCCCAGCGGCTCGGACTCGTCCCCGGCGCGCGGTGATCACCGCCCCCGCTCAGCGCGGGTGGTACGCGGGCCGCAGCGGGGCCAGCTCGCGGCCGAGTTCGATGAGGACCGCGTCGCTGTTGCGCGGGCCGACCAGTTGCACCGACAGCGGGATGCCGTCGTCGGTGATGCCGACCGGGCAGGCCATGGCGGGCAGGCCCGCGATGCTGGCCACCGGGTTGTAGCCGATCTCGTGGTCGAAGTCGGGCAGGTCGGGCGAGGGGAACACCTGTGTCGGCGGCTTGCCGCGCCTGCGGGGGAGATCGGCGTCGAGCGGCATCAGCCACGCGTCCACCCCGGCAGCGGCGAACAGGTCCGCGGCGAGGGCCCGCAGCCGGGGCTGGGCGGCCAGGACCTCGTCGGCCCGCTCCCGCGCCACGCCCGCGCCGAACTCGATGCTGTTGAGCGTCAACGGGTCGAGGACCTCGCCGGTGATCTCCCGCAGGAGGTCGTGCGCGGAGCGGGCGCACAGCTCCCACGCCGCGCCGCGCCACCGCCACAGGTCGCCCAGGTCGACCGCGACGGTCTCGTGGCCCGCCTCCCGCAAGACCCCCGCGGTGTGCGCCACCGAGGCCGCGACGGCCGGGGCGGGCTGCCCGTCGGCGACGATCCCGATCCGGCGCCGGGTGCGCCCGTCGCCGACCACACCCGGTCCCAGCCCCAGTCGGTTCCACAGCACCGCCAGGTCGTCGGCGGTCCTGGTGATCCAGCCCACGGTGTCCATGGTCGGCGCCAACGGGAGCAGACCGACGAGGCGGGCCGGGTCGTGCGTGGTGCGCAGGCCGACCAGCCCGCACCGGCCCGCGGGCGCCCGGATCGAGCCGATCACGTCGCTGCCGAGGCCGAGGTCGCAGATCCCGGCCGCCACGGCCACGGCGGGCCCGGTGCTGGAGCCGGTCGGGTCGATGTCGGGCAGGTACGGGTTGACGCAGCCGGAGCCGATACCGATGTTGATCTCAGTGGTGACCAGCTTGGCGGTCACCGCCGCCGCGGCGAGGCCGTCGAGCGCGGCGGCCGAGGTCCTCGGGTGGTGGCGGTAGCGGCGCATGCCCCAGGTGGTGGGCATGCCAGCGACGTCGAAGGTGTCCTTGACGCCGACCGCGATCGGTAGCGGGCTCTCCGGGACCGGCCGCAGGTACACGCAGGCGCGGTACCTGGCGTCCGCCTCGCGGCTCCACCCGGTCAGCTCGTCGCGCCACGCGGCCGCCGGGAAGTCGCCCGCGTCGGCTCGGCGCAGCCGCTCGCGCAGCGGCTCGGTCACCAGCGGTGGCACCGGGCGCGGCGCGTCCGCCTCGGCCGCGGGACTGGTCGTGGTGGTCATGCGTGGGCCTCCGGGTGGGGTTGGAGTGGCGCGAGGGCCTTGGTGATCAGCCCGTCGCGCAACGCTTCGGTGAGGGCGGCCAGTTCGGTGTCGAGCCGCCGATCGCGGGACAGGAACCCGACGTGCCCCCGCACGGCGTCGAAGACCGCGCGGCTGCCCGCGCCCGCCAGGGCGGGACCGCGCAGCTCGACCGCCTGGCACAGCGCGGCCAGGTGCAACGCCGCCAGGTCGAAGGTCAGGTCGACGACGGTGCGGGCGTCGCGGGCGGCGATGGTGCCCATGGACACCTTGTCCTGGTTGTGCGCCTCGGTGGACCGGGAGAACGCGGTGGCGGGCGTGCCGAGCTTCAACGCCTCGGCCGCCAGCGCGGACGCGGCGATCTGCACGCCCTTGAACCCGTGGTCCAGCCAGGGGCCCGCGGGGTCGACGGGGGCCAGGTTCGCGGGCAACCCGTTGCTGTACCGCTCGTCCACGACCGACGCGAGTTGCCGGTCGAGCAGGTCGGCGACACTGGCGACGGCGGTCTTGAGGGTGTCCATGGCCAGGCCGACGTGACCGCCGTAGAAGTTCCCGGCGTTGTGCACCGCCGCGCCTGCCGGGTCGAACAGCGGGTTGTCGTTGGTGGAGCAGATCTCGACGCGCAGCCACTGGTCGACCCAGGTGAGCGTGTCCCGCAGAACGCCGATCACCTGCGGCGCGCAGCGCAGCGAGTACCGGTCCTGCACGGGTCTGGGCAACCGCCCGTTCCCGCTCGGCGCAGGGGCCCCGGCGTCATCGGTGACCAGTTCGGAGCCCGCGAGCGCCGCCGCGACGGACTCGGCGCTGCGCCGCTGGCCCGGGTGCGGCTTGTGGTCGTGCGGGAACGGGGCGAACGCGCCGCTGTAGCCGCGCACCGCCTCGACGGCCAGCGCGGTGCACGCCTCGGCGATCACCGCCAACGCCTCGGCGTCCGCGGCGGCCAACACGGCGAAGGCGGACATGAAGGAGGTGCCGTTGATCAGTGCCAGCGCTTCCTTGGGTCCCAGCCGGGCCGGTGTCAGGCCGCGGGACCGCATGGCGGCCGCGGCGGGCATCCGCTCGCCGCGGTGGCGGACCTCGCCGCCGCCGGTCAGCACGTCGGCGATGTAGCACAGCGGGATCAGGTCGCCGCTGGCGCCGACCGAGCCGCGTTCCGGCACGACCGGGACGAGGTCGTGCGCGAGCAGGTCGAGCAGCAGGTCGACCACCTCGGCGCGGATGCCGGAGTAGCCGCGGGCCAGGCAGTTGGCCCGGATCAGCATCGTCGCGCGCACGGTGTCGTCGGCGGCGGCCGGGCCAGAACCCACCAGGTGGTACTGGATCAGCGACCGCTGCAGGTCCGCCGCGAGCGCGGGCGCCAACTGGTTGCTCCCGCTGTCGCCGAAGCCGGTGGTGACCCCGTAGACCGCCCTGCCGGAGGCGATCACCGCGTCGCGCAACCGCACCGATTCCGCCATCGCGGCACGCGAGCGCGCCGAGAGGGCGGGCCGGGCACCGGGGGATCGGGCGAGGTCGGCGACCTGGCCGGGCCGCAGGGAGTCGTCACCGAGCACCGGGCCGCTCACGGGCGCACCACCGCGGGCCGGGTGAACGCGTCCAGGAAGGCGCGGGTGACCCGCACCGCCTGCCCGGGGTTGAGCCTGGGGTCGCAGGCGGAGGCGTACCAGGGCAGCACGGGCCCGGCGCCGGAGAGGTCCTCGACCTCGTCGACGCACTCGGTCACCTGGTCCGGCGAGCTCTCCAGGTGCAGACCGGCCGGGTGCAGACCCGCCGCGGTCAGCACGGCGACGAAGTCGCGGACCTCGGCGACCAGGTGGGGCACCACGCGGGTCTTGCGGCCATCGGCCAGCCGGATCGTGTTGCCGTGCACCGGATCGCACAGCCAGACCGGTCGGGCACCGGTGGCCGCCACCGCCGCGGCGAGGCCCGGCAGGACCTCGCGCACCCGGTCGCGGCCCAGTCGGGTGATGAGCACGAGCCGTTCCGGTTCGCGCCGCGGGTCGAGCGCCTCGACCAGCTCGATGATCGCCGCGGCGCTGGTACCGGGGCCGAGTTTCACGCCGACCGGGTTCGCCACGTCCGCCAGCAGTCGGACTTGCGGTCCCCGCACCGACCGGGTCCGCTCACCCACCCAGAGCAGGTGACCGGACGCGGCGTACCGCGTGCCGTGCTCCTGGCGGACGAGCGGTTCCTCGTACTCGGGCAGTAGCGCCTCGTGGCTGGCCCAGACGGGGACGGCCGCGCGTCGCGCCGACAGGTGGTCCAAGACCGCCGCCGAGTGCGTGTACGCGGCGAGCATCCGGCGCGGGTCGGCTACGCGGGCCAGCGGGTCGGGCGCCGCGCTGTTCACCGCGTCCCCGCGGTACACCGGGATCGGCACCCCGTCCGGCCCCGGCTCCGTGGCGTAGCTGCGCGGCTTCGCGAACTGGCCCGCCATCCGTCCGATGAGGACAGCGGGTAGCCCGGTCCGCCCGGTCATCGCCTGGCCGAGGAGCTCGAGCTGCGCGCACTTGCGCTCGGTGGCATGGGGCGTCACCTCGTGGAACATCTCCGCGCAGTCGCCCGCTTGGAGTACGAGTGCGCGGCCCCGAGCGGCATCCGCCAAGCGGGCGCGCAACGCCGTGCAGGACGCCAGGTCCACCAGCGGAGGGCGGTCGCGCAGCTCACGGGTCACCGCGTGGACGGCGGCCGCGGACGGCCAGGGCACGGCCTGCGCCGACGCGACCGCGACCTGCCCGAGCGCGGTCACGGGGTCACCTCCAGCCGCACGGCGGACCGGACGGCACGTTCCAGGTCGTCCAGCTCGGATCGGGTGGCGGCGTCGATGACGAACGTCGCCGCGCGATCGGCGGACTGGCGCAGCGGCGAGAGCCGCGTCCCGGCGGGCTTGAGGGCGAGCAGGCACCGGAGGGTCGGCGGATCGTCCGGGCGGCTCGCCTCCGGCACCAGATCCCGCGCCGCCGACCGGTCGTACCAGTGGGCGCCGGTACCGAGCGGGTGGTCGACGGCCAGCCCGGTCAGCGTTCCCGGCTCGTGCGGGAGGAACACCTGGCGGGCCCACCTGGCAGGCGCGGTGGGCACGGCCGGGTCCTCACCAACGGCCAGGCCGACGACGGCGTCCTCCAACGACCCGCCGGTGGCCAGGGCGTGCAACTCCATGATCGCGTCACCCGGCGGTCGCACGGCGATCTCGGTGAGGCTGATCCGGCCGCCGCCGTCGATCCGGTACTCCCCGTGCGCCATCCCGGTGCCGAAGTCGAGCCCGCGCAGGATGTCGTCGTGGGTGGCCAGCAGCCGGTCGCGCAGGTCATCGGGCAGCGGTGCCGGGGTGGTGTGCCCCAGTTCGACGAAGTACGGCTCGCCGTCGTCCTCGGTGGTGCGCTTCTCGGTGATCCCGGCGTACCGGCGCGTGCCGTGGTGGCTGAGGGACTCGACCGAGTACTCCCGGCCCTCGACCCGTTCCTCCAGGAGCAGCACCTCGTCGGCCGCGTATCCCGGCAGGCTCGCCCGCAGCTCTTCGGCGTCGCGCACCAGCCGCACGCCCGAGCTGGCGTGCCTGCCGACCGGCTTGAGCACCGCCGGGAAGCTCTCCCAGTCGTCGACCACCTCCGCCAGCGTGGCCGCCGTGACCAGGTCGGCCCGCGGGCTCCACCGGGCCAGGTAGCGCCGCTGCAGGTACTTGTTGCGGCAGACCCGCGCGGCCCGCCTGCCGGGGGAGGGCAGGTCGAGGACGTCGGCCACGAGCGCGGTCGCGGTCACGAACTCCTCGCGCAGGCAGCAGACACCGCGGATGTCGTAGCGCTGGGCCCACGCCAGGCACGTGTCGAGGACGCGGCCCGTGGCGTCCGGGGCGTGCTCGCCGAGTTCGGCGATCCGGCTCCACGGGTGCTCCCCGCCCGCCGTGGTACCCGTTCGGACGGCCTCGCCGAGTGCCGTTTCCGGACTGTCCACCACCAACACCAGCAGGTCCCGGTCGTGCGCGGCCCGCAGGAATCGGTGGTTCCAGGTGGCGACCAGGCCACCGAGCAGAACGACCGCTGGACGGGTCATCTCAGGCTCCGTTCGCGGAGGTGGTCGGGTGGGTGAGCGGCTCGCCCCGCCCGCGGACGGCCGCGATGGTGACCAGCAGCCCGAGCACGATCACCACGCCGCCGACGCCGATGTAGACGGCGCGCAGCGCGACCGCGCCCGCGGCGGCGGCCAGGACCAGGTAGACGAGCACGCGGCAGAGGCCGACGGAGGTGATCATCAGTGACATCACCCGACCCTGGAGGTCGACCGGGGTGGCTTCCTGGACGCGGCTGCGGAAGACGTAGAAGGCCTGGAAGGTGACCCCCATCGAGGCGTACATCAGCATCGGGACCAGCAACCCGCTCGCCAGGCCCATCCCGACCAGACCGGCGCCGAGCCCGATGACGCCCGCTCCCGCCAGCTTGCTCTCGTCGGCGCGGGCGGTGACCATCGGCAGCGCGATCCCGCCCAGCACCGCGCCGAGGGCGAACATCGCGTCGATCAGCCCGAGCCCACCGGAACCGACGTCGAGCACCTCGACCGCGTACTGGGCGATCAGCGTGTTGAGCAGGTAGAGCACGCCGAACAGCACCACGAGCATCACGTAGGACGGCAGCAGCCGCGGGTGCTCGCGCAGGTACGTGAACCCCTGCCGCGACCAGGCGTACCTGGTCCGCCAGTCCCGCGGCCCCTCGGGCGCGGAGTAGCTGTGGCCCGCCGCCCGCAGTCCCGCGACCAGCGCCGCGGAGCCGAGGAAGGTGACCATGTTGAGCACCAGCACCCAGGTCACCGAGGTCGCGGCGATCATCAGCCCGGCGACAGCCGACCCGAGGACCTGACCGATCTGGATCGCCACCCCGGTGGTGGCGTTCGCGGCGAGCAGCTTGCCCTCCGGCACGATCTCGCGGACCAGCGCGCCCGCCGTCGGCACCGAGGTGGACTCCACCCCGCCCAGGAAGAACACGACGGCGAACAGGTGCCACATCTGGAGCTCGCCGGTCGCCGACAGCAGCGTCACCACGGCGAGCACCGCGGTCGCGACCAGGTCGGTGACCACGAACAGCCGCCGTCGGGGGAACCGGTCCATCGCCATCCCGATCAGCGGCCCCAGGGTGAGCCCCGGCAGCGCGCCGACCAGCAGCACCAGCGGGACGCCCCAGGGGTGGTCGGTGAGCTGCAGCATCAGCCAGACGTTGGCGATGAACTGCATGCCGTTGCCCATGTTGGTGATCATCAGCGCCCCGGCGACCCGCCGGTACTCGACCGGGCGCAGCGGTTCCAGGCGTTCGCGGACCGCGGTGACCAGCGCGTTGCTCATGCCCCGGCCCCCGCACCGGCACTGGCCGCGTCGAGGGCGGGCCCTGGGTCGGGCGGGTCGGCGACGATCCGCACGGCCCGCGCGGTCCGGTCCCGCAGGTCGTCGAGTTCGGCGGCGGTCGGCGCGTCCACCACCGACATGACCACCCGGTCGGCCGACTGGCGGATCGGGGTCAGCCGGTGGCCGGGAGCGCGGCCGACGACGACCATCCGCGGCCGCCCCGGCGCGTCCGGCTCGGCGGCGGGCCGCACGTCCGGCCAGCACCAGCGGTCGGCGATCCAGGTCACCGGCACGTCGGCGCCCTCGACGAGGACATCGCGCAGAACGCCGCCGGGGTGCTGGTGGTAGTCGCCGCGGGCGAAGCGGACCGGATCCGGGTAGGACGCGGGCTCGCCGAGCGCGACCGACAGCACTGCCCGTTCCAGCGGTTCGCCGCAGGCCAGGTGGTACAGCAAGCCGATCTGGTCGCCCGGGGTCCTGGCCGCGATCTCCATCAGCACCACCGAGCCGTCGGCGCGCACCCGGTACTCGGCGTGGGCGATCCCGTCGGCGAACTCGAGCCGCCGCAGCACGGCCTCGTTGGCGTCGAGCACCGCGCGCCGCCGCAGCGCGCCGAGGTCGGTGTCGGGCACGGTGTGGCCCAGTTCGACGAAGTACTCCGAAGCGGCCTCGGTGGTCACCTTGCCGGTCACCGAGGCGAACACGGTCCGGCCGCCTTGGACCAGGGATTCGACCGAGACCTCCGGCCCGGCGACGAGTTCCTCGACCAGCAGGTCCTCGCCGGGGTCGTAGGTGCCGAGGAGTTCGGTCAGCCCAGCCGGGTCCTCGACCCGGCGCACCCCGGAACTGGCCTCCCGGCCCACCGGCTTGACGACGGCGGGGAAGGTCGCCCAGTCGAGCGCCGACCCGGTCTTGGTCAGCGCCGACCGCGGGCTCCACCGCCGCAGGTACCGCCGCTGCAGGTGCTTGTCGCGGCAGACGCGGGTGGCTCGCAGCCCCGGCGACGGCAGGTCGAGCACGTCGGCGACCAGGCCGGTGACCTCGACGAAGGCCTCTTCCAGGGCGAGCACACCGCGGATCCGGTGCGTCTTGGCCCAGCGCAGTACCTGGTCGAGCACCCGCTCGTGCTGGTCGCCGTCGAGCCAGACCCGGTCCGCGTAGCCCGCGAGCGGGTGGGTCGGGTCCGACCGGCGCGCACCGTCGATCAGCCGCGCGAACCGGGTGGGGCTCTCGACCGCCAAGACCACCAGCCCGCGCTCGGTCGCGGCGGGCAGCAGGTGCGGGTACCGGAAGGCGAACATCGCGCCGAGGACCACGAAGGCCTCGGGCCGCGCCGTGCCGGGGATCGGCGTGGTCATCGCCACTCCAGCGCTCTGGCGTCGGTGAGCTTGTGGCCGACCAGCGCGCTGATCGACGCGACGCTGCGGAAGGTGGTGCGCAGGTCGTCGTCCACCAGGTCGACCTGGACCTCGAACTCGCGCTCCACCGTGGCAACGCAATCGAGGACGCCCAGGCTGTCGTAGCGGTCGGGGCCGATGTCGGCGAGCCCGACCTCGTCCTGGTCGGCGGTCACGGCGGTCCCGAGCAGGGCGCTCGCCAACGTCCGGACCCGCTCGCGGATCTCGTCTTGGGTCGGGTCGGCGGTCATCGGGTCCCGTCCTTGTCGGTGGTAGCGGTGTCGTTCGTGGTGCCGGTGTCGTTCGTGGTGCCGGTCTCGGCTCGGCGGAGGTCGTGCGGGGTGAGGTGGTCGGCCGGATCCGTCGGCTGCACCACCACGAACACGCGGTCCGGTGGGATCTCCGGGCTCAGGACCCGGCGGATCTCGGCCGCGCAGGCGGCGCGGAAGTCCGGCCCCCGGTGGTGCGACACGACGCACTGCGCGAAGGCGAACGGCCGCTCGTCGCGCATCGAGAGCGGGTAGGGACCCAGGTAGACCTGGTCACCGCGCTCGACGGCGAACCGGGTCACCACGTGCTCGGGGGTGACCCCGCGGTCGCGCCACCAGAAGGTGAGCTGTTTGGCGATCCGGCGCTGGAAGCCGGGATCGGTGACCGGGGTGGCGATGATGGTCGTCGGCATGGCCGTCCTCACAGGTTCAGGCGGGGCAGGCGGGCGGTGCCGCCATCGGTGCTCGCGAGCGCCAGCAGTCCGCCGAGGCAGTCCGCCAGCGGCCCGCCGCCGCGGTGGCCGAGCGGGCTCCACGCGTACCCGTCACCGGTGCGCAGCCGGTCGAGCAGCCTGCGCGCGGACGCGCGGTCCCACGGCAGGTCGAGTACTTGGGCGGTCAGCACGGCCTGGTAGGTGGACGCCAGGTCGGGTAGGTGCCGGGGGATCGCGGACCAGCCGCCGAGCGGGCTGGCGTGCGCCACGATGGTGTTCGCCACCGCGCGGGCCTGCGGGCCCGCGCCGATCGCGTCCAGCGTGCGGGCGGCGTGGGCGGTGGCGGTCAGCGACAACGGGCCGCCGGGGACGTCCGCCGCCGACGCGCCGGACAGGCACCGGTGGACGAAGTCGGCCACCCGCGCGGTGTCGAGGACAGCGGCCGGGTCGAGGCCCGACACCACCGCTGACTCCACCGCCGAGGCGGTCGAGGTGAGGTTGGAGCCGCGGCCGACCCAGTAGCCCACCCCGCCATCGGTGTTCTGCAGGCCGCGCAGCCACCGGCCAAGGCGGTCACCGTCGAGCACCGAACCGGTGCGCCGCAGTGCGGAGGCGGCCCACAGCGTGCACCGCACTTCGGCGCCGCGACCGGGCATGTACATCACGCCGCCCTCGTACGGGGTCTGCGCGCGGAGCAACCAGTCCCGCGCGGCGGCGAGCTCGTCGGGGCGGGCTTTGCCCGGCTCCAGCACGAAGGCCGCTGTCGCCAGGCTGTCGCCCGCCGTCGCCGGTGCCCGATAGGTGAAACCGGACCCGGGCAACTGGTACGACCTGACCACAGTGGACACCCGGCCTGCCGCGTCGGCGGACGGCTCCGAGCCCAGGTGCGCCAAGGCGCCGACAACGGTGAACGCCGACCAGACGTCCGCCTGCCCGTAGCCCGGCCAGCGCTCGAACCCGCCGCCGGGAAGCTCCCGTGCGGACAGCCAGTCGACCAGGCCCGGGGTGTCGAGCGGGCGGGCTCCGAGGGCGCGCAACGCCCCTGTGGCGCGGAAAGCCGCCCAGGTGCACGGCTCCTCGCCGGGTGCGAAACCGAACCCGCCGTCGGGGCGCTGCTGGTCGTGCAGCCAGCCGACCAGCCGATCCCGGTCCCACGGGGGAGGACCGGTGTCCGCGGACTCCCAGGCGAGCGCACCGTAGTAGCACGCGCGGACATCCGTCGCCGTCCCGCCGGGTGCCCAGCTCAGTCCACCACCGCCGGTCTGCAGCGCCGCGAGCCAATCCGCGAGATCATCGCCCCGCTCGACCGGGGTGCCCAGTACCTCGTGGGTGAGCCTGCAGGCGTAATAGGTCGCCCAGACGTCGGCTGACTGACCCGGTGTCATCCCGAACCCGCCGTCGGGGGTGCGGGTCGACGCGAGCCACTTCGCCAGCCGGTCCGGCTCCGGGCACTCGCGGCCGAGGTCGGCCAAGCCCTGCGCGCTGTAGTAGGTGGCCCACACGTCCGACGGGAGGCCGCGCTGCCAGCCGAACCCGCCGTCGTCGTTGCGCCTGGCGAGCAGGAAGCCCGCCACGGAGTCCGGATCGGCGGGCGCGGTGCCCATCCAGCGCAGCGCGCGCACCGCGGCGTAGCTGCACCACAGGTCGGCGTCCGGCTGGCGTGCGCCGCCGTCGTCGGTGCGCGTGCCGGTCATGCCATCCTCGCGATACTGGTCCGCTTCCAGCTCTTCTGGCTGGCACCCGCCTTGCTGATCGCGGGCAGCTGCGACACGACCACGACGTCGTCCCACTCCACGCCCGCCGCGGTGCACCGGTCGCGCGCGGACGCGGCGATCTCGGCATCGCCGGGAACGTCGACGTCGCGTTCGAGCACCAGCCGCGCTTTGGCGTTGCCCTCGGCGACCTGCACGAGGTAGCCGGTCACCCGGGAGTCCTCGTACACCAGGCTGCCGAGCGAGTGTTCGGACAGCGTGGTGCCGCGCCAGGTGAGGGTGTCGTCGCCGCGCCCGTGCACGGCGATCGTGGGCAGCGCCAGTCCGCAGGGGCACGGCTGGGCACCGACGCTCACGATGTCGCCGGTGCCGTAGCGCAGCAGCGGGCGGGCGTGGTTGTTCAAGGTCGTGGTGATCAGCTCGCCGGTCGCGCCCGGCCGCGGCGGGCCGATCACCTCGCCCTGCCGGATCTCGACCAGGTGGCCGGGGGTGAGCAGGTGCAGCCTGCCCGCCTCGCAGGTGGCGGCGATGGTGCCGGTCTCGGTGCTGCCGTACGAGGCGTCCAGGACGGCCGCTTCCCAGTCGGCGCCCAGTCTCCGCCGCTGGGCGGCGAGGCTGACCTCCCCGAGGAGCAGCACGGTCGTGACGCTCGTGCGGAGGTCGGGGAGTTCACCGCGTTGCTTGAGCAGCCGGGTCCACTGCGCCCACACCCCGGGCGCGGCGAACACGGCTTGCGGGCGGTAGCGGCGGAACAGGCCCACCAACCGGTCCCAATCGCTGACGCCGGTGGTGAAGGGGTAGCAGCGCAGGGTCGTGTGCCCGAGGTACTCGCAGGTTCCGATCGCGAGATCGGCGGCGGGCAGGATGTCCGAGGGCAGCATCACCGCCACGCGCAGCGGGTCGGGCCCCAATGCCCTGCGCCACAACCCGGCGACCGACAGCGTGTTGCCGATCAGGTCGGCCGCCGTCCGCGGGGTCGGCGTGGTGCGTCCCGACGAGCCGGAGCTCTCGTAGTACCTGGTGACGCCGGTGAGGTCGAACCGGGTGAAGGCGTCGGGATCGTCCTTCACCCGGTCCTTTGTGGTCACGGGCAGCGCGGACAGGTCGCGGTCGGCGAACCCGGGCAGGGTGGCGAAACCCGGCACCCCCGATGCCCGCTCCCACAGCCCGGCGAGCTTGTCGTGCTGGACGCGGGCGACGGTGTCGGCGTGGTAGTCGCAGGCGTCGAGCAGGTCCTGCTGCGAGCGCGCCTCCCGCAGGGTGGCCCGGGCCTCGGGGTCGGTGAACCACATCAGCGTTCCCCGATCAGCGCGAGGTCGGGGTGCCGCCGAGCCTGTTCGGCCCACCACCGTTGACCTTCCTCGGGCAGGCTGTGTATCGGGTCGACGTACTCGTAGCGCCGCCCCGCGGTCTCGACGGGGTCGAACGGGCCCTTGAAGTCGTTGGCCCACGTGGAGATCCCGCGCACCCGGTCGTAGGACACGACCTGGTGGACCCACCGCTTGCCCGCGTACGGCACGTCGCAGACCAGGCGCGGGGTGGCGAAACCGGGCAGGTAGCCCATGAGCGAGTCCTGCAGCGCTTGGGCTTGGTGCAGCGGCAGCCGCCAGTGCTCGGCCTGCGGGATCAGGTCGCACATGTAGAAGTAGTAGGGGGTGATGCTCGCGCCGTCGAGCAACGCGAAGCACAGGTCCAGCAAGGCCCGCTGGCTGTCGTTCACCCCGGCGAGCAGCACCCCCTGGTTGCGGACGTCACGCAATCCGGCACCCAGCAGCGTTCGAGCCGCCTCGCCGACCAGCGGTGTCACCTGGCACGCCGCGTTGGCGTGGGTGTGCAGCGCGATGTTGACCCCGCGCTGGGCGGCGATCCGGCAGACGCGCTCGATCCCGGCCACCGTCGAGGGCACCAGCCAGTGCTGCGGCAATCCGACCAGCGCCTTGCTGGCCAACCGGATGTCCCTGATGGACTCGATGGTCAGCAGGTGGGTGACGAACTCCTCCAGCCGCGGCCACGGCAGGTTCGCCACATCGCCGCCGGACACCACGACATCGCGGACACCGGGGGTGGCGCGCAGGTAGGCCAGGATGCGGTCGAGCCGGTCGGCGGGCCGCAGCGCGAACCGGAGCTTGTCGACCCCGGGGGTGGACGGTCCGACCAGGTCCATCCTGGTGCAGTGCCCGCAGTACTGCGGGCAGGTCGACACCACCTCGGCCAGCACCTTGGTGGGGTACCGGTGGGTCAGGCCCTCGGTCGCCCACATCTCGGCCTCGTGCAACGAATCGCGGCTCGCGTGCGGATGACTCGGCCAATCCACCCGCCGGTCCGAGGCGATCGGCAGCAGGTAGCGGCGCACCGGATCCGCCCGCAGCCCGTCCTCGTCCGGCGGTCCGTGCGGCACCATCGTGTTGACCAGCTGCGGGGTCAGCAACATCGACATCGTCGCCGAGGTGCTCTGGTCGAGCACCACGTCGTCGAAGAACCCGTCGCCGACCAGGTCGCCGGTCACCTCCCGCAGCTGCCGCGGCGTCTTGACGCAGTGGGATCGCTGCCACTGCACATCCCGCCACTGCTCGGCGGTGATGTCCCGCCAGCCGGGGAACCGGCGCCAGTCCGGCTCGACCAAATCCTGTTGCAGATACGTGTAAACCACACTGTCCCCCCACCGGGAGCGGCCTGATCACCCCTGAATCGGTCGACGTCGACCGTGCACAACGAAATCAAGAGTGGCCTGGCAGCGGCAATACGCAGTTGTACGTACGCCGATTCCTCGCGCGGGTTGTGTGTGGTGAGCGCGGAACTACTCCGCTGGGAGCTTCTCCCAGATCGACACGTGTTTCGTGCTCGCGTCCGTGAACGCCGACCGGTCCCAGTCCGCCCAGCGGTGCTTCAGCCGCATCCCGGCGATCCGCGCCATCAGGTCCATCTCCGCGGGCCAGGCGTACCGGAACGGAACGCGCAGGAACCGGCCCGTTCCGTCCGGCGATACCGTGACGTGGTTGGACGTGAACTCCTGGGTCGCCACGTTGTACTGGTCGAATCCCACATAGCCCGCCCGATCGCCGTTGGGCGCGATCGCGAACGGAACAGTGTCCTGCCCCGGAGGCAGGCGGCGCAGGTCGGGCAGGCCCACCTCGATGAGGAACAGCCCGCCCGGACGCAGGTGCGCGGCGGCGTTGCGGAAGACCTCGACCTGACCGTCCTGTGTGGTCACATTGCTGATCGTGTTGTACACCAGGTACACCAGTGCGAACTCGCCGCTCACGCGGGTCGAGGTCATGTCCCCGATGGTGACCTCGACCGCATCGCCGCCCGGTTTGCCCGCGAGTCTGGCCACCATCGCCCGGCTCATCTCGATCCCGCTCACCGGCACGCCACGGTCGGCCAGCGGTGCCGCGATCCGCCCGGTGCCGACGGCGAACTCGAGCGCCGGTCCACCGCTTGCCAGTTCCTCGAGCACCTCCACCACTGGCGTCACCGCCTCAACGGCGTTCGCACCTCCTGGAGTGTCGTAGTCGACTGCCACACTTTCCGAGAACCACCCGTCCGCCGGGTCATCACTAGGCACGGTGATCGACGCTACGCACACCCGGTGCGCTTCTCACCTCATTTTCGGACACCCGGTGACCTGGCAACGGAAGCTTGTTCGGGGCGCACCACCATCGCCGCGCCGCCAACGCCGCCAGAGCGGCCCCCACCGCGTTGACCAGCACATCGTCAACCGACGACACCCGGTCCAACTGGAAGGCGTACTGCGCGGTCTCGATCACCACCGAGCAGCCCGCGCCGAGCGCCAGGACCCGCGGGAGAGACGCCAACGCCGCGAACCGCATCGGTCCGAAGAAGCCGAGCGCCGCGAACACCAGCAGGTTCCCGCCGATCCCCAACGGCCCCATCGTGACCAGGTCCCGCAGCGGAACCAGGCTCAGCCGACCGGGGACGATCCCCGCGCCTGACCCCGGCATCAACGTCAACCACACCCACGGCGCGGTCCCGTAGACCATGCCCACCTCGGCCAAGGACCTCCGCCACGCTGATGGGGCCCCCACCGCGAGCCGGAGGCTGGCCAGGCCCCACGCCACCAGCCCGGCCACCGGCACCCCGACCAGCGTCATCAACACCACGCCGTTCTCCGTGCCGAAACACCACCGCCACTGCCCCGTGAAGCACGCCGGAGCCGCCATCAACAACGGCCGCCGGACCAGGAACAAGGCGCCGACCAGGGTGAGTACGGCAAGGCAGATGAGCACGAGCGTGCGCGTCCGGCGGGTGCGGTTCACCCGCGCAGTGAACCCAGCGGCCCGTTGCGACGGCGTATGCGGTTTTCGATACAGCGACGATATGTGGTGGTGCTCGTCTGCGGCGGGCCGGATGTCCGGATCGCCCCGTCTGGGCGTATGCCCGGTCGCGATCTTCCCCTAGATTGGTCTGGACCATGACCCGAGTGTTGGGGAGGACCATGTCCGGGAAGAGGTGGGGCGCCCTGGTCGCGGCCGGCGCCGTGGCCGCGGGGTTGGCGGTGGGCGGGACGCCCGCGCAGGCCCACGGTGGCGACGCCGGGGTGCGCACGGTGGGGTACTACACGCAGTGGAGCTACCAGGACAGGGGCATCCCCGTCCGCTACACCGTGGACAACGGCACGGCGGCGAAGCTCACGCACGTCAACTACGCCTTCGGCCTGCTCGACGAACGCGGCGGGTGCGTCAGTTCCGACCCGGCGGCCGACTACCAGCGGCTGATCCCCGCTCGGGATTCCGTCAACGGCAAGGCTGACCGGCCCGGGCAACCGCTGGCGGGCAACCTCAACCAGCTCAAGCAACTCAAGCAGAAGTTCCCCAAGCTGCGCGTCTACATCTCCCTCGGCGGCTGGATCGGCTCCACCTACTTCTCCAACGCCGCGTTGACCCCGCAGTCGCGTGCCGCGCACGTGAAGTCCTGCATTGACCTGTGGCTCAAGGGAAACCTGCCCGGCGCGCCCGCCGGTGCCGCCAAGGGCGTGTTCGACGGCATCGACCTCGACTGGGAATGGCCCGCCACTGAAGGCAACGCGGGCAACGTCGTGCGCCCCGAGGACAAGCAGAACTTCACCGCGCTGCTGCGCGAGTACCGCACCCAACTCGACCGGCTGGGCCGCGCCGAGCACAAGCGCTACGACCTGACCGCGTTCCTGCCCGCCAACCGCGAGGCCCTCGACCGCGGCTACGAGACCACCGAGGTGTTCCGCCTCCTGACCTTCGCCACCATCCAGGGCTACGACTACCACGGCGCCTGGGAGCGGACCGCGAACCAGCAGTCCGCCCTGCGCGTTCCCGACGGCGACCCCACCACCCCCAAGGACAGCGGCGAGATCGTCGTCAACGCCTACCTGGACCGCGGCGCCCCCCGAGCCAAGATCACCCTGGGCGTCCCCTACTACGGCCGCGGCTGGACCGGCCTGCCCAACCAGAACAACGGCCTGTTCCAACAGTCCACCGGCCCCGCCCCCGGCACCTACGAAGCGGGCTACGACGACTACCGCATCCTCAAGGGCCTGCTCGCCGCCGGAACCTACAAACTCCACCGCGACAACAAAGCAGGCCACGCCTGGCTCTTCAACGGCACCACGTTCTGGACCTACGACGACCCAACGGAACTCACCCGCAAGGGCCGCTACATCCGAGACCGCGGCCTGGGCGGCGCCATGATCTGGTCCCTGGACGGCGACACCCCGCAGGGCGAACTGATCCGGGGCCTCTCCGCTGGCCTGCACCACCGCTGACCCCACCCGCCCCGCTCACCCACCCGGTGAGCGGGGCGGTTCATCGAAGCAAGTGGGTGCTACATGAGAAGTGCTAGTCGCAGAGCAGGACGCAGGGGTCGTCCGTCGGGTCGGTGATCACCCGCAGGTGGGGTGCCGGGTCGGTGATCGTCTGCGTGATCACGTACAGCCGGGACAGGTCGGGGGTCCAGGCCAGGCCCCGGGTGGCGGCCACCTCGGTGCGGGGGATCTCGAAGGTCGCCACCGGCGAGGTGCCGCCCGCCCGGTACACCTTGACGTCGTCGGGGGCGTTGGTGGCGACGGCCGTGGCCACGAAGGCGTTGTCGGGGGAGGCGGCCACGGCGATCGGGCGGGTGCCGGTGGTGAAGGCGCCGCGGCGGGCCAGGGTGGTGGGGGCGTAGGCGTCGACCGTCGTGCGGGACGTCGTGGCGCTGTAGAGCGTGGACCCGTCCGGTGTGGTGGACAGGTCGACCAGGCCCGCGCCGACGGTGTCGCTGGTGGCAGCGGCGGTGAGGTCGGAACCGGAGCGGGTGTAGGTGCGGATGGTGGACTGGCTCAGCGACAGCTGCCCCGCGGCCAGCGGACCGTTCTCGGCCCCGGTGGACGACAGCAGGGGAGCGCGTTGGTAGGTGGCGCCGCCGTAGGGCTTGCTGGTGTCGACCGGGGGTGTTGCCGCGGGGTCGAGGCGACCGATCTTGGCGTTCCAGTCGGCGGCGCAGCCGTAGCCGAACCAGATCAGGGCGCCGGTGCGGGCCAGGTGGGTGGGGCAGCTGGAGGTACCGGTGGCGTGGCGGTCGGTTTCGGCCAGCGTCGTGGTGTCGATGACCGAGATGGCGTCACCGGCGGCCAGCGCCACGTAGAGCCGGGTGCTGTCGGCGTTGAGCTCCAGACCGGTGGCGCCGGGCTGGCCGTCGAGCCGCTTGACCACCTTGCCGCGCAGGTCGGTCACCACGATCCCGTTCGCCGTCGGCCCGCCGCTGACGAACACCCGCTGGTGGACCTGGTCGACGGCGATGTCGCCGAACGCGGGCAGCGGCAGGTCGGTGCCACCACCCGCCACCGCCGGGACCGCGGTCGTGGCGACCACGACCACGGCCAGGACCGCTGCCCTGGTGAACCTCATGCTGCTTCCTCCTTGTCGCGCGGCGGACCGGCTACTCGCGCAGCCAGTCCAGGTCTGGGTCGGCGGAGTGCTCCGCGAGGAACGTGCGCACCGCCCGGGCCGCCAGGTCGAAGTCGACGACCTGGTCGGCCGGGTAGTTGCCGAGCTGCCCGCCGACCACCAGTTGGGCGGTCTCGTCCTCGGCCCCCGCGCCCCCGCGCAGGGTGAACAGGTCGTCGTCGGCGGTGCCGAGCACGACGTGGTAGCGGCCGTCGCCGCCGCCGACGGAGACGTAGTCGCCCGCGTCGGTCTCGACACCGACCTGGCTGGTCACCCGGTTGTCCAGCCTGCGCAGCGCGGACTCCGCGTCGGCCCAGGTGGGGTCGGTGACCTCCTCGGACTGCTCGCGTTGGCCGGTCCAGGAGTGGATGCTCAGCACGGTCACGGGTGGCTCATCCTCCGAGCGGTCGCGGTACCGACGGCCTGCTGGCCGTCACCAGGAACCTGCCGGCTGGGGAGTGCACCACCAGTTCGGACACGCCGGTGGCCCGCATCAGGGAGCCGAGACCCCCGTACCGGCCGCACGAGCGGCACAGGTCGCGGTCGACGTAGAGCGTGGCCCGCTCCCCGGTCGCGCCCGCGTTCTTGGCCTGCTGGAACGCGTGCCCCTCGGCGTGCGTCCTGGTCTGGGCGTTGACCTTCATGTCCACCGGCAGGTCGTGCGCGTTGCGGCCGTAGAAGCTCTGCCCGCCCACGTCGAGCCGGGCGGCGGTGTGCACGTCGTCGGCCGCGCCCGCCTTGGGCATGCCCTCCCTGGCGCGGTAGTCGGCGAGGTCCTTGAAGGGGTCGCAGCCGTCGTTGTGCACGACCACACCCGCGGCGCCCGCGTGGAAGGTGTGGATCCCGTCGACGGTCAGGTTGTGCACCCGCAGGTACGACGTCCACGTGCGGACGGCGGTGATCCGGGCCGTCTCGCCGCCGACGGAGACCTGGTCGCCGACCCGCAGCAGGCCCGCGGGCCGCCAGTCCTGCTCGCCCGCCACCCAGAACGGGTGCCCCGCGGTCGCCACCACCGTGCCGCCGCCGACGGTGAGCTCGACCAGGTCCTTGACGCCGAACCCGGTGATCACCTCCGTGACCGGCTCCGCCGCGCTGACCCCGGTCACCGGGTCGGTGGCCAGCACCAGCTCGCCCACGCGGACCCGCGAGATCGGCTTGCGGCTGCCGTCGGCCATCACCACCGGGGTGTCGCCCGCGAAGCTGTTGCCCTTGCACGAGGGCGCGGCGTCCTTCTTCGGTGTCGGCGGCGGGTCGGCCTTCGGCTTGGCCGCGGGCGGCGGGTCGGCGGCCTTCGCGGCGGGCGGCGGGTCGACCTTGCTCGCGGTCTTCGCCGCGTCCTTGACCTTGTCGCCCGCTTGGACCGCGTCGGCGCCCTTCTTGGCGTACTTGCCCGCCTTCACCGCCGAGGCCCCGTACCCGGCCAGCGGCACGGCCGAGGCGAACGACAGCGCCGCGTCGGCGTAGTTGCCCTCGGCGGCGTACCAGATGCCGTTGGCGACGTCGGCGATCTCCCCGACGCCCGGGATCAAGCCCGCCACGTCCAGCGCCGCGTGGCCGATGTCGCTGAAGGAGAGCCCGAACAGGTGTCCGTCGATCTCCACCGCGGAGATGGGGTTGCCGCCGCCGAAGCTGTAGCGGTTGGCGGTGAACGGGTTGGTGCTCAACCCGAGGTCGTCGAGGGCGCCGTTGTACAGGTCGAGGGTGAGGAACCGGTTCTGGCTCGGGCTGTAGTCGCGGAACCCCATGTCGTAGTTGCCCGACGACGAGTCGAACCGCTTGCTGTTGAACCGGTACGAGTTGGCGGGCTGCGCGCCCGGTTCCTGCGCGCCCGGCTTGTCCTCGCCCGAGAACCCGGCTTGGTCGTCCTGCCCGTAGGCGGTGTAGCCGTAGGTGGCGGTGGCGTCGCCGGACTCCCCGGACATCGACTCGACGTCCGAGTGCGGGTTGAAGGCGTAGTACTTGTCCTCCTTGCCGCCGTCGTCCTTGACGTTGATCTGCGAGAGCAGTTCGCCGTCGGGGGAGTACTGGTAGGACTTGCTGACCTTGTCGTTGAGCTTCTCGGTGAGCACCTGCTCGGACAGGCCGAGGTAGAGCAGCTCGACCTTCTTGTCCTTGGCGCCGCCACCGGTGCTGGTCTCCGACACGGTCCGGTCGAGCGGGTCGTAGGCGTACTTGGTGGTGCGTTGCGCGGCGCCGGAGCCCGCGCGGTGCTCGGCGGTGTGGTCGAAGCCGTCGTAGACGTACTTCTCCACCTGCCTGCCCGCCGAGCTGACCTTGCGCAACCTGCCCCAGGGGTCGTAGCCGTAGGTGGAGGTGGTCCCCGCGGTGGTCGCCGACAGCAGCCGGTCGCGGTCGTAGGCGTACTCCGTGGTCGTGCCGCCGACGGTCTGCTTGCTGACGTTGTTGTTGGCGTCGTGCTCGTAGGTCTCGGTCGAGGGCGAGTCGCCGGTCTTCTTGACCTCGCGCACCCGGTCGCGCGGGTCGAAGGTGTACCGGAAGTCGTTGTCCTTGACCGCCTTGCTGTCGGCGTCCTGCTTCTTCGCCACGTCGCGGGTGCGGTTCTTGTTGTCGTCGTACTCCAGCCGGTGCTCGTTGACGACCGCGCCGCCCGACTTGCGCTCCACCTGGTGCTTGGTCAGCCCGTCGAGGTAGTACTCGAAGTCGACGGTGTTGCCGTTGTGCTTGGTCTGCTTGGCCAGGTGCGCCCGCGCCGTGTAGGCGAAGGTGGTGGTCTTCTCCCTGGCGTCGTCGCCGGTCTGCCGGTTGACTGCCTTGGTCACCAGGTCCCTGGCGTCGTAGTCGTAGACGGCGACCTGGTCGTCGTGCTCGACCTTGGTGACGTTGCCGTTCTCGTTGAAGGAGAACGCGGTCTTGCGCTTGACCGCGCCCGACTCGCGCTCCTCGACGAGGTCGGCCCGGTTGAGCACGTCGTAGCGGATCGAGTACTCGTCGACCAGCGCCCCGGAGCTGTTGTCGCGCAACAGGACTTGGTTGTCGTTGGCGTCGTAGCGGTACTCGAACCGCTTCTCCTCGGCGTCGGTGTCGCCGCGGTTGTCCCGCACCAGCCGGACCGCGTCCGCGGTGACCGAGCCGGTCGCCGAGGTGCCGAGGGTGATCTTCTTGACCTCGTCCTCGGTGAACTCGTAGCTGCCCAGCGCGACCCACTCACCGGGGCGCTTGCTCTGGTCGACCGTCACCTCGGCGGTGCCGCCGTTGTGCTCGACGGTGTAGCGGGCGTCGTTCGCGGTGGCCCCGGTGTAGCGGACCGCCACCTCGTACGTGCCCGACGCGGGGATGTCGGCCTTCCAGGTGACCTTGTCGTCGCCCGAGCCCGCCGGGTGCGTGCGGTAGTCGAAACCCTCGTACTGGCCCTCGTCGGCTACGGTCGCCCACGTGCCGGTGACCTCGGTGTCGTCGTCGGAGTTGTCGACCACGACCACGTGCTGCCCGACCGGGACACCACCGTCGGAGCGGGTCTTCTTCTTGCCGTCGGGGTGGTAGGTCCACGACTGGACCCGCGCGGACCCGCCGCCCTCGCTGAGCCGGGTGCGGTTGGTCTGCTGGCCGATGGCGTTGTAGTCGTAGAGCGTGCTGATGCCCCACGCGTCCGTGGACGTGCGGGTCCAGTTGTTGTCGTAGTAGGTGTAGCGGGTCTTGTTGCGCGCCGACTGGCCCTTCGACGGCGGGGAACTGACCTCGGTGAGGTTGCCCAGCTCGTCGTAGGAGTTCAGGATCCGGTCGGCCTCGGGGACGGAGCTGTCGTCGCGGTCGAACGGCAGGACCTCTTCGGCGACCCGGTTGAGCTCGTCGTAGACCGTCGCGTGCACGAAGTCGTCGGGGTCGTCACCGGTCCGCACCCCGCGCGGGGTGGTGGTCTTGGTGCGGTTGCCGACCTGGTCGTACTCGTAGCGGGTGGTGAAGTAGACGTCCTTGTCGTGCGGCTCCTTGAGCTCGACGGGCAGTGATCGCTCGTCGTAGGTGGTCGTCGTGGCGTTGCCGTCCTCGTCGACGGTCTCCACCACGTTGCCGTCGGGGGAGTACTTGGTCTTGGTCGTCGCCCCCGTGGCGTCGGTGCTCTCGACGACCCGGTGGTTGAGGTCGTAGCGGTGCCGGATGGTGAAGTCGTCCGGGTCGGCGGTGGCGGTCTTGCGCCGGTCGGCCTCCTGGGTGGTGTTGCCCACCCGGTCGTAGCCGACGGTCATCCGCTTGCCCGCCGCGTCGGTGACCTCGACGACCTGGTCGACCTCGTCGTAGCGGAACGCGGTCACGTAGTCGTCCGGGTCGGGCGTGAGGGTGCCCTTGGGGTCGACCTGGCGGATCAGGTTGCCGACCGGGTCGTAGGTGAAGGTCGCCGTCTTGACCGGTGCGTCCGGTCCGTCGTCGCGGGGCGAGGTCACCGCGACCTGGCGGTCCAGGGCGTCGAACTGGGTGCTGGTGACCGCGCCGTTGGCGGCGACCAGCTTGACCACGTTGTCGTTGCCGTCGTAGACCGCGCCCGGCGTGGTGATGTAGGCGCCCGCCGCGGCGTCCTTGGGCACCCGGCTCGCCAGCGGTCGCCGGAACACGTCGTAGCCGAACGTGCTGGTGTGCCGCTTGGCGTCCAGTGTGGACACCACGTTGCCGACCTCGTCGTAGGCGAACAACGACGAGCAGTCGAGCGGGTCGGTGATCCGCCGCGGGTAGCCGCTGGCGTCGTAGTCGGCGTAGGTGGTCCGGTGGCCGTTGGCGTCGGTCGTGGTGGTGAGGTGCCCGAGCTCGTCGTAGGTGTAGCGGGAGGTGTAGTCGCCCTCGTCCGGGGTCGCGGTGCCCTTGGGGTCGGTGATCGACACCAGGTTGCCGCGCTCGTCATGGACGAACAACCAGCGGCGACCCTCCGGGGAACGGCGTTCCACCAGGTCGGCGACGTACCCGTCGAGCTCGGTGCGGTAGGTGAGCGCGGTGCCCGGGTAGCCCTGGGCGTGACTCTCGGCGTCGCGGATCTCCAGCGGGTAGCCGGTCTTGGGGTCGTACCGCCACGTGGTGGTGGCGCCGTTGTCCTCGCGGATCCGCACGACGTTGTTGTCGGCGTCCCAGGCGAGCTGGGTGGTCTCGCCCTTCGCATTGCTGATCCGCTCGACCCGGCCGTAGCCGTCGACGACGTAGTCTGTGCTGTGCCCGTTGGCGTCGGTGGTGCGGGAGGCGATCGCCGAACCCTTGTCGCCGTCGGGGTCGGCGTAGTCGAAGCCAAGCACCCCGCCTGCCCGGTCGACCGCTGCGCGCACGCGGCCCTTGCGCTCACGATCGCCGCGGTCGTAATACTGGACCTGGCTGGCGCCGCCGTTGGGGTCCACCACCCTGGCCAGCACGCCCGCGCTGTCGTGCAGGAACCCGTAGACCTTCGCGTCGGGGGTGCCCGCGCCGTCGACGAGCTCACGCAGCTGCCCGTTGTCGGTGTAGGCGAAGGTGACCACCCTGCCGGAGGCGTCGGTGATCGACCGGAGCTGGTTGAGCAGCGACAGGCCCGCCTTCTCGGTGGCGCGGCGGTCGCCGTGGAACACGGTGGCGTCGTCACCGGGGCGGTAGTAGTCGAGGGTGAGGGTGCGCCTGCCCGCCGCGTCGGTCAGGTGGGTGAGCAGCTTGCCGCCGCGGTTGCCGATGGCGCCCCGCTCGTAGTGGAACGTCATCTGGTTGCCGTTGCGGTCGACCGACGCGCTCTGGTAGCCCTCAGCGTCGAAGTACATCGAGGTCCGGTCGGGCCCGGTGAACACCCAGCGCTTGCTGTCGTCACGGCCGGGGTCGCGGCGCAGCAGGGTGTGGAACCCGGCGGGCGGGTCGTAGGTCCAGCGGGCCGTGTCACCGGTGTCGTGCTTGTTAAGCTCGAAGGTGTGCCCAGTGCCGTCGCCGTCGACGAGGGTGATCTTGCTGGGGTGTCCGGTGAGGATCGTCCCGAGTAGACCGTCGAACTGCAGCGGCGTGCCGAGGCGCTGCAGGGTCGATGCGGTCACCGACCAACCACGGCCCGCGTAGGAGTTCGAGGCGTCGAGGCTGTTGTAGGTGATCCTGGCGAAAGTGGACAGACCGCGGCTGGGGTTGTTGAGGATGTTGTGGCTCAGGACCGCGTTGCCGCTGTACTGGTTGACGCTGACCGCGGTGCCGCCGCCGGTGGCCGTGCCGGTGAACTGGAAGTACTTCTCCAGTCCGAGCTGGTCCGAGGTCGGGTTCTCCACCGTGGTGGGCTGGTCGAGCGTGGCGGGGCCACCGTTGTCCGACAGCCAGCGGCGGGTCTTGGTGTCGCGCAGGTCCCACCGCAACACCCACTGCTCGCGCGTGTTGCCGATGTCCGCCGCGATCGGGGCGACGACCGGAACCTCGATGGTCGCCGACTGTCCGGGTGTGAGGTCCGAGGGCAGCGGGGTCGCGGTCCGCCCGTCTTGGTCGCCAGGCGCCAGGGTCCAGTGGTAGGACAGAGCGAGGGAACCCTTGGTCCAAGTGGTTGTGGTGGTGTTGCTCAGCTCCACTTTGACCGGGTAGGTGTCACCCGGGATCATCCTCAGTGGAGTGTCCGGCGCGGTGTAGGTCGCAGCGGTCTTCTGTCGTGCGAAGGCGAACTGCCGCGGCGCGGGCGCTTCCGACCGGTCGACCGCCGGGGGTGGTGTCGCGGTCGTGGGGCACCGGGTGGACTTGCGCGTCGGCTCCACTTGGGCCGCCGCCGTCGGGGTGGGTGCGGCGTAGACAGGTTGCGCCGAGGCGGCCAACACCGCCGACACCGCGAGCACGCCGAAGAGAGCTGTTGTCCTGGCCATGGCCCCTGAACCTGGTCCGCGCCGCCCGCGACCGCGGGTGATGGCACTGTCGTGTGTGGACGCCGCTTGACTGCGCGGCGCACCTGGGTCGACCGTGCGTGAACTCGATGGTGCGCGGAACCGACAGCGCCTGTGCGCGTCCCTTCGGGTCGGAGAGCCCGATCCCCCGCGCCGCCAGACTACTCGTCGATCATGTACTGAAAATGCCCCGATCGAGTGAGATCGTCACGAAACGCGTCGGTGGCGGTGAACGGCCAGTGCGCCGCGGCGGAAAAGGCGCTCGCGGTGATGATCATCCGACAGTACGGTTTCGCGTCGTGACCTCGCAGGCCGACGCGCCACCGGACTCCGTACTCGCCGCGTTCGGCGTGCGCGACGACCCGCTCCCGCTCGACGGCGGCAAGGGGGGCACGTGGCGCGCGGGCGGCGTGATCCTCAAACCGGTCGAGTTCCCGGCCGAAACGCTGTGGCGCGCCGAGGTGCTGCACGGTCTCGCCGAATCGCCCGACTTCCGGATCGCCCGCCCGCTGCGGACGATCACGGGGCACTGGATCCACGACGGGTGGGAAGCGGGTCGTTTCGTCGAAGGCGAACCGGACGTCACCCGCACGGACGACGAGGTGCGCGCCGGGATCGCCTTCCACGCCGCGATCTCCCACCTGCCCCGTCCCGCGTTCCTCGACCACCGCACCGACCCCTGGTCCCACGGCGACCGGGTCGCCTGGCAGGAGTCATCCCACCAGCCATCCCCACCCGCCGCGCGCCTACTCGCCCCCCTGATCGCCGCCCGCCGACCGATAACCCTTACCCCCCAACTGATCCACGGTGACCTCCCGGGCAACGTCCTCTTCGCCCCAGGTCAGCCTCCAGCCATCATCGACTGGCCCCCGTACTGGCGCCCAGCCCCTTGGGCCGCCGCAATAGCCGTCGCCGACGCCCTCTGCTGGTACGACGCCGACCCCGTCCTGCTGACCCGCTGGGCGCACCTCCCCGAGTGGCCGCAACTGCTCCTGCGCGCCCTGATCTACCGCGTGGTCACCCACGACCAGGCTTGCACCAGCTGGACCCCGGACCACCTGGCCGCCTACGAACCCGTGATCCCCCTCGTGACCTGACCCACCCGACATGCCCCCGCTCACTCGATCGCCCAGTCCGCTGGCTACCCGCAGACACCGACAAAGCCCCCTGGGGCCCAAGCCGCTGCCACTGCCCCGCGCGCCACCGCAGCCCCCACCCTCACCGGGGGTCCCTATGGGGTTGTCAAGTCGCGGCCAGGGCGGGAACAGGCTCAGGTGGCCTGTAGTAGGTCTTGTTGCGGAGCATGGCGAACAGGACGTCGCAGCGGCGGCGGGCCAGCTGCTGGTGACCGGGGCGATGCCTGCCTAGGCGGCCAGGTGGGCCGAGGAGGCGAAGCTGGAGACGTCGCCGATCTCCAGCAGGATCCGGGCGGCGGTCCTGACCCCGATGCCGGGCATCGAGGTCAGGACCCCGGCGAGAGGGTGCGCATCGAGTATCCCTTCGACCTCGGCGTCGACCTGTTTGCGTTGTTGGAGCACGGTTTTCAGGCTGTCGGCCAGGCGGGGCAGCACGGTGTCGGCTGCTGCGGTGCCTGGGACGGTGACCGCCTGTTCGTCCATCGCTGTCAGGATCGCGGTGACGATGAACGCGTCCTTGGCGTCGGTCTTCGCCCGCCCGGGATAGAGGTCGGCGATGCGTCGCATGGCCAAGCCGGGGAGGTAGGCGACCTGGTGGCCTGCGGCGCGGGCGACCGCGACCGGCAGCGCCGATCGTCGCGGGTTGATCGACCACCACCAGCAGCGCGCCATGCTTGGCGAGCTTGTCGAACAGCGTGCGCAGCTTGGTCTCGCTGCTGGGCAGTGGCCCGTCGTGCAGTCGCTTGCCTGCCGCGTCCAAGCCGACAGCGTGGTGGTTGCCCTTGCCCACGTCCAGGCCCGGTGACACCACCCCCGGATCATGAGTGCGACTGGGGGCGTAAGTCATGCCGGACCGGGCGGTCGCTCGTTGTCGACCAACGTGGTGAGATGACCGGGTCCCGCGGGCACTGCTCGCGGGACCCGGCGTGCGGGACTAGGACGGGTTCAGCTTGATGGCGAAGTCGTTGAAGATGGACCAGACGTCGACCCAGCCGAGGCCGCCGGAGCAGACCTTGCTGGCGTCGCAGCCGGAGCCGACGCTGATGATGCCGTTGAGCTGTCGGGAGTTGGGGTCGTTGATGTAGATCACCGGGCCGCCGCTGTCGCCGCCGCGGCCGACGACGCCGCCGTTGTGGGGGACGCCCCAGCTGCCGCGGACGGTGGTGCCGTTGGCCGACCAGCTCGCGGTGCCCGCCTGGGTGGTCCGGATGTTGCAGATCACCTTCGAGTTGTAGCCGAGCTGGCAGGTGAAGTCGCCGACGGCCACGTTGCGCACGCCGTTGAGGTAGCGGGTGTAGCCGGTCGCGTCGGTGCCGTCCCAGGTGTAGCGGTTGGTCCGGGTCTCGATGAACGCCGAGTCGATGGCGGGGCGGGTGTACTTGACCTGGCCGATGAAGTTGCCGCCCGCGGTGTAGACGTTGGCGCCGACGCCGTAGCAGTGGGCCGCGGTGACCAGCCATTGGCGGCCGTCCCACGTGCTGATGGCCGGGATGCCGCTGGTGCAGTACGACTGCCCACCGGACCCGGGGCCGAGCGCCGCACCCGCGTAGAACGGCGCGGTGTCGTTCCAGCGGGTCAGCAGCTTGGTCGTGGGGGCCTGGCTGACGCGGATCTCCGGTGCGCCCGCCGCGCCGCGCTGCCGTGCGACCGCTGTGGAGGCGAAGTGCGCCCGCGCCGCCTCAGGCTTGTCCACCGCGAGTTCCACGGTGCCGCCGTCGACCGAACTGCCCGCCAGCACGACCGAGAAGCCCAGGTCGGAGCGGCTGGAGACGTCGAGGAGGTCCTGCCTGACCTGCTGCCAGGTCCGTTTGCCCGGCACGATGGTGATCAGCCGGGTGTCCACCTTCGGGTCGAGCTTGCCCACCGCGGCGATGAAGTCCCGCCCCTGCCGCACGTCGGTGAGGTAGACGTTGATCTTCCGGTAGTCGGCGGCCATCTCGACCTGCGTGTAGATGTCCGACCTGGCCCCTTGGCCCACCTTGGCCACCGCGTCGGCCGCCACCCGCAGCGGCTCAAGCAGCTTGCCCTGCTGCTCCGGCGTCATCGACGCGACGACATCGGCCGTGAGCGCGCGCGGACCCGCGGCCTGCGCCGAGACCCCTGCGATCGGCAATACGACAAAAGCCCCCGCGATCGCAAGGGTCCTTCGTAACGCGTGTTTCATTGGCACCCCTAGTTTCGTAGCCACAACTTTCAGAAAGTCCCGACACCGACCGGCCTAATGGCCGGCCCCAGTACGTCTCGCTTGTCGACGGACACGAACGCTACGAACATCCCCATAACCGTGACGATCATGGGTCTACGAATCTAGCACCCTTGTCGGCGATTACGGCGGTGTTTCCGAAAGTCAAAGCCCGCCGTGAAATCAGCGGAACTCAGGTGGTGATTCCCTGTCGGGATGAGTGTCGACGCGAAACAGTGGATGGTCCAGGCGTCTATGCGCGACGACCGCCCGGTCGTGGGAGAGTTGCCACCATGACCGGTGCGGGTGACGGGATCACGCTGGAGACGGCGCGCTTGCTGCTGCGGCCCTGGCGGGTCGCGGAGGCCGCCGTCCAGCGCGAGCTGTGGATCGAACGCGACCCCCGGGTGCCAGCCCACCGCCGCATCGGCGCCGACGGGCGCCCCACCGTCGCCGATCTCGAGGACGCCATCCGCGCCAACCGGCCGAGCTCCCTCGGGCTCCTGGCCATCGAGGTGAAGACCACGGGCGTCGTCGTCGGCTATTGCGGCCTTATCGACAACACCTATGGCGCTCCGGAGGAACCGGAGATCGCATTCGAACTCCTGCGCCGATTCTGGCGCCAAGGATTCGCGACCGAGGCATCGTTGGCGGTCGTCGATTGGGCGAAATCATCCGGCTACCCGCGCCTATGGGCCACGGTCCGCGAGTGGAACACCGCTTCTCGACGTGTACTGGCCAAGGCCGGATTCACCGAAACCGACAGGGTGGAAGTGGACGACGTCCACGGGAACTCCCTGTTCACCACACTGCGCCTGATCGCCGACGAACAAGCGGGCTAGGCGTCCAGAACGCGCCACGGCTTGGGGAACCACACCCAGCGGGTACCGGTGTGGACGAGGCCGTCGTAGGCCATACCGGTGTCGGAGCCGGGCTTGACGTACTTCCACCGGTACAGCGTCAGCCCGGGCTTGAGGTGCGGGGCGACCTTGGCGTAGCCGCCGGGGAACTGCGCCGCCTCACCGGAGTTGGCCTTGAGGTCCTCGCTCGAGGCCGACCAGACCTTGGATTCGGTTTGCTCCGGCTTGGCCACCGCGCCGATCTCCGCGGTGGACGCGCCGTAGAAGGCTTCGGCTTTCCTGGCGAACTCCGCTTCGAACACGGTGTCGAAGTCGGCGCTGGTCGGGGCGAGGGACTTCACCAACGCGGCCGGATCGGTACTGGTGCGCAGGTCCTCCACGAGCTTCGCCGCACCGTCCTGGCCCGCTGGGTACGCGGCGGCAGCGGCCGTGCTCACCGGGGCCGCGCTACCGGCGGGAGTGCCACCAGCAGGTGCGCCACTGTCCGAAGTCGACGAGCACGCGCCGACTAACGACAGCACGGCAACGGTGCAAACAGCGGCGATCCGCATAGCGGGCGTCCTCCTCGGTGGTGGCCCGCGCGGGGCTCCTCGATACCGCTGAGCACCCTAGCGGCAAGCACCGACCGGTCGGGGTACGGCACGCGTTCCCGGCGTCCGTGTGACGGACAACGCTATCGCCGTGGGCCTGCGGTGTGCCCGCCCGCCGAAACGGGCGGGCACACCACAGGTCAGTCCCGGTTCGCTCGGCGCCTGCGGCCCGCGTAGACGAGCACCGCGCCCGCTCCGAGGACCAGTACGCCCAGCCCGACCAGCCACGGGATGCCCGAGACTCCCGTTTCAGCCAAAGGCGGACGTGAGCCGCTCGGTGCCGGGGGAGCGGGAGCGGCGGTGGTGGTCGAGGTGGTTGTGGGCGGGACCGTCGTTGTCGTCGTCGGGGGTGGGGGGATGTAGACGCCCGCGTCGATGGTGTGGTCCACCTCGCCGGGGTTGTCGGGGGCCGTGACGGGGCCGGATCCGTTGCAGAGCTGGCCGGAGGTGGGTGGTGTCACGTTGGAGTCGTGGACGCGGTCGGTGCCGACCAGGGGGAGGGTGAAGCGGAGGTCGGTGGCGGGTGGGCGGTTGGGGACCTTGTCGGTGTTCGCGGTGCAGACGTTGAACTGGACCGTGTACTTGGCTCCCCGGGTGAGCTCGTAGGACGCGCCCACGCCGCCGAAGTAGTACTCGCCCGCCGCGTCGGTCTTGGTCGTGGCGACCTGTTTCCCGGTGGAGTCCAGCAGGTTGATCGTCGCGCCAGGTAGCCGGACGTCGGCCGGGTCCTGGATGCCGTTGTGGTCACCGTCGAACCACACCAGGTTGCCGATCTGGACGGGCGCGTTCGCCGCCTGGTAGGCGATCGCGCCGAGGCCACCCGCCTTGCCGAACCCGTTCTGGTTCGGGCCGACGAACTCGTAGGCGTTGGCGTTCGCGTTGTTGCCAGGCCCCTGACCTGTGGTGATGTCGTAGTAGCCGGTCCCGCCGGTGATGACGCGGGTCGTCGGGTCCATCTGCGTGCTGACCACCCACTGCTGCTGCGGGATGTACGCGACAGCGCCCTGCGCGGACTCCTGGTGCGGACCGCGCGTTGCAGGCCCTTGCGGGGCGAAGTAGTCGCCGGAGAAGTACTCGACCACGCCCGCGCTCTGCTGGCCGTCGTTGGTGGTGGCCGCGTGATCCGGACAGGCCCCGGTGCCTTCCCACGAGTACCCGCCAGCGGGGTTGGCGCAAGCCATGTTGATGTCGCCGCCGGAGAACCCGTTCTGGGCGGAGTTGTTGCCCGGTCGGGGATCCAACCCACCCCAGGCCACGACGTCCATGAACCGGTCGCGGAAACCGAGGATCATCGACCCGTCGCGGGCGAAAGCCAGGCTGGCCAACTGCGGCTGCGGGTCGATCATCGCGCCGCCGCCGTTCACGTCGTGCTTGCCCCAGGTGGACAGTGCGGTGTTCCAGGGGTTCCAGTGGTTGCCCTGAGCGCTGCCGGTCGCGTTGACGAGGATCTCGCCGCGTTCGAAGTCGAGGACCTGGGTCAGCACCGTGGTGAACTGGCTACCGTTGTAGACGTAGACCACGGCCTTGAGGTCCGAGCGGCTCTGCGTGCTCTCCGCACTGCACACCCCGCCGACGTAGAGCTTGTTGTCGTGAACGGACACGGAGAACGGTCGCCAGTCAGTGGCCGCGGCGCAGCCGGGGTCGGGGATCGGCACCGTGGCCTCAGGAGAGGCGGCGGTCGCACCCGTCGCGTCGAAGCTGACCAGCGCCCGCGTCAGCAGGTTCACCGCGTACAGCGTGGAACCGTCCTCCGACAGCGCCAAGCCGCCGATGCTCTCCTTCGTGGGCGCTTCGGTGAACCCGGCGTCCTTGACCAGGTTGGCGGTGTCGTGGGCGGTCACCGCGGCGCCGGGCACCGTGGCGAACAGCGTCGGTGCGCTGCTGCCGTCTGCGGGCACCGTGTGGATGGCGTTGCCACCGTCAGGTCCGTAGAGGGTGTGCCGCCGGGCGAAGGCGCTCTGGAACAACCGCTTGCGGTTCTTGTCGTACGCCAAGCCGAAGGTCGTGCCCACCTGCGCCTGGGTGGCGAGGACCGTCGGGCAGCCGACCGTGTCGGGACACGTGCCCCGCGTGGTCGTCCCGAACGCCACCAGTGCCCTGGTGTCGGTCCCGACGCCTCCACTGTGGACTGGGACGAAGTACCGGTTGTCCGGGAGGGTGTAGTCGCTGGCGTTCCATACCCCGGTGACCACGGAGTCGGCCTTGCCGTTCGCGACGTCGACGAAGGTGGTGAAGCTGTCGAAGTGGTTGGCCGCCGTGGAGGCGGGCGCGGCGCGTAAGTAGTCGCTGTAAGGCGCCGGAATCTTCACGTCGACCCGGTAGTGCCCGCCCGCCAGCACGGTCGACGGCGGGACCACGACCTTGCCGGTGGCGTCCGTGGTTCCGGTGACCTGGTGGCCCTCGGGATCGGAGACCTGGACGGCGATGCCCCGCTGCGGCACGTCCATCGTCGCGTTGATGATCCCGGTGCCGAAGAAGTCTCGTAATACCTGGACCGTCAGGGTACCGTCGGCCGCGTCCGCCGCGGCGACACCGGCGGGCGTGCCGATCATCGCGCTCGGCACGAGCACCGCGGCGGCCAACCCGGCCCGCACCCGCCCGCCCGTGGATCGCCAGGTTGTCCGGCTCATCGCCGTCCCCTCGTGGAAGTCGTCAAGAACCGCAACAGACAACCAGAACCGCGGCTCGCTGGGTGCTGGCGACCGGGTGAATCGAGGGGGTGAACCGCGGCACCGTTAAGATCACCCCGCGTGCGGGACATTCGAGCTCGACAACGCCCTTCGCGGCGTTCGTGGACAGCGCGACGCCGAATGGTGGTCGCCGCCGCTGTGGTGACCGCCGCGGCCATCGGTGTTGCCACCTTCTTGGTCGTCGGTTCCCCTGCGGCACCAACAGGTCCGCGTCCCCTGACGGCCGAGGAAGCGAATCGTTTGGCGACCACGCGGTTTCTCAACTACCAGGCGGGCGGTCGCGCCGTGACCATCACGGTGCCGACCACCTCGGGTGGCTTGGTGATCACCGGGTCGGTCGACTACCGCGCCCATCTGGGCTACGCGGTGGTGCGCGGAATCGGCCGCGACGCGTCCAGCGATGGGCTGATCCAGTGGAACACCAGCGCTGTGTTCGTCCACCCGATGGCCGATCCCCCCACGCGCCCGCCGGACACCCCTCCCGCGACCGGCTGGCACAGCCGCCCGCTGACCAGCTCGGGCAGTGCGCTCGACAGCGCACTGCTGATCACCCTCGGCCTGGGCAACGACCGCCCGGACAACGCGGAACTGTTGCCGCAGAACGGGGCCACCTGGTTGCGCGGCGAGCAGGTGCGCGGCCACCAGGTGGACGTCATGGCCGGGCCTGCGGCCCGCGGCAAAGCGGACACAGCAGGCAACGTCCGCTACTGGGTCGACGCGGACAGCACCCTGCACCGGGTAGAGGCTGACGTTGCATCAGAACCGCGACCGGTGGCGATCGACCTGGACCCGCGATATGTACCGGTACAGCCCGTACCCGGTATGGCCACCGGGCGGTAAGCGATTGGTCGGATCGCGGCCAGTGCGGTCAGCCATGCGGGCTGGCTGGCGTGCGCTATTGCTCAGGTGGTGTGAATCAGCGCGTAGTCGGCCAGCAGGGAAGCCGCAGGCAGTGGGATGTTGGCCGGGTTCGGCAGTTCCGGGAACTCCGGGACGACTGTTGGCCCGGCGGTGGTGGCGTTGGGGAACTGCGGCTGAGCCGGGGGTGCTGCCACGTCGGTGAAGGGGATTCCCGGTGGGGGCTTCGGGCGGGTCCAGGTGGCCGAGGGTGATGCGCCCGTGGCGGGGCAAGCGGCGGATACCGCCAGGTCGGCGGGTGCTGTGGTCGTGATGTCGTTGCCCTGGAGGCAGTTCCCTTCGCCTCGGGTCGCGGTGGGGAAGGTCCAGCCGGCGTCGAGGGTGTTGGTGGTGAAGGTGTTGGCCACGACCTGGTTGCCGTTGGCCGGGATGTCCGAGGTCGCGGTGATCACCAGGCCCGCAGTCACGTTGTCGGCGATCCTGTTGCGCACGAACAGGTTGCTGCTGCCGCCGTCGACGCCGATTCCGATGCCCCAGCCACCGTCGGCCTGTTCCGGTGTCGGGGTTTGCTGGTTGCCCGCCACCAGGTTGCCCGCGATGGTGGCGTCCTGTTGGGGGAGCAGCTTCTCCTGGTGGTCAGAGCTGGTGGTGAGCCCGACTCGGTTTCCGGCGAAGCGGTTGCCGACGACGTACATCTCGCCGCTGGCGTTGGTGCCCTCGTAGCCGACCGCGTTCAGTTCGGCGATGTTGTCCCGAACGACGATCCGGCAGGGTTTGCACTGTCCCACGTAGATTCCCGAGTCGGGGGAGCCCGAGGCGTACGAGTGCTCGATGACGCCGTTCTGGGCGGAGAACGCGTAGATCCCGTACAGCCCGTTGCGGGTGGCGGTCACGTGGGAGACCAGGAACGACTTCAGGAAGGCGACCGGTTCGTCTCCGGTGTCGTAGCCGCCTTGACCAGGAGAGCCAGCCGCCGCTGTGGCGGAACCGGTGACCAGGACGCCGTTCTGCGTGTTGTTCCGCACGGTGAGGTTCTGCACCGCCACCCCCGACGCGGTGACCACGATCCCGTTGGGTCGCCGCAGCTGCCCGTCGATGACAACCCCGTCGCGGGACTCGCCGCGCAGGGTGACCCGTTCCGTGTCGACCTTGACCGACTCGTGGTACACCCCGGGCGCGACCAGCACGAGATCTCCTGGCTGCGCAAGAGAAACACCGGCGGCGATGGTCGGGGCGTCGGCTGGAACCCGGATCGTCACCTGGGTGCCTGGCGGTCGCGAGCCTGTGCCCGGCCCGCTGTCCTCCGAGCCGCAGCTCGCGAGAGCGAGTACCGCCAAGACCGCGGCAAGACCTCGACGACGCATGGGCGTAGTGTGGCACGGACGCCGGATTCGTCGACCGCAGGGCGAATGTGGCACCCTCCACCGGTGGTCCCACCGTCACGTCGCGCGTTCTTCGGCGCCACAGCAACAGTTCTCGCCGCGGGAGCGGCTGCCGCGTGCGAATCGAAGCCGCTGCCGGGAATCGACACGTCGGTTGTTCCGGTACCGCCGACCGGGCGTTTTCAGGCCGGGATCATCACCCCTTCGGAGGCTCAAACCACCCTGCTGGCCGTGGTGGTGGACCTCGCTGACGGAGCCGACATCCGTTCCTTGCTCGTGGAACTCGGAGACACGATCCGCGCACTCACCGCGGGGACCGATGCGCGACTTCTCGGCTCGGCGCCTGGTGATCTCACCGTGACGATCGGCATCGGGCCCCGACTGGTCCGCGTGGTCGACCCCGCACTACCTGGTGCGACGGACCTTCCGGAGTTCGCGGGCGAGCAGATCGAGCCGAACGACCGCGGCGGCGACCTGCTCGTGCAGATCTGCGCCACGGACGTGATGATCCCGCCGATCGCCGCCGCCGCGTTGCTGGGCCAAGCGGGTGATCGTGTGCGGGAACGCTGGCGCCAGAACGGATTTCGCGGCACGACCACCGCGGTGGATCAAGGCCGCACCGCGCCGCGAAACCTCTTCGGCTTCGCGGACGGGATCGTCGGACCGCACACCTCCGCGCAGCAAGAGCAGGACCTGTGGTTGCCAGGACCGTCGCCGGTCGCGGACGGAACCATCGCCGTGATCCGGCGGATGAGCCTGGACCTGCCGCGATTCGCTGCCCTGCCGGTCTCGGCGCAGGAAGCGGTTTTCGGTCGCCGCCGCCAGACGGGTGACCCGCTCTCCGGCGGCACCATCGCTTCCGACCCGGACCTCAACGCGAAAACCCCGGACGGCCGCTACCGGATCCCCGCGGACGCCCACGTCCGCCGCGCTCACCCGACGGCCGTCGGCGCCGGTCTGATGCTGCGCCGCTCCTACAGCACCGGCGAACCCGGGCCGGGACTGCTGTTCATCAGCTTCCAGAACGACATCCAGACCTTCACCAAGACCCTCACCCACATGACCAACGGCGACGCCCTGCTGTCGTTCACCACTACCACGGCCAGCGCGACCTTCCTGGTCCTCCCCGGCTTCGACGACGCACATCCGTTGGGGAGCACGGTCTTCGGGTAGGTCAGGGCGCGATCAGGAACTCAAGCGTGGCGTTCGAGACCTTGGCTTCGATGGTGTCCGGGTCACTCGCGGTGCTGCGGCGGAAGCGCTGAGCCGCCAGGAGGGAAAGCAGCCACCACGCGGCTGCCTCGGCGTCGAGGTCGGGACGCAGGTCGCCGTCGGCTTGACCACGGTGCAGCAGGGCGGTCAACGCCGCGGCGAACCGGCGGGTGGAGTCGCGGGCGGCGACCTCGATCGCGGGTTCACCGGTGACCGCGGCCGCGTCGGCGAAGATCGCGCCGATGCTGCCCGCGCCGTGGATGTCGACGAGGTGACCGGGGTCGAGCAGGCCGCGCAGCAGGTCGGGAACGGGTGTCGAGGCCGCCGTCATCGCGACCAGCACAGCGCAGACCTGGTCGGCGGCCCGGTCGATGACGGCGGCGAACAGGGTCGCCTTGGTGCCGAAGTTCTGGAACACCACCGGCTCGCTGACGCCGACCCGGCGCGCGACCTCGGACGCCTTGCCCGCCCGGTAGCCGACCTCGGCGAACAACGCCGCGGCGACGTCCAGGATGGACGCGCGGCGGTCCTCGGCGGACATCCTGGTCCGCTTGGCCTGCTCGGTCACCGGCTGATCGTAGCCGACCTTGCCCTCGGACTTAGTTATGACTAAGTTAGGCGCCAGTTCTTAGTCGCAACTAAGTTGGGGGTCGGATGAAGCTGTCCCACGACTCGGGTGTGCTGCGGCACGCCAGGGCGTACGAGGCGTTGTCTTCGCTGGTGTTCGCGGGAAGTCGACGCCGGACCTACGGCAGGCTGGTGGCGCTGGCCGGGATCCGTCGAGCGGACCTGGTGGTCGACATCGGCTGCGGCCCCGGCTACCTGGCCGAGCAAGCCGCCCTGGTCGCCGCTCGGGTGATCGGCGTCGACCCCTCGGTGGAGATGATCGCCCAAGCCCAGCGCCGCCGCGGCGGTCCGAACCGGGAGTTCGAGGTAGGCCGCGCCGAGGCGCTCTCGATGGCCAACAACACCGTCGACGTGGTCGTGTCCGCCCTCGCCGTGCACCACATCCCACCCGCCGTCCGCGAGACGGCTTTCACCGAGATGCACCGCATCCTGAAACCAGGCGGCCGCCTCCTCCTCGCCGACTTCCGCCCCCCTCGCAACCGCACACTCCGCCACCTCGTCGCCGCCACAGCAGGCACGGCCATGAGCGAGAACCCGGTAGACCGCATAGCACCGATGGCGGCCGCCGCGGGCTTCGAGAACTGCATAACCCACGAGGTCGGCTTCCTGCACTGCGTGCAAGCGAACAAGCCATAACCCGCCTCAATCACCACAAGCGTCGACGTGGCTACCCACAACCCCTCTGAGTATCCACAGCCGGGATCGCCGCTCCCAATTCCGCTGCCTTGCCTGGAAGGATCGATTCGGGGGCTGCTCAGCCCGGTCGGTCATGCCCCGGCTGGCGGTCAGTCCCTGGCAGGGACGCGCGGAACCCGTCTTCCCAAGCTTGTCCACAACGCCGCTGTGCGCCCACAGTCGGGATCGCCGCCCCCGCCCCCTCTGCCAAGCCTGGAAGGATTGATTCGGGGGCTGCTCAGCTCGCTTGACCGGCGGTCGGCCAGTGGCGGTGGGCGCGGTCGATGAGGTAGCGGTGGTTGTGCCGCCATCCATCGGTTGCCTGGGTGGCGTCGGCCAGGTGCGGGTCGTCTTCGGGCAGGTTGGCGTGGGTGTGCTCGACCTCGTCGCCGTGTCGCCATGTGCGGATGGCGAACACGAGTCCGCCGATCGCGACCGCGGCCAGGCAAGCCAGGGTCGCTGCGGGGGACAGGACGCTGCCGAGCAGGCCTGCCAGCAGGTAGGTGACCAGCCATTCGGCGTGGGAGAGGGCGTATTGCGCGGCGAACAGCGCGGGCAGACCGCTCGGTGCGGCGGAAGCGCGGATCACCCGGCCGACCGGGGTGAGCACCGCCGAGTACGCCACGCCCAGCGCGACAGCACCCAGCTCCCGGTCACATCGCTGACGCGACGACCTGCCACACCGGGTCACCCACGGCAGCACCAGCACCACCGCACAGCGCACGAGATCCAACCCAACCAGCAAGGTTCGCCGCGGCAGCCGGTCAGCCAGCGCGGCAGCGACCGGAGCGACCACCACATTAGCCACCATCTTGACCGCCAGGATCCCACCCAGCACGGCCCCAGCACCTACCCCGGCCAGGTCATACGCCAACAACCCAAGGGCGACGGTGGTCAGGCCCGTCCCGAACAGCGCTACCACCTGTGCGACGAACAGCCGCCTATAGGTGCGATCGCCCAACGCCGCGATGGTGCCCCCTTCTTCGCCAGGACCATAGGGGCCCACATAGGCTCGCGTCGACGGTGCTACAGCCAAGAAATTGCAGGTAAGAGACTGTGAAGGGAGCTGGTGTGGCTGAGCGGCCCGCTGCCCCGAGGCAGGCCATGTGGCCCCTCTATGCCGCTGGTTTCACTACGGCCTTCGGGGCCCATGGCATCGCCGCCAACCTCGGTGGATTCTCCGAAGACGCCGTTACGTCCCTCTTAGTGCTGGGCGGGCTTCTGGCCCTCTATGACGGCGCGGAAGTACTGCTCAAGCCCCTCTTCGGCTCGCTCGCGGACCGGATCGGCGGCAAACCCGTCCTCTTAGGCGGACTAGTTGCGTTCGCTGCTGCCTCCGCCTTGTACGCGGTGGCGGACAGTCCCGGCTGGCTCTGGGCCGCCCGGCTTGGCCAGGGTGCCGCTGCTTCCGCCTTCTCACCGTCGGCCTCGGCTCTCGTGGCGCGGCTCAACCCGGCCGCCAAACGGGGTCGCGCGTTCGGCGGCTACGGCTTCTACAAGTCCATCGGCTACACCCTCGGCCCGCTCCTAGGTGGCGTCCTGGTGTGGGCGGGCGGTTTGCGGCTGCTGTTCACCGTGATGGCTCTATGCGCGGCGGCCGTTGCGGTGTGGGCGGCTGTCGCTGTGCCTATAGTGCCGCCGCTGCCGCGTAAGAGGCAGACCGTCGCTGACCTTGCCCGCAGGTTGTCCGACCGCGCGTTCCTTGGCCCGACCGCCGCACTTGCTGCCGCGACAGCCGCGCTGTCGGTGGGCGTTGGCTTCCTGCCCGTCTCCGGCGCGGCGGCGGGTCTCGGGACCGTGGCCACCGGGGCCGCCGTGTCCGTCCTCGCCGCCACAGCCGCCGTCGTGCAGCCGAAAGCGGGACGTGCCCTCGATGCCGGACGTCTGAGCGCACGCGCCGGATTGCTCACCGGGCTCCTCATCACCGCGGCCGGTCTTGCGGCGGCAATGCTGCCCGGCGTGGTTGGAATCCTGCTCGCGGCGGCTCTCATCGGTACCGGCACCGGACTGATCACCCCACTGGGCTTCGCCGCCCTGGCCGCGAGTACCCCAGAGGAGCGGATGGGGCAGACCATGGGATCAGCTGAACTGGGCCGCGAACTCGGGGACGCGGGCGGCCCACTCCTCGTCGCCGCCGTCGCCACGGTGTCGACGCTCACCCTCGGCTACGCGGCTTTGGCTGTGCTCATCGCAGCTGGTCCGCTGGTCGCTCGGGTGGCCAACCGCTGAAGTTCTGCGGGCCGCTCGCGTCGCAGGCGGCGAGGGCGGCCGAGGCGAGCTGGGGTTCGATGCTGCCGTCCCGGGTCAGGTCCGCTCGGCGGGAGACGGCGAAGATGACGTAGCGGTGGCGGTAGCGGTGGTGGGCGTAGCGGAACGCCGGGTACATGTCCGGGGTCCAGTGGGTGCTGCCGATCCCGCTCGGTGTGGGCCAGACGGTGAAGTTCCAGCGCGCGCCGCTTGAGATGTAGTCGTACAGCGCGCGGGCGGCATCGGTATTCCCGCAGGCGAAGATGGACACTGAGACCAGGAGCGGGTTGTCCGAGGATTGTTCCATGTAGACAGCGGTCATCACCTGGGTGATGCCTTGGTCGGTGAGTGTGTTGACGACTTCCGAAGCGGGGAAAGGGCCTGCGGCGGCCGCTGCCTGGTCCGAGGGCTGGATCCCCGCGACGACTCGGGTGAAGCGGATTCCCTTGTCGGTGGCGAACTCGCGTCGCAGCAAGGCATCTTCGGTGAACGGGGTCTTATCGGTGTCAACACTGGCCCAGGTCGTCGGGTCGCTAGTGGACACCGCAGCGTTGGTGGCGAAGGGGAACTGGCTCGCGGTGTCGGTGCCGCGCTGGTTGGGCGCGGGCAGTCCTTTGGCCTGGAGTCGTTGGCGCAGAAGCGGATAGATGTCGCCGAAGGAGAGCTGGGCGGGTTTGTCGGGGATTCCCGCGCGGACGAGGTCGAGTAGCTCTCCGGTGAACGACGTGCACGCCGAGTCCTGCTGGTCCGGCGGCGGCACGTGGGCGACGCGGTTGCGGGTGGTCGCGGTCAGCGTGTACGTGCCCTCGACGTGGACGAGGTCGGCCAGGGTCGGGCCGTCGGCAGCGGCGAGGGCCTCGATCGCCTGGCCCGCGAAGCAGCAGTCCACGATGGCCAGCCGCAGCCGGGCCGGGCTCTCGCGCAGCACCTCGGCCACGACGTCCCACGGCAGGCCGCTGATCCTCGGCCGGTTCGGGCGGGTCGAGGTCACGGTCAGGCAGAGCTCCGCGCGGGACGACAGGACCCCGTGGCCGACGTAGTAGAACAGCAGGACCCCGGTGGTCGCCTCGGCCAGGTCGGCGACGCGGCTCGCCAGGTCCGCCACCGAGGTCGGGTTGAGGATCACCGTGACCCGGTCCGCTGGCCACCCGCACAGCGCCGGGTCGGTCAACAGCGCCCGCATCCCCTCGACGCTGTTGCGCGCCGCGCGGACCGGCGGGAACTCGGTGTACTCGTAGGCGGACACCCCGATCAACACGGCGTGCGAATCGGCGAACACACCCACCTCCTCCGCTTCCCGTCCGAGGGTATTCGGCCGGTCCCGGCGAAGGGCGCGAACACCCGATCGTGTCAGCGGTGGTCGGTGGCCAGCAGCCCGAACAGCAGGTCGTCGGTCCACTCGCCGCGCAGCCAGGTGTTGGCCCGCCGAAGGCCCTCGCGCTGGAACCCGACCCGCTCCAGCAGCCGAGCGGACGCCTCGTTGCGCGGATCGCACTCCGCCGACACCCGGTGCAGGCCCAGGTCGTCGAACAGGTGCCGCAGGACCCGGGCCACAGCCTCGGTCCCGTACCCGCGCCCCTGCGCGGCGGCCGCGATGGTGAACCCGATCTCGGCCTGCATCCGGTTCTCGTGCAGGTTCACCCCGAGGTCACCGATCAGCGCCCCCTCCAGCGAGATCGCGTACTGGAACCACCCGACCCCACCGGGCGCGTCCGCCCCGAACCGCGCGACCACCTCCGCCGCCCGCCCCACCGACAACGGCGACTCCCACGCCTGGTAGCGGGCCACCTCGGGGTCCGACCGGTACGCGGCCAACGCGGGCGCGTCCCCCGGTTCGAACGGGCGCAGGACCAGTCGTTCGGCGATGAGGCGCATGTGTCCCTTCCGGGGGTGTGGTGCCCGACACGGTAGACCTGGGTCGTCGACCGTCCACAGGGGTTATCTGGTCTGGACCTCTGGTCGTCTTGCTCACGTCCAAAACCGGCATTGCGGTCAGGCGGTGCGATAGTTCCGGGTCGCAGGCGGTCAAACGGTCGAACATCGGTGGATTGGCGGATTCGCGACTTCCGTAGCGTGTGCACGCTCTGGTTGAGTAGCGCCCGGCCACCCATCTGGGGTGTGGCACTCGCACTGGGGTGAGGACACATGCCGTACCGCCGCTTACTTGACGCTGCCCGGAATCGCCGGGCCAGACCGCTGCTCTGGGCGCTGGTGATCGCCGTCGCGCTGATCGCCACCAGCCTCGCCGTGATCAACCCGCCCGCCGCGTCGGCCGCGCCGTCCCGGCTGCCCGCCGCGTCGCGCGACAAGGTGATCCCGCACCAGGACGTCGCCCTGAAGTCCACCCGACCGGCGCCGCCGAGCGACACCGGTCCTCGGTCCGGCAGCACCTGGCCCGCCGCGGGTGCCGCGGACGTGGCACTTGACGCCGCCCCCGCGGCCGCCAACGCTCCCGACCGTTCGCTGCGCGGGTCCGCCGCGCGCAAGGCCGGTGACCTGCCCGTCCGCGTCGCCACCGGGAGGACGGGCAAGACCGGCGTGCACGTCGAGGTCGCCGCCCGCTCGGTCGCCGAGCGGGCGAAGGTCAACGGCGTCGTCCTGGCCCTGCGCCCGACCGCCGGTGACCCCGCCTCGGCGACGGTGAACGTCGACTACGCCTCCTTCCGCCACGCCGGTGGCGCCGACCTCGGTAGCAGGCTGCGCCTCGTGCGGCTGCCCGACTGCGCCCTCACCACCCCTGACCTGCCCGAATGTCAGGTTCAGACCCCCTTGGCCCAGCGCAACGACGCCGTCGCGCAGTCCGTCGCGGCCGACCTGCCGCTGCGGGCAGCGGGCCCGACCGTCCTGGCCGCCGCCGCGGGCGCGGAAGGCCCCAGCGGCACCTTCACCGCCAGCTCGCTGACCCCCGCGACCGCCTGGAGCGTGACCGGCAACAGCGGTGGGTTCAGCTGGTCCTACCCGATCGCGCTGCCGCCCGCCGCCGCCGGGTCCGCGGCCAACCCCAAGGTCACCCTCGGCTACAGCTCGGCAAGCGTCGACGGCCGCACGTCGGCGACGAACAACCAGAGCTCCTGGATCGGGCAGGGCTGGGGCTACACGCCGGGGTTCGTCGAGCGGACCTACCGCTCCTGCGCCAGCGACACGACCCTGCCGCAGGCCCAGCAGACCGGTGACCTGTGCTGGGCGGGCCACATCGTGACCATGCACCTCGGGGGCCGCTCCACCTCGCTGGTCCGCAACGACGCCGACGGCACGTGGCGCCCGGCAGCCGACGACGGCAGCCGGGTCGAACTGCTCACCGGCGCCACCAACGGCGCCCGCAACGGCGAGTACTGGCGCGTCACCACCACCAGCGGCGCCCAGTTCTACTTCGGCCGCAACGAGGGACCCGGTCGCACGACCCAGGACCCGACCAACTCGACCTGGACCGCGCCCGTCTACGGCCCGCGTTCGGGGGACCCCTGCTACAACGCCGCCGGGTTCGCGCAGTCCAAATGCGACCAGGCGTGGCGCTGGAACCTCGACTACGTCGAAGACCCGCACGGCAACGCCGCCCTGTACCACTACGCGCCGGAGACCAACTTCTACGGCGCCAACAAGGGCACCACGGGCGTGCAGTACACCCGCGGCGGCACCTTGAAGAACATCCAGTACGGCCTGCGCAAGGTCAGCGGCTCGGTCTACGGCACCGCCCCCGGTCAGGTCGTGTTCGACGTCACCGAGCGCTGCACCCCATCCGGTGCCATCACCTGCGCCCCGGCCCAGTTCACCGCGGCGAACGCCGCGTCGTGGCCGGACACCCCACAGGACCAGCAGTGCCTCTCCGGCGCGACCTGCAACAACCACTCGCCCAGCTTCTGGTCCACCAAGCGGCTGAGCACCATCACCACGAAGTACGACGCGGGCTCCGGCCCGGTGAAGGTCGACTCCTACGCGCTGACCCAGTCGTTCCCCACGGTCGGCGACCCGGAGCTGCGGCTGGACCAGATCGTGCGCACCGCCTACGACGCCGCTGGGACGGGGACCGCCTCACCGCCGGTCACCTTCACCAGCCAGCTGCTCGACAACCGGGTCAGCGGCTACAACGGCCAGCCCGCCATGGCCCACTGGCGGATGACGAACGTCGCGACCGAGACCGGCAGCCAGGTGCAGATCTCCTACCTGCCGACCGAGTGCACCTCGAGCACGGTCCCGACCGATCTGCCCAACAACACCAAGCGCTGCTTCCCGGTCTACTGGACGCTGCCGCTCAACCAGAACCCCACGCTGGACTTCTTCCACATCTACCCGGTCAGCCGGATCTTGGTCCAAGACGCCAACGCGGTTTCCCCGACGCAACGCACGGACTACAGCTACCTAGGCAGCCCGGCGTGGCACTACGACGACAACGAGCTCGTCAAGCCCGCCAACCGCACCTATGGCCAGTACCGGGGATATAGCCAGGTCGAGATCCGCACCGGCGACCCGACCCGAGTGGTCAATGGCGTCGCCGACGCGCAGACCCTCACCAAGACCACCTACTTCCGCGGCATGAACGGCGACACCCTGCCGGGCAACCAGCAGCGCTCCGCCACCGTCACCAACTCCCTCGGCGAGGTCCGCGCCGACGACAACGTGTTCGCCGGGACCGCGCACGAGACCCAGACCTTCCTCGGGTCCGGCGGCGCCCAGCTCACCTCGTCGATCACGGAGCCGACCAAGCTCGCCACCACCGCGACCAGGGCCCGCACCGGCCTGCCCGCCGACACCGCGGACATCGTCGCGACCACCAAGACCCGCACGATCACCGCCCTGGCCGCGGGCGGGACCCGCTCGACCTCGGCCACGAACCGGTTCGACGCCACCGGCCGCCTGGTGTCCACGACGGACTCCGCCACCGGGATAGCCGACCGGTGCACCACGCTGGTCTACGCCGACAACACGACCTCGTGGATCCGCGACCGGATCGCCGAGACCTTCTCGTCCACCGCCACCTGCCCCACCACGGGCCAGGTGAGCGCCCCCGCGCCGGTCGTCGCGGCCAAGCGCCAGTACTACGACCTGTCGGCGACCCTGGGCGCCGTACCCGGCGCGGGTGACCTGACCAGGACCGACACCGCTACCGCCAACACCGGCGGCACACTGACCTACGCCACCACCGAGACGTCGACCTTCGACGCCCTCGGCCGCGCGCTGACCACGACCGACGCGCTCGGCAGGCAGAGCTCCACGGCCTACACGCCCAGCGGCGGCGGTGTCCTGTCCAAGCTGGACATGACCAACCCCAAGAGCCAGACGTCGTCGGTCACCACCGAGCCCGCCCACGGCACCACGATCAAGGCCGTTGACGTCGGCGGTCGGGTCACCGAGGCCGCGCACGACAGCTTCGGCCGGGTCACCGCGGTGTGGAAGCCGGGTCGGTCAAAGTCCGCCGGTGACGCCGCGAACCTGCAGTTCGCCTACCTGGTCCGCAACTACGGGCCGCTCGCGGTGACCACCAAGACCCTGGTCGACTACGGCAGCGGCACCAACTACGTCACCTCGATCCAGCTCTTCGACTCCACCGGCCAGCTCCGGCAGACCCAGTCCGACGACGTCAGCGACCCCACCGGGGTGACCAAGCGGGTGGTGTCGGAGACCTTCTACGACTCCCACGGCTGGTCGACCGGCTCGCACAACCGCTACGTCACCACCGGTGTCCCCGCGACGACCCTGGTCACCGTCCCGGACGCGTCCGTGGACGACCGCACCGTCACCGGCTACGACGCGAGCGGCCGCGAGGTGCTCTCAGCCTCCTACCAGGGCCTCACCGCGAAGGCGACCACGACGACCGTCCACGGCGGCGACCGGGTCACCACCTTCGGCCCGACCGGCGGCACCACCCGCATGTCGGTCACCGACGCCCTCAGCCGCGAAACCGAGGTGCGCGACTACCTGACCCAGCCCACCGTCACCGGCAACGTCGTCTCCGGCGGCACCAGCAGCACCTCGACCAACCGCTACAACACCCAGGGTCAGGTCGACCGCCGCACCGACGCGGCGGGCAACAACTGGGACTACGAGTACGACTTCCTCGGCCGCAAGACCGGCACCACCGACCCGGACACCGGGCACTGGACCCAGGTGCTCGACCTCGCAGGCCAGGCAGGCTCCACCACCGATGGCCGCGGCCAGTCGCTGAGCTACGACTACGACGTGCTCGGCAGGCGCACCGCCGAGTACAACGGCATCGGCGCGGGCCGGACCAAGATCGCGTCGTGGACCTACGACACGGCCACCGGGGGAGTGGGCAAACTCCAGTCGTCCACCCGCTACACCGCGACCGGCAACTACCTGGTCGGCGTGAGCGGCTACAACTCCCAGGGGCTGCCGACCAACAACGTCGTGCAGGTGCCCGCCGCGGAGACCGGGCTCAACGGCACCTACACGACGACGTTCTCCTACACCACGACCGGCCAGCGCAGCGGGATGGTGCCGCCGACCAAGGGCGGCCTGCCCGGCGAGGCGCTCACCTCCACCATCGACCGGCACGGCAACCAGTCCCAGACCTACAGCGGTGTGTGGGACTACGTCTCCGGGTCCACCTACAACGCGGCGGGGGAGGTCACGCAGTACCAGCTCAGCTCGGGCAACAACGCCGCAACCCTGAGCTTCGACCGCGACGCCCGCACCCACCTGCTCACCGGCACCAACCTGTCCGTGCAGGCCGCGACGCCGCTGGTGGACGACCTGCGCTACACCTACGACCCGGCTGGCAACGTCACCAAGATCGTCAACGCCCGCCAGGCCAACACCCGCACCCAGTGCTTCGGCTACGACGCGCTCCGGCGCCTCACCCAGGCCTGGACCGCCACCGACGCCTGCGCGGCCCAGGCGGGCACGAGCACCGTCGGCGGGCCCGACCCGTACTGGACCTCGTGGACCTTCGACGCCACCGGTCTGCGCACCGGGCAGGTCAAGCACGGCATCGGCCAAGCGGACACGACGACCACCTACACCTACCCGGCCGCCGGTGGTACTCGACCGCACACCCTCACCTCGACGGCGACTACCGGCCCCGGCGGGTCCTCAAGCACCTCGTACGCCTACGACAACTCCGGCAACACCACCACGCGGACCGTGGGCGCGACCCACACGCTGACGTGGAACGAGAACAACAAGCTGGCGAAGGTCCAGTCACCCGCGGGTGACACCACCTACGTCTACGACGCCGACGGCAACAAGCTGGTGCGGCGGGAGCCGGGCAAGGCGATCCTGTACCTGCCCGGCCAGGAGTTCGCCCGCGACAGCGCCACCGGCACCGTCGTCGGCACCCGCTACTACACCCACAACGGCACCGTCGTGGCCAGCCGGGTCGGTGCCGCGTCGCCGGTCTACCTGCACGCCGACCACCACGGCACCGCGCAGGTGTCGGTCTCGGCCGTCGGCTTCGGCGTCACCCGCCGCGAGTTCGACCCGTACGGCAACCCGATCGGCACCGTCCAAGGTGGACCGTGGCAGGACAACCACGGCTTCCTCGACATGCCGACCAACACGAGCACGTCCCTGGTCGACGTCGGCGCCCGCGGCTACGACGCCACCACCGGCCGGTTCATCAGCGCCGACCCGGTCTTCGACGGCGCCGACCCCCAGTCCTGGGTGGCCTACACCTACGCGGGCAACGCCCCCACCACCTCCAGCGACCCCACCGGCCTCACCCGGGTCGACCCGGGTGAGGAGGGCATCCCCCTGCAGTCCGGCCCCAACGAGCCGGTCCGCTTGTCGAAGAAGCCGGGTGGCACCAACCCGACCTACATCCCGCCCGTCAACCAACCCGCGGGTAAGCAGGGGATCAAGCAGGGGGAACGCGCGCAGCAGCCGCATGTCCGGCACGAGGGCACGAGGAAGGCTCTAAGCGAAATCTACCTGCCCAATGGTCCCCAAACCGACTGGAAGGGCGATGGGACTACCTGGGACGCGGTCCGACATGAGTTCCTCACGGGCGAGAGGGTGCACGGTTCCTACCACGCCATGGCAGCCGCGGAACGGGTGAACAAGCTGATGTCCTTCCTGGACTTGGACCGCAAGGAGCCGTTCTACTCCGCAGAGGAACGGGCGGCGGTCAGCGATGTCGTCAAGCGCGGTCTCGAAACCCTTCAGTTGGAGGACATCGACGGCGCCTCGACCGCGTGGATCAACGAGTCCGAGGGGCGCAAGACCAGCTTCGAGAGCACCAAGAAGAAGATCACCAGCTTCGCGGTCTCCGAGAGGTTCACCGACGCCAAGTTCGAGCGGCCGCATCCCGCCCAGGCGCCGGTCAAGGTCAGGGAACCCACCTACCGCGGGTTCATGCGCGGCATGGGGGTTGTCGGTATCCTGCCCGGCATCGTCGACGGCATCCGCGGCTTTTCCGACGGCAACCCGTGCGGACCGCTGATCGCGTTCGACGTCACGGGCATGGTCTGCGTGACCTACACCGGGCCGACGGTAGCGTGATGGTCGTGCGGAACGGTGCTGATGAGGTGTTCGGCGGCGATGCCGCCGAACACGGGCAGTGGGAATCCGGTCGGATGCGCTGGAGCCTGGGCGCGCTCGGTGACCTCACCTGGATGGTGCTGCCCGAGGCTCGACCGTTCCTCGTGCGGCACGCCAAGGAGGAGTTGGATTCCGCCCTGGAGCAAGGCACCTTCCTGGGTGTCGTCCTCGAGTCGCCGATCGCCAACCACATCGGGGAGTTGATGCTCCAGGCGATGGGTGACCTCCCGGCCGGGACCGACCTGGTCCGCCGGTGCGGGGTGGTCATGCTGCGGGTGTTCACCGTGGACGAGGACTGGTACCAGAACATGTTCCGCGTGGAGGTGTTCGAGTACTTCCTGTTCCGCGGCTGGCGTCCCCAGTTGACCGAGCTCATCCCCGAGGCCCTGGCAGCGGTCGACCACCCCGACCTGCCGTAGCCGACGCCTGTGGCCCCGGACATCGTCTGTCCGGGGCCACAGGCATCAGTTCAGCGCTTGCCCGCCACCAGCACCACCAGGAACTGGCCGCCACCCGCCTCGACCGTTGTGGTCACCGGCAAGTCCGGCACCAGGCGGGAGAAGCGGTCCACCAGCCACTCCGCTGTCTCCTGGGCGTCCTGCTTGGTCGGGCACCGCCCGACCATCTCGCGGCCGCCCTTGCGCTCGAGCCGCCCGGCGACGGTGATCAGCGGTGCCGGTTCGACCACGTGCAGGCGGTCCGGCCAGGGGATGACGACCTTGACCGCGCCCTTGCGGGTGTTGCAGCCGCGGTGCGCCAGCCGCTCGGCGAGCTTCGCCTTGCGGTCGGCTGTCCGGCTGTCGACGCTGGGGCCGCGGGGGTCGTTGACCGACATGTCCGGGTCGACCGGCTCGTCGCACACCCAGCACCGCCAGCCGTCGCGCTCGGCGACGTCGTCCAGGAGGCTCACCCGGGAACCTTAGCCCGCTCGGCCGCGCCGGTGCGATCTGCACTGGATCTGCGGCCCGTCTGCGTCCCGTTCGTACGGTCGGTCACGTCGGTGCGGATGCGGAGGAGCGGGCGGATGGGCACGACGGGCGGCGGTTCTCGGGAGTTCGGGCACGGCGGCAACCCGCCCCTTGTCGACGTGGCCGCCGCGTTCGCGACCGTGCCGGGGCGGGGGAAGGTGTGCGGGGCCGACCGGCCGCTGGTTGACTCGGACCCGATCGGCCACTACCAGGGGATGGGGGTGTACCGGGATCGCTGGGTCGTCCTGACCCACAGCACCCGGCTCTGGGACGCGGGCTGGTTCACCGTGTGGGACAGCGCGTCCGGTGGGGTGACCGTCCACCCGATCCCGACCCCGGACGGGATGAAGCACCCGGGCGGCCTGCAGGTCATCGGGGACTACCTGGTGCTCGGGGTCGAGCCGACCGCCGAGGACGCACTGCCGTCGCTGGTGTGCTTCTACGACCTGCGCGACATCGAGCGCGGCGGACCCAAGCCCTTGCCGCGACCTCGGATCACTTCGGCCTGGCGCAGTGCGGCCGCCGTGGGGATCGCCCGCCTCGGCGACCGGCACGTGTTGGCCGTGCACGGCAGCGATCCGTGCGGCAAGACCTACTTCTACTGGTCCGACGGCCGCCCGCTCGGCGACCCGGACCTGACCTTCGACACCGAGGAGCCCATCCTCGGGTTCCGCGCCGAGGTCAACGGCAAGCGCACCGGGTACGACAACCTCGCCCTGCTGACCAGCACCGCGGGGGAACTCTTCATGGTCGGTCTGCGCGGCGACACGAACCCCCGCCTGCACACCGACGACCACGCCGACCTCTGGCGCATCGATGTCGATCCCCGCGGGCCCAAGGCCGAGTTGGTGGCCACCAGGGAGTTCACCACCGAGGGCTGGGGGCCGCTGCTGCCCCACTTCCGGTTCGGCGCGGGCGCCGCCGCCACCGGGGACTCGGCGCTCGAGATCTTCTGCAGTTCCCGCAGCGCGTTCGTGGGACTGGAGATGAACGTCTTCACCGACGGCCCGGTGTGGTCGTCGGACCAGTTGGCAGAACAGGAACGAGGACAACGATGACCGACATCCGACAGACCCCGGACCACCGGACCGACCCGACCGGTGAGCCCACGCTGGTGGTGAGCACCACCAGCAAGTTCAACTGGCGGTGGAGCGACGCGGGTTCGGGCGCGCACCGCAGCGTGACGATCTGGCGGCCGCGGCCACCGGAGGGCTTCTACTACCTCGGCGACTACGCGCAGGGCAACCACAACGGCTCCCCGGACACCACGGCCGTCATCGTCAAGCCGGTCAACGACGACTTGTCGAACCCGTTGGTGAAGAACCCGATCGGCTACCGCAAGGTCTGGAGCGACAGCGACTCCGGCGGCGACCACGACGGTGCCATCTGGTACTCGGTGCCGCCGGACGGCTACGTCAGCATCGGCTGCGTGGTGAACCGGGGGTACAAGAAGCCGGAACGGCTCTACCACCTGGCCTGCATCCGGGTGGACTGGGTCGAAGAGACCTCGGTGGGCAAGTCGATCTGGAGTGACTCCGGCTCGGACGCGGATGATTCCGTGACGCTGTACCCGGTCAACGGCGTCGCGGCCGTGTTCGCCGCCCAGGGCAACTTCGAGCCCTGGGCGGGCAGCGCCTTCCGGGTGAAGACCCTGTGAGCCCGTCCCGCGGCACCGGCCCGGCGGCGCTCGCCGCCGGGCCGGGCGGTACGTGCGCGGCAGGCCTGCCCGCCGGGGTGTTCGCGGTCGGCCCGCGGGGGGACGCCACCTACCGGATGGCGGTGCGGGTACCACCGGGTATCGCCGGGACGGGGCCCGAGTTGTCGTTGGTGTACGACCACGCCGAGGGCAACGGCGACCTCGGCGTCGGGTGGCGGCTCGACGGCTTGTCGGCCATCACGCGGGTGAAGGCGACCTACGCGGTGGACGGGTTCAACGGCGCTGTTTCCTTCGGCCCGAAGGACCGCTTCGCGCTCGACGGCCACCGGCTGATCGCCGTCGACGGCCAGTACGGCGGCGCCAATACCCGCTACGCCACCGAGGTGGAGAGCTACCAGAAGGTCAAGGCGCTCGGCGGTGAGCTCGCGGGCTTCGAGGTCACCGCGAAGTCCGGTGCGAGGGCCTGGTACGGCACCACCGCCGACAGCAGGCCGCTGGTGGGTGCGCACGCGCGCCTCTGGGCGGTGAGCGCGACCGAGGACCTGCACGGCAACCGCGTCGCCTACGAGTACACGACCGAGCCGGGCGGCACAGCCGCGGAGTACGGGGCCCTCCACATCAAGCGCATCAGCTACACCGCGCACGCGCCCGCCGTTGTCGCGACCCGGTTCGTCGACTTCACCCACGAGCCCCGCCCCGACGAGATCGTCACCGCGAGCGGCGGGTACCAGGTGCGCACGAAGTCCCGGCTCGCCCGCGTCACCGTCTCGGTCGGTACCGAGGTCGTGCGGAGCTACAAGATCAATTACCGCGAGACGGTCGCGACCAAGCGCAGCGCCATCGCCTCCGTCGTGGAGTCCGGGGCGGCGGCCGACGGCGCGCCCGAACTGCCCGCGACGGTGTTCACCTGGCAGGACGGCGGCGATCCCGCCTTCGAGGTCGGCGTGACCAAGGAGTTGGACGCCGTCTCCGCCGAGCGCCCCGACGTGCGGACCATGGATGTCACCGGCTCGGGGCGCACCGACCTCGTCCACCTCTGGACCAACCGGACCGACGGTGCACTGCGCGCCACCACCTACCTGGCGACCGGCGCGGGCACCGGCACCACGTTCGCCCACAGCGGGACCACCGTCCTGGGTACCTTCGGCGACCGCTACGAAGTGCTGCCAGCCGACGTCGATGGCGACGGCCGCACCGATCTGGTGGTGGCCTACGCGAGCGGTCCGGCCGGGAAGCTGAAGCTGGCCGTGTTCCGGTCGACCGGAACGGGGTTCGCGGCCGACGGCGACCTGATCGACACCGGCGGCACGTGGGACGCCAAGCACCTGCGGTTCTTCGCCATGGACGTCAACGGCGACGGCAGGACCGACATCGTGCAGGCGTTCAGCAAGCGCGACCCCGCCAAAGGCGATGTGCTCGGCCTGCGGGTGCTGCTGTCGGAGTACGGCGCCGGCGGCACGTTCGCCCCCGCCGTCGACGTGCTGACCGACGACCCGGCGAAGCCCGACGGTGAACTGGGGTTCTGGCCGCTCGACGTCACCGGCGACGGGATGGTGGACCTGGTGCGCGCCTGGCGGCGGTCGGACGGGCGGATCACCGTCGCGACCTACCTCGCCGCGAGCGGCGGTATCGACCAGGTCTCCTTCACTGCGGTGCACAGCGACCTCGGCACGTTCGCCATCGCCGACCAGATCGCGTTCCTGCCGGTCGACGTCAACGCCGACGGCAGCCAGGACCTGGTGCAGATCTGGGCCGACCACCAGCGGACGCTGCACCTGTGCGCGTTCCGCTCGACCGGCGCGGGCGAGTTCGTCAGGGGCGAGGACAGCACCTTCCCCGGTGAGCGCCTGACCGCGGGCAGGGTCGTCCCGATGGACCTCGACGGCGCGGGGTCGACGGCGATCGTGGGCTGGTGGAGCACCCCGGACCGGATCATGTTCACCGCGTTCCGCGCTTCGCCCTCCGGCGGGTTCCGCAAGCTGCCGCCGTTCGCCGGTGAACAGGCGGGCCAAGACGTCAAGTGGACCCGGTTCGTCCCCGGCGACGTCAACGCCGACGGCAAGGCGGACCTCATCCGGATCGTCTCCAGCGGCAACCAGGTGCGGGCGACGCCCTACCTGTCGACCGGGCGCCACCTCGACGTGGTCGAGACGATCACCGACCCGCTCGGCGACCGGGTCTCGATCAGCTACGCGCCGCTGTCGGACCCGGGGGTCTACACGAGCACGACGCCATCGACCTTCCCCGCCGTGTCCGCACTGCGCTACCCCGCGCGGCTGACCCCCGCCGTCGAGCCCGCGCGGTCGGTGCTCGGCGGCGCCGCTTACGTGGTGTCCGGCTGGACGCGCGGCACCGACCCGGTCCGCAACCGCTTCGGGTACGAGGTCGAGCACGCACTGTCCTACCGGGACGGGAAAGTGGACCTGATGGGCCGTGGGCCACTCGGGTTCGCGGAGGTGGTCGTGGTCGAACCACAGCCCGGCAGGCGCACGACGACCTCGTACCACCAGGACTACCCGTTCATCGGGGTGCCGTCCAAGGTGTCCACGGCCGCGTTGCCCGGTACCGATCCGCGTGTGCCTGCGGGCAGTGCCGCACTGCTGATGACGACGACGGAGAACACCTACACGAGCAGCACGAACGCCGCGGTGGCGTCGGTCTTCCTCACCGCGACCACGGAGAAGCACTTCGACTACGGCGAGACCCGGTTCGACTTCGCGATCCGGCGGGAGTTCGCCTACGACGACTACGGGAACCAGAAGTTCGCCGCCTACCTCGGCTACGTGGACCCGAGCACCGGTGAGCCGAGGTTCCCCGAGGAGGTCGTCTACCGGCACCGGGTCTTCCACAACGACGGCACCGCGAACGGGTACCCGCGCTACGAGAAGGTGACCAGGAACCGGCTCGACACCGACGTCACGACGTTCCGCCCGGGCGACTTCTCGTTGCACGAGAACACCTTCGCGGACAAGACCTTCGACGTGCTGACCGCGCGGGATTGGGATGACACCGCGGGGTCGTTCCGCACCACGACATACGGGTACGACGAATACGGCAACCGCGTGTCCGAGACGCCGCCGGGGGGCGAGCCCACGACGCACGAGTTCGACCCCGTCCACCACACCTACCGGATGCGGACCACCTCCCCGGCCAACGGCCAGGGAGTCAGGCTGGTGGACTGCTACGGCTACGACCCCCGGTTCGGGACTGAGGTCGCGCACCTCGACGCCAACGGTCGGATCCGGGTACTGGCCCACGACCCGTTCGGTAGGAGTACCGCGGTGCAGCGAGCCGCGCCCACCGGGGTGTGCGACACCAACACCGTGCCGGGGTGTGTCACCGGCACGCCTGAGCTGGTCTCCCGGTTCCGCGCCGCCGCGGTGCTCACCGTCGAGCGGGTGGACCGCTGGTCCGACGGCTCGGGCGGGCAGATCGTGGCGACCGTGGCGCTGCAGGAGTTCCCGACCGGGACCACCAGGACGACGCTCACCGCGCGGACCTATGTGGACGGACGTGGGCTGACCAGGGAGTCAAGGCGGCAGTCCGGCCAGTCCGGTGGCGACGTCGTCGAGCTCGTCGAGTACGACGGCGACGGTCGGGTGGTGAGCCGAACCCTGCCCCACTTCGCGAACACACCGTCGACGCTGAAGTCCACCACCGCCTACGACGTGCTGGGCAGGACGATTTCGCACCACACGCCCGCGGGTGCGGACGGCACTTCGGTGCAGGTGACGACGTGGCACCACGGGATGGCCGGGGTCGTGACCGAGACGGTGGCCGCGGGCACCGCGGTGGCGGCGGTCCGACGGTTCACCCACCACCACTACGACGGCGCGGACCAGGTCCGGGAGGTGGTCGTCGCGCCAGAAGCGGACGCCGAGACCACGACCTTCGCCTACGACGCGCTCGGCAAGCTCGTGCGGGCCACCGATCCACCGACCACCAGCAGTCCGACCGGGGTCAGCACCACGACCACCTACGACTCCCTTGGCAGGCGGACCACCAGCGACTGCCCCGACCTGAACCCGCACGGGACGCCGGGAACGGTCGCGATGCGCTACACCTACGACACCGCGACCGGGTTGCTGTCCAAGCAGACCGACGCGGGCGGCGGTGTCACCGGCTACGACTACGACCACCTGCGCCGGATCGCAGCGAAACACCTGTCCGACCAACGGGTGGTCGCCTACACCTACGACCTGACCGCGAACGGGGACGGGCTCGGCAGGGTCTGCCGGGTCGCGGTCCGCGACGACAAGGGCGTCGAGCAGTCCCGGCACGACTACACCTACGACGCCTGGGGCGAGATCAGCGCGACCACGGTCACCCTGGTGGGGGAGAACCCGTACACCACCTCCGTGACCCGTGACCCGCAGCGGCGGGTCATCACCCGCACCCTGCCGGACGCGACCGTCGAACAGACCGCGTACTCGTACGGCCGCTTGATCAGCCGGACACTGGGTGCGGCCGCGGTGGCGCAGCCGCTCGACGCGCACAGCGCGTGGGGGACTCCGCTGAAGTTGTTGTACGGCGCGGAGAACCAGCAGTTGGTCACCACCTACACCTGCGCCCCGACCGGGCAACGGCTCGCGGAGCAGGTCATCGGGCCGTCGGGTGTCACCGCGGTCGACGTCTCCTACGACCACGACCCGCGGAACCGGCTCACCGCGGTCCACGACAAGGTCACCCCGTCCGAGTCGATCGCGTTCAGCTACCTCGGCCACCGCTTGGTCGGCGCGACCCGGGGGAGCGCGGCGCCGAGCCGCTACGAGTACGACCGGTCCGGCAACCTGCGCGGCCGCGACGGCGTGAGCTACGACTACGAGGCGCACTTCGCCCGCGGCGGCAGCACCGACGGCCAGTTCGTCTACCAGGCGACCCAGGACGCCTGCGGCCGAACGGCGACGCGCACGTCCGGCGGGGAGACGCTGACCTTCGCATACGACGGGTTCGGAGCACTCGCCTCCGTCCGGGGACCGGGCGGCGCGGTCGTCGCCGCCGTGGTGACCGACCACGAGGGCCAGGTGCTGCGCAGGACTTCCGCCGACGGCACGGTGACGCTGCACATCGGCTCGGGCTACCGGATCACCCGGACCCCGAGCGGGCAGGAGACCGTCGACCGGTACCTGGCCGACGGCGCGGGCACGGCCGCGGTGGTCAGCGGCCACGCGGGCCAGACCGTCGTCACGTACTTCCGCAGGGACACGAAGGGCAGCAACACCCACGCCTTCGACGCGCGGGGCGCGCTGGTCGACCAGATCGCGTACGACCCGTTCGGGCACCAGCGCACGGTCACCGGCACCACCACACCCAGGCGGCTGTTCGAAGACCGCGAATGGCTCGCCCGGATCGGCCTCTACGACTTCGGCGGCCGCTACTACGACCCGGTCCACGGCCAGTTCCTGACCCCGGACCCCGGGCTCGGCGCGCACGGCGAACTCCGGCCCGGGTTGCTCAACCGCTTCGCGTTCGAGCTCAACGACCCGGTGAACTCCACCGACCCGACCGGCTACCGGGCGCACGCGAGCGCATGGACCGGGGGACTTCTGAGCGTGGGTTTCATCGTCGGCGGCGCGCTGGTCCTGGGGCTCACCGGCGGGACAGGGCTGGGCATGGTGGGCCTCGCCCTGCTCGGCGGCGGCACGAGCGGGCTGTTCTACTCGTTCGAACACGGGAACACCCCCGCCAAGCAGTTCTGGCAGGGCTGGGCGTTCAACTCGGCGATCGGCGCGGCCCTCGGCGCCGCGGGTGGTGCGGGCGGCGGGTTCGTCACCGAGGGCATCGAGGCCGCGGCCCGCCAAGCCGTGGCGAACACCGGCCGCTGGAGGGCGGGCTTCGCGCTCCGGGCGAGGGCCTACTCGATACTGGGCGTGGGATCCGGGGCACTGGCGGGCGGCACCAGCCAACTCGCCTACAACTTCGCCGAACGCACGATCGTCGGCCGCCGCGACGTAGGCCTGTTCGACAGCGTCCTGAGCGCCACCCTGATCGGCAGCCTCGCGGGCGGCCTCGGGGCGGTGGGCGTGACAGCGGGCAAAACCGCCACCAACGCGGCGATCGACCACCTCGGCGCGCTCAGCGAGTCGGCCCCACTGGTAGGCCCGTCCAAGTTGGGCCGCCTGACCGGATCGGAGTGGAAGGCAGTGGGCGAACGCATCCCGGAGGCGATCGAGGGCGGCACCCTCATCGGCCAGGCCACCGGCAAGAAACTGGCGGCCATGATGACCAGTTGATCCGACGGCCCGTGACCGGAGTGTGGCCTGGCCGCGCTGGTGCGGTGGTGGTCGAAGGCGGGTTCTCTTGGGCCCCCGGCCCTGGTGGTCCCGGTGACCGTGGCACTGGGTCGTCACGGTGATCGAGACAGCGGAAGTCACTCCGGGGCCCGGCACCGCGGCGGCGGCCCGGGTCGGCTGCGCCCGGAGGCACCCCGAAGCTCGGCGAGCGAGGCCCGCGACCCAGCCGGGTGGTCCTGCACCGAGTGCCGCAGCCGGTTGATCTCGGTGACTGTGGCACCGCTTCGCCACGGTCGTCGAGGCACTGGCAGTCACTTCGGAGACTCCCGCAACGCGGTGAGCTCGGCAGCGGTCGCTCGGGTTGTCTGCGCCGGAGGCACGGCGGAGGTCGTCGAGCGCGCTTCGGCGCAGGGACCGTGCTTTCAGTTGGACAGCAACAGCGTTCTTCTCGCACCGGGTGCCGTAGCCGGTTGATCTCGGTGACCGTGGCGCCGCTTCGCCACTGTCACCGGGACTCCGGGGACTCCGGTAGCGCGGCGAGCTCGGCGGTGGCCGCGAGGGTAGTCGGGTTGTCAGCACCGAAAGCACGCCGGATGGCGTCAAGCGCGCTCCGGTACAAGACCTGCGCTGCGGCGATGTTGCCCCGCATGGCGGTGACCCGGGCGAGCTCGAGCCTCGTCGTGGCCACGTGGGTGTGCGTGGAGCCGAGCACCCGTGTCCGATCGTCCAGAACCGCCGCGAACTGCTTCTCCGCGTCCGCCAGCCGCCCACCCGCCAAGGCAAGGGCGGCGAGGTCGTGTCGCACTGTCAGCACGTAAGGGTGGTCAGGGGAGAGGTAGCTCAGGCGCCCCGTTAGGACAGCGGTGATCTCGGCTTCGGCGGTGCCGTGGTCGCCGAGGCGGGCGGCTACCCGGGCGAGGTCGTGGCGGGTGGTGAGCGTGGCCTCGTGGTCGTACCCGAGGGTCTTGGTGCGCAACGCCAGGACCTCCTCGTACAGCGCCTTCGCCCGCGGTGGGTCCCCAGCTTGGAAGATCACCCACGCCAGGTTGTGCCGGGCACTCAAGGTCAACCGGTGTTCCCCGCCGAGCACCGAGGTTCGCAGCTCGACGACGGCGGTGAACTCGTGCTCGGCGGCGGCGTGGGAACCGCAGGCCGACAGCGTCCACGCGTAGTCGTGGCGCGTCGCGAGGGTGCTGTGGTGGGAGTCGCCGAGTACCGCGGTCCTCTTGCCGAGGACGTCGCGGTAGGTGTCGCAGGCCAGTTGGTAGTCGCCTTGCCACATCGCGATGCGTGCCCGGTAGTGCGCGGCAGCTAGGGCGTCCGGGTGCTCGCCGGGCAGCGCCGCGGTCAGCCGGTTGAGGACGCCGGAGGCAGTGTCCGCGAGGTCGTACCAGCCGCGGTCGATGGCGAGGTCGATGATCGCGAAGGTGTCGACTGGGTCGCTGTAGTCGAGCAGGACGCGCAGCGTCCCCGCCGGGACGTGGTCATCCGCGGTCGACTGCCGCTGCGCGTTGTCGACGAGGTAGTCGAAGACGACGTAGCTGCCAGCGTGATCCACGTGCAGCAACGCCGCGGTCGCGTGCAGGACTTCCTCCGCCCAGGTGAACGCCTCCTCCAGCGGCTCCGGCCTTAGCCGCGTCCCGCCCGCCGCCTCCAGGTACAGCTCGTGCAGCCGTACCAGCAGTTCCCTGGTCGCAGGCCGCAGGAACCCGGCCCGCCGGGCGTCAACGGCGGCGGCCACCAGTGCGGCCCCGCGTGGCTGGGCTCCGGGCGCCCAGCCGTCATGCCACTTCGCCAACAGTTGCGGACCCGCCGCCAGGTACTCCGCGACCCCGCACCAATCGGCGTGCGCCAGAGCTTCCCCGACCCGCGGGTCTCGCGCGGCTGTCGACTCTGCCCTGGTCAGCTCGCCGGGGGAGAACCGCCGGTTGAGGTGCACGGTCGTGGCGAGCCGCAGGATGTGCCCCACCTCCCTGGCCCCGCCCCGGTTCGACTCATCCCCGCCGCGCCCCACGTCCAGCAACCGACCGCGCTCCTCCACCCGCAAGGTCGCGCACACCAAGACCGCGGCCCCCCGGCCCACCAGCCCCGCCACCTGCGCCGCGTTGAGCCCGTCCGCCCCACCCACGAACCGCTCCAGGTCGTCCAACCACAACACGCACCCCCGTCGCCGCATCGCATACTCCGCCGCGGCCGCCACATCCGCCCGCGTCCGCGGCACCAACAACTCATCCCCGGGCCGCTGCCCCCGCACCGCCTCAAACGCCGCTCGACTTTTCCCCGCCGCCGAGTCCCCCACCAACAGCACAAACCCCCCACCCCCGACGAGGCCCCCCAACTCCTCGTCCACATCCCGCCCCACGTATGCGGTCACCCGTGCCCCGGTCCGGTGCACCCCCACCCAGGCCGGATCAGCGACCTCCCGAACCCTCGGCAACCGCTTCCCGTCGAAGCTGACACACCCCCGCACGACCCCGTCCCGCTCGAAGAACCGCCGCACCCGCCACCTCCCCACCCCAGCATGGCCCCATTCGACCAGTGGTGCGAACGGGTTGTTGGCGACTCCGGCCCGTCGTCGGCCGTGACTCCCGTGCATCGGTCCCACCCGACCTCACGTTCCACGGACGGGCCGAGGGCCTGCGGTGGGGGGTTACCGCAGGCCCTCGGGGCATGGGGGTCAGATCCAGGTGGTGCCGCCGGGTTCTCTGATGACGTTGTTGATGGTGTTGAACAGGTTGCTGGTGGCTATCCACAGGATCAGCACCGCTCGTTGCCACACGTCGTAGTGGGTCACGAGGTCGTCCCACAGGGCGTCGGGGACGGCGTCGGTTGAGCGGTCGCTTTGGCGGGCGGCGGCTTCGGCCAGGGCTAGGGCGGCGCGTTCGGCTTCGGTGAAGAAGGGGGAGTCTCGCCAGGCGGCGACGGTGGCCAGTTGGTCTTCGGTGACGCCCGCTTTCCTGGCTTCGGTGATGTCGGCGTGCAGGCAGGCGCTGCCGCTGTTGATCTGGCTGGCGCGGACGGCGGTCAGCATGAGGGTGGTGAGGGGGACGATGTCCTGCTGGAGGGCTTGGGTCAAGGTCTGGATCGCTTGCCCCGCAACGGGAATCACGTGGGCGGGGTTGGTCATCCTCGCTTCCACGAGGGTCAGTCCCGCCATTGCCGCGCGGGCGAGACACCGGGGAGCGGCTTGCCGATGAGGGCGAGGGGGAGGAAGAAGCACACCTGGCTGATCGCGAGGATCAGCGTGGTCAGCGCCTTGTCGTCGTAGTGGGAGGACGCTTCGTCGTAGAGGGCGTCGGGGACTCGTTCGCCGGTGGGGTTGGGGGTGAGGACGGCTTCGACGAGGGCCAGGGCGACGCGTTCGGGGGCGGTGAAGTCGGGGGAGTCGCGCCAGGTCGCGACGGCGGTGTGGCGGTTGTCGTCCGCGTCGACGAGGGCGTTGGTGTGCATGGTGGTCAGGTAGGTGTTGCCGACGATCTGGCCCGCCCGCAGTTGCAGCAGGCTGATGGTGGTCTGCGGGACCGACCCGTTTCCGGTGGCGGCGAACAGGGAGGCGGCGATCTTGCCGAGCTCGGGGACGAGCTTGGCGGGGTTGGGCAGGCGCGACATGGTGGTCCTTCCGTTGGCGGTCAGTGCACTGACGCGGCGTGCAGGGCGGATGTGACCGCGGCGGCGACGAGTCGGTCGTGTTCGGGGTAGGACCAGGTGGGGGAGAAGCGGCGGCGGGTGTAGCCGAAAGCGATGCCGCTGTGCGGGTCGGCGAGCGCCTCCGAACCCGCGGATCCGTTGTGGCCGAACGCGTTCGCGCCCAGGAAGGGGTAGCGTTGCCCCTTTGCCTGGAACCCCAGGGCGTACTGGCCCGCGTCTCCCACAACCAGGTCCCGGCCGGTCGAGTGGAGCATCGAGAACTCGCCGAGCACCTCGGGCGTGAGCAGCGGAGCCTGACCGTTGACGCCGAACGCCGCTGCCGCGTACAGCCCGGCCAGCCCTCGAGCGTTGCCGACACCCCCGGCGGACACCGGCCCAAGAGCCCGCACGCGACGGGTGTTGAGAAACGCCACCTGATCCAGCGGCGGTGTCGAGTCGAGGCCGTAACCGATGCCGGTGATGCTCCGCGGCCCAGGGCCGCTCGCCCAATCCGGGCGCTGCGGCGCGGGCAGCACCTCCAGGTAGCGGTCCTCCAGCGCTGACGGCAGACCGAGGTAGAGGTCCAGCCCGAGCGGTGCGCGCACCCGCTCCTCGAAGTGGTGCCGCACCGTCCACCCGGTCGCCCGGCGCACGACCTCGCCGACGATCGCGAACGACACGAACCCGCTGTAGCCGTATGCCGACCCCGGCCGCCAGTACGGGCGCTGGTCGGCCAACCGCTGCGCGATCACCTGGTCATCGGCGAGCTCGTCGGCGGTGAAGCCACCGTCGACGCCGATCACGCCGCTGCGGTGGGTGAGCACGTCGCGCACCGTGATCCGGTCCTTGCCCGCCGCGGCGAACCGGGGCCAGTAGTGGGCGACGGGCCGGTCCAGGTCCAGCAGGCCGTCCTGCACCAGCAGCGCCGCCACCAGGACCGTGATGCTTTTGGTCGACGAGTACACGCCGGTCAGCGCCTCGCCGGTCATGTCACCGGCCCACAGGTCGACAACCTGCTCACCGCGTAGGTACACGGCGACCTGCGCGCCCGCCCCACCAACCCCGGCGGCGGCGAACTCGTCGCGCACCGCCTCGAACCCCGGGGCCACCGTCCCGTGGACATCTCCGTCGAACATCGTTCGCGCCGCTCCGATCGTCGTTGTCGATCCCCTGGAGCCTCGACGCGCGGGTCGACGCGGATGTGACCGTCACATCGGAGCCCGCCGGTTCGTCAGGGGGGTGAACCCCGACACGAGAGCGAGCGCATGGACGACCACGACTTCCTGGCCCGCCGGTTCGAGGAACACCGCTCGCACCTCACCGCGGTGGCCCACCGGATGCTGGGCTCCCTGACCGACACCGACGACGCCGTCCAGGAAACCTGGCTGCGCCTGGCCCGCACCGACACCGCCGACATCGCCAACCTCGGCGGCTGGCTGACCACGGTCGTCAGCCGGGTCTGCCTGGACATGCTGCGCGCCCGCAAGCTGCGCCAGGAGAACCCGCCGCACACCCACCTGCCGGACCCGGTCGTCGGCGACCCCGAGCACCAGGCCCTGATCGCCGACTCGGTCGGGCTGGCGCTGCTGGTGGTGCTGGACTCGCTGAGCCCGCCGGAGCGGCTGGCGTTCGTGCTGCACGACCTGTTCGGCCTGCCGTTCGAGCGGATCGCCCCGATCATGGACCGCACCCCGGTCGCGGCCAGGAAACTCGCCAGCCGCGCCCGCCGCCGCGTCCAGGGCGCCCCCACCACCGCGACCGACCCGACCACCCAGCGCGGCCTCGTCGACGCCTTCCTGACCGCGGCCAGGGGCGGCGACCTCACCGCCCTGCTCAAGATCCTCGACCCCGACGTCACCCTGCGCGCCGACGCGTCCCCGGGCCCCATGCTCGTCCTACGCGGCGCCGAAGCCGTCGCCGGTCACCTGTCCCACTTCCAGCGCATGGCCAACGCCACCACCAGCCACCCCACCCTGGTCAACGGCACCCCCGGCCTCCTCAACACCCGCGACGGCCACCCGGTGTCGGTCATGGGCTTCACCACCACGAGCACCGCGATCCTGGAGATCTCGATCCTCGCCGACCCCACCCGCCTCTCCCGCCTCGACCTCCCAGCCCCGTGGCCCGCGAACCGGCGATGAGAACCTGCGGTGGTGACTCGTCGCGATCAACGGGCGCGGATCGGGGTCTCGGTCGTCTTTGCGGTGTGCGGCGCCGCGTTCGCGACCTGGGCCGCGCGCGTGCCAGAGGTCCAAGGCCAGGCCGGGGTGGACACCGGGCAACTCGCCGTCGCGCTGTTCGGGCTGGCGGCGGGATCAGTCGTCGCCTTGGCCCTGTCGGGGTCGGTGATCGTCAAAGTGGGCAGCAGGACCGGGGCGTTGTCGGGTGCCGTGCTCCTCTGCGCCTGTCTGCCATTGGCCGCGTTCGCCGCGGGCCCTGCGTCACTGACCTGCGTTCTGTTCCTCCTCGGCGCCGGGAACAGTCTGCTCGACGTGTCGATGAACGCGCACGCCGCGCGGGTCGAAGCGGCGTACGGCCGAGCGGTGTTCGCCGGGTTCCACGCCTTCTGGAACGTGGGGGGCCTGGTCGGAGCCGGGGCCGCCGCTGCCTTGGCGGCGCTGCGGGTACCGGTGTCGCTGCACTTCGCCGTAGCGGGCGCGGTGCTGTGCGGTATCGGCGTCGTCGCGGTGACGACCGGCTTCTACACCGGCCCGGACCACGGCCAAGGAGGAGCCGCCCTGGTGCTGCCCGGCCGTGCCCTCGTCCCGCTCGGTGCGATCGCTTTCTGCGGCTTCCTGGCCGAGGGAACGGTCAACGACTGGAGCGCCGTCTACCTGACCGAGGTGACCGGTGCGCCGTCTGGGATCGCCTCGCTGGGCTACTTCGCGTTCTCGACAGCCATGATCGCCGTGCGGCTGGTCGCAGACCGGGTGGCCGGGGTCAGTGGAGCCGTCGTCCTGATGCGGGTCGCGGCCGTGGTCGCCGCCACCGGGTTCGGGGTGACGGTGCTCGCCGGGGAGCCGGTGCTGGGCATCATCGGGTTCGCGGTGGTCGGACTGGGGGTGTCGGCCATCGTCCCGCTCGCGTGGAGCACCGCGGCCAAGACCTGCCCGGAGTCACCCGGGCAGGCGATCTCGGCCGTCGCGGCTTGCGGGTACCTCGGGTTCCTCGTCGGACCGGTGTTCATCGGCGGGCTGGCGGGCGCGTTCGGCCTCAGCAGGGCGTTGCTGGCCGTCGTGCTGTTCTGCGCCGCCGTGTTCGCGCTCGCCCCCGCGGTGCGCGGCCATGACCGGGTGCGGTCGGAATGAGGGCGCCCTCTCCTGGGGGTGAGGGCGCCCTCGCCGATCAGCACTCGTTGAAGCTCTGGCCCTTCCACTTGCTGGAGTAGTACTTGTTCCCGTCGCCGTCCACGTACACGTAGACGGACGTGCCCTCCAGCACGTACGCGAAGGTGTAGGTCGCCACGACGACGTCGGTCGGGGTGCACTGCTTGGCGCTGGCGGTCCCGGCCGCGCCGACCATCACGCCGACGGTCAATGCCACGGCTGCCACGGCGCCTGCGAGCTTCTTCACCAGGGGATCCTTTCCTCGGGTCACTGCCGCTGACGCTAGGTGCGCGCGGGCGGCGCGGAGTCTCACCCGCGTCTCAACCCCGTCGGGGCGGCTGCCGCCTGGGGTAGAACCGTTACCAGGCAATTCGGAAGGGATTGGTCATGCTCACCAACGTCGCCACGCGCGACCGGGTCCACAGCGAGTCGCAGCACGCGGTCGTCGAGCGGGTCGTGTCCCTGCTCGACACCGACGGACCCCTGGTGGTGAACCTGACCGGACCGCTGGGGGTGGGCAAGTCGGCTGTCCTCGCCGCGGTCGCCGCCGAAGCCCCCGGGCGGGCCGACTACGCGGACGGCCGCGCGCCCTTCGGGCCGAGGGTGGTCGTCGTCAGCCGTGCGCCGCTGCCGTTGGGCGACGCCGTGGTGGTGCGCGTTCCCCGCTGGAGCGACGAGGAGATCGAGCGGTTGGCGGTGGCGCGCGGGGTGGACGAGCACGTCGACCTGGTCGTCCGGTTGGCTGGCGGGTTGCCCCTGGTCGCGCGCGGACTGTGCCAGGCGCTGCTGACGATCCCCGCCGACGTCACCGGCGCCCTCGCCGACCACGTCCTGCTCGATGTCCTGGACCGCCTCACGAACCGGCACCGGGACACCGCCGCCCTGGACCTCCTGGCGATCGTGGGCCGCGGCGACGAGGAACTGCTGGCCGACCTCTTCCCCGACGAGGGCAACGACCTGTTCACCGCCATCGGCGAGAACGACCTGGTGCAGGCCACCGACCGGGGACTCGCCGTGGCCGAACCGTTCCGCACCCTGCTCGACCTCCGCGCCCGGTGGCGCCGCCCGGTCGCGCGCCGAGCCGCCTTGACGATGGCCGCCACCCGCACCCGACAGCTGCTGGCCGCCGCCCGCGAGGAGGCCGACCGCGCTTCGCTCGCCGAGCACGGCCTGTTCCTCACCGACGACCCGATGATCCGCCGCACGCTGTTCCCCGGCGGCCACGACGTCGTCCGACCGCGTCCGGCGAAACCCGGTGACCACGACCGCATCGCCGCGCTGGTGCACCGCTGGGTCAAACGCCGGGGCCTGGACGCGCGCCACTGCGAGCGGCTGCTCAGCGGGTGGCTCGACCACAGCCCCGACGGCTTCCACCTGGTCTGCGACGGGGACCGGGCTGTCGGCATGGCCTATATCCCGCGCATCGACGCGAAGTCCGTGTCAGCCATCGAACCGCTCCTGCAGCAGCACACCGACGACCTGACCGACGACGGCGGGGTGTTCGTCGGCATGGCCGTGTGCGACGACGCCGTGCGCCATGCCGCCCTATTGCGCCACATCGTCGCCACCGGCGTGCGCGCCCGCCGGATCGTCGTGGCCACGCCGTGGCCCGAGTACCAGAACCTGGCCCGTGGCCTGGGTTTCCAGTACGTCGGCGACGCCCGCCACGACCCGTACTCGTGCGGTCGGGACTCGGAGATCTACCACCACGACCTGACGTCCGTCCCCGCCTGGCTCGACCGCCTCACCACCCCCACCGACCCCCGCCGCCACGTCAAACAAGCCCTAGAACACCTCCGCGACGACACTGCGCTCACCCGCAACCCCCTCGCCGACTCCGGCCCGATCGCCTTACGCACGCGAGTCATGGCCGCCCTCGACCGCCTCACCGCCTCCGAGGACCCCATATCGGCAGAAGCGGGCCGCGCCCTCCACGGCTACTACACCCAATCCCACCGAAACCACATCCGCGTCGCCACAGACCTACACCTGAGCCGAGCCACCTACTTCCGCCGCCTGGACCGCGGCCTGACCGAACTGACGGCCCTGCTCACCTAGAAGGAAGTGTCGTACCGGCGCTCTACGGTGAATGGACCACGACATCCTGCTCGTGCTGGAGAACACCGTAGCTGGAGAACACCGTGCCGATCACCGTCGCCACCAGGAGACTGTCCCCCCGCGCCATCGCCACCCGCTGGCCAGGCGCCGCGGTGGTGGACGTGACGTCGAAGGGCCCCGATCCCTGGGTCCGGTTCAGCCCGTTCTACCCGCACGGCGGAATCCCGGTTCCTAGGGTGCCCGACGTGACGGCCCAGTCGGTGGAAGGCGTCTGGCAAGCCCTGAAGGTGTTCGAGCACAACGATGTCGACCTCGCCAAGCTCGGGATCACCTCGATGCGAGGCATCAAGCGGACCACCCGCCGCTACGGCCCGGTCGTCGGCCACCGCGCGGGCCCGACCAGCGACACCATCCTCACCTACCTGGACGCCCGACGGCAGATCTACTTACCGACCTACACCTGGGTCCTCACCCATCGCGTGGCCAACCTGGTCACCGAACTCCGCCACCTCGCAGCCACCCAGGACATCGTCGTCCTCGACTACACCACCAACCCCGACGTCGAGGACCTGTCCACGCCCCTGTCCCACGCGGCACTGGTCGCGCGGCACGTCGAGGCGCTGGGGTAGCTGCGGGGCGGAGAAGCGTCAGAGGCCGCCGATGAGGACTGGGGCGACGTCGGAGATCCGGGAGAGGGTGGCGAAGGTGAGGGCGGTCAGGACAAGGGGGAGCCACTTGCGCATGGGTGCGGCCTTTCTCGACAGGGGTGGGCGGCTGGCTCGTTGATCTTACGACGACGAGCGGTGGGATACGGAAGTGTTGCCCTGCTTCGTGATCAGAGTTTGACGAGGAGGTACTTGGGGTCTGTGCCGCCGAAGTCCTCGTCGTCGAACGCGGTCTGCGCTCGATCTGCGGTCGGTCTGCGTGAGCTGCGTACGGTTCGCTTTGACGCAATCACCGACCGTGCTCGTCGACCGAGCGGAGGAGCGGCACAGTGTTCGCCGATGCGCAGTACACCTTCGCCGACCCGGACCTCTTCGGGCCGTTGGCCGACGCCGACCCGGGACGCCGGTTCGAGCCTGGGGTGCCGCCGGTCGGGTGGCGGCGTCGGGACCGTGACGTGTGGAGCTGCTGGGAGCCGCCGGGTGTCGTGTTGCCCGCGCAGGGGTGGAAGGTGCACGTCAGCGCGTCGCTGGCCAACGCCCAAGTCGTGTTGGACGTGGTGACCGCGGCGTGCGTGCGGTTGGCCGTGCCGTTCAAGCACCTGGCCGGTCGCGACCACTTCCTGCGGTCGCACGGGAAGCACGCCAACCGGGTCCAGAGCGGCAAGTTCTGCGCCGCCTACCCGGCCACGGCCGACGCCGCGCGTGAGCTGATGGTGGACCTGGAGCGGGACTTGGCAGGCGTCGCGGGACCGTACGTGCTCACCGACCGCCGGTTCGGCGAGTCGCGGTGTGTGTCCTATCGGTACGGTGCCTTTGTCGACCAGGGGCGGGTTGAGGCCGATGGCACCTGGACCCACACCACGCGCACGCCCGACGGGCTGGTGGTCCTCGACGAGCGGCGCCCGGAGTTCCGGCTGCCGCACGGGGTTGTCGATCCGTTCGCGCCAGCCGCGAGGGTAGCCGACGACGAGCCCGTCGCCTTCCGCGGCTACACGTTCGAGGCCGTGTTGCAGCACAGCAACGCGGGTGGGGCGTACCGGGCGCGCACCGGGGCGGGGCAGGCGGTGTTCATCAAGGAAGCCAGAGCCCACAACGGCTACCTCGGCGATGGGCGCGACGCCCAGGCCCGACTCGAGCACGAATACCTGGTGCTGCGGGCAGTGCACGCCGCCGCACCCGGGTTGTGCCCGCAGCCCCTTGACCACTTCACCCATTGGGAACACACCTACCTGGTCACCGAGCACATCCCGGGAAAGACGTTGCGGGCGTGGACCATCGAGCACGCGCCCGCCATCCGGGTCGCGCAGCCGAGGACCGCGTTCGCGGACTACTACCGGCGCGGCCGGGCCATCCTGGACCAGGTCGAGAACGCCATCACCAGGCTCCACGCACTGGGGTACGTCTTCGTCGACCTCCAGCCCGGCAACATCATGGTCGATGACGACGACAACGTCCGCCTGGTCGACTTCGAAGCGGCGCGCAGCCTCGCCGAGCCCTTCCACGTGATCGGCGACCCTGGTTACCTGCCACCACGGGCAACCGTCACAGGGCCCACCGACTACGACCGCCACGGGCTCGCCGCGATCGCTCAGCTGCTCGTCTTCCCGCTGCACCCGATCGCGCGGCGTTGCCCGGAGGTGCTCGACCACCTGCGGGCCGGGTTGACCGAGTTCGCCCCGGTGCCCGACCGGTTGTGGCGGGCCGTGACCAGGCACCACCCGCGCACGGCGGCCCGCGCGTTGCCCAGCCCCGCGGCGGTCGTCGCCGATCCCGAATCGCACCTGCGTTGGCTCCGCGAGCGCACCGCCGCGGCACTGGCCGCCGCGGCCGACCTCGACCGGCGCCGGTGGACCTACCCGCCCGCACCGGATGGGTTGCGCACCAACACGGTGTGCGTCGGGCACGGTACAGCTGGTGTGCTGCACGCACTTCGTGCTGTGGGTGAACCCGTCGACCCGCGGATCGTTGGCAGGGTAAGAGATCAGGCACTGGCCGAGAGCCTGCCGCCCGGTCTGTTCCTCGGCACCGCAGGCGTCGCGTGGGTGCTCGCCGACCTCGGAGAGGACGATGCGGCCGCTCGACTGCTCGCCGCGGCCAACGAGCACCCGCTCGTCCGGCGGTCCGGCACGCTCGGGGGTGGTGCGGCGGGTGTGGCCATGGCCGAACTCGCCGCGTACGGCCGCACCGCCGACCCGAACCACCTCGACCGGGCGAGCCAACTCCTCGAACGCGTCCCGGACGGCGAGCCACTGGTGGACTGGCTGGGCGCGGACGACGCCAGCGGCCTCGCCAACGGCCGCACCGGGATCGCGCTCGCGCTCTACTACCTGGCCCGTTTCACCGGTGATGGCGCGCACCTCGACCGCGGATTCCGCCTGCTGCGGGAGGAACTGGCGCACTCCAGGCCGTGGCCGACCGACGCGATCGGCTTCCACCCGTCCCGCGCCGACCACCGCAACCTGCCGTACCTCCACACCGGGAGCGCGGGGTACGCCCACGTGCTCGCCAGGTACCTCAGCCACCGACCGGAACCGGACCTGGCGCCAACCCTCGACGGTTGCCTGCGCGCCCTCACCGTCCGCTTCACCGCGACCGGCGGTCTCTTCCAGGGCCAAGCGGGCCTCGCCTTCGTCCTGGCCGACCTCGCCCACCTGCTGGACCGCCCAGAACTGGCCCTCGCGGCGACCGATTCCGGCCGCGCCCTGTTTCAGTACGCGACCCCCGGACCGACCGGGGTCAGCTGGTCGGGTGGGCTCGGGTCCCGCCTCAGCGCGGACCTGTGGACCGGGGCGGCGGGCGTCCTGCTCACCTTGCACCGGTTGCTGTCGAACCAGACCGACCTGCTGTTCACCCTGGACGCCGCTGTGTCGGCGTCCCCACCCCACGTGCGACACCGAACCGCGGTGTCGACGGCATAGGAGGAGATCGAGATGAACGAGGTGCTGAAGCTGCAGACCCAGGCCGAACCGGAGCGCGTGGACGACACCGGGAGCACCCTGAGCCTCGGTTGCAGCGACGGTGAGGGCAACGGCGAGTGATCGTCTTGCCCTAGCGGATCGCCACGGTGGTCCCGACCGGATTCCGGTCGGGACCACCGCCATGTCGGTCTCGCGGTGTGGGACCCGCACGCGGCTCGCCACCGTCGCGGTCAGGCGCTGACCTGTTCGAGGTTCAGCAGATCCAGGTACGCCGCCTGGGTTTCGGGGGAGGGCGCGATGCCGAGTTCGGTGGCCAGCAGGACGCGGAAGCGTTCGTAGGTCAGCAGCGCCTGGGCGCGGTTGCCGTTCTCCGCGAGGGTCGTGAGCAGGAGGCGGTGCGCTGATTCGTCGAACTGGTCGAGGTCGGCCAGTTCGACGGCCGCGGCGGTGGCTTCACCGATCCGGCCCGCGGCGATCTCCACCGCGCACAGAGCCCGCAGCCCCCGCGCGTGGATCGTGCGCAGCCCGGCCCGGTGGCGGGTCACCCACTCGCCGTCGGATTCCGGCAGCAGCGGCAGTCTGGTGACCCGGGTAGCGCGCGCCAGCAGCCGGGCCGCCTCGGTCACGGGCAGGTTCCCGGCGGACTCGACGTCGGTGGCCGCTCGTTCGATGTCCACCACAGTCTCGTCGGGCAGGTGCATCTGGTAGCAGCCGAAGGCGGCGCGGATGGTCGTGCGCGGGTCCAGCCCGGCCTCGGCCAAGGCGGTTCGCACCCGCGCGACGGCTGTGCGCAGCACCGACTCCCAGGAAGCCGGGCGGTCGTCTGGCCAGAGCACCTCGGCCAGTTCGTCGCGTCGGACCGGGCGCGGTCGTTCGAGGACGAGCACCGCCAGCACGGTCCGCGCCTGCAGCGACCGCAGCGCGGGGCTTCCCCCGGCGATCGGACGACCGGGTAGTTCGACGCGGACGTCACCGGTCAGCGAGATGTGCGGCGCGTTCATCGGGGCGGCCTACCAGCCGAGGTAGTAGTCGGCGGGCAGCCACTGCGGGCGGTCGAGCGCGAAGTACCGCTGCAACGCCACCTCCGTGGCGGTCAGCGCACCTTCGATCCACCCCTGCATACCGGAGTAGGCCTCCCCGACCACGTACACGTGCGCGTGGGGGCCCAGCGGCTGCTTGATCCGCGTCATCGCCCCCCGCACGTCCACGCCGGGTACCCAGAAGTGCCGGCCCCCGCCGTACGGGTCGCGCGTCCAGTCCGCGAAGGCACCGACCTCCGGGTCGGGGATCTCGTCCTCCCGCACGCCGTGCAGCCGCGCGAGTTGGGCCTTGGCGTGCCTGCACATGTCGGCCCCCGCGACCTGCAGGTGCGGTGGCGGGTACGGGACCTCCTCCGTCCACCCCACTCGCTCGGCGAGCCCGCGCATGGCCGCGTGCACCTCGTCGGGACCGCGTTCGCCGCGGGGGATGAGCCCCTGCCAGTACTGCACCGCCCTGGCGTCGTCGTAGGAGGCCATCAGGAGCCCGGCCGGGGTCGGCGACGACCCGCTGGGCGCGAAGTAGTAGGTCTGCCGGATCGGCAGGTCGGACACCGAGCGCCCCTGGGTGATGCCGAACCGCTCCCACCACCGTTGGGGGTACCAGAGGAAGAGCTTGAAGATCGGGACCGGCGCGACCGTCCGCACCAGTGCGCGCAGGGTGCTGTCGGCGACCAGGTCAAACGCCTTGCTGGGGGCGAGCAGTTCGAGCGCGCGCCGCGGCAGGCCTAGGACCAGTTCGTCGACCGCGCGTGTCCGCACACCGTGCGGCCCGACCAGGCGCAGGACTGGGCGGGAGTCCTGGCCGAGGTCGAAGGAGTCGAGCCGGGTGTCCAGCTCGATCTCGCCCCCGAGCTCGCGCACCCGCCTGGCGAGGGTGTCCGGGAGGGCCTGCATGCCCGCGCCGAGGGTGCGGTACGCCGAGCCGCCGCCGAAGTCGAGCAGGGTCTCCTGCATGACCTCGGCCGAGTTCCAGTTGGCGGCCATGCTGTAGTAGCCGAACGCGTCGCAGAGGTATTGGTGGGTCTCCGGGTCGCGGAGGTCGCTGATCAGGTTCCAGAACCCCACCTCCCACAGGCCGCGACCGCGCCAGGTCAGCCCGCTCTTCACCTCGTCCCACTCGCGGCGGTCGGTCGGCAGGTCCTTGCCGATCCGCTGCCGCAGCACCCGCCGGTTCGCCTCGGTCCCCAGCACCTCGAGGATCAGTTCGTCGAGCACGGCGCCCGCGGTCTTGCCGCGCACCGAGGCGGACACCTCGTACCGCTCGGTGGGGTCCGGCGTGGTCAACGGGGTTGCGCGCCCGCGCAGCAGCAACCGGAGGTTGTCCCCGTCGACGGGGAACGGCTCGATGTCGAGCAGGCCCAGCCGGGGCAGCAGGCCGACCAGCAGGCGTTGGGCGTCGAGGAACCGCATACCGCCGAGCTCGGCCCGGACCCCGCCGTCGCGGCCGAGCGGCAGCCAGGTCTGCAGGCGGCCGCCGACCCGGTCGGCCGACTCGTGGACCACCACCCGCGGTAGCGGTCCGCGCCGGGTGCGCGCGTCGGTCAGGATGCGCCAGGCGGCGTAGAGGCCGGACACCCCACCGCCGACGATCGCGATGTCACGCTTTTCCTGATCGCCCATCCTGGGTAATCCTTCTGGTATTGGTTCACTCAGCTGAGTGGTGGGAGAAACCTCGGTGCTGACATTGTGTGGTCGGGGTCTCGCGGATTCGCGGGAATGGTCCCGCGTGACCGCCGCGCGGCGCAGTCAGCTCGCTAACGCCGGGGGTGTTCGAAATCTGACAACCGCTACAGCCCGGCGCGGTGCCGCAGTCCCGGGAGGTCGTGCACCGTGACGGTGCGCCCGTGCAGCGACAGCAGCCCGCGGTTGACCAGGCCGCGCAGGATCTGGTTCACCATCGGCCGGGAACCGCCGACCATGTCGGAGAACGCCGCCTGCGTGATGCCCAACTCCACCGTCACCCCCGCCGGGGTGACCACGCCGCGGCTGGTGGCCAACTGGACCAGGTTCTTCGCGACCCGCCCCTGCAGGTCGAGGAACATCAGATCGCTATTGCGCTCCAGGGTCTGGCGCAACAGCAGGCCCACCACCCGCAGCAGCGACTCCAGCAGCGCCGGGTGGTCGCGCACCAGGGCGAGGAAGTCGGCCCGCCCCACCGTCAACACCCTGGTGGGCGCCAAGGTTTCCACCGACGCCGTGCGCACCCCGCCGTCGAGCAGCGCGACCTCGCCGAACACCGCGGGCGGTGCGCAGGTGTCCACCACCATCCGCCCCCCGGTGGCGGAGAACAGCGCGACCATCACCCGACCCTCCACGAGGACGTAGAGGTAGTCGCCGGGGTCGCCGCGGTGGAAGATGACCTGCCCCTTGGGGTAGCACCGGTGCCCGCACACCGCCGCCAGTTCCACGAGCGTCGACGGCTCGAGATCGGCGAACGCGGGCACCGCGGCCAACGCGCGCACCGTGGCCGCGCTCGGTGGACTGTCCGCCGTGGACCGCACGGCCGGGCCGGGCAGCCGGACTTCCCCCTTGTCGGTCAACCGGTCGTGGGTGTGCCCCCGCTGCTCGACCATTTTCTCCATCGATCTCTGCTACCGTCCGGATGGACCTGGTACATGGTGGCACCCCGGTGGCGAACACGCACGAGAATGGGCTGAGGTCATGACCGATGACGTTGTCGATTCACCATTGTCCACCGACATCGACGGGCTTTTCCTCCAGGAAATCGACGACCTCGCGCACTACGAGGAACTCCGCGACGTCACCCCCGCCGAGTTGGTGCTGAGGTACCTCAGGTTGGAGGGGGTCACCACGATCTTCGGTGTGCCCGGTGCCTCGCTGGTGCTCATCCTGGACAAGTTGCGCCGCGAGTCCGGGCCCCGCTACGTCATCGCGCGGCACGAGTCCGGGGCGGCGTACATGGCCGACGGCTACGCCAGGGTGGGTGAGCGCGAGCTCGGCGTGGTCCTGGTGACCTCCGGCCCCGGCGCCACGAACGCCCTCACCGGCGCGATGAACGCGCACAACAACGGGACCCCGCTGTTGACCCTGGCGGGCGAGGCACCGCGGGTGTACTTCGGGAAGGGGTTCCTGCAGGAGGGCGTCGACGGCGAACTCGACGTCCACGCCGTCTACCGGGCCGCCAACGGCTACAGCGTGCTCGTCGACGACGCCGGGAGTTTCCCCACCCTGTTCCAGCAGGCGCTGCGCGACGCGCGGTCGGTTCCCGGCGCCGCTGTGCACGTCAGCCTGCCGAGTGATGTGTCGGCGCAGGTGTTGCCCAGGGTCCAGTTCCCGACGTCGACCGGCCGCTACCGGGTCACCCCGAGCAACGACGACACGACCGGTGTCTCCTTCGCCCTGCACCGCCTGCTGCTGGCCGAACGGCCGCTCATCCTGCTGGGCAACGGGTGCAGGTACGCCCTGCGCGACCGGTCGGTGGCCACCCGGTTCCAGCGGTTCGTCGAGCGCTTCGAGATCCCGGTCATGACCACCCCGGCGGCCAAGGGCCTGTTCCCCGAGAGCCACTACCTCTCGTTGCGCAACTACGGCGTGTCGGGCTGCCCGTGGGCGTTCACCTACGTGACGCCGCAGAAGGGCCTGCCGGACTACGACGGGCTGCTGGTGCTCGGGTCGAAGCTCGGACAAGCGGCGACGTCGTCGACCCTGCTGCCCGCCAACACCTTCGACCGGCAGCTCGTCCCGGCGCGCGGCCCCTTCATCCAGGTCGACCTCGACCCCGCCGTGATCGGCCGCAGCTTCCCCATCACCCAGGGCATCGTGGCCGACATCGGCCGGACCATCGGCACCTTCTACGCCAAGGGCATGGTGGCCGAGGTGCCCGGGTCGGCCAAGGGCAGGCGGGAGTGGATCGCCCAGATCAAGCGGACGTTCTCGTCGACCCTCCCCCCGGCCGTGGCGACCGCGGGAACAGCCCCGGTCGACCGGGGGATCGCGCCAACGGACCTGATGTCGGCGATCAACGCCACCCTCCCCGCCGAGTCCCACGTGTTCGTCGACAGCGGCAACTGCGCCGGGTGGTCCTTGCACTACCTCACGATCGATCCGCCCGCCGAGATGCACAACTCCCCGGCGATGGCGCCGATGGGGTTCGCGGTCAGCGCCGTGGTCGGGGCGAAGTTGGCCCAGCCGCGCCAGACCTGCGTGGCCATCACCGGGGACGCGGCGTTCCTGATGCACGGCAGTGAGGTGTCGACGGCCGCGCACAACGAGGTGGCCGCGGTGTGGGTCGTGCTCAACGACGACAGCCACGTCATGGCCGATCAGGGGATGGCGAGGTTCGACCCCGGGCAGGACTGGACCGGGTACTACAGCATCGGCAAGCCCGACCTGGTGGCCTACGCGCGGTCGTTGGGCGCCGACGCGTGGTCCGTGTCGGCGCCCGAACACCTCGCCAAGACGCTGACGGAGGCGTTCACCGCCAAGGGGACGAAGCCGCGGGTCGTCGTGGTCGCCATCGATCCCAAGCCGGTGCCGCCCTACTACGAGTACCCGCTCACCCCGCTCGTGCCCCTGAAGCCCTGACGTGCCGGAGGTCGGGGGCCTCGCGGGATTCGTGCCCCCCTACGTCCTTCGGCGGCTTTCCGGCAGTGGACTGCCGGACCTCCCCGCTGCCCGTCGGCTGCGCGGCGCGGTCATGGTGGCGGACGTTTCGGGGTTCACCGCGCTCTGCGAACGGTTGGCCGCGCGGGGGCCCGACGGGGTTGATGTGCTCAGCCGCGCGCTGAACCGCTACTACGCCCGGCTCATCGACGTCATCGGCCGCCACGGCGGCGAGGTGGTGAACTTCGCCGGTGACGCCCTGGTGGCACTGTGGGAATCCGGTGCGGGCGATCTCGCCGCCGCCGCCCACAATGCGAAGGCCTGCGCCGCGGAGTTGGCGGCGGGCAAGCCGACCGGCCGGATTCGCCTGGTCACCCGGTTCGGCATCGGCGCCGGGGAGTTGTGCGGGGTCGAGTTGGGTGGTGTCGGGGGGCGCAGGCACTGCGTGCTCGACGGTGCCGCGCTGGCGGCGGCGTCCGTGGCGGGCAGGCTGGCAGGCGTCGGGCGAGTGGGGCTGGCCCCGGAGCTCGCCGAGCTGCCGGATCGACCCGCGGTGTTGCCCGGCGCGGTGGTACCCGCCGAGTTGCCGCCGATCGACGTGCTCCGGCCGTACCTGCCCGCGACCGTGCTCGCCAGGCTGGCGCACGGACAGCGGTCGTGGCTGGCCGAACTGCGCACCGTGACCGCGCTGTTCATGCACGTCCCGGGGTTCGACGCGGTGGCGGACACGCGGCGCGCGCACGAGGTGGTGCGGATCAGCCAGCACCACCTGGGCCGCAGGGACATCGACCTGCTGGACGTCAGTGTCGACGACCACGGCACCTGCCTGGTCGCGGTGGCGGGCCTGCCGCCGTTCGCCCACGGGGAGGACGCTGCCCGCGCGATCGACGCCGCCCGCGCGTTGACCGGGGCCATCACACCGGTCGCCGCCCGGCCGAGCATCGGGATCGCCACCGGGCGGGCGTTCTGCGGGCCGGTCGGCGGCGACCACCGGGCCACCTACACGGTGATCGGGGACGTGATGAACACCGCGGCCCGGCTGATGCAGCACGGGGCGACCGGCGACGGGAGCCTGCTCTGCGACGCCGAGACCGAGCGGGTCGCCCGCTACCGGCACGGGTTCGGCGCGGCGCACGCGCTGCGCGTCAAGGGCAAACGCGACGTCCTGCCGGCCTACGAACCGAACCAGCCGCCGCCCGCGCCGATCGACCGGTCGAACCTGCCGATCGTGGGGCGCCACCGGGCGCGCCGCGCGTTGACCGCCGCCCTGGCGGACGCGGCGGCCGGGACCGCGCGGGTGGTGCTGGTCGAAGGCGAGCCGGGCATCGGCAAGTCACGGCTGCTCGCCGAGTTGCCGTCCATCGCCGCGGCCCGGGGCGCTCGGCTGCTCACGGGCGCGGCGGACCACCTGGAGCGCGGCACGCCCTACCGGGGGTGGCGGTCGGTCTTCGCGGACCTCGCGGCCGCCGCACCCGCCGACTCGGCTCCGCTGCTCAACGGCGTGCTCGACCGCGACGTGCCGGAAACACCCATGACCGCGGCGCTGCGGGGTGAGCGCCGTACGGACGCGGTCCGGCGGCTCCTGGTCGATCTGGTGCGTGCCGCTGCCGCCCGTGGTCCGCTCGTCGTCGCGCTCGACGACGTGCACTGGCTGGATTCGGCGTCGTGGGCGCTGGTGCGGGCGGTGTCGAGCCTGCCGGTGCCGCTGCTGGTGGTGATCGCGGGTCGACCCGTCGAGCGGACGTTGCCCGACCACGCCAGGGTGGCGGCCGCGGCCAGGGTGATCGTGCTCGGTCCACTGGCGGCGCCGGACCTCATCGCCCTGGTCCGCGCCAGGTTGGGCACCCCCGAGGTGCCGCCGCCGCTGGCCGCGTCGATCGCCGAGCGCTCCGGCGGCAACCCGTTGTTGGCCGAGGAGTTGCTTGCCGCGTTGCGGGAGGCGGGTGTGGTGCGGGTCGGGCCCGCCGGGTGGGTGGAGGTCGAAACCCCGGCGCTGGCCGCGCTACCGGTACCGCACACCGTCGAGGGTGTGCTGGGCAGCCGGATCAACGGTCTCGGACCGACCGCCGACCTGGTCCTCAAGGTCGCCAGCGTGCTGGGCCAGGCCTTCGACCGCACCGCGCTGGGCGCCGTGCACCCGGCGCGCGCCGAGCGGGCCGATCTCGACGTCGCGCTGGCCGACCTGGTGCGCCGCGAACTGCTGGTGCCCGCCGGGGCGGACCGGTTCGCGTTCCGGCACGCGCTCACCAGGGACGTGGCCTACCACCGGATGCTCACCCGCCAGCGCCGGGGCCTGCACCGCAGGGTCGCGGGGTGGCTGGAGAACCGCGGGGCGACCGGCGGGGTCGCCGACCACGCGTTGCTCGGCCACCACTGGGACCGGGCAGGCGCGCGCGACCGGGCGAGCGCGCACCTGCGGTTGGCGTCGATCCGCGCGGTCAACGAGGGGATGGGCGCCGAGGCCGTCCACTTCGGACTCCGCGCGGTCGAACTGCTCGGTGTCGCACCGCGCCGCGACGGGGTGGCCGAGGGGATCCGCGTCGCCGAGGCCGCCATCGCCGCGGCGGCGGGCGGCGATCTGGTGCGGCGCCTGGAGGCGTTGCCCGCCTCGACCAACGCCCGCATGACCACTGTGGTCGGTCTGCTGCTGGCCATCGAGCCCGCCGTGTTCATGAACCAGCAGATCGACCTCTACAACCTGATCGGCCTGTGGGCCATGCGGCTCACGCTGCGGTACGGGGCCGACCAGTACACGCCAGGGGTCATCGCGGTCTACGCCGTGCTGGACCAGGTGCCCCTGCGCCGGGCGGAGGCGTTCGCGCTGACCTCGCTCGCCAGGCGGATGGCCGCGCGGGCCGATTCCCCGTTGGTCTCCTACACCGGGTTCGTGCACAGCGTGTTCGTGCACCACTGGCTGCGGCCCATCGCCACCAACCTGCGCTCGATGGCGCGCGACGCCAGGTCCGGGTTCGACCGGGGCGAGGACATGTTGGGCTGCTTCAACATCGCGGGCTACGTCGTGCTGCTGGCGCGGGCGGGCGCGTCGGTGCCGACGGTGCTGGCGGCGGGGCGGCGGGGTGCCGCGCTGGTCGGGGGCCGGGTGACGGCGTCGGCGTTCCACTGCGTGCTGGAGATCCAGGTGGCCCGCGCCCTCGCGGGGGAGACCACCGAGCCCTGGTCGTTGACGGATCCACCGGGGTTCGACGGTGTGGGCGACATCGCGGCCATCGTCGAAACCGACCTGTACAACCAGATCGCCTACTACTGGACGGCCAAGGCGCGGCTGCTCGTCTACTACCGCCGCTACGCCGAGGCCGTGGCGTGCGCGCGCCGAGCCGAGCCGTTGCTGCCCGCGATCACCGGTCAGATCGAGGAATCTGAGTTCACCCTGTGGTACGCGCTCGCGCTGCTGGGCCGAGGACACCAAGGCGACCGCGAAAGTGCCACGGACCTGCTCGCCCGTCTGCGCTCGTGGAGCCAAGACGCCCCAGATCGCCTGGAACACAAAGCCCTCCTGGTCGAAGGCCGACTCGCGGGCCAACCGCGCCAGGCACAGGCGGTCTGGGCGGCCGCCGCCGAGTCCGCGATGCGCGCGGGACACCGCCAACACGCCGCTTTCGCCTGGGAACTAGCGGGCCGGACACCCGCGTCGGTCGGGGACCCGAAGGCCGCCCACTACCTGGACCTGGCGCACGCCTGCTACCGGCGCCTGGGCGCATGGGCCAAGGTGACCGACCTCCAGTCGGTTACGCCCTGAGCTCTGTGTGGGCCGATCCGCGCACGCCGTCAGCCGATTCGGGCGACTATTTCGCCGGTGCTTCGGGTGACGGTGAACGAGCCCGCTGGGAACAGTTCGCCCACTTCCGCGCGCAAGGCGACCGCGGGCCCCGACTCGTAAGCAGCCAGGGCCGCGCGGTCGCTGAAGGCGTACCGCATCTCCAGGGCGCCGTCGGCCAGGGAGAGGACTTCGGCGGAGAGCGCACCGGCCGCGACGACCGCGGCGGCGTGGCCGGTGGTGATCCACTTGAGGTAGTCGTCGCGGACGGCGGGGTCTGGGAAGTCGACTCGGACGGCGTAGATGACGGTCATGCCGACTTTCTACCGCAGGGGGCTACCCGGCGTGCCGCAGAGCCCAGTCGAGGACGTCGTCGGCGATCTGCTGCCAGCCCTCCTGGGCGGGGAGCAGGTGCGCGAAGCCGGGGTAGTCCTTGACCTCGGTGACCGTCTTCGACTTGTAGTGCTTGGCGTTGGAGTGCTGCACCGCGGGCGGCATGATGTGGTCCTCGCCGCCGGAGACGAACAGCAGCGGGGCGCGGTCGTCGTTGTCGTAGTCGACCCAGGTGTCCTGGTGGCCGGGCTGGAAGTTGGCCAGCACGCCGCCCCACACGATGCCGCCGTTGACCGGGATCGCGTACCGCTCGTACAGCGCGCGGGACTCCTCCTCGGTGAAGGTGTTGGTGAACGCGTAGTTCCACTGCTCGAAGTCGATCGGGACCGCCCGGTGCCGGTTGGCCGGGTTCTTGAACACCGGGAACGTGGACTTCAGCTGGCTCAGCGGCACCACCCGCACGCCCTCGGTGGGCGCCGAGTTCAGGGCAACACCGACCGCGCCGATGCCCCGGTCGAGCAGGAGTTGGGTGAACGCGCCGCCCGCGGAGTGGCCGATCAGGATCGGCGGCGCCTCCAGCTCGGCGATCACCGACGCCAGGTGGTCGATGATCTTCGGAACGGTCAGCTCGGCGATCGGGGTCGGGTCGGCCCGCAGCGACTCGACCTCGACCTCCAGGCCGGGGTAGGCGGGGGCGAGGACCTTGAAGCCCTTGCTCTCGTAGTGGCTGATCCAGTGCTCCCAGCTGCGCGGGGTGACCCAGAAACCGTGGATCAGGACGATCGTGTCCGGTGCGGGCATCAGTGGCTCCTGAGGAAGGTGAGCAGGTCGTCGGCGAGCTGCTGCTTGTGGGTGTCGGTGATGCCGTGCGGGGCGCCCGGGTAGACGGTGAGCGTGGCGCCCTTGATCCGCGCGGCCGAGGCCTGGCCGCCGACCGGCAACGGCACGACCTGGTCGTCGTCGCCGTGGATGACCAGGGTGGGGATGTCGAACGCGTCGAGGTCGGCGCGGAAGTCCGTGGCGGAGAACCCGGCGATGCACTCGTAGGCGTTGTGGTGCCCGGCCTGCAGCCCTTGCCGCCAGAACGCGTCGCGGATGCCCTGCGACACGTCGGCGCCGGGCCGGTTCTCGCCGAAGAACGGGCCGTCGGCGAGGTCGCGGTAGAGCTGCGAGCGGTCGGCCAGCGACCCCGCGCGCAACCCGTCGAACACCTCGACCGGCACGCCGCCGGGGTTGTCGTCGGTCTGGAGCATGAACGGCGGGACCGCGGACACCAGGACCGCCTGGGCGACGCGGGCGGTGCCGTGCCTGCCGATGTAGCGGGCCACCTCGCCGCCGCCGGTGGAGAACCCGACGAGGGTGACCTCGCGCAGGTCCAGGGTGTCGATGAGCGTGGCGAGGTCGTCGGCGTAGGTGTCCATGTCGTTGCCGTGCCAGGTCTGGGTGGACCGGCCGTGGCCGCGGCGGTCGTGCGCGATGGCCCGGAAGCCGCCGCTGGCCAGGGCCAACTGCTGCGCCTCCCAGCTGTCGGAGCTCAGCGGCCAGCCGTGGCTGAGCACCACCGGCCTGCCCTCGCCCCAGTCCTTGTAGTAGATCCGCGCGTCGTCGGCGGTCGTCACGTACGGCATGTGAACCGTCCTCTCGATCGGGTCGACCCACCGATCGTCGCGCGGCCGCCGCCGTGGCCGAATCATGCGAAACGCGTAGTCCTCTCAGGTGGCCAGCACGTGCGCCAGCCGCCGCCGGGAGGTCACGCCCAGCTTCCGGAACACCTTCCGCAGGTGGTAGTCGACTGTGCTCGCGCTGATGAACAGCCGCGCCGCGATTTCGGCGTTCGTGGCCCCACCTGCGGCCAACGTGGCGATGTCGAGCTCGCGCGGGGTCAGCCCGGTCGTCTGGTGCGTCGGGGTGTCCCCGGTGGCCGCCAACTCCTGGGCCGTCCGACCGGCGAACGCGTCCGCGCCCATCCGCTCGAACAGCTCCGACGCCAGGCGCAGCTGGTCACGGGCGTCTCGCCTGCGTTTTCGCCTGCGCAGCCACTCGCCGTACAGCAGGTGCGCGCGGGCCAGGTCAGCGCGTGCGGGGGAGTCGGACAGGAGGGCGATCGCGCGGCGGTACAGGGGCTCCGCACTGCCGACCGGCGCCAACAGGGCCTGCGTCCTGGCCAACACGCCCCTCGCCCAGACCGTGCCGGTGGCCGTCAGCCGACTCGCCAGCTTGGCCTGAGCTGATGCCGCCAGCACCCGGTCGCCACTGCGGACAGCGGCTTCCACCAGGTCTGGGAGCCACCTCGTGTGCACGCCCATCGCGTCGGCGTCGACCATCGGCTGCGCGATGGCCCGTGCCCGCGCGTAGTCACCTTGACCGAGGGCCAGCGACGCCTCCTCCATGTCACCGCCTTCAGCACGCCAGGCAGGCAACTCGCCGAGCTGGATCTCGATCGTGGCAGCGCAGTGCAGCGCGGTGTCCAGCCGCCCCAGGGCGCCCGTGCGGTGTGCTGTCTCGATGGCCCTGCCGACCACCGCGCGGTGCAGAGCGGCGTCCCACAGCAGCGCACACAGCGACGCCCCGATCAGGGAGCCGCCCAGCACCTCGTCCGCTGATGTGTCCGGATCCAGCAGCGCCATGACCGCTCGCCGGATGTGCGGCACCGCCTGCTCGTACCCCTCGTCGACCAACACCGCGAACGCCCGCACCAGCAAAGACGTCAACGAATCGTCCGCGGCCACCACCGAGGCGGCCACCTTGGCGATCTCGACGACGGTGGAATCGGCCAGTAGGTGCTCGGCTTGGAGGGCGTTCTCGATCGCGGCCAGTGCCGCCTCGCTGGTCGAATCAGGTGCTCGCGCGGCTTCCAGGCACAGAGCCGCTGCCTCGGCGAAGGCCTGTCGACCACCGAGGGCGACTTTGGCACCGGCTCGTACCAGCAGCGTGCGGTCGTCGGGGAGGCCGTCCAGGAGCGCCATGGCCTGCGTCGGTGCTCCGGCGGTCAAGGCGGCTTTGGCAGCGGCCAGCCGCAGATCGACCCGCGCAGTGTCCGATCTGGTCAACTCGGCCGCTCTGAGCAGGAAACGGGTCCTGGCCGAGTACCCACCGCGCGCGGTCGCCAGGTCGGTCGTGCGCAGCAACTCGGCGGCAACGGCGTCGTCAGGGCCGAGGCAGGCGGCGGCCAGGTGCCACGCCCGCCGATCGGCGTCCATCACCGCCGCCAGCGCGGCGTGGGTCCGTCGACGTTCGACGCCGGTCGCGCTGCCGTAGATCGCTGAGCGGAGCAACGGGCGCTGGAAGCGAGCGGTGGTCCCGAGGGTCACCAGGCGCTCGGTCTCGGCTGGTTCGGGCGCTGTTGGGTCCAGGCCCAGCAGCTTGGCCGCGTCGGTGAGGTACGCCAGGTCACCGCTGGGTTCGGCCGCCGCGAGCAACAGCCACCGCTGGGTGGGCTCGGGCAGCCGGGTTACGTGACGCAGGTGGTGATCGGCCAACCGTCCGCCCAGGGGGAGCGGTTCGGGCAGCGACGCCCGGCCGTTGAGCTGATCCGGCGACAACTCGCGCGCCATCTCCCGCAAAGCCAGCGGGTTGCCCTCAACCGCCCTAACGATCCGTGCCGCCACCTGGTTGTCCACCGAACCCGCCGCGGACCGGAGCATCGCGACACCGTCAGCCTCGGCCAAGCCACGCACCTCGAGCGTGGGCAGACCCGCAACCTCGTCGCGTGTCGCGAGAACCAGCCCGACGCCCTCGGCGTGCAGCCGCCGCCCGACGAACGCCAGCACCTCCAGGGAGTCCTCGTCGAGCCACTGCGCGTCGTCCACGCAGCACAGCACAGGCCCGAGCGAGGCGAACCGCGCCAACACCGCCTGCCCGACGACGAAGCGGTCGGTGCCTGGTGGGAAGTCCACAGCGTCCAACAGTCGGTGGAGTCCCGCGAAAGGGAACCCGACCTCGGCCTTGACCCCGGACAGCCGCAGCGTGCGGGCGTCCGACACGTGGTCGAGCAGGGCCGTCTTGCCGATACCCGGGTCGCCCCGCAACACCAGGACCCCGCCCCGACCGGCCCGGGTCGCCGCCACGATCGCGTCGAGCGCCGAACACTCCTCCTCCCGGCCCCAGAGCACAGCCGAACGGTAAGCGGGAACCGATCACCGGAGGCGGCTGTGCCCGCACGGGCGGCGGCCTGCCGTGCAGAATGTGCGGCGGCACGTGCGGAGGTCGGGGCGATGGCTTATGTGTTCGACACCGCGGACCTCCCGGCTCCGGACCGGGTCGACGCGGTCAACGCGGCGCTGGCGCACGCCTCCGCGCCCTGCCACGTCATCCTCGAGCGCCCCGACGCCGTCGCCGTCCGCATCGGCCTGTGGGACCTAGGCAGCACCAACGTCTTCACCACGCACGCCAACGGGCTCCGCCTGCTGCGCACCGCGAAACAGGCCAAGCGGGACGCCCAGCCGGTCCTGGCGCTGTCGGTCCAGGGACACGCGCCCGGTCGGCACGAGCAGTTCGGCGGGCAACGGGTGATCGCCCCCGGCGACCTGATGGCCGTCGACCTCTCCGCCGCGTACGACTTCTCCTGGTCCGGGCCGGGCGCCGCGGGCTGCCTCCAGATCCCCATCGACCACCTCGGCCTCCCCGTCGACACCGTCCGCCGCGCCATCGCGGACCTGCGGTCAAGCCCCCTCTACCCGCTGGTCACCGCCCACATCACCCACCAGGTCCGCAACGCCGACCGCCTCGCCGCCGACCCCGCGGCGCCCGCGCTCGGCACCGCGAACATCGAACTCGTCCGCGCGTTGGTGCTCTCCGCCGCAGGCAGGCCGGTGCGGGAGAGCACTGTCCTCACCCAGGTCCGCGCCTACGTGCGCCACCACCTCACCGACCACGACCTGACCCCAGCCCGGATCGCCGCCACCCACCACATCTCGGTACGGCAGCTGTACGCGCTGTGCGCCGAGGCGGGCTTCAGCCTCGAGCAGTGGATCATCGAGGAACGCCTAGCTGGCGCCCACGCCGAGCTCACCCACACCGACCACACCATCGCGGCCACCGCCCGCCGCTGGGGCTTCCGCGACCCCACCCACTTCACCCGCCGCTTCCGCACCCGCTACGGCCAAACCCCCCACGACTGGCGCCAGGCGTCTCAACAGCCCCCTCTGCCGTAGCCGTGGCTTTAGGTGGGACAGGTGGTCCGGTTATCTGGGAATCGAATCCTCCCGTTATGTCCGGCATAACAGTATACGGCCAGAAATGCTATTCCTGGCCTGAGCTGGGGTGACTCCAGTTTTCCGCAGGCAATGTCTGCCCGTGTGAGAAATCGGGCCCTAACATCGAGGGTGTTCCTTACCCCTGCAAACTCAAGGAATCCCAGATGCGCCTATTGCCATTATTGTGCGCCGCCGCGCTCGCGATAGCCGTGGGTCCGGCCGCTGTCGCGTCCCCTGGCCCGGCGGCCCACCCCAGCGAGGTCCCCGGTCTGACCGGTGCCGCCGCTACCGCCGCCGCCGGTCCCGCCGCTGACAAGTTCCGACAGTTGCGCGTCGCCAACGCCGCCGCGCAGAAGCACACCTTCTGGGGGCCTGAACCCCAGCTCTCCACCAACGCCGACGGCATGGTCGCCACCCACAGCGTGATCCCCACCCTCCGCCTGAGCAACCGCTCGGACGTCGTCTACGCGCCCACGATGAAACCGACCAGCCACTCCTGCATCGAGGTCGTCACCGCCTACGGCCTCGGCCAGGCCCCGCAGCTGTGGGCGTGGGACTGGTGCAAATCGGTGTCCCCGGCCAAGGTCGTCCCCATCGACACCGCGTTCCTCAGCAAGTACACGACCACGGTGAACGGGCGTCAGGCCTACACGATCCAGGTCCTGCGCACCAACGCGTCCACCAACTCCTGGACCGCGTCGCTCTACAACAACACCACCCGCGCCTGGGACGCCCTGTTCACCCAGAGCGGCTCCGACAAGAGCACCCTCAACGAGGGCTGGGACATCTTCGAGATCTACGCGACCCACAACAACGCCACCGGCAGCGCCTACTACTGCACCGACGCCCGCGGCGCCGTCTTCGAGTCCACCGCCATCCAACTGCGCATCAACGGCCAGTGGACCCCGGCCACAGCCACCAACTCTCCGCTGCGCCCCACCGCGACCCCCCGTCCCGCCGATTACGACTGCCCCACCCTGAAGTTCCAAGCGACTACCCCCAACTCAGCCTGGCGCGTCACCGTCTAGCCAGGACCTGGCGGCGGGGCAGCCCGCCGCCAGGTACAGTCCAGGCTGGTGGACACGCCCAACAGCCCCCTGCGCACCGCGCTCCGCTACCTCGTCCTCGGCGCCCTCATCTGCACCCTCGTCGCAATCGCGGTACCCCTGGGCCTCGCCGTCCTGAGCGCCGTCGGCCTCTCCACCGACCCCCACGGCTACAGCATGTTCGCGGGCATCCTGATCGCGGCCGTCCTGACCCCCGTGGCCCTGGCCCTCAACCTCCTGCACCGATACCTGCGCCGACGCGACAAGCGGTGAGCGGCGTGCCTGGAGCTGATGGCGCCGTGGGTGACCTGGTGTGGAGCGAGGTGTCGGACCTGTTCGTGCCCGACGGGTCGCTGCTGGACGCCTATGTCTTCGACACGACCGTCGGTGACTGGCAGGTGTTCGTCGACCTGGTGCGGTCGCGGGGGTTGTGGTGCCGGTACTCGGAGGACGGCCATCCCAAGCCGCTACCCGAGCAGGTCGAGGCCGCGTTCGAGCGCCAGGCCGAGGTGGGGGTGCTGCTCCAGATCAGGCCCGTTCCCCAGATCCTGGTGAATACCCACTTCTTCACCCCCGACGAGATCGAGGTCGACTTCGCGCCCCAGGAACTCCAGGGCCAAGAGCGCCTGAACACTGTGTGCGCCTTTCTCCGCGCCGTCAGCCGCCGGTTGGGCAAGCCCATGGTGCTCACCCCGGAGAACGGCCCGGACCACCCGTTGATCGGCTACGACGTCGACCTGGACCGCGTCATGCGCATGGCTCCCCGAAGGGCCAACCCCGCGACTTGTCCGATGTGGAGCTGTTGAATGGTCGGTGACGGATCCTCGTCGGCTCTGCTAGGCTTCGCCGCGATGAGTACCTACTCGTGCAGATCGGGGGTCCCGTTCGCCGAAGGTGAGTGCTGATGCACCCTTCGAGCGCGAACGAGAACCTCCGCCTTTCCCTCTGGTCGCACGTGCGTGAGTTCGCCGTGCCCCCGTCCATGATCCAGGTCGCGACCGCCCGCCGGGTGGTGGGTGACTGGGCCGGTGCCTGCGCTGCCGCGCGGGTCGACGTGGATCTGAACCTGAGAACCGTGCGCCGTGATCGTGGCGCGGAGTTCGCAGGCGCGGTCCGCGACGATCTCCGCCATCTGGCGCCTGACCTGCTGCGTTGGCACTACCCACGGGCAGGCCCGGATGGCTTGCTGCGGTCGGGCCTCACAGTGTCGCTGGCCCGATATCGGCCGCCGACCGGCGATCCCGTGCACCTGGTGGCGCGTACGCCGCCCGCGTGGGCGGGTGCTGGTCAGCGGATCAGCCTCGCCCTGTGGTCGCCGTCCACACCGAGGGCGGGTGTGGGCGACCACCCCCATCCGCACCCGGACCGGCGGTTCCGCCTCGACCTGCACCGCCACCTGTGGGATGTGCGCAGGGCGGGTGAGCTGGGGGAGCGGTCCGGTGCGAAGCAGTGGCGCGGAACTCCCCATGCCGTGCACCGGTGGGCAGCTGAGGCGGCATTGGTGCTACGCGCGGACAAACGTGCGGGACAGGCAGTCGCCGTGCGGCTCGGGTCTCGGCGTCGATTGGTGCTGAACCTGTTGCTGGGTAACCGGATTGCAGCGGCCCGAGCAAGGGGCGACACCCGTGCGCACCCGGTTCTCCCGGACGCGGCGACCTGGGTCCTCCCCGACCTCGAATTGCTCCACACCGGACTGATCGATGCCGACCGCCTGCACCCACTCGTCGCTTCCGCGCTCGTACCAGACCATGCTGTGTCGCCAAATCGGGACAACGCGCCGAGTCGCGTCGTCGAGTGTCGTGGTGCCAAGCACCGAATCGGCGTGGTGAACGGTGTGCTGGCGGCGTTGGACCACCGCCCCGACGAGTTGCGCCGCGAGGAGTTGCTCGCGGCGTTGGGCGGTGCGCCGCTGCCCTGCCTCCAAGCGATCGACGAGGCACACCGACACCCAGACGGTCTCGACGACATCCGCGCCCGACTCGACCACGGCGACACCGCCGGAGCTTTCGCCGCCATCGAACACCTACTCGGCCCGGACGCCGCCCTGCGCGACGGCCCACTACGCGACGACCTGGAAAGTGCGGCACGACACCAAGTCCTCCACGGCTGGTACCGCGCCGAGATCGTCGTCCAGGGACCGCTCAAGTCCACTGGAGACAGCAAGAGCAGCCGCAAGCGCCAACCGCGCCCCTGAGCCGATACGGCTCAGTCGAACCACACCTCAAGGCCGACACCCGGCCCTCGACTCAACCACCGGTGATCATCCATGCCCCTTGTCGCCCTCCAGCCCATCCCTATCACTCGCTGTCGTCGCTGATCTCTTCGCCCTGTTGGCTGGTTCGGCCCCCGGGCCGCCACCGACGTCCAGTTGGGCTCCTCGACTTCGACCGTGTCTGCTGAGTCGTTCGCCGCCGCCGATCAGTTCCCTCTCGTCGCATCCGCTGAACCACGCCTCGGCCGATACCCGGCCCCGATTCAGCCACCGGTGATCATCCATGCCCCTTGTCGCCCTCCAGTCCATCCCTACCGCTCGGTGTCGTCGCTGATCTCCTTGCCCCGTTGGCCGGCTCTATCCCCGGGCCGCCCTCGACGTCCAGTTGGGCTCCTCGACCCCGGTCGCGTCTGCTGAATCGTTTGGCTGCCGCCGATCAGTGCCTCTCGTCGCATCCGCTAGACCACGCCTCGGCCGACACCCGGCCCTCGACTCAACCACCGGTGATCATCCATGCCCTTTGTCGCCCTCCAGTCCATCCCTACCGCTCGGTGTCGTCGCTGATCTCCTTGCCCCGTTGGCCGGCTCTAACCCCGGGCCGCCTTCGACGTCCAGTTGGGCTCCTCGCCCCGGCTGCGTCTGCTGAATCGTTTGGCCGCCGCCGATCAGTCCCTCTCGTCGCATCCGCTGAACCACGCCCCGGCCGATACCCGGCCCTCGACTCAACCCCCAGGTGATCACCCATGCCCATTTCCGCTCCGCCCCCGCAGCCACCAGCCCACGCCACACCGCTCGACGTCGCCACCGATCTCCTTGCCCTGCTGGCCGAATCCGCCACCGAGCCGCGGACCGACATCCAGCTGGAAGCCCTGACCCTTGCCGTGTCCGCAGATCTGCCGGTTCTGCTCTGGGGTGAGCCGGGCATCGGCAAGACCGCAGCCCTCACCCAGCTCGCCGATGCCCTCGACCTCCCGCTGACGACCGTGATCGCGAGCGTGCACGAGCCGTCCGACTTCTCCGGTCTCCCCGTCATTGGCGAGGATCCGGCGGTGCAAGGTGTTCCCATGGCTCCACCGGACTGGGCCGTTCGACTAGTCCGGGCAGGCAAGGGGTTGCTGTTCTTGGACGAGCTCTCCACCGCACCACCTGCCGTCCAGGCCGCACTTCTGCGTGTCGTGCTCGAACGTCGGATCGGTGCTTTGACGCTGCCGCCAGGGGTTCGGATCGTGGCCGCCGCCAATCCGCGGGCGTCGGCCGCGGACGGGTGGGAGTTGAGTCCGCCGTTGGCGAACCGGTTCGTTCACCTGCAGTGGAGCTACGACCACGACGTCGTCGTGCGGGGGCTGGGTGGAACGTGGCCCAGGGCGGTGTTGCCGCGGTTGATGCCGGAGAAGTTGACCGACGCCGTCATGTTCGCCCGTCGGGCGGTGTGCGGACTCCTCGTGGCTCGCCCGGCGCTCGTGCACCAGCTGCCCAAGAACGAGGTGCGCCGAGGCGGTGCGTGGCCTTCGCCGCGCAGTTGGGAGATGACGTTGCGCCTCATAGCTTTCGCGGTCGCTTCAGGGACTTCCCGGGACGTGCTGTCGATGGTGGTTCGGGGCACGGTGGGAGACGGACCAGGGCTGGAACTGCTGGCCAGTATGGACCGCATGGACTTGCCGGACCCTGAGGTGCTCCTCGCCGATCCAGCGGTGGCCGTCCTGCCCGAACGCGGCGACCTGCGCCAAGCGGTGCTGGACGGAGTGGTGGAGGCGGTGCGCGCGCGACCGGAACAGTCCCGTTGGGACGCGGCGTGGTCATTGCTGGTGCGTGCCTGGGAAACCGGACCTCCAGACCTCGTGGTCGTCCCAGCTTCCACGCTCGCCGCCTTGCGCCGCGAGGACTGGGAAGTCCCAGCGACGATCGAGCAGTTGGTTGACGTCGTGTCGCTCTCGCAGCGCGTGGGTGCGGGCCGATGAGCATGGACGAGGAGAAGCTGTTCGCCGCCCGGCTGCACGCGGTCCGGAGCAGGCCCTACCTGGCAACCGCCTTGTTCGCCTTGCACGTGGTGGAATCGCGCAGCGTTCCGACAATGGCCGTCGACCGGCATTGGCGCTGCTACGTCTCACCGTCGTTCGTGGACAGAACACCGGTGGAAGAACTGGCGGGGGTCTGGGTGCACGAGGCGTCCCACCTCCTGCGAGACCACCACGCTCGCTGTGACAGGTTCGCGGTGGCGCACGAGCTGACCGGCCCCGGTGAGCGGCTGCGGATGAACATCGCCGCCGACTTCGAGATCAACGACGACGTGTTCGGCGACGGGTTGGCTAAACCAGAAGGAGCTGTGGTCCCGGAGATGCTGCACTTGTCCGAAGGGAAGCTGATGGAGGAGTACCTGCGCCAGTTCCGGCTCGGCCCCTACACCGACGGGTTCACGTGGCTGGACTGCGGGAGCGGTGCCGACGGGATGGACCGGGAATGGGACATGGGCCCCAGCGGCGCGCACGGGCTCACCGCCCAGGAGCAGGACGCCGTGCGGTTCCGGGTGGCGCAGAGCATCACGGGAGCTCCGGGCAACGTCTCAAGAGGATGGCAGCGGTGGGCGGAAGAGGCTTTCCAACCACCGCAACCCTGGCGGGATCTATTGGGCGCGGCGGTCCGCTCCGCGATCTCCACCTCCGGCGCGGGCGAGGACTACACCTACGGTCGACCTTCCCGCCGGTCGGCCAGTCTGCCCGGTGTCGTCCTGCCCAGCCTGCGCCGCAGACCGCCCCGAGTGTGCGTCATTGTGGACACGTCCGGCTCGGTGAGCGACGCCGAACTGGGCAGCGCGATCGTCGAGATCGCCGCGATCACCCGCACTGTGGGCGGCCGCCGAGACCTCATCTCCGCCTTCTCCTGCGACACCGCCGCGCACCTGACCCGCCCACTGTGCCGCGCCGCCGACATCCCGTTCATCGGTGGCGGCGGCACAGACTTGCGCACCGGGTTCGCCGCCGCAGTGCGCACCAGGCCCGATGTGGTCGTCGCACTGACTGACGGTCAAACCCCTTGGCCGCTCTCCAAACCGCTCTGCCGCACGGTTGTCGGCCTGTTCCCGCGCCATCACGAGCCGGACGACTACGTGCCGAGCTCGCCACCCGACTGGGCGCGGGTGGTCACCATTGGCTGATCGCGCTACTTCCCGGTCTCTTCGCGGATCCACCTGCGCAGAGCCTCTTGGGCGACGTTCGTGTAGACGCCGTAGTAGCCCGGCCGCGCACAGCCCCGGCCCCACGACACCAGCCCCACCAGTCGCGACTCCGACCCGAAGGGTTTGTCCGTCAGGGGTCCGCCGGAGTCGCCCTGGCAGGAATCCTTGCCGCCTTGCGGCAATCCCGCGCACAGCATGCGAGTCGTCACGGCCTCTTGTCCGTACGAGTCCCGACAGGTGCGCAGGGACACCGTCGGGACAACGACTCCACGCAGGTTCTCCGGTGAGGAGCCACCCTCGCTGAGACCGCCCCACCCCGTCACCAGCGTGCGGGTGCCCGCTTGGACTTCCCGCTCGGCCACGGGGATCGGGCGGATGTTGGAGCTGAAGTCGAGGTCCCGCTCCAGGTAGAGCACCGCGACGTCGAAGTCCTGCGTGCCCGGGTCGTACTTGGGAGAGCGGACGACCTCCCGCACCTCAACCTTGACCCCGCCCTCGGCGCGGCTGGTGCTGCCCGCCCGGACGCTCAGGTCATCACCGCCGACGCAGTGCGCGGCCGTGAGCGCGATGTCCCGCGCGATCAGGGCGGCCCCGCAGATGTGGTTCCCGTTGTCCCGCAAGCTCAACGTCCACGGCGCCTGGTTGATGCTGACGCGTTCCCCACCCACGATCCGATCCTCCGCCAAGGCGACCGGCCCCAGCGCCCCAACAAGAAGGACGGCGACGGTACAAGACAGCAGAGGTCTCATGGTGGCGCTCCCCGGTGTGGTTGTGACCCACGATCGTCGGACCCGCCGGGGAGACCAAGGAAGTTCACCCACCCATCGGGTACCCGCTGGTCACCCCCTGCTCGGACGCGCTTAGCCCAGGCCGAACCGGCTGCGGTGGAACACGAGCGGTGGCGCGCGCTCGGTGTGCGCCGCCGCGTGCAGTCGGAGTAGGACGATCGTGTGGTCGCCTGCCTCGATGTGCCGCTCGATGGCGGTGTCGAACCAAGCGACGCCGTCGGCGAGCGTGACGGCGCCGTCGAGGAATACCTGCGCTACCGCCTCGGCTGCGAGGGCAACACGTGGGAGGGGAAGAAGGTCCGCACGTTGGACCCGTGGCGCACCCGGTGGTCCGCGTGCACCCGGAAACCGGCAGACGAGCCCTGTTCGTCAACCCCGGCGACGTCGTGGCCTGGGACAACCGCAGCACCGCCCACTACGCCGCAGACGACTACGGCGCACCACCCCCGAGTAATGCACAGAATCACCCTCTGCGGCGACCGCCCCTTCGGCATCGCCCACCCGACTGGCTGCGGCGAGTCGTAGCCGGATTTCAGGTGATCCGAAGCGCTACCAGGCGACGAAGGTCAGAATGAGGGCTGCCAGCAAGATCAGACCAGGGAGGATGAACCAGAACCTGCGCGTACTTCCGGTGAGTCTCCTGCTCCACCGATAGAGGGCGGTGGCTTCGTGCTGTTCGTCCGAGTCGTCGAGCAGCGCCGTGATGGTCGGCCCGTCGGAGCCCAGGAACTCAGTCTCCAGCGTGTCCCTGATGAGAACAGCGCGACGCCGATTGCGCTCGTACAACTCCGTGTACGACGCGGCGAACAGAAGGCCGAGTGGGCCTATTACCAGAAGCGCCAGGCACAGCGGCAGGTCTTTTCGGGTGACGTTGCCATCGTTGGCCACGACGGCGATGAGAACCGATGCGACGACTATCATCGCGTTCACCACGTTGGAGCGCAGGGTCTCGGCGTGCCGGGCATGTGTCCGCAGGTCGGAGTACATCCCCCAAAGGAGTTCTTTTCTGGCCTTGGCCTCGTCGGACAACTCGTCGCCCACGATGATCCCCCCTCTTGGTACCCACCAGGTGGATTCGGTGGATCATCCGTGGAGTCTAGATTGCCGACACTGGGCCGGTCGAGGACGAGGAGGGGGCATGGTCGAGGGTGGGCCGAGCATGGGTGGTTTCGACCGGTTACCGCCCGAGCTGCGGGACGCGGTTGCGATGTGGCAACAGGGCGAGCAGGAGTTCACGGTCGAGTCCCGTGAGTGGTTCACCGACGGCCGTAGTGGCGAGCCTGTCGGCACCGTGGTCTACACAGATCATGCTGCGGGTCGGGCTGATTCCGAGCGGTTGGTCCTCAAGTTCCTCACCCACGATGCTCCGAAAAGGGCGGAATCGCTCCGCATGGCATGGTTTAGAGCCGGGAAGATCGGGTTTGATGCTCATCTGGCTGAGCCCCTCGCTTATAGCATGTGGCTCGACGGCGGTCGGATGGGGGTGTTCCTTCGTGTCGCGGGCGGTGGTATCGAGGACGTCGGTCAACTGACGGAGTTGTCCGGAACTGCCGGGTTTCCGGAAGTTTGTCAATCAATTGTGAACTCGGTTGTCGGCGATTGGAACCGTGACGCGAAGTGGCGCCGTCCTGGGAAGCCGCAAACAATCGGTGAGTTGCTCAAAGGTGTCATAGGGCGGCGGTTTGATAAAGCGCTCGAGTGGGCGAGAACGGCCGGGGTTGCTGTTGATGGCGACGAAGGTGCGGTCAAACTCGGCGACATGACCATGGCTTTCAACCCGTTCTCACTTCTTGCGGGTTCGAATGCCAATCGAATTGTCCAAGATCTCCGGATTGGTCACGCTCACGGGGATCTGAGCGGTCGCAATATCCTCCTGAAGGTGCGAAACGGAATAGACCCCCTTTCGTACGTGCTTATCGACTATGACCGCTACAAGCCGGACGCTCCATTGGCGCGAGATCCAATGCATCTCCTAGTGGCTCTGGTCCTAGATCGCTTCCACGACTTCGGACCTAACTCGAGGGCCGCTCTTGCGCGGGCACTGGTGTATCCGAACGAGCGCGATTCTCCGGCTCACCTGGGCCTATACCGAGACCTCAGCGAGGCAGTAAGGGCTGGGTCGGCTCCGGGGAGCGACTCCGGTTGGGGCGACGAGTGGGGGCGGCAGTGCTTGCTGTTCCTCGTTGGCGCCGGCCTCGTGCACCTAGGGAGGGATCTACGCCTCGACAACGAGTTGGAAGTCAAGAAGTGGTGCTTCCAACTGGCCGCACTCGCGGCGGAACGACTGCGCGGCGAGCTCGCGCGGTGGCCGCGCCGTGCGGAACGCACGGCCACGCCAGTGGCCGTGCGTCGCTCAGCTCCTGAGGACTCGTTCGGAATCAGGGATCGCAGGATTGAACGTCAGGACCTGCGAAACCGGCTGGTAGCTGGGGGACGAGGGATTTCGGTCCTGAGCGGGATTCGCGGTGTTGGGAAGACGAAACTCCTGGACGTGGTGCTCCAAGACTTGGACTCCGACGGCGCTCCAATGCGGGTCGTGCGTCATGACGCGAACACCGTGACAGGGCTCGACCTCGGAACGCTGATCGACCACTTGGACGGTGGTGTCACGGCCGCAGGTTCGCGCACCGGCCGCTCGTCCTTGGCACGTCTGGAGGACGTCTTGGTCCGGCTTGGCGACTCTCCGGTTGTCGTGGCGGTCGACTCCGCGGAGAACCTGCTGACCAGTGACGAGGTGGTCGCGGACCCGCAACTCGACCGGGCATTCGAGATGCTCGCCACCATGGAGCGGCACGCGGTCACGGTGCTCCTTGTCTCGCAGGACAAGCCGAACTCCAGGCAGCATACTTGGCATACGGTGGCACCTTCCGTCCAACTGGGGCGCCTGCCCAAGGACGACTTCTTCGACCACCTCGCGGGCATGGACCATCGTGGACGTCTCACCGCCGACTTGTTGACCCGGGAGCTGCGGGCGTCGCTGTACGACGCGGTGAAGGGCAACCCGCGCCACGCTGAACTTGTTCACGCGGTTGTGGTTGGTGACACCGGGTACGACCTTCCCAGACTCGCGGCGCTGCTCGGTGAACAGCGCACCCCGGATGTTTCCGACCAGCTCATGCACTTGCTGTTGACGGGCATCAGCGAGGTGAGGGGAGCGGTGCTCCGCGCACTCGCGGCCTTCGACACCCCCGTCCCGGCCAGCGCGGTAGCGGCGGTGATCGGGAACTACGCGCACGCCCGGGTTGGTAACGCTCTGTCAGCTCTGGTCATGGACCGCATCGTCTATCGCGTCGAGGACAACTTCTACTTGCTCTCGGCCGACAGCCGGTCGGTCATGAGCACCGTGTCGGAACCCGAACAGCGTCTTTTGTACTACACGGTGGCGGGAGCGTTGCGCGATATCGTGCGTCCTGAGCCACGCAGTGTTGCCGACCTCCGCCTTCGCCTCGCTGAGCTTTGGGCGTTGCTGCGCGCTCGGGAGTATGGAGCCGCATACGAAACCATCCATGAGGTCGATCCCTATCTGGTCCGCTGGAACTGCCGCCGCCTGGTGCTCGAGCCACGAAGGGAGGTCAAGGGCAGAACTGGGGGTGAGCACGACGAACTGGAGAACTTGAACGCCTTGGCCGACATCCTGCTGTCCAACCACGATTTCGACGAGGCCGATCAGGTGCTCGGCGAGGCCATGAGCCTCGTCGTGGGAAAGGAGGACGATGTGCGAGCCATCAAGGTGCACAGCACCTTCGCCTCGATGTGCTGGCGCCAAGGTTTCACCACCATGGCGCAGGCGAGGTATGAGTGGGTGCGGGACCAGGCTCGACGCATAAACAGCCCTGAGGTGCTGGCCGTCGCCCAGGAAGGCATCGCGGTTTGCCTACGCCGCAAGGGCAGACATGAAGACGCGATCGTTGAGGGCGTTCGCGCTCTCGCGCAGTACGGACGCCCGGACTTCTCCGAGTTTCAGGATGCGAAGCGGGATGCGCTACTGCGGTACACCATCGTCGCGCTCAAAGTGGCCCGTTGGCACGGTGAACTCGGGCATGGTGCTGATGCCGAGGTCTTCGTCGCCCGCGCCGGGGCCGCCGTGGAAGCCGGGTCCGATGACCGCCTCCGTAGTGCCTACCTCGACGGGCTCGCGGTCCTCAGCTTGGACAGGGGTGATGTCGGCCGAGCCGAGGAACTCGCCCACGAGGCGGCCGACCTGGCGATTCGGCACCACGATGAGGTCACCTTGATCCAAGCGCGGACCACGCTCGCCTTCTGCTACTTGCACCGGTCGGCACGCCCCGACGCGTGGCGTGAGATCGAACTTGCGGAGTTCTACCGAGTCCCTGGGCGATCACTGCTCGTCTTGGCGTTGTCAGGACTGGCGGCCCATCAGCAGGGCGACCGTGCGACGGCGGATGAGCGCTTTGAACGTCTGCGTGCGGAAGCGACCAACCGCGTGAAGAAGGATGCCGAGGACTTCGCCGCGCACGACTTCATCGGTTACGCGATCTGCGGTCTACACCTCGGAGATGGCCGCGACTTGCGCGAGGCGGTTGAATCATTCACCAGGGCACGGGAGAACACCAGGAATGCGGGCGTGCTGATCGCGAGGATGCGGTTCTTGCTCGACGAGCTGGAGGCACCCGCGCGTCTCAGCCAGGTTCTTGATGCTCTCGATGCGAGCTGACCCCAGGTCACAACCAGCCAGCGTCGCGCGCTCGTATGATCGCTTCCAGTCTGGAGCCCACTCCCATGTGCCGGTAGAGGCCGTTGAGCAGCCGATACATCGCCCGCTCCGAGTAGCCCGCGTGCCCGGCGACCTCGGTGACGGTCCTCCCGGTTGCCAGCTGGCGCAGCCACGTCAGTTGCTCTGGAGTGACGGTGTCCTGGCCGTCGGCGGTCGCGAGCGCGGTGACGACTTGCGGAGGTAGCACCGCTTGGCCGCTGATCGTGGCCTCGACCGTGTGGCGGAGCGCTTCGGCGGGTGCGTCGCGGAACAGCACCGACCTGGCGCCCGCGCGGACAGCCCGCACGCCGGTCGCGCTCGACGGCCTCTCCACGACCGCGACCACGGCGTGTGCGGCTGCCATGCGCCGGAGCTCGGCCAACAGGTCCCAGTCCTGCTCCAACCGCACGGTCAACAGGATGACCGCGGAAGGGGCCTTCACTGCCCACGTCACGATGTCGACCGGTGCTTCCACAACATGCCCCGCAGCCGTCAGGACCGCGCTGACCCCCTGCTGGAACAGAGGCAGGGGGTCCACGACTGCGATGCGGATCATCACCGGTGCGGGTGGCCCCTTCGTCGAAGTGCGGAGCGTCCCGTGCTACGCGAGTGCTTCCGTTTCCCGAACCTTGTGGAAGATCATCCCCCGCTCCTGTCGACAGGTGTCGTAGTTGGTCGTGGACACGCCGCATCGCGTCATGTCTCTGCCGTGCTCGGACATGGACCTGCGTGTGGGCTGTTTCCTAGCCTTCCCTGTGCCGTTCGGTGTACGGCGATGAAAGGGGGCCAGTGGTATACGACGATGACAACGGCAGCCACCCGTCGGCGCCGATCCGTCCAGAGGACCGTCCGGCCGCGGGGATCGATAGAGTGCGTCTGCCTGAGGAGGACGTGCTTCGCGAGATCATCCGACTGTCCCGAGAGAAGAGTTTTGGACCGGCAAGAATCGAAGCCGAGCTGCGCCTGGTCGGTCTTGACGGGAGGAAGCTGCGCGTGTCAGTCGAAGTCATCAGACATGTGGTTGCGAACCAGGACGTACATAAGCCTTGAGCCCTGTGGCCTCGGCACCTCAGCGGCGGTGTTACTCGGTTCGTTGCCGCAAAACGCACTGCGGCTGGGTCTACTTGGCCCGGCAGGCCAGGTGCAGGGCCAGGCGGACTTCGGGGTCCGAGAGGTTGGCCCCCAGCAGCTCCTCGATCCGGCTCAGCCGCTTCACCACGGTGTTGCGGTGGATGCCGAGGCGGGCGGCTGTGGAGGTGGCGGAGGATTCGAGGTCCAGGTAGGTCTCGAGGGTCCTGGCGAGGTCGGCGTTGGCGGGGGACAGCAGGGCGCCGAGGAGGCGTTGGGAGCGGGCGCGGACGTCGTCGGAGGTGGCGGCGGCTAGGAGGCGGCGGACGCCTGCTTCGTCAGCGAAGACGACTAGTTGGCGGCCTCGGGCGGAGCCTGCGAACCGGCTGAGTTCTTGGGCTTCGACGAGGGTTTCGACCAGGCCGGGGGCGCCGAGCAGCGGGCGGCCGACCCCGGCCACCAGGGTTGACTCGGGGACGAGCGGCAGGAGCGCGGTGAGCGTGCGGACCAGGTCGCGGCGGCGCTGCGGTGTGGCCTCGGTGCTGTCGGTGATCCATGACGACCAGCCGTCGCCGCGTTCGACCAGGGGGCCGGTGAGGCTCTCGGCGGCCAGGGCGTCTCGCACGTCGCGGGTCCTCGACCGCACGTCCTCGGGGGTCGAACCGCCGACCAGCAGCAGGTGCACCCCGGTGTGCCACCCCTCCAGCCGCCACCCCGCCGCGACCGCCCTGCCGAGGACGCGCCGGGGGATCGGCGGCCCGGAGCTGAGCAGCTCCGCCAGGACGGTCGACTGGAACGTCGCGTCGCGCTCGGACAGCAGCCGCTCGGTCGCCGCCCACGCGGTGACCGAACAGGCCGCCAGGTCCAGCCCGCTCTCGATCTTGACCGCGGTGTCGTCGCCGATCGCGCCGGTCTCCGCGACCAACCACAGCCGCGGCGGTTCCCGGTCACCGACCTTGATCGGGACCAGGCACGTGAAGCCGTCGCCGTCACGCCAGGTCCTCGTGCGGGTGTCGAGGTGCAGCGGGCGGGTGGGTTCGGTTCCCGCGAGGACGACGTGCTCGGCGCCGACCAGGGCGCTGCGCACACCGAGTTCGCTGTCCAGCAGCTTCACGATGCTCCGAGCGTCGCCTACGCCCTGGAGCCGACGAGCCAGCCGCGCCAACACGAGCCCGTGCTCGGCCGCGGGCTGGTGGACCCGAACCCAGAGCCTGCGTGCCGTCTCCAGCGGGTCCGCCGCCACCAGCGCCAACGGCAGGGCCAGGCGCTCGGCCAAGACCTTCGTCGAGGAGAGGAGCCGACGCGGCTGGTCGACCGCCGTGACGACGAGGCTCGCTCCGCGGTCGTGCACCCGGCGCAGGAGCAGTTCGAGCTCGTACCCGTCGAGCGCGCCGGTGACCACGACGGCCCCGCGCGGCACATCGACGGTTCGCCCCGGGGTGTGCGCGAGCACCTCCGACGGAACGGCGTCGAGGTTGGCCGACCCCCCGACCACCGTCGCGGACTTGAGCGGTTCTTCGGCGAGGAGGTCACGCACGGACGGTCTGGCCATCTACAGCCCCACGTAGTCGAGTGAGTAGCCGAACGCGCGCGGGTTCACCAGCGGGAGCGCGTCGCCTTCGAGCCACCGGGCAGGTGCCGCCAGCGCCAGGACGTGGACCTCGCTGCCGACCGAGGCGCGTTCGGCCTGGATCGGGCGCGATGACCGTTGGTCGAGCAGGCAGATGATGTCCGGCGTGGTCGCCACCGGCACGCCGTCGTCGATGACCACGAGGAACTCGCTCTGCATCTCGACCCTGAGCACGCGCTGGTCGTCGTCGGCGCGCAGCGTCAGGCTGCCCGCGCCGAACGACGGTCCGTGCCGCCACTCGACCTCGAGCACGCGACCCGACGCGAGGTGCCGCGCCCCCAGCGGCATCGCCGCGGACGTGCCCAGCAGCGCGGTACCGAGATCGGTCGCCGCCCGCAGCGTGCCCGCGACGCCGTGGTCGCGCACATGGGCGATGGGAAGCCGGTAGCCCGCGAAACTCGCCCACCCACCGAGGAGCGCGGTGTTCGCCCGGAGCAGGCGTTCGGCCTCCGCCGGGGTGCCGGTGTCGATGCGGACGACGGTCCCGCTGGTGTCGAGGAGCGCGAACGGGGACATGCTCAACCCGGCCGCGGCGTAGGTCGTCTGGTCGAGCCGCGGCAGTGCCCGCCCCATCCCGCTGACGTCGAGCAACGGCGTCCCGGTTTCGGCCGCCACGAGGATCCCGGCAAAGGCGTTCGCCCCGGCCCCCTCGTACCCGGCGACCAGGTGTGGTCCCGCGTCCGCCTGGACGAGGCTGGTGAACGCCCGGGTGAACTCCCCACCGCCCATCGGCTTCTCGGCGAACGCGGTGATCGCCCCGACCAGTCCGATGTGGATCACCGTCACGTCGTCCGGGGCCTCGTCGGGGTCGATCACGGTGACCGGCCCGTGCTCGTGCACCGCGCGCTCGGCGAGCACCCGGAACAGCGTGGTCTGGCCCCCGCCGCCGGACCCCAGCAAGGCCGCGCCCAGTTCGAGGGCGGGCAGCGTCTCGCGGTCGATCGTCCACATGGTCGTGGTGACGCTAGCAGCGAGGAGGTCACTTCGCACTCCTCAGTCCCATCGGACCGGACACAGTGCACACTGCGTCGCGCGGCGGGTGAGGCTTAGTCTCGGGCCCTCGGTGAGCCGCATCACAGGCTGACCCGGAGTTGAGGAGGTCAGCCATGTCAGCCACCCGTGGAGTCGGGCACGACGACTACGCACTGGAGCGCGTGCCCGCCAAGGCCCGCTACTCGTGGTGGTCGGTCTGCGTCCAGCGCTTCGGTCAGCTCTCCTGCCTGTCGCAGTTCCTGATCGGGGCCACGCTGGGCTTCGGGATGTCGTTCTGGCAGGCCGTGCTGGCCATCACCCTCGGCTCGGTGATCCTGGAGGTCGTCGCGATCTTCACCGGCATCGCCGGTCAGCGCGAGGGCCTGTCCACCTCGGTGCTGACCAGGTGGACCGGTTTCGGCCGCTACGGGTCGAGCCTGGTCGGGCTGGCCGTGGCGCTGAGCCTGATCGGCTGGTTCGGCGTGCAGAGCGCCATCTCCGCGCGCGGCCTCACCGAGTTGATCGGCGTCCTGCCGACCTGGGGCTGGGCGCTGGTGTTCGGCATGGCGGTCACCGGCATCGTGGTGTGGGGCTTCGGCTCGATGGCGTGGACGGCCTACATCACGGTCCCGGCGTTCCTGCTGCTCGCGGGCTACGCGATCTACACCGAACTGTCCAAGCACGCACTGTCCGACCTGGTCAGCTCGCCCGCTCCCGGCCCGCAGATCAGCTTGGCCGCGGGCACGACACTGGTCGCGGGCGGCTTCATCGTCGGCATGGTGATGACCCCGGACATGACCCGGTTCAACCGCTCCACCGGGGACGTCGTCAAGCAGACCTTCGTCGGGGTGACGGTCGGCGAGTACGTGATCGCGCTGGTCGGGGTGCTGCTCGCGCACGCGGTGGGCACCAGCGACATCATCGGCATCGTCACCTCGAGCGCGGGCCTGCTCGGCACCCTGATCATCGTGGCGAGCACGGTCAAGATCAACGACTGGAACCTGTACTCCGCCTCGCTCGGCGTGGTCAACTTCGGCAAGACCGTCTTCGGGGTGACGCTGCACCGCGGGCTGGTCACGCTGACCGTCGGCGCGATCGGCAGCGTCCTGGCCGCCGCGGGCATCCTGGAGAGCTTCACCGACTTCCTGATCGTGCTCGGCGTGGCCTTCCCGCCGCTGGCCGGGATCATCATCGCGGAGTACTTCTTCGTCCGCCTGTGGCGCAAAGACCTCGACGAGTCCGGCGACGCCTTACCCGCCAGCTGTCCCACCTGGGTGCCCACCACCCTGGTCGTCTGGGGCCTGTCCTGGGCCGTCGGGTACTACGTGGAGTTCGGGATCGCCTCGATCAACGCGCTCGTCGCGTCGTTCCTGCTGTACCTCGTCGCCGGGAAACTGGGACTGGTGCGGCCACTGGGGATATCGCGGACCGAACCGGCACGCCTCGTCGACGACCAGCACGCCTGAACCGGGGGACTGCCATGCGAATCGGGATCGACGTCGGCGGCACCAACACCGATGCCGTGCTCATGGACGCCCGCCGGGTGCTGGCCGAGGTGAAGACCTCGACCACACCCGACGTGACCTCGGGCATCGTCACGGCCATCGCCGAACTCCGGGCGGCGTCGCCGTTCGACCCGCTGGACGTGCGGGCGGTGATGATCGGCACGACGCACTTCATCAACGCGATCGTCGAGGCGAACCGGCTGGCGCCAACGGCTGCCCTGCGCCTCGGCCTGCCCGCCACCCGGGCCCTCCCGCCGCTGGTCGGCTGGCCCGAGCACCTGGTGGCGGCGATCAGGGGCGAGGGCTACCTCTGCCACGGCGGCAACGAGTACGACGGCAGGCTGATCAGCCACCTCGACCGCGACGAGATCAAGCGGGTCGCCGACGACATAGCCCTCAAGGGGATCCGCAGCGTCGCTGTGTCCTCTGTGTACTCACCGGCCAACCCGGAGCTGGAGGTCGAGGTCGGCGACATCCTGTCCCAGCACATCCCCGGTGTCGCGGTGAGCCTGTCGCACGAGCTGGGCCGCATGGGGTTGCTCGAACGGGAGAACGCGACCGTCATCAACGCCTGCCTGCGCGAGCTCGCCGGTCACATCTGCGACGGGCTCTCCGGTGCGCTGACCGACGCGGGGATCCGCGCTCCGCTGTTCCTGAGCCAGAACGACGGAACGCTGATGGACGTGGACTTCGCCAGGCGCTACCCGGTCGCCACCTTCGCGTCCGGACCGACGAACTCCATGCGCGGCGCGGCTTTCCTGTCCGGGCTCGGTGACTGCGCGGTGATCGACGTCGGCGGAACCACCAGCGACATCGGCATTCTGCAGAACGGCTTCCCCCGGGAGGCCACGACCGAGGTCAGCGTGAGCGGGATCCGCACCAACTTCCGCATGCCCGACGTCCTGTCCATCGGGATCGGCGGCGGTAGCCGGGTGCGCGGTGCGGGTGTCGGCCCGGACAGCGTCGGCTATCGCATCCGCCGCGAGGGGCTGGTCTTCGGCGGCGACACCCTCACCGCTACGGACATCGCCGTAGCCGCCGGGATCGCGGAGATCGGCGACCCCGGCCTGGTCGCCCACCTCGACCGGTCGCTCGTCAACGCCGTGCTCGATCACATGTCACGGGAAATCGCCGCCGCAGTCGACCGCATGCGCACCAGCTCGATTCCGCTGCCGGTGGTGGCTGTGGGCGGCGGGAATATCCTGGTCCCCGAGGTGCTCGACGGGTCCGGGAAGGTCCACCGGCCAGAGCACTCCGGCGTCGCGAACGCCATCGGTGCGGCGATCGCCCAGGTCGGGGGAGAGGTCGACCGGATGTTCGCGGTCGCCGTCGGTACGCGAGAAGCGGTTCTGGACGCCGCGAAGCAGGAGGCGGTCGACCGGGCCGTCGCCGCGGGCGCCCGCCCCCAGACCGTCCAGATCGTCGAGGTCGAGGAGGTTCCCCTGGCCTACCTGCCGGGCAATGTCACCCGCATCCGCGTCAAAGCCGTTGGAGACCTCGTGTTCGGGGACGACCAAGGAGACCGAAGTGCCCACTGACATCACGCTCACCGACCTGCCCGACCTCGCGCGGGGCGCGGCGCTGCTCGGCACGGGCGGCGGCGGAGACCCCTACATCGGCCTGCTCCTGGTCAGCGAGGAACTGCGCCGCGGCAAGACCATCACGTTGCTCGCCCCGGACGAGATCGCCGATGAGGATCTTGTGGTGGCCAGCGCCTTCATGGGAGCGCCCACGGTCGTCGTCGAGAAGATCCCCTCCGGCGACGAACCCGTCACCGCCCTGCGCACGCTGGAGAACCGCCTGGGGCGCAGGGCCGACGCGATCATCCCGATGGAGTGCGGCGGGCTCAACTCCATGATCCCCCTGCTGGTCGCCGCCCGAGCGGGCATCCCGATCATCGACGGCGACGGGATGGGCCGGGCCTTCCCGGAACTGCAGATGGAGACCTTCGGCGTGTACGGGGTGTCGGGTTCGCCGATCGCCATCTGCGACTCCAACGGCCACACCACCGTCATCGACACGGGCGCCGACAACAAGCAGATGGAATGGCTCGCCCGCGGCGTCACCATCCGCATGGGCGGCGTCTCCTACATCGCCGAGTACCCGATGACCGGCGCCGAGGTGAAGCGCACCGCCATCCCCGGCACGATGAGCCTGGCACTGGCCCTCGGCCGGTGCATCCGCGAGGCCAGGGAACAGCACCGGGACCCGTTCGAGGCGCTGGGCGCGGCCTGTGAGCAGTCGATCTACGGCTACGGCCGGGTCCTGCTGGAGGGCAAGGTCATCGACATCGAACGCCAGAGCACCGACGGCTTCGTCCGCGGCACGGCCACCGTGAGCTCGTTCGACGGGAGTGTGGAGGTGGTACTGACCTTCCAGAACGAACACCTGGTCGCCCACCACAACGGTCGCGTACTGGCCATCGTCCCCGACCTGATCTCCGTGCTGGACGCCCAAACCGCGACCCCCATCACCACCGAGTCCCTGCACTACGGCCACCGAGTCAAGATCTTCGCCATGTCGACTCCGTCGATCATGCGCTCCCCGGAGGCGCTCGCTGTGTTCGGCCCTCAAGCCTTTGGGCTCCACGATGCGTGGACGCCGGTCGAAGCGCTCGCGCCTGTGGGTAGCGAGTCCTAGAGGGACTGTCGCTTGTGGAGAGGAGGGTCTTCGGCTCGCCTTCGGCATTGCAGCGGATCGTCGCCTCGCCTGCGGCATCGGCGTGGATCCGCGATTTGAGTGCGGGCTCGATGTGGTGGACCTGTTTTGCGTGGGGCCCCTACGACAGCCGTGGCAGGACCGCAAAGCAGGGGCCGAAAAGCATGGCCCTGCAGCGAGGCGACGCTACGGCTGCCGTCCCCCCACGCAAAACAGGTCCACCCCATCGAGCAGATGGCACCAGCGACTTCCGAGTGTCCAGTGGTTGGCAATGCGGCCGGGGCGGGCGGAAGGCGGTGGCTGAGGTGGCACCAGCGGCTTCCGAGTGTCCAGTGGCTGGGTCGGTGGTCGGAATCGGGTGGTTGGGCTGGCGGGGTTGGGTCGGTGGTCGGAATCGGGTGGTTGGGCTGGCGGGGTTGGCTCGGTGGGCTGGGTTGGGTGGGCTGGCTCGGGGGGCTGGGTGCGGCGGCTCGATGGGGCGGACTTGTTTTGCGTGGGGTGGCGGCAGTCGTAGCGTTGTGCGCGGACAGGGCCATGCTTTTCGGCCCCAGCTTTGCGGTCCTGCCACGGCTGGCGCAGGGGCCCCGCGCAAAACAAGTCCGCCCCATCGAGCAGTTAGGGGCAGCGGCTTCCGGGAGCGATGGCCGGCTAGCGGGGTTGGCTCGGTGGGGCGGGCTGGCGGGGTTGGCTCGACCGATTCGGGTCAGGGTCGGGGGTTTGGGGCCTGCTTGCTCGCTCGGGTGAGCAGGGCGGTGGCCGTGGCGGTGGGGGTGTGGCAGGCGGTGCCGTGGTGGCGGCTGGTGGTGATCAGGCCTGCTTCGCGCAGGATCGCGGTGTGCTGGCTGATGGCGGCCGCCGAGGTGCCTGCGTGGTGGGCGAGGGTCGTGGTGGTGGCGATGCCTTCGGCGATGGCGGTGAGGACGATGGCGCGGGTGGTGCCGAGCAGCTTGGCCAGGCCCGCGGGGGGCTGGGGGCGTTCGGTGCGGGCGGCGGGGTAGATCAGCAGCATCCGGTCGCCGTTCTGCAGGAGGGTGGGGGAGCGCTGGAAGTAGGACGGGACGATGTCCAGGCCTTGGCCGTCGAGGGTGGTTTCGGCCTCGAAGGGGCAGCCGACGTCGAGGATGGAGCCGGTCCAGCGGATCAGCGGGTGCAGGCCCGCCAGGAGCCGGTCGACGCCGCCGTCGGCGAGGTCGCGGGCGCGGGCGGCGCGGTCGAGGGTGAAGGTGTCCTGCACCGCCGCCCACTCGGGGCGGATGGCCAGGTGGTGGTAGGCGCGCAGGGCGGCAAGCAGGTCGCGGCGGACGGCCAGGTCGTCGTCGAGGCCGCGCAGCACCGACGGCATCCGACCCGACCAGCGGGCGAACCAGTCGAGTTCGGCCCGCACTAGCGCCCGGGGGCTGGCGAGCAGGGCGTCGTCGTCGACCTCGGCGCCCATGAGCGCCACCAGGTCCAGGAAGTGCGGCCCGCGCGGGGAGATCGCCGCGAGCATCCGCGACCACGGTCCCAACCCGACCCGGACCCGGTCGCGCCACGGCTCCAGGTGCGCCCCGTCCACCCCGCCGCGCAGCGCGTTGAGGCTGAACAGCGTCTCGGCCACCGGCGTCGGCGACGGGAGCAGGCGGACCCGGGCGACGTCGGCGGAGCTGAGGATGAGCCGGTGCACGGCAACGATCCTGCCGCCTTCTGAACCGATCTACCAGGGGGTTTAAGCGGCAGCTTCAGCGCGTCGCGGCGGGGGTGGCGCCGCGGCCAGGCTGACGCCCGTCAGTTTTCCGCTAGCAGGAGGAACCCCGATGAGATCGGTGATCATGAAGGTGGCTCTGGTGGTGGCGATGGCACTGGGCGTCTCGCTCAGCGCCCTGCCCTCCGCCTCGGCCGCGACGGCCGCCGCGACCGCGGCGGGCTGCCCGGACGGCGTCTGCTCGAGCAAGTACCTCAACTACAGCGGCCAGCAGCAGATCAACGGCTACTACTGCGGCCCGGCCGCCACCCGCGCCGCCCTGTCGGTCCGGCTGATCAACGTGCCCACGCAGAGCTCGCTCGGCGCCAGCCTGGGTACGACGGTCAACGGGACCGACCACATCGGTCTGGTCACCGGCGTCCTGCGCAACTACGTGGGCGGCTGGTACGAGTCCAAGTACATCGGCGGCACCTACGCCGCCCAGTGGCAGATCGACCTGCTGATCGCCGATGTCCGGCTCAACATCAACAACGCCTTCCCGATCGTCGCCAACGTCGTCGGCTACGCCTACGACACCAACGGCGGCTACCACTCCTACAGCGGCGGCCACTACCTGACCGTCGTCGGCTACGAGCAGGGCGGCAACGTCTCCGTCATCTTCGACCCCGCCCAGGGCGTCCAGTACAAGATGGAGACCTACCTGCTGGCCCACTGGATCGCGGGCCGCGGCTACAGCGCCTGATCCGCCGACTCCGGGTGGCCGGTGGCGTCGTCAACGCCCCCGGCCACCCGGTCGGGATGCCACACGAGCCACTTCCGGTCCACCTGCTCCGCCAGGTCGACCCCGTGGTGCCGCGCCATCAGCACCACGTGGCACAACACATCGGCCAACTCGGCGCCGAACCTGTCCTCCAGTTCCCGCCTGGAGTGGCCCTTGGCCCTGGCCTGGCCACTCCGCATCAAGAACGCCTGCGTCAACTCGCCGACCTCCTCCTGGAGCTTGAGGAGGAACCAGGTGTCGTCCCTGGTGAATCCGTGCGCACGCGCATACCCGTCCGACACCACCTCGATGTCATCGCTCAGCCGCGCCAAATCCATGGCAGCAGCCTAGGTCCGGCCGCCCACCGGCCCCTGTGCGGCAACCAGGTGAAGATCACCCGAACCCGCCTGGACCGCGCCTCCGTGATCCCTAGTCTGCGGCTGACTGCGACCCGGGAGGTCACGTGGTCAGGTTGTTCGCGCTGTTGCTCGCCGCTGTGCTCGTGCCAAGCACCCCGGCAATCGCCGAGGCCTCGAACACGAGCAGCTACCTCGTTGTTCTCAAGGACCCCAACGCCGACGTGCCCACGCTGGCCGACAAGTACGACGGCAAGGTGGGGAACCGCTTCCGGTACGCCCTGTCCGGGTTCGCCGCGACCATGACCGCCCGGGACGCGCGGCGGCTGGCGGCCGATCCCGCTGTCGTGGTGGTGCAGCCGAATCGGCAGGTCCGCACGACGACAACGCAGTCGAACCCGCCGTCGTGGGGCTTGGACCGGGTCGACCAGCTGGCCCGGCGGCTCGACAGCGCGTACAGCTACACCACCACGGCCGCGAACGTCACCGCGTACGTGATCGACACCGGGATCTACACCGCGCACAGCGACTTCGGCGGCCGGGCGAGCTGGGGTGCCAACACCTCCGGAGACGGTCAGGACGCCGACTGCCACGGCCACGGCACCCACGTGGCGGGGACCATCGGCGGCACCGGCTACGGCGTCGCCAAGGCGGTGAAGCTGGTCGGGGTCAAGGTGCTCAAGTGCGACGGCTTCGGGACGGTCGCGTCCGTGGTCGCGGGCATCGACTGGGTGATCGCGCACCACACCACCGGTCCCGCCGTCGCCAACCTGAGCCTCGGCGGGTCCCCGGACGCCGTGCTCGACGCGGCCATCAGCAGGCTCGTCGCCGACGGGGTCACCACCGTGGTGTCGGCGGGCAACGAGGGCGCCAGCGCCTGCGACAAGTCACCGGCCCGGGTGCCCGAGGCGATCACCGTCGGCGCGACCGAGTCCGACGACACCCGTTCCGGCTTCTCCAACCACGGCACCTGCGTGGACCTGTTCGCCCCCGGCTCGCAGATCACGTCCGCCTGGAACGCCTGGAGCAGTTCCAGCAACTCGCTCAGCGGAACCTCCATGGCCTCCCCGCACGTCGCGGGCGCCGCCGCGCTGCTGCTCGCCGTGGACCCGGCCACGACGCCCGCGCAGATCTCCGCGCACCTGGCGCTGGACGCGACACCCAACGCCATCCCCAACGCGGGCACCGGATCACCGAACCGACTGCTGGTCGTCGGCACGGGCAGCCGTCCTGAGTACCCGATCGTCTCCAACCCCGGCTTCAAGGCGCAACGCACTGGCACGCCCATGACCATCCAGATGACCGCCAAGGGCGGCACCGCCCCGTACACCTGGTCCGCCACGGGCCTGCCTACGGGCGTCACCATCAACCCCGCCACCGGCCTCATCTCCGGCACACCAACCCAAACCCTGGTCAACGCGACGGTGACCGTGTCGGCCAAGGACGCGGCCAACCGCACCACACCGACCAGCTTCGAGATCACCGTCGTCCCCCCGGACTGGACCTGCCCGTCCGGCGGCCAGAAGTTCACCAACCCCGGCTTCGAATCCGGCGGCACCAGCTGGTGGGAGAACACCGACAACATCAACAAGCACACCGGCGCGATGGCCCCGCGCACCGGCACCTGGGCCGCAGCCCTCGCGACCACGTCAGCGGGCGGAACCATCGTCAGCCAACGGGTCGAGATCCCCCGCGAGTGCGCCTGGACCACCCAGACCTTCTGGGCCAAGTTCGTCCCCCACCAAGGCGTCACCGACGACAACGACGCCCTGCGCCTCCTGCTCAACGACGAGCCCGTGCTGCTCCTCAAGGGCAACACCATGGGCACCGGCTACCGCCAGTACACCCTCGACCTGTCCCGCTACGCAGGCCAACCCGTCCTCTTCTGGTTCACCGGCTGGGGCGACTACAAGAACACCTCCTCCATAGTCCTCGACGACCTCGCCCTCAACGCCCGCTGAGCAGTCACGTTCAGCCCCCCGAGCCAGCCCACCAACCCCACCACTGGACACTCGGACCTCAGGTGCCAGGGCAACCCCCCGAGCCAGCCCACCCAGCCCCCCGAGCCAGCCCCGCCAGCCCAACCACCCGACTCCGACAGCGTTGCCGACCACTGGACACTCGGACTCTTCGGTGCCAGATGCTCGATGGGGCGGACTTGTTTTGCGTGGGGGAGCGGCAGTTGTAGCGTTCTGCGCGGACAGGGCCATGCTTTTCGGCCCCAGCTTTGCGGTCCTGCCACGGCTGGTGCAGGGGCCCCGCGCAAAACAAGTTCGCCCCATCGAGCACACCGCACCACCCCGGATCCAGCGCAATGCCGAAGGCGAGCCGACCGATCCGATGCAATGCCGAAGGCGAGCCGGCAATCACACAAGAACCAGCGACAGCACCGTATACGTCACCCCCGCCACCAGCGCCGACATCGGAATCGTCAACACCCACGCCGACACGATCGTCCGAGCCACCCCCCAACGAACAGCCGAAAGCCCCCGAGTAGCCCCCGCCCCCATGATCGCGGAACTAATCGTGTGCGTAGTCGAAACAGGTGCGTGCAGGCCGATCGCCATGACGTAAAGGACGCTGGAGGCGGTTACATCCGCAGCGACCCCACGCGCTGGGTCGAGTTTGATGACGCGCCTACCGAGCGTCCGCATAATGCGCCACCCGCCCGCGTACGTGCCCAACGCGATGGCCCCAGCAGCGGCGAGCTTGACCCACAACGGCACGTCGTGCCCACTGTGCAGACCCGCCGTCGCCAACGCCAGCACGATGACCCCCATGGTCTTCTGCGCGTCCTGTAGGCCGTGGCCGAACGCAAGCGCGGCGGCCGACAGGCGCTGACCCGCGCGGAAGCCGCGATTGACCCGGCTCGGCGACCCGCGCCGGAACAGCCACGCGATGCCGACCATCACCGCGTAGGCGAGGCAGAACCCGATCAGGGGGGACAGCACCATCGGGATGAGCACCTTGCCGACGATCACCGTCCAGTGCACGCTCACCGCCCCGGCGATCCCGGCGCCGATGAGCCCGCCGATCAGGGCGTGCGACGACGACGAGGGCAGGCCGCGCCACCAGGTGATCAGGTTCCAGGTGATCGCCCCGATGAGCCCGGCCAGCACCACCACCAGCCCCTGGGAGTCCCCGGGTGGGGAGATGATGCCGCTGCCGATGGTGCCCGCCACGCCCTCCGACACCAGCGCGCCGACCAGGTTCATCACCGCGGCCAGCAGCAGCGCGGCCTTGGGGGTCAGCGCGCGGGTGGAGATCGACGTCGCGATGGCGTTGGCCGCGTCGTGGAACCCGTTGGTGTAGTCGAAGGCCAGTGCGATCACCACGACCGCGATGACCAGTGCGAACTCCACGTCACGATTCCTTGACGGCGATTTGCTCGACGATGTTGGCGACCTTCTCGAACGAGTCGATCGCCGCCTCCAGCTGCTCCACGACGTCGCGCAGGCGCATCACCGTCAGCGCGTCGTAGGCACCGGAGAACAGCGCCGCCAGGCTCTTGCGGTAGACGCCGTCGCCGAGGTTCTCCAGCCGGTTGACCTCGATCCAGTACTCGTCGAGGCCGCGCATCTCCCGCAGCCGGGGCATGGCGGCCGCGGTGAGCTCGGCCGCCTTCCCCAGCAGCTCGATCTGCTCGGGCACCCCCGGCGGGAGCTCCTCGATCCGGTAGAGGTGGACGTAGTCCGCGGCCGCCTCCATGTCGTCCATCACGTCGTCGAGGGCCCCGGCCAGCCGGTAGATGTCCTCGCGGTCGAACGGCGTGATGAACGTCGAGTTCAGCCTGCGCACCGTCTCGTGCGTCACCTCGTCGCACTGGTGCTCGACCGCTCTCACCCGGTCCGCGGCCTCGGCCCGGTCGCTGCCGGGCTCGAGCAGCCCGGCGAGCAACCGCGCCCCTTCGACGAGGTTGTCGGCCGACTTCGCGAAGAGGTCGTAGAAGGCCGTGTCCGTTGGGAGGAAGTTGAACCGCACGGTGCACCCTAAGCTTTCCGCTTCCCGGCCGCGCTCAGGGGGAGCACCCACCACCGACCGGATCGGACAAATCGTCCGACTGGCCCGTGGCGTACCGCTACCGTCGGCGTCCCATGTGGCCACCAGGCGCCCTGCTGTCGCGACAGCGGCTACTGAGGACAACCTTCACCGCTCGACCAGACCTGCGGGCGCACCTACGCGACCTGACGGCACAGAACCCCACGGCAGCCCGCCGGGTTGTTGGCGGTGGTGTTGCCGCCGCCGTCCACCACCGATCCCGGGGTCGCCTCGATGCCGTGGTCGGCGTTGTCCCGGGTGGTGTTGCGGGTCAGGCGGAGGTTGTTGCCCGCGGCCGCGTCGATGTGGATGCCGTCGTTCACCAGGCTGCCCTGGGTGTCGACGGTGCCATTGGGGGAGTGGCCGTTGCCGGTGAGGGTGTTGGCCTCGATGGTGACGAGGTCGGTGCTGGCGGCTTGCAGGGTCGCCCAGATGCCCGCGGTCGTGTTGCCGGTGAAGGTGTTGCCGCGGATGGAGGTACCGCGCAGGGGCGCGGTGGAGTTGTCGACGACGCGGATGCCGACGCCGTTGGATTCGAAGGTGTTGTAGGCGATGTTGGTGTTCTGCTGCGGTTCGGACGCCAAGCGCAGAGCGGTCTGGGAGCCGCGGAAGGTGTTCTTTCGGATGTCGGTGTTGTTGCTCGAGGAGATCGTCACCGTGGAATCGGTGAAGGTGTTCTCCACGAGGACACCCCCGTCGGACTGGCTGAAGTCCACGGTCGAGGACTGGAAGCGGTTGTCGCGGAGCAGGAACCCGTTCCACCCGGAGGAGAAGTCGACGCGAGCCCCGGTGATCGTGCTGCGGATGAGGCTGCCGGAGCGCCCCACCGATCCGCTAGCGGTGAAGCTGCCCGTGATCGTGGAATCGGCGATGTCGACGTCGGAGTGCGGGTTGAGCACGAGCAGGTCGCCAACGGTGGTCCGCACGATCTTCGTGTCATCCCCGCCAACGCGGATCAGCGAGGTGCGGACGTCGGTGATCCGCGCACCGCTCGGCCCGAAGATCCAGATGAGGTCGACCGTCCCACCCCGCACGGCGAAGCCGGCGTGGTCCCTGTCGTGTACGAGCCCGTGCACGGTGTGTCCGGCCAAGCTGATGGTGACCCCGTCAGCACCAGCACTGAGAGCTTCGCTGTTCGTGCAGTCGAGGTCGTTCGCCAAGACCACACTGGCATACACAATGTCGCCGCACTGGAGGGTGACCGCGGCACTCGCGGGCGCCGGAACAGCGACGCCGAGAACAGCGAGTGCCACGAAAACGGACCAGCGGCGGAATCGGGAAGATGCGCGCACAGAAACACCTCGCAGTGACGACGGCATTGCCGTCAGGACCGTAACCGGAGCACCGACCGCTGAGGTGGCTCTGGCCGATACCCGCTCTGACGGAATGTTCGCAACAGACGCCCCACTTTCGCCCAGTGGACAGGGATTGGCCTACCACGTCAGTTCGCGGACTTTTCGACGACAAACCGAATGCCGGGCCGTCGGTCGCGCCACCATCCTGACGTTGGGTCGCCGAGCACCCGAACGGGCCACTTCCTGTCGATCCGACAGTAAGCTACGGTTGGCCCGTGTCCGAACAACACTGGGCTCCACCCACCGTCCTGCTGGCCGTTGACCTCGTCATCCTCACGCTGCGCGACTCACGCCTGCAGGTGCTGCTCGTCGAACGCGGCGTCGACCCGTACCGGGGAGCGCAGGCGCTGCCCGGGGGGTTCCTCAACAACACGGAGGAAGACGTCGAGGCGGCCGCGCACCGGGAGTTGCGCGAGGAGGCCGATCTCGACGCTACCCAGCTGCACCTGGAGCAGTTGCGCACCTACGGCACGCCGGATCGGGACCCGAGGGGGCGGATCGTGTCGGTCGCCTACCTGGCCATCGCGCCCGGCCTCCCGGAGCCGGTGGCGGGAACGGACGCGGCAGGGGCGTCGTGGCGCAGCGCGGAGGACGCGCTGTCCGGGGTGATCGAGCTAGCTTTCGATCACCGCAAGATCCTCGCCGACGGCGTTGAACGGGCCAGGGCGAAGCTGGAGCACACCGCGCTGGCGACCGCCTTCTGCGGACCGACTTTCACGATCTCCGAACTGCAGCAGGTCTACGAGACCGTGTGGGGTGTCCCCCTGGATCCGCGGAACTTCTACCGGAAGCTGCAAGGGGTCGACGGGTTCATCGTGCCCGCCGGGACCGGTCGCCGGGTGACCAAGGGGCGACCTGCCCGCTTGTTCCGGGCAGGCCCGCGCACGGTGCTGCACCCCCCGATGGTTCGGCCCGACAACTGCGAGAAGGAGGCTGGCCATGGCTGATGACCTCGTGGTGGTGCTGACCGCCATCAACGTCGAGTACGAGCAGGTGAGACAGCGGCTCGTCGCGCCATCGGTGCGAACGCACCCGTCGGGCACCCGGTTCGAGGTCGGCACCCTGACGGACACCGGGTGCCGGGTCGCGCTCGGGCTCACCGGGAAGGGCAACCACGCCGCCGGGATACTCGCTGAACGCGCGGTCAGCATGTTTTCCCCGGTCGCGGTCATGTTCGTCGGGGTGGCGGGCGCGCTGTGGGACAACACCGCGCTGGGCGACGTGGTCGTCGCGACCCACGTGTACGCCTACCACGGTGGCACTAGCGAGGACGACGGTCTGAAAGCCCGTCCGCGTGTGTGGGAGGCGGCGCACGGCGTCCTCCAAGTCGCCGCCCACCTGGGGCGCAGCGGCGACTGGAATGGTCAAACCCCCGCCCCGAAGGTGCACTTCGGTGCTATCGCGGCGGGGGAGGTCGTGCAGAACTCCCGGACCTCGGCGGAGGCCCGGTGGCTCCGACAGCACTATAACGACGCGATCGCCGTTGAGATGGAAGCGGCGGGCGTAGCGCAGGCCGGGCACCTGAGCGGGGCACCCGTGGTCATCGTGCGGGGTATCAGCGATCTCGCGGACGGTACCAAGCGGAGTGCGGAAGACGTTGTGTCACAACCGAACGCGGCGAAGAACGCGGCTGCCTTCGCGGTTCGCCTCGCGGTCGAGTTGGTCAAGGGAAGGCAACACAGTGCGCGCAGTGAGGAGAACGCGGTGATGGGGACCGTCAACAACAGCAACGCTTCCGGGATCGTCGGGATCCAGGCTGGCACCGTCACAGGGAGCACAGTCTGGCTGACCGCGGCACCCAGGACGCTGACCACCGTGGACCTCGCGGCGGAACTGGACGTGCTGCGCGATCTCGTGACCCGGGCGCGCGCGCAGGACCGCATGGACGTCGAGACTCACCGGGCTGCGTCCCTGGAGTTGGACACCGCCAGCGATGCCCTGGCCGCGGAGGGCACCAGCACCTTCGTCCTCGCGCTCAAGCGGCTGCGCGGACTCGTCGCCGACGTCGCGGAGATCGCCGCCAAGGTCGTCGCCCTGATCGCCGCGGCCAAGGAGCTGATGTGACCAGCGTGGGTACAGCGCCCCCGGTCGGCAACACCACGTCGAACGTCGCCGGGGCCAACGCCACGGTCGGTGTCCAGACCGGCGAGATGAACAACTCGACCGTTTACCACAACTCGACGGTCTACACCGTGGCACCGAACGCCGATCCCAAGCGCAAGTACGACGTCGGCATCCGGTACCTCGATTCGGGTGTTCCGTTGCGGGCGCGGAGCTTGATCGGAGAGGCCATCGCGAACGGGTTCGACACTGCCGAGGTCCGGTTCCACTGGACGTTGGCGATGCTCAGCAAGCGGGCGTTGCGGGACCTGACCGCCGCTGAACACCACGAGCTCGACAGCGCCCGCCTGGCGGTCGCCTGCTTCGGCGTCGACGACTGGGTCCGCGGCCTCGAAGCGATCTTCGGCTTCGTCGACCACAGTGCGGAACCCGACAGCCAGCACGGAGCACGCGCGATGGCGGCCCTCGTCACGCTGCCGCCCGATCTCAACGCCAAGATCGTCCATCACCTGGAGTTGGTGATCGCGGGCACGCACAAGGACCAGCTCTGGAGCGACACCCGCGTAGCCGCCGAGCAAGGTCGCTACGCCAACGACCGGCAAGGCAGGGTGTGGGCGTACTTCCACCCCATTCCCGCCGAGCCCAAGGCCCGGCCGCCGAAGGTCGAGTCCACGACCGCTGTCGACGCCTTCAAGGCCGGGGCGTGGACGATCCTGCTCACCGCCGGTCTCGCCCAACTCGGGTGGGCGGTGCTCGACGGCGGTGATCTGTGGTCTGTGATCGCGTACCTCGGTGTCCTGGTTCCGGGTGCGGTGGCCGCGCGCACCGGGTGGATCTGGCGGTACAAGACCGAGCGGTTGGCCGCGAAGGAGTGGGCTCACTTCGCCGTGCCCATCGGGCGCCGAGAGTTCCACTCCAGCTTCGCCAAGAAGGTCAACGGCTCGTTCACCCACAACATGAACAAGTACGCACCTCCGGAGGAGAAGAAGAAACTTCGGAAGAGGTGGTTCCAGGAAACCGCCGGGCTGCGCGCCACGCTGCACGACGAGATCGTCGAGCTCTACAAGGGCAGCAAGATCGCTCCCGACCGGGTGCGCTGGTTGATCAGGGTCCTGGTGGCTGACATGCGCAAACGGTGGAACGACGAGGTTCTGTGGAACTACCGCGAGGACCTGCGCACGGGGTGGCCGATCAAGGTCCTGTGCGCTGCGGCCGCCGTGACCCTGGCTTTGTCTACGGTCGTAGTGGTCGTCGCGAGCTTCTCGACGATGCCGGTCCGCGCCGTGATCGCGGCGCTGGTGCTGCTGGTAGCGGGGTGGTACGCGACCAGGGGGTGGTATCGGATCACCAGCGAGCGGCGCAGGTACTTCGACGAGACGGCCGAGTACATCGATCACCTCACCTGGCGCCGCGACGCGTACCAGGCGTGGAAGCAGCGACTGGACGAGACCCGGCCGGAGGAGGAGGAAATGGAGGCATGGCTGAACTGCGACAAGACGCTGGTGCTGAACAACGCCCTGCGCCACTACGGCCTGGCCTGGCGCAATGTCGTCGCGTACGCGTTCCTGCGCACACCCGCCGAAGGCCACCGCCGGGCCCGGCGCAAGTACGGTCCCTGGTGGTACTCGCGCTACGAGGTCCGCGTGTTCCTCGTCACGGACGCGGGTGTCCGCGCGGTCACCGCCGAACTGGCGTTCCAGGACATCCAGATCACCGACCTGCTCCGCACCAACTTCCGCTTCGACGCCGTGTCCTCAGTGGACATAGTCAAGGACGGCCGCTACGGCTACTCCCTGGAACTGTCCCTGATGAACGGCGACCCCAAGGAGATCACCGTCACCCACAACGACACCGGAACCCTGGACCAAGGCGAAAGCGCCGACACCTTCTCCAGGATCAACCTCGACTCCGCAGGCTTCGCCCACACCCTGCACATCCTCGAGGGCATGGCCGCCGAAGGTAGGCACTGGATGGCCCACGAAACCCAAGCCAACCGCCCCACAGACCACTTCGGCCTGGTCTGACCGATATCTCGACGACCGACAAGACCAGGCGAAGCCTGCGCACACCCGGGCCGGAATGGCAACCGGCAGTACCGGCAGAATCGCCATCTCGAGGTGAGGTGAGCTCCCCGTTCGGGGCGCATAGGCCCATTTAGCGGATTTTCGACAACGTTGTCGTCTGGTTGAGTTCCCCACGGTTTGCCATGGTCCGCGGCGGCTCTCACTGGGGTGTGTGAATGCAAGACAAACTGCACGTTCGCCATGTCCATTCTCCACCTACGCGACTGCTGCTGATCGCGGTGTTGGTCGCGATGGTCACCACGGCGTTGGCGGCGATCGCGCCTCCTCCGTCGGCGGCCACCACTGAGTCGAGGTTGCCCGCGCCGCCAAGGGAGAAGGTGGTCGCGCACCAGGTCGTACCGGTTGGGGCCGTACGCGCGGTGCAGGCGGTTGACTCCAGCACCCGTTCCGCCACGGTGTGGCCCGCCGCAGGGGGCGCCGAGGTGTCCTTGGGAGCCGAGCGGGCGGCCCCGGCCGGTGAGAACCGCAACTCCGCCGAGCGGGCAGCTCCGGCTGGGAACGCTCGCCGGGCTGGGGTGTTGCCGGTCCGGGTCGCTGCTGCGCCGAGTGTCAGGACGCCGAACCCCGCGGTGCGCGTGGAGGTTGCTGCCCGCTCCGTCGCCGAGCGCACGGGGACCGCCGTAGTCCTCTCAGTACTCCCGTCGGCTGGGGACATCGACGCCGCGACGGTCTCACTCGACTACGCTTCGTTCCGCCATGCTGGTGGGGCCGATCTGGGCAGCAGACTGCGCCTGGTCCGGTTGCCCGCTTGTGCGTTGAGCACACCCCAGGTCGCCGCGTGCCAGACCCGGACGCCGGTGTCCTCCAGCAACGACGTCGCCAACCAGACGGTGACGGCCACGCTTCCGATAGCCGCCGAGGGCCGTGACCGCTCGGCGACCGTCTTGGCGGCGGTCGCCGACGCGGATGGCAGCAACGGCGCGTTCAGCGCCAGCTCGCTCAGCCTGGCCAACACCTGGGGGGTCACTGGGAGCACTGGTGGGTTCACTTGGTCGTACCCGATCACCGTGCCGCCCATTGCCGCGGGCACATCCGTCCTGCCGTCGATCAACCTCGGGTACAGCTCGGCGAGCGTCGACGGCCGGACCGCGGCGACCAACAACCAGGGTTCCTGGATCGGCCAGGGTTGGTCGTACTCCCCGGGGTACGTCGAACGGACATACCGCCAGTGCGCCGAGGACACCACCCTGCCGCAGGCCAGCCAGACCGGTGATCTCTGCTGGGCCGGGCAGATCGTGTCGATGAACCTCAGCGGCCGCGCCACCTCGTTGGTGCGCAACGACGCCGACGGCAGTTGGCGCCCTGCCTCGGATGACGGGACCCGGGTCGAACTGCTCACCGGCGCGGCCAACGGCGCGCGCAACGGCGAGCACTGGCGCGTCACCACGACCGATGGCGTCCAGTACTACTTCGGGCGTGACTCCGGTCCCGGCCGCACCACCCAGGACACCACCGGATCCACCTGGACGGTTCCGGTCCACGGTCCCCGCTCGGGGGACCCGTGCTACAACGCCGCGGGATTCGCGCAGTCCAAGTGCGACCAGGCTTGGCGCTGGAACCTGGACTACGTCGAAGATCCCCACGGCAACGCGGCTTTGTACTACTACACCCCGGAGAGCAACTACTACGGTGCCAACAAGGGCACCGCGGGGGTGAAGTACACCCGTGGCGGTGTGCTCAAGCGCATCGACTACGGGATGCGCAAGGTCTCGGGTTCGGTCTACGGGGCGGTCCCGGCTCAGGTCGTCTTCGATGTCGCGGAGCGGTGCCTGCCCGCGGGTGGGTTCACCTGCGACCCGGCGCAGTTCACCGCCGCGAACGCGAGCAAGTGGCCGGACACCCCGCAGGACCAGCACTGCCTGGTCGGTGCCACCTGTAACAACCACGCACCCAGCTTCTGGTCCACCAAGCGGCTGACCACCATCACCACGAAGTACGACGTCGGTGCCGGGCCGAAGGCCGTCGACAGCTACGCGCTCACGCAGGTCTTCCCGAGCACGGGTGACCCTGAACTGCGGCTGGACGGACTGGTCCGCACCGCCTACGACGGCGCGGGCGCGGGCACCGCGATGGCGCCGGTCACCTTCACCAGCCAGCTCCTGGACAACCGGGTCAGCGGGTACAACAACCAGCCCGCCATGGCCCACTGGCGGCTCACCGGCATCAACACCGAGACCGGTGCCCACTACCTGGTCTCGTACCTGCCGGTCGAGTGCACGGCGAGCACGGTGCCCGCCGCCCCGGCGACCAACACCAAGCGCTGCTACCCCGTGTACTGGCACCTGCCGCTCAACCCGAACCCGGTGCTGGACTACTTCCACATCTACCCGGTGAGCCAGGTCCTGGTGCAGGACGGCAACGGCTTGTCGCCCACCCGGCGGTCGGACTACACCTACCTCGGCACCCCGGCCTGGCACTTCGACGACAACGAACTGGTCAAGCCCGCGCACCGGACCTACGGGCAGTTCCGCGGTTACGCACAGGTCGAGGTCCGCACCGGAGACCCGGGCTTCACCGGGAGTGGGGCACCGGACGCGCAACGGCTCACGAGGACGACCTACTTCCGCGGGATGCACGGCGACACGCTGCCCGCCAACCAGCAGCGGACGGCATCGGTCACCAACTCGCTCGGCGAGACCTTCGTCGACGACGCGCTCTTCGTCGGTGTCGCGCACGAGGAGCAGACCTTCCTCGGTTCGGGTGGCGCCCAGCTGAGCACAGTCGTCACCGAACCGGTGAAGGTCGCCACCACCGCCACGCGCGCCCGAACCGGGCTGGCCGCCGCGACCGCCGACATCGTGCAGACCGCCCGCACCCGCGAGATCACCAACCTCGCGGCCGGGGGCGTCCGCGCGACGTCGGAGATCCACCGCTATGACGCGCTCGGCCGACTGGTCGCCACCACCTCGGCAGCCGACGCCACCACCGACCAGTGCGCGACGTTCGCCTATGCCGACGACACCGCGGCCTGGATCCGCAATCGTGTGGCGCAGAGCTGGAAGTCCACCGCCGCCTGCCCCACCACCGGTCCGGTCACCGCGCCCGCGCCGGTCGTCGAGGCGACTCGGCAGTACTTCGACGGCCAAGGCACCCTCGGCGTGGTCGCCGGTCGGGGCAACCTCACCAAGACCGAAACCGCTGTCGCCAACGCCACCGACTTCCAGACCACCGACACCGCGACCTACGACCTCACCGGACGGGTGGTCTCCCGCAAGGACGCGCTCCTGCGCGAGACCACCACCGCCTACACCCCCGTTGAGGGCGGCATCCTCAGCCAGTACACCACCACGAACGCGAAGAACCAGACCGCGACCGTCACCCTCGACCCCGCACGCGGATCGACCACCGCGATGGTGGACGTGGCGGGCAGGCGCACCGATGCCACGCACGACAGTTTCGGCCGCGTCACGGCCGTGTGGAAACCGGGCCGCTCCAAGGCGGGCGGAGAGAGCGCCAACAGCGAGTTCAGCTATCTGCTGCGCGCCGACGGACCGCTCGCGGTGACGTCGCGGGGATTGGTCGACCACGGCGCGGGAACCAACTACATCACCAAGATCAGCCTCTTCGACGCGTTCGGCCAGCAACTGCAGAGCCAGGCCGACGACCTCAGCGACCCGACGGGCGTGAGCAACCGGGTGGTGAGCCACCTCAGCTACGACTCGCACGGCCAGGTGATCCGCAGCCAGAACCGGTACATCACCACCGGCGCACCCGCCACGGCGCTGGTATCGGTCCCCGACGCCTCGGTGGACGACCGGACAGTCACCTCGTACGACGCCGCGGGCCGGGTCACCCAGACAGCCGACTACCAGGGCACCACGCTCAAGGCAACCACGACCACCGTCCACGGTGGCGACAGGGTGACGGTGTTCCCGCCCACCGGCGGCGTCACCAAGACCAGCATCACCGACTCGCGCGGTCGCGAGGTCGAAACCCGCAGCTACCAGACCCAGCCCGCTGTCACGGGGAACGTGGTCTCCGGCGGGACCGCGGTCAGCACGACCTTCCGCTTCACCGCGGCGGGACGGCTGGACCGGAGCACGGACACGGCGGGCAACAAGTGGGAGTTCGAGTACGACTACCTGGGCAGGCAGACCGGCGTCGTCGACCCCGACGCGGGCCACTCGACGCGCACCTACGACCTGGCCGACCAGGTCACCACCGCCACCGACGGGCGCGGACAGGTGCTCAGCTACGACTACGACGCGCTGGGCAGGCGCCTGGCGGAGTACAGCGGGGCCGCGCCCGCCACCAGGACCAAACTGGCGTCGTGGGTGTTCGACACGGCATCGGGCGGCACGGGCCAACTCGCCTCGACCACCCGCTTCACCGCGGACGGCAACTACCAGGTCGGGGTCACCGGCTACAACGCGCTCGGGCTGCCGCAGAACAACATCGTGTCGGTCCCGTCGCAGGAAACCGGCCTCAACGGGCTCTACACCACGACCTACTCCTACACGGGCACCGGCCAACTGACCGGGATCTCCCTGCCGACCAAGGGCGGTCTCCCCGGTGAGGCGCTGGCGATCAAGCTCAACCGGTACGGGAGCCCGACCGAGACCTACAGCAACGTCTGGGACTACGTGTCCGGCACGAGCTACAGCCCGGTCGGCGAAGAGTCCCAGTACCTGCTCAGCTCGGGCTCGAACGCGGGCACGCTGACCTTCGAACGCGACCCGCGCACGCACGCGGTCAACCACACGAACCTCTCGGTGCAGCGGGCCAGCCCGCTGGTGGACGACCTCACCTACACCCGGGACCCGGCGGGCAACCTCACCAAGATCGTCAACGCTCGGTCGGGCAGCACCCGCACCCAGTGCTTCGGCTACGACGCCTTGAACCGGCTGTCCACGGCGTGGACGGCGACCGACGGGTGCGCGGGCCAGCCGAGCACCACACCGGGGGCGACGAACGTCGGTGGCCCGGACCCGTACTGGACGTCGTGGACGTTCACGGCCAACGGACTGCGCACCGGCCAGACCCGGCACGGCATCGGCCAAGCGGACACCACCACGACCTACACCTACCCGGCCGCGGCCGGTGCCCGGCCGCACGCGTTGACCTCGACCTCGACCACTGGACCCGGCGGGAACACGGGCAGCAGCTTCGCCTACGACAACGCGGGCAACACCACCAGCCGCGACATCAACGGCACTGTCCACACCTTGACCTGGACCGAGAACAACCGGCTCAAGCGGGTCCAATCGCCCGCCGGCGACACCACCTACACCTACGACGCCGACGGCAACCAGCTCGTCCGACGCGAACCGGGCAAGGTGATCCTGTACCTGCCGGGACAGGAGTTCGCCCGCGACACCGCGACCGGAACGATCACCGGCACGCGGTACTACACCCACAACGGCACCAAGGTCGCCCGCCGGGTGGGCAGCGGCGCACCGGAGTACCTGCACGGTGACCAGCACGGTACGGCCCAGGTGTCGGTGTCGGCCGTGGGCTTCGCCGAGACCCGCCGGGAGATGGACCCCTACGGCAACCCGGTCGGCGTGGTGCAGGGCGGCCCGTGGGCGGACAACCGCGGCTTCCTGGACAAGCCGACCAACGCCACCACCGGCCTGGTCGACGTGGGCGTCCGCCAGTACGACCCGGTGCTCGGCCGCTTCGCCTCGGTCGACCCGGTGCTGGACCCGGCGGACCCGCAGTCCTGGACCGGCTACGGGTACGCGAGCAACAACCCGACGACGCACTCCGACCCCACGGGGCTGTTCTGCGACGGGTGCGCCACCGGTTCGCCCGCCAACACCAGCGTCGGCTGCTCGACCGGGCGGGCCGTGTGCTCGTCGGAGGCGGAAAGGCGCGAGGAGAAGGAGGTCGAGGAGTTCCTGTCGGGCAGGAACACCGACCGGTCGAAGCAGCCCAAGATCGCCGACGTCGTCGTCCCGACCTTCAAGGAGCTCAAGGAGCGCTACCCGCTTCGCGACTACCTGGAGAACGAGTACGGGATCGCCATCCACCACTGGGCGGACCGGATCTGCGGCGGCGGCAGCATGACCTCGGGTCCCGAGGCGTTCTGCCTCGAGGCCCACGCACAGGGCCTGCTCGACGCCGACAACACGGTGCTGCTGCAACTGCTGCCCGGCTACGACGCCTTCATGTGCGTCTCGGGCCAAGACAGCGCCGCCTGCCTCACCGCCCCGCTGGACTTCATCCCGTTCGGCAAGCTGAACAAGCTCACCAAGTCCCTGGTGCGCACCGGCGAGCGCGCCCTGCTCTCGGAACTCGCCGAGAGCTACGGCAAGAACATCATCCCGGCCGCGTGCAACAGCTTCGTCGGCGGCACCCGGGTCCTGATGGCCGACGGCGGCACCAAGGCCATCGAGTACGTCGAGGTCGGCGACGTGGTGGCCAGCGCGGCACCGGGTGGCGAGCTCGAGTCGCACGCGGTCACCGCGCTGCACATCACCGACAAGGACACCCGCTACGTCACGTTGGGTGTCGGCACCGGTGAGGTGGTGGTCACCGACCACCACCTCGTGTTCGACACGGCCAAGCGGATCTGGGTGCGCGCGGACGAACTGGTCGCGGGAGATCCCGTCCAGTCACCCGGTGGTGGGGCGGAGGTCACCTCGACCCGCGTCCACTCGATGGCGGCGCGCACCTACGACCTGACCGTGGACACCCGGCACACCTACCACGTGCTGGCGGGCGACACACCGGTCCTGGTGCACAACTGCCTGACGATCCTGCGCGACTGGACCAGCAAGCGGTACATGTTCGGCAACCAGTCGTTCCTGCTCGACAAGCGGGGCATGGACCACATCCTCACCCGCCACCACCCGACCTACTGGAACGGCTCGGTGAAGGCGACGCAGAGCTTCTTCGACCGGCGGATGTCGGTGAACGACGTCCAGGACACCGTCAGCGACGTGCTCAAGCAGAACCGGGACACGCTGGCCACCCGCGGCTCCCGGGGCATGTACCAGGTTCGGGGCACGGTCAACGGCAAGGAGTACGTCGTCGGTCTCAACAACGGCAGGGTCGGCCAGCTCTACCCGGTAGCCTCACCACCGTGATCGAGGTCGAATCCTACCTCCGGCTACCGGGCGGCGAGTTCCGCCCGGTAGCCGGGTGCGCCTGGACACCGCCGGTACCGACCCACATCGAGGGCGCCGTTGAACTGCGGCTCAACGGCGAGGAGATCATCGGTCGGTCCACATGGGACTATGTTGATCAGCTGTGGGCCTACATCGTCGACATGCTGGAGGAGTTCACCAGGACGCCGCGGGTGTCGACCTACTTCCCGGATCAACCGGTCGAGCTGTCCTTCGAGGCCCGACGCGGCCGGGTCGAGGTGACCAGCCGAGCGGGTGCGGGGGTCCGACGGTCCAGTGTGGAGCGAGTGGCGTTCGTTGGTGCCCTGAAGGCCGCGGGAGACCGCTTCTTCGCCGACATGACGGAGGTCGCGCCGAGGAACGCGGCCGACTACTCGCTGTTGCGAAACCGCTTGGCCGCCGTCGAGCCCAGTGCCCACGCGGGGTGACGCACGGGCTCTCGCCGATACCTGGCGGCCAGCGCCGGTATCGTGGCCCAGTGGATCTCTACAACGGAACCGCGCCGGGAGTTCGCGAGCTCCCCGACGTGGTCATCGAGAAGGTTTCGGTCGGGGCGGGCGACAACAACTGCTACCTGCTGCGCTGCCGATCAACCGGCCAGCAGCTCATGATCGCCGCCGCCAGCGAGCCCGAGCGGCTGCTTGACCTGTGCGGCGGCCGCCTCGACATCGTGGTCACCACTCACCAGCACTGGGACCACTGGCGTGACGCTCTCCCGCAGGTGGTGGCCGCGACGGGTGCGCGCACGTATGCGGGTGCCCCCGACGCTCCTGCCATTGGTGTTCCCACTGACGTCGGCCTGGGCGACGGCGATGTCATCACCTGCGGCGGGTTCAGCCTCACCGTCATCCGCCTGACCGGCCACACCCCTGGCAGCGTCGCCCTGCTCTACCAAGACCCCCACGGACACCCGCACCTGTTCACCGGCGACTCCCTGTTCCCCGGCGGCGTGGGCAACACCTTCGGCGACGCGTCGGCCTTCGACTCCCTCTACCACGACGTCACCACCAAGCTCTTCGACGCACTGCCGGACGAGACCTGGGTGTACCCGGGCCACGGCCGCGACACCACCCTCGGCGCCGAGCGTCCGTCACTGGCGGAGTGGCGATCCCGCGGCTGGTGACCTGCTCAAGCGGAGAAGGAGCGGTCTTCGAGGACGGTGCCGGACTCGTCCCAGCGGCGGCGGAGGGTGAGTTTGCCGCGGTCGGTGAACTCGTCGTAGGTGGCGATGGTTCCGTTGCGGTGCCAGGTCTTGTGGACGCCGACCGCGCTGCCCGCGCGGACCGTGCCCTCTGCTTTCGGCTCGCCCGTCGGGTACCACTCCGCTGAAGGGCCGTCCTCCAGGCCTTCGAAGTACGTGGTGAGGGCGACGACCGCGCCGTTGGGGGCGTGTTCGACCACCTCGCCGGTGAAGGCCCGGCCCTGGTAGGTGACGCGGAGGTCGTCTTCGAAGACGACGTCGTCGTAGTCGACTCGCATGGCGCTCACTCCGGGATGAACTGGCTGTCGGGGTGGCCGCGGTCGTACGTCAAGCGGCCCGCGTTGCTGGGGGTTCCCTCCAGCATCCTATGGCAGTTGGCGCAGCACGGTGCCGAGCCGGGGCCGTCCTTGCCGAACGGGAAGCGGTTGTCGACGCGGAAGTCCGACATGGTGCTCGCGTCGGCGTCGGGGCCGCGCGCCCACAGCATCTCGTTGACCGCCTTGACCTCCGCGTGCCGCAACGGGTTGTCGCCGTGCGGGAACTCGGTCTGCCACGGCTGGCCGTCGCGCATGATCGGTTGGCCGGTGTCGCGGTCGTACTGCTGGTACGGGCCGTTCTCGCGCATCTGCTCCAGTCGCTCGCGCAGCACGGGGTGCAGGTCCTGCTCGGGGATGACCTCGCGCGGCCTGCCGTTGACGCCCTCGAACACCTCGCCGGTCCGGGTGTCGACGGCGAGGGCGTTGACCGGGCCGTGCTCCTTCGCCGAGATGTCGCCGTTGTCCTTCATGCGGCGGATCTCGTCGGTGCGCCGGTCGGTCAGGTCGCGCAGGTGCTCGGACAGCGGCTGGCCGTCCACGTGGGTGATGCGCCCGCTGGCGTCGCGCGTGAGTTCGCCCTGGAGGTGTCCCATGCTCTGGCCGCGGGCGCGGTCGGACGGGATCGGCCGCGGCGGCTCCGAGGGTGAAGACGGTGTCTCCGGGTCCTTGGGAGGGGCGCCCGGGGGTGTGCCACCACCGGTGTCGGTGGGCGGTGTCGAGGTACCGGGGGTGTCGACTGAGGACGGGGTGGTGGTCGACGACGGCGTCGTGCTCGTCGTCGACGGGGTACCGGAGCCGGTGGGGGCGTCGACCGAGGACGGCGTGGTGGTGGACGGCGAGGTGCTCGTCGTCGGCGGCGCGGTGGAGCCCTGCGGGGACGACGTGGTCGACGGCGTGCTCGGCGGGGTGGTGGTGCCGAGGTCCGGGCTGGGGGAGCCGTCGAGGGCGTCGGGGATGGAGCGGACCGGGTTCACGCCGTCGGGGGACGACGGGGTCGAGGTGCCGCCGCCGGGACCCTTGCGCAGGGCCTTGCGGATGGCGTCCCAGAGCTCGCCCAGCTTGCTCATGATCGGGCGCAGCTTCTGCAGGGAGCGGGTCAGCTTGGTGATGAAGTCGCCGATCCTGGCGACCCACTTGCTGATCAGCGCGACCGCCGAGGCCACCACGTGCGGGGTGGCGATGCCCAGCGTGCCGCCGATCTCGGCGACCCACTGCGGGATGCGGGCGATCAGCGTGGCCACGCACTCGGCGACCAGGTCGCGGACGATCTCGCGGACCGCGGCCACCAGCATGCCCACGACCTCGACGACCGTGCCGATCGTCTCGGCGCCCGTGCCTGCCGCGGTGATCTTGTCCTGCTTGTCCTTGGCGAACGCCCGGTACGCGTCGGCGGCGGGCCCGGTCCAGCCGCCAGTGCCGTTGGCGACCTCCGCACCCAGGTCCACGGCGACCGCGGCCGTCGCCTTGGCGACGTTCTTCCAGGTCTGGGCGTACGCGGCGACCTGGTCCCCGTCGCCTGCCAGCCAGTCCAGCGCGTCCGACAGCGGCTTGACGTGCTCCATGAGCCACGACACCGCGTACTGCAGCAGCGTCCCGACCGGGTCGATGGCCAGCGACAGCATCTCCAGGCCGGTGCCCGCGAAGCCGAGGCCGCCCTCCACCCAGGAGCCGTTCTGCACGCCGTTGTACAGGTCGACGGCGGACTCGGCGATGCCTATGCCGGAGTAGCCGGTGGTGGAGTCCTGCCGCTCGGCGATCAGGGGATTGGTCATGTGAGGTTCCCGGTGAAGGGCCGGGTGTTGGCCCGGTCGGTGTTGTTGTAGCCGGTCAGGGTGTCGCGCACCCCGCTCGCCATCTGCTCGACGGCCGCAGCGGCGTCACCGAGGGCCTGGGTGCCCGGCTGGCTGACCGCCTGCACCACCGGCACGAAGAACTGGCAGATCACCCCGTACGCCTCGGTCCCCAGAGTCACCTGGTTGGCGGCGTCGAGCGCGGTGTCCAACCGGTCACCCAGCGCGTTGAGCCTGCTCATGTGCGCCGTCAGCTCGTTGTCCAAGACGGTGAAGCCGTCCATCGCCCGCTCCTCCTATCGCCCGAACGGGTAATCGCCGAAGTCGTCGTCCTGGTCGTCGCGCCGCGTGCGCCGAGGCGCGTCCTCCGGTTCGGGTTCGGGGAACCGCTGCCGGTAGTTCGACACAACGGCCTCGACGGTCGCCGGGTCATCGCCCACGGTCTCCCGCATGATCTCGGCGACCTGCCCGGTGATCCCCGCCTGCGCCCGCCGCATCGTCTCTGCGACCGCCTTGGTCAACGCGTCCCCGGTGAACGCGCGGACACCGTCGGTGAAGGTCAGGCTCCGCACGGCCCCCGCGGAGTCCACGACCACGCTGACCACACCGTCGCTGGACGAGGCGGACGAGGTGACGCCGGTGACCCGCTGCTGCATCACCTGGTACCGCTCCGCCTTGGCGGCCATCCCCGCCGACCACCGCTGGATCTCCTCCTCGGTCCGCGCCCCGTCGAACCCGAAGGTCGGTTCCGCCATGCTCCCTCTCCCGTCGCCGCGCCCTAGGACGCGACCGGCGGACCACCGGTTCCTCCCGACTCGGATCGCCGTGACCTTGGGGCGAGGGAGTGTCGCTGTCCACATCTCGCGGACGGCGACACTCCCTCGACTGATCGGCGTCGGGTGTGGGTCAGGACTTGGACCACTGCTGGTCGAGGCCGTGGTGGCAGTCCCACAGGACTAGGCGCGTTCCGTTGGCCGTGCTGCCGTTGTTGGCCAAACCGACGCACTTGGGATTCTGGGTCGCGTAGTTCCTGATGAGACTGATGTCATTCGTGGGAGCGGGTCGCGCCGACGGTGCTTTGGCGTTGGCGGTCAAGGTAAGACTCAGCGCCAGTGTCAGCGCTCCGAACAGCACCAGCATTCTCTTGGAGGTGGTGTGCACGACGATGCTTCTCCTCGCGACTCCTGCACGATCATGCTCTGCCGTCCCAGGGACACGACGAGACACCCGGGCGGGCCCGCATGCTTCACGAGCAGCGTGACATGACCGGTGGCGGTAGTGCTCGGCCGTTGGTGCAGAACAACGGGCGAATGCGGCGGGCGCCTCGCGGACCCCTCCCCCCACTGACAGGGGTCCGCGAGGTGGCTCCTAGACGACCCGCAGGTAGAGGTATACCGAGGTGCCCGCGTGTTGCTTGTTGAAGTCGACGCGGGTGCCCGCGGGGGCGGCGTGGACGGTGCCGAAGTTGGCGCCGTCGCCCCAGGAGCCGTAGACCTCGGCGGCCTTGCCATCGGCCTTGGTGTCCTTCACCCAGCCCTGCACGCGGATCTTGCCGCCGCCGCAGGTGATCGTCCAGGCCGCTTCGCCCCCGGTGGTGACCGGGTTCTTCGGCTTGTCCCCGCAGCTGCCCTGGACGACGAACACGTCGGAGCCGGTGGTGGTGGTCGCCGATGCGGTGCCCGCGACACCCATCGCGGCCGCGGCGAGGATCAGCCCGGCCATCGCCTTCTTCACCATGTCTCTTCCCCTCTCGATTTGTCCGCGGCGAATGCCGCTTGCCCCCAGGTTCTCGTGGAACAGGCGATGAGCGCTTTGTCGAAATGCGCCCCGCCATTGCTCATCCGCGACAGCCTGCGGTATTCACCGGGTGAGTGGCCGAATGTGCTCCGGAACAGCCTGCTGAAATGGGCGGCGTCGGGGAATCCCCAGCGGGTGCCGATGGTGTGCACGGGAGTGGTGGCCGCCCGGGGGTCCGCGAGGTCGCGGCGGCAGCGCTCGAGCCGCCGGGACCGGATGAACCCGGCAGGACCCGTGTCCTGTTCGGCGAACAAGCGCTGCAGGCGTCGTAGCGAGATGTGGTGGGCGCGCGCGACCGACGCCGGGGTCAACGACGGGTCACCCAACTCCTGGTCGATGAAGTCGTGGACGCGCCTGCGCATGCCCGCGTCGTCCTCGGGTCTCGCCTCGCCCAGCCGTTCGGCCAGTACCGCGGTCAGCAGGTCCGTGGTCACTGACGCCAACACACCCGCGTCGGCCGGAGTGAACTCCTCCGCGCGGTCGAGGGCGTCCACGACCCACCGCGCGAACACGCCGCCCACACCGCTACGGGTGTCGAATGGCACGGCGATCAACGCGCGCAGCCCGGATTCCGGCAGTGGCACCCGTGCCTTCGGGACCTGCACGAGTGCCAGCCGCGCGCCGGTGGTGGCGACACGCCTGCCGCGCATCGGCTTCGAGGTGTCGCAGACGGAGAAGTCGCCTGGTTCCAGCACAGCCTGCCTGCCGTGCTGCGCGACGACAGCACGACCGTCGAGCACCAGGTTGACCTGGTACGCCTCCGGGGCCGAGCGGCGGATCAACACTTCCGGTCGCTGGACCCGAACCGACGGGAAGCTCAGCATCGACAACAGCACGTCACGTGGTTCGAGGACTCGGCTCTCGAACCGCTCGGCCGGATCCACGCGGTCGGTGGTGAATGTGGTGAACATCGGTTCCCCAGAATCTCGATGATCGAGTCGCGAGGGCCACCTGGCGGGCCCGCCACCATCCTGGCGACGGCACGGCGCCAGGACCGGCGGAAAGGCCGTTCGGAACACTCCCGGACAGCGGCGAACGTCAACCGTGGCCACGATCTGTCGCTCGACGCCGTACCGCGGCCGGTCCATCCTGGTGGCGTGGCCCCATCTGCGCGGTCGGAGCCGTTGTCGGCGATGCCCGATCCCGACGTGTCCACCGCCGCGGACTTCGTCGATGCCCTCCGCCGCTTGCGCGCCTGGTCCGGGCTCACCTACCGGGACCTGGAGGGCAAGGCCGCCGCGAACGGCGCTGTACTGCCACCGAGCACCACCGCGTCCACGCTCGGCCGGTCGACCCTGCCCCGTGAGCTGTTCGTGGAGTCGTTCGTTCGTGCTTGCGGCCTCGCCGACGACCACGCGGCCCGCTGGGTCGAGGCCCGGCGGAGGCTGGCCGGTGCGGCAGCGGTGACCGAGGCACCTGATCTCGATCCGAAGCGGCCAACGCGCACCGTCCTGGCGCTCGCCGTCATAGGCGCGCTGGCCTTGGTGGGTGCGCTGGGTCTGCTGGGAGCGAGGGTGATCGGCTCGGACCAGCGGACTTCGCCACCGTCGTCAGAAGTACCGCCGGTCCCTGGCCTGGCGATCAACGAGGTCGGAAGCTGGGCGCTGATCCACCCGTCGCGCAGCCCGGCTTTGTGCGTCACCGAGGGCCATGACGAATCAGGCCACTACAGGTCTGAAGTCGCCGTGCAGAGCCGGTGTACAGCGCTGCCGCACACGTTCGTCGAGCCGCTGGGGGACGCCACCGTGCAGTTCCAGTGGCATCACCCCGTGCACGGCATCGGATGCCTGACCGTCATCGGCGAAGGCGACGGCAAGGACCTGGTCGAACCCCGTGACGACTGCGTCGGGGACAAGGCGTCGCAGCGGTTCACCCTCGACCCGGTGGCGCCGGGCATCTTCCGCTTGCACGTGACCGGCACTGAGACCTGCCTTTCCCTGCGCGACGAGTCACTGACCGAGGGAACGCCACTGGTGAAAGCGCCCTGCTCGCACGCACAGGCGCAACGCTTCGCCGTTGAGCTCGTGCAACCACCGTTCTGAGCCCAGCCGCTAGGCGGTGAGCATGGAGTGGCCGAGGGGGTCGGTGGGGGAGGGGGCGGGGAGGACGAAGTAGTAGCCGCCACCGTAGGGGAGGAGGTATTTCTCAAGGGCTTCGCCTGCTAGGCGTTGTTGGATCGTGGCGAAGCCGTTGGGGATGTCGTTTTGGTAGCAGGTGAAGATCTGGCCTGTGTCGTCGGGGGAGTGGTGGTAGGTGTGGCTGCGGCGGAGGATCTGGTGGGCTTGGGACTCGGGGGTTCGGGGGTTGGCGCGGCGGATGTGGGCGTCTAGGGCTATGCGGTGGCCGTCGGGGTCGGTGGGGTAGGCGGGGTCGGATTGTTCGCCGGGGGCGCCGAGGGGGGCGCCGGAGTCTTTGTGGCGGCCGAAGACCTTCTCCTGCAGGTGCGCGGGTTCTCGGTCCCAGGTGGGCATGGCCAGCCTGATCAGGCGGACGACCTGGTACGTGCCGCCTACGCACCACGCGGGTTCACCGGCACCTGGCTGGACCCACACGTGCCGATCCATCAGGTCCGGGTCGTTCGGGTCGGGGTTGCCCGCTCCCTCGCGGAAGCCGAACAGGTTGCGCTGCTGGTGGTGGCCGGTGATCCGCCATCGGGGGCGGGTGTGCGGGATCTGCTCGGTCAACGCCCCGTTCTCGACCTGGACGAGGAGATCGCCGTGGCACCAGGCGGGGTCGAGGACGTCGCTGCGGAACGACGGCATCGGTGTCAGTCCACGAGGCCGCGGGATGCCGAAGCGGCCGTCGAACAACGATGCCCCCACCGCGATGGTCCCGATTGGACCCAAAGCGCGCAGGGTGGTGGCGAGCTCGTCCCTAGATCGAGCGGTGAGGTCCAGGGCCACCAGTTCCGTCGAAGGTGCTGCAGGTGTCACGACACCGCGCTGGTGGTACACCGGGGGTGCGGCAGAGCAACCCGCGATACCGGAAACCGCCACCGCAGCGAGGAAGGTGCGTCGATCCACGCGCGTCACGGCACCCTGGCGAGGCCGACGGAGATCGAACCCGTGCCCGCCGAAGACGGGTCGACCGTCACCACGTACGTTCCCCCGGCGGGCAGTTGCGGCAGATCGTACGGACTCTGGTCGGTCCGGTACACCCGGTCGACCAGCTTGCTCCCGTCCGGTTTGGACACTGTGAGCAGGAAAGTCTTGAGCGCGAACGTGCTGCCGCTGAAGGTCAGCCGCAGCCGATCACCGGACACCCCGGCGAACGATACTTGACCATCTTGACCAGACCTGGTCACCGAGACCAGAGCAGCCGCACCACCAGGAGTGATCGTGCCCGCGTCGGCCGGGGCCGACAACGTCAGGGTCGTTGTCGCGGAGGTGTTGGTCGCGGAACTCACCTCGACCTCGTAGGTCCCCGTCGACGGCAGCGGGCCGTACGAGACGCTGTCCGCCGTGCCCAGGACATCGCCGTAGTTCACCGCCGCGCCGTCCGGTTTGACCAGTCGGACGAACTGGTCCGCCGCGCCGTTGAGCCCGAGGTTGACCCGCTGCCCGGCGACGCCGTCGAAGGTGACCCTGGCGTGCTGGCCCGCGCGGGACACGCTGACCTGCTTGGTGGCACCACCCACGGCGATCGGACCGGCCAAGACGTCCGCGGCCAGCGATGCCGTGAGTGAGCCGATCGCCGTGCCGAGGTGTACGAGGAGTTCGTGGCTACCGGTGGCCTTCAACGCCGGGATGCTCGCCTCCAGGGAACTGCTCGTCGGAGTGGCCACGGAACCATCAGGCCCCACAACGGATGTCGTCACCGTGTTCGCAGGCGTGACGTCCGTGTACCCGACACCCAGCCGCTGCCCGGTCGTCCCGTCGAACCGCAGGCGCGCGTGCTGTCCCGGTCTGGTCAGGGTCATGACCTTGCCCGCGCCCGAGGTCGTGATGTCTCCTGCGGAGACCTCTTTGGACAGCCACACCTTCGCGGCTCCCGTTGCCTCGCCGAAGTAGTTGCCGACGACCACGCGATACTTGCCCGCCGCCGAAGTGCGGAACCTGCCTGCTGGTAGAGGCACCTGGGTGGCGCCGATCCGCACGCCCGCCGGGTCGATCGCGTCCACTGAGAGGAACAGCGACGACGACTTGTCCGTGACGCCGAAGTCGTACCAGGTGTCTTGGTCGCCGTCGAAGCTCAGGTCGAGGAACTGCCCTGGTCGCGTGGTGTTGTACGGCGATCCCGCCGCCGCGGTGTCGGTGGTGGCGCTGGAACACCTGGACACCTGCACGCCCGCGTCGCCGGTTCCGGTGCCGTCGGGATCGAGGATGATCGAGTACTGACCGGTCGACGGCAACGTGGGTAACGCGATGCTGCGGCCGCCGCGCACCGGCGTGTACCCGGGGCCGCCGTTCCTGTCGAAGCTCAGCGACCTACCAGAAGGGTCGAGCACCCACAGCTTCACGAAGGTCGACACTGCGTTGGTCGGCACCCCGATCCCGACCTTGTCGCCCGCGGTGCCAGCGAACTTCACCCGCACCGCCTTGTCCGCGGGGATGGACGCGGTGACCACAGCTCCGTCGATCGAGACCGCTGTGCCGTCAACGATGTCGCCCGCGGCCGACACGGTGAACGCGTGCGTGGTCGCAGCGGACTGGACACCACCGTTGACCGCGCGGACCGTCAACGTCCGTTGCCCGGCAGCACCTGGCGTGACACCAACAGAGACCTCGCCGCCTGCAGGCACCACAGTCGGCTGCGCGTCACCGTCGAGCTGGTAGGAGTACTGGGTAACCGTTTCCGCCCCGCCCGGCTTGAACGTGAACACGCCCGGCAACCCGACCCCGCCGTTGGGGCGGCCATCAGCTGGGTAGTCCCAAGAGGACACAACTGGAGCTGCGGGAGGCGGAGAGGTGGCGACGATGAACAGGTGCTCGACCGCGTCGGAAGGCTCGCCGACACCGTTGACCGCACGCACCGTCAACGTCCTCGGTCCGCCAGTCGCCGGAGTGATGGACACCGTCGCCTCGCTGTTGGTCGCGATAGCCTCACGGGGTTGCGCTTCCCCGTCAAGGCGGTAGGAGTACTTGGCGACCGGCACAGAACTGCCTGCCTTGAAGGTGAACGACCCAGCTACACCGACCCCGCCGTGCGCCTGGCCATCGGCCGGGTATGCCGTCGAGGTGACCACCGGTTGGGCGACCGCGGGCTCGGCCAGCGTCAGCGTCCAGCCGAGCAACGCCCCCTCGTCGAATCCGTAGTTGTCCTTGACCACCAACTTCCACTTGCCGTTCGCGTCCACTGAGGACATCCCGGTCAGCGGATAGGTCTCGTCGAGGTTCGTGGCGGCGTCGTCGCCATTGGCCTGCCTGAGCACCCGCTCGACGCCGTTGGGAGCGATCAGCGCCACGGACAGGTCGCCGCGGAACGGGTGCTCGGCGCGCACACGAACCCGGGCCGTGTCAGCGACCTTGCGCGCACACGTCGTCACATCGGCGGTCCTGGTCAGCGTGCCCTGGTCCGGGATCGGCTGGCGGGTGTCGTCGGTGAACGTGCACACCGCGGGCGCAGGGACTCCGGTGTAGAGCAGCCGGTTCGGCGAGTCCGTGCCGAGGTCCTTCGCCTGCAGCACACCGACCGTGGCGCGGCCGAGGATCGTGCTGGTCACCTGCGCGGGCGTCAGGTTCGGCGACTGGGACAACAGCAGCGCCACCGCGCCCGCCACGTGCGGGGCCGCCATGGACGTGCCGCGCAGCACCACCGTCGCGGTGTTGGTCGCGTTGTGCGCGGACTTGATCGACTCGCCCGGCGCGAACAGGTCGAGGCACCTGCCCCAGTTCGACCCGTTGACCACCGTGCTCGGCGGATCGGTCCACTCGCGGGCCCGTTCGTCGATCGGGTTGCTGGCGCCGACCGTGATCGCCTCGGGCAGCGCGGCCGGGCTGGCGTTGCACGCGTCCCTGTTGTCGTTGCCCGCCGCCACGACGTAGGTCAAGCCCGAGTTGATCGAGTTCTTGACGGCTGTCTCCTCGGCGACCGACCGGCCGCCGCCGAGGCTCATGTTGACCACGGCGGGCTTGGTGGCGTTGGCGGTCAGCCAGTCGACGCCGTCGATGATCTGGCTGATCGACCCGTTGTTCTCGCAGCTGAGCACCCGCACCGACACCAGCTTGACCTTCTTGGCCACGCCGTAGGTCGCGCCGCCGATGGTGCCTGCCACGTGCGTGCCGTGCCCGCTGGTGCTGCAGTCCTCGCCGTTCCAGCCGTCCCGGATCGCGTCGTAGCCCACGCTGGCTCGACCCTCGAACTCCGCGTGCGCGGTGCGCACACCGGTGTCCATGACGTACGCGGTCACCCCGACGCCTGCGCCGTCCTGGTAGGTGTAGTTGTCGTCCAGGACCGTTGTGCGCTGGTCGATCCGGTCGAGGTTCCACGGCGGCGTGGTCTGCGTGCTCTCGTTGTGCACCACAGCGTCCGCCTCGACCCGGTCGACGCGGGGATCAGCGGCGAGGCGCTTGGCCTGCTCCTCGGTCGCGGTCAGGGTGAACCCGTTGAGCGCGTATCGGAAGACCCGCCCGATCTTGCCGCCGTGCTTGTTCACCACCGCTTTGGCGGCGGAGCCCTGGTCGGGTTTGAGCATCACGATGTACTGGCCCGGCACGACTTCGGCGCCGGGCGCGGCGTGCACCTGCCCCTGCTGCGCCTGAGCGGGCGTGACCGCGACGCCGCTCAGGCAGACCACCGCGACACCCGTCGCGAACAACCGCCAACCCATGGATCAGGCCCCCCAGTTGTGGCGGTCGGCGCTCACGCGCGGGCCGCTCCGATCAGTTCTCCACGTCAGTTCTCCCCGGCGGCGACGCGGTTGTTGAGCAGTTCGCGCCACGGGTTCGCCGGGTGCGCCGGGTACCGCGCGGTGTGCGCGCCCGGTGCGGTCTCGATGAGGTGCAGCAGCGTCCAGGACATCCCGTAGCAGTCGTCCGGGCCGAAGACCGTGGCCAGCGCCTGGGCTTCCTCGTCGGTGACCGGCTTGGTGATCCGGTCGAGCAGTTGCTCGGTGCGCTCGATGCTCTCCTCGTCGGCGTCCTCGTCCGGGAACGGACCGGCGTCGATCAGGTCCCTGACTTGCGGCCGCAAGGTCATCCCGATCCCCTCTCACAGCATTCCGATGCTGCGATAGTAGGCGAGCAGGTCCTTGATGCCCTGGTTGTAGTAGGTGGGATCGCCGTACACCTGCTGCCCGATCTTGCGAAGGTCCATGATGTCGCGGGCCAGCACGTCGCGGAACGGCAGCCCGCTCTCGGCCTGCTTGGTCGCCCGCCCCTTCGGCCCGTACGTGCGGGTCAGCTCGTGGTCGGCCTGCTTCATCACGATCGCGCCGCCGTCGCGCCGGGTCGTGTGCTTCAGCGCCGCCTGCGGCATGTGGTGCGGGGTGAGCCCGTCACCGGGGACACCCGGGTCCATGTCGCCGAAGCGACCGGCCTGGTTCTCGGTGACGGTCTTGCAGGTTCCGTTGTGGACCAGGACCGGCACACCGCCGACGAGCACGTAGAAGGTGTGCACGCCGTCGACGGTCAGGTTGTGCACCCGCTGCTGAGCGGTCCGCTCACTGACTGCGGTGACCGTGACGAACGCGCCCGTCGCGGTGCGCAGCAGGTCACCGGGCCGCAGGTCCTCGGCGTCGCGCCACTCACCGGCGACCCAGAACGGGTGCCCTGCGGTGCCGGTGATGGAGCTGTCGCCCACGCCGTCGCCGTCGGTGTCCACCGTGATGTCGGCGAGGTCCTTGTCGCCATCGCCGACGATCGTGTCGGTGACGACCCGCTCCTCGGTGCGGCCGGTGACCTCGTCGGTGGCCAGCACCCGCTCACCCACCGCGACCTCGGCGATCGGTTTGCTGCTCCCGTCGGCCATCCGGACCAGCGTGTCGGGCGTGAAGCTGTTGGTGACGCAGTTGTTGGCCGGTTTGGTGCCCTGCGGGTCGGTGTACGAGGTCGGCCTGTTGCCGACGTAGCCGTACAGGTTCGTGCCGCCGTCGAACCCGATCGGGTCCTCGGTCAGGAACCGTTGCAGCACTGGGCTGTAGTAGCGGGCGCGGTTGTAGTACAGGCCCGTGCCGTCGTCTTCCCGGCCTGTGTACCGGTTCGCGTTGCCGTTGTCCTGCCCGGAAACGTACGTCCGGCCGAACGGTTCGTAGGTGTAGGTCGCGCCCGCACCGGCGTTGTCCACCAAGCCCAGCGTGCTGCCCTGGGCGTCGGTGAGGTACCGCCGGGTGACGCCCGCGGCCTCGCGCAACTGGAACCCGTCCGTTCCCGAGGACGTGAGTGTCGCTGTGACGGTGCCGTTCACCTTCTCCTGCACCGGGTTGTCGCCGTCGTACAGGTAGTCGGTGGTGACGCCGTTGACCGTGCGGCCCAGCCTGCGGCCATCCGGCGCGTAGGCGAAGTTCGCCGTCACGCCCGCTCCGGTTTGGCCGGCGAGCTGACCTCGCGCGTTCCACTGGTAGGTCGTCACCCCGTCGGAGACGAGGTTGCCGTCCAGGTCGTAGCTGACCGGGGTCGCGCCGAGGGTGCGCAGCCGGTTCGCCTTGTCGTAGCTGGCCTGCCCGAATTGCTCGGGCAGCATCGCCCGCGAGTAGGCGCCGCTTGTCCTGATCGGGTTCCCGGCCGCGTCGTAGGTGTAGGCGAGGTCGCCGATGACGGTGGTGCCCGAGCGGTAGGTGATCGACTTGACCTGCCCGGCGTCGTCGTAGGCGAAGGTCTGGGACACGCCCGTGCCGGGCGCGCCGACCCGTTCCGGCCGCCCGTTCGCGTCGCGGCCGACCGTCGTCACCGCGGTGCCGCCTTGCTGCACCTCCGACAGCTCACCGGCGGCGTTGTAGACGTGCCGCACAGCAGGGCGTCCTGCCACGGTCATGGTCCGATCGCGCACGGTCGGGCTGTAGTCGTACGACACGGTTCCGTGCTTGGTGGTCTCGGTCTTGACGCGGTTGAGCCCGTCGTAGTCGGTCGTGGCGACGCCCGCGACCGTGTCCTCGGTCCGCTTGAGCCGGTTCGCGAGGTCGTAGGTGAACTTGGTCGTGCTCTCGGTGCCGTACCGGCTTTCCTTGCGCCGGTCCAGTTCGTCGTAGTCGCTTTCGGTGATGATGCCGCGGCGGCTGGTGTGCTGCTTCTCGTTGCCGTTCTCGTCGTAGCGCACCTGCTCGAAGTTGCCGAGCGGGTCGGTGATCCGCTCGACGCGGTCCATCCGGTCGTAGGCCAAGACCGTCTCACCGCCGCGCGGATCGGTCACCTTGCTCTGGTTGCCGTTCGGGTCGTAGTCGTACGACGTGGTGCGGCCCAACGGATCGGTGATCGACGCGACGTCGTTGGCCGCCGTGTACGTCGTCGACGTGGTGGCGCCGCGCGCGTCGGTCGTCTGGCTCACCCGGCCGATCGAGTCGAACGCGGTGGTGTCGACCCTGCCCAGCTCGTCGGTGCCGCGGACCGCGTCCGTGCCCGCGTAATCGGTGGTCGTGAACTTGCCGTTCGGCTTGGTGACCTTGGTGATCAGGCCCCTGCTGTTGGTCACGTAGGTCGTCTTGCGGTTCACCGTGTCGGTGACCGAGTCGACGGCTCCACGCGCGTCCAGCGCGTAGACGGTGTCCTTGCCGTAGGCGTCGGTGTGCTTGGTCAGCTCGCTGTTCGGACCGTTGCGCTCCCACTTCTCGGTACGCGCCTCGGCGGTGCCCGCCAGTTCGGTCGTCTCCTTGAGTTGGCCGTTGGCGTAGTAGAGGTAGGTCGTCTTGCGCTGCAACGCGTCGGTCATCGACTTGCGCCGCACGCCGTCGGCCTCGTACTCGTAGGTGGTGGTCTGGGCGAGGGCGGTGCCGAACGCCTTGGTGTCGGTCAGGACCGAGCCCGCCGGGGTGAAGGTGAAGCGGCGCACCGCGGTGCGGGCGTCGGTCATCCGGGTTTCGATGATCGCGTCGCCCGACTCGATGTACTCGAACTTCGTCAGCCCACCGTCGGCCGCGGTCTGCTGCTTGACGCGCCCCTTGTCGTCGTACTCGTTGAGCAGGTACCGGGTGCCGCGCGGGTCGGTGATGGTCTTCAGGCGGCCCTTGTCGTCCCAGGTGTAGGTGGTGATCCCGCCGCGCAGGTCGGTGACCGTCTCCAGGTGCCCGGTCGCGTCGTAGGTGTAGCTCACCCGCCTGCCGATGTTGTCCTCGATGGCCTTCACCCGCGGCGGGTTCGACTCGTCGTAGGTGAACCGGACCCACCGGCCGCTGGGCGAGGTGATCTGGGTGATCGGGCCGTTGGCGCGGACCTTGCCGTCGGTACCCGGCGGCGCGGTGGCCCTGGTGACCGTCGTGGTGTTGCCGAACTTGTCCCGTTCCTGCTGGATCGGTGCTTCCTCGCCGATGGTCAGCACGCTGCCGTCGCGCAGGAACACGTCCCACCCGCTGTCGATCCAGCGCACGGTGGAGCCGTCGAAGCGGGTCGGCGTCGGGTCGGCGGCGAACACCGCGCCCGCGTAGTCCTTGCCCGGCGACGTCCGCCGGTAGTGGATCTTGCTGCCGTCCGGCTGGACCAGGTCGAACTCCTGGAAGTCGAAGCTGCCGATCTGGCCGGGCGACCACGGGTAGACGCCGTAGTTGAAGCTCGCGCCAACGCCGAACGCCCGGATGTCGGTGTCGCCCTGCTGGTAGGTGCGCTTGATCTCGATCGGCGCGATGTCGTCGACAACCATGTCCACGACCTCGTCGACCATGAGGCCGGTCGACGGGTCCACCGGGTCACCGACGCGCGCGCCGTTGGGGCGCGGGGCAATGCGCGGCGGGTTCATGCCGGGGACCGCGGTCATCGCCCCGGTCAGCCGGTAGAACCGGACACTGGCGTCGGGCACGATCTGCTTGCCGTTGGGCGACACCGTGCCGTAGCCGTAGATGTGCCAGCCCTGGCCGTCCGGGTCGTAGTTCCAGAACTGGGTGCGGGTCCCGGGCGGTTCCTTGGTGTAGTTCGGGTAGACGATCGTGGCGCCCTCGGGGAAGAGGTAGCCGCCGCCGGGCTGGACCGTGAAGTACACCGGGACCTTCGTCGGCGGCAGCGGGAAGGGCGGCCGGTCGATCGGGATCGGCGTCAGGCTCAGCTCGGGCGCGACGTTGCCCTGGGCGTCGCGCACGACCGTGCCCGCGGGCAGCCGGACCTCGAGGCCGGGGATGGACTTGGTGGTCAGGACCGTCTCGGCCGTCGTCGGGCTGGGCACCGCGATCTTGCTCGCCTGGTCGATCTCGGGCAGGAACACGGTGTGGGGCAGGACGAGCACCTGCTTGGCCTTGAGGTCGACGGCGATGTCGAAGGCGCCGAACTCGCGGTTGTGCGCGTTCGTGCGGCCGTCTACGCGCAGCGAGACGTGCCCGCTCGGCAGCCCGGTCAGCGCGAACTTGCCCTTGTCGTCGGTGGTGACGCGGCTGCCGCCCACGCTGACCGGCACGCCCGCCAGCGGCTGGCCGCTGGTCGACTTCACCTCGCCGACCACGCCGGTGTACCCGATGGCGAACTCGAGCGGGCGGGTACGGGCCGGGGCCGGGTCGTAGCGGGTGGTCCAGTCGGTGCCGTTGAGGTTGGCGGTGTCGGGCTGCCAGCCACCCGGCGGCGCGTCGCACGGGGGCGTGACCTGGGCCGGGGGTTCCGGCGCGGGCTGTGCCTGCTGCGATCCCTCTGGCCCTGGCGAGAGCTTCGCGACCGGCGGCGCCGGGTCGGCGGGCACGCACTTGGTTGTCTTCGGCGCGACCGGGTCGATCCGTGGCCCCACCTGGGTACCGAGCGCCGTGGCGGGCTTGGAGATCGCCACGGTCATCGACCCGGTGACGTTGTTGCCGGGGTCGAACACCAGCGTGTACGTGCCGTCGGCTTTGAGCGCGGGCATCTTGAACCGGTCGAAGGACATCCACGAGTGCCGGGGCGAGATCGTGCCGTCCGGGGCGATCAGGCTGTAGTACGCGCCGGTGTTGTTCGGGAAGGCCCGCGTGATGTCGAGCTGCAGGACGTCGTTGAGGTAGCCGTCGAAGGTCAGCTTGCCGTTCTGCGCGATCTTGCCGATGGTGATGGTCTTGGCCGGACCGCCGATGTCGGCCTTGCCGCCGTCGGCCTCACCGGAGAACGCCACGGTCAGCTCGCCGGTCGTCGGGTTGCTGATCTCGTCCATCGGCTCGAGCAGGACCTTGTACTCGCCGGTGACCGGCAGCGTGGTCAGGTCGAAGCCGTAGGGCAGCGAGTAGCCGAGGCCGACCTGGTCGAGCGCGCTGCCGTCCGGCTTCGACACCCGGTACTTGAGGTAGCCGATGTTCGGCGAGCTGAAGCCCAAGCTCAGCCGCTGCCCGGCCGTCCCGGCGAACCGCGCGGCCACGGTCTGACCGGGCACGGTGATCTGCTGGGTGATCGGCGCGCTCTCGGGGGAGATCAGCCCGAGGTCGATCGGCACGGAGGCGGCCATGGTCACCTGGCCGGTCGTGGCGTACTCAGGCGCGAGGTAGATCCGGTACCGGCCGGTTTCCGGCAGGGCCGCCACGTCGAGCTTGTTCTCGTAAGTGGTCGCGACCTGCTGGCCGTCGCTGGGCCGGTACAGCCGCATCCGCAGGGCGCCCGGGAGGCTCTTCTCCCGTGCGACCAGCCGCAGCGGCTGGTCCTTCACGCCGTCGTAGTTCAGCCACACCTCGCGGCCGGGGCGGTCGAAGGTGATCCGCTTGGTCGAGTTGACCGGGAACGAGCCGCCCTCGACCGCGGTGGACAGCCAGCCCTTGGCGGTGCCGACGGCCTCCCAGCCGCTCATGAACAGGTTGTGCTCGCCGTTCTTGCGGACCGGGATCTGCTTGGTCTCCTGAGTCCCGGTGCGCAGCTCCACCTGGTTCTCGTCCGGCTCGACCAGGATGCCCGCCGGGTAGCCCGGCCTGCCGTTCTCCCGCAGCGTGTTCTCGGTGATGGAGAAGCGCAGGTTCTGGTTGGCGGTGCCGGTGAACGGCATCCGCACGGACTGACCGGGCCGGTTGATCTTCATCAGGGTGCCGGGCCCGTCGACGGCCAGCCTGCCCGCGTCGACCACGCCGGAGAGCCACACCTTGCCGAAGCCGAGTTCCTGCGCCCCGAAGGTGACGGTCAGCTTGTAGGTGCCGGTCTTGCGCGCCCGGAACACCATGGTCGGCGTGTAGAGCTTGAGCGAGTGCTTCCAGGTGTTGGAGTACCCGTCGGGGTGGGTGATGGTCACGTTGAACGTGTGCTGCGGCATGCTCAGGTCGGTCAGACCCAGGCTGAGCCACTCGCCCTCGGTCGCGGTGAACGGCATCTCGGTCTTCTGCTCGGACGCCGACACGGTGAACGGCACACCGGTGCCGTCGCGGGTCAGCTTGTCGCCGGTCAGCGTGTGCGAGGCGGTGATCCGGACGCTGCCAGCGGCGTTGTCGTCGGGGGCGACGACGATCGTGTAGGTGCCGTTCGCGGCGAACATCGGGATGTCCTGGCGCAGGGTGCTGCCCGCCCACAGGTCCAGCGGGTCGCCCATGGTGCGGCGGGCGAAGTCGCCGCCGTGCGGGGTGAACATCCACATCGCCGAGCGGACCGGGACCGTGTTGTTCTCCAGGTCCAGGTGGACGCGCTCGCCGAAGGTGCCCTCCACCAGCACCAGTGCGGCCTTGCCAGCGGGGATCTGCAGGTCGAGCGGTCTGCCGAGCTCGATCCGGCCGCCGTTGACCAGGTTGGCCATCACGAACCCGCGCGGGGCGATCAGGAAGTCGCCGCTGGCCGTGGCGGTCCCGCCCGGTGTCCGCACGCTGATCTTGCCGGACGACGCGGCGGCGGGCACCTCGACAGTCAGGCTGTTCGGCCCGGCCTGCTTCACGCGCGCGGTGGTCTGGTGGAACAGCACCACGTCGCGGGTCGGGTCCGGGTCGAAGCCGGTGCCGGTGATCGTGATCGTGTCGCCGGGGTTGGCGCGGTCGGTGGACACGCCCGTGATCGCCGGTGCTGGAACACCGCGCGTGACGGTGAACGGCGTCCTGCTGTCGGCCGACTTGCCACCAGCAGCGACCTTCACCGCGCCCGCGCCGGTGCCCGCGGGCACCACGACGCTGAGCCGGTTCGCGCTCGCGGCGGTGACCTGAGCGGCGATGCCGTCGAACGTCACAGCATTGCCCGCGGCGGTCGTGGCGAACCCGGTGCCGCTGATCTCCACCGTGCTGCCGACCGGGCCGCGCGCCGGGACGACCGCGAAGATCGACACCGCGTCGGTGCGGTAGCGGTCGGTGGCCTCCAGGTTGCCCGCGGCGTCGTAGCGGTAGGCGGCCGCTTCACCGGAGTTGTTGGTGACGCCGACGAGCTGACCGGCGGCGTCGTGGAAGTAGTCACGAGGCCCGGAGGGTGCTCCGACCACGAAGGTGTACTTCGCCGGGGTGGAGAGCACGCCGGTGGCGGTGACCTTGGCCCACACGGTCAGCGTCCGCTGGCCGGAGCGGACCGGGGTGAGGGTGACCGCCGCCGACCCGGTCCCGGCCGGGACCTCCGTGGCCGCGGCGTCGGTGTCGAGCTGGTAGCGGAACGCGTCGGCCGCGACGGAGCCCTGCGACCGCAACGTGAACGCGCCCGCCTGGCCGAGGCTGCCGTGCAGCTGGCCGTCCGCCGGGTAGTCGGTGGACGACACCAGGGGAGTGGACGGGGTGGGCGCGGCGCCCGCGACGAGGAAGGAGTACGTCGTGGGGGCGGACGTGCTGCCCGTGACGCCGATCGCCCACACCACGAGGGTGTGCGTGCCACCGGTCGGCGGGGTGATCCGGACCGGGATCTCACCGGAGCCGGGAACGTCTACCGTCGTGGCCTCGTCCAGCTTCCAGCGGTAGCCGGAGATCGCCGTGGTGCCGGTCGGGCGGAAGGTGAAGGCTCCCTCCCTGCCCGCGTCGCCGTGCGGCTGCCCGTCGGCCGGGTAGTCCACAGAGGACACCGCAGGCGCGTCCGGCGGGGTGAGCTGGGCGACCTCGAAGACGTAGTTCGCTGGGGCCGAGGACGCGCCGGTGCTGGTGTAGGTCCGCACGGACAGTGTCTGCGTGCCCGCCGTGGCCGGGGTGATCTTGACGTTGACCTTGCCGGTACCCGGGACGTCCGTTGACGGCCCGCCGTTGAGCTGCCAGCGGTAGCCCGCGATCGCGGTCGACCCGGTCGGGCGGAAGGTGAACGAACCCTCCTTGCCCGGGGCACCGTGCGGCGCGCCGCCGGACGGGTAGTCCAGCGAGACCACCTGCGGGGCACCCGGACCGCCGGGCGGGTCGCCGACGATGAAGGTGTGGGTCGTCGGCGGGGAGATCAGGTTCTCGGTGCCGAGCGCCCGCACGATCAGCGTGTGCTGGCCCGGGGTGGTCGGGGTCGCCGTGATCGACACGTCGCCGGTGCCCGCGACGTCGGTGGAGCCGCCGTCGTCGAGTTGCCAGCGGTAGCCCGTGACCGGGACGGGGCTGCCCGGCTTGAGGGTGAACGTGCCCGCTTGCCCCGGCAGGCCGTGGGGCTGGCCGTCGGCGGGGTAGTCGGTGGAGGTGACCTGCGGTGCCGCGGGCGGCTGAGCCGGTACCGCGACGACGAACGCGTACGTCTTCGGAGGTGACGCGAGGCCACCCGCGGTGTAGGCGCGGACCGTCAGGGTCCGGTTGCCCGCGGACGTCGGCGTGATCGTGACGCTGACCTCGCCGCTCGCCACGACCTCGGTCGGCTGCGTGTCGGAGTCCAGCTGGTAGACGAACTTCGCGACCGGCACGCTGTCACCGGGCTTGAGCACGAACGATCCGGGCCTGCCAGGCAGGCCGTGCGGCTGGCCGTCGGCCGGGTAGTCCACAGAGGACACCAGGGGAGCGGCGGGCGGGACCGGCGCCGGGGTGCCCGGACCAGCGGCGAACAAGCTCGGGCGGGGCACCTCGGTGCCCGCCGCGAAGTGGTTGTGCCACTGGGCACTCGTGCCGAACCGCGCGCCATCGGACGGCGCGACCCAGGCCAGTGCCGTCGAGCCGCGGGTGAACGAGACGACGTCGAGCTTGCCGTCACCGGTGAAGTCGCCGATACCCGGCAGTTGGTCTTCCAGCGCGAAGTTCGCGTGCCACTGGCGGGGTGTGCCGAACGCGGTGCCGGTCGAGGTGGCGGCGGTGACCTGGCCGCCCGAGAAGGCCAGGACGTCGGCCTTGTCGTCGCCGTCGATGTCGCCGACACCCGCGCGGTTGGCGTCCGGGGCGAAGGCGTCGTTCCACTTGGCGGCCGGGCCGAACGTGGTCCCGTCGGACAACGCCACGAACACGTCGGCCGCCTCGCCGCCGGTGAAGGCGACGATGTCGTCCTTGTGGTCGCCGTTGACGTCACCGACGGCGGGCATGGCGGTGCCCGCTGCGAAGCTCGCGTGCCACTTGGTCTGCGTCGGGCCGAACTTGGTGCCGTCCGACAGCGCGACGTACACCGACGCGTCGGTTCCCCTGGTGGCGGTGGCGATGTCCTCGCGTCCGTCGCCGTTGAAGTCACCGACCAGCGGGATGTCACTGCCGCCCGCGAAGGCGTCGTGCCACTTCACCGGTGTCGGCGCGAACTTCGTACCGTCGGACAACGCGACGAACACGTCCGCGTCGGTGCCCCTGGTGAACGAGATCAGGTCGGCCTTGCCGTCACCGTTGACGTCACCGGTCAGCGGGATCTGGTCCGGCGAGGCGATCGAGTCGTGCCACTTCACGCCGTCACCGACGAACTTGCCGCCATCGGACAACGCGACGTAGGCGTCAGCGTCGGTGCCGCGCGTGAAGGTGACCACGTCGTCGCGGCCGTCACCGTTGAAGTCGGCCTTGGTCTTCTTGTGCCGCGGCGGTTCGCCGACGACGAACGTGTACGTGGTCGCGGTGGACGACACACCGGTGGCGGTGAGCGCGCGGACGGTCAACGTCCGGGTGCCCGATGCGGCGGGCGTCAGGTTGACCGTGATCTGGCCGGTCGCGGCGACCTCGGTGGGCCGAGCGTCGGAGTCGAGCTGGTAGGCGAACTTGCTGATCCCGACGGCGTTGCCCGGCCTGAGGGTGAACGCCCCCGCCTGACCCGCGCCGCCGTGCGGCTGGCCATCGGCCGGGTAGTCGGTCGAGGAGACGATCGGTGCCGCGGGCGGAGCGGGCGGCGTCCCTTGGTAGGACACGGCGAGGTTCGGTCGCAGGCCCGGCTCGATCGCCTCGTCGGACAGCAGCAGAACTCGTTGCTGCGCCCCGTTCTCGTCGCGGAGCTTGACCTGGAAGCCGTGGTTGGTGGCCGGGTTGTCCACCCAGCCCTGCACCATCGCCGCGTTCTCCCAGATCAGCCAGTTCGGCTTGTCGGTGACGCCGGAGACGAAGTCCGCCCGCGCGCCGACGTCACCGCCGGGGGTGGTCCACGCCGCCGCGGTCGACGCACGGTTCCAGGTGGCCTGGTTCTCCACGAACGCCCTGGTCAGCGGGTGTCCGTCGAAGGTCGCGCCGGAACCGAAGGAGTAGAACGACCACAGCGAGAGGTCGGCGTCGGTGACGACGGTGCCGGGTGGGATGGCGTTGAGGCCGTCGAACTTCACGATCGTGCGGGTCTTGCCGAACGTGGCGCCGTTGTTGCCCACCTGCGTCCACGGGGACCCGGACAGCACGTCGAGGTTCGCGTTGGGCTGCGTCGCGGAGAGCGTGGTGTCGCTGCCGCCGCGGAAGATCTGCCGCACCTGCCCGGCCTTGGGCGTGCGGGTCGTCTGCGTGCCGCTGGGGATCAGCTGTCCGTCGCGGGTCTTGACCACAACCATGTAGTGGTAGGTGTTCCACCCCAGATCGGGCGCGTTGTCCGGGGTGACGGGCGCGGTCGTGTCGATGAACCGCGTGGCGTTCGGGCCGACCGAGGTGACCAAAGTGGACGCTGAGGGGGTGAAGACCTGCGACACCGAGCGGTGGACCTGGTAGTCGACGATGTCGTCGCCCGCGTACGGGGTCCAGGTCAGCTCGGCGCCGGTGGCGTAGGCCTTGGTGATCGGCTGCAGACCCGCGCCAGCGGTGCCGTAGGTGATGAGCAGCTTGGGGAAGGTCGGGACGTCACCGTTGTAGACGAACTCGGCGCCGTGGTGGATCGCGCCACCGCGGTTGAGCGCCTCGTCGGTCGCCTTGACCAGCAGACCGTGGTTCGGTGCGGAACCCGACACCCAGGACTGGGCGATGTTGCGGACGTCCCACTCGGACCAGACCTGGGTCACGTTGGCCTGCTTGACCGCGCCCGCGACACCGGCCTCGGCGAACGCGGCCTGGAAGTTGTTCCACGTCACCACGTTCTCCGACCACCCCGCGGTCACGCGGTGCGCCTGCATCGCCACGGCGTTGGCGCCGGTGTACAGCTCGTTGTCGTAGTACATCCGCAGCTTGGCCGAGGTCACGCTCGCGCCCGCGGGGATCACCGACGTGTCGAACTTGACGAGGCTGCGGGCGATTCCGGTGTTGTCCGTGCCCACCGAGAGCTGGTAGCTCGCGCCGTCGTTGCGGTCGGGCGTGTCGGACCAGATCTGGGAGTCCTGACCGGTGGTGGAGGTCGGCTCGATCTTGATCGTGGGGTCGATCACCACCGGGTACTGGCGCTCGGGCGCGGCAAGCCACGCCGCGTCCGCCCGCACGGTCACGGTGATCCGGCCGTCGCGCTGCTCCACGGTCTGCGAAACCTTGTCGCTGCGCGCCTTCTTGGGGTCCTTGGACGAGTCGACCATGAACGGCGCGGGCATGGTGTAGACCGGCGCGCCCTCGCCGCCGCGGAAGAACGCGATGGAACCATCGGCTTGCTGCTGGGGAACGACTCCGTTGAGCCGCACAGCGAACCGGTACACCGGCTCCTTCGCGGGCGCCGTGAGGACGATCTCTTCCTTCAGGGCGTCCGGGGTGACGCGGTACCGCACATCAGCGCCGTCGAAGGCGTCGGTGTAGGTCACCGAGTCGCGGTCGACCTCTGGCCGCTTCTGTTGTGCCTGCCCGTCGACACCCAACTCGACCGTGGTGTCGCTCCAGGAGAACCGCGCCAGCCGATCGGTCGTGTCGCCGAACGAACTGCCGAACGCGTTGGTCTCATTGGCGTAGACGTAACCGTCCTGGGCGCTTGCGCGGACGGTGGTGTCGATGGGCTGCCAGGAGCCGTCACCCGCCCGGAAGTGCTGGGGCTGGGCGGAAACCTCGGCCTCGACCGTCCCGTTGGACATCTCGTACCGCCGGGAAGCGGCCGTCCGCAGTTCGGTCAGCTCCCGCACCCGAACCGGTGGCCCGGCCGATTCGGAACGCGTGCCCTCCTTCTCGCCGAAGAAGGGCAACGAAGCAGGCAATCCCACGGCGGCGACCACCAACACCAGCGCCAACACCAGGAACCTGGACAGCACAGCAAACCGCGACGGCGCGCGCACTGATCCCCCCACAAGATCAACGGCGGGTTCGACCTGCACCCCCAACGAGTCAAGTCCGTGTAAAACCCGCACCGACTAGCACAGTAAGCCGTTGCCGCCCGGCGCCATAGGTCCGCAAGACCATCCTGCCGGTCTACTGGGTTCCCGCCGCCCCCTTCAAGCACTCCACCATCTCGTTGGCCGCCCCCTGATCAGGCGCGATCTCCTCGGGGGACCGCGCATCCGCCGCCCCCTCGACGAACGCCCGGACGTCGTCGGCGCTGGCGTACTTGAGGTACCAGTCGGCCACACACCCCACCACGGCATCCGGAGCCCCCGCCGTCCGCGGGTCGGCTTTGATCCTCCCGACAACCTCGTCCCGCCCCGGCGCCCCCGCGGAACAACCCACGACGAGGACCGCAACAACCACCACACCCCATCCCCTCATACCGGCCAGCCTAAGCCCGAAGTGCGGTCTGTCGAACGGGTTCGATGAGTGCGACCTCCCGTGGCTCGTCACGCCCGTACGGCTCGCCGGTGTACTTGCGGGAGATCCGGTCGATGACCTCCCAGCCCGCGTCCCCGTCGAGCCACTCGACCACCCGGCCCCGGATGGTGATCGGCTGGTACGGGTTGTCGATCGGGGTTAGCGACAGGGCGAGGCGGGGGTCGCGCCGCAGGTTGCGGGCCTTGCGCGTGCCCGGGCCGGTGAAGATGACGATCAGGTCGGCGTGGGTGCCGATCCAGACCGGGGCGGAGTGCGGGGCGCCGTCAGGCAGGAGGGTGGCCAGGTGGGCGGTCGGGGTGCTGTCGAGGACGCGGCGGACATCGGGCGTGAGCATGGTCGTGGTCTCCTGAAAGGGTCAGCGCTCGACGGCGTAGTGCAGGTGGGTGACGCCGGGGGCGGGGATGGATTCGATGAGGCGGAGTCGCACGTGCTCAGGCAGTTCCTGGAAGAACGGCCTGCCGCCGCCGAGGAGCACCGGCACCTGGTGCAGCACGACCTCGTCGACGAGCCCGGCCCGTAACGCCGTGGCGAGCACGCCGCCGCCCATCAGGCTGACGTCCTTGGTGCCCGCGACCGCCTGAGCCGCAGCGATCGCGTCCTCAACACCCGTGGTCACCAGGGTCTGCCGGTCGCTGATCCCGGGTACGGGGCGGTGGCTCACGACGAACAGCGGCGCCGCCGGGTGCGGGCTGCCGCCGTCGAACCCGTCCGAGTCGTCGTAGGTGTGGCGACCCGCCACGACCGCCCCCACCCGGTTGGCCAAGGCGTCGAACAGCGGCGCGCTGGCCGCGCTGAGCCGGAAACCGTCGAACACGCCGCTGGGGGTGTCGCCGTTGAAGTACCAGTCGAACAGGGAGGTCCCGTCGCCGAGGCCCTGCCCGGCGACGGGACCCCGGCCGGTGATGTAGCCGTCGACGGAGACGGAGTGGCAGCTGATGACCATGACCGCGATCCTTTCGGGGTTCCTTGAGGAGACTTCGGAACCGTAGCAGGTCGAGTTTCCTGAGGGAACCCCGTCGAGTAGACTGGCGATGTGCAGCGCACCGACTTCAGCGCGATGACCTGCTCGATCGCGCGTACCCTCGACGTCATCGGGGAGCCCTGGTCGCCATTGGTCCTGCGGGACGTGTGGGTCGGGCTCTCGCGGTTCGAGCAGATCCAGGCCGACCTGGGCATCTCCCGCAAGGTCCTCACCGAACGCCTCAACCACCTGGTCGAGCACGGCGTCCTCGAGCGCAGGCCCTACGACCGCAGGCCCCGCTACGAGTACGTCCTGACCACCAAGGGCACCGAGCTGGTCGACCTGCTCATGGTCATGGCAGGCTGGGGGGACAGGTGGCGCGCGGGCGAGGCAGGCCCCCCGGCCCTGTACCGCCACCACGCCTGCGGCGAGATCACCCGCGTAGACCTCCGGTGTGACCACTGCGGCAGCCCGATGCACGCCACCGACATCGACGTGCTCCCAGGTCCGGGCGCAGGCTAGACCCCCTTCCACGGCACGCGCGACGAACGGAGCGGCACCATGATCACCAACGGCACCGAACGGCAGCTCCTCGAGGACACGCTCGACCGCAACCGCGAAGCCCTGGTCAACACCGTCCGCGGCCTCTCCGAAACCGACGCCCGCCGCCGCTTGGTCCCGTCGCTGACGACGCCGATCTCCCTGCTCAAGCACGCCGCGGCCGCCGAACGGATCTGGTTCCAACGCTTCTGGGCCGACCTCGACGAGTCCGAATGCGACGGTTACTCCAACCGCGACGAAGGCACCTTCACCGTCACCGACGACGAGTCCCTTGCCGACGTGATCGCCGAATTCCGCCGCGCCAGCCAACGGTCCCGCGAGATCGCCGCGCGCTTCCACCTCGACGACACCAAGGACAACCCCCGCGAAGGAACGGTGAGCATGCGGTGGACCCTGCTGGCGATGGTCGAGGAGTTCGCCCGCCACGCGGGTCACGGCGACATCCTCCGGGAGCAGATTGACGCGGACGCCCGGTGAACACACCTGCGCTGGCGGCAGGCAGGCGTCATTCGGTCGGTCGTCGTGGGGACGGAACGGTTCTCGCGGTGGGGAATGACGCCGCGGGGGAGTGCCGTGTCCAGCACTGGCGCGACGTTGTCGCTGTGGCGGCGGGCAATGTTCATTCCGCGCCCAACACCGGCAAATCCCACACGGTCGGCCTTCGGTCAGACGGCACCGTGCTCGCGGCCGGGTGGAACGGCGACGGGCAGTGCGATGTCGCGGCCTGGCGTGATGTCGCGGCCGTGGCCGCGGGGTGGCGCCGCACGCTGGGACTCCTCGCCGACGGCACCGTGCTTGCGGCAGGCCGGAACGCGGAAGGCCAGTGCGACGTGCGGTCCTGGCGCGAGATCGTGGACCTGGCCTGCGGCGACTGGCATTCGGTCGGTGTCCGCGCGGGCGGAACGGCGGTGGCCGTGGGGAACAACCGACGTGGGCAGTGCGATGTGGACAGTTGGCGAGACGTAACCGCCGTCGCGGCCGGGTATCTGCACACGGTGGCCCTCAAGAACGACGGGCGTGTGCTGGCGACCGGAGTGTGTGACGTCGAACCGTGGGAAGACGTGGTCGCGATCGCCGCGGGCAGCTACCACACTCTTGGCCTCATAGCGCAGGGAAAGGTTCTCGCATCCGGTGACAACACCCACGGGCAATGCGACGTCGGCCAGTGGCACGGCATCGTCGCGATCGCCGCGGGTTCCACCCACACCCTGGGCCTGCGCGCCGACGGCTCGGTGGTCAGCACCGGAGACAACTCCCATCACCAGTGCGACGTCGACTCCTGGTCGGGCATCCGGATGGCGTAGCGCTCAGTCGCTGCCGCCATCACCGTGCGCGATCGACCGGAGACGATTTCATCCTTTCTGATGAATATCGACTCGCGATCGGGAGATATCTCGCGGCTCTGACATAGTGGAAAGGGTATCGAACGGAGCAATCGGAGGATTTATGCGCAGCGAGGCAGTCGAGCGGATCGAACTCATCTTCCGGCTTTTCGACGCGAACGGCAGCGGCCAACTCGACTCCGGGGACTTCGACCTCATGGCGCGCCGAGTCGTCGCGGTGGCGGGCGGATCGGCGCAGGCGGACAAGGAGCGGATGATCAGCGCTTTCCAGAAGTACTGGGAAACGCTGGAGGCGGAGTTGGACGCCGACCGCAACGGGCTGGTGTCCCTCGAGGAGTTCTCCGCGTGCACGCTGTCGCCGGAGCGGTTCGACGCGACGGTGGGGGAGTTCGCCGAGGCGTTGGGCGCCTTGGGCGACCCGGACGGGGACGGCCTGATCGAGCGGCCGGTGTTCGCTGAGCTGATGTCGGCCATCGGGTTCCGCAGCGAGAACATCCACGCGCTGTTCGACGCGTTCGGGCCGTCGGACGCCGACCAGATCCGGGTGGCCACCTGGGTCGAGGGCATCAAGGACTACTACCAGCCGGAGAAGGCGGGAATCGCGGGCGACCAGTTGGTCACGACGTCGGCCTGACCGTCTGAAACGCACTCGGGAGGGGGCACGGGTGGAATCGGTTGTCGGACTCGCCGTGGGCCGTGGCACTGGGCCAGAACTGGCGAGCGTGTTCGAGAGAACGCTCACCGCGTTAGGCGAGATGTGGGGAACGCGGTTCTCCGTGGTTCGCTCGCCCCGGCTCTACCATTCCTACTTATCGCTCAAGGGCGCCAGCCCTGAACAGATCAGGGAATACACCCGGGCCGACGCGAAACATTATGCGGAATTCTGTCGAACCCAAGCCTCGGCCGGGATCCACGCTGTTTTCCGGACCGCCATCAACGCCCAGTCGCTGTACCTGGTCCGGCAGCGCTTGCGGGCGGTGAAAGTCGACGTCATCGAGTCGACCGGCGCGACGCTGCTGCTGGTGCGGGACGAAGCACAGGGGTTCTACACCGGCGAGAACGCGCACTCGCCCGGTGCGGTGTCCCGCACGACGGAGTTCAGCCGGGACATCACCGACCAGGTCATCGCCTTCGCCGTCGACCGGGCACGGCAGCAGTGGCCGGACACCGGGGCCGACCAGATCGTCATGGCCTACAAGTTCCACCTGCTCGACGGCGCCCTCGGCGAGTGGGTGGCCGAGAGCGCCGCCCGCCTCGGCGTGGAGATCACCCTCGCCCAGCCGGACACGGTCAACCGCAACCTGATCGAACGCGGCCTCTCCCCGCGCATGATGATCATCGGCGGCAACGAGTGGGCTGACGTCATGCACCCGTTCCTGCTCGACCGCTTCGGCCGAGAACGGCAGGAAAACCGCTTCACCGAGAACGCCCACCTCGATCCCGGCGTGCGCGGACTGCTCGAGTACCAGACCGTCCACGGCTCAGCCGACGACCTCGAGGGCCGCGACACCGTCAACCCGGTGGCGACAGTGCGCGCGACAGCGGCGATCGCACAGCGGCACGGCGGATGCGTGGGCGCGATCGACGCCATGGAGGACGCGATCACCGCCACCCTTGAGCAAGGAGTGTCCACACCGGACCTCGGCGGCGCCGATTCGACCACGTCGGTGGTCGATGCCCTGCTCAAGCGCGTCGAGTCCGCCCGGTGAACACCGCACTGGTGGTCATCGACGTGCAGAACGACTTCTGCACCGGCCCGGCGGTCGCGGCGAAGTTCAACGGCGACACATCGGCGGTGGAGTCCGCAGCGGCGGGCGCGGCGCGGGCGGTCGACGTGGCGCGGGCCCACGACATCGAAGTCGTCTTCGTCCGGTTCGAAGGCGACGCCGCGTACCAGGGCCCGAGTTGGCGCCAGCGCGATGCCGCCCGGGGAAAGCAGCCCAAGTGCCTCACTGGCTCATGGGGCGCTGAGTTCCACAACCTCGCCCCGGCGCCCGACGAACGCGTCTTCACCAAGCGCGCCTGCTTCGATGCGTTCCTCACCCCGGAGTTCGCCGCGTACGTCGCCGCGTTCGACCGCCTCGTCTTCGCGGGCCTTTACACCGATGTCTGCGTCGACTCCACCGCGCGAACGGCGTTCCAGAAAGGCTTTCACATCACGGTCCTCGCGGACTGCACCACCGCGCTGCGCCTGCCGAACGACACGATCTTGGGCTTCATGACCGCCCTGTACGGCGCGCGCGTCACCACCCTGGCTGAGGAGGAGAAGCAGTGGCAGGCGTCGAACACGGTGTTGGCTTGACCGCCCTGATGGTCGCGGCGGGCAGAGCCATCGAAACCCACCGCCCCGACTCCCTCGCCCGCGACGAATACGCCGAGCGCTTCGTCCGCGCCGCCCACGCGTCAGCCGATTGGCCGACCACCATCGACGACGTTCCCGACGGCGACGCGAACCCGCTGTGGGGCCGTCTGTGCCGCTACTTCGGTTTACGCACCAGGGTTCTCGACGACTTCCTGCTCGAGTCCACCCGCGCGGGCAGCCGCCAAGTCGTCCTGCTGGCCGCGGGCCTCGACTCCCGCGCCCTACGCCTCGACTGGCCCCAGGACACCGTCGTCTACGAGATCGACCGCGCCGAAGTACTGGCCTTCAAAGACACCGTCCTCGGCGAAACCCCCGCCACCCGCCGCTCCATCCCCGCCGACCTCCGCGGCGACTGGGCCACCGCCCTACTAGCGGCCGGCTACTCTCCCACCGCCCCTAGCACCTGGCTGGCCGAAGGCATCTTCCTCTACCTCCCGGCCGCTGCCGAGCAACACCTGATATCCACAGTGGACTCCCTAGTCGCCCCGGGAAGCGACTTCGCCTACGAAATCAAACTAGGCCTCGACACTCCGCAAGGTCGCGCCAACCACCTCTACACCGCCACCCACCACCACACCGGTATCGACCTCATCTCCCTCTTCAACCTCGACCCCCGCCCCGACTCCGCCGCCGCCCTGCGCACCCGCGGCTGGTCCACCACCACCCACACCCCCTTCCACTTCACCCAGCACCACGGCCGCGGCCCCCACCCCGAACCAGACGACGCCCTAGAAGGCAACCGGTGGGTATTCGCCAACAAGCCCACGACTGCTGGCGCATTGACCTAGTTCGCGGGAATCGGACCAGGTGGTTGCGGGAATCCGTGCGATGATCTCCGAACCCTGGGGATCCTGCGCGTGTTGGGAAGTCAGTGCGGTCCTTTTCTGTCCTCTTCGGCGTGCTCGCGATGGCCCTGACCTGCGCGGTCCTGGTCATCGCCACCACGGCCGACCCCGTCGACCTGGCTGTTTACCGCAGTGGTGCGGAGTTCTTGCTGGCGGGCCGAGAACTCTACAGCGGTCCGGTCAACAATGGTCTCCTGTTCACTTATCCGCCATTTTCCGCCATCGTCTTCACCCCGCTGGCCTTCCTGGCCCTACCGACCGCCCAGGTCGTCGTCGTGGTCCTCAACGGCCTACTGCTCGCCCTGGTCGCCCATCGCTGCGCAGGCGCCCCGTGGCCTCTCGTCACCGCAGCGGCGGTGCTGACCGAGGCCGTGCACACCAGCCTGAACCTCGGCCAGGTCAACCTGCTCCTCCTGGCCTTGGTCCTACTCGCTCCACGCTGGGGAACCGGGGTGGCCGCGGGGATCAAACTGACCCCGATCATCTTCGTCGGCCTCCTGCTCGCGCGCCGCCGATTCCAAGACGCCCTGATCGCGACCTGCGTCAGCGCGGCAACGGTCGCACTCGGCTTCGCGATCATGCCCAGCGACTCGATCACCTACTGGCTGCACGCCACTTTCGCCGACCCCACAAGGGTCTTCGCCGAGCCCGGTTCGCCCCACAACCAGTCGCTTCGGGGCCTGCTGCTCCGCGCGGGTATCGAGAGCCCCGCAGTGTGGATCACCCTGGCTGTGGTCGTCGTCGCCGCCGCGCTCGTGGTGGCCGCCGGAACCGATCACACCCTGGCGGTGGCCGTCGTCGGGATGGCGGGAGCCACGGTCTCCCCGTGGTCTTGGGGCCACCACTGGGTCTGGCTGGTCCCGCTCATCGCCGTCATCGCCCGCGAACTGGCTGCCCGCAACTGGGCGTGGCTCATTCCCGTGCCGTTCCTGCTGGCCACCCCGCCACCGGTACTGGCCCTGGTCAACCCCCTGGTCGGCACTCCAGTGATCACCGGCGGACCGCTGCACTTCCTCCTCAGCAACACGTACGTATTCGTCTTCCTCGCCACCCTCCTCGCGGTAACCCTGCACCACCCCGCGGGGGCGCGGTTGCCCCGCTCGGTGGAACACGCTCAGAGCCATCGGTAGCCCGCGCTGTCGCGTGGTTCTCCTGGCCGATGTCAAAATAGGCGTGATCCGCTACTCGGAGTGCCGCGACAATCCGCTGTCGAACGCTTCGCGATATTTTCAGGGAGTTCAGCTACGCCACATGGACCTACGTCAGCGGAATCGTCCCCTGGCGTTCGGGAGTGCCTGTCCCCCTGCGGGGCCAGGACATCCCACCTGGTCCTGCCACCGACAGTAGCCTTCTTCTCCGCCGATTGGGCTGTTGGTGGGGTAATCGGATGAATCATTTTCCATCGTCGAATTGCGGCCACTATGGTCACGCCAGATTCTGGTTGCGCGAGGCGGGCCGGGAGCGGAACGGCGATGGGGAGGCGTTCGGTGGCCGTATCTGACCGTGAATCCTTGACCGAGAGAATCAATTCCGGCCGGCAGGCGACCCCGGGTGATGACGCCGGTTGCTGGCACCGGGAGTTCGAGCGCCAAGTGGACCGGTTACCCGGCGCGGTGGCCGTGGTCGAAGCGGCTGGGACGGACCCCGGTGCGGTCGGCTCGACGCTGACCTACCGGGAACTCGACCGCCGGGCCAACGCCGTCGCGCACGACCTCGTGTCCCGCGGTGCGGGGCCGGGAGTGGTCGTCGGTGTGGTGGCACATCGCTCACCGGACACGGCGGTCGGCGTTCTCGGCGTGCTCAAAGCGGGCGCGGCGTTCCTCCTCCTCGATCCGCTGCTGCCCGCGCGCCGGGTCGAGCACCTGATCGAGGACAGCGGAGCCTCCGTCGTGCTCGACGAGGACGACTTCGGCCCGCGTGGGCGGCCGGACCCGCCTGCGGTGTCCGCACGACTGGGCGATCCGGCCTACGTGGTCTACACGTCGGGTTCGACCGGTCGCCCCAAGGGGGTCCTCGTCTCGCACGCGGGGTTGGCGAACACGGCGCGGGCCCACCGGGTGGTCCACCAGCTCACCGAGGCTGACCGCGTGCTGCAGGCGGCTGCCCCCAGCTTCGACGCCTTCATCTCGGAACTGGTGCTCGCCCTGGGCGCCGGGGCCGCGCTGTGCCTGGCCCCGGCGCCCGCGCTGACACCGGGTGAGCCGCTGCGCGCGACGATGCGGGCGATGGGCGTGACCGCCGCCATCCTCACCCCCACCGCGCTGTCGGCGACCGACCCGTCCGACATGGGCCACCTCCGATCGGTGACCTCGGTGGGCGAGGCGTGCTCCGCCGAGGTGGTTCGCCGCTGGGCGCCCGGGCGGCGCTTCCTCAACTCCTACGGCCCGACCGAGGCGGCGATCTGGGCGATGGTCGCCGAATGCCATCCCGACGGCGGCGAACCCGACCTCGGCGAACCGATCCCCGGTTGCGTCGTCCACGTCTTGGACGACGAGTTCCAGCCGACCGACGACGGCGAGCTCTACATCGGCGGCCCCGGCGTCGCCCTCGGCTACCTCGGCAAGCCGGACCTCACCGCTCAACGCTTCGTCCTGGACCCCTTCGCCCCACCACCTTCGGGCGGCGCGCCCGCGGCGCAACGCCTCTACCGGACGGGCGACCTCGTCCGGCGAGGCGCCGATGGGCGGCTGCGCTACCTCGGCCGCGCCGATGGCCAACTCAAGATCCGCGGTGTCCGGATCGAGCCGGGCGAGGTGGAGGCGGCGCTGCTCCGCCTTCCGGGGATCCGGCAAGCCGTGGTGGTCGCGCACGACGGTGTGCTCGTCGCCTACGCGGCCACCGACTCGACCTCGCCCGGCGAGCTGCACGAGCGCCTCGCCGAGGAACTGCCAGCGACTATGCTGCCCTCTCGACTGGTCTTGGTCCCGCTGCTTCCGCTGTCACCCAACGGGAAGGTCGACCGCGCGGCGTTGGCGGCGCTCGACGGATCGGCGCCACCGGCGCGCGGGCCGTGCAGCCCGTTGCAGGCCCAGCTCCTTGAGCTGTGGCAGGAGGCGCTCGGCCGCACCGACCTCGGCGTCGACCACGACTTCTTCGTCCACGGTGGACACTCGCTGCTCGCGGCCAAGGTGGTCGCCCGGCTCCGGGCCCTGGTGGCGGCGGACGTGCCGGAGACGGTGCTGTTGCGGCACCGCACCGTCGCCAGGGTGGCCGCCGCTGTCGAGGCGCTGCCCTCCGGCGCGCCGCCGCTCGACCCGCCGACCCCGAGGCCGCCCGGTTCCGGACCGGCGCCGCTGTCGGCTGCCCAGGAACGGGTCTGGTTCCTGGAGAAGGTGTCCGGCGGGAACCCCGCCTACTCGGCGCAGGCGCTGATCCGGCTCGACGGCGCGCTCGACGTGGATGTGCTGCGGCGATCCTTGGCGCACCTGGTGCGCAGGCACGAGATCCTGCGCACCACCTTCGCCGAGCGCGACGACGGTCCCGTGCAAGTGGTGCACCCGCCGTGGCCGGTGGTGCTGGACGTGGTGGACGTCGGTGCGGATGAGCTGGAGGGGCTGGTCGCCGCGGCGATCAGGACGCCGTTCGACCCTGAGAGCCTCCCACTGGCGCGGTGGACGCTCTACCGGCTGGGTCCGGACGAGCACGTGCTGTTGCACGCCGAGCACCACTTCATCCACGACGGCTGGTCGTTCACCGTGTTCCTCGCCGAGCTGCTGGCGTGCTACCGCGCGGGTGGGGATGCCGAGCTGGACCCGCCCGCACTGCAGTTCGGCGATTTCGCCGAGTGGCAGCGGCGGTTCGCGCGGAGCCCGCGCGCGGTCGAACAGCTGGACTGGTGGCGGGCGACCCTGGCGGGTGCGCCAACCTCGCTGGAGCTGCCGACGGACCGCCCGCGCCCCTCGGTCCCCACCTTTGCGGGCGACGCGATCCGGGTGACCCTGCCCGCCGAGTTGAGCGGCGCGCTGCGCGCCAGGGCTCGCGACAGCTCGGCGACGCTGTACCTGGTGTTCGTCGCCGCGCTGTCCAGCCTGTTCGGACGCTGGTCCGGCACGGACGACGTGGTGGTCGGTTCGTCGGTGGCGTACCGGCGGTGGAAGGAGACCGAGCAGCTGATCGGGATGATGCTCAACACCCTCGCGCTGCGGGTCGACCTGTCCGGGCAGCCGAGCTGCGCGCGGGTGCTGGAGCGGGTGCGCGAGGTCGTGTTGGGGGCCTTGGAGCACCAGGACGTGCCGTTCGAGAAGGTGGTCGAAGCAGTCCGACCGCGGCGCTCACCGAACCGGAACCCGCTGTTCCAGGTGATGTGCGGGTTCCACGACGCGCCGCTGCCGGACCTGACAGTGCCTGGTCTGCTGGTGCGGACGACCGAGGCGCTCAACAACGGTTCGGCGAAGTTTGACCTCAACGTCACCGTTATCCCGCGCGCGGAGATCACGGTGATCTGGGAGTACAGCACCGCGCTGTTCGACCGGGGCACCGTGGAGGGGTTGGCGGCGGCGTTCGAGCGGGTGCTTGCGGCCTTCGCCAGCCACCCGACGACCCTGGTGGCTGACATCGACCTGCTCGACGAGGCGCAGCACGATGCCATCTCCGCGGCGGCGCTGCGGGCCAACGTCGCGCGCGACGGGCGTGGGCTGGTGGAGTTGGTCGCGGAGCGGGCCAGGCTCGCACCAGGTGCCACGGCGGTCCGGTGTGGACCTGAGAACCTCTCCTACGGCGACCTCGTCGCCCGCGCCGGAGGTGTCGCGGCGGCGCTGATCTCGGCCGGTGTCGGACCGGAAGACCGGGTGGCGGTCTGCGTGAGCCGGTCGGCCGCCCTGGTGGTCGCGTTGCTCGGGGTACTGGCGGCGGGCGCGGCGTTCGTGCCCGTCGACCCGGACCACCCGAGGGAGCGGATCGCCCACCTTGCGGCCGACGCGCGCGTGGCGGCTGTGGTGACCACCGACGACCTGCGCGACCGCGTCCCGGCGGCGGGTGTCTCGGTCATCGACCTGGACACCACCGGGCCGGCTGGGACCAGGTGGGTCACGCCCGCCGCGCACCACCTGGCCTATGTGCTCTACACGTCCGGCTCGACCGGGCTTCCCAAGGGGGTCGCCGTCGAACACGGCGCGTTGGCGAACCTGCTGCTGGCGATGCGCGCGCGGATCGGGTTCAGCGACGCGGACACCCTGGGCGCGGTCACCCCGGTCTCCTTCGACATCGCACTGCTGGAGCTGTTCCTGCCGCTGGTCGCGGGCGCGACGGTGGTGGTGTACCCGCGCGCGGTGACGTTGGACCCGACGGCGCTGGCGGACCGGGTGCGCCGAGACGGGATCACCGTGCTGCAGGCCACCCCGATCACTTGGCGACTGCTCATCGACAGCGGTTGGCCGGGGCACCCCGGGCTGCGCGCGCTGTGCGGCGGCGAGGCCCTGCCCGCGGACCTGGCGACCGGGCTTCGGGCGCGGGTGGCTGAGCTGTGGAACGTGTACGGCCCCACCGAGACCACCATCTGGTCGACGGCCACGCTCGTGGACGACGACGGTGCATCGATCGGCGACCCGCTCGACAACACGATCTTGCGAGTCCTCGACGACAGGCTGCGCCCCGCGCCCGACGGGGTGGTCGGCGAGCTGTACATCGGTGGCGGTGGCCTGGCCCGCGGGTACCTCGGCAGACCGGACCTGACCGCGCAGAGGTTCGTCCCGGACCCGTTCTCCGACGGTGGCAGGCTCTACCGCACCGGCGATCTGGTGCGCCGCGCGCGGGACGGGAAGCTGCGCTACCTCGGTCGCGCCGACCACCAACTCAAGGTCCGCGGTTTCCGGATCGAGCCCGCCGAGGTCGAGGCGGCGCTGTGCGCGCACCCCGCGGTGGCGGACGCGGTCGTGGTGGCCAGGGATGACGCCGGGGTGGCGGTTCTCGCGGGGTACGTCGTGTGGCTCCCTGGACGGGGTGCGACGACGGCGGCTGTTCTCGCGTCGGTTCGGGCCCTGCTGCCCGAGTACATGGTGCCGACAACGCTGACCGCACTGGACGCCATGCCGCGCAACCCCAACGGCAAGCTCGACCGCGCCGGGTTGCCCGTGCCGTCGGGCGCCCCAACGGCACCCGAGCACCGCGGCCACACCGCTCGTTCCCCGATCGAGCTGGCGGTCACGGGTTTGTGGTGTGAGGTCCTCGGCCGCGACGAGGTCGGCGTCGCGGAGAACTTCTTCGACGCGGGCGGGCATTCGATCCTGCTCTTGCGCCTGCACCGGCTGTTGCGCAGGGCGTTCCCGACCGATCTGTCCATCTTGGACCTGTTCGCCAGGCCGACCGTCCGCGACATGGCCGCGGCGCTCGACGGGCTCGAGGGGCCGGACACGACGGGGGCGCGCCGCGAACGAGCGGGCCGCAGGGTCGCGAGCTCCGGGCGTGGCCGGAGAGGAGAGCGCCGTGGCTGATCAGGGCATCGCGATCATCGGTTTGGCGTGCCGCATCGGGGCCGCGTCGTCCGCGCAGCGGTTCTGGGAAGCGTTGTGCGCGGGGGAGGAGCTGGTCCGGGACCTCGGCCAGGCGGAGCTGCTCGACGCAGGTGTGCCGGAGTCCGATCTGGCGCACAGCGACTACGTCCGCAGGCGCGGTGTGCTCGACGACGTCGGGGACTTCGCGGCGGAGTTCTTCGGCTACGCGCCGCGCGAGGCCCAGGTCATGGACCCGCAGCACCGCCTGTTCCTGGAATGCGCCTGGACAGCCCTGGAAGACGCGGGCCACGACCCGAGCGGGCACAGCGGGCACAGCGGGCTCGTCGGAGTGTTCGGCGCGGCGAGCACGAACACCTATAGGTCCATTGTGGATCGGTACGCGGACCTGGCCAGGACCACCGGGGTGATCCAGGCCGACCTCGGCTGCGAGGTCGACTACCTGGCCACCCGGGTCTCCTACAAGCTGGACCTGCGCGGGCCGAGCGTGTCGGTGCAGACCGCCTGCTCCAGTTCGCTGGTGGCGGTCCACATGGCGTGCCAGAGCCTGCTGGGGCACGAGTGCGACACGGCGCTGGCCGGTGGTGTGGCGATCCAGCTACCCCAGGTCGGGTACCGGTACCGGGAAGGCGGCATCGGCTCGGCGGACGGGCGGTGCCGCCCGTTCGACGCCGCCGCGGGCGGCACCGTCGGTGGTGACGGGGTCGGGGTGGTCGTGCTCAAGCGGCTCGCGGACGCCATCGCCGACGGCGACGACATCCGCGCGGTGGTCCTCGGCTCCGCGGTCAACAACGACGGCTCGAGCAAGGTCGGTTTCACCGCCCCCAGTGCGCGCGGCCAGACCGAGGTCATCGTGGAGGCGCAGGCGGTGGCCGGGGTGAAGCCGCGCGACATCGAGTACGTGGAGGGCCACGGCACCGGTACCGCGCTCGGCGACCCGATCGAGGTGCGGGCGCTGACCAGGGCGTTCCGCGCGGACACCGCCGACCGCGGGTTCTGCGCGCTGGGATCGGTGAAGGCCAACACCGGCCACCTCGACGCCGCGGCGGGCATGGCCGGGCTGATCAAGGCGACCCTCGCGCTGCGCCACCGGTTGATCCCCCCGACGCCGCACTTCCGGCTCCCGAACCCGGCGTGCGAGTTGCCCACGAGCCCGTTCCACGTCAACACCGAGCCGCTGGTCTGGGCCTCCGCCGGTGACCGCCCCCGCGTCGCCGGGGTGAGCGCGTTCGGGATCGGTGGCACCAACGCGCACCTGGTGCTGGGGGAAGCGCCCGCCCGTGCGCCGGGATCAGCGGGTAGGCCCGGCGTTGTGCTGGTGAGCACCGCGAAGACACCGTCGGCGCTGCGGCGTGCTTGCGACGAGCTCACGACGCACCTGGCCGCCGACCCGGTGCAGGACATCGCCGACGTGGCGCACACGCTGCAGGTGGGGCGCGAGCACTTCGACCACCGGCAGGCGGTCGTGCGGTTCCCCGGTCGGGCCGACGAGGTGGTGACCGGCAGCCGCCGCGACAGTTCCGTGCTGATGCTGTTCCCAGGGCAGGGCGCGCAGCACCCGGGAATGGCGGCGGGCCTCTACCGGACCGAACCGGTGTTCCGCGACTGGGTTGACCACTGCTGCGACCTGCTTGTCCCCGAACTGGGCCGTGACCTGCGTCCGCCGCTGCTCGAAGGTGACGTGCGGGCGCTGGAGCCCACCTGGCTGGCCCAGCCCGCGATCTTCGTGACCACCTACGCGCTGGTCCGGCTGTGGCAGGCGTGGGGTGTCGACCCCGCGGCGATGATCGGGCACAGCCTCGGCGAGTACGTGGCGGCCTGCCTCGCCGGTGTGTTCGACCTGCCGGACGCGTTGCGCCTGGTCGCCGCGCGGGGACGACTGATGGGCGACACCCCGCCGGGGACCATGGTCAGTGTCCGGCTCCCGGCCGAGGCCCTGGTACCGCTGCTGCCCGAGGGCGCTGAGCTCGCCTCGGTCAACGGGCCCGCGCACAGCGTGGCGACGGGTGGCCCAGACGCCATCGCGGCGCTGCGAGACCGGCTGAGCCGTGACGGCGTCCCCTGCAGGCCGCTGCGCACGGCCCACGCTTTCCACTCGGCGTCACAGGAACCGGCCGTCGCCAAGCTGGTCGACCTGCTCGCAGGCATCGGGCTGCGGCCGCCGACGCGGCCCTACCTGTCCACGGCCACCGGCGACTGGATCACCCAGGAGCAGGCGACCGACCCGACCCATTGGGGCAGGCAGGCGCGCGACCCGGTGCTGTTCTCCGCCGCCCTGCGTCGAGTGCTGGCCGAGGGACTGTGGACGGTGCTGGAGGTCGGGCCGGGCACGGGGCTGACCACGCTGGTGCGCCAGCACACCGAGGCGGCGGGGCACCACGTGGTGTCCTCCATGCGCCGTCCCGAGGACACCGCGCCCGACCGGGCCGTGCTGCTGAGGGCCACGGCGAAGCTGTGGGCGGTGGGTGTCCCGCTCGACTGGCGGGGGTTCGCGGCGTCGGAACGGCGGCGCAAGGTGCCGTTGCCGACCTACCCGTTCGAACGCGGGCGGTACTGGGCCGGGGAGGAGATCAGGCACCAGGCGACCGGCGGGCCGACGGCCACAGGTGCGGCTGGCCCGCAGGACCCGGTGCAGGCCAGGGTCGCGGCGATCTGGCGGGACGTGATCGGGGTGGACCGGCCGGGCCCCGCGGACGACTTCTTCGAGCTGGGCGGCAGCTCCCTGGTCGCGACCCAGGTCGCGGGCCGCCTCGGCGACGTGTTCGACGTGGACGTGCCGCTCGCGATGATCTTCGAGCGGACCACCCTCGCCGCACTGGCCGAAGGGGTGGAGGGCCTGCTGCTGGACCGGATCGAGGCCATCGCGGAGGAGCCGACATGAGTGACCGGTCCGAACTGGACAGGCGCCGGGCCCAGCTGTCGCAGGCCAAACGCGATCTGCTCGCCGAATGGCTCACCGGGCGGGCGCGGCACAGGTCCATCCCGCGCCGCCGCGACGACGGTCCCGCCCCGCTGTCGTTCGCCCAGGAGCGGCTGTGGTTCCTGGAGCAGTTGCTGCCCGGCACGCGCGCGTACTGGCTGCCCACCGCGCTCACGTTGTCCGGTCCGCTGGAGCCCGAACCGCTGCGCCGGGCACTGGCCGAGGTCGTGCGCAGGCACGAGGTGCTGCGCACCCGGTTCCCGGCACCGGGCGGGCGGGCGGCGCAGGTCGTCGACCCGCCCTGGGAACCGGAGTTGGCGGACACGCCGGACGAGTCCCCGTTCGACCTGGCCGCGGGCAGGGTGGTGCGCGCGCACCTGACCCGCTCCGGGCAGGACGAGCACCTGCTGACCGTGACCACGCACCACATCGTCGGGGACGCCTGGTCGCAACGGGTGCTGGTGCGCGAGCTGGCAGCGCTCTACGAGGCGTACGCCGACGATGCCCCGACACCGTTGCCCGAACCACCGATCCAGTACGCGGACTTCGCCGTGTGGCAACGCGACCAGCTCGCGGGCCCCGGCATGGCGGGGCAGCTGGAGCACTGGCGGGCGGCGTTGAGCGGGGTGCCCACCCTGGAACTGCCCGCGGACCGCCCGCGCCCCGCGACACCGACCCAGGCAGGCGCCACCCACCGGCACACGCTGTCCCCCTCGCTGCTCGGCGGACTCCAGGACCTGGCGAGCGCGACCGGCACCACGCTCTACATGGTGGTCCTGGCCGCTCTGGCGACCTTGCTGCGCGGTCGCACCGGTGAGACCGACATCGCCGTCGGCACCCCGGTCGCCGGTCGCGGGTCGCCCGATGTGGAAGGGCTGATCGGCTTCTTCGCCAACACGGTCGTGCTGCGGGTCGACCTCTCCGGCGGGCCGACCGCGCGGGAGCTGCTCGGCCGGGTCCGCACGACCGCACTGGCGGCGTTCGAGCACGCGGAGGTGCCGTTCGCCCGGGTCGTCGAGGAGCTCCGACTGCCGAGGGAGCTGACCAGGACGCCCTTGTTCCAGGTGCAGCTCGTCGTTCAGGACGCTCCCCCGGAACCAGTGGCCCTGCGTGGCGGGCTCGTCTTCGACGTCGCGACCCTGGACACCGGCGGTGCCCAGGTCGACCTGTCCTTCGCGTTCTCGCGCGGGGTGTGCCGGATCGACTACAGCACCGACCTGTTCGACCCGGACACCGTGTCGGGCATGGCCGAGGAGTTGGTGGACCTTCTCGCGGCCATGGTTCGAGCGCCCGACCGGGTGCTGCCGGGGTCGACCGCGCCGAGGCCCTCGGCCCCGACGCGGGTGGAGCCGAGGGCACGCCCGCCCTACCGGGCACCGGTGACCGAACTGGAGCAGTCCATCGCGAGCGTCTGGGCGCACGTCCTCGGTGTCGACCGGGTCGGGCTCGACGAGACGTTCTTCGAGCTGGGTGGGCACTCGGTGCGGCTCATCCAGGCCCACAGCGCACTGCGGGCCGCGACCGGGCGCGCGGTCGAGGTCGTTGACCTGTTCGCGCACCCGACCGTCGCCGCGCTCGCCGCACACCTCGACAAGGGGGACCGCTCATCCCAGCGGGTCACCAAGTCCCGCCAAGTGGCCGCGGCGCGTCTGGCCGCCCTGTCGCGGGTGGCCGGGACACGGGGAGGCGCGGGTGAGCACTGACGAGCGCGACGACACCGCCATCGCGGTTGTCGGCATGGCCTGCAGGCTCCCCGGCGCCCCGGACACCACCGCCTTCTGGCGCAACCTGCGCGGGGGCGTCGACTCGATCAGCTCGTTCACCATCGCGGACGCGGTCGCCGAAGGCGTGCCCGAGGCCGTTCTGCGGGAACCCGACCACGTGCGTGCAGGTGGGCTGCTCGACGACATCGAAGGGTTCGACGTCACGCTCTTCGGCCTGACCCGCCGCGAGGCGGCGCTGGTGGACCCGCAGCAGCGGCTGTTCCTCGAGTGCGCGTGGGCCGCGTTGGAGGACGCGGGCTGCGACCCAGCCCGGTTCGCGGGCCGGATCGGGGTGATCGGGGGAGTCAGCGCCAGCACCTACCGGCTGCGCAACCTGGCCGCGCAGGCACCCGGTCCGGTCCGCACCGCCGCGCGGTCGCAGCTGACCCTGGGCACCGACAAGGACTTCCTGGCCACGAGGGTGTCCTACCACCTCGGGCTGACCGGGCCGAGCATCACCGTGCAGGCGGCCTGCGCCAGCTCTCTGGCCGCCGTGCACCTGGCGTGCCAGGCCCTGCTGCTGCACCAGTCCGACCTGGTCCTGGTCGGCGGTGCGTCCATCCACGTCCCGCAACGGGCGGGCTACCGCTACGAACCGGGCGGGATCTTCGCCCCCGACGGGGTGTGCCGACCGTTCGACGCGAAGGCCGCGGGCACGGTACCCGGCAGCGGGGCGGGGGTGGTGGCCCTCAAGCGGCTCGCCGACGCGCGTCGGGACGGCGACCAGGTCCTCGCCCTGGTGCTCGGGTCGGCGATGAACAACGACGGGCGGGAGAAGGCGAGCTTCACCGCGCCCGGTGTCGGCGCGCAGACCGAGGTCGTCGCCGAGGCGCAGGCGGTCGCCGGGGTCGATCCGGCCGAAGTGTCCTATGTGGAGGCCAACGGCACCGGGACGGCGCTGGGCGACCCGATCGAGGTGCGCGCGCTGAGCCGGGCGTTCGCGGGCGCCGAGTCCTGCGCGCTGGGCTCGGTCAAGTCCGCCATCGGTCACCTCGACGCCGCGGCCGGGATCGCTGGGTTGATCAAGACGGTGCTCGCCCTCCGGCACCGCGAACTGCCACCGACCCCGCACTTCGAGCGGCCGAACCCGGCGTGCGAGTTCGAGAGCGGCCCGTTCCGCGTCAACGACCGGCTGCGGCCGTGGGCCTCGGACGGACCCCGCACGGCCGGGGTGTGCGCGTTCGGCATCGGGGGAACCAACGTGCACGTCGTGCTGCGGGAGGCGCCGCGGGTCGAACGGGGTGGTGGCAGCGGTCCCGTGGTGCTGCCGGTGTCGGCCGCCACCCCGGCCGCGTTGTCCCGTGCGGCGGCCGACCTCGCCACGCACCTGCGCGCGCACCCGGACCAGGACCTCGTCGACATCGCCTGGACCCTGCAGACCGGCAGGCGCGAACTGCCCCACCGGCTGGCTGTTGTGGCCCACGACCACGACCAGGCCGCGGCCGCGCTGACGGGCTCGCCAGCGGCGGGTGCGCCGCCGGTGCTGACCGAGCTCGCCCAGCGGTGGTCGGGGGGCGGGTCGGTCGACTGGACCGCGGTCACCCCGCCCGGCGCCCGCCGGGTGAGCCTGCCGCACTACCCCTTCGAGCGGATCCGCTGCTGGATCGACCCCGAACCGGCGGTGGCCGGAGCAGCATCGCGCTCCGAGTCCACTGTGGAGCAGGTCGTCGCCGAGGTGTGGCGGCGCGGCTTCGGGTTGGACCGCGAGATCGGCGTGGACGAGGACTTCCACCAGCTCGGTGGCCGGTCCCTGCTGCTGGTCACCATGGCGACCGAGTTGCGCGACCGGCTAGGCACCCGAGTCCCGGTCGCGTTGCTGCACGACAACCCCACCATCGCCGGAATGACCCGCGCGCTGGTCGGTGTGCTCCCCGCAACCGCCGCCAAGCCCGCTGGGCCGGACACGCGGCCGCTGTCACCGGAGCAGGAGGAGATCTGGCTGCGCTGCCAGTCGGCACCGGCGAGCGCGCGCAACCTGGAACTGGTCCTGTCGCTGACCGGTGAGCTGCGCTGGGAGGTCCTGGTCGAGGCCTGGCGCGGACTGGCGCTGCGACACCCCCTGCTGCGCGCGGGGATCGACATCGTCGCGGGCGCGCCCGTGCACCGGATCGCGGCGGACCCACAACCACCCGTGACTCTGGTTGACGCCCAGCACGTACCGGAAGCGGACCGAGCTGAGTACGCCCGAGCACTGGTACGCGACCACCTCCGAGCGGGGTTCGACGCAGGCGGCCCGCGCTGGCGAGTGGTCGTCGTCGCGCTCGGACCGCGCGATCACCTGATGGCCGCGTGCTGGGACGAGGTGGTCTGCGACGGCCGGTCCCGGGAGGTCATCGCTCGGGAATGGCTGGCCCGCTACGACGCCGGGGCGCGGGGGAGCGCGCTCGACCTGCCCGACACCGCCGACCTGCTGGCCGGGTTCGTGGCACGCCGCAGGGCATGGCTGGAAACGCCTGAGGCCGCGCGGGCGTTCACCGACGGCGCCACCGCCCTGCGCGGCGGGGCCCCGCTCGCGCTGCGGCGGCCCGGCCCCTCGGTGGCCCCTCGGCGGTTCCAGGGCGCCCGACTGCGGTCCGCCGTGCCCGCACCGGTCGCGGCCGGGCTGCGCGAGTACTGCCGGAGCAACGGCACCACGCTCTACCTCTGCCTTCTCACGGCGTTCGACGCCCTGTTGGCGGCACGGGCGGGTGCCACGGACGTGGTGGCGGCGACCAACGTGGTCAACCGCGAGGACGGTGCGGAGGACCTGGTCGGCAACTTCACCACGGCCATGCTGACCCGGCTGTCGTGGACCGGCGACCCGGCGTTCGGCGAACTGCTGGAACGAGCGCGGGTGGTGGTGGGGGCGGCGCGGGGCAGGCAGGCGGCTCCCGCGATCGGCGTGCTGGGCAGGCTCGGCTGGGACGAGTTCGGTGCGGTCGGCCCCGGGAACCAGGTCTCCGTCGCGGTCCTGCACCGGGACGGCGCCCTCGGGGTGCGCTGGCCCGCCGCCACCGGGGGGCTCGAGGCCCGGCTGGTGCGCTTCCCGTTGGGGTGGACCCTTGCCGAGATCGGGGTGCAGATGATCGAGAACGACGAGGAGATGACCTTGACGCTGGACTACGACGTCGACAGGTGGACGGCCGAGGCGGCCACGGGGTTGCGGGCGGACATCGACACCGTGCTCGGCCGCGTCGCCGCCCGACCGCGCGCCCGGCTCACCGAGCTGCTCGACGGGGTGGGCGCGTGGTGACCTCCGGGCCGGGGGTGTCGGACCGCCGACCGACCGGGGAGGGGACCGCCGCCTTCCGCACGATCTGGTCGGGGCAGCTCGTGTCGCTGCTCGGCTCGGTGCTGACCGAGTTCGCGCTCGGTGTCTGGATCTTCCAGCGCACCGGGTCGGTCACCGAGTTCGCCCTGTTCAACCTGTTCGTGTTCCTGCCGCAGATCGTGGTGATGCCCTTCGGCGGGGTGCTCGCCGATCGGTACTCCCGCCGGACGATCATGCTGGTGGCCAACGCGGGCGGCCTGGGCACCACACTGGTGCTGTTGGCGCTGCAGGGCACCGGGTCGCTGCAGGTGTGGTCGGCGTACGCGATCGCCCTGTCGTTCGCGGCGTTCAGCTCGCTGCTGGTGCCCGCCTACCTCGCCACCGTGCCGCAACTGGTCCCCGAGCACCGGCTCGGCCGGGCCAACGCCATGGTGCAGTTCGCCACCTCGGTCGCCAGGATGGCCTCGCCCGCGGTCGGCGGCGTCCTGGTCACCGCGATTGGCATCGGCGGGGTCGCGGTGCTGGACATGATCACCTTCGGGATCGCGATCGCGACGCTGCTGCCGCTGCGGCTCGAGCGGCCGAGCGGGGGAGGCCCGCGCAGGCACATCCTGCGCGAGGTGGCCGACGGCCTCCGCTACATCCTGTCCCAGCCGGGGCTGCGCGGCATGCTCCTGTTCGTCGCCTGCTTCAACGTCGCGGGCGGTGCGTCGCAGGCGCTGACCACCCCGTTGGTGCTGGAGCTCGACAGCCCGCAGGACCTCGGGCTGGTGGTCGGCGCGGGCGGTGTCGGGCTGATCTCGGGCGCGTTGTGGCTGACCATCTGGGACGGCCCGCGCCGCCGGATCCACGGCGTCCTCGGCGGCGGGATCGTCATGGGACTGGCGATGGTGCTGCCCGCGGTGAACCCGTCGGTACCGGTGTTGGCGGTGTGGACCTTCGTCCAGCACGTGTGCCTGTCGGTCGGGGTCATCAGCAGCATGGCGATCTGGCACAAGAAGGTGCCCGGCCACCTGCAGGGCCGGGTGTTCGGCTCGTTGCGCACCATCTCCTACACCGCGCTGATCGGCACGGTCGCCGTCGCCGGGCCCCTCGCGGAGCGCGTGTTCGAGCCCGCCATGGCCGAGTCGGGCGCGCTCGCGGGCAGTGCGGGCGGGCTGCTCGGCGTGGGTGACGGCCGCGGCATCGCGTTGCTGCTGCTGGTGAGCGGGCTGTTCCCGCTCGTCGGGGCGGTCGTCGGGTACCTCAACCGGAAGGTCAGGAGGGTCGAGGATGACTGACCCCGCCGCGGAGGTGTTCACCCTGTTGGAACGGGGGTTCCTCGACGAACACGACGTCGGGCGCCTGGCCACCACCGACCGGGTGGGCCTGCCGCACGTCGTACCCGTCGCCTACCGCCGCAACCCCGACCTGCACACCATCGACGTCGTGTGGCGCGGGTTGGCGGGGGCACCGGCCTTCGCCCACGTCGACTCCGCCGGGCAGGCGGCCTTCGTCGTCGACGACATCGCGCCGCCGTGGCGGGTGCGCACGCTCCAGGTCCGCGGTGCCGCCGAGGCGCTGCGCACGCGGGCGGGAGCCCTCATCAGGATCCGGCCCGACCGGATCACCACCAGCGGGCTCGACGGATCACCGTCCACCCGCGACAGGACTGTCCGGATCAGCACACCACGAGGAGTGCGGCCATGACCGCGATCAGCGACCGCGAGAAGATCGAGACCAACGGCCAGGGGTGGAACCTGCGCGCGCAGGCGCACCTGGACTCGTCCTACTACGGGTTGGACACCTTCAAGCAGGGGCGCAGCACCCTGCGCGGGCTGGAGGAGGAGGAACTCGGCGACGTCGACGGGCAGTCGCTGCTGCACCTGCAGTGCCACATCGGGACCAACACCATCTCCCTGGCGCGCAAGGGAGCCCGGGTGACCGGCGCGGACATCTCCGCCACCGCGATCGCCACCGCGCGCGGACTCGCCGAGGAGTTGGGGGTCGACGCCCGGTTCGTGCTGTCCAACGTGTACGACCTCCCCGAGGTCCTCGACGACACGTTCGACCGGGTCTTCACCGGCTTCGGGACGCTCACCTGGCTGCCGGACCTCGCCGGGTGGGCGCGGGTCGTCGCGCGGTTCCTCAAGCCGGGCGGGACGGTCACGATCGTGGAGATCCACCCCGTCCTCACCCTGTTCGACGAGGTCGACGGCCAGCTCAAGCTCACCAGGTCGCTGTTCGAGAACCGGCAGGAGAGCCGGGAGATGACCACCAGCTACGCCGACCGGCTCGCCGACCGGGTGGCGGTGCCCGCGCACACGCTGCACAGCTGGCAGTGGACGGTCGCCGATCTCGTGACCGCTCTGCTCGGCGCCGGGCTGAGAATCGAACGGCTGCGCGAGGTCCCGGTCGACGCCCGCCAGCGGCTCCCGCTGATGGTCGCCGACGGCGAGCGGAGCTGGCGGGTGCCCGGCGACCCGCTGCCGCTGTCGGTCACCTGCGTGGCGCGGAAGTGACGCCGTGGACTTCAGCCTGTTCTACTTCGCCGACGACAGCCGCGCGACCGGTGGCGACCGCTACCGGCTGTTGCTCTCGGGCGCGCGCTTCGCCGACGAGCACGGGTTCAGCGCGGTGTGGACGCCCGAGCGGCACTTCCACCCCTTCGGCGGTCTCTACCCGAACGCCGCGGTCACCAGCGCCGCGGTCGCCGCGATCACCAACCGGGTCGCGGTCCGCGCGGGCAGCGTCGTGGCACCGCTGCACGACCCGGTGCGCCTGGCGGAGGACTTCTCCGTGGTGGACAACCTCTCCAACGGACGGGTGGGGGTGTCCTTCGCCTCCGGGTGGCACGCGAGCGACTTCGCGCTGCGCCCGGACACCTACGCCAACCGGCGCGAGGTCACTCTGGCGCGGCTCGCGGAGGTCCGCTCACTCTGGCGCGGCGAACCCCGGCACGCGGTCGACGGGGCCGGGCACGCCTGTGAGCTGCGGGTGTACCCGCCACCCGTGCAATGCGAACTCCCGGTGTGGCTGACCAGTGCGGGTTCGGTCGAGTCGTTCGAGAACGCGGGCAGAGCGGGTGCCGGGTTGTTGACCCACCTGCTGGGTCAGGAACCCGACGAACTGGCGGCCAAGGTCGCCCGCTACCGCAAGACCGCCGCCGAGCACGGCGACGGGTGGCCCGGCCACGTGGTCCTGATGCTGCACGCGTTCGTCGACCCGGACGAGGTCGCCGCCCGAGCGGCGGTACGCCCGTCCATGCTGACCTACCTGCGCAGTTCACTGGACCTGTTCCTCGGAGCCAGGATCGCGGGCCGCCCCCGCATAGACGCCACCACCCTGCACCCCGACGACATCGACTTCATCGTCAACAACGCGTTCGACCGCTACTACGACCACGGGGCACTGCTCGGCTCACCCGCCAAACTGCTCCCCGCGATCGCGACCTACGCGGCGATGGGAGTGGACGAACTGGCCTGCCTGATCGACTTCGGCCTACCGGCGGACACCGTCCTGGCCGCTCTGCCCCACCTCGCCACCCTGCGCGAACTGGCGGCGGTGCGCCGGTCGTAGCTCCTGGCGGCCCGCCGGCAAGATGAACGGCGGGCCGCCAAGTGCAGGCACCCATGAGCACTACGATTCCACCGTGCGCACACCACCTGTTCCCGGCATCGGGGCCCACGCCCGCACGGCCACCCGGTTGCACCCGTCGGCGGGGTCGCCTACCTCGGCGGACAGCCACATCGGTGGTCCGATGCGTTGGCCTGCCGACGAAACATGGCCGTACTGCGCGGATCCGCTACCAGACGGCTCGTTCGGGCAGGCGTTGGTCGGGGTCGCGCAGTTCTACCGCCGGGATTTCCCGGCCAGCGACGGCTGCTCGTGCGAGACCGACGAAACCGTTGTGGGCTGGGAGTTCGGCCGGGAGGGTGCGCTGAACATCCTGGTCTGCCCCAACAACGTGGAGCACCGGCCGATCCCCTGGGTCGACTAGAGGAGTGCCCGAGCGTCAGCGCTGGTCGGACCGGCGTCGGGGGCGTTCGGCCGTGGTTTCCGCGCTGGGGTTCACCAGGTTGAGCAGCATCATCGAGTCGTGGTCGACCGTGCCCGTGGGGGCTTGGTAGACGACCAGGCGCTGGTGGTCGTTGGTGACGTCGAGGACCTCGTAGGTCAGCGCCATGCGGCCGACGTTGGGGTGGTTGAGGAGTTTGCGGCCGGTGGAGAGGCTGCGGACGTCGTGTTGTTGCCAGAGGGTGCGGAACTCTGGGCTCTGCTCGCTGAGCTCGTCCACGAGGGCCTTCAGCGCGGGGGCGCCCGGTAGCAGGCCCTCCATCGCGTGCAGGTGCGCCACGGCGTTGTGGGCGATCGAACTCCAGTCCTCGAACAGCGTCGCCGCGGTCGGGTGCAGGAAGATGTAGCGGATCGTGTTGCGGCGTGCGGCAGGCCACTCGTCCAGGCCCGCCAACAGCGCCAGGCCGGCCGGGTTGGCGGCGAGCATGTCGTTCCACCGGTTCAGCACGTACGCGGGGGACGGGGTCACGGTGTCGAGCAGTTGGAGAACGGCGGGTCGCACGGCGCGCGGGGCGGGCAGTGCGGCTTGGGCGCGGTTGCCCGTGTGCGCGGCGAGTCGGAACAGGTGGTCGCGTTCCTCGCCTTCCAGCAGCAGGGTCGTGGCCAGCGATTCCAGCACCGCGATGCTCGGGTTGCGCTCGCGCCCCTGCTCCAGCCGCGTGTAGTAGTCCACGCTGACCCCGGCGGCTGCGGCGACCTCCTCGCGCCGCAGGCCCTGCGTGCGGCGGACGGTGTGCCCGTTGGTCAGCCCGATGTCGGCGGGCCGGACCTTCGCCCGGCGCGACCGCAGGAAGGTGCTGAGGTCCGTTTGCTGCGCCATGGACCCATGCTGCCACGGGTGTCCGGTCGCTGCCTGGGTGTGCGGCACCCAGGCAGCGCACTCCTAGTGACGGCGCACCCCGGGTAGCCGACTCCCAGGGTGGACCGCGTCCTGCCGCCGCGCCGCGCGGGTCAGCAGGGTTGGTGCCATGAGCGAGACAGCACAACCCCTGGAGGCGGGGCGGACCAGGCTCCTCGGCGGGGTCCCGGTCGGCCTGTTCGGCCTCGGTTGCATGGGCATGAGCGAGTTCTACGGCGCGCACGACGACGCGCGGTCGACCGAGGTGCTGCACGCGGCCATCGACGCGGGCGTGACCCTGCTGGATACCGCCGACATGTACGGCGACGGGCACAACGAGCGGCTCGTCGGCGCCGTGGTGCGCACCCGGCACGCGTTCGTGGCCACCAAGTTCGGCATCCGCCGCGACGGCGGGCGCCGGTGGAACGATTCCAGCCCCGGCTACCTGCGCACCGCCTGCGACGCCAGCCTGCGCAGGCTCGGCGTCGACACCATCGACCTGTACTACGCGCACCGCCTCGACGGCACCACGCCGGTGGAGGACACCGTCGGCGCGCTCTCCGAGCTCGTCCAGTCGGGCAAGGTGCGCCACATCGGCCTGTCCGAGGTCGACGCCGCCACGCTGCGCCGCGCGCACGCCGTGCACCCCATCGCGGCGGTGCAGAGCGAGTTGTCGCTGTGGACCAGGGACGTGGTCAGCGACGGCGTCCTCGCCGCCGCCCGCGAGCAGGGCACCGCCCTGGTCGCGTACTCCCCGCTGGGCCGCGGCTTCCTCACCGGCGCACTGCGCGACCGCGACGGCCTCGCCGAGGACGACTTCCGCTTCACCAACCCGCGCTTCACCGAGACCAACCTGGCCGCGAACCTGCCGCTGCTGGGCGCGGTCGACCAGGTCGCCGAGCGCCACGGCGCGAGCCACGCGCAGATCGCCCTCGCCTGGGTGCTGGCGCAGGGCGAGGACGTCATCCCGATCCCGGGCACCCGGCGCCTGGACCACCTGCGGGAGAACCTGGCCGCCGCCGCGATCACCCTCACCGACGCCGAGGTGGCCGCGCTCGACGCCGCCTTCGCCCCGGACAAGGTGCACGGGCAGCGCTACCCGGCCGCCACCCTGCCCGCCACCGGCCCGGCAGGCGTCGAGGAGGAGCGGGCATGAGCGAGCGAGAGCAGGTCGGTCGGGAGGTCATGCTGGGCCTGGGCATCGACCCGGACGCGGTGATCGCGTCGGTCGCCCCGCTCGACGACCGCTTCGGCACCACGATCGTCGAGTACGCCTTCGGCGACATCGTCAGCAGGCCCGGCCTCGACCTGCGCACCCGCCAGCTCGTCACCCTGGCGCTGCTGGCCGGGCAGGGCGGCTGCGAGCCGCAGTTGGACACGCACATCCCAGCGACCCTGCGGGCGGGCGCCACCCGCGCGGAGATCGTCGCGCTGTTCGTCCACCTCACCCCGTACGTCGGGATCCCCCGCTCGCTCAACGCGCTGTACCAGGCGAAGAAGCTGTTCGCGGCGGCCGACTCCCAGGAGGGAACACCATGACCGCCCAGCCAGACACGACCCGCCCGCCCGAGGCCGCCGACCCGGTCGAGGACACCGACACCCGCTCCTGGCCCGCGGTCTGGGTCTTGGGCCTCGGCACGTTCCTGTTCGTCACCACCGAGCTGCTCCCGGTGGGCCTGCTCCCGTCCATCGGCGCGGGCGTGGGTGTGCCCGTCGGCATCGCCGGGCTCGTCGTGTCCGTCTACGGCGGTATCGCGGCGCTGACCGCGGCGCCGCTGACCTCCTGGGTGCGGCGGATGGACCGGCGCACGCTGTTGGTGTCGCTGCTGGGGTTGCTGGTCGTGGGCAACGTCATTTCCGCGGTCGCGCCGAACTACCTGGTGCTGATGCTGGGCCGGGTCGTGATCGCCTTCGCCCACGGCGTGTTCTGGTCCACCACACCGGCCGTCGGCACTCGCCTGGTCGAACCGAAGAACGCGGTGCGCGCCCTGTCCGTTGTGCTGGGCGGGATCTCGGTCGCCTCGGTGGTCGGGGTGCCGCTGGGCACGGCCATCGGTCAGGCGACGAACTGGCGGGTCGCGTTCCTGGCGGCGGCCGGGGCCGGTCTGCTGGTGCTGGTGGCGGTGCTGGTCCTGTTGCCGTCCATGCGGGCCCGCAACAGCGGCGGTCTCGCGGCGATCCCGCAGCTGCTGCGCAACGGCCCGTTCCTGGTGGCCATCGCGGTCGCGGCGCTCACCATGATCGGCCACTACCTCGCCTACACCTACGTCACGCCCTACCTCGAGGACGTGGTGGGCATCTCGCCCGGCATGGTCAGCGTGCTGCTGCTGGTGTTCGGCGCGGCGGGCATCGCGGGCAACTTCCTCGCCGGTGGCGCTGTGGCCAAGGGGCTGCGCCGGGCCCTGGTGAGCGCGGTGGCCCTGCTGGCCGGGTCCCTGCTGGTGATCTCGCTGACCGGTGGCGCGTCGACCACCGCCGCGGTCGTGCTGCTGGTCGCCTGGGGCCTGTCGTACGCGGCGCTGCCGGTGTGCCTGCAGACCTTGGTGCTGCGGTCGGCGCCGGAGGCCACCGACGCCGCGTCGTCGCTCTACGTCGCGGTGTTCAACGCCTCGATCGCCCTTGGCGCGCTGGGCGGCGGTATCGCGGTGGAGTCCGCCGGAGTCGGTTCTGTCACGGTGGTCGGCGCCGTTCTCGTCGCCGCCGCGCTGATTGTCCTGCTGGTCTCCCGGAAATCCCGTCACAACGGGGGCTGACCCGGCAGGCGCTTGGCAACATCCTGACGCTCTACACAACTCGTGTCACGAAGTACGTGTTAGGTTCGAACTCGTAGGGGATGCGCAGGCGCGTCCCCTCGGGGATTGCTCCTGCGTCACAGGGATCTGTTCAGACGCGTGTATCGAAATCATCGACCGAAAACGCACGTGATACCTGAGGGGGTATTTTTCATGTCCATCGCGAGCAGCGGGATCGGCTTAGCCAGACGTGAGGACGAGGTCGGCGCCACGGTGGTCTGCCTGGTGGGGGACCGGTTCGCCGGGATGCGGGCGGTGCCGGGGGTGCACACCCTTGGTCAGCTCGTCGCCGACCTGCGCGGCGGCGGGCCGGTGCCGGACGCGATCGTGGTCGGCCAAGGCGTCGGCGAGTACGAACTCGACTACCTGCACAGCGTGCTCGCCAAGCGGGGCAACGCCAACGGGACCGTCGTGCTCGGCCCGGGCGGCGCTCCGGTGGCCAGGTCGTTGGTGCACAAGCACCGCGAGCAGAACGTGCTGTTGTCCGACCTGCGCCCGGTCGCCGCAGGTCGCTGGGAGGCCGGGTTGGTGGTGCACGGGGAGAACGAGCTGCTGCTCGACCACCAGACCGGCCAGCACGTGCAGGGCATGGTCGTCACCGAGGCGATGCGGCAGATGTTCATCGCCGTGTTCGAGGCCGAGCACGGCGTGCGGTACCCCGACCGGCACTACTACGTGGTGTGGAACTCGATCGATCTGACCTTCGAATCGTTCCTGTTCCCGCTTCCCGCGCAGCTCACCTGCGAGATCGTCGAATCCACTGTGGACGACCCGGAGCGGATGACATTCCGGGTGCGGATGGACCTCGCCCAGTCCGGCGCGGTCGCCGCGCACGCCGATATCCGTTTCGCCGCTTTCGACGATCACCGGATCAAGCGCTCGGAACTGCGCCGCGCGACGAGCGCGGTCGAGTCGCTGGTCGGTCGCTCCACCGCGAAGGAGTGCTGAACGGTGCGAGTCGCCGCGTTCTTCGACATTGACGAAACGCTGATCGCCGGTAAGAGCATGTTCGACTTCCTGCGATTCCACCTCGCCGACGACCGCAGCCCCCGGCTCGGTCAGGCCGAGCGGTTCGCGGCGTTCGAGCGGGCCGCGGCGGGCGGCGGGCTGCCCCGCGCCGAGGCCAACCGCGAGTACTACCGGATCTACCGCGGCGTGCCCGCCGACCTGGTGGACCGGCAGGGCCGGGAGTGGTTCGAGCGGTGCCGCCGAACGCCGGGTTTCATCAACCCGCGCGTGGTCGGCGCGCTGGTCCGGCACCGGCTCGCCGGTCACCGGGTGGTGTTGGTGAGCGGGTCGTTCCCGGCCTGCCTCGCCCCGCTCGCCGACGCCCTCGGCGCGCACGACCTGCTGTGCACCCGGCCGGAGGTCGGCGCGGACGGCCTGCTCACCGGTGAGGTCGACCGGTCGGTGATCGGCCCGGTCAAGGCGGCCGCGATGCGCGAGGTGGCCGAGCGGTTCGACCTCTCACTGCCGCTGAGCTTCGGCTACGGCGACCACGTCAGCGACCTGCCGCTGCTGCGCCAGGTCGGCCACCCGGTCGTGGTCGGGACCGACCCGGAACTGGGCAGGCACGCCGAGAACAACCGGTGGTTGCGCCTCGCGGGGGTGGCCGCGTGAGCCAGGACTGCTTCTGCGGGTGCGCGCTGGCGGAGGCGACCGACGGCCCCGCCGTGCACCAGAGCCCCATGCCCACCTCGGGCATCGGCATCCTCGGCTGCGGCGCCTACCTGCCGGACGAGGAGGTCGGCAACGACGTCGTCGCCGCCGAGGTCGGCGTCGAGGAGTCGTGGATCGAGCGCAAGACCGGCATCCTCGCCCGGCGCCGGGCCGCGCCGTGGCAGGCCGCCTCGGACCTGGCCGTGCCCGCCGCCAGGGAGGCGCTCGAGCGGGCCGGGCTGGCCGCGACCGACCTGTCCGTGATCATCATCGCCACGTCGACACCGGACTCGCCGCAGCCCGCCACGGCGTGCGTGGTGCAGGACAAGCTGGGCGCGGTCAACGCCGCCGCGTTCGACGTCAACGCCGTGTGCAGCGGCTTCGTGTTCGCGCTGGAGACCGCGCGCAGGCTCGTCGCCGACGGCGGGCACGCGCTCGTCGTCGGGGTGGACGTGTACTCGCGGATCCTCGACCCCACCGACCGGCGCACCGCCGTGCTCTTCGGCGACGGCGCGGGCGCGGTGGTGGTCGGCCCGGCGCGGCCTGGTCGGGGCATCGTCGCCTCGGCGCTGTCGAGCTACGGGCAGCACACGAGCCTGATCGCCGTCCCCGGTGGCGGCAGCCGCGTCCCGCCGACGAAGGAGTCGCTGGCCGCGGGCGCGCACTACTTCACCATGAACGGCCGCGCGGTGCGCGAGTTCGTCGACCGCGAGGTCCCCGGCGCGGTGCGCGGGTTCCTGGCCAGCACCGGGTACACCGACGACACCGTCGCGCACTTCGTCCCGCACCAGGCCAACGGCCACATGCTGGCCGACCTGCAGCACAACCTGGCCTTCCCGACCGCCCGCACCCACCTCACCTTCGAGCGCTACGGCAACACCGGCGCCGCCTCGGTGCCCATCACGTTGGCCGCCGCCCAGCACGAGATCGCCGACGGCGACCTGGTCCTGCTCACCGCCTTCGGCGGCGGCATGGCCATGGGCATGTGCCTCATCCGCTGGTGAACCCCCTCCGACGAAAGGAAAGTCCCATGGCCGCGACCACGTTGTTGGTCACCGAGGTCACCACCGCCGACGGTGCGCTGGAGGCCGCCGCCAAGCAGTGGGCCGAGATCCGCCCCGGCGGCGACCTGTTCCGCTCGCTGGAGGGTTCCACGCTGCTGCGGCTCACCGCGCTCACCGGTGTCGAGGCGCTGGCGGGGGAGACGGAGCTGTTCGAGCGCGAGTTCACCGAGCTGGCCCCGTACGTCGCCGGTGACTTCCGCCGCCAGGTGTTGACCTTCGTCGAGGCACCGAAGTCCACAGAGGACGCGGTGCCGCAGACCAGGTACGTGCAGCTGCGGCACATCGAGGTGCCGCCCGCGGTGTTCGCCGACTACCGGACGTGGCGGGAGGGCACCATCTTCGACGTGGTGCGCCGCGCCGAGGAGGTCGAGGTGTTCCTGGCCTACCACTCGCTGCTGAGCACCGAACCCGGCGTCATGTTCGTCTCCGGCTTCGACACCACCCCCGAGCGGTACGGGGCCGTGTTCTCCAGCGCCGAGTACCAGGAGATCGTCCGGCAGGCCGGGTCGGCCTACATCGCCGGTGGCGAGCGCGGGCTGTTCACCACGATCTACGAGCGCGTCACCGGCTGATGGTCGCCTTAACGCCCACCACCCAGGGACCGCTCTACCCGCCGAGCGAGATCATGAACGCCGACGGCGACTTCGTCGTGGTGGGACGGGTCAACCGGACCTCGCCCGACGGCGTGGTCGCCCCGTGGGGTTCGGCGATCGTCAGCGCCAAGAGCCCGGTGCCCGAGTTCGGGCGGCACCTGCCGCACGACGTCCTGCGCGAGATCACCCCGGCCGACGACGACATGGTGCTCTACACGCTGCCGACCCCGTTGCCGTGCAACAACTACCCGATGACCTTCTCGCCGGACCAACCGCCCGCGGCCAGGATCCTGCCCAGCTACCCGCTGCACGAGGTGCCCATCCCGGACCTGCGCGCCGAGGACGGGCGCAAGGTCACCGAGCCGATCACCCTCGGCCACTGGCTGCGGGCCAAGGGCGAGGTGTCGGTGAAGGTCTGCCCGGACCGCTACCACGCCGAGTTCGACTTCGAGTTCGCCGACCTCATCCCGAACAGCCTCTACACGGTGATGTCGCTGCGCGAGCTCGACCTCGACCCGGTCGCGGGGCCGACCAGGCCGGGACCGCTGGGCGTGCCGAACGTGTTCGTCACCGACCGCTGCGGCGCGGCCAGGTACTCGGCCACCCTGCCCGACCCGTTCCCCACCACCGACCGGCCGGGCCGCAACCGGATCATCAACGTCATCGTGCTCTGGATGAGCTACCAGCGCAGCTACGGCGGCGCCATCGGCCAGTACGGCCTGGGCGGCGACATCCACGCCCAGCTCAAACTGACCGTCCCGTCCTTCTACGAGCACTGCACCACCCAGGAGCCCTGATGCCCATCCTGTCCGTCACCACCTGGCCAACCCCGGACGACAAGGTCCGCGAGCTGGTCGAAGAACTGACCGCCACCATGCACCGGGTCACCGGCGCCCCCATGGACAAGATCACCGTCCACGTCCAGGAGATCGCCCGCGACCGCTGGGCCGAGGGCGGCGTACTGGGCACCAACCCGGACTTCGCCACCCTGAGCCGCCGCCAGTAAGAGGCCGCCCCAGGTAAAAGACTGTGGACCCCGCCCCCTGTCCGGGGGGCGGGGTCCACTCCATTTGTGCCACATATGCGCCTGCAATGGGTTTCGGGCGGCAGTGGCGGAATACAATACTCCATTTCGTAAACGCGCGTAGTGCCTGCGAAAAGGTTTGCCATTTGCCATCTTTGATGGGCGTATCCCGCAGGATGGCGGAGTGTGGTTGCCGATCGTGTTGTTGCGGTAGTCGGGTGATGACATGTCCACCCGGTCGGCGTAGTAGCACCACCTCGACGACTAGCGACCCACAATTGGGGTGGCGGTTGAAGCGGATTGGGGGCAGATGGCAACCAAACGAATCGTTCACGCTCCTGCCACGGGAGGTTGATCTTTTCAATCGAGATGGGAGTAGTTGGATTGTCCACCACTGTTGATGTTTCTGCCCGGGCCAATGCGATCGGATCTGATCCGATGGCCGTTGTCGAGGAAATCTCCGCCTGGCTGTCCAGACCCGCTGAGGAGGTCGACCGGGAGTTCGCGGGCGAGCTGGACCGGTTACGCATCGCTGTTTCGGTGATGAACGCCGACGCAGCCGCGGGTGAGCAGCGCGCGCACTACTGCCAGCAACTCCTGCTGGCCAGGATCTACCAGTTGACCATGCAGATCCCCGACCAGCCGACCGCCGAGGGATCGGTGGTGGTGCACGAGGTGACGCGGCTGCTCGAGACCGCGACGCTGGCCGCCGAGGACGGCTGGATCGAGCCGGGCACCCTGGAGCAGGCGCCCGCCCAGCCGAAGGCGTACCTGTCCTGGCTCAAGACGACCGCCCGCGCGCACCGGGTGTTCAAGCACCCGTACTACCAGGACTTCATCAAGGACCACGCGACGGTCGACGACCTGCGCAACTACGTGATGCAGGAGTCGGTGGTCGACGGTCGCTTCGACGACCTGCTGGCGATGATGCAGGTGGGCACCAGCGGCGGCGCCAAGATGGAGATCGCCACCAACTTCTGGGACGAGATGGGCAACGGCAACCCGGCCGAGGTGCACACCCACCTGTTCAACAAGATCTTCGAGGTGTTCGAGATCAGCCCGGCTGAGCTGGAGGCGGGGCTGAGCGCGAACGCCCTGCTCAGCGGCAACCTGGCGGTCCTGCTGAGCCGCTACCGCAACTACTACGCCGAGGCCGTCGGCTTCCTCGGGATGACCGAGTGGTTGGTGCCCGACCGGTTCGTGCAGGTGGTCAAGGCGTGGGAGCGGCTCGGCCTGCCCGATGTCGGCATCGTCTACCACCGGCTGCACATCACGGTCGACGCGCAGCACGCCGCGGGCTGGTTCCACAACGTGGTGATCCCCGCCGCGTCCTCGCCCGCCATGCGCCGCGGCATGATGCGCGGCGCCTTGTGGCGGCTGAACTCCTCGTGCCGCTACCTCGACGAGCGGATGCCCAACACCTACCGCTGACTTCCGCGCACCTGCCTGCCAAGAACGCACAGGAAGGCGAGACGTTCTATGCCGCTGAACCACCAGAGCTTCACCGTGATCGACCTGCCGTCGCCACCGGCGGACGTCCTGGGCAGCTACGAGCGCTGCCCGGTCGACGACTACATGGGCAACGGCACCCGCTACAAGCGGTTCTCCCAGTACCGGATGCACTGGGAGCAGGACCGGGGTTGGGACTTCGAACTGCTGCCGCACCGGGACTACACCACGTACACCAAGTTCAACCCGGTGGCGGGCGGTATCCGCCGGATCTACCAACCGATCGAGGTGGACTTCACCGGGATGATCGCCGCGGGCGCCGCGGCCTTCCCGCTCGACACCGGCGAGAGCTGGCAGATCAACGTGCACCAGAACCGGACGCGGGCCGAGGGCGATCGGGTGGGCCCGCTGACCCCGGAGGGCGTGCACCGCGACGGCCACGAGTTCGTGATGATCGCCGTGCTGGCGCGCCACAACGTCGCGGGCGCCCAGACCCGGCTGTGGAACGACGGCGCCGAAGCGCCGTTCTGGAGCGGGACCCTCGAGGCCGGGCAGGCGGTCCTGCTCGACGACCGGGCGATCGCGCACGACGTGACCGACGTCGAATCCGCGGACGGCGGCCCGGCGCACCGCGACATCGTGATCGTGGCGTTCTCCCGCTGGCAGGAGAGGTGGTACGGCGACGAGCACGACCGCGCGGCGTTGGCCGAGTCCGAGGTCACCGGCAGTTGAGCAGCGCGGACCCCGCGGGCGGCACCGTCCTTTGTGGAAGGTGCCGCCGGTGGGGCCCGCCCGTGATGAGGGGTTGCGGAGATGACTCACTTCACCAAGTACCAGGCCCTCGGCAACGACTACGTGGTGATCGACCCGGGGGACGCCGCCTTCGAGCCGACCGGGCAGGACGCCCTGCTGCTGTGCGACCGGCACTTCGGGATCGGCGCCGACGGGGTGCTCTTCGGCCCGATCGGCCCGGTGCACGCGGACCGGCCGGTGCGGCTGCGGATCTTCAACTCCGACGGCAGCGAGTGCGAGAAGAGCGGCAACGGCATCCGGATGTTCGCGCTGCACGTGGCCGCGCGGCACCTGCCGGGAGTGCGGGAGTTCACCGTGCGCACGGTGGGCGGCGACTCGTCGGTGCGCATCGTCGACGAGCAGGCGGGCGTCGTCAGCGTCGGCATGGGCCTGCCGACCTTCGACGCCGCGGCGGTGCCGTTGCTCGGCGTCACCGGGTTGGCCGTCGAGCAACCGCTGCTCGTCGACGGCCAGGAGTTGACGGTGACCGCCGTCAACCTGGGCAACCCGCACACCGTGGTGTTCACCGAGCACCCGACCCGTGAACTCGCCCACGCGCTCGGCCCCCTGATCGCCGGGCACGAGCGCTTCCCGACGAGGACCAACGTCCAGTTCGCGCGGGTGCTGGACCGCCGGACGATCCAGATCGAGGTCTGGGAGCGCGGGGCCGGATACACGCTGGCCTCGGGCAGCAGCGGCTGCGCGGCGACCGCCGTGGCGCACCGGCTCGGCTTGGTCGACACCGGAGCCGAGATCACCGTGCGGATGGCGGGCGGGGAGATCGGCGTGACCGTGGCACCGGACGGCGCGGTGACGATGATCGGCAGTGCCGAGCACGTGCTGAGCGGCACGCTGGCCGCCGCGCTGGACGCCCGGCTCGGCAACCACGCCGAGGTGGTGAAGGCATGAGCACCGAGTACCCGATGCGGCGGTGGGTGTTCGAGGACGCTGCGGGCCGCTATGACATCGACCTCGGCGACAGCAACGTGCAGTGCAGGCAGCTGACGTCGCTCGCCGTCCCGGCCGACATCGAGCTGAACTACGGCATGGACCGCGGAACCCAGCGCCTCCGCGAGCTGATCGCCGAGCAGTACGGCGACGGGGCCGACTCGGTCGCGGTGACGCACGGGGCGCAGGAGGCGCTGTACCTGCTGTACAACGTGCTGCTGCGGCCCGGTGACCAGGTGATCACCTTCCGGCCGGGCTGGCCGCAGTCCTGGGCCGTGCCCGCCCTGCTGTCCGCCCAGGTGGACGTGCTCGACCTGAGCGACGACTTCACCATCGACCTGGACGCGGTGCGGGCCGCGGCAGGCCCCAACCTGCGGTTGGTGGTGGTGAACACGCCGTGCAACCCGACCGGGAGGCGTGCCGGGCAGCACGAGCTGGCCGGTCTGGCCGAGCTGGTCGGTGAAACCGGTGGGTACCTGCTGCTGGACGAGGAGTACTCGCTGGACCTGGCTTCCTCGGCCGCGGTCGGCGACGACCGGGTGCTCTCGGTGTCGAGCGTGTCCAAGGTCTACGGCCTGCCGGGGCTGCGGGTGGGCTGGTTGTACGGGCCACCCGCCGTGGTCGCCGCGTGCGCCGAGCGCAAGCACCTGACGTCCATCTCGAACTCGGTGCTGTGCGAGGCGCTGGCGTGCGAGGTGCTCGCCGATCGCCAGTTCTACGCCGCCGAGTACCACCGGCTGACCGGCGGTGGCCTGCGGTTGCTGCGCGACTGGGTGGCGCGGCACCCCGGCAAGCTGCGGCTCCTGCCGCCCGACGGGACCCCGTTCGCCTGGTTGCACCTGACCACGGGGGAGTCCGCCCTGTCGTTCTGCCGCCGGGTGCTCGACGCCGGTGTGCTGCTGATGCCCGCCGAGACGCTCGGCGGCCAGGGCGGTGTGCGGCTGTGCTTCGCCCGTGAGCAGCGAGAACTGGCCGAAGGGCTGCGTCGCATCGACGCCGTACTGCACTCGGATCCGGACAACCGGGATCCCCTCACGACGGTGTCGCCGAACCCCGGCCCCGGCCGAATGGAGCACGTGAGCAGATGACAACCACCAACGAAGCGCAGGCGCTCGACCGAGCCGCGGCCGACGAGCCGATCCGGCTCCCGCTGTCCTTCGGGCAGGAGCAGCTGTGGTTCCTCCGCCAGCTGAGTCCGGATGAGATCGTCTACAACCTGGGTTTCGCCTACCGGCTGCGCGGGGCGCTGGACGTCGGCGTGCTGCACGCCAGCCTCAGCCGGGTGGTGAACCGGCACGACATGCTGCGGTCCACGTTCGGCAGCGACGACGGCACCCCGTACCAGGTGATCGGACCGTGCCGCGAGGTCGAGCTGGTCGAGATCGACCTGGGTGACCTGCCCGCCGCCGAGCGTGAGCAGGCGCTCCAGGACGCGCTGGAGGTCGAGAACCGCACCCCGTTCGACCTGACGCGGCCGCTGTACCGCTTCAAGCTCTGGCGGTTGGGCGGCGACGAGCACGTGTTCTGGTTCGGCTGGCACCACATCGTGATCGACGGCTGGTCGTCGGGTTCGGTGATCGCCGAGCTGACCGCCACGTACCGGGCGCTGCTCGCCGGAGCCGAGCCCGAGCTGCCGCTGCCGGTGATGAGCTACGCCGAGCACATCGCGCAGCAGCGCGAGCGGCTCTCCGGCGAGGCGCTGGAGGAGGAGCTGCGGTACTGGGAGCAGTCGCTGGCCGGGCTGCCGGTGCTGGAGCTGCCGACCGACCGGCTGCGCCCCACGGTGCCCAGCGGTCGCGGCGAGATGCTCAGCGTGGACTGCGACCCGCAGCTGCTGGTCAGCCTGCGCGAACTCGCCCAGCAGCACGGTGCGTCGCTGTTCATGGTGCTCACCGCCGCGGTGACCATCGTGTTGGCGCGCTACTCCGGCGAGGAGGACATCCCGCTCGGGGTGCCGATGCTGGGCCGGGTCGACCCTGACCTGGAAGACGTGGTCGGCATGTTCATCAACATGGTGGTCCAGCGCACCAGCACGGCGGGCGACCCGACCTTCGCCGAGCTCTTGGACCGCATCGCCGACACCAGCCTCGACCTCTACGAGCACCAGGAGATCCCGCTGGAGATGGTGGTGCAGCGGGTGCAGCCGATCCGCGACCCCAGCCGCAACCCGCTGTTCCAGGTGTCGGTGCAGGTCCTCGGCGACGGCATGTCCGGGGCGGGCTTCCAGCTGCCCGGCGTCGAGTCGGAGCGGGTGCCGATCGAGTCGGTGCTGGCCATGTTCGACCTGGTGATCAACTTCTGGGAGTCGGCGGACAGCCTGCGGCTCGACATCGGCTACGCCACCGACCTGTTCGACCGCTGGCGGATCGACGGGCTGGCCGACCACATCCAGACCGTGCTCGGCGCGGTCGCCGCCGAGCCGTCGCTGCGGGTGTGGCAGGTGCCGTTGCTGTCGGAATCCGAGCGGTCCCGGGTTCTGGCGGCGGGCCGCGGTGAGGTCGTCGAGTTCACCCACGACGCCGTGCACGTCACCATCGCGGAGGTGGCCAGGGCCAACCCGGATGCGGTGGCGCTGGTCTGCCGCGACGTCGAGATGACGTATGCCGAGTTGGACCGGCGGGCCGACCTGGTGGCCCGGCTGGTGCGCTCGCACGGAATCGAGCACGAGGACATCGTGGCCATCGCGATGGACCGCGACCTGGACGCGCTGGTCGCCATGCTCGGCGTGCTCAAGGCCGGTGCGGCGTTCACCATGCTCGACCCGAGCCACCCGGCCAAGCGGCTGGACTACATGCTGCGCGACACCGCCACCCGGCTGCTGCTCACCCGCACCAGGCACCTGCCGCAGCTCCCCTCGGCAGGCGGCTGGACCGTCGTGCCGCTCGACGCCGAGTGGGACTCCATCGAGGCCGTCCCCGCGGACCAGCCACTGGCCGAGTGGGCCACCGGCCGATCGCTCGCCTACGTGATCTACACCTCCGGCTCGACCGGCCAGCCCAAGGGCGTCATGGTCGATCACCGCGATCTCCAGTGCTTCCTGGGCGCCTACCGGCGGACGTTCGACTTCGGCGTGGGCTCCCGGATGCTGCAACTGCCCGCGCTGACCTTCGACATGTCCATCGGCGAGATCTTCACCGGCCTCACCGCGGGCGCGACGCTGGTACTGGTGTCGCCGGAGGAAGGGCTGGCACCGGACGCGCTGAGCAAGCTGATGCGCGACCAGCGGGTGACCTACGCGGGCCTGTCGCCCGCCATCCTGTCGGTGCTCGACGCCGAGCCGTACCCCGACCTGCGCGGGGTGATGAGCGGCGCCGACGCGGTGCCCGCCGAGATGGTCAACAAGTGGAACCTGCCCGGCCGGGTGTTCGTGGACCTCTACGGCCCGACCGAGGCCACGGTGGCGTGCACCGAGTACGTCTGCGAGCAGGTGGACTGGCGCACCCCGCCGCCGATCGGCCACCCGGAGGAGAACCGGCTGGTGTACGTCGTGGACCGGGCTGGCAACCTCACCCCGCCGGGCATCGCAGGCGAACTGCTGATCGGCGGCGACGACGGCCTGGCCCGCGGCTACCTCAACCAGCCAGAACTGACCGCGCAGACGTTCATCCCCGACCCCTTCCGACCCGCAGGCCGGGTGTACCGCAGCGGCGACCTGGTGCGCTGGCGGCCGGACCTGGAGCTGGAATTCCTCGGTCGCATCGACCACCAGGTGAAGCTGCGCGGGCTGCGCATCGAGCTCGGCGAGATCGAGTCGGCGCTGCAGCTGCACCCGCAGGTGCGGATGGCCGTGGTGCTGCTGCGGTCCGACTCGCGCGGCGAGAAGCAGTTGGTCGGCTACGTGACCGCCGAGTCCGAGCCCCCGCCGAGCACCGCCGAACTCACGCGGCACCTCGGCGAGCAGCTCCCGGAGTACATGGTGCCCACGGCCTGGGTGGTGCTCGACGAGTTCCCGCTGACCGCGGCCCGCAAGGTCGACCGCAAGGCGCTCCCGGAACCGGTGGAGCAGGGCGAGCAAGCGGAGGCTGAGTTCGTGCCGCCCCAGACCCCGACCGAGGTGGGCGTCTGCGAGATCTTCGCCGAGGTGCTGGCGCTGCCGCGAGTGGGTTCGCTGGACAACTTCTTCGAACTCGGCGGCAACTCGCTGCAGGCCATGCGAGCGGTCAGCCGGATCAACAAGAAGTTCCAGGTCAAGATCAACATTCGGCTGCTCTACGGCAGGGCTGCGGTGAACGCGATCGCCGCCAAGATCGAGGAGATGATCGGTGCCTGACCCGCTGCCGGACACGATCGTGCCGATGCGGGAGACGGGTACGCGCACGCCGCTGTTCTGCGTGCACCCCGTTTCCGGCTCGGCGTACTCCTACCTCGGGCTGGCCGGGCTGCTCGGCGACGACCAACCGGTGTACGGCTTCGAAGCGCCCGGCTACGACGACGACCGCCAGCCCGCCCGCACCCTGGGGGAGTTGTCCGAGTACTACGTGTCGCTGCTGGACGCGCACTGGCCCGACCAGCCGGTGACCTTGCTCGGCTGGTCGCTCGGCGGGGTGGTGGCCTACGACATGGCGCAGCGGTTGGCCGCGGCCGGGGTCGCCGTGCCCGCCCTCGTGCTGGTCGACGTCAAGGTGCCGTACCGGGCGCCGCTGCCGCCGGAGAAGGCGATGCTGGTGAAGTTCCTGCACGACCTGACGGCGGTGGCACACACCTCGACCGATGCCGCGCCGACCTCCTTGGCCGACAAGCTCGACGCGATAGTGGAGACATACCCCGCCGACGCCGACCCGGCGGCGGTCTTCGACGCGGTCGAACGCGCGGCAGTCCTGCCCGAGGAGGTGGACGCCGAACTGCTCCTGCAGCGCTACCGCATCTTCCGGGCGCACGTGGCCGCGCTGTTCGACTTCGAGGTGCGCACCCCGTACCACGGGCCGGTGATCCACATCAGGGCCGCCACGTCAGCCGGGGACCAGATGCGGTGGGAGCGGGTGGCACCAGCCCTGCGCGAGTACGTCGTCCAGGGCGACCACCATTCCATGTGGACCGGGAACGGCCTGTCCAGCATCGCGGGCATCGTCGCGGACCTGCAGCGATGAGCTCCGCGCGATCCCGTGGCGCGCTGTGGGGCAACCCGGACTTCCTCAAGTTCTGGGTTGGCGAGACGCTGTCGCTCTACGGCACGCAGATCACCACCCTGGCACTGCCGCTGACCGCGGTGCTGGTCTTCGACGCCGGTCCGGAGCAGGTCGGGTTCCTGCGTTTCATGCAGCTCGTCCCGTACCCGCTCTTCGCGCTGCTGTTCGGGGTGTGGGTGGACCGGGTGCGGCGGCGGCCGTTGATGCTCGGTGCCAACTCGGTGCGGGCCGTGCTCATCGGGCTGGTGCCGGTGCTGGCCGCGATGGACAGTCTCACGCTGCCGGTGCTGCTGGTGCTGGCGTTCGGCATCGGCGTGGCGTCGGTGCTGTTCGACGTCAGCTGGATGTCCTACCTGCCCGGTCTGCTCCGCGACAAGAAGTACTTGGTGGAGGCCAACTCCAAGTTGTCGATCACCGCCAGTTCCGCGGATGCCGCGGGACCGGGCGCGGCGGGCGTGCTGATCAGTGCGCTCACCGCGCCGGTGGCGATGGTCGTCGACGCGGTGAGCTACCTGGTGTCGGTGGTGTCGCTGGCCACCATCCGCACCAGGGAGCCCGCGCCCCCTCCGGCCGCGACCCGGCGACATCTGCTGGCCGAACTGGCCGACGGCCTGCGGTGGGTGTTCGGTCACCGCTACCTGCGGGCGATCGCCTTCGTCGGCGCCTTCTGCAACTTCTTCACCATGGCCACGTCGACGATGTTCATCGTCTACGCGGTTCGCGAGGGCGGCCTGTCCCCGGCGCAACTGGGCCTCGTCTTCTCGCTCGGCGCGGTCGGCGGGCTGCTCGGCTCCCTGGTGTCCGGCAGGCTGCTCGCCCGCTTCACGCCCGGCCGGGTCTACTTCTGGGCGCTGGCCGCGACGTTCACCGCCCCGGTGCTGATCCCACTGGCCGCCGGGCCGCACTGGCTGGTCCTCGTTCTGTTCGTGGCCTCGTTCTTCACCGCCTACGGCGGGCTCGCGGTGTCCAACGTGCTGATCATGAGCCTTCGGCAGACGGTGACGCCGCCGCACCTGATGGGCCGGATGAACGCGGCCATCCGCACCCTGCTGTTCGCGGGCGGCGCTCTCGGCGGCCCGGTGAGCGGCCTGCTGGCGGGCGCCGTCGGCCTGCGCCCCGCGTTGTGGACCATCGGCGCCGCCGCGGTGCTGATGCTGCTGCCGGTGCTGCTGTCCCCGGTCAGCCGACTGGCGGCGATGCCGGAAACCGATTCCCCAGCACCACTCGATCAGATCCCCGAGCACACAAGGGAGTAACTCGACGATGGTTCAACGATTATGGGTGCTCGCCGCAGCACTGTTGATGGTGTCGGGCCTGGTGATGGCAGGCCCGACACCTGCAGTTGCGGCACCTACCACCGGGCCGGTGGCCTACACCGTTCTGCTCGCCGATGATGCTCGGCACGACGCCGCGCTGGCCGCCATCCGGGCGGCCCAGGGCACTGTGTTGAGGGAGAACCGCGCGCTCGGGCTGGTCGTCGCGGAAAGCTCGGCCGCTGATTTCGCCGAGCGCGTAGTGGGACCGGGGGTGCTCGGAGCGGCCCGCAGCCGGGCACTCGGTCGCAACGGGGGCAGCGTCGGCCGCGACCTCGGCGCCGGGGCCACGGTCGCCGATGTGACCGGCCACAGCCCAGCCGATCCGGTCCGAGCCGCCGGGGTGGGGCTGGACCCGCTGGACGCCAAGCTCTGGGGCCTGCGGATGGTGCGCGCCGACAAGGCCCGCGAGCGCCAGCGGGGCGACCGCCGGGTCCGGGTCGGTGTGATCGACTCCGGGATCGACGCCACCCACCGCGACCTGGCCCCGAACCTCGACCTGGCCGCGTCGCGCAACTTCGTGGTCGACATCCCGACCGACGTGAACGGCGTGGTGATCGACGGGCCGTGCGAGTTCGCGGGCTGCGTTGATCCCCCTGGATACGACGACTACGGCCACGGCACCCACGTCGCGGGCACGATCGCCGCCGCCGCCAACGGGTCCGGCACCTCCGGCGTGGCCCCCGGTGTCACGCTCGTGGACATCAGGGCCACCCAGGACAGCGGCTGGACGTTCCTGCAGCCCTTCCTCGACGCCCTGACCTACGGCGCGGACATCGGTCTCAACGTGATCAACCTGCCGTTCTACATCGACCCGTGGCTCTACAACTGCCCGAACAACCCCGCCGACACACCCGCGCAGCAGCTCGAGCAGCGCGTCACGATCGAGGCGGTGAACCGCGCGCTCGACTACGCGCACCGCAAGGGCGTCACCCTGGTCGCGCCGATCGGCTTCTCCCACGACGACCTCGGGCGCCCCAACCCGGACACCTTCAGCCCGACCTTCCCGGCCAACTCCGCCCACACGCGCCAGATCGACGGCGCCAGCTGTGCGGCCATGCCCATCGAAGGGCGCCACGTGATCGGCGTCAGCGGCCTCGGACCGTCGGAGGGCAAAGCCGACTACTCCAACTACGGTGTCCCAGAGGTCGAGCTCGGCGGCCCAGGCGGCTTCCGCAAAGACGGGCTGGGCACCCCATCCTCCGGCGCCAGGGAAAACCAGATCCTGTCGACGTACTCGCGCGCCGCGGCCACCGGTAAGGCCTGGCTGACCCCGGAGGGCGACATCACCCCGCTCGGCGACGCGCAGGGGATGCTCAAGGACTGCACCCCGGATGGCACCTGCTCGTTCTTCCGCTGGGCCGAGAGCACCAGCCGGGCCGCCCCGCACGTCTCCGGGACGGCCGCCCTGGTGATCAGCCAGTACGGCGACCGGCGTCGTGGCCGGGTCAGCATGAACCCGGACAGCGTGCGGCACATCCTGCTGACCAGCGCCCGGCAACACGCTTGCCCGACACCACGCCTGGTGTCCTACGCCGACATCGGCCGCCCGCCAACGTACGACGCCTACTGCGAAGGCCCCAAGTGGCACAACGGCTTCTACGGCTACGGCATCGTCGACGCCTATGCCGCGGTCACCCGTCGACGCCCATGAAAGGGGTGATCTCCGGCATGCCCAACCCGACGCCCCCGTCCGTGCGTTTCGTCCGCCTGGGCCCGGCCGTCTTCGAGGCGCTGCTCGCAGGCGACCTGGCCACCGCCAGGACACTGACCGGTGTTGAGCTCTCGGACTGGTTCCTCTCCGACGAGGTCGACTGGCTCTGGCGGATGCGACTGCTCCAGATCACCGCCGACCCCACCGCCGAAGACTGGGTCGTCCGCGCGGCGGTCACAGTGCCCGACGGCATACCGGTGGGCACCGGCGGCTTCCACGGACCCCCCAACGCCGCAGGCGTGGTGGAAATGGGCTACGCCACAGACCCGGCGTACCGCAGACGCGGCTACGCCCGAGCCATGGTCGCCGCCCTGCTGGACTGGGCCGCCGCAGACCCCTCGGCACTCACGGTCCGAGCCACCATCCGCCCAGACAACAAAGCCTCACTAGCCACCATCGCCGGCTACGGCTTCACCCACGTAGGCGAACAACAAGACGACGAAGACGACACGGAATACCTCTACGAACGCCCAGCCCGACCCGCCGTTTGATCACCCTCGCCCGCCGCCGGGAGTAAACGCCCCGGCGGCGGGCGACGGCTTCTTGGCCCTTGTGGTGCAGCAGAAACTGGCCGGCGTCGGCCTCGGTGGCGGCCACGGCGTCGACCCCGAGGATCAACACCGTACGCGTCGTTCCGTGATGGTCACGGGGCTCGGTCTGGCTGCAGGCATTGGCGGCGGAACACTCCGAGTACAGGCTGGCGATCACCCACCCGGGCGGCCACCACGCCCGGGTCCATGTCAGCAACCAGGACGAAGCCGCTGAACTGGAAGAAGCCGCCTTCGAGACCGGTGTTGAGCGTTGGCTCATCCAACTCTGGCGCGGCTAGCCGCCTAGCTATCGCCGGTTGCACGACAGTGGCCTAGCGCACCACATCCCGCACCACGACGGCCAACACGCAAGACCCAGCACGGACAGGGCCGCGATCAGTGCCACTGTCCCGCTGGCGACTTCCGGCGGATCGCCGTTGTCCGCCAGACACGAAGTCATGCCGACCACGCATCCAGGACTCACCACATGCACCTCCGGCGCGGGAGGCAAGGATCCTCCGTCGCCTGGTGGATGACGTGAGTGCGGTGGCCGAGGACACGACACCCAGCGCCTTGCCCGCCCCCCGGCATAGCAGGCCGGGCCGCCGAGCAGACGGTGCTGCACCATGGGGCGGTGGACGAGGTGGCTGAGCTGGTCGGTCGGATCTGGCGCACGGAGGCGGCGGGCATGCTGGGCGTGCTCAGCCGCACGCTCGGCGACTTCGACCGGGCCGAGGAGGCCCTGTCCGACGCGCTGGCCGAGGCGATCACCCACTGGCAGGCCGACGGCATACCGGACAGCCCGGCCGGGTGGCTGGTCACCACGGCCTGGCGCAAGGCGCTGGACCGACTGCGCCGCGACGCCGTCGGCCGGGAGAAGGCCGCCAGGGTGGCCGCCGAACCGCCGCCTGAGCCCGGCGCGGACGACCGGCTGGCCACGATCTTCGCCTGCTGCCACCCAGATCTCGCCGAGCCCGCACGGGTCGCGCTCACGCTGTACGCCGCCAGCGGCCTGAGCACCGCTGAGATCGCCGCGGCGTTCCTGGTCCCGGTGCCGACGATGGCGCAGCGGCTTTCCCGCGCCAAGCGCCAACTGCGCGATCGCGGCGTCGAGTTCACCGTGCCGAGCACCGACGAGTACGGCGACAGGTTGTCCGCCGTACTCGCGGTGATCTACCTGGTGTTCAACGAGGGCTACCTGTCCAGCGGCCAGTCGGTCCACCGACGCGAGCTGGCCCGCGAGGGCGTCGAGCTGGCTCGCCAACTCGCCACGGCGCTGCCCCGCGAGCCGGAGGTCGCCGGTCTCGCCGCGCTGGTGGAGCTACACCACGCCCGCGCGGCCGCGCGGTTCGACTCCTGGGGCCGGATCGTCCTGCTCGAGCAACAGGACCGGCGGCTGTGGGACCGGGAGGCGATCGGCCGCGCTGTCCTGCGGCTGAAGTCCGCCGTGCGTCTCGGCAAGCCGGGGCCGTACCAGACCCGGGCGGGTATCGCCGCACTGCACGCGCTGGCCGCGTCCTACCAGGACACCAACTGGACCGACGTTCGCGCGCTCTACGACCGGCTATACGCACTGGATCCCTCGCCCGTCGTGCTGCTCAACCGGGCAGTCGCCACCCAGTTCGCCGTCGGTCCGGAGCCCGCACTGGACGAAGTGGAGGCACTCGGCGACCGGCTTGCGGGCTACCACCTCTGGCACGCCGCCCGGTCCACCCTGCTGGCCGCGCTCGACCGCCCGACCGAGGCGCTCGAGTCCGCGCAGCGCGCGCTCGACCTCGCGACCAACCCGGCCGAACGCGAGCTGATGTCGCGCCGGGTTGGGGAGCTGGGACGCGGGCGGTGACGCCCTACTCGCGAACCATCACCGGACGGACCTCCACCGCGCTCACCCCAGGCGCGAGCGGCCAAGTCGCGGCGATCCCCACGGCCTCGTCGATGTCATCGCACTCCAGCACGATGACCGACCCGACGACCTCCTTGAGCTCGACGTACGGCCCATCGGTGATCACCGGCTCACCACCCGCCCCTGCCCGAACCGTCTTCGCCGTCTCCCGCGCCTGCAGCTCGATGCCGCCCTCCGCCACCTTGCCGGACGGCTGCCACCGCTCGAACCACGCGTAGACCCGCTCCATCACGGCCCCCTCCTCCTCAGGGGACAATGCCGCCCACTCCTGGTCGTCACCGCAGATCAGCATCGCGTACTTCACGTTCGCTCCTCATCGTCGAAGGCTTGCTCGCCCAGGTGACGAACGGCAGCGCCGGTTCTCGACAGCTCCGTCGAGATTCTTCTCGACGGACCTGACCGCCGCAGGACCGAGCTCGTGAAACCGCTCACGCCTCCAACATCCACATCGGACTCGCGCGCGACAATGGGGATGACCACGAACAGTCTGGGGGACTGGTGACCAGCATCATCGCCATCGTGCTTGCCCTGTCGTTGACCGTCGTCGGAGTGCTCCACCTCTCCTGGGCGGCGGGCGTCTACTTCCCCTTCGCCTCCGAACGCGAGGCGGCCCGCAAGACCATGGGCGACCACGAGGCCCTGCCGCCGTGGCCGCTGACCACGCTGGTGGGCGCGCTCCTGGTCCTCGCCGCGTACCTGGTCCTCGCGCTGCACTGGCCCACGTTGCGGATCGTCGCCGACTGGGTCTACGAGTGGTCGATCTGGGGCATCGCGGTCGTGTTCTTCCTCCGCGCGCTCGAGCCCCTCGCGCAGCGCACGGCCAACGCCGACTACAACCGCCTGAACCGCCGCCTGTACTCGCCGTTCGTGCTCGCCCTCAGCGCCCTCGCCGCCGTGGTGGCCCTCGCCTGACCTGGGCATAGTCAAATATCCTTGACACGATGTCAACGCCGCTTTACCTTGGACGTGTCAAACATTCTGTACACGGGGAGCGGCGCATGTCGTCCGAAGAGCAGCGTGCCTGGATCTACGCACTGGTCTGCGTGGTGGTCCCGGTCATCTACCTGGTCAGCATCCTGTCCGAGCTGCCGGGTGCCAACGTCGCGGAGATCGCCTACGTGCGACCGCTGCTCACCGCGATCGGCGTCGGGATCGTCGCGAACATCGTGCTGACCGTCGTGGCCGCCGTGGTCTCGCCCAAGGACGCGGGCAAGGCCGACGAACGCGACCGGGAGATCAACCGCCGCGGCGAGCACGTCGGGTTCTACGTCATGAGCGTCTGCGCGGTCGGGCCGCTGGTCCTGGCGATGGTCAAGGCCGATCACTTCTGGATCGCGAACGCGCTCTACGTGTCGTTCGTCCTCGCCGCGCTGGCCTCGACCGTCGTGAAGCTCGTCGCGTACCGGCGGGGCTGGTAGATGGGCAAGCCCACCAAGGTCACCAACTCGATCCGCGCGTTGCGCTTCGCCACGGGGGAGATGACCCAGGCTGACCTGGCCGACCGCATCGGCGTGACCCGCCAGACCATCATCGCGATCGAACAAGGCCGCTACTCACCATCGCTGGAAGTGGCCTTCCAGATCGCCCGCGTCTTCAAGGTCCCCCTCGACGACGTCTTCGGCTACCCCGAACAGTAAGCCCCACAACCACAACGGCGCGCGAGGCAGCAGCATCGCGGCCCGATTCCCCATGCCCTCAACCAGGGAGCGACCATGCACACAACTCAAGACACCATGCGCACAGCACGCCTGACCGGGATCTTCTACCTCGGCCTGGCCATCACCGGCGCGCTCGGCTTCATCGTCATCCGCCAGCAGGTCTTCGTGGCCGACAACCCCGCCGCGACCCTGACCAACCTGCTCGCCCACGACTCCCTCGCCCGAGTGGGAATCGCGCTAGAGATGGCCATGGTCGTGTTCCAGGCCCTCTCCGCCGCCTGGTTCTACCGCCTGTTCCGCCCCGTCGACTCCTTCGCCGCGAGCGGGATCGCCGCCTTCGGCCTGGTCAACACGGTGGTGACACTCCTCAGCACGGCCCTGCTCGCCACCGCGGTCCACCTCCCCTCCGACGCGGCCACCGTCCAGGTCCTGTACGTGACCAGCTACACCCTGTGGGAGGTCGGCGCCCTGTTCTTCGGCCTCTGGCTACTCCCCATGGCCTGGTGCGTCCTGCGCTCAGGCTGGATGCCCCGCCCCCTAGCCTGGACCCTCCTAATCGGCGGCGTCTGCTACCTGCTCAGCCCGTTCGTCCTCTACCTAGTCCCCAACGCCAAGACCCTCTTCGAACTCATGGCCATCCCCGCCTCCATCGCCGAGTTCTGGATGGTAGGCCACCTCCTCATCCTCGGCGTCCGCCAGCGAACACCGCAGGGGGCATGACGCGGGCCCAGCGGCCCGCAGTGATCCGAACTCCGCGTTGAGAAAAGCGTCGAGGTTGGCCCGCTTGGTGAAGTCGCCCCCTGGCCCTCTTCGGCCCCGCTCCGGCAGCCGGATCAGGGGTGGAGTTCCCGCACGGCTGACAGCTCCGCTGGTGGCGGGCCGGGGTGCACGATTCCCAGTCGGCGGGTAGTTCTGGTCATGGCGACGTAGAGGTCGTTGTGGCCCAGCGGTTCGCCGAGGATCGTGCCGGGGTCGGCAATCAGGACCGAGTCGAACTCTAGCCCCTTGGCCTGGTCGGTGGTGAGCAGTACGACCTTGTCGGTCAGGTCCGGTCGCGGGGGAAGGGACAGCGCGGCGGCGAGCGATCCGATGTGGACATCCGGCGCGATGACCGCGAGTTGGCCTTCAGTGTGTGCCGCCGCGAGGTCGGCGATGACTCTGGGCAGGTCGGCGCGGGTGGTGCGGATCCGCCACGGTGCCTCGCCGGTCGAGCGGACCGACTGGGGTGGTGGCGTCGTGGGGTGGTGGGCGGCGAGCAGGTCGGCGGCGGCGGCCATGATCTCCACAGGGGTGCGGTAGTTGACCGTGAGCTGCGCGAGCTGCCAGCGGTCCTGCATGTGTGGCCGCAGCACGCGGTCCCAGGAGGAAGCGCCCGCGGGGCTGCCGGTCTGGGCGAGGTCCCCGACGACGGTCATCGACTTGGTGGGGCACCGGCGCATCAGCATCCGCCAGGCCATTTCGGACAGTTCCTGCGCCTCGTCGACGACCACGTGCCCGAACACCGCGCGGTCGCCGCCCTGGCCGATCAGGGCGGCGGCCTCGTCCAGCAACGGGACATCCGCGGCGCTCCAGTCGTCGACGGGCGCACCGATGAGGTCCGACACCACCTGCTCCGGGGTCAGCGGCGGCCACACCCCGTCGAGCGCGGCCTGGACACCTTTGTCGGCGAGCAGCGAGTCCCGCAGGCTGGCCCGATCGGTCTCGTCCAGCAAGGATCTCGGTCCGTCGTCTTCGTCATGACCGAGCACGACACCCGCGGCGGCGAGCGCACGCAGGTCGGCCTCGCTGAGACGGCCGTCCGCGCTGCCCCCGTCGATCGCCTCGCCGGAGTCGGTGAGCACGACCGCCTCCATGTCCTCGATCAGGCGGTCCGCGAGTACGTCCACGATCTCCGACTGGAAGGCCAACCTGGCCTGGTTGTGCGGGAGCCCGGTCCGCCTGGCCTTCCGCACCGCACGGACGCAAGCGCCGTCGTCGAGCCGCAACACCTGCCCCTCGAAGTCGACCTCGACCGGGCCGTCCGGCACCCGAACCCGCGACCGCACCGCGTCCGCCAGCCGTTCGGCCATGACCGCCCGGCCTTTGAGCTCCGCGGTCTCGGAAGGCTCCGCCCGCGGGGCCTCGACGCCGGGCCACAGGTCGGCGATGGTGGTCGTCACCACGCTGTGCTCGCCCAGACCCGGCAGGACCTGGCCGATGTAGTCGAGGAAGATCCGGCTGGGCCCCACGACCAAGACGCCGCGGACGCGCAGGTGTGCACGGGTGTAGAGCAAGTAGGCGACCCGGTGCAACGCGACCACTGTCTTGCCGGTACCAGGGCCACCCTGCACCACCAGCAACCCGCTGGACTCGTGCCGGATGATCCGGTCCTGCTCGGCCCGCAGCGTGGCCACGACGTCGTGCATGCGCCCGGTCCGCTCCGCGGTGACCGCCGCCAGCAACGCCGCTTCCCCGACCAGCCCGTCATCACCGTCACCGCTCACCAACTCGTCGTCGAGCGCGATCACCACCCTGCCCCGCGTGGTGATCCGCCGCCGTCGCCGCACACCCTGCGGAGCGGCCGCGGTCGCGGTGTAGAAGACCTGGGCCACCGGCGCCCGCCAGTCGACCAACAACGGCTCCTCGCCCCGGAACAGCCCCAACCTCCCGACGTAAACCCGCCTCCCGTCGTCCATGTCCAGCCGCCCGAAGCACAACCCCTCCTCCGCCGCGTCCAGCCTGGCCACCTCCGCCCGCCAGACCGGATCCCCCTCGGCACCCCTCGCGGCCGCCACCGCGCGCATGGCGTCCACCTCCGCGTACAGGCCATCCACATACCCCTGCTCAAGGCCGATCTCACGGTCGAGATCACTACCGGCCATACCCGCAGACCCCCTGGGTTGACGATTGATGCCACCGAGAATGCACAGCCGCACCCGGGAAGAACAGTCTTGTACTTCCCGGCCACCTCAGCCGCGACGTTCGAGCGGTGACATTGGACCCGTATGCGCGAAGTGGGCCACCCGATCGAGCGATTTCGGCAAGGTATGCACTATGAAGATCAACACCTGGTGGGATGGCGACCCCGACGAGCGCTACTGGCTCGAGATCACCGACCGTCCGGACGTGGGGACCGACCTCAACTGCCTGCAGCGCAACGGATCAGGCAAGCAGTATTGGCTATTGGTCATCGGGCTGCGGCCGGATCACCGCGTCGAGGTCAAGGGCACCACGACCGACGCCCGAACCGTGGAACTCACGATCAACGAGGTTGAGAACGCGCGTAACCACGCAAACGATCTGGTTGTCGTGCACGGGATCACAGCCACCGCCCGGCCCGATGGCGGATACGACGCGAGAGACGGGACTATGCGGGTCTGGGAGAAGTGGGTCCCTGCGAACTCGGCCTTGGACGCGACCAAGTTCGCCTACTACGTCGACTCTCAGCAACCTGATCACGAGCTGTAGTCGTCGCAAGTGGATGGTTGGAGCCGCTGCGAAGAAGCGTCCACCCAGGAACAACCCCAGGACCGAGCGGTCCAAGTCCAGCCCAGCGCCACGCCACCGATCGGACGCACGACCACGCCTACCGCAGTTCCGCACCATGCCGCCGAAGGGCCGTGACTCGCCGAACGGGTGTGCCGCTGTCCGTGCCGGGCAGACAGCGGCACACCGCACGTACGGCTTGTGGGGCGTCAGGGCCGGACCCACTGCTGATCGGATCCCTGGTGGCAGTCCCAGATGACCAGCCGTGTTCCGTTGGCAATACTACCGTTGTCGGCCAGCCCAACGCACTTGTTGGACGGGGTGTTCTTGAAAGCCCACTTACCGGTTTGCGACTCCCACACGAACGCCCATCGCTGGTCGAGACCGTAGTGGCAGTCCCAGATGACCAGCCGTGTTCCGTTGACTGTGCTGCCGTTGTTGGCCAATCCGACGCACTTGCCGTTCGGGTAGCCGGACGCGGAACTCTTCAGGGAGCTGTTGGCGCCGTCGTACCAGTACTGGTCATTCCCGTAGTGGCAGTCCCAGATGACCAGTTCGGTTCCGTTGGCCGTGCTCCCGTTGTTGGCCAAGCCCACGCACTTCGGCGGCCCGTAGGCCTGCTTGATAGGGTTGATACCACTCACGGACGCGGGTCGCGCCGACGTGTTATTCGTGGCAGTGGCGATGGAGGTGGCACTGAGCACGAGTGCCAGCGCTCCGAATAGCGCCACTATCGTCTTGGAGGCGGTGCGCACGATTCCTGTCTCCTTCATGGGACATCTGGTTGGATCCGCACGATTCACCGGCAGCGTGCCATGGTCGGTGGCGGCAGTGTTCGGCCGGAGGTGCAGAACAACGGACGAACGTGGGTAGTGGCCCCGGAAGGATGTGGCAGAGGGCTACAGCCAAAGCACCACGACCACTGTCGGATCCACCTCGGAACCGAGGGCTCCGCCGTGTAGCCGTCCCCGATCGAAGGCCGGTGACCCGCCATTTCTGTCGAAATCGACTCGCGAGCCGACCCCAGACGATCACGATCTCCGAAATCGCCGGCTGGACACTGTAGACAGTCGACCAAGCCGGCTTGCCAGTCAGGAGGTTCGGCGTCGCACCAGGTGGGCGGCAGCGGCGAAGAGCACCAAGGCCAGCCCGAGGTAGAGGCCGAACTCGATCATCAGCATGGCGGGGTAGCGGCCTGCTGGGTGGTACTCGGTGTAGTGCCGCAGGCCGTGTTCAGCCAGGTAGCGTTCAAGGGCGGCGCCACCCTCGCGGACCGTGCCGTCGTCGTAGACCTGTCTGAGGACCGCCCTCTCCTCACCGTCCGAGAGCCTGTGGCCCGCGCTGCTGAGCAGGCCTTCGTCCAGGATCCAGTCGGTCGGAGGAAGCTCGTCGGATGCCTTCGGGGCGCCCGGTGCGTCTGTCCTGACCAGGGGGCTCAGGTAGTGGGGCCGGAGTTTTTCCTCCAGCGTGATGCGCACCGTGAGGAAGACGGCGAGGGTGAGGCCCATGGCGATCACGGTCCGCCGAAGCAGGACCCCGGCGAACACGCCGAGAGCCAGAGCGAACAGGGTCAGTGCCGCCAGGGCGGGCGACACGGTGAACGCGGCAGTGCGCATCGGGCTGCTCATGGCGTCCAAGGGCTGGCGCCACCAGTTGAACAGCAGGGAGCAGGCCAGCGCGAGCACAGCCGCTCCGATGCCGACCACGGCCAACTGGGTGACGAGCCATCTGGTGCGGGAGACGCCCTGGGTGAAGGCGAATCGCCAGGTACCGTGCTCGAACTCCCTGGCCAGCAGGGGAGCGCCGACGAAGACACCGATGAGCGCGGGCAGGAAGGCCACCCACACCATCCGGTTCTCCCATTCGCCGTACTGGGCGGCGAACTGCCCGGCCAGCTGCGCGCATCCCGCGCGTGCGCTGGGATCGGCCACGCAGGCGGCGATGCCGTCGGCGCGGAACTGCTCGTGCATGGCGAATCCGCTGATCAGCGTGGGGACGGCGATGGCGACCAGCAGGAAAGCCGCTGTCAGCAGGGTGGCGCGGTGCTGGCGCCAGGTTACCCAGATCACCGCTCAGCCCTGCCCTTCGAGGTATGCGATGACGAGGTCTTCCAGGTTCACGGGGTGGGATTCCCATCTGGGGTGGGTGGGCGCGGTGGCGGGCTGGCGTACCAGGAGGTGGCTGTTGCGGTCGCCATGCGTGGCGGCGACCAGGCCGTCGAGAGGCGCTTCGTCGACGCGGGGGCCGGTCAGCACGCGGTGCCCGGCGAGCAGGCCATCGATGTCGTCGGCGAGGCGCACCTGCCCGCCGCGCAACAGGACCAGGTAGTCGCAGATCCGCTCGAGCTCGGTGACCACGTGGGAGGAGAGCAGGACGGTGACGTCCACTTCGGCCACCGCATCGATGAGGGTCTTCATGAAGTCACGGCGGGCCAGCGGGTCCAGGCTGGCGACGGGCTCGTCCAGAACCAGGAGGCGGGGCCGCTTGGCGAGGGCGAGGGTGAGGGCGACCTGCGCCTGCTGGCCACCGGAGAGCCTGCCGGTCTTGCGCTCGAGCGGGATGTCGAGCTCCCGCAGTCGGCGCTCAGCGCCCGCCTGGTCGAAGCGCGTGTTCGTCACGCGGCCGTACCGCAGCATCTCGGCGACGGTGAACCCGCGGTAGAGGGGGTGGTCCTGGGCGACGAACCCGACCTGGGACAGGGTTCCCGGCCGCAGGGGCTCGCCGAGCAGGGACACAGAGCCTTCAGTGGGCCGGATCAGACCTATGGCCAGGTGCAGCAAGGTCGTCTTCCCGGCACCGTTGGCGCCGACGAGGGCGATGATACGGCCCGCGGGTAGCGACAACGTGCACTCGCGCAGCGCCCACTGACGGCCATAGCGCTTGCCCACGCGATCGATCTCGACAGCGGCATCGGGGCTCATGCCGTGTCCCGGCGCTGCTCGTCGTCGAGCGCTGCGTCGATCATCGCGCGCACCTGCTCCGGCGCCAAGCCCGACGTCTTCGCGTCAGCGAGCCACTGCCGCAACCTGCCCGAAAGCCGCGCGTACGTCGTGGCAGGCACCTGCTCGATGCTGTCGGTGGCAAAGGTGCCCAGTCCCGCCCGCGCCACAGCCAGCCCGGCGCGCTCCAGCTCGCGGTACGCCTTGGCCACGGTGTTCGGATTGATCACCAACCCGGCCGCCACCGCCCGCACCGTGGGCAACTGGTCGCCCCCCTGGAGATGCCCCAACAACAGGCCCCGGCGCACCTGATCGACCAGTTGCAAGTAGGCCGGTACCCCCGACCGGTCAAGCATTCGGAACGCGAACACGCACAACCTCCACCGCCGTGTATCACTGTACTAGTCGAATAGTACACAGTCTCGGCCAGCACAGGCGGGCAGCGGGGTCAGGCGTCGCGGCGCTTGACCGCGGAGACGCCGATGGCCAGGGCGAGCACGACCCACAGGGCCATGGCCAGCAGTGCCCCGGCGGGGGACAAGTGCGTGATCCCGGCTCCACCCAGCTCGTTCGGCAGCTGGGAGGGCAGCACGGCGACGACTCGGCCGCTCCACGGTTTGGGCAGCAGCACCCACGGCAGGATCGGCACGCCGAACAGCAGCACCGCCATCGTGACGAGGGTTCCCGCGGTCGACTTGATGTACAGACCCAGGCCGAGCCCGATGAGCGCGATCACCGCCATCCCCAACCCCTGGGCCAGGACCACCGGGAAGCCCTCGGCCAGCGACCTCAGGTCGCCGATCGGCCGGTCGCCGATGATCGCCCGGCTGGCGAACAGCACCAGCACCGACACGACGGTACCGACCACCAGGGTCAGCGCCCCCACCACCGAGGCCTTGGCCAGCGCGAACTCCCGGCGCAGCGGGACCGCGGTGAGGCTGGTGCGGATCATGCCTGAGGTGTACTCGGTGGTCGCGGCGAGGATGCCCACTGCCATCAGGCACATCTGCACCACGAACAGGACCGCGGTGCCGTCGCCGAGGGCTTCGAAGTGGGACCGTTCGACAGCGGTGGCCGAGTCCCACACACCGGCGGAGATCAGGGCCATCAGAGCCCCGATCGGGACGGCGGCGACGCAGACCGTGACCAGCGCGGTGGTCGAGCGCACCGAGCGCGCCTTGACGGCCTCGGCGGCGATGACGTCCATCATGATGCTGCCCTCTCGTTGGCGCGGTACTCGACGCTGTCGTTGGTGAGCTTGAGGTAGGCGTCCTCGAGGGTGTCGCTGCGCTGCGTGAGCTCGTGCACGCCGATCTGGTGGGCGAGCGCGATGTCGCCGATGGTGGCCGCGTCCATCCCGCCGACGGAGAGCCCGCCGTCGTCCTGCGGGGTCACCGTGGCGCCGCCCGCCGTGAGCGCTCGGGCCAGCTCGGTCGGGTGCGGGGTGCGCACCAGCACGTCGCGCTGGAATCGGGCGTTGATGTCGGTGATGGAGGCCTCGGTGATCAGCTTGCCCCGGCCGATGACCACGATGTGGTCTGCGGTGACCGCCATCTCGCTCATCAGGTGGCTGGACACCAGCACGGTGCGCCCTTCGGCCGACAGGGACCGCATGAGGTCGCGGATCCACCGGATGCCCTCGGGATCCAGGCCGTTGATCGGCTCGTCGAACAGAAACGTGCCCGGGTCGCCCAGCAAGGCGCCCGCGATGCCCAGCCGTTGCCTCATACCCAGCGAGAACCCGCCGATGCGCTTGGTGGCGACGCTGGTCAGGCCCACCCGCTCCAGCACCGCGCGCACCCTGGCCTTGCCGATGCCGTTGCTGCGGGCCAGGCAGTAGAGGTGGTTGAACGCGCTGCGCCCACCGTGCACGGCGCCCGCGTCGAGCAGGGCACCCACCTCGGTCATCGGTCGGCGGATCGTCGCGTAGTGCCTGCCGTTGACCAGCGCCGCCCCGGAGGTCGGGGTGTCCAGGCCGAGGACGGCCCGCATCGTGGTCGACTTCCCCGCCCCGTTGGGCCCGAGGAAGCCGGTGACGCGGCCGGGCCGGACCTGGAACGACAGCCCGTCCACGGCAAGGGTGTCGCCGTAGCGCTTGCTCAGCTCCCTGATCTCAATCATGTGGGGAATCGTGGCGCCCAAGGCCGCCCGGCGGATCGGACCGGGGATCGAACCTCGCGCTGCCCCTGCGGTCGTACCCGGCCGCCGGTGGGATCCCGCGGTCGTACCGGGGTATGACGGTCCGCTGTGCGGAGGTGGCCAGAGTGGACGGTGGGGCCCGCGTCATTCCCTGGTATGACAACCCTCGGTGTGATGATTCAGCGGACGTGGCGCGTGTAGGGTCGGTTCGTGGTCACCGCGCACTGGAGCCGTCGTGCCCTCGCGGGCGACGTGGTGGCAGGCGCGTTCCTGATGATCCTGGTGACCGGCCTGGCGGGCAACCAGCTCAGGTACGAACCGTTCATCGCGTGGCGATTCCCTGCCTCAGTCGCCGTGGCGGGTGCGCTCGCTGTCGCGCTCGTGCTGCGCAGGCGGTTCCCGGTGTCGGTGCTCGTCGTGGTCGGCGCGGGATCGGTGGCTGCGGTCGCGTTCGGCGTGTTCTGGGATCCGTTCCTGGCGTTGGCCTTGGCGCTGTACACCGCTGTGCAGGTGGTGTCACCGCTGCAGAGCATGGCGGCCGTGGCGGCGTCCGCTGGTGCGGTCTGCGTCGGGTTCCTGCTCGCATGGATCGGCGGTTCCAGCCATGCGTGGCTCTACCCGCTCGGAGGTTTGCCGCTGATGGCGGTGGCCTGGGTGTCCGGTCGAGCCGTGCGCGCGCACCGCGAGCAGACCGACCGGCTCGAGCAGCAGCGCGAGCAGCAGATCCTGGCCGACGAGCGGCTGCGCATCGCCCGTGAGGTGCACGACGTGCTGACCCACGGCATGGGCCTGATCGCGGTCCGGTCCGGGGTGGCCCTGCACCTCGCACAAGCCTGGCCCGCCGAGGCCAGGGAGACTGTGCGGGTGATCGAGGAGACCAGCAAGCACGCGCTCGTCGAGATGCGCAGGCTGCTGCACATGCTGCGCGAGGACGCCGACCTCACCCCCGCGCCGGGCATCGACCGGCTCGCCGACCTGGCCGGGCGCGCGGCGATGGCCGAGGTCGAGGTCGACCTCTCGGTGAGCGCCGAGGGCGTGCCGGAGTCGGTCGGGCTCAACGCCTACCGGATCGTGCAGGAGGCGCTGACAAACGTGGTCAAGCACGCCGCCCCCGCCCGCTGCCAGGTCAGCGTCATCGCCGACGGCGCCGAGGTGCGCATCGAGGTCGCCGACAACGGGTCTCGCCCGGCCGCCGGGTCGCGCGCAGGCGGGCACGGCCTGGTCGGCATGAAGGAACGGGTGGCGATGTACGGCGGCGAGTTCACCGCCGGACCGCGCCCGGAGGGCGGATTCCGGGTGTCGGCGAGCCTGCCGTACCTGGCGGAGGGGGACACGTGATCCGGGTGCTGGTCGCCGACGACCAAGCGCTGCTGCGCGGCAGCTTCCGCGCACTGATCGACAACGAACCGGGCATGGTGGTCGTCGGCGAGGCGGCGACCGGGGCGGAGGCCGTGCAGCTGGCGGCGGCACAGGTGCCGGACGTGGTGCTGATGGACGTGCGGATGCCGGAGATGGACGGCATCGAGGCCACCGCGCGGATCACCGCCGCCCCCGCGACCGCGACCGTCCGCGTGCTCATCCTGACCATGTTCGACCTCGACGACCACGTGTTCGCGGCCCTGCGCGCGGGCGCGGCCGGATTCCTGCTCAAGGACGCCCAACCCGCCGAACTGTGCGCCGCCATCCGCGTAATCGCCAGCGGCGACGGCCTCCTCGCCCCCGGCGTCACCCGCAGGCTGATCACCGAGTTCGCCCGCCACCCCGGACAACCCACCCGGCTCGCCCGCGAACTGTGGGTCCTCACCGACCGCGAACGCGAGGTCCTCACCCTGATCGCCCGCGGTCTGTCCAACGCGGAACTGGCCGAACGCCTGCACCTGTCCCAAGCCACGGTCAAGACCCACATCGGCAGGCTGCTGGCCAAGCTCAACGCCAGGGACCGCACCCAACTGGTCATCATCGCCTACGAGTCCGGCCTCCTCACCGCAGGCGGCGCCTGACCCCGGCCCGTGGCAGACAGCGTTTGTAGCCACGATGACACCATGATCGACTACCTCGAGGACGTGGGCCGCCAGGCCCGCGACGCCAGCCCTGCCCGGCTGCAGGGCATCTACTCACCTAAGTGCCGTTGCAGTACTAGCGGGTCAGGGCGGCGAGCCGTTCGGATAGGGCGTTGTCGTGGTAGAACTCGGCCACCCGGATGGCGTTGCGCAGGAACCACGGGGTTGGCGGGGTCTCGAACACCTCGATCCAGGTGACCAGTTCCTGCAAGCCCGCCCGCGGATCACCGGCGTCGACGGCTTCGAGGGCATAGCGCAGCGCATCCTCCAGCTCCGGGCACTCCGCGATCAGACTCAGCACGACCCGCGGGGCGGTGGTGGCGTCCAGCGGTGGGTCAGCCTGCTCCGGCGGTGGGCCGTCCCACTGGACCTGGCCGCGCAGCCAGGCCACGGCGTACCAGCTGCGCTCGTCGCCGAGGTAGTCCGCGACGGCTGCCAACCGCCGGAAGTACGAGGGCACCAGCGGCACGTACTCGTTGCTGAGCCAGGAAGTCAGCCAGTCGAACGCGATCTCCTGCTCCCGGACGGCCGCGTCGTCCCGAACGGCCTCGGCCAGGTGCGGGGGAAACCCCGGCGTCTCGTCCACCAGCCGCGCGAGCACGTCCTCGATGGTGTGCCGGTTCACGACCAGGTCCGGTTCCGTCATATCCCCCATCTCACCACCATTCGCGGCAAGCGCACCTCGGCGGTCGACTCCTCGCCTCCGAAGTCGCGGGCGCGCCTGCCGACGAGCGGACTGCTTCCGCGGTCCGCGACCGAAGGCGACCAAGCGGGTCTATGCGCTGCGTGGCCGTGTCCGCTGTGGTCACTGCGAGCGCCGCATGGAAGGAACCCCGCGAGAGAACCGCATCTACTACCGCTGCGCCGCACGATCCATCGTCCCCGGATCACCGATCCTCGCCACCCACCCGAAGAACATCTATCTCCCCGAGAACGCGGTACTCCCACACCTCAACGACTGGATCAGCGGCCTACTCGCCCCCAAGAACCGCGACACCACCGTGGCGGCCCCGATCGGCGCCCAGCCCGGCGCCACAGCCAACACCCGCACCGAACCTCTGCGGCAACGCATCAAGGACGCCGAGACCCGCCTACGCAGCTCCAAGCCGCCATCGAAGCAGGCGCCAACCCGACCGCCCTGGTCGACGCGCTCAACCGCGCGGAGGCTGAGCGGGACGCGGCGCGTATCGAACTCGACGCCCTGCCCGCCGGGCGGGCAACCAGCGCTGCCGAGGTCGAATGCCATGATCGACTACCTCGACACCATCGGCCGCCAGGTCAACGACGCCAGCCCCGCGCGGCTGCAAGAGCTGTACACCGCTCTTGACCTGGAGCTGCTCTACAACGCAGAAGACCGGATGCTTGACGTCAGCATCCGGTCCGCAGGTAGGGGTAGTAAGCGTGTCCGAGGGGGGACTTGAACCCCCACGCCCGTTAAGGGCACTAGCACCTCAAGCTAGCGCGTCTGCCATTCCGCCACCCGGACTCGCGGGGGATGGCCCCGCGTGGTGTGGGCATACCTTATCCGATGCTGTGGACGTGTCCCAAACCGGGGCTGTCAGGGGGGCTGGGGGGTGGTAGGAAGGCGGGGTGAGTGAGCAGCAGAGTGCGCTGGCCGAGGCCCATGACACCGCGGTGGCTGAGGAGGAGGCGGTCGCTCTTACGAGCGAGTTGATCCGGATCGACACGACCAATACCGGGGATCCGGCGACGGTGGTGGGGGAGCGGCTGGCGGCTGAGTACGTGGCCGAGAAGCTGGCTGAGGTCGGGTACGAGACCACTTATGTGGAGTCGGGGGGGAAGGGGCGGGGGAACGTCATCGCGCGGTTGGCGGGGGCGGATCCTTCGCGGGGGGCGTTGCTGGTGCACGGCCACCTGGACGTTGTGCCTGCTGATCCGTCGGAGTGGTCTGTGCACCCGTTCTCGGGGGCTGTGCAGGACGACTACGTGTGGGGGCGTGGCGCGGTCGACATGAAGGACATGCTGGGGATGACCCTGGCTACCGCGAGGCGGTTCAAGCGGGACGGGATCGTGCCGCCGCGGGATCTGATCTTCGCGTTCTTGGCCGACGAGGAGGCCGGGGGCGAGTACGGGTCGCAGTGGCTGGTGGAGAACCGGGCGGACCTGTTCGAGGGGGCCACGGAGGCGATCAGCGAGGTCGGTGGGTTCTCGATCACCGTCAAGGACGGGGTCCGGGCCTACATGATCGAGACCGCCGAGAAGGGCATCGCCTGGTTGCGGCTGCGGGCCCGGGGGCGCGCCGGTCACGGGTCGATGGTGCACGAGGACAACGCGGTCACCAAGCTGACGCAGGCCGTCGCGCGGTTGGGGACGCACAAGTTCCCGGTGGTCATGACCGACTCGGTACGGGAGTTCCTGGCCGCGGTCACCGAGTTGACCGGGATGGAGTTCGACGAGGCCGACCTCGACGGGTCGGTGGCCAAGCTGGGCGCGGTGTCGCGGATGGTCGGCGCGACGCTGCGGGACACCGCGAACCCGACGATGCTCAACGCCGGGTACAAGGCGAACGTGATCCCGTCGGTGGCCGAGGCCGTGGTGGACTGCCGGGTGCTGCCGGGGCGACGGGAGGCGTTCGAGCGCGAGCTCGACGAGATCCTCGGGCCGGACATCGAGCGCGAGTACGTGACCAACCTGCCTCCGGTGGAGACGACCTTCGACGGGGCCCTGGTGGACGCGATGACGGCGTCGGTGATCGCCGAGGACCCGGGGGCGGTGACGCTGCCGTACATGCTCTCGGGCGGCACGGACGCGAAGGCGTTCCAGTCGCTGGGGATCCGGTGCTTCGGGTTCGCGCCGCTGAAGCTGCCCGCGGACCTGGACTTCTCGGCGTTGTTCCACGGCGTGGACGAGCGGGTGCCGGTGGACGCGCTCAAGTTCGGGACCCGGGTGCTGGACCGGTTCCTGCGCAGCAGCTGAGCTCGAGCAGGCGAGTGGCGGTAGGGCCGCCACTCGCCTGCTCACCCCGGGATCAGCGGACTAGAACCAGCGCTGCTGCGGGGAGGTGCTGCAGGACCACTGGTACACGGTCCCGCCGTTGTAGTTGGTGTTCGGGTTGACGTCCAGGCAGCGCCCGGAGTGGACGTTCTTGATGCTGAAGCCCGCACCGTTGGTGGGGTAGGTCCACTTCTGCTGGTTGCCGCCGTTGCACGTCCACAGGTAGACGGTGCCGCCGTCCCAGTTGGTGTTCGGGTTGGCGTCCAGGCACATGTTGGTGTTCGCCTGGGGCCGGATGGTGCCGTCGGCGTAGAGGTACCAGAACTGCTGGACGCCCCCGTTGTAGGCCCACTGGTACACGGTCCCACCGTTGTTGTTCACCGTCGCCGGGTTGGCGTCGAGAACGCGGTAGGGGCTCAGTCCGCTTTGCAGTGTGTAGCTCGCCGGAACAGCGGACGCTTGTGCGGGTACCAGGGCAACCGAGGCGAAAACTGCCGCCAGAGCTGTCAGGACTACCCGGAAAACGCGGGTTGCGCGCACGTTCGTCCTCCTTCTGTTGAGGTCCGCCCCTGGTGGGGCGGGTGCGCGACAAGATTCCCAGCGGTCGCCGGATTGTCGTATCCGCCAATGGGATTTCATTGGCGTTCTATTGGGTGATCGGATTGCGTTACGGAGAACAAAGAATTACTTGGGTACGGCAGTTCCGGCAGTTTAGGATTTGATTGCCACAATTGACTTGGTCAGGCCCGCGACCTTCTCGTGCCAGATGGTGGAGTCCGGGAACAGCAGGCGCATCTCGGAGATGGAGACGAGCTCGCAGGCCAGCACGGCGTCGAGCGCGCCGCGGTAGTCCAGCTTGGCGTGGCCGAAGGGCCAGTGCGGCAGGAGCTTGGCGCGCAGATGCGGGGAGAGGAACTGCAGGCCGGGGAAGACCCAGTGCGGCTCGATGGGGAAGTAGCGGTACGGGGTCTGCATCCAGTGCTGATCGGCCGAGGACCGGATGACGTCGGCGAGGCGGCAGCGGGCGGAGTAGCCGCCTACGTGTTCGATGAGGCTGTTGGAGACGACGAGGTCGAACTCCTGGCCGCCCAGGGTGGTCGGCGCGCAGGCGTCGTCGACGAGGTGGCGCAGCCACGGGCCGGGGGACTCGGCCTCGACCAGGTTGACGGTGGTGACCTCGGCCGGGCGGACGGAGGCGTTGAGCCAGAAGGAGGGGAGACCGCCGAGGTCCAGGACGCGCATTTCGCTGAGCTTCGGGAAACTGTGCAACAGTTTCTCCCAGCGCTTCGCGCGGGCCCAGCCGGAGACCGAACGGGTGTCGTCCGGGTTGTTCAGCTTGCGCTTTATCTGCTGGCTCAGTGTCATGTGATTCCCCTGCACGGTAATGAAGGGCCCCAGTCGTCACCAACAGCGTCGCCGCGCTGCCTCTGCGTGTTCCCCCGCTGCCGGTCACTCCACTCTTTCGGCGCAAGGGCCGATTTCCGCACCCGCTCCCACCTGCGGTTTGTCCACTTCTGTTCGGCACGCGCAGGAAACGTCAGGATTCTCGGAACCAATGACGTCGGCACATGGTCGCCGCGAAGATCGGCCGGGTAGGTGACCGATGGCGACAACAGAACCAGGCAAAGAGCCCGGGGCTATGCGGGCAAGTCGTAAACGATGTACTGGCTGGCCACCAGGAGTGGGTCCCAGCTGTTCGGGTTGATACCCAAGTCGATGAGGTGGGCGCGGAACTGGAGCCAGTTGAGGTAGGCGCCATCGCGGGTCGCGAGTAGGGCCTTGGTGGCGGGGTGGTCGGGTGGGGTGAGGGCCAGCAGGCGGTTCAGGGCGGCGGTGGGGGTCATGTCGCTGTGGTCGGTGGCCATGGACTCGAGTTCGGCGAGGAGACGGGGGGTGGCCGCGGGGTCGAGTTGGGCGGTCATGGCGGCGTAGGTGGTGACGTCGGCGCCCATGAGGTGGGACTCGCGGAGGAGGTCGGCTGGCTCGTCGGAGGTGTGGACGTAGGCGAGCAGGAGGTTGGGGGAGCCGAGGGCGACGCGGAGTTGGCCGGGGCGGCGTCTGGCTGGCTTGGCAGGGCCTTTGAGGTGGGTGAGGCGGAGGCTTGCCGGGAGGTGGGTGGGGGTGGTGTCGCGCAGCAGGACGAACACCGAGTCGGCGTGGCCGCAGACGGCGTCGGTCACGGCCAGGCAGTCCGGGGTTGAGGTGGTTGACCGGCTGTGCCACAGGGCCGCAGTGATGTGAGGGGCCATGCGGAAGCGCACGTGGTGGACGGGCTCGAAGCCGTGGGCGCGGACGAAGTCGACGCAGGCTGGGGCCTGGCCTGCTGATATGCAGTCCGGCTGGATGACGAGCAGGGCGTGCTGGCTGAGGCCGCGCAGGTACGGGGTCGCCAGACGGAGGCCGCCTTGGAACCCCTCATCGTGGGCGAGGTCGGCCCAGCGGCGCGGGTCCGCGGTGAGCTCACGCAGTTCCTCAGTGGACTCACAGCTCGGCACACCATGATTGTGCCAACCGGTCGCGCGCGCGGTTGACTGAACCGGTCGCGGGTTTGGCGCGTACCTGATGTATCGCCTAGTCGGAGGTGGGTATGCCGGAGTTCATCGACGGGTTGCCGGTGCACGCGCTGGTGGTGCACGCGGTCGTGGTACTGGTGCCGCTGTCGGTGCTGGGCGCCATCGTCATCGCGCTGTGGCCTGCCGCCCGGCAGCGGTTCGGGTGGCTGGTCGTGGGGTTCGCGGCGGTCGCCACGGTGCTGACGCCGATCGCGACCTCCAGCGGCGAGGACCTGGAGAAGCGGCTGCCGGAGAGCGACCTGATCAAGGCGCACGAGGAGCTCGGCGACCTGATGATCTGGTTCGTGCTCGCGCTGCTGGTCGCGGTGACGGCGCTGATGGTGGTGAGCTCGCGGCCTGTGGAGACGTGGACGAAGCCGGTGGTCATCGCGCTGGCGGTGCTGAGCATCGGGACGGGGGTGGCCGCGGGGGTGCACGTGTACCGGGTGGGTGACGCGGGTGCCCGCGCGGTGTGGGACGGGATCGACCAACAACCCGCCCGGTAGGCCGCGTAGGTTGCTGGTCGCATCCGGTCAGTCCTTGACCCGTTCGAACGCCTGCCTCCAGTTGCCGTCGTCAACGGTGAGTTGGTCGGCTTCGCAGGTGATCTTGGCGGTGGAAGTGGGTGAGAGCGCGTCGGAGAGCTGCTGGGCAGGCATGGATATGTCGCCTGCCCGGGTGGTAAGGCTGCCAGATCTGGCGAAGGCAGCTAGGTGGATCAGCCCGTCTTCGATGTGGTAGCGGTAGTCGGCGGTGCCGACGAAGGTGATGACGACAGGGGTGCCTGAGTGTTCCCCTCGATGCGCTGTGCCCACGCCGAAGTCGCGGCGCAGGGTGCCATCCGGGCTGACGATCCACCTCTCACCAGCGGTGGTCAGCAGAATGGAGATGGTCTCGTTCAAGGTGAGGGTTCGTCTGCCTGACGTCTCGCGCCACGTGCCCGCCACGCACTCGTCCACGGTGGTCACCGCCTGGAACGAGTACCAGTGGCCCGCGCCTGGCAATGCTGATGCCACCGCAAGGAACGCGGCCGCGGCCGACACTCCTGCCAGCGTGGCGGGCTTGAGCGGTTGGGCGGGAGGTAGGTCTTCGACGGCCGCGTGGGTTGTGGGCCGGGCAATCGCCTTCAGTGCGAGGATGACGAGCACCACCGGGATCGCCGCGACGGCCCCGAACACGATCTTGTTGTGCCAGGACACGCCGACGGTTGCCAGCGATGAGAACTTCCAGCAGTCGTCGATGAGTGGTACGTCGGTCGCGTAGCACCCCGCCGCCAGCAACGCCGACCAGTGGAAGAGTGCGGCGGCCATGGCAACCAGCACAATTGCCATCAGAGCGAACGCGGGGCGGAGTCGCTTGGCGACGAGCGCTGCCGCGACGGCGACCAACACCTGTGCCACAAGAGTCGCAGCGTCGAGAGAAGCTGCCACAGCGGCCGACCACTCGGCGATCTTCTCGCGATGGACCGATCGGTCATAAGCCGACCGCGATACCACTAGGTGAACGCCGAGCAATACGAGGAACAGCGCGGTCCCCGCGCCGGATAGCGCCAGCACGCGCTTGGCATCCCGCCGGGTCGTCGTGGCGAGCGGGTTGGCACGCGCACGCGACGCCAGCACCACCGGTACCAGCCACAACAGCACTACGCCCAGCACCAACCCAGGTGCTAACACACTGCCACGCAGCAGCACGCTGTCGCGCGGCAACGCCAGCAGGTCCACTATCGCTCTGAGGGTGTTCGCATACGCGTCAGGCAGCCCATCAGGCAGGCTTGGCGGAGTGTTCTTGCTGACGCTCGACACGGTCACGGTCGCGTTCGACTGCAACGACCACCAGACCAACAACCACGGGGTCAACGCCGCCGCGCCCACGGCCGACACCACGTTCACCGCGAACCGTGCGCTCCGTCCACTGGCCGTGAGCGCCTTCGTCGCCGATACCGACCACGCGCTCAGCAGGGCGACTCCAACGAACAGGACACCGACAGCGGCGACGGCGGGCCACAGTTGGAAGCCGCCCGCTCCCCATTGCCCGAAGATAACCCAGGTCCCGCTCCCGCTATTCACCAACGATGTGGATTCACCCACCAGGTAACCGGCGGTCAGCACGGTGGGGGCGGTCAGCAGTCGCCACGACTTGCCGATCCGCGCCGCCGCCAGCACCAGTGCGCCGACCACCCCCACCGACGCCGGGATGATCACCAGGAGCGGTGCGATCCCCGGGCGTGCCTCTAACACGGCCACGAGGTACAGGTAGAAGTTGTTCAAGAACGTCGAAGCGACGATTCCGACCGCGAACAGTTCCCACAGACGGGGCCGGGCCAACAGCGCTTGGTTGTTGACGGCGTGGAGTCTGTGACTGGGGTGTGGGTGATCGTCCCACACCCGGCGATGGAAGCGGTCCGGAGTGCTGCGTTCCGCTTGCCGGGCGATCGCTCGGTGAAGGGCCTGCCGGGCTTCGGTGTCGGTCCATTCGGTGAGGCGGGCGTCGGCGTAGAGCTCGCGGGACCGGAGCAGCGCGTTGCGGGTAAGAAGGATCACCAGTGTCAACGCTGTCAGTGACATCCCGGTGAGGACGTCGCCCCACCACGATCCGCGGCTGGCCAGCACCTGCCACACCATCAGCGGTGCGGAGATCACGATGAACGACCGCCAGATCGCGACCGTCAAGTACGTCAGGTCGACGTCTCGGTTGCGCAAGTGCGCAAGCTCGTGCAGTACGACCGCGCGAAATGAGGCTGGGGATGGTCCACGCAGTGCTACCAGCCCTGCGTCGAGGCGGACCATCCGCTCGCGAGCGTGCCCGAATGCCTGTCCGTTGCAGGACTCCGTGGCATATGGGGCGAGGAGGAAGGTGGGCGCTCGCACGCTTGCGACCCGGCAGAGTTCTTCCAGTTCTTCGATCAGTTCGTGGGAGTCCTCGCTTGTCAACTTCACTAGTGCGGCACGGCGTCGCATCCACCATGGGTGAAGCAGGTAGTGCACGCCCGCGATGCCGGTGACCACCGTCAAGCCGAGCGTCATCCACTTCGTGTCCGACCAGGGGACCTGCGGCACTGCAAAGTTGAAGCCGAAGTACACCGTCGAGGTCGTTGCCAGGACCGCGGCGATGAGCAGTACGAACAGGGTGGTGGTGCCTGCGGGCACTCCGTCGGGACGGTTGGGGCCAGTGCTGGGGGCGGTCATCTCTCCTCGCCGGTGATGGCGTCGGCGATGCGTCGGGCCAGGGATTCGTCCTTTCCGTGTTGCAGGGCCAGGTCGTGGATGGCGCGCCAGGCGTCAGAGCGGTCGGGGAGGGGGACGTCCACTACGGGCTCGGTTGGTGTGGATCTACCGCGGCCGAGGAGTTTGCCCACGGCGGTGCCGATGCGCTTGAGGCCAGGGCCTGCGTTGTCTTGCAGAGATCGGCTGATGAGGTCGGTGGCCACCGCGAGCGCGATCGGGGTGACCACGGGGACGACGGTGTCGAGAAAGTCGGTGAGGCCGCTGCCCAGTCGGTCGCCGCGGGTGGGTTCCTTGCCGGCGAGTGCGCGCTGGGGGTCGGCGAAGTAGGCGTCGCTTTGCGGGCCGAAGGTGTGCTGCTCGGCTGGCGCCACCCGGGTGATGATCTCCAGCGCGAATGCTCGGACGATCTGCTGGTCGACGGACTGGGTCACGCGCTTCCTCCAAGGGATTCCCGAATGCCTACGTGGCACCTGGTAATCGATCCCTCGCGGTGTGCGACTGACCCGTTACGCTATCTGGCCGCCACCGGCTGGATAGCGACGTTGAGCAGGCGGGGGTACACGGAGGCTGGCTGGCGGTGCCGCGTTGGCCGTCCGGCTCAGATCGCGACCCTGGGTACACCAGCTCGGCGGATCTTGCGGCGGAGGAGGACTTTGCGGGTGCCGTCGGCGTAGAGGCGGACTCGGGAGAGTTCCCAGCCGTTGAACTCGGCCTGGATGGCGAGTTGGGTGGCCGCGGTGAGGCGGGAGACGCCGGGGGGTAGGCGGAGGGGGAGGTATTCCCAGTCGTCTTCTGTCATGGTTGTACCACCTGGATACCTCCTCCGTTGGCGGACGCGACGACCACGCGTCCGGTCGCTGGATCGACCGTGACCGAGTTGGGTTGAGCCACCGTGGGGAAACGGTGTCGTTCGACGGGCTCCTCGCCGCCGACCTGGTAGGCGACGACCTCGTTGGTCTCGGTGAGGGTCACCCACGCCAGGTCGCGCTTGGTGTCGTAGGCGATGCCGTAGGGGGAACCGGGGACGGGGTAGCGCTGGCGCATCAGCAGGGGGTTGATCGAGAAGGCCAGCAGGGCGCCGCCGCGGGTGTCGGTGACCAGGACGCGGCCCCAGCGGTCGGTGACGCCGTTGGTGGAGCCCTGGCCCGCGCGCAGGCCCTCGCCGACGGTGCCCTGGGTGACGTTGAGCTGGAAGACGGCGTTACGCAGGCGGTCGAGGACGACGGCGTCCTGGCCGGTGCTGAACACCTGGTCGGCGCTGAGCAGGCTGCCGGTGATGACCCGCCGCACCTGGCCGTCGCCCAGGACGGTGACCTGCTTGCGGTCGCGGACGGCGACGAGGGTGTCGCCCTGGTAGTCGGCCGCGGCTGCGGGGGAGCCGTCCACGGGGGACTCGGCCAGGGTGCCGCCGGGCAGCGCGACGCGGACGACCTTGCCCGGCACCGTCACCAGCAGCGCGCCGTCACCGGCGGTGGTCAGCGAGTCGGCGGTGCCGGGCAGGGTGAGCGAGCGCGGGGCCTTGTCGAGCGCGTCGAGGTCGTAGAGGCGCAGGTCGGTGCCCGCGGCGACGGCCAGGGTGCGGGTCGACTGGTCGGTGGCCACGGCGGTGACCTGCGCGGACAGCGGCAGGACGGTGCCGGGCGGGGTGGCGCCTGCCGCGGGGGAGACGGCGGGGGTGGCGGCCACCGGGTTGTCGGTGACCATCAGCTCGTCCCTAGGCTGGTCACCCGATGAGCAGCCCGCGACGAACGCGGCGCACAGGGTTGTGGAAGCGACCAGGACGACCAGGCGGGGCAAGCAGACCTCCGGACGGTGGGGACAAGGCGTTCCCACCAGCATCCCGCAACGAGGACACGAAGGCCACGTCCGGTGGGGTGTGTCCGCCCACCGGACCTCAGGCGGCCAGTTCCGCCTCCGCGCGGGCTGTTACCAGGGCCAGTACGCGCCCGGCGGTGTCCTTCTCGTCCGCGTTCAGGTCGCCATAGAGGCGCGCAGCGATGGAGTCGACACCGTCGCTGATGTGCTGGAACCGGGCGCGGCCCTGTTCGGTCAAGGTCGCGCCGGGGGTTGTTAGGCCCTCTTCGGCCAGCCCGGTCACGGTTAGCGCTGCGTCGGCTCGGTCGACCTTAAGGCGCGTCGCGAGCCGGTCGGTGAGTTCGTCTTCGGGGATGTCGGTGTCGGAGAGCAGGACCAGGGCGACCCAGGTTGGGAAGTCCGTGTTGGCCTCTTGGAGTAAGCGGTCTAGCAGGGCCCGGGTGGCTCGACCCGCCTGGCCGATGACAAGTCCGTTGAACGGGTGGCTCATGTGTCCTCCAGCAATGTGCGTAGTGCGTCGATGAGGGCTTGGGTGCGTGCGCTGTCGACTCCGCCTAGTGGCGCGGTGAACTCATCCTGGAGCGCCCGCACGGCCGTAGTGGCCCGTGCGGCGACCTCGCTGCCGTGATCGGTGAGTGACAGCAGCATCGCCCGGCTATCAGCCGGGTCTGGGGTTCGTGTCAGCAGACCGGCCTGCTCCAGGGAGCGGACCAGCTTGGACACGTAGAGCGGCTCAAGGCCGGTGAAGTCGGCCAGTTGCCGTTGGCTCGGTCGGGTGCCTGCCCGCTGCAGGGTCGACAGCGGCGCGAGGACCGAGTACTGGGCGTGGGTCACGCCGAAGGGCGTCACGGCCCTGTCGATCGCCGCCCGCCAGCGGGTCGACAGCCGCCAGACCAGGCCGGACACCGGGGTGCTCGTCTCGCTCACGCCAGCTACAGTACATGGATACTATCGCCATGGACAGCGTTCGCTGCACTACGAAACAAGCAGGTCATGTTCACCGGATTCGGCAACTTGTTACCCCGGGCGAGTGATGTCGAAACCAACTTGTAACACCCGGTGTGGGTCGGCCGACGGAGCAGGCACGAGTGCAGGGAGGCAGCAATGGCGATCGACCCCACTCACCTGCCGATATTCGGCGATGTCGAGCCCAACGACCCGCCCGCGCCGGTCCGCGCGGCGAGCGTCCTGCTGCTGCTCAACGTCGCCCTGACCGCCGCGCACCTGGCCGTCGTCACCGCCAGCACCGACCACGACGTGTCCCTGGCGCTGCTGCCGATCTGCCTGGCCGTCGCCTTCGCGCTGTGCATCCGCGGCGGCCGCGACTGGGCCCGGGTCGCCTCGTTGCTGGTCGCCGGTCTCGCCCTGTTGCTCATGCTGGGCGTCGCGGACGGTGTCCTGGGTGTGACCGCGCTGGTCTTGTCGACGCTGATCGTCCTGGCCGCCGGACACCTGATGTACCGATCGGACGTGCGCGACTACTTCGGACTCGTCGACGACGAAACCGAAGACGACTACGGCCCTAGTGCAGACGCCGCTCCGGGTACCCGAACTCCACCGCGCTGACGTCGTCGAGCGCCGACCGGATCGCCGCGGGCAGCGTCAACTCCTCCGCGACCAGCGACCCCTTCAACTGGGTCGTGTCGCGAGCCCCCACCACCGGTGCCACAACACCCGGACGGTCCCGCACCCAGGCCAACGCCACGGCCAACGGCGACGTGCCCAGCCCGTCCGCCGCGGTCGCCACCGCCTGCACGATCCGCCCGGCCCGTTCCGTGCGATGTCTCTCCACGTACCGCGCGAACACCGGCGACGCGCCCCGGGAGTCCGCGGGCGTGCTCGTGCGGTATTTGCCGGTCAGCACACCACGCCCCAGCGGCGCCCACGGCAGCACGCCCAGCCCGTGGTGCAGGCACGCCGGGACGACCTCCCGCTCCACCCCGCGCTCGAGCAGCGAGTACTCCACTTGCGTGCTCACCAATGGCAGACCCGTCGACGCCTGGCGGGACGCCGCGGTCGCGGTCTGCCAGCCGGAGTAGTTCGACACCCCCGCGTACCGGACCTTGCCCGCCCGTACCGCGCTGTCGACCGCCGCGAGGGTCTCCTCCAGCGGCACCGCCTCGTCCCACGCGTGCAACTGCCACAGGTCCACGTGATCGGTGCGCAGCCGCCGGAGCGACCCCTCCAGCGCCGTCAGCAGCGCACCCCTCGACGCGCCCCCGCCGAACGGCCCGTCGTGCCGCCGCGCGACCGCCTTGGTCGCCAGGACCACCCGCTCGCGCGGCACCAGATCACCCAGCAACGACCCCAGCAGCCGCTCGGCCTCCCCGTCGGCGTAGATGTCCGCGGTGTCGACCAGGGTGCCGCCCGCCTCGGTGAACGCGGCCAACTGGGCCGCCGCCTCGTCGGCGTCGGTGTCCCCGCCCCAGGTCAGCGTGCCCAGGCCCAACCGGGAAACCCGCAGCCCGCTGCGCCCGAGGTGTCGTTGCTCCACGATCACCGAGCCTAGGCCGCCACCCCGCTCGCGCCACCGGAGGCCCACTGGCCAACCGGCCTTACCGGTGAGTAACCTGCCGAACATGCGACTCGGACTGAACATGGGCTACTGGGGTGCGGGCAACGACGCGGCCAACCTGGAGTTGGCGCGCGAGGCCGACCGGCTGGGCTACTCGGTGGCCTGGGTCGCCGAGGCCTACGGTTCCGACGCCCCCAGCGTGCTGGCCTGGGTCGCCGCGCAGACCACCCAGATCGACGTCGGCAGCGCCATCCTGCAGATCCCGGCCCGCCGCCCCACCATGGCCGCGATGACCGCCGCGACCCTCGACACCCTCTCCGGCGGCCGCTTCCGCCTCGGCCTCGGCGTGTCCGGTCCGCAGGTCTCCGAGGGCTGGTACGGGGTCAAGTTCGACAAGCCTCTAGGCCGCACGCGCGAGTACGTCGACATCGTCCGCACCGCACTACGCCGTGAACGCGTCGACTACCAGGGCAAGCACTTCGTCCAACCGCTGCCCGACGGCCCCGGCAAGGCTCTTAAGCTCACGGTCCACCCGGTCCGCGAGCACATCCCGATCTACCTGGCCTCTATCGGCCCCAAGAACCTCGAGCTCACAGGCGAGATCGCCGACGGCTGGCTCGCCATCTTCTATTCGCCCGAACACGGTCGCGAGTCGCTCGACCTGATCGCCAAGGGCCGCGAGAAGGCGGGTAAGACCCTCGAAGGCTTCGATGTAGTCCCCACCAGCCCCCTAGTGGTCGATGACGACTGGCGTAAGGCCGCAGACACCGTCCGCCCCTACGCCGCCCTCTATGTAGGGGGCATGGGCAGTCGCGAGCAGAACTTCTACAACAACCTCGCCTGCCGCATGGGCTACGAAGCCGAAGCCGCCGAGTGCCAGGACCGCTACCTCGCCAAGGACTACGCGGGCGCCGCGGCGGCCGTACCGCTGGGCTTCCTCGACTCGACCTCGCTGCTCGGCCCCAAGGAGCGCATCGCGGACAAGATGCGCGAACTGGCCGAGTCGGGGGTCACCACCCTCACCGTTTCGCCGATCCTGCAAGATCTGGAGCGCAGCAAGGCGGCCCTGCGGGTCGCCGTGGAAGCTCTGGATCTCGCGGGAGTCGGCAGTTGACCTGGTTGCAAGCAATCGTCCTCGGCATCGTCCAGGGCCTGACCGAGTTCCTCCCGATCTCCTCGTCGGCGCACATCCGGATCGTCTCCGAGCTGTGGTTCGGCGGGGACGCGGGCGCCTCGTTCACCGCGGTCATCCAGCTCGGCACCGAGACCGCGGTGATCATCTACTTCGCCAAGGACATCTGGCGGCTGCTGCGCGCCTGGTTCGTCGGCCTGTTCTCCGCCGCCGGGCGGACCGACCCGGACTACAAGCTGGCCTGGTACGTGATCATCGGTTCGGCGCCGATCGCCATCCTGGGCGTGGTGTTCAAGGACGCCATCCGCTCCGGCCTGCGCAACCTGTGGATCACCGCCATCGTGCTGATGGTGTTCGCGGTGTTCCTGGCCATCGCCGACGAGGTGGGCAAGCAGGCCCGCGACAAGCTGACCATGCGCGACAGCATCGTGATGGGCTTCGCCCAGGCCATGGCCCTGGTCCCCGGCGTCTCCCGTTCGGGTGGGACGCTCACCGCGGGCATGTTCCTCGGCCTCAAGCGCGAAGCGGCCACCCGGTACTCGTTCCTGCTGGCCATCCCGTCGGTGTTCGGCGCGGGCATCTTCAGCATCCCCGACGTCCTCGACCGGGGTGGACCAGGCGTTCAAGCCAGCGTGCCCCAGACGATCGTGGCCACAGTGGTGTCCTTCGCGGTCGGCTACGCCTGCGTCGCCTGGCTGCTGCGCTACGTGTCCAAGAACAACTTCATGGTGTTCGTCTGGTACCGGATCGCCGTCGGCGCGCTCTTGTGTGGACTGCTGGTGACCGGGGTCGTCACACCCACGTGATCGCGACCGCTTAGGCTGTTCGGCCGTGGCAACACTCGTCCTCCTCCGCCATGCCCGTTCCACCGCCAACGGCTCCGGTGTGCTCGCGGGCCGCAGCGAGGGAGTCACCCTCGACCCGACCGGCCAACGGCAAGCCGCCGACCTGGTCGACCGGCTCGCCGAGGTGACCCTGCACGACATCGTGCGCTCCCCGCTGCCGCGCTGCGAGCAGACCGTCTCCGCCCTGGCCGCCGCGCGCGACCTCGACCCCGTCGTCGACGACGCGTTCCTCGAGGTCGACTACGGCTCGTGGACCGGCAAGGCCATCAAGGACCTGCTCGGCGAACCGCTGTGGAAGGTCGTGCAACAGCACCCGTCCGCCGCGGTGTTCCCCGACGGCGAGGGCTTGGCCGACGTCCAGGCGCGGGCGGTGAAGGCGGTGCGTGCGCACGACGCGCGGATCACCGCCAAGTACGGCGACCGCGCGGTGTGGCTGCTGTGCAGCCACGGCGACGTCATCAAGTCCATCCTGTCCGACGCGCTGGGCCAGCACCTGGACACGTTCCAGCGCATCGTGGTGGACCCCGCGTCGGTCAGCGTCATCCGCTACACCGAGACCCGCCCGTTCGTGCTGCGCATGAACGACGCGGGCAAGGAGTTCGCCGGGGTGGTGCCGCCGGAGCCCAAACCGGAGGAGAACACCGGCGACGCCACCGTGGGCGGTTCGACCGGACAGGCCTAGAAGCCGAAGACGTCGTTACTGCTCACAATCGCGACGCACTGGTTCGAGTACTCGCGCGAGAAGTAGACGTAGTCGCCGTACCACTCGCCCTTGACCGTGACGACGACCGGGTCGTAGTTGTACGGGCACGGCCTAGAGGTGTCCTGAAGCGCGTCGAAGTCGGCGTTGACGGCCTTAAGGGCGTCGCACGCGGCCTGTGGGTCCGCGTGCGTGCTGCCGTCTGTCGGGTCGCAGTTGAGGATGGCCGCCTTCGTCTGGCCATCACTGAGCCACTGCGTCGTCAGCGTTAGCGCCGCGCCTGGATCAGCGACAGCGGCTCGCGGTTCCTCGGGCGCGCCCGCCGCCGTCGCCGCGGCGGTGCCACCTCCCAGTGCAAGGCTGGCCAGGGCTATGCCTGCGAGCACGGTACGCATGGAGGGTTACTCCTCGGGTTCGGTTGTGTTCGTACCGTTACTGCGTACCCGGATGATGTTGTTCGCGCCCGGACCTGCCCGGGGAACCACCCGATCGTGCGGCCGGGTATAGGCCCGGCCGATGGCCTCGCGCGATTGTCGGTGCCCCGCGGCGTCGCGAGACCTGGCCGACGCCCTGGCCCGGGCGCACCTCGACATCGCCATCATCGCGATGTCCGATGACCACGAGATCACCCTCGCCAAGCACCTCGCGCACCGCGTGCTGCTGCCGTGGGTGCCGGTCTTCGTCGCCGAGGCCGCCGACCACCCGCTGGCCACTGGTGCGGAGATCGCGCTGACCGACCTCGCCGACGAGGACTGGATCGGGCCGCCCGGCCCGGAGGACGGGTCTCTCGCGTCCCTGCGCGCGGCCGCCGCCCGCGCGGGCTTCACGCCCCGCGTCCGCTACACGTTCCCGCTCGGCGGTGGGCGTCAGCTGATCGCTGCCGGGCGCGCGGTGCAACTGGTCGAGCCGACCGCGCCGGAGACTCCCGGTGTTGTCATCCGGCCGCTCGAGGACGCCCCGGTGCGTATGCGGATCGTGCTCGCCTGGCACCGGAAACGAGCGGGCTGGGACCAGGTCGACGCGGTCTACCAGGAAACGACGAACGCCTACCTCCGGCACGCCGCCGAATCACCCGCCTTCAGCCAGTGGCTGCGCTCGCACGACGACGTCCCGTTGCCCACGGCCCTGGGCGCGTTCTCCTGAGGCTCAGTCTCGTCGAACCGACACGACGTGGGTGATGACCGCGGCCAACGCCAGGACCGCCAAGCCGATCGGCAGCAAGCCTGCTGCGAGCGGTAGCGCGTCGGCCGCGTGGTTGGTGTTGGCCATTCGCTTGAAGAGGGTGTTGGGTGGGGAGCCTGTGGTCAGCAACGCGGTGGTCACGAGTGCGAGGGCCACCAGGAGCGCGTAGCCCTGCCGTCGGAAGACCAGGCGGGAGCAGACCATGCCGATCGCTATGCCGATGGATCCGCAGAGCAGGTGGGCCAAGGCGCCAGCCGGGAGGTCGGCGGCCGACACCGGTCTCGGTTGGAGCAGGAGGGGCATGCCGAGGCCGATGATGGTCAGGCCCAGAGCGATGAGCGCACTCACGAGCACCGTCGCGGCCAGGACTCGGATTGAGCTGCGGGCGGCCACCACGGTGATCGCGCGGTGCACGGGGTCCTCGACGCTGATTACGGCGATGGTCAGCCAGGTGACGCAGACCAGTGAGATGCCGGCGTTGAGCGCGTAGACGCCGGGTAGTGGGCCGGAGTCGCTGCCGGATGAGATTCCTACACCCGCGCAGAACAGCAGGACCGGAGCTAGGTAGCGCTGCGCATGCACGGTGGTGGCCAGGGAGTAGCGGATAAGAGCGATCATGACGCCGCCTTCTCCGGGGTGAGGCTGTCGATGGACCAGCCGTGGCGTAGTGCGACGGTCAGGAGGGCGTCGGAGTGGGTGCGGTCTACGCGGACGAACAGCTGCCCTTGGTGGGTGACAGCGGTGACTACGCCATCGAGGTCCTCCCAGCCGGGGTCCTCGGCCTCTGAGTCCGGCCGCGAGAGGGCCACTTCGACGATCGCGCGCTCCGGGGCGGTCGCTGCGGCGATCCTGCCGTCGTGGATGCGATGGATCCGGGTCGCGTTGGCTCTCGTCACGGACTCTCTATGGTCGGTGAACACTACGGCCCCGCCCGCCGCCGCGACCTCGGCGATGATGGTGGCCAACACGCCATGTGCGTCGACGTCCAGACCCGACCACGGCTCGTCTAGGACTAAGAGGCCCGGCTGCACCATCAGCGCCTGCGCCAACGCCACCTTCTGCGCGTTGCCCTTAGACAGCGTCCGCAGCTGCGAGTCGAACCCGCCCTGTAGGTCCAGCCGCTCGAGCAGCTCCTCGGCTCGCTCAGAGGCGGCCGCGCCGGTCATCCCGCGGATCCGACCCAGGTGCCCTAGATACGCCAACGCCGACAGCCGCTCGTTCGGCGGGAACCGCTCAGGGACATAACCGACCACGTCCGGGCGGCCCGTCACCTGCCCGAGCGTCGGCCGCGACACCCCGACCATGAGCCGCAGCAGCGTCGACTTACCCGAACCGTTGCCACCCACGACCGCCACGACAGCCCCGGGTTCGACCGTCAGGTCCACCTCGCGCAGCACCCAGTTGCCACCGCCGTAGCGCTTGCTCACTGCCTCCACGCCCAGCATGCGGCCACCTCAGCTCGTGCCGGGGTCCTCCTCGTGGTCGGCCAGCAGCTGGATCTGGGCGAGTCGGGTAGGACCGTCGAGAACGAGACGGTAATGCCGGTGGTGTTCGGGTGTTGTGACCTGGAAGGGGCGAGTCTGCAGCCGCCACCGGAAAACCTGCTCGACCTGCCGGTCCAGGTCGCGCCATTCCCGGCCGTCCTGCGACCCCTGCAGCACCCATCCTGTCGGGTCCGGGCCGCTCGACGCCGAGGTCAGCGTGTAGAGCACGACCCTGCCCGCCGCGGCGACCGTCACCGGCGCGTCCACAGTGGTCTCCGTACGGGCCGTATCGTCGAACAGCGGGCCTGGCATGCCCGCAGTGAGGTCCCGGAGTGGGATACCGGTCCCCAGCGACTCAGGAAGCCGCTCAGCGCCCCACAGCGACGGGGTCGGCCCCATCGTGAACTCCAACCGCGCCCCGGCCGCAATGACGTCGTGCTCGATCCAGGCGTGGTCGTGCGGCTCGCCATTGACCAGCAGCTTCTGCACGTAGACGTTGTCGTGGCTATTGCCTTGCGCGATCACCTCCAGGTCTCCGCCATCGAGGTGCACTACGGCGCGACTGAACAAGGGGGAGCCGATCGCATAGTGGGGCGATCCGACGCGCAGCGGATAGAGGCCCAGCGCGCTGAAGAGGTACCAGGCGGACATCTCGCCGTTGTCCTCGTCGCCGCAGTAGCCCTGGCCGATCTCGCTGCCCTGGTAGAGCCGGGCCAAGACGTCCCGCACGATCTCCTGCGTGCGCCAAGGGCGGCCGAGTTGCGTGTAGAGGTACGGGATGTGGTGGGCGGGCTGATTGCTGTGCCCGTACTGCCCCAGCCGCACGTCTCTTGCCTCAGTCATCTCATGGATCGCGCGGCCGTAAGAGCCCGGGAACGCCGCCGTCTCCGGTGTCGCGAAGTACTCGTCTAGCAGGTCTGCCAACGCGGCGGGCCCGCCGTGCAGTGCGGCCAGGCCGATCGGGTCGTGGGGGACGGCGAACGCGGCGGTCCACCCGTTGGTCTCCGTGTAGTCGTAGCCCCACACCCGGGGGTCGTACTTGCCCGCGGGCCATCGCCACGTCTTGTCGCGGCCTTGGAAGAACCCCACGGCGGGGTCGAAGTGGTGCACGTAGTGGCGAGCGCGGTCGAGGAAGTACGCGTGGTTGGCGGCGTCTCCGAGCGCCTTTGCCATGTTCGCGATGCCGAAGTCGTTCACGCAGCCTTCTAGTGCCCACGACATACCCTCGTTGACGCCTATAGGCGTGTAGTGCAGGAACTGTGACCGATCGAGCCCCTTACGCCCGACGCTCTCATCCGGCGCGACAACAGTGGCGTTGCGCAGCGCAGCGTCGTAGGCCTCTTGGAGCCCCGGCACGCCTTTAAGGTGGGCATCGGCGAAGGCCACGTCGGAGCTGGTGCCGGTCATCAGGTTCGCGTAGCCGGGGGAGGACCACCGCGACACCCAGCCACCATCGCGGTACTGCTGCACGAAACCGTCCACGAGCTCACGACACCGGGCTGGGTCGAGCAGTGCGTAGGCGGGCCAACAGGTGCGATAGGTGTCCCAGAAGCCGTTGTTGACGTAGACCTTCCCGTCCTTCACCGAAGGCGGGGTCACTGGGCTCGCATAGCGCGGGCCGGACTCGGTTGGTTCGAACCCGGAGTTGGGGTAGAGGAACAACCGGTACAGGCACGAGTAGAGGGTCGTGAGCTGGTCATCGGTGGCGCCCTCGACCTCGATCCGGTCGGTGATCGCCGCCCACCGCGCCTTGGCGTCGTCGCGGACCTCGTCGAAGTCGCGCTCGTCGAGGTTGCGGCGCGCCTGCTCGGGGCTGATCAGCGAGGTCGCGACCCGCATGGTCACCTGCCGGGTGCCCTCGGCGAACCGCAGCAGCATCGTCCGCTGCCGCGCCAGCCCGCGCCACCGGTGATCGGCGCGCGCGATCGGCTGGTCGACTCGGGCGTGGATGTACATGCGGCCCGCGCCCACTGATAGTCCACTACGGACATCTGTGTAGCCGGTGATGGTGTCGCCCTCTACGTCGACCCTGCCGCCTAGGCCGACGTTGTCCAGCACTAGGTGCGCCGGACCCGGTGGGTACGAGAACCGCAGCACAGCAGCGTGATCAGCGGGTGCTACCTCTGCTCGCACGCCATGGTCGAAGTCGATGGCGTAGTGGTACGGGTGTGCGTGCTCGCGGGTGTGGTCAAAGGTCAGGGCGCGCGCCCGCCTGCCGACAGAGGTACCGGTCGTAGGCATGAAGTGGAACGTGTGGCGGTCACCCATCCACGGGCTCGGCATGTGGCTTAGGCCGATGGCCTGCAGCGCGGGCCGGTTCGTCGCCGTGTTGCCCCGGTGGTACTCGTATGACCAGTTCGTCACGGCCGCGTTCGTCACCGGGATCCAGAAGTTGAACCCGTGTGGGACGGCTGTCGCGGGGATGGTGTTGCCGCGCGAGAACGAGCCGGTGGAATGCGTGCCTCTAGTGGTGACGATCCGCTCAACCGGGCTGGTCTCTCTCGCGCGGGCGGGGCCTATAGCGAGGTCATCGATCCAACCGCCGAACGACGCCGGCCCCTGCGGGATGTCGACGGCGAGCAGCACTCGGGCGATGGTCTTGTTCTTGGCGCGGTCGAGGCTGATCGCGCGGTGGTTCCACTGGTCGGGGAACAGCGCGTTGGACTCGCCCTGCGCCCGCGCGGTGATCGGGTAGCCGAGCTGGTCGACGGCGCCGAGCTCGGACAACCGCGTGCCGTCGGTGAACACCAGATCGAGGGAGACGTACGTGGCCAGGTAATGCTGGTCGAAGTCGGGAAACACCACATAGGACAGTTCGTCGCCCTCGGTGACCTCCTGGTCGGACCAGAACAGCCGGTTCACCGCTTCACCGGGTGACGGCGCCTCTCCTTCGTAACGCAGCGCGCGCAAGCCGGTGAAGCCGACACCCGGCTTGGCGGCGGGGGCCGTGGTGGGTCCCGGGCCGACCCGGGTGCGCAGGACGACGGCGGCGGTGGCACCGAGTTCGGCGGTATCGGTCCAGGTGGGGACCGGATCGGCCGCTTCGAACGAGGTGCGGAACCCGTGCATGCCGGACACGGTACGCCCGGGAGCGGCAACCGAAGTGATCTTCTGCCCGGATGGCCGATCGTGACGGTGGTCATTTCCCCCGAATCGCCGAGGATCACCCCAGTAGGGTCCGCGGCAGGGCGAGGGAGGAGGACCTGGTGCCACCGGGAGTCGGGGAGCTGTTCATCGCGGAGGTCGACCAGGACGCCTGGCGCCGCCCGCTCGTGCCGTGGCTGGTCGGTGCTGGCGTGCTGGTGGTCGCGGGAGTTGGGTTGCTGCTGGTCGGTTGGATCGGGCTGGTGGTCTTGGCTGTGGGCGTGGCGGTGGCCGCGGTGAAACTCGGCGGGTACGCGGCTCGGCACAAGCGCCGCTCCAGCCCCCTGATGATCGACCTCACCGGCGTGCGGCTGCCCACCGGCCAAGGTCCGGCTTTCCTGCCCTGGGACACGCTCCGCTCGGTGGGCGTGGACGGCCCAACCCTCCGCTTCCGCCTCCGCCTCAGCGTCACCCCCACCACCCCCGGCGTCACCGGCCTCCACCGCCGAGACGCCTGGCCCATAGCCTCCGGCCCCGGCCTCCCGCTGGACACCCGCCTCTTCACCCGAACCCGCGACGACATCGTGGCGGCACTTCGCGCCTACTCCCGGGACTCCTTGCGGATCGATTGACGGCTAGAGGGCAGGGAGCAGCCCCGCTATGCGCGGGGACGATCACGTCGCGTCCTACACCGGGCTGCCGCCGCAGGGAGCAGCCCCGCTTGCGCGGGGAGGACACGGACCGGACGGTCACGCTGACGTAGTCGGCCGGAACATCCCCGCGTGCGCGTGGAGGACGTCACCCGCAGGCGTGTCCCCGGCAGGGTGGCGGGAACAGCCCCGCTTGCGCGGGGAGGACCGCTGGGTCAGGCCCAACGCATACCGCCAGCGCGGAACAGCCCTGCTTACGCGGGGAGGACGTCAACTGCAGACCGGCGATCCACTCCGCGTCCGGAACAGCCCCGCTTGCGCGGGGAGGACCGCGAGGGTGGCGGGCTGGTGATGTGGACCGGGGGAACAGCCCCGCTTGTGCGGGGAAGGCGCGTGTCGCCAAGCCCCGTTCCTTCCGGAGGCGGGAACAGCCCCGCTTGCGCGGGGAAGACAGCGCGCTGGCGATCGTGCTGGAGGGGCGCGGGGGAACAGCCCCGCTTGCGCGGGGAAGACGGGCAGACATTTGCATGGGGTCTGTGCAATGCGGTAACAGCCCCGCTTGCGCGGGGAGGACACAGCGGCTAGCGCGCGCAGGATGGGGCACTCGGGAACAGCCCCGCTTGCGCGGGGAGGACCGCATGGGCAAGGACTGGCAGAGGCTGGCAAACGGAACAGCCCCGCTTGCGCGGGGAGGACCGGCGGACCACCGTGGTGGCCAGTGGCCACCCGGGAACAGCCCCGCTTGCGCGGGGAGGACCACCAGGAGTGGCTGGCCTCGGCGGCGGGCAAGGGAACAGCCCCGCTTGCGCGGGGAGGACTCCACCTGCACCCGCACGCCAGTCCTGATTCCGGGAACAGCCCCGCTTGCGCGGGGAGGACGTCATCCTGCCTTGAAACGTTGTCCGTAGTGGAGGAACAGCCCCGCTTGCGCGGGGAGGACATCGCCAGCGACGCGGGCGACCAGCTCGACCTGGGAACAGCCCCGCTTGCGCGGGGAGGACACTTCGTGAACTGGGGGTTTGTGGGTCTGGGCGGCGGTTTTCGTTCACTTATGGAGTGGGTGGCCGGTGCCTGAGGTGGGTCGTGCTGGGTGGCACGGGGGGAGTTTAGGGGCGGAGGGTGACCACGAGGGTGGTTACCGCTCGTGTGGGGGATGATCACTCAGATGGCTTGCACGTGAATCTGCACGGGCGGACTACAGTCGGCGGTCGGATGTCACTCGATCGTGCACTGGCGGGGGTGGTTCGACCGTGCTGTACGGGGACCTGCGGCGACGTTCTCCCTTACTCGGTCTGGTTCGGTTGAACCGGGTGGTGCGGTGGGGGCAGGGGGCTGAGCCGGTCGAGGTGGTTTCTGCTGAGGCTGATGCGCCGTTCCTGTGCGGGGTTGGGGGGCCTTCGGGGCTGTCGATCAATCCGTTGTCGCCGGTGTTGACTCGGCCGTTGGGGGTGGGGCGGCGGCCGGAGGAGTTGGCCGAAGTTCTGCGGGGGGTTACGGCGAGGATTGCGTTGGTGAGTCTGGCTGTGGGGGAGGGGGACGGGCAGTCGCTGGGGGCGGCGTTGGATGACATGGCGGGGCGGGGTGTCTTGGTCGTTGCGGCGGGGGATACGAGGGTGGCTGATCACCCGTGGTCGATTCCGGTGCTGTCCTGCACGCCGTCCGGGCGGCCTAGTTGGTTCGTGGATGCCGATCCCGAGGCGCGGGGGTTGTTCGCGCCGGGGGAGGAGGTTCCTGGGCCGCAGGGGGCGACGACGGGGAACGGGGTTGCTGCTGCGGTCGTGGCGGCCACCGCGGCGCTGTTATGGACGATGTTTCCTTGCGCGACCGCGGCGCAGTTGCGCTCCGCGTTGCTGATCGGGACCACAACCCGCCGCGGCGGGCCGCCGCTCTTAGATGCTGAGAGAGCCCACGAGCAGCTCGCGCATTACGCCACCTAACGCGACAAGAACCCGTCGAGTACCTCTACGCCGAAGCGCAGACCCTCCACCGGCACGCGCTCATCCACCCCGTGCGCCATGGACCGGTAGTCGAACCCCTCCGGCAACATCAGCGGCGCGAATCCGTAGCACTCGATGCCGAGCTTGCTGAACGCCTTCGCGTCCGTCCCGCCGCCCATGCAGTACGGCACCACGACCGCCGACGGGTCGTTCGCGCGGATCGCGTCCGCCATCGCGTCGAACCAGGGGGAGTCGATGGCCGACTGCACCGGTGGCTGGTTCGCGATGAACTCCCGGCGGATCCCCGGCCCGAGCAGGTTGTCGATGTCGGACAACATCCACTCCTCGGTGCCCGGCAGCACCCGGGTGTCCACCTGCGCCTGAGCCACCCCTGGCACCACGTTGACCTTGTAGCCCGCCGACAACACCGTGGGTCGCGTGCTGTTGCGGACCGTGTTCTCGACGAGCTTCACCGCGGGCCCGAACCGAGCGATGGTCCCATCCACATCGTCCCAATCGACCGGGACGTCCAGGGTGGCTGCGGTCTGCTCGATGAACGCGCGAACGGCCGGGGTCAGCACCACGGGCCACTGGTGGGCGGAGAGCCTGTGCAGCGCGTCAACCAGCTTCACCACGGCGTTGTCGTCGTTGCGGCGGGACCCGTGTCCGGCCTTGCCCGTCGCGGTCAGCAGCAGGTGGGCCGTGCCGCGCTCGGCGGTGCCCACGGGGTACAGGTGGGCCAGGGTGCCGTCGGCGCGCCGGACCGGGACCGTGTAGCCGCCGGACTCGCCGATCGCGGCGACGCAGCCCTCGAACAGCTCCGGGTGGTCCTTGACCAGCCAGTGCGCCCCGTAGCAGCCGGTGTCCTCCTCGTCGGCCACGAACGCGAACACGATGTCGCGCAGCGGCGCCCGCCCCTGCTCGGCCCACCGCGCCAGCACGGTCAGCACCGAGGCGCACATGTCCTTCATGTCCACCGCGCCCCGGCCCCAGACGAAACCGTCGCGAATCTCACCCCCGAACGGATCCACCGACCACTCGTCGGGGTCGGCGGGCACGACGTCCAGGTGCATCTGCACCAGCAGCGCGGGCAGGTCCGGGCGCTGCCCCGACACCCGCGCCACCACGTTCGTCCGGCGGGCAGCGCGCTCGAGCAGCACCGGCTTGAGCCCCGCGTCGGTGAGCAGGTCGGCGACCAGTTCGGCCAGGTCACGCTCGCCGCGGCCCTGTCCGTGCCCCCGGTTGGTGGTGTCGAAGCGGATCATCCGCGCGCACAGCCGCTCCACTGGTTCGATCATCGGTCGGCCTCCTCGCTCGGTGGGTCCCCGGGGCCACCCTGGTCACATCCGCCCCAGGTTCGCAACGCGAACACCGAGGACTCGTGAGCCGAACGGCGGCAACCTGGTGTGACCATCCGCACGCCGCTCGTGCCGCCACAACGACCATCGCCCGGATATGTCGACCGCCACCTGTGTAATCTCTTCTCCCGATGGCCACCAGCACAGAACCGTCCCCACACGTGGAAAACCCCTTGGGCGCTGAGAACGCGGATACCGCCAAAACCCTGCCCGACCAGGGCGCGACCGTCACCGACGGCCGCGACGACCAGGTCGACCGGCGGCCGAACCCGCTGCCCGTGCGCACGATCGCGCTCGGCACCGCGGGCAGCCTGCTGATCCTGCTCAGCGCGTTCGGCGCGGCCGGGGTGCTCATCAGCGACCCCGTGCTCGGGCACGGGCCGCTGTCGTGGATCCGCTACGGCCACGGCCGCATGCTGGCCACCGGCACCCTCTACGTCGGCTTCGCCCTGGTCGTGTGGGCGTGGGTGCGGCTGGGCAGGCACGTGCTGGCCGGCCGGGTCGGGTCCCGCCCTGTGCTGATCGCGGCGGCCGCCTGGATGGGGCCGCTGCTGGTCTCCCCGCCGGTGTTCACCCGCGACGTCTTCTCCTACATCGCGCAGGGCGCGCTGCCGCTCTACGGGCAGGACCCGTACGCGGTCGGGCCGATCGTGCTCGGGCTGCAGGAGGTCGTGCAGAACGTCCACCCGTTCTGGCAGACCACCCCGGCGCCGTACGGGCCGATGTTCATCCTGCTCGCCAAGGGCGTCGCCTGGGTCACCGGCACGAACATGATCCTCGGCGTCATCCTGATGCGCTTCGTGCTGCTCGCGGGCCTGTTCATGCTGCTGTGGGCGCTGCCCGGCCTGGTCCGCCACCTCGGCGGGCACCTGCCGACGACGCTGTGGCTGGCCGTCGCGGGTCCGATGACCGTGGTGCACCTGGTCGGCGGACCGCACAACGACCTGCTCATGGTCGGGTTCCTCGCCGCGGGCACGCTGTGCGTCCTGGACCGCAAGCACGTGCTCGGCATCGCCCTGGTCACCCTGGGCGCCGCCGTGAAGGCCACCGCCGCGCTGGCGCTGCCGTTCCTGGTGTGGGTGTGGGCCGGGCACCTGAAGTCGACCTTCTGGAAGAACTTCACCCGCGCCGTGGCCGCCGCCGTCGCCACGACGGCGGTCGTGTTCACCGCGACGACGCTGCTGGCCGGGGTGAACCTGGGCTGGTTCAAGGCGCTGCAGGCGCCGACGATGATCGTGAACTGGCTGTCGATCCCGACCGCGGTCGGCGAGGTCGTGCACTCGATCGCCAACATCTTCTTCGACGCGAACAAGAGTTGGTTCGTCAACACCACCCGGGTTCTGGGCGGCCTGCTGTTCTTCGCCATCGCGATCCGGCAGTGGTGGCTGGCCCGCACCGGCGGCGCCGACGCGGTGCGCCGGATGGCGCTGGTCCTGTTCGCCGTCGCAGTGCTCTCGCCCGCGACCCTGCCGTGGTACCTGACCTGGGGTTTCGTCATCGCCGCCGCTCTGCCCTGGCAGCGCAGGCAGCTGGCCATCCTGGTCGGCGCCGCGGTGTTCCTGGTGCTGACGTACTCGCCCGCCGGTGAGGACCTGCTCTACAACTGGCCGTTCATCGCCGCCGCGCTCGCCGTCTCGGTGCTCGCCGGGGTCTCCCTGGTCCGCCACGACCCGCTGCGGCTGTTCAACGACCGCCACGAACTGGTCACCGTCGAGGCCCCCGCCCGGGTCTGAATCCGGTTGCACCCTGGCCCACCTGAGGCCAGGGTGTCCCGGTGCGACTTCTGGTCAACTTCGTCTACTGCCACCCGGTCGGCCACGTCGTGGAGGCGCTGCACTACGCGCACGGCTACCACGTCGCGAACCCCGACGCGCGGATCTCGGTGGCGTTGAACGCGGCCTCCCCGGTGGAGCTCGCCTCGCTGTGCCCGTTCGTGGACGAGGTCTACCCGGTGCCGGTGGACGTGTTCGACGGGGACGCCACCTTCGACTTCTCAGCGATCCCCGCGGACTTCGACTACTACCTCAACGACGTGCGCGGCTTCTTGCCCGACCAACGCGAGGTCTTTCCGGGCTTGGCGGCGTACTACGACGCCTCGAAGCTCCACTTCACCGGCGAGTTCGGGATCGCGGGCCACAAAGGCCCCTCTTACGCGCCCGACGAGCACCTAAGGCTCTCGCTCAGCCCACTGCCACGCGGCAGCGCACCACGGATCGCCATCCTCCCCGGAGGTAGTGCCGACCGCTCGCTCTACCCGTCGGTGCGGTCGTGGGAGGCCATAGCCGGCGCGCTCGTAGACCGGTTCCCGGACGCCGAGTTCCTCGTGGTCGGCAAACTCGCCGCGGACGGACGCACAGCCACGACCTATAGCGCTGACGAGCTCCAACGCATCCAGGACGCGTTGCCCCGGGTCACCTCGGTCGTCGACGCGCCGATCATCGACCAACTCCGCGCCGTCGCCGCCTGCGATGTGCTGATCTCGCCGCACTCCGGGTTCGGCATGGCGGCTCTCGCGGCGGGGACGCCCTGGCTGACGATCGCGGGCAACAAGTGGCCCGAGTACTTCTTCAACGGCGTCCCGTTCTACTCCGTGCTGCCCGACGTCACCCGGTTCCCCTGCTACACGATGATGGGCCCGGACCCCGAGCCGGTGGACGACGACGGACCCCGCTCACCCAGCATGAGCTACCAGCGGATCACCGAGGACCTCCCCGAGATCGTGGAAGCAGCGGGCTTGCTCGTCGAGCGGCGACTGCCGTACCCACAGGCCTTCGCCGACCATCTCAAGAGGATGTCCGTTGTGGGTGGTGTGTCGTGGTCGATCGACAGCGTGCACCTGCGGTGATCTTCGTCTGCAAGGTGCAGAGTGCATTCGCGCTCGGCGAAACCCGCCTGCTCTAAGCGAACTAGGTGCCTATAGGACCGGGAACGGCCCTAGCGTCGATCACATGCGGATCTCCGAGCGGTTGACGATGTTGTCCTTCCCGGTTGGACAGGGCTACCTGTGGCGCGACGGTGAGTCGCTGACTCTCATCGACACGGGCACAGCCGGGTCTGGCGCGCAGATCGCCGCGTCCATCGCCGAGCTGGGGCTCGATCCCGCGGCGGTCGAGCGAATCGTCATCACCCACGGGCACAACGACCACTTCGGTGCCGCCGCGGAAGTTCGGGGATGGCATGGCGCCCCGGTGTTGGCGCACCGCGCCGACGCCGACATCGTGCGCGGCTCGGCCATGCCCGGGATTCCGGTGTTGGCCGGCTGGGAACGCGAGATCTTCGAGGAAGTGGTGCCGACCGTGCCCGCGGCTCCACCCTGCCCAGTGGACGTTGAGCTGCTTGGGGGAGAGGTGCTCGACTTCGGCGGCGGGGCGCACATCGTGCCGGTGCCCGGCCACACCGACGGCAGCGTCGCGGTGTTCCTGCCCGCCCACGGTGTCCTGTTCACCGGCGACACCATCGCCTACGCCAACGACCAGGTCATCCTCGGTGTGTTCAACACCGATCCGGCGCTGGCGGCGGCGTCGATGCGGGTTCAGGCGGACCTCGGTGCCGACACGGTGTGCTTCGGACACGGCGCGCCGGTGGTGACCGGTGGGGCGTCCGCTCTGCGGGCGGCGGTGTCCCGTTTGGAGTGACTGTGGCGGAGAACGCTCCCAAAAGGGGTCGCGTCCGGCCCCACCCGCTGGTCAAGATGAGGTGGTGACTGGTGTGGCTTCACCCTCCGCCCCTGTCCGAACCCCTTCGCTGCTGCCCCTCGCGACCACTACGGCCTCGGTCGGGGTCGCTTCCGCGTTGGCTGTGCCGTTCCTACCGCTGTTCCTCACCGAAGAGATCACCGCCGACCCGTTCGCGTTGGGCGGATTCCTGCTGGCAGGCCCGATAGCCAGCGTCTTAGTGAGCAGCTTGCTGGGGCGGCTCTCCGACGCCCGTGCGATCCGAAGACCTCTTATGGTCGGCGCGGGCTTGGCCGGTGCGCTCGGCTATGGCCTCTATACCGTCACCCACGACTACTGGGTCTTGCTCGTCCTGTCGGTCACCGTCGTCGCGGCGAGCGCGTCGCTGATGTCCCAGGTGTTCGCCTACGCAGGACTCGTCCTCGAGCGGTCCGGCTCCACCAGGGCGCCTCTGATCATCAGCACCCTGCGCATGCTCGTGTCGGTGTCCTGGGTCGCGGGCCCACCACTGGCCGCCCTGCTGGTCTCAACCACCGGCTTCACCGGCCTGTTCGCTGTGGTCGCCATCTGCTACGCCGTGGTCGCCATCGTCACCACCCGCCTGCCAGAACCCGGGGCTGACCACCGCGTGGGCCACGCCGAACGCGCCGCACCGAGCACCAAGCGCCGACTGCTGTTCGCCGTGCCCGCGTTCGTGCTGATCCAGGCCGCCGGTGCGCTGGGGATCATGACGTTGCCGCTGTTCGTCGCCGCGGACCTAGGGGGAGGGGCGGCCGACGCGGGGCTGGTGATGGGGTTGTGCGCAGCCCTGGAGATCCCGCTGATGCTCGGGTTCGGCGCGCTGGCGGTGCGCATGAGCCAACACCGGCTTGTGCTGATCGGCATGGCCTTCGCGGTCGCCTACCACGCCGTTGTCGCGGCCACGACCCAGATCTGGCAGGTCGCGGCCGCGCAGGTCCTCAACGCCGTAGTGATCGCGGCCGTCATGGGTGTGGGGATCTCGTACTTCCAGTCCCTCGACCCGAGCAGACCCGGTGCCGTCACCGCCCTCTTCGGCAACACCACCGTCGCGGGCACGATGATCGCAGGCCCCCTCTTAGGCCTCGCGCAGCAGTTGGGCTACCGCAACGCCTACCTGATGTGCCTCTCTATGGCCGGACTGGGCCTACTGCTCCTCGCACTGGCCAAGCCCCCGAAGCGCTCAGCTCAGAGCGGACTCGCAGATGGTGAGCGTCCCGTCGTCGGCGTCGAGAATCGCCTCGACCCCGAGGGGGATGGTGAGCTGACCGGGGCAATGCCCGAACCCCAACTCCCACACCATCGGCAACCCGAGGCCACCGAGTAGGTCCTCGGTGACGGTGTAGATCTCTTCGAGCGACCCGCACCCGACCCACGACCCCAACGCGATCCCGGACACCCCGGTGAACCACCCGGCGCGCAGCAGCTGGGTCAGCATCCGGTCGATCCGGTACGGCGCCTCGTTGACGTCCTCCAGCAGCAGGATCGCGCCGTCCGGCGGCGGGTGGTGGTCGGCCACCCCCAACCCGGCGGTGATCAGCGACAGGTTCCCGCCCACGGTGATCCCGCGCGCCACCCCGTGCCCGGCGGTCGCCGTCGACGGGCCGATGAGCCGCTTCACGCTCTCCGGGTAGAACAGCGTGTCCTGCAGGTGCCGACGCGCGTCGGTGTCGAACAGGGTGCCCGCGATCATCGGCGTGAACAGGGTGGCCAGGCCCAGCCGGGTCCCGATCGCGTCGTGCAGGCAGGTCGCGTCGCTGGACCCGGCGAAGATCTTCGGACCCGCCTTGGCCAGCTCCGACCAGTCGAGCAGGTCGAGCACCCGCTGACCGCCGTAGCCGCCGCGCGCGCAGATGACCGCCTCGACCTCCGGGTCGCACCAGGCCCGCTCGAAGTCGGCGGCCCGGCACGAGTCGCTGCCCGCCAGGTAGGGCAGCTTCGGGTGCCGGTCCAGCACGTGCTCGCCGACCTTCACCGTCAGGTCCCACGACTCGAGCACCGCGATGCCCTCGGCCAGCAGCGCCGCGTCCACCGGACCGGACGGGGCGACCACGGCCACGGTGGACCCGCGCCGCAGCCTGGGTGGTCGAGCGCGCCTCACCGGTGCAGCTCCACCGGTGGCGCGTCGGTCTCGAACCCGAACACCTGGCCGTAGAACGACAGCTCCGCCTCGTGCGCGGCGATGATGGTCGCCGCGGCCCGGAACCCGTGCTGCTCGCCCTCGAAGGTCAGGTACGCGTGCGGGATCCCGGTCCCGTCCAGCGCCGCCACGAACCGGTTCGCCTGCTCCGGCGGGCACACCCGGTCCCCGAGTCCCTGCAGCAGCAGCACCGGACCCGACAACCGGTCGATGTGGTTGATGGGGGAGCGCTCCGCGTAGAGGTCTCGGTGCTCGGGCAGCGGCCCGACCAGGCTCTCCAGGTAGTGCGACTCGAAGTCGTGGCTCTCGGCGCCGCCGTCGGCCCACGGCGAGAGGTCCAACATCGGGTAGCTCAAGGTCGCGCACCGGAACAGGTCGAGAGTCGTCATCGCCGCCGCCGCGGTCCACCCACCGGCACTACCGCCCCGGATACCCACCCGGTCGGGGTCGACCAGGCCCTCCTTGATCAACGCGGTGGCCACCGTCGCGCAGTCGCGCACGTCCGCCACGCCCCACTGCCCGTTGAGCAGCTCCCGGAAGTGCCTGCCGTGCCCGGTCGAGCCCGCGTAGTCGACCGTGACCACGGCGAAACCCCGGCTCGTGAAGTACGCGATGTCCACCTCGAGCGCGGGCACGCAATGCGCCGTCGGGCCGCTGTGCGGGTACACCAGCAGCGGCGGCGTCTCCCCGGGCGGACCGGCGAAGTCCGGGTTGGTCGGCGGGTAGAGGTACGCCGGGACGCGGTACCCGTCCGGCGAGTCGAACACCCGGGCCTGCGGCACCGGCAGGTACTCCAGCGCGGGCAGCGGCGCGGGGGAGTCGAGCTCGGTCAGCTCACCGGTCGACAGGTCCAGCCGCACCGGGGTCCAGTCGGCCCGGGGACCCGCCGCCGAAGCGACCACGACCCCGTCGGTGCCCGCGTCCAGGTTCGACCAGGCCGACAGGTCCGACTCGACCTCGGTCACGGTGCCGGAGCGCTCGTCGAGGACGGCCAGGCGGTTGGTCCGCAGCACCGCGAACCGGCCCTGGCCCAGCTGCGCGAACCACCGGTAGCCGAGCTGCCACAGCGGCCCACCCAGCTCGTGCTCGCCCGCCGCCAGGTTCACCACCGAGCCGTCCAGGCCGATCCGGTGCAGGTTCCACCAGCCGTCGGGGTCGGTCATCGCCAGCAGCGAGTCCGGCGCCTCCCACTCGACCTGGCAGACCGCCTCCCGCGGCCCACCCGCCACGACCCGGTGCGGCCCCAGCACGCCGTCAGCGGTGATCGCGGCGACGCACAGCTCGGTGCCGTCCCACGGCATGTTCGGGTGTTCCCAGCCCAACCACGCGGCGTGGCGCCCGTCCGGGCTCGGCCGCGGCGACGACATGAAGTGGTGGGTGCGTCCCAGCACCCGCGCCTCGCCGCCGTCCAACGGCAGGGCCACCAGCTCGCGGTGGTCCGAGGCGTCCTCGCGCACGCACCACACCTCGGTGCCGTCCGGCCCGGCGACCAGGTCGGTGTACCGCCAACCCTGCGGCGTCGGCGGCTCGGCCGAGATCGGCCTCGGGTCGGTGCCCTCGCGGTCGGTCAGGTACACCCGCTGGTCGTCCCAGTTGGTGAACACGACGTGCGCGCCCAGCACGAGGTAGGGCGTGCCGCCGTACTCGTGCACCCGGTTGCGCACGTTCCACGGCGCCGCCAACACCCTGCTGACCCGCTCGCCGTCGTGCCGGAACAGCGCTGACCTGCCGCCTTCCAGCGGCTGGCCCTCCGTCCAGAACACCTCGTCGCCGACCCGGCGCACCCAGGACGGCGCACTGCCCGCCCTGGCCACGTCGGCCGCGCCGAGCGGGGACACCCACGTACCGTATGGAGCGATCTTCACCACAGGCAGGACCCTACAGACCCCGCTGTGGTGGCCCGATACGGTGGACCGGTGCGGGGACAGCGGCGGGTACGGCCTGCTCGCCGCCGTGTTGTCCCATAAGGTCGGAGGTGCCATGGCCCGTGTCATCCACGTCTTCCGTCAGCCCGACCGCTTCGTAGCGGGTACCGTCGGGCAACCCGGCGACCGCACGTTCTACCTGCAGGCCGTCGAGAGCGCCCGCACCGTGAGCGTGACCATCGAGAAGCAGCAGGTCGCGGTGCTCGCCGAGCGCATCGGCTCGCTGCTCGAAGAGGTCCACCGCCGCTTCGGCGCCGAGGTCCCCGACGGGGTCCCCGACACCGACCTGGACTCCGAGCCGCTGCAGGTTCCGGTCGAGGAGGAGTTCCGGGTCGGCACCATGGGCCTGGGCTGGGACGCCGAGACCCGCGCGGTGGTGATCGAGCTGCTGGCCGCGACCGAGGGCGAGGTCGACGAGTCGGTGGTGCTCGACGACACCGAGGAGGGGCCGGACGCGGTGCGGGTGTTCCTCAGCCCGACCGAGGCCCGCGCCTTCGCCGACCGGGCCGACCGGGTGGTCAACGCCGGGCGCAAGCCGTGCCCGCTGTGCGGGGAGCCGCTGGACCCCCTCGGTCACGTGTGCCCCCGGCAGAACGGGTACCGCCGCAGCGACGAGGACTGAGGCGCCCGTGCTGCCCACCGACCCCGGCGTCGGCGAGTTCCTCCTGCGCGGTTCCCTGGAGATCGAGGGCAGGCTGGTCGACGCGTCCAACGCGACCCTGTTCTGCGGCATCGAGGCCGACGGCGTCACCGCGCAGTGCGTGTACAAGCCGATCCGCGGTGAACGCCCGCTCTGGGACTTCCCGGACGGGACCCTCGCGGGCCGCGAGGTGGCCGCGTACCTGGTGTCGCACGCCGCGGGCCTGCCCCTGATCCCGCCCACGGTGCTGCGCGACGGGCCGTTCGGGCCGGGGATGGCGCAGCTGTGGGTCGACACCAAGGAGGGTGACGACCTGGTCGACATCCTCCCGCCGGACCAGGTGCCCCAGGGCTGGCGGGCGATCCTGCACGCCCAGGACCGGCACGGCGATCCGGCGGTGCTGGCGCACTCGGACGCGTTACCGGTGGCGCTGCTGTCCGCGCTGGACATCGTGCTCAACAACGCCGACCGCAAGGGCGGCCACGTCCTGCACGGCACCGACGGCGGCGTGTACGGGGTCGACCACGGCATCTGCCTGCACCGGGAGGACAAGCTCCGGACGGTGCTGTGGGGCTGGTCGGGGGAGGCCCTGCCGGACGAGGCGGTCGACGCGCTGCACACGCTCAACGCCGCCCTGCGCGGCCCGCTGCCGGACGAGCTGTCCGAGCACATCACCAGGGCGGAGATCGCTGCCCTGAGCGCCCGGGTCAAGGCGCTGCTGGCGGCGCCGGTGTACCCGGTCCCCGATGAGGACGGCCGCCCCATCCCTTGGCCCGCCTTCTAGCCCATTCGGTCTAGTTCCGCTCCAGCTGCACCTATCCCCCATGTACAAATTATCAGCTATTAACTATCAAGGTAACCGATAGTGGGTCGTGAGGGTGGCTGCGGTGGGTGGGCGCGTTTCGAAGGAGAAGAGCGCGGGGGAGGGGTTAGGCGGCTTCGAGGACGAAGAACAGGAAGGAGATGAAGGCCTGGCGGTCGGCGAGGTCGTCGGGGAACAGTTCGCGGGCGCCAGGGGCCGGGTGGGGCTCGCTGATGACGGCCGTGCGGAAGCCCGCGGCGGTGAAGGCGTCCGTCATGGCGTGCAGGGGGCGGTGCCAATAGGTGAGCACGACTTTCTGCTCGCCGAGGGTGAACTCGTCGGACCACTGGGTGGTCGCGAAGTAGTCGGAGTCGGGGTTGATCAGCTTGTAGATGAACGGGTGGTTGACCGACAGGATCAGCCTGCCGCCGGGGCGCAGGACGCGCCGCAGTTCGGCGAGTGGCGCGGTCCAGTCCTCGAGGTAGTGCAGCACCAGGGCGACGATGACGTCGTCGAACTCGCCGTCGGGGAACGGCAGGGGGTGCCCGATGTCGCCGACCCGGAGGTCCGCGTCGGTGCCGAGTCGTTGGCGGGCCAACTCCACCATCTTGGCGCTGCGGTCGAAGCCGACGACGGTGGCGCCCCGGTCGCGTAGTGCGGCGAAGATCGGGCCGGAACCGCAGCCCACGTCGAGGATCCGCCTGCCGGTGACCTCACCCGCGAGGTTCAAGATCGCGGGCCGCGCGTAGTAGCCGTTGATGAGGTTCGCCTCGTTGTCGGCCGTGTAGGCCTCGGCGAAATCGTCGTAGTCGTTGAGCAGCATGGTGTCGATCTTACTGGGTCCCACCACATTTTATCAGCTATTAACTATCAAGATAATGGACATTGGGCAAGGCAGGTGGGCAGCCGGGCAAGCCGGAAAGCGCGAGTTTTCAAAGACGGCCGCGACGGAGGGGCTCGCTCTGGGGCGGGGCCTGGGAGTAGGCGGCACTCTGGGGGTATGGCCGGGCGTGGGGTGTTGTTGGCGGACTCGGTGTAGGACGTGGTGGCTGGGGTGCTCGCGTCGTGGTGGTGGGTGGCTGGGGGAGTGGGGTGTTTCCTGTTCGCGGCGCTGTTGGCTCGGGCGGCGAGTGGGTACACACAGCGGCGGTGACCGGGGCGGCGTGGATGTCGGTGGGGGTGGCTAGGGGCGTCTGCGGGGTGTTCGCGGTGTTGGAGTGGCCTCGGCGTGGCTTGGTGGATGAGGGGTAGGCGGTCGTTACGGTGGCGGCTGTGCGCTCTCAGGGATACGGGGACATCACTTCGGGCAGGCCGCGGCGGCAGGTGCCGGAGGTGGTCGCCGAGGACGGGCTTGTCGTGGAGGACCCGGCCAGTGGGTTCTGCGGCGCGGTCGTTCGGTGGGAGTACGGCAACGTCGTGTTGGAGGACCGGAACGGGCGGCACCGGCTGTTCCCGTTGACGCCCGCTGGGTTTCTCGTGGACGGTCGGCCGGTGACGTTGGTGCGGCCCATGCCTGCCAAGGCCCCTGTCGCGCTGAAGCGGTCGGCGTCGGGGTCGACGCGGGTTGAGGGGTTGCGGGCGAAGACGGCCAGGGCGAGTCGGATCTGGGTGGAGGGGATCCACGACGCCGAGTTGGTGGAGTTGGTGTGGGGGCACGACCTGCGGGTCGAGGGTGTGGTGGTCGAACCACTCGACGGCGTGGACGACCTCGCCGCGCGGGTGACGGAGTTCGGGACCGGGCCGGGGCGGCGGTTGGGTGTGCTGGTCGACCACCTGGTGACCGGGAGCAAGGAGTCGCGGATCGTCGCCGAGGTGCGCGATGAGCACGTGCTGGTGACCGGTCATCCCTATGTGGACATTTGGCAGGCGGTGAAGCCGTCGGTGTTGGGGATCGCGGCCTGGCCGGTGGTGCCCAGGGGCGTAGCGTGGAAGGACGGCGTGTGCGCGGCGCTCGGCTGGGGTGACCCGGCGGACGGGTGGCGGCGGGTGCGCGCGGCGGTGTCGGGGTTCCGGGACCTGGAGCCGCCGCTGGTCGGCGCGGTCGAGCGGTTGATCGACTTCGTGACCGACCCGGACAGCGGTTCGGCGTGATCCGGACCCGGGGTCGGGTCCGATCTGCGAGGATGACCGCATGGCGGCACTGATCTGGCTCGTGGTTGGCGTGCTGCTGATCGCGGCCGAGGTCCTCTCCGGGGACTTCGTGCTGGTGATGCTCGGCGTGGCCGGGTTGGCGGGTGCGGGTGCTGAGGCGTTGTTCGGGGTGCCGCTGGTGAGCGTGGCGGTGTTCGCCGCCGCGTCGTTGGCGTTGACGACGCTGGCGCGGCCGGTGTTGCGGCGGCGGCTCGGTGGGGCGCACGTGCGGGACAACGTGGCGGCGTTGGTGGGTGAGCGCGCTGTGGTGGTGGCGCGGGTTGATGAGCACGGTGGGCGGGTGAAGCTGCGCGGCCAGGAGTGGTCGGCGCGCTCCCTGGACGCCACGCAGGTGTTGGAGCCGGGAACCCCGGTGACGGTCATGGAGATCGCCGGGGCCACCGCGGTGGTGTGGGCTGACCAGTAGGTCGGGTTGGAGGGTGTTGTGGAACTGCCGCTGATCGTGGGTGCCGTCGTGGTGCTCTTCGTGCTGGTGACGTTGATCAAGTCGATCAAGGTGATCCCGCAGGCGCAGTCGGCGGTGATCGAGCGGCTGGGGCGGTTCCGCACGGTCGCCGAGCCGGGGCTCAACGTGCTGGTGCCGTTCCTGGACCGGATCCGGGCGCGGATCGACCTGCGGGAGCAGGTGGTGTCGTTCCCGCCGCAGCCGGTGATCACCCAGGACAACCTGACGGTGTCGATCGACACGGTGGTGTACTTCCAGGTGACGGATTCGCGGGCGGCGGTGTACGAGATCGCCAACTACATCATCGCGGTGGAGCAGTTGACCACGACGACGCTGCGCAACGTGGTCGGTGGGATGAGCCTGGAGGAGACGCTGACGTCGCGCGACCACATCAACGGGCAGTTGCGCGGGGTGCTCGACGAGGAGACCGGGCGGTGGGGGATCCGGGTGGCGCGGGTGGAGTTGAAGGCGATCGACCCGCCGCCGTCCATCCAGGACTCGATGGAGAAGCAGATGCGCGCGGACCGGGAGAAGCGCGCGATCATCTTGACCGCGGAGGGGCAGCGGGAGGCGGCGATCAAGACGGCGGAGGGCCAGAAGCAGAGCCAGATCCTGGCGGCCGAGGGCGCGAAGCAGGCGACGATCATGGCGGCGGAGGCGGAGCGGCAGTCGCGGATCCTGCGGGCGCAGGGTGAGCGGGCGGCGCGGTACCTGCAGGCGCAGGGGCAGGCGAAGGCGATCGAGAAGGTGTTCGCGGCGATCAAGGCGGGGCGGCCGACGCCGGAGGTGTTGACTTACCAGTACCTGCAGACGTTGCCGGAGATGGCCAAGGGTGACGCGAACAAGGTGTGGATGATCCCGACGGACTTCGGGAAGGCGCTGGAGGGGTTCGCGCGGCAGTTCGGGCTCAAGTCCGACGACGGGGTGTTCCGGTACGAGCCGTCTGAGGAGCCGGTGTCGTCGCGGCCGGAGTCCGATGAGGACGAGGTGGCGGAGTGGTTCGACACCTCGACCGATCCGGAGGTCGCGCGGGCGGTGCGGGCGGCTGAGGAGGTCGCGCGCAAGGAGGTCGACCCGCCTGCGGCGGGGTTGGTGCCGCCGTCGCTGTGACGGTGTGATCGGCGTGGTGCCCGGGATTGTCGGTGGTCGCTGGTTCACTGTGGGTATGGGAGTGCTGACGGACTATTTCCGTGCCGCCGATGCCGGTGTTGTCGTGAAGTACCTCGAGCTCTCCGATGCGGCGTCGCCGGTCGGGGAGCTCGATGGTGTTCAGGCGAAGTCGGTGGATCCGGACGTCGTGTTGGGGCGGTTGGTGGCGGCGGCGTCGGGTGGGTCGTTCGTGGACTTGGATTCGCGGGCGGTGTGGCCGACGACGCCTGCGCCCACGGATGTTCCCGAGGAGGGCGATCCGTGGGCTGAGGGTCCGTGGGTGTCTGAGGTGGGTGCTTCGGCGCGGGATGCGTTGGCTGGGGTGTCCGATGTGGCCGCGGTGACGGCGGTGTGGGTGGAGGCCGAGGAGGTTTACGGCGACGCCGCCGACTGGGAGCCGTTCGTGGCGGAGTTGGTGGCGTTGGCGCGTCGGGCTCGTGATGCCGGTGAGTCGTTGTTCTGTTGGGTGTCGCTGTAGTGGGCGTGTACTTCGACTACTTCCGGGCTCCTGACGTGGCGGTGGTGCTGCGTGGGGTGTCGGATCGTGCGGCGTTCCCGGCTTTTGACGGGGTGTCGGCGAAGTGGTTCGCGTTGGATGGTGCCGTGGACCGGTTGGTGGGGTTGGCCGGGCACGAGGTCGTGGAGCGGCGGGTGTGGCCTGCGGGTCCGGAGCCGGATGGGCCGGTGGCGGCGGGTGATCCGTGGTTGACGGGGCCATTCGTCTACGAGTGGGATGCCGGGACTCGTGACGCGCTGGCGTTATTGTCCGATGTGGATGGTGTGGCGCGGCGGTGGGCGCGCGAGGAGGAGTTGGACGAGGTCGACGCGGTGGTCGCCTGGGTGGGTGCGCTGGTGCGGGTGGCCAGGGCGGCTCGGGATGCCGATGAGGTGTTGTTCTACTCGATGGCCGGGTGACGGGTCATGCGGTAGGTGAAGTAGTCGGCGGTCCAGTTGTCGCGGGTGTGGTGTGCGGTGGCGAGGGTTTCGGTGGTGAGGCCCGCCGCCGCGGCTCGGGTGTGCAGGTGGTCGAGGTCGCCCGAGGTGCCGAAGAAGATCAGCAGTCGGGCTGTGTCGGTCATGTGGGCGCCGACGTGGGCGAAGAAGCTGTTCATGGCGCGGTAGTGGTGGTCGGTGCTGGCCATTTCGAGGGTGTCGCGGGGGGCGAACCAGCGGAACGGCGGGTCGAAGACGATCAGGTCGAAGCGGCCGTCGACGGTGCTGAAGACGTCGCTGTGCCGGGCGGTGAGGGTGACGCCGTTGCGGGCGGCGTTGGCTTCGGTGGCGGTGATGGCGGCGGGGTTGATGTCGACGGCCAGGACTTCGCGGGCGGTGGCGGCGGCGAGGACGGCGTTGACGCCGCAGCCGGTGCCCATGTCCAGGACGCGGTCGGTGGGGCGGACTTCGTCGAGGACGGCTTGGCCGAGCAGGTGGGACACGCGGGTGATGGGGTGGATGCCTGCGGGGATGTGGAAGGTGCGGCCGAGGTGGTCGGTGGTGAGGTCGGGGCGGGCGCTGGATTCGCGGTAGGCCTCGTCGTGCCAGCGGCGGACGCGGGCGATGTGGTCGTCGGACAGGGTGGGTTCGTGCTGCGGGCTTTGGTCCACGTGTTGACCGTATTCGGCCGCGCACCCGGGTTTCGGCGTGCTATTTGTGTGGGGTGATCGAGTACGTCACGCGGGTGTTGGCGCGCTTGGACATCGGGTGGCGGGTGCTGTCGGTCGAGCCGGGGCCTGGTGAGGTGCTGGTGACCGTGGGGGACGACCGGGTGTCGGTGGGGGTGTACCTGGCGTTGACCGTGCCGCTGGCGCAGGCGGTGGCGGCGATGGCCGACCAGGTGCAGGACCACGCGGTGGAGGCGTTCTGGGGTCGGCCGCTGCCGTTGTGCCCCGGGCACCAGCACCCGTTGTCGCCGCGGGTGGTCGGGTGCGGGGTGCGGTGGGTGTGTCCGCGGGATCCGGACCACCACAGCGAGCTGCTGCTGTGATCAGGCGGTGGTGAGGGGGGAGGTCGGGGAGACGCCGGGTGAGTTCTAGGCGTTCGGCCGCTGGCAGATCGGTTGTCGCTGCCACGGACCGGCGTTGTTGGCTGGTGTTCGCCGCGCGAGCGGCGGGTGCGTCCGTGAGAGCCGGTGGCGAGCAGGGTGAGCCGCTGCTGTGATCAGGCGGTGGTGAGGCGGACGTTGTTGAAGCCTCGGGCGGTGGCTACTCGTTCGGCTTCGGTGGTGAGGTCGCGGGTTTTGGTGAACGGGTCGATGGTGATGGTGAGGGTTTTGCCGGAGGTCTTGGTGCGCCAGGTGCCGGTGATCTCGCCGCGGTCGAGGATGACGCCGGGGTTGCCGATCATGCGCCAGATCTGTTTGCGGTGGGCTTCGTCGGGGACGATGAGGGCGCGGTCGCGGGTTTGCAGCCAGGGGTCCAGTGGCGGCAGGAGGCGCAGCACGTCGGGGCCTGGGGGGTTGTGGAGGTCGTCGAGGTCGGTTTCGGGGAACCAGCGGCCGTCGCCGAGGTCGACCAGGCCGTCGGGCCACGCGGGTTTGACTTGGGCCTGGGTGGTGTCGAGGAAGCTCGCGAGGTCGGCGGGGGTGGCGGGGCCGTGCAGGCGCAGGTAGGCGTCGATGATCGGGCCCGCGCCGGTGGATTCCTCGGGGATGGGGTGCTGGTCGGGTAGTGGCCGCAGGACTGTGGGGCGGGTGTCGGCGTGCACGGTGACACCGGCGGCTAGGCCGATGACCTGGAAGAGGCTGCCCCAGATGTGGGTGGCGGCGCACACCCGGCAGGCGTAGGCGTAGGGCGCTGGCAGCTTGGCGGTGATCTCGGTGCTGACCTGGCCGCGGGGTTTCTCGGTGTCGACGACTTCGCGCATGGCGGTGGCGGCGGTGGTGTAGGCGGTGAGTCCGGGGATGCCCGCGCGGCGGAGGGCGGTTCCGCAGGCGTTGAGGCGGGCCGCGGCGTCGGCGTCGGTGCGGGGCCACAGGGCGGTGGCGAGTGCGGGGATGTCGGTGGTGCGGAGCAGGTGTGGGGCGCCGCGGTGGGCCCAGGTGGTGGTGAACCCGTCCAGTTGGGTTTGTGCGGGTAGGCGCGCTGCGAGGGCGACGTGGGGTGAGCGGCTGCCCGCGTCTTGGATGCCGAGGTCGAAGACGGTGAGGGCGGCCGGGTCGGTGGTGTCGCGGTGCAGGCCGTGGCGGGCGACGCGGTAGGCGAGGATCTGGTCGCGGGTGGGGGTCATGTCAGTCGATCCGGATCACGTGGTGGGCGGTGACGGGGCCGGGGGTGGCGCCGCAGCTGGCGGGGCGGTCGGGGCCGGTGGCGTGTTCGGCGACGGTGACGCGCCAGCCCCGGCCGTCGACGTGGGTGACGCCGACGCGCCAGTGGCCGTTGTCGTCGGGTTCGGGGTCGCGCACGCGCAGGACGTCGGGGTGGGTGGTGTTGGTGAGGTCGCGGACGGCGAGTTCGGCGGCTTGGCCCGCGGGGTGCCAGGTGGAGCGGCCTCGGCAGCGGTCGGTGCGGACGGTAGTGCTGGTGAGCAGTGCGCGGGCGCGGTCGGCGTTGAGGTCGCCGTAGGTGTAGCCGGTGGGCAGCAGGAGTCCGGTGGGGGCGAAGCGGTGGCCGCCGATGTGGGTGCATTCCCAGACGGCTTCGCCGTGGGTGGTGGCGAGGTCGGCGACGATGGGGCGGCCCGCGACGGCGCAGCACAGGTCGCGGCGGCCGTTGGTGCACACGAGCAGGACTGGCCAGGTGACGGGTTCGCCGAAGTCGCCGACGTCGCCCGCGCCCACGGCGGGGAAGTCGAGGTCGAGCAGGAGTTTGGGGTCGGTGAAGGTGTCGCGGCGGAGGAAGGCGCGGCCGGGGGTGGTGTGGGCGAGGTAGACCTGGCGGGGGGCGGGGCGGTGGCGGTCGGGGTGGGGGCCTGGGCGGCGGATGAGGACGACGCGGACGCCGGTGCCTTTGGCGCGGGCGGTGAGTTCGGTGGCGACGCCGGGGTCGAGGTGGCTCTGGGTGAGGGCGTCGCGGCCCCAGGGGCCGGGTTGTTCGACGCACAGCCAGGTGGTGGCGGTCGCGGCGCTGCCTGCGAAGGGTTCGTCGAGCGCGCGGGACACCGCGGAGCACGCGGTGGCGGGCAGCGCCGGGGGAGTGGTCGCCATCGGCACAAGGCTCTCACGGAACATACCGCCGTTCGAGTGCACCCGGGGTGCCTGCCGGGTGACTCGCGGGTCAGCTGCCGGTGGAGCGGTGGGCGGCGCGGCTGAGGCGGTCGGCGACGCCGGTGATGCGGTCGACGAGTTCGGGTGGGGAGTGGACTTGGAAGTCGCAGCCGATGAGGGAGATCCAGATGGCGATGCCGTCGAGGGAGTTGCTGCCCGCGCGCAGGGTGCAGCTGGTGTCGTCGAGGGGTTCGAGGACGCCCGCGGTGGCGGTGATGTGTTCGGCGGCTTGGGCCATGGGCATGTGCAGGGTGATGACGGCCTGGTAGCGGTAGGCGGCGTTGGACAGGCCGTAGGCGGTGTAGGCGGCCATGTCGTCGGCGGGTGGTTCGCGGGGGGTGAAGCGGGGGCCGGTGGGGGTGCGGGGGGTGAGGCGGTCGACGCGGAAGGTGCGCCAGTCGTCGCGGTCGAGGTCGAAGCCGACGAGGTACCAGCGGCGGCCGGTGTGCACGAGGCGCAGGGGTTCGACCTGGCGGAGGCTGTGGTCGCCGTCGCGGTGCTGGTAGTCGAAGCGCAGGCGTTGGTGGTCTCGGCAGGCGGAGGCGATGGTGGCGAGGGTGTCGGGGTCGACGGTGGGGCCGCGACCGGGGAGGGCGACCATGGCGGAGTGCAGGGCGTTGACCCGGTTGCGCAGGCGGGCGGGCAGGACCTGTTCGAGTTTAGCCAGTGCCCGCACGGAGGTCTCCTCGATGCCGGTGACGGTGCCGCCGGAGGCGCTGCGCAGGCCGATGGCGACCGCGACGGCTTCCTCGTCGTCGAGCAGCAGGGGTGGGAGGGCGGCTCCGGCGCCGAGTCGGTAGCCGCCGGTGGTGCCGGTGGTGGCGTGCACGGGGTAGCCGAGGGAGCGGAGTTTGTCGACGTCGCGGCGGACGGTGCGGTCGGTGACGCCGAGGCGGTCGGCCAGGTCGGCGCCTGACCAGTCGCGGCGGGTCTGCAGCAGCGAGAGCAGTCGCAGCAGGCGCGCCGAGGTCTCCAACATGTCGGCCAGTGTGGCAGCCATTGCGGACCACAGCGGTCCGCAATGGGGCCCAGTGGTGCGACCCAGGATGTTGGCCGTGTATCGGCCCGTCCACGGCGTGGCTGGCAAGGCGCCGGAACGGCCTCGTACTGGGCGTACTCGGTCGTTTCGGCAACGCAGCCAGGCGCGTCGTGGGCGGGCCGAGACATGGTCAAGGTTCTGGGTCGCACCACTAGCGTTGCGCGGGTGACCCCGGTGTTGACTCGTCGTGCCCTCAACCGTGCGCTGCTGGCCCGCCAGTTCCTGCTGGAGCGGGTGGCGGTGTCGCCGTTGGAGGCGGTGCGGCACTTGGTGGGGTTGCAGGCGCAGGCGCCGAACCCGCCGTACATCGGGTTGTGGTCGCGGTTGGCGGGGTTCGAGTTCGCGGATCTGTCGGAGTTGGTGTCGTCGCGGCGGGTGGTGCGGGTGGCGTTGCTGCGGTCGACGATCCACCTGGTGGACGCGGGGGACGCGGAGCCGCTGCGGGGGTTGTTGCTGCCGGTGCTCGAGCGCGGGTTCCGGGCGACGGTGGGTCGCGCGTTCGACGACGTGGACCACGTGGAGATCGCCGAGGTGGGGGCGCGGATCGTGGCGGAGGAGCCGTTGACCGCGGCGGAGTTGGGGCGGCGGTTGGCGGTGCGGTGGCCGGGGCACGAGCCGGACCGGTTGGCGGCGTTGGTGCGGACGCGGGTGGGGTTGGTGCAGGTGCCGCCGCGGGGGTTGTGGGGGTCGTCGGGGCAGGCGCGGCACACGACGCTGGGGGCGTGGCTGGGGGAGGGTTCCTCGGCGGCGATGTCGGTGGATGTTCTGGTCCGGCGGTATCTGGCGGCGTTCGGGCCCGCGTCGCCCGCGGACGCGCAGGTGTGGTCGGGGTTGACCGGGTTGCGGGAGGTGTTCGAGCGGCAGCCGGACCTGGTGCGGTTCCGCGACGAGGCCGATCGGGTGCTCTACGACCTGCCGGAGGCGCCGCGCCCCGAGGCCGACACGCCCGCGCCGGTGCGGTTGGTGGCCGCGTTCGACAACCTGGTCCTCTCGCACGCGGACCGGACGCGGGTGATCGCCGATGACCACCGCAAGACGGTGGTGATGGGGACCGGTAACGGCAATGTGCGGCCGACGGTGCTCGTCGACGGGGTGGTGGTCGGTATGTGGGGCACGCAGCGGGTGAAGCGGACGGTGGTGCTGACGGTGACGCCGTTCGTGAAGATCTCGGCGAAGGACCGGCGGGCGGTGGAGGCGGAGGCGCGGCGGCTGCTGGCGGTCACCGACCCGGACGCCGACGCGGTCGAGGTGCAGTACATGCCTTGACGGGCATATTCCGGTCTGGATATGTTCGCGGTATGGACGCCACGCTGAGCACCGACGGCAGCCACCCGAGGCTGCGCTTCGAGCGGCACCTGAGCCACCCGGTCGACAAGGTGTGGCGCGCGATCACCGAGCCCGAGGGCCTGTCGGCGTGGTTCCCGGCCGCCGTGGCGGTCGACGGGGTCGAGTTGACGTTCACCTTCCCCGATGGCAGCACCAGCTCGGGCACCGTCACAACCCTCACCCTCAACCAGAGGTTCACCTTCGTCTGGGAGGGGGAAACCCTCGACTTCACGGTTACCCCCACCGACGCCGGCACCCTGCTGGTGTTCACCCACCACTTCGCCGACCGCGCCGGTGCCGCGTCCTTCGCCGCCGGGTGGGACGGCTGCCTGGCCGCCCTCGTCCACACCCTCGACGGCTCTCCGCTTCCTGTGCATGACTGGGCCGCCGCCCACGAGCGCTACGCCGCTCGGTTCGACCTGCTGCGCGGCACCGCCGAACCCGACCCCGACGGCACCTGGCGAGTCCACTTCGAACGCCAACTGACCGCCCCGGCCGCGGCCGTCGCTCCCCGGTTGGCCGCCATCACCCCGTTGCCCGCCACGACCTCGGACACCGGTCTGCGCGCCGAGCACGACGGCCAGACCGTCCACATAGACCTGTCCCCGGGCCCCGGCGGCGCGCGTCTGCGGCTGACCCACGCGGGCCTGGCCGAGCCGGACCTCGTCGCCACCCTGGTGCACTGGCACACCGCGATCCACGGCCTCGCCGCCGACCTGATGGGCACCACCCCCACCCCGGAGACCGACCTGGGATCCCGCTACCGCACCGCGACCGGCGGCCAACTCCCCTAGACTCGACCCCATGTCGATCACCGGGCCGGACCGCACCTGGCCCCGCACCGACGCCGACGACGAACTCCGGCTGCAGTGGGAGTTCCTCACCTTCCTGCGCGCCACCGCGCTGATCAAGGCCACCGGCCTCACCCCGGCACAGGCCAGTGCGACCCCGTGGCCCACGTCCCCGGTGATGAGCGTGCTGGGCGTGCTCAAACACCTCACCGCCGTCGAGCGCTACTGGATCACCCGCACCGCGGGCGGCTCCGACGCCCCCACCCTCTGGTCCCCCGACGACGTCAACGCCGAATGGCGGCTGCGCCCGGAAGATACCCCTTCGGCGGTGATCACGGCTTACCGCGCCGAGTGGGCCATCGCGGAACGGGCCATCGAGGGCCTCACCCCGGGCGACCACACCCGCCGCGACCCCGACCGCACGGTTCGCTGGGTCCTCACCCACGTCATCCAGGAAACAGCCCGCCACGTGGGCCACCTCGACATCCTCCGAGAACACCTCGACGGCACCACGGGCGAATAGGCCCGGAGGCCGGGCGGTGCGGAGCCCCCATGGCACGATCGCCCGGTGGCCACAGACGACACACGACTGCGACGGCGGGTTCGACGGGACTTTCCCGAACCCGGTTCTGCCGCGGAGGTTCTGCGGTTGCTCGCGGAACTTCCCCACCGCACCGGCGACGACACCCTCGGCACCGAACGCGTGCAGGCGGCGATCGTTCTGCTCGCCGACGGGGACATGGCGCGGTTGCGCGACGCCCTCGCGTTGAGCGTTGTGGACTGGCGTGATGTGCTCGTCGGAGCGAGCTTGGCGGACGAGGACTGGCCTAGTCGACTTGACCGGGAGCTCGGGTGAGCCGCCGCAGGCCCGCTTCGGTCACCCGCACCGCCACGTCCCGTGTCCCCAGCACGACCCGGAACACCACCAACCCGCGCCGTTCCAGCATCGTCAACGCCTCCGCCACCCACTGCGGCACGTGACCGGCGGGGCCGCCATCGGCTCCGGCCCACAGGAAGCTCATCGGTGCGCCCCACAGGCCCGAGTGGAACAGCACCGACCCGTCAGCGGCGTGCCGAAGTGCTCGTGTCTCGTTCTCCGTCATCACAGCCCTCCCCAGGTCCCCACTTGTCGTGGCACCGATCACAGGCCTTATCGGCAGGTTCTCGCGCCAGGAAAGCGGGCACCACCCCTACCTCACCCCAGCCACCGAACGGCACCCGTTATCAACCCGTCCCGCACCTGTGCCGTTGCGAACGACGCTTCCGCCGCCGCGATCGCGACCTCGGCGAGTTCCTCGTCCGTGAATCCCAACGCCGTGCGCCAGAGGGCGTACTCGTCGGCCAAGGCGCGGCCGGTCACGTCGGGGATGTCGGTGTTGATCGTGACCGGCACACCCGCCTCGATCAGCGCGCGCACCGGGTGTGCGGCGGCGGTGGGCACCAGGCCCAGTACCACGTTCGACGACACGCAGATCTCCACCGCCACGCCGCGTTCGCGCAGCAGGGCCACCACCGACGGGTCCGCGAGTGCCTGGAAGCCGTGGCCGATGCGTTGGGCGCGGCCGATCTCCACCGCCTCCCGCACGCTCTCGGGGCCCGCTGACTCGCCCGCGTGGTGGACCAAGTGGAGTCCGGCTTCGCCTGCTGCGCGAAGGACCTCGGCGAAGGGGGCCAGCGGGTACGCCTCGTCCCCGGCCAGGCCGATTCCCACCACTTCGGGATAGCGGGTCGCCAGTTCGACCGTGCGTTCCAGGCGGGCGACCGACTGCCGTCGCGAGTGGTCCAGTAGCAGCCGCACGGTGATGTCGTTGGCGTGGGCGCCTTCGCGCAGGCCCTCGACGACCGCGGCCAAGGGCATGTCGAGGTCGTTGAGGCGTTCGCCGTGGGAGGCGGCGGTGAAGGTGACTTCCGCGTAGCGGGTGCCTTGTGCCGCCTCGTCGGCGCAGAACTCCACGGCCAGGCGGTGGAAGTCCTCCGGGGACCGCAGCAGGCCGCGGACGAGGGCGTTGCGGTCGGCGAACGCGCGGAACCCCGGGAACGGGCCGCCCGGCGGAACGGGGACACCGTCGCGGGCGGCCCAGTGCGCCACCGTCGCCGCCCGGGCGGTGCTCTCCAGGTGGACGTGCAAATGCGCTTTCGGCAACGTGATCAGGTCCCGCACCCCACCAGGCTAGGAGGGTGGTGGGGGAGATCGCCGCCTGTTTTCCCGGTCCCGGGGCAACCTTTCCGGTGCGGCGGGCGCTCTAAGGGGGTGGAACAGGCACATCCGAGCGAAAGGGGCCGGATCCACCGTGGCACTGACCGTCGCCCAGCCCGACCGCCGACTCACCCTCACCGTCGAGCGCACCGGCCGCCACGTCACCATCGCCGCCACCGGGCGCATCGACTTGGCCACCGAGACGCCGTGGCACGAGCAGGTCATGCGGGCCTGCACCGCCGCCGACGACACCACCCGGGTCACCGTCGACCTCACCGGGGTCACGTTCTTGAGTTGGGCCAGCACCGCCGTGCTGGTGCGCGCCCACCGCGCCTGCCAGCGCCGCGGCCGGACCCTGCGGGTGCTCGCCAGCGGCCCGGTCCTGACCGGACTGCATCTCACCCGGCTGCACGAGGACATCACCATCACCCCCGGCCCGCGCCCGGTCGGGGTCAGCCGCCCGCGCGCCGCCACCGGTTGGCTGATCGCGTAGCCGCTTCACTCGATCCGGTGAACACCGGGTGGCAGGACCGGGCGCGGCGCAGCACTGTGGGCCGGTGGACTTCCCCCGGTTGGACGCCCTCAGCGCCCAGTACGAGAGCCCGTTCGCGACGTTCCTGGCGCACACGGACCAGAAGCGGCAGGCGGCCCGCTACCTCGAGCGGGTCGCCGAGGGGTTGCCGCGCCGCGCGGTGCTGCTCGACGCCGGGGCGGGCACGGGGGACACCACCGCGCACCTGGCCGACCGGTTCGAGCGGGTGATCGCGATCGAGCCCAACGCGGGGTTGCGGGCGCAACTGGCGGGCAAGGTGCCCGGCGCGGAGATCATCGACGTCCCCATCCTGGCCGCCGAGCCCGACACCGAGGCCGACCTGGTGTTCTGCGGCCACGTCCTCTACTACGTCGACCAGGACCTGTGGCCAGCGCACCTGGAGGCGCTCGCGTCGTGGACCGCGCCGGAGGGGGAGTGCGTCGTGGCGATGCAGAACCCCAACAGCGACTGCATGGTGATGCTGCGCGAGTTCGGCGGCCCGAGGTTCGACCTGTCGCGGGTGGCCGACGCCGAGACGCACACGGTTCCCTCGTTCGTGCAGGCCCCGGACCTGGAGACGGCGGTGGAGGTCGCGGCGTTCATCCTCGGGCTCGCGCCGCTGCCGGTGACCCGCGACCTCGTCGAGGACTACCTGGAGCAGCGGTTCCGGGCGGCCGGGGGCTACCTATTCTCCTGCACCCAGGACTTCCACCACCTGCGCCGCGGCTGAGCGAAGGCCCCTGGACGCGCGGAAGCGGGCGAAGGGATCCTGGGGGTTGATCGCCTTCGCCCGCCCGCGTCTTGCGGTGCCGCCGGGGGGTGTGTGGGCCACTGCCTGCCCGGCGGCGGGGTGGGTCTCAGTCGCGCAGCGCGGTTTCCAGCGCCTCGGAGAACTCCTGGGGGTGGGTCATGAGGCCCTGGTGGTCGCCGGGGAACTCGACGAGGTCCTCGCCGTAGAGCTCGGCGAGCTTCTCGGTGGCGACGTAGCAGGGCAGGCCGCGGGAGCCGGTGCCCCCGGCCCACACCACGCGGGGCGAGGCCTCCTTGAGGGCGGCGATGTCCGGGGTGCCCTTGGTGAACTGCTGGAGCTGGTAGGGGAAGAACAGCTCGAAGTTCTTCCGCATCTGCTCCATGCCCGCGAGCATCTCGGGGGTGGGCTCGGGCTGGGCGGGCATGTCCTCGGGGTTGACCCCGACGATCTTGATGAACTTGCCGACCGCGGGGAAGGCACCCTCCTTGTGGAAGGTGTCGACGACCTCGTCGAAGTACTCCCGCCACTGCTCGCCGTCGGGCAGCACGTCGATGGCCGCGGGCTCGTGCGCGACGAGGACCTTGACCTGCTCGGGGTGGCGGATCGCGAGCTCGATGCCTACGAGCGCGCCGCCGCTGGTGCCCAGCACGTAGGCGGGTTCGTCGGTGACCTCGGCCAGCAGCCGGTGCGCGTCGTCGGCGTGGTCTTCCAGGTGCTGCTCGACCGGCTCACCCTGCAGGCTGCTGCGGGTGTAGCCGCGGGGGTCGAAGGTGACGACGGTGTAGTTGCGCGCCAGGACGGGCACCATGCCCGCGAAGGAGGTCGCGTCGGCTGGCGCGCCGGTGATCAGCAGCAGCACCGGGCCGGACCCGGCGACCTCGTAGTGCAGCGTCGCCCCGGGGACGTCGAGTTTGGCTTCGCGAGTTGATTCTGACATCTCACACTTTCGGTCGAGGAGGTGCGACACCCCCGCCGGTGGTCGGCGGTGGCCGGGACGACGGGTCGCGGCGGGCGGGGGACGCGCGCCGGGCGGGTGCGTGCCGCCCGGCGCCGGTCCACCGCGTGGTCATTGTAGGAGCGGCGCCCACCGGCCTGTTCTTCCATCGTGCGCACCAGCGCGGCGTGGATTCCAGGCGCGGCAGGCGTTTCACCCCGTTCGGGTGATCATTCGCGCTGGCTGCCGGGGGTGGCCGACACCGGCCCCGGCACCGACCCGGGGACGACGACGGAACCGACCGTCTTGGCCCCTGCCGCGGGTTCCGACGCGGGTGGTTTCGGTGCGGGGGGCGCGGGGCGGGTGAACCGGTCCGACAGGTTCTGCAGCGGGCGTTCCACCAGGAAGTAGCTGATGGTCGCCATGATCACGCAGGCGAGCACGACGACGGTGATCAGTTCCAGGAAGCTGTTGCGGCCGCGGAACTCGGTGACACCCACCGGGTCGTTGCCGAACATGCTGCCGTTCTGGAACCAGAAGTAGATGACCGCGAAGTGCCACAGGTAGATGCCGTAGGACACCCGGCCGAGGTAGCGCACCGGCGGGTTGGTCAGCACCGCGTCCTGGAACTTCGAGGCGGCGCCGGGCACCGACAGCGGCAGCACCACCGCGGGTCCCCACAGCAGGAAGGTGGTCAGCTGCACGACCGCGGCGGCGGCGTAGGGGAAGTCGAAGTAGCCGATCCTGGCGAACGGGGAGAAGCAGTTGACCACGAACAGCGCGAGCGCGACCAGCCAGAAGGCGTTGGGGTGGGCGGCGACGACGCGGTGCAGGGCGGGGACGCGGTCGGGTTCGAGTTGCGCGCGGGCGGAGATGACGGCCATCGCCATGCCGATGGCGAACACGCCCAGCTGCGCGAACGGCCAGAAGTACTCCTTGGGGTAGGGCCCGAGGTGGCCCCAGTGCAGGTAGATGATCCACGGGAAGTTGAGCACCAGCATGATCGCCGGGACGATCATCATGCGGCGGACCCGCTGGTCCATGGTCTTGCCGGTGCGGCCGAGCTTGCCCATGACCCAGGCCAGCAGCGGCAGCACCAGGTAGAACTGCATCTCCGTGGGCACCGACCAGGTCGGGTCCATGCCCGCCATCCACACCGCGTCGTAGTTCTGCATCAGCACCAGCGGGCGCAGCACGTACCAGACGCTGTCGACGGCGCCGAGGTTGAGCGCGAAGAGGCAGACCAGGGTGAGGGCGTAGTAGGCGGGTAAGAGCCGGAACACCCGGCGGGTGAAGAACTTGCCCAGTGGTGGGCCGGGTTTGTCCGACAGCGACGCCCTGGCGAACGGCCGGTACAGCAGCAGCCCGGAGAGCACGAAGAAGGGGGAGAGGCTGACGGTGAAGCCGGACATCAGCGCCGCGGCGAACATGTTGGTCGGTGGGGAGTCGTAGGAGCCGACGAGGCCGGAGATGAACGCGGTGTGCGTGATGACCACGCCCAACGCGCAGATCCCGCGGATACCCTCGAGTCGGGGAACCCGTTGTTTTTCGGTGCTTGGTGCGGCGCTGGTGCCAGCCGCTGGTGCCACCATGTGATCCTCCAGATCGCCGTCGAGACGATCGCCTATTTTTCTCGAACCGGCGATGTCTGGCTTCTTCTGGAATGCGGTGACCGGTGGTGACGCAAAGGTCAGGGCCCGTGCTCCGCTCGGCGCAGTGGCGAGTGGAGCACGGGCCCCGGTGGCGTATCGGCCGCGATTTCGTGGTCGATAAGGGCGATTTCGCTAGGCGTTCTCTTTGAGCACGCGGAAAGTGATGTGGGTGGCGTGGTTCGACTCGCGGACCCGGGTGCGCTCGGTGGTGACCTTGAGGTCGTCGAGGTGTTCGAACAGCCGGATGCCGCGGCCGAGCAGGATCGGCGCCAGGTGCAGGGTGAACTCGTCGATGAGGTCGGCGCGCAGGAACTGCTGCACGACCTTGGCGCTGGCGACCTCGACGTCCTTGTCGCCCGCGGCGGCCCTGGCCTTGGCCAGGGCGCTGTGGATGCCGTCGGTGACGAAGGTGAACGGGGAGTCCGGGCGCACCCACTCGGCGGGCGGGTTGTGGGTGAGGACGAAGCAGGGGACGCCGCCGGGGGTGTTGCCGCCCCAGGCCTCGTCGATGTCGAACATGCGCCTGCCGACGATCATCGCGCCGTTGGCCTCGTGCAGTTCCTCGAGGACCTCGCGGTCGACGCCGGTGCAGCCGAAGCTGCCGGGCACGCCGCCGTGCACCCAGTGGTGCAGTGCCTCGCCGCCCTCACCCATGTCCTGGCCGGGCCGGTCGTCGACACCGGCGATGAACCCGTCGAGGGACATCGACAACGAGAACTTGACTATTCCCATGCCTGCTCCGATCTAGGCGTTCTTCGCGGCTGTGCACGTTTTCCGGGGATGGGTGGCCGGAGTGCGTGCGCCGTTGCTGGTGACATCGCCGGTGGGGAACGACCATCTCGGTCGTGTGACGGGGACATTACCGGCCAGGGGCCTGAGGAGAATGACAGGGGTGCCGCCGGTGGCATTCGCCGGAATGGGCGGCGGAGTCGCCGAAGACCGGGTCGGGGAAATCACCCGACCCGGTCGACGCGCGTCCGCTCAGCCGATGGCGCGGGCGAAGCGGAAGAACTGGTGCGGGTCGTACTTGCGCTTGATCCTGGCGAGCCGGTCGTAGTTCTCCGCGTAGTAGGAGCGCCGCCAGTCCGGCAGCGCCGGGTCGAAGAAGTTCTGGTAGCTCTCGCCCTGCGAGCCCGGCTCCAGGGTCGGGAACGCGGAGGCGAGCCAGGCGGTGGCGGCCTGGGTGTCCTCGGTGGTGGCGGCGGGGTCGTTGAGGCCGCAGACGAACCCGGCGAGCATCTTCGAGGTGCGGTGCACGAACGCGGTGGCGGTGCGGGCGGGTTCGTTGGCCTTGCCGCCGAAGGTGTCCAGGTAGATCAGCCTGGTCTGGCCCGCGCGGCCGTCGGCGACGAGGGCGGCGAGCATGCGGTCGATGTTGGCCTCGGGCACGTACCCGGCGAACATGCGGTTGCGCATCCGGTTGTAGGGCATCCGCGACAGCTGCGCCTCGGGGGAGTAGCCGATGCGGTGGCACTGGTCGACGGTGAACTCGCCGCAGCCGTACCACTCCATCATGGCGTCGAAGTAGGATTTGTCGGTCGCGGCGCGGAACACCGGCTGGACCCCGGCGTCGGCGACGAGCTGGTCGAGCAGCACGTCGAGTTCGGCGACCGTGCCGTGCCAGGCGCCGCCGATGGCCACGATCGGCGGGTTCCCGGAGCCCGCGTCCTCGTTGATGATCGTCGCCGATGCGGCGAGGTCGTTGGAGGACTCGTAGGCCCAGGGCTGGAACGCCGCGATGACCCGCTTGGCGTGCTCCCACTCGAACACGATGTTGAAGTTGACCATGCGGCGGACGTCGGTCGGGGCGACCTCGTAGCCGGTGACCACGCCGTAGTTGCCGCCGCCGTTGCCGCGCAGCGCCCAGAACAGGTCGGTGTTCTCCGCGGCGGAGGCGCGGACGTGGCGGCCGTCGGCGAGGACCACCGTCGCCGACACCAGCCGGTCGACGGCCAGGCCGAACTTGCGGGTCTGGAAGCCGATGCCGCCGCCCTGGATGAACCCGCCCGCGCAGACGGTGGCGCAGGTGCCGCCGACCATGGACAGCCCGCGCGGTGCCAGGGTGTTGAGCACGTCGACCTGCTGGCTGCCCGGTCCGATGCGGACGGTGGCGCCGGTGACCTCGACCCGGTTGAGGCGCGAGACGTCGAGGACGATGCCGGGGGAGGTGGAGTAGCCGCCGAAGCTGTGGCCGCCGCTGCGCGGGACCGCGGGCAGCCGGTTGTCCTGGGCGAACTTGATCACGGTCTGCACGTCGCGGGCGGAGGCGCAGTAGGCGACGGCCCTGGGGCGGACCGCGTCGTACTCCTGGACGGCGAGCTGCCTGGCGAAGTCGTAGCCGGTGTCGGTGGGCAGCACGAGCGAGCCGGACAGGGCGCGCCGCAGCGAGTCCCAGTTGGTGCGGCCGCCGCCGGGGGCGGCGGAGGAGGGCAGGGTCCCGAGGGTCCCCACCGCGGCGATGGCTCCGGTCCCGACCCCGAGGCGCAGGAAGTCCCGGCGACTGGGCATGGTTGATCCCCTTAGTTCGGTCGCGGTGCGCGGCGTCGCCGCGCGCTGTCGTGGTTGGCCCGGACCGCGCGCGGCGATCCGGTGTTCACAGCTCCGGGACGGTGAGCTGCACGGTGGGTGTGGAGCCGCCGTGCGGGTGCACGGCGGTGGTGGTGTTCCTCTTGGCGCGGGTGCTGACCCCGCCGAGGTTGCGGCCCGCGCGGCGCTCGAGCCACCAGTGCGCGATCAGCAGGGTGCCGACCCAGCCGACCCAGCGCGCGGCTTCGACGGCGATGAACGGGTTGATGCCCAGCCAGTGCATGCCGACGTTGCCGATGACGAAGCCCCAGACGCCGAAGCCCCACATGATGGCGAAGCTGTAGACCATCCAGCGGCGGTGTTCGGCGTAGCGGTGCTGTCGGGCGCGGACCCAGCCGAGCACGGCCGAGATGGTCCACAGTGGAGCGGCGAGGAGGACGGCGACGCTGCCGGGGGTGAACGCGACCGGGTACATGGCCAGGGCGAGCAGGGCGCTGGGGATGGCGCCCGCGAGGAGGTACACGCGGCCGGACGCGCGGTGCACGGCGGGGTGTTCGCGGCGCAGCCACGGCCACAGCTGCAGCAGTGTGGTGAGGACGGCGACCGAGCCGGTGATGACGTGCCCGGCGAGGAAGGCGTAGTGCAGCCAGTGCTGCGGTGGGATCCGGGCCTGGGCGGGGTCGAGGGTCAGGTAGGGCCGGATCACGTAGACGACGAAGGCGATGCCGGTGGCCGATAACAGCAGCAGCGATAACCGGCTTCGGGTGCCTCTGGCCCGCCCTCCCGCTCGGCCGGGTCGGGCTGGGGCGGGCGCTCGCCGGCTGGTCGTACCGGGGTTGTCGGCCTGCTCGGGATCGTCGAGGTGCTGGGTCACGGTGGTCGTTCCTCTCCCGCGATAGCCTGCGCGGCAGGCACGCCCGGGGCGGCCGGTCGTGGCTAACAGGCTCGTGCACGGGTATGCCGCCCGCTTCTCCGAGAATGCGGGACTTGGCACGCGCGCGGGTGCGCTGGTCAGTGCGCATGGGTGCCGCAGGCCTCCGGGCGCAGCTCCAGCAGCGCCAGCGACACGGGCGGGTCCAGGCCGCGTTTGGGGCGCAGGCACAGGCCGGTGAAGCTGGTGACGGTGTCGGGTCGGATCGGGATCTGTCCGATCGAGCCGGTGACGGTGCCGTGCGCGGCGACCGGGCCGTCGGTTTCGCCTTCGGCGACGGAGTAGGCCAGCAGGTGCCAGCGGCGGCGCAGCGCGCTGGGCGCGGGGCGGCCCAGGACGGTGTAGCGGAACAGCGGGGCCGGGGCGACGGGGGCGTCGTCGAGCAGGGCGGTGGTGCCGGTGCCGATGCGGCCGAGTTCGCGGTAGAGGGAGGGTGGTGCGCCGACGTTGTCGCTGAAGCGGGAGCTGAAGGTGCCGATGCTGGCGTAGCCGACCTGCTGGCCGATCTCGGTGACGCTGATCGTGGTCGACAGCAGCAGCCGTTTGGCCTCCAGCAGCCGCATGGCCGAGAGGAACCGGCCGGGTGGGACGCCGGTGACCCGCTGGAAGGCGCGGGAGAAGTGGAACTTGCTGTAGAGCGCGGTCCTGGCGAGGTCGTCCACCGTGATCTGCGCGCCGAGGTTGTCGTACATCTGCCGGATGACCCGGTCGACCGCGCTGCCGAAGACGTCGTCCACCCCTACCCCCATGGTGTCGCTGGCGGCGGTGTGCTGGTCGCCGCGGTTTGGAACTGGTGAAGCGCGAGGGGTTGGGTGGTGGTGCCCGCGCTCGTCCGCGGCGGGCGCGGGCACCACCACCCGGTGTGTCAGGAACTCGCCGGTTCGCTCGCCTCCTGGGGGGTGGCGGCGGCGTTGGCGGCCGGGATGCGGCGCAGGCCGACGCTGACCATGACCGCGCACACCACCACCAGGCCCGCGCAGATCGCGGCGCTGATGTGCAGGCTGCTGGTGGTCGCCTGGTAGGCGCTGGTGAGCAGGCTGGCCGCGTCGGCTGGGGGCAGTTGGTCGGCCACCGAGATGGCGCCCGCGGCGCTTTCGCGGGCGGCGTCGGCCACGGTGTCCGGGGTGGACGCGGGGATCTCGACGGCGGAGCGGTAGAGGCTGAACCCGACCACGCCGACCGTGGCCACGCCCATCGCCAGGCCGAACTCGCCGGAGGTCTCGGTGAGCGAGGCGGCGGCGCCGATGTGCTCCGGTGGCGCGGACTGCATGGCCAGCACCGCGCACAGGCCCGCCATGGGGCCGATGCCGAGATTGGCCACCACGAGCGCGGTGATGGTGAGGCCGAGGTCGTCGGTGCTGGAGCCGACCTGGGTGAGCATCAGGTAGCCGACCGCGGCGACGATCAAGCCGCCCGCGATGACGTAGGCGGGTTTGATGCGCTGGATGAGCACCGGGGCGAGTTGGATGAGCAGGATCATGCTGATCGCGCCGGGCAGCAACCACAGCGCGGTCTGCACCGGGGTCAGCTGCTGCACGGTCTGCAGGTAGAGCGAGACGAACAGCTGGTTGGCCGAGATCAGCCCGGCGAAGGTGGTCAGCAGCAGCGCGGTGGTGAAGGTGCCGTTGCGGAACAGCTTGAGGTCGAGCAGGGGGCTTTCGAGGCGGTTCTGCCTGCGCACGAAGGTGATGCCCGCGGCGAGGCCGACGGCGATCGCGAGGATGGCCACGACGGTGCCGCCGCCGCGGGTGAGCTGCTTGAGGCCGTAGACCAGCGGCAGGATCGCCAGCAGTGACAGGGCGACGCTGAACAGGTCGATGCGCCCGGCGCCGGGGTTGCGGTACTCGGGCAGGAACCGGGGCGCCAGCACCAGCAGCACCAGCATCACCGGGACACCGAGCAGGAACGCCGCGCCCCACCAGAACGCCTCCAGCAGCGCGCCGCCGATGATCGGGCCGAGGGCGACGCCGCCCATGAAGCACACCATCCACACCGACAGCGCCGTGGCGTGCTGCTTGGGGTTGGTGAACATGCTGCTGATCAGCGACATCGTGGAGGGCATCACGGTCGACCCGGCGATGCCCAGCAGGGCCCGGGTCGCGATCAGCATCTCCGGCGACTGGGAGTAGGCGGCCAGCACGGACGCCGCGGCGAAGCAGGCGCCGCCGATGAGCAGCAGCTTGCGGCGGCCGATGCGGTCGCCGACGGTGCCCATGGTCACCAGCAGGCCCGCGAGCAGGAACCCGTAGATGTCGGTGATCCACAGCTGTTGGACGCTGCTGGCGCCGAGGTCGCTGGCGACGTGCGGCAGCGCCAGGTACAGCACGCTCATGTCGAGCGCGATGAGGATCGTCGGCAACCCGAGCACGGCCAAGCCGATCCATTCCCGCCGCCCGGCCCGGACGTCGGTCTCGGTCCCACCACTGACGTTCATGGGCAGCACTCCTTCGTCATGCAAGGGATCTTGTACGTAAAGGGACATCTTTGTCAATGCCGCGCGGCGGGTCCCGCACGGGACGGGCGAGGGGGTGTGTGCGCAGGTCGGGCCCGGTGTCCGCCGTCCGGAGTCGACACCGGCCCCGGGTCGCCCGGAGCCGGTGCGCACGACGGCGGCGGCACGACCCGACCGTGTGAACGCGTCACACGATCGGGGGGACGTGGGCTAGCGGTGGGCGGCGAAGAAGGCGCGGATGTCGTCGACGAGCAGACCGGGCTGTTCCATGGCGGCGAAGTGGCCACCGCGGTCCTGTTCGGTCCAATGCGTGATGGTCGGCAGGTCCCGGTCGGCCAGGCGGCGCAGCGGGACGAGGATGTCGTGGGGGAACACGGTCACCCCGACCGGGACGGTGATCGGGGGCGGCGGCTCGCTGCCCGCCGCGGCCGGGCGCAGCGCGTCGGCGCCCTCGTAGTAGTGCTGCGCCGAGGACCCCGCGGTCGCGGTGAACCAGTACAGCGACACGTTGGTGAGCATGTGGTCGCGGTCGACCGCGTCCTCGGGGGCCTTCGCCGAGTCGGTCCAGTCGTGGAACTTCTCCACGACCCAGGCGAGCTGCCCGACGGGGGAGTCGGTGAGGGCGTAGGCCAGGGTCTGCGGCCGGGTCGACTGCAGCTTCATGTACCCGGACAGGTCGGTGTCGAAGTGCGCCAGGCGCCCCAGGCGGGCCTGGTCGGCCTCGCTCAGGTCGGCCAGCTCGGCCGGGTCACCGGAGGGGAAGGTCAGCAGCATGTTCACGTGCGCGCCCACGACCCGCTCCGGGGCGTGCCTGGCCAGCTCCAGGGTGATCACCGACCCGGCGTCGCCGCCCTGGGCGGCGTAGCGGTCGTAGCCCAGCCGCTGCATCAGCGTCGCCCACGCGCGGGCGACGCGGGCGGCGTTCCAGCCGGGCTCGGTGGGCGGCGGGGAGAACCCGAACCCCGGGATCGACGGGATGACCAGGTGGAAGGCGTCAGCGGGGTCACCGCCGTGCGCGCGCGGGTTGGTCAGCGGGTCGATCACCTCGAGGAACTCCGCGATCGAGCCGGGCCAGCCGTGCGTGAGCACCAGCGGTAACGCGTTCGGTTCCGGTGAGCGCACGTGCAGCAGGTGCACGGTGGTGCCGTCGATCTCGGTGCGGAACTGCGGGTAGCGGTTGAGCCGGGCCTCCGCGGCGCGCCAGTCGAACTCGTCGCGCCAGTGCTCGGCGAGTTCCTTGAGGTAGCCGACCGGGACGCCGCGGCGCCAGCCCGGCTCCGGTGCCTCGGCGGGCCAGCGGGTCGTGGCCAGCCTGTGGCGCAGGTCGTCGAGGTCGGCCTGGGGAATCTCGATGTGGAAGGGCTGCATCCTGGCTCCGATCCCTGTGGGCGATCGGCGCACCGGTGTCGGGGTCCCGGTGCCGCCGCAGTGCACATGCTGGGTTCTCGGCCGCGGCGCCCACATCTTCCGGAGTGCTCACCGCGCAGGTGAGCACGTTCGCGTATCCCCGGGTCAGGTTCGGCGGGTAGTCGCGTGCGGGGCTGTGTCGCCGTGGAAGAGGCCGGTCGGGTCGACCCGGGCCCGCACGGCGTCGACCGCGTCGACCTGCTCGGCGTCCAGGTGCCGCTGCGGGCGCGTGGAGTCCTCGACGAAACAGGGCACGGTGCTGCCAGTGTCCCACGGCGCCAACGCTTCTCGGACCAGCGTGCAGTGCTCACGCAGGGCCTCCGGGGACACCGGGCCCATCGGTACGCCGGATCCCGCGTAGGAGTACGCGGCGTCGAGCCGGGTGAGGACGCCGCCGTCCGGGGCGGGCACGGCGTAGGCGCCACCGAGTTGGCGCAGACCGGCGGCGATCAGCGGTGACCCGTCGCCCAGCACGCGCAGCAGCGTGTCGACGCCGTCGGTGTCGAGCTCGCCAAGCAGCAGGTGATCACCGATGACCGGCATCGGCTGGGCCGGGTCCATGTGCGCGTCGAGCACCGCGGCGGCCGGGCCGGGCCGCCAGGTGTCGAGCACCGGGGCGGCGATCTCGCGCAGCGGGCCGAGCAGGTCGCCGGCATGGCGCAGCGCGGTGGCCAGGTCGTCGGTGTCGGACAGGACGGCGCCGTCGACGCACAGCATCGGACCGGTCGCGAGCTCCGGTGGCACGTCGGGCACGGGTGGCAGGTTCATCACCCGCACCGTCGTGGTCACCTCCCACGGCGCGGTGGCCGTCCACTCGCGCCAGGTCTCAAACAGCCGCCGGGCGTGTGCGGCCGGCCAGTAGGCGGCGCCGGTGATCACCGAGGTCACCGGGAACAGGGCGATCTCGACGGCGGAGACGACCCCGAAACCGCCGCCCCCGCCGCGCATCGCCCAGAACAACTCCGGGTCCGACGCCGCGTCGACCCGGCGCAGCTCACCGTCGGCGGTGACCACCTCCAGCGCCACCACCGTGTTGACGGCCAGCCCGTGGCGCCTGCCGTAGAAGCTCATCCCGCCGCCGAGCAGGTACCCGACGACGCCGACGGTGGCCGACGAGCCGTGCGCCGCGGTCAGCCCGTGCGGCGCGGTCGCCTCGACGACCGCGCCCCAGCGGGTGCCCGCCGGGATCCGCGCGATCCGCCGCGCCGCGTCGACCTCGACGCCGCCCGCCAACTGGGTGCGGATCAACAGGCCACCCGCCACCGGGCGGACGCCACCGGCGGCGTGCCCGGTGGTGTGCACCCGCACCGGAAGCCGCTCGGCGGCCGCGTGGCGCACGGCGGCGCGGACGTCGTCGACGGTGCGGGCGGTGATCGCCGCCGCGGGCCGGGCCGGAGCGGCGAGGTTGAACACCTCGGTGGCCTCGGTGAAAGCCGCCTCGCCGGGCAGCCCGATCTTGGTCATCGCGGTCCCCCGGGACTCGGGTCGGTGGTCAGCAGCGCTGGTCGGTCGCGGGGCGCTCGCCGGTCACCAGGAACCGGGTCACGAGGTCGTTGGCGCACCGGTTGCCGTGGTACAGGTAGACGAGGTGCCCGCTGTCGTCCACCGACACCAGCCGCGCCCGCTGCCCCAACGCCCGACGGGTCTCCACGGCGCCGACGTACGGGGTCCCCGGGTCGCGCAGGTTCGACACCATGAGCACGGTCGACGGGCCGCGGTCGGAGATCCGCACCGGGGCCTCCACCGGCCGGGGCCGGAACGGGCACAACCACGGGCCCGCGCCGGAACCGCCGAACATCGGGAACCGGGCCCGGTCGCGCTCCAGGGTGCGCCGGTAGGTGTCGAAGTCCTTCGGCCACTGGCCGCTGTTGCAGGCCAGGTGCATGAACCCGGAGAAGTCGGCCTGCGGTCGCGGCGCGCCCGGGACGATCCCCTGGTCGATCTGGTGCCAGGACTCGGCCAACGACGGGTAGGCCGCGGCGGCGAACAGCGAACCGAAGGTGCTGTACCGGAACTCGGCGCCGGTCACGTGCCCGAGCGGTCGCCGGTCGAGCCGCTGCGCCAGGGCGTGGTACTTGGCCTGGACCAGGTCGGGGGTGGCGCCCAGGTGGTAGGTGTCGTCGCGGGCGGCGGCCCAGGCGGCGAAGTCGGGGAAGGTGTCCTGCACGCCTTCGCCGAGCCTGCGCGACCAGGTGTAGTCGATGCCGCCGGAGCCGACGACGCTGTCGAGCACGACCCGGTCGGTGCGGTCGGGGAACAACGTCGCGTACACCGCGCCCAGGTAGGTGCCGTAGGAATAGCCCAGGTAGGAGACGCGCCGCTCGCCCAGCGCGGCCCGGATCCGGTCGAGGTCCCTGGCGACGTTCGCGGTCGACATGTGCGGCAACAGGCCCGCGGTGGCCGAGTGCGCGCACTGCCCGGCGATGATCCGCAACCGCGACCACTGGCGCAGCAGGTCGGCCGTGGTCGCCGCGTAGGGCGAGGCGGGCACGTTGAGGTCCTGGCCGGGGCGCAGGTCGCAGGTCACCGGGGTGCTGCGGCCGATTCCCCTGGGGTCGAAGGCGACCAGGTCGTAGGACTCGCGCACCGCGGCCGGGAGACCGAGTGACACCAGTCGCAGCGCCTGGTCGAGTTCGGAGTCGAATTGGCCGCCCGGGTTGAGCACGAGCACACCGCGGCGCTTCTCCGGACGTGTGCTCGGCAGTCGGGACACGGCCACCGAGATTTTCTCCGCGTGCGGCCGCGAGTAGTCAAGCGGAACCGGCAGCGCCGCGCATTCCAGACCCAGCGACGGCTGCGTGACATCGGGGCACGGACCCCAGACCAACGCGGGATTCCCGCCGGTCACAGCGGGGGAGGCCAGCGCGACCTGGGCGGTCGGGGCGCTCAGCGCGGCGGCGGCGAGGACGGGGATCAACGCGCGGGTGAGCGCTGGGCGACGGCGGGACGAGCGCGAGACAATGCGATCGGGCAGCATGTGACCACTCTTTCGTGCGCGCTGGCGACTGGCGACCACGCTATTGCACGGAACCGGCCGGGGGACCATTTCCCGGGCGGGTCCGCATTATCGGAGAAAAGCGCGCGCCGCTCACCCGGTTCGGGTGGGGTGCGATCGGCTCGATTGACAAGGGATCCTTTTACGGAGAAGACTGTGCCCATGAGGGACGTGCTGTACCTGGACCAGTTCGAGCAGGCCGAGGTGCTGCTCAAGCCGCAGCGCGTGGAGGTGCTCCGCCAGCTCGACGCGCCGCGCTCGTGCACCGAGGTCGGCGCCCGGCTCGGGCAGACGCCGCAGTGGGTGTACTACCACGTGCAGCGGCTGGTCGACGCCGGTCTGGTGGCCAGGGTGTCCGAGCGCAGCGTGCGCGGCATCAAGGAAGGCGTCTACCAGGCCAGCGCCCGCTCGTTCCGGTTGTCCCCCAAGCTGGTCGGCCCGATCGGGCTGCGCGCCAAGCAGGACGAGCTGAGCCTGGGCTTCGTGCTCGACCTGATGGAGGAGGTGCTCACCGACATCGCGGTGCTCGAGCAGACCTCGGGCACCGGGGTGCTGCCCGAGCTGCCCTCGCTCGGGGTGTCCGGCCAGATCAGGGTGCCGCCCGAGCGGCGGCAGGACTTCCTGGCCGAACTGCGCGCTACCCTGCAAGACCTGTTCGCCCGCTACGGCGGCGCGCAGGGTGATGCCTTCAAGCTCGCCGTGGCCTGTTACCCACAGCTGCCGAAGGAGGCGCCGTGAGCGCTCCGATGGTCCTGCGCGCCCGCGCGGGCGCGCCGATCGCCCAGGTGCGGCGCGCGTTGACCGACGCGCAGGCGCTGCGCACCTGGTTGGCCGAGCACGCCGAGGTCGACCTGCCCGGCCGGTACGCCTTCTGGGGCCGCTACACCCCCGAGGGCACGACACCGACCCAGCGCCCGGTCTACGTCGACGAGCACACGCTGCGGTTCGTGTGGCCGCTGGGCGGCGAGGACACCACCGTGGAGCTGTCGCTGGCCGAGGAGGGCCCCGGCAGCACGATCGTGTCGGTCACCCAGACCCACGTGCCGGACTGGGCGCAGGTGGTCGCCGAGGAGGGCCCGCGCTCGGTGCTGGCCACCTTCTGGACGCTGTCGATCGCGAACCTGGTCGACTACGTCGAGGGCCGCGAGCTCACCCCCAAGTGCGACTTCGCCGCGGAGGGCCTCAGCGGCACGGTGGTCATCGACGCCGCCCCCGAGGCGGTGTTCCGCTCGCTGATGGAACCCGAGCGCTTCGGCCAGTGGTTCGGCGCCACCGTGGAGGTCGAACCGCACGTGGGCGGCCGGTGGGCGATGGGCGGCTTCGGCGTGGACAAGGACGTCGACAACTCCGTGGCCACCATCATCGATCTGGTGCCCGACCGCAGGGTCGGCCTCGACTGGGGCAACATGACCAGCACCTGGGAGCTGGCCGACAGCGACGGCGGCACCAGGCTCACCTTCGTCCACAGCGGATTCGACGAGCGCAACCCGCCGCACGCGGGCTGGCTGGGCTGGCTGGGCGGGGTCAGCGAACTGCGCCGCTTCCACGAACTGGCGGACTGGCGCCCGATCTGGTTCGAGCACCGCATCCCCGGCACCCCCCAGCACGTCCTGGCCGCCAGCGCCCGCTGACCGGCACCCCGCTCCACCCCACCCCGAGAACCTCCCCACCCCCACCGCGACACATCCACCGACGAGAAAGGGCACTGCGTTGGGCAGGCTCGTGGTCACCACCTCGCTGTCACTCGACGGCGTCATGCAGTCCCCCGGGATCCCGGACGAGGACACCAGCGGCGGGTTCGAACTCGGCGGCTGGCTCGTCCCGCACTTCGACGAGAGCCTGGCCGCCCTCGAGCAGAGCGGCGCGCTGCTGATCGGTCGCCGGACCTACGACATCTTCGCCGCCTTCTGGCCGAAGGTCCCCGACGACGACCCCATCGGCAAGATCATGAACAACACGCAGAAGTACGTCGTGTCCACCACCCTGCGCGACCCGCACTGGCAGAACACCACCGTGCTCAGCGGGGACGTGGTCGCCGAGATCACCGACCTCAAGCAGCGCGAGGGCGAGATCCACGTCCCCGGCAGCGGCAACCTGATCCAGACGCTGCTGGCCAACGACCTCGTCGACGAGTTCCGGCTCACCCACTTCCCGGTGCTGCTCGGCAGCGGCAAGAAGCTCTTCGCCGACGGCACCCACCCGGCCGGTCTCAAGCTCGTCAACACGATGATCACCAAAACCGGGGTGATCGCCGCGACCTACGTCCGCGACGGCGACGTCAAGATCGGCTCCTTCGCCCTCGAGCAGGGCTGACACCGAGCGGGACACGGCCGTGCGGGGAGCGACACCCGCACGGCCGGGGGTCTGCTACGCCTCCCGCTCCGCGGTGATCACCACGAACGTGCCGGGCCGCCACTCGTGCCGCACCCGCAGGCCCGCCGCCCGCAACCACGCCCGCAGGTCGGCGTAGTCGAACAGCCGCAACCCGTCGGCGTGCTGCGGGAAGTGGTGGCGCCACACGAAGTGCCGGTACACCGGGTCCGGTGCCTGCCGGAACGTCAGCAGCGTGAACGTGCCGCCGGGCCGCAGGCAGCGGCCCACCTCGGCGATCACCGCGGGCGCGTCGTCGGGGAAGGCCTGCAGCGCGTTCCAGCACAGCACCGCGCCCAACGACCCGTCGGCGAAGGGCAGTGACCGTCCGCTGGAGAGCACGGCCGGGATCTCCGGCAGCCGCGACCGCAGGGTGCTCAGCATCGGCAACCCCAGATCGAGGGCCACCACCCGCTGCACACCGACCGCCTTGGCCAACGCCGCGGTCCACCGACCCGCCCCCGCCGCCAGGTCGAGCACCGGCCCCTCCACTGGTTGCACGTGCTCGGCGATGTAGCCGTCCTCATCCGAGGGCAGCACCTGCGCGGCCCAATTGGACCCGCACAACCGCAGGAAGTTCGGCCGCGCGTAGGCCTCGTAGAAGAAGCCCATGCTCGGCATCTCGGCGAGCTTGAACAGGAAGTCCGAACCGCGGTCGTGGCCGTCGCCGATGGTCGTGGTGAAGTCGACGATGCCGCCGTCGATGGCGTAGGCGTTGGCGCACCCCGTGCAGCGGGCCGCCGTCTCGTCGAACGCCAAACCGCGACCGCAGCTCGGGCAGTGGAACGCCGCGCCGTGCCGCAGGAAACCGGCGATGTCGTTCGGCAACGGCCCGGGCGCGCGAGGGGGCACCGAGTCGACCACGACGGGGGTGGGGGTCCCGTTGCGCACCGCCCAGTAGGCCTTGGCGCCCGCGTGGCCGAGCACGGTCTCGGTGTCGTTGTCCCAATGGGCCTGGACCTGCTCCGGGGTGAGCGCGGCGATCCACGCCCGGTCGAAGTCGCGTTCGGTGTCGTCGAGCTCCCACGCGGCCGGGTACGGGAAAGCGCGGCCCAGGTCGGGGTTGGCCGGGTCCAGCCGCGACACCGCGCGCTCCAACCTGGACAGGTCGTCGTCGTCGACACCCAGGTCGATGGCCACGTCCAGGATCCGGTCACGGGCCTCCGGGAAGTGACCGAGCAGGTACAGCAGCGCCAACGACAGCGGCTGGTCCTTCGTGGTCGCCCGCCACACCGCCAAGTAGGTGTCGACCCCGGCGCGGACCGCGGCGGTCAGCTCCCTCTCGGACCTCGGGTACTCGGTGTCGACGAGCAGGCCGAGCACGACCGCGGCCCGCCCCTGCCGGTCGGCGTCGAGGTCGGCGAACACGGCGACCAGGTCGCGGGCGACGCCGAGCGCGGCACCGCGTGCCCGGCCGTCGGTCCACACGGCGTCGATCAGCGACCGGTGGACGGCGTCGAGGTGCTCGCGCGGCGCCGAGGCGAACTCGGCGACCGTCACCGGCCCGGTGGGCTCGGTCGCGGTGGATGGGCTCTCGGGCATGACCATGGGCGTGTCCCTCGGTGATCAGGCGGCGGATCCGGCCCCCACTATCGGCGCCGCGCCACCGGCGCCGCACCTTCGGCCATGCGCTCCCGCCCGGCAACCACAGCAATCCGGGAGATGCGCCCGCCGAGCCGGGGCGGGAAGCATCTGTCGCGGTTGCGCCCGGGGCGTTCGCCCGACAGCAGGCAGGAGACCGCATGACGACCACGACCGCGCTGCACATCTGGGTGGCCGACCTGACCTTCCCCGGCTACATGGACTGGTGGCACCGGCAGGCGGCGGAGTTCGAGGCCGCGCACCCCGAGTACCGGGTCGAACTGCGGGCGCTGGGGTTCTTCACCGCGCCGCAGGAGATCTCGGCCGCCGTCGCCGAGGGCAAGGGGCCCGCGGTCGCCGAGTACTACTTCTACATGAGCCAGATCGCCAGGGACACCACCGATCCCGACGGGCGACCGCGCTACACCTCGGTGCGCCGGGCCATCGGCGACCGCACCGAGATCCTGGGCGAACCGGTCGTGATCGACGACATCATCCCGGCGATGCGCGACTACTACACCGTCGGCGGCGACCTGATGTCGATGCCGTCGGTCGGCACGACCAGCGTCCTCTACGCCAACACCGAGCAGATGGCCGCCGCCGGGCTCAACGGTCTGCCCGCCACCTGGGCCGAGGTCGACCGCGCCTGCGCCGCGCTCGCCGACACCCGCCCCGGGCCCACCATCGGCTGGGCCAACCACGGCATGTTCTTCCAGCAGGCGCTCGCCTCCCAGGGCGGGCTGCTCGCCGACAACGGCAACGGCCGCGCCGGGCGGGCCACCAAGGTCGACCTCGCCTCCCCGCAGATGCTCGCCTGGGTGCGGTGGTGGCGGGACCTGCACACCGCGGGGCACTACGAGTACACCGGCACGATCCCCGACTGGCAGGGCACCTTCCAGTCCTTCGCCGAGCAGCGGGTGGGGTTGCGGATCAGCTCCTCCAACGACGTCAACTACATGGTGCAGGCCGCCGCGGGCGCCGGGTTCGGGCTCGAAGTCGGGGCCTGGCCGTACAACAGCGCGGTCCCGTACGCGGGCAACGCCATCGCGGGCAGCTCCCTGTGGTTGGCCGACGGCCTGGACGAGGCCACCCGCGACGGGGCGTTGGCGTTCCTGCAGTTCACCCACAGCCCGCGCAAAGCCGCCGACCGGCACAAGGACAACAGCTTCCTGCCGCTGACCCACGCCGCCTACGACCTGCTCGACGAGGAAGGCTGGTTCGCCGCGCACCCCTACCACCGGGTGCCCAGCGACCAACTCGCCACCTACCCCGACCGGGCCGGGTCCAAAGGGGTGTGGCCGCCCTCGGAAGGCGCGCTGTTCGGCGAGTTCGCCCGCGCTCAGGACATCATGACCCACGCGATGGGCGACGTCCTCGCCCACGGCGCCGACCCGGTGGAGCGGTTCGCCCAGGCCAGCGCGGACGCGCAGGCGCTGCTCGACGCCTACAACGCCACCTGCCGCTCGCCGGTACCCGGCAGCGCCCCGGAAACCCTGCGGGTCGAGTACTTCACCGACGCACGAACCTACTCCGGCGCCGACCTCGACGAGGTCGTGCGGACCCAGCGCTGACCCACCCCGAGGAGACATCGCCATGCGACCCACCCCGATCGCCCGCGCGTTGGTGGCGGTGGCCGCCCTCGGGCTCGGCCTCGCCACCCCCGCCTCAGCCACCGAGTCCACCGAGTCCACCGGGAACCCGGCCCTGGTGCGCACCGACAAAGGCGCCGTGCGCGGCACCGTGACCCAGGAATACCGCGAGTTCCAAGGGATCCCGTACGCGGCGCCCCCGGTCGGGCCGCTGCGGTGGGCTTCACCACGACCCGCACAGTCCTGGCACGGAACCCGGGCCGCGACGAAACCGGGTAACGGCTGCGCCCAAGTGGAGTTACACCCGTACCTGCACAGCGAAAGCGAAGACTGCCTCTACCTCAACGTAACGACCCCGCGGCGCACCGACCATCGGCGGCTGCCCGTGCTGGTGTTCTTCCACGGCGGCGGGTTCAGCGCCGGATCCAGTCACGAGACGCTGCCCACGACACTGGCCGCACGCGGTGACGTCGTCGCGGTGACGGTCAACTACCGCCTGGGGGCGTTGGGGTTCATGGCGCACCCCGCGCTCGACGGCGGTGAGGCCAAGCAGCGCTCGGGCAACTTCGGGCTGGAGGACCAGCAGGAGGCGCTGCGCTGGATCCGGCGCAACGCGGCCGCGTTCGGCGGCGACCCCGGCAACGTCACCATCTCCGGCCAGTGGTCGGGTGGCAAGGCCGTGTGCGTGCAGATGACCTCGCCGTCGGCGGCCGGGCTGTTCCACAAGGTCATCACGATGAGCAACCCGTGCACCCTGCACACCGTGCCCAGGGGCGACGGGTCACCGGACCCCGAACCGCTGGGGCTGCCCCGCTCGCGCGCCGCGGCCGAGAAGCACGGTCTCGCGCTGGCCAAGGACGTCGGGTGCGCCGACCCGGCCACCGCGGCCGCGTGCCTGCGCGCGGTCCCGGCGATGGACCTGCTGAAGAAGGCCCCGTTCCTGATGTTCACCCCGGTCTACGGCGGTGGGGGTGTGCTGCCGCTCGACCCGCTGGTCGCGTTCGACACGGGCCGCTTCCACAAGGTGCCGGTGCTGCTCGGGTCCAACCGCGACGCCTACCGCACCTCCGACGCCTACCTGGAGCTGTGGGGCTACCCGAAGCTGACACCGGAAGGCTACGTGCTGCGGGTGCGCAACTTCGTCGGCGCCGCGAACGCCGAGCGGGTGCTCGCCCGGTACCCGTTGTCGGCCTACCAGAACATCCCGAGCCTGGCCTGGTCGGCGTTGGCGACTGACGCGCTGCTGTCGCGGCCGCAGAGCGACACCGCGGCCCTGTTCGCCCGCCACGTGCCGACCTACGCCTACGAGTTCGCCGACCGCGACGCGCCCTGGTACGGGGACCTGGCGTTGCCGTCGTTCCCGACCGGCGCCTACCAGGACGCCGAACTGCAGTACCTGTTCACCACCGTCTACTTCGCGGGCCGCACCTTCACCCCGGCGCAGCGGGCGCTGTCGAACACGATGATCGACTACTGGAGCCGCTTCGCCCGCACCGGCGACCCCAACGGCCGCGGCCTGCCGCACTGGCCCAGCGCCAACCGCGACGCCGCCCTCGCCCAGGTGCTGCAGCCGGGCGCGGTGCGACCGGGGAACTTCCGCGTCGGGCACAGCTACGACTTCTGGCGCTCCATCGACTACTGACCGCGCATTCCCGGAGATGCGGCGGGCGCCGCCGCGCGGTGATTCTCGACAACAGCACTTCAGAGCACGTGATGGGACCCGGCAGCCGACGGAGGGCAGGGGTGGGAACGTGACCACGACAGGGATCGACAGCACGGGTGTGTCCGTGGCGGAATGGGAGGACCTCGACCGGCGGCACGTCATCCACCCCCACCAGAGCGGCGCCAGCCCGCAGCGCACGGTGGTCGTGCGCGGCGCGGGCAGCACCGTGTGGGACGCGGGCGGCGCCGAACTGCTCGACGTCTCCGGCGGCGGCAACTGGGCCGCGCAGGTCGGGCACGGCCGCGAGGAACTGGTGACCGCCCTGGCCGAGCAGGCCAGCCAACTGGCGTACTTCTCCGGGTTCTTCGGGTTCACCAACGACAAAGCGGTCCGGCTGGCGGTGCGGCTCAGCGAACTCGCCCCCGAGGGCCTGTCCCGGGTGTTCTTCACCTGCGGCGGCTCCGAGGGCGTCGAGACCGCCATCAAGGTCGCCCGGCTCTACCACCACAGCCGCGGCGACACCGACCGCACGTGGATCATCTCCCGGCAGCTGGCCTACCACGGCGCCACCTACGGCAGCGGCACCGCGACCGGGTTCGCGCCCATGCACGTGGGCATCGGCCCGAACCTGCCGCACGTGGAGAAGGTGTCCGCGCCCTACCCCTACCGCGCCGACGACTTCTACGGCGGGCAGGACACCACCGAGTTCCTGCTCACCGAGCTCGCCGAGACCATCGAGCGGCTCGGCGCCGACAACATCGCCGCGATGATCGGCGAACCGGTCATGGGCGGCGGCGGCATCCTCACCCCGCCGCCGGACTACTGGCCCCGGGTGCGCGAACTGCTCAGCGCGCACGGCATCCTGCTGATCGCCGACGAGGTCGTCACCGCGTTCGGCCGCACCGGCACCTGGTTCGACTCGGCCGCGCGCGGCATGCGCCCGGACATGATCGTCACCGCCAAGGGCCTCACCAGCGGCTACGCCCCGCTCGGCGCGGTGCTCATCCGCGACGACATCGGCGAGGCGGTCGCGGGGGAGGGCGCGTACTTCTTCCACGGCCACACCTACTCCGCGCACCCCACCGCGTGCGCGGTCGCCCTGGCCAACCTGGACCTGATCGAACAGGACGGCCTGCTGGGGCGGGCCAAGGAGATCGGCGAGTGGTTCGCCGAGCTGCTGGCGCCGCTGGCGGAGCTGCCGGTGGTCGGCGACATCCGGGTCGAGGGCGCCACCGCGGGCATCGAGCTGGTGGCCGACAAGGCGACCCGTGAGCCGATCATGGCGGGCGCGGTCACCACCGAACTGCGCGAGGCCCACGGGGTGATCCTGCGCGACTACGGGCCCACGCTGGTGTTGTCGCCGCCGCTGGTGCTGCGCCGCGACGAGGCCGAACGCGCCGTGTCGGCCATCGCCGAGGTCCTCGGGCGGCTGGGCACCGACGGAAAGGTCACCGGGGCATGACCGCGCGGGTGACGGACTACCTGGTCATCGGGGCCGGGTCCGCGGGCTGCGTGCTGGCGGGCCGGCTGTCGCAGGACCCCGACGTGCGGGTGACCCTGGTCGAAGCGGGCCCGGTCGACACCAACGAGAACATCCACGTGCCGCTCGGCGCGGGCGCCCTGTTCCGGTCCACACTGGACTGGGACTACGACACCCACGACGAGCCGTTCCTCGGCGGCCGCAGGCTCTACCTGCCCCGCGGGCGGGTGCTGGGCGGCACCAGCTCGATGAACGGCATGGTCTACATGCGCGGCAACCCCGCCGACTACGACGGCTGGGGCCTGCCCGGGTGGACCTTCGCGGACCTGCTGCCGTACTTCATCAAGTCCGAGGACAACGAACGCGGCGCCTCGCGCTACCACGGCGCCGGTGGCCCGCTGGCGGTGTCGGAGGGCCGGTCGAACAACCCCATGTCCACCGCGTTCGTCGAGGCCGCGGTCGAAGCGGGCTACGCCGCCAACGATGACTTCAACGGCGCCGAGCAGCACGGATTCGGCCGCTACCAACTGACCCAGCGCGACGGCCGCCGGTGCAGCAGCGCCACCGCGTACCTGACGCCCGCTGCCGGGCGGCCCAACCTGACCGTCGAGACCAACGTGCAGGTCCACCGGATCCTGGTCGAAGGCGGTCGCGCGGTGGGGGTCGTCGGGGCCAGGCTCGACGAGGAGATCGAGATCCGGGCCGAGCGCGAGGTCATCGTGTGCGCGGGCGCCTACAACTCACCGCAACTGCTGCTGCTGTCCGGCATCGGCCCGGCCGACGAACTGGCCGCCCTGGGCATCCCGGTCGTGGCCGACCTCCCCGTCGGCCGAGGCCTGCAAGACCACCCGTCGGCGAACCTGGTGTACCCGCACTCGCACCCGATCAGCCTGCTCATCGCCGGTGACCCCAAGTACCAGCGCGAATACGCCGAACACGGCACCGGACCCCTGTCGTCCAACGTCCCCGAAGCGGGCGGCTTCGTCTCCACCGACGGATCACCCGTGCCGGACGTGCAGTTCCACGCCTCCCCGCTGATGCTCCTGGCGGTCGGCCTGGAAGCCCCCACCGACCACGCCATCTCGTTCGGCCCCTGCGTGCTCTCCACCCGCAGCCGCGGCACGGTGACGCTGTCCTCGGCCGACCCCACCGTGAAACCCCGAATCCGCCACAACTACTACGCCGACGACGCCGACCTGCGCACGATGGTCGCCGGTTTGCGGGTGGGGCTGGAGATCGCCCGGCAACGAGCCTTGTCGCCGTACACGGGCAAACTGCACCAGCCGCCGGAGTCGGACTCTGACGCGGACCTGCGCGAGTACGCCCGGCGCAACACCCAGACCCTGTTCCACCCGGCGGGCACCTGCGCGATGGGGACGGTGCTGGACGCGGAGCTTCGGGTCCAGGGAGTGGAGGGGCTGCGTGTGGTGGACGCCTCGGCTATGCCGACCCTGGTGCGGGGCAACACCAACGCCCCGATCATCGCCATGGCGGAGAAAGCCGTGGATCTGATCACCGCCTGATGAGATGCGGGTTCCCGGCCCACCACGGGCCGGGAACTCCACACCAGGTCACTCCGTCACGGGGAGGCACTCGGCGAGTAGGGCGAGGATGTCTTGCCAGGCTCGGTGGGCGTGTTGTGGGTGGTAGCCCACTCCAGGAACGGTGGGGTGGTCGACTGGCGGGTGGTGGAAGGCGTGGAGGGCACCGCCGTAGGTGACTAGGCGCCAGTCGGTGTTGGCGGACTGCATTTCGGTGGTGAAGGCGTCGCGTTGGGTGGGGGGCATGATGGGGTCTTCTGAGCCGACGGCTGCCCAGACTGGGCAGTGGATGTTGGTTGCTTCGCCTGGTCGGCCTGTGGTGAGTCCGTTGACCGTGCCGATCGCGCGGAGGTCTACGCCGTCGCGGCCTAGTTCTAGGCAGATGGCGCCGCCGGTGCCGTAGCCGATGGCGGCTATGTGGTCGGGGTCGGTTCGTGGTTCGGCGCGCAGGACGTCCAGTGCGGCGTGGCCGATGGCCCGCATCCGGTCGGGGTCGGCGAGCAGCGGCAGGCACCGGGCCAGCATCTCCTCGGGGTCGCTCAGGTAGCGCCCGCCGTGCAGGTCGAAGGCCAGTGCCACGTACCCCAGTTCGGCCAATGCATCGGCGCGGCGGCGTTCGACGTCGCTGAGGCCCACGCCTTCGGGGCCGAGCAGTACCGCGGGCCCACGGCCGCTACCGGCCGGGAGCGCGAGATATCCGACCATCGTCAGGCCGTCGGCCGGGTATTCGACTACACGTGTCGCCATGGGACTCGACGGTAGTGACCGTCGGGTCCCATGGCGCCCGGGTTCACCGCTGGCAGAACGGCTAGGCGTCGCCCCAGAGAGGGGTGTCGGGGGAGGAGACGCAGCGGGTCAGGGTGTTGACGTAGTCCTGGACGAGGGTCCACATGGTGTCGGGGTCGTACAGGTGGGTGTTGAACTTCAGGCTGCTGACCGTCCCCACCCCCGGCAGCACGTCCAATGCCCACAATGCGCCGTCGGGGATGTCGCAGCTCACGGGGCGGGGGACGCGGCGGTCTCGGAGTTCGAGGTAGGTCAGGTCGCCGATGGGGGTGCCGTCGATGCCGTCGGGGAACTGCAGGACCTCGAAGGCGATGATGTCGCGGTCCGCCGACGGGACGATCAGGTCGGGGGCTTGCTGGTCGATCAGGGGGAACGGGATGTCGTGCACGTAGGCCTGTAGGCACGTGGAGCGCACCCGCTCGAGCACGTCGCGGAAGGTGCCCGCGCCGGTGAGGTCGGTGCGCAGCGGCAGGAAGTTGAGGAACGCGCCGATGGTGTCCTGATACGGGCCGATGCCGCGGCCGGAGCTGAAGGTGCCGACCACCACGTCTCGGGAGTGGGACTTGGTGGCCAGCAGCACGGAGAACACGCCGAGGTACAGCATGAACGGCGAGCAGTGCGTCGCCTTGGCCAGCCGCAGGGTCGCCGCGGTCGTCTCCGCGGAGATGAGGGAGCGGTGGTCGGCGTAGATGGCGGGGACGTCTTCGCGCAGCGGACGGTCGGTGGCCACGGTGGTGATCTCGGCGCCCGCGAGCTTGTCGCGCCAGTAGTCGGCGGCGCGGTCCACTTCGGGGCCGGTGAGGGTGGCGGGCTGTTCGGCGACGAACTCCCGGTACTGCCGCACCGGTGGGAGGTCCTCGACCGGGTGGCCGCGCCGGGCCGCGTACCGGTTGGCCAGGTCGCGGATGAGCACCCGCATCGACCAGCCGTCCGCGGCGATGTGGTGCACCACCAGCGCCAACACCCAGTCGTCGGCGGCGAAACGCCCCAGCGCGGCGCGCAGGTGCGGCAACTCGCGCACCGGGTAGTCGGCCGTCTCGACCTCGCTGTAGAACAGCTCCGCCCGCGCATCGCGATCAGACTCCCCGACGCCGGACAGGTCCTCGACCACCAACCGCGGCGGGCCTGCCGGGTGGACGACCTGGAACGGCTCGTCACCGCGCACGATCTCCGTGCGCAGCATCTCGTGCCGTTCCACCAGGTCCAGCAGCGCCGCCCGCAGCGTGTCCACGTCCACCGGCCCGCGCACCCGCCACGCGGACAACACGATGTGCTTGGCGCCCAGCGCGCCGGTCACATCACCTTTGTCCAGGGTGCACAGGAAGTCCTGCTGCAGCGACAGCGGCGTGCGCGTCGCGTCCGAAACGGTCATGTCCCGCCCGTTCTAGTAGGTGATGACGGCGCGGAAGCGGACCTCGCGCTTGCCGACCTTCTCCACGGCGTCCTGGACCTGCTCGGCGGGGAACACCTCGACCATCGGGGTGACCGCGCCCGCCGCCACCAGGTCCAGCGCTTCGCGCAGGTACCGGGGGTCGTCGTGGGTGGCGCCGATGATCCGGTTGCGCTGGGCGAAGAACGGGTACTGGACCGCGGGCGGGATGGTGAACGGCTCGGCTCCGTCGATCCCGGCCAGCACGAGCCTGCCGTTGACCCGCAGCCCCTGCAGGGACTCGCTGGCCGCCGCGTAGGACGGCGCGGTCACCAGGACGACGTCGGCGCCGCCGATCTCGCGCAGTTCGGCGCCGGAGCCGACGACGTGGGCGGCGCCCAGATCGACCGCGAGGTCGCGTTTGTCCGGTGAGCTGGTGATCGCGATGGTCTCGAACCCGGCGGCGCGGGCGAACTGGACCGCCAGGTGGCCGAGCGCGCCGATGCCGAGCACCGCGACCCGCTCGCCCGGTGCCGGTTCACCCGCGCGCAGCGCGCTGAGCGCGGTGTACCCGGCGCACAGCACCGGCGCGGCCAGTTCGGGGGCGAGGCCGTCGGGGATCAGCACGGTTTCGCGGGCGGCGACGGCGAGGTACTCGGCGTGTCCACCTTGGACGGTGAAGCCGGTGGAGGTCGGTGCGGCGCAGTTGAACGCGGCCTGCCCCGACAGCGGCAGCTCCAACCGGCAGTAGTCGCAGCGCCCGCAGGTGCCGCGGATCCAGGTGGTGCCCACGACGTCGCCGACCTGCCTGCTGGTGACCCCCGGCCCCAGTTCCACGACGGTGCCGACCGGCTCGTGGCCGGTGATGGCCGGTTCGAAGCTGGGGAACGGGATGTAGCCGCGGGTGGCGTCGACGTCGTTGACGCACATGCCGCACGCGGCGACCCGGACCAGCACCTCGCCGGGGCCGGGCACCGGGGTGGGCACCTCGCGCAGCTCCCACGCGGCGTTGATCCCGGGGATGACGGCGGCCTTCATGGGCGATCTCCTCTGTGGTCGGGGTTCACCGGTCGGCTGGCCGCTCGTCCGGGATGTCGAAGCGGGCCCTGGTCAGCTCGCGGTTGGCCAGGGTGGACAGGAACACCCCGAGGCCCGCGTGGCTGTGCAGGGTGGACATGTCCCGCCAGACGCGTTCGATGCGCTCGCCGTGGCGGACCGCGCTGGACCCGGCGGTCGGGAACAGGTGGGTCTCCACCGCCCGCCAGCTCAGCCGGACCGCCTCGCGGCTGATCAGCGCCAACCGCAGCTCCTCCTCGCGGGTGAACGCCGCAGGCCCCCGCTCGCACAGCAGGCTCCACTGGCGGACCGCGTCGAGCGCGGCGGCCCGCGCGGCGCTGATCATGCCGGTGGCCTCGCCGTAGCGGAACTGGTAGTCGGGGTCCTCCACGCGCCGCACGATCGGCGGGAACAGCGTGTTCCTCGCGAGCATCAGCTCCTCGTAGGCGTCGAGCGCGCCCTGGGCCATGCCCGCGGCGAGTACGCCCAGTTCCAGCAGCATGAAGCTGAGCGGGCCGCCGCCGTACTCGGGGCCGTGCAGCAGCCGCCCGGGGGCGCCGTCGGTGACGCTGAGCTTGCTCAGGTGCGCGGGCAGGGTGTACTTGGCCGGGATCAGCTGCCGCCGGATCTGGATGGCGTGTGATCCGCTGCCTTTGAGCCCCAGCTGGTCGCCCCAGTCGTCGAGGCGCTGCCACTGCGCCCGGGGCACGATGAACATCATCGGCTCCGGCTCGCCGTCGGGGTCGGGCTGGACCAGGCAGTGGCCGAGGAAGTGGGTGGCGTACGGCGCGCCGGAGCAGTAGGTCCAGGTGCCGTCGAGGATCCAGTCGCCGTCGGGGGTGCGCTCGGCGGTGCCGTTGGGCGCGACGGTGGCAGGGCAGATGAAGTCGCCGCCGCTGAACAGCTCCCGCTGCGCGTCCTCGCTGAACAGCGTCGCCACCGGCAGCGCGTGCGCGGCGCCGAACAGGAACATCCACCCGGTCGACGGGCAGCCGCGGGCCAACGCCAGGCACACCCGCATGAAGGTCTCCGCGCCGAACTCGTAGCCGCCGTAGCGGCGCGGCACCAGGATCCGGTAGAAACCGGCCCGAGCGAACGCCTCGTGGGTGTCCTGGGCGTAGCCGGTGGCCTGTTCGGTCTCGGCCTGCCGCTCGACCAAGGTCAGTGCCAATGCCTCGGCGCGGGCGATCACCTGGTCGGGGGTCAGGTCCGGCTCGGGCACCGGGGGCAGCTGCGCGGTTTGGGCCCGTGTGCCGTTGGCGGTCATCGGGTCACCTCGGCCTGGTCGAACCGCTTGTCCAGCTCGGCGGGTGTGGGCGCGTCGAACAGGTCGCTGATCGACAGGTCGCCGCCCAGGGCCGCCCGGATCCGGCCGACCAGCCGCATCGCCAGCAGCGATTGGCCGTCCAGGTCGAAGAAGCTGTCGTCGAGCCCCACCGCGGGGACCTCCAGCACCTCCCCGAACAACCGGCACAGGGTCCGCTGCCGGTCGGTGGTGGGGGCGCGGTAGGTGGCGGTGCCGGTGACCGCGGGGGCGGGCAGCGCCTTGCGGTCGAGCTTGCCGTTCGGGGTCAACGGGAGCGCGTCGAGCACGACGTAGGCGGTGGGGACCATGTACTCCGGCAACAGCGACAAGGCGTGCTCCCGGACCTGGTCGACCTCCACCCCGCCGCCGGTCTCCGGTACGAGGTAGGCGATCAGGCGCTGGTCACCGAGCTCGGTGTCGCCCGCGATCACCGTGGCGTTGGCCAGACCGGGGATGGCGCCCAACACCGCCTCCACCTCGCCCAACTCCACCAGGTAACCGCGGATCTTCACCTGGTCGCCCACCCGCGCCACGAACTCGATCAACCCCTCAGGGGTGCGGCGGACCAGGTCGCCGGTGCGGTACATGCGTTCCTCAGCCCCGGTGAACGGGTCGGGCACGAACCGCTCGGCGGTCAGGTCGGGGCGGCCCGCGTAGCCGCGCGCCAGCCGAGGCCCGGCGACGTGCAGCTCGCCGACTTCCCCGTCGGGCACCGGCTGGGAATCGGGGTCGAGCACGTAGAGCCGCACCTCGTCCATCGGCCTGCCCACCGGGACCGAGCGGCCCGGCGTGTAGGGCGCGGTCATCGGCGAGTGGATCGCGAACGACGACATCTCGGTGCCGCCGTAGAGGGCGCGCACCACCAGGCCGGGGCAGGCGTCGAGGACGCGGCGCACCGCGGTCGGGGAGATCACGTCGCCGCCGGTCATCACCTCGCGCACCCCGGCCAGGCAGCCGGGGTCCTCGTCGGCCAGCACCCGGAACAGCCCCGCGGTCAGGTGCAGACCGGTGACCGCGCCGTCGGCGACCAGCGAGCGCACGTCGAGGTCACCGGCGGGTTTGAGCACGATCCGGCCGCCGTGCAGCAGCGGTACCCACACCTCGTAGGTGGACACGCCGAACGCGTACGGGGCGACCATCGCGGTCCGCTCGTGGTTGCCGCTGTCCCAGCAGGAGTCCAGCGCCAGGCACAGGACGCCGCGGTGGGTGACCTCCACGCCTTTGGGGTGACCGGTCGACCCGGAGGTGTACATGACGTAGGCCAGTCGGTCGCCGTCGACCGCGATGCCGGGGTCGGTGGCCGGTGCTGAACCCAGCGCCGTGTCGTCGTCGAGCAGCAGCACGTGCGGGGCGTCGGGCAGGCCGCGGTCGGCGGTGGCGCGGTCGGCCAGCAGCACCCCCACCCCGCGTCCGCCGTCCCCGGTGGTGACGTTGTCGACGATCCACCGCTTGCGCTCCAGCGGGTACGCCTCGTGCAGCGGCAGGTAGCACCCGCCCGCCTTGAGCACCGCCAGGAACGCCACCACCACCTCGGGTGACCAGCTCAGCAGCACCGCGACCGGGTCCTGCGGGCCGACCCCGAGCTCGAGCAGCCGGTGGGCGAGCCGGTTGGCCCGCTCGTCGAGCTCCCGGTAGGTCAGCCGGACCGCGCCGTGCGCGACCGCGACCTCGTCGGGCACCCGCGCGACCTGCGCCGCGAAGCACTCGTGCACGCCGGTGTAGTCGTCCCGCCGCGAGTTCAGCCATGCAGCCATGACCAGCAGCGTCGCAGCCGCCGATCCCGGGGCGCATCTTCCGGAATGCGAGGTATCCACTCCACAAAGGACAGATCGCGCCCGCTGGCCGGGCACGTGCGGAGTAGCCGGTGGCGGGAGGGCGCGCGATAGTGTGGCCGGGTCGGTCGAGAGGAGAACCCCATGGGAGCACCGCGGCTCGGCAGCATCCTGCTCGGCAGCGCCGACCCCGACCGGCTGCGGCAGTGGTACCGCGACGCGTTCGCCCCCGCCGAGGACGAGCACGGGTTCCTCGACTTCGGCGAGACCGCGATCCTGATCGACCCGCGCGACGACGTCACCGCGGCCAACCCGCAACCGGGCCGCTACGTCCTCAACTTCCACGTCGACGACGCCGCGGCCACCGCCGCGCACCTCGACACCCTCGGCGTCACCTGGCTCGTGCGGCCGCAGAGCCGCCCCGACGGTATCTTCGGGACCCTGGTCGACCCGGACGGCAACTACCTGCAGATCATCGAGCTGAGCGCGGCGTACCTCGCGTCCCGCCGGTAGGAGGCAAGTGGAGATGGTGCGACACACCAGGGCGTTCAGCGGTTTCGCGGTGGACGACGTGCCCGCGGCGCGGGAGTTCTACGAGAACGCCCTCGGCCTGCGGGTCACCGAGGAGCACGGCATGCTGCACCTGCACCTGTCCGACGACACCGAGGTGCTGGTCTACCCCAAACCCGGCCACGTCCCCGCCTCGTACACGATCCTCAACTTCCAGGTCGAGGACATCGACGCGGCGGTCGACGACCTGGTCGGGCGCGGTGTCCGGTTCGAGCGCTACGAGGGCATGCCCAGCGACGACCGGGGGATCTTCCGCGAGGAGGGCCCCTACATCGCCTGGTTCACCGACCCGGCGGGCAACATCCTGTCGGTGCTGCAGGAACGCTGATCCACTGAAAACGCCGACGCGCCCCCACGCCCTGCCCGGCGTGGGGGCGCGTCGCGTCAGGAGGGTCGGCGGGTGGCGTGGCGCAGGACCCGGCGCACCATCGAGGGTCGCATCAGCGCCTGCGGCGGGTCCATCAGCCCGGCGACCCGCATGAACCCCTTGGTGACCTCGCTGTCCTGGGTCGCGGCGTACTGCAACCGGGCCATGTAGGCGTTGCCCATCCGCACCTTGAGCGTGCGCTTGCCCTGCACCTCGGGGAAGTCCAGGTCGCCGCCCGCGGAGATCTCCCACGGCACGTCGATCACCTTGGACAGTTCGGCGAAGAACCGCCTCGGGTCCGGTTCGGTCCCCTCGCGCAGCAGCCGGTCGCGCAGCGCCTTCGCCTCGATCGCGGCCACGCTCATGCCCTGGCCGTACACCGGGTTGAAGCTGCACACCGCGTCCCCCAGGACCAGCAGGCCCATCGGGAACCGGGTCAGCCGCTCGTAGTGCCTGCGCACGCTGGCCGGGAACCCGAACGACACGGCGTCGTCGAGCGGCTCGGCGTCGCGCACCGCGTCGTAGACGTCGGGCACGGGTAAGGACTTCACGAAGTCCATGAAGGCCTCTGGCCCGGTCGGCGGGTGATCACCCAGGATGCCGGTCAGCGACAGCACGCAGATGTCCGGGCCGACCTGCCCGAGGAACGCGCCGCGCGGGTGCGCGGGCGAGGCGACCGGGTTGATCGACTGGACGCCCTCGAACATCTCCGGCTTGGACCGGTAGTAGCGCGTCGTGTAGGCAAGCCCGACCTTCACCCGCTCCACCGGGGGCCGCTCGTAGCCGAGTTCCTCGAGCCACACCGGGGTCCGCGAGCCGCGGCCGGTGGTGTCGACCACCAGGCTCGCCTCCAGCACCTCATCGGCGTCGGCCCCGTCCAGGCGCGCCCGCACCCCGACGATGCGCGAGCGGTCCGGGGTGGCGACCAGGGTCGCGACCGCGCAGCACTCCTGGATGGTCACGTTCGGCAGCGCGGCCACCCTGGTCCGCACGTGGTGCTCGAGCACCGGCCGCGGCGCGGTGACCGACAGCAGCCCGGTGTGCGCGGGCAGGATCTTGCGGCCGTTGAAGAACCACCGCATCTCGCCGAGGTCGCCCACCGGCACGCCGTCGTCGACGAGTTCCTGGGTGAGACCGGGGAAGAACTCCTCGAAGATCAGGTGCCCGCGCCCGTGCAGCCCGTGCGCGTGCCGGGTGTGCGGTGCGCCGCCGCGCGACTCGCGCACGCCGAGCACCCGGTCCCGGTCGAGCACCAGCACCTGCGGGTACACCTCCGCCAACGCCCGCGCGGCGAGCAGTCCCGCCATGCTGGCCCCGAGCACGATGGCCCTGCCCGTGATCGCGTCGCTCACGTGCCGCTCCCTTCCTTCCACCACCGCGCTGAGGCGTCCAACGCGCACAGGCACCGTCGCACCGGCGGCCGTGCACGCGCATCTTCCGGATTGCCCTGGCCACCGGGCCCGCGCCGAGCCCATCCTGGAACCGGCGGCACCCGGCGATCCACAGTGGACTGCCGGGTGCCGGGGGTGTGCTCAGCGGTAGCCGACCACGCTGATGTGCTTGGCCGAGGGCAGGTAGTCGCCCACATCGGTGCTCGCCCACGTGCCCAGGCCGTCGACGTAGCGGTTGTACATGCAGAACGCCGCGGCGATCAGCACGGTGTCGTGGATCTCCTCGTCGGTCGCGCCCGCCGCCCGCGCCGCCGCCACGTCCTCGTCCAGCACCGACTGGCCGCTCACCCGCACCTTGTCCGCGATCACCAGCAGCGCGGTCATCTTCGCCGAGCGCGGCGCCTCGGCCAGGTCGTCGACACCCAACTCGACCGCGGCGATCGTGGCGTGGAAGTTCCCGCAGAAGGTGCACTCGTTGCCGCGCGAGACGGTGGCCGCGATCAGCTCGCGCTCACCCCTGGTCAGCGAGTTGTCCGCGCGCAGCAGCGTCTCGGCCAGGTCCGAGAGCGGACCCGCGGTCAACGGCCGGTACCGCATCAGGCCCCGGATGCCGGGGTCGTCGTTGCCGAGCTCGATGTGTGCCACCCGTGTCTCCTTCACTGTTTCCGGACTGGAACTGCTGAAGGGGCGGTGGGTGGCCGCCAACGACCACCCACCGCCCCGCTCGGGCTCGACCGCTCTCACGCGGGCACGGCCGCCACCCGCCCCGCGCCGTCGAGCACCCTGGTCACCATCTCCGGGCTGGTCAGCTCGCTCACCGGGTCGACGAGACCGGCGACCCGCATGAACGACCTGGTGACCGCGCCGTCCACGGTCGCCGCCAACTGCAGCTTCGCCATGAAGGCGTTCATCTCCAGCACCTCCTGCGGGCGCGGCCCCTCGACCTCCGGGAACGCGAGGTCACCCGCCGCGGAGATCCCCCACGGCACCTCGACGACCTCGGCGATGTCCCGCAGGAACGCCAGCGGGTCGACCACCCCGCCCGCCAGGTGCTCGCGCAGCACCAACGCCTGCTGCGCGGCCACCGTCATGCCCTGCCCGTAGACCGGGTTGAAGCTGCACGCCGCGTCGCCGAGGACCAGCAGCCGGTCGGGGAACCGGTCGAGCCGCTCGTAGCGGCGGCGCTGGCTGGCCACGTAGCGGTGGCTGACCGGGTCGTCGAGCGGCTCGGCGTCCTTGACCGTGTCGTAGACGTCGGGCACCGGCAGCGACCTGGCGAACTCCAGGAACCCGTCCGGGTCGGTCGGGGCGGCGTCACCGAGCACACCGGTGAGCGACAACGCGCACAGGTCGTTCTCGATGATGGTGAGGAACGCCCCGCGCGGGGTCACCGGACCCGACACCGGGTTGATCGACTGGACCGCGCGCAGCGGCGCCGGGTCGGCCAGCCGGTAGGTGCGGGTGGTGTAGGTCAGGTCGATCTTGACCCGCTCCTCGTCCGGCCGCTCGTAACCGAGTTCGGCCAGCCACAGCGGGGTCCGCGAACCGCGGCCGGTGGTGTCGACCACCAGGTCGGCGTCGAGCACCTCCGGCTGCCCGCCCTTGGCCTGCACCCGCACCCCGGTCACCCGGGTCCGGTCGTCGGTGGTGACGAGGCCGACGATGTCGGTCTCCTCCACGAACCGCACCTGGGGCAGCGCCGCGACGCGGGTGCGCACGTACCGCTCCAGGGTCGGCCTGCTGGCAGCGACCGCGGTCAACCCGGTCGTGCCGGGCTCCAGCTTGCGGCCGTTGAAGAACCAGCGCAGCTCCCCGAGGTCGGCTGTTGGCACCCCGTCGGCGACCATGGCCTCGGTGAACCCGGGGAACAGCTCGTCGAGGATCTGCTGGCCGCGGGCGAGCAGCCCGTGCACGTGCCGCCCCTGCGGGACACCGCGGCGGGCGGTGCCCACCCCGGTGAGCCGGTCGCGGTCGACGATCAAGACCTGCGCGTGGACCTCGGCGAGGACCCGCGCCGCGAGTAAGCCGGCCATGCCCGCGCCGAGCACCACGGCGCGCGTGTCGTGTCCCATCCCGCTCACCGACCCCGCCGCTCAGGCCGCGTCACGCGGGCTGTTCTGGTACACCGCCAGGCGCCACTGGTCCTGCTCGCGCACCACCACCCACGACGCGCGGATGGCCCGGTCGGGGTGCACCTCGGTCTCGCCCTCGAGCAGCACCCCGCCCTCGGTGATCAACACCCCGGCGTCGCGGCCGAGGAAGGTCACGCCGATCGGTTTGCCGGTCACCCGGGTGCCGCGGTACTCGGCCTGGAACGCCGCGGCCATGTGCTCGGCGATCACCGAGCGGCCCTTGCGGTGCAGGCCGGGCAGGATCATCGTGCCCTCGTCGGTGAACACCGACGCGAACGCCTCGGCGTCGTGGGCCGCCCAGGCCGCCACGACGCGCTGGGGGATCGCCGCGACCGCGGCCTGGTCACCGGCGGAGGGACCCGCTGCTGTGCTGGTGGACATCGGCGTTCCTTTACAGGTAGAGGGTGTCGGGTTCGAGGCCGCAGAGCACCCGGCCGTAGAGCTCGGTGTTGGTGTCCGGGTGCATCAACGCGTGCAGGTTGACCGCGTGCACATCCCGCTGGAACCGCTGGACCGGCACGTCGGTGTAGATCGAGGACCCACCGCTGGCGGTGGCGTGGATGTCGACGGACTCCTTGGCCAGCGCGCACACCGCGCCCATGTCGGCGCGGGCGGCGGCCCGCTCCAGCACGGTCCACTCGGCGCCCTCGGCGGACTTGCTGTCCACCAGCGACGCCAGCCTGCGCGCGTGGAACCCGGCCTGGTCGATCTTGAGCGCGGCCGAGGCGACCTGCTGGTGGGTCAGCGGCGCGTCGGCCTGCCTGGCGTAGCCGGTGTAGGTGATCTTGCGGGAGGGCAGCCGCTCCAGGAACGCCTCCTGGGCGCCCTTGGCCAGCCCGAGGGTCGTGCCGACGGAGGACGCCGAGGCGACCGGCAGCAGCGGCGCCCGGTACATGGCCACGCCCTTGGCCCGTTCGGACACCGTGTGCCCGCCGAGCACCACCGGCAGCGGCAGCACCCGCTCCGCCGGGATGAACAGGTCTTGGGCGACGGTGGTGACGCTGCCGGTGCCGCGCAGACCGCTGGTGTGCCAGTCGTCCACGACCTGCAGATCCGACATCGGGACCAGCGCGAGGATCGGCATCGGCTCGGCGTCGGGGGCGGCCAGGATCGCGATGATCTCCTGCCAGTGCGCGTGGTGCGCGCCGGTGATGAACCCCCACTTGCCGTTGACGACCACACCGCCCTGGGTGGGGGTGGCCATGCCGCCGGGGCTCAGCGTGCCGCAGATCCGCACGTCGTCGGTGGCGAACACCTCGTCCTGCACGGCGTCGGGGAACATGCCCGCCATCCAGGTCGGGATCCAGTACACCGACGCGGTCCACGCCGCCGACCCGTCGACCCGGCCGAGTTCGGCGGCCACGTCGACCAGGGTGGCGGTGTCGCTCTCGTAGCCGCCGTGGTGGCGGGGGGCACGCAGCCGGAACACGCCCGCGTCGGCGAGGCCCGCGATGACCTCGTCGTGCACGCGCCGGTTGTCCTCCGACCACGGCGCGTGCGCGCGCAGCAGCGGCGCCAGCTCCGCCACCCCGGCGACGAGCTGGGCGCGGGTGGGGACTTCGGTGGTCAGCACCATTTCCTCCTGGACCAGTTGGCTGACGGGGGAACCAGGACCGGCCGTGCCCCGGGATCGCAGGTCGAGGCCCGCGACACGACCGTCGCACGCGCCGCGCGCCCCGGGCATCTCCCGCATTGCCACATCGGGGAATTGTGTCGCCGCCGACCCGTCCGGTATCACCGCGAACCCCGACGTCAGCACGATCCGAGAAGCTCCCGCGCGCGCCCCGCTGACACCCTTGGTTGCCCGCCGCCGAAGCCAACCGAGTTCCGGGAGGACACCGTTGCGCGAGGACACTGGCCGCACCACGCGGCCGCTGACGAGTGCCGAGTACATCGAGAGCCTGCGCGACGGCCGGGAGATCTACCTCTACGGCGACCGGATCAAGGATGTGACCGCGCACCCGGCGTTCCACAACCCGGTGCGGATGACCGCGCGGCTCTACGACGCGCTGCACGACCCCGCCCACCAGCCGGTGCTGACTGCGCCGACCGACACCGGCGGTGACGGCTTCACCCACCGCTTCTTCCGCACCCCGCGCTCGGCCGAGGACCTGGTCGCTGACCGCGACGCCATCGCCGCGTGGGCGCGGATGACCTACGGCTGGATGGGCCGCAGCCCCGACTACAAGGCGTCGTTCCTGGGCACCCTCGGCGCCAACGCCGACTTCTACGAGCCCTTCGCCGACAACGCCCGACGCTGGTACCGGGAATCGCAGGAGAAGGTCCTGTTCTGGAACCACGCCATCGTGCACCCGCCGGTGGACCGCGACCGCCCGGCCGACGAGGTCGCCGACGTGTTCGTGCACGTGGAGAAGGAAACCGACTCCGGCCTGGTGGTCAGCGGCGCGAAGGTCGTGGCGACCGGGTCGGCGCTGACGCACTACAACTTCATCGCCCACTACGGCTTGCCGATCAAAAAACGCGAGTTCGCGCTGGTGGCCACTGTGCCGATGAACGCGCCGGGGATGAAGCTGATCTGCCGACCGTCCTACTCGGCCACCGCCGCGGCGATGGGCAGCCCGTTCGACTACCCGCTGTCGTCGCGGTTGGACGAGAACGACACGATCCTGGTGCTCGACAAGGTCCTCATCCCGTGGGAGAACGTGTTCGTCTACGGGGATGTGGCCAAGGTGGGCCTGTTCACCGGCCAGTCCGGGTTCATCGAGCGGTTCACCTTCCACGGCTGCGTGCGGCTGACGGTGAAGCTGGAGTTCATCGCGGGCCTGCTGGCCAAAGCGCTGGAACTGACGGGGACGGCGAACTTCCGCGGCGTGCAGGCCAGGCTGGGGGAGGTGCTGGCCTGGCGCAACCTGTTCCTGTCCCTGTCGGACGCCGCCGCCCGCAACCCGGTGCCCTGGCGCAACGGGGCCGTGCTGCCCAACCCGGCCTACGGCCTGGCCTACCGGTGGTTCATGCAGGTCGGCTACCCGCGCGTGCGTGAAGTGATCCTGCAGGACGTCGCCAGCGGCCTGATCTACGTCAACTCCGGCGCCGCGGACTTCCACAACCCGGACATCCGGCCCTATCTGGACAAGTACCTGCGCGGGTCGGGCGGGGCGGACGCGGTGGAGCGGGTCAAGGTGATGAAACTGCTGTGGGACGCGGTGGGTTCGGAGTTCGGTGGCAGGCACGAGCTCTACGAGCGCAACTACGCGGGCAACCACGAGAACACCCGCGTCGAGCTGATGTACGCCCAGCTGGCGGACGGCACCCTGGACCGGCACAAGGCGTTCGTGGACGAATGCCTCGCCGAATACGACCTCGACGGCTGGACCGTGCCGGACCTGTCGTCCTTCCCTGAGCTGCGCGGCCTGCGCAACGGCCTGTTCCAGGGCTGACACGACCAAGTGGCCTGGCGGTGCCCGACGTGCCTGCGCGGCACCGGTGGAGTTCGTGCGGCAGGGCGCCTGCCGAGCGGGCGGCCACGGTTCCGCGTGGCGCTAGGTCTTGACCAGCAGCGCGCGGTCTTGTTCGAGCAGGTCGGCCATCCGGGCACGCCCTTGCACGCCACAGCACGAACGCCTCGCGGCGCCCATGAGTCGTCATCCGCTCGGCGACTCGCCGAGCGCCGCCCGTTGCTCCGGGCACCGTCTCGTCGATGGCCAGCAGCTGGCTCGCACGCGAAGCGGCCTGGCCAGTCCCCAGTGGACTGTCCAGGCCGCTTCCTTTGGGTCAGTGTCCGGAGGTCATGTCAGTGAGGAAGCCCGCGATCACGTCGGGGTTGACCTTGCAGTCGAGGACGATCGTGCCCACCGCACCGTCGTCGAGCCAGGTACGCAGGGCGGCCAGGTCGGCGACCGTGCGGACAGTCTCTGCCTGGGCGCCCAGGGCCCTGGCGACCCCGGCGAAGTCGGTCTGGTCGAACACCGCGGTCGTCAGGTCGGCGCCTTTGGGGCCGTAGAGGTGGGCCTCGAAGCCGTAGGCGGCGTCGTCGTAGACGACCACTATCGCGGAGTGCGCTGTGCGGATCAGGGTTTCCAGTTCCGAGATCCCCATCAGCGCCCCGCCGTCGCCCAGCGCGACGACGGTGGTCCGGTCGGCGCGGCCGCAGGCTGCCCCCACGGCACCTGCGAAGCCGAGGCCGATGACCTGGAACGCCGAGCCGATGAACACCAGTGCTGACGGGTCGGTCACCGGCCAGTACATCATCGGCCAGGTGATGAAGTGCCCGCCGTCGAGCACCAGGGTGCGGTCCTCGGGCAGCAGGTCGGCCAAGGCGCGGGTCAGGGTGCGCGGGTCGATCCGCTCGGTGCTGCCCCGGTCCTCGAACTCGTGGTGCGCCCAGCCGACCCGGCTCAGGTCGCCCACCTCGTCGCGCCAGGTCGAGGCGGGGGCGCCGAGGTTGTCGAGGCCGTCGAGCAGGGCTGATGCCGCGGTGGAGGCGTCGCCGGTGACCGGCAGGTCGACCCGGTCGGCGGTCGACCCCGCCGGGTCGACCTGGATGACCGTCGCGTGTGGACTGATCAGGCGGCCGCCGTGCAGGGTGAACAGGTCCAGGCTCGCGCCGAAGGCCACCACGACGTCGGCTTGGCGGATCAGGTCGGCGGCGGCGGGGGAGGAGAACCCGCCGCAGATGCCCACCGACCAGTCGGTGCCGTCGAACAGGCCGGTCGCCATGGCCGTGGTGGCCAGCAGGGCGCCGACCCGGTCACCGAGGTCGGCGATCGGTTTCGCCGCCCCGGACCGCCACGCGCCCAGCCCGGCGAGCAGCAGCGGCCTGCGAGCCCCCGCCAGCGCCCGCAACGCCGCGTCGAGCCCGACCAGCTCGGCGGGCGCGACAGGCACCCGCTGGTCGAGGTCGGTCTGCACAACGTCGGGGATCTCGGCGGTGAGCAGGTCCCCGGGCAGGCACAGCACGACCGGGCAGTGCCGCTCCCGCGCGATCCGCAGCGCCCGAGCGGTGTCGGCACGCGCGGTCTCCGGCGTGTCGAGCCGGACCACCTCGGCGCCCAGCGACCGGGCCAGCATGGTCTGGTCGACGTCGATGCGGCGCATCCGGTCGGTGGGCGCGTCCCCGCACACCACCAGCAGACCGCTGCGGTGCTTGACCGCCTCGGCCAGCCCGGTGGCGATGTTGGTGACCCCGGGCCCGTGGCTGGTCGTGCACACCGCGACCTCGCCGGTGGCGCGGTGGTAGGCGTCGGCCATGGCCACCGCGCCGCCCTCGTGCCTGGCCGCGACGTAGTGCACGCCCGCGGCGGTCAGCCCGGCGACGGTCATGATGTTGCCGCCGCCCACCACCCCGAACGCGTGCCGGATCCCGTGCTCGGCCAGGGTCGCCGCGACCGCGGCCGCGAGGGTGCTCACCGCGGCGCCAGTTCGAACACGACCTCGCCGACGGCGACATCGATGCGGTTGGTGCGCAGCAGGTCCCAGCCGCCCTCGGCGAACACCGACTCCCAGTCGGCGACGGTCGGGATGAAGGTGCCCATCAGGTCGTGGCCGAGTTCGAAGCCCAGGGTGAACACCGGCAGCCGGGTGTCGGCGATCCCGACGGTCCTGGTGGCGTCGCCGAGCAGGAACCGGCGGGCGGCGGGGAACACCTCGCGCAGCCTGCGCAGCGTCGCCACGCAGTTGTCCCTGGGCCAGAAGTCGTGGCCCATCATGAAGCACACCAGCAGCTCCACGTCCGCGTAGTCCGGGTTCGGGGTCAGCGCGAGCACGTCGGCCTCGGTGAAGCTCGCCCGGTCGCCCAGGCCCGCGTCGGCGACCTCCTTGCGGGCGACCTCCAGCGACGGCCGCGCGATGTCGATGCCGATCGCGCTGGTGCCGGGGTGTCTGCGCAGGATGTCGATCAGCCGACCGCCGCTGCCGCAGCCGAGGTCGACCACCCTGGTGAACGGGAAGTCGATCCGGTCCACCGCGGCCCAGAAGGTCGGCGAGTAGCAGAGCTCGTCGATCTCCCGGCAGGCCAGGGCGATCGCGGCCGGGTCGCGCCGGTAGAACTCGCCGACCCGGTTCTCGGTGACCAGCACCGAGGGCATCCGCCGGAACAGCTCGGCGCTGCCGCGGGCCAGCCAGTGGAAGAACGAGCGGTTGCGCACCGCCTCGGCGAAGCGCGCACCCGGGGTGACCGTGGTGCCCTCGCGCTCGACCACCCGCACGGCGGCCAGCGCGCGGAACATGCCCAGGGTGCCCGCGGTGTCGAGGCCACGACCGGCGGCGAACTCGGCGGCGTCGAGGTCGCCGGTGGCGCGCAGCTCGTCGAGCGCGCCCAGCTCCCAGGCGGCGGACAGAGCGAACGCGGCCACCGCCGAGTTGAACATCTCGGCCACGTCCTCGGCCGGGTGGTGGTCGGTGCTGTTGCCGGTCATGTGCGGGCACCTCGTTTCGACAGGAGTTCCGATCTCCTGTTCCATGGTTCGCCTGAGGAACCTGGGCGACATCTCCGTGATTGCGCACTGGTCAGCGCATCGAGCACGGCCGGAGAAACGCCGAAACTGGGCGGTGTCCACTGTGGTCTGCCGGGCCATCGCGGCGGTCACACCACGTCGAAGTCGAGGGTGACCCGGTCGCTGACCGGGGTCGCCTGGCAGGGCAGCACGTAGCCCGCCGCGAGTTCCTGCTCGGTCAGCGCCGCGGTGCTGGCCATCCGCACCTCGCCCTCGACCACCTTCGCGCGGCAGGTGACGCACACCCCCGTCCGGCAGGAGTACGGCAACTCCGGGCGCACGGTCATCGCCGCGTCGAGCAGCCGCTGCCCGCGCGCGTGCCGCACGATGGAAGTACGGCCGTCGAGCACCACCACGAGTTCGTGGTCCTGCCCCGGCGACCGGGCCGGTTCGACGGATGAACCAGGGACGGGCGGTTCGGTGTCGCCTTGGAACAGTTCGGTGTGCACGATCGAGTCGTCGGCGCTGTCCACCCCGTGCTCGGCCAGGGTCTCCCGCACGGCCAGCACCACCCCGGGCGGCCCGCACAGGAACCACTCGCCGACCCGTCCCGGCGCCAGGGCGGTGGCGAGGTGGCGGCTGAGGGTGGCGTGGTCGAGCCGCCCGTGCGACAGGCCGGAGCGGGCGGACTCGCGGGAGAACACCGGTACCAGCCGCAGCCGCGCCGGGTACCGGTTCTTCAGGTCCGCGAGCTCCTCGACGAACATCGCCGAGTCCACGGTGCGGCTGCCGTGCACCAGGGTGACGGTGCTGCGCGGCTCCACCGCCAACGCCGTCGCCGCCAGCGACAACACCGGGGTGATGCCCGACCCAGCCGCGATCGCCGCGTAATGCCCCCGGCGATCCGGGTCGAACGCGGTGGTGAAGTTACCGACCGGGGGCAGCACGTCGACCCGGTCGCCCGGCCGCAGCACCTCGGAGAGGTGGCGGGAGAACCGGCCACCCGGCACTGCCCGCACCCCGATCCGCAGCACCCCGGCCCGGTCCAGCTCCTGCGGGGTGGAGCACAGCGAGTACGAGCGGCGCAGCTCGACACCGTCCACGACGGCGCGCAGGGTGATGTGCTGACCGGCGCTGAACGCGAACACCCCGCGCAGCTCGGCGGGGACGAGGCAGGTGAGGGCCACCGCGCTGCCGTCGGCGGCCGCCTGGTCGAGAGCGCCGACGACCAGAGGGTGGAATCGCAGGCTCACCCCCGACCACCCGGCGGGACCGGCAGTTCGTCGAGGTCGAGGTCGAAGTGGGTCAGGTAGGCGGCGCGCACCGCGTCGTCGCCCACGAGGGTCTCCTTGACCCGCTGCCCGTCCTCCAGCCTGGTCAGCGTGGTGCCGGTCAGGGTGACCTTGCCGGTCGGGGTGTGCCGGGAGCAGAACAGGTCGGTGAGGAACGGCGAGTCCTCGGCGTGCCGGAACCACCACACCATCGGCAGGAAGTCCTCGGTGCTGCGCGGGTGGGTCTCGAACCGGTACTGGTGGGTGCCGTTGCGGTGCACGTCGAGGTCGCCGTCGCCCGCGTCGGAGATCTGGTAGGTGCCCATCGGGTCCGGCTGCGGCTCGCGGGAGTCCAGCACCATCGGGAACCGGGTGGCCCGGCCGAACCCCACATCGGCCAACCACGGGTCGGGGGAGTCCTCGGCGAGCACCCGCAGCACCAGGTGCCCCATCAGCGGACCGGGCACGCCGTCCAGGACCGCGCGACCACCGTAGACGGTCACGTCGTAGCCCAGAGCCTCCAGCAGCGCGGCGAAGGCGCCGTTGAGTTCGTAGCAGCCACCGCCGCGACGGCGCTCCACGATCTTGGCGTAGGCGTCCGCGCCGATCTCGACCGGCTTGCGCAGGATGTAGTCGATGTTCTCGAACGGCACGGTCAGCACGTGCCGCTCGTGCAGGTGCCGCAGCGCCGCGCTGGTGGGCCGCGCGGGCCGTTTGGTGCCGATGCGCTCCAGGTAGGCGTCCACCGCCGCGTGGGACAGGCTCATCAGTGCTCCTTGGCTCAAGACTCCCCGGCTAGTGCGCTTTGACGTGCTCGAACGGCTCCCGGCACGCGGTGCAACGCCACAGCGCGGTGCACGCGGTCGACCCGAACCGCGCCAACTCCTCCGTGTCGGCCGACCGGCACCGCGGGCATGCGGGCCGGTGCGGACCGACACCGGGCATCGGCAGGAAGACCAGCGGGAGCGACCGAGCCGGTGGCGGGGCGATGCCGACCGCTGCGAGCTTGTCGCGGGCGGCGTCGCTGAGCCAGTCGGTGCTCCACGGCGGCGACAACGACGTCACCACCTCGACATCCCGGGCGCCTGCCGCGCGGGCAGCGGCGAGCACGTCCGCGCGGATCACCTCCAGCGCCGGGCACCCCAGGTAGGTGGGGGTGATCGTGACGACCACGGTGCCGTCGTCGCGGGCGCGGACCTCGCGCACGATCCCCAGGTCCGCCAACGACAACACCCGCAGTTCCGGGTCCGGCACCTCGGCCACCGCGGCCCGCACCGACTCGACGAGATCGACGCTCACCACCGCGCTCCCGGATGGGCCCGGTGGACGCTCTGCATCTCCGCCAGCAGGTAGCCGAAGCCCTCGGTGTGCAAACCCACCCGGCCACCGCCGGGACGCCAGTCGTCCTCGGGCACCAGCAGGGTCGCCCGCGACAGCACCGGCTCCACCTGAGCCGCCCACGGTCCGCGCAACTCGGCCGGGTCGACCGGGGCTGCCGGGTCCACCTCGAACAGTTCGTGGGTGAACGGCCAGAGCCGGTCCACAGCGTCTTGGGCGCGCAGCCGCGACTCCGAGGTGCCGTCCCCGAGGCGCAGTGTCCACAGGGTCGCGTGCTCGACGTGGTACCTGGTCTCCTTCACCGCCTTGGCCGCGATCGCGGCCAGTGTGGCGTCCGGACCGTCGGTCAACCGCCGGTACAGCAGGTTCTGGTAGGTCGCGAAGAACAACGACTTGACGATGGCCACGGCGAAATCGGCGTCGGGCAGCTCGACCAGCACCGCGTTGGTGAACTCGCGTTCGTCGCGCAGGTAGGCCAACTGGTCCTCGTCGCGGCCCAACCCCTCGAGCTCACCCGCGTAGGTCAGCAGCGCCCGCGCCTGTCCCAACAGGTCCAAGGCGATGTTGGCCAGCGCGACGTCCTCTTCCAACTGCGGCGCGCACGCGCACCACTGCGCCATCCGCTGCGCGGCGACCAAGGCGTCGTCACCCAGGCGCAGCACCGACTCGAACCGGGTCACAGGTGCTCGACCCCCTCGGGCAGCTCGAAGTGCGCGGGGTGCCGGAAGTCCTTGTCCAGCGCGGGGTCGAAGTAGGCGTCCTTGTCGTCGGGGTCGGATGCGGTGATGTGCGCGGCGGGCACGACCCAGATCGAGGCGCCCTCGCCGCGGCGGGTGTGCAGGTCACGCGCGTTGTGCAGGGCCAGTTCCGCGTCCGGGGCGTGCACGCTGCCCACGTGCAGGTGGGTCAGACCGCGCCGGGCCCGGACGAACACCTCCCACAGCGGCCAGTCCGCCGGTGCCGCGCTCACGCGGGCAACCCCTGCCCGGCTGCCTGGTGCTTGGCGGCATAGGCGGTGGCGGCCGCGCGGACCCACGCGCCGTCCTCGTGCACCCGCCTGCGGTGCTCCACCCGCTGCCGGTTGCACGGCCCGTACCCGGCGACCACGTGCTTGAGTTCGTCGTAGTCGGGTTCGGTGAAGTCGTGGTGGCCGCGCTCGGCGTTCCACTTGAGGTCCGGGTCGGGTAGTTGCAGCCCGAGCACCTTGGCCTGTGGCACGCAGATGTCGACGAACCGCTGCCTCAGTTCGTCGTTGGTGAACCGCTTGATCTTCCACGCCAGCGACCGGTCCGAGTGCGTCGAGCGGGTGTGCGGCGGCCCGAACATCGCCAGCGCCGGGTACCACCACCGGTCCACCGCGTCCTGCGCCATGTCCCGCTGCGCGCTGGTCCCGCGCGCCAGCACGTGCAGCGCGTCGAAACCCTGCCGGTGGTGGAAGGACTCCTCGCGGCACACCCGGACCATCGCCCTGGCGTAGGGGCCGTAGGACGAGCGGCACAACGTGACCTGGTTGACCACCGCGGCACCGTCGGTCAGCCACGCCAGCGCGCCGACGTCGGCCCAGGTGAGCGTCGGGTAGTTGATGAACGACAGGTACCGCTGGCGGCCCTCGTGCAGCGCGTCGAGCATCCACTCCCGACTGACCCCGAGCGTCTCGGCCGCGGCGTAGAGGTAGAGCCCGTGCCCGGCCTCGTCCTGCACCTTCGCCAGCAGGATCGCCTTGCGCCGCAGGCTCGGCGCCCGGCTGATCCAGTTGCGCTCCGGCTGCATCCCGACCACCTCGGAGTGCGCGTGCTGGGCGATCTGGCGGACCAGGTTGGCGCGGTAGCCCTCCGGCATCCAGTCGGTCGGCTCCACCTTGTGCTCGCCCGCGATCAGCGCGTCGAACGACAGCGGGCCCACCGCGCGCCGCTGCGGGCGGGCGGCGGCGAGCAGGTCGCGCTCGGCGGCGTCGATCTGCTCGGCGATCGAGTCGCCGCCGGGTGGTCGCTGCGCGGCCAGGTCGGTGTGCTCCACGTGCCCTCCTCGCTGCGCTGACCGGGGCGGCGGCCCCGATCAGCATGGTGGCGACCTCCGGTGGCCGCTTCTCCCCGATTGCGCACTTCGCTATTGTTGGGCCGAATGCCGGGCTACATTGTGCTCCGCACGGCGGCCAGATCCGGGAACAGCGGCTTGAACAGCGTCGCCCGCAGGTACGCCACTCCGGTGGAACCCCCGGTTCCCGGTTTGTCGCCTATCATGCGTTCGACCATCTTCACGTGCCGGTAACGCCATTCCTGAATTCCGTGGTCGAGGTCCACGAGCCGTTCGCACACCTGCGCGGCGCCGCCGTCATCGGCGTACACCAGGGCCAGCACCTTCTGTATTTCCGGGGACGGCTCGAGCGGTTGGGTGACATCGCGGTCCAACCCCTCTTGGGGAATGTCGTATCCGCGGGCGCTCAGATAGTGCAGGAATGAATCGTAGATGCACGGCCGGTTCATCGCCGCCAGCAGGCGGCCGTGCTCGGCGCCGTCGGCCGGGTAGCGCTCGAGCACCCTGGCGTCGCGGCCGCCCAGCGCCGCCTCCACCTCGCGGAACTGCGCCGACTGGAACCCGCTGCCCGAGCGCAGCCCGGCCCGGAAGCTGAGGAACTGGCGCGGGGTCATGGTCTCGATGACGTCGATCTGCGCGACCACCGCGCGCACGATGGCGTGGCTGCGGTGCAGCGCGTGCAGGGCGTGCGTGGTCTGCCCGGCGGCGAGTTCCCGCTGCAATCTGGTGAACTCGTGCAGCAACTCCTTGAACCAGAGTTCGTGGACCTGGTGCACGATGATGAACAGCAACTCGTCGTGTTCGTCGGTTGTCGGCCGCTGCGCCGCCAGGATGTCGTCGAGGGCGAGATACGAGGAATACGTCAACACGGTTGTGTAATCGACAGTCACGGCGATCCCCTCCGGGTGATGACGATAACGAGCCACGCCCGCAAAGGCTAGTCTGGCAGCAGACGGCCGAAAGCGCGGCAAGACCGCATTCCTGGAGAAGCAGGCCCCCATGACCCCCACGAGAATGTCCGGATGCCGATGAAGTTCGAGGATGTGCCCACTGAGTTCAACATCGCCAGCCATTTCGTCGACCGCAACGCCGACGAGCGGACCGCGCTGATCACCGAACGCGGCCCGGTCGGCTACGGCGAGCTCAAGGCCCTCGTCAACCGGGTCGGCGGCGCGCTGCGCGCACTGGGTGTCGGCCGCGGCGACCGGGTGCTGCTCGCGCTGGCCGACAGCGTGGAGTTCGTCGCGGTCTGGTTCGGTGCGCAGAAGATCGGCGCGGTCACCGCGGAGGTCTACACGTTCCTGCAGGCCGAGGACTACAAGTACTTCGTGGACTACGCCACCCCCGCGGTGGTGGTCGCCGACGCCACGACCCTGCCGCGGCTGCGCGCGGCCGGGGTGGCGCGGATGCTGGTGGTCGGTGTGCCCCAGGCCGACCTGCTCGACGGGGAGTCCCACTTCGACACCGCGGTCGCCGCCCAACCCGACACACTGGAGGCGGCGCCCACGCGCAGCGACGACCCGGCGATGTGGCGGTTCACCACCGGCAGCACCGGCGCGCCCAAGGCCTGCGTGCTGCCCGCGCGCAGCGCCCTGCTCGCCACCGAGTGGTACGCGTTCGGCTCGCTCGGGCTGCGCCCCGACGACGTGGTCCTCTCGGTGCCCAAGCTGTTCTTCGGCTACGCCAACAACATGACGGTGCTGTTCCCCTTCGGCGCGGGCGGAACGGGGATCATCTCCGCCGAGCGGGCCACCCCGGAGCTGATCTTCGACCTGGTCCGGCGGCACCGGCCCACGATCCTGGTGAACGTGCCCACGATGATCAGCGCGATGGTGCGCCACCCCGACGCCGCCGCCCAGGACCTGAGCTCGCTGCGGGTGTGCGTCTCCGGCGGCGAGGTGCTGCCCGCGGCGCTGCGTGCCGAGTGGATGGACCGCTTCGGCGTGGAGGTCCTCGACGGCATCGGCTCCTCCGAGGCGTTCCACGGCTACATCTGCAACCGGCCGGGCCGGGTGAAGCCGGGCAGCCTCGGCGAAGCGGTGCCCGGCTACCGATTACGGGTCGTCGACCACGACGGCACCCCGGTGCCCGACGGCGAGGTCGGGCGGCTGGAGATCACCGGGGAGACCGCGGCGCTGGAGTACTGGCAGGCGCCCGAGAAGTCCGCCGAGACCTTCCCGCACCCGCACACCGTGCGCTCCAGCGATCTCGTGGTCCGGTCCCCCGACGGGTTCTTCACCTACCACGGGCGCGCCGACGACCTGCTCAAGGTCGGCGGCATGTGGGTGGCCCCGGCGGAGATCGAGGAGTGCCTGCTGCGGCACCCGGCCGTGAGCCAGTGCGCGGTGGTCGGCTACGAGGTCGACGGGCTGACCAAGACCCGCGCGTTCGTCGTCGTCGACAGCGCGGTCACCGCGGACCCCACGACCGCCCAAGCGCTCAAGGACTTCGTCCGCTCCACCCTCGCCCCGCACAAGTACCCCCGCGACGTCCGGTTCGTGGCCCGGCTGCCGCTGACCCCGTCCGGCAAGGTCGACCGGCAAGCCCTGCGCGCGTTGTGAGCGCGTGGACCCCGAACGGAGAAGCCATGGCAACCGCGCGCCGGGTGTTCGTCTCGGGCGGATCGGGTGACCTCGGCGCCGCCGTGGTCACCGACCTCGCCGCCGCGGGCCACCAGGTCTGGTTCCAGTACGGCTCGTCCGAGCAGCGCGCGGCCGACCTGGCCGCGCGCAGCGGGGCGACACCGGTGCACGGCGACTACGGCGAGGACGACCTGGTCGGGGCCAATCTGCTGCCGCCGGGGCTGGAGGTCGACATCCTGGTGTGCTGCGCGGGCATGAACCCGAGCGCGGCGACCGTGCACGAGACCTCGCCCTCGGTGCTGCGGCACGCGTTGAACGTGAACCTGATGAGCGCCTTCCGGCTCACCCAGCGCTGCCTGCCCACGATGCTGGCGGCGGGCTGGGGCCGCATCGTGTACCTCAACTCCGTGTTCGGCACGGTCGCCGGGCCGCTCAACAGCTCCTACAACATCGCCAAGGCCGCCACGCACGGGTTGTGCCGCAGCGTGGTCGCCGACTACCCGGGGTCCGGGGTCACCGCCAACGAGGTCGTCGCCGGTCCGGTGCGGTCGCGGATGCTCGCCAAGATCGTCGCCGACCGGGCCGCGGCGGCCGACGTCGCCGCGGTGCGCGAGCGGCTGGCCAGGCGGGTCCCGGCCAGGCGGCTGGCCGAACCGGCCGACGTCGCCGCCGCGGTCCGGTTCCTCGTCGGCGAGGACGCCGGGTACCTCACCGGCTCCACGGTCACCGTCGACGGCGGCATGCTCAGCGTCGGATAACCGTCCACTAGGGACGTCCATAAAGGATGTTCGAGCCGGGTGGACACACAGCACAGCCAGTGGGAAGAGGGGAGTGGACATGGGGTCACCTGCCACGGCCGCCACGCGGTGGCCGCCCTACCGCGTCGACGCCGAGCACGCCGCCGCCGTGGAGTCCGTGCGCGCGGTCCTCACCGAGACCGAACTCGAGGCCGAGCGGCTGCGCAGGCTGCCGCAGCGGGCGGTGGCTGCGCTGCACTCGGCGGGCCTGTTCGGCGTGGCCACCCCCAAGGAAGCGGGCGGCTGGGACGCCGACCCGCTCGCCGAGCTGCAGGTGTACGAGGCGCTGGCCCGGATCAACACCAGCGCCGCCTGGGTGGTCACCACCGGCAGCGTCTACACCTCGTGGGCGGCGGCCTACCTGTCCGACGACGCGGTCGCCGCCGTGTTCGACTCCGGCGCGCCCGCCGTGGTCGCCGGGCAGGCCCCGCCCAAGGGCCGGGCCACCGCGGTGCCCGGCGGGCTGCGGGTCAGCGGCCGCTACACCTTCGGCAGCGGCATGAGCCACGCCAGCTGGGTGCTGGGCGGGTTCACCCTCGCGGGCACCGAGGGCACGTGGGCGTTCATCGTGCCCAAGGACCAGGTGGAGGTGCTCGACAACTGGCACGCGGTGGGCATCGCCGGGTCCAACAGCGTCGACTTCGCCGTCACCGACCTGTTCGTCCCCGACGGCCACTTCTTCAACACCGCCAAACCCGTCCCGCTGCGCGGCGGTCCCCGCTTCGGTGTCCCGATCGTGGTCCAGGTGGCCGCCGCGCACTGCGGCGTCGCCCTCGGCGCCGGGCAACGCGCCCTCGACGAGATCATCCGCCGCGCCGCCGCCACCCCCGCCCTGGCCGAGCGCGGCGCGTTCCAACGCGACCTCGGCCAGGTGTTCACCGCACTGAGCGCCGCCCGCGACCACGCCGCGCGGCTGGTCACCGAACTCGGCGACCGGCTGCGCTCGGCCACGCGGCTGGACCGGCAGTTCATCCAGCAGCTCATCGCCGCCCAGACCCACGCCACCGACACCGCGGTGCACGCGGCCACCACCGCCTACCGGTACGCGGGGGCCCCGGCGGTGCGGCTGGCCGACCCGCTGCAGCGGATCACCCGCGACCTGCTGGTCGCCGGGCAGCACAAGTTCGTCGCCGACGTCAGCTACGACGCATTGGGGGTCACACTGGTGGAGCGCGACCGGTGAGCGGGAGGGGATGGGCCATGGACGACGGGGATCGCACCGGGTTCGACGACTGGGACACCGGGCCCGACGCGCGACCCGCGGTGTGGCGCGGCACCGACTTCAACGTCGCCGCCCGCTTCCTCGACGCCGCGCCCCCGGAGCGGACCGCGCTGGTCACCACCACCGGCACCACCAGCTACGGCGAGCTCGCCGCCATGGCCTCGCGGGTCGGGCACGCCCTGCGCGCGCTCGGTGTCGGCAAGGGCGACCGGGTGCTGATCGCGCTGCGCGACAGCGTCGAGTACGTCGCGCTCTGGTACGGGGCGCAGAAGATCGGCGCGATCGTGGTGGAGCTCTACAGCCACCTCAAGCCCGCCGACTACCGCTACCACGCCGACTACATCGACCCGAAGATCGTCGTCGGTGACGCGGCGACCCTCGACGCGCTGCGCGCCGCCCGGGTGACGGGGTTGCTGGTCACCGGGGTGCACCCCAGCGAGCTGGTCGAGGGCGAGCACCACCTGGCCACGTTGCTCGCCGCCCAGCCCACGACGCTGCCGCCGGTGCCGATGGCCGAGCACGAGCAGGTGATGTGGAAGCTGACCACCGGCAGCACCGGCAGACCCAAGGCGTGCCTGGTGCCCGCCAGGGCACCGTCGCTGAGCTTCGAGTGGGTCGGCCGGGGCGTGCTGGACCTGAGACCGGACGACGTGGTGCTGGCGGTGCCCAAGCTGTTCTTCGGCTACGCCAGGGACATGGTGGCGCTCTACCCGTTCGGCGTCGGCGCGGCCAGCATCCTGTTCGGCGAGCGGACCACCCCGGAGCGGATCTTCGAGCTGATCGAGCGCTACCAGCCGACGATCCTGGTGAACGTGCCGACGATGATGCGCGCGATGCTCACCCACCCCGGTGCCGCCGGGCGGGACCTGAGCTGCCTGCGGATGTGCACCTCGGCGGGGGAGGCGCTGCCGCCGGAACTGCACCGGCGCTGGCTGGACACCTTCGGCGTCGAGGTGGTGGACCTGTTCGGCTCGGCGGAGGTCTACCACGGGTTCCTGGCCAACCGGCCGGGTCGGGTGCGCATCGGCAGCCTCGGCCAGGCGGTGCCCGGGTACCGGGTGCGGGTGGTCGACGATGCGGGGCAGGACGTGCCGGACGGCAGACCCGGTCGGCTGGAGGTGGTGGGGGAGACCGCGGCGCTGGGCTACTGGCGCCACCCCGAGGAGTCGGCGGCGGTGTTCCCCGCCGCGCACACCGTGCGCTCGGGGGACCTGGTGCGCCGCGACGCCGACGGCTACTTCTACTACCTGGGCCGCGCCGACGACATGCTCAAGGTGCGCGGCGTGTGGGTGGCCCCGACCGAGATCGAGAACTCCATCGCCGAGCACCCGGCGGTCAGCGGCTGCGCGGTGGTCGGGCACCGGGTCGACGGGCTGGTGGCCGCGTTGGCGTTCGTGGTGCTGCGCAGACCCGTGGAGGTCGCCGACCTGCGCGAGTTCATCCGGTCCCGGTTGGCGCCGCACAAGCGCCCGCACGAGGTGCGGTTCGTGGCGTCGCTGCCGCAGACCGCGTCGGGCAAGGTGGACCGGGCGGCGCTGCGCGCGGGTGCCTGACTCAGCCGGCATGGCGCGGGGACGGCAGCCGCGGCAGCGGGGGTGGCAGGCCGTCGTGGCGGACGTCCTTGCCCGAGAACAGGATCGGGAACAGCGCGGCGGTGCGCAGGTCCCCTCGCACGGTGAGCCAGCCCCGGCGCAGCGCTTCGGCGAAGTGGCCGCCGTCGCGCAGCAGCGCGTCGAAGGTGGTCACGGTGGTGTGGATCGCCGCGTCCGGGTTGTCGGTGTCGCCCCTGGCCAGGGCGAGCGTGCCGTCGGCGATCTCCACCCGGAACGGGTCCTGGTCCAGGTGCAGGCCCAGGGTGAGCACCAGGCCCGCGGCCGCGCTGCGGTCGAACAGCAGCCGCAGCGACAGCACGTGACCGTCGGTGCTGACGGGGGCCTCCGGTGGCAGGGTGGGCGAGCGCAGGCCCCACCTGCCGAGCGCGAAGATCACCCCGTCGAGGCCGTGGCCCCAGTCGGTGAGCTCGTAGATGTGCACACCCGATGGCCAGGACAGTTCGCGGCGGTGCAGCACGCCCGCCTGGTTGAGCTCGCGCAACCGTTGGGCGAGCACGTTGGGCCCGATGCCGGGCAGGCCCGCGCGCAGGTCGGTGAACCGCTTGGGGCCCAGCAGCAGCTCGCGCACCACGAGCAGCGCCCACCGCTCACCGACGAGGTCGAGGGCGTGCGCGGTGGCGCAGCCGTCGGCATAGGAGCGTTTCGGTGCCATGCCAGCGAGCGTAACCGCAGAATTCCGGTGAACCTTCTTCTGATCTGCCTTTCCGGGCACGGCGGGACAACCCCGCGATAACCGCACGACTATTTACAAAGTCCTTTGTAGGAAAAGAGACCGTGAATGCGCACGGGCGACTGCCGAACACGCGCGCGGGATCTCGCGCGGGGACTTGCGCCTGCACACCGTACGGACTTATGGTCGCGCGCCATCACCCGGCGGGACCGCGATCGGGAACCGACCGGCCGAGCGGGCCACCGACGCGGCCGCGGTGTCCACCCCGTCACCCGCGCTGACCATCAGCGCCACCAGCTGCGCCTCGAAGCACCGGTCGGCGTCGTGCGGCTCGACGAGGTAGCCGCCCAGCTCCAGGGTGACCAGGCCGTGCGTGGCGATCCACATCTGGTGGGCCACCAACTCGGCGTCGCCCTCGCGGAAGCGGCCGACCGCGATGCACCGCCCGGCGCAGGCCACGACGTTGGCCAGGGTGTAGCGGCCGTGTTGGCGGTCCTGGCGCGACAGGGAGAACCCGGCGTGCGAGGCGGCCCCGAACATGATCGCGTACAGGTGCGGGTTGGCCACCGCGTTGTGCCGGTAGGCGCGGCCGAGCGCGGCCATGTCGACCACCGGGTCGTCGGTGGTGGCGATCTGCCGCAGGTGGTCCTGCAGCCGGGAGAACCCCTCGTGGACTATTTCCCTGATCAGCCCGCGCATTCCGCCGAAATGCGTGTAGACGGCCATTGTGGACGTTCCCGCCTCGGCCGCGATGCGCCGCGCCGACAGCGCGCGCGGCCCGTTCTCGGCGAGCAGCCGGGCGGTGATCTCGACCAGGGCGGCTCGGGTGTTCGGATCGGAACGCCGAGGGCTCATGCCGGTTCCCGGTCCCGAGGAAAGGGCTTTTCCATCCGTGCACGGTCCCATTCGGCCGATTCCCGACGCATCTCCGGCCGTGCCCTGGTGGTACTCAGCCGGGGCCCGCGATGTAGCGGTCGGGCAGGCGCACCGACCGCAGGAACGGCAGCAGCAGCCACGGCCGCGGCCCACCCACGCGCAGCTTCCCGGTGAGCCCGGCCCGCACCCGCCCGACCCGGTGGAACAGCACCAGGACCATCGTGGACGGCTCGAACCGCACCCGGACGTCGACACCGGTGGTGCCGGGCGGGGCCATCGAGATCTGCCCGCGGTGCAGCAGCACCGTGGCGGGCGCGGTGTGCGCGGAGCGGAACTCCACCACGATCCGGCGCCGCAGCACGGGTTTGTCGATGTCGAGCAGGCGGCCGACGCCGTTGCCGACCATGCCGAGGAAGAACAGCTCGAAGAACAGGGCAGCGTCCTCGTCGCGCACCACCCACGGCGCGCCGGTCACCTTGGCGATGTCGTGTCCGTGCACGACGATCTCGTTGAGCAGGTGCGCCAACGCCCCCGCCAGCGGCAACCGCGCCTCGCCGAGCCAGTCGATCGGCTTGTCCGGGTCGCGGTCCTCGGTGACCCGCAAGATCTCCTCGACACCGGTGCGCAGCAGCTCCGCCAGCGCCACCGGGTCGCGTTCGGCCACGGTGGCCAACGCGACCTCGTTGAACTCGCCGACGGTGTCGACGGTGATCGCCCGCACCCGCGCGGGCAGGTCGGGCACCGGCAGCGGGTCCCCGCCGGTGTCGAACAGTGTCGTGTAGAGCCACGCCACCATCGCCACGTGCGCCGCGGTGTCGGCCACCGTCCAGTCCGGTGTGGCCATCGCCGCCGGATCCGGTGCGGCGCGCACCAGTTCGCCGAAGCGCGCCGCGGCCTCCCGCAACGACTTCCGCACCGATGTCCACTGCTGCTCGCTGACGACCACGCGACACCCCTTCACCGCTGCCCCAGTGGCCGTCGTTATAGCAGCGCCACCTGGCCGCACCGGGAAAAGAGGCTAAGGACCGCAATCGAGAAGATCCGTGGTGCGCCCCGGGGGCAACCGGGGCACACCACGGTAGGCGGAACGGACGCACCCGACCTCAGGCCGTTTGCCGCGAGGTGGAGCGCACGCGCATCGGCAGTCCACCGCGGATCCGCAGCGACAGCATCGGCTCGGCCACCACCTCGTAGCCCGGGACGATCTCCAGCCGGAGATCGCGGGCGAACATCGCCAGCACGAACGTGGCCTCCAGCATCCCGAGGTGGCTGCCGACGCAGAACCTGGGCCCGGCGCCGAACGGGATGTAGGCGTACCTGGGCCTGCCGCCGAGCTGGTCCTCGGCGAAGCGCTCCGGGTCGAACCGGGTCGGGTCGTCCCAGAACCCCGGGTGCCGGTGCAGCGTGTACGGGCAGATCAGCACGTCGGACCCGGCGGGCACGTGGTAGCCGCCGACCTCGTCGTCGGCCTGGGCCTGCCGCGGCAGGATCCACACCGGCGGGTAGAGCCGCATCACCTCCTGCAGCACCATGTTCGTGTAGGTGAGCTCGTGCAGGTCCTCGTAGACCGGGGGCCGGTCGCCGAGCACCCGCACCGCCTCCTCGTGCAGCCGCCGCCGCACCTCGGGGGCGTCGTCGAGCAGCCGCAGCGCCCACCCCAGCGTGCTGGCCGTCGTCTCGTGCCCGGCCAGCAGCAGGGTCACCAGCTCGTCGCGCATCCGCCGGGTGGCCACCTCGGGGTCGCTCTCCCGGCTGGTGGAGTCGATCAGCCGGGTGAGCACGTCGTCGCCGTCGGGCCTCGGGTCGGCCACCCGCCCGGCGACCAGCCGGTCGACGATCCCGGCCAGGTCGCGCCTGGCCCGGCGGAACCGCAACTGGTTGGGCAGCGGCAGCCAGGTCGGCACCATGCTCATGGTCTCCATCTCGAACATGGCCTGGTCCTGCACGGCCTCGAACGAGTGCCCGATGGAGTCGAACGCGCCGAGGTCGGCGTCGAGCAGGGTGCGGCCGAGCACGCCGAGGGTGAACCCGGTGAGCTCGTGCAGCACGTCCACCGGGTCACCGCCCTCGTGCGCCCGGATCCGGCCGACGAGCTCGCCCACCTCCTCGGCGACCACCCCGGCCTGCGCGGCGATCCGCTTGTGCTGGAACACCGGCTGGATCGTGCGCCGCTGCTTGCGCCACAGCTCGCCCTCGCTGGTGAGCAGCCCGTCGCCCAGTGCCCGCCGCGCCTGGATGTAGCCGATCCCCTTGTGGTAGTTGGCCGCGTTGTCGGCCAGCACGTGCTTGGCGTGCTCGGGGTGGTTGAAGAAGTACAGCTTCTTCGGGCCGATCGCCATCCGCACCGCGTCGCCGTAGTCGCGCGCCGCGGCCTCCATCAGCCCGAGCCGGTCGCCGGTGAGCTTGCGGAGCAGCCCGGGGGTCGCCCGGCGCGGGGGGCCGGGCGGGGTCCGGGGTGCGCAGCCGTTCTCGCTCATGTCCGGACGGCCTTCTTGTCCTCGGCGGCGCGCTCGAGCACCCGCGACACCGGGGTGTTGTTGTTGTCGCCGTCCCCGTCGCCACCGCCGTGGCCGTTGCCGTTGAGCAGGGCCGCGGTGCGCTGCTGGGCCTCGAACCGCTCCTTGGCCTTGGCGCTGAAGTGCAGGCCCCACAGGAACATGCCGCGGATGAGGCAGACCAGCGCGGTGGCCAGGAAGATCCCGTACGGGATGTGGGCGACCATCAGCACGCCGTAGACCAGCGCCACGCCGCCGCCGAAGGCGAACTGCGCCGCCGGTTTCGACGGCGAGGTGCCGGGGTCGGTGATCATGTAGTTGGTGAACAGGATGAACGCGACCCCGGTCATCATGCCCAGCGCGGCCGGGATGGAGGTGCCGAACAGCCAGCCGCGCACGATCGCCTGCAGCGCGAACACCCCGACCCAGCCCAGGATCAGCGGCATCCGGCCGGTCAGCTTGCCGTTGATCATGGTGCCGCCGAGCACGATGATCGCCGGGATCAGCCAGTCCACCCAGCCGCTGATGTGCTCGGTGAAGTGGTACGGCGGGGCGATGCTGGCCCACGGGAACAGCAGCAGGATCACGGTGATGCCGAAGTTGGACGGGTTCATGTAGTGCCGCAGCCGCCCGCGCACCGGGGCGCGCAGCACCCACTTGGCGCCGACGGCGACGATCACCCCGAAGATCAGCACCCAGATCCGGTCGTTGACGTAGATCAGCATGTTCATCGCGAGGCTGGTGATGTGCGCGGGGTAGAGGAACTCCCGCAGGCCCTTGGCGCCGCCACCGGCGTAGCGCGGGGTCCGGCGCTCGGAGCGGGCCGAGACCCACTCCAGGCCGAGTTCGACGGCGTAGCCGGTGAGGACGGCCACGAACGGCCACAGCCACGGCTGCTCGAAGCCGAGCACGGTGTAGCCGACGATGTTGAACACCGTGATCGAGATGGCGAAGTTGCGCAGCGCGATGGTGACCTTGGGGTCGTGCCTGGGTGGGGTCTTCGCCGCGGTCGGGGTGGGGGTGTCGGCCATGGTCACTTCTCCTTCGCCTGGGTGCCGAGCCGCAGCTCGTGCTTGCCCGGCTCCATCCGCAGGTTCTGTTCCCTGAGTTCGCCGGAGCGGTCGCGCCACTGCAGGTGCACCTGCAGCGGGCCGGTGACGCCCTTGCCGAGTCCGATGTGGACGTCCTGGCTGCGCTTGCCCGAGTGCCCGCCGCCGCCGTCGACCCGACCCAGCAGGGTGCGGCCGTCGGGGGTGGTCACGGTGACCTGGGCGCCGACCACCGGGGAACCCGGCGCCGGGAACGCGCCCGCCCCGGCCGGGGTGTCGTGGGTGAGTTTCAGCGCGAGGTAGGCGCCTGCGTCCTCGGTGAGGTTGCAGTAGAAGACCGGCTGGTCCCACTGCCTGGCCACGGCCAGGTCGAGCTTGCCGTCGCCGTCGACGTCACCGGTGGCGATGCCCCTGGTGGGCACCGGCACGTCCAGGCCGAGCTTCCCGGCGATGTCGGCGTAGCGGCCGTCCCCGGTCTTGACGAACATGTGCAGCCGCTGGTTGCCAGCCAGGTCGTCGCCCTTGGTCACGTTCGGCCAGAAGTACGGGCTGTCGAGCAGGGTGTCGTTGGCGGTGGCCAGTTCCTGCAGCTGCGGCCACCGGTTCACCTCGCCCTTGACGAACCCGTTGGCCTGGGTGATGGCCAACTGGCCGCTGTTGTTGAAGTCGGCCAGCTTCACGTCCCAGCCCCACCCCGACCACGCGGTGCCCAGCACCCCGCTCTGCTCGTCGAAGGGCGCGTCGCCCTCGGCGAAGCGGTCGCGCAGCTGCGCCCGGTCGGCCGCGGCGGACAGGTAGTGGAAGTTGCTCTCCTCGATGCCCCACGAGGTGGTGATGTTGCTGACGAACATGTCGTACATGCCGTCGCCGTCGAGGTCGCCGAAGTCCACGCCCATGCCCTTGAACGAGTCGAGGCCGACCTGCTTGGACTTGGGCACCACCGGCGAGCGGCTGTCCTCGACCAGCTTGAACTGCAGCCTGCCGGGGATGGACTGGTTGTAGAGCATCCGGTCCGGGCCGAAGTCGTTGCCCAGGTACAGCTCGGGCAGGCCGTCGCCGTCGAGGTCGTTGGCCGCCGCGGACAGCTCCCAGCCGCGCGAGACCTCCACCGGCAGCGCGTCCTCCACCATCCGGAACTTCGCCGTCGGGTTGCTGCCGGAGGTGGCGCCCTCGCAGAGGAAGAAGTAGTCCTCGCCGCCGTTGGTGGCCGCCGACATCGACCGGTTCATCTCCACGCCGCCGTCGAGCTGGTCGTTGAGGACCGGGCTGTGCGGGAAGTAGTTGGTGATGAGGATGTCGTCGTGGCCGTCACCGTCGAAGTCGGCGTAGGCCACGGCGTTGGTGTTCCACTGCGGACCGCGGTAGGCGGTGCCCGGCGCGCCGCCGGGGACCAGCTCGACCGGCTTGAAGGTGTCCTCGGCCAGCCCGGTCGCGTCGGCCTTGGTGAGGAACAGGATCGGGGTGCGGCCCCAGTAGTAGACCATCAGGTCGATGCGGCCGTCCTCGTTGAAGTCGCCGGGCAGGCACCCCATCGGCGCGATGTAGGGGTTCATCGGCAGCGGCGCCGGGTCCAGCGCGAACGCGGCGTAGCGGCCGCTGCCCGCGCCGGGCGCCGGGGTCACCACCACCTTGTCGATGCGCGGGTCGGTGACGCACAGGTCGTTGGGCAGGCCGTCGCCGTCGACGTCGTTGAGCGCGACCGCGGCCCCCACCGACGAGATCCACGCGTCGATGTCCTTGTACTCCCGGTTGACCTTGCGGATCTCCTGCTGCGGGAACCCGCTGGGCATCGCCACCGACATCGGGGCGAACCGGTAGCCCTGCGCCAGCCGGTCCACCTCCGCCGCCGAGGACGTCGGCAGCCTGGCCACGGTGAACGCGGCCACCACCAGCACCACCGCGATGACGCCGGGCAGCTGCCTGCGCAACCAACCAACCGTCGTGGTCATCGATCAACACCTCCCAAGGGACACGAACTCACCGGTGATGCGCTGCCGCCAGCTCTCGTAGGCGGGGACCTGCCCGTCGACCGGCCGCGCGGGCCGGACGTCCTGGGTGAGCTTGGCGGCGTCGTGCGGGTCCATCGAGCAGAAGACCCTGGTCGCCAGCCCGGTGTGCGGCACGAGCAGGTCGGCGCGGATCCTGGCCTCGGCGGCGAACGCCGAGCCCTGCGCGAGCTGCGCGCGGTGCTCACCCGCGAGCTCCCACAGCTGCCGCAGCTCCGCCTCGTCGGCGCCGCCCGCGTAGGTGGCGGCCAACCCGGTCCCGGCGTAGAGGTCCGCGCGCCGGGACTCGGCGAACTTCTCGATCATCGAGACGACCAGGGGGACGTCGGTGCCCGCCACGAACCACATGGCGCGGCCGATGCCCTGGTCGATGGCCCGGGTGGCGTAGCCGCTCGGGTCCTGGCCCGGCCAGGGGAAGTGCTCCTGCCGGTACTGCTCGTGCACGTAGCGCTGGGTGCGGAAGTAGGCCTGGTGGAAGCCGTAGCCGTCGAGCACCAGCCACCGCAGCAGCGGGTCGGTGCCCGCGGCGGCGGGCCAGCGGAAGCGGGGGAGCCGGGCCATCGCCCAACCCACCCCCACGTAGGCCATGTAGTTGTGCGCGCCGCCGCGCCCGGCCAGGAACCCGGCGAGGTGCCCGCCGCCGCTGAGCGGGAGGCGGTCGCGCATGGTGAACGCCATCGCCGCGCCTTCGTAGGCGAAACCGCGGAACCGGGTCGGCAGCGCCTCCAACCGGTCCTCGGCCTCGGCCGGGGTGCGCGCCTCGGCGGCGTGGGCGTACCCGGTCAGGAACATTTCGCCGACCTTTTCGAGCAACTGCTGCGCCGCCGGGCTCTTTTTGTGGAAACCACGCGTGTCGAGCAGCGTGGCCGAGACATTCGGGGTGAGGACGCGACGTCTCAACGCGCGCCAAACATTCGCCAAGGTGTTCTCCTCCGTTAGCGCCCGGCTTTGACAACGCATCAAATCTGCCTCGAACCCGTAATGGGCGGCTACTCCTGGTGTGCCTTGTGTGACCATTCAAAACTTGTCGTTTGGTATTACCGACTACGTTTTTCGAATGCTCCGGCGGGCAGCCGGGGGACGCCTGCCTGGAAGCGGGACGCGATCCGGGCCCGCCACCGCTCGTAGGGCGGTTCGGTGTCCGAACCACCGTCGTGCACGGCCGTCTCGTCGGCGACGACCACCGCCTCGGCCACGCCCACCCCGCCCAGCGCCGACGCCGCCGCCTCGGTGTGCGCGGGGACGAAACCGGCGTAGTCGCGGGCCTTGACCGCGAACACCATGCCCAGCGCCAACTGCGCCCGGTGTTGCCCGGCCAGGTCGGGCAGGGTCGCGAGCTCGTCGGCGGGACAGCCGCCCGCGAATGTCGACGCCAGCCCCACCCCGCTCCACAGGTCAGCCCGCCGCCGCGGCTCGAACCGGTCCACCGCCGCGGCCACCTCGAGCGGGCGGGCGCCGTGGATGAACCACAGCGCCCGCCCGACACCCTGGTCGAAGGCGCGCGGGAAATACGCCGGGCAGTCCTGCCACGGGTAGGGCTTGGTCTCGCGCTGCTGGTGCACCCAGCGCTTGGTGTCGAAGTAGGCGCGGTCGAAGCCGTAGCCGTCGACGGCCAGCCAGCTCATCGTGGGGTGGAACGGCGAGCCCGTGATCTCGGGCAGCACCCGCCGCCACAGCTTGCGCGGCAGCCGGGCCATCGCGAACCCGATCCCGATGTAGGCCAGCGGCACGTGCGGGCGGCCGGGCCCGTTGAGCAGGTCCCTGGTGCGCGTCCCCCGGCCGCCGCACATCGCGTCGAGCACGGTGAACGCCATGGTGGCGCCCTCGAACGCGAACCCCACCTGCTCGGGCTCGACCAGCTCCAGCCTGCGCTCGAGCTCCCACTGGTCGCGGGTGTCGATTCCCCATTCGAACCCGCAGATGACCGCCTGCGGAATGGCCTCCAACCGCCGGGTGGCCGGTGACGGGGTGGCCGGGAATCCGCGTTCGGCGAACGTCACCTCGGCCAGTGACGGGGTGAGCAGAAGTCGGCGAAGGGAACCGAGGGTGGTCGGCATCTATTTCTCCCACCGGGTGCGCGAATGGGTACGCGCGCCCGGACCGGACGCGCGTACCCATGATTATCGGCGGGCCCGTGGTGGGCATCTCCCGCATTGCCGAGCTATGTCTTTATATAAGGGACTTCTTTTGTCGAACCGGAAGGTCGGTCAGGCGCGGGCCGGGGTGAACTGGCCGGGCGCGCGACCCTGACCCGCGGGCCCCCGGTAGGCCTGCGCGATCTCCAGCCACCGCACGGCCGCCTCGCCCTCGGCGCGCACGGCGAGGTCGCTGTGGTGGCGGCGGCGGGTGACCAGCAGGCAGAAGTCTTCGGCCGGGCCGGTGATCCGGTTGGCGGCGTCGGCGGGGCCGAAGTCCCAGACGACCCCTGACGGTCCGGTGATCTCGAAGCGGAACGGCTCGTCCGGCGCGGTGGCGCCGCGGGCGAGGTAGCCGAAGTCCCAGGTGCGCACGGCGAACCCGACCAGGTGCCCGAGCCGGTCGGTGACCTCGCGGCGGGCACCGAGCGCGTCGGCGATGTCCTGCCCGTGCCCGAACAGCTCCATCATCCCGGCGGCGGCCAGCACCCCCGGCGGCAGCGGCCGCACCAGCCACGGCACGACCTGGTCGGCGGGCACCGCGGCGAGCGCGACGACGGCGTTGGCGCGCTCCTCGCGCCAACGCTGCAGCAGCACCTCCGGCGGGTCGGCCAGGAACGGCCGCATCGCGTGGGCGACGTTGGCGTCGAAGTCGGGGCTCAGGGTGGCGGCCAGCGCGGTGAAGGCCGCGGGATCGGCCGCGGCCAGGCCCGCCAGCCGGAAGGTGGCGGCCAGGTGCGCGACCTGGTGGCTGATCGTCCACCCCGGCGCCGGGGTCGGCAGCGCCCACCTGGGCGCCTCCAGCCCGGCGAGCAGCCGGTCGACCTGGTCGGCCTCCTGCTCCAGCGCGGCGAGTACAGACGGCGGTCCGGCCATGGGAAAGGTCCTCTCTGCAGCGATCGACTGTCTACAAGGGAACTTCGGTCGGGTGCGAGCCCTCGACCAACCGCTGCCCGGCGCGGCGGGCAGCGCTCAGGCTCGCCCACGCGGCGAGCTCGACCAGCGCGCGGTCGTCGGCCCCGGTGGCGCGCAACTGCTCGATGTCGGCGTCGGCGACCTGGTAGGACGCCAGTGCCGTCAGCAGCGCCAACCGCCCGGCGGCCCGGTCCTCCTCGGGCAGGGAGGCCACCGCGTCGTGCGCCCAGGCCCGGCTGAGCCCTGGTGGTTCACCGCGCCAGTCGGACAGTCGCGCGCACACCAGTTCGCGCGCCGACGCAGGCACCGACCGCTGCCCCGCCGCGTCGATGGCCGCGGCCGCGCGGGCGAACGCCGTCGCCACGGCGGTGTTGCCCCGCGCCCACGCCAGGTCCGACGGCAGGTCCGCCGCGGGCAGCAGGTCGGCGGGTGCGGGCCCGGCCCGCCCACCGGAGAGGGTGAACAGCCCGAGCAGCCGCAGCGCGGTCGTGCGCGCCGAGGGCGGCAACCCGGTGGGCACGGGGGACTCCGGCAGGAACAGGTTCACCATCCGGTTGAGGTAGTGGAAGGTGACCGCTGTGCCGACCATCTCCGGCGCCCAGCCCTGCGGCGGCGGGTCGGCGCGCCCGGTCGAGCGCGCCCAGTCGACCGCGGTGCGCAGCGCGGCGTGTTCCTCGGCAGTCGGGTTCAGCGAGGAGTGCGCGCCGAGCGAGGAGACGTGCACGTCGACGCAGTACGGGCAGGTGTTGGCCTGCGACACCGCCATCGCGACGGCCTCTTTGACCGCCCGGTCGACCCTGCCCGGGGCCACCAGCGTCTCGCGCAGCATCGCCCACCCCGCCGCCATCGCCTCGGGCGCGGGCGAGTGCAGGGCGATCGGCGGCGCGAGCATCCCGAAGTCCCGTTCGAGACCCGCGTAGACCTCGGCGACCACCCCCCGTGCCCGCGCGGGCGGCACCGGGGTGACGTACCGGACCTGGTTGAGGGATCTGCGCAGGGCTTTGCGCACCAGTCCACCGCTCATGGCGTTGACCACCTCGGTTCAGCGGGCGGTGACCGGGCTGCTGGCCGCGTCGTCGGGCAGCGGGGCGCCGTAGCGGACGTCGACACCGCGGGCGCGGGCGGCGGCGACGATGCCGGGCATGGCCCGTTCGGCCAGCGCGGCGATGGTGAGCGCGGGGTTGACGGTGAGCGCGCCGGGCACGGCGGCGCCGTCGGTGACGAAGATCCCCGGGTGTCCGCGCAGCTCGTGCCGGTCGTCGAGGGCGGAGGTGGCCGGGTCGTCACCGATGCGGCACGACGAGAGCGGGTGCACCGTGTAGGCGCCGACCACGTCGTTGGTCCAGGGCAGCACGGTCGCGAGTCCGTCGCGTTCGAGGATGTCGCGTACCTCGGCGTCGGCGGCGGCCCACCCGCGCAGCGTGTTGGGCGTCGGGTCGTAGCGCAGCGGGCCGCGGCCGAGCATCTGCTGGGAGATGCGGTAGGCGTTGCCGGTGGGCGGCGGCGGCCCGAAGACGCCCTCGTTGTCGTCCTCGGTCATCTGGAAGATCGTCAGCCACGACCGCCAGCGGCTGAGCATCTCCTTCTTCTCCACCCCGAACCACGCCGGGCCGCCTGCGGTGGCCGCCTGGGCCAGGATCGTGCCCAGCCCGGGCGGGAAGTACAGCTGCTCGAGGGAGAACCGCGAGTACTCGGGCAGGTTCTCGTCGAGGCGGTCCCAGCTGGCCACCACCGGGCCCTTGCCGATCTGGTTGGCCGCGTAGGCGATGCCGTCGCCGCGGTCGAGGCCCAGCACCTCGCGGACCCGGTCCTCGTTGATCACCGCGGTGTTGAGCCGCTCGCCGTTGCCGGAGAAGTAGCGGCCGACCGCCTCGGGCATCGCGCCGAGCTCGGGCTCCGAGCGGCGCAGGATGATCGGGGTCGCCCCGGCGCCCGCGGCGAGCACCACGATCTTGGCGTCGATGGTCCCGCCGCCGGTGTGCACCCGGTAGTCGACCTCGTCGACCTCGTTGTAGTGCACCCGGTAGCCGCCGTCGTCGGTGCGGGTGATCTTCTGGACCTCGTGCAGCGGCCGGATGGTGGCGCCGTGCGCCAACGCCCCCGGCAGGTAGTTCATCAGCAGCGACCGCTTGGCGTCGAACCGGCAGCCCGCCATCATCCAGTTGCAGTTGGTGCACTTGGCGGCGTCGATGCCCACCGGGACCGGGTTGGCGGTGCGCCCGGCGTGGTCGCACGCCGCGGCCCACAGCCCGCCGGAGTAGGTGACCTCCGACCAGTCCTGGGTGCGCACCGGGATGACCCGCGAGACCCGGTCGTACCAGGGGTCGAGGGTGTCGCGGCTGATTGCCGCGGGCCACATGCGCCTGCCGATGCTGCCGTGGCGCTCGAAGGCGAAGCGCGGGGCGCGCGGCAGCGCGGCGAAGTAGACGACGCTGCCGCCGCCGACGCAGTTGCCGCCGAGCAGGCTCATGCCGTCACCGGCGACGAAGTCGAACACCCGGGTGTAGGACTTGCCGAGCAGGTAGTCGTGGTCGAAGTCGGTGCCGCGCAGCCACGGGCCGCGCTCGAGGACCTCGACCTTCGCGCCGCCCGCGGCCAGGTGGTAGGCCGCGATCGCGCCGCCGAAGCCGCTGCCGACGACGACGACGTCCGTGCGGGGTGAACTCGTCATCGTGGGCTCCCCGATGCTGTGGTGGACGGGTGCGGGCGGGCCAGTACCCGGCCGTAGGAGTACCGGGGGAAGCGCCACAGCCCGTCGCCGTCGGGCTTGGCGAACCCCATGCTCAGCAGCCCGGGGTGCCCCTGGTCGAGGGCGTCGGCGGTGCTCATGTGTGCCGCGGAGTCGTAGGCCATGTTGCTGAACAGCGCCAGCAGCACCCAGCCGTCCTTCTCCGGGTGCCCCGGGGTGGTCAGCGCCGCGACCAGCGCGCTGCGGTGCTCGAAGGGCAGCGCGACGAACGCCGGGACGTCGGTGTCGAGGTCGAGGCCGCGCTCGGCGGCGTAGGTCTCGGCGTGGGCGTTGAGCGCGGCGGCCAGCGGTCCCAGACCTGCGGTGATGCCGGTCGCGGGGGTGCGCAGCAGCTCCAGCGCGCCCGCGGCGACGGCACCACCGCCCTCGGCGGCGCCCGCGATCGCGCGATCGTCCGGTGACCGCTTCTGCCCCGGTATGATCGTGTCGGCGAACGCCTCCAGCGTGCTGGTCTCGCGCGGGTCGGCCGGTGGTGGTTGCGGCTCGACCCGGGGGTGGGCCGGTTCGTGGTCTGGCGTGTCCGCTGGCACGGGGATCCTCCTGTTCGCAAGGCGGAATCCATGGTCGAGTCGGCGCCCACCCGGGCGCATCTTCAAGGTTGCCGTCCCCGCCCGGCGCGGGTCTCGCCCGAAAGGCGGCGTGGCACTGGGCCGCCCGTCGTATTCCGGATTGGGCGTCAAGGCAGCACGACCGGTCTCCTCGAACGAATTCCCCGACGGGCCGCGCCGCCCCCCGACGGGTGCGCCCGGCGATAGCGCGGACACCCCTATCGGGGCATTCAATGCCCGTGTCGACGCCCCGTCGCCGATCGTCCACTGTGGACTTAACCGCCGTATGGGTGGTTTTCCGATTGCTTGCGCACCTGGTGAAGGACTGCTAGCTTGAGACCGTAGTCATGGTCTGTGACTGGGGGTGCGGCATTGCGGCGGACATCCTCTCATCAGCGCTTCGTCACATTCCACTGACATGCCACCACGGTGAACTATTTCGATTCTCGAATAGTCACCGACGAATGTCGGAATGTCGTTGCACCGGGCTTTCCCTCTGTCGAGAGTGATGATGGGACGCGCAAATGGAGGAGTTTATCGAGAAAGCTGTAGGCCGTGTCATCGAGTGCATGCGCGAGAATTTAGGCGAGCACATCACGATTGATGACATGGCCCGCACCGCGATGTTCAGCAAGTTCCACTTCTCCCGGGTCTTCCTGCGGGTCACCGGGGTGTCGCCCGGTCGATTCCTGTCCGCGATGCGGCTGCAGGAGGCGAAGCGGCTGCTGGTGGCGACCTCGTTGAGCGTGACCGACATCAGCCACCGCGTCGGGTATTCCAGCGTGGGCACCTTCAGCTCCCGCTTCCGCGCGAGCGTCGGCGTCTCGCCGACGATGTACCGGCGGCTGGGCGGGTTCACCTCGCGGATCTGCGTGGACGGCCGCAGACCGGCTGGCGCGGCGCGGCAGGTCGACATCCGCGGCCACGTGCGGCCGCCGCTGGCGGGCCGGGCCGGGCTGGTGTTCATCGGCCTGTTCCCCGACCGGCTGCCGCAGGGCAACCCGGTGCGCTGCTCGGTGCTGGCTGGCCCCGGGCCCTACGTGCTGGAGATGGTGCCGCAGGGGACCTGGCACGTGCTCGCCTACTCCCCGGCGATGTCGGAGGCCGACGAGTACGGCGGGGTCGACGGCGACGCCGGGTTCGAGGCGGCCCCGGCCCAGTCGGAGCAGGACTACGACGGGTTCGTCGGGGTGCACGGGCCGCTGGTGGTGCGCGCGGAGATGCCCGCCAGGCCGGTTGACCTGCGGCTGCGCCCGGCCAACGCGCTGGACCCGCCGGTGCTGCTGGCGGTGCTCGACCAGCAGCCGGTGACCGCGGACGCCCAACTGGGCTGAGCGCCCCGGGGCGCTCGTGTGACGCGAACCGGCCGGTGGCCAGGGAATGCCCCACCTGGCCACCGGCCGGTTCGCGGCGTCCGCGGGGTCAGGCCCACGGCGCGGTGGGGTACCAGGGCAGGATGTCGCGGCGGGCCAGCAGCCGCACGTCCCAGTACAGGACGGTGAACACGCCCGCGGCGATCAGGGCGGCGGCGGTGAGCACCGCGGCGCGCCGGGGGTCGGCGGCCAGCCAGCGGCCGACGCGGCCGCCGCCTGCCAACGCGAGCAGCAGGAACAGCACCGCCATGACCACGGTGTTGCCCAGTGACTGCAGGGTGAACGCGGCGGCGCCGTAGAGCGGGTCGTGGCTCTCGGCGGCGTGCCGGAACATCTGCCGGAACAGCGCGAACGGGCGGCCGATGAGGAACCCGCCGATGAGCGCGCCGAGGAACACCATGCGGGCGTGCGGGAAGCGGCTGCTGATCCGGGCGAACGGGTCGGGCACGACGGCGAGGGCGGCGAGGCCGAGGTAGACCATGGCCAGGCCGATGACGCCGAAGACCACCATCGACTGGATGGCGCGCGGTGCGAGGCCGGGGCCGGTGGCGGTGGCGAACTGGGGCATGGCGGTGCCGACGATGCCCACGAGCGCGCCGTAGGCGGCGGAGACCGCGGTCATCCCGACGGCCATCCAGCCCAGGGGCCGCAGCGCGTGGCCCAGCCGCGACCAGCGGTTGCCCGGGGTGCCGAGCAGGGGCGCGACGGCGCCGAGGGCGGCGATGTTGCAGGCGGTGAAGGTGCCCGCGACGCCGGAGGCGAACGCGAAGGCGATGCCCGCGGCGATCCCGGCGATGGGGGTCTGCTTGGCGTCGTGGCCGAGCAGGGTGTTGGCCACGGAGTCGCCGATGGTGGCGTCGACGAACTCGGCGGACCAGACGACGGTGAGCAGGAACCCGGCCAGCGCGCTCAGGGCGATGACCAGGCCGCGGCGGCGTGGCGCGGTGGTGGTGGGCTCGTCGGTCTGCCTCTGGGTCGCCATCGGACTCCTGTGCGGTGGTGGCGCCCGGTGCGCGAAAGGCCGGGCGAATGGGTGGCCGGAGTGCGACGTCCGGGTGAAACGGTGTCGGCGGTAATTCGCGCGGTGACCGTTTCGGCGGTGGTGGCCCTGGGTGGTTCGAACATTCGGCGTGGTGGCCCGGTAAGCCGATGCTAACAAGCGTCGGGGGTGGACTCCCGGGCGTGTCACGGGCAAGGAGAGCACGCTCGGAGATGACATTCTCCGCAGGCGTCCGGACGGCCCGCGCGACCGTACGGCGTCTCGTCCGCGCATTTCGCGATTGTTTCCATAACGGCACTATCGAATTGCCGCCGAGTTGTGAAATCACGCTGTTATGCACCACCGCTGGTCGGGGCGGGTGCACGGCACAATCCGAGAAGAGTTCGAAAGGGGTTTCCGGCACGATTGCCTATCGTTGGGCGATGTGGGTTGGAATTGGTGTGGACGAGTGGAAGCGGGGGAAAGTGGCCGTGGAACAGGTCGAGTGCTCCGGCGGGCGTGACTCGCGGATCGCGGTCGTCGGCATCGGTGTGCGTTATCCGGACGCGGACTCGCCGGCGCAGTTGTGGGAGACGGTGTTGGCCGGGCGGCGGGCGTTCCGGCGGCTGCCCGAGGAGCGGATGAGCCACGCGGACTACTTCTCGCCGGACCCGGCGGCGCCGGACCGGTTCTACGCGGCGACGGCGGCGGTGCTGCGGGACTTCGAGTTCGACCGGGTGCGCTACCAGGTGGCGGGGTCGACGTACCGGTCGACGGACCTGACGCACTGGTTGGCGTTGGACACCGCGGCGCGGGCGTTGGCCGACGCGGGGTTCCCGGACGGGGAGGGCCTGCCCAGGGCGTCGACGGGTGTGGTGATCGGCAACAGCCTGACCGGGGAGTTCTCCCGGGCGAACGTGCTGCGGCTGCGGTGGCCGTACGTGCGGCGCACGGTGGCGGCGGCGTTGGCGGAGCGGGGTTGGGCGGCGGAGGACACCGCGGCGTTGTTGCGGGAGGTGGAGGGCCGCTACAAGGCGCCGTTCCCGCCGATCGACGAGGACTCGCTGGCCGGGGGGTTGGCCAACACGATCGCGGGCCGGATCTGCAACCACTTCGACCTGCGCGGCGGCGGCTACACGGTGGACGGGGCGTGTTCGTCGTCGTTGTTGTCGGTGGCCACCGCGGCCAAGGCGCTGGTGGACGGCGAGTTGGACGTGGCGGTGGCCGGTGGCGTGGACCTGTCGATCGACCCGTTCGAGGTGATCGGGTTCGCCAAGACGGGGGCGTTGGCGACCGGGGAGATGAAGGTCTACGACCGCGATTCGAACGGGTTCTGGCCGGGTGAGGGCTGCGGGGTGCTCGTGCTGATGCGCGAGGCGGACGCGGTGGCCAGGGGTGGGCGGATCTACGCGACGGTGACCGGGTGGGGGGTGTCGTCGGACGGTCGTGGCGGGATCACCCGCCCGGAGGCCGGTGGGCACCGGTTGGCGTTGCAGCGGGCGTACCGGCGGGCGGGGTACGGGGTGGAGTCGGTGTCCTACTTCGAGGGGCACGGGACGGGCACGGCGTTGGGGGACGCGACGGAGATCGACGCGTTGTCCTCGGCGCGGCTGGCGGCCGACCCGGGGGCGCGACCGGCGGCGTTGGGCACGGTGAAGGGCAACTTCGGGCACACGAAGGCCGCGGCGGGGGTGGCCGGGTTGGTCAAGGCGGTGTTGGCGGTGCACCACCAGGTGATCCCGCCGGGTACCGGGCACCACGACCCGCACCCGCGGCTGCTGGGGGAGTCGGCGGCGTTGTACGTGCCTTCTGTGGCGCAGTTGTGGCCCGCGGACCAGCCGGTGCGGGCGGGGGTGTCGGCGATGGGGTTCGGCGGGATCAACACGCACGTGGCGGTGGAGCAGGCGCCGGGGGTGCAGCGGCGCAGCGCGGTGGGGCGGCGGACGACGGCGTTGGTGACCGGCCGCCAGGACGCGGAGCTGCTGCTGTTCGACGGTGACGACCCGGCGCGGCTTCGGGCCGCGGTGGCGCGGGCGGCGGAGTTGGCGCCGCGGTTGTCGCAGGCGGAGGTGGCCGACCTGGCCGCTGAACTGGCGGTCGAGGCGTCCGGGCGCGGGTATCGGGCGGCGGTGGTGGCGACCGGGCCGCTGGACGCGCACCGCAAGCTGCTGCGCCTGCTGGAGGCGCTCGACGCGGGCGAGGAGTCGCTGTTCGTCCCGCAGGACGGGGTGTTCCTGGGGGTGGCGCAGGCGGCGCCGCGGATCGCGTTCCTGTTCCCCGGTCAGGGGTCCGGGCGCGGCGGGGTGGGCGCGATGCGCCGCCGGTTCACCGTGGCCGAGGACGTGTTCGGGGCGGTGCCGGTGCCGTTGGGCGGTGACCAGGTGGCCACGGAGGTGGCGCAGCCCAGGATCGTGGCCGGGTCGCTGGCTGCGGTGCGGGTGCTGGGCGCGCTGGGGGTGGACGCGGCGGTCGCCGTCGGCCACAGCCTCGGCGAGGTGACCGCGCTGGGCTGGGCGGGGGCGGTGGACGGCGGGGAGTTGCTGCGGTTGGCGGCGACCCGGGGCCGGATCATGGCCGAGGCCAGCCGCGGCGGCGGCGCGATGGCCGGGTTGGCCGCGGACCCGGAGCGGACCAGGCGCCTGGTGGGCGGCGAGGACGTGGTGATCGCCGGGTTCAACGGCCCGACCCAGACCGTGGTGGCCGGGTTGGCCGACGCGGTGGAGCGGGTGTGCGCGGCGGCGGCCGCCGACGGGGTGACCGCGACGCGGATCAACGTCTCGCACGCCTTCCACTCGCCGCTGGTGCGGCCCGCGGCCGAAGCGATGGAGCGGGAGCTGGCCGGGTTGGTGACGCGGCCGTTGACCAGGGACGTGGTGTCCTCGGTGACCGCGGGCGTGCTGGACGTGGACACCGATGTGCGGGCGTTGCTGTGCGAGCAGGTGCTGCGGCCGGTCCGGTTCCACGAGGCGGCGCAGGTCGCGGTGACCGGCGCGGACCTGGCGGTAGAGGTGGGGCCCGGCCGGGTGCTGGCGGGGTTGGTCGAGCAGATCGCGCCGGGGGTGCCGGTGCTCTCGACCGACACCGACAGCGCCTCCCTGGTGCCGCTGCTGTCGGTGGTCGCCGCCGCCTACGCGGTGGGCTCCCCGGTGGACACGACGCTGCTGTTCGCTGGTCGCGCGCTGCGGCCGCTGCCGCTCGACGGCGGGTTCACGTTCCTGGCCAACCCCTGCGAGACCGCGCCCGAACTCGAGTACATCGAGGAACCGGTCACCGCCGAGCCGGTGGCCGAGCGCACCGGGGTGGCGGCGGAGTCGACGTTGGAGCTGCTGCGCAGGCTGGCTGCCGAACGGGTGGAGCTGCCGTTGGACACGGTCCGCGCGCAGACCCACCCGCTCGACGACCTGCACCTGAGCTCGATCACGGTGGGCCAGATCGTCAACGAGGTGACCCGGGAACTGGGCAGGCCGCCGCTGGTGGCCACCCCGAACTTCGCCACGGTCAGCCTGGGCGAGCTGGCGGAGCTGATCGACGAGCTCGCCGAGACCGCGCACGAGCAGGAACCGGCGGGCGAGGTGCCGGGGGTGGCGCCGTGGGTGCACCCGTTCGCCGTGACACGGCAGCCGCAGCCGCGACCCGAGGTCGTCGTCACCGCCGGAAGTACACAGTGGACGGTGTTCGCGCCCGACGGGCACCCGCTGGCCGAGCCGCTGCGGGCAGCGCTCGCCGAGTCGGACCTGGGCGACGGCGTGCTGCTGTGCCTGCCAGCCAGCGGAGAGCGGCACCCGGAGCTGATCCTGGCCGCCGGTCGGGCCGCGCTCGCGGGCGCCCGGCTGGTGGTCGCGCACGGCCGCTACGGCGCGGCCGGGCTGGCCAGGACCCTGCACCTGGAGGCACCCGCGGTCGCGGTGACCGTCGTCGAGCTGGCCGACCCCGAACCCGCCACCGCGGCCGGGGTGCGGGACGCGGTGACCCGGGTCGTCGAGGAAACCGCGCTCACCACCGGGTACACCGAGGCCCACTACGCCACCGACGGCACCCGCACCGTCCCGGCCATGGCACCCCTGCCCACCACCCACACCGACGGCGTTCCCGCGTTGACCGCCGACGACGTGGTGCTGGTGACCGGCGGCGGCAAGGGCATCACCGCCGAGTGCGCCCTGGCCATGGCCGCCGACTCCGGCGCGCGGCTGGCGCTGCTGGGCCGCGCCGACCCGGCCACCGACACCGAACTCGCGGCGAACCTGGCGCGGATGACCGCGGCGGGCATCGAGGTCCGCTACGCCCGCGCCGACGTCACCGACCCGGCGCTGGTCGCGGCCGCGGTCGACACCCTGGTCGCCGACCTGGGCCCGGTCACCGCGGTCCTGCACGGCGCGGGCGGCAACGACCCCGCCGCGCTGGCGTCCCTGACCGACGACGCGTTCGCGCGGGCCCTGGCGCCGAAGGTCGACGGGCTGCGCGCGGTCCTGGACGCCCTCGACACCGACCGGATCCGGCTGCTGGTGACCTTCGGCAGCATCATCGGCCGCGCCGGTCTGCGCGGGGAGGCTCACTACGCCACCGCCAACGACTGGCTCACCGAACTCACCGTCGAGTTCGGCCGCACCCACCCCGCCGCCAGGGTCCTGGCCCTGGAGTGGTCGGTGTGGTCGGGCGCGGGCATGGGGGAGCGGCTCGGGGTGGTGGAGGCGCTGCTGCGCGAGGGCATCACCCCGATCTCGGTGGACAACGGCATCGCCGTGCTGCGCCGGGTGCTCGCCGACCCGGCCGCGGGCCCGGTGCTGGTGATCAGCGGGCGCATGGCGGGCCTGCCGACCCTGCGGCTGCCGCGCCCGGAGCTGCCGCTGCGCCGCTTCGCCGAACGGGTCCTGGCCCACTACCCCGGCGTCGAACTGGTCACCGAGGCCGACCTGGCCTCCGGCAGCGACCCCTACCTCGACGACCACCTGCTCGACGGTGACCTGCTGATGCCCGCGGTGCTCGGCATGGAGGCCATGGCGCAGATCGCCGGGGTCCTCACCGGCCACGACACCGCGCCGCTGCTGCGGGACGTGGTCTTCGCCCGCCCGATCGCCGTGCGCCCGGGGTCCTCGACCACCATCCGGATCGCGGCCCTGGTGACCGGGCCGGGCACGGTGGAGGTGGTGATCCGCTGCGCGGAGACCGGCTACGGCGCCGACCACTTCCGCGCCACCCTCCACTACCCCCGCCCAGAGCCCGACATCATCGACGACAGGCGCGCGCCGGGGTTGCCGGTGATACCGGTCGACCCGATCACCGAGCTCTACGGCGGGCTGCTGTTCCAGGGCAAGCGGTTCCAACGGCTGCAGGCCTACCGGCTGGCGGGGGCGCGCCGCGCGGTCGCCGAGATCGCCGCGGGCACCCAGCCGTCCTGGTTCGCCCCGTTCCTGCCGCAGACCCAGGTCCTGGCCGACCCGGGCACCCGCGACACCGCCATGCACGCCATCCAGGCCTGCGTGCCCGACGCGACCCTGCTCCCGCAGCGCGTGGACCGCCTGTACCTGGCCCACCGCGACACCCAGGACGTCGACTACGTGGTCCTCGACGCGGTGGAGCGCGCCCAGGACGGCGACAGCTACACCTACGACCTGGACCTGTGCGCCCCGGACGGGACGCTCGTGGAGCGCTGGGAGGGGCTGGTGCTGCGCGCGGTGCGCCACCGGGACCCGGCCGGGCCATGGGTGCCGTTCCTGCTGGGCTCGATCGTGGAGCGCGCGCTGGAGCGGGTGATCGGCGGCAGCCGAGCGGTCGTGGTGGAACCCGACGGCACCGACGGCGCCCGGCGGGAGAAGACCCAGCTCGCGGTGAGTCGGGCGCTGGGGGAGCCGGTGACCGTGCGGCACCGGCCCGACGGCCGACCGGAACTGGCCGAGCGCAGCGACCTCACCGTGTCGGCCTCCCACGGCGCTGGCCTCACCGTCGCGGTGGTCGGCGCGGGCAGGCTCGCCTGCGACGTCGAGGCGGTCCACGAGCGACCGTGGTCCGACCTGCTGGGTGCGGCGCAACTACCGGTGCGTGACCTGCTCGCCGCCGAGGCGGGCGAAGACACCGCCACGGCGAGCACCCGGGTGTGGTGCGCGCTGGAGTGCCTGCGCAAGTCCGGCGCCACGACGCAGGCACTGACCGTGGACCGCGTCCACGGCGCCGGGTGGGTGGTGCTCTCGGCGGGCGACGCGCTGATCGCAACGTGGGTGACGACCGTGCGGGGCGGACCGGACCCGGTCGTCTTCGCGGTCCTGGTCGGGAAGGAGCACTGACATGCCGGACTTCTACGAGATCCGCCACACCGTCGGCTTCGAGGAGACCAACCTGGTCGGCAACGTCTACTACGTCAACTACCTGCGCTGGCAGGGCCGCTGCCGGGAGCTGTTCCTGCGCGAGCACGCCCCCGGGGTCCTCGAGGAGTTGCGCGCCGACCTGAAGCTGTTCACCCTGCGCGTGGAGTGCGAGTTCTTCGCCGAGATCACCGCCTTCGACGAACTGTCGGTGCGGATGCGCCTGGAGGAGCTGACGCAGACACAGGTGCAGTTCGCCTTCGACTACGTGCACCTGCGCGAAGGGGTCGAGGTGCTGGTGGCGCGCGGCAGGCAGCGAGTGGCGTGCATGCGCGGCCCGAACACCGACACAGTGCCTACACGCGTGCCCGAGCAGCTGCGGGCGGCGCTGGCGCCTTACGCGGTGTCCCGGGCCCGGGTGGCCACGACGGCGGGGAGCTGAGATGAGCGCCAACGGAGCACCGCGCACCCCGTCCGCTGTGGGCTTGGCCGCCGACGTGGCGCCGGTGTCGCTGCGTGAGGTGATGTCGCGCTTCGCCACCGGCGTCACCGTGCTCACCGCGGGCGGCGACGACGGCCACGGCATGACCGCCAACGCGTTCACCTCGGTGTCGCTGGACCCGCCGCTGGTGCTGTGCTGCGTGACCAAGACCGCGCGCATGCACGACGCGATCGTCGGCGCCGGGCGGTTCGCGGTGTCGGTGCTGGCCGCCGACCAACGCGAGATCGCCACCTACTTCGCCGACCGCCGCCGCCCCGCCGGGATGGCCCAGTTCGACGCCGTCGACTGGGTCCCGGGACCGCACACCGGGGCGCCGCTGCTGTCGGGGGCGCTGGCGTGGCTGGAGTGCGAACTGACCGAGTCGCACGACGGCGGCGACCACACCGTGTTCCTCGGCCGGGTGCTGGACCTGCGGTGCGGGCAGGCCGGGCAGGCGCTGGTGTTCTTCGGCGGCGGCTTCCACCAGGTCGGCGCTGTTCTCTGATGGGTGTTGTCTGGTGAGCGGGGGGAGTCGGCGGTGCTGGTGAGCGTGACCGGGGCGACCGGGTTCGTCGGCGCCCACACCGTGGCGGCGATCGTCGGGGCGGGCCACCGGGTCCGGGTGCTGGTGCGCGAGAGCGCCCGGCACCCGGCGGTGGACGCGCGGGTCGCCGCCGCGTTGGACCCGCTCGGGGTCGACCCGAGCGCGGTGTCGATCGTCGCCGGGGACGTCACCGACCCGGGCCGGGTGGCCGGGCTGGTGCGCGGCGCCGACGCCGTCCTGCACGCGGCGTCGGTGTACTCCTTCGACAGCCGCGACCACGCTGCTGTGCGGCGCACCAACGTGCGCGGCACCGAGGTGGTCCTGGCCGCCGCCCGGGCCGCCGGTGTCGGCCGGACCATCCACGTCTCCAGCGTCGGGGCACTGCTCCCGGCGCCGGGGCGGGTGCTCGACCAGCACTCACCGGTGGGCGCACCCCGCGAGCGGTACCTGGCGAGCAAAGCGGCCGCCGAGTCGATCGCCCGCGAGCACCAGGCCACCGGCGCGCCGGTGGTGATCAGCTACCCGTCGGCCCTGCTCGGCCCGCACGACCCGCGGGTCGGTGACCAGACCGCTCGGCTGCGCAACGCGCTGCGCGGGCTGATGCCGATCTGGCCGACCGGCGGCATCCCGATCGGCGACGTCCGCGACACCGCCGCCCTGCACGCCACCCTGCTGTCGCTGCCCACCCCAGGCCGCGGCTACTTCGGACCAGGCCACTACGTGTCCACCCGCGACTTCATGGCGCACCTGCGGGACATCACCGGGCGCGCGTTGCCCGCGGTGCGGCTACCCGCCCGGGCCATGCTGCCCCTGGGCGCCCTCACCGGACTCATCCAACGCGTGTGGCCCTGGCACATCCCGGCCGAATACGGCGCCATCTACACCTGCGCGTGCGCCACGGCGGTGTCCGACACCGCCGACACCGCCGGTGTCCACCCGCGACCGGTCACCGACACCTTCCGCGACACGGTCCGGTGGCTGCACCGCGACGGCCTGCTCACCGACCGCCAAGCGGGCGCGGTGAGCCGCGAGAAGACGGAGGCGACCCCGCGATGAGCACCGAATCGATCAGCCGCACCGACCTCGACTTCACCCCGGTGCCGATACCACGCGGCACCCCCCGCACCCCCGCGCGCACCATGTCCCGGCTGCGCGCCGAACGCGACCGCCTGCACGCCGAGGCCACCGCGGGCGGCGACCCCCGCAGACAACGCGCCCTGGGCAAACTCACCGCCCGCGAACGACTCGACCTGCTACTCGACGACGGCAGCTTCCTCGAGGTCGAACCGTTCCGCCGCACCGTCGTCGGCAACCTCAAAACCCCCGGCCCCGGCCCGCACACCGACGGCGTCGTCGCCGGATCCGGCACCGTCGACGGCCGCCGCGTGTTCGCCTACGCCCAGGACTTCACCATCCTCGGCGGCTCCCTCGGCGCCGCCCACGCCGCCAAGATCCACAAAGTGCTCGACCTCGCCCTGGCCACCGGCTCCCCGGTCATCGGCCTCAACGACAGCGGCGGCGCCCGCATCCAGGAAGGCGTCCCCGCCCTCGACGGCTACGGCGGCATCTTCCGCAGGCAGGTCGCCGCCTCCGGCATCATCCCCCAGATCAGCGTCGTGCTCGGACCCTGCGCCGGGGGAGCGGCCTACTCACCCGCCCTCGCCGACTTCACCTTCATGGTCCGCGACACCGCGCAGCTCTACCTCACCGGCCCCGACGTCGTGCACGCCGTCACCGGCGAACGCGTCGGCCACGACGACCTCGGCGGCGCCGACGTCCACGGCACCCACTCCGGGGTCGCCACCTTCGTCCACGACGACGAACAGTCCTGCCTGGACGACGTCAGGTACCTGCTGTCGCTACTGCCCGCCAACAACCTCGAACCACCGCCCGCGGGCCCACCCACCGGCGCCACCCAACAGCAACGACCCCGCCTCGCCGAGATCGTCCCACCCGAACCCAACCGCCCCTACGACATCCGCGACGTCCTCGCCGAACTCCTCGACGACGAGGACTTCCTCGAGATCCACCAGGGCTGGGCCGCCAACGTCGTCTGCGCCCTCGGCCGCATCGACGGCGCCGTCGTCGGCATCGTCGGCAACCAACCGATGGTCCTGGCCGGGGTCCTCGACGCCGCCGCCGCCCAAAAGGCCGCCCGCTTCGTCCGCTTCTGCGACGCCTTCGGCATCCCCCTGCTCACCCTCGTCGACGTCCCCGGCTTCCTCCCCGGCACCACCCAAGAACACGGCGGCGTCATCCGCCACGGCGCCAAACTCCTCTACGCCTACTGCGAAGCCACCGTCCCCCGCGTCCAAGTGATCCTCCGCAAGGCCTACGGCGGCGCCTACATCGTCATGGACTCCCGCTCCATCGGCACCGACCTGTCCCTGGCCTGGCCCACCAACGAGATCGCCGTCATGGGCGCCGAAGGAGCCGTCGACGTCCTCTTCGGCAAAGAACTCGCCACCGCCCCCGACTCCACCGCCGCCCGCGCCACCCGCATCGCCGACTACACCGCCGACCTCCTACACCCCTACTACGCCCCCGAACGCGGCCTCGTCGACGACGTCATCGACCCCACCGCCACCCGCGCCGCCGTCGCCAAAGCCCTCGCCATGCTCCGCGACAAACGCGGCACCACCCCCCAACGCAAGCACGGCAACGTCCCGCTGTGAACCCGCGGCGCTGCGCATCCTCGGAGAAGACCACGCACCCGACCCGCCACTACCGTCGGGTCGCGTCCGACCACACGGCAGGGGAGTGTCCCGGGTGACCCAGCAACTGGTGCCGAACAACATCGCCTACGCCCACGTCCGCGAGACCGTGACCGACCTGCTCACCGGCAAACCCGACCTCGCCGACACCCCCATCCCCGCCTGCCCCGGCTGGACCGCCCGCGACCTGTTCGGACACCTCGTCGAGGTCTGCGCCCACGCCATGGGCCAGATGACCGGCATCCCCCAACCGTTCTCCGCCCGCGGCCTCGACATCCACCAGATCGCCGACGCCTGGGACGCCCGCGCCGACCAAGCCGACCGGCTCCTCGCCGACGGCGGCGGCCGACTCGGCCGCGTCGGCGTCATGGACGCCTTCACCCACGAACTCGACCTGCGCTACGCCCTGGGCCTGCCGCTGCCCATCGACACCCACCCCGCCGTCCCCCGCGCCTTCGACGTCGTGATCAGCGGCCTCGCCGCCTCCATCACCACCCACGACCTGCCCGCGCTGCGCCTGGTCACCCCCACCGACACCTGGATCGCGGGGGAGGGCGACCCCGACGCCACCCTCACCGCCGACCGCCTCACCCTCTACCGCACCCTCGCGGGCCGCCGCGCCCCCACCCAGATGGCCCGCCTCGACTGGACCGGCGACCCGCACCGCTGGATCCCCGCGTTCACCTGGGGCCCGTTCCACCCCGCCACCGCGGCCCCCGAGTCGTGACCCCGCCGTGCGGATGCGCGAACTGAGCGACCAATCCGGCGTCCCCGTCGCCACCATCAAGTACTACCTGCGCGAAGGCCTGCTCACCCCCGGCCACCGCACCGCCCCCAACCAAGCCACCTACGACACCACCCACCTGCACCGGCTCCGCCTCGTCCGCGCCATGCTCGACCTCGGCGGCCTGTCCATCGACGACACCCGCACCATCCTCACCGCCGTCGACAGCCGAGAAGACCTCCCCGGACTCCTCACCGCCACCCACCGCCGCTTCCCACACACCCCCGCCCCCGACGACACCTGGGCACACGCCCAAGTCCACCACCTCGCCCACACCCGAGGCTGGCACCTCGACCCCGACGACACCGCCGCACTGGTCACCCTGCTGCGCGCACTACGCGACACTGGCCTCCCCACCGCCGTCGACGCCTACGCCACCCTCGCCGACGCCCTCGCCGCCCTCGACCACGACCTCCTCCACCACCCCAACACCCCCCACTGGGCCCCCGCCCTCATCACCACCCTCGGCGACCCCCTCGTGGCCCTCCTCCGAGCCGTGGCCCTACGCCACCGCCAACCCGGTCGCCTACCGACACCCCAGTGAAGCCACCGCGCAGGCGACCACGGCCTGCACACCCGTGACCCGCGCGCCGCGCCTATCCGCGCCCGGCTAGACCGCCGTCACCCGCTCTGGCCCGTGGTCGACCTCCCGCGCAACCCGCCGTCCGACGAGGTCATCAAGGCCTACCAGACCCGGGTCGACGAGGTCTCCGCGCGCGAGGGCTACCACTTCGTCGACACCGACGCCTGGCGTGAGCAGGCCGCCACCGCCCGCGCCATGTTCCTCTCCGAACACACCCATCGACCTCTGCGACCGCGCACACCCACCCTGGTCACCCACCTACAAGCCCAAACCGGCCGGGTCGCCTCCTCGGACACGGGGGAGGGGACCCGCGCCGTGTCCTCCCACTCGCCTTGCCCCGCCCGCGCTGCTTCCCACCGGCCGTCGCTCTCGGCCCCGCTCTCACCCTCTCCGCCGCCGCCTCACCGAACTCACCTGGCCTGCGACCGACAACGGCCGCTACAGCCCTCCACCTCCTCCGCACCCACCCCGAGCACTACTCCCCACCGACACCACTGGCCGCACACCGCCTACCACCACATGGGCCCCCCCTGGGAACCGGTCACCGTGCCACCCGCCGCCCCGGCAACGGTGCACACCCCATCCCGGCCACCAACTCGCGTCATGCCCCCTCGTCGAGCACGTGCTGCACCCGGTCGAAGAACACCGACTTCGCCACCGTGTACCGGTCGTTGTCCACATCGCCCGCGTGAACACCGGTCAAGTCGCGCTTGACCTGCTCGTACTCACCCCGCACACCCGCGTCCGCCCGCAACAGATCCCGGAACGCCCGCGTGAACCCCCACCACGGCGACCCGATCTCCCGCACGTGCAAGATCGCCCGACACCCCGGATCCCCCGACGCGAACAACCGCTTGTCCCACCGCACCCCCCGACGCCGCCGACCACGCACCGCGTCCCGCACCACCCCAGGCGACCCCGGCACCGTCAATGCCACATCCACGAACCCCGCCGCGAGCACCGCCTCCGCCAACCCCCCAACATCATCGAGCGACGGCACCCCCACCTGCAGGTCCACCACATCCTTCGCCGCCAACCCCGGCACCGACGTCGACCCGATGTGATCCCACGTGAACCCCTCACCCAACCCACGGGTCACAAACCGCAACCTCCCCAACAACCGCTCCGCCGCCACCACCCACCCCGGTGACCACTCCCGCAACATCGGTGGCCCCACCGCCCCCGCGAACCGCCCCGCCGCCACATTCCGCGCAAACGGCTCCACCCGACGCACCCACACCCCATCCAACGCAACGACGGACCCCACCACCACATCCGCCTCACGCACCGCCGACGCCGCAACCACGAACGCCGCACCCCGCGGATCCCCCAACCGCGTCACCCGATCCCGATCAAGCACCCCCAACCGATCCGCCACCCAGCCCGCATCAGCGACACCGACCACCAACCGATCGCCCACCGCGCCCGCCCCCTTTCTCCCTGCGCCAAGCCTGAGCACCCCTGCATCCCCGCCAGCCCATCTGCTCCCGCAGGCGGCCTGCCCGGACATGCAGCAGCCCCTCGCCGTGTTGCGGCCCATCGCCACGAAACCCACCACTCGTGGCCAAGCCCAACACCTCCTGTGCTGCGGCCGCGTCGGCCCACCACTCGGGCACCCACAAGGCCCGTCCACCATTCCACCGTGGCCAGGCCCGTCGGTCACCAGCGCGCGCCGACACCCACCCGGCGGCGGCCTGGCCACGGTCGCCCTGTCCACCGACGACCCGGCCGCCGCGCTGGCCGAAGCGCTGACCAGGGGCGCGACCGAGGACGGCACCAGGATCACCGGCTTCGGTGACGCCACACCCGCCCGCTCCCGCGCCGCTGACGAGCCCTGTCATCATCGCGACGATCGTGTCGTACATCCTCAACCGGGAGTGGTCCTTCCGGCACCGCGGTGGCCGCGAGCGCCCGCACGAGGCCGCGCTGTTCTTCCTGATCAGCGGGATCGCCTCCGCCCGCCCACGCTGTGCCCCGCCCGTCCAGCACCGCCGAGCCTGCTCACCACCTCTGGGCCGCTGCCAGCGCCGCCACTGTGTCAGCGCCTCGTCCGCCATAGCCGCGTTGCGGTTGCCACCCACCGTCGCCCGGCATGCCCTCACGCACCCCCATCACCAGGCCCAAGTGGACGTGCCCGCCCGTGGGCAGCCGTGCTGGTCGAGCACAGCACGGTCAGTGGCCAAGCCCGATCACGACCCGCTCCCCACCAGGCGCGCCCAACACCTGCCCACCACCGCGCTGTTGCCGTGCCCGCCTGCCACACAGCCACCGCTGTTCGCCAGCAAGCCCGCCGTCATCGCCGCGCCCGCCCACCACCGTGTCGCCCGCCTGCTCAGCACCCAGTCGCCTACCGGACCCGCCCACTATCGCGTCGCCGCCAGCGCCGCGCCCACCCGCCACTCTGCCCGCGCCGGGGTCGCCCCCAGCCGTTCGGCTGTCGTACCGCGCCGTTCCCGGGCCCTTCAACCGCTGTGTCCGTTGCCAAGCCCGCCACCCTGCCTGCGCCGGGCTCGCCCACTGCCACACCGCTGTCGCGCTCGCACCACCGCTATGCGATCACCAGCCCCGCCCACCACCGGGCCTTTGCCAAGCCCACCCACCACTGTGTCGTTGGCGAGCCCACCCACCGCTGTGTTGTTGCCGAGCCCGCCCACCACCCGGATGTCCACCCACCAGCCCTACCACGACTCCGGTGACTCCCACGCCGCCAACCGCAACCCGCTCTCGAACCGCCGCCGCACCCCCGACACCGGGTCCGGGAACTCCAACACCCGCGCCAACAACTGCAACGGCCGCGTGAAGTCGTCCAACGCCTTCTCCCGCAACTCCGGGTAGAAGTCGTCCCCCAGGATCGGCACCCCCAACCCCGCCATGTGCAGCCGCAGCTGGTGCGTCCGCCCCGTCAACGGCACCAACCGGTACCGCCCCAGCCCACCCCGCGTCTGCACCAACTCCACCCGCGTCTGCGCGTTCGGCTCACCAGCCACCTCGAACGCCCGGATCACCCCCCGCTCCTTCACGATCCGCGACCGCACCTCCACCGGGAACTCCCCGGCCCCCACCGGCGCCACCGCCTCGTACTCCTTGACCACCAACCGGTCCCGGAACAACGTCTGGTACCGCCCCCGGTCCTCCTGCCGCACCACGAACATCAACAACCCCGCCGTCACCCGGTCCAACCGGTGCGCCGGAGCCAGTGTCGGGATCCCCAACTCCCGCCGCAGCCGTACCAACGCCGTCTCCACCACGTGCTTGCCCCGCGGGATCGACGCCAAGAAGTGCGGCTTGTCCACCACCACGATCGCCTCGTCGCGGTACACCACCGACAACTCGAACGGCACCGGCACCTCCACCGGCAGGTCCCGGTGGAACCACACCACCGCCCCCGGCACGAACGGCGCGTCCACCCCCACCGGCCCATCAACCCCGACGATCCGCCCCTCCCGCAACATCGCCTCGATCCGCCCCGGCTCCACCCGAGGCAACCGCTCCACCAGGTGCTCCAACGCCGTAGCCCACGCCCCCACCACCGGAAACCGCAACCGCGCCGCGTCAAGCCCATGCCGCTGGGGGAGAGGTGACCTCAGTTTGCGCCGCACCCCAGCAGCCTAGATGCGCCCCCCATCCGGCTGAACTTCCCGCACCCCCCACCCCCCACCTGCTGTTTCTCCCCATCCACAACCCCCACAACCATCCACAGATCCCCGCCACCCCCCTCGCCACCCCCCACCCCGACTAGACTGGCCTCGGGGACGCCCCCCAGAGGTGTGGTGGGGGATGCGAGTGTGCGGGACTGGCTGCGCCGCGGCGGCGTGGGGGAGCGCGGTACCCATCCACAGGGCGCTGGGCGCCCTCGGCACCCCACCTGCTCGCGCGCGTCCGGCCACACGACACTGTGGACATGGGATACAGCCTGCAGGCGGTCATCGCCAGCGAACCCGTACTACGCGATCTGGCAGGCACCATCGAGCAGGCGCGCATCGTTCCCCTCGGACAACACCTGTCTCTGCTTCCCATGACCGACGCGTTCTTCGACGCGGTCGCCGTTCCCGGGGCTCCTGAGCTCGACGGATTCCAGAAAGCCCCTCCCGGCTTCGGCAGCGCACTGGCAGCGTGTTCATCGAAGGGCCCCACGGCCTACGTCGAGGCCGAGCTCTTCGGTGGACAGGGCACACAGACCGCACAGGTATACAACGACGGGAAGGTCATCCTCGGACCTCTGCACCTGCCTGAGGACCAACCATTCCCGGCCACCGGCAGCCCGATCTCCCAAGCGCTCCGACGACTCGGAGCCGTCAAGGGCGAGCACTTCGACGAGTTCGACGCAGTCGGGCTCGGCCGCCACCGCGACACCAACGACTGGATCGCGGCCACAGACTGACCGCGGTCCAGTCGAAGGACGATCACTCCACCCGGAAGCGCGACACCAAACCGTTCAACCGCGCCGACAACAACGACAACTCCCGCGCCGCCGACTTCGTCTCACCGGCACCCGCCGCAACAGACTCCGCCACCGCCGCCACCTCCCCGATATGCGCCGAGATCGCCGACGACCCCGACGCCGCCGCGGCCAGGCTGCGGTTCATCTCGCCGGTCGTCGCCTCCTGCTCCTCCACCGCGGCCGCGATCGTCAACTGGTGGCTGTTCACCTCGCCGATGATCTCGCTGATCTCCGCGATCGCCGCCACAGCCGCACCCGTGTCCGCCTGGATCGTCTCCACCCGCCGCGCGATGTCCTCGGTCGCCCGCGCCGTCTCCTGCGCCAGCTCCTTCACCTCACCGGCCACCACCGCGAACCCACGACCAGCCGCACCCGCCCGCGCCGCCTCGATCGTCGCGTTCAACGCCAACAGGTTCGTCTGACCCGCGATCGCCGTGATCGCCTTCACCACCGCACCGATCTCCACGCTCGACGCACCCAACCGGTCGATCGTCTCCCGCGTCCCCGCCGCGGCCACCACAGCACGCTCCACCACCCGCACCGCGTGCCCGGCGCTCTCCGCGATCGCCCCCACCGCGATGCTCATCTGCTCCGACCCCGCCGCCACCGACTCCACGTTCCCCGTCACCAACGCCGCCGACCCCGTCACCTCACCCGACCGCGCCCGACCCGTCTCCGCGTCCTTCGCCATCCGACCGCTCGCCGCCGCCACCCGACCAGACGCACCCCGCAACTCACCGGCCGACCGCTCGATCTCACCCAACGTCTCCCCGACGGTCGACACCGCCTCGTTCAACGTCTCCGCCATCTGACCCAGCTCATCGCGCCCCGACACCGACACCCGCGCCGTCAGATCACCGCGCGCGAACCCCCGCAGCGCCCCCGCCATCGCCACCAACGGCCCCACGATCCGCCGCGTCACCACCAACCCCAGCACACCAGCGGCCAGCAACGACGCCGCCAACACCAGCCACATCACCAAACCACCGGTGTCGTACGCCGACTCGGCCTCAGCCCGCCACGCCGCACCCTGCTGGGTCCGCCGCGCCTCCAACTCGTCCAACGCCGACGCCGCCTGCTTGATCGTCGGCGCCACATCGGCCGAATACGCCGACCACCACGCCGCCACATCACCCGCCCGCGCCGCCGGGAGCAACACCTGCTGGTACTGGCTGCGCACCCGCGCCCACGCCGCCACGAACGGCTGCAGATCCGCCGACGACCCCGCCAGCTCGGCGTAGCCGGCCACCGCGGCGTCCAACTCGGCCTCGTCCTCGGTGATCGCCTGCTCCCACCGCGCCCGCTCGGCCGGGGGAGCGGCCACGTGCGCCATCAGGTCCATCCGGACCTTGATCTCCTGCTGGTGCACCAGCGACTCGTGCTGCCCAGCAGCCACACCCTCGGAGTACAGCGCGCCGGACCGGTCGTCCATGGTCGCCAGCGCCGCGTGTGAGCTGACCGCGGCCGCCACGATCCCCGCGGCGGCCACCCCCAGCACGGCCATGATCTTCGCCCGCACCGATCGGTTCTCCAGAACCCGCATGTCCGCCGCCGCCCATCAGAAGTCCCACCGACCCACGTGGGCAAGTGATCACCTCATCGGCCGGGGACCGGGGGAGCTGAGCCATCCCCGGTATCGGTCAGCCCGGCCAACGCCCGGTACGTGCGGTTGCTCGCCGCCGCCGCCCGCCGCTGCGACCCGGTCGCCTCGATGTAGTTCTGGCTGGTGTTCAAGCTCGCGTGCCCCAGCAGCACCATGATCTCCACCGCGTTCGCCCCGTCCTCGGCCAACCGGGTCGCGAACGTGTGCCGCAACGCGTGCAGGTTCGCCCCCGCAGGCACCCGGTCGTGCATCCCCGCTGCCCGGAAACACGCCTTCACCAGGTAATCCAGCGCACCCCGCCCGATACCCGCGCCGTCGTTGCCCAACACCAGCGGCGAATCGTCGGCGAAGCGCGCCACCGGGAACCGCACCGCGCACGACGCCAAGTACGACTCGATCACCCGCTCCAACGGCACCTCGATCGGGATCGACCGCTCCCGGTTCGCCTTGCCGTGCACGAACAGCCTGCGCTCACCGCTGCGGCCCACCACCGAGGACCGCTTGAGCGCCCGCATCTCCGAGGCCCGCAGCCCCGCCACCAGCCCCAACGCCAACACCAACAGGTCACGCTCCGGCCACGGCGCCCGCGCCCGCCGCGCCCCACCGGCCACCGCCCGCAGCAGCTCCTCCGGCGTGCCCTCACCGCGCAGCGGCTTGGGGGACAGGGGAGCGGGTCGTGGCCGCCCGATCGCCCCCATCGGGTTGCCGAACACCACCTCGTCGGCCACGCAGAACTGGAAGAACTGGTTCCACGTCGACCAGGCCCTGGCCACCGAACTCTTCGCGTGCGTGTCGGCGAACCGCCCGAACGCCTCCCGCAACACCCGCGCGTTCACCTCGTCCAACTCGACCAGGTCGGTGTCCTTGCCCACCGCCTCGGCCACCAGCGCCGTCACCCCGGCCAGATCCCGCCGGTAGGCCGCCGTCGTGTGCGGCGAGTCCTTCCTGGACCGCCTGGCGAGGAAGAAGGCGTCCTGCGCCTCGATCAACATCACCCCCTGTAGATACCCGATCACCCCGACAGTCTCGCCACGGCATGCATAATCGCGGTTATCCATCAAACAGGTGTTCGAGAGCCCGGGGAAGCGGATCCCGACCGCCGGGGGAATCGCGCTGAACCGCGCCCAACACGCGCCGCCGCACCGCCGTCGCCGCTCAAGCCACCCGGTGGCCGGTGATCCATCGAAGAGGCGGCCCGCAGAGGGCAAAGCCAGGCGTCCGGGCGCACCACCCACGAAACGTCACAGTGACGTATATGGGCTGTCTGACAGGCCTCTCGACGCGCGTTCGCCCAGGTCGCCGTTTGGTTGATAATCTACATTATGTCAAGTAGTGCCGATCTGGGCGGCTCCCACCTCTCACATGTCGCCCGCCGAGCCGCTTGCCCCCTGGCTGGCTCGTCGCCGCGCCTCGCCGAACACGGCAACCCGGGGTGCTACGGGGCTGCCGGGGCGCCGACGCGGCGGCCCCTTGTCGTGTGCGACGCCCTGACGGTGATTGGTCCAGTCCTGACGCGCTGCCCCTCTTGCCCACTCCTCCAGATGTTGATCAAGTGAAAGCTGGTAGAACGGCGGCATGCTGGTGTGGGTGAACGGGCCGTTCGGGGTGGGCAAGACGCAGACGGCGTGGGAGTTGCGGCGGCGGGTCGCGGGCAGTGTGTTGTGCGATCCGGAGTTGGTGGGGTTCGGGTTGCACCGGGCGATGCCGCCGTGGCTGCGGGAGGACTTCCAGGACCTGCGGTCGTGGCGGTCCGGGGTTGTCGAGGTGTTGGACCTGGTGTTGCGGCGGCATGAGGGTCTGGTCGTTGCGCCGATGACGTTGGTGGAGCCCGCGTACTTCGAGGAGATTGTCGGCGGTTTGCGGGCGCTGGGCCACGATGTGCGGCACTTCGCGTTGCTGGCGCAGCGGGAGACGATCGTGGGGCGGTTGGCCGAGCGCGGGTTGGGGCACGCGTTCGCCAGGGTGGCTGGCCGGTCCGTGGCGCTACGGCGGGAGACTTTCGCGTTGTCCAAACTGGACCTTTGCCTGGAACGGTTGCGGGAGCCGGGTTTCAGGCAGCACGTGTGGACCGATGAGCTGCCGCTGCGGGAGGTGGTGGAGTTGATCGCGGCGTCGATCGGGGTGGAGTTGTCGCCGGACACGGATTCGCCGCTGCGGGCCCGGGTGCGGCGGGCGGCGGTCGGGGTGCGGCACATCCGGGTTCTGACTGGCAAGTGAGGATGGCGTTCACATAGGGACCTCACAGCTCGCGCACACCGGGCGCCCAGGGTTCGACCCTAGCTTTGCTCACCGCTGGTATCCGAACTGGCACAGTGAGTGAGGTGTTGTCACCATGCACGATGACGATGAGCCGGTCGGCCGCGTCCTGGGCAGGCGCCACGCGTTGGCGTTGTTGGGGTTCGCGGGCGCGGCGTTGACGGTGGTCGGGACGGGGGTCGCGACGGCGGCTCCGGAGCCCGCCGGGGGCGACTGCGTGGACTGCGTGGCCCGGCCTGAGCAGGTCGAGGGCCCGTACTTCGTGGACGAGGAGTTGAACCGGTCCGACATCAGGTCAGATCCGGCGACCGGGGTCTTCTCCCCCGGTGTTCCGCTGCTGTTGGGCCTGTCGGTGCTGCAGATCCGGGACCGCCGGTGTGTGCCGCTGAAGGACGCGGTGGTCGACGTCTGGCACTGCGACGCGGCGGGGGTGTACTCCGACATCGCGAGTGAGGGGTCGTCGGGCAAGAAGTTCCTGCGGGGTCTGCAGGTCACCGATCGGGGTGGCCGGGTGCGGTTCACGACGGTGTTGCCCGGCTGGTACCGGGGGCGGACGGTGCACATCCACATCAAGGTCCGCACGACCGGGACCGACGGGAAGCCGTACGAGTTCACCTCGCAGCTGTACTTCACCGACGAGTTCACCGCGGCTTACCTGGCGCGGCCCCCGTACAACGCGAAGGGCAAGCCCGACACCACCAACGCCACCGATTTCATCTACCGCCAAGGCGGCGACCAGCTCCTGCTCCACCCCCGCCGCCACTCCCCCCACGCCTTCACCGCCAACTTCGCCATCGCCCTAGACCTCTCCGACCCCACCGTCGGCGACGACGACAGCCAAGGCCCGGGCCCCGGTCCGGGCCCTGGACCAGGCCCTGGTCCGGGCCCGACCGGCCAACCCCCGATCCCCCCGACCTCTCCCCCATCCCCCACCAGCACGCCACCGACGACCACGTAGTCCGAGCCAGTGGTGGTGGGGTACCTGCCCGCGAGGGCTTGGCAGGTACCCCACCACAGCGGTGTTGCTGGTCAGGCGGCTGCGCTGGTGCGGCGGTAGTCGCGGGGGGCGCAGCCGTAGCGTTGGCGGAAGGCTCGGCTGAAGTAGGAGGAGTCGGGGATGCCCCAGCGGGCTCCTACGGCGCTGACGCCTGCTGGTTCGGTGAGGAGGTCGGCTCGGCAGCGTTCGAGGCGGCGGTCGCGGATCCATTTGGCGACGGTGGTGCCTTCGGATTCGAAGAGGCGGTAGAGCTGCCTGGTGGAGATGTGGACCGCGGCGGCGATGCCCGCTGGGGTGAGGTCTGGGTCGGCGAGGCGGGCGTCGATGAGGTCGTGGATGTCGCGTAGGAGCGGGGTCACGACTTGTATTCGGGGTGCAGGGACAGGGCGATGAACTGGAAGGGGCGGTCGACGCTCTTGTAGCCCAGCGGGCAGTGGGGGACGCCCGCGGGGATGTAGACCGAGGCGCTGGTGGAGATCTCGTAGACCTCGCCGTCGATGGTGAGTTCGGCGACGGCGCCGAGGTCGTTGATGTCGTCGGGGTTGGAGCCCATCCAGAGCAGGACCTCGTCGTACTCGTGGGTGTGTTCGAGGACGTAGGGGTTGGGGGTGGGGACCTGGTAGATCCAGCTGTAGGCGATGTGGACCTGGCAGCCGGGGACCTGCCAGCCGCTGATGAGGGCGTGGGCGCCGCTGGTGCCGCCCTCGGTTTCGCCGTAGGCGAGGACGCCTTCGTTCGGCAGTTCCTCGCGGACCATCGCGCGGACGATGTTCTTCTCGTACTTCCCTGTCATGGCAACGGTTTCCCTTCGATCCGGTGTGTTTCGAAGGTACGAACCGGTCGTGCTGGGAGACAGTCAGCGGTCTCGGGTGATCTGGTACTTTTCGCGGATTTCGCGGCGGAAGTCGCCGGGGCTCTCGCCGGTTTCGCGTTTGAAGAAGCGGCCGAAGTAGGAGGGGTCGTCGAAGGTGAGGCGGTGGGCGATCTGGGCGACGCTGAGGTCGGTTTGGGCGAGGAGGCGTTTGGCTTCGAGGGCGAGGGCGGCGCGGATGACGGCGCCGGGGGTGGTGCCCATGGCGGCGCGGACGAGGTCGGTGAGGTGTCCGGCGGTGATGCCGAGGCGGTCGGCGTAGGCGGTGACGGAGCGTTCGGTGAGGGCGTGTTTGGTGGCCAGGCGGGTGAAGCGCCAGACCAGTGTTGAGGTGGTGGGGGTGTCGGGGTGGGTGCGGCGCAGGCGTTGGACCTGGACGAGCAGGATGTGCAGGTGGGCTTGGAGCATGGTGGCGTAGCCGGGTTCGCGGGTGCGGTACTCGTGGGCGATGTCGTCGAGGATGCCGTCGACGAGGGGGATCTGGTCGCCGGTGAGCCGCAGCAGGGGGCTGCCGCCGGGGGCGGGGAGCAGGCCGCCGGGGTGGGCGAGGAGGAACTCTTCGGCGAAGACGAGGACGCGGCCGCGGATGAGTTCGGTGTCCTGCCAGAAGTGGACTTGTCCGGGGGCCAGGACGTAGAGGGAGTTCGGTTCGATCGGGTAGGGCTCGAAGTCGACGACGTGGACTCCCCCGCCGCCGGTGAGGTGCAGGATCTCGTAGAAGTCGTGGCGGTGGGGGAAGCGGGCGCGGGTGAAGGAGCCGATCTCGTCGAAGGTCCCGATGGCGAAGGGCGAGAGGCCGGTCGGCACCGGGACTTCGATTTCGTGCAGCGGTAGCGGCGGGGTCGCGCGGGCCATGCCACCTCCCGGGGTTCAGCCGCCCGCGGTGGCCAGGTTGAGGCCGGGTTCGGGCAGCGCCTTGAGTCCATAGTGGCCGATGATGCGGTCGAGCGTGCCGTCGGCTTTGAGGGCTTTGAGGGCGGCGAGCAGGGCTTGGGCGAGTTGGGTGTCGTCTTTGCGCAGGTACATGCCGACGTAGGTGGGGGCGAAGTCGTCGGAGACGATCACGATGGGGGCGTTCTGGGTGCTGATGGCGTATTTGGCCTGTTCGGTGACGGCGACCTGGAAGTCGGCTTGGCCGGAGCGCAGGGCGAGGTCGGCGTCTTGGGCGGTGGGGTATTGGCGGGCTTCTGCGGCGGGTTTGCCCTTGGTGACGCAGGCTTGGGAGATCTCTTCGGCGTGTTGGACGTCGGTGGTGCCGCGGATGGTGGCGATGCGTTTGCCGCAGGCGTCGTCGACGCCCTTGTATTTGCCCTCGTTGGCTTTGGCGGTGACCAGGACGCTGGCGGATTGCATGTAGTCGACGAAGACGCCGACGCGTTGGCGTTCCGCGGTGTCGGACAGGCCGTCGTCGGCCATGTCGAAGCGGCCCGCGGTGAGGCCGGGCAGGAGGGCTTCCCAGGCGATGTTCTCGATCTCGTAGCCGAGGCCGAGTTTGGCGGCGACGGCGCGGCCGACGTCGGGGGTGATGCCGCCGGTGATGGTGTTGTTCGCGTCGGTGAGCAGGTAGGGCAGGTTGGGCAGGGTGGTGCCGACGTGGAGTTTGCCCGCGTCTTTGATGCGTTGCGGGAGCATGTCGTGCAGGGCTTGGTCTTTGGTGGGGGTGGCGGTGTCGGTGGGGGCGGCGCTGGGTGCGGTGGTGGCGCCGGGGTCGCCGCAGCCTGCGAGGGCGAGGGCCGCGGCGGCCAGGACGGTGAGGGGTCTACGCATGGTCGGTCTCCTGGGCGGGGTGTCGGCGGACGTGGGCGAGGAAGGTCGCGGTGCGGTCGGATTCGGGGTGGCGCAGGACGCGGTGGGCGGGGCCGGTTTCGACGACGACGCCGTTGTCCATGAAGACGACGGTGTCGGCGACCTCGGCGGCGAAGCCGATCTCGTGGGTGACCACGACCATGGTCATGCCGCGGTCGGCGAGGTCGCGCATGACGGTGAGGACTTCGCCGACGAGTTCGGGGTCGAGTGCGCTGGTGGGTTCGTCGAAGAGCAGGACGGCGGGGTTCATGGCCAGTGCGCGGGCGATGGCGACGCGTTGTTGTTGGCCGCCGGAGAGTTGGGCGGGGAGTTTGTCGGCGTGGTCGGCGAGGCCGACGCGGGCGAGCAGGTCGCGGGCTTCGCGGTCGACCTGGGTGGGGTCGCGGCTCAGGACCTTGGTGGGGCCGAGGGTGATGTTGCGCAGCGCGGTGAGGTGGCTGAAGAGGTTGAACTGCTGGAAGACCATGCCCATGCGCAGGCGGGCGGCGGCGATGGCGCGTTCGCTGCTCTCGTGCAGGCGCCCGTCGCGGGGTTCGTAGCCGACGAGGACGCCGTCGACCTGGACGAACCCGGCGTCGAGGGGTTCGAGGTGGTTGGCGCAGCGCAGCAGGGTGCTCTTGCCGCTGCCGGAGGGGCCCAGGACGCAGACGACTTCGCCGGGGTCGACGTCGAGGTCGACGCCGCGCAGGACGTGCAGGTCGCCGTAGGATTTGCGCAGTCCGCGCAGGCGTAGTCCGCCGCTCATGAGGTCGCTGCCCATCGTTCGAGGTGGCGTTGTCCGAGGCCCGCGGCGGTGACGAGGATGAGGTACCAGCCGGTCGCGACCAGCAGCAGGGCGATGACCTGGTAGTTCTGCCCGTAGACCTGTTGGGCGCGGGTCATGAGGTCGCCGCCGCCGATGACGGAGACCAGTGAGGTGCCTTTGAGGATGAGGATGAACTGGTTGCCCAGGGCGGGGAGGATGACCCGCACGGATTGGGGCAGGACGATGGTCCTGGTTGCTTGGGCGCGGGTCATGCCGATGGTGAGGGCGGCGTCGACTTGGCCTCGGGGTACGGCGAGGATGCCGCCGCGGATGATCTCGGCGAGGTAGGCGGCTTCGTGCAGGCCGAGGCCGAGCATGGCGGCCAGCAGTGGGGTGATGACGGTGTTGGTGTCGGCGAAGCCGAGGGTGGGGAACAACAGGGCGAGGTTGAACCAGAAGACGATCTGGACGACCAGGGGGACGCCGCGGAAGAACCAGATGTAGGCCGAGGCGGCGGCGTGGGCGACGGGGTTGTGCGCGTGGCGCATCATGGCGAGGGCGGCGCCGAGGACGAGTCCGATACCCAGCGTGGCGAAGGTGAGCAGCAGGGTGGTGCCGACGCCTTCGATGATGGGGGTGGACAGGAAGTACTGGCCGACCACGACCCAGTCGAGGTTGGGGCTGGTGATGACGGTGACCGCGAGCCACCCGGTGGCGGCGAGCAGGATGGCGCCGGTGGCCCACCGGGACAGCCATGTCTTGCGGCGCACCACTTCCAGTGTGTGCAGTGAGTCGAGCATCCGTCGTCCCCCTCGGTTCGGGTGCGAAGGACGCTAGGCCGAGGGGGCTGTGGATTCTTGACTCTGCCTGCCAAGCTCACCGCGCCAGCGGGCGGTCACGCTGGGTGAGGGTCCGTCAGGGGTGGGTCATGGTGAGGCGGACGGTGAAACCCGTGGTGTCGCGGGTGAGGGTGACGTGGTCGCAGAGCTGGTGGGCGATCCACAGTCCGTACCCGCCGCTGGTGGTGCCGGTGGCGGGGAGCAGACCGGCGAACGGGTCCGTGGGGCCGGGGCCGGTGTCGTGGACGGTGACGACGAGGTGGTCGTGGCCGACCCACAGCCGCAGGCGGGTGGGGGCGGTGCCGTGGCTCAGGGCGTTGGTGACGGCTTCGCTGACCGACACGAGCAGGTCGTGGAGGGTGTCGGGGGGCAGGGTGTCGGCGTTGGCGGCGGCGACGGCGTGGCGGGCGTCGGTGGGTGACGGGTTGAGCAGCTCGAGCGCGGGCGGGTGGAGCTGGGTGGGGTGCGGTGTGGGCGCCGCGGTGTGGGTGAGGAAGGTCGGTGGGTCGACGTAGTCGGGGTTGGCCGTGTGGGTGCCGTCGGGGTGGGCGATCAGCGAGTGGGTGCGGGCGACGTCGTCGAGGACCGCGGCGGGGGTGGTGCGGGTGTCGTAAGCGCACAGGGTGCTGACGGGGAACCGGTCGAAGGCGTGGTTGACGGCGGCTTCGTAGCGCGACCACACGTCCCACGCGGTGGTCAGGACGGGCGCGGGGAGTTCACCGATGACGCGGATCGCGGGGGCGCCGTCGGCGAGGAGGGCGGTGAACAGGTCGCTGTAGGACTTGATGGCGCCCGCGGGTCGGGCGTACTGGGCGCCGATCTGCAGCACGGTGACCGCGTCGGGGTGGGGCAGCGCGTCGAGCAGCAGGTCGGTGCGGGCGGGGTCCAGGGCGATCATGACGGCGTCGCCGCGGTCCACTCCCCCGGCGAGGAATGGCACGGCGGAGGCGAGGAGTTCGCGGTCGTCGGCGTAGCACAACGCGACGTGGTCGTAGCCGCGTCCGCTCATGCCACCTGCTCCAGCACGGTCAGCACTGTACGCGCCGCCTGACCAGCCCCGCAGCCGCGCCGTGGGGCCCGATAGGGTGCCGCCGTGAGTACCCGGCACATCACCTGGGCCGAGGCCACCGCGTTGTTCGAGCAGCGTGGTCTCCCTCGGTCGATCTGGCAGAACTTGTACGAGGGCGAGTACGCCCTGCACAGCGGCGCGGCCGTGGTCGAGGGGAACTTCTCCCTCAACAGCGGCGACGACGCCCCGTGGGCCGAGGTCGCCGACTGGGACACCGGGTACATCGTCGACGGCGACCTGACCGTGACCGGTGGCCTGTACGACGTGGACGACGGCGCCGCGGCGCTGGTGGTGCTGGGGAACCTGACGGTGGCCGGGCTGCACACCACCTGCGACCCGAAGATCGTCGTCACCGGCGACACCACGGCCGAGGTGATCTTCGGCGAGTACTCCGACAAGTACCTGGTGTTCCAGGGCGACCTGCGGGCCGCGGTGCAGGTGTGGCTGTCCGAGAGCGCCCCCGACCAGATCGGCGGCACCGCGTCCGGCGCCCTGGTGCACCCGACGTACGGCCGCTACAGCGACCTCGAGGCCGCCGTGGTCGACAACACCGGCATCCCGATCACCGACCTGCTGGTCGACGAGGTCCTCACCCCGGACGGCGAGGTCGACAGCGACGCCCTGCACGAGCGCCTGCTCGCGGGTCTGCCCCTGCTGCGCTAGCCGCCGAAGACCCGGGTCAGGCTCTGCTCGGTCTCGGTGCCCAACTTCTCCAACGCGACCTTGGCGACGGGCGCCGCGAGCTTCGCGGCGCCGTGGAACTCGACGTGCGCGTGGTAGGTCAGCGCGCTCTCCCCCGGCCGTTCGCCAGGCCCGACCCGGATGTCGTCGGTGGAGGTGGCGGTGTTGTTGCGGCCGATGAACTGGAGCCTGCCCGGCTCGGAGACGGTCAGCTCATACCGGAGCTCGGTCTCCGACCCGAGGAACTTCGACACGTTGTGCCACGTGGAGCCCACCCGCACGGGCCCGTCATCGAGGCGCCTGCAGGAGACGGTGCCGGGGTCCCACTCCTCGGCGCGGCTGAAGTCCCGCAGGTAGTCCAGCACCGCGTCCGGGCTCGCGCGGACCGTGAAGGTGCGCTTGACATCCACCATGTCGCCTCCGTCGGGGTTGTGTTGCCCCGGGATGCCTCACAGGTGGCCTGGCCAAACCAGCAGATCGACGGCAGTGGTGGTTCCCGCGCCGCCGTGGTGGATGACGGCGGGGGCAGCGCTCGGTGGTTGATGCCGTCGACAACGGGGCCGTCGGTGGCGGCCAGGTCGGTCCAGCCGTGGGCGAGGACGGCGCGGTGGCCGTGCTGTCGCCGAGGGGCACCTGGGCGACATCGGCTCGGTGGTGCAGGGGCATGCCGCCGAATCCGGCGAACACCGGTTCCGAGGCCGCCACGGCCGGTCGCTGATGACGTGGTCACGCAGAGCGGGGCGTTGATGTTCTCGGCGCCCGGCCGCCACGACCACATAGGCACCGCATGCTGCCTCGGCCCGGCCGACACCCACACGGCGGAGCGCCTGGGAGTCGCCGACCACGAACAGCGGCTCCCAGGTGCCGGTCACCCCGACCGCGGACACCGGCGCACCGCCCGCGGCCGGGGTGGACGTGGTGCCTGCGGTGTCCCGCAAGGCGATCACCCCGCCGACCAGGGCGACGGCGACCACGGCGGCGGCGGCGGTGGTCAGCCGGGTGGTCCGGCGCCTGCGCAACCGCCGGTGGACCGCGAGGCCACCATCGCCACGCCCCACGTCTCCAGGCGGCCGACGATGTCGGGTGGCGCGCACGCCCCACGCCGCCACTCCCCTGTGTCGCCTATAGGCCGAAGGCGCCGCCTTCGATGAGGATCAGCAGGCCGAGGGCGATCAGGACGATCGGCAGCAGGATGTGTCCCCACCGCGACAACCCCTTCGCGATCGTCGGGCGGGTCGCGAGGTAGCGGCCCGCGGCTACCCACACCGCGACCAGGGCGAGGAACACGGCGACGTAGATGGCTGTGCTCATGCCTGCGGTGGCGAAGACGGGGACGTAGACGCCGATGTTGTCGCCGCCGTTGGCGAAGGTGACTGTGGCGACGGCGAGGATGGTCGGGCTGGTGGCGGCGGGGGTGTCGTCGCGGTGCCGCCACAACTGGATGGCGGCTTTGACACCGAGGGCGAGGGGTAGGAGGCCGAGGTAGGGGATTGCCGCGTCGGGCAGGAAGGTGGCGCCCAGGGCGGCCGCGATGGCGAGGGCGAGGATCCCGGCGAAACCGAGGTATTGGCCGAGGGCGATGTCGCGGGTGGCGCGGCGTCCGGTGCCGTGGGCGAAGAACAGCGCCAGGATGAGGATGTCGTCGATGTTGGTGACGGCGAACAGGACTACAGCCTGGCCGATGACGCCCACGTTCACGGCAGGACTCCCGAGAGTGGCAGCAGGGTGTGGGCGATCAGCGCCTGGATGGAGTCGAGGGCCCGGTCGCCGTCGTGCAGGGACCACAGGGTGTTCTGCAGGGCTCGGGCCAGGGTCCAGGCGGCGGCGGTGGGGCGGTCGAGGGTGAGGGCTTCGGTGAGCAGGTCGAAGCGGTAGCGCAGTGCGGTGACGTCGGTGAAGGCGTTGTCGAGGGCGGGCATGAGGTCGAAGCCGGGGTGGCCGGTGATGGGTTTGGGGTCGATCGCCAGCCAGGGTGCGCGCTCCCCCGCGAGGACGTTGTCGTAGTGCAGGTCCCAGTGCAGCAGGGTGTCGCCGGGTTCGGTGATGACCGCGGCGAGGGCGTGGGCGCAGGCGTGGGCCAGGGCGCGGTCGTCGGGGGCGGTGAGCCGGTCCAGGAGTGGGCGTTCGGCGAGCATGGCGGCGCCGATGCCGGTCAGGGTGCGGATGCCGGGTGGGGCGGGGACGTGCAGGCGCGACAGGAGGTCCGCGATGACGGTGACCGCGGTGTCGGCGGGTAGGGCGCTGAGTGGGCGCGTCGCATCGAGGCGTTCGAGGAGCATGGCGCCGGTGGGTGCGTGGTGCTCGAGCAGCCGTACCGCGGCGTGGCCGGACCAGTGGCGTAGTGCGACGGGCTCGCCGTCGTTCTCGTCGTCGCTGGGCTGCAGTTTGAGCGCCGCGGGGGTTCCGTCGACGCGGACGACGGGGATGACGAGGGCGACCATTCCGTGGCGGGCGGGTCCGTCGGGGCGTAGGTCCCAGTGGTCGAGCATCGCGGCCGCGAGAGTCGGCAGCGTGGATAGCCACGGCAGGTGTTCGGGGCTTTGAACGGCGTAGTAGGCGGCGAGCGCGTCGGGCACGGTGATGGGCACTGCTGGTTCTCCTTCGCGTAGTGGCGTGGTGTGCGAAGGAGTGGTGGGTGGGGCCCGAGGTCAACGTCGCATGGGCCCCACCCTATCCGCCTACACGGGTTCGGGGATGCGCAGCGATTCGACCAATTCGCGATAGAGGCTGTCGGTGGCCAGCAGCTCCAGGTGGGTTCCTTGGGCGCGGATGTGGCCGTCGGTCATGACGATGATCGTGTCGGCGTCGACCACGGTGGACAGCCGGTGGGCGATGGTGACCACGGCGGCGCGGGAGGCGTGGTCGCGGATGACGTCGTGCAGGGCGGCTTCGGTGAGGCCGTCGACCTGGGCGGTGGCCTCGTCGAGCAGCAGCACGTCGGGGTCGGCCAGGATGGCGCGGGCCAGGGCGATCCGCTGGCGTTGCCCGCCGGAGACCGAGGTGCCCGACAGCGGGGTGTCGAGCCCGTCGGGCAGCGCGTCGGCGAGGGTGTCGAGCCGGACCGCGGCCAGGGCCCGGTGCAGCTGCTCGTCGCTGGCGCCGGGGTGGGAGAACAGCAGGTTGTCGCGGATCGTTCCCGGCACGACCGGGGTTTCCTGCTCGACGTAGGCCAGGTGCGCGCGGATGTCGGCGTGGGTGAGCTCGGCGTAGGGGATCCCGTTGACCCGCATCGTGCCCTCTTGGGGCTCCAGGAACCGCAGGATCAGCGAGAACAGGGTGGTCTTGCCCGCCCCGGAGGGCCCGACGATCGCGGTGTGCCCCACGCGCGGGATGGTGAGGTCGATGCCCCGGACTGCGGGTGCGGTGTCGGGCCCGTAGGCCGCGGTGATCCCCCGCAGCTCCAGCACCGGCCCCGCCGTGGGCACCACGGTGTTCCCCGCGGTTCCGCCCGCTTCTATAGGCAGGGCGTCGACGTCGCGGATGCGTCCGGCGGCGGCGATGCCGTTCTGCAGGGCGGTGACGTGCTGGCTCAGCGACGTCACCGGGTCCATCAGCCCGAACGCGTAGAGCAGGAACGCGATCAGCGTCGACACCGCCAACTCGCCCTCGGCGACCCGCCACGCGCCGAGCCCCAGGATCAGGATGATCGCCAGGTTGATGCCCGACCAGGCGATCCCCCACGCCGTGGCCTCCCGCCGCACCGCCCGGATCCCGTGGTGGGCCGCGTCGCGGGCGTCGGTGACGATCCGGCCGCTCTGGCGCTGCTCGGCGCGGCTGGCCTTGACCGTGCGCACCGCGTGCAACGCGCCCTCCAGGGTGCCGCCCAACGCCCCGATGTGCGCCTGGGCCTTCTCCTTGGCGACGGCGATGGCGGGCATGAGCAGCCCGAACAGGACCGCGATCACCACCACGGCGGCGATGGTGGTCAGGAACAGCGCCACGTCCAGGGCCGCCATGAACACCAGGGTGCCGACCAGCATGACCACGCCGTTGATCAGGCCGATGACGCTGGAGGTGGCCGCCTCGCGCAGCAGCAGGGTGTCGGAGGTGACCCGGGTGACCAGCTCGCCGACCGGGCGGGTGGTGATGGCCGGGACGGTCGCGCGGAAGAACCGGGCGACCATGGACTCGCGGGCGTCGAGGACGACGCGTTCGCCCAGGGTGCCCAGCAGGATCCACTGGGCCACCCACATGCAGGCGCCGACCACGAGCAGCACCAGCATCAGCGTGATCGGGCCGCGCAGGCCCGCGTCGGTGCTCAGCGAGTCGAGGACCCACTTGGTGGCCAGCGGGGTGACCAGGCCGACGCCGGACCCGGCGAGGGCGAGCAGCAGCCCGAGGGCGAGTCGGGCGCGGTGCGGACGGGCGAAGGACCAGAGGAGGCGAAGCCTCCCCCCTTTCGGAACGCTCATGCCCGCTAGTGGAACACCGATGTTCCACTCCGGTCAAGCCGAATACCGCAACGGGCCCGCAGGTCCTAGGCTGGACCGGTGGACGTGCACACCGCAGCCGAGACCGGCACCAGGGCCCGCACCCGCCGGGCGATCCTCGACGCCGCCGTCACCGTGCTCACCGCCGACCCGACCGCCCCGCTGGCCGACGTCGCCACCGCCGCCGGGGTCGGCCGCACCACCGTGCACCGCTACTTCCCCGAACGCGCCGAACTGCTCACCGCGCTCAGCCGCCACGTCCAGGACCAGGTCGTCGAGGCCACCTACCGCGCCCGCCTCGGCGAGAACACCGCCGCCCAGGCCCTGGCGCGGCTGTGCCAGGAGTACTTCGACCTCGGCGCCGTGCTCACCCTGGTGTTCAACGACCCCGCCCAGAGCGAGGTCTGGGACGAGTGCAGCCCCACCGACCTCGCCGTCCTCGACCTGATCGGCCGCGGCCACAGCGACGGCACCATCGACCCCGGCTTCAGCCCCGCCTGGGTCCGCGACCTGCTCTGGGCCCTGCTCTACACCGCCTGGCAGCAGTCCACCACCGACCAGGTGTCGCGCCACGACGCCCTCGACGCGTGCCTGCGCGCCCTGCGGAAGCTCATCACCCCCTGATGCCCGACCCGATCTTCGCCGACCCCCGCCTCGTCGCCGTCTACGACACCTTCGACGGCCCCCGCGACGACCTCGACGCCTACCTGGCGATCATCGCCGACCTGGGCGCCCGCCACGTCCTGGACCTGGGCTGCGGCACCGGCAACCTCGGCGCCCTGCTCGTCGCCCGCGGCCTCGAGGTCACCGGCGTCGACCCGGCCGCGGCCTCACTGGACGTCGCCAAGGCCAGGACCCCGGGCGCCCGGTGGCTGCACGGCGACGCCACGGCCGCGGCGGGCCTGGACGCCGACCTGGTGATCATGACCGGCAACGTCGCCCAGGTCTTCCTCACCGACACCGACTGGTCGGCCACCCTGACCGCCGCCCGGATGGCTTTGCGCCCCGGCGGCCACCTCGTCTTCGAAACCCGCCGCCCCGAACGCCGCGCCTGGCTGGAGTGGAACACCCACACCACCCGCGACGTCCCCGGCATCGGCCCCGTCCACCACCACCGAGCCGTCACCGAAGTCCACCTCCCCCTGGTGACCTTCACCAGCACCTACCACTTCCCCGACGGCACCACCCTGACCTCCACCTCAACCCTGCGCTACCGAGACCGCCCCACCCTCCAACACGACCTGACCACCCACGGCTACCACGTCCTCGACATCCGCCAAGCCCCCGACCGCCCCAACAAGGAGTTCGTCGTCATCGCCCAAGCCCGGTAGTCCCGCCGCACCCAGATGGATGTCCGGGGGGACTACCGCCCTGCTGGCCACGCCCGCCCGCTGTCCTCCCCACCGGGAGGACAGCGGGCGGCATCGCGAGAACCCCCGCAGGCGCCTCCCCAGCCGCGGAAGCCCCGGCAGATGGCCAGCACCTGACCGACGTTGTCGGTCTCGGCGATCCCCACCAGGTCGTTGCCCAGTTCGATGGGTGTCCCGGCGGCCGCGCTGGCACCATCTCCTCACCGTGCGCGCCAAGATCCGCCCGGAGCTTCTCCTGTGGCTGGGGTCAGCTCGCCGCGCGGCCGCAACGGCGCCTCGATGATCGGCAAGTTGAGCCGCCGCACACCCAGGCCAACGGCACCAGGTGCCCGGCAACACCCGGCGAGTCCCCTCGCGGCTGTTGCCGGCTCCGGTCCTCGCCGAGGTCGACGCCGCCCAGCCACGGCGTCCTCCGCGCCACCGCCCTGCGCGAGAGCGGCGCGGTGAGCACACCGCGACCGAGCCGATCGCCTCCCGGAACTGCCGCAAGCCTGGCCAACGCGCTGGGCCTCGGCGAACTCGCGGCGATGGCCGGTGGTCTCGTTGCCCTGGCCGCAGACAGCAGCCGGGAACCATCGCGCACCAGGCGTCCACCGCCGCCAGCCCGCTGCCATCCTGTCGAGGGTGGCAGCGGGCGCACCCCCAGCCACTCGCCGCGCTGGCGGGGGCAGCGCCGTCCACTCCCGTGAGGACCGCCGCAGCGAGCGCAACTCGCCTCGACGGCCCGCATCAGCCGCAGTGGCAGCGGGTTGGGGCGCGGTCGTCCAGCAGGCGCCTGGGGTGGCTCCTCGCGGCTACTCACCTTGCGCCCGGCCTCGCGCCTGCGGTGTCGCGCTGGCCGAGCCCGGTCAACGCCTGGGTCAGCTCGCCGCACCGAACCAGCGGGGTAGGTGGGCGCGGAGGTCGTCCTGGTTCTCGCCGACCCAGGCCACGTGGCCGTCTGGGCGCAGCAGCACCGCGGGTACGTCCAGTTCTTCGCTCACCTCGGACACGTGGTCGACGCGGTCCGACCAGCCCGCCACCGACAGGCCGCCGGTTTGGTCGAGGAGCAGGCCGCGGCCGGTGTGGGTGAGGTCGTAGAGGCTGCCGTGTTTGAGGGGCAGGTCGCGGAGGCGCTTGCCGAGCAGGTCGTGGCCCTCGCCGAGGTCGTAGCGGATGCCGATGGCGGTGATCTTCTCGATCAGGTGGCGGTTGACCTCCTCGAACTCGACCAGTTCCGCCAGTAGCCCCCGCACCGCCCGCGGCCCCGGCTCGTTGGACAGCAACATCATCTGCGCGCGCGTGTTCTCCAGCACCGCCGCCGCCACCGGGTGCCGTTCGGCGTGGTAGGTGTCGAGCAGGTCCGTGGGGGCCCACCCGTTGAGGTCGGCGGCGAGTTTCCAGCCCAGGTTGAAGGCGTCCTGGATGCCCAGGTTCAGGCCCTGGCCGCCGACCGGGGGGTGGATGTGCGCGGCGTCGCCCGCCAGCAGGACGCGGCCGACGCGGTAGCGCTCGGCCAGTCGGGTCGCGTCGCCGAAGCGCGACAGCCAGCGCGGGGTGTGCACACCGAAATCGGTGCCGGTCAACGCCCGCAACTGTGTCTTGAACTCGTCGAGCGTCGGCGGCACCGAACGGTCCGGCGCCACGCCCGCGGCGGGCACCACCACCCGGTAGGACTCGCCGAACTGGCCGATGCCGAAGCGCTTCTCGGTCTCGCGGACCCGCGTCATCACCTCGGTCAGCTCCTCGGGCGCGACCCCGATCTGCATCTCCCCCAGCAGCGTGTCCACCCGGCTGGGCTCACCCGGGAACCCCACCCCGAGCAGTTTGCGCACCGTGCTGCGCCCGCCGTCGCAGCCCACCAGGTACCGGGCCCGCTCCCGCGCGCCGTCGGCCAGCTCCGCGCTCACCCCGTCGTCGTCCTGGCTCACCCCGACCAGCTCCACACCGCGGCGGATCCGCACGCCGACCTCGAGCGCGTGCTCGGTCAGCAGGCGCTCCACCACGGGCTGGTGGATGCCCAGGACGTAGCCGTGCGCGGTGTCCAGCCGCTGCGGCGCGGGCGCGGTGATCCCCGCGAAGAACCCCCGCAGCGGGTACTCGGTGCCCTCCTCGAGGAAACGCGGCAACAGGCCCCGCTGGGCCATCACCTCGATGCTGCGCGCGTGCAGGCCCAACGCCCGCACGTGGTCGGTCGGCCGCTGCTCGCGCTCCAGCACGAGCACGTCCACGCCCTGCAGCCGCAGCTCCGCGGCCAGCATCAACCCGGTCGGACCGGCGCCGACCACGATCACGTCACCCATGAATCCCCCATTCAACGTCAGCCGCTCGCCTCGCGCACTTCACGCCCGAGACCGGCCACGGCGGGAGATTCTGGGGTGTCACCGGGGTCTTGCCGCAAGCCCCCCAGTGCGCTATACGTTGAAGTGGGAAGAGGAACTCATCCCTCCCGCAGGTGCCGAGCGATCGCAGCACCCACCCCCGCCGCCGCGCTTCGATCCGGGTGCGGAGCCGCGTGGTTGTAGACCCGCTGCGTCGTGTCGACCCGGGCGTGCCCCACATCGGTCTGCACATCGGTGACCCGCGCGCCCTGCTCCATCGCGGTGGTCACGTAGAAGTGCCGCAGCGCGTGCGGGTGCATCGCCCCCGCCAACTCCGGCAGCTCCGCAGCGACCGCCAGCCGCCGCAGCAGGCTCCACACGTCCCGGCGATCACACCGGGTCCCGGCGCGGCTGAGCAGCAACGGCGCCTCCGGGATGGGTGACCCGATGGTGACCGCGGTGTGCGGCGAGGCGGGCACGGCGTTGAGGTAGTCGGCCAAGGCGGCCTCGGCGAGGTCGGACAGGTACACGGTGCGGACCTTGCCGCCCTTGCCGGTGACCCGCAGCGCCCGCCGACCGCGGGTGGTGTGCAGGTCCGGGTGGTCCAGGTCGCACAGCTCCGAGACCCGCAGGCCCAGGGTGAACAGGGCGACCACGGCCCGCGCGCGCAGACGGTCGCGGGGTGAGGCGCCGGGGCGGCGCGTGGTGGCGGCGGTGAGCAGGGCGGCGACCTGGCCGGTGGTCAGGGTCAGGACCGCTTTGGCGGGTTGGGGGTCGCGCAGGCCGAGGCGGCGGCGGTCGAGGTCGGCGGGGTTGCCCGCGACCAGGCCAGCGGCGGCCAGGTGTTGGTAGAGGGTGCGGACGGTCGCGAGCATCCGGGTCCGGGTCGCGGGTGCCGCCCCGGCGGCGCGAAGCGCGTCGTGCCAGGTCAGGACATCGGTGGTGTGGGCGGCGAGGGGGTCGGTGCCGGTGGTGGCGCACCAGCGGAACCAGTGCAGCGCCCGGAAGCGGCCCTCGCGGGTCGGCGGGCGGTTCAGGCGGGGCGTGGTGATCTCGGCGTGCAGGGCGGCGGTGAGGTCGAGGGTGTCGGCGTAGCCGCGCAGTGCGGTGACCCACGTGTGGTCGGCGCGGCTGAGCCAGTCCCGCAGTTCGGGGACGCTCGTGGGCAGGCCCAGTCCCCCGGCGTAGGTGCGGCGGGTGGAGGCGGCGCCGTAGGACCGCAACCAGCCGGTGACCTCGGCCAACAGCCGCACCGGGTCCCCCACTCCTGGCCACGGGCTGGGGGTGTCGGTGGGTGCCGGGAGGCCTGCGATCTCCATGCGCCTAGGTTACCGACAAAAGGAGTGTTCTGTCGGCAACCTCTAACTTAGGCATGTTCAAGTTAGCTGCTATATTGAACGGGTTAACTTAGAGAAGGGTTGAAATGGACGTCGACGAGCGGGTGTGTGCCCTGACGGGCTGCGAGAACCGGTTCACCCCGCGCAGCAACCGACAGCGGTTCTGCTCCCCCGACCACGCCACCGAGGCCCGAACCCGCCGTCGCGCCGTCGAAGACCTGGGGGTCGAGGACTACCTGGGCGCGCTGCGCCAACTCGGCCACGACACCCTCACCGCGCTGCGCCCCCGCGCCACCGAGATCACCACCGCCGCCACCGAACTCACCGCGACCCTGTCCACCGTCGTCGCCGGGTTCGCCGACCTCGACACCGCCGCCACCGCCCGCATCGCCGACGCCGAAGCCCGCGCCCACCAAGCCGAAACCGACGCCGCCGAAGCCCGGGACCACGCCACCCGCATGGCCGCCGAACGCGACACCGCCCTCACCAGGGCCACCGCCGCCAACCAGGCCGCCGCCGAAGCCCACACCGCCCGCCGCACCGCCGAAACCGACGCCGCGGCAGCCCGCAGAGACCTCGCCGCCGCCGCCGAAGCCCGCGGTCTGGAGTCAGCCCGAGCCGACCGCGCGGACACCGCTGCGGCCGCGGACCGAGCCCGCGCCGAGGCCGCAGATCAACGCGCCACCCGCTTGACCGCGCGGGTCCGCTCTCTCACCGCCGAACGCCGGGACCTCTGGTACCGCCTCACCACCGAAACCACCCGCGCCGAGGTCGCCGAACGCGACACCGCCCGGGTCCGCGGCCAGTCCCGCGACGATCTGGATCAGGCCCGAACCCATCTCGACGCGGTCCGCGCGGAACTGGCTGCCGTACGCGCCGAAGCTGCGGCGGTTCAGGCTCAGACCCATGCTGCGGTGGCCGAAGCGCAACGGCACGCGGAGGCGCGGAGTCAGGTTCTGCATCGGGACCATGCGGTTGCGTTGGAGCGCCACATCACTTCGGCGATCACCGCTACTGCGGCGCATGAGGCTCTGCGGGGCGATCTCGTGCGTCTCCTGGCGCATGCTGATCCGGCTGCGGTGGTTGACCAACTGCGCCATCTCCTTGCGCAGCCGCACTGATCCGTCACGGTGATGGATCGGGCGGCTCGTCGCCTGGCGGCGACGTTGCCCGTCGATCCGCGATTTGAGTGCGGGCTCGATGTGGTGGACCTGTTTTGTGCGGGGCCCCTACGACAGCCGTGGCAGGACCGCAAAAGCCGGGGCCGAAAAGCATGGCCCTGCAGCGAGGCGACGCTACGACTATCGTCCCCCCACACAAAACAGGTCCACCCCATCGAGCAGTTGGCACCAGCGACTCCGAGTGTCCAGTGGTCGCTTGAGGCGTCGGGGTAGGGCGGCTGGGATGGCGCCGCCTGCTCCGAGTGTCCAGTGGCTGGCAATGCCGTCGGAGTCGGGTGGTTGGGCTGGCGGGGCCGACTCGGAGGTAGGCCCACCCCGGGGTCCCACCCACGCCCGCACTCCCCGCCGCCTTTCGGAGACCCTCCCCGCGAGTCCACATCCCCCACCGCACCTCTGGGGGGGCGTCCCCGAGGCCAGTCTATCCGGGGGTGGGGGCGGGATGGGGGGTGGCGAAAAGTTGGGGATGGTTGCGGGGGTTGTGGATGAAGGAAGTGGCACGCCGAGGAGGGGTGGGGGTGGGGAGATCAGTCGAATGGGGGGCGGGCGGCTGGGCTGGCACCAGCGGCTTCCGGGAGCGGTGGTCGGGCTGGGGTCGCGCGCGGCTTCTGGGAGCAATGGCTGGGTCGGGTGGCCAGGGTGGCGCCAATGGCTTTGCCAGCGATGGCCGGCTTTGGTGGGCGGGTAGTGGTGGTGGGCTGGCAGGGCTGACTCGGTGGCCTGTCGCCGTGGTGGCTGGTCTGGGCACCGTCGTGAGTCACCGTGTTCCTGGGGTTCTGGTCAGCCGCGTCGTGCATTCGCCCCCGCAGGACTCCGCCGCCTCTAGAGGAGGCGCTGGCGCACTCGTCTCGCGTCGTCGGTGGTGGGGACCGTCCCGGTACGGTGCTTCGGTGGCGAGGTCGAGCAGCGATGCCGGGGTGCAGGATGCGTTTGCGGCGGCGGGGCTGACTCGGGGGCAGCGCGCGTTGTTGCACACCGTCCTGCGGGCGTTGGATGACGGGTCTGGGCCTGGTGTGCATGCGGCGACCAGTGACAGTGCGTTGGTCGCGTTGATCAGGGCGCACGATGCCGTCAGGAATCATGATGAGTACGGGCAGCCGCAGGGGCGGACGCTGGTGCGGGTTTTGCGCACCAGCGCGGCGTGTGTGCGCAACGCTCTGCCGGTCTTTCCTGAGGGTGTCCTTCGGCCCGTCCTTCAGGAGCTGGAGGCCCAGAGGGTTCGGGCGAGTGCTCTGGGGTCGATGATCACTTCCGTCGCCGACGCGATCACCGCGCAGATGCGAGCTCTGTGGGACGCCTCGGCTGGCAACCCTGGCCGGGACGCCAAGGCCGCTGGGGAGATCGCTGTGTCGGTCTATCTCGGGGGGCGTGACCACCAGGCGCTCAAACGCGACATGACGACGTTGCTCAGCCGGGGGCGGCCCACCGCCGACGACATCGTGGCGCTGTTGTGGCCGCCGCCGCGTCGGCACCACGTCACGGTGATGGTCAGTGGCGCGCGGTCGTTGGATCACCTTGACGTGCTGTTGCCTGGGGCTCGGCAGTTGTCGGTCACGGTGCGCCAGAACCCGCCGAAGGCTGCTGAGCTCGCGGCGTTGGTGGCGAAGGTGGGGCCGATCCGGGCGCGGGGTAGGCGCGTGGTCAGTGAGGCGTTGGACCAGTACGTGGCGGGCAACCGGATCGCCGATCTGACCCTGGCCGACGCGTGGGTGGTTGCCGGGCCTGATGGCCGGTGGGTGCTGGGTGAACTCGCCCGGGCGGGTGTGCGGCGCGCGGCACCGTTGTCGTCGTGGTGGTCGGATGGGCTGCGGCCCGCGTTGCGCGTCGCTCACATCGCGCGGCGGGTCGAGGCGCCGATGACCAGCGCGGCCCTGTGCTGGAGCGCCCTCGAGTCGATCGGCGTCGACGAGAAGCCCGCCCGCCTGGCCCGCGCGTTCGCGCTGCAGACCCTGCGCCAGCACATCGTCGACGCCCACGCCCAGCTGCGGCTGATGGTCACCGACCGTCTACGGCGCCTGGGACTGCGGGCACGGAAATCACAGGACACGCTGCGGCGGGCCGACGCCGTCACCCAGGCCCGCCAGTCCTGGCTGGACCACGACGCCGCGCACCAGAGCGCCCTCGGCGACACCACGGCGCTGATGGCCCTGGTCGACGCCCACGTCCCCCGGACGACCGACAAGCCCCTGCTCACCGAACCCGACCGCTGGCTCGACCTGCTCCTGCCCGCCCGCGACACCGACAGCCCCGCCCTGACCGCCGCCCACGACGCCGTCACCGCACTGAGCGCCTTCGCCGGGGGCCTCACCGAGGACACCATCACCCTGTGGCGCGCCCGCCTCGCCCGCCCGTCCCAGCTGGCCAAGTGGTTGCAGGACAAGCAAGACACCTGCCACGCCCTGCTCGACTGGCTCTACACCACCCGCAACACCGCCTTCCACCACGGCCGTTTCGCAGGCCCCCTCGACCTGGCCACCACCCACGCCGCCCAAGCCGTCGTCGACCTCCTCCTCGAAGTCCTGGGCCGCTGGCACACCACCCAACACACCCGCGGCTAGGAACCGACCCCACCGCAGGAGATCCTCCAAGCCCTCGGCCACCGCAAGGACAACCTCGCCCACACCCTGGCCACAGCCCCCTCCTGCCACCCCCTGTCCATCCAACACATCACCGGCCCGGACCAGACCCACTGGTCGGCCACCCGCTGACCCCGGGCACCCGCCGTCCACCTGCGGGGATCCAGTTCTCCATCGACCGCACCAAGGCGTTGGTCGCGTCCTGCACCGCGATCTCGGTCGCCAGCGCGGTCAGTGTCTTCAGTGCGTCACCGGCACACGCGTCGGACTGGGGTGGCGACGGTGACTCCGCCGGGTGCGCGAGCCCGATCACCGTGGCCACCGCCGTGTACGGATCCCGCGGCAGGCTCGCGGCATGCAGATCGCCGAGTTCCAACGGGGCGCGGGTCTGCGCCTAGCACCTGTGGGCGGCGGTTCGCTGCCTGCGTGATCGCTGGTGGTGAACCGCGCTCGACCGGGTGGGGGTGCGGCGCGAGCATGGGGGTATGCGGCTCCTCGTGCTCGGCGGCACCTCGTTCCTGTCCTGGCGGATCGCCCGTGTCGCGGTGGGGCGTGGGCACGAGGTGGTGTGCGCGGCCCGTGGTCGGTCCGGTTCGGTGCCGGAGGGGGCCAGGCTCGTCGTGGTCGACCGGGATCGGCCAGGGGCGGTCGATGTCCTGGCTGGGTACGGGTTCGACGCGGTCGTGGATGTGGCGACGGGGGCGTTGGGGTGGGTTCTGGACGCACTCGAGGTGTTGGGTGATCGGGTGCGGCATTGGACGTTCGTGTCCAGCGTCAACGCCTATGCCGACACCGCGACCGTCGGGCAGGGCACGGACGCGCCGCTGTGCGCGCCGGTCCTCGACCGCCGCCACTTCGAGCTCGCCGAGTTGACCGTCGAACGCTACGGCGGCACCAAGGTCGCCAGCGAGAACGCCGTGCGCGAGCGGGTGGGCCAAGACCGCGCGTTCATCGTCCGCCCCGGCGTGATCAGCGGCCCCGGCGACCAGATGCACCGCTTCGGCTACTGGGCCTCCCGCTTCGCCCGCGGCGGGCCCGTCGTCGTCCCCGATGTCACCGACCACCCCCTCCAGCACGTCGACGTCCGCGACCTGGCCGCCTGGATCGTCACCGCCGCCGAACGCCACCGCACCGGCACCTTCGATGCCGTGGGCCCCGTCCTCGACTTCACCACCGTCCTGCGCGACGCCGCCGCCCTGGTCGGCGCCCCCGACCTGCGCCTGGTCCCCGTCGCCCCCAGCGCCCTCCTCGCGGCGGGCATCACCCCCTGGGGAGGCCCCCGCTCACTCCCGTTCTGGCTCCCCACCACCATGTACGGCCTCGTCACCCACGACCCCGCCCCGGCCCTGGCCGCCGGTCTCCCCCACCGCACCCTGACCGACACCCTCCACTCCGCCCTCGCCGACGCCCCCACCCACCCTTTGGCCGCGGGTCTGACCGCCGAGGACGAGCGCGTGCTCCTCCAGTGACCTGGTCAGCGGGCGTCGACGGCGGGTTTGAGGACCTCGGCGCACCACTGGGCGAAGGTGGTGCCCGAAGGCGACGGGGTGGTGCCCGCGTCGAGGCCGTGGGATTTGGCGGCTTTCATCTCGACCATGGCGTCGACGAAGGCCGGGTTGAGGCCGTGGGTGAGCAGGGTGGTGCGCAGGTCGTCGAGGGAGTCGCGGTGGTAGCGGACCGGGCGGCCGAGGGTGGTGGTCATCTGGTGGGCCAGGTCGTGGGGTGAGAGGAGCTCCGGGCCCGGCACGGGGACGGTGTCGACGCCGGTCCAGGTGGGGGTGAGCAGCAGGTGGGCGGCCGCGGTGGCGATGTCGGCGGTGGCGACCAGGGGGACGGGGTGGTCGGCGGGGGCGGTGTCGGTGAGGACACCGTGGTCTCGGATCGAGTCGAGGTCGTCGAGCAGGTTCTCGAAGAACGACGGGTTGGCCAGGGCGCGGTAGGCGACGCCGGTGGCGGCGATGAGGTCGTCCACGGCCAGGGACGTGGTGACCAGGCCAGCGCGGGCCGCCAGCGGGGTGCCGCGCCCGAGGGCCGAGACACCGACCACGTGGGTGACGCCGTGGGTGGTGAACGCCCGCGCGGCCGGGCGCGTGAAGTCGAGGTAGGCCTGCTCGGGCGTGCGGGAAGCGTCCGGCGGCACCAGCCAGAACACGGCCCGCGCCCCGGCGAAGGCCCGGTCGACGGTCGCGGGGTCGCCGTGGGAGCCGGTGACCACCTCGACCCGGTCGCGCACGGCCTCCGGGAGCCGGGCGGGGTCACGGGCCACGACGCGGACAGGCGCTCCGGCGTCGAGGAGCAGGGGCAGCAGCGACCTGCCGATGTTCCCGGTGGGGGCGGTGATGACGATCATGAACATCCTCGGGTGGTGAGCGGATCGGTGTACCGCCATCGTGCGGACCCGCCGCGCGTTGCCACAATGGGAATCCCAGCACCCACACTTTGCCGGAAACGGAACAACCCAGGTGAGCAGCCCCAACCTCGACGCCAACCTCGCCATCGCACTCGACGCCCTGCTCACCGAGCAGAGCGTCACCCGCGCCGCGCAACGCCTGCGCACCTCCCCCGCCGCCATGAGCCGCACCCTGGCCCGACTACGCCGGGTACTGCACGACCCGCTCCTCGTCCGAGCAGGCCAAACCATGGTCCCCACACCCCGCGCCCAGGCCCTGCGCGCCGAAGCCGCCGCCGTCGTGCGCCACCTGACCGCCCTGCTCACCCCCAGCGGCGGCATCGACCCGGCGACACTGCGGCGCACCTTCACCGTCCAAGCAGCCGACCTCGTCGGCGCCGCACTCGCGCCCGGCCTGCTCGACCTGGCCCGACGTCACGCCCCCGGTGTGTCGCTGCGGGTGCTGGCCGAGGAGTGGGAAGCCGGACCCGCGCTGCGCGAAGGCCGCGTCGACCTCGAAATCGGGGCCATCGACCACACCGACCCCGAGACCCGCGTCGACGAACTCACCACCCTGCGCATGGCCGCCGCCGTCCGCACCGGGCACCCGCTCACCGAAGCGCCCCTGACCCCCGCCCGACTCGCCGCCGCCGACCACGTCGCCGTCAGCCGCCGAGGCCGCTTCACCGGACCCCTCGACACCGCCCTCGCCGACCACGGCCTCACCCGACGCGTCACCGCCGTCCTGCCCGGACACCTCGCCGCCATGACGCTGGCCGCCGCCACCGACCTGGTCTGCCTCGTGCCGACCGCACCACCCGGCCAGCCGCCGTCGCCGCTGAGCACCGCGGCCCACACCCTGGGCCTGCGCCTGCTCGACATCCCACTACCCCTGCCGCCACTGACCATCGGCATGGCCTGGCACCCCCGCCACGCCGCCGACGGCGCCCACCAGTGGCTGCGCGACGCCGTCCGCCACGTCCTCAGCCCTCCAGGGTGAACCAGACCGTCGTTCCCTCCGCCGGGGTCGACTCCAACCGCAACTGGCCGCCGTGGCGCTGCACGATCCGGTCGACGATCGCCAACCCCGCCCCGTGGCCGCCACCGTGCGAATCCCGCGGGTGCAGGCGGCGGAACAACCGGAACACGTCCTCCTGGTGCGCCTGCGGGATACCGATCCCGTTGTCGCGCACGAACACCGTCGGCGGCTCCCCCGGCACCGCACCGACGGCCACCGTGCGCGGCGGCACCGGGTTCGCGTACTTCGCGGCGTTGACCAGCAGGTTCACCAAGATCTCCTGCAGCCGCTCCGCATCTGCGGTGACCAACACCCCGGGCTCGGGCAACGTCACCGCCACGTCGTGCTCGGCCAGCCGGATCCCCGCGACCTCCAACGCCCGCTCCGCCGCCTCCCGCAGGTCCACCGGCACCCGGTGCAACGCGCCCTGACCCAGCTGCGCGAAGTGCAGCAGGCTGTTGATCAGCTCGTCCATCCGCTGGGCCAGCTTCTGGATGGTGCCCAACCTGCGCGCGGTCGTCTCGTCCAACTCCGGCGCGTCCTCGGTGATGAACGCCGCCGTGGTCGCGATCCCCCGCAACGGCTCCTTCATCTCGTGCGCCGCGACGTGGGTGAAGGTGTCCAGGTCGTCATTGGCCTGCCGCAGCTCGTCGTTCACCGCCGCCAACTGCACCGCCCGCCGCACCGCCGACGCCCGCACCGCGTGCCCGAACTCCTCCGCCACCGCCTCGTCCGCCGCCGTCCACGGCACACACCGACCCCGCACCACCGCCTGGTACACCGCCGACGACCCGCGCGGGGTCAACCGCTGACCGCGCGGACCGACCCGCACCGGCTCATCCGGGTCCGCCGCCCACGTCCGCGCCGCCCGCCGCTCCCGCCGCGCCCACACCACCACATCACCGGCCCCGTCCAAGGCCAGCACCAACACCCCGCTCACCTGCTCCGCGTACGGCGCGAACACCGGGTCGAGCTCCGCGAGGCTCTCGCAACTCCACACCTGACCCGCCCCCAACGCGGGCAGGTGCCCCCACAACGCGGCGAGCACACCCTCCGCCAACGGCCCACCGGTGGTCCGCCCGTCGAACCGCACCACCACCGCGTCCGCCGCGATCACCTCACCCAACACGCCACTATCAGCCAACAACGACCCCGGCACATCCGACCGCGGATCGGTCACCAACCCGAACAACGCCGCACGGGCCCGCTGCCTGCCCGCGCTCGCCTCCGCCTCCTGCACCGCCGCCAACTGCAACGACAACGTCACACCGAAGAACTCACACGCCGCCCTGACCTCCGCACCCAACCGCCGAGGCGCCAACCCGTGACAGGCGATCAACCCCCACAACCGGCCACCATCGAGCAACGACACCGACATCGACGACCGCACACCGATGTTGCGCAGGTACTCCAGGTGAAACCCCGACACCGTCCGCAACGTCGAGTCCGACAGGTCCAACGGATCACCCGACCCCGGCAACACCCGCGGCAACAACACCGCCGTGTCGTCATCGACGTCGTGGATCACCCGGATCCAGTTGCGCTCGTACAACCTGCGCGCCTGCGGCGGGATGTCGGTCGCCGGGAACCACAACCCCAACCACGGCTCCAACTCCACCGCCACCGACTCCGCGATCACCTCACCCGGCCCCGCAGGACCCTCGAACCGGTACGCCACCACCCGGTCGTACCCGGTCAACGCCCGGATCTCCGCCACCGCCGCGGCACAGACGTCCACCACCGTCCGACCGTGCTGCAACTTCACCAACGCCGCCCGCACCGCCGGGAAGAACTGCGAGAACACAAACGGCCGCTCCCCCGCCGCGGGCTCCAACTCGACCACCACCCGCCCATCGGCCCGGTACACCGTCGCGTCGAACCCGCGCCCACCCACGGTCACCGCCACCACACCGCGATCCCCCGTCGGCGCCTCCAGCGTGCCGCGCACCGCCGCCAACGACTCGGCCCCCAACAACGCCTCAGCCGACATCCCCACCACGACCTCCGCGCCCACCCCCAGCAACGCGGCGCAATTCGAACTCGCGACCTCCACCACACCATCCGCGCCGAAAGCCACCAGAGCCCCGTACGACTGGATCCCACCCAACCGGTGGATCGGCTCGTTCAAACACACCGACAGGTCGAACGGCGTCCCCGACTCCACCTCAGCCGCCCGCGCCCGATCATCGGGCTGCCACACGTCATCCACGCCCGAACCCCGTTCGTCCAGTCACCCCGCCCCGGGGACCCTACAGTTGGGGCGGCGACCCCGACCGAGCGAAGTGGAAGCGTGCACCCCAACCGACAAGACCACTGGCCGGACCGACTGCACCGGTTGTGGCGGTCGGCGTTCGTGTCGGTCAACACCCGACAATTCGCCCACGAGCTCTACACCGGACTGCTCGAACTCCCCGGCGTCCACGCCGTCCTCGGCGCCCGCCTCGCCGCGGACACCACCGTCACCGTCACCCGCTGGGCCGACGCCACCGGCCTGCACAGCTCACCCGACGGACTCGCCGACGACATCACCGACCTCATCGCCGCACCCCTCCCCGGCGACACCACCGCGACCGCACTGCCCGAACTCGCCCACCACGCCCCCGGCCTCGCCGCCCGCGCCGCGCGAACCGGCGCCGACACCATGCTGCTCACCGCCTTCGACATCGCCGACCACGGCCGCGGCCTGTTCGGCCTGGCCACCACCACCGCCGCAGGCGACCCCCACCAACTGACCACCGCCCTCACCCAGGTCATCGAAGTCGTCGTCGCCGCCGACCACCGCATCAGCGAACAACGCACCCTCGAAGACCACCAAGCCATCGACGCACTACTGGCCGAAGCGTCCCTGCGGATGGACGCCTCACTCGACATCACCGACACCCTGCGCGCCGTCCTGCGCATGGTCGTCCCCGCCCTCGCCGACGGCGCCGCCGTCCACATCCGCCGCGACGACCGCATGGTCCACATCGCCGCCGCCCACGTCGACGCCCGACGCGAAACCCTGCTCACCGACCACCTCCGCGCCGGGCACTGGGCAGGCGAACCCGTCATCACCGACACCGGCCACGCCACCGACGGACCACAGCCCGCGGGCCTGCCCACCGAGGTCGGCCTCGACACCATGACCCTCGGCGTCCTGCGCGCCCGCGGCCGCGACGTCGGCCTCCTCACCTTCTTCCACCGCGGCACCCCCAACAAGCGGGTCACCACCCGCTTCCTGCACGACCTCGCCAGCCGCGCCGCGCTCGCCATCGACAACGCCACCCTCTACGAACAACGCCGCCACGACGTCCGCTCACTGCAACAACACCTCCTGCCCGCGGTGCTGCCCACCGTCCCCGGACTCGAGATCGCCGCCGGCTACAACGCCGCCGACCACACCCTCGACGTCGGCGGCGACTTCTACGGCGTCGTCGACCAACCCGACGGCACCGTCGTCGCCCTCGTCGGCGACGTCTGCGGCCGCGGCGCCCCCGCCACCGCCCTCACCGGACTCGCCAGGCACACCCTCGAAACCGTCCTCGCCGAAGGCGGCCCCGCCGCCCACGCCCTCGACATCCTCAACCGCAAGATGCTGCGCGACCGGATCACCCGGTTCCTCACCATCGCCACCGTCACCCTGCACCCCGGACCCCACGGCCAACAGCGGGTCGAGACCCACTCCGCCGGACACCCGGCACCCCTGATCGTCCGCCGCGACGGCACCGTCGACCCCACCGCCTGCCGGGGCCGCCTCGTCGGCGTCCTGCCCGACCTCGACCTGCACCCCGCCACCGACGACCTCCGGCCAGGCGACCTGCTCATCCTGTTCTCCGACGGCCTCATCGAAGCCCGCGACACCGACGGCGGCTTCTACGGCGACACCGAACTCGCCCACACCCTCACCCGAACCCGCGACCTCCCCCTCACCGCCCTCGTCGACGCCCTCCTCGCCGGAGCGGGCCGCTACCACGTCAACGACGACGTCGCTGTCCTCGCCGTGCGCAACCTCGGCACCACCACCCTCGACCAGGTCCTCCCACCCACCGACCTCACCAGCGCCGTCGAGCGAGCCCTCCAGGCGCTCTCACCCCACCACCGGCTACCCGAGCACCTGGCCCGCCACACCACGGACCACACCACCCGCACCAAGGCCACAGTGGCAGGCGACGCGACCTGGGCGCGGGTCGAACTCACCGCCGTGGAACCCAACGGAGGAACCACGTGGACCGAACTGACCACCTGACCGACGCCAACCTCGTCCTCGTCGTCGAAGACAGCGAAGTCGACCGCGAAGCCATCGACCGCGCCCTCTCCCGCTCCCACCCCGAACTGCGCCTGGAGTTCCTCCCCAACGGCGACGCCGTCCTAGAACGCCTCCGCGACACCGCGCGCCCCCGCCCAGCCCTGATGTTCCTCGACCTGTCCATGCCCGGCGTAGACGGCTACGGCGTCCTATCCGCCGTCCGCGCCGACCCCGACTTCGCCACCCTCACCATCATCGTCCTCACCTCCTCCACCACCTCCGCCGACATCGAACGCTGCTACGCCGCAGGCGCCGACAGCTACATCTACAAACCCGTCAACTTCGCCCTCTTCCGCACCGTCCTCCAAGGCGCCGTCGACTACTGGCACAACCTCCCCGACCGCCCCCGGTGACGCGACTGCGGCGGAGCCGGTGGTCGGGCTGCCGCCTGCGATGCCGGTGATGAACCTGACCGTTCTCAGGTAGACGAGGTCCGCGATCTGGCGCACCGTCAACCCACCCCCATCTGCTGATGGTCCAGCAGTTCAGGGTCAGTCCCACCAGAAGGTCCACGAGTGGTCGCCGACCAACTGCTCGGCGTAGGCGAACAGGGTGCTGCCCTGCCAGATGTTGTCCGGGCAGAACGCGAAGTGCTCTGCGGCGACCGCCAGGGCGTCGGCGTGGGTGGTGGGGGGTGCGGCGACGCTGAGGAGGAGGGTGTCGTAGCCGGCTGCTACGACTCGGGCGCCGAAGCGGTCTTCCCAGTCGCGCAGTACTGAGGCCAGCTCGCCGGTGCTCTGGTAGTTGGTCGCGCCCAGCCACCCTGCGATGGCGAGGGCATCGGATCCCCGCGCGGCCGGGACAAGGCCGATGCGGGTCGACGGGTGGCCCGCGAGGGCGTGCGAGGCCAGTCCGTCGGCGATGGTGCCGGGGTCTGCGGTGATGGTGGGCGTCGCCGCGCGGCCGGGCCACTGGGCGTAGGGGCTGGTGACGGCTGCCCGCTCAGCCGGGGACAGGTTGTCGTCGGAGCTGTGTTCGGTGTACTCGGCCCACCACTGGGCCAGCAGCACGGCCGCGTCGTACCCACCCGGCGGCTCGGGCATCAGCTCCCCACTCCCCCACGGCGGGTAGTCCTCAGCCTCGTCGTCCGCGGAGTCCAGCAGCAACGGCCACAACCCCGACCGCGCGTGCTCCTCCCGCAGCCGTGCCCACAGCCCCTCCGGCGCGGCCTGGTCGCTGAGCCACAACACCGGACCGACCCCGCCCTCCCCCGTCACACACCGCCCCGACGGCAACGGCACCCCCAGCGTCCGCCCCACCCCGCCATCAGCGAACAAACCCCGCAGGTCGGCACCTAACCCCATGTCAGAAGTCACGCGCCGGATCCTAGATCGACACCCCGACACAGGTCCGCCAAACCCGAGATCCTCTCCTCTGTGCTGCTTTCAAAGCTCTTCACCCCGCAGCTCGACCGGATTCCACTACCCAACCCATAGTCCGTTATCTTGATAGTGAATAGCTGATAATAGAACGCAAGCCGTAGGGGAGGCGGGTCGACACTTCCGAGAAGAAGTTGGCCGGGGGTTGTCGGATTGGCGTGGGTGCGTTCGTGGGTGGGGTGAGAGCCGCCCACGAGGGGCGCGCCGAGGAAGCGAAGGACCCGAGAAGATGAAGCTGACGATCGTGACCCAGGTGTCGGTTGACGGTGTCATGCAGGCCAACGGCGGCAACAACGAGGAGCTCGACCCCGGGTTCGACCGCGGCGGGTGGGCCAGGCAGGCGTTCAGCGAGGAGGCGCTGGCGACGATCATCGGCGTCTACCAGCGGGCCGACGCGTTCCTGTTCGGCCGCCGCACCTACGAGCTGTTCGCGGGCTACTGGGGCACCCTGGCCCCCGGCGCCAGCCCCTTCTCCGACGCCATGAACTCGCGGCCCAAGTTCGTCGCGTCCAACACGATCACCGAGCCGGAGTGGGCGGACACCATGGTCCTGTCGGGCGACCTCGCGACGGCCATCCGCGACCTGAGGACCCACGGCGAGGGTGAGCTGCAGGTGCACGGCAGCGGCGCGCTGGCCCGGTGGCTGATCGAGAACGACCTGGTCGACGAGATCACGCTGTTCGTCGTGCCCGCGGTCATCGGCGCGGGCACCCGGCTGTTCCCCGAGAACGGCCGCGACATCGGGCTGGACCTGGTCGAGGCGCGGACCTTCCCCGGGGGCACGATGGTCCAGGTCTTCCGGCCCAACGGCAAGCCGCGGTACGCGACCAGCTGACCCGCACCACAGACGACACGAGAGGACCTTTCGACATGCAGTACCTGGTTTCGGTCATCCACGACGACAGCCTGCTGGCCAGTGACGAGGAGCAGGCCGCGATCGACGTGTTCAACGAGCAGTTGGTCGCCGACGGGCACTGGGTGTTCGCCGGTGGGCTCGGTGGCCCGGCCACGGCGACCGTGCTGGACAACCGGGCGGACGCGGGCGTGGTGACCGACGGGCCGTTCGTGGAGACGCGGGAGTACATCATCGGCTTCTGGGTGATGGAGGCGCCGGACCTGGATGTGGCGCTGCGGCTGGCCGCGGCGGGGTCCAAGGCGTGCAACCGCAAGGTCGAGGTTCGTCCGTTCCTGTGACCCCCAGCGATGCGCGGGTGGCGATCACCCAAGCCCACCGGCACGAGTGGGGGCGGGTGGTCGCCGCGCTGGCCCGCAAGTTCGGCGACCTCGACATCGCCGAGGAGGCCGCCGCCGAGGCGTTCGCGACGGCCGTCGAGCGCTGGCCGGTCGACGGCGTACCGCCCAACCCCGGCGCGTGGTTGACCACCACCGCGGGCCGCAAGGCCATCGACCGGATCCGCCGCGAGTCCAAACGCGACGACAAGCACAAGGAGGCTCGGCTGGTGCACGACGACGACCCACCCGAGCCCCTCGGCGCCATCGACGACGACCGGCTGCGGCTCATCTTCACCTGTTGCCACCCGGCGCTGGCCGTGGAGACCCGGGTCGCGCTGACGCTGCGCATGGTCGGCGGCCTGACCGTCGCGGAGATCGCCCGCGCCTTCCTGGTCCAGGAAACCGCCATGGGCCAGCGCATCACCCGCGCCAAGGCGAAGATCAAGGCGGCTCGCATCCCGTACCGGGTCCCGTCCGCCGAGGACCTGCCCGCGCGGGTCACGGGTGTGCTCGCCGTGCTCTACCTGGTGTTCAACGAGGGCTACCTCGCGACCGGGCCGAGCACGGACCCGATCCGCCCTGGCCTCACCACCGAGGCCATCCGGCTGGCCCGGCTACTGCACACCCTCGTGCCCGACGACGGCGAGGTCACCGGTCTGCTGGCCCTGATGCTGCTCATCGAGGCCCGACGCGCCGCCCGCACCTCCGCCACCGGCGACCTGGTCCCGCTGGACGAGCAGAACCGCGGCGCCTGGGACCGGGCGCTCATCGCCGAAGGCCACAGGTTGATCCGCCAACGCCTGGCCACCGGCGAGGCACCTGGCCGCTACCAGGTCCTCGCCGCCATCAACGCCGTCCACACCAGCGCCCCGGACATCCGCGACACCGACTGGTCGCAGATCCTCGCGCTCTACACCCAGCTCACCCACCTCGACCCCTCCCCCGTCGTCGCCCTCAACCGGGCCATCGCCCTGGCCGAGCTCGACGGCCCCGCCGTGGCGCTCGCAGCTATCGACTCACTGGCGCCCCGGTTGACCAACTACCACCCGTTCCACGCCGCCCGAGCCGACCTGCTCCGTCGCTTGGGCCAGACCGACGCCGCCCGCGAGGCCTACGACAGAGCTATCGACCTGGCGGCCAACACAGCCGAGTCCACCCACCTCATCCGCCGGAGGTCCCAGCTCGGTTGACCGGCGCCTGGAAGCCGCCGAACCTCTGCTCGAGCAGCTCGGCCAGCCGCAGTGGGGTGCGGTCCTCGAACATCGGACCGATCAGCTGCACCCCCACCGGCAGGCCCTCCGGCGACAGGCCCGTGGGGATGGCCGTGGCGGGCAGGCCTGACGCGGTGGCCAGCCCGGCCCAGACGAACTGGTCGAAGTACGGGTACTCGACCCCGTCGATGTCGATCCGGCGTTCCAGCAGGTCGGGGTGGTGGTCGTGCGGGAAAGCGGGCGTCGGCGTGACCGGGCACACCACGGCGTCGAACCCGGCGAACAACTGCCGCCACTGGTGGCGGTGGAGTTCGCGGCGGTTGCTCACCTCAAGCCATTCGTGGTGGCTGAACACCATGGCACGCGACCGCGCGGCGTCGAGGCTGTGGTCGTCCGCGCTCTCACCGGCCAAGCGGGCTCGCACCTGCTCTGGTGATTCGGTGGGGAAGCGCGCGGTGGAGCCGGAGACCAGCAGTTGCATGTAGAGCGTCGCGGATTCGGCCAGGTCGGGCAGCAGGTCGCTGTGTCGCGCCACCTGGGCGCCGCCGTCCACAAGTGCGTCGACCACGCGGTTCACGCCTGCCCGCACAGCGGACCCGGTCGGGATGAGCGGGTGTTCCTCGATGACCAGGACCCGGAAGTCGCTCAGCCGCTGGTGTCGCGCGGGCGGCAGGGTCACCTGGTACGCCACCCCGTGCGTCAACGGGTCCGGCCCGGCCATGACGTCGAGCAGGAGCGTGAGGTCGCGGGCGGTACGCGCCATCGGACCCACGACGGCGAGGTTGAACTCGACCGGCAACGGCGGTGCGGGAGGCGCCACCATGCCCCGGGTAGCGGCCAGCCCGAGTGTCGGCTTGTGCGCGTAGACGCCGCAGAAGTGCGCTGGGGTGCGCAGCGAACTCGCGAGGTCCGAGCCGATGGACAACGCGCCGAACCCCGCCGCCAGAGCCGCGGCTGATCCGCCGGAGGATCCACCCGCGGTGCGCTCGTGGTCCCACGGGTTGTTGGTGGTCCCGTAGATCCCGTTGAAGCTCTGCATGTCCTGCAATCCGAGCGGGACATTGGTCTTGCCGAGGATCACCGCGCCCGCGTCTTTGAGCCGCGACACCTGCACCGCGTCTTCGGCGGGCAGGTAGTTCCGGTGGTGCGGCATGCCCCAGGTCGTGGGCAGCCCGACCATGTTGTAGGACTCCTTGACCGTTACCGGCACCCCGAGCAGCGGTCGGTCCTCGCCGCTGGCACGCGCCTGGTCGGCGGTGTGCGCGGCTGCCCGCGCGCGGTCGAAGTCCGGCACGCAGATCGAGTTGATCGCCTTGTCATCCCGCTCGATACAGGCGATCGCCGCCTCGGTCAGTTCCACGGACGTCACGTCACCGGCGCGCAGTGCGGCAAGGATTTCCTCGGCCGACAGCAGGTTCCACTCCATGGATCGGACCGTATCGACCCTGTGAGCAGGCCATAAAACGCCGAACCGCGCAACGGTGGTTTGGCTACTCCCGCTCGGGATTCGCGCCCACCGTGCTGAGTGCCGTCAGGACAGCGGGGTGTGGGCCGGGTCCACGGGCTCACGGTCGGGGCCGGGTGGGGTGCCGTCGCCGAAGGGGCGGCCGCCGAGGGATTCTCGGCCGTGGGGGGTCAGCCAGGTGGTGAGGTCTGGGCCCTTGGGGATGATGCCGGTGGGGTTGATGTCCTTGTGCACCACGTAGTAGTGCTCCTTGATCTGGGCGAAGTCCACCGTGTCGCCGAAGCCAGGGGTCTGGAACAGGTCCCGCGCGTAGGCCCAGAGCGCGGGCATCTCGGTCAGCCGGGAGCGGTTGCACTTGAAGTGGCCGTGGTAGACCGGGTCCCAGCGGACCAGGGTGGTGAACAGCCGCACGTCGGCTTCGGTGATCGTGTCGCCGACCAGGAACCGGCGGGTCGTGAGCCGCTCCTCCAGCCAGTCCATCGCCGCCCACAACCGGCCGTACGCGGCGTCGTAGGCCTGCTGGCTGCCCGCGAACCCGCAGCGGTAGACGCCGTTGTTGATGTCGGTGAACACGCGCTGGTTCACCTCGTCCATCTCCTCGAGGTGCGCCTCGGGCAGCAGGTCCGGCGCTCCCTCGCGGTGGTGGGCGCGCCACTGCGTCGACAGGTCGAGGGTGATCTGCGTGAAGTCGTTGGTGGCCACCGCACCCGTGGTCGTGTCGACGATCGCGGGGACGGTGATGCCGCGCGGGTACTCGGGGTCCCGCTTGAAGTAGGCCTCCTGCAGCCGTTCGATGCCCAGGACCGGGTCGCGGCCGTCGGGGTCCAGGTCGAACGTCCACGACCGCGCGTCGTGCGTGGGTCCGGGCAGTCCGAGCGAGAGCGCGTCCTCCAACCCCAGCAGCCGCCGCACGATGATCGCCCGGTTCGCCCACGGGCAGGCCCGCGCGGCGACCAGCCGGTACCGGCCCGGCTCGACGGGGTAGCCGTCCTCGCCGTCGAGCGTGACCCGGGTGGTGATGTAGCGGGTGTCGCGGGTGAACTCCTTGCCCTTGACGGAGTACTTGCCACCCTGGCTGTGCTCGGGGTTCGTCACGTGGACGAGCCTACGCGGATCGGCCCCGCACGCGCGTCGCGATGCCGTCGAGGACAAGGGCGAGGCCCGCCTCGAAGGTGTGGTCGGCGTTGAGGTGTGGTCCGTTGTGGACGAGGTTGGCCAGGGCGGGGTAGTGGCCATCGGCGAAGATCCGCTTCAGGTAGGGGCCGTGGGTGGTCTGCCACTCGTCCTTGTCCAGTCCGGAGGCCCGTTCGGCGCGGCGTTCGGTGATCTCGCGGCGGACCGCGCCGATCACGTAGGCGTTGACCGCGGCGACGGCGGGGACGACGGTGTCGAGGTCAACGCCCGCCATCCCGGCTAGGACGGCGTCGCCGCAGGCCAGGGTGTTGGGGCCGAGTTGGGGGCGGCCGCCGAGGAGGTCGGCGAGCCATTCGTGCCGGTGGACGGCCTGCCGGGTGGCGTGGGCGAGGGACAGCAGGACTGTCCGCCAGTCGTGCCCGGTCGGGCGGACCTCGGCGTGGACGGCGTCGACCATCAGGTCGAGCAGTTCTTCTTTGGTGGCGAGGTAGCCGTAGAGGCGCATCGGGCCGACATCGAGCACCGCGGCCACCTTGCGCAGCGACACCGCGTCCAAACCGTCCGCGTCAGCCAACCGGATCGCCGCGCCGACGATCAGTTCCCGGCTCAGCGGGGCGGGCGTCGGACGGTCTGGCGGCTCCGGCCGCTCCCACACGAGCATGCGCCGACGATACACCGACCTTCGTGATACGGTGTATTGAGAGATGCGGCGAATCGAGGGGGAGTCATGCGCATCGCCATCGTGGGAGCCGGGCTGGGCGGTCTGGCGTTGGCCCGGGTTCTGCACGTGCACGGGATCGAGTCCGTCGTGTACGAGCGGGAGTCCGCCCGGGACGCCAGGAACCAGGGCGGCATGCTCGACATCCACTCTGGCCAGCAGGCGCTGCGCGAGGCGGGGCTGACCAAGGGGTTCGAAGCGATCGCCCGCCGCGAAGGCCAGGACATGAAGCTGCTCAAACCCGACGGAACGCTGCTCGTGCAGCACGACACGCCTGACGACGCCCCGCTCGCACGCCCCGAAGTCGACCGCGCCGACTTACGCGCCCTTCTGCTGGACTCCGTCCCGGATCACGCAGTGCGCTGGGGTCACGCCTTCGAGTCCGCCGCCGATGGCGTAGTGCGCTTCACCGACGGCACTACGGCGACCTATGACCTGCTGGTCGGCGCCGACGGTGCCCAGTCCCGGGTTCGCCCGCTGCTCACCGACGCCCGCCCCACCCACCTCGGCCAAAGCGCCATCGAACTCGGCATCCCCGACATCGACCGCACGCACCCCGACCTGGCAACCATGGTCGGCCGCGGCAACTACTGGGTCCTCGGCGACGGCAAGTCCCTGGCCGCGCAACGCAACGGTGACGGTCGGGTGCGCATCGGCCTCAGCTTTTACAACACGCCGGACGACTGGCTCACCACCACCGGGTTCCCCCTCGACGACCCCGCCGCCACCAAGGCCCGCCTCGTCCAGGAACTCGAGGGCTGGGACCCGCGCATCACGGCCCTCATCGCGGCCTGCGACGACAGCATCCGCCAGTGGACCATGACCACCCTCCCCGTCGGCTTGACCTGGCCCTCCTCCCCCAACACGACCCTCGTCGGCGACGCCGCGCACCTCATGCCCCCGGTGGGCGAGGGCGCCAACATGGCCCTGGTCGACGGGGCCAACCTCGCCCTCGCCCTCGTCGCCCACCCGAACGACGTCCCGACCGCCATCGCCGAGTACGAGCAGGAGATGTTCGCCCGCACCAGCGCCGCGGCCCGGATGTCGGCGAAGATCCAGGCGATGCTGATGGCGCCGGACGCCGACCAGCAGATGCTCAGGTTCTTCCAACGCGACTGACCGGACCGCGGCGCCGCTTCATGCCTTCGCGGACCGAGAGGTGGGCAGGGCGGCCTGGACCGCGTTCGCCGTGGCCAGGTGACCAGCGGTGTTGGGGCGGACCACAGCCCACCTGCCCTGCCGGTCGACCATGCCCTCCACCCAGTTCAGGCCATCGGGCCTGCACACGTCGTGGCGGGCGGTGGGGGTGTAGACGTCGACGTAGCGGGCGCCGTGGAGCAGCGCCTGCTGGGAGATGACCAGGTTCAGCCGCTCCACCACCTGGGTGCGCAACCACGCGATGTCCGGCCTGCTGGTGACGGCGAAGGCGCGCATGCCCGCGGCGGTGTACCCGTAGGCGCAGGTGGCGGGGTCGGTCGGGAAGATCGTGGGGTAGCCGACGGCCAGGATGGTGGCGCGCGGGGCCGCGGCGCGGATCTGGTCGAGCATCGCGCCGTACTGGTCGGCGACGGCGTCGAGCCGCTCGGCGATGGTGACCACGCCGTCGCCGCCGTAGGTGAAGAAGTCGGCACACGGGCTGTCGGTGTCGGGATCGGCCCACTCCCCCAGCTGCAGGCACGTCTGCACCAGCTCGACGAATCCCAGCGTGTTGCCGCCGACCCCGACGCTGACGACAGCGGTATTTGCGGTGACCGCGTCGATCTGGCGCGGTACCAGGGGGAACGGGAAGTCCGGGTCGTAGACCTCGAAGAACGGCACGTGCCTACCCACCGGGCGCTGCGCGTCGAGCACGACGTTGGCGATCGAGGCACCGGCGCAGCTGACGTCGACCACCTGGTACGTGCCGACCAGCCGGTCGGCGAGCAGCTTCGGGTAGGCGCCGCTGGTTCTGCCGCAGCCGTCCCGTCTCCCGCCGACGAGCAACTCCTGCCCGGCCGCGTCGATGCCGCCCGCGGTGAACGCGTCACCCATCGCCACCCAGCGCAGCGGTACCGCCTGCTGCGCGGCGGCCACCGGGGCCACCACCACCATCGCCGCCGCCACCGCGGATCCCAGCGCCACCGCACGGATACCCATCGCACACTCCTTCGCTCGTCGGCCCAGTCGCCCACAAGTACCCCGCGGCACCCCGCGCCAGCCGATCCGCGCGGCCAGGTCACCCATTCCTGCGGCAAACCACCCGACCCGGCGAAACCGTTTCCGGACGAACACACGTCCGTCAGCACGCCACCGGGCCGGGTGGTATTCGACGATGCCCGATTCGGGGTCGACCCCGTTCGGCCGGGGCTAGACGGTGATCGGCACGCCGGTGACCCAGAACAGGACCTTTCCGACGGTGACGGCGGGGCTGAAAGCGCCGCACGCGTCGACGACGGTCTTGGTGACGTTCTTGATGTTCCCGGCGTTGAAGGTGATGTTCTTGAGTGCGGTTTCGACCGAGCCGACCTCGTTGTCGCTGAGCACCCGGTCCACGGTGAAGTCCACGTGCAGCGGCGTGGTGACACTGGCGTTGTTGCAGGACAGGACCGGTGCGTTGATCACCCCGCTGTTGGTGCACTCCACCCCGCCGCCCGACGGCGGCGGATTCGTCGCCTGCGCCGTGCCCGCACCCAGGAAAACAAAGGCAGCTGCCACACAAACGGCCGTAGCGAACTTCTTCACGAACACTCCCCTGCTTGTCATTCGATTCCGCCGGACGCTTTCCGACGTCGCAAATACAACAGCACAGATCGCTATTTGGCGACGGTGAATGCCGGACACCACCAGATCAGCGCACGGCGCCGATCTGGATAACGACCAGGACGCGGAGCGATCACCGCGCACGACTCCAAGCGAGTGACACGGACCAAACAGGTTCCACCACGATAGAGACCCCCGACAACACCCGCCGTTAGCGCGCCTCATTCACCGGATGCGCCGACAACAGGCCAGGAACACCCGAGGTCTCACCCGATCAGGCTGGTTTCGCCCGTTCCCGCCCGCGTCGGCACCGATCGGGTTATGTCCCCGACGCGAGCGCGGTGTCTAGTTTGGACATATCTGCCCGCCGTGCGAGGAGCCCTGGATCCCATGCCACGCGCCACAACCGCCCGCTGCGCCGCGGTCGCCACCGCCGCCCTGCTCACCCTCACCACGGCGGCGGTACCGGCGTCGGCGGTGTTCCCCGGGCTCAACGGCAAGATCTACTACCACGACGGGACCGGGGACAACGTCGACGTGTACTCCGTCAACCCGGACGGCACCGAGCGCGGCAGGCTCACCACCGACCCCGGGGTGGACACCTCCCCGGTCGTCTCGCCGGACGGCAGGAAAGTCGCGTTCATCAGCACCCGCTCCGGCGACGAGCAGGTCTGGGTGATGAACGCCGACGGCAGCGGCCAGACCCGGGTCAGCGGCGACGGGGTCGTCGGCCGGGGATTCGTGGTGTGGGTGCTGTCCTGGTCGCCGGACGGCCGGGTCTTCTACGCCAACCGCGACGAGGTCATCGTCTCGGTGAACGCCGACGGCACCGGCCACGCCTCGACCGGCGTGCGAGGGGCGGACCCGGTCGTGTCCCCGAAGGGCGACCGGATCGCCTACGTGCGTCCGTCGTCGGCCATTGGCGGCGGCGACCTGTGGGTGTCGGATCCCGGCGGCGGCAACCCCGTCCGGTTGACCGACAACCCCGACTACACCAGCGCCTGGCACCCGGACTGGTCGCCCGACGGCACCCGCATCGCCTTCACCCTGTTCAGCCGGGTCACCTCGGGCACCGCGGTGGTCAACGCCGACGGCACCGGCCTGACCACGCTGACCGGCGGGCCCACCGAGTACGGGCCGCAGTGGTCGCCGGACGGTACGCGGGTCTTGGTCACCGCCGCGCTCGGCCGCGCCTTCGACGTGGTCAAACCCGACGGCACCGGCCGCACCCGCCTCGCCGCCTCCCCCGGCGGCCCGACCGCCACGATCATGGCGGGCGACTGGGCCGTCGCCACCACCGCCGACGCTGCGATCACCCTCACCGCCGCCGCGCCCCCGATCGGCGCCCGCATCGACTACACGCTCACCGTCACCAACAACGGCCCCGCGCCGCTGACCTCGGCCACGGTCGTGCTGACGCTCCCTGCGGGCTCGATCCCCGCGCAGGCACCCACTGGCTGCACCCCCGCCGGCGCCCAGGTCACCTGCGTGATCGGCCCGCTGGACCCGGGCAAGTCCACCCAACGCGCCATCCGCGCGAACGCCGGACTCCTCGTCCTCGGTCAGCTCAACGCCCGCGCCACCCGAGTGGCCGGAACACCCCAGGACCCCAACCCGGCCAACGACACCGCAGCCGCGACCTGCGCGTCCCTGACCGCGCTGATCATCACCTGCTGACGGTCCTGGACTGTCGGTGTCCCCCGTCATCCTGTGGGCACCACTGCCGCGGAGGAACCATGACCCAGCACACCCTGGTGCGCACCACGCTGCCCGCCACCGCACCGTTCGACTTCGGCGCGAGCCTGCGCTTCATCCGCGGCTTCCCGGCGATGGTCGGCGAGCAGGGCGCGGGTTCCGACGTGCTGACCAAGGCGGTGCGGGAGAACGGGGTGGTCGTCGGGGCTCGGCTGGCGGCGGCGGACGGGGGACTCGCGTGTGAGCTGGAGTCGGCGGGGCCCATCACCGAGGAGACCGTGACGGCGGTGGCGGCTCGGCTCGGGTTCCACCTAGGACTCGACGACGACCTGGTGCCGTTCTACGCGCTGGCCGAGCAGGACCCGCCGTTCGCCCGGGTCGTCGACCGGCTGCGCGGGTACCACCAGGTCAAGTTCCCGTCACCGCTGGAGATGCTCTGCTGGGCCGTGCTGTGCCAGCGGGTCCCGATGCCGGTCGCCCGCGCGATGAAGCTCGCCATCGTCGACCACTTCCCCAACACGGTCACCCTCGACGGCGCGGTCCTGTCCGCCTTCCCCGACCTGGACCAACTGCTCTCGCTCGACGAACCCACCCTGCACGGCCTCATCGGCAACGCCCGCAAGGCGGGCTACCTCTACCGGGGCCTGCGCGCCTGGGCCGAGATCGACGAGAACGACCTGCGCACCGGCGACTACGACGAGGTCCGCGAACGCCTCCTCGCCCTCCCCGGCGTCGGCCCGTGGTCGGCCACGTTCATCCTGATCCGGGGCCTGGGCCGGATGGAGCGCATGTCCCCGGACAAGGAGGGCCTGCACGCCGCCGCGAAGGTGTACGGGCGGCCGATCAGCGAGTCCGAGTTCACCGCACTCGCCGACCACTACGGCCCCCACCAGGGCTACTGGGGGCACTACCTCCGGGTGGGCAGCTAGTGGCCCGACCCTGAAGGTTGACAGGGTCTCGACCCGCCCACGACGTCCCTGGCTGCGTTGCCGAAACGACCAAGTACACCCAGTACGAGGCCGTTCCGGCGCCTTGCCAGGAACGCCGTGGACAGGCCGATACCCCACCAACCTTCTGGGTCGAGCCACTAGAGGTCTTCGCCTTGCAGCTCCGCGCGGGAGGAGACGCCGAGTTTGCGCAGGACGCGTGCCGCGTGCTGCTCGACCGTCCGCGAGGACAGGAACAGGACGTCGGCGATCTCCCGGTTGGTCTGGCCCGCGGCCAACAGCCGCGCCACCTCCTGTTCCCGGGGAGACAGCTCGTTGCCGTAGCCGCGCCTGCCGCGACGGGAGGGTTTCGCGCCGCCAGCACCGCGCAGCAGGTGCCTGCACCGGGCCGCGTCGCGGGTGGCGCCGAGCGTGTCGAAGGTGTCGATCAGAGTGGACAGTGCGTCCGCCGCCTTCTCGCCGTCGCTCTCGAGTAGGCACATCGCCTCGCGTTCGGCGACCAGTGCGGCGTAGTACGGCGCAGGCAGCCGCTCGTAGCGGTCGATCGAGTCCCGGTAGTGCGCGACGGCGGTGTCGAGGTCACCGCGAGCTTCGGCCAAGAGGCCCCGGCACCGGGCCAGGGCGGCCACGCTCATCGGCACGTCGAGGTCGGCGATCCCGTCGGCCATGGCGTCCACGAACGACTCCGCGTCCAGTTCCCGGCCCGCGGCCAGGAAGGTCGCGACCGCGGCGGGACCCAGCTCAGGCGACCACGCCCACACGCCCTTGGACCGCAGGATCAGCACACCGCGGTCGGCGTCCACACAGGCCCGCACGATGTCGTCCTGCGCGAGGGCGGTCATGGCCAGCGCCGCGCACCCGGCGATGGCCACCGGCGTGATCGCCTCCTCCGGGGTGAACGCGCCGGTCTCGGTGAGGTAGCTGATCGCCTCGCCCCACTCGCCGCGCGCCATCGCCAGGGAACCCAGGATCAGGCTCAGCTCGCTGGAGTTGGGGAACAGGTCCCGGTACTCGTCGAGCAGCCGCACCGCGCGCTCGGCGAGGCCGTCCCACCGGCCGGTGAGCCAGTCCAGGCGGGTCCGGGTGACCTGGCCGGTGCTGGCCACGAACGGCGCGCCGCTCTCGGCGGCGTAGCGCAGCCCGCTGCGCAGCATCTCGTCCGCGAGTTGGAAGTGGCCGCTGGAGGTGCCCGCGTCGGCCAGGTTGCAGTGGACTCGGGCGAGCTGGCGCAGCTCCCCCGGCGTGCCCGCGGTGGTCGGCAGGTCGTCGAGCATGCCGAGCACCTTCGGGTCGCCGGTGTGCAGCCTGGACCCGAGTTCGTTGGCCAGCAGGGACAGCCGCAGCTCCGGGTCCTCGGTGGTCTCCCGGTAGTGCGTGGTGCGGTCGAGCCACAGGCCGAAGTCGGCCAACGGGGTCATGCCGGTGAACGGCTGCCCCAGCACCGAGGTGCCTTTGGCGGCCAGGTCGGGGCGTTCGGCGAGGTCGGCGATGGCCATCTCGATCTCCGAGCGCCCCTCCTCGGCGCCGCTGGCCTGCCGGATCAGCAGCAGACCGCGGTAGAGCCGCACCTCGCCGCGCGCCGAGGTGGACAACCGCCGGTCGACCAGCAGCCGCTCCAGGGTGGTGGTCGGGTCGATCTGGTCGATGCCCAGGTGGGCGACCTGGCCGAGCTTGACCGCGAGCCGGTCGACGTCGCCCGCGGGCACCGTGGGCTCGGCCAACAGCCGCCGCAGCAGTGCCGTGGCCGCGCCCGCGTCGCCGATCTCCGTGGCGTGGTCAGCCGCGGCCTCGCCATAGGCCAGCCACGCCGCTGTGCGGCCCGCGCGGTGGCTGTGTTCGGCCAACTGCATGAGCGGGCGCGGCTCGACCGACCGCAGGGCCTCGATCGCCCGGTCGTGCAACTGCTGGCGGTCCGGGCCGCTGAGCGTGTCGTACACGGCCTGTTGGGCGAGCGCGTGCCGGAACCCGTAGCGGCCGGTGTCCACTTCGTGCAGGACCTGGCCCTCGAGCGCGTGCGTGAGCGCGGCGTGCACCCGCTGCTCCCCGATCGCCGCGACCTCGCCTAGCAGGTCCGCCGGTGCGGGTGCGCCGAGCACGGCCGCCGCCTGGGCGAGCCGGGTCGCGGTGACCGGTAGCGCGGCCAGGCGCTCGGCCATGGCGTCGCGCAGCAGGACCGGGACCTCGACGGCTTCCAGGAGCCTGCGCGCCGTCGTGCTGTCCGCGTGCACGGCGCCCGCCGGGTTGCGCAGCGCGCGCAGTGTCTCCTCGACGACGAACGGGATACCCGCGGTCCGCTCACGCAGCTTGGCGGCGAACTCGGCGGACACCACGTCCTCACCGAGGATGGCCGCGGTCAACGCCCGGACCTCGCCGACGTCGAGCGGGGCGAGCCGCAGCACCACGCTGGTGATGCCGGTCGGCGGGCGGTAGGCGGTGCCCAGCGGCATCCCACCCGGCACGTCCTCGCGGCGGTAGGTGACCACGATGGACAGGTTCGGCGGCGGGTCGCCCATCAGGAAGCGCAGCAGTTGCCGGGAACCGCTGTCGGCCCAGTGCAGGTCCTCCACGACCAGCAACACCGGACCCAGCGCGCCGAGCAGCTCCCGCAGGCCGCGGAACAGGCGGTGGCGCTCGGTGCGCGGATCACCCGTCGGGGCGGGCGGGCTGGGCAGGTACTCGGCGATCTCCGGGAGCAACGGCCCCACCACCCCGACGACGGGACTCAGCTTCGGGCGCCTGCCCGCGAGCGGACCCGAGGCCGCGCGCAGCGCTTCGAGCACCGCGCCGTACGGGAACGGCTCACCGACCGGCTGGCAGTTGCCGATGAGCACCAGGGTCGTCCCCAGGTCGGTGGTCAGCAGCTCGCGGACCAGCCTGCTCTTGCCGACCCCGGCCTCCCCCTCGACCATCACCACCGCGGGCCGCGCCGGAACAGCCGCGCGCAGGGCGGCGAGCTGCTCGTGCCTGCCGACCAGCACCGGCGAACTGGTCCGCATCAGGGCCGACCCGCCGGACCGCCGCCCGTTCGGCTTCTGCGCCCGTGTCATCCGCCCACTCCCGCACTCGACCCGCCCCCGCCCGCCGGGGATCTCCGAGCCTAGGGGGCCGCGCCCGGTGCGGGCACGTCAGTAGGCGGGTACTCGCCCGCTCGGGTCACCCACAGGCGCACCACCGAGGCTGAGCGCGGCGGCGGTTGCGGGTCGGGTGTGAGACAGGAGCTGAGTGGGTGCTGGGCCAGCGGCGCGGCCGCGCCCGGTCCCAGGATGGGTCCATGACGATGAGCATTGTGCGGGGCCAGGATTCGACGGTCGACGAGCTGGTGGCGACCATCATCGACATCGCCGACGGCGCGATCGCGTTCCACGACCGGCTGGGCTTCTGCTGGGTCGAGACCAAGGGCACAATCGGCGGCGACCTCGCGTGGTGGCAGGCCGAGATCGTCCAAGCTTTCCTCCGCCGCGACGTGGCCACGATCGAGCCGACCAACCAGCACGGCTACGCCCTCCTCACCCTCACCGCCCAAGGCGGCGCCCTCCTCGAAGAAACCTTCGACGAGCCCCTCGCGGCCTGAGCCCTATAGCGGTGCGAGTCGCCGCCGAAGCTCGGTGGCCTCGCCGCGGCCCTGTTCTTCGTAGAGCCGCAGGGCTTCCAGCCGGACCGGGCGAGCCCGGTCGTCGTTGAGGTCGGCGAGCACGTCACCGAGGCGAGCGAGGGTGTCGGCGCAGCGGTAGGTGTCATCGCGTTGGCGGCGCAGGGCGAGGGCCTCCCCACAATGCGGCGACCGACATTGAGAATCCCACCCCGGCAGGGCGCACCACCCGGCCCGGTTGAGGCGCTTCTCGAACACCCGCTGGTCATCCCCACCTTGCCCGCAGGCCCAGGCGAGTCCTCGACAGGAGGGGACCTGCCGCGTGACATCGCCGCAGTCCTCGGCTAGCCCGAACCCCTGCCGCAGGTGCTCAAGTCCGGCGACCGCGAGTCCGATCTCCACCTTGGCACGCGCGAGATGCCGATGCGCCCGGACTTTGGCCCGAATCCCGACATGGTCGGCGGCGACCAAGGCCGCCCGCCACACCTTGATGCGCACGTGGAGATGGCCCTTGCGGTCGTAGTAGCCGACCAGCACCCGCCAGTCGCGATCGGCGGCGATGTCCTGCGCCGCCAGGAAGTTCCTGTGCTCCGCGTCGAACCACTCCAGAGCAGCCGTGCTGTCCGGCAGCTCACGGCCGCGAACGCCCTCGGGCTTCGCCGGACGCGGGGGCTCGCGGTGGGCGTTCAAGAGGTGGTCAGCGCGGCGAGCCGTGTCGAGGTAGAACCCAATCACCCGCCGCAGGGCCGCGTCCGCCACGCCCGGAGCCAACTCGGGGCTGAGCACCTCGACGGCGTACTTCCGCACCAGGTCGTGCATCCGGTAGCGGTTCCCGGGGTCACGGCGGATCAGTGAGGCGTCGACCAGCACCTGGAGCAGGTCCCCGAGTACCTCGAAGGCGGACTCCGCTTCGCCGGTCGGGCCGAAGCCGCGCAGGTCGGCGAAGAGTTGGCCGTCGGGGAACCGGTCCACGTTGCGGTGCGCCCATTGCAGGGCGAGCCAGGTCTTGCCGATACCCCCGATCCCCCCGACCGCGGTGATCATCACCGCCTGCCCTCCTTCGGGCGCCCGGTGGTCGAGTTCGGCGAGCTGGTCGGCCCGCCCGGTGAAACCGGGCGGCAACGCGGGCAGCTGCCGGGGCACCGGGGGCCGCTGGGCGGGGTGCTGGTGGACGACGATGGTGTGGGCCTGCACGACACCGGTCGCCATCGCCGCGTTCACCACGTTCCGCACGGCCTCGGGTCCCGGCTCGACCATCGTCGGATCACCACCCCGTCCCAGAGGATCGATCATAGTGGCCTACAGGTGATCAGGTGTGCCACAAGCGTTGCACCGTCAGGGTTTCGAGGTCTTGGATGCGGCCTGCCGCCGCTTGGGGGCCTGAGTTCTCGAGTGCGGTCAGGACGTCGGCGGTGAGGTAGGCGGCTTCGCGGGTTTCGCAGTGGGTGCGGAGGTCGTCCGCGGGGATGCCGGTGGCTTGGCTGACGGTGGTCAGGGCGAGGGTCAGGTGGGGGCCGCTGAAGCGGATGAGGAAGAACCAGTCGTCGAGGGGGTCGCCGAGGCGGGCCCATTCGAAGTCCAGCAGGGCGGTGATGTCGCCGTTGTGGGCGAGCCAGTTGGACCAGTGGCAGTCGGCGTGCAGGGGCGTTGTCCTCGGTGAGTGCTCCGGGGCCCGCTCAGCGATCGCGGCCAGGCCGTCCAGTACCGGGCGGGGGAGCTCGTGGGCCTTCAGCTTCTCGATCCGGGCCACGAGCGTGTCGCGGCCGGTGAAGCCGCCGTCGTCGTCCACGTCCAGCAGGACCGCCCGCGCCGCGTCGGCAGGCTCCCACCCGTGCAGTGTGAGCAGGCGGTCGACGGCCTGTTGGACCAGGCGGCGTGCGGTCGGCTCGTCGACGTCGGGTAGGCCCATGCCAGGCGGGGTGCCGGGAACCCGGTCATAGCACGCGAACCGGACTTCGCGCGTCGCCAATTCCTGGATCCCACTTGCCAGCAAAGGCGCCGTCAGCCCAGCGGGCAGGTGCGGGGCCAGTGCGATTTCTCTCACCAGTCGAGAATGTCTTCCGGTGTCGATTACCTTCGTTACGACATCCGCGCCGATGAATACGAGGTGCGAGCCACTCGCGGCGGTTGACAACGGACCGGGGTCACGTCCGATCACCTCACCGACCATTGCCCGAACATCAGCCAGGAGCAGGGGATCCACCGGAGAAGTCTACCCGATCAGCGGCGGCGGGACGACGTGGGCCAGGTAGCCCGACGCAGCCATTGCGGGCCGATCAGCGCTATTACCGCGAGGGCCCGGTCCTGATAATCGAGTAGCTGTTCGCCATTCCCACCGCGCGCAGCCGATCCATTTCTCGTCGCATGGTGAATCCTGAGAAGGGAATCCTCTGTGAGACTGCGAAGAATCTTACCGGTGCTGGTCGCCTCGGCCGCGATCACGGTCGGCGCGCCCGCCGTGACCTCGGCGGCCCCGGTGCACCGGGACCAGCCGGTGGTGTCCGACCCGGTGGTCGCGGCGATGGGCCGAGACCTGGGCGTCACCCCGGAGCGGGTCGCGCCGCGGCTGGCCAAGGAGGCCGCCGGGGGCAGGCTCGAGCAGCGCGTGCGCCAGGAGGTCGGGGCCGCGTTCGCGGGTGCTTGGCTCGACTCCAGCACCGAGCTGGTGGTGGCGGTGACCGACGAGGCCGCGGCGAGGACCGCGCGACTGGCCGGTGCGAAGACGACGGTCGTGCGCTGGGGTGCCGACCAGTTGGCGGCGGTCAAACGGGCGTTGGACGCGAAGCGCTCGGTGCCGGACGCGGTGACCGGCTGGTACGTAGACGTGTCGAGCAACAGCGTGGTCGTGACCGCGCTCGCCCCGGGCGCCGCGGACGTGCGGGCGTTCGCCGGGACCGCGCCGCAGGTCAGGGTGGTGCGCGCGGCGGAACGCGCCCAGGTCCTGCACGACGTGCGCGGCGGCGACCCCTACTACTTCAACGGCGGGTCCCGCTGCTCCATCGGGTTCTCGGTGCAGGGCGGCTACGTCACCGCGGGCCACTGCGGAACGGCCGGAACCGCGACCAACGGGTTCAACCAGGTCGCGCAGGGCGCCGTCGAGCGGTCGAACTTCCCCGGCGATGACATGGGCTGGGTGCGCACCAACGCGAACTGGACGCCGCGGCCGGTGGTCGTGAGCGGATCCAGCACGGTCACGGTGCGCGGCTCCACCGAGGCGGCCATCGGCGCGTCGGTGTGCCGCTCCGGCTCGACCACTGGGTGGCGCTGCGGCACCATCCAGGCCAAGAACGAGACCGTCAACTACCCGCAGGGCACGGTCCAGGGCCTCACCAGGACCAACGCCTGCGCCGAGCCGGGCGACTCCGGCGGCTCGTGGTTGACCGGCGACCAGGCCCAGGGGGTCACCTCCGGCGGGTCGGGCAACTGCTCGTCCGGCGGCACCACCTACTTCCAGCCGGTCAACGAGATCCTGCAGCGCTACGGGCTGACCCTCACCGTCGACAGCCCGCCCCAGCCGCCCGTCACCCCCGCCGACAGCGGCAGCGTCACCGGCGACTTCACCGGTGACGGCAAGGCCGACGTGCTCTCCCTCTACGACTACGGCGACTCGACCACCGGCCTGTGGGTCTTCCCGGGCACCTCGGGCAGCGGCGACACGGCCGCCTCGCCCTACCGCGCGTGGCTCAGCGGCCCGGGCGGGTGGACGGCGTCGCGCGGCAAGATCACCACGGGCGACTTCACCGGTGACGGCAAGACCGATCTGCTCGCCCTCTACGACTACGGCAACTCCGTCACCGGCCTCTGGGTCTTCCCCGGCGCGACCGCGCAGAACCCGACCTCGCCCTACCAGGTCTGGCTCAGCGGCGCGGGCGCGTTCACCTGGGCGAACACCAAGATCTCGGCGGGTGACTTCACCGGCGACGGCAAGGCCGACGTGACCGCGATCTACGACTACGGCGCCTCCACCACCGGTCTGTTCATCTTCCCGGGCACCAGCGGCTCCACGACCGGCCCGTACCGCGCGTGGCTCAGCGGCGCAGGCGGCTTCACCTGGTCCAACACCAAGATCGCGACCGGCGACTTCACCGGCGACGGCAAGGCCGACGTGGCCGCCCTGTACGACTACGGCGCCTCCACCACGGGTCTGTTCATCGCCCCCGGCACCGCGGCCACCGGCGACTCGGCGTCGCAGCCCTACCGCGTGTGGCTCAGCGGCACGGGAGGTTTCACCTGGTCGAACTCGAAGATCGCCGCAGGTGACTTCACCGGCGACGGCAAGTCGGACGTGACGGTGCTCTACGACTACGGCGCCTCCACGTCGGGCCTGTTCGTCTTCCCCGGCACCGGTGGCAGCGCGAGCTCGGGGTACCGGGTGTGGCTCAGCGGCGCGGGTGGCTTCACCTGGTCGAACGCCAAGATCACCTCAGGTGACTTCACCGGCGACCGCAAGGCCGACGTGGCCGTGCTCTACGACTACGGCGCCTCCACCGCGGGCCTGTTCATCGCTCCCGGCACGACCGCGACGGGCGACTCGGCGAGCTCGCCGTACCGCGTGTGGCTCAGCGGCGCGGGCGGCTGGGACTGGAAGAAGGGGCAAGTGGCGTAGTGCTTGAGGGGCTGGGACCGCACGCCGGTCCCAGCCCCACCGCCCGCACTAGGTGAAACGTCCGGACGGCAAGATCGGATACGACACCGGGGACCAGCGGGCGAGAGGAACACCCGGCACGATGCGAGCTTGGCTGTTCGCCGCGACAGTGACGGTCGTACTGACCGGCGGCCTGTTCCTGCTGGGAGTCGCCCAGAACGGCACCCTGAGCATGCCGGAGCTCATGCGCGCCGACTCCCCCGTGCCCGGCCCGGTGTTCGCCGTGCTCGCGGTCATCGCGGTGGCCGTCCTCCTGCGCCGCCTCCGCACCTGGTTGACCAGTTCTGACGACCTCACCCTCGAGGCCGCCATGGACTTGGTCGCACCGCCCGCGCGCGACACCCTCCCCCAGCACTACATCGACCAGACGACCGACACCCCGAGCCCGGATCTGCTCGACGAAGTGCTGACAACCAAGACTTACCGCTTGGTCGTCGTGTCCACCTCCTCCCGCGTGGGAGCAGTCTCGGCGGCAGACCGCATCGCCGAAGCGTTGGAACAGGGGCGCGATGACACCGGTCCGGTCCCCTTCGCGGTGTCCGCGGCCGAGTGGAACCCCACGCGGACCGGCTTGTCGGAGTGGCTCCACAAACGACTCGTGGAAGCGACGCCCCGGCTGTCGGCAGCGATGGCACAGCGGTTGGTCGTCGAGAACCGAGTCATCCCGATCCTGTACGACCTGCCCGTTGAACACCACGCCGCGCTGGCTCTCGCGCTGATCCGCGGTCCACTGCGGGTGATCGTGACCACCCCGGCGGTCCTGTACCCGACCACTGTGGACAGGTCGCAGTCGCACCGGCTGCAGGTGGCTCCCGCGCCCGCCGCTACCGCGGACCGGCACATCGGCGAGCACACAGAAGACGACCCGCGGTGGGACGAGGTACGCGCGGCTCTGGAGTCCACTCCAGCAGGCCAGGTGTTGCGCACACCGACAGGCATGGACCTCGCTTTGACCCGCTATTCGGCGGCGGGCACGGTGCCTGCGGAGTTGCTGGACACCACGCGGTTCCCCACGGAGACCGCGGTACTGCGGCACCTGCTCGACCAGACCATCCTCGCCGCTGTCCCCCGGCAGCCGGACAGCCCCTCGGTGCCCGACGAGCTGGCGTTGCAGTGGATCAGCTGGCTGGCGGCGGCACGGGGACATCGCGACTTGACGTGGCGCATCCTCAACGCGGCATCCGGCTGGGCATACGCCCTCATCGGTCTGGTCATGGCGGCTGTCGCGGGCCTAGGAGTCGCCCTCTCGACCACAGCGGCAGAAGGTGCCTACCGGTTTTCGCTGGTGACCGTCGCTGTGGTTGTCGTCGGAGGCACTATCGCCGCCGCGGCGCGAACGCGCCCTCGACTGATCTCTGACGAAAACAGCGAACCCGGAGCGTCTGCCCTGTTGCTCCTGGGCTGGACGCAGTTGGCTTCCACAGCGCTGCTGGGCCTCGCAGGCCCAGGCAGGTTCCCCTCGTTCCTGCTCTACACCATCCCGGTCACAGGTCTTCTGCCACTGGTGCTCCTGTGGGGCATCACTCTGTTCTGGCCCCGCCAGAGGGGCAACCCTGTGTTCGAGGCTGGAGCGAACGCCGCGATCGGACTCATCGCCGCATCGCTGGTCACGTTCGTCCTATGGGGCGGGGCCGAGAGCTACTTGTTGTGGTTGATGCTGCTGTGCCCCTTCGCGGTCGCGGCCACCGCCCGAACGTTGGTGTTCCGCTACGTGTTGGCCGTATTCGCGCTCGGCGCACGAAGCAGGATGCCGTGGCACCCATTCGATTTCCTGGACAAGCTCGTCCGCCAGGGGCTCTTGGTCGACAAAGGTGCGAACTGCCGGTTCCGCTTCCCCGAGCTCCAGGAGCGGGCAGCCGCGCACGGCGCCAGTGATCCACTGCCAACCGAGCGCTCCGACACAGCGGCCACAGACGCCATCGCCGACCAGGCCGAGCAGTTGACCGCGCGCGCCTTCGAACGCGCGGATGTGCGGGCTATCGTCGACTCCACCGGCATCGCCGCCTTGGAGGAGGAGGTAGTCGCGCTCGTCGCGAACGAGCGCGAGGCCATCGCGACCGCGACTGCCGCATCGCGCTCGAGGTTCACCGAGGCGAAGGGCCGCTACCGGAAGCGGGTTGTGTTCCCTGCGGTGGTGGCCTTCTCCGGCGTCACCTCGATCCTGGTGCCGATCAGCGTGGCGGTCGCCACGGTGGCGCTTCTGATCCCCGTTCTCGGCGTCGACTACCCGCTGGCGAAGGCGGGCGCGTTGGGACTCGCGCTCGGGGCTGTGACGCTCTTCGGTGAGCGGTTCGCCCGAATCACCACGTTGGGGAAGCACTCGTCCGGCGCGAACAGACTCTTCTCCGTACTCGACCGAGCACCGGTACCCCGACAGATCGCCGCATCGGTGCGCGGGCTGCGGAGGTTGCCGCACTACCCTCGGCTGAGCCCTGTCGGGTGGGCTGCGGTGTCGGTGCTCCTGGCCAGCCTGGTGGTGCTGGCGTTCAGCGCCGTACGAGCGATCTGGCCCGGGATCGCCACGGCGTGGTGGCAGACGGCGCTGGTGGCTTGCGGTGTCGCGCTGGTGGCCGGGTTGGCCTGGTGGGGAACCAAGTCGCAACGAGACCGGTCGTTCGCGCTGCGCTCGGACTCGCCCGCTGACTGGCCCGCGGTTGGGGACAGTGCGCGGCGGGACGCTGTGGTGGCGTACGAGGAGTGGCAGCTGGCCCTGGTCGACCAAGGCGTGTTGCCGCTGGTGCGGACTCGGCTGTCGCAGTTGTCCGAACCGTCCTACGACACCGCGCTCCCACCGGCTTCGGTGGCCAACCTCGGCGATCTCACCGAACGGGCGCAGTTCGTGCCGACCGAGACCAGTGCGCGGTTGGAGCGGATGCTGGCGTCGATGTCCAGTGGGGCTATCGGCATCAGCGGGGGTCGCGGTGTCGGGAAGAGCACGCTGTTGCGGATGCTCGGCGAGCGCAGTCTGACCGGCCCGCGCGCCCTGTCGCTGCGGGTGGACGCCCCGACCAACTACCAGAGTCGTGACTTCCTGGTGCACCTGTTCACGCGGGTATGCGAGGAGGTGATCGGGCCTGACCGCGACACCGGCCGGTCGCGGCCCTCTCGGCGGCAGGTGTGGTGGTCGCTGGCCGTCCTGCTGCTGGGTGGTGCGGTAGTCGCGGGGGCGTTGTTGTGGCCCAAGCCGGTGGAGTGGGTCACCTGGTTCGTGGGCGACCTGCGCCTGCCGGTGATCATCGTCGGCGGTCTCATCGTGGTGGCGCCGCTGGTGTTCCTCGCGGTGGTGCGCGTCCGGTGGACTCGCGCGAAGCGGCCGCCCGATGTGGTCCAGCGGGCGCGGGTGCACCTGGAGGGCCTGCGCTACCTGGAAACCACCTCGACCGCCCGCACGGCCGCGGTCAAGCCGCCTGCGTGGGTCGAGCTGAGCAGAGCGAACACCCGCCAGCGCGCCGCGCAGGCCAAGACGTACCCGGAGCTGGTCGCGGAGTTCCGGTCGTTCCTCGGTCACGTCGGGCTCCGGCTGCGTGGTGGTCCCGATGGCGCCGACAGCCGGATCGTGATCTGCGTGGACGAACTGGACAAGATCGCCACCGCCGTCGACGCAGAGCGGTTCATCAACGACCTGAAGACCGTGTTCGGGGTGGAGGGCTGCTTCTTCCTCGTCGCGGTCTCCGAGGACGCGCTGGCCTCGTTCGACCGGCGGGCCTTGGCTGTGCGCACGACCTTCGACTCGGCGTTCGAGACCGTGATCCGCGTCGACCGGTTCAGCCTGGACTTCACCAGGCGCCTGCTCGTGCAGCGCGTGCTGCGGCTGCCCGAACCGTACGTCTGGTTGTGCCACGCCCTCTCCGGTGGCCTTCCGCGCGACCTCAACCGCACCGTCCGCCAGCTCTACGACCTGCGGTCCACCGGGACCGGGGACCAGCTGCCGGACCTGGCCACCGCCTTGGTCGACCTCGACCTGCGGACCGTCGTGCGCGGCCAGCTCACCCGGGTCAGCGGCCGGGTCGACCCCGGCACGGGCGCCCTGGTGCAGTGGCTCTCCCGCGGTCTCTCGGTCGAGCGGACCTCGGCCGCGCTCACCGCACACGCCAACGCGGTCCCCTTGCCCGACCCGGCGAACCCGCACCACGACGACCTGCTCCACCTCGCCCAGCAGACCTCGGTGTACCTCCACTACACCGCGACCCTGCTGCGCGCGTTCACCGAGGACCTGCCTTCGGTCACCGCTGCCCTCCGCGACACCGACGCCGCCGCGATCGCCGACCTGGCGGACTGCCGGACACACCTCTCGACAGACCCCGCCCTCGCGCTGGAACACCTCAACACCAGTCGCGCGGCGCTGGTCAGTCCTTAAGGGCGTCCAAACGGGACTGAAGGAGGGCGCGGTCGGGTTCGGTCGCCGCGTGGTTGAGGGCGAGCTCATAGGCGGCGATGGCTTCGTGGCGACGGCCGAGGCGGGCCAGGAGGTCGGCCCGGGCGGCCAGGTACGGGTGGTGGTGACGCAGGCGGGGCTCGCCCGCGAGGTCGTCGAGGAGGGACAGGCCCTCCGCAGGACCGTCGCGCATGGCGATGGCGGCGGCGCGGTTCATGGCGATGATCGGCGACGGGACCAGGACGTGGAGGACGTCGTAGAGGGCGACGATCTGGGGCCAGTCGGTGGTGGTGATGTCGGCGGCTTCGTCGTGCAGGGCGGCGATGGCCGCTTGCACGCCGTAGCGGCCGGGCGGGCCTGACAGAGCTTGGGGCAACAGGGCGAGGCCCTCTTCGATCATGGTGCGGTCCCAGGCACCCCGGTCCTGGTGTTCGAGCAGGACCGGCATGCCCTCTGGTGTGGTCCGCGCGGCTCGCCTGGCGTGCACCAGCAGCATCAGCGCCCGCAGGCCGATGACCTCCCGGTCGGGGAGCAGGCGGGCCAGGACCGTGGTCAGCCGGATGGCCTCTTCGGCCAGGTCGAGGCGCTGCAGGTGCGGGCCGGAGCTGGCCGCGTAGCCCTCGGTGAAGATCGAGTACAGCACCTGCAGGACCCCGGGCAGCCGAGCCGGGAGTTCATCGGCGTCGGGCACCCGGAAGGGGATCCGGGCATCGCGGATCTTGCGCTTGGCCCGGGTGATCCGCTTCGCCATCGTCTCCACCGGCACCAGGTACGCCCGCGCCACCTCGGGCGTGGTCAACCCGGCCAGGCAGCGCAGCGTCAACGCACCCCTGTCCTCTTCGGCCAACGCCGGGTGCGCGCAGGTGAAGAAGAGCTGGAGGCGGTCGTCGGGCATCCCCTGGGCGGGCGCTGGCGGTTCGGCACGCTCGGCCTCGACCTTCAGCTCCGCCAGCCGTGCGGTGTAGGTCCGGTCGCGGCGAAGGCGGTCGACCGCTTTGCGCCTGGCCGTGGTCATCAACCACGCGCCCGGGTTCGGCGGCACCCCGTGCTCGGGCCAGTGCGCCAGCGCCGCCTCGACCGCCTCGGAGGCGGCCTCCTCGGCCAGGTCCAAGTCGCCGAACCGGCGGGCGAGGGCGGCGAGCAAGCGGCCGTGCTCCTCGCGGAACACGGCCGCCACCGCCGCTCGTTCGTCGACCACCTCAGAACTCGGCGATCGGCCGGACCACCACCGACCCGCTGCCGAGCGCCCCGGGGCACCGCGCGGCCCAGTCCAACGCCACATCCAGATCGGGCACGTCGATGACGTAGAACCCGCCCAACACCTCCCGCGTCTCCGCGAACGGCCCGTCCGTCACCACCCTCGTCCCGTCCGCGCCGACCCGCACCGCCGTGGCCGTCACCAGATCAGCCAACGACTCCCCCGACACGAAGATCCCCGCGTCCTTGACCTGTTTGTCGTAGACCATCCAGTCCTCGACAGTGCACTCCGCGGCCCCACCACTGGCGTCGACCGAACCCGCGTTGATCAGCAGCATGTACTTCACCAGAGCACTCCTCCACCGTCATCTCCCACCCGGTGAGTATCACCGGACGACACCACTACGAGCGGGACCCCGCCAGATGGACACCCGGCCGAAACTTTCTTCTCGGGTCTTCCCGGTGCAGCTCAGGTGCCATCCGCGTGGTCTGACAGGCGTTCGAGGTGGACCAGGAGGGCGCTGTTGTCGGCATCCCGGAAGGCAGCGGCCGCTTCCGCCCAGCAACGGCGGGCATCGTCGGCCCGGCGGCTCTGCCAGAGGTCGAGACCGAGGTTCACCCAGGCGACGCCCTCGCGGGCTCGGTCCCGCAACCACCGCCGTTGGGCGACGGCGTGGCGGTGAGCGGTGATGGCCGCGTTGAGCTTCCCGGCCCGGCGCAGCGCGGTTCCCAGGTTGTTGGTGGCGGTCGCCTCGCCGTGGGGGTCGGCCACCTCCCGGTAGCGGCGGATGGCTGTGCGGTGGGCGACCTCCGCCTGGTCGAACTCGCCCACCGCACGCAGGGCCAGGCCGAGGTTGTCGCACGCGGTGGCCAGGCCACGGCGGTCGCGCAGCCTGGTCATCAGCACGACCGCCCGTCGATGCGCGGTGACAGCGTCGCAGGGTCGACCTCCCTCGCGCAGGGCGAGGCCGAGGTTGTTGCACGCGATCGCCTCGCTGTGCGGATCGCGTGCGCGTTGGGCCAAAGCACGGGCACGTTCATGGGTGGCGATCGCCTCGGCGAGCTCGTGCAGACGAGCCAGGGTGACCCCGAGGCTGCTCCACACCATGCTCTCCCGCGAGGACTCCCCCATGTCCCGGTACACCGCCACCGCGTTCAAGTGGGCCTGGTGCCCGAGATGCACGTCCGCCGCGGCGTGCGCCGCGACGGTGGCCACCCGCACCCCAATCGACGACGTGTCGACGCCACGACAGGAAAGTGGTCAAAGCTTGGGCGAGGCGAACACCCAACGCGGTGTGGCCAGCACCGATGCCCCACCCCACTGCTGCAACCAGGTTCGCGTGCTCGGCATCGAACCAGGCCAGTGCCTCCGCGCGGTTCGCGAACCACGCGGGGACGTAGCCGCCGTCCCAGGCGCGCAGGTGCTTGCGGATCAGGTCATGGGCACGCCAGCGGCGGTTGACCCGGGTGAGCAGGTGCAACAGCCATGCCGCATCCGAGTTTCGGCCCACCAGCCGGTCGATCGAGGCGCCGAACACCGTGGCCAGAGCGGTTTCACCGTGTGCGAATGCCGAGCTGTCGGCCCAGCGAGTTCGGCGGCCAGGTCCCGGGCGGGGTGAGGAGCCTGGCGGCGATCTGTACGCCAGCCGTAGGCCACCCCAGCTCATTCAGACCAGCGTCGCTACCAGGCCCGTGCGATGGCCGGTTGAACAGGACAGCGGAGGCGTCAGGGTCTTTAACATCGAGTGGGCTCCGGGCGGGGTTCAAGGTGTCCCGGGCGGGATCGCCACCCGGGGCATACCGCCTGGCCCCTGGTGTCCAACTCGTGCAGGACCTCCTTGCCGATGCCACCCATCCCGGCCACAGCCGACAGCAACACCGGGCCCGGGGGTGTGGCCGGATCGAGGAGGTCGAGCAGACGGCGGATCTCCTCGTCGCGGCCGACCAGTCCGGCGGCGGCCTCGGCGGGGCGGACCGCGGTGACGATCGCGACGCCGCCGGAGCGCAACCCGTGGTGGTGCACCCCTCCGGTGATCGTCGCCGCCTGGACCACCACGCCGCTGACCTGTCCGCGTGCGGTGTTGGCTACGAAGTCGGTCACCGGACCATGATCTCCTCCCTTCTCGGGAAGAGGATCAAGCCACCGCGCCTGCCCGCCTAGATCACGACCACGACCTTGCCGCGGACCTTGCCGTCCTGCATCTGCTGGATCGCCGCGGCTGTTTCCTCCAGTGGGTACGTCCGGTCGATCGGCGCGAAGATGGTGCCCGTGGCGGCCAGGGTGGCGAGTTCCTGGAGGTCCTCCTGGCGTTCCGCGCTGACCTGGCCGAGGAGCTTCTGGGAGATGAACAGGGACATCAGGGGTGCCCAGAGGGCTCGCTGGAAGCCGCCGAGGATGCGGCCGCCGGTTTCGCTGCCGACGATGACGGCGTGACCGCGGGGGGTGAGGGCTCGGCGGAGGGTGCGGAGGGTGCGGTGGCCGCCGGTGTCGATGATGACGTCGTAGGGGCCGCCGATGGGGTCTTTGGTGTAGTCGAGGACCTCGTCGGCGCCCAGGGATCGGACCAGGTCGACCTTGGCCGTGGAGCACAGGCCGGTGACGTGGGCGCCCCGGGCTTTGGCGACCTGCACGGCGAAGGCGCCTACTCCGCCGGAGGCGCCGATGACCAGGACCTTCTGCCCCGCTTGGACCTTCGCGCGGTCGCGGACCGACTGCAGCGCGGTCAGGCCCGAGATGGGGAGCGCGGCGGCCTGGACCGGGGTCAGGTTCTCGGGGCGGGCGACGAGCTTGGCCGCCTTGGCGCGGGCGAACTCGGCGAAGGAGCCCTCGCCGATGCCGAAGACCTCGTCGCCCGGGCTCAGGGTGGTCACCGCCGCGCCGACGGCCTCGACCCGGCCCGCGAGGTCGCGGCCGCGGACGGGGGTCTTGGGCTTGCCGAGGCCGGTCGCCATGCGGACCGGGTACGGCATACCCGCCATGAGGTGCCAGGCGCCGCGGTCGACGCCCGCGGCGTGCACCCGCACCAGCACCTCGTCGGCGGCGATGACGGGCTGGTCGATCTCGGCGACCCGCAGGACGTCGTGGGCCTCGCCGTACTCGTCCTGGACGACCGCGCGCATAACTGCTCCCTTACGTTGTAAACTTACGCGGTAAGAGTGTTACTTACAACGTAAGGATGTCAAGTCGTGGCTGAGAAGCGCATCAGGCTCACCCGTGACCAGGTACTCGCCGCCGCCGTGCGCCTGGCCGACGCCGACGGCATCGAGGGCCTCACGATGCGCAAGCTCGGCCGCGCGCTCGGCGTCGAGGCGATGTCGCTCTACCACCACGTCGCCAACAAGGACCAACTGCTCGACGGCATCACCGACCTGGTCTACGCCGAGATCGGCCCGCCCGCCGACACCGGCTGGCGCGACGCGATGCGGACCAGGGCGTTCGCCGTGCGCGCCGCCATGGCCCGCCACCCGTGGGCGCTGCGGCTCGTGGGGTCGCGCCCCGCCCCCGGCCTGGCCACCATGCACCACCACGACGCCGTCCTGGGCGTCCTGCGCCGGGCCGGGTTCTCCCTCGCGCTCGCCGCCCACGCGTTCTCCCTGCTCGACGCCTACATCTACGGGTTCGCCACGCAGGAGCAGAGCCTGCCCTTCGACTCCGGCGAGTCGCCCACGGAGCTGGCGCAGGAGATCCTCGCCCACTTCCCCACCGACCAGTTCCCGTACCTGGCCGAGATGACCGCCCGCTACGTCCAGGACACCGACTACACCTACGCCCAGGAGTTCGACTACGGACTCGACCTCATCCTCGACGGGCTCGAGCGGGCCCTGGCTGTCGGTGGGCCTACCTATACTCCCGGCGGCGAGGCAAGGGAGTAGGGCATGGCGGTGCACAGCAAGGACTTCTTCACGTTCGTGGGCGGGCTGCCCGAGGTGATCAGGGGCGAGGGGCCGACCTACAGCTCGTTCAGCGTGGCCGGGCGCAAGTTCGGCTACCACTGGCCGCAGACCCAGACGGTCGGCCTCAAGCAGACCCTGTCCGAGCAGCTGGCGCTGGTCGCCGAGCGGCCGGAGGTGTTCGAGGTCCAGTTCACCGCAGGAGGGTTCGGCTGGGTGGTGGTCGACCTGGCAGGCATCGACCTGGTGGAGCTGCGGGAGCTGGTGTTCGAGGCGTGGCGGCTCACCGCCCCGGAGGAACTGGTCGCGGCCGCGCCCGATCCGGCGACCCGGCGCGGCCGAACGCCATCTCGCGGGTGATCGGCGTGCGGCGCAGCGTCATCGTGTCCAGCGCGTAGTTCATCGTCGGCCGCCACGGCAGCCGGGAGCACTGCCTGGGCAGCTCGTCGAGACCGCGGCGGATGTAGCCCGCGGTCAGGTTGGTGAACGGCTCCTCGGTGACCCCGGGCGGCGGCGCGGACGGGGTCGCGGTGTCGTACCCGTGGTCGGACATGTGCCGCAGCAGCCGGGTCAGGTAGCTCGCGACGAGGTCGAGCTTCAACGTCCAGGTGGCGTTGGTGTAGCCGAGGACGTAGACCATGTTCGGCACCCCGGCCAGCATCATGCCCAGGTAGGTCATCGTCTCCGTCGTGCGGACCGGCCTGCCGTCGACGGAGATCTCCGCCCCGCCGAAGAGCCCCAGGTTGAACCCGGTGGCGGTGACGAGGATGTCGGCGCGGACGGTGCCACCGGAGGCCAGGTGGATCACGTCACCGTCGAACCCGGCGATCGTGTCGGTCACCACCTCGGCCGCGCCGGAGCGCAGCGCGGCGAAGAAGTCGCCGTCGGGCACCATGCACATCCGCTGGTCCCACGGCCCGTAGGTCGGGTTGAAGTGCGTGTCGACCGGATAGCCCGGCGGCAACGCGGCCGCGGTCGCCTTCCGCAGGAACCGACGCATCAGCCGGGGCCTGCGCTGGCTGAGCTGGAACAACGCCATGGCCAGCGCGATGTTGCGCCACCGCACCAGCCGGTGCCCCAGGTCGCCGGGCAGCACCCGCGCCAACCGGGGCGCGAGGCGGTCCGCCGACGGCAGCGAGACCACGTAGCTCGGCGAGCGCTGCACCATCGTCACGTGCTCGGCGTCGCGGGCCAGCGCGGGCACCAGCGTCACCGCGGTCGCGCCGCTGCCGAGCACCGCGACCCGCTTGCCCGCGTGGTCGAGGTCGTCTGGCCAGTCCTGCGGGTGCACGACCCGCCCGCTGAACCCCGCCAGCCCCGGCAGCTCCGGCCGGTGACCGCCGTCGTAGCGGTAGTACCCGCCGCACATCAGCAGGAAGGAACACGCCATCTCGACCTCGGCGCCGCCGTGCGCGACCCGCAGCACCCACCGCGCCCGCTCGCTGTCCCAGTCGGCCGCGATCAGCCGGTGCCCCAGCCGCACGTGGTCGAGCACCCCGTACTCGACGGCGGTGGACCGCACGTAGTCCAGGATCGCCGCGCCACCGGGCATGGTCTCGGCCCTGGTCCACGGCCGGAACCGGTAGCCGAGGGTGTGCATGTCCGAGTCCGACCGCACCCCCGGATAGCGGAACAGGCTCCACGTGCCGCCGATCTCCGCGCGCGCCTCCAGCACCGCGTACCGGGTCCCCGGCCGCTCCCGCTCCAGGTGACAGGCCATCCCGATCCCCGACAGACCCGCGCCGACGACCACCACATCCAGCTGCTCCACGGCGGACAAGCTTGCCCGCAGCGCCCGATCGGGGCCAGTCGAGATCAGCTGGCGGGGAGTTGCTCACCAGCGCACCCTTCTTGTTCGGCGCGGCACGACGCGGGCGGGACCGTTCACCGCGCGCGCGGTCGCGCCGAAACTGACCGGGAGTTGGCGCCGCAGGGGTCGCCGTCCGCGAGGTCACCGGGAGTGAGCGCACCTTGGCTGCTGATCTGATCCTCACCAACGCCACGGTCCACACGGTCGACTCGGCGGTGCCCCGGGCCACCTCGCTGGTGGTCGAGGGCGGAAAGGTCACCGGGTACGACGCCCAGGGCCAGGTCGGGCCGGACACCGAGGTGCGCGACCTGGGCGGCGCGTTCGTCATGCCCGGGCTGATCGACGTGCACAACCACCACGCGATGGCGGGCCGCGCGGAGCTGTTCGAGCTGACCTTCGGCGGCGAGATCGGGTTCGACGGCATCCTCGACGCGGTGCGCCGGTGGTCGCGGGGGCTGGGTCCCGACGAGTGGGTGGTCGGCGGGGCGTGGGCGTCCACGCTCGTGGACGCGCTGTCGCGCGAGTCGGCCAGGCACGCCTTGGACGAGGCCGCCGGTGGGCGACCGGTCTCGCTGTCGGACGACAGCAGGCACAACAAGTGGGTGAACTCCCGCGCGCTGGAGCTCGCCGGGATCACCGAGAACACCCCGGATCCCGACGGCGGCGTCATCGTGCGCGACCAGGCGACCGGCGCGCTGACCGGCGTCCTGCTGGAGGCGGCGGGGGTGCTGGTCGAGCGTGCGGTGCAGAGCAGCCGCACGCTGACCGCCGAGCAGCACGCGCGCGCGTCGCGGCACGGGATCGGCATCCTGCACAGCTACGGCGTCACCGCGTTCCAGGACGCCGGGGTGTCGGTGGACATCCTCGACGCGCTCAAGTCCCTCGACGACGCCGGCCAGCTCGACGCCTGGGTGGTGTCGTCGCTGCTGATCAACGACACCATCTTCGGGTTCGACCCGGTCGGGCGGGAGCTGATCGAGGTCGGTGAGCGCTACCGCACCGAGCACCACCGGCCGGACTTCGTGAAGATCTTCCTCGACGGGGTGCCGCCCACGCGGACGGCGGCGTTCATCGAGCCCTACCTGCCCGACGAGGCGCACGGCGCCTGCTTCCACGGCACGACGACCATGCCGCCCGCCGAGCTCGAGGGCTGGTTGCGCACGGCGGCCGAGGCGGGTCTGTCCGCCAAGATCCACTGCACCGGGGACGCCGCGGTGCGCGCCACCCTCGACGCCGTGGCCAAGCTACGCGCTGACGGTTTCGCCGACACCAAGTTCCAGGTCGCGCACGGCCAGTTCGTGCACCCCGACGACCTGGCCCGCTTCGCCGCGCTCGGCGTCGCGGCGGACATCTCGCCGTTCCTGTGGGTGCCTGGCGTAATCCCGACCGCCATCGCCAACGTCCTGCCCGCCGAGCGCGCCGCCAAGATGCAGCCCAACCGGGCCCTGCTCGACAGCGGCGCCCTGGTCGCGGGCGGGTCGGACTGGCCGGTCAGCGAGTCGCCGAACGCGTGGGAGGGCATCCAGGGCCTGATCACCCGGCAGGACCCGACCGGCGCGTTCCCCGGTGAGCTGTGGCCGGAGCAGGCCATCACCCTCACCGAGTCCATCGAGGCCTTCACCCTCTCCAGCGCCCGAGCCACGGGCCTCGACGACGTCACGGGTTCCCTCACACCGGGCAAGTCCGCCGACTTCATCATCCTCGACCGCGACCCGTTCCAGTCCCCCACCACCGACCTCGCCGCCACCACGGTCACCGAAACCTGGTTCGCCGGACGGCAGGTGTTCGCCAGATAGCGGCGCGGGCAACGACCTTGGCCACCCCATGACGTGGGGTGGCCAAGGAATGTGTGGGTCTCGGGTTCGCCCACGACCAAGACCATCCCCACTGCTCGCGAGCAGAGCCGGTCTCGTGGTCAGTTGCCGCCCTGGTTGGCCTCCCGCTGGGTGTTGTCCTTCCGGGCGCCGCCCTGCTGGTTGTCGCCCTGCCGAGTGCTGTCCTGCTGAGTGCTGTCCTTGTCAGTGCTGTCCTGCGGTGGTCCGTCCTGCCTGCCGGTGCCCTGCTGGGACGAGCCGCTGTTGTCGCGTTGGCCGCGCCTGCCCTGCTGGCCGCCCTGGGGCGGGGTGCCCTCGCGGAGGCCCTGCTCGGGCATGTCGTCGCCGCGGCCCTGTTGGTCGTGCTGGACGATGGCGGCACGGGGGCCGTCCCCGGCGGCGCCGTGGCCGATGGCGAACCCGGCGGCGCCGCCGACCACCAGCATCCCGGCCGCCACCGCGCCGACCACGACCCGGCGGGCCCGCCACCACGGGGTGACGGCTGGCGCCGGGGGCGCCACGTACTGAGGGGTCTCAACGGTCGGCGTGATCGGCTCGGGCTGCGGCGAGGGGGTCTGCATGGGGTGGTCCTTCCGTCTCGGTGTCACCCCGACCTTCGGCGGCGGACCGGGGGCGAAACAGAAGAGGGACCTGGGCGTTGGCTATGCGTTCCCTGTGCCGCTGGGGATGGCGGGGAGGCGGTCGAGGGTGATGCCGAAGTGTTCGGCGTAGGCGGCGGTGATCTGGGCTTCGGTGTCGAAGGCGACGGCTTCGCGGTGTTCGCCGTCGGTCCAGGTCAGGCGGTTGCCGCGGAGGGTTACGCGGCCGTCGTCGGTGAGGCGGGTGCAGAAGAGGTTCTGCCGGAACGGGGAGTCGGGGGAGGTTTCGAACCACCACAGGGCGGGGCGGAAGTCGGCGAGGGTGCGGGGGCGGGGGTCGATGCGCAGCAGCGGTTGCCCGTCGCGCAGCAGGTCGGTGTCGCCGTGGGGGGCGTCGACGAACTCGTAGACGCCGTTGGGGTCGGCTTGGGGGCCGCGCAGGTCCAGCCGCAGCGGGAAGCGGGGCGCGTCGCGGCCGAAGCCGACGTCGACGAGCCACGGGTCGGGGCAGTGCACCCTGATCACGGTGTGCGCCAGCGGGAAGTTGACCGCGCCGTCGACGAACACCTGGCTGCCGAGCAGGGTGACGTGGTAGCCGAGGGCGGCCAGCAGCGCGGGCATGGCCGAGCCGTTGAGCTCGCGGCAGGTGCCGCCCCGGTTGCCGTGCACGACCTTGGCCACCGCGGCCGCGCCGACCCCGATCGGCACGCCCAGGTGCACGTCGATGTTCTCGAACGGCACGCTCAGCAGGTGCTGCTCCTGCAGTTCGTGCAGGAACGCCGCGTCGGGGGCGCGCTGGGCGCCCACCCCGATCCGCCGCAGGTAGGCCGCGACGGTGTCGGCGTCCAGCAGTTCGTCCACAGTAGAATCCTTGGATCCCATACCCGTCCCCCAGGTGTGCGGCGTGCGACCAGCCAGGCTAGCACGGCGCCCACCAGGTGAACCCGGTTCGACACCGGAAGTTCCGCGTCGTCCACAGTGGATTCCGACTAGGGTGGACCACAGCGCAACGGACCCGGGAGGACCAGCGGTGCGGTATGTGATCATCGGCGCGGGCGCGGTCGGCTGCGCGATCGGCGGCACGCTGCACGCGGCGGGGCACGAGGTCGTGCTGGTGGCCAGGGGTGCGCACGGGGCCGTGCTGCGCGAGCGCGGCCTGACGTTGATCACCCCGCGTGAGCGGCGGCTGCTGCCGGTCCCGGCGGTCGGCGGACCGGACGAGGTCGACCTGCGCGGTGACGACGTGCTGGTGCTGACCGTCAAGACCCAGGACGCCGTGGCCGCGCTCGAAGCCTGGCGCGACCGGCCGGTCGCGGGCGGCGCGACAGCGGGAGCCCGGTTGCCGTTGCTGTGCGCGCAGAACGGCGTCGCGGGTGAGCCGATGGCGCTGCGGCGGTTCCGGAACGTCTACGGCGTCTGCGTTCTCCTGCCGTCGACCTTCTTGACACCGGGTGAGGTCACCGCCGCGGGCACCCCGTACACCGGGCTGCTGGCGATCGGCCGCTACCCGCACGGCACCGACAGCACGGCCGAGCAGGTCTCGATAGACCTGAGGGACGCCGGGTTCCTCGCCCCGGTGATGACCGATGTGATGCGGTGGAAGTACGCGAAGCTGCGGCAGAACCTGGCCAACGCGATCGACGCGGTCTGCGGCGAGCGCTCGGACGACCTGCGGCTACGAGCGGTGACCGAGGCGTCGATCGCGCTGGCGGCGGCGGGCATCGACAGCGCTTCGGATGCCGAGTTCGACGACCTGCGGGCCAACCGCGTCACCCCGAGTCCCGACCTCGGCCGGGGCGGTAGTTCGACGTGGCAGAGCATCGTGCGCGGCACCGGGTCCACGGAGGTCGACTACCTCAACGGCGAGATCGTGCGGCTCGGGCGGCTGCACGGTGTGCCGACGCCGGTGAACGAGGTCCTGCTGGACGCGGCACGGGAGTCGGCGAGGCTCGGCCGCGCCCCTGGTGAGGTCACGGCCGAGGACCTGCTGGCACTGCTGGAATGAGGCCGCCAGGAGAGACTCGGGGCTAGTTTCATATCAGGAAGTGAAGGAAGCCCTGAGATGGCCTGGCGGTTGAGGAAAGTGCACGGACTAAAGGGGACAGGTGAAGGAAGTCCGCGCGTGGCCTCGTTGGTCCTCAGTCTACCTGAAGCAGCGACCCGCCCAGTACCGGTTTACCGGGGGATGAGCTCGGACAACCGGTCGAGCGTGATCACCGTGGAGCCCTCCGGCAGGCCGTCCGGTCGGTGCACCCCGACGAAGGTCACCGGCTCGGTCAACCGCAGGCCGGGCTCCCACATGACCGTCGAGCCCGCTCGCGCCTCCACCAAGCGCAGCAAGTGCCCCACGGTCAGGTGCGCACGCGAGGCGATCGCCCTGGTGATCATCGCCGTGCTGAGGTGGTGGCCCTCCACGCGGTTGAACCCGGGCGCTCCCTTCAGGTACAGGTGCAACCACGTCGCCGTCCAGCCGTCCCCGTCGCGGCTGAACATCATCGGCAGCGCGACGCGACCGGAACCGCGCAGGTCCGAGCGGGTGCGGACGGTTCGCGCCTCGAACGGGGCACCGTCGAGCGAGGACTCGCGCACCATCCAGCCGAACATCGATTCGTCGACCACGTCGAAGTCCTCGCCCGTGTAGATGCTGACCTGCGGCACCACGTGCGCGGCGCTGGTCCGGCCCAACTGGATGTCGATGAACTCGGTGGCACCGCGCGGCGCCTCGGTGAGATCACCGGAGTACACGGCGCCGTCGTTGCGGTAGTCGGTCCACGACACGTGTCCGATGTACTGGAAGTCCTCGTCCAGCAGCAGTGCGGACAAGTCGTAGTCCGTGCGCTGCTTCTTCTGCTTCCAGTAGGTGAAGAACCGCAGGATGCGACCGTCCACCGGCGTGCGGGTGCCGCGCGGGAGCACCGCGAAACCGTCCTCGACCGCCTTGCCGGACAGCGGCAACGCCACCGCCAGCACGTCCGGGTCGATCACGAGTCGCTCGTGGACCGGCATGCGGGACATCAGCTCCACGTCGACCATCGCGCACACCCGGTGCACGACCTCCGCCGACAGCGGCGGGCGGTCGTCCCGGGTGACCCAGGGGCGACCAGCGCGGTTGACGAACACCCGCGCCGGATCAGCCTCGGTTCGGTTCGCCAGGTGTTCGCGCACCGAACACAACACGCGGCCCGACACCCGATCCAGCACCGAACCGACCGCGTCCAGCACGTCCTCGGTCTCCGGGCCCGCGGTGCGCAACAACCGGTCGAGCGATCGCAGCAACATGCCCGGCGACTCCGTGAGCAGTCGCGCCGCTTCGCCGATCGCGCCACGAGCGAACGCCGCCTCGGCCCGGCCTGCCAGCGACCGGACGACAAGGTCGCCGCGGGCGACGGCGAACACGTCCTGTGCGTGCGGGAACGCCGGGTACTCGTGCGGGTGCAGGTACTCGCCGAGGCGCTTGAAGCGACCGGCGTAGCGGTTGACGTCGCCGAGCTTGCCGCCCTCGGCCGCGACCGCGGCGTCCAACGCGGCCATCAGGGCCCGGCGGTGCGCACGGCGGAAGCGGCGGAAGCGGGTCGACTCGACCAGGGTCACGTCACCGCCGCTGAGCTGGCACGCGATCCGCAGCACGTCGACGACGGAGTCCACGGCCAGCAGCGGGCGACCGGCGAGCAGCCGAGCGGCGTTGACCGTGGCGCGGTTCTCCCGCACCGGCATGGGACCGGGCTCGAGGTCGAGGCACTCCCCCGCGAGCTCGCCCAGGAGGGTGAGATCGGCGCCCGTCAACGGCGTCGTCGCGCCCGCCAGCGAGCGGTAGAGCGCGCTCACCTCCTCGTGCGCCGTACCGCCGAGGTACACGACGGTGACGCGGTCCTTGATGGAGTCGATCAGCGCGTCGTGGCGGTCGAGCATCTCGGCGTAGCTGTGCTGGACGCGGCCGTAGCGCAGGGAGCTCAGCAGGTTGATGGGGCCCCGCTGCCTGCCGAGGGTGGTGTCCTTGGCCTCGGCCGCGCGCAGGATGCCTATCCAGAACTCGACGGTGTCGGGCACGCCCGCAGGGAAGTCCTGGAAGTACGGGTTGTGCTCGACGTGGTCGCCGACCAGGCCGCGCACCGCGGTGACGACGTCGACGGCCAGGTCGAGCGCGGCGCCGGTGGTGAGGCCGCCGAGGTGCTCGAACAGGTCCCGGCTCGCCTTGAACCCGACGCTGACCAGGGCGGCGTCGAGCTGGCGGGCGACGGCGGAACCGTCGCCCGCCGGGCCGTCGGAGCGCGGCACGCGCAGCGTGCGCTGGATGGTCTTGATGAGCATCGGGGGGTCCTCTTGATCGTTGGAGAGTGCTCCCACCAGGATTCGAACCTGGAACCTCCGCGTTCGTAGCGCGGCGCTCTGTCCGTTGAGCCATGGGAGCGGAAAAGAAAAAGCCACCGGTCGGTGTCCCGACGGGTGGCTCCCTGTGCGGCGCGCCGCGCTAGATCAACGCGAGCGGCACGAGCACCGGGAGTCCACGCGACCTCGACCCGGGTCGCCGCGTGTACGCGGGCAGGGGCCGAATGCCGTGGTGGCGGTACCCACTGCGTCCCATGGTCGGCTCCTCTCCCCTGTCGTGCTCGCGGTGTGCGGGGGACATGCTCACCCGGCGCCCGCCCGGCGGTCAACCGATATCGGACGTGGTGGCGCGGACCTCACACCAGCGGGTTGTGACCGGGGTCGCACCCCTAACGGTCGTCACGGTGGGTGCGATGACACCCAGGCGCCCTGAGCGCGGGCGCCTGCCGACTGGGAAAGGGAATGAGCATGGACACCACGTGTATTTCCCGGGGAAATCCGATTCGCACTACGTATCGAAATCCCTACTTCGGGCGAGTCGGCTTGGGCCATTCAGCCGTGCTTGTCGTCGCGTTCGGCGGAATTGACACCCGGTGATGGCCCACCTAACATGGCCAATCGCCGCTCGGACCAAGGCTGGATCGTGACACCGACAGCGGCGGGTAATTCGGCCAGAACCGATGTATCGGTCGATTTCCCGGACCCGCGTCATTCCGCCAACGGTCACTTTTCACACCGACGGGAGCATTGTGTCAGGGGGCGCTAAATCCGGGTTCGGCGCGTATCCGAGGCTGTTGCGGCAGCCGGGCGCGCTCACCCTGGGCCTGTCCGGGGTGCTCGGCCGGTTCCCGATCGCCATGCGGTCGCTGGGCTGCCTGATGCTGGTGGCCGCGGTGAGCGGCTCGCTGGGCGGCGCCGGGGTCGTGGCGGCGGCGATGCTGATCGCGCAGGGACTGGCCAGCCCGGTGCTGGGCCGGTTGGCCGACCGGGTCGGGCAGCGGCGGGTCCTGCTGGTCACCTGCGCGGTGCACGCGGTCGCGCTGACCAGCCTGATCGCCGCGATCCAACTCGGCGCCCCGCTGCCGCTGCTGCTGGTGGCCGCGGTGGCCACCGGCTGCGCTTCGGTGTCGTTCACCTCGTTCATGCGGGCCAGGTGGGCGGCGCTGGTCGACAAGGGGTCGCTGCGCACCGCCTACGCGCTGGAGTCGGTGCTCGACGAGACGATCTTCCTGCTCGGGCCGCTGCTGGTCACCGTGCTGGCCGCGTCGGTGCACCCGGCGGCGGGGCTCATCGCGTGCGTCGCGTTCACCACGGTCGGGTCGATCGCGGTGGCGCTGCACCAGCGGTCGGAGCCGGTCGTGGTGGCGGCCGACGCCGGGGGCGGCAAGCGCGCGATCTCGGTGCCCGGGGTGCGGGTGCTGATGGTCGCGTACGCGGGCATGGGGTTCTTGCTCGGCGCGGTCGACGTCACGATGGTCGCCTTCGCCCGCGAGCAGGGCAGCCCGGGGTTCGGTGGGGTGCTGTTGTCGCTGACCGCGGTCGGCAGCCTCGCCGCGGGCGCGGTGTACGGGGCGGTGGCCTGGCGGCAGTCGCAGGAGCGGCTGCTGATGGCCACGACGGGGCTGCTGTGCCTGGGCGCGGTGCCGTTGGCGTTCGCCGGGTCCGGGCTGGTCATGGCGGTGTTCGCGGTGCTGGCGGGGGTGGCGATCGCGCCGGGTCTGATCGCGGGCAGCACGGTGCTGGAGGCGCTGGCACCCAAGGGCTCGCTGTCGGAGGGGTTCTCCTGGCTCTCCAGCGCGGGCGCGTCGGGGATCGCTCTGGGCACCGCGGTGGGGGGACGGCTGGCGGACTCCGGTGGGTTCGCGGCGGCGGCGTGGGCCGCGGTGGGTGGCGGGGTGGTCGCGGTGGCGCTGAGCGTCCTCGGGCAACCCGCGCTGCGGGCGCGTGAGCCCGAGGTGGTCGAAGCGGTCGAGCTGGACAGAGCGGCACGAGAACAGTGAGGGATGCAGTGAGCACACACCCGGTCGAGCTCGGGGGCCTGCCGGTACCCCGGATGGACTTCGACGAGTTCCTGGCCTTCGGGCGGGAGGCGCTGATCCGCGCCGACGTCCCCGTGATCATCAACCTGCCGGAGGAGATCCGGGGCCTGGGCCGCGACGGGGTCGCCGAGCGGCTGGGCCAGATGCGGGTGACGCTGTTCACCGAGCCGAGCAACAAGCAGAACTCGCAGCGCTGGACCACCAAGGAGATCCAGCTCAGCGAGTTCTTCGCCGACGAGCGCTACCTCACCGACCCGGGCACCTGGAACCGGATCGTGTCCAACATCCGCGACAGCCCGGCCGACGTCAACGCCATCCTGGGCTTCGACGCCGAGGAGCTGTTCGACTACCGGCGCTCGCTCAACGCGGCCAACCTGTGGATCAGCCACAAGGGCGTGTTCACCCAGAGCCACTTCGACGAGCTGGAGAACTTCAACATCGCCCTGCAGGGCCGCAAGCGGTTCGTGTTGGCCCCGCCCGGGTTCTGGGAGTACTACCCGCGGTCGGTGCGCCAGGGCTTCGGCGACAAGTCGCAGGCCTTCGACTTCGACAACTTCGACGCCGCGCGGTTCCCGCGGCTGGTCGGCAAGCTCGCCGAGCGCCGGGAGCTGATCCTGGAGCCGGGGCAGATGCTGTACCTGCCGCTGGGCTGGTGGCACCAGGCGGAGTCGCTGGAGGACATGAACATCAACATGAACTTCTGGCTCAAGGACACCAAGATCCTGCGCCGCCCGTACGTGCTCGGCGTCGCGCTGTACACGATGCTGTTCCGCAAGCTCAAGGGTGTCTACAACTACCAGCCCGCCGCCGGGAGCGCGTCATGACCGCCGAGCTGACCGAGCGCAAGGTGATCACCCCGCCGCACCGCTACCGCAACAACGACAAGGCGGTCGGCGTCGGCAACGCGTTCTGGGACCGCTCCGAGCAGGAGGGCGTCGCCGGGATCGTCGCGGAGCTCGACAACGGGGTCCTGCGCACCGCCGACGGGCACGAGTTCGTCAACTTCACCTGCTGCTCCTACCTGGACCTGGACTCGCACCCCGCGGTCATCGAGGGCGCGATCACCGCGCTGCGCCGGTTCGGGGTGCTCGACCACTGCATCCCGCGCAGCCGGGTGCAGCTGCCCGCGCTGCTGGAGCTGGAGTCCTCGCTCGGCGAGCTGTGGGGCGCCGACGTGATCACCGCGATCTCCGCCGGGGTCGCCAGCGCCGGGCTGCTGCCGCTGATCGCCTCCGGGCACCTGGGCAACGGGACCCGCCCGCTGATGGTCTTCGACAAGAACTGCCACGTGTCCATGGCCGGTGCCAAGCCCGCGTGCGCCGACGAGACCGAGGTGGTCACCTCCGGGCACCACGACATGGACCAGCTGGAGGACTTCTGCCGCCAGTACCAGCGGGTCTGCTACGTCGTCGACGGCGCCGACAGCCTCGGCGGGTACGCCCCGGTCGAGCAGTTGGCACAGCTGCAGGAGAAGTACGGGCTGCTGGTCTACTACGACGACTCGCACTCGGTGTCGGCCTTCGGTGAGCGCGGGATGGGCTACATCCGGGCGAACAACCCGATCCGCGACGAGCGGACCATCACCATCGCGACCCTGAACAAGGCGTTCGGCACCAGCGGCGCGGCGATCGTGCTCGACGGGTACGGCAAGCACTCGCAGCGGGTGATCGAGCGGTTCGCGGGCGCGCTGTCGTACTCGCAGCCGATGAACACCGCCGCGGTCGGGGCGTCGCTGGCGTCGGCGGAGATCCACCGCGGGCCGGAGCTGGTCTCGTTGCAGGGTCGGCTCAACGACAACATCGCGCTGTTCGACTCGCTGATCCACACCGAGCAGACGGGGTCCAGCTACCCGATCCGGGTGGTGCCGATGGACGACGAGAGCGTGATCGACGCCGGTCGGCGGGTCTACCAGGCCGGGTTCTACGTCTCGCCGGTGTTCTTCCCGATCGTCGCGCGCGGCACCGCGGGTCTGCGGGTCATGCTGCGGGCGGGGCAGGCGGTGGAGCAGATCAAGGCGCTGGCTTCGGTGTTGGCGGAGGTCGGCGCGCCCCCGGCGAAGGCCTTGCCGTGAGTGCGCGCGCGATCCCCCGCAGCATCCTCTACACGCCCGCGCTGTCGCTGGAGCGGGTCGTGAAGGCCTGGTCCTACGACGCGGACGTGCACCTGATCGACCTGGAGGACGCCGTCCCGCCGCGGGAGAAGGCGGCGGCGCGGGTGATCTGCCGTGCGGCGTTGGAGCAGGCGCCCTGCCCGGACAACGTCGCGGTGCGGGTCAACCAACTGGGCACCCTCGCCGCGGTGCACGACCTGGTCGCGCTGGCGGAGTCGCCGGTCAAGCCGGGGTTCGTGGTGATGACCATGGTCGAGTCGCCGGTGGAGGTGGACCTGCTGCGGGCCACGCTGGCGGAGGCGGGCGCGCACCCGCAGGTCTACGTCACCGTGGAGACCGTCGCGGCGATCCGAGAGATGGACGCGATCGCGGCGGCGGCCGACGGGCTGGTGCTCGGCTCGGCCGACCTGGCGGCGACGCTGGGGGTGGAGATCACCTGGGCCGGGATGCTCGCCGCCCGCCAGGCGATGGCGCTGGCCTGCGCGCGGCACGGCAGCGGCTGCGTGGACACGGCGAACTTCCGGCTCGGCGCACCCGAGGTGCTGGTCGAGGAGATCGAGCGGGTGCGGGAGCTGGGGTTCCACGGCAAGGCCACGGTGCACCCCGGCGAGCTGGCCACGATCAACGCGGCGCTGCGGCCGGACCAGGAGCGGGTGCGGCAGGCCCGCCGGGTCACCGAGGCGGTGGGCGCGGCGGGCGGGGGCATCGCGGTGCTCGACGGGAACATGGTGGGTCCGCCGTTCGCCCGCCTGGCCCGCGCGACCGTCGCCCAGGGCGACGCCTGGACCGAGCGGTTCGGCAACTTCGGCAACGGGGGCAGAGCATGACCGTCACCCAGTCAACGCCCACCGGGCTCCGCAACCGGGTCGCGGTGATCGGCACCGGGGCGATCGGGCAGGACCTGGTCAGCAAGGTCCACCGCTCCCCCGTGCTGGACTGCGCCCTGGTGGTGGGCCGCAACCCCGACTCGGCCGGGCTCGCGCACGCCGCCCGGCTCGGCTACCCGACCAGCGCCGGGGGCATCGACGCGGTGCTGGCCGCCGACCAGCCGTTCGACGTGCTGCTCGACGCCACCAGCGCCGCGGCGCACGTCGAGCACTGGCGGCTGCTGGCGGACACGCCGACGCTGCTGGTGGACCTGACGCCGAGCAAGATCGGGCAGATGGTGGTGCCGACGGTGACCGGCACGGCCCGCTCGACCGGGCGCGACGTGAGCCTGATCAGCTGCGGCGGGCAGGCGTCGATCCCGGTGGCGCACGCGCTGGCCGAGCGGTTCGCGGTGCGGTACCTGGAGGTCGTGTCCACGGTGGCCAGCACCATCGCGGGCCGGGCGACCCGGCTCAACCTCGACGAGTACGTGGCCACGACCCAGCACGCGCTGACCACGTTCACCGACGTCGCCGAGACCAAGGCGATCCTCAACATCAGCCCGGCCGTGCCGCCCGCGACGTTCCGCACCGCGGTGCACGCGGTGATCCCGGGGGCCGACCCGGACGCCATCCGGTCGGTGGTGGACTCGGTGGCCGCGCGGGTGCGGGAGTTCGCGCCCGGGTACCGGGTGATCGCCTGCGCGGTGACCGGGGAGCGGGTGGTGGTGTCGGTGGAGGTCATCGCCGACAGCGACGTGCTACCGCACTACGCGGGCAACCTCGACATCATCAACTCGGCGGCCATCCTGGTCGCCGAGCAGCACGCGGCCCGGCTCAGCGCCGCGGGGACGGGGGTCCGGTCATGACCGGGGTGGCACATGACGCGGTGGCGCATGACGCGGTGGCCCGTGACGTCGTAGTGCACGACCCGACCCTGCGCGATGGTCAGCACGCCGTCCGGCACCAGCTCGGGGTGGCCGCGCTGCGCGGGTACGCCGAGGCCGCGGACGCCGCGGGGGTGCCGGTGGTCGAGGTCGGCCACGGCAACGGGCTCGGCGCGTCGTCGATGCAGGTCGGGCGGGCGGCGGTCAGCGACGACCTCATGCTCGCGACGGTCCGGGAAGCGTTGCGGCGCAGCAAGATGGGCGTGTTCATGTTGCCCGGCTGGGGTACATCGGCCGATCTGCGCAAGGCGATCGCGCACGGCGCGGACGTGATCCGCATCGGCGTGCACTGCACCGAGCCTTCGCTGGCCGAGCGGCACCTGGGTTTCCTCGCCGAGCAGGGCGCGGACGGGCACTGCGTGCTGATGATGAGCCACATGGCCACCGCCGCCCAGCTGGCCGAGCACGCGGCGACCGCCGTTGGCTACGGTGCGCGGGCGGTCGGGCTGATGGACTCGGCGGGGAACTTCCTGCCACAGGACGTCTCGGATCGCATCGGTGCGATCGCGGCGGCCGTCGACGTCCCGGTGATCTTCCACGGGCACAACAACCTCGGCATGGCGGTGGCGAACTCGGTGGCCGCGGCCCAGGCGGGCGCGACGATCATCGACGGTTGCGCGCGCGGGTTCGGCGCCGGGGCGGGCAACACGCAACTCGAGGTGCTGGTCCCGGTGCTCGAGCGCACCGGCTTCCGCACCGGCATCGACCTCTACGGCCTCCTCGACGCCGCCGACTTCGCCGAGCGGGAACTGATGCCCGCACCCCCCGTCACCGACACGGTCAGCATCGTCAGCGGACTCGCGGGCGTGTTCTCCGGCTTCAAGCACCAGGTCCTCGACGCCTCCCGCCGCAGCGGGGTCGACCCGCGCGACGTGTTCTTCGAGCTGGGCAGGCGCCAGGCGATCGCGGGCCAAGAAGACCTGATCGTGGACGTCGTCGCGGAGCTGGGGCAGGTGGCCAGTTGACCCGCTTCATCGGCGCCGACCAGATGGCCGGGACCGAGGCCGTGGTCCGGGTGGTCGACGCGCTCGCCGAGGTGTTCGCGGACCTGGCCGCAGGGAAGACCCGGTCGCCGTCGCGCACGATCGTCGAACACGGCCCCCAGCGCCAACTGCTCGCCGGGACCGCGACCTGGGAACGGCGCGGTGTCGGCAGCGTCAAGATCACCACGCTCACCCCGGACAACCCGGAGCGCGGGCTGCCGCTGATCCACGGCGTCGTCGTGGTGACCTCCCTGGAGACCGGGGAGATCACGGCACTGCTCGACGGCGCCGAGCTGACCGCGGTGCGCACGGGCGCGGTCGCGGGCCTGGCCACGCGGCTGTGCGCGCCTGAAGACGTCAGCGATCTCGCGATCGTCGGCGCGGGTGTGCAGGGTCGGGCGTTGGTGCGGGCGGTGTCGGCGGTACGCCCGATCCGGAGCGTGCGGGTGTTCTCCCGGACCCGTGACCGCACCGAGCGGTTCGCCGAGTGGGTGCGCGCCGAGTTCGGCCACGAGGTCCGGGTGTGCGGGACCGCGCGGGACGCCGTGGCCGACGCCCAGGTGGTCTGCACGGCGACATCGACGAGCGGCCCCGAACCGGTGGTGGCGGCGGAGTGGATCGCTCCTGGCGCGCACGTCAACATCATCGGCGGCACCGACGAGGAGGCCGTCGAGGTCGGGCCCGAGTTGCTGGGTTCGGCTTTCGTCCTGGTCGAGGAACGCGCGGCGGCGGTCGAAGACGCCGCGGAGGTCCGGGCGGCCATCGCTTCCGGATCAATCACCGCCGAGGACCTGCGTGAACTCGGCGCGGTGGTGACCGCCGGGTACACACCCGACGGTCGCACCACGGTATTCCGGGGCGTCGGCATGGCGATCGAGGACACCGCCGCGGCGGCCGCCTTTGTGTAGGTCAGCTGTCGCGGCAGCGGACCATGAACGACCGCTCGAAGGTGATCACGGTCTCGCCGGTGGACTTGGTGCCGACCGTCTCCACGGTCACGATCCCGGTGCCCGGCCGCGACTTCGACAGCCGCTTGTCCAAGATCCGGCTCGTGGCGTAAAGCGTGTCGCCGACGAACACCGGGTCCTTGAGGCGCACCTTGTCCCAGCCCAGGTTGGCCACCGCGCGCGCCGACAGCGCCTGCACGGTCATGCCGCCGACCAGGCACAGGGTGATGCCGCTGTTGACCAGCACCCGGCCGTACTCGGCGCCCGCGCCGTAAGCGGTGTCGAAGTGCAACGGGTGCTGGTTCATGGTGAGCAGGGTCAGCCAGGTGTTGTCGGCCTCGGACAGGGTGCGGCCCGGCCAGTGCCGGATCACCATGCCCGGGGTGAAGTCCTCGTAGTCCCCGCCGTGCTCCTCGACGAACTCGTTGTCCCCGACCTGCCGCAGCGTCATCCGCGTCCCCTTCCCTGGTTTGCCTGGTCCACAGTAGAAGGAACCCTCGATGTCCGGTAACCACCCCTGGTTCGGCGAGCACGTCATCGCCCCGGCCGCCGCGCCCGCCACCATCCGCGACATGCTGCGGCACGAGATCCGCGACACCGGCTGGCCCCACCAGCCCATGCTTCCCGCCGCCCCCATCGCCATCCCGCGCGCCTCGTACGCCGAGCTCTACCGGGCCACGATCGCGCTGCTGGACCTGGTGCGCCGCGTCGCGTTGGAGACCGCGACGACGACCGAGGGCCGGTTGGCCGCGTACGGGATGCCCGAGAGCGAGAACCAGCTGTTCGTGGCCGACCAGTTCCTCGAGGAGCGGTACGCCGACTGCGTGGTGCGCCCGGACGTGGTGATCGGGCCGGACGGGCCGAGGTTCCTGGAGTTCAACGTCAGCGGCGCACTGGGCGGCCCGGTCGAGACGCACTGCAGGCTGCTGGTGTGGCGGGCGCTGCACGGCGACGCCGACGGCAAGGTGCCGTTCGGGTTCCACGAGCCGTTCGCCGTGCGGGAGCGCATGTTCCGCGACCTCGCGGCCGAACTCGGCGTGGCGCCACGGGTGGCCTTGGTCGGCAGCGCTCGCGACCAGGGCGTGGCGTCGACCCGGTACTTCGACATCGAGGCCGAGTATTATGCGGCGCGGGGGTTGCACGCGCGGTTCTTCGAACCCGAGGACCTGTCGGAGGCCTGGAACGGCCCGGTGCACTACCCGTTGGGGCTGCGGAACTTCACCATTCCGGACTGGGACGAGCTGGGGATCGACACAGCGCCGGTCCAGGAGGCCCTCGACAACGGGGTGCTGCTGGTGGGCACCCAGACCTCGACGTTCCTGGCGAGCAAGCTGACCATGGGCCTGCTGTCGGAGGGCCGCCCGTGGATGAGCACCGCCGAACGGGCGCTCGTCGACCGCTACCTGCCCTGGACCCGTGTTCTGTCCGCCCGCAAGACCACCGTCAACGGTGAAGGCGTGGACCTACTTCAGTACACTGTGGACAACCGGGAGCGCTTGGTGCTGAAGGAAGGCCTCGGCATGAGCGGCAAGCAGGTGCTCATCGGCGAACAAACCACCGCCGCCGAGTGGTCCACCGCAGTGGACGCGGCCGCCCACACCGGCACCAGCATCGTCCAGGAGTTCGTCTCCCCCGCCACCTGCCACCTCCCCATGACCACCGAAGACGCCACCACCCCCCACGACGTCCCCGTCTCCCCCGTCCTGGGCCCCCTCCTCTTCGGCGGCCGCCCAGCGGGCATCTTCGCCCGCTTCTTCGCCGACGGGAAGGCGGGCATCGTCAGCGTCATGGGCAACAACGCCGCCGACAACTGCGTGGTCTGGGTCTAACCCCGCACCGGCGCGGATCGGTCGTCCGGTTCCCGGGGCTACATTCGCCGATCAAGTACGGCGTGGGGGTGGGCGATGGTCGAGGCGCGCAACGAACTGCACGCGGCAACGGTGGCGAACTCCGTGCAAGCCCACACGATCGGCACCGTGCACCTGCACCAGCACACGCCAGTCGCGATCCCACGGCAGTTGCCCATGGCGCCACGGGGATTCATAGGCCGCGCCGAGCACTTGGCCGAGCTCGACGCGCGAACCGGGATAGTGGTGATCTCCGCGGCGGGCGGTGCAGGCAAGACGTGGCTCGCGGTCACCTGGGCGCACCGCAACCTCGACCGGTTCCCCGATGGCCAGCTCGCCGTGGACCTGCGTGGCTTCAGCCCCGACGAGCCCCAGGCCCCTTTCGACGTGCTTGGCTGCTTCCTGGTCGCCCTCGGGATAGACCCGAACCCCCTCGACCTCGACGCCAGGGGCGCGCTCTACCGCACCCACACAGCGGGCAAGACGATGCTCGTCCTGCTGGACAACGCCTTCTCCGCAGGACAAGTCGCGCCCCTGCTGCCCGGGGGCGACACCTGCACGGTTGTGATCACCAGCCGTGGCAGGCTCACCGGCCTCCTCGCCCGCCACGGCGCGCACTCCCTGCGCGTCGGCATGCTCACCAACGCCGAAGCCCGCACACTGCTCACCTCGGCACAGGTCGCCCCCGAGGCCATCGCCGACCTCACCGGACTGTGCCGCGGGTTTCCCCTGGTGCTGGGCTTGATCGCCGCGCGCGTCCGCACCAGCGCTGACCGAACCGACCTCGCCGACGACTTGACCGCGCGTGGTCTGGACGCCCTCGCCGACGACGACCCCGCCGCCAGTCTGCCGACCGTCCTGTCGTGGTCCCTGCACCGCCTCACCGACGAACAGCGCACCGTCTTCGGCCTACTGGGCGTCGCCCCCGGACCCGACACGACCGCGACCGCCGTGATCTCCCTCGTTGCCCTGCCCGCAGCTCGGGTACACGGGGCCCTAGCGGCGCTGGAGGAGGCGTCGCTGGTCGAGCGGCATCACGGCAGGTACTCGATGCACGACCTCGTCCGTTCCTACGCCGCCACGACCGTCACCGCCGGGCGCCGAGGGGCGGCCCTGAGCAGGTTGATCGACTTCTACGTGCGCGGCGCCCACACAGCCGACCGCCTCCTCAACCCCCACGGCCCCGTCCTCCACGCCGATCCGGCCCTACCCGGCGTCACCCCACTCCGATTACCCGACTCCGCGGCGGCCGCGACCTGGTTCGCGGTGGAGCACCCCACGCTGCTCGCCTGCCAGCGCACCGCCGCCCGACTCGGCCGCCACCAAGCCGTCTGGGACCTGGCGTGGACACTGAACAACTTCCACCTCCGGTGCGGGCACCTCTACGACAGCCTCACGTCCTGGCAAGCCGCCCTCGGCGCGGCCGCGCATCTGGGCGAACCGGCTGTGCTGAGCCGCAGCCACCGGTGCCTTGGCCGCGCGTACTCGCGCCTGAGCAGGCACACCCACGCTCTCGAACACCTCAACCAGGCCCTCGACCTCGCCGTGCGCCATCACGACCGCACCGAGCAGGCCCACACCCACCGGGTGATCGCCTTCCTCTGGGGACGCCTCGGTGACCACCGGCAAGCCCTTGCCCACGCCCACCGTTCCCTCGACCTCTACCGCACCCTCAACCGGCCGGTGTGGGAGGCCGACGCTCTCAACTCCGCAGGGTGGTACAGCGCACACCTCGGCGAGTTCGACGCGGCGCTCGACCTTTGCCGCGCCGCTCTCGCCCTGCAGCGAGACCAGCACGATCCCGATGGCGAGGCATCCATCCTGGACAGCCTTGGCTTCATCGCCCACCTTACCGGCGACCACCGGCAAGCCCTCTCCTACTACAACCGGGCCCTTGATCGGTACCGCGCCACTGGCAACACCTACTTTGTCGCTTTCACCCTAGGCAACCTTGGTCATCCCCATGCCGCTCTAGGCCAACAGGATCGAGCTCGTGCGAGCTGGCGTGAAGCTCTTGAGATGTTCGAAGAGCAAGGTCGCGACACGGACGCTGCCCGCCTCCGACACCTACTCGCCCCCTGAGCCTCCTATAGCTCAGGAATCCGTTTGCGCAGCAGGCAGAACTCGTTGCCCTCGGGGTCGGCCAGCACGTGCCAGCCCTCCTCCCCCGTTTGGCCGACATCGGCGGGGGTCGCGCCCACCTGCAGCAATCGGGCGAGTTCGGCGTCCTGGTCGCGGTCGGTGGGGTTGACGTCGAGGTGCAGGCGGTACTTGCCGGACCTGGGTTCGGGGTTGGGGCTGAGGATGATCGTCGGCTGCGGGCCGCCGAAGCCGACACCCGGCGGCCCGATCTCGATCGCGCCGTCCTCCCGGTCGAGCTCGACGTAGCCGAGCACAGCGCACCAGAAGGTCGCCAGCAGCTCAGGATCCCGCGCCTCGATCACCAGTTCGCTGATGCGGCAAGCCATGCCCACTCCCCACCCGTCGACTGGCAGGGAGTCTACCGGCGCGTTGATCAGAGCGCACCGAGGAACGTCGTCTGTCCGAAGGGGACGCTGAGGCTGGACAGACCGCCCAGGGCGCAGCCGAGGTTGGGGTTGGCGACGCCGACGGTTTGGGAGGTGGTGCCGGTGAGCGGGCCGCTGGCCTGGGTGGTCATCAACGTGACCAAACCGTTGAGGGGGTTGGTGTTGACGGTGAAGTCGAAGGTGGTGTGGCCGCCGTTGGGCGACCAGTCGATGGTGGCGCGGCCGGTGAAGGTGGCCAGGAGGTTGCAGGGGACGCCGCCGAGGGAGACAGCGGTGCCCGTGGCGTCGGAAACGCTCCCGGCCTGCAGCTGGTTGTAGTTCCCGCTGGGAGACAGGCAGTTCACCACGGACGCCACCCCTGTGAGCTTGGCGCTTGTCTGCGTGGCGGTCAGCGCGGGACTGAAGCTGAGCTGCACGTTGACATTGCACGTCAACTCGACAAGCGCCGCCTGGGCAGGCGCGGCGACCGCGACGGGAGACAGCAGAACCACGGCGAACACCACAGCACGCCACCGCCGCCGCGCGTTGGTCCACCGCAGTCGTGAGCCGCCAGGCATGGTGCTTCCTCTCCGCCGCCGGTCAGTGCCTCGATTGAGGTTGCTGCCTCACCGCAGTCCAGGCAAGCGGCGAACCGGGTGACATCGCGCGCCGCCACCCGGGGGCAGCGGGTTCATCCGAACCGGTGATACTCCACTCCGGACTGCCGGGTTTCGGGAACCCGGCTAGCGTCGGACGAAAGCGTCCACCTCCGGCGAAGGGTCCACCGTGCTCGACGAGGGGAAGCGGGTCAGCAGGCGCACGGTGGTCTTCGGCAGCCTCACCCTTGCCGGAGTGGTCGCGGCGTGCGGCGGCAAGGAGTCCAGCACAACGACAACCGCGGCGGCTGGGGCGGATCCGGCCACCTTGTTGGCGAGCGCGACCACCTGCACCCTCTCGCCGACCACGACCCAGGGCCCGTACTACTTCGACGCCGACAAGATCCGCGGCGACATCCGTGAAGACCGTCAGGGCACCCGGCTGGACCTGGCGCTGAAGGTCGTCGACAGCGAGGGCTGCACCCCGCTCAAGGACGTCGTGGTGGAGATCTGGCACTGCGACGCCGGTGGTCTCTACTCCGGCGCCGAGTCCCAGTCCACCGGTGGCGGCGGCGAAGGCATGCCCAGCGGCGGCATGGCCCCCGGCGCCCTGGCCCCTCCCTCCGGCGCCCCCGGCGGCGGCCCTGGTGGCCCAGGCGGCCCACCCTCCGGCTCAGGCCCAGGCTCTGGTCCCGGCTCCGGCGACATGGCCGACCTGGTGCCCACCGACGACAAGCGCTACCTCCGCGGCGCCCAGGTCACCGACACCGACGGCGTGGTCCGCTTCACCACCATCTGGCCAGGCTGGTACCGAGGCCGAACCGTCCACATCCACGCCATGGTGCACCTCAACAACACCAAAGCCCTCACCACCCAACTGATGTTCGAAGACTCCCTCAACGACAAGGTCTACACCGCCGCCCCCTACTCCACCCACACCGGCCGAGACACCACCAACGACGACGACACCATTTACAACAACTCCATGCTCCTCACCGTCCAAGCGACCACCAACGCCTACCTAGCCGCCAAACTCCTCGGCGTGGACACCGACAAAGACGGCGCCTGATCGTTGGCTCGACGATCCGGAACTATGGCGCTGCGGCGAAGTAGGCGGTGCGGATCTTCTTGGTTGTGGGTGGCGGGAAGGCTTCGCCGTCCGCGCCGAGGGCACCGACCTGGACTGTCCATACGGGACTCAAGCGGTTGACCGCGACCTGATCACCGGGGCCGACGAGGATGAACTCCGATTCGCCGCGGTCGCAGGAGTAGGCGCCTACGTAGCCGTCGGCTCGGCCGCCCCAGCTGCCTCCGTTGCGGAGGAGGCATTTGGCGCCGTCTTCGAGGTCTACGCCCCAGGGTTCGGTGGCGGTGGGCGGGGTGGTCGTGGGGACCTCGCTACTGGAGACAACCTTGTGCAGGCGTTTCTCCCACGGGTAGCCGCCGCACAGGAGGGTGTGGCGGTCGGGGGTGACCCAGCAGGCGAGGGCTCCCGCGGCGGTGGGGGAACAGGTGACGATGTCTTTGCCGACCGAGGCGGGCGAGGGTGTGCAGTATTCGACCTCGGTGCTCTCGCCCTCGATCGTCCACCCCGAAGCCGAGTTCCCCGCCTTGTCCACCCCTACGACGTTGACGACCTTGGTGGCGCCCTGACTCAGGTCTGCCAGCGCCGCCTTGATCACCTCGACCGCCTGCTTGACCGCGCTCTGGTCGGTGGGCAGCCGGACGTGCGAGCAGGCGGCCGCGATGGTCACCCCGCCGAGGTAGGCCTGGACGGGCAGGCTGAACCGGTCCTTCTGCAGGTCCTGCAGGGTGAAGTAGTCCAGGGCCATCGAGGCGGGGACGAACGACAGCTCGTGGGCGGCTCGGTTGACGAATCCGAAGTCGACGGTGCAGGTGTCGCGCCGCGAGAAGGACTTCGCGCTGTCGACAGGCGTGTTCCCGGTCGGCCCGGAGACCGGGTAGCCGTGCGCGGAGGACAGCGGCACCACGCCGTCGCTGGCCAGCGGGATGGAGTAGGCGGTCCAGCCGAAGAACGTGCGGTTGACCGTGGCGTCCCCGCCGATCTGCGTCAGGTTGACGCCTGCGGGCAGCCAGGGCGGCAGATCGCCGCAGCCGCGCGGCAACGGCGTCCCCTTCGTGTGCTCGGCGAGGCACTTCCCGCCGTCGCGACCGTCGGCGGGTGGCAGTTTCTTGCCCAGGGCGTGCTGAAACACCTCGACCAACCGGGACGGCCCACCCTCGCCGCCCCACGGTGACCCCAATTGCGGCGTGCCGAGCGTGATCACGTACGGCACGACCTTCGCCAGTTCCGGGGTCAGCGCGTACCGCACCGCCAGCCCGCCCATGGAGTGCGCGACGACGATCAGCTTGCCGTCGCCACCGGCTTTCTTGTGCGCGGCGGAGACCTGACCGAGGTAGGTCGCCAGGCAGGGCGCGATGTGCGGGTCGGCGGCCCAGTAGGACGACCACTTGCCGTAGTCGAAGGTGTACGTGCTGATCTTGCCGTCGAGCTGGTCGGACAGCTTCCGCGCGGAATCGGTCATCGGGTCACCGGTCCAGCCGTGCACGAACACGACCGGCCGCTTGCCCTTCGCCTGACCCGACGACGCCGCTGTCGACTTCGCGTCGCCGCACTGGCCGGTCTGCGCCCGCGCGGGCACCGCGCACACCAGGGAAACCAGGCACAACACCAGCACCAACGCGCGCCCGGTCACTGGACGGCCTCCGTGGAGCTGATCAGCCACTGACCGTCGACCGCGACCAACCACACAGTCCACTGAGCACCGCCCACCCGCGCCGAGACCCGGGCCGCCCCGTCCGGCTCGGCCCGGAAGGTGGTCACGTCGAACTCGACCGGGGAGCCCGCCAGCGAGGCCACGAACCCGGCGTCGAACGGCTGGTCAGGCGACACCGCAACCGCCCTGCGCACTCGCGCCTCGTCCCCGCTGACCAGGTCCGCACTCAACTCCCGCGCCCGCTCCCCCGTCAACGGCGGGACCGGCCCAGCGGCGACCGCGTTACCCGACACGTCGCGCCCGCTGAAGACCAACACCACGACCGCGACACCCGCGACCACAACACCCACCACGGCTACCACCACTCGACCCACGGTGGACTCATCGCCACCACACGCCGACTGTTACCCGGCGCCCCCGCGGCCGTTACGCTGCGCATCGAGCCGTGTCGCGAGAGGAGTGCGCTGTGGACAAACCCGTCACGGACAACTACGACGTCAAGAAGGCGCGTCCCGCCTGCTACTCCGCGAAACCAGCCCGATTCGACGTCGTCGACATCCCCCGCATGTGGTTCCTCATGGCCGACGGCCACGGCGACCCCAACACCTCACCCCGCTACGCCGAGGTGGTCACGGCGCTGTACGCCACCTCGTACGCCGTGCGCGCCATCGCGAAGGCGGAGTTGGGCCGGGTGCACACCGTCGGGCCGTTGGAAGGGCTGTGGTCAGCGCCGGACCTGGCCGTGTTCCACTCCCGCGACAAGGACGCCTGGGACTGGACGCTGATGATCGTGCAGCCGGACTGGATCACCCAGGAGATCGTCGCCACCGCCACGGCGCGCACCCTCGAGAAGACCCCCACGGCGCACGACGTGCGGTTCGAGGCACTGCACGAGGGCACATCCGTCCAAACCCTCCACATCGGACCCTACGACGACGAAGGCCCCACCATAGCCCGCATGCACGACGAGTTCATGCCCGCCCAGGGCCTCGCCCCCCGAGACCGCCACCACGAGATCTACCTCTCCGACGCCCGCCGAACCGACCCCGCCAAACTCCGCACCATCCTCCGCCAACCCGTCCGCCCCACCCACGCCAGGCAAGGCACCAGCGGTCAGGTCGCCGGACCCTTGCGGGACAACAGGTAGAGACCGCCGCCGCACAGGGAGTACATGGCGGCCAACAGGAGCCAACCCCAGGTGCCGTGGGCGATGGCCGTGGCCGAGATCAGCAGCGGCCCGACGGTCTGGCCCGCCGCGTACGCCATCTCGACGACGCCCTGGTAGCGGGGTTGGTTGTAGGGGTCCGCCAGTTCCATCGTGAGACCCCAGGCGCCCGCTTCGCCGAGGGCCTCGCCACCGGACATCAGCAGGGCACCGACCAGCAGCAGGACGGTGGCGGCGACCAGGTCGACACCACCGGTGAAGGCGAAGACCAGGCAGGCCGCGGCGATGAGGCCCGCGCCGCGCAGCGCGGTCCGACCCGCGACCCGGACGTCGTGGGTTCCCCGGGAGGCCGCGACCTGGGTCAGGATGATCACCGTGGTGTTGATGACCAGGACGACCGACACCAGCACCGCGGGCGCGGTGGTGGCTTGCGTGATCCAGAGCGGCAGACCGATCTCCAGGAGCGCGAAGTAGGTGGCGTTGGCCCCCACGAGAGTCGCGATCGCCAGGTAGCGAGGATCGCGGAACGGGGACCGGACCGGACCGGGCGCCGCGGGAGCGGCGACCTCGGTGGCGACCTGGACGGGCACCGGCGTGGTGGGCACGGGATCCGGCGGGGTGGGGTCGGTGAGACGGGCCCTGGCGGTCGGCGACACCAGGGGGATCGCGCTTGACGCGGTCAGGGCCCCCACCACGACCAGCGCGACGGTGAACGCGGCCGGTGTGCCGATGACCAGGGCGACCCCGCCCAGGAGCGCGCCGAGGCCGGTGGCCGAGTTGGACACCACCCGCAGCCGGGCCCGCAGCCGCACCCGCTCGGGGCCGGTGTGCACCGAGGCGATCAGCGCGGCCCGCGCCGTGGTGCTGGCGTACCGGACGAGGGAGATGGCCGAGGCCAGGGCGGTGAAGGTCAGCATCGTGCCCGCGAGGGTGTAGCAGCTGATCAGCGCACCGAGCACCACCAGCATCGCGACGAGGGTGCGGCGCGAGCCGAAGTGGGCGGCGGTGTAACCGCCCACCAGCGCACCCGCGATCCCGGCGACGCCCGCGAACGCCAGGCCGACGCCGATCTGGGCGGCGGAGAGCCCGATGACCGTGGAGAAGTAGATCGCGCTGACCGCGTAGAAGGCGCCAGAGCCGAGGCAGGTGGCCGCGGTGGCCAAGGTGAGAGCCCTGGCCGCCTTGTCAGCGGAGTTGAGGATCTCGCGCATTTCCGACAAGGCGGACGCGAGCACACGGCGGCCCGCGGGCGCCCGTTTCCCCCCCAGAGTGGACATGCCCCAGCAATCTACCCGCTTGTGGTTCGAGGGCCAAACCGGGCGGTCCAGGATCACACCGAGATTGGCGAACAGCATGTGTGCTGGTAAATCGCGCAATGCTCGCCGAAGTCGATGGGATTCGCGGTTGGAGTCAGCTCTGCACCGGGGTGCCGATTCGGCCAGCGGCCCGGTCCAGGGTGTCGACGATCCAGTCCGCCACCGGGCAGTTGACCTGTTCGGCCGCGGCCTGCCACCGGTCGTGCTGCTGGGCGGACACCGCCAAACTCACCGACCGCTCCGGCGCGGCGCGTCCCTGCGCCGGGCCGCGCACCGCCGCGGACACCGCGGCCTTGAGCCTGCGCCGAAGTTCGTTGCGCGACCAGCCCAGGCGTTCCGCCCGGGTCAGCCAGGCGTCCTGCTCCGGTTCGGTCAACGCGGCCACCTCGCTGTGGTGACCGATGCTGAGCGCGTCGCGCCTGCGCGCCATCGGGAACTTCCTCGCCACCCAGGCGTAGTTGCGCAACGTCTGGTACTCGAGCGAGGTCTGCGCGATGGCGGCCTGGTACCGGTCGCCGTAGGTGTGCTCGCCGAACACCAACCAGTCGCCGACCCACCAGGACAGCGATCCCACCGCGAGCAGGACGCAGTCGCCGACCCGCTGCCAGACGTCGAACGGCATTCCCTGCGGCAGCAGCAAACCGTTCGACCGCACCCGCAAGCCCTCGACAGCCTCGAGTCCGGGAACCAGGGCCGGGGTCGCGCGGGCCCGCGTCGCCACCGGTCCGCGTTCGACACGTCCTTGCCCACCCATGACAGATCACCCCAGATCCCCGTCGATGTGCTCGGTCCGCCCGCGGGCATGGCGAAGCGCCGGAGGTACCCGTCGGGTGCCCCGGTGAACGCGCTTCGGTGATCCCCCAGTGGACCATTCGCGTAGTTGATCATATGTTCCTCCGCCGAGGAATGGGTTCCGCCAACCGGGTGGTCACCCGGCGAGCGGGCGCGGAGGTGAATCTCCGGGCGACCCGGTGTCCGATTCTCGCATTTCGTGACATTACCCGTGGTACCTCCGCTGTTAATGATGGCATCGAGCGAGAACTCACGCAGATCACCACCCCCGTCACCGGCAGCTTCCCGACCCAAAACCGCCCGGACGGCGATCGGTGTATTTTGAGATACCCGCTCCGGCAGTTGTGTTGCGTCCCGCCGGCGGGACGGCGGAAATAAAACGGCCGATTTCCCGTGCGCCTTGACCGCTGATCACCGGGGACCGAACGATGAACTGACGAAGATCCAGCGGCCCCGGCCGACCCCACCCGCGAGCGACCAGCGAGGTCCGGATGTCCGACACCGTCACAGCCTCCGCGCGGCGGTAGCCGCCGTGCCCACGACCACCATCGACTTCGGACTGCGGCGGTTCCGGGAAGACCCGTTCCCGCTCTGGGCCGACCTGCGCGCCGCCGGACCCGTGCACCGGGACCTCTCCGGCGCCTGGGTCGTGGTGTCCTACCGGGACGTGCACCGGTTGCTCGCCGATCCCCGGGTCGGCAAGGACGTGCGAAGGCTCGCCGGGTACGCGGGCGAGCGGCCCTACGGCGCCGAGAGCGCCACCGAGTACTTCATCGAACAGTGGATCGGGTGCAGGCTGCCGGAGGTCCACCGGGCCTGGCGCAAGCTGGTCACACCCGGGTTCACCGCGAAGGCCGCGGGCGAGGTCGCCGCGTGGACCAGGGCGACCGCCGATGCCCTGGTGGACGAGCTGCCCGCCGGCGCGCCCTTCGACCTCATGACCGACGTGGCCTGGCGGCTGCCGGTCCGGGTGATGTCCCGCGTCCTCGGGGTGTCCGCGGTCGACCAGGACCGCTTGGCGCTGGCGGCCCGACGCGCGGGGGAATCGCTGGAGCCGGACGCGCCAGCCGAGGTGCGCGCCGAGGGCGAGGCCGCTTTCGGCGAACTGGCCGAACTCCTGCGCGCCGCGCTCGACCGGCCCGCGTCCACCTTCATGGCGCACCTGACCGCGCGGGCGGCCGGGGTGCTCGACACCGACCAGCTCATCGCGACGGCGCTGCTGCTCTTCCTGTCCGGCAACGACACCGTCGCCCACCTGATCGGAACGACCTGGCTCGCCCTGTCGGACAACCCCGACCAGGCCGCGGCACTGCGGCACCAGCGGGACGGGGTGCGCCGCGCTGTCGGCGAGGCCCTGCGCTACGACGGTCCGGCCTGCGTCGCGGTGCGGACCACCTACGAGCCGGTTCCGGTCGGCGACGAGGTGATCCCGGCGGGGGCCTCGGTGTTGCTGGCGATCGGGTCGGCCAACCGCGACGAAACCGAGTTCGACGAGCCGGACCGCTACCTCGTCGACCGCCCACCGCGGGGCAACCTCGCCTTCGGCAGGGGCGAGCACCTGTGCGCGGGCACCGGGCTCGGCCGGATGGTCGCGGAGACAGCGGTGGCGACCCTGCTGGAGCGCTTCCCGGTGCCCACCCACGACCCGAACGGTGTGCGCTGGTGCGCTTCCCGGTTCGTGCGCGGCCCAGACCGCGTCCCGGTGCGTCCCTGACCCCTGGTCAGCAGTGTGCCCAGCCCGCGTCGGACCCATCGGCGCGGGCAGTGCCCGTTGTCTACCCAAAGTAGACAGTCGACTCACCAGAACGCGCTGAATCCGTTGTGCCGCAACCCGTTGACACCCAATCGAGCCGCTCGGCATAGTCGGCGAGCGAACCCAAACACGAGGGAGGTGAAACACATGGCGAACAACACCACCGCGCAGGAGGCCACCACCGCTCCGAGCGCGCAGAACAGCGCGGACCTGTGGACCGACAACGAGTCCGAGGAGATCGTGAGCACGCCGAAGATGTGCGCGTACGACCCGCTGACCCGGCTCTAGTCGGCCAGGAGGCGGAGCAGAGCGCGGTCCGCGACACCGACCCGGTGTCGCGGACCGCGCCACCGCAGCGACGAACGGAGTTGACCCCGATGTCCACTGGCACCACCCGGGTGTCCCCCGCCGCGGCCGTGTGGTCCGACCACGACGCTGTCCGGCGGTCCGGCCACGCGAACCACTTCGCCGAACACGGGTTCACCGTGATCCCCGGCCTGCTCGACCCCGAGGAGGTCGCCGAGTGCGCGGCCGAGCTCGACCGGCTCGACACCGGGTGGCGCGACCTGCCCAATGTCCGGGTGATCGGCAAGCGCAACCCGCTGGCGCCCAGCTACGACCTCGAGGACCTGCCCGGCGCCGACGGCGAGCCGGTGGTTCGCAAGATCACCGGGTTCACCGCGCTGTCGCCCGTGCTCGAGCGCTCACTGGTCCGCCACCCCGACCTGCTCGAGGTCCTGCACCAGGTCCTCGGCCCGCGCGTCGAGCTCTACCGCGACGCGCTGATGTTCAAGCACGCTGGCGTCGGCCAGGAGAAGCCGTGGCACCAGGATGCCGTGTACTGGCCGTTCCGGCCGATGAGCCTGGTCAGCGCGATGATCACGGTGGACAGGTGCACCCCGGACAACGGGTGCCTGCAGGTGGTCCCCGGTTCGCACCGCGAGGTCGTCGCGCACGCGAAGGTCGACTGGGAACTGCAGGTCGACCAGCGCGAGTGCGCGCGGCGCGCGGTGTACGTGCCACTGGAACCGGGCGACTGCCTCGTGTTCCACAGCCTGATCCTGCACGCCTCGGAGCACAACCGCTCCACTGTGGACCGGCGGCTGGCGATCACCAGCTACAGCCCCGGTGGGCTGGAGATCCTCGACGAGGAGATCGACTCGCCGGTGCTCATCAGCGAACGAGTCGGCTGAAGGGGATGACCGTGGTGACGATGGAGCAGGACAGCCTGGCGGGCGGGGTGTTGGCGCAGGCGGCCACACCGCTGCCGGTCGTCGCGGTGAGCAGCGCGGGCGGTGTGCTCGACGCGGTCGACCTCGGCTGGTGCGAGCACCGGTTCTCGGGCTCCACCGCCCGCCGCATGGCGGGGGTGATCGCGCTGTGCGACGGCGAGCGGACCGTGGCCGGGGTGGCCGAAGCGCTGGCCGCGCCGCCCGCGCGGGTGGCGAGAGCGGTCACCGAGCTCTACGCGCTCGGTGTGGTCACCGACACCGCGGACCAGCCGGTGCCCGCGGCGGCGTTCCAGCGCCACATCGTGTCGGTCGGCCGGACCCTGCGCACCAGGATGAGCGAGCAGGCCGATCTGCTCGGCGGCAGCCTGCACCGGCGCAGGCTGCTCGGCTCGCTGGTCGAGACCTGGCACTTCGTCAGCTCGGCGCCCTTCCACATCAGTCCCGCGGTGGCGCAGGCCGCCGATCCGGGGGTCCGAGACGCGCTGTCGCACCTGTTCGCCGACGAGTGGCAGCACGGGCGCTGGCTGCGCGAGGGGCTGCTGGCGGCCGGGATCAGCGCGGCGGAGCTGGCGCGCAGCCGCCCGCTGCCCGGCACCCAGAACGTGATCAACTTCCTGCGCGTCCTCGCGGGCCACGACCCGCTCTCGTACGCGGTGTGCGCGGCGGTCAACGAGAGCCCGAAGACCGACACGGCCATCAAGCGCGGCTGGGACGAGCTGATCGCCAGGGACCTGCTGCCCGCCGAGGCGCTGATGCCCTTCCGCGGTCACGAACTCGAGGACGAGGCCGCTGACCACGGCAGCATCGCCGAGCAGGTGTTCGCCGAGCGCGCCGCCCTGTCGTCGGCCGAGCAGCGGCGCGTGCGCGACACCCTCGTGTCCTTCATCGCGGTGCAGGCGGGGTGCTACCGGGAGATGAAGGAGTTCTACGGCGCCGTCGACGGCCCGCTCACGTGGTCGGCGTGACCGGCGACGGCCCGCACTACCGGCTCGGCCCCGGCGTGGCCGCGGTGGCGACCGGCGCGGGCGGCGCGCTCGTCCGGGTGCTGGGCCCGGACCGGGTCGGGGTGTCGCGCCCCGGCGATCTCCCTCTGCGACTGCTCACCCACTTCGCCGGGCCGCGCACCCGGGAGTCCTGGGTGGACGGTGACAGCGGCGGTGACGACGTGGGCGGTGCCGCGGCGAGGGCGTTCGCCGAAGCACTCGAACACCGGGTGTTGGTAGCCGACGGGGGTGGGCAGGCGGGTGAACTCGACCAGGCCGCCGTGGACCAGGTCGCGGCCGCGCTGATCGGGCACCTCGTGCGCTTGAGAGCGCACCTGGCGGCCTCTGACCCCGGCACCGCCCCGCCCGGTGATCCAGCTTTGGTGCTGCACCTGTCCCTGCACCTGGTGCGGGAGCTGGCCGATCAGGTCGCCGTGGCGCACCGGGCGAGGTCGGCCGCCGTGGCGGCTGACCTCGCCGAGGGCGGCCCGGTCCGACTGCACCTGGGCTGCGGCGAGCACCCCATGGCGGGCTGGGTCAACATCGACCTGGTTTCCCCCGCCGCCGACCTGCGGGTGGACGTGCGCGACGGTCTGCCTTTCGCCGACGACTCGGCCGAGGCCGTCTACATCGCGCACCTGCTGGAGCACCTGGAATACCCCGCGGACGCGGGCGCGGTGCTCGCCGAGTGCGTCCGCGTGCTGGCGCCCGGTGCGGTGCTGCGGGTCGCGGTGCCCGATATCGCCGCGTTCGCCCGGGCCTACGTCGAGGGCCGCGCGGAGTTCTTCGCCGAGTTCGAACGGCGCTGGGAGCGCGCGCCATCGGCGTCGCCGTTGGCCGCCTTCCTGCACTACGCGGGGGCCGGGGAGTTCCCGTGGGTCGCCGACCGCCACCGCTTCGGCTACGACGAGGCGACCCTGGCCGCGCTGCTGGCGGGTTCGGGGCTGGTCGGCGTGCGCCGCTGCGTCCCCGGCGACAGCCGCGTCGGCGACCCCCGGCTCGACTACTCGTGGGCGAACGAGGCGACCGGCGCCGGACTGCCGTACACCCTGATCATGGAAGGCGAGGTGCCGCGGTGAGCGCCCCCTACGTCATCGGTTTCTCCGACTCGGTGCACGACCGGGCGCTGTGCCTGTTCCACGGCGCTGAGCCGGTCGTGGCCATCGAGGAGGAGCGGCTCACCCGGCTGCGGCACGGCCTGGACTTCCAGGGCCTGGACCGCCACGACGCCGCCGTGTTCACCAAGCTGGACCTCGACGGCGGGTCCTCGGCCGAGCACACGGCGCGGCTGCGGCGGATGGTCGACTACTGCCTGTCGGCGGCGGGGGTGGCCGAGTCGGACGTGCGGCTGTGGATCGGGAACTCGCTGCACACCGCGTTCCCCCTGCTCGACCGGGCGGTGTACCTCAACCACCACCTCGCGCACGCGGCGTCGGCGTTCTACGGGTCGGCGGCGGCGGAGGCGGCGGTGCTGGTGCTCGACGGCTACGGCGACGCCACCGGCCAGGACGCCTACGAGGCGGTGTCGATCTACCGCGGTGACGAGCGCGGCTTGACGCTGCTGCACCAGGTCTCCGGGCGCCCCGACGGGATCCACTTGAGCGAGTCGCTCGGCATCTTCTACCGCGTCGGGACCGTGCTGTCCGGCTTCACCGTGGTCGACGAGGGCAAGGCGATGGGGCTCGCCGGGTACGGGACCCCGCGCCACCTCGACCGGTTGCTGGCCAGGATGCGCTTCGGCGAGTCCGTGGTGGAGATCGACAACGAGGGCATCTGGAAGGACATGCGCGAGGTGCCCGCCGCCTCCTTCGCGGAGCGGGCCGACGTCGCAGCCAGTTTCCAGGCCGCGCTCGAGCGGGTCATGCTGTTCTACGCCCGCGTGGCCCGACGGCTCACCGGCAGCGACGTGCTGTGCGTGGCGGGCGGGGTCGCGCTCAACTGCCTGGGCAACCAGCGGGTGCTCACCGAATCCGGGTTCGACGACGTGTTCGTCTTCCCCGCGGCGGCCGACAACGGCATCTCCCTCGGCGCCGCCTACTACGGCGCGCACGTGATCCTCGGGCAGGAACGGACCGGCGGGCTCGCCACGCCGTGCCTCGGCAGGGCCTATGCGCGCTCGGACACAGCAGGCGCCCTGGCGGAGGCGGGGCTGGACGCCGAGATCAGCGATGTCGGCCAGGACGAGTGCGCCCGCCGCGCCGCCGCGCACCTCGCCGACGGCGAACTGGTGATGTGGTTCCAGGAGGGGTCGGAGATCGGCCCCCGGGCCCTCGGCCACCGCAGCGTGTTCGGCGACCCGCGCTCGGTCGACACCCGCGACCACCTCAACGCGGCGGTGAAGTCCCGGGAGCCGTTCCGGCCGCTCGCCCCGATCGTGCTGGAGGAGCACGTGTCGGAGTGGTTCGACTGCGGCCGCTCACCGCACATGCTGTTCACCCCGCCGGTCCGGCCGCGGACCGCGGAGCTGGCTCCGGCCGTCGTGCACGTCGACGGGACCGCGCGGGTGCAGACCCTCGCCGCGACCGACAACCCCGTCGTGCACCTGCTGCTGCGGGAGTTCCTGGGTCGCACCGGGGTGCCGCTGGTCATCAACACCTCGTTCAACCTGCGCGGTGAGCCGATCGTGGAAACCCCGCTCGACGCGGTGACCGCGTTCGCCGAGTCGCCGGTCCGGGTGTTGTGCGCCGACGGGTTCCACGTGGTCAAGCACGGGCTGCGGCGGTGATCCCGCGGCGCCCGGTCGGCCGGTCCGGGTTGCGGGTGAGCGCGCTGTCGCTGGGCGCGATGACCTTCGGTGACGGCCCGTTCGGCGCGATCGGCGCCGAACCGGGCGCGGTCGACGGCATCGTCGGGCTCGCGCTGGACTCCGGGGTCGACACCTTCGACACGGCCAACGCCTACGGCGACAGCGAGGTGGTGTTGGGGAAGGCGATCGGCAAGCGCCGCCGCGACGTCGTCTTGTGCACCAAAGTCCGCTTCCCCACCGGGGCGGCTGACGCGGGCGCGGCGCCCGCGTCGAGCACCTACGGGCTCTCGCGCAGCGCGGTGCTGCGCTCGGTGGAGGAGTCGCTCGGACGGCTGGACACCGACTGGATCGACGTGCTCTGGCTGCACATGCAGGACCGCACCGTGCCCATCGAGGAGACGCTGGGCACCTGCGACGCGCTCGTGCGGGCGGGCAAGGTCCGCTACATCGGGGTGTCGAACTTCGCCGCCTACCGGGCGACCGAGGCGGTGCTGCGCGCCGAGGCCCGCGGGACCGCGGGTCCGGTGGCGCTGCAGGTCCCCTGGTCGTTGGTGACCCGCGACGTCGAGCGGGAGCTGGTGCCCGCGGCCAAGCACCTCGGGCTCGGTGTGCTCGTCTACAGCCCGCTCGCCCGCGGGTTCCTCAGCGGCAAGTACCACCCCGGCGCCGAGCCCCCCGCCGGTGCGCGGCTGGCCCGGTGGCGGGCCGAACTGGCCGAGTACGACACCGAGCGGAACTGGCGGGTGCTGGCCGCGCTGCGGGAGATCGCCGACGACCGCGGCACCGAGGTGGGGACCGTCGCACTCGCGTGGACGCTGGCCAGGCGTCCGGTCGCCTCGATCGTGCTCGGCGCGCGCACCCGCGAGCAACTGGCGGCGAACTTGCGCGCCGCCGACCTGGTACTCGGGTCGGACGAGCGCGCACGGCTCGACGAGGTCTCAACGCCGCGGTGGGGCTATCCGTGCGACTTCATCGGTCGGTTCGAGCCGTGGTGAACGACGCCGGGCCCGCGTTCACCCCGCTGTCCGCGGCCGAGACCGCGCCGGGAGCGCTCGGCATGTGGCTCGCCGAGATGGGGCTGCCGGGCGCTGAGTGCGTGCGCCAGGCGATCCGCGGCTACGCGGACGGCACGCTGAGCTACCCGGTGGGGTTCGACTTCGCCACCGACAGCCTGCGGAGGTGGCTGCGCCACCGGCACCGCTGGTCGGTCGGGGCCGACCAGGTCCACTGGTACTCCGGTGCGGTGCACGCCATCGCGGCGACCGTGCTGGCGACGACCGACCCCGGGGACACGGTCGTCGTGATGACCCCGGCGTACCCGCCGATGCTGCGCGCCGTCGGCGAGCTGGGCAGGCGCTTGGTGCGCTGGCCCCTGGGTCCTGACGGTCAGGTCGACGCGGCGGCCCTCGCGCGGCTCGTGGAACTGCGGCGGCCACCGCTGGTGGTCCTGACCAGTCCGCACAACCCGACCGGCCGGGTGTTCAGCGGCGCGGAGCTGCGCGCCGTCGCGGAGGTCGTTCGGGCGGGGTCGGCGTTCGTGCTCTCCGACGAGGTGTTCGCCGACGTCGTGTTCACCGGGTCCCGGCACACGCCGTTCGCGGCGGCGTGCCCCGAGACCGCGGACCGGGTGGTGTCGGTCGTGTCGGCGAGCAAGGCGTTCAACCTGGCGGGCCTGCGCTGCGCGGCGGCTGTCGCCGGGGCCGAAGCAGCACAACGCCTCGCCACGGTGGCGCCCGCGCTGACCGGGACCACGTCCGTGGTCGCCGCGCTCGCGGCGAGCGCGGCCTGGGACCACGGGGAGCCGTGGTTGACCGAGACCCTGCGGCAGTTGAGCGCCAACCGCGAGCGGCTGTTCACCGCTCTGGGCACGGAGATCCCGTTGCTGGCCGGTACTCCCCCGGAGGGCACCTACCTGGCGTGGCTGGCCGCGGCCGGGCCGCTGGCGGCCACCGGCGACGTCCAAGCCGCGTTGGTCGACGCCGGGGTCGACCTCGCGGGCGGGCAGCCCTTCGGCGGGAGCCCCGCCCGGGTGCGGATGTGCTTCGCCTGCGCGCCCGAGGTGCTGGAGACGGCCATCAGCAGGCTGTCGCGGGTCAACGCGGCCGCACTCCGAGCCGGGCGTAGTCGTACATCTGCAACGTCGGGTTGACCCCGACGTTGGTGACCTCCGGGTTCCGGTACAGCAGCGACCGCGAGTGCACGATCGGCAGGAACGCGGCGAGCTCGGTGATCCGCTCGGTGATCTCCCGGTAGGTCGCGGCCCGCTGCGCGGCTCCCGCGGTGGTCATCACCCGGTCGAGCAGGTCGTTGACGGCGGGGTCGTCCAACTCGGAGATGTTGGAGTTGCTGGTCGGCAGGATCGCGCCGCCGTGGCAGATCGCGTACAGGAACCCGAATCCCGACGGCCAGTCCGCGCCCCACCCGGTGATGTTGATCCCGAGGCCGCGGGAGTGCACGAACTCCGGGGTGCCCGGGTACACGTCGATCTCGCCGGACGGGTAACCGAGCAGGTCGGCCCGGATGCCCACGCGGGCGAGCGAGTCCCGCAGTGCCTCGGCGGCGGCTTGTTCCTTCGGCCGGTTGTCGCGGAACGAGATCGTCGTGGCGAACCCGTTCGGGTGGCCGCCCGCCGCCAGCTCAGCCGTGGCCGCGGCCAGGTCTCCGCGGGGGTTGCTGAGGAACCCGTACGGGTCGTAGTCGGCGGGTGGGGATCCGGGGATCGTCGGCGGGAGCATGGTCGGCGCGATCCGCCCGCCGACCGGACCACCGAACGCGCCCTGGAGGGCGGCGTGGTCCGCGGCGTAGAGCACCGCCCGCCTGCAGTGCACGTTGTCCAGCGGTGGCAGGACGGTGCTGATCGCGGCGTACCAGACGAAACCGTTGATCGGGTTGTCCGCGTTGCTCCTCAGTTCCCGCCGGGCCAGGAGTTCGGCTTGGCCGCGCCGCTGTACCCCACCGCCCTCCACGGCGAGGTGCGCCTCGCCCGCGAACAGCCTCCTGTCGATCTCGTCGGCGTCGACGTTGAGGTTGACGACCACCCGGTCGACCAACTGCGCGCGGACCGGGTCGGTGGCGGGGTTCCACCGGGGATTCCTGGTCAGTTCCAGCCGCTCACCCGGGGCGTAGTCCTCGACCTGGTAGGGGCCGCTGGACAACGGCCGCCGGTAGTAGTCGGGGCCGGTGTCGCGGGCGGGTGGGACCGGGGCGGTCTGCGGCATGCTCACCAGGTGGTCGAACTCGGCCATCGGCCTGCTCAACCGGAAGGTGATCGTGAGCGGGTCCGGTGTCGAGATCCCGTTGTCGCGCAGGAACGCGCGCCAGTAGACCGGGCCGATGGGCAACGCCGACGAGTAGCTGGCCGAGCGCTCGATCGCGTGCCTGACCATGGCCGAGGTGATCGGCTCGCCGTCCTCCATGAGGAGGTCGGGTTTGAGGCGGTAGGTCCAGGTGAGGCCGTCGGCGCTGACCTGGCCGAGGCTGGTGGCCAGGTCGGGCACCAGCCCTTCGCCCGCCGAGGACGTGGTCAGCGTGCGGGCGTAGAGCCGCGCGAAGTTCCAGGCGTAGGCGACGTAGGTGTTGCCCGGGTCGATCGAGTCCCAGTCACCGGAGTTGTCGAGGACGAGGGTGCCACCGCGGTGGTCGGAGGGGTTCACCACCCCGGCTACAGCGGCGTCGTAGCCTGCACCCGGGGTGGTCCCACCACGGCTCACGGCCGACAGCAGGCCCGAAGTCGTGGCCACGGTGGTCATCGACGACCGGCTTCGCTTCACAGCCAACACCGTAGATCGTTGCCCTGGTGCGCCGGGTTCTCGCGGGCGGAACTCGTTCTGCGAGATCGAACCACTTCCGGTGACACCAACCGGTTGCCGGGCCTGGCGGTGGCGTTCGGGCTAGGCTGGTTGTGGATCACCACCCGCCCGATCGAGGGGACATTGGTTTGCCGTTCGCGTTGACCTCGGTCACGTCAATTTCCGCGCTGGGCCAAGCGGTGTGGGACAGGCTGGCGGCGGGGTGCTCGGTGTACTCGTGCTACCCGTGGCTGCGCTACGTGGAGACCCACAGCGACGCCGAGGTGGCCTACCTGGTTGTCGCCCTTGACGGGCGGCCCGTCGCCGCGCTGCCGCTGTACACGTTTCTCGGGGACGCGCCGCGCTATTACGACCCGGCGGTGCTCTTCGACCTGCCGCGGCGGCGTCCGCTGGTTGTCGGTGGTACGCGGGAGGGGTATGTCAGCGAGATCCTCGTCGATGACGACCTCTCCCCCGCCGACCGGCGCGCCGCGGCCGGGTTGCTGTTGTCCGAGGTCCGTGACCGCGCCGCGGCCTCGGGGGGTGCCGGTGTCGTGCTGTACCTGCCCGACCACACCGTTGACCTGGTGAGCCCGCTGGTCGGCGCGGACGACCGGCTGTTCGTGGTCGACGCGGACGCTGTCATCGCGGTGCCACCGGGCGGGATCGACGAGCACCTGGACTCACTGCCCGCCAGGCAACGCCAGTTCCGCAGGGAGATGCGCCGCTTCGAGCGCAGCGGTTGCTCGGTGCGGGTGAGCAGGCTCGGCGACTGCTACACCGAACTGGGCGGGCTGTCGGCGCAACTGCTGGGCAAGTACGGCCGCGTCGTGGACCCGGTGGCGGAGGTGCACAGGTTCGGCAGGCAGGCGGCCGAGACCAGCGGGATCAGCACGGTCTTCAGCGCGCACCTGGAGTCCACAATGGTCGGTTTCGGTCACTTCATCCGCTGGGGCGACACGTTCTACGCCCGCTCGGCCGGGTTCGACTACTCGGTCGCCCGCGAGGCCTCGCTCTACTTCAACCTGCTCTACTACCAAGCGATCCAGTACGCCTCGGAGCACGGCATCCGCTGGATCAACTACGGCTGCGACGCTTTCGACGCCAAGACCGCCCGAGGGGCTCGGCTGCGCCCGCTGTGGGCTCTGCTGCTCAACACCGCGGACCACCCGCTCGCGCACATCGACCCGGACCACGAGGGCGGTGCCAGGTTGGCGGACTTCGAGAAGTTCGACCCGGCCGTGCGCACCCCGACCGTCCTGGCCCACGCGGGCTGACCACACCCACCGGTCACGGTGCCGCACGCGGCAGCTCGACGCGGATGGTGGCGCCTTTGCCGGGGCGTGGTTCGGCGAAGCGGACGGTGCCGCCGTGGGCTTTGACGATGTCGGCGACGATGGCCAGGCCGAGGCCGGAGCCGGGGAGGGCGCGGGCGTCGGGGGCGCGCCAGAAGCGGTCGAAAGCTTGGTGGTGGTGTTCGGCGGGAAGGCCGGGGCCTTCATCGGTGACGGTGAGCCAGCCGGGGCGGGAGCGGACCGTGATGGTCGAGTCGGCCGGGGAGAACTTGATCGCGTTGTCGAGCAGGTTGAGCACGCTGCGCTCCAAGGCCCCCGCGTCCCCCGTGGTGGACCACGGTTCGTGCTCGACCTGGAACACGTGCCCGGTGGCGCGGCTGCGGGCGCGGCCCACTGCCCGGTCGATCACCCCGGCCACCTCGACGGGCTCGCGGGCCAGTTCGCGGTCATCGCGGGCGAGGACGACCAGTTCGGTGACGAGGTCGCTGAACTCGCGGCTCTGGGCCTGCAGGCGCTCGAGCACCACGGCCCGCTCGTCGCCGGGCAGCGCCCGGCCGGTGTGCTCGCTGCGGACCAGCAGGTCGATGTTGGTCCGCAGGCTGGTCAGCGGGGTGCGCAGCTCGTGGGCGGCGTCGTTGACCAGGTCGCGCTGCCTGCGGCGGGACTCGGCCAGCGCGGCGGTCATCGCGGTGAACGCCCGCCCGAGCCTGCCGACCTCGTCCTGACCGGAGACGGTGACCGGGGTCGCCAGGTCCTCGGTGCGGGCGATGTGCTCGGCGGTCTCGGTCAGCCGCTCCATCGGGACCAGCGCGCGGCGGGTGAGCAGTTGCCCCGCGGCCGCGACCAGCACCGCGCCGAGGACCGACACCACGACCAGGACGTTGGCGAGGTTCGTGAGGGTGGCGTCGATCTCGCCGACGTCGCGGCTGATGGCCAGGACGTCGCCGTTCGGGAGCGGGTGGAGCAGGACGCGCACGGACACGCCGGACCGGGTCTCGCCGTCGCGCAGGGTGTTGGCCCGCACGACGTGGTCGCTGGAGTCGGTGACGACCAGATCCACCCCGGTGGGCGCGCACGTGGTGCCGTCGGCCTTGAGCAGCTGCACGCCTTGCAGGAACCGCTGGAGGTCTTCGTCGGTGATGCTGACCGCGCACAGGAGGCCGAACTCCGGCACCCGCGCGCCCGGCGGCGGGCTCACCCCCGGCGGCGGCAGACCGGCCAACAACGACTCGTCGAGCTGGGCACGCAGGTTGTGCCGGGTCGCGAACCAGGTGAGGGTGCTGATCGCGGCGATCGCCACGGCGAACACGCACGCGGTGATCAACGCGATCCGGCTGCGCAGCAGCATCCGCCGCTCGTCGCTCACGGCAGCTCCCGCAGCACGAACCCCACGCCGCGCACGGTGTGCAGCAGGCGCGGGTGCTCGCCCGCCTCGGTCTTGCGCCGCAGGTACCCGATGTAGACGTCGAGGTTGTTGGTGCCGTGGTCGTGGCCCCACACGGTGTGCTTGAGGTGCTGTTTGGTCAACACGCGTTCCGGCGCGGCGAGGAAAGCGGCCAGCAGGTCGAACTCGGTGGGGGTCAAGTCGATCCGGTGCCCGGCGCGCACGACCTCGCGGGTGTGCGGGTCCAGCAGCAGGTCCGCGTAGCGCAGGGCCGCCGGTGGTGGCACGCGGTGCCGGTTCTGCTTGAGCAGAGCGCGGACGCGGGCCAGCAACTCCTCCAGGGCGAACGGTTTGACCAGGTAGTCGTCGGCGCCCGCGTCAAGGCCGGTCACTCGATCGCCCAACGCGTCGCGTGCGGTGAGCATCAACACCGGTAGCCGGACGCCCGCCGCGCGCAACCTGCGGCAGGTCTGCAAACCGTCCAGGCGCGGCATCATCAGATCGAGCACCGCGAGGTCCGGCGGCGAGGTGTCGATCACCTGCAGCGCCTCGACGCCGTCGGCGGCGGTGACGACCTGGTAGCCCTCGAACTCCAGGCCGCGCCGCACGCTCTCCCGCACGTCGGGGTCGTCGTCCACCACCAGCAGTCGCACATTCCCGCCTTTCCGCGCACGGAACCGTTGTGGCGACGGTACTGCGGCCACCTCGGTTGGGAACGCCTCTCACGAATCTCTCAGGTGACACCAAGGCTGTTCTCACGACCGGATCACCACGCTGGGTGCCGACACGGTGACATCCCGCTGCGGCCCAGGGAGGTGAGGACCACGACGAGCGTCGACATCATGATCCCCGTCTACAACGAGGAACGCGCCCTGCCCGGGTGCATCGACGTGCTGCACCGGTTCTTGGCCGAGCAGTTCCCCTTCGACTGGTCGATCGTCGTGGTGGACAACGCCAGCACCGACAACACCTCGGCCGTGGCGAAGGACTTGGCCGAGCGCTACGACCGGGTGCGGGTCATGCACCTGGACCGCAAGGGCCGGGGCCACGCGCTGCGCGAAGCCTGGGGCGCGAGCGCCGCCGCGGTGGTCACGTACATGGACGTAGACCTTTCCACCGGCCTCGACGGGCTGCTCCCGCTGGTCGCTCCCCTGGTGAACGGGCATTCCGACGTGGCGATCGGGTCACGTCTGGCGCCGGGGTCGCGGACCGTGCGGGGTCCCAAGCGGGAGTTCGTCTCGCGTACGTACAACGCGCTGATCCGGCTGTGGCACGGTGCCCGGTTCACCGACGCGCAGTGCGGGTTCAAGGCCGCCCGCGCCGAGGTGGTTCGACCGCTGCTCGAGCACGTCCGCGATGACGCGTGGTTCTTCGACACGGAGTTGCTGCTGTTGGCCGAGCACAACGGTTTGCGCGTGCACGAGGTGCCGGTGGACTGGGTCGAGGACGTCGACAGCCGTGTTGATGTCGTTGCCACGGCTCGTGACGACATCAAGGGTCTGGTGCGCGTGGCCCGCGCGAAAGCGAACGGAACGGCCCGCGTGCCCGGTCTTCCGCAACGGCCCCAACCGCGCGCCGTGCACCCGGACGCGGTCCTCAGCCGCAGCGAAGGCGGACTCTCCTGGCAGGTCCTGTCGTTCGCGGTGATTGGCGGGGTGTCGACACTGGCGAACCTGGCCCTGTACGGGCTGTTCCGGCTGTGGTGGCCGGTCTTGGTCGCCAACCTCGTCGCGCTGGTGATCACCACGGTGTTCAACACCGAGGCCAACCGGCGCTTCACCTTCGCCGCCCGCGACACGACGCGGGGCAAGACCCACCTGCAGGGCTTCGTGGTCTTCGGCCTGTACTACGCCTTCACTTCGGCCGCGCTCCTGTTGCTGCCGCTGGTCGTCCACCACCCGTCCCGCGCGCTGGAATTGGCCGTGTTGCTGGCTTCCTCGGCGTTGGGCACGGTGGGGCGCTTCCTCTTGCTGCGGAGCTGGGTGTTCCGCGGGAACGATCGAAAGGACCGGGTATGACCGCCGCCATCACAGAAGCGGGCTCCCCTGCGGCACCGGAGGACCGGCGGCCGCGGTGGCCCGCGTGGGCGCTCGCGGCGATCTGCGTCGTCGCCGGGGCGCTGTACGCGTGGAAGATCGGGGCAGGGCAGATCGGCAACGCCTACTACACGGCGGCCGCGAAGTCGATGACGGCGAGCTTCAGCAACTTCCTGTTCGGCTCGTTCGACCCCATCGGTGTGGTCACGGTCGACAAGCCGCCGATGGCGTTGTGGCCGCAGGCGTTGGCGGTGGCGGTCTTCGGCGCGCACGGCTGGGTGGTGTTGCTGCCGCAGGTGATCGAAGGCGTCGCCGCTGTGTTCCTGTTGCACCGCACCGTGCGGCTGTGGGCGGGCGAGAAGGCGGCCCTGCTCGCGGCGGGGATCTTCGCGCTCACTCCGATCACCGTGGCGATCAACCGGGACAACAACCCCGACACCCTGCTGGTGCTGCTACTCGTGGCCGCTGCCTACGCGTTCACCCGTTCCGTGCGGGCGGAGTCGAGCGCACCGCGGACGCGCTGGTTGCTGTGGTGCGCCTTCTTCATCGGCTGCGGCTTCCTCACCAAGATGCTCCAGGCGTGGATCATCGTGCCGGGTGTCGCGCTGGCGTACCTGGTCGGCACGACGGCACCGTGGAAGCGGCGCGTGCTGGACTTGCTCGCAGCGGCGGGTGTGCTGATCGCGTCCTCGTTCTGGTGGGTGGCACTGCACGCGTGGTGGCCCGGCGAGAAGCCCTATGTCGGCGGCAGCACCGACGGCAGCGCGTGGGACCTGATCATCGGCTACAACGGCCTCAGCCGGGTCTTCGGCGGTGAGGGCCCCGGCCCGGGGGGCAACTTCCAGCCGCCTAGCGGTATGGAGTTCCCGGCGGGCGGGGGCGGCCCCGGGGCGGGCTTCGGCGGCCAGTCGGGCATCACGCGGATGTTCGACGATGCCGTCGGTGGTCAGATCTCCTGGCTGCTGCCGTTGTCGCTGCTGGTCTTGGTGGTGGTCGCGGTCGCGGGCGTGCTCAAGCTGCGGGCGAAGGTCTCCAGTGATCCGGCCGAGCGCGCTGGGTGGTTCCTGTGGGGCAGCTGGCTGGTGGTCACGGCCCTGGTGTTCAGCCTGGCACAAGGGATCTTCCACCCGTACTACACGACCATGCTCGCGCCCGCGGTCGCGGCGATCAGCGCGGCCGGGCTGGTGCGGTTCTGGCGGGCGCAGAGCGCCGCGGGCCTCGGGTGGGTGCTGTTGCCGCTCGCGGTGGCGATCACCGCCGTGTGGACGTTCATCGTGGTGTCACGGACCCCGGCGTGGCACGGGTGGACGCGGTGGGCCGTGGTGGTGCTCGCGGTCGTGGCCATCGGCGGTGTGGCGGCGGCCAAGTTCGGGGTATCCGCTCTGGGGCGCCCGGCGTTGGTGGTCGGGCTGGTCGCGGTGCTGTTGACGCCCGCGGTGTGGTCCACGGCGACCGCGGCGGAGGCCAACAACAACGGCGTGATCCCGGCGGCGGGACCAGCTGATGGCGGATTCGGTGGCTTCCCCGGTGGGAGTCGGGGCCCCGATGGCTTCCCAGGCGGCCAACTCCCTGGCGGCGGGTTCCCGGGCGGCCAGAACCCGGGCGGTCAACTCCCCGGTGGCGGTCTTCCCGGAGGCGGACTCCCGGGCGGCGGTCTTCCCGGCGGTGGCGTTCCCGGTGGCGGGTTCCCCGGTGGGACTCCGCCCACCGGTGGGGCGCAGCCGCCCGGCCTCCCGGGCGGGGGTGTGCCAATGCCGGGCGGTGGCTTCCCCGGGGACGGCCGCGGCGGGCCGCGGGGCGGTGGCATGCCCGGCTTCGGCGTCACCGAACTCAGCGCCGAGCAGCGCCGCGTCCTGGACTACGCCAAGCGCATCAGCCCCGACGCCGAGATCACCCTGGCGGTGAACGGCGGATCGATGGCCGCCTCCGCGTTCATCATCGGCTCCGACGAGACGGTGATCGGCATGGGCGGCTTCAGCGGCATGGACAACGCGCCCAACACCACCCAGCTCGACCAGTGGACCACCTCGGGCAGGCTGCGGTTCATCCTCAGCGGTTCCGGCGGCCGGGGCGGCGGCTTCCCCGGTGGTCCCGGCGGCGGTGCCACCCAGCAGCGGCAGCAGTGGATCGAGCAGAACTGCGCCAAGGTCGACCAGGCCGCGTACGGCGGCTCGACCATGACCACGCAGGAACAGCCGTGGCCGATGGGGCAGGCGCAGACCCTGTACGACTGCAAGTGACACCCCGGTGTGGGGGCGGGCCGCCCCCACACCGGCTGGTCAGCGCCAGAGGACAGCGCGGGGAACACCGGAGACGACGGCCGCCTCGCCCAGGACGTAGCCGCTGTCGGTGATGGCGGTCGCACGGCTGTCGCGGGTTCCGGCAAGGGCGGGCAAGGTCTCCGCATTTCCCGCCCACACCATGGCCCAGGAAGCGCTGCCCTCCCCGCCCCAGCCGATCACCGTGCCGGAGCGGTTGAGGTCGGCGGCGACGCTGTGCAGGCTGCCGGGGAGCGGGCCGAGGTCGGTGATCGCCCCTTGCTGGTCCCACTTCACGGCGTGCTGCGTGAAGTCGGCGACCTCCGCACGGCCCGCGACAGCGCCATCGTCCGTTATCCCCGCAGCGAAGCCCTTGCCACGAGGCGTCGCCAGTTCCGTCACAGTGCCGTCACAACCCCACCGCACCGGACGACCGTTTGACTGTCCTATAGCGACACCAGAGCGGTTCATGTCGGTGATGATGTCGTTGTTCCCGCCCAGGCTCCGCAGCACGGTGGCCCGGCCGGCGTAGTTCCAGACCACCGCCTGGGTACCCGTGGGAGAAGAGGCGCCACCGTAGACGATGCCGACATCGTTGACCCCAACGACCCAGTGGATGTCACTGCCCGGCACGGCGTCCAGTGCCGTTATCCGGCCGCTGTTCCAGCGGACCGCCAACCGCCGTTGCGCGGTGCCGGAGCTCCCGGCGATCGTGCCGTCCGCCCCGATGTCCGTGGCGACGCTGTCAGTGGCACCGGGCAGGACGCCGAGATCCGTTGCCCCACGCGATCCCCACCGCGTCGCACGCCACTGCCCATCCGCGGTCTGCGAGTGGCCCACCACAACCCCGCGCGGCCCAATGGCATTCGCCGCTGCCCGCTCACCGCCCAAAGTCCCGAGATCGACCGCCCGTCCGTCCCGGTCCCACCGAACCGCCCGGTGCGCCTCCAACGAGGCTTCCCCGCTGGAGTACCCGACCGCGATCCCCTGCTCGTCAATATCGGTGGCAGAGCTGCCCCAATCCCCTGACGCCGGCGCCAACTCCACCGCCTGCCACGCCCGGGTTCCGGCCGCCGCCTCGGCCGCGCCTGCGGTCAAGAACCCAACAGCCAGAACAACTCCGACCAACCCTCGACAACGCATCCGAACTCCCCCTTGGTGAGCGCGTCACAGGCGCACAGGATCCAGCAGGGGCGAGAAGGAGCGCCAGGGACCAGAAGTCCCGACCACTCAGCAGACGATGGCGAGGCTGGTGATCGCGGTGCACGAGGCTGTCGAGGCGTTGTTGCCCGGGTTCGGGTCGGTCGGGGTGCTGATGGTGCGGGTGGCGGTGGCGTTGAGCGGGCCGAGGGCGAGCACGCCGAAGGACGCCTGGACGGTATGCGTGGCGACGGCGCCGGGTGGCAGCGCGCCAATCGGGCAGGTGGCGGTCCTGGTGGCGGGGTTGGGGTTGCAGGTGGTCGAGGTGACACCGGTGGTGGCCCCGGGCAGCGTGACGATCACCGAGCCGCTGGTGGTGGCGTCGGGCCCGTTGTTGGTGATCGTGACCGTGTAGTCGATGCGCGCGCCGAGCAGGGGTGCCGCGGCGACGAGCTTCACGCCGGTGTCGGCGGACGGGGGTCCGGCGACGACCGCCGCGCTGGTGGAGGATCCGGCGTCGAGGGCGGCGATACCGGTGAGGTACGAGGAGCAGGCCCCCGTGGTGCCCGCGGCGCAGACCCGGACCGGGACGGAGCGATTCGTGGTGGTGCCGTCCCCGAGTTGACCACGGGTGTTGGAGCCCCAGGCGACCGCGTTTCCGCCGAGCAGGGCCAGGCCGTGGCTGTCCCCGTCGATCGCGGTCACCCCGGACAGGAACGACGTGCAGGGCACGACGGCACCGACCGCGCACACGCGGACGGGGGTGGCGCGGTTGGTGGCGGTGCCGTCTCCCAGCAGGCCGCGGAAGTTGGAGCCCCACGAGTGCGCGACGCCGTTGACCACGGCGAAGGACGCGCCGTCTGAGGCCGCGCTGATGGCCGTCACCCCGGACAGGTAGGAGGTGCAGGGCACGGTGGCTCCAGGCGCGCACACGCGGACCGGGGTGGTGCTGTCGGTGTTCTTGCCGTCGCCCAACTCGCCGGTGGTCCCGTTGCCCCAGGCGTGGGCGACGCCGTTGACGACCGCCACCGAGTGGTTGCCCGCGTCGATCGCGGTGGCGCCGGTGAGGAACGCGGTGCAGGGCGCGGTGGCGCCGACGGCGCACACCCGAGTCGGCGAGAGGCGGTCGTCGCTGGTGCCGTCACCAAGCCTGCCGCGGTAGTTCGACCCCCAGGCCACCACTGCGCCCCCGACCACGGCCAGCGCGTGGGTGGTGCCCGCTTCGATGGCCGTGGCCCCGGTCAGGGTCGTGGGGCAGGGTGCGACGCCGTTGACCGCGCACACCGGGCCGGGGACCAAGCGGCTGGTGGTGGTGCCGTCACCGAGGTAGCCGCCGCTGTTCTCGCCCCAGGAGACGACCGAACCGTTGGAAAGCAGGGCCAGCGAGAACCGGTTGCCCGCCGCGACCGCGGTCACCCCGGACAGGAACGACGCGCACGGAGCCGTGGCCCCGACGGCGCAGACGCGGACGGGGGTGGTGCGGTTGGTCTGCGTCCCGTCGCCGAGGGTGCCGTTGGTGTTGAACCCGGTGGCGGCGACGGTGCCGTCGGCGAGCAGCCACAGCGTGTGCCGCTCCCCCGCCGAGACCGCCTTGGCGTTGGTCAGCTCCGCGGCGCACGGCACGGCCGCGCCGATGGCGCAGACCGCCGCCGGGTTCGACCGGTGCGTGGTGGTGCCGTCGCCGAGGTCGCCGTAGAAGTTCGCGCCCCAGGCCAGCGCGGGACCGGGCGCCGCGGCGGCCGCGTGACTGGCACCGGTGATCGCGGTCACACCTGATGCCACCAGGGCGACCAACACCGCGATCTTGCCAAGCCTTGCTCGTGCCACTGTTCCCACATCCCCTTACGGAGTCCTGTGTGGACACCCACGGCTCGCGGCGCCCCCGGCATACCGTTCCAAGGGAATCCGGACGGCGGCAATCCCCCAGCGAGGTGGGTCCGGTAACACGATCGTGGCGGCTGATCGGGTGGCGCCCGCACCACAGCGATGATCTTTCTGGTGTGATCGATGCGCAGCCGACCGTGGGAGGGCGCCGCCATGTCCGCAGCCGCACCGGAGTTCCGCAACTACGTCGAAGACATCCTCGACGGGCTCTCCGGCCAGGAAGTGGTGGTGAGCGGGGACCGGCGCCTGTCGGCCGAGGAGTTCCGCTCGCTGGTGTACCGGTTGGCGCGGGCGCTGCGGGAGCGTGGCGTCGGACGCGGGAAAACCGTGACGCTGCTGTGCGGCAACCTGCCGGAGACCATGGCCGCCAGATACGCCGTCAACCTGCTCGGGGCGCACTTCAACCACCTGTACAACCGGCTCGGACCCGACGTGCAGGCCAAGCTGATGGCCGACGTCGAGACCTACGCGCTGATCGTCGACCCACGTCTGGCCGATCGGGCCGCGACGCTGGTGGCCGCGGTGCCGGTGACCCACGTCCTGGTGCTCGGGCCCGCCGACGACCTCGCCGGTGAGGACCTCCTCGCGCTCGCCGCCGGGCTCTCCGACGAGCCAGTGGCCAGCGCCGCGCGACCCGGTGACCTCTGCTTCATCCGTCACTCCGGGGGCACGACCGGGCACCCCAAGGGGATCCGAAGCACGTTCGCCCGCATGCGCGGCCTGGATCGGGTGTCCGGCCTGTTCGGCGGTGCACAGCCCCGGGACCTGCTCTGCACCCCTCTATCGCACGCGGGTGGGTTCATCGCCGACTCCACACTCGTCGCGGGCGGCACCGTCGTACTGCACTACGCCTTCGACCCAGGCGAGGTGCTGGCGACCATCGAGCGGGAACGGATCACCCACGCCTTCTTGCTGCCGCCGTTGCTCTACCAGGTGCTTGACCACCCGGGGGAGTTCGACACCAGCAGCCTCCAGCGCATCACCTACGGCGGCACGCCGTCCGCGCCGGTCCGCATCGCCCAAGCGGTACGCCGGTTCGGGCGGGTCCTGCAGCAGGGCTACGGCCAGTTCGAGGCGGGTGCCATCACCGTCCTACCCGCCGCCGAGCACGACCCGGACCGCCTCGACGTGCTGCGCACCGCGGGCCGAGCCGTCCCCGGGGTCGAGCTCGAGATCCGCGGCGCGGACGGCGCGGCGCTACCGGTCGGGCAGGTCGGCGAGATCTGCGTGCGCGCGAGCGAGGTCATGGAGGGCTACTGGAAGGACCCCGAGCTCACAGCCCAGGTCCTGCGCGACGGCTGGGTGCACACCGGCGACCTCGGCCGCCTCGACGAGCAGGGCTACCTGACCATCGTCGACCGCCTCAAGGACATGATCGTCGTGGTCGGCGGGCACGTGTACACCACCGAACTCGAGGACTTCCTCACCACGCACCCCGACGTCCGGGCCGCCGCCGTCTACGGCGTCCCCGACGACGGCGGTGTCGAGCGGATCCACGCCACCCTCGTCCTCACGCCGACCGCCACGGTCACCGCCGAGTCCCTCCGCACGATGGTCCGCGACGGCCGGGGCGACATGTACGTCCCGGACCACGTCCACCTGGTCGACGCGCTGCCCCTCACCGACGTGGGCAAACCCGACAAGAAGGAACTGCGCCGCCGAGCCGCCGACCGGTCCACCGCACGCGGTTGACCGGTCGGACGTCCGAGATCTCATGTCCTGGCCGGGGTCAGCGCGGGAGCGGGCGAGGAGACCAGGGTGGTCGCTAGCCAGATGAGGGTGGCGCCGGAGAGGACGTGCAGGGAGCTGGTGAACAGGGTGTCCGGCAGCGGGGCGGCCAGGGCGAGGGCGGGCAGCGCCACGATGTAGACCATCGACGGGATCCGGGGGAACACCCGCGCCCGCACCATGGCGAGTCCGAACAGGACCGATCCGACGGTGAAGACCAGCGCGCTGCCCAGCAACGCCACCTTGGGCGGGCCTTGCAACAGCTCCTTCGCCGTGGCCTCGGGCAGGTAGAACACGCCCATGTTGAGCATGAACGCGGCGCCGCCGAACAGCCCGAGCCCGAGCAGGTTCGCGACAGCGGCGACCGCGCCGAAGGTCCCGCTCGCCTCGCTCTGCCGCAGGTGCAGCACGACGAGCAGGGGAACGGCGAGCGCGGGTGAGAGTCCGAGCAGGAAGCTGGTCGCCGCGGTCTCGCCGGTGACGGTCTCGACCGCGGCGGGCAGGGCGATCAGCGCCCCGGCGGCGAACCCGCAATAGGTGCCCAGGCGGGTCAGGGTGGTGTTCATGGTTCTCCTTGCTCTGTGGTCGAACCGAGGCTAGGGAGAGGCCGTCCGAGCCGGGAGTGCCGCGCGACACACCCAGGTCACCGACCACCGCGCCAGAGGTCATGTGCCCTGTGGACAACTTTCCTCACCCACTCGGTCACCCGGCGTACGCTCGTCTGGTGAATGAGCGGGCGGCGCCCTGGGTGACGGGCGCGGTGTACGGGATCGTGCTGGCGGCCGGGTTGTACTACGCGGTCGCCGGTCTCGGCGCGGTCTCTCCACTGAGGACGGCGGGGTTCGGCGCGTGCGTGCTAGCGCTGTTCGCAGTCGAGCCACTGGCGGCGCGTTTCGACCGGGGCGCGGGCGCGGCGGTGGGGTTCCTGCTCGCGCGGGTGGCGCTGTTCGCCGCGGCAGCCGCGCTGGACGGGTCGGGGCTATCGCGGGCGTTGTTCGTGCTGGTGCCGTTCCTGGCGTACCTGAGCCTGGGTCGGGTCGCCGGGCTGGTGGCGGGCGGGGTGTGCCTGGCAGTGCTGGTCGCGGGCTTCGCGGTGTGGGTCCCCGGCTGGTACCGCGACGCGGTGTACGTGTCAGACCTGTTGATGTTCGGCATGGGCGTGGTGCTGGCGGTCGCGATGGCCGACGTGGTGACCAGGGAGCGCCGCGCCGCCGCACGGGTCGGCGAACTCTCGGCGGCGGCCGAGCGCAACCGAGTCGCCCGCGACATCCACGACAGCCTCGGTCACCACCTGACGGCCATCTCCATCCAGCTGGAGAAGGCGGCGGCCTTCCGCCCCCACGACCCCGACATCGCCGACCGGGCCGTAGCCGACGCACGCAAATCGGCCCGCCTCGCGCTGGAGGACGTACGCGCCTCAGTAGGGGCCCTGCGCTCCCCCGTGTCCTTGACCACCGCCCTAGCAGACCTCCTCACCGACGACGACACCCCCACAGTCACCCTGCGCATCGAAGGCACCGAACGGCCAACCGACCAAGCCACGGTCACCACCCTGTTCCGAGCAGCCCAAGAAGCCCTCACCAACACCCGCCGCCACGCCGCCGCCACCCGGGTAACCATCACAATCACCTTCACCCCCCACGACCTAACCCTCACCATCCACGACAACGGCCGCGGCTTCGCCTCACCCACCCCAGTCGAGAGCCTCCACCCACCCGCCCATCCCGAAGGCTTCGGCCTACTAGGCCTACGCGAACGCGCCGCCCTAGTAGGCGGCGTGGTGCACATCGACAGCGCACCAGGCGCAGGCACCACCATCACCCTCCGGGTGGCCTCATGAGCAACCTCGCTCTTGCCGCGCACAACCAACTCCACTGCCGCCCCGTGGTCCACACCACCGGTGTGGTACATCCACACCGCACACCGACCGCGAGCTCCACCCCGCAGGAGGCCATGTGAGCATCCGCGTCCTGGTGGTCGACGACCAGCAGCTCGTCCGGGAGGGGGTCGCGTCCCTGCTGGGTCTGCAGCCGGACATCGAGGTGGTGGGTACGGCGGCGAACGGGAAGGAGGCCATTGAGCGGGTCTTGGCGTTGGCGCCGGACCTGGTGTTGATGGATGTCCGGATGCCCGAGATGGACGGGGTCGCCGCGGTTGCTGTGTTGCGCACTCGGGCGCCCGGCTGCCGGGTCCTCATGCTCACCACCTTCGACGACGAGGAGTACGTGATCCAGGCGCTGCGCGCGGGCGCGACCGGGTACCTGCTCAAAGACCTGCCCGCCACCGAGTTGGCCAACGCGATCCGCATGGCGCACGCGGGCGTCACCCAGCTCGACGCCACCGCTGCTCGGCATGTCACCAGCGCGTTGGGGTCCAGCCCTTCCTCTCCCACCGACGCCCTGACCACCCGCGAGACCGATGTGCTCCGCCTCATCGCGGGTGGCGCCACCAACCGCGAGATCGCCGCCCGGCTCTACCTCAGCGAAGGGACGGTCAAGAACCACATCTCCCGCATCCTGCACCGCCTCAACCTCCGCGACCGCACCCAAGCCGCCCTCTACGCTCGCGACCACGGCCTCCTCTAACACCTAGCCCAGGAGATGTCCTTGCCCACCACCACGGTGCGGATCCCCACCCCCGACGGCGAAGCCGACGCGATCGTCGCCCACCCCCACGGCCCCGGCCCATTCCCCGGCGTGCTGCTGTACCCGGACGCCTTCGGTCCACGGCCGGAGATCGAACGCAAGGCGGCCGAACTGGCCGAGCACGGCTACTACGTGCTCGCCCCCAACATCTTCTACCGCCACGGCCAGGCCCCTGTGGTGGAGTTACCCGACCACATCCGCATCAGCGCCCGCGACGCCATCATCACCCAGCTGGTGCCCTTGATGCGGGCCCACACGACAGACCTGGTCCTGCGCGACGCCGACGCGTACCTCCAGTTCCTCGACGCCCAGCCCGAGGTCGCCAGCGGTCCGGTCGCCACCATCGGCTACTGCGTGGGCGCGATCCTGGCGCTGCGCACCGCCGCCGCGCACCCCGAGCAGGTGGCGGCCATCGCAGGCTTCCACCCCGGCCCCCTAGTCACCGACGCCCCCGACAGCCCCCACCGCGTCCTGGCGAAGCTCACTGCCCACGTCCACATCGGCTTCGCCACCCCCGACATCTCCGCCGAAGCCCTAGCCGAGCTCACCCAAGCCCTCAACGAGACCGGTGTCCCCCACACCACCGAGATCTACCCCAACACCATCCACGGCTTCACCATGTCCGACACCGACGTCTTCAGCCCCGACGGACACCAGCACCACTGGGACCGCCTGCTCGCCCTCCTCAAGGAGGCCCACCCCGCCTAACTCACCTCGACTTGGGCGGCACTCTCCTGGTGAAGAACTCCCCCGGCCAGAAGGTGTCGCCCAAGCTGAGGTCGTCGAAGAGCACGCACACAGCCCCAGGCGTTTCCCGGGAATCCCACACCGCCGACACGGTCCGGCCGCGTTCCTTGCCGTACCTGCTCAGCCAGTAGACCCTGTCGCCCGCCCTGAGCATGAACGCCGGAACCAACTCCCGGTGCGGCGACTTCCGCGTGCTCGGTTGCCCGATCCGCGCCTCGAACCGATACTCCCCAGCCACCCGGGCTGTGCGCCACACGATCCGGAACTGCTCGTCGATCGCCAGCGCGGGCGAGCCAGCCCGCACCTCCTTGACCAGGTAGAACGTGACGAGTCCACGCGCATCGCTCGACATCTCGTCCCACGGTGTCGACAGCGCTTCGGCACACACCTCGGCATCCGCTTCCCACTTCGCGGCGACGGCAGCCAGATCCTGATCAGCAGCGGTCTCTTCGCGGAGCTGGTGGATCGACCGGGCCACCGCGTCGGGCTCGATCCGGAGGCGGTTCTCGATCCGCTGGGCCACGTAGGCGTCGCGCGCACGGATGTTGGTGTCCAGTGGCGGATCGTCAGGCGCGGGTTCTCGAGCCCACTGGGCCGCGTCCAAGCAGGCCGCCAACCACTGGGCCTCGGCCGTGCTCAGAATCGTGTTCCCCACCACCGGCACGGGCGGGAACGTCCCCGGCTGACCCTGGGGGAAGAAGTGCTCAGGGCCGAAGTACTCCGGGTGCCAGTCGAGGTCGCTGTGCAGCAGGGTGGTGAACCCCTCGCCCCGGCGCTGCCAGAAGATCAGGTCCTCGCCGTACACGTTCACGTGGTGTTGCACGAGGTCCGAGGGACCGAACTCGACGCCCGCCATCTCGCCCAGCTGGGCTTGGATGATCCGGTTGCCCCGGTAGCGGCTCAGGTAGCGCCTGACCTCGGCGACGAAGTCTGCGATGGAGGTGTCGTCGAGCACGTCGTCGAGGCTGACGGCGATCGCCTTGAGCACCTCGCCGCCGCGCCGGGCCGCCAGTAGTTGCTTGGTGGCGTTGGCCCAGTAGAGCCCGTCGGTGTCCGGGTCGTGCACGACGCAGAGGACCGGGATGTTGCCGTCGGCCCAGGTGCTGCCGTGGTCGCCGACCGGAACGGCGTATCCGGTGGCCCTGCGCCACGAGTGGCCGCCCTTGACCTGGATCTTCACCAGGTCGCCGGTGACCTCGCCGCCCTCGGTGAACGTGACGTGCAGGTCTTCGCCGAAGTCGTTCTGCCCGTCCACCTCCTGGACGATGTGGTTGTGGCGCTCCAAGAGTGCTCGCAACGCGTTGACCGCCGCACGGCCCGCCTTGCGCGCGTCAGGTACTTTTGGCAACGAATCCCCCAGGATCATCGCGTACGACCGCTGTCTACTCCATCCTAAACGGACAGTTCGTAGACGTGTCCGGCGCCCAGGACAACGGATTCCGCGAAGGGCCGTCCGATCAGCTGCATCCCGATCGGCAACCCGGCGCCGTCCAGTCCGACCGGTACCGACAACGCCGGGAGGCCGGTGATGTTCGCGGGTGACGACAAGCGGACGTAAGTCACTGACACGGTTTCGGTGACGCCATCAGGCCAGGTGACGTCCTGTTGGTCCACCGGGATGGCTGTCACCGGCGTGGTGGGGGCGGCAACGATGTCGACCGTTTCCAAGACCTCAAGCCACTTCTGGCGCATGAGGGTTTGGGCGCGTTGGGCGCGGATGTAGTCGGTGACCGGCAGGAGCAGCCCCGCCTCCAGGAGCACGTGGATCTCCGGCGTGTACAGCTCGGGCGTGCCGCGCAGGGTGGGTTCGTGGTACGCGGTGGCCTCAGGCCCCATGATCGCCCAGTTGATCGGCAGGACGTACCGCGCCATGGGGATCTCGACGTCGATCAGGTGGGCGCCGAGGGATTCCAGATGGGTCAGAGCCGTGTGGACGGCGGCGGCGACCTCGGGGTGGACACGGTCGAAGTAGTGGTTTCGGGGGATGCCGATGCGCAGACCGGTGACGTTGGGGGTCAGGGTAGGTTCCGGGCGGCCGCTGAGGGCGGGCAGGACAAGTGCCGCGTCCGCCACTGTGCGGGTGATCGGGCCGACGTGGTCCAACGACCAGGACAGCGGCACTACGCCGTCCCGGGGCACGAGGTCGTAGGTCGGTTTGAGGCCGACGACGCCGTTGAGCGCCGCGGGAACGCGGATCGAACCGCCCGTGTCGGTGCCCAACGCGAAGGTCGCCGCGCCCGCAGCCACAGCGACCGCGGAGCCGCCACTGGACCCGCCCGCGATGCGGCCGGGGTCGACCGCGTTGGCGGTTTGCGGTGTGACCAGGCCGTAAGCGAACTCGTGCGTGTGGGTCTTGCCCACCAGTGCCGTGCCCGCCGAGTCCAAGCGCTGGGCGACCACGCTGTCAGCAGTGGCAACATGATCCGCCCGTACCCGGGAGCTGGCCGTCGTGGGCAGACCGGCGATGTCGATGAGGTCCTTCATCGCGTACGGGATCCCGTGCAGCGGCCCGCGATACCCACCCGAAGCGATCTCACCCGCGGCTCGGACCGCCGCCGCGCGGGCACGATCAGCGGTGACCGTCACGTACGCGCCAAGGCGGGGCTCGACTTCCGCGACGCGGGCCAGCACGGAATCGACCAGCTCGACCGGGGACAGCTCGCGGTCGCGGATGGCGCGCGCGGCGGCCGTGAGGGTCAGGTCAGCGGGCAGCATCCGCACCTCCTGGCCGGTACGGCTCGACGTCACCGAGGTCGAGTTCGCGCAACCCGGCGGCCAGGTCGTTCATGCGTGACGCCAGGGCGGCGACTTCGGCGTGGCGGTCTTCGGGCAGGGGCATGCCCGCGTGGGCGAACCAGGTCGCCGCGTCCGCCGGGGTGAGATCAGGCACGTGACCTCCTGGAGCCTACGGGTTCCGTCAGGTGATCTTAGCCGCGTGCTCGGCGAGCCCGGTCGCCATGGTGAGCATGAACCGCCGCAGGTACAGCGGCAGGAACCAGCTCATCCACCACCTCGTCTGGTACGTGCCGTGCCAGCGGATCCGGGTGCCGCCGGTGGGGAGTTCGGTCAGTTCGACGGCCGCTTGGTAGTTGGTGAGGTGCGGGTTCACGATGCCCTCGTAGGCGAACCGGCGTTCGGGGTCGAGGGTTGTCACGCGCTCTTCGGTGATCACCTTGCCGGTGCGGAAGGTGCGCAGCGAACCGTCGGCTCGCGCTTCGTCGACCCGCGACCACGTCGGCCATGTCGTGGTGTCGAGCAGCAGCGCCCAGACCGCCGCGGGTGGCGCGGTCGACTCGGCGGTGACGTCGTAGGAGCTCATGAGCCGAACGCTAGGGCGGCGGTGTCGCGGAACCCATGCGCGCGATAGCGGTGCACCGGTCAGAAGTTGCGGTACACCGACGGCCTAACGCCGACGTGCCGCACGAAGGCCGTCGACAGCGCACCAGGACTCGCGAACCCGCACCGCGTGGCGATCTGGGCCAACGCGAGATCGGTGTCGCGCAGGAGCCGCCTCGCCTCCTCGATCCGCAACCGGGTCAGGTACCGGTGCGGTGTCTCCCCCGTCGCGGCCCGGAACACCCGGACCAGGTGGAAGACCGACAGGTGCACGTGATCACCGAGGTCCGCCAGCGTGATCGGGTCGGCCAGCCGTTCGCGCATGACCGCGATGACCGCACGCACCCGGGTGTCCTCCCTGACCGGGATCGCGCGCTGAGGGCGGTGCCGGGTGAGCAGGTGCGTAGCCAGGAAAGCGGCGGCGGACTCGGCATAGAGATCATTCGCCGCGCCCGGATCAGCGAGGGCTCGGGCCGTCTCCGCGACCACCCGGTCATCGACAACGGCAGCCGCCATGGCTTCGTAATCCACAACTCCGCCCAACCGCGCCGCGACCGCGTCGACGGTGTCGCGCGGGATGTGCACCTGAACGCTCACCAGCCTCCCGGTGCCGCGATACCCCCGAACACTCGACTCCCCCGGCACACTCAACAACGGCCTACCAGGCACCCACGACTGCCGCACCCCCCGCCCGCCGGACCGGGTCACCATCTCCGCCCGCCCCGACACCGGAACCACTACGTGCAACGCCGCCGTCCCCGGCAACACCATCCCCTCGACCACCGGAACGTGCTCGAACCGCTGCACCATCAACGACCGCCACCCCACCTCCTCCCAACTGCAGAACGTCCGCCGCACATACCGCTCCATCTCAAACCCGGCAAACCCCTGCAGGTCGAACCGGACGGGATCGAACACCATGGTCCGAGGCTAGTGGCGCGACCCAGAGGGTTGGTGGGGTATCGGCCTGTCCACGGCGTTCCTGGCAAGGCGCCGGAACGGCCTCGTACTGGGCGTACTCGGTCGTTTCGGCAACGCAGCCAGGGACGTCGTGGGCAGGTCGAGACCCTGTCAACCTTCTGGGCCGCGCCACTAACTCGGCTGGAAACAGGCCATCCCGTGTGCGATCTTTGGGCGTGGCGGGTGGGCGGGAGCCAGGGGCGTGGCGGCGGGGTGGGGCCGCAGTTGTCGTGGGGTCGGTGCTCACGGTCGTCGTGGGGGTGTTGACCAACATCGCGACCGGGGACGGGCCGCAGGCATGGCCTTGGCTGGTGGCCGCGGGTGTCGGGTTGGCGTCGGTCCAGTTGGCCCTGTGGTTCGGGGACCAGCGGCGATCCCGGACCGACGGCGGCGCGGCGTCGGCTCGGGATCGGCGGCGGGCGTTGGCGCGGGTGCGGACGCAGGTGGACCAGCAGCTCATGGGGGTCCTGGCCGACCTGCCCGTTCGGCTCGACGTGGGTGACCGGTCTATCGGTGAGGCGTTCGACGAGGGCGAGTCGTTGGTGGTGCTCGGGGCGGCGGGCGCGGGCAAGACGACTTCGCTGCTCAGGTTGGGGTCGGAGCTGCTCGCGAAGGCCGAGGCCGACCCGGACGAACCGGTGCCGGTCTTCGTCTCGCTCGCCGCGTGGCGGCCCGCCAGACAGCGCTGGTCACGGCTGCGGTCCCTGCTGAAGCGGGCTGAGGAGCCAGCGCCCGTGGAGAGCCTCGCCAGGTGGCTGCCGCGCAGGGTGCGGGACCTCTACCGGATCCCCGAGGCGGTGACGTCGGCGTGGCTGTCCCAACGCGGGATCGTGCTCCTGCTGGACGGGCTCGACGAAGTGCCCGCGGAGCACCGGCGGCGGTGCGTGCGGTCGATCAACCTCATGCTGGACGAGAGCCCCCAGCCGCCGATCGCGCTCACCAGCCGCGCCGACGGGTACCCCGGCGGTCTGCGCGTCGACCAGACCGTCTCGATCGCGCCGCTGACCCGCGACCAGGTCGAACGGCACATCGCCGCCGACCCGGCGGCGCAGGGGCTGCGGGCCGTGCTCGACCGGCACGAGGACCTGTGGGACCTGGTCACCACCCCGCTGTGGCTCAGCGTGGCGACAGTGGCCCTGCGCGACGCGCCCGACACCACCGTGGAGCAGACCCGGCGGCTGCTGCTCGACGGCTACCTCGCCGAACTCCTCGGCCGGTGGCGCACCCGCCGCGACCCCGTCCGCACGGTCCGCTACCTCGCGACCCTGGCGAGAATCGCACGCAGCCTCGGCGGCGCCCAAGTCGACCTGGCCACCGCCCACCGCCAGCGCGACGCGCGGATGCCCGACGAGGTCATCGCCGGATTCCACCACCTCTTCCACCCGTACCTGCTGGCGGGCACCTTCGTCACGGGGATGTACCCCGCGGTGGCCGCGGGCGGGTTCTTCGCGGTCTTGGTCCCCCTGTCGGCGCTGGGTGTGGTGGCAGCGATCTTGGTCTCCATCACGACCGGCCGGATTCCCTCGACCACCCTCGAGGCCCCGCGCTCCCTGCGCGGGCAACTCGGTGGCGCGGCGATCTGCCTCGTGCTCGGCGCGCTGGTCGGTCTGTTGCCGTACCTGGTGGGCCGAGCGCTGGCGGCTCTGGGTGGCGCGGCCGAGCCGTGGCTGTTCCCCGCGGTGGCCACCTCGGTCATCGGGGGTTTCGCCGCGTTGCTCGCCGGCGACCGCCGCTGGGTCCGCTGGTCGCTCCTCGTCGGCACCGCCGGTGCGGTCGCCGCGCAGGTGCTCGCCCTGCGCGAGCTGTCGCCGTCGTGGACCGCGGGTTTCGGCGCCGGTGCGGCGACCGGGTTCCTGATCACCGCGCTCACACCGGACAGCTCCAGCAGGGCCCCCGACGCGGCCCGTCCGCTCACCGGCGTCCCGACGCAGATCGCCCTCGCCTGGGCGGTGGGGCTGGGCGCCCTGGTCTTCGTCCCCGGCGGCGACGACACGTGGTCGACCACGCTCGGCGTGTTCTGCGGCCTCGCGATCGGCGTTCCGATGGGGTTCCTGCTGGCGGTAGTGCAGGCCGGCGGGTTCTGGCGGTTCGTGTACCGGATCACGGCGTTGTGCACCGGGCTCCTGCCGTGGCGCACTCGACGCTTCTTGCGGGAGGCGGCGAGCCACGGCCTGCTCCGCGGCGGGGCTACCCACACCTTCCCGCACCTGTTGTTCACCGAGCACCTAGCGGCGATCAATCCCGCGAACGGGCTCCCGCCGCTGGGAGCGACGGCGCGGGCCGAGGCCGAGTCCCGCTGGGCGGAGGCCGCACGCCGGGTCCGAGCCATCGACGGTGTCCGCCCGGCCGAGGACACCGCGACGGCGCTCGCCGCGATCGACGCCGCCGCGGACGAGGTCGTCTTGCTCACGGGCTTCCCCTCCGAGGTCCTGAGTGGACTGACCGCCGCCCTGCTCGACCGCGGTACCGTGCTCCCGCTCCGGGCCGTGCTCACCGTGGCCGAACTCAAGGCCGACAAGGAAGACCCGTTCGCGGTGTGGGACCCGGGCCTGGCCCAGTTCACGGGCCAGTGGAGGCGGCGCTACGGGGTGGATCCGCTCGACGCCGTCCGCTGGCTGCACGACGGCAGGGTGGTGGTCGCGGTCGAGCAGCGCGAACCCAACCTGGACTTGATCTTCAACACGCTGATCGGGGTCATCGTGGCGAACGCGCCCGGCACCCCCGTGGTGCTGGTGTCGACCACGCCGAAGGCCCCCGAGTTGCCGCACCTGTCGGTGACCCGCTTCGACCGCTCCGGTGGCCTGGTCTCCAGCACCCGGGCCGCCGAAGAACCGCAACCCCAACCAGAGCCGGACCCCGAGCCGCCTGAGGTGGACGTCCCCACTGCCGTGGAGCCGAGTCGGTTCGACCCGGACGACCCGTGGATCACGCCCCGAACCGCGCGCTACCTCTCCTACATCGCCCGCGCGCAGCGCGACGGGGACTCCCCTGGCCGAGTCCCGCGCGACCTGTGGGCGCAGCACAGAGCGGTCCGTGCGGCGATAGGTCGGACGGCACTGCCCCTCGTGATCGCCACCCTTGTCGTGGTCGGCGTTGTCTGGCAGGCGGTCACCCTGTTCGGATCGGCCGTGGGCATCGCGACGGCGGTGTTGGCGCTGCCCGCCGCGACCATGGCGCTCCTGATAGGTGTGGCCCAGTTCGGCTACGTGATCGACCTACCGCAGCGGCCCGCGTGGATGCGCGTGGTCGAGGTGATCGCACCGGTCGCGGTCGGCGCGCTCGCGGGCACGGGGCTCGCCGCGGCGAACCGGTGGATCATCGAGTCGACACCGGGCTCGGCTGCCGCCTGGATCCTGTCCGCGGTCGCCTTCGCGGCGTGTGTGGGTGCCCTGATGCGGGCGACCGCCGTCGGCAAACTCGTCAACCTGCTGGTGGGGACCGGTTTGGCGGCTGCCGCGTGGCGACCGGAGGTGGCGCGAGAACTCGCGGTCGGCGCCGCTGTCGGCCTGCTCACGACACTGGCCGCCGCGGTCATCAGCGATCTGGTCACGTCCAACGCGGGCTACGGCCGAAGCCGGTGGTCATCGATCCGGCGACCCGGCCCAGTGCGACGAGCGACCCTGCTGCTCGCCGCCGCGATGACCGGGCTGGCGGTCTGCGTCCTCACCGTCGCACCGCCCGGAACCCACCAGATCACGCCCTGGGTCCTGGTCGGTGCGGTGTGCGGCACGTTCGCGGTGCCCGCTCTGGCCATCGCCATCGGCATCGTCCTGGATCCTCTCAACGAGAGGATCGTCATCGCCGAGCACCGCTGGTTCGGCCTCCTGCCCAGGCGCCGACGCCGCTTCCGCCGCCAAGCCCAGGACCGGGACATCATGCGCGGCAAGCTGTTCGCCACCCCAGAGGTCCGAGACCACTTCGCCGCCACCGACCCAGCCGACGGCCCCGCGACCGCGAGCCCCGACCTCCCACCGCCCCGAACCACTCCCGCCCCGCCGGACTTCCACACTCCACTGTGGACCAAGGAGGGCGGGGTCTCGTCGGAGGACATCCCCGACCTCCTGGCCCAACACGGCTCCCTCGCCATCGTCGGCCCCCCGAACTCCGGCCGCACCACCGTCCTGCACCACCTCGCGGCCACCCTCACCCACCCCACCCCCCTCCTGCTCTCCGCCGCTACCTGGACCGAACCCCCAGGCCAACGCCCCCTCCTGACCTGGCTCGCCACCCAGGCCGCCGCGGAGTTCAACACCACCCCCGAAACCGCCCGCCACTGGCTGACCACCCGCGCGATAGCCCTCCTCCTGGACGACTTCGACACCCTCCCCCACCCCACCCGCTTCCGCCTGGCAGGCATGATCAACGACCTCGTCCACGCCTACCGACTCCCCGTGGTCATCGCCGCCACCAACACCCCACCCCCCGACGACGTGGTCTTCGAACTCGGCCTGCGCATCACCATCTCCCCGTAGTCCGTGCCGAGAAATCCGCTGTACCAACCGATCCGCCGACGGGATACTCGGTGAATGTCACGTTGAAGCCCGCTCCCGGGCGAGGGCCTGAGCAGACCCTTCAGCTAGTCGAACCGTGTTCGCGCAATAGCCACGCCGCCCACCGGTTCGAGAGGGAGTACCCCATGCCCAAGCAGCGCATCAACCCCAGACGCCGCGACCGCCGATCGTCCAACGCCTTGACGGTGGTCCTGTTCGTGATCGGCCAACTCATCCAACTCCTCATCCGCTGACAACGACGCGGGGTGGGCCCCTTCGGCCCACCCCGCGACCGCACTAGTCCGCGTTGCGCGATGATCTTCGGGTGGCGAACTCGCGGCGCGGTCCGGGTTGGTGGCGGCCAGTGGTGGTGATCGTGGTGCCAGTCGTGGCCGCGGCAGTGGCTGCGGTGATGGTGCTCTCGCGCGTGTTGGACGTGTCGACGTCCACAGGGCGGTTGGAGATGATCCGCACCGCCTTGGCCATCGGCGCGGGAACCGGCGCGGTGATGACCCTGGTCCTGGCCTGGCGGCGGCAGTGGTCCACCGAGCACGACGCCGGTGAACGGCGCTTGACGGAGCTGTACGTCAAGGCAGTTGAACAACTCGGCTCGGACAAAGCTGCAGTACGGCATGGAGCCCTGTACGCCTTGGAGCGGGTAGCGCAGGACAACCCCAGCCACCGCCAAACCGTCGTCGATGTGCTCTGCGCGTACCTCCGCGCACCCTTCACCCCACCACCCGACAAAGCCGGTAGTCGCAGGCTCTCAGGCCTTCGCGCACCACTACGACCAGCGAGGACCCGGCCCGCTGCACCACTGTCGGCCACCAGTCCACGCGAAGTCGAGCAGGAGCAACGGCAGGAACGCGAGGTGCGGCTCACTGCTCAACGCATCCTGACCCGACACCTGCGTCGCACCAACCGCACGTTCTGGCCCAACATCGATCTCGACCTGACCGACGCCACCTTGAACGGCTTCGACATGGACCACTGCCACGTCCGTAGCGCCCGCTTCGGTGGCGCTACTTTCATTGGCACGTCGACTTTCTTCGGGGTCACGTTCGATGGGTTCGTCGACTTTCGCGCCACCAGATTCATTGGCGCCGCCCTGTTCTACAGGGCCACATTCGCCAGCCACGCCTGGTTCAACGACGCCACCTTCAACGCAATGGCATGGTTTGACGCGACCAGGTTCGGGGGGAAAGTTTCGTTCAGAAGTGCCAACTTCTGTCGCGAGGCGAACTTTCAGCAAGTACGGTTCACGGGTAAAGGCTGGTCGGGCGTAGTTGACTTCACGAAGGCCTCGTTCGCTGGCCGAGTAAACTTTGATAATTCTCGCTTCTCTGACGACCCGTGGCCTGCCAAGTTGGGATTGCCGGATAGATTTCGCCTTGGCCCGATAATGCCCCTGATCAAGTTCGAGGAAACCCGCTTCGCCCAAGGTGTGCCACCACAGGTGGCGCCGCTCCTGACTCCGTCGCCAGATGAAGATCCCTTTAAGTAGAGGACTTGCGCAGCTGTGTGGCCAGGAGCCAGATGAGGTAGGCGCCGCCGGTGGCGCCGGTGGTTAGGCCTACGGGGAGTTGGAGGGAGGGGATCAAGCGTTGGGCTGCTAGGTCTGCTGTTACCAGCAGCACGGCGCCGGTGAGGGTGGCGGGGAGGATGCCGGGGGTTGGGGAGCGGGTTAGGCGGGCCGCGATTTGGGGGGCGGCTAGGGCTATGAAGCTGATGGGGCCTGCCGCTGCGGTGGCTACGGCGGTTAGGGCTACGCCGGTGAGGATTAGGGATAGGCGGGTTCGTTCTGGGGGGATGCCTAAGGCGGCCGCGGTGGGGTCGCCCATGGCGAGGATGGGCATGCGGCGGGAGAGGAGCAGGGTCAGGGGGAGCAGTACGGCTAGAGAGGTCCAGAGGGGGGTGACCTGTTGCCAGGTGCGGCCGTTGAGGCTGCCTAGTTGCCACAGTTGGGCCAGGCGGGCTTCCTGGATGGAGGCGCGGCTGAGCATGTACGAGTTGACGGCGGCGAGGATTGAGCTGATGCCGATGCCTACCAGGACCAGGCGGAAGCCTTGGACGCCTCGGCGGTAGGCGAGGAGGTAGACGGCGACCGCGGAGACCAGGCCGCCGACGACAGCGCCTGCGGCGACGCTGATCTGGGCGTCGCGGTAGATCAGGAGGACGAGGATGGCGCCAGTGGCGGACCCGGTGGTGAAGCCGATGACGTCGGGGCTGCCCAGGGGGTTGCGGGACACGCTCTGGAAGATCGCACCTGCGGCGCCCAGCGCGGCACCTACGCCGATGGCGACGAGGAGTCGGGGCAGGCGGAAGCGGTTCAGCACGAGTTCCAGGCCAGGGGGGCCTTGGCCGAACAGGGTCCGCAGGATGTCGGACACGGTCGCCGGGTAGTCGCCGGTGGTGAGGCTCAGGGCAGCCGCGACCACCAACGCCACAAACAGGACAGCACCAACGAGCAGCGGCCGACGGTGCAGCCGCACCGACAACGGGCCCACTCGCATCACGAGGGCGTTCATAGGTGGGCCATTCGGCGGCGACGGGCTAGGGCGATGAAGACAGGAGCTCCCAACAACGCGGTGACGATTCCTACTTGTAGTTCGCCTGGGGCGCCAAGCACTCTGCCTAGGACGTCAGAGCCGACCAGGAGGATGCCTGCGAGGACTGCCGCATAGGGCAGGACCCAGCGGTGGTCGGGGCCGGTGATGAGCCGGGCGATGTGTGGGACCGCTAGGCCGACGAACACAACAGGGCCGATGGCGGCTGTGGCTGCGCCGCACAGGAGGGTTACGGCTATCGCGCCGGTGAGGCGGACTTGGTTGACGCGGACGCCGAGGGCTTGGCCGGTTTCGTCGCCTAGCGCGAGGGCGTTGAGGGGGCGGCCGAGGCAGAGGGCGACCAGTACGCCCGCTCCGATGAACGGGGCGACCTCCAGGAACACGTCCACGCCGCGGCCCGCGAGGGAGCCGATGACCCAGAAACGGAACCGGTCGAAGGTCGCGGCGTCGACCACCAGGATGATGCCGACGATGGCGTTGAGGGCCGCGGTGAGGGCCGCCCCGGCGAGGACCATGCGGTCCGGGGTGGCGGCGCGGCCCGCGGCGCCTAGTGCGTAGACGGCGATGGAGGCGGCCGCCGCGCCCAGCAGCGCGAACCACACGTAGCCGCTGGGCGCGGTGATGCCGAAGACGGAGATCGCGACCACCACCGCGGTAGAGGCACCGATCTCCACGCCGAGCAGGCCGGGGTCGGCCAACGGGTTCCGCGTCAGCGCCTGCATGAGAGCGCCGGCGAGACCGAGGGCGACACCGACGAACAGGCCGATGACTGTGCGTGGGAACCGCAACTCGCGGACGATGTAGGCGATCTCGCTGCCGTCGTCGTGCCACAGTAGGCGCCACGCGGTTCCCACGTCGATGTTCTCGGCCCCGACGACCATGCTCAACACACACACCGCCGCGAGCGCAACAAGAGCACCGATCAACCCTAAGAGGCGCACACTTACGCTGCGAGGACGCCTTTCTTGCACAAGTGGCCCCTCGTCGCTCTGCGCGGTGTTACCGGGCAAGGCTAGCAACTCCCCTTCACGCGGACGATTCCGCCATGGCTACAGCGATCTTGCGCGGACCGGTGAACGGCTCCCGCCCGTGCGCGGCTGACATGTTGTCCACTACCAACAGATCGTCGCGCTGGTAGTCGAACCGGGTCGACGCGGCCCGGTAGCACTGGCGCAGGTGGGCCACTACGTCGTCGGGGATGACGCTGCCGTCGCCGTAGTACGAGTTGTTGGGGAACCCGTCAGGCCCATAGATCTCGGCGATGCCTTCGCGGACCTCGGCGGGCAGGCTGCTCTCATGGAAGATGACGATGTGGTTGAACCACACCGGCAGCCCCGTGACGGGGTGGTGGTGGACCGCGTCGCGCACCGCTCTAGTGCGTAGGCCGTCGGACCCCACCCACTCGGCGGTGAGCCCACCCGCAGCGCACTGCTTCTCGACCTGCGCGCGGTCCTCCGTGCCGAACGCGGTCCACCAGCGTAGGCCGACGTCTTCGCCGTAGTTGCGCACCACCATCCAACGGCGCTGCTCGAACTCGGCCCGCACATCCGGGTCTATGCGCTCGTAGACCTCGCGGATAGAGGCAAGCGGTGTGGCACCCTCGGTAAGAGGCGGTTCGACGCAGTGGAAGAACAGCGTCAGCGGCCAGACCGCTTGGTAGGACATCTCGGTGTGTAGGGGGATCTCGGCCTGCGCGGGGTAAGAGGTCGATGTGTAGACCTTTCCCTTGATCACGTCGCGCGGAGAGGACTGCTCGGTGTAGGTGAGCGGTTCCCCTGAGAACGCACGCACCGCGTCAGCGAGGCCGTCTGCGCCGCCGATCTCGAAGCCGCGCAGCAGTAGTGCGCCGTGCTCGACCAGCTTCGCTCTTAGCCCGTCGCGGTCAGCCGCGATCCTGTCGACTACGGGTCCTTCACCCTGGATCGTGTGGGCCAGCGTCATCGTGTTGCTCCTCTTAGGACGTCGGCGCCGGTCAGGCCTTGGCCGCTGCGGCGACGACCTTGGGCACGATCTTCTCGAGCGCGAACGGGATGCTCAGGGTGGACGGGAACGCCAGCGACAGCGCCTCGCCGACCTCCAGTGCGACGTAGGCGCCACGCTTGACCGCGGGCAGGGCCTGGAACAGCCGGTCGCCCTCGACCTGCTTGCGCTCGTCCTCGCTGCGGAAGGAGAACAGCACGACGTCGGCGTCGAGCAGCTTGGTGTTCTCCTGGGCGACCACCGCGCGGCCAGCGGGACCGGCCTGCGGCAGGCTGGTGACCTGGTCGGAGAGCTTGAGGCCGAGCTGGGACAGGAACTGGGCGGAGGCGTCGGTCGGCAGGATGACGGTGGCGAGCTGGCCCTCGGCGTTGAGCAGGCTGAAGGTGAAGGTCTTGCCGTCGAGGGTGGCCTTGTTGCCGTCCTTGGCCGCGGCGATCTTCGACTCGACGTCGGCGACGGCCTTCCCGGCGGCGTCGGCCTTGCCCAGGGCGGCGCCGATGCGCTTGGCCCTGGTCTGCCAGGTGTCCTCGGCCACGTCGTCCTGGTAGGACAGGGTGGGGGCGATCGCCGTGAGGTTGGCGAAGTCGTCGGCGAGGGTGTAGCTGTCGGTGGCCAGGATCAGGTCGGGAGCGAGCTCGGTGATCTTCTCGAACGGCAGGTTGTCCTCGACCTCGATCTGCTGCGGCTTCGCGGCCCCGCCCAGCTTGGCCTCGACCCAGGGCGCCAGGCCGGAGTCGAAGTTGGTCTGCGGGGTGATGGCGATGGGGACGACGCCGAGCGAGACGGCCTCGTCGACGTCGCGCATGAAGCCGACGGTGAGCACCCGGCTGGGCTGGCTGGGGATGACGGTCTTGCCCTCGGCGCCCTCGATGGTCAGCGGGAACCCGCCGACCGCGGCGCCGCTGGTGGGAGCCGGGGCGGGGGTGGGGGTTTCGCTGGATCCGCAGGCGGTGAGGCCCAGGGTCAGCGCGCCCGCTGCCGAGCCGCTCAGGAAGAGCCTGCGGGAGAACGGCCGGGCGGGGCGCGGGGAGGTGTCGACCATGGACGTGCCTTTCTGCGGTTCTGACTGCTTCATCTGTCCCCACCTGGGTGGGGGGTTCTCAACGCGGCCGCGACGAGCGGGCCGACCACGCGCAGCGCGTGGGAAGTCATGAGTGCCTCGTGCTCGACGTCGACCGTGTGGGTGGTGAGCCGCCCCGCGATGTAGGGCTCCCACAAAGTGGGGTCCCCACCAGGGGTTGCTCGCACCAAGAGGGCGTCGCCGACATAGAGGCCGGGTTTGACGGTGGTGTCGACGTTGGCCACTGCGCGCATGCTGGCGGCTAGTGCGCCGATGCGGGCAGCGCCGAGGCCGGCTAAGAGGCCTGTGTCCGCGAGTTCGGCGGCGCGGTCAGGGGTCATCGTGTCCGGGTCGATGTCGTCGACGAGGTAGCCCGCTCGCTGGAGCCATTCGTGCAGGAAGCGGGCTCCACCGCCGGACTCTTCTTCGGGCTCGTCGCCGCCTGGGTAGCCGTCGAGCAGGACCAGTGCGGTGACCCGGTCGAGTCTGCGGGCGACGGCGTGGGCGAGGACGGCACCGAGCGACCAGCCGAGCAGGCGGACTGGCCCTGTGGGGGCGGCAGCAGTGATCAAGGCCGCGTAGTGGTCCGCGATGTCGTCGACGGTGACGGGCCCTGTGAACCCGGTGGCCTGCAGGCCGTACACGGGGATGTCCGGGTCGATGTGGGCGAGGAGCCCGGCGTAAGACCAGCTCAGCCCCAAGCCCGGGTGTACGCAGAACAAGGGTGCAGCCGTGCCTATAGGCCTCAGCGGGAGCAGCGGTTCGTAGGCGGTGTCCAGTTCGGGGCCGTCGAGGCGGGCCGCGAGCGCGGCCGGGCTGGGGGCATCGAACACGGCGCGCAGTCCCGGTGCGGTGCCTAGCTCGGCGCGGACGCGGGAGATGAGGCGGGCCGCGAGCAGCGAGTGGCCGCCAAGGGCGAAGAACGAGTCGTCAACGCCGACTTCGGGGAGGCCGAGGAGCTCGGCGTAGAGGTCGCACAGGACGCGTTCAGCGCGGGTGCGGGCCGGACGTGTGGTCGTGGACGCGTACTGGGGTGCGGGCAGCGCACGGCGGTCGAGTTTGCCGTTGGGGGTGGCGGGGAAGGTGTCGAGGGCGACGACCGCCGCAGGCACGAGGTGGTCAGGCAGCGTCCTGGCGAGGGTCGCGCGAACAGCGGCTGCGTCGATGTCGGCAGGGGTCACGTAGCCGACGAGTCGGGTGACACCCGCGTCGGTCCGCGCGATGACAGCGGCTTGGCGGACGGCCGGGTGGGCTAAGAGGGCTGCCTCGACCTCGCCGGGCTCGACGCGGTGGCCGCGGATCTTGACCTGGTCGTCTGCGCGGCCGAGGAACTCCAAGGTGCCTGTCTTGGTCCGGCGAACCAGGTCACCCGTGCGATAGAGGCGGGTTCCGCTGCCATAGGGATCCGCGACGAACCGGGTCGCGGTTTCCCCGGGCCGGTTGTCGTATCCGCGCGCGACACCGGCACCTGCCACATAGAGCTCACCGGGGACGCCGACCGCGACTGGGCGCAGGGCGGAGTCGAGCACTACGGCACTGGCCCCGGCTATAGGCGCGCCGATGTGCGGTAGGCCGGGGGTGACGACGGTCCAGGTGGCGTCGACCGTGCACTCGGTGGGTCCGTAGAGGTTCAGGGCCACGCCGTCGAACGCGGCCAGTTCGTCCCATAGGCGCGGGCTGACGGCTTCGGCTCCGGTCGCGAGGATGGACAGCCCGGTGTCGAGGAGGCCGTCCGCGATGAGGAGCTCGAGCAAGGACGGCGGCGCGTCCACGAAGTCGATGCGGTGGCGTGCGCAGTAGTCGACGATGCCGGGCGAGTCGCCCATGAGGTCGTCAGGCAGGACGTGCACGGTGTGACCGGCGAAGAGCCAGAGCAGCGGGTCCACGGAACCGTCGAAGGCGAACGAGAGCAGGTTGAGGGCGCGGAACCGGCGGGGTTGGTCGATGAAGGCGGTGCGGTGCGCGAGCGCGAGGTTGACCACTCCCCCGTGTGTAGCGACGACGCCCTTCGGTTGTCCTGTCGAGCCCGACGTGAAGACGATGTACGCGGCGGAATCGGGACCCACAGGGCCGGGCAGCCGGTGCTGCGATGACTCTCGGGGGGTCGTCTCGTCGATGACCACGACAGGCCGGGCGGCAGCGAGGGTCGCGGTGATCCGGTCCGCCGGATAGGCCGGATCGACGGGCACGACGACCGCACCCGCCTTCCAGGCGGCCAGCATCGACACGACGACGTCGACCGAGCGGGGCAGCACGACCGCGACCCGGTCTTCCTGCCCGACCCCCTGGGACACGAGGTATCCCGCGAGGTCGGTCGACATCGCGTCCACCTCGCGGAACGTCAGCGACACCTGCCCGCAGACGACTGCGGGCCCGTCGGAGTCGGCGTGTTCGGCGAACAGGTCCAGCAGAGTCGCCGTGGTCGGCTCGACCCGGGCGCGGGGTGCTGCGGGCACGCGGTTGACCTCGCCCGCACAACTGACCTGGGTCAGGTCCCGCAGGGTGGAGATCAGCAGGTCGCCGATGGTCGTGGCGTGGTCGGGGTCGAGGCGGTGTTCCAGTGCCAGGGCGAGCCGGGCGCCGGGTTCGGCGGTGAGGGTGAGCGGGTAGTGGGTGGCGTCGTCGGTGTCGACGCCGGTGGCGCGGACGTCCATCGCTTCGCGGACCGTGTCGATCGCGGTGTCGTCCACGGGGTAGGTCTCGACGACGACAAGGGTGTCGAACAGTTCCCCCACGCCGACCGCGGCTTGGATCTCGCCGAGGTTGAGGTGGTGGTGGTCGAGCACGGAGGTCTGCGCGCGGTGGAGTTGCCGCAGCAGGTCGGGGATCTCAGTCCAGGGGTTGAGCCTGACCCGGACGGGGATGGTGTTGATGAACAGCCCGACCATGGTGTCGACGCCGGGCAGGTCGGCGGGCCTACCGGACACCGTGGCGCCGAAGACGACGTCATCGCGTCCGGTGAGGCTGCCCACGACGATGCCCCAGGCGGCGTGCAGGACGGTGCTGACCGTGACGCCCGCGCGGCGTGCCAGTGCGGTGACTGCCGCGCTCAAGTCCTCCGGTTCAGCCAGTTCCAGCCTCTGCGGCCTCCCTGTGGCAGGTAGAGCCGTCAGGGTCGGTGTTGCTCCGTCGAGGAGGTCGGCCCATGCCTTGAGGCCAGCCGCTCTGTCCCGCTTGGACAACCACGCCAGGAAGTCCCGGTATGGCCTCACGCGTGGTAGCGAGGTTCCGCTATAGAGGGCGAACAGGTCGCGCAGCAGCAGCGGGCCGGACCAGCCGTCGAGCAGGATGTGGTGGCTGGTGATGATGAGCCTATAGGCGGTGTCGCCAGTGCGAGCGAGCACGAACCGGATCAACGGTGGCTTGTCGAGCACGAACGGCTCGTGTGGTGGCTGCGCGGTCGTGCGCAGGTCGACCTCGCTCCACGGCACGCGCACGCGCCGAAGAACGACCTGGACAGCCCCGGTGGCACTTTGCGTGAACGCGGTTCTTAGCACTGCGTGCCGCTGAACCAAGGCTTCAGCAGCTCCTCGCAAGCGTTCAGAGTCAACGTCGCCGTCGAGGTCCACCACAGTTCGCACGGTGTAGACATCGTCGGATTCGTCTAAGAGGGCGTGGAACAGCAAGCCTTCCTGCAGCGGCGCAAGAGGCAGGACTTCCTCGATGTTGGACCGGCTCACAGGTCGCCCCACTGCTCTTCGAACGCGTCGAGGCTGGCCTGGTCGATCGCGACCAATGGCATGTCCGAAGGCGTATGGCCGCCCGCATCGTCCTGAGCAGCCAGTTCTGCGAGGGCATCGACCCACCCGGTGGCGAGCGCCATCACGTCCTCTTGCGTGAGAACGCCCTCGGGGTAGCACCACGTGGCGCGCAGCACAGGGCCGTCGGCGGTGTCCTCGGTGAGCGCGGTGATCTCCAGGGCGTTAGGCGCGGGCGCGGTGGGATCGGAGATGCCCGCCATGTCCGCGTAGTCGCCCAGCTGCGACCACGGCCCAGTGGCGTCCGAGCCGCCATAGCGGCCCAGGTAGTTGAAGGTGATCTGGGCAGGGGTGGGCGGTTCGTGGAGTAGCCCGTAGCCGATGCCCTTGTCGGGGACCACGCGCAGCGTCTCCTTGACCTGCTTGAGCGCGTCACCGATGTCGGAGTGGTCGATGTCCAGCCGCACGGGGTAGGTGTTGGTGAACCAACCGACCGTGCGGGACAGATCCGCCCCCTCGACAACAGCGTCCTCGCGGCCGTGGCCCTCCAGCTCGACCAACGTAGGGCCACCGCGGCGGCGTAGTACGACGGCGAGCGCAGTGAGCAGGACGTCGTCCACCCGCGCGAAGTACCGGTCGGGGACGTCGGTGAGCAGTGCTCGCGACACGTCGACAGGCAGCTGCACCCGAACGTCCCGCACCGTCGACAACACGTCGAGGGACGGATCGAGCCCGCGGCCCAACGGGGTGTCCCCGCCGTCAAGGACCGAGCGCCAGTAGTCCACTTCATACTCGCGGTTCGCGGCCGCGAGCCCGACGGCCCAAGCCCGCAGTGACGTGCCGACCGGCGGAAGCTGCGGGGCTCTGCCGTCGACCGCGGCCGCGTAGGCGTCGGCGAGGTCGGGCAGCAGGATCCGCCACGAGACACCGTCGACGGCGAAGTGGTGCACGACGATGCCAATGACCTCGCGGAACCAGACGACCTGGAGCATGACCCCGGCCGCTGGGTCCAGGCGGTCCGCGGCGGCGTCAAGTTCGGCCCGAACGTCGCCGTGACCTGCCCGGAGAACGCCGTCGCCGTCTCCTGCGGGCGGGACGACGTAGCGCCACCCGTCACCGTCGGGGCTGACGACCGCGCGCAGGGCGTCGTGGTGGCGCAGGACCGCGGCGACAGCGGACGCGAGCGCGGTGGGATCCAGGTTCGCAGGTGCCGCGACCACCGCTGCCTGGGCATATCGGCGCCGCAGACCATCGCGCGACAGGACGGCTCGCATGACGGGCGTGAGCGGCACCTCCCCCAGCGCGTCGATGGTCGATCCCATGATCGTTTTCGGGGTGCGATCCGCTACGAGCCGGGCCAGGTCGCCCGCAGTGCGGCTGTCGAACACGTCGCGCGGCGCGATCACCAGCCCAGCCGCCCGGGCCTTCGCGACAAGCTGGAGCGACACGATGCTGTCGCCGCCCAGCGCGAAGAACGAGTCGTCGACCCCGACCCTGGGCAGGCCGAGCACCTCGGCGAACAGCGCGCAGACGAGTTCCTCGACCTCGGTGACGGGTCGCCGGGCGCCCGCGGTGAAGTCCGGTGCGGGCAGGGCCTTGCGGTCGACCTTGCCCGAGGGCGTCACCGGGATGGCGTCGAGCACCTGGATCGTGGGCGGCACCATGTGCTCGGGCAGCCGTTCTGCCAACCAGCCGCGCAGGACGTCGCCGTCGAGCCCGGTGCCCGTGCAGTACCCGGCGAGCTGGGTGGCGCCGCTGGGGCCGCGCACGGTGACCACGACGGCGTGCCGCACGGCGTCGTGGGCGGCCAGTGCGGCCTCGATCTCCTGGAGTTCGACCCGCATGCCGCGGATCTTGACCTGGTGGTCGACCCGGCCGAGGAACTCCAGGGTGCCCGCCGCGGTCCAGCGCGCGAGATCGCCGGTGCGGTAGAGCCGGGCGCCGGGGGTCCACGGGTCGGCGACGAACCGGCTGGCGGTCTGCGCCGGGTCGCCGACGTAGCCGCGGCCCAGCGGCAGGCCGCCGGTGTACAGCTCGCCCTGGACGCCGACGGGGACCGGGTTGAGCGCCGGGTCGAGGACGTGGATGCGGGTGTTGGGGTTGGGTCGGCCGATGCTGACCCCGCGCCGGACCGCGTCGCCGCGGTAGAACTCGTGGCTGACGCCGATGGTGGCCTCGGCGGGCCCGTAGCCGTGGTACATCGTGGCGCCGAGGGTGCGGCGGAACCGGTCGAACAGTTCCGGGGTCAGCGCCTCGCCGCCGCACCAGACGTGCTTGAGGGTGTCGGTGACGGCGGTGATCCCCGGTAGCTGCAGGAGCATGTCCAGCATCGAGGCGACCAGGTAGGTGAAGCTGACCCGGTGGTCGGTGATGAGCCGCAGCAGGTACTCGACGTCCCGTTCGGCGCCCGGTGCGGCCACGACGACCGCGCCCCCGGTCACCAGGGGCAGGAAGATCTCGTTGATGGAGATGTCGAACCCGAGCGGCGCCTTGAAGAGGGCCGCGTCGCCGAGACCGAAACCCAGCATCTCCTTCTGCCACAGCAGCCGGGCCGCGATGGCCTTGTGCAGGATCATCGCGCCCTTGGGCGTTCCGGTGGTTCCCGAGGTATAGATGACGTAGGCGAGCCCGTTCGGGTGTGGCCGCACATTGGCGATGGCGGTGTCGGAGCGCAGGTCAGCGACCTGCAAGACCGGCACATCCAGCGCGGGCAGCCCTACGCCGGTCGCGGTGATCACTGCGCGAAGGCGGGCGCTGCCGTGGATGTCGGTGATGCGCTGCGCGGGCCACGAGGGCTCCAGTGGCACGAACGCGGCACCGATCCGCTGCGTGCCGAGCATGGCCGCGATCAACTCCGGGGACCTGTCCAGGTGTAACCCGACAATGTCCTCACGACCGATTCCTCGGTCTTTAAGCGCGGCGGCGAAGGCGTAGGCGGCTCGGTCCAGTTCCGCGTAGGTGAGTGTCGTGTCGCCGCTGATCACCGCGATCGCGTTAGGCGTGCGTGCCACCTGCTCAGCGAACAGCGCGGGCACGCTGACGTCGTCTACTGGGGCAGCGGTGTCGTTCCACCCGTGCACGAGGAGTTCGCGCTCGGCAGGATCCAGGACGTCCAGTTTCGACAGCGGCGTCGTGGGCGCCGCAGCGGCGGTTGACAGCACATGCCCTAACCGCTGGGTCAAGGTCTGTGCGCTGGCGTGCTCGAACAGGCTGGCGTCGTACTCCAGCGATCCGTCCAACGACCCGTCGGGCATGGGGGCGAAGTTGAAGGCGAGGTCGAACTTCGCCCCGCCGGCCAGGGTTCCGGTGACCGGACGCGCGCTCACGCCAGGCAAGGTCGCCGTACCCGTGTCGGTGGTGCGGAAGTCCACCATCGTTTGGAACAACGGGTGACGCCCGATCGCACGGTCAGGTTTGACAGCGTCGACAACGCGGTCGAAGGGCGCGTCGGCATTGGCGAAGGCGCCCAGTGCGGCTTCTCTTACCCGCGCGAGTACGTCGCGCAGAGTCGGGTCACCGGCAAGGTCGGTGCGTAGGACGACGGTGTTGACGAAGAACCCGACGAGGTCGGTGATCGCGTCATCGCCGCGTCCTGCCACTAGGGCGCCGAGTGGGATGTCCTTGCCCGCTCCGAGCTTGTGCAGCAGCGCGGTGACCGCGGTGGTGACCACCATGAAGTCAGTCGCGCCTACCTCACGCCCGAGGGTGCGTAGGCCGGTGACGACGTTCGCGGGCACGGTGAAGCGCACGACGCCACCCGGGCTGGTTTCCTTCGGTACGCGCGGGTGGTCAGTCGGCAGCGGGATGGCCTCGGGCAGTTCGCTCAGCGTCCGCGTCCAGTAGCCGAGTTGGTCAGCGAGGAGGCCGTCGAGCAGGTCGTTCTGCCAGAGCGTGTAGTCGGCGTACTGGACCGGCAGTGGCGCCCAGTCAGGGGCTGTTCCGTCGCGGCGAGCGGCGTAGGCGTCGGCCAGGTCGCGCAGCAACGGGCCGGTGGACCACTCATCGCTGGCGATGTGGTGCACCACTAGGACGAACACGTGGTCGTCGGCTCCGAGGCGCAGCACGGTCGCGCGGATCGGAATCTCGCGGCTGAGGTCGAACGGGTAGTCCGCCTCGGCCTGGACCAGTGATTCGCTCGCTTCGCGGACCGTGAACGGCGTGGCCACCTCGTCGAGGATGTGCTGGCTGGGCACGCCGTTCTCTTCGATGAAGATGGTGCGGAGGCTTTCGTGTCGGGCGATGACATCGCCCAGGGCCGCGCGCAGCGCGTCGACATCCAGTGCTCCGCCGAGGCGGACCGCGAACGGCACGTTGTAGGTGCCCGAGGGGCCGTCGAGCTTGTGCAGGAACCACAGGCGTGCTTGGGCGGCCGACAGCGGTACCCGGTTCGGGCGTGGCCGCGCCACGAGAGTGGGCCTATAGGACCGACTTGCTTGGTCCACGAGGCTGGCGAGTCCGGCGACGGTGGGTGCCTCGAAGACGGCCCGCACAGAGAGGTCGACATCGAGTTCGGACCGGATCTTGGCGATGAGCCTGGCAGCCAGCAGGGAATGGCCGCCGAGGTCGAAGAACGAGTCATCCGCGCAGACCTGATCACGGTCCAGCAGGGTGGCGTAGACCCGTGCCACGGTTTCCTCGGTGGCGGTGGCCGGAGCACGACCACCTACGGCGTCCGGAACCGGCAGCGACTTGCGGTCCAGCTTCCCGTTCGGCAGCAGCGGGAACTCGTCGAGGACAACGACCCGTGACGGCACTAAGTGCTGCGGCAGTACCAACGCCACCGCGTCACGCACTGCGGCGCCATCGGTCTCTGGCAGCGCGGTCACATAGCCGACAAGAGCATCGCCACGCGCCACCACAACCGCCTGACGCACGTCGGCAAGGGCGATAAGAGCGGCCTCGACTTCACCTGGCTCGACGCGATACCCGCGAATCTTGACCTGGTCGTCGACCCTGCCCAGGAACTCCACGGTCCCCGCGTCGGTCCACCGCACCAAGTCGCCGGTCCTATAGAGCCGACCACTGCCGAAGGGATTCGCCACGAACCGCGCAGCGGTCTCCCCCGGCTTGCCGTGATAGCCACGCGCGACACCGGGACCACCGATGTACAACTCGCCAGGCACACCCGCCGGAACCGGGGATAGAGCCTGGTCGAGCACATAGAGCCGAGCGTTCGCGATAGGGCCGCCGATGTGTGGCGCGCGGTCAGGTGTGATCCGCGCCCAAGACGCGTCCACGGTTGCCTCAGTGGGGCCGTAGAAGTTGACGCCCAGCACGTCGGCTGCCGCGATGCGCTCCCACAGGTGCGGGCCGACCGCCTCCGCGCCGGTAGCGACAACGCTAGGCCGGTGATCTCCCTCTAGCAGCCCCTCGTCGAGCAGCAACTCCAGGAGTGAGGGGGGTGCGTCCACGTAGTCGATCGCGGCGGACCGCACGTACTGGGTGATCGCGCGCGGGTCGCCCATGGCCTCTTGGGGGAGGATGTGCATCTCGTGGCCGGACAGCAGCCACAGCACTGGGTCGACGGCGGCGTCGAAGGCGAACGACACAGCGTTAAGCACGCGGAGTCGCTCCTGTGGCATGACCGCGTCGCGGTGTGACCAGGCGAGGTTGACCAACCCCCGGTGGGTGCCGACAACGCCCTTGGGCCGTCCTGTGGAGCCAGAGGTGTGGATCAGATAGGCGGCCGAGTCCGGGGCCACAACCCCGACGGGGATTCCCGCCCCGGTCCATGTAGCCGGGTCTGCGGTCACCACGGTTCGGCCTGGTACAGCTGAGCCGATGACGACTGCCGGGTTCGCGTCGTCCAGGACGAGCGCGATCCGGTCAGCTGGATAGGTGGGGTCGACGGGGACGACAACGCCACCGGTCTTCCACACGGCAAGCATCGCGATCACGACGCTGACCGACCGCGGAAGCACTACGGCGACCCGGTCCTCCGGACCGACGCCCAGCGACACCAGGTGCGCGGCGAGCCGATCGGACAGGTCATCCAGTTCGCGGAAGGTCGCCGACCCGCCGCCCACCACAGCCACGGCGTCTGGCGATGCGGCCACCTGTTCGGCGAACAGGTCGACAGCGGTGAGCGCGGGAACGGCGACAGCGTTGTCGTTCCAGGCCTCCAACACGAGGTGACGTTCCCGCTCGTCGAGCACGCTCATCCGCGACAGCGGTAGGTCCGGCGCCGCGACAATGGCCTCGACGACCAAGTGCAGCCGGTCCAGCAGGCGTTCGACGGTGGCGCGGTCGAACAGGTCTTCAGCGAACTCCGCCGAGACCAGCAAGGCACCGTCGCCGGTCGTCACGCCGAACGCCAGGTCGAACTTGGGGGCGGCGGGTGCACCGGCATCGACCACGGTGGTGGTGAGGCCGGGCAGGCCATTGGGGCCACCGTCGGGGTTCCAGTAGTCGACAAGGGTTTGGAACAGCGGGTGGCGGCCCGGCTCACGCTCGGGGTTCACCGCCTCCACGACCCGCTCAAAAGGCACGTCGGCGTTGGCGTAGGCGGACAACGCCACCTCGCGGACCCGGCCCAGCAGTTCGCGGGGGGTCGGGTCGCCGGACAGGTCGACCCGCAAGACCACGGTGTTGACGAAGAACCCCACGAGATCGGCGACTGCCTGCTCACCACGTCCGGCGACCAAAGCACCCAGCGGGATGTCCACTCCCCCACCGAGCTTGTGCAGTAGGACCGCGACGGCGGCATGGGCGAGCATCAGCTCGCTGGCACCGGTGTCGGTGAGCAGTGGCCGCAGCCGGGCCACTGTGTCTGCCGGGATCTCCGCGCGCACTCGACCGGCAGCGGCGATAGGCGTGGCTGGGCGAGGGCGGTCGACTGGCAGGGCGATCGCGTTAGGCACGCCGTCGAGGACGGTGCTCCAGTGCGCCAACTGCTCCGCAGCGACGCTACTGAGGAGCTTCTGCTGCCATAGCGCGTAGTCCGCGTACTGCAGCGGGAGCGGCGCCCAGGCGGGAGCCTTGCTCGCCTTACGCGCGGAGTAGGCGATAGCGAGATCGCGCAGCAACGGGCCGGTTGACCAATCGTCGGCGGCGCTGTGGTGGATCGTCAGCAGCAACACGTGCTCGTCGGCGGCGACTCGGAACACCTTCACCCGGATCGGGATGTCGGTGTCGAGGCGGAAGGGCTCTGCGGCGGAGCGGGCGAGGTCCTTCTCCGGGTCTGCGGTGTCGGTGACCGTGAAAGGCACAGTCGCCTCGAGCACCCGCTGGTGAGGCACGCCGTCGTGCTCCTCCAGGACCGTGCGCAGGATCTCGTGCCGGGCCACGACGTCGTCGAAGGCCCGGCGTAGTGCTTCGAGGTCGAGGGAACCGGTCAGCCGGGACGCGAACGGCATCGTGTAGGCCGCCGACGGGCCGTTAAGCCTGTCGTGGAACCACAGACGCGCCTGCGCGGCCGACAGCGGAACGTGGTTGGGGCGGGTAGCGGCGCGCAGCACGGGCCTGCTGGGGCTGCCTGCGAGCGTGTCCAGGTGCGCGGCGAGACCTGCGGCGGTTGGGGTGTCGAACACGGCTCGGATCGACAGCGGTCCGTCGACCTCGGCCCGCAGCCTCGCGACCAGTCGGGCCGCGAGCAGTGAGTGTCCGCCCAAGGCGAAGAACGAGTCGTCCATGCCGACCGAGGGCACGTCCAGCAGATCCGCGAACAGCCCGTGGACCAGGTGCTCGGTGTCGGTAGCGGGCTGCCGCGTCGAGTGGCCGGAGAAGTCGGGGGCGGGCAGCGCGCGGCGGTCCAGCTTGCCGTTGGGCTGCTTCGGCAGCGCCTCCAGGGGCACGATCGCGGCCGGGACCAGGTGGTCGGGCAGCAGTCGGGCCAGCTCCGATCGCAGCTCCGCCGTCGCGGCAGGGCCGGTCACGTAGGCGACCAACCTGCCGTCGCGGGCCACCACGGCGGCCTGGGCGACGCCGGGGAGACCGCTCAGCACGGACTCGACCTCACCCGGCTCGACCCGGTACCCGCGGATCTTGACCTGGTCGTCGACCCGGCCGAGGAACTCGACGGTGCCCGCCCGGGTCCACCGGACCATGTCGCCGGTCCGGTAGAGCCGCCCCGCGCCGAACGGGTTGGCAACGAACCGGGCCGCCGTTTCCCAAGGACGCCCCAGGTAGCCGCGCGCAAGACCCGCGCCGGCGATATAGAGCTCGCCAGGGACACCAACCGGGACGAGCCGCAGCGCGGAGTCGAGTACGTAGGCGCGACCGTTGGCGACTGGGCGCCCGATGTGGGGATCGCCTTGGTCGACCACGGTCCACAGCGCGTCAACGGTGCACTCGGTAGGCCCATAGAGGTTCAGGGCGGTGACTTCAGCGGCGGCCAACTGGTCCCACAGCCGGTTCCCGACCGCTTCCGCTCCGGTGGCGACGACGCTGAGCGGCCCGTCGAGCAGCCCGGCGGGGATCAGCAGGTCCATCAGGGAGGGCGGCGCGTCGATGAAGTCGATCTCGGCGGTGCGGACGTGGTCGACGATTCCCTGCGGGTCGCCGATCAGGTGGTCCGGGAGGATGTGCAGCTCGTGACCGGCGAACAGCCACAGCAGCGGGTCGACCGAGCCGTCGAAGGCGAACGACAGCACGTTGAGCGCGCGCACCGGCCGCCCCAGCCGCTCGCCTGCCGGGTCGATGAACGCCTGCCGGTGCGCAGCGGTCAGGTTCACCACGCCCCGGTGGGTGGCGACAACGCCCTTCGGCTTGCCGGTCGACCCGGAGGTGAACACGATGTAGGCGGCCGAATCGGGCCCGACGGGCCCCTGCGGTTGCCCTTGTCCGGTCCAGGTCTCGGGCTCGTCGGCGAACACGGCGGGCTCGTCGGTGAGGCCGCGGTGGGTGATCACCGCGACCGGGGCGGCCTCGACCAACACCGCGGCCACCCGTTCCGCCGGGTAGGTCGGGTCGAGCGGGACGGTGACGCCGCCCGCCTTCCACACGGCCAGCATCGCCACGACCACGTCGGTCGACCTGGGCAGCAGCAGCGCGACCGGCGTCTCCGGCCCGACCCCCAGCGACACCAGGTGCGCGGCCAGCCGGTCGGACCGCGCGCCCAGCTCGGCGAAGGTCAGCGACACGTCCCCGCACACCACGGCCACAGCGTCCGGCGCCTGTACGGCGATGAGATCCGGCACGGTCACGGCCCGCGTGGGCAGGTCCGTACCGGCCCACGCCAGGACCCGGCCGCGTTCATCGGCGCCGAGAACGTCCACTCGGGACAGTTCCGTGCCCTGGTCGTCGGCGAACGCGGCCAGGACGGCGAGCACTCGGTTGAGGACCTCGGCGACGGCGTCGCGCTCGAAGACGTCGGCGCGGTACTCCAGCTTGATCCGCAGCAGGTCGCCGTCGGGCATCAGCATGAGGGTCATCGGGTAGTGCGTGTAGCCGCGTGACCAGCCGACCCGGGCGGTGAGGTCGCCGGAGCGGGCCGGGTCGAGCAGGTCGGCGGTGTCGAGCGGGAAGGTCTCGAAGACCATCAGCGTGTCGAACAGCCTGCCGGTGACCGGGGTCAGCGCCTGGATGTCGCTGAGGCCGACGTGCTCGTGGTCCAGCACGCTGGTGCGCGCGTCGTGCAGGCGGGTCAGCAGTGCCGACACCGGGTCGCCCGGGGACCAGCGGACCCGCACGGGGACGGTGTTGATGAAGAGGCCGACCATGGACTCCACGCCCGCCAACTCCGGCGGACGCCCCGACACCGCTAGGCCGAACACGACGTCGTCCCGGCCGGTCAGCGCGCCCAGCACTACGCCCCAGGCGGCCGACAGCAGCGTGTTGAGCGTGACTCCGTTGGCTCGCGCCGCTCGCGTTAGGCGCGCGGTCAGCTCAGGGGAGATCGCGTCGACCACTTCCGCGGGGAGCACAGAGGCATCTCCGAGGTCCGCGCTGACGAGCAAGGTGGGCTCGTCGACCCCGTCGAGGACGTTCGCCCACGCGGACAGGGAGGTGTCGTGGTCGCGGCGGGTCAACCAGGCGAGGAAGTCCCGGTACGGGCGTGGCGGCGCAGCCAACGCGCGGCCTTCGTAGAGGGCGAACAGGTCTCTTACCACTAGAGGCGTTGACCAGCCGTCGAGCACCAGGTGGTGGTTGGTGACTACGAGCCGGTAGTCGTCGTCTGCGAGCCGCACCAGGGTGAGTCGGACCAGGGGCGGTCGCGTGAGGTCGAAGCGGGCTCGACGATCGGCCTCTAGGAACTCTTCGTAGGCCTGGGCGGTCAGGTCGAGCAGGACCATCGTGGGCGCGACGTCGCTGAGGACCACCTGTGCCGGGGTCGTCGTTTCATCGCAGAACGCGGTCCGCAGCACAGGGTGTCGTGCGACAAGAGAAGCGGCAGCGGAACGGAGGCGGGTCACGTCGACAGGGCCGTGGAGGTCGACGACGAGCTGCACCGAGTAGAAGTCCACCGCGTCGGCGTCGTAGTTCGCGTGGAACAGCAAGCCCTGCTGCAGCGGCGACAAAGGAAGCACATCACTGAGCGCGGGGAACCGCTCCTCCCACAGCTCCACATCCGCCTGGGAAGCCTCGACAAGAGGCAAGTCGGACGGCGTGCGCCCGCCCTGACCGCGGTAAGAGGCAAGAACGGCCAATTCCGCGACCCACAGGTCGGCCAGCCGGGACACCTGGTCCTCGGCAAACAGACCCGCCGGGTAGCGCAGCTGGATCTCCAAGCCGCCGCCGTCGGGGACGACCGCGTTGACCACCAACGCCGCGGCAGCGGGCAGGCCCAGGTCAGCTGCGGGGGCGACCCCGCCGAACCCGATCCGGGCGAAGCCGAGCGGGTCGTCGACGGGTGGCGCGACCCGGCCGATGTAGTTGAAGAGGATCTGCGGTTCGGGGAACGCGTCGAGTCCGGAGTCGGTGAAGTGGCGCAGCAGGCCGTAGCCGATGCCCCGGTCGGGCAGGTCGGCGACGTGCTGCTTGACGCGCTTCACAGCCGCGGCGAGGTCGCCGGTGACGTCGAGGCGGACGGGGTACTGGGTGGTGAACCAGCCGACCGTGCGGGAGATGTCCGCCCCGTCGACGACGTGCTGTTCGCGGCCGTGCGCCTCAACGGTGACCACCGTCGAGCGCTCCTCGGTGCCCCGCCACACCGCCACGGCGCGCCCGAAAGCGGCCATCAAGACCTCGGCGGGACCGGTGTGGAACGCGGCGGGGACGGTGGTGAGCAGGGCATCGGTGACTACGACCGGCAGCGAAGCGGTGACCTCGCGGACCGTTTCCCTGGTGTCGCGGGCCGGGTCGAGCCTGCGGGTGCCCAGAACGGGGTCCGGACCATCCACGATCGCCCGCCACAACGGCAGTTCCGCGGCCCGCGCGGCGGCGACGGCCGGGAGCCGCTCCGCCCAGGCACGGAACGAGGTGACCACCGGCGGCAGTTCCTCACCACGCAGCGCAGCGGCGAGGTCGTCGGCCAGGATCTGGCAGGAGTAACCATCAGTCGCGACGTGGTGGCAAGTGAGCAACGCGAACCCGGGATCGAACCAGGTCAGCTGGACCAACACGCCACCAGCCCGATCAAGCCGAGCGACGGCGGCGGCGTGCTCACGACGCAACAGGTCGGGATCGTCGGTGCGCTCAACCCGGTGGACCAACGAGTCGGCATCGACCGAGCCGACCGGGGCGACGGTCAGCTCGTGACCGTCGTCAGCGACCGTGAGAGTCTGGAGCAGATCAGGGTCATCGGTGCGCTCGACCCCGCGCGCCAGCGAGTCCGCGCCAGCCGGGGCAACAGTCACCTCGTGACCGTCGCCGAGAACCGAGGAGACCCGCAGCAGGTCAGGGTCGGTGCGCTCGACCGCGTGCACCAACGAGTCCGCGTCCTCCGAGGCGACGGTCTGCTGGTGGCCGTTGGTGAGGACCGATCGGGCTCGGAGCAGGTCGTGGTGGTCCAGGAGGGTCTGGAGTGCGCCGGCCACGGTGGGCCGGGTGGCGCCCAACGGAACCGGCACCAACACGGCCTGTGAGAAGCGCTCGAACGGCCCGCCCCTGGCCAGGAAGGTGCGCATGATCGGCGTCGGGTTGACCTCCCCCACACCGTCCGCAGCCACCGCCGAGGGGACGGCTTGGTCGGCGACGCGGTCCACCGCGGCGGCCAGCTCGGCAACCGTGCGCAGCTCGAAAACCTGGCGGGGCGAGAGCACGACCCCCGCGGCTCGGGCGCGGCCGACGAGTTGGATGGAGATGATGCTGTCGCCGCCCAGTTCGAAGAAGGACTGGTCGACGCCGACCGTGTCGCGGCCCAGCACCTGGGCGAACAGGTCGGCCAGTAGCCGTTCGGTGTCGGTGGACGCCGGGCGGCCGGTCGTGGCGCCGAAGTCCAGCGGGGGGAGCGCGCGGCGGTCGAGCTTGCCGTTCCCGGTCAACGGGAGCGCGTCGAGCACGACGTACCCCGCGGGCAGCATGTGTTCGGGCAGCCGGGCCCGCAGGTGCTCACGGACCACGTCGAGGTCAGAGGTTCCGACGATGTAGGCGGCCAGGTGCACGCCGGACGGCCCGTCGGTGCGGGCCACGACAGCGGCGTGGGTGACGCCGGGCGCGGTGGCGAGAACGGCTTCGGTCTCACCGACCTCGACGCGGAACCCGCGGATCTTGACCTGGTCGTCGGCGCGGCCCAGGTATTCCAGCTCGCCGGACTCCGTCCAGCGCGCCAGGTCGCCGCTGCGGTAGAGCCTGCCTTCCCCGAACGGGTTCGCCACGAACCTGGACGCGGTCAGCCCGGGACGCCCCAGGTACCCGCGAGCGAGTTGCCCACCGCCCACGTACATCTCGCCGGGCACTCCGACCGGCACCGGCGCGAGCGCGCTGTCGAGGACGTGCACCGTCAGCCCGGGCAACCCGAGTCCGATGACGCTGCCGGTCACCGTGGGATCCAGCTCCCGGAAGGTGACGTGCACGGTGGTCTCGGTGATGCCGTACATGTTGATCAGGCGCGGCCCCGGGGTGAGCCTGGTCGGGTCGAGGGCCTCGCCGCCGAAGATGACCACGCGCAGGTCGGGCAGCCCGGCGGTGTCGAGTTGGTAGTAGGCCGACGGGGTCTGGTTGAGCACCGTCACCCGCCGCTGGGCCAGCAGTGCCCGGAAGTCCTCTGGCGACCGGCTGATCTCGTGCGGGACGACGACGAGCGTGCCGCCGGTGACCAGCGGCGCCCACATCTCCCACACCGAGAAGTCGAAGGCGAAGGAGTGGAACAGGGTCCACACGTCCCCGGGACCGAACTCGACCAGCGGCCGCGCGGCCGTGAGCAGCGTGACCACGTCGCGGTGGGTCACGATGACGCCCTTGGGAGCACCAGTCGATCCCGACGTGTAGATCACGTACGCGACGTTGTCCGCACCCGCGCGACGGCGACCTGTCGGAAGAACGAACTCCGCGTCGAGGTCGGTGATCACCGCGACCGGTTCCGCGTCGGCGAGGGTCGCCTGGATGCGTTCGGCGGGGTATCCGGGGTCGATCGGCAGGTACCCGGCTCCGGCCTTCACCACGGCGAGCGCAGCGATGACCAGGTCGGCCGAGCGGGGCAAGACGATGGCGACGAGGTCTTCCGGGCCGACGGGCAGCCGCGCGGCGAGAGCTTCGGCGCGAGCATCGAGTTCGGCGTAGGTGAGGGTGTCGCCGTGGAACTCGACGGCAGGAGCGTCGGGCGTGCGCGCGACCTGGGCGGCGAAGAGTTCGACCAGAGTGGACTCGGGCGTGGGCACCGCTGGCACCGCACGAGGCGGTTCAACGGTGACCCTGCCGAGAACCGCGACCATCGCACGCGGGTGCGCGACGATCTCGGCGAGCAGGTCCCGCAGGCGCCCGAGCAGGCCTTCCGGGTCGGTGACGAGGTCCGGCCGGTACTTGAGAGTGAACTCCAGGCTGTCGCCGTGGGGCATCACCATCAGCGTGAGCGGGTAGTGCGTGGAGATCGGGCGGCTGGTGGCGGTGACCCGCAGCCCGGTCGAGGCCACGGCCGCGTCGATGGCCCCGGTGTCGAAGGGGAACGACTCGAACACCACCAGGCTGTCGAACAGCTCACCGACCCCGGAGCCGATGGCGCGTTGGACCTCGGCGAGGCCGACGTGCTGGTGGTCCAGGAGTTCGGCTTGCTCGTCCTGCACGCGGGCCAGGAGGTCGTCGACCCGTTCTCCCGGGTTCAGCCGCAGCCGCACGGGGATGGTGTTGATGAACAGCCCGACCATCGACTCCACGCCGGGCAGGTCGGCGGGCCTCCCGGCGACGGTGGCGCCGAAGACGACGTCGTCTCGACCGGTCAGCCTGCTGGCAAGGATGCCCCAGGCCACCTGGACGACCGTGTTGGTCGTGACCCCTTGGCCCCGGGCGAACGCGGTGAGCCCCGGGATGTCGAGGACCACCTCGCTGGGCAGGACCGGGTCAGCGTGGACGGCCGCGGGAACGAGCAAGGTGGCGGTGTCGAGGTCGCCGAGCGCGTCCTTCCACGCGACGAGCGACTCCGCCTTGTCCCGATTGGCCAGCCACGCCAGGTGGTCGCGGAACGGGCGGGCCTGCGGCAGGGTCTCCCCCGCGTAGAGGGCGAACAGGTCGCGCATGAGCAGCGGCGTGGACCAGCCGTCCATCACGAGGTGGTGGTTGGTCAGCACGAGCCGGTGCCGGTCTGCGGCGAAGCGCAGCAGCATCGCGCGGATCAGCGGCGGTTGGTCGAGGTCGAACCGGGTGGCGCGGTCGGCGGCGAGCAGCTCGTCCGCGCGGCGGTCGGCGTCGGCCCCGGTCAGGTCGATCTCCACCCACGGCGGTTCGACGTCGGCGAGGACAACCTGGATCGGGTCGCCGACATCGCGCACGAACGCGCTGCGCAGCGCCGAGTGCCGCTTGGTCAGCCCGTGGACCGCGGCTCGCAGTCGCTCGGCGTCGAGCGGACCGGCGAGGTCGAGCACCAACTGGGCGAGGTAGACGTCCTGCGTCGACTCGTCGGTGGTGGCGTGGAAGAGCATCCCCGACTGGAGTGGGGACAGCGGGAGGATGTCCTCGATCGAGCTCACGAACGCTTCCACCTTGCCTCGAGGGCGTCGAGCTGGCCCTGGTCCAACGACACCAAACCGACGTCCGACGGGGTCCGGCCGCCTGCGCCCGGCCCCTTCGCGTGCGCCACCAGCGCCTTGAGCGCGGCGATCCAGCGCTCGGCGAGGGCGGCGACCTGGTCGGCGGTGAACAGCCCGGCCGCGTACATCCAGTGCGCGGTCAGCGTGGGCCCGTCTTCGGTGACGGCGTTGACGACAAGCCCGGCGGGCAGCGCCATGTCGTCGGCGTAGGCGGCACCGATACCGCCCGGGGCGAGGGTCCAGTCCTGGTCGGACGCCTCGAACCGGCCCAGGTAGTTGAAGCCCAGCTGCGGGTGCACGTCGAGTTCCGGGTGCAGGTGCCGCAGGACGCCGTAGCCGATGCCGTGGTCCGGCAATGACCGGAGGTGTTCCTTGACCCGCTTCACCGCGGTCCCGGCCGCGGCTCCCCCGCTGAGCGCCTGCGTGACGTCGATGCCGGTGAGGTCGAGGTGGGTGGGGTGTTGGCTGGTGAACCAGCCGAGGGTGCGGGACAGGTCAGCGCCCGGCACGACCTGCTCCTCCCGGCCGTGGCCCTCGCGCAGCACCAGGGTCGAGTGCTGCCCGGACCAGTCGGCGACGGCGAGCCCGAACGCGGTCAACAGCACGTCGTCGACGCCCGCGAAGAACGCGGCGGGGACCTCGGTCAGCACGGCCTCGGTCGTCGCGGAGTCCAGCGTCACGGTGTGGGTGCGGACCGTGGACCAGGTGTCGACCGCCGCGTCCGGCGACCTCGACCCGAGCACGGCGTTGGGGCCATCGAGCACCGAACGCCACAGCGGGACCTCGGTCGAGCGCGCGGCGGCCGCTTCGACCAGGCTCCGCGACCAGGTCCGGAACGAGGTGCGGACCGGCGGCAGCTGACCGGCCCGCCACGCCGTGGCCAGGTCCTCGGCGAACACCCGCAGCGACACCCCGTCGACCACCAGGTGGTGCGCCACGACCAGCACCCGGCGCGGGAACCACACCACGCGCAGCACCACACCGTCCACAAGCGACAACTCGCCCGCCGCGCGCTCCAGCTCGGCGTCGAGGTCCCCTTCGGCCTGACGCACCACCGCGGCGGCGGAAACGGCGCCGACCGGCCGGAACCTCAGGTCCGGGTCGGTGATGGCGCGCAGCGAGTCGTGTCGGTCCAGCAGGAGGCCGACGGCCCGCTCGAGCCGCGCCTGGTCCACCTCGGGGCCGTCGAGGACGAGCCACATCCGGTGCCGGTCGCCGATCGGGCCGCGGTCGCGGAAGGTCCGCATGATCGGGGTCGGCTCCACCACGCCGACTCCGTCGTCGACGACCGCCTGCTCCTGCGGCTCGACCTCCGCTGCGGCGGCGAGCTTCGCGACGGTCCGGTGCGCGAACACGTCCCGGGGGGTGATCTTCAGCCCGGCCTGCCTGGCGCGGCGCACGAGCCGGATGGACACGATGCTGTCGCCGCCGAGTTCGAAGAACGAGTCGTCGACACCGACCGCGTCGTGGCCGAGGACCTCGGCGAACAGGTCGGCCAGCGTGCGCTCGACGTCGTTGGCGGGTCCGCGGGACTCGGTCGCGGCGACCCGGGGTTCGGGCAACGCGCGCCGGTCGACCTTGCCCGAGGGCGACAACGGCAAGGCGTCCAGGACGGTGATCGTGGCCGGGACCATGTGCTCCGGCAGTTCGGCGGCGATGAACTCGCGCACCGACGCCGGGTCGGCCGACCCCACGACGTACCCGGCCAGGCTGCGTTCGCGCACGGTCACCACGGCTTGGTCGACCGCCGGGTGCCGCAGCAGCGCCGCTTCCACCTCGCCGAGTTCGACCCGGAAGCCGCGGATCTTGACCTGGTCGTCGACCCGGCCGAGGAACTGCAGCGCCCCCGACGAGAGCCGTCGCACGCGGTCGCCGGTGCGGTAGAGGCGGGCCCCCGGCGCGCCCCACGGGTCGGCCACGAACCTGGCCGCGGTCAGCCCCGGCCTGCCCAGGTAGCCGCGGGCGACCTGGACGCCACCGACGTAGAGCTCACCGACGACCCCGACCGGGACCGGCCGTAGCCGTGCGTCGAGCACGACGCAGGTCGTGTTCTCCACCGGCGAACCGATCGGCACCGCACCTTCGGCGACGGGGGCCACGACGTCGTGCAGCAGGCAGCCGACGGTGGTCTCGGTCGGGCCGTACTCGTTGATCACATCGACCCCGGCTGGCGCGGTCCAGCCCGCCAGCGCCGCCCCGTGCAGCGCCTCGCCTGCGATCACCAGGGTGCCGTGCTCGGCGAGCCGCACGGAGGCCAGCAACGGCAGGTGACTCGGGGTGATCTTGAGGAAGGTCGCCGCGCCCACGGCTTCGGCGATGGCGTCCGGCGAGTCCGCGCACAGCTCCACGGCTCCACCGGCCACCAGCGTGCCCAGCAGCGGGGTGACGGTGAAGTCGAAGGAGATCGACGAGTGCAGCAGGGTGTGCCCGGTGAGCCCCTTGAAGCGGCGCAGCGACCACGCGAGGTGGTTGCTCAGCGCGCGGTGGGATACGACGACACCCTTGGGTTTACCGGTCGACCCGGAGGTGTAGATGACGTAGGCGGCGTGGTCGGGGTCCAGCGGCGAGACGCGGTCGGTGTCGCTGACGGGCGCGCCGGAGTCGCCGGACAGGTCAAGGGTGTCGAGCAGGAGCCGACCTGGGCCGTCGGGCAGTGCACCGGTGACAGTCAGCACCAGGCCGGGCGCGGAGTCCTCGAGCATGAGCCGCACGCGGTCAGCCGGGTACTCGGGGTCGACCGGCACGTACGCCGCGCCCGCCTTGGCCACCGCGAGCACGGCCACGACCATGGCCACCGAGCGCGGGATGGACAGCGCGACAGTGCTCTCGGGGCCGATGCCGCGCGCGATCAGGACGCGGGCTAGGCGGTTCGAGCGCTCGTCGAGGTCGCGGTAGGTGATCCGCTCGCCGTCCGCCAGCACCGCGAGCGCGTCGGGCGTGCGCTGGGCCTGCGTGGTGAACCAGTCCGGCAGCAGCGTGGTCGTGGCGGGGACAATGGTGTCGTTCCAGTCGGGCTCGGTGCCGTCGTGCAGGTCGAGGTCGCCAACCGGGACGTCCGGTGTGGACAGTGCGCGGTCGAGCAGCCGGTCGAAGTGGGCGAGCAGGCCCGCGACCAGGTCGACCGCGCCATCGGCGGCGGGGTGGTTGGCCTCGACGGTCAGGTCGTCGCCGTCGGTCTCCACGGCGAGGGTCAGGTCGAACCGGGCGTCGTCGCCGGGGACGTGCCTGCGGGTCGCGCGCAGCCCAGCGGCGCGGAACGGCTCCAGCACGGGGGTGCGCAACGACAGCACGACGTTGAACAGGCTGGTGCCACCGCGGGTCCGGTCCGGGTCGACCGCGCGCACGACGTCGTCGAGGTCCGCGTCCTGGTGCGCGTACCCGGCGAGGCAGACCTGCCGGGCTTGGGCGAGCAGCGAGGTGAAGGTGTCGGCCGCGTCGACGCGCATGCGCAGTGCGATCGTGTTGCCGAGGTAGCCGATGACCGCGTCGCCGCCGTCGAGGTCGCGGTTGACCACGGGCGCGCCGATCAGCAGGTCGTCAGCGCCGGTGTAGCGGTGCAGCAGCGCCGAGGTCGCGGCCAACATGACCATGAACGTGGACGCGCCTTCGCGTCGGGCCAGCTCGCGGACCCGCCCCGCGGCGCCGGGGATGAGCGGCCTGGACTGGTCGTGGCCGCCCGCGCTGGGGCCCGCGGCGCTGAGGATCGGCAGCTCGACCGGGTCCGGCAGCGGGGACAACGCCTGGACCCAGTGGTCGACGGCGGAGGACTGGGTCGTGGGGACGAGATCGGTGAACTGGCGTGCGGGCGGCAGGGTGCCGCCCTGGTAGGCGGTCATCAACTCGCCGAAGAAGACCGCGGAGGTGCCGTCGTCCCAAGCGATGTGGTGCGCGACCACAACCACCGTGAGCGCGTCAGGTGCCGTCGCGATCGTCCTGACCCGCAACGGCGAGTCCACCGCGAGGTCGAACGCCTTCGCCGACACCGACCGGCACAGCTCTTCCACCCTTGCCGCGTCAGTCGCCTCGTGGTGGTCGAGCGCGGGCGGCAGCTCGCTGTGCACGACCTGGGTGACTTCGCCGTCGGCGCCCATGCGGTAGGTGGTGCGCAGGATGTTGTGGCGGGCGACGACCTCCCGGACCGCCGCGTGCAGCCGCTCGTGGTCGACCGCGCCCACCAGGTCGAGCGCGATGCGGATGTTGTAGCCGACCGAGGCGGGGTTCAGCTGCTGCAGCGACCACATCCGGCGCTGACCGGGCGAGAGCGGGTGCTCGCCGCGCGTCCCGCCGTCGACCGCGGCGGGCGTCTCGGCGAGGCCCCGTTCGGCCAGCCGCCTGCGCAGCAGGTCGCGGCGCAGGGTGACGCGGTCGGGGCCGGGGGTGTCGGTGCTCACGGACGGGTGCCTCTCGTGGTCGGGTCGGGCTGGTCCGCGCTGGTGGTGGGGGGCACGGGAACGGGGGTGCTGGGCACGGGGTCAGCCGAGCCGGGCGACGAGGTCGCGTTTGCTGATCTTGCCGACGGCGGTGAGCGGCAACTCGTCGAGCACGACGAGCCGGTCGGGCTGCTTGTACCTGGCCAGGCCCTGTTCGGCGAGGTGCGCCCGCAGCTGCTTGAGCTTGGGCGGGGTCCCGGCGGCGACGATCACCGCGCACACCAGTTCGCCGAGCGTGTCGTCCGGCAGCCCGATGGCGGCGGCCTGCGCGACGGCGGGGTGGGCCAGCAGCAGGTCCTCCAGCTCGCCCGCGGGCACCTTCTCGCCGCCGCGGTTGATCACGTCCTTGATCCGGCCCTCGACCACGAGGTGGCCGCTGGGCAGCTGCCGCACCAGGTCGCCGCTGCGGTAGAAGCCGTCCGGGGTGAACGCCGTCGCGTTGTACTGCTCGGCGCGGTAGTAGCCGCGCAGGGTGTAGGGGCCTCGGGTCAGCAGCTCCCCGATCTCGCCCGGCGCGACGTCGTGGCCTTCGGCGTCGACCACACGGACCTCGTCGTCGGGGCTGAGCGGCCTGCCTTGGGTGTGCTCCACCAGGTCCGCCGAGTCGTCGGCGCGCGTGTAGTTGAGCAGACCTTCGGCCATGCCGAACACCTGCTGGACGGCGCATCCGAGGGCGGGCGGCACCGCGCGGGCGAGGTCAGGGTCCATCTTGGCGCCGCCGACCTCGAGCAGCCGCAGGGTCGATAGGTCCTCTGTGGACCACTCGGTGGCGTCGACCCACATCCGGGCCATCGGCGGGACCAGTGCGGACACGGTCACGCCTTCGCGATCGATCAAGGGGAAAGCGACGTCCGGGCTGGGCGCGGGAGCCATCACCGCAGTGCCGCCGACCCCGAGGATCCCCAGCACTCCCGGGCAGGCGAGCGGAAAGTTGTGCGCGACGGGCAACGCCACCAAGTAGCGGTCGGCCTTGGTGAGCTCGCAGACCTCGGCGCTGGCGCGCGCGTTGTAGGCGTAGTCGTCGTGCGTGCGCGGGATCAGTTTGGGACGTCCGGTGGTGCCACCGGAGATGAGCAGGACGGCGACCGCTGCCGGGTCCACCGGCGGGAGCTCGCGGGGTTCGCCCGCTACCGCCGCCAGCGCGGTGTGCTTACCCGGGTCGCCGACCACGAGAACGTGCTCGATGTCGAGCTCCGCGGCCAGAGTGCGGTGGTCGAACCCTTGGAACACATCGGGGATGACGTACCCGACGGCGTCGGAGAGCTCCACGAGGTGCGCGATCTCCGCGCGCCGGTGCGCGGGCAGCGCCATCACCGGTACCGCGCCGATCCTGGCCAGGGCGAACAGCAGCACCACGAACTCAGGCACGTTCGGGAGCTGGACCACGAGTCGGGCGTCGCGGGCAATGCCCAGGTTGAGCAGTCCCGCTGCCAGGACGTCCGCCCTGTGGTCCAGTTCCTGGTAGCTGATCCGCTCGTCGCCCGAGACGACGGCGATGTCGTCGCCGGAGCGCTCGGCCCACGATCGCAGCAGCCCGCCGAGGGTGTCCCCCCGCCAGTAGCCGCGTTCCCGGTAGACGGCGGCGAACTCCTCCGGCCAGCCGACCGCACCGTCGATGAGTCCGCTCATCGCGCCTCCGCCCACTCGCCCGCGACCTCGTCGTCGGACAACCCGTCGATCTCCCAGAACAGCTCGGCCACCGCTTCGAGGCGCCCCGGTTCGCGCTGCCCCCTGGCCAGCGCGGCGGCGAAGCCCTCGACGGTCGGCGCACCGAACAAGGCGCGGACCGAGACTTCTGTGGTGTCCAGGGCGGTGCGCAGGTGCCCGATGACCGCGGTCGCGAGGACCGAGTCGCCGCCGACGCGGAAGAACTCGTCGTGGACGCCGACCAAGTCGATCTCCAGCACCTCCCGCCACGCGAGCGCCACGACCCGCTCCAGCGCGGTGCGCGGCGGTGGCCCACCGGCCGCAGCGGGTGCACCCACCAAGGTGCGAACCGCGCCACGGTCGACCTTCCCGTTGGCCGACAGCGGAACGGCGTCGATCGCGACTACGACGTCCGGCACCATGTGGGCGGGCAACAACTCCCGCGCGGCGGCCATCACGGCATCGGCGTCGAACGGACCATCGACGACGACACCCGCCCCCAAGCCGCCAGCGGTGGCGACGGCGATGGCCGCGGTGATCGACGGGTTCGCCCGCAGCGCGGCCTCGACCTCGCCCAGTTCGACCCGGTAGCCCCTGACCTTCACCTGGTGATCGCGCCTGCCGAGGAACTCCACGGTCCCGTCGCCGCGGTAACGGGCCAGATCGCCCGTGCGGTACCACCGCACTCCGTCGCTGATCACGAACCGGTCGGCCGTGCGTTGGGGATCGCCCCGGTAGCCCGCCGCGACACCGGCGCCGCCGATCCACAGCTCACCCGGCACCCAGTCCGGCGCGTCCCGCCCGAGCTGGTCGACCACCCGAAGCCGCACGCCGCCCAACGGCGTTCCGTACGGCACCGAGCGCCAGTCCTGCGGCACCGGACCAGACACCTCGCACACCGTGGAGTGGATCGCCGTCTCGGTCGTCCCGCCGAGTGCCACGAACCGGCACCCCGGGGCCGCGTCGGCGAGGCGTCCGGGCAGATCGACGCCCACCCAGTCGCCGCCGAGCAGCACCAGCCGCAGCGGCGAGCAGTCGGCACCGGAGGCCAGCAGCATGTCCAGCAGCGCGGGCACGCAGTTGACGATCGTCACCTGGTGCGCGGCGACCAGCGCACCCCAGGCGGCGGCGTCGCGGCGGTCGTCGGTCACTGGGACCGCCGCTCCACCCACCGACAGCGGGGCGAACAGGTCGAACACGGACAGGTCGAAGTCGAGCGCGGACAGCGCCAGGGTGCGGTCGCCAGCGCCGATGTCGAACCGGGCGATGAGGTCGTCGATGGTGGCCATGGCGGCCTGGTGCGGGACCTCGACGCCCTTGGGCTCACCGGTGGAGCCGGAGGTGAACAGGATGTACGCCGCTCGCGCGGGGTCGACGAAGACCGGCTCGGGCAGCGGGTCCCCGTCCGGGAGCTCGGTGATCACCGTGCGGGGCTTGGCCAACGCGACGATCCGGTCCACCCTGGCCTGCGGCTGCTCGACCCCGATCGGCACGTACGTGCCACCGGCGGCCAGCACACCCAGCACCGCGATGACCTGCTCCGGTCCCTTCGGCAGCCGCACCGCGACGGTGTCGCCGGGCGTGACCCCGAGACGGGCCAGCTCGCCCGCGACCCGCAAAGCCCGGTCGGTGAGCTGCCCGTAGGAGATCACCTGCTCGCCGACGATCGCGGGCGCGTGCGGGTCCTCGGCGGCGCGGGCGAACACGCCCTCGTGCAGCAGGCCGCGCTGGCGCACGAGAACCGTGTCGTTGGCGCGGTCCCGGCGCACCTGCTGGGCCTCGGGCAACGTCGCCGGAACCGGCGCGTCCCACGCGGTCTGGTCGGCGGCGAGCAGGTGGACCAGGTCGGCGAACGCGGTGTACATGGCGTCGAGCACGCCGTCGGCGACCTCGTCGTCGCGGCAGTCCCAGTTGACCAACAGGCCGCCGTCGAGCTCGGTCACCTGGGCGTCGAGCAGCACCTGCGGGCCTTGCGAGATGATCCACACGGGTGCGCCGAAACTGGCCCGCACCCGGGCGTCGAACAGCTCGCCCAGGTTCAGCGCGCTGGTGAACACGACCGGTGCCAGGACCTGCTCGCCGTGCAGGCGGGTCAGGTCACGCAGCACCTCCACACCGCTGTACCCGGCGTGCGCGGCGTCCTCGTGCGCCCGGCGCTGCACCTGGCGGGCTCGTTCCACGAAGGTCGCGGGTTCGGTCAGGTCGACCGCGAGCAGGATCGAGCTGGTGAAGTCGCCGACCAGGTTGGCGACATCCGGGTGCACGGGCTCCCGGTCGAACATCGGCACGTTGAGCAGGAACCGCTCGCTGGCGCTCCAGCGGCCCACGACCTCGGCGAACGCGGTCGCCACGGCCATCGCCACGGTCACCCCGCGCTCCTTCGCGCGCTCGGCGAGGGTGGCGCGTTCGGCCGGTGGGAGCACCACGGCGCGACGGGTCACGCGCGGCCGGTCGGACTCCTGGGCGGCCATGGGCAGCTCGGGGGCGCCGGGGAGGGTGGCGAGGCGGTCGCGCCACCAGCGGGCGGCCTTCTCGTCGTCCTGGCTTGCTCGCCGGTAGCGGCGGTAGCTGTAGTCGAGCTGGGTGTCGTCGGTGTCGCCTTGGTAGAAGCGGGCGATGTCGGCGAGCAGGACGCGGTAGCTGACCGCGTCCGCGGCGACCATGTCGACATCGACGTGCAGGCGGGTGCGGCCGCTGGGGAGCAGGCTCAGGGCGGTGGCGAAGACCTCGCCGTGCTCGATGTCGAGCAACTGGTGGGAGTTCGCGTCGCGGATGGCGGCCAGTTCGGCCTCGGGGTCAGGGTGCGCGCGCAGGTCGTGCACGGTCAGGCCCCGCCACCCGGATTCCGGCGCGATCCGCTGGTCCCCGTTGTCGGACAGGACGACCCGCAGCATGTCGTGCCGGGCGATCACCCGCTCGACGGCGGCCGTGAGCCGTGCCGGGTCCACGTCGGCGCCGTCGAACTCGGTGTAGAGGTGCGCCGCGACTCCCCCGAGGCGCTGGCCAGGGGCGCGGCCGATCCAGTAGGCGTGCTGCAGCACCGCGAGCGAGAACGGACCGTCCTCATCGGACTCGGGCGCGCTCTCCACGGCTTGCGTCGGCGCGACCCGCTCGGCCAGCAGCGCGGCCCACGCCCCGAGCGTGGGGTTCGCGGCCAGTTCGGCGAAGTCGACCGCGACCCCTGCCCGGCGCCACCCGCCGACGAGCTTCATCAGCGCGATCGAGTCGAGCCCCAGCTCGAACAGGTTCGTGCCCGCGGTGATGTCCTCGGGCTCCTCCTCGGTCAGCTCGGCGACCGCGACCAGCAGCGCGTCGTAGTCCACGGCGCTCACCTGCCCGTTCCCTTCGATTCGGCGGGCACCAGGAACCTGGAGATGCTGCGCAACTTCTCGCAGGTCTCCGTCCACTCGCGCTCCGGTGTGGACAGTGCGATGATCCCGGCCCCGGCGCGCAACCACGTCCGGCCGCCCGAGCTGAACACGGTGCGCAGCACCAGGGCCGCGTCGAACCCGCCGTCGGAGTCGACGGCCAGCACCGCGCCGCTGTAGAGGCCCCGGCGCGGCTCGTGCTTTGCGATGGCTTCCACAGCCGCCGCCTTGGGGATGCCGGACGCGGTGATGGCGGGGAAAAGCGCGGCGAACGCGTCCCAAGCCGTGCGGCCGGGGGCCAGGTCACCGCGCACCTGGGACGCCAGGTGCTGGACGCTGCCGCGCTCGCTGACGGTCATGAAGTCCTCAACCCGGACCGACTCCGGTGCGCACACCCCGGCCAACTCGTCCTGGGCGAGCTTCACCGAAATCGCGTGCTCGAAGATCTCCTTCGGGTCGGCCAGCAGTTCCCGCCGGGTCGCCAGGTCCCGCGCGGGATCCCCGATGAGGGCCCGGGTCCCGGCCAGCGGCCGCGTGCGGACCCGACCGGCCGCGTCCACCTCGACCACGGTCTCGGGGCTGAACCCGGTGGCGCGCAGCCCGCCCAGGTCGAGCAGGAACGACCGGGCCGGGGTGTTGCCGCGCCGCCCGGCGACGTAGGTGGCCGGGAAGTCGATCTCGACGGGCACCGGCACGACGCGGGACAGGATGACCTTGTCCGGACCGCCCGCCTGGATGGCGCGCACGGTCTCGACCACGGCGGCCGAGTAGGCCGCGTCCGGCGCCTCCGGGTCGACCAGGTCGCCGGTGGGCGCGGGCCACGGCCGGTCGTCGACCTCGCGCAGGCCCTCGGGGACCGTGCCGTGCTCGTGCACGCCGTCCGGGCCGATCACCAGCTCGTAGGTGGGGATCACCAGGTCGAGCAGGGGACCGTCGGCTCGGCCGAGGTGCAGCAGGCGGGCCAGCTCGAACGCGGCCCAACCGTAGGCGCGCCACGTGGGCAGGCCCGAGGTGGCGAGCAACTCGGCGACCTGGCCCAGCGGGTCGGGCCCCAGCGGGACCGACCGGCGCCCGGTGGGCGTGGTCCAGGTGATGCCGATGCCGTCCATCCGCAGCCGGGCCCGCGCTCCCGCCGCGAGCACCCACCGGCCGCCGCGTTCGTAGAGCACGAACGGGGGTTCGGCGCGGCGCGCCACGGCGGCGGCGACCAGCAGCGGATCGGCCACCGCTCGGGCGGTGGCGGTCACTACACCTGCTCCGACGCCATGCGCTCGACCAGACTCGCGGGCCGCATGTCGGTCCAGACCCGCTCCACGAAGTCCACACAGGACGGGCGGTCGGCAGGCCCGTACACGGCCGTCCAGCCCGCGGGGACGTCGGCGAACACCGGCCACAGCGAGTGCTGCTGCTCGGCGTTGACCAGGACGAGGAACGTCCCGTTCTCGTCGTCGAACGGGTTGGTGGACATCGGCGCACTCCTCGGCGTTCCTGGCTACGGGCAGGCGGCATCGGCCGGGCGCGGCAACGCGCACGGCTGGCACCTTGGGGGTGGTCGCGCTCACCGGGTCGCCCGAACGGGACAGTGCGACCGCGGTGGCGCGTCAAGAGGTGGCCGCCGTTCCCCGCGACCGGAACCCGGTCGTCGGGCGACGCCCATCGCCTGAGGTTAGCCTAGCCTATCTTCCACGGACGTGTAGAAGCAAGGCCCTCAGGGACCGTCCCACCCGGCCAGGCTGAGCAGCTCGAACAGGTCGTACACGCACTCGCCGGTCCACACGACAGTGCCCACGGCCAGCAGCGGCAACAGCACCCCGGACCACCGACCACCGCGGCCAGGAGCGAACAACGCGGCGACCCGCCGCGGCACGATCCCCGGGGACGCGCCCAGGGCCATCAACGCCCCGCCGGGTCGTTCAGCGCGACTCCCCGACGCGGCCAACGCGGCGTGCCCGATCGCGCGGCCGACCTGCTCGCGATCACCGATCACCTCGGCGGCCGCCTCGTCCGCGGCCCGTTCCACCAGGTACTCGACCTGCCTGGCGACCGGCCGCAGCAGCGGGTGCGCGACCGCGGCGATCCGCGCCCACCACACGAGGCGGTGGTGACCGCCGTCGAGGTGCGCGCGCTCGTGTGCGACTACGGCCCGGAACTGGCGGTCGTCGAGCAACTCGCTCAACCCGGCCGTGACCACGATGCGTCCGGGCCGCCCGGGGACCGCGAAGGCGTCCACCCTCGGGTCATCGATGACCACGACATCGTCACTGTCCGTCCAGTCGCCGCTCACCGCGCGGAACTGGCGCCTACGGACCAGCCAGGCGCGCGTCCCCAGGATGACCACGGCGATCAACCAGCCGAGCGACACCCAGGACACCCACGGGACGTGCGCGGTGTCGTCGACCACACGCTGGTGCGACCAACCGCCCCAGCTCGCCACCACCGGCAACTCGGCCAACGCCTTGAGCGCGAACGCCGCGAGATTGACCGTCGAGGCGGCCGCGGCCACCACCGCCGACCCCGCGAACACCCGCGCCGCGAGGTCCGGGCGCAACCGGTCGACCAACAACCACGACACCACCAACACCAACACCGGCGTGGCGAGCACGGACCAGGCGAAGTGGTCGAACACAAAGCCCCCTCGATCGACGACCGGATCATCCTGCCCGGGTACCGACTCGAAAGTCCATTGACGCAGGTAGGGCTATGTACCATGCGCGGGTGAACGACGAAGACCCGAGCGGCTCACCCAGGCGCAAACCAGGAGAACTCGCCGCCCACGTGCTCAATACCCTCGCCGAAGCAGGCGAGCCCCTCTCCCCCGGCGAAGTCCTCGAACGCCTCGACCCGTCCGGGACCCTGTCCTACAGCGCCGTGGTGACCACCCTCACCCGACTGCACGAGAAAAAGGCCGTCACCCGCGAACGCTCCGGCCGCGCCTACCGCTACACCGCCGTCACCGACCCCGCCGCCCTCATAGCCTGGCGCATGACCCGCCTCCTCGACGCAGAGCCGGATCGCACCTCCATCCTCACCCGCTTCGTCTCCAACCTCACCGAGAAAGACGAAAAAACCCTCCGCACCCTCCTCGGCGACACCGACACCCCCGGCTGACCACGCCCGGGTGTCCCGGCAGCGGGGCGCTGCCGGGACATTCCTCACAGGACGAACCTGGTCACCGCCCGGGAAGGGTCAGCCGAACAGCCGGGCGTCGTCCCAGCCGGTGCCGTAGACCGTGCTGAACCAACTGGCGCCGGACAGGTTCCACTCGACCAGCCTGTTGTCGGTGCGGGCGGTCACGAACCGCGTGGCGCTGACGCCCGCGGCCAGACGAACGTCGCTCCAGTTGCCGGTGATGAGGTAGCTCGTGTAGCTACCGGTACCCCGCACCCAGCTGCGCGCGCCACCCGAGGTGTCGATGCTGAGGAAGGTCGTCGAGCTCAACCCGGTGATCAGCTTGAGCGGGGATGGCGAGAAGTAGACTCCCTGGCTGTAGTAGTTGTGGTTGCTCGACGGGGAATACCACTCCTCGAGGGTGTAGGAACCGGTCAGCGCCACGAACCGGTCAGTGGCGAGCCCGGCGATCGAGGTGACGTTCTCCCAGCCGGAACCAACGCGGTAGCCGGTCCACCCGGCCGCGGCCGTGTACTTCCAGTCCCACAGCGTGCCGTCCTTGCGGATCTCGACCAGCTGGGTGGTGCTCAAGCTCGCGATCAGCTTGGTGTTGTCCTCGACCCAGCCCGGCCCGATCAGCTGTGTTTGGTAGCTGCCGGAGGCCTTGTCCCAGCGGACCAGTTCGCCGTTCTTGCGGACGACCAGGAAGCTCTGGGCGCCCGTCGCCGCGGGCGAGAACTCGGGCTGTGTCGCTGTCGGTGCCGCGTTCGCCGAGCCGACCAGGCCCAGGGACGCGACCATGGTGAGCAGGGCGGCGAGCGCCATGCGCAGTCTCACGGTAACTCCTCTTCGGTTGTCCACCCGACGGCACGGAAGGGGCGGTGGACTAGCAGAGTCGGCTGGGGCAGCCGCCGTCGTGAACCCCCGTCGATCCCCCAGATCGCTTGTGCTGCAACGCGATTCCGACGGTATCCGCGGCCCCCATCGGCTCGACATCGGTTCGCCCGCACCCCGTGATAGCGGGGATCAGCCCAGCGCCAAAGCCAGTTCCGCCGCCTCGGCGACCTCCATGCCCGCGAACAACCCGAGCGCCTCCCGCCAGTGCGCATCGGCCGCGCGCGGCTCGTCGACCGCCAGCACGTCCCCCAGCAACCGCAGCGCACGCGCCTGCCCGAGCCGGTGCCCGGTCTCGCGGTCGACCTCCAGGGCCCGCCGCGCGTGCCGCCCGGCGAGGTCCTGGTCGCCGAGGTCGAGGAAGGTGCGCCCCAGCGCCACGAGGGCCAGTCCCCGGTGGCCCCGGAAGCCCACCCCGTCCGTCAGCGCCAGCGCCTCCCGCCCCGGCTCCACGGCTTCCGCCGGGCGCCCGGCCGCGCGGTGGGCATCGGCGAGGCCGATCAGCGCGCCCACCTGCGCCCGGCGGAACCCCAGGTCGCGGGCCTTGGCCAGGGCCAGCGTGTGGTGTTCGACCGCCTTGTCCGGTGACCCGGCGCGCAGCGTGGCCGCGCCGAGCGTGTTGTGCGCCTGCGCCACCTGCCGGGGATGGCCGGTCGACTCGGCCAGCCGCAGCGCCCGGCCCGCGTGCTCGATGGCCCGGTCCGTGTCGCCCCGGTCGAGGTGGACCCCGGCCAGGCTGTCGAGCACCTCGGCCTCCGCCCGCCGCGACCCGGTGCGGCGCGACACCACCAGCGCCTCCTCGAACATCCCCCGCGCCTCGCCGAGCCTGCCGAGTTCCCAGTACGCCGACCCGAGGTTGACCATCATCGTCGCCGCCCTCGCCTCCGTGCCCGAAGCCCGCTGCAGCACGATGGCGCGCTCGTAGCGGTCGACCGCCTCGTCCAGCGCGCCCTGGTCCTGCAAGGTGCAGGCCAGGTTGTTGAGCACCGCGGACACCAGCCGGTCCGACCCGATCTCCTCCGCCAACGCCAACGCCTCGTCGTAGTGCTCGACGGCGCTGGTGTGGTCACCGAGGCTGGCGTGCATCGCACCCAGGCTCAACCGCATCGCGACCACGGCCTCGTCGTCACCGGCCACTGTCGCCGCCTTCAACCCCGCCCGCGCCGACGCCCGCCACGACGTTGTGTCTGATTGGCCCCGGAAGTACCCGCGCAGCGCGTCGGCCAGCAGCCACGCGGGTTGGTGCGGGCCATTAGTGGTCACGTGGCACACGACGGCGGCGATGTTGAGCCGCTCACCGTCCAACCAGGACAGTGCGGACCCGTTGTCGGTGAACGCCCCGGTCACGCGCGGCGCGGCCAGCCTGGTCATCTCCGGGTAGAGCACGTCCGCGGCGTGGTTGGCGACCCCGACGTACCAGGTCAGCAACCGCCGCACCACGTCCTCGCGGTCGCCCGCGGAGTCCTCGACCTTGGCGCGTTCCACTGCGTACAGGCGCAGCAGGTCGTGCAACTGGAAGCGGCCAGGCAACGTCTGCTCGATCAGGTGACTCGTGGCGAGCACCCGCAACAGGCCCGCAGCCTCGTCCTCATCGATCCCGGCGAGCACGGCCGCACTCTCGGCGGTGACGTCCGGTGTCGGCGACAACCCGCACTGGCGGAACAGCCGTCGCGCCTCGGGGGTCAGTGCCGCATAGGACAGGTCGAACGCGGAGCTCACCGCGACGTCCCCGATGACCGTGAGCGCCCGCAGCCGGTCGCGCCTGGTCAGTTCCCGCACGTAGGAATCGATGCTGCCCTCGACGTTGGCCGCGGCGATCCGCAGGGCCAGCGGCAGCGCCCCGCACGCCTCGATCAGCATGGTCGCCGCGTCCGGCTCCGCCGCCACCGCCGCGCCGAGCACCTCGGTCAGCAACCGCCGCGCCTCGGTGCCGGTCAGCACACCGACCGACACCTTGCGCGCCCCGTGCGTCACGGCCAACCCGCGCATCTCGTCGCGGCTGGTGATCAGCACCGCGCACCCGGGACCAGACGGCAGCAACGACCGGACCTGCTCGGCACCCGAAGCGTTGTCCAGCACCAGCAGTGCTCGCCTGTCCGCCAACAGGGCCCGCAGCAGGTTCGACTGCGCGTCGACCTCCAGCGGGACGCGTTCCGGTGCCACGCCGAGGGTCCTGAGCAGGTGCGCGAGCGCCTGTTCGGCCGTTGTGGACGGTCGGGTCGAGTAGCCGTGCAGGTTCAGCAACAGCCGTCCGTCCGGGAACCGTTCGTGCAGCCGGTGCGCCAGGTGCACCGCCAAGGCCGTCTTGCCCACCCCGGGCGGACCCACGACGGCCACGATCGGCATCGCGGTGCCCCGTGGCGTGAGCAACTCGGCGACCTGGTCGAGCAGGTCATCGCGCCCCACGAAGTCCGGCAGGTCGGGCGGCAGCTCGACGGGAGTGGCGGCGGTCGGCGCGGGCGGTCCGTCCAGCAGGTCCTGGAACAGCTGCCGCAGCTCAGGACCGGGGTCCACGCCCAACTGGTCGGCGAGCACCGCCCGGACCAGGTGGTAAGCCGCCATCGCCTCCCCCGCGCGCCCGGCCAGCGACAACGCCCGCACGAGCAGTGCCCACAGCCGTTCCCGCAACGGGTGCTCCGCGGTCAGCGCCCTGAGTTCCCCGATCACCTCGTGCCGCCCCGCCACGAGGTCCAACTCGACCCGCCGCTCCACCGCCCCCAGCCGCAGCTCCCACAACCGCGGCACTACACGTTCCCGCACCACCTCGATCTCAACGTCCGCCAACGGCTCCCCCCGCCACAATGCCTCCGCGGCCCGCAGCAGCTCAGCCTCCTCGGCGGGCTCCGCGGACCTCGCCCGCTCCAGCAGCCGCTCGAACCGAACCAGATCCACCCCCACCGCCAACCGATACCCGTCCGCGGTCGTCTCGATCGCCTCGGCCCCCAGCACCCTCCGCAGCCGCATCACATAGATCTGCACCGTATGCCGCGGCCTCCCCGGCGCGTCATCACCCCACAACCACCCCACCAACTCCCCAGTGGACACCGACTCCCCCGCCCGCACCGCCAACGCCCCGACCAGCGCCCGCAGCTTCCCCGCCCCCACCCCCACCACGACCCCGTCGACCAGAACCTCCACCGGTCCCAGAACGCGCACCTCGCTGTTCCCAGCCATTCCCCGCCCCCCAGTCCGGTCACCCGTTGATCTTCACCAACCCCCCGCCCGCCCAGAACCTTCCGACCGACCACCCAGACGACCCGCATCGGCACAACCAGACCTTCTGAGCCATCCCCGAACCGAACGTTCGCCGCCGCCGCGGACCCAGACCAAGGGAAACCAGGGACGTACTGGTGGTCTACTAGGACCCTCGTGGCTTGCACTGAAGCCGAGGATGCGAGCGTGTCGATGCCATACGTGAGCGGCCCCGCGGTGACGCGTGGGCCGCCGAGGCGGCCGAACACTGCGGTTCAGGCACGCAAACGCTGCTTGGCGTCGAAGAGGTGGCCACCCCAGACGAGCAGATCGCCCTCCAACTGGACGCCCCGGCCTGCGTGCTGCGCTTGGAGTGTTCCACGGGAGTACTGGGCGGGTTGCGGCGACTGGCTAGGTCAGGAGGCGGTAGGTCGGCAGCGGTTCCGTCAGCCACGACTCCTCGAAGGCCACCCCAGTGACGCGTTCCGCAACGGCGAGGCTAGCGGATTTGAGATGGTCGAGGGGGAAGTCCTCGGGTTCACACCAGCCGGGCAGCATGTCGCCCGCACCGGCCGGTTGGCCGATGAACGTGGGGTCGAACCGGGCGGTGAGCTGCCCGTCCCGGGCCTGGACGATCTGCAAGTCACCGTTGGCGCTCCAGTAGACCGACACGAACAGCCCACGGGGCTGCGACAACGCCCGGGCGAGTTCCGGGCCGTTGCCGACCCACCCGTTGGGTTCGATGACCAGCAGGTGCCCCCCGCGGCGGGCGAGTTGGACCAAGCCGTAGTCGTCGAAGTGCTCGTTGCGCTCGTCCAGCGCCGCCTGGAACACCATGTCGACGGGCTGTTCGTCGTCGCGCACACCGTAGGCGGCGAGCACGTCGCGCTCGGGTCGGTCGGTGATGACCGCGAGGGTCCAGGCCAGGTCGAAGGCGGTGTCGGCCCAGGTGTAGCGGTTCACAGCGCGCATTGTTCCACCTGCTCCTGAGCCTCGTCGGCTCCGGTGTAGGCGGTCGCCGCGACCGCGGTCGGGGTGGCGATGACCACCAGGAAACTGTCCCCTTGGCCGATCTTGGCCTTGGCGTACCCGGCACTGATCGCACCGCCCTGACACCGCTGCTCCCGCAAGGGAACCTCCTCGGTCCGGGCGCCGGAACCACCCTCGTCGGTGGTCGCGAAGGCATACTCGTCGCAACTCCCGCCGTACTTCGGCACGAAGGAACCACAGGCCGCAGCCCGGTTGGCGCCCTGCTTGGCGGAGTTCCGGGTCAGGATCGAAGGGTGACCTCCACCCCACGCCAGTTGGATGTTGCGAGCAATGAACGGCATCTTCCCCGCGTCGATCACCACTACCTTCACATCTCCACAGACGCGCCTGGTCAACGCGACCTCAACGGTGCACTTCCTGGCCTTGGACTCCCCGTCACCACCGACCAGGAGCTGGCGCCCGTTCTGCTCGATGAGCACCGGATCATCGTTCCCGACGAGGCCGGTCACGGCCTCCAGCACCTCGGTCGGACCGAAGTAGGCCACAGCACCCACGACGACCAAGACGGAGAGGAACAACCTGGACTTGGTTCGAGGCATCGGCGTCCTCCGCTACACGCTGTCGTCAACGAATACGAACAGGTGTACCAAGATCGCCAACGCAAGAGGAGGGTGCTCTGCTCGGAGGATTGCCCGAGCGGTAGGTAGACCCTTCGTGCGATGGGCCACCACGGTCAGCAGGCTGAACCGGGCCCACGCCGGTAACTATCTTCGCCCCGACGACGAGGGCGATGGCGCCGGGCAGTACCTGGGGACCGCCGGGCGGCTTGGTGACCACTTCGAGGCTGCAGGCCGGACCTGCCTGACCATCCTCGACGGCGCCACCGCGTTCGCTGGGTACTGGGCACGTGCTCAGGACGAGGGCCAGCGACGTGCAATCGCAGACTGCGCTGCGTTCTTCCTTGCTGAGGCAGAAGCCCTCAACAGGATGCGTGAACCAGTACGTACCGACGTGTCGCCTCTCTAGCCCGATCGACCAATGGTAGAACCTCTTGGTGGCCGAACCTCTGCGAAGCGTTGCCTACCTGGGAGCAGACAAGGGACGCTGGGCGCCGGCCGGATGGGCCAGCGTCGTCGAAGCCGCCGCTGGCGGTCTGCTCGACGAGTCGCACTGGGTCGACTTGAAGCAAGAGCTGCCCAGCGGCAAACCCACGATCAACACCGATCTCGCGAAGGACCTCGCGTCCTTGGCTGTTGACGGGGGTCTGCTCGTGATCGGCATCGAGGACCACAACAGTCACGCGGGCAGGGTGCTCGGGGTTGACCTGGCGGGCCTGGCCGACCGCGTCGACCAGATCGCGCGCGACAAGATCCACCCGCGCTTGACCGTCCGCAGTGTCGAGATCCCCGATCCGGACGGTCTCGGACATGGGTGCCTGCTCGTACACATCCCGCCCAGCCCCCTCGCGCCGCACATGGTGGAGCACGTGTACTACGGCCGCGGTGACCGCGCCAACATCCGACTCAGCGACGAACAGGTCCGCGCCATCCTCGCCGACCGCGCACGAACTCAACGCGACGTCCTCACCGACCTGCGGCTGATGATCGACGACGACCCCCTACCCGAGGATCGCAGGGTCAACAGCCACATCTACCTCTACGCTCAACCGGCCGCCGGACCCGACGAGATCATGGTCGACTTCCTCGGCCGTGGAGACGCACCACAAGTCATCAACCAAGCCCTCGACCAGATCCGCAAGGCTCGCGGGGGCGACGGGTTCGAGCCCGACCTGCGGAACCTGCCCAACCGGATCAGGCGAGCCGACGGACACGCCTTCACCACCCTCAGCCACGAATACAGCGTGGGGGAGAACTCGGCGATCGACTTGCTAGTCCGCGAGGACGGCGGCCTCCGACTCACTTGCGGCCGAGGAACCGACGTCCTGGGTTCCCAGTTCCACACCGATGAAGCCCCTTCGCCGGTCGTGTTCCCGGCCATGCTGGTCGGCCTTACCCGCTCCTTCGTCGGCCTCACTGGCGAACTCGCCGACCGACATGCCGCCTACCAGGGGCAATGGCACCTGGCTATCCACATGAACCGGCTACGCGGCGTCCGCCCATGGAACGACCTGCATAGCGGACTCGGCTACCCAGGTCATCCCTACACCCGAGATCAGTACGAACGGGTCACTGCGGCCACCACCGACCAACTCGTCACCACCCCAGCCGCAGTTGCCGACAAACTCATCGCACCTCTACTGCGGGCCTTGGGCGTGGCCGCCCGGCACTCGCCTCCTTCCTGTTAAGCCAGGAGTTGCCCGATCCGTATGGAGATGGGCTGCTGCCTCACGAGTCTTTCCTGGGGATCAGAAAAGGCATCAGAGCAAGTTGAACTTCGCGCTCGGGGTCTCCCGTCGCGTGCAGGATGAAGTCAGTTCGCTCGTCATCGCTGACCTTGCCGCGTCGCTTGTAGTTCGTATGGGATTGAACGGCCTCGATAGCCTTTGTCGTCACCTGCGTGACGTCAGCGGCTCGGATGAAGAGCAGCAGGGCAGCCTTAGTATCGCGCCAGACGAGATTGCCGAGCAGTTGGTCGATGGCTTCGGTGAACTTCTTCGAGCCATCCCAGAACTTGCACTCGCCGACGAAGACATTCCCGTCATCGACACGAATCAAAATATCGGTCTTACCGCGTCGATTGAACACCTCACCTGCTGCGGCACCCTTGAACTGTGCGTTCAGAAAGATCAATATAAGGTCGCGGATCTGCTCCTCTCCAAGCCCCGCGGCGACCGATGGCGTTCGTTCAAGAGCGTTGCGGGCACTCCGTAGGACGTCCAGCGCAGCTTCGTAGTGGCTGCTGTCCAAGAACGGCTCCCGTGAAGCCGGTTGTGATGAAGGTTGTGCGAGGCTGATCGTTTGTTGACGAATGGGGACGGCGTACCGGTCGGCGTCGTCCCGCCTCAGGAGAGGGAATCCGATCGTCGCCTGCACGTCGCGATCCCTCAGCAGTTTGGCGCGTCTGGCGGCCACCAGTCGGGGCAACTCGGTCTTCAACCAGTGCTCATGGCGATCGATGTCGACCTGGACCCAATCCAGGCACTGCTGGACTTCGTCCAGTGCGCGGTCGAAGTCCGCGCGAATCTGCTCGGCCGGTCGATCTCCATCGCTGAACAGGCGAAGCTCGCTGGGGCCGATCCAGCCTCGCGGACGTGGGGAGATTTCATGACTTGGCCTGAGGCGCAGGACGTCGCCGTCGCCAGCGATCGGGACAGCCAGGGTGTATACGGCTACGCGTCGCTCCTGCATCTCGCCGAACTCGTGATAGCGCCTTGGCTCTTCGCTGACCGGCAGCAGTCGGGCGCCGTCGCGGTCCAGCCGAGGACACTTCAATGACACCAGCGCGGCCAAGCGTGCCACCGTCTCAGGTTCGGGGGTGACCAGCATGGACTCGCATCCTTGGGCGTTGAGGTGCTGGGTGATGTCACGCTGAAGATCAACCAGGTGAGCATCGAGATGACCGCCGCTGAAGAGCGTCTCCACCGTCATCCGCACAGGGTTGCAGACACCTACGACAGTGCACGCATCTGCCTGTGCGACGGTGCTTCGTGTTGACGTCGGCCATTGTTGACGGCAGCCTGGGATGGCCCTGAACGTCCGCGGTTAAGTGTGCAGCTCACGTGTGTCTGGGTACGACCATGGCCTTGCGGGCGGAGCTTGGCAGGAACGCTCAACGCCAGCGGCGGACTGGACCTGGCTGCATGGAGTTGCGCCATCTTGCTGCCGTCCATGCCTGATTGCAACTCAGATCATGTGGCGTTTCGGTGGCGCTCAGAACGAGAGACAACGGGATGCAACTTGCACCTACGGGGCACAAGCAGGCTCCTGAACAGGGAGGGCTTGCCATATTCGCTGGTCAGCGGGGGTCTATATGACATTGACACGGTAGGGGTCACTGGTTTCATCAGGTCGTCAACCTGATCGCCGTTCAGCTTGCGTGCAGGAGTGTGACTGCGTGGTAAGGCTGCCCGCAGCTGATCACGTCCAGTGAGTCTTCCAGCCGCCCCCCTGTCGGGTGCCGCGACGAGACGTGGGTCGCAGGGGTGTCAACAACGCGTAAAGGTCCCGGTCAGGGGTGTCAAGGACGCGTCAAGGGGGCGGTGGATCGGGGGGTTTGGCGTGCACTCTTCCGGCGTTGCGATCCGCGGTGGGTCGCTTGGTGGAAGGGAGTGGGCTGTGGCGGATCTTGGGTACGCGGTGCTGCTGATAGGCGTGTTCCTCCTGCTGGCGCTGACGGTGCGGGGGTTGGGGCGGTTGTGAGTGGGACGGGGGTTTTGGCCAACGTTGTGGGTGGGGTGTTGGCGTTGGTGTTGGTTGGGTATTTGGTCGTGGCGTTGATTAGGCCGGAGAAGTTTTGATGTCGTCTACTGTGGCCGGTCTGGGGCAGGTCGGGTTGTTGCTGCTTTCCTTAGCCTTGGTGTATCGGCCGTTTGGTGACTACATGGCTCGGGTTTACAACAGTAGCAAGCACTCTAGGGTGGAGCGGGTTGTCTACCGGGTTGCGCGTGTGGATCCTGAATCGCAGCAGCGGTGGGGGACCTATGCGCAGGCGGTGATCGGGTTCTCGTTCGTCGGGGTGGTTCTTCTTTATGTCCTGCAACGGGTTCAGTCGGTTCTGCCGTTCGACTTCGGTCGGGGCGCTGTCTCGCCGGGGATGGCGTTCAATACCGCTGTCAGCTTTGTGACGAACACGAACTGGCAGTCCTACATGCCCGAGTCCGTCATGGGCCACACCGTGCAGATGGCGGGGCTCACGGTGCAGAACTTCGTGTCCGGCGCGGTGGGCATGGCCGTGGCGATCGCGCTGGTACGCGGGTTGACGCGCAACCAGACCGACCGGCTGGGCAACTTCTGGGTCGACCTGGTCCGCGGCACCTTGCGCATCCTGCTGCCGGTGGCGAGCCTCTTCGCGATCGTGCTGGTCGCCACGGGTGTCGTCATGAGTCTCAAGCAGGGTGTCACTGTGGACGGACAGCAGGTGGCCACGGCACCGGTCGCGTCGCAGGAGGCGATCAAGGAGTTGGGGACCAACGGGGGCGGGGTGCTCAACGCGAACTCGGCGCACCCGTTCGAGAACCCCAACGGCTGGTCGAACCTGATCGAGATCTTCCTGATCCTGGTCATCCCGGTCTCCCTGACCCGCACCTTCGGCACGATGGTCGGCAACCGCAAGCAGGGGTACGTCCTGCTCAGCGTCATGGGTGTGCTGTGGTCGGCGATGCTCAGCGTCATCTGGATCGCCGAGGCCAACGGGCTGCGTCCGTTGGAGGGCAAGGAAATGCGCTTCGGCATCCCGTCGACCGCGTTGTTCGCCAACACCACGACGGCCACCTCGACCGGCGCGGTGAACGGGATGCACGACAGCTTTACCGGTTTGGGCGGCGGCGGGACGTTGCTGAACATGCTGTTCGGCGAAATGACGCCTGGTGGTGTGGGCACTGGTCTCTACAGCATCCTGGTGATGGCGATCATCACGATGTTCCTCGCGGGCTTGATGGTCGGCCGCACGCCGGAGTACCTGGGCAAGAAGCTGGGCAGGCGCGAGGTCACCGCCGCGGCGATCTCCATTCTGGCGATGCCGACGGTACTGCTGATCGGCGCCGGTATCGCGGCGTTGCTCCCCAGCACGCAAGCGGCCCTCAACAACCCCGGTGCGCACGGGCTCTCCGAGATCCTCTACGCCTACGCGTCGGCCTCGAACAACAACGGCAGCGCCTTCGCGGGTATCACCGTGACCAACGACTGGTTCCAGGCGTCGCTGGGTGTGTGCATGGCGCTGGGCCGCTTCATCCCCATCATCGCGGTGCTGTGCTTGGCCGGTTCGCTGGCCCAGCAGAGAAAGGTCCCCGTCACAGCGGGCACGCTGCCCACAACGGGCCCGCTGTTCGCGTCCTTGTTGACCGGGGCGATCGTGCTGGTCGCCGCGTTGACCTTCGTCCCCGCTCTCGCTCTCGGTCCCATCGCGGAGGCCCTGCTGTGACAACCCCAACCATGGAGGAGACCAGGCAGGTCGCCGCAGGCGCGTTCAGCCCGCATCAGCTGCTCGGCTCCTTCCCGGACGCCTTACGCAAGTTCCACCCCCGCCACCAACTGCGCAACCCGGTCATGTTCGTCGTCTGGGTCGGGTCGATCCTGGTCACGGTCTTCGCCGTCGGCGACACGAGCGTGTTCACGGTCGCGGTGGCGGTGTGGCTGTGGGCGACCGTCCTGTTCGCCAACCTCGCCGAAGCCGTCGCCGAGGGACGCGGCAAGGCTCAGGCCGAGTCGCTGCGCAGGACCAAAAAGGACGCGGTCGCGCGCCTCACCACCGGCGAGACTGTGCCCGGGACCGAACTCAAGGTCGGTGACCTGGTCGTCGTCGAGGCGGGCGAGGTGATCCCCGGCGACGGTGACGTGGTCGAGGGCATCGCGACCGTGGACGAGTCGGCCATCACCGGCGAGTCCGCGCCCGTCATCCGCGAGTCCGGCGGCGACCGATCCGCAGTAACCGGCGGCACCACCGTCCTCTCCGACCGGATCATCGTCAAGATCACCACCAAGCCCGGTGAGTCCTTCGTGGACCGCATGATCACCCTGGTGGAGGGGGCGCAGCGGCAGAAGACGCCGAACGAGATCGCGTTGACGATCCTGCTGTCGACCCTCACGATCATCTTCCTGCTGGCCGTCGTCGCGCTCCAGCCGTTCGCGATCTTCTCCGGCGGCGAGCAGTCGGTGATCGTGCTGACCGCGCTGCTGGTCTGCCTGATCCCGACCACCATCGGCGCCCTGCTCTCCGCGATCGGCATCGCGGGCATGGACCGGCTGGTGCAGCGCAACGTCCTGGCCACCTCGGGCAAGGCGGTCGAGGCCGCGGGCGACATCGACACGCTGCTGCTGGACAAGACCGGCACCATCACCTGGGGCAACCGCCGCGCCACCGAGTTCATCCCGGTCGGGACCACCTCGATGGACACCCTGGTCGACGCGGCCCGGCTGTCGAGCCTGGCCGACGGCACCCCGGAGGGCCGCAGCATCGTGGAGCTGTGCGTGACCGAGTACGGGCGCGCCGCCGAGCCGACCGACCGGGAGAAGACCGGCGAGTTCGTCCCGTTCACCGCGCAGACCAGGATGAGCGGCATCGACCTCGGCGACCGCCGGATCCGCAAGGGCGCGGCCAGCGGCTTCGTCCTGACCGAGGAGACCGGGCGCGTGGTCGACGGGATCAGCGCCCAGGGCGGCACTCCCCTGGTGGTCTCCGACAACGATCTCGTGCTCGGGGTCATCCGACTGTCCGATGTGGTCAAACCGGGTATGCGGGCGCGGTTCGCGCAGCTGCGGGCCATGGGCATCCGCACGGTCATGGTCACCGGTGACAACCCGTTGACGGCCAAGGCCATCGCGGGCGAGGCCGGGGTGGACGACTACCTCGCCGAGGCCAAGCCCGAGGACAAGCTGGCGCTGATCCGCGCGGAGCAGGAGGGCGGCAGGCTGGTCGCGATGACCGGCGACGGCACCAACGACGCCCCGGCGCTGGCCCAGTCCGACGTCGGCGTGGCGATGAACACCGGGACCTCCGCGGCCAAGGAAGCCGGGAACATGGTCGACCTGGACTCCGACCCGACGAAGCTGATCGAGATCGTGGAGATCGGCAAGCAGTTGCTGATCACCCGGGGCGCGCTGACCACGTTCTCCGTGGCCAACGACCTGGCCAAGTACTTCGCGATCCTGCCAGCCATGTTCGCCGCGATCTACCCGCAGCTCGGCGGCCTGAACGTCATGGGCCTGCACTCCCCCAACACCGCGATCCTGTCGGCGGTGGTGTTCAACGCGCTGATCATCGTGGTGCTGATCCCGCTCGCCCTGCGCGGCGTCCACTACCAGCCCTCCAGCGCCTCGGCGCTGCTGCGGCGCAACCTGCTCGTCTACGGCGTCGGTGGCATCGTCACCCCGTTCGCCGGGATCTGGCTCATCGACCTGCTCGTGCGACTCATCCCCGGGATCGGCTGACATGACCACCTTCGCCAAGCAGGCCCTCGCCGGGCTGCGCGTCCTGCTCGTGCTCACGCTCATCACCGGCGTCCTCTACCCCGCCGCCGTGTGGGCGGTTTCCCGGTTGCCGGGGCTGCAGGCCAACGCCGAGGCCACCGGCACGACCCTGGTCGCGGTCACCCGGGACGGCGACGGCTGGTTCTTCCCCCGGCCGTCGGCGGCGACCCTCCCGGCGTCCGGGGGATCCAACAAGGGCGAGCTCAACGAGGACTACACCGCCGTCGTCGCCGAGCGTCGGACCGCGGTCGCCCAGCGTGAGGGGGTTTCGGAGGACCGGGTCCCGCAGGACGCGGTGACGGCGTCCGCCTCGGGTCTGGACCCGCACATCAGCGACGCCTACGCCCAGCTCCAGGTGCCCCGGGTCGCCCGCGCCCACAGCCTGTCCGAGGACGTGGTCCGCGCCTTGATCACCGAGTGCACGGACGGCCGTGGCCTGGGCATCCTCGGTGAGCCTGCTGTGAACGTCACGGCACTCAACCGCGCGCTCGAGTCCGCGAAGTGACAGCCTGGGCGGGTCGCCACCCGGCGACCCGCCCGCCCCGGGAGTTGGACAGAGATGGACGAGCGCAAGCGCGGCGAACTGCGGATCTACCTCGGCGCGGCGCCCGGGGTCGGCAAGACCTTCGCAGTGCTCGGCGAGGCGCACCGCCGCCGCGAGCGCGGTACCGACGTCGTGGTCGGCCTGGTCGAGACCCACGGCCGGGAGAAGACGGAGCAGCTGGTCGCGGGCCTTGAGGTGCTGCCCCGAGCTCAGGTGCACCACCGCAGTCGCGAGTTCACCGAGATGGACGTCGACGCGCTGCTCGCCCGCGCGCCAGAGGTCGCGGTGGTCGACGAGCTCGCGCACACCAACGTCCCCGGTTCCCGCAACGCGAAGCGCTGGCAGGACGTCGAGGAACTGCTGGCGGCCGGGATCGACGTGCTGTCCACGGTCAACGTGCAGCACCTGGAGTCGCTCAACGACGTTGTCACCCGCATCACCGGGGTCGAGCAGCACGAGACCGTGCCGGACGACGTGGTGCGCCGAGCTGAGCAGGTCGAGCTGGTCGACCTCACCCCGGAGGCGCTGCGGCGGCGGCTCGCGCACGGCAACGTCTACGCGGCGCACAAGATCGACGCCGCGCTGGGCAACTACTTCCGGGTCGGGAACCTGACCGCGCTGCGCGAGCTGGCGCTGTTGTGGGTGGCCGACCAGGTCGACGTGGCGTTGCAGCGCTACCGGGCCGAGCAGAGCATCACCGACACCTGGGAGGCACGCGAACGCGTCGTCGCCGCGATCACCGGCGGACCGGAGAGCGAGACCTTGATCCGGCGGGCCAGGCGGATCGCGGTGCGGGCCGGTGCGGAGCTAATGGTCGTGCACGTGATGCGTGGCGACGGTCTCGCCGGTCCGTCGCCCGCGTCGGTGGCGCGGTCCCGCAAGACCACCGGGGACGTCGGCGCGACCTTCCACAGCGTGGTCGGCGACGACGTGCCGAGTGCGCTGCTGGACTTCGCGCGGGCGGTCAACGCCACGCAGCTCGTGCTCGGCACCTCGCGGCGGTCGCGGTTGGCGCGAGCGGTCGACGAGGGCATCGGGTCGGCGGTGGTGCGCGACTCGGGGTCGATCGACGTGCACATGGTCACCCACGACGAGGCCAGGCGGACGCGGCCGTGGAAGGTCGAGCGGGACGTGTTGGCCCCGTCGCGGCGGCTGCTGGGATGGGTGCTCGCGGTGGTGCTGCCGTTCGCGGTCACCGGGATAGGGCTGCTCACCCGCGGCGAGGTGGCGTTCTCCACCGACCTGATCGGGTTCTTCCTGGCCACGGTCGTCGTCGCCCTGGTCGGTGGCCTCGGCCCGGCGGTCGCGACGGCGTTCCTCGGGGCTGGGCTGCTGAACTACTTCTTCACCGAGCCCTACTACAGCCTCGCGGTCAACACACCGGAGAACCTGGTCACGCTGATCGCGATGCTCATCGTCGCGGTGCTCGTCGCGCTGGTCGTGGACCGGGCGGCGCGGCTGGCCGAGCAGGGCGCGCGGACGCGGACCGAGGCCGCTCTGCTGGCGTCCTATGCCCGTACCGTGCTGACCAGCCCGCAGCCGTTGGACCGGCTGCTGGCCAAGGTGCGGGAGAACTTCGGCCTCGAGTCGGTAGCCCTGCTCGAACAGCGCGACGGGGAGTGGCACGAGGTCGCGGCCGCGGGCTCTTCGGGCGGTGAGGCGACGGTGAACGTGCCGGTGACCGCGGACGTCCGCCTGGCGCTGCGGGGACGGGTCCTACCCGCCAGTGACCAGCGTGCGCTGGAAGCCGCGGCCGGGCAGGCGCTGCTGGCGCTGCGGCAGCAACGGATGACCGTCGAGACCGAGCAGGCACGGCGACGGGCCGAGACCACGGAACTGCGGACCGCACTGCTGTCGGCGGTCGGGCACGACCTGCGCACCCCGCTGACGTCCATCAAGGCCGCAGTCGGGAGCCTGCGCACGCCCGACCTCGCACTGTCCGAACAGGACACGGCGGAGCTGCTGGAGACGGTGGAGGTCTCCGCTGACCGCCTGGCCGGGCTGGTGGACAACCTGCTCGACTCCTCCCGGCTCGCGACGGGAGCGGTGGCACCGCAGCTGCGGCCGGTCACCTACGACGAGGCCGTGGCGCGGGCGCTGGCGGGTATCGACGAACGGGACGCGGTGGCCGTGGACGTCCCCGAGCACCTGCCCCCGGTGCTGGCGGACGTGGGCCTGCTCGAACGGGTGGTGGCCAACGTCGTCGACAACGCCCTCCGGCACGGGCGCGGGGAGGTGGCCATCCGAGCCAGCGCCCACCGCGACCAGGTGGAACTGCGCGTAGTCGACCACGGCCCCGGCCTCCCCAAGAACGCCCCGGTCTTCACCCCCTTCCAGCGCCTCAGCGACCGAACCCCCGGCATCGGCCTGGGCCTCAGCGTCGCCAAGGGCTTCACCGAGGCGATGTCCGGCACCATCACCGCCGAAGACACCCCCGGCGGCGGCCTCACCATCGTCATCGCGCTACCGCGAGCCCGGTGACCAGCGGTCCGCGTTCACACCGGCAGGACGGGGGGTGTGGCACGGTTGCCCGCGTGCTGACCTCAAGTCTCCTATCGAGACCGTTATGACCAGCGGTGACTTAGCTGGAACAGGCCCGTCCACCCGAACGCGGCCGTCCGCGGGGATCGTGGACTGCGCGCTCTACCGCGAGGGCGAGCGGGTGCCGGGAACCTGGACGCCGGGTGAGGCGCTCGCGCGGGCCCGGCTCGACGGCGGGTTCGTGTGGGTCGGGTTGTTCGAACCGACCCAGGACCAGCTCGCCGATCTCGCGGTGGAAGTCGGCATCTCCCAGCTGGCACGACAGGGCGGCATGCCGCGGCCGGGCTTGCGCGGGCACCGCGACTTGATCTCCGCGAGGCTCGCGACGGTGCGCCACATCGCCAACGAGAGCCCGACCACCGCCAGCGAGATCGTCGAGACCGGCGGGATCACCGCGTTCCTCGCGGCGGAGGTCATCATCACCATCCGCCACCGCGACATCACCGGGCTGGGGGTGCTGCGTCGCGAGCTCGAGGCCACTCCCGACCGCCTCGCGCAGGGACCCGCCGCTGTGTTGCACGCCGTGATCGCCAAGGCGGTCGACGACTACCTCGCCGTCACCGCGGCGTTCGAGCGGGACATCGACCACATCGAGGCGTTGGTGTTCGCACCGCGCAGCCCCGTCGGCGCCGAGCACATGTACCTGATGAAACGGGAGATCGTGGAGCTCCACCGCGCGATCGCCCCACTCGTCGCCCCGCTGCGCGCGCTGGCCGAATCGCCCAACTCTCTTGTCCCGCAACAGGTGCGCTCACGCCTACGCGACGTCGACGGCCAGCTCACCAGCGTCACCGAGCGCATCGCCGAGTACGACGACGTGCTCACCACCCTGCTCAACGCGACACTGGCAAAGGTGGCGCTGCAGCAGAACGGCGACATGCGCAAGATCACCGCGTGGGCCGCGGTGATCGCCGTGCCCACCATGGTCGTCGGCGTGTACGGCATGAACTTCGAGCACATGCCCGAGCTCCACTGGACGTACGGCTACCCGATCGCCATCGCCGTGGTCCTGTTCTCCAGCTTCGTCCTGCACCGGGTGTTCCGCCGCAATCGCTGGCTCTGACCAGATCCGCCCGGCGGTCAGCGCCACCACTCGCCCTTGGTCGCGCCGTCGACAAGGGCACCCCCGGTTTGGGTCATCTCGTCGTGCACCGCTGCGGTGAGGTTGGCGCCGCGGAGGTCGGCGTTGGTGAAGTTGGCGAGGCCGAGTTCGGCGTTCTCCAAGGTGGCGTGGCTGAGGTTGGCCTTGCGGAACCCCACGTTGCTCAGGTCGGCGTAGCTGAAGTCCGCGTTGCCGAGGTTGGCTTGGCTGAGGTCGGCGGAGCCCAGGTCGCTGTTGCGCAGGTCGACGCCGACAAGCGCGGCGCCGACCAGGGTGGCGTGGCGCAGGGTGGCGTCGTTGAGTTGGGCGTCGTAGAGGTCGGCGCCGCGCAGGTCGCTGTACTCGAGGTTGGCGTTGTTGAGCTTGATGTTGCGCAGGCAGGTGCTGTTCAGGTCGATCCTGGTGGTTTGGTCGAACTTGGTGTCGCGGCGGCCGAGGACGGTCAACGCGGCTTGAATGTCGGCCGCGGGAGGTAGGTCCGGGCATTCCGCGGGGGCGAGTCTCGGCGAGGTCGTGCGGACGAAGGCGGAGAGCACCTCGATGACGCTGGGCTGGTCGCGGGGTGAGTCGCGGGCGAGGCGCTCCAGGGCGTAGACGGCGCCGAGCCTGGACTGGAGGTGGTCGGCGCCGGTCCGGTCGAGCTGTTCGACGGCTTTGGTGTAGCGGTCGGTGAACTGGCCCTGCTCGGCGACCTCGTTCTGGCGCAGGGCGGCTTTGCTCTGCTCCTGCGCGGCGGTCACCTGGTCCTGGGTGGCGATGAGCGTGAGCCCGGCGACGACCACGGCGCCCAGCGCGGTGAGAGCGCTGATCACCTCCACCGCGCGTTGCCTGATCACCCCGTTCTCCGCGTCACGGCGGCGGGGTTGGGTGGGTCGCGTCGACCCAGTAGCGGGTCGACGCAACCCAAGTCTGGTCAATGGCCCGCGGCCTGGGTGGCGGTTTTGAGGGACTTGGTCAACAGAGCCAGCCACCGGGTGGCTGTGGTGGGATCGTTGTGGTCCAGAGGTTCGTTGACGCCGGGTAGCACCTTGACGGCGTAGCCGGTGTAGGTGCCGGGAGCGTAGATCTGGTGGCGGTACCAGGGGCGGTCCGGGATGCCTTCGGGGCGGGTCAGGGCTCGTTCCTGGGCCAGGATCGCCCTGTTCAGACGGGCGTACTTGCCGTGGTCACCCTTGCCGTGGAGAAGTCTGTCGCGAGTGGACTCCAGGGATTCTGTTGCGCGGAGCCAGTCTTGAGCGGCCTTGGTCGCAGCGGTGACGTCAACGCCGCGTTTGGCCGCGTCAGCGAGGTAAGCGAGGGTTTCTCGGGCGTAGGCGGAGTAGTTGAGGGGGATGATGTCGGCTTGGGCCAAGCGTAGTGCTGTCAGGCCGGTGGTCTTCGCTGCGACGGATTGATAGCGGAAGCCGGGGTCCAGGAATCGGTCGATGAAGCGCGGGTCGTCGATGGTGCTGTGGTAGTTGCCGCCGGGTGAGCTGAAGCCGAGGTCGGCGGAGGCGATGCCGAGGCGGTCGAGGAACGCGGTGTAGTCGGAGCCGCTGCCCAGGCGGCCGGGCTTCGGGGTGCCCCTGGCGGCCCAGTTGGCGTGGACGGTGCCGTGTTCGGGGTCCGGGACGGCCTTGGTGACGGCGGTGAGCAGGTCGTCGAAGGCGGGCACGGACGCGGCGGAGAAGGAGCGGCCCGCGGTGCCGTCCATGTTGAGGTAGGCGACCGCACCGCGCCGCAGCTCGGGCGCGAGCTGCTCGACCCACTCCGTCGAACCGAGCAGGCCGTACTCCTCGCCGTCCCACCCCGCGATAACGATTGTCCGCTCGGGTCGCCAGCCCGCTTTCTGCAGCCGCGACAGGCCGTAGGCGATCTGCAGGGCCGACGTCCAGCCGCTGGTGTTGTCGCCGCCGCCGTAGACCCAGGCGTCGCGGTGCGCGCCGATGATGACCTTCTCGTCGGGGTGGCTGCGGCCCTTGATCTCGGTGACGATGTTGTCCACCGGCAGCTGGCGGTACTCGATGTCCAGCCCCAGGTGCGCCTCGGTCGGCCCAGGGCCCACGTGGTACGGGAACTCGAGCCCGCCCTGCCACCCAGCGGGGACCGCGGGGCCGCCCAGTGCGCGCAGCAGGTGCTGGGCTTCTCCGTAGGAGATGGGGGTGGTGGGCACGCGGGGCAGGTTGTCCGCGTCCTCCGGGTCGATCCGGTCGGTCCCCGGCACGGACGGTTCACCAGGGGTCAGCGGGTCGCCGGGGTACTCGAAGATGTACTGCACGCTGCCGCGCTGGATGGAGTCCGCGGGCCGCCAGGGCCCCTGCGGGTACACCGGCCCCTTGACGAACCCGTCGTCGGCCGGGTCGGAGTAGATGATCACGCCCTTGGCGCCGTGCTCCTGGGCGACCTTGGACTTCACGCCGCGGAAGCTGCCGCCGTAGCGGGCCAGCACGATCTTGCCGCGCACGTCCACGCCCAGTGCGGCCAGCTTCTGGTAGTCCTCGGGCAGGCCGTAGTTGACGTACACGACCTGCCCGGTGACGTCACCGGCGGGCGAGTACGCGTTGTAGCCGACCACGGCCTCTTCCAGGTACCGCTGGCCGGGGTACGGCTTCTCCTTGACGCTCAGCGACTTCCGGGTGGGCGCGGTCATCTCGACCTTGATGTCCTTGGCGACGGACCCGTACACGGAGTACCGCACCTGGCGGGCGGGCAGCCCCCACTGGCGCAGCTTGCCCAGCGCGTAGTCCCGCGCCGCGCGATTGCCTTCCGTCCCGACCAACTGCGGCCGCGACGACATCGTCGTGTTCAGCTCCCGGGCCTGCGCCGGGTCGATCGCGGCCATGAAGTCCCGCTCGATGCGTTGCTGCGCGGCCGAATGCGCGGCGGTGAACCCGAGCAGGACCTCGTCGCCCGCGGCGGCGGGCACGGCGGTGAGGGTGGTGGCCAGACCCACCACAGCCACACCCCCGACGACTCTGGCTGTGATTCTTCGCATCCGCCCACTCAACCGGGCCGCGGCCGCGCCGCACCACCCGCCGAAGTGCCAGACATGTTGCCAGGACGGCTATCGGGTCGTGAACACCACTGACGATGTGGTCCACACCATTTAGATGTGCCCGAAGAACAGGCTCCCCGGCGCGTCGGGGTTGTTGGAGAACAGGTGCTCGCGCACCGCGCCGATGAACTCCTCGCGCGAGATCGCCCCGTCGCGGTCGGTGTCGAGCGCCCGGAACGCCTCGATCGCCTCAGGCGCCTCGGTCCGCCACACCTCGCGCAGGCACCTGGCGAACTCCTCCTCGCTGATCTCGTTGTCCCCGTTGACATCGACCACGTCGAACATCACGTGCCCGGCCCCGTCCGCGATGTTGATCCGACTGGTGTCGATGCTGGCCAACCTGCTCGCCACCACGAACTGCTCCTTCGTCAACCGGTCGTCCTCCACCCCGGCGTGCCGCAGCAGTTCGAGCCAGTACGCCTGGAAGAACGCGTGCAACGCCCTGGCCCGCCGATCCCCCTCCCGCAGGTGGTAGGCGTCGACGTAGCGCTCGGCCAACTTCCGGTAGTCCGACCAGTCCAGGTACCCGTTGTGATCAGCATCGACCGTCTCGAACATCAACCCCAACTTCGCCCCGATGACGTCCTGCTTCGCCTTGGCCATGGCCTGCCCCTTCCTCCGGTCCAGCACCCCACTCTGGTGCAGGGTGTTCGAAAAGGACACTGAGCCGCACACATGACACCCGATTCGGTGGTGACGCAGAGTGCGGAGCGGGGGCGGACGTGGAGAGGCTCATCGAGCAGGTGGGTGACCGAGGTAGCGGTCGGTAACGCGCCGGTACCGCGGAGCGACGGAGCCTGACCGACCTCGAAGACGCGTTGTGCGATCCGGTCAGCGGCATCCTCGACCGGTCGAACTACGCGGTGCTCGACACCCCGACCCGGCATCGGCGATAGTGGAGCAGCTGCGGTGGCCAGTGGGCGTCTTCGAAGGACGGTCCACCAGACCGATCCGACGATGCTCAACAGCACCGCTGTGCCGTTCACCTGGCTCAAGGAGCTCATCGAGGAGAGCCCGGCGAGGACCAAGCTGCTCATCCTGGACTGCTGCTACTCCGGCCTGGCAGCTCTACCGGTCCCTGGTCGCGGCGATGAACCAGCGCACGCTGCCCCGGCCCAAGTTCAAGAGCACCGACACCAGCAGCGACCTGGTCCTGCGCCGCACTCCCACCCCGCCGGAACCGCCAACCCCGGTGCTCGAACCCCAGCCGATCCCGGTTCCGCAGACCCGGCCGCAGGTCCCGGAGCCGCCCGCCCCCAGCCCCGCACCGCAGCCGGTGGTCGTTCCCATGGCCGTCGAGCCTGTGTCGCCCAGGCGATTCACCATCAGCGCGCACCAGGAGGACCTCCGCCCAGTCCGGACCCGGGTGTTGGTCGCGATCACCACCACGATCCTGTGGGCGGCGATGTTCGTGTCCTTCCCGACCTTCCTCGCGTCCCTCGCGACCGCCATCACCGCCTCTCCCCGGGACTGGCCCGCCGCGTTCGTGATGCTGGCGCTGTCCCTGGTTCTCTGGAGACTGATCCGGTTTCCGCTGGCCCGAGCGCGTGCGGGCCACGACGACAGCGCCGGGGCGGCTGTCCGGGTGACGTTGCTGGACCCGGTCAGCCGCTGGCCGTACTTCGTCACCCTGCCCTTGCTGGTGGCTTGCGTGCTGGCGCTGATGAGCACCTTGTTCGGACGAAGCGGTTCCCTGACCAGCGTGCTCAGCCAAGCAGCTCTGCGGGGTGCGATGCTCTTGATCTGCATCGCAGTCGGTACGTTGCTCGCGTGGGCGCTCGTCAAGCAGAAGTCGTGACCCGCGGCTAGTTGACGGCGATGGTGGCGCCGAAGCGGGCGGCTACGGTGCTCCACTTGTGGGCGTACATGGTGGTTCCGCTGTGGCCGAGGTGCAGGCCGCGGATCAGGATGCCGGTGCCGTCGGGGTGGTAGGCGTAGAAGGGGGCGCCGGAGTCGCCCTTGATGGATTGGGTGCCGCCGGTGTAGGCGATGAGGTTCTTGGTGCAGGAGTTGGCCGGGTCGCAGAGGGTGGCGGTGAGGCTGGTGACCTTGTTGCCGCAGCGTTCGCCGGTCATGATGCCGCTGCGGCAGTAGCCGGTGTAGTTGAGGCCGGGGTCGGCGGCGCCCTTGACTCGGGTTTGGGTGCCGGTGGTGTCGCCCTTGTACACGTTGTTGGTGTAGCTGCTGCCGCCGAGGAGTTCCAGGTCGTAGGTGGGGAACGGCTCGCGGAACTTCACCGTGCCCCAGGCGTGCGCGTTGACCGGGGACGTGATCGTCTTGCCGAGGGTGAAGCAGTGGCCCGCGGTCACCATGAACCGGGTGTTCGCCGCGTTGAGCACGGTGAACCCGGCCGAGCAGGCGTTGACCCCGTCGGTGATCGCGGCGCCGCCCCAGTGCGGGGGTGCGTCGTTCTGCCTGGAGTCGCGTCCGGTGTCGGCCTGGCGGTAGCTGATCAACCGCGGGTGGGCGCGCAGGACCGGCGCCACCACCTCCGGCGGCGCGTCGGTGCCCAGGGCCACGGTGGCGGTCTCGGCGTCGAAGTGGAAGCCGTAGGAGTACCGCGCCGCCGCGGGGTGCCAGGCCCGGCGCTCCAGGTCAGCGGAAACCGCGTCGACCTGGGCGTGGGTCACGGCACTGCGCACGAGTCGAACCCGCGCGCCGGTCACCTGGAAGTCCTCCTCGGTGGCCGAGCTCCCCGCGGGCAACACGACCACGAACCCCGCCTCGTCGGTGTACACCCCGAGAGCGCCGTTGGCCTCGACCAGCGCCGAGACCTCCACGTACACGGCCTCCGGGTCACCGTCCGCGTGCGCGGGACCAACCAGCGACACCACCAGCGCGGACGCGACCAGCACAGCGAGAATCCTCTTCACGGGCTCCCCCATCGTCTCGGTTGATGGGTAGTCGCCGCGCGGGAGCGCTCCGGTAGGGGGCCCGCCTCCGTTTCACCCGATGGGGTCTATAGCAGCGCCAGGTCGACGGCGTTGGCCATGGCGCGGTAGCCGGTGTCGTTGGGGTGGACGTGGTCGCCGCTGTCGTAGGCGGGGTTGAGGGCGTCTTGGTCGGCGGGGTCGGCCATGGTGCGGTCGAAGTCGATCACGGCGTCGAACTGCCCGGAGGTGCGGATCCAGGTGTTGATCTGGTCGCGGATGGCCTCGCCTTCCGCGCTGTAGTAGCCGAAGCCCTTGAAGGGCGTGAGCGTGCCGCCGAGGACGCGGACGCCGCGGGACTTGGCCTGGTGGATCATCTGGCGGTAGCCGGCGATCACCTCGGCGGCGGTGACGCGGGTCCTGGGGTGGGAGCACTCGAAGTCGACGTCGGGCAGGCCGATGTCGTTGATGCCTTCGAGCAGGATCACGGTGCGCACCCCTGGCTGGCCGAGGGCGTCGCGGGTGAACCGGTCGACGCCCTTGGGGCCGAAGCAGGGTGAGTCGTTGAGGACGCGGTTGCCGCCGATGCCCGCGTTGACCACGGGGAGGCGACCCTTGAGGCGCTCGGCCACCTCGTCGGGGTAGCGGTTGTTGGCGTCCGGGGTGGACCCGGCTCCTTCGGTGATCGAGTCGCCGAAGGCCACCACCACGTTCCGCCGCGGCGAGAGGGCGACGACGTCCACGCCGCTGAGGTAGTAGAAGGACTGGGTCGTCTCACCGAAGGCGGCTGCCGCCGTGTCCGACCGATGATCACCGGTGGCGTGGTAGGTCGACGCGTCGGCGAACGTGTGGCCGGTGACCTGGCCGGTCTTGGTGGGGAAGTACAGCGTCACGCTCAGCCGCTGCAACGGCGCCACGGGCAGCAGGGCCGGGTCGGTCACGATCTCCCCGCCCGCTGGGATGACCACGGTCCGCTTGCCGCCGAACGTCAGGTGCCGCACCGTGCCGGGACGAACGGCCGCCCCCTCGCCCGCCAGCGCGACAGTCGCTCCGCCCACCGTCAAAGCCGTTGTGCTGTGGGCGTTCGACAACCGCACCCGCACGGCCGGGCCGCCCGCGCTGATCCGCACGACCTGCCGAACGGTGTCGTTGTCGAACCCCTCGACCGCCCGCACCGGACTGACCAGCGGATGCGGCCGCTGCGCCGACGAAGCCCACGTGGCCGCCCACCCCCACCCCGACTCCGCCACAGCCTGCGGTGCCACCAACCCCAACACCACCGCGACGGTCAACCCCAACCCGAGCAGCCTCTTCATCCGCACGAACCCCCAACCCCGTCGTGGTACAGACCAAAGATCAACCTACCGGGGTTGAGCCCGGTCGCGGCTAGGGGCCGCTCGGGTCCGGCGCGCTCTCGACCACCGGGACCTCCTCCACCGGGACGTCCTCGCGGCGCCACTTGAGCTTCACCTCGAACTGGGCCTGCACGCCGGTGCGGGCGATCACCGCCCCGGCCTCCACGTCGAGCTTCATGCCGAACTTCAACTCGACCTCGTCGGGGGCGCTGGCCATCGAGGCGAACTTGTCCAGCACCACCGCCGCCGCGTCGCGGACCTGGCCGACCGCGGTGTCGAATGCCTCCCGCGCCTCGGCGACGACCCGGCCCGGCCGCGCCACCCTGGTGACCGACTCGGGCTCGTCCACCTCCACCAGCACCGATCCGCCCGCGGCGAGCGGGAACCTCGCGTACTCCACGGCCATGTCGACTCCTCGGGTCAGTTCGCGGTGGCGCAGGGCAGGTCGAGCCGGTCGTCGACCGGGGTGGTCGAGGTGCGGTCGAGCCGGGTGAGCACGTCGGGGAGGCGGCGGGGGTCCTCCAGAACCGTGAGCACGGCCTGTTCGAACGCGGTCCGCTCGGCGACGGGCATCAGGTCGGACGCGTCGAAGCACAGCGAACCCCGCTCGGCGAGGGCGTCGCGGACCTGGCCCTCGATGGCGCCCTCGGTGCCGGTGGACCGGGTGACGGCGGGGTCGAGCGGGTAGCCCGACCCGGCGTCGAGCCAACGCCGCTGGGTGTCCGGGCCTGCCAGCTTGGCCAGCACCGCCTCCGCCTCCGGTGTGCCGGTGACGAGCGCGGCGAAGTCCGCGGAGACCACGACCCCGCCACCGCGGTCGAAGCGGTTCAGGCGCATCCCGGCGTAGTCTGCGGCCACGTAGGACGAGCGGCGGTCGTTGGCGCAGGTCCGGTCAGGAGCGAGCAACGGCAGGCCGGAGGCTTCACCGAACTTGGTGAGCAGCGCGGCTGTCGGCCCGCCGGGCACGGCCGCGACGTAGTCGGTCAACCAGGTCGACCACGCCGCCACGACCTGGGGATCCGACCACGGCACCCGGCCAGCCACCCAGCGGCGGTAGGTGCTCGCGCCCGCGTCGCGCAGCAGGATGTCCTCGACCCAGTCGGTCCCCGGCCACCCCGGCGCCGAGGCGTCACCGACCCCCATGCACCACCCCGGCCCGCTGCCGTCCGACCAGGTGATGCTCTTGAGCTGCGCCTTGACCGCCACCCCGTAGCGCTTCCCGCCCTGGCGGCCCAAGCGCTCCCACACGTTCCACGGGTACGGGTGCTCGGTCGCGGTGACCTCCCGGACGAGGTCTTCGCCGGCGTAGTCGGCCAACTCCCCCAGGCTGGGCAGCACGACGATGTCGACCGGGTCGCCCTGGGCGCGGCCGAGTTCGAGCACCTGCCGGTAGGACGAGGTCCCGACCGGCTCGATCCGGTACGGCTCACCGTCGTCGAGCGCGTCCAGGATGCGGCGGAAGGCTTCCTCCTCGGCGCCGCTCCACGGGTGCAGGATTGTCACGACGGTGGTGGCGGCCAGGGTGGAGCAGCCCGTCAGGACCGAGGCCGTGAGGGTGAGCGCGGCGAGCAGCGCGGCGAGTCGTCTCATCGTCGTTCGTACCGGTAGTCCGCTAGTCGGAGTTGGAAACCCAGGGCGATGAACGCGGCGGCGCCCAAACCGGCGACCGGGAGCAGCGGTTCCCAGCCGCCGATACCCGCGGCGGTGATGGCGTCGGTGGCGACCGCGGTGTCCTCGGCGACCGCTGCCTCGGACCCCTTCCCAGAGCCGGGATCCCGTGGCTTGAACCTGTCGATTCCCGTACCGCAGGCGAAGGTCGCGCACTGCTTGTCGAGGAACTGCCGCAACCGCAAGTCACCCTGGGCGCTGGTGGCGGTGACGAGGTCGGCTTGGCGTGCGGCGACGCGGTCGAGCCCACCCCTGGCGGCTCCCAGGTCGGCGCGCGCGTCGAGGCTCGCGGCCGTCAGCGCGGCCAGCGTCACCGCGAGTGCGGTGGCGGCCAGCAACGGGACGTTGACCGCCCGCCGGAACCGCTTCGGCAGCCACAGCTGGGTCAGCACGAGCAGGGCGACCAGCGCGACGGCGAGCACCAGCGGCGGCCAGTCCGGGGCGGACACGCCCGGGCTGCCCGCGAGCATCTGTTCCTGCTGCATCCCCGACAGCGCGACGAGCCTGGCCTGGACGTCGTCCATCAGCCCCGAGGCGTACCAGAGGTTGGCGGTGGCCAGGGGCGGCACGACCCCGCTCGTCCGGTCCTGGTGGGCGTCGGCCTGCTCGATGAGTCCGATGTAGTCGATGAGCAGGCCCTGCACCGACCGCAGCAGCGTGCGGCCCCGCTCCCCCGCCACGTTGTCCTCGGCGACCTGGGTGAGCGCTTGGCTGGCCAGCGCGATCTGGTTCTGGTAGTCCTCGCCCGGGCCGGTGAGCGGACTACGGCCGGAGGCGAAGGTCTCGTTGACCGCGAGCTCGGCGCGGGCGAGCGCGTCGCGGGCGTTGGCGATGCCCAGCACAGCGGGAGCCGCGGCCGTCTCGACGTCGCGCACCCGGGAGTCGACGTCGCGGAAGTCGAACCAGGCCACCACCAGCACGAGCAGCGCCGCCCCGACGAGGACGTCGCGCAGCCGGGTCAGCAGCCCCGGCGTGGACCGGTCCAGGTACCGCCCGGGCGCGCGGATCACGGGTCGAGGCGGGTCGCGCACCCGCCGCAGAACACCGAGCCGCTCGGCCATTGCCGCCCGCACCGCGGGCAGGTCACGTCCGGTCCTGACGGGACCGGCGGCGGGTCGGCGTCGACGTCGGAGTCCGGGCTCCTGCTCGAGAGCGCCGACCCGACCGCAGCCGCCAGCAGGTCCTCCACATCGAGGTCGTCCTTGACCCTGACCACGCCGTCCGCGGGGTCGCCGACGACCTCGACCAGCCGGTGCAGCCTGCGCAGGACCGCGTCGTTGCCCAACCCCGTGGCCAGGGCGACCGCGCGCCCCCAGCCCGCGGCGGCGCCGTCGAGGTCACCGCGGTCGTGCGCTTCGGTCCCGGCGCGCACGGCGGCGCTCAGCTGCCCCTGGCCGGTGTAGTGGGCGATCTTGGGGTCGATCCCGCTGGAGAGCTTGACGTCGTCGGTCCAGTGCGCGATGACCGCGCGGGGCTCGGCGGCGGACTGGTACCCGGTCTCGCCCGCCGCGCGCACCCGCAGGTCCACCCGCGCGATGCGGACGTTGGTGTTGCTCTGCCTGCCGTCGGGGTCGACGGTCAGCTTCAGGTGGAACTCGCGGCGCTCGGCGCCCCAGGAGCCGGTGGTGAACTCCGTGGTCCGCTCGTCGACCGGGGTGCCGCGCAGCTCGGCCTCCACCGGGTGGGTCTGGCGCAGGAAGTCCAGCCGGGATCCGGTGGACGTGCGGACCGCGATCCGCAGCTCCGGAACCAGCTTGGCCATGGCGGCCTCGGTCATGGCGGTGAAGTCCGCGCCGAGGTCGGCCGGTTGGCGGATCGCGTCCGCGGTGCCGTGCAGCACCTCGGCGATGCGCAGCAGCTGGTCGGGCCGCCAGTCGACGCCGATGCCGCGCGCGTCGCAGCTGAACACCGACTCGCAGCGGCGCAGCACGCGGTCGAGCTCGTCGACCCCGAAGGTGTGCCCGTCGGTCAGCAGGATGGCGTGCCGGACGGCGGTCGGGTACTCCGAGAGCAGCCGCTCGGCCAGCTCCAGCCAGGCGGCGATGACCGTGCCGCCGCTGGCGTCGAGGCGGTTGACCCGGTCCTTGGCCGCCCGCCTGGTGCTCGCGTCCGCCCTGGCCAGGCCCTGGTCGGGGTAGACGGCTGTGGCGATGTCGTTGCCCTTGACCACGGCGAACAGCGCGCCGTCGCGCAGCGCGTCGATGGCGGCCTTCGTGCCGGTGCGGGCCGCGGCGATCTTCGTGGTCGGGTACGACATGGAACCGGAGCAGTCGACCAGCACGACCTGCGCCACTTCCGGCGCGGCGGCGTCGGGCAGCGCACCCGCGCCCGTGACCACCAGGGCGGCGTGCATCTCGTCGTCCTCTGTGGACAGGTAGGGGTTCTGGCTGACCTCAAGGCCGAAACCGGTGGGGCGCTCCATTCGGTCTCCGATCTGCTCAGAGGAGGGTGAACGGTCGGCACTGGTGGGACAGGTCGACCAGGTCGGAGTGGTCGTTGCGGTCGGTGGCCTGCTGGGCGAGCGCGCGGTAGCACAACTCAAGCCGCTCGCGCAGGTCTCTGTCGGGTTCGTCGGCGGCGCACCCGAACCGGGCCTCCTGGATCACCGTGTCCAACCGGGTGCGGGACTCGCCCGCGCGGGAACCACCATCGAGGTAGAGGCCGTCGAGCCGGGTCGTGGCGGCGTGCAGGTCGATGTCCGTGGGGCGGGCGCGGTTGGCGAGGAGTCCACTGAGGACGCGCACCGCTGCGACCCTGGCGGCGTCGTAGTGGCGGGATTCGGCGGGGACCTCGTCGAGCAGCTCCACCGCGCCCGCCCGGTCTCCCTTGGCCAAGCGGGTCCGGACGAGCCCGAACGCGGCGCTGGCCACCGAGTGGTCACGCCGCCAGACCGCGAGGTAGAGCCGGGTGGCTTCCTCCCGGTTGCCCTGGCGCTCGGCGCAGTAGGCCAGCGCCAGCTTCGGCGCCATCTCCCCGGGCAGCGACTGGTAGACCTCTTCGAAGAACCGGGCCGCGGTTGTCTCGGCCTTCGCCAAGCTGAGGAGTCCGTCGTGCCAGGCGATCCGCCAGTCCGATGCCCGCGCCCGAGCGGCGGCCAGGTCGGCTTCGGCGGCGGCGATGTCCTCGAGTGCCAGGTTCGCGCGGCAGCGGGCGAGGTGGGTCTCGACCGTCGGTTCGGTGATGGCCGTCAAGGTCACGAGCAGGCGTGCGGGGTCGTCGGCCACGGCGGCGTCGAGCACGGTCGCGGCGGGATCGTCCGCGAACGCCCTCGGCACCGGCAGGCCGATGGCGACCGCGGCGGGCGTGGGCTGGTCGACGGCCAGTTCGAGGTCGGGCAGCGGGATCGCGCGCGAGCGCCGCGTCCAGCGGGTCAACTGGGGGACCTCTCCGAGACCGGCGTCCAACCGCGCGGCGGCCGCATCGGGCACCGCGGCGAACACGGTCGACGGCTCCGGTCGTGGCCTGCCGTCGCGCAACGACGCGATCTCCAGTCGCACCCCGCGCAGTTGGTCGGCCATCTCCGCCGCGGAAGCGAACCGGCGACCGGGCACCTCGTGCGTGGCCCGCTTCCAGACCCGCTCCAGCGCGGCGAGCCCGACAGCGGTCCTGTCGCGCTGCGACCTGTGCTCGACGGCGGTCAGGTGCTGCCCGGTGTGGTCGGCGGTGGCGCGGTAGAGCACGTGCAGGGTCTCGCCGACGGTGTGGATGTCGGAGGCGACGGTGAGCCCGTGCTCGGCGATCTCGGCCGGGGAGACCTGGAACCCCTTGGTGCCGGTCGACCCGCGGGAGGGGTCCTTGACCCGCCGCACCGCGCCGAGATCGATCAACTTGACCCGGTTGTCCCGCCCCGCCGCCCGCATGATCACGTTGGCTGGCTTGAGGTCGCAGTAGAGCAACCCCCGACCGTGCAGGTAGTCGAACGCGGCGAGGACCTGCAGCACACAGGTGATCACGTGCTCCGCGCGCAGCGGCTCACTGAGCCCCCGTTCGCCGTTGTGCGCCTTCAGCGCCACCTCGCTCAGCGGCAGACCGCTCACGTACTCCATCACGATGTAGCCGCGCGGCCTGCCGGTGTGCGGGTCCTGGTGCTGGACGAAGTCGGTCACCCGCACGATGTTCGGGTGATCGATCTCGGTGAGCGCCCACAGTTCCGCGTCCGCCAACGCGACGTCCGACGGGTCGATCAGTCCTTTGAGGACGCAGAGGCTGTCGCGCAGGCGGGTGGCCTCGGCGAGGTAGATCCACCCGAGCCCGCCGTGGTCGATGCAGCCCAACACGCGGTAGCGGTCCTCGACTACCGTCCCGGGGGCAAGGCTGGGCGCGAAGGAGAACGGCTTGCCGCAGGCCAGGCAGTAGCCGGACTCCTCGGCGGGCAACCTCGACCGGTCCGGACACTCCTCGTTCGGACACCGGCGCGCCCCGCTCGGCCGCGAGATATCGGCCCGAACCCGCTCGACGGCGGAGGGGAAGTCGTACTCGGGCAGAAGGAACTCACCACTGGTGCGCCGGGAGGGCCCGGGGCTGGGTGAGGAGTGCGCCGGGGCGGTGGGCCGTTCAACCGGGGGCGCCAGGTCACAGGTGTCGCAGTAGCCGGTCTCGTCGATCTCGCCCGCGCAGCCTGGTCTAGGGCATGTCACCACGTGGTCCCCCTTCGGGCGAGAGGAAGGCCGTGCTCGGGCGGGAGGAACACGCCGCTGGCACGCCGGGAGCGCCCGGGGCTCGGCACCGAGTGCGCCCGGGTGGTAGGCCGCTCACCCGGGGCCGCCAAGCCGGAATGGCCAGGCTCCCCCACGCAGCCCGGTCTAGCGCACGCCACCCCTTCAGCGAGCGCCCGGCGCACCTCGACGGCGAAAGAGAAGTCGTACTCGGGCGGGAAGAGCACGCCGCTGGAGCGCCTGGAGCCCGGGGCCGGCGCACCGGGACCGCGGCGGACCGTTCGGCCGGGTGCGCCAGGTCGCGGCAACCGGTCCCCACGCGACCCGGTCTAGGGCACATCACCACGAGGCCCCCCTTCGGCCAGCACGCGGCGTACCTCAGCCTGGTAGGCGCGGACCGCCGCGTGTACCGCCGCCGGGTCGACCGGGTCGCGGTTGAGTGCGGCCTCGGCCGCTCGGTACCGCGCCGCCAAGCCTGGGTGTTCGGCGTACCCGCGCTCGTTGGCCATGGCGCGAGTCGCCCCCAACAGCCCGCGGTCGTCGGCCACCTGGGCCGCGGCCGCGTGCTTGTGACCAACCTGTACCTCGACCCGCCGCAGGCCTCGTTCGAACCGGGCGAGCGCGCCCGCGACCCGCTCCGGGTCGACTCGCGCTGCCCGGCGCAATGCCGAGAGCCGCACCCGCCACTCGACGTCGTCGGGTAGGGCATCCACTCGGGCGGCCAGACGGGCCACCCTGTCTTCGACCACCCCGGCGACCAGCCCACGGGCCGCGACCAGGCTCGGCGAGTCCGCTCGCTCGAAGCCCAGGACGAGTCTGCCGCCGCCCTCGACGATCGGGCGCAGGACACCGTCGACGAGTTCACCCGGGTGCACCGCCCGGTCGACGCCGTCGAGCACCACCGTCATCGGCGGCGTTCCCGCTCGCAGGCGCGCGCTGGCGTTCTCGTCGGGACCCACGACGAGGCCCGCGCGGTCGGCGACGCGACGCGCCACCTCCTCGACCGTGCGGCCGTTGACGTCCAGGGCGATGTCCACCCCCGGCCCGCTGCCGTTGTCGGAGGGACCGCTCGACGCGGCTACCGCCTTGCGGACCGCCTCGCGGTCGGCCCCGACCACGATGACCACCACGGCGCCGTCGGTGCGGCGGCGGATCCAGTCCAGCCAGCGCGACGCCTCGCCGGTCAGACCGGTCGGGCGCCCGATCGCGGTGAACGAGGGGTCGATCCCCGTTTCGCCGACGACCCAGCCGCCGACCAGCGGCAGGTGGACCGCGACGGCGTCCACGGGGATCATCCACGCCAGACTGGCCGACTCGCCGCGGTTGGCGGCGACCACGACACCCAAGACGTCCCCGGTCTCGTCGTCGACGACCCCGGCGCCGCTGAAGCCCGCTCGCACCCGCTGTTCGGTGGACGAGCGCAGGTTGAGTTGCACCCACTCCGACCCGGTGGGCCCGACCAGCACCATCCGGGTCCACACCCCACCGTCCAGGCCCCCTGGGTAACCCAGGGCACTCACCGGGCGGGACGGGGTCAGCGCGACGCGGCGCAGGCGGGCCACCGCCGCCGCGGGCTGCGGGGTGTCCAAGCGCAACAACGCGACGTCCCCGCGATCGTCGACCGCGGGGACGTAGTGCCCCTCGACCGGGTGCGCCGGTACCACCCGACCGCCGGGCAGGCCCACCATGTCCACAACGACCTCGTCACGCACCACGTGGGCGCAGGTCAGCACGTGCCTGGCGTCCACGAGGACACCCGCGCCGAGCACCTCCCCCGTGCGGTCCTGCCGCACGCGGACCCGCCACGACCGCCGCGCGTCCGGCCTGGAGACCATCACGGCAGCATAGGGATACGGCGTACGGCACGGTGCCGCTTCCGGGCGCCGGTGCCCGATCGGACCAACAACCCGCCGTTCTCGATAAGCCCGCGATACCCACCTGCTCGTAGCATCGGCCCAATGCGCGTGCTGATCGTCGAGGACGAGCCCTACCTGGCCGAAGCCATCCGGGACGGGCTGCGGTTGGAAGCGATCGCCGCCGACATCGCCGGGGACGGCGACACCGCGCTGGAGCTGCTGGGCGTCAACAGCTACGACATCGCCATCCTCGACCGCGACATCCCCGGGCCCTCCGGTGACGAGGTCGCGCAGAGCATCGTCGCCTCCGGCAGCGGCCTGCCGATCCTGATGCTCACCGCCGCCGACCGCATCGACGACAAGGCCAGCGGGTTCGGCCTCGGCGCCGACGACTACCTCACCAAGCCGTTCGCGCTGCGGGAGCTGGTGCTGCGGCTGCGGGCGCTCGACCGCAGGCGCGCGCACAACCGGCCGCCGGTGCGCGAGATCGCCGGGCTCCGGCTCGACCCGTTCCGCCGCGAGGTCTACCGCGACGGCAATTACGTCGCGCTCACCCGCAAGCAGTTCGCCGTGCTCGAGGTGCTCGTCGGCGCGGAAGGCGGTGTCGTCAGCGCCGAGGAGCTGCTGGAGCGGGCGTGGGACGAGAACGCCGACCCGTTCACCAACGCCGTGCGCATCACCGTCTCCGCGCTGCGCAAGCGGCTGGGCGAACCGTGGATCATCGCCACCGTGGCGGGCTCGGGCTACCGCATCGACGCCGGTCCGGGTGCCGGTGCCTAGGGAGCCGGGGTTGAGCGTCCGCTGGAAGCTCGCCCTCAGCTACGCCGGTTTCCTCATGATCGGGGGCGCCCTGCTGCTCGCGGCGGTGTGGGTGTTCCTGCTGCGCTACGTCCCCGAGGTGATCTACCTCGAGTGGCTCGGCGAGCCGGGCAGGCCGGGGCCGTTCGTGCCCAACCGCGCGGACCTGCAGGCGGCCTTCACCCCGAAAGCGGTCGGCGTCCTGGCGTTCCTGCTGATCTTCGGCCTGGTCGGCGGGTGGGTCCTGGCAGGCCACATGCTCGCCCCGCTGACCCGCATCACCCACGCCACCCGCCTGGCCGCCAACGGCTCCCTGTCGCACCGGATCCACCTGGAAGGCCGCCACGACGAGTTCCGCGAGCTCGCCGACGCCTTCGACAGCATGCTCACCAGGATCGAGGCGCACGACGCCGAGCAGCGGCGCTTCGCGGCCAACGCCTCGCACGAACTGCGCACACCGCTGGCGATCACCCAGGCACTGCTCGACGTGGCCCGCAACGACCGCGACCGCGACACCGGCGAACTCGTCGAACGCCTGCACTTCGTCAACTCCCGGGCGATCGACCTCACCGAGGCGCTGCTCGTGCTCAGCCGCGCCAACCAGCGCTCGTTCACCCCAGAACACGTCGACCTGTCCCTGGCCGCGGAGGAGGCCACCGAGACGCTGCTCCCCCTGGCCGAGAAGAACGGCGTCACCCTGGAGACCGCCGGGGACCTCGCGCCGACCACCGGCTCGCACGCGCTCCTGCTGCAGTTGACGATCAACCTGGTGCACAACGCGATCATCCACAACCTGCCCCAGGACGGCACGGTGGTGGTCACCACCAGCGTCGACCCCACCGGCGTCACTCTCACCGTCGAGAACACCGGGCCGATGCTCACCGCCCACCAGGTCACGACCCTGGTGGAACCGTTCCAGCGGGGCAGCAGGCGGGTCCACAGCGACCACGCTGGCGTCGGTCTCGGCCTGGCCATCGTCAAGAGCATCACCCAAGCCCACGACGGAACCCTCACCCTGGCCCCCCGCCCGGACGGCGGCCTCCGCGTCACGGTGCGACTTCCCGCCAGCAGGTGAGCGGCTCATGCGATGGCGAAGTCGAAGTAGGTGTCCGGGTGGGGTTCGTCCGACAGGGTGTAGTGCCACCACTCCCGCTCATAGGCGCGGAAGCCGCCTGCTGCCATGATGTGGTGCAGGTATTCGCGGTTCATGGCCGCGTCCGGGGTGGTGTCGGCGGCTCCGTGGTGGGAGATCGGGTCCATCAGGTCGTGGCCGCCGCCCATGTCGGCGAGGTCGCCGGTGCCGAGGTGGTACAGGGTGAGGTCGACCGTGCTTCCCCTGCTGTGGCCCGATTTCACCGCGACGTAGCCCTCCTCGAACATCGCGGCGCGGTCGATGTTGGGGTAGTGGCGCGGCTTTGTGCGGCCGTCCTCGGGTTGTTCCGACCAGCGCACGAAGCGGTCGACCGCGCGCTGCGGCCGGTAGCCGTCCCACAGGAGCAGGCCGTAGCCGAGGACCGCGGCTTCCTCCTGCGCGGTCAGCAGGGCCGCGCACAGCGCCTCGGTGCCGACGACCCGGTTGACCAGGTAGCCGTCGACGGGTCGACCGGTGAAGTTGTCCCAGGTGGCGTACTTGGCGTCCCAGCGGATCCCGGTCACGACCTCGTCGACGAAGACGAAGTCACCCTTCACCTGGCCCGCCCCAACTCGATGACCCGGTCGAGCACCTCGGCGAGGGAGATCCCGGCCGCGGCCATCATCCGCGGGTAGCGGCTGTAGGAGGTCAGGCCGGGGAAGGTGTTGACCTCGTTGAGGACCACTGTCGCGTCGTCCTTGAGGAACATGTCCACTCGCGACAGACCGCGACAGCCGAGCGCCCGGTAGACGGTCTTCGCTGTTGCTTGGACGAGGGCGCGTGACGCGGGCGGGATGTCGGCCGGGACCGTCACCGTCGAGTTGTCGGATCCGCTCTCGGGGTTGTCCTCCTGGTGGATCCGGAACAGACCGTGCGACAACGTGATCTGGTCGACCTCGCCCGCGACCAGGTCGTGGCCGTCGCCCAGGATCGCGCAGCCGACCTCGCTGCCGACGACGGCCTCTTCGATCAGCACCTTCGAGTCGTATTGCCGCGCCACCTTCACCGCGTCCAGGAGCTCGTCCTTGCCCGCGACTTTGCTGACACCGAAAGACGACCCGGATCGGGCGGGCTTCACGAAGACCGGGTAGGTGAGCCGGTCTGGATCAATGTCCTGACCGGGCAACACGACCTGGAATCCGGGAGTCGCGACCCCGGCACCGCGCACGACGGCGTAGGCCAGGGACTTGTCCATGCACAGGGCCGAACTCTGCACGTCACAGCCCGCGTACGGGATGCTGGACAGCTCCAACAATCCCTGCACAGCACCGTCTTCGCCGAGCTTGCCGTGCAGCACCGGCAGGACGACGTCGAGCTTGAGCACCTCGTACCGCCAGTCCCGCAACACGAGCAGCCCCCGCACCCCGCGATCCGGCGACAGCGCCACCGGCTGACCGCCCTCGTCGTCCGGCCCGTCGCACAGCAACCAGGCGCCAGCCTCGGTGATCTTGACCCACACCGGCTCGTACCTGTCCGGATCGAGGTTCTTCGCGACCTCGCGCGCCGACTTGATCGAGATGGGGTGTTCCTCGGAGGCGCCCCCGAAGAGAATCCCGACGGTGATCCTATCCATTTCGCTCCCCAACCTCGAAGTTCACGCAGTTCATCAAGCTGTTGCCGACCACGTCCCGCAGCGCGTGGTCGGTGTAGTAAGCGGTGTGCGGGCTGATGACCACGTTCGGCAGCCGCTGCAGCCGCACCAGCGCGTCGTTGCCCACCGGCCCGCCCCGGCGGTCGGCGTAGAAGATCCCCTCTTCCCCTTCGACGACGTCCAACGCGGCGCCACCCAGCACACCGCTCTCCAGGGCCAGGAGCAGCGCCTCAGTGTCCACAAGGGAGCCACGGCCGGTGTTGATCAGGTACGCGCCCGGCTTCATCCGGGCGATCCGGTCCCCGCTCAGGAGGTGGTGGGTGTCCGCGCCGAGCGGCAGGTGCAGCGTGACGATGTCGCTCAACCGCAGCAGTTCATCGAGTTCAACCTGCTCGACCGCCCGAGCCCGACTCCGATCCCAGGCGACGACCCGGCCGCCGAACCCCCGCAACCGCGCGACAACAGCGCCACCGATCTGCCCGACCCCCAGTACCCCGACGGTCAGATCGCGCAACTCCTTGCCCCGCAGTGGGTTCAACCGGTAGTCGTGCAGGTCGACCCGCCTGATGGTCGCCTTCGCGTGCCGCACCGCCATCAGCATCAACATGACGGTGTAGTCCGCCACACTGTCCGGCGAATACGCCGCGTTGCCCACGACAATGCCCAACCGCTCAGCACACCCCACGTCGATGTGGTCGTACCCCACACTCCGCGTGGAGAGGTAGCGCACGCCCGCTTCACCCAGCGCCCGGAGCACGCCCTCCCCGACGCGGGCCTTGTGCCCCACACTGACACACCGCCGCCCGGCCGCCAGCCGCGCATTCCCCTCCGACACCGCCGCTTCCGTAACGGCCAACACCGCCCCATACCGAGGCGCCAACTCCCGAAAAACAACACCCTCGTCCGGCTCGCACCCGAAGACCGCGATCCCCACCTTGGGAACCACAGGCCGAATGCGCTCCCCCGCTGTCAACGCGGGCTCGCGGAACACCATGCCCCGCAGTCAAACCAACCCGGTGTTGCCGTCCCGTACGCGGATTTCAATACGCGAACAACAACCTACCCAGCGGTAGTTCAGAGGTGAACGTCGTTGCGGGAGGGGGCGTTGAGTTTGCGGCGGACCTTGACCACGTATTCCTCCACCGTGCGGCGGGAGAGGAAGAGGGCTTGGGCTATTTCCCGGTTGGTGTGGCCGCCCGCGAGGAGGCGGGCTACGTCTTGTTCTCGGGGGGACAGTTCGGTTCCGTAGCCTCGGCGCCCCCGGCGGGAGGGGGTGGTGATGCCTTGGGCGCGGATGCGGTGGCGGCAGCGGGCGGCGTCGACGGTGGCGCCTAGGTCGTCGTAGGTGGTGGCTAGGGACTCGAGGACCGCGGGGTCGTCCCCTGCGGCCTGTTCGGTCAGTTGGGTTACGCGGTAGGGCAGGTCGAGGGCGCGGTAGAGGTCGATGGCCTCGCGGTAGGAGGGGGCGTCGTCGGTGGCGGCGGCGAGGGTTGTGCGGCTTGCGGTCAGGGCGGCGAAGGCCAGCGGTGCGTCCACGCCTTCCAGGCCTGCGGCCGTTTCGGCGATCAGTGAGCGAGCCGCGTCGACGCGGCCGGAGGCGAGGTAGCAGTCGACGGCCTGGGGCAGGATGTCGCCGGACCACACCCAGGCGCCCTTGCGGCGCAGTACCTCGATGCCGTCTTCGACGTGGTCGAGCGCGGACGCCGTCTCACCACGGCTCAGCAGCATGCCCGCCATCCCGCCCGCCGCGGAGATCCCCACCGGGTACGACCCGGACGCTGCCTGGAACGCCGCCTCGGCCCTCGTCCAGTCACCGCGCGCAGCCGCCAGCCAACCGCGCGTGAGGTTCAGGTCGTGGGTGAGCAGCAGGTTCGCGTAGGCCCCCACCAGCCGGTCGATCCGCTGTTCGAGCCCTGACCACCGCCCGCTGAGCCAGTCGAGCCGCACCGCGGTGGCCTCGGCGGTGGCGATGACGTAGGACGACGCCGCGCGCTCGGCGAGGGCGATGCCGGTACGCAGGTACTTGCGCGCTCGCGAGTAGTGCCCGATCCACGAGCACGCGTCCGCCACGTTGCAGTACGCGCGCGCCAGGTGGTGGACCTCCTCCGGGTCGCGCACGTCCACCGGGGACGGCAGTTGGTCGATGCGCTCCCAGGTGCTCGGGTCGCCCACAATCAGCCGACCGCCGAGGGTCGTGGCCAGCAGTGCGGTGCGCTGGGCCAGGGTCGGCAGGGTCTCGGCGATCCCTTCCGCCCGGCCGAGCGAAGCCCGGTCCTCCGCGATCGAAGCGGTACCCAGGTAGGGTCCGGCCATGGCGGCCAATCCGCGCACAGTGCGTTCCGGCTGGTCGCCGAGCAGGTCGATGGCGTGCGCGATCTCTTCGGCGCCCCGGTCGAGCTCGCCGCTCTCGCGCTGGAGCAACAACCCGAACCACAGGTGCACCTCCCCGCGAACGTCCGGGGTCAGCCTGGGGTCGGCCAACAGCCCCTCGACCCGCGCGGTCACCGCCCCGCCCGGCAGGCCCGCAAGGGCGTAGCCGCACAGCTTCGCGGCCAGCCGGTTCGCGTCCCCGGCACCGATCCCGGGTTCCGTCAGCACCTCCGACAGCAGGTCTACGGCCGTAGCCGAGTCCTTGGCCTCCTCCGCGGCCTCGGCGGCCAACTCGGCGTAGCGCAGCCACAGGTCGGTCGCGTCCGCCGCCCTGGCGTGCCCGGCCAACCGGACCAGCGGCCGTTGATCCACAGTGGACAACACGGCGACGGCCCGCTCGTGCAGCTCCCGCCGCCGGGGACCCGGCAGCGCGGCGCACACCGCCCGCCCGGCGATGCGGTGCCGGAAACCGTACCTGTTCGGCTCCACCTCGACCAGTACCGCCGCCGCGACCAGGGCGGTCAGGTGCTCGACCTCGGCCTTGCCCGCCACAGCCCCCAGCACCTCCACCGTCTCCGGCACGCCGAGCACCGAAGCGGCCTCGGCGAGGGCCCGGGCGCCGTCGGACAGGGTCTCCACCCGTTCCCTGATCGCGTCCGCCACCAGCACCGGTGGCTCGAGCCCGTCGAGCACCCGCCGCGCGTCGTCCGCCCCCGCGCGCACGTCCCGCGCCGGGTCGGGCAGCGCCCGCACCGTCTCCTCCACCACGAACGGGATCCCGGCCGTCTCCCGCACCACGGCCTCGGCGAACGCCTCCGACGTCACCCTTCCCCCGACCAGGGCGTCCACCATGGACCGGACCTGGGCGACCTCGAAGGGGCTCAACACCAAGCTGACCCCGGTGACCCCGTGCGGTACGCGGAAAGCACGCCCCAGTGGCGCACCCACCGCAAGGTCTTCGCGACGGTAAGTGACCAAAACGGACAGTCCAGGTGGCGGGTTGCCCAGCACGAACCGCAGCACCTGGCGGGTTTCCTCGTCCGCCCAGTGCAGGTCCTCCAACACCAGCACCACCGGTCCCAGGCAGCACAGCAGGTCGCGCACGGCGCGGAAGATCCGGTGCCGCTCGGCTTCGGGATCGCCGAGCGGGCGCGGCGCGGGCGGTAGGCGGTCGGCGAGTTCGGGAAGGTGGTCGCGCAGGGCGCCGGTCACCGGCCCCGGGTCGCGCAGCAGGTCACCGCACTGGCTCAGGCAGTCCAGCAGCACCCCGAACGGGAACGGCTCCGGCAGCTGCTGGCACGAGGCCCGCACCACGCGGGCTCCCCCGGCGCGGGCGACGGCGGCGAACTCGACCACCAGCCGCGTCTTGCCCACCCCGGCCTGACCCTCCACGAACACCGCCGACGGCGCGTGCCGCACGGCCCCGAGCAGGGCGGCCAGCTCCGCGTCCCGGCCGACCATCGGCAGCGAGCCGGACCGCACGACCAGCGGGTTCGCGCACACAGCAGCCATGCCCACTCCCGCCTGATGATCAACTTCCGGCCCCGGACGCCCAGGATAGGTCGGCCGGGGGCGGCACCGGAACCCCGCGACCGGCCACCGCGCACGATCCCGTACCCATACGGGTTCCCACCACGCTTGTTCCCCCCACCCGGAAACCGAAGGGTGATCGGCGAGCGGCCAGACGCCCAACACCCTGCGGGCGGCCGCACGTTGGAGGAATCAATGCACGAGCGCAGAACGCGTTGGACATCAAGTCTGTTCGCCGCCGCTGTCGCCGCGGTGGCGGTCACCGCGGCCACCGCGGGCGTCGCCGTGGCGCAGCAGGCGGAAGCGGCCGTCGTCCCGGCGTCGAAGCCTTACCCCGGGCAGTACATCGTCGTGCTCAAGTCCGGTGCACAGGCCGCCGCGGCGGGCCAGGCGACGGCGCTGACCCAGCGGTACGGCGGTGCGGTCACCGACACGTACTCGGTGACGCTCAACGGCTTCTCGGCGCGCGGCCTCTCCGAGCAGCAGGCGCGGCGCCTGGCGGCCGACCCGTCGGTCAAGACCGTGTACCAGGACGGCACCACCACGGCCACGGCCGACCAGCCGAACCCGCCGTCGTGGGGTCTGGACCAGATCGACCAGCGGACCACCACCCTGGACAAGAAGTACACCTACCCCAACGAGGGCGCGGGCGTCACCGCCTACGTCATCGACTCCGGGGTCAACGCCCAGCACACCGAGTTCGAGGGCCGGGCCAGCTACGGCTACGACTTCCTCGACAACGACACCGACGCCGCGGACTGCTACTTCCACGGCACGCACGTGTCGGGCACGATCGCGGGCAAGACCGTCGGTGTGGCGAAGAAGGCCAAGATCGTCGCCGTCCGCTCGTTGGACTGCAAGGGTTCCGGCCCGGACTCGGCCACCGTCAGCGCCATGGAGTGGGTGGCCAAGAACGCGGTGAAGCCCGCGGTGGTCAACCTGAGCCTGGGCATGGACACCGTGGGCGTCGGCGACGAGCAGGCCAAGGCCATGGTGGCCAAGGGCATCGTGGTCGCGGTCTCGGCGGGCAACGCGGGCACCGACGCCTGCGGGGTCAGCCCGGCGCGCGTCCCCGAGGTGATCACCGTCGGCTGGTTCAACAAGGACAAGACCCGCGGCGGCAACTACGGCAAGTGCATCGACCTGTTCGCCCCCGGCGGCAACATCTACTCCAGCGACCACACCGGGCAGTACCGCAACTCCAGCGGCACCTCCATGGCCTCCCCGCACGTCGCGGGCGCCGCGGCGCTGTACCTGTCGGCCAACCCCAGCGCCACCCCGGCCCAGGTCAGCGACGCCCTGGTCCGCAGCGCCACCCCGGACCTGATCAGCAACGCGGGCACCGGTTCGCCCAACAAGCTGCTCTACGTGGGTGACATCGGCGGCGGCACCCCGCCGTCGCAGTGCGGGGTCAAGTCCAACGACGAGGACGTGGCCATCCCGGACGCCGGCACCGCCGTCGGCACCTCGGTGACCCAGAGCGGCTGCCCCGGCAAGGCCTCGGCCACCCTGCAGGTGAAGGTCGACATCGACCACACCTACACCGGTGACCTCGCCATCGACCTGGTCGGCCCGAGCGGCACCGCCTACCCGCTGAAGAAGTCCGGCGACGTGGGCGAGTCCGGTGTGCACAAGAGCTTCACCGTCAACGCCGCCAGCGAGGACGCCAACGGCACCTGGAAGCTCTCGGTGCGCGACGTCTACAAGTTCGACACCGGCACCCTCACCGGCTGGTCCATCACCTTCTAGTCCCGGATGACCAGTCCGATGTGGACTGTCCAGAACCCTGTCACGCAAGGAGAACGATGAAGAAGCGACAACTCGCCGCAGCGGTGACCCTGGCCTTGGCCGCGGTGACGGTGGCGATCACCACCAGCGCGGGCGCCGCCCAGCAGGAGAAGATCAGCATCGCCGCGAACCCGACCGCGGACCTGCGCGGGCCGGACGCGAGCGCCCAGATCGTCAACGGCACCAAGACCACCGTGGCCGAGCACCCGTTCATCATCGCGGGCATGCGCGTGGGCGGCGGCGGCCCGCAGGGCCAGTCCTGCACCGCGTCCGTGGTCGGCAAGCGCAAGATCATCACGGCCGCGCACTGCATGATCGACGCCGTCGGTGACAAGAGCTACATCTACGGTGACGACGACCTGAACACCCCCGGCGACGAGACCTTCCGCACCAAGCTGGCCTCGTTCAAGACCCACCCGAACTACACCGGCAACGGCGGGTGGCGCACCGGTTACGACGTCGCGGTGGTCACCACCGAGGACGACCTGCCGGTGCCGGAGTCCCAGTGGGCCAAGGTCGCCGGCTCGGGCGACGTCGCGCTGAGCGCCCCCGGCAAGTCGGCGCTGTCGCTCGGCTACGGCAAGACCTCCTCCAGCGGCGGCTCCGGTGAGCTGCGCAAGACCACGCTGCCGGTGGTCGACCCGGGTAGCTGCAACGTGTTCGACATCAAGGTCAACGGCGACCTGATGGTGTGCTCGGGCTACAACGACGGCCGCACCGCCAACTGCTCCGGCGACAGCGGCGGCCCGCTCATCGTCGACGGCGTGATCATCGGCGTGTCCTCGTGGGGCTCGAGCAAGTGCGACCGCTACAGCATCTTCGGCCGCCTCACCAACGCCATGGGCGACTGGGCCAAGAGCGAGATCGGCGGCACCACCCCGCCCGGCAACGGCACCTTCTCGGTGGCCCTGTCCCCGACGACCGGCAAGGTCGACGCGGGCAAGTACGTCTCCACCAGCGTCACCACCAAGGCCGGTGACCAGGGCGCGGAGAAGCTGGAGCTGACCGCTTCCGGCATGCCCGCCGGCGCGACGGCGACCTTCCAGCCCACCTCGGTCAACTCCGGGGACGTGGCCAAGCTGACCCTGCAGACCGCGGCCAGCACCCCGTCGGGCACCTACAAGGTCACCGTCACCGCCAAGGGCACCTCGGGCTCCAAGTCCGCCGAGTACACCCTCACCGTCGGCGACGGCGGCCAGCCGCCCACCGGCAGCCTGAAGGTGACCGTCTCCCCCAACGCCGCCACCGTCGGCCCCGGCGGCTACGCCAACGCCACGGTCTCCGTCACCGGCGCCACGGGCGCGGTCAAGCTCACCGGCACCGGTGGCCTGTCCGGCCCGATGTTCTCCCCGCCCACCATCACCAACCCCAACGGCACCTCCCGGATGACGGTGGCGGGCCCCTACACCCGCGGCACCCACAAGGTGACCATCACCGCGACGGACAGCACCGGCAAGACCGGCACTGCCGAGTACACCCTGACGGTCCGGTAACACCGGATCGGCGGCCCACGAGGATGGGGCCGCTGCCCACCGCAAGACCCGTGGGGCCCGTGTCCGCCTTCGCCGGACACGGGCCCCACGGCCATGTCCCTCCCCGGAGTGCCGACCAGCTGGCCAACGGCGTTCCCGGCGTGCTGGCGCTTGGGTAGCCGCCAATGCGCCCGGCTCGTGCGCGGATCTAGCCCGCCGCCGACGAGGCCCGTCCACGACACCGAGGACAGCCAGCGCTCTCGCACCTTCGCCGAGGCCACCCTCCGGGCATGCTGACGACTGCTGTCCACCGCCAATCGCGGACTCGCCATGTCCCACAACTCCGAGGGGCAACCGGGCGACCCCGCCGAGCTCCCCGGACGCCATCGCCGAGGCCGCCTCCCGGGCACCTGGCCAGGCGCCCGGCACCGCCGCTCGCCGCCGCCCCAGCCAGCCGCGTCACACACAGCAACATCCCGCCGCAGGTGTCGACATGCCCGCCACGGCCATCACCCGCAGATGCCCGGCACCGCTCGCAGGGCGCGCCGCGTCCACACCTCGGAGCGCGGCCGGGCTCTCACACGCCCTCGCCGGTCACGGGCTCCACGGCCGAGGCCTGTCCACAACCTCCCCCGCCATCCACAGCCCTTCCAACTCCCCCTTGACAAGCCGCTCCCCCGGATATTCTCAAACGTGGGACCCCGAACCCCGGGTGGGCGGGCCCCCTGAGGGCGAGTTGATCATGGTCGGTGGAGAGGTGCGGGGTGGGCGGCCGCGTCGGCGGGGGCACCTGGCCGGGTGGTGCGCGTCGCGGTCGATGTGTCAGTGGTGACCGGTAGCGTCCGTGTTGTGAACGTGGAGGAACGGATCCGAGAGCTCGCCGATCAGGTCGTCGTGTTGCGGGACGCCTACTACCGGGGGTCGCCCCTGGTGGCCGACGCCGAGTACGACGCCGTCGAGGACGAGCTGCGGGAGCTCATCGCGGCCAACCCGGACTTGGCACCGGATCCGAACCCGTTGGAGCAGGTGGGCGCTCCGACCGTCCTGCACGCGCCGGTGCGGCATTCGCGGCCGATGTTGTCGTTGGAGAAGGCGACGACGGCCGAGCAGGTGGCGGCGTTCTTCGCGAGGTTCCCCGGCCAGTCGGTCGTCGTGATGCCGAAGCTGGACGGGTTGTCGTTGGCGCTGGTGTACGAGGACGGGCGCCTGGCCCGGGCGGTCACGCGGGGTGACGGGACGACCGGGGACGATGTGACACCGTTGGTGCGGGCGTTGGCGGACGGGGTGCCAGAGCGGATCGGGGCACCGGGGCGGGTTGAGGTTCGCGGTGAGGCCGTGATGCTGCGCTCGACGTTCACCGCGTACAACGCCGCTCACCAGGACAAGCCGCTGATCAACCCGCGCAACGCCGCGGCCGGGACGTTGCGGGCCAAGGACCCGGCGACGGTCGCGGGGCGTGAGCTGTTCTTCTTCGCCTTCGACCTCGACACCTCCGCGCCCGACAGCGCCGCCGCCGACCTGGAGCAGGGGCTGAGCACGCTCGGGTTCAGCGTGGCCGACATGCGGCACTGCCAGGACGCCGAGGCCGCGAGCGGGGTGATCGCCGCCATCGAGCAGGGTCGCGACCAGCTCGACTACGACCTCGACGGCGCTGTGCTGCGGCTGGCCGACCGGGTCGCCTACGCGGCCGCCGGGACCAGGTCGAGTTCCCCGCGCGGGGCGCTGGCGTACAAGTTCGCGGCCGAGGAGCGCACCACGGTGCTGTCGGACGTGGTGTGGGATGTGGGCAAGACCGGCAAGATCGCCCCGGTCGCGCACCTGGAGCCGGTGTTCGTCGGCGGCGGCACGGTCACCCGCGCGACCCTGGCGAACCAGGAGGTGATCCGGGCCCGCGGCATCAAGATCGGCGACACGGTGCTGGTGCGCCGCGCGGGGGACGTGATCCCGTTCGTGGCGGGGGTGCTCGACGAGTCCGCGCGCACCGGCGCCGAGCGCGACATCGTGCCGCCGGTGACGTGCCCGTCGTGCGGTCAGGCGGTGGTGGAGCAGGGCAACAGCCGCGAGCTGTTCTGCGTCAACCTGGCCTGCCCCGCGCAGACGGTGCGCAGGCTGGTGCACTGGGCGTCGCGGGCGGCGGCCGACATCGAGGCCATCGGTCCGGTGTGGATCGAGCGGCTGGCCGAGGCGGGGCTGCTGGAGAGCCCGTCGGACTTCTACACCCTGACCAGGGACCAACTGCTGGAGTTCGACCGGGTCGGCGAGGTGTCGGCCACCCGCATGATCGACTCCATCGCCACCAGCCGCGCGGTCGGGCTGCGCCGGGCGCTGATCGGCCTGGCGATCCCGATGGCCTCCGAGGGCACCGCCACCCGCCTGTGCCGCGCCGGGTTCACCTCGCTGGAGGAAGTGGCAGACGCGGACGAAGAGCGCCTGGTCGCCGTGGAGGACATCGGCCCCAAGGTCGCCGCGTCCTTGAACGAACACCTGGGTCGCCTGCGCTCCGAGATCGACCGCCTCCGCGAGCACGGCGTCTCCCTGGACGTCCGCGACGAGGACCTGCCCCCGCAGGTCGCCTCCGACGCGCCGCTGGCGGGCAAGACCGTGGTCGTCACCGGGACCATCAACGACCCCCGCACCGGCGAGAAGGTCCCCCGCCCCACCTTCCAGCGCCTCTGCGAGAAGGCGGGCGCCACCACGGCGTCGTCGGTGTCGGCCAACACCGACATGCTCATCACCGGCGCGGAGGTGGGCGCCGCGAAGCTGACCAAGGCCGAGAAGCACGGCGTCGAGGTCGTCGACCAGGCCGAGATCTGGCAGCAGCTCATCGCGGCCAACATCGTGTGACCGCTACGTCGACGCGGTGGCCAGGCGGATGCCGAGTCCAATGAGGACAACGCCCATCACCTGGTCCATCCGTCGGCGGACGGTGGGCCGGGAAAGGGCTTCGCGGACAGTGCCGACCACGAGGACGACCAGCGAGTACCACGTGGCGCTGATGGACATCTGCGCGGCGGCGAGGACTGCGGTGTGGGTGAGGGTGTCCTCGCCGGGGATGAGGAACTGCGGGAACAGGGCGAGGTAGAGGACGCCCGCTTTCGGGTTGGTCAGGTTGGTCACCAGGCCGGTGCGGTACGAGGCGAGCAGGCCTGGCGGTCCGGTGTCGACGGGGACCGGGAGGTCGGGGGTGCGCCGGGAGCGGCGGAGGGCCTGGACGCCGACCCAGCACAGGTAGGCGGCGCCGACGATCTTGAGGGTGACGAAGGCGACTTCGGAGGCGTGGATCAGCGCGGTGAGGCCGAAAACGGAGGCAGCGGCCCAGAAGACCAGGCCGGTGGTGTTGCCCGCCACAGCGGCGAACCCCGCCGGACGGCCCCAGCGCAGCGACTGGTTGATCATGACAGCCAGCGCGGGGCCGGGGCTCACCGCCACCACGACGCAGGTCAGGACGAACGCCCAGGGGATCACGGCCCGATCGTGTCAGCCGGTCCCGGTGCGCCACAAGCTATCTGGCCGGAATCGGATCAATCGCGATTGCCCCGACCGGCTCCACCCGGCGGAAACCCTTCACCAGCAACAAGATCGGCAGCACCAGCTCGAACACACCGCCGGGGACGTAGAACGCCATGCCGATCCCGGAGTCCAATTCGGACAGACCGACCGCTTCGCTCACCACCCCCGCCAGCAGCGACGCGTAGCCGACGACCCCCGTCAGCGCCAGCCACCGCGGGACGAGCCGGGAGCGCACGAGCAGGACAGACAGCGCGAGACCGCCGAGGCCCGACAGCGTGTAGACGACGAGGTCGTAGTTCGCCACCGCCCCGACGAAGGTCGCGAAGGCCAGCAGGGCCAAGCACTCAACCGAGCGCAGAAGGGCGTAGGCGGTGGCGAGGCCCTGGCCGTGCGGCTTGAGCACGGGGAACAGGGCGAGGCCGATGCCCGCGACCGCCAGCCCCGTGTAGGCCACCAGCGCGTCGCCGAGGGCCGTGCCCATCGAGGCGCTCCCGACCGCGAAAGCGGCCGTTGACGTCAGGAACAGCAGGCCCACCAGCACCGCGGTCGTGCGCAGGGACATCGGATCCCCCCTCTCTTACGACGTAAACTTACGCCGTAAGTACAACACTTACGGCGTAAGGATGTCAATCTCTCTGGCTACGGCCTCAGTGCGCCTGGGCACGCCTCTGTTCGGTGTTCAGCCTGTGGGACCGAACCGTGTTCGCCGCCGGGGGGTTGAGCGGTAGATCGTCGGGACCGCTACCGTGAGGGCACTTCGGATTTGAGGTGGCTTGTGCCGGGAACACGGACGAACGTGCGGCGCGCGGACGGGCGCGTCGTGGTGGTGGAGGTGGAGGGCGACCTCGACCTGTCCACCGAGGCCGTGCTGCGTACCGGCCTGGAGACGGGGTTGACCGAGGCGAGCAAGACCTCGACGCCGGTGTTGGTGGCCGATCTGGGTCGGGTGACGTTCCTCGGGTCCATCGGCATGACCCGCCTCATCGAGTCCCGCGACGACGCCGCGGCGGTGGGGGTCGCGTTCGGTGTGGTGGCCCGGCCGGGCGGGATCGTGGCCCGCGCCCTTGAAGTGGCAGGGATGAAGCAGGTCTTCCCGATCGACAGCACCCTGGACGGGGTGCTCGCCCGCACCCGCCGCTAGCCCACGGCCGTACCGCACTCGACGTCGACCGGGTGGGTGGCGAAGTCGATGGTCGTGGTCGTGCCGGGGGTGCCGTGGTCGATGCGGACCTGGGCGGCGATGGCCTGGATGATCGCCAAGCCCCGCCCCCGGGCGGGTACGGCACGGTCGGGGGGTACCGGCGGACGCCACTGCCCCCGGTCGGCCACCGCGACCCGCACCACCGAACTGTCGGCGGACCCGGTCATGGCGGTGAGCACCACGGGGCCTGGGGTGCCACCCCGGTAAGCGTGTTCGACGCTGTTGGTGACGGCCTCGTCGACTGCGAGCAGGATGTCCTCCACCCGCTGCGGGGGCAGGTGACGGGCCGTCAGCCAGGCGCGAAGTGCCGCACGGACCACTCCCACGTCTTGGACGTGCGCGGTGACCTCCACCCGCAAGACGGCACCAGCCCCATCACCAACAGCCACGTCCGCCCGTGTACCCAGCCCAACGCCGCCTATGCCTGGTTTGTCGAGGTCCCACCCCCGGCAACGAGCGGCAGCCAGGCGGTGACGGGGAGGGTCAGCACTGGACCGGCAGGGTTCTTGGAGTCACGGACCAGCACCCGAGGGCCCGACCACGCGGCCTCGACACAACTCGACCCCGATCCCCCGCTGAAGCTGCTCTTGCGCCATGGCATCCGTGCCATCCGGTTGACTCCCTCGGTCGTATTCGTCGGCCAAGTCGGCCACGAACACCCGAGATTGTCCCTCATCCAGCGCAACGTCATCGAGCCTGATCATCAACTCGTAGTAGCTCTGCACATAGGCAGGTTCATCGAGGATCAGACCGCCACCACCCAGGTTGTCCAGGTAGGCGATCGGCGAATACTGCCGGAACTCCATCAGGTGGAACGCTCCACCGAAGGTGGAGCGCCCCCCGAAGCCACTCGGCACCACCCTGACCGAAACGTTGTCCGAGCTGGCCACCAGCACCAAGTGGAGCAGTTGCTCCGACATGACTTCGGCGGGCAGCACCGGCAGCCGCAGTGCGTTCTCGTGGAGGAAGAAGGTGAATCGAGCGGGCTCGGGCAGGGCTAGGACGCGACTGCGCTCCATTCGAGTGCGAACCACACCATCCACCTGATCCTCCGTGAAGTCCGAGTTCACGGCGGTGACCATGGCTCGCGCGTACTCGGGTGTCTGCAGCAGTCCGTGCACCACTTGCGGTTCGTAGATCACCGAAGTCTCGGCGATGGACTCGTGGAAGATCAGGGACTGGAGCGAGCCACCGATGCTCTGGTCGGACAGGTGGTAGCCCTGCCTGCGCTCGGCCAGCCTGGTGAACTCGATCAACGGCTGCGCCGCGCCGAAGGTCATCCCGCACGGCATCACATACTGGATCACGTCCGTGGTGGTCGACACCCGCCGTCCGGTCTCCATCCGGGAGATCGTCGTCGGGGGCAGGCCGAGCCTGATGGCGAGCTCGTTGCCGGTGATCCCGGCCTGCTCTCGGATCCGCCGCAGTGTCGCGCCCAACTCCCGGTACGCGGCCGATGCGTAACTACTCATGCGGGCACGCTAGAGCCCTCGGAGCGGCATTCCTCCCACCGGCACACCCAATACACTCCATCGGAGCAGGTCATTTTCCGGCTTTCAGGGTGGGCAAGGCCCTCACCACGCCACAGGGCCCTCGTCGTTGAAGAAGCCGCCGGTGGGGCCGTCGTTGTCGAGGGTGGCCAGGTGGATGGCGATGGCGGCACCTTCAACGGCAGTGCGGTGGCCAGCGTGGTTGTTGAGGTCGGTGGCGCAGTAGCCGGGGCAGGCGGCGTTGACCTTGAGGGTCGGCTCGGCCTTGGCGTAGAGCGCGGTGACGGCGTTGAGGGCCGACTTGGACGGGACGTAGGCCAGGGAGTTGGGCGAGGTGCTGGTCGCGATCCCTGCCAGGGACCCGACGACGCTGGACATGTTGACGATGCGGCCGCTCTCCGAAGCCCGCAGCAGCGGCAGCATCGCGTCGGTGACGGCGATGACGCCGAAGACGTTGGTGTCGAACACTTCCCGTACCGCCGCGAGGTCGGCCTCGCCCGGGGCGTTCCTCCGCCCGCCGGAGATGCCCGCGTTGTTGATCAGGATGTCGAGCCGGTCGAGGCCCGCAGCCGCCCGCGCGATCGAGGTCGGGTCGGTCACGTCCAACTGGACGAACCGGGCGCCGCTGCTCGCCGCGGCCCGCTCGCCCCGCTCGGGGTCGCGCGCGCCGAGGTACACGGTCAGCCCGCGGTCGACGAGGCCCTTCACGATTTCCAGACCGATCCCCTTGTTGGCCCCGGTCACCAGTGCTGTGGTCATGCCACCACTGTCGTCGCTGGTCAGCGCGCGGTCCAAGACCCGCTGAGTACGAATTGATACCCTGGAGGTATGGATTCACGGGAGTTGCGGTACTTCGTCGCGGTGGCCGAGGAGCTGAACTTCGGCCGGGCGGCGCTGCGGCTGGGCATCGCGCAACCGCCGTTGTCGCGCACCATCCAGCAGCTCGAACGCCGCATGGGCGTCGCCCTGCTCACTCGCACGAGCCGTGCCGTGGCGCTGACCGCGGCGGGAGAAGTGTTACTGCACGAGGGAAAGCGCGCGTTGACCGCGCTCAAGGCCGCCCAATGCCGGGCTCAGCGAGCAGGTAGCCCGCGCCTGGTGCTTGCGATGAAACCCCACAGCGACGGCGACCTGCTGGAGAAGATCCTCGCCGAGTACGCGGCGACTCCCGGGGCGGTGGAGGTGGAGGTCCGCATCGGCGGTATCGGTGAGCAGGCGGTGCTTGTGCGCGAAGGCGAGGCGGACGCGGCGCTGCTGCGGTTCCCGCACGAGGACACCGAGGGTTTCGACTTCGAGGAGCTGCTGACCGAGCCGGACGTGGCGATCCTCCCCCGCACCCACCGCCTCGCCGACCGCGAATCCATCACCATGGCCGACCTCAGCGGCGAGCAGTTCCCGCGCTGGCCCAGCTCGCCACCCAACGGCGGCCCACTGGTGCGCGACGCGGCTCAACTCATGCAACTCATCTCGTTGGGCCGCACAATTGCCATGCTCCCCGCCTCCACCCGACGCCACCTCCGCAACGACCTGACCGCCGTCGCCGTGACCGACGCCCCCACCTCCACCCTCGCCATCGCCTGGCCGCCGGAGGCCAAGTCACGCCACCTGGCCGCACTCGTCCAAGCCGCCGTGACCGCCTCCGGCACCTTGATCGCGCATCCGGCCGCGTCCGCGTAGCTTCGAGGTGTGGATCAACACGCCTCGTCCTTCGGGTCAGCAGCCGCCGCGTACGCCGAGCACCGCCCGGACTACGCGCGAGCCGCTGTCGAGTGGGCACTGGAGCTCGCCCCCGGCTCGCGCGTACTCGACCTCGGCGCAGGCACCGGCAAACTCACAGCTGTGCTCGCCTCCCTCGGCGTCGATGTCACCGCAGTCGAGCCGGACCCGGCGATGCTGGGCGAACTCGCATTACCGGGTGTCCGCGCGCTTTCGGGCAGCGCGGAGGCGATCCCGCTGCCTGATTCCTCTGTGGACGCTGTGCTCGCGGGGAATGCCATGCACTGGTTCGACATGGCGGTCGCTGGGCCGGAGATCGCGCGGGTCTTGGCCCCCGGCGGCGTCGTGGCAGGCCTGTGGAACACCGTCGACGACCGGGTCTCGTGGGTCGCCGGATTGGCGCGGGTCAGCGGGGCTGCCGCGATCGGACCGCGCGACACGCCCGCCAGTTGGCACAGGGAGGCTGCGGGCCTAGCGATCCCCCGGGACCTGTTCGACTCGTTGGAGCGGGCCGAGTTCCCGCACTCCCAACGCCGCACCGCGGACTCCCTCGTCGCCACGCTCGGGACTCGGGCAGGCATGCTCGTGATGGACGACGAGCAACGACAAGCCGCCCTCAGTCGAATCCGCACATTCCTCGCCACCACACCAGAAACCGCTGATGGCGAGTTCACCCTCCCCCTGCAGACCTGCGTTCTCCGCTACCGCTGCTCGGCAATCAACCCTCGATGAACTGGTAGTCCGCAACGATCTTGCCGGTCACGTCCAGCAGCAGGAACTCCGTCCCGACGCCCGCGACCTCGCCACTGGCGGCGACCATCTCCCACGTGAACTTCACCGCGTCCCGCAGCTTCGTGACGTCGTCGCGGCGGCGGAAGGAGTACGTCCCTGGAGCGACGAACTCCTCGTAAGCGAGGCGGACGCGGTGTTCCAGTTCCGTGTGGCCGTGGGCTTCGAAGGTTGTAGTCAGGCCCAGGTCAGCGGCGGCCTTCAGGACTTCCTGCGGTGGCTGCAGGATGTGCCGACCGTCGGCAGCCCACAATTCGCCTACTGCTACCCGGCGCGCAGTGCCGTCCGGCTCGTTCCACACCGCGACGTAGCGGTCGGCGAGCTCGAGGGGATCGGACATGGTTCCTCCTGGGGTCGGTGTGTGCGGCAACGGTGCCGGTGGGCGGGGTGGCACGGCAATTCCCGGCGGGGAATAGCCGAGCCGCACCCGATCGGCTACACAGGACACGTGTCCATCGCCGACGACCTGCGCACCTGGCGGCTACGCCGGAAGGTCAGCCAGATCGAACTGGCGTTGCGCGCCGGTACCACCCAACGGCACGTCAGCTTCATCGAGAGCGGCCGCTCCACCCCCGGCCGGACGATGGTCATCCGGCTGGCCGAGTCCCTCGACGTCCCGCTGCGGGAGCGCAACGCCCTCCTACTGACCGCCGGGTACGCCCCGGCCTACCCCGAGACCCCCTGGGACGACACCCGCCTGAGCCCGGTCCGCGCGGCCGTCGAGCAGGTGATCAGCGCCCACAATCCGTACCCCGCCATCGTCGTGGACCGGCACGGCACCCTGGTCTCCGCCAACTCCGCCTTCCACACCCTCACCTCCGACGTCGCCCCCGACCTGAGGGAACCGCCGGTCAACATCCCCCGCCTCCTGCTCCACCCGCGCGGCCTAGCGCCCCAGATCATCAACTTCGACGAGTGGTCCTGCCACGTGGTCGACGCCCTCCGCGCTCAGGCCGCCCGAACCCCGGACCCCACCCTCGACGCCTTGATCACCGAACTCGCCGACTACGCCCCCGCCCGCCCCGTGTCCCCCGCACACCTCGGCTTCGCCAGCCCACTCCGCCTCCGGACCCAGGCGGGCGAACTCCACCTCCTCACCACACTGACCCACTTCGCGACCGCACTGGACGTAACGGTCGCCGAGCTGCGCCTGGAGGCCTTCCTCCCCGCCGACGAGCGGACAGCCGCCCTCCTTCAGGCCGGGGACAAGCAGAAGAAGTCCCGATAGAGCGGGATCTGCTCATCAAGCATGTGGTGCCCGTGGTGAACCCGGTAGCCCGCCTCCGCTGCGGCGCGCAGCAGCGGGGTCCCCTTCGGGCGCATGATGATGTCCGCCACCACAGCATGCGACGCCAACTCGTTGGGGTCAAACGGAAGCGGATCGACCGAGCGCATCCCGAGCGGCGTCGCATTCACCACAAGACCCGCGTGACCGAAAGCCGCGCCAACAGCAGCCCGCCCCGGCCAGTGCTCGTCGAGGTGGCTGACCACGCCAGCCGCGCGTCCCTGGTCCACATCCACGAGCCCCACCAATTCCGCCCCGGCCGCAAGCACCGCGGCCGCCCCCGCACCCCCGGCCCCAACGACGAAGGCTCGAGCTCTCGCAGGGTCATATCCCCTAACAGACAAGCCATTGACGAACCCGACACCATCGACGACGGACGGCGCCGCGACCAACTCCTGGACCAGCGCCCACCACGACCGGTTGGCCGCCAAGCCGCTCTCGAACACGACCGTCACCGGCCCTGATCCCGGGCGGTGCATGGCGAACACCGTGCGGCCGTCCCGGGTCAGCACCGACTCCGGTTCTCCCTGCGTGTGCGTCGACCCCACCCCGTTGAGACTGCCTATCTCAAGCGAGGTCGGGGATGAGGTCTCCGATCAGGCGGATGCTCTTGAGCACCTTCTCGTGCGGGATGCCGCCGATCTGTTGCAGGCACATCATCCGGTCGATGCCGAGGTCGGCGTAGGCGCGCAGTTTGCGGCGGCAGGTTTCCGGGCTGCCGACGATCAGGGAGTCTTGGGCGCTGAGGACGGTGAAGATCTCGTCGTCGGGGACTGGTTCGCCGCGTAGGACCTTGGCGATGAGGAGGTTGGCCTCGGTGGGGATGTTGTGGGACTCGCCGCGGATGAAGTCGCCGGTGAGGCCGCCGCCGTCAGGGGCGGTGGCGATCGCCTCGTGGCGGGCGGACTGGCGGACGAACTCGGTGGCGGCTTCGAAGAACGTCAACGCGGTCACGGTGTACCAGGCGGCGGCCGCGGCGGCACCGTTGCGCATGGCTTCCTCGTCGGTGTCGGCGCAGTGGACGAAGGTGAAGAAGGCGACCTGGTTGTTGACGAACGCCCCGACCGGGTCCACGCACCGCTCGGCGGCCGCCCGGTACAGCTCGATCAACCGCCCGGCCCGTTCCAGCGACTCCCACATCGTCGTCCCTAGCACCCCGACCCCGCGGCGGCCCGCTTCCTCGAACGACGCCGGGCTCGCGGCCGCCTGCCAGAGGGGCGGATGCGGCCGCTGCAGCGGCTTCGGCGAGATCGACACCCCCTCGTCCGACGTCCACAGCCGCGGCACCGTCTCGAACGCCTCCTGCGTCTGCGCCCGCACCTCGTCCGGGTCGACGCCGAACAACCGCCACTCCGGGATCGTCGACCGGGTCATGCCCAGCTCGACCCGACCGCCGCTGAGGTGGTCGAGCGTGGCCGCCCGCTCCGCGACCCGGATCGGGTTGTTGAACCGCGCGGGCGCCAACACCGCCGCGTGCCCCAACCGGATCCGGCTGGTCCGCTGCGACAACGCCGCCAACATCATCTCCGGCGCCGAGGACAGGCTGAACTCCCCCGCCCCGTGGTGCTCCACCTGCCACCAGCACCCGTACCCGAGTTCATCGGCGAGCACGGCCTGCTCGATGGCCTCGGTGAAGCGGAGCTGCTCGTGCCCCTCGGTCCACGGCCGCGGGTTCTGGATCTCGTTGAACAGGTCGATCTGCATCCGCGGCCTCCGGCTACTCGGGGTCAACCGAGATGTCAGTCAGTGGCCACCGGCACCTTGTTACACAAGTCCCACGTTCGGCCTACGGCGTCCCCGGGCGGAGGAACGCCCGCCACGGATGCGTTTCGTCGAGTGCCGCCCACAGCCATTCCCGTTGCGCGGCGGTGAGAACCGGCAGGGCGGCGGCGAAATCAGTCTCATCTTTGGGGCGCGGGTCACGGGACTTGTAGTACAGCTGGATCTCCGGGGCGAGGTAGGCAATCCCGTCCGCGCTCCTGCACACGATTTCGTCGAGAGCCCGTCTGAGCCGGGGATCCCGCCGCGAGAACCACTCGGAGCCCGACGATTCGTCCAGCATGACCTGGAGCCGCCACGGCTGATCACTCCCCTGCCGACACCAGACGACCCGCACAGTGGTCGCAAGCACCTCCCCCGGCTCCCACACCCGCAACGTGCCCGGCGGATCAGCCGCCCACAGCTCCCACCCCGATAGAACCCGCTGGACAGCCATCTGGTCACGCCGCAGAACGACCACATCGATGTCGGCGTGCTCGCGCACTCCCCCACCCACCGCGAGCTCGATCGCATACCCACCCGCGATCCACCACGGCACACCCAACCCCTCGAACACCCGCGCCACCTCAACCAGCGTCATCGGCTCCCACGGCATCCGGATCGGGTCCATGCCCCCATCGTGCCCGCTTGGCCAGCGCAGTCGTCGACGTTGATCCGGCGGGGTTTGGGGGTTCGGCTCATGGTGTGGGGAGCTGGGTGACCACTTCCCTGGTGGCTCGCGCGTTGTTGAAGGTGATGAAGTGCAGGCCCGGGGCCCCTTCCGCCAGCAGCCGGTGGGCCAGGAGTACCGCTTGTTCCACGCCGAGCGCCCGTACCGCGGCGGGGTCGTGCGCGACGGCGGCGAACTTGGCGGCCAAGGCGGGTGGGAATGGTGCTCCGGACAGCTGTTCGGAGCGGTCGATGGTGCGCGTGGTGGTGACCGGCATGAGGGCGGCGATGATCGGCGTGTCGCAGCCCTTCGCGGCGACGCGGTCGCGCAGGCGGAGGTAGTCGTCCGGGTCGAAGACCATCTGGGTGATGGCGTAGTCGGCGCCCGCGCGGCATTTCGCGATGAAGTGCTCGGTGTCCGAGGCGACCGTCACCGAACGCGGGTGCTTGTAGGGGAACGCGGCGACGCCGACGCAGAAGTCGCCGTGGTCTCGCAGGAGTGCCACGAGCTCGGCGGCGTAGTTGACCCCCGCGGGGTGGCGCACCCACTCCCCCGTGACATCACCTGGCGGGTCGCCGCGCACGGCGAGGACGTTGACCACACCCGCGTCGGCGAGGCGCCCGATGATGGAGCGCAGTTCCCCGATCGAATGGTTCACCGCCGTGAGGTGGGCCACGGGGAGCATCGTGGTCTCGCGGGCGATGCGTTCGGCGACCGCGACCGTGTTGTCGCGGGTCGATCCTCCCGCGCCGTAGGTCACGGACACGAAGTCCGGGCGCAACGACTCCAGTCTGCGCACGGTGTCCCAGATCCGTTGGTCGTCACCGGCCTTGCGCGGCGGCATGAACTCCAACGACAGCGTGGCCTTGCCCGCGGCCAACCGCTCGCGGACGGTGCGACCCGCCCCCGCGGCGGGTGGGTTGCCCACCCGCCGCGGGGATAGTTGGTGCGAGATCACGCTTCGGCCCGCACCCGGGTGGTCGCGGCGACCAGGTTGGCCAGGGTGGCGCGGACCTCCGGGTAGCCGCGGGTCTTCAGGCCGCAATCGGGGTTTACCCAGAGGCGGTTGGCCGGGAAGTCCGCGGTGGCCGTGCGCAGGTAGCCGACGATCTCGTTGGTGGTGGGGATTCGGGGGGAGTGGATGTCCCAGACGCCGGGGCCGACCTCGTTGGGGTAGGTGGCGGCGGCGAGGTCGGCGACGATGGCCATCTGGGAGCGGGCGGCTTCGAGGCTGATCACGTCGGCGTCCATGTCGATGATGGCGCGGAGCACGTCACCGAACTCGGCGTAGCACATGTGGGTGTGGATCTGGGTGTCGTCGCGGACGCCGGTGGTGGCGAGCTGGAAGGCGGTCACGGCCCAGTCGAGGTACGCGGCGCGGTCGGCGGTGCGCAGCGGCAGGGTCTCCCGCAGGGCGGGCTCGTCGACCTGGATGACCGCGATCCCGGCCTCCTCCAGGTCCGCGACCTCGTCGCGCAACGCCAACGCGACCTGGCGCGCCGTCTCCCCGCGCGGCTGGTCATCGCGCACGAACGACCACGCCAGCATCGTCACCGGGCCGGTCAACATCCCCTTGACCGGGCGCGGCGTCAGGCTCTGCGCGTAGGTCGACCACTGGACCGTCATCGGCGCGGGCCGCGACACGTCGCCCGCGATGATCGGCGGCCGGACGTAGCGGCTGCCGTAGGACTGCACCCAGCCGTGCCGCGTGGCGAGGAACCCGTCGAGCTGCTCGGCGAAGTACTGGACCATGTCGTTGCGTTCGGGTTCGCCGTGCACCAGCACGTCCAGGCCGAGCTCCTCTTGGTCGGTGATCACCGACCGGATCTCCGCCCGCATCGCCTCTTGGTACGCCTCGTCCGACAGCCGCCCGGCCCTCAGCTCGGCGCGCGCCTTGCGCAGGTCAGCGGTCTGCGGGAAGGACCCGATCGTGGTCGTCGGCAGGTCGGGCAGGCCCAACCGGTCCTGCTGGGCCTGCCGCCGCGCCTCATAGGGGCGATTGCGCCTTACGCCCGCCTCCTCCCGGTCCCGCACCGCGGCGACCCGCACGATCGGCGATGCGGCGCGCGAGGCCAGCCGATCGGCGTTGCGCCGCAGGGCTTCCTCGACCGCCGGGCGCCCCTCGACCAGGCCGTCGCGCAGGGTGACGATCTCCGCGAGCTTCTGCCGGGCGAACGACAGCCAGCTGACCACCTCCGGGTCGAGGTCGCGCTCCAGGGTGACGTCCAGCGGCACGTGCAACAACGAGCACGAAGGCGCCACGTCGACCGTGCCCGCCAGCTCCTGCAGCCTCTCCAGCGCACCCAGCGCGGCGGCCAGGTCCGCCGCCCAGATGTTACGACCGGTGACCACGCCCGCGACCAGCCGCTTGCCCTGGATCCCGCCCAGCGCGGCGAGGTCGTCGAGGTTGGCCGCCGCGGGCCCGGTGAAGTCGATCGCGAGCCCCTCGACCGGGGCGGCGGCCAGCACCGGAAGGGCATCACCGAGGCGGTCGAAGTAGGACGCGACCAGGATCTTGGGCCGGACCCGCTCGGCGGCCAGCACCGCGTAGACCTCGGCGACCCGCTCGAGCACCGCCTCGGGCTGGTCGGTGACCAGCGCGGGCTCGTCCAGCTGCACCCACTCCGCGCCTGCCGCACGCAGCTGCCCGAGCAGGTCGGCGTAGAGCGGGACGATCCGGTCGAGCAGGTCCAGCGGCTGGGCAGAGCCGGTGGGGTCCTTGGCGAGCAGGAGGAAGCTGACCGGCCCCAGGACGACCGGGCGGGTGAGGATCCCCTGCTCCAGGGCCTCGGCGAACTCGGTGAGCGGCTTGGTCGGGTCCAGCGTGAAGGTCGTGTCCGGCCCCAGTTCGGGCACGAGGTAGTGATAGTTGGTGTCGAACCACTTCGTCATCTCCAACGGCGGCACGTCGGCGGTCCCCCGCGCCATCGCGAAGTAGCGGTCCAGCCCCTGGGCCACCGCAGCGTGCCTGGCCGGGATCGCGCCCAGCAGCCACGCCGTGTCCAGGACGTGGTCGTACAGGGAGAAGTCGTTGCTCGGGATGTCGTCCACGCCCGCGTCCCGCAGCTCGGCCCACCGCTGGGACCGCAGCTCCCTGGCCGCGTCGAGCAGCGCGTCAGCGCCGGTGCGCCCGGCCCAGTAGGCCTCGGTCGCCTTCTTCAACTGCCGGTTGGCACCCTGGCGCGGGTATCCGTGCACGGTCGCACGACTGGTGCTTGTCACGGGGCTCTCCTTCGCGAGTCCACGTGGACCACCGCGAGGAGCGCACGCCAAACCAGGCCGGTTCAGCACAGACCCACCCGCGAGGTCTCAGCCAGCGCCCCGCGGTCGCGGGACGCACAGCGGGCAGGTCTTCGGACTCGCGGGCACGCCGGCACACGCCGGGTTCCTACTGGCCGTCGCTTCCCAGACCCACCGGGCCCAGTGCCGATGACGGCGGTCGTTCCCACTCACCGCTGCGGGGCAGTCCCGGATTCCCACCGGGTTCCCTCTTGCCTCGACCACCGCACGCGGTGGTCGAACCAGCTGCACCACCACCCTAGCCCCTGGACCGCCGCCCCTGTCCAGCACCGATCACGGTCGCCCGCACGGCTACGGTTTACCCCTACCCGATGTCGAAGGAGACAACGTGCCCATTGCTCGGTGGCTGTCGTGAGTGACAACGTCCGGTTCGACGTCCGTGGTGGGCTTGGCCGGGTCACGCTTGACCGGCCGCGGGCGCTCAACGCCCTCGATCACCCGATGGTGCTGGCGATCACCGAGCAGCTCGACCGCTGGCGCGACGACTCGGCGGTGCGTGCGGTGCTGATCGACGGGGCGGGCGAGCGGGGGCTCTGCGCGGGCGGGGACATTCGGTCGATCTATGAGGACGCGCGGGCGAGCGGGTCGGCGTCACTGGCGTTCTGGGCTGACGAGTACCGGCTGAACGCGCTGATCGCCCGGTACCCGAAACCGTACGTGGCGTGGATGGACGGCATCGTCATGGGCGGCGGGGTCGGTGTGTCCGCGCACGGGAGCCACCGGATCGTCACCGAGCGCTCCAGGGTCGCCATGCCCGAGGTCGGCATCGGCTTCGCCCCCGACGTCGGCGGCACCTACCTGTTGTCCCGGGCGCCCGGCCAGTTGGGTACCCACATGGCGCTGACGGGTACCGCGGTGTCCGGGGCCGATGCCATCCACTGTGGACTCGCCGACCACTTCGTCCCGAGCTCCCGCTTCCCCGACCTGCTCGACGCCCTCACCACCGGCACACCGAGCGAAGCGATCGCCGCGGTCGCCGACACTCCCCCACCGAGCCGCCTCGCGTCCGACCAGGGCTGGATCGACCACTGCTACGCCGCCGACTCGGTGGAGGAGATCCTCGCCAACCTCCACGACGGCGGCGAAGCGGCTGTCGCGACGGCGAAGGAAATGGAGGGCAAATCACCGACGGCGTTGAAGGTGACGCTGCGGGCGTTGCGCACGGCTTTGGCGCTGCCCTTGGAAACCGTGCTGGCCCAGGAGTACCGGACCTCACACCGGGCGTTGCGGTCCGCGGACCTGGTCGAGGGCATCCGCGCCCAGATCATCGACAAGGACCGCTCACCCCGCTGGACCCCCGCCTCCCTCACCGAGGTGACCGACGACCTGGTCGACACCTACTTCACCACCCTTGGCACCGCCGAGTGGACGGCCGGTTCCCGCTGACGCGGCCGCCTAGGATGTCCGATATGCGCCAACCAGGAGTAGAGCGGCTGCCGCTGGGGCCCGAGCGGTGGTTGGTCGACCTGCCGCAGCCCGCTCGACGAGCGGACGGGTGTCCACTGAGCGCGATCCTGCCGCCTGGCTACTCCTGCTATCTGCGGTTGTTCTCCCCTTTCGTGCCTTGGGAAGCCGACCGGGCAGCAACCGCCGAGCGGCGGACCTGGCGCCACTTCGCCGAGAAGGCCGGGGTGGTCTACCACGCCGAACTGGGCTGGAACACGCTCCGACCGGTCCTTCACCCGGGCGACCAGGACACCGGGTGGGAGGTCGACGAGGGCAGGATGGACCCGCTCGTGCGCGACCGGCTCCGCAGCCACCTCGCCAGGCACACCACAGAACCGGTCTTCGTCTACTTCGGACTCGCGGCTGAGGTGCTCGGTTCACCACCGCTGCTCTACCGGGCACCGGTCGAGGCGTTCGAGACCGCGGTGGAAGCGGCGTCCCAACTCGTGGGCAGGCGGATCGCGGACCCCGAGTACATCTGGCCCCAGGCCCGCGCCTGGGTTGTCGAAACCGACTACGACCTGACCTCGTCCTACCTGGCCTGCGACACCGCCCTCTCCGCCGAACTCCTGGCCGATGATGGACTCGAACTGCTCCCAGCCACCCTCCACACCCGAATCGACACCGCCTCCGACACGATCAACCGACCGCGTTGAGGCGTCGACGGCGGATGCTCAGCGGAAGGTGAACTTCCAGTTGCCCGAGACGCGGTAGAGCCCGCCGGTCACGACCCGCCTGGTTCCGGTTCCGGCTGCCACCCGGCTGCTCGTCAGGCGGGCCGCCTTGATCACGAAGCCGCTGCCGTCGAGGACGTAGAAGTTGATCGGCACGTCCCACTCCCAGGTCTTGCGGCTGGCTTCGCCGTAGATCACGACGTCCGTTCCGTACACGGGCAACTCCACGGTCCTGCCGTGGGTGTGGCCCGCCGGGATGTTGATCCAACCCGCGGAATGGCCCGCGTCCCGCGACCCGATGCAGACCGCTACGGAGATGCTCGTGCCGCACTCGTTGACGATCTCGATCGTCCGCGAGGCGAAGAGCAGGCCCGCGAGCGCCTGCCCCGCCTTGAAAGCACCTGCGGCAGCGGAAATCGGCTCCATGATCGCCCCTCGGCACGTCGGCGATGTGATCGTTCTTGTTGCGACCTTCGCCTGGATGGCCTGGTCCGTTACACAACGCGCGCCGCAGGTGCTGGAACCCTGACAGTATCGCGACAGATCCCCGACAACGCGCTCACGCAGGTGGCGGAAGCGGTTTCCTGTTGGCACACACCACCGGGAGTCGCGGGAGACATGTTCGATGGCCGTGTCGCGGGAGTACGACGTCAGCCTCACGTTCGCGGGAAGTGAGCGATCCTACGCCGAGGAACTCACCACCCTGCTGGAGAAACACGGCCTGAGGGTCTTCTACGACGCGAACCAGACCGTGGACCTGTGGGGTGACAACCTCTACGAGCGCCTCGTCACGATCTACCGCGAGAAGTCGCGGCTGTGCGTGCTGTTCGCCTCAGCGGAGTACGCGCGCCGGTTGTGGACCTCCTTCGAACGGAAAGCCGCACAGGCCAAGGCCGCCGAGAGCGAAGCCGCGTACCTGCTGCCGCTGCTGTTCGACGATTCCCGCGTCCCTCGCTTGCCGTCGACCACGGGTGCGGTGGACGCGCGACTCCTCTCGCCCGCGCAGGTGGCGGAGATGGTCATTAAGAAGCTGAACGACAAGACCGTGGCCATCGGTGTCCTGTCGACCGTGCTGGCGGTGGTCGCCCAGGAGCCCGACCCCGGTTTGCACCAGGTGTTCAACACCGCGCTGGAACGGTCCAAGATCACGCTGACCCAGCACCAGCGCTGGTCGACCCACCACGGGCTGGTGGCGGTCATCCCGGAGAAGGTCGCCCCGGTCCCCGTCGTGCTCACCAACCTGGTGCCCGACATCGAGTCGGTCCACCGGGAGCGGGCCGCTTCCGCGGGACCGCTCAAGGTGGGGGTGCACAGCGGCAAGATCCCCAAGGGCCGCTCGGGGGTGGACATCGCGTTGGCGGTGGATGCCGCGCGTTCGGCCGGTGTGGAGGAATTGCTGACAGCGAGCAAGTCCCGGTGCGCAGTTGTCGTGTCCGACCGGGTGTTCCAGACCGTGGTCACCAAGGGGCGTGGGGGGAGCAACCCGACCGCGTACCGGCGGTTGCGGTTGCCCGACGGCAGCCAGGTCCACGTTCGGTTCCACGGCTACCCCAGGCCACCGGGCGACGAGCCGGAGACACCGGAAACACCGAAGGCGAGCGCCGGGAAGTCGTTCTACTTCGAACGCGATGTCCGGATCGGCCAACTCGGTGACGTGTACCTGGGCAACGGAAACACCTTCGGCGATGGGTACCGGTTCGGGTCGGCCGATGACCGCTGAAGAAGAGGTGGAGCCGAAAGGGCCTGCCGCGGAGCCGGACCAGAAGACCGAGCCCGAGGAGTCGTTCGCCAAGGCGCAGGAGCGGGCGTCCGACCCGGCCGCGGCCAACGGGTGGAACGAGTACCGGGCCAAGCTGGACACCGCGCGCCAGTGGCTGGGCGGCGGTGGCACCACCAACGTCTTCTTCGGCGGTGTCGGCCAGATCGGGGACACCGTGGGGCCCGTCGCGGGTCACGCGAGCGCGATGGTGCTCAACGGCCCGGTGACGGCGGCTTCCCTCGACCGCCTCCGCGCCGCCTACGTGGAGCCCGCCCGCTACGCCGATCTGCGCCGGGTGCTGCAGTCGCACCAGGTCCTGGTGATCAACGCGCCCAGCGGCACCGGACGGACGGCCACCGCCCTCCGGCTGCTCGACGACCTGTGCGTGGAGGGGGTGCGCAAGCTCGACCCGGACACCGTCCTCAAGACCCTCGACGACAAGGCGTTCACCGGTCTGCACGGATACCTGTTGGAACACCTCGACCGCAAGCAGAGCCGCGAGCTGAGCCTCTACCACCTGGAGCGGTTGAGCGCGGTGCTGCAGCGCAAGGGCTGCATGCTGGTGGTGATCACCGACCAGGCGGTGCCGTTGCCCGCGGGCGACATCGAGCACCTGGTCGCCGACGACCTCGGCGCCGTGGAACCGGAGCGGCTGCTGCGGCGGCACCTGGAGTCGGCGCTGGAGCGGTCGCCCTCGACCGACGTCGAGCCGGTGTTGAGCCACCCCGAGGTGCGGGAGGTCCTCGGCGAGCTGAGCAGGGACGTGTCCCACCATGACTTGAGCACGCTGGGCGCCCTGCTCGCCGAGGTGGTCACCGGGCGGGTCGACATCGGGGCAGTGCGCGAGCGGTATTCGCACAGCAGCCGGGCCAGCTTCGTCGACTGGTTCGACAACCGGATCGACCTCGCGCAGCGGGCGTTCGTGATCGCGCTCGCCGTCTTCAACGACGAGCCGGTGCAGGTGGTCTCGCGCGCAGCGACGGCACTGGGCGAGATGCTCAGCGCGGTGGAGGTGCCGCGCCGGGGCGACCGGGGCCGTCCGCTGTTCGAGGTGCCGTTGACGACCCGGATCGAACAGGCCCGCGCCGAGGTCGTCGACGGTGTGCAGGAGACCACGTTGGGTTCGGTCGCGGTGCGCAACGCGCGGTTCCGCGACGATACGTACCCGGCGCGGGTGCTCGAGCACCTGTGCACCGAGTACGACCAGGCGTTCACTGTGGTCGCGGACTGGCTGCGCCTGCTCGGCGCCGACTACGGCGGCCGCGTGCGGGCCAGGGCGGGCATGGCGGCCGGGTTCCTCAGCCGGTTCGACTTCGTCGGGGTCCACGACGGGGTCATCCTGCACTGGGCCGACCTGGACAACGCCTTCACCAGGGACGCGGCCGTCGCCGCGCTGCAACTGCCCGCCGAGCACCCGGCGCTGGGCCGGGTCGTGCACACCCTGCTGCGCACCTGGATCCGCGACCGCTCCGCGGAGGGCATGTCCCGGCGCAAAGTGGCGGCACGGGCGTTGGGCACCACGACGGCGCTGAGCACCGACACCGCGCTCGACCTGCTGCGCCGGGCCGCCAGGCACGTCGACTGGGACACGGCGTTCGTGATCGGGGAGAGCGTCAGCGACGTGCTGTGCCGGGTGGAGGACCCGGTGGTGGTCCTCGACGCGCTGGTCGCCTGGAGCGATGTCGAGCAGCACCCGTTGCGGCGGGAGACCGCGCTGCTGTCGGTGCTGATCGCGGGCGCCTACCTGACGGTGGACGTCAGCGAGAGCTCCGAGAAGTGGCCCGCGCTGCTCTGGCTCGCCGAGCACCACGACGGCGGCCGCGCTCCCGTGGTGACGCTGTACGCGCGGATGCTGCAGTCGGCCAACTTCATCGACCAGGGCTACGAGCAGGTGCGGCGGTGGGTCCGGGTGGCGCAGCGGGACGAGACCCAGCGGGTGCCGGTGGCCAAGTTGCTGGCCGACATCGCGGTCGAGATGGACGACGTGGCCAGCATGCGCCACTACGCACGGAGATGGGCCACACCGAGGGGCGGCCCGGCCAAGGCGGTCGGGGTCGTGCTCGAACACCTGGAGGAGAGGGTCGACCATGGCCGACGAGACGGCTGGTAGCGGCGCCGTGGGCGGGCCGCCGGACCCGGCGACCCGGTGGCCGGGGCCACCGCCCCCGGCGCAGTGGCCGACCAAGCGGGCGTCGGCGGCGGGGGTCGGACCGGATGAGCCGGTGGCGCGGGCGATCAAGCTCAACCGCGGCATGCGCTCGATGCCCACGTCCTCGGAGCACACGGCGATCGTGTCGGTCACCAAGGACGGGGAGTACGAGGTCGTCAAGGGCAGGCTGAAGGTGAGCGCCTTCGTCGGGGCCATCCTGTGGGAGGTGTTCTCGGTCGACATCGCGGCGCAGGAGGACACCTTCAGCCTGGACCTGCCGACCAGGACGGAGGCCTTCGCCTTCGCCGCCGAGGTGACCGTGCGCTGGCGGGTGGTGGACCCCGTCGCGGCCGTGCGCGCCCAGGCCAAGAACCCGCGCGCGGCGATCCGGCAGCGGCTGGAACCGTTGCTGCGCCAGCTGTCGCGCCAGTTCGACGTGCACAACAACGCCGGTGCCGAGAGTCACATCAACGGCAGGCACATGGACCAGGTGTTCGCCGTGCCCGGTGGTCTTGCGGTCGAGGGGTACCACGTGCGGCTCGACCTCGACGACGAAGCCCGCGCGTACATCGCCGACCAGGAACGCGACAAGTGGCAGCGGGGACGGATCCGCGCGGAGCAGGAAACCGACGCCCTCGCCCACCAGTTCGCCAAGCAGCGGGCCGACCACGAGGCCGAGCTGGAGTCGATGCGGGCCCGGCACGAGCTGGCGCTGCGCATGGACCGGATGAGCGTCTACGCCGACGCGTTGCGCACCGACAGCCACAACATGTTGGCGCTGCGGCTGTCCGGGCACCACGAGGACATCAACGAGGTCATCGAGCTGATGATGCGCGAGCGGCGGATGGAGTTCGACGGCGCGAGCGCGCTGCTCAACAGCCTGCTGGAGCGCAACCTGGTCAACCGCAAGGACGTCGAGGCGATCATGGCCAACGCCAGCCGGTCGGTGATCGAGAAGCTGCGCGGGGACCGGGCGCTGACCGGGGCGCAGCCCGCAACGGCGGTCCCGGCGGCGGCCGGTGAAGACGACGAAGAAGAGGACTGGAGACGGTGAGCGACATAGGGAAGCGGATCGAGGCGATTGTCGCCGAGCGGGCGCGGTTGGCGCCGCTCGTGCGCGCGGACGCGCAGCGGTGGCGGGCGGTGCTGCGGAGTCTGCTGGCGCTGGGCCAACAACTCGAGCAGCAGACCGGCCAGGAGGAGCCGCACGCCGTTCGGGACAGGTTGGTCACCGAGGCCCGCGGTGCGGCGGCCGATGTGGAGGCGCTGGTGGAGTCCCATGAGCGGTTCGCCGCCCGGCTCCTGCGGTCGACGGTCAACGTGGGGGTCAGCGGCAGCGCCCGGGTGGGCAAGAGCACCTTGCTGCAGAGCATTTCCGGCCTCGCCGACAACGAGATCCCGACCGGCGCGGACATCCCCGTCACCGCCGTGCGCAGTCGGATCTTCCACTCGGACACCCGGTCGCGGGCGCTGTTGACCTTCCACGGCTACGCGTCCCTGCGCGACGAGGTGCTGGCGGGCTACCACCGCGCCCTCGGCCTGCCGCCCGCGCCCGCCACGCTGGAGGCGTTCCGCGCGTTCCCGTACCCGCAGCGGCCCGAGGACCTGCCCGGCGGCGAACCCAGCCCCACCAGCGTGGTCCTGTTGCGGCGTTTGCTGGACATGCGTGAGGCGTTGCCGTCCTATGAGGACCTGCTCACCGGGGAGGAGCGGGAGATCCCCCTGGCGGACCTGCGCCCGTTCATCGCGTACCCGACGCACGAGGAGCGGACCCGGCCCGGCCACGGTGACCACCGCTACCTCGCGGTGCGCGAGGCGCGCATCGAGTGCCCGTTCCCGCACGCGGACGTGCGGCACCTCGGGGTGCTGGACCTGCCGGGGCTCGGCGAGTTGATGGTCGGCGCCGAGGCCCACCACGTCGACGGGCTCCGGGACGAGGTGGATGTGGTGGTGATGGTCGTGCGGGCGTCGGCGACCACGGCGTACCTGCGGGACTCCGATGCCCGCACGCTCAGCCTGCTGCAGGAGTCCCTGGGTGCAGCGGGCACGTCCCGGGACTTCGTGTTCATCCTGGTCAACGACGTCACCGCGGACCGGTCGCGGCTGGCGGCGCTGCGCCACGAGATCGACTCGAAGATCAACGACGGGGTGCCGGACCAGTACTTCCAGGTGCTGCAGGCCGACGCGGCGGACTCGGCCGCGGTGGCGGCGCGGGTGCTCGGGCCGTTGCTGGCCCACCTCGCCGAGCGGCTGCCGATCATGGACGCGCGCATCCGCGCGTCGGTCTCCGAGTCGGCCACAGAGCTCGCGGCCAGGGTCGAGACCCTCGCGCGGGAGACCACGGCGCACGCCGAGCGGGTCCGCCGCAGCGCGGGCGTGGTCGACGAGGGCCTGCAGGACCGGGTGAACGCGTTGCGCGGCCACCTCGCGCGGGACCTGACCTCGCTCGTGGCCGACGTCGCCGCCAAGTACGCCACCTCGGAGGACAGCGAATACGCCGAAGCCGTCGAGGCCGCCTATAGGGGCGTGCTGGACTGGACCGAGGCCGGGTTCGGCGAGGGACCGGACTCCTGGCGGGCCAGGGCGCTGGACCGCTGCGTCGAAGACCACAACTCGACCCCATTCTTGTCTGAGGAGCTCAACGTGCTGCGGGTGACCATCACCCAGCGGTTCGCCGCCATGGACGACTTCCTGGCCGCGAGGATCACCGACCTGTACGCGCGGGTCGTGGCGGTCTTGGCCGCCCGGCTGGGCGAACTGGTGCCCTCGGACACCGAACCGACGAAGGCGCTGCGGCAGCTGCGGGAGCTGCTGGTCGACCCCACCGAGCCAAGCCCGTCGCTGGCCAAGGCTGTCGAGGACCTCCTCGAGGTGCGGCTGGACTTCCGCACCCAGCTCTACCCCCGGGTGCGGGCGGCGCTGGCCGAGTGCAACCTCGAGGTCCCCGGCCCCAGCGGGCAGCGGCGGGTTCAGGTCATCGCGCCGCCGACCGAGCAGGGTGTGGACCGCATGTACCGCGCGGTCGTCGACATCGCCGAGCAGACCGCGTTCCGGACGCGGCAGCAGCTGCTCGGCCTCGCGCTGGAACCGGGCCAGGCGCTGCGCGCGGTCACCGAATTCTTCGCCGACGCGTTCATCCGGTCCCGCGACTCCAAGCGGGACCTGCTGCGGCTGGCCCGCGGCTACCGCGACCGGATCTGGCCGGACGCGTTCCGCGAGCACGACCTCGCCGTCACCACCGCCTCGGCGCTCACCGCGGCCGCCGAAGCGGTGGTGGCGGCTGTCGCCGAGACCCGGAGGACGCCATGACCGACGAGCTCCTCTACCGCATCGGGCTGGCGGGCCCGAGCCGAGTCGGCAAGTCTTCGCTGGTGGTGTCGCTGCTGCGCGACAGCCGGGAGCAGCTCGGCGGGTATCCCCTGCACCTGACCGCCGCCGACCTGGGCACGGAGCGCCGCGTCGCCAAGACCACCGCCGAACTCGACAACAGCTTGATCCAGGGCGAGTTCCGGTCGGACGCGCTGGCGGGCAACGTCGAGGCGTTCACCTTCCAGTTGCGGTTGGCTGCGGGGCCCAAGAGCGCTGGCCTGCGGATCGAGCTGATGGACTACCCGGGGAAGTGGTTCAACCCGCGCACCCGGCCCGACGACAGCGTGGCGGACTGGGCGGCCTGCAAGGACTTCATCGCGAACGCGTCCGTGCTGGTGGTGCCGGTCGAGGCCATCGTGCTGATGGAGGCGACCGGCACCCGGCAACGGGCGGCGAGCAAGCAGTTGCTGGCTCTCGAGGAGGTCGCGAAGACCGCCGAGTGGTGGGCGACGTCCAGGGGGCAGTACCGCGACGAACCGGCCCTGCTGCTGTTGTGCCCGGTCAAGTGCGAGTCGTACTTCGCCGACAACCTCAACGCCACCGACCGGTCGACCGAGCTGCACGAGGCGGTGCGGACCACGTACGCGAAGGTGATCGACACGGTGCGGGACAACGCGCCGCACGCCGAGATCGCCTACTGCGCGGTGGACACCATCGGCTGCGTCAGCCTGGTGCGGGCCGACTGGACCGAAGAGGGCGGGCAGCCGGTCATCCGCGCGAAGTACCGCGTGATCGGTGACGGCGAGGAGATGAGCTTCAAGGGCATCGACCACCTGCTGACCCTGCTGCTGCGCCACCTCGTCGACGCCCAGCACCGCGCCCTGGAGATCCTCGCGGTCCAGCGGGAACGGGCGGCGGCCGAGGCCGAGGCGCTGGCCATCCGCAACGAGGGGCTGATCGGCAACCTCCTGCTCTCGCTCTCCGGCCAGCGGCGCCGACGCAGACAGCTGTCCTCCGACCGGCGGGGCGCGGCGGACAGCACCCACCGGCAGGTCGAAGAGCTCAACGAAGTCATCAAAGATCTGGCCGAGCGGCCACTGTCAGCGAAGCGGGTCAACACATGGTGAACGACACCGGTACCACCGACCTCCAGATCCACGTGCAGACGCGCGGCACGGTCGAGGACTACACGTTCTTGGCGGGCCCCGGCCCGTCACCGTGGTGGCGGGCCCACGCGAAGCGGACCCGCTTCGAGGAGCCCGTCGTGCTGGTGGAGAGCGACCCCGACGGGTGGCGCTGCTACGTCGGCGGCCTCGCTACGGACCGGGCCGACCGGGTGGGCACCACGATCCGGGTGTCCGTCGTCTTCGAAGGCGCGCACGGCGCCCACGAGCAGGTCGTCCGGCTGGTCGCGGCCGCCATCACCGCCATCGGGTCCGCGGGCGCGGCGCGGCTGCCGGTGCTCGACGAGCAGTTCACCGCGGACTACGTCGACGGCGTCCTGCAGTCCACGGTGACCGGCGACGACGCGGGTGCGCGGGTCTTGGCGGCCATCGAGGAACTGCCCGCGCAGACCCTGTCGACCGCCAGGCACGGGTCGTGGGCGGGCGGTGTGGCGCACCCGAACGCGGCGGCCGCGTTCGCCGAGCGCACCTCGGCGCTGCTGTCCGGCAAGGTCGGCGTCGCCCTATACCTCAACGAGATCGCGAGCGCGGACGAGGCCAGCGACCTGCTCGACCGGCCTGGCGAGGTGGCGCTGCTGGTGCCCGGCGACGAGGGGATCACCCCGCTGCGCCCAAAAGCACGCGCGCCGATGACGGCGCGGAGCGAGACCAGCCGCTGGTGGCTGATGGCGGTGGTGACGACGGCGGCCATCCTGCTCGCGGCGGTCATCCGCTGGATCTTCTGGAGTTCCTGAACCACTTGGACTTCGAGGTCGAATCCGCCGACGGCGAGCGGTGGGCCCTGCGGCTGCGCACCACGGGCCCGCCCCTCGGCCAGGTCGAGGGCACCAGGACGAGCGTGGACGGTCCCGATCACCCGGTGCGCGGGGAGTACAAACTGCGGCCGGTCCCCGGGCTCAAGCCGATCGAACTGGAACTGCGGCTCGACGGGCACCAGTGGGTCCTGCGGTGCGCGCTGACGCCCCAGTTGGCCGAGTTGTCGTTGGTGGGCGTGGGAACGTGCCGATCGGAGGACGACTCCCAGAAGGTCGAGGTGCGGTGCAAGATCCTCCCGGTGTCCGCGGCCGTGGTGTACGACCTGTTCCGCTCGCTGACCACAAGGGACGACCGCAACGAATCTTGACCGTCGAACAGCACTGACCACTTTCGACATCTCGGGAACCGGATGGCACTGACGCACGACCACTGCGGCAGTGTCCCCACGTCCCCGCAAGAGGTGTTCGATGTCCGCTCCCCCAGTCGACAGAGCGCGTGCCGAAGAGGTCAGCAGCCGGTGGTCGGTGGTGCCGCTGCTGAAGCGACTGCACTTCTACGCCGGTGTGCTCGTGGCGCCCTTCCTCGTGGTCGCCGCGGTGTCGGGGCTGTTGTACTCGCTGGCGCCGCAGATCGACGACGTGCTGTACGGGGACGTGCTGGAGGTGTCGTCGACCGCAGGTGCGCCGCGGTCGCTGGCCGAGCAGGTCGCGGTGGCGCAAGCGGTGGTTCCGGGTGGATCGGTCACGAGCGTGCAGGTGTTCGACGATCCGGAGCAGACGACGCGGGTGGTGTTCGCGGCGCCGGGGCTGGCGGAGGAGTACTCCCAGACGGTGTACGTGGACCCGTACGCGGCGCGGGTGCAGGGGCAGTTGACGACCTGGTTCGGGTCCACTCCGGTCACCACGTGGTTGGACGGTCTGCACCGCAACCTGAACCTGGGCGAGACGGGTCGGCTGTACTCGGAGTTGGCGGCGAGTTGGCTGTGGGTGATCTCGCTGGCCGGAGTGGTCCTGTGGCTGGTCAGGCAGAAGCGCCTGCGGGCGGCCGTGCGGCCGGAGAAGGGCGCTCGGGGCGTGCGGCGCACCCGGTCGTGGCACGGGAGCCTGGGGATCTGGACCCTGGTCGGCGCGTTGTTCCTGTCGGCGACCGGATTGACCTGGTCCACCTATGCCGGGGAGAACTTCGCGGCCGCCCTGGTGGCGCTCAACGCGAAAGCTCCTGCGCTGGACACGGCGCTGTCCGGTTCGGGTCACGGGGAGCACGGAGGCGGCACCGGCCAAGGTCAGGTGGATGTCGCAACGTTCGACCGGGTGCTCGCCACGGCCCGCTCGGCCGGGCTGGCCGGGCCGGTCGAGATCAGCGTCGGTGAACCGGGCAGCGCGTGGACGACGGCCCAGGTCGACAACACATGGCCGGTCCGCCTGGACAAGGTCGCCATCGACCCGGCGACGGCGTCGGTGACCGCCCGCGCGAACTTCGCCGACCGCCCGCTGCTGGCCAAGCTGTCGTCACTGGGCATCCAGGCCCACATGGGTCGCCTGTTCGGCATCGTCAACCAGATCGCGCTGTTCCTGCTGGCCGCGGCCATCCTCACACTGATCGTGCTGGGCTACCGCATGTGGTGGCAACGCCGCCCCACCCGCGCGGACCGGCAACGCCCGATGGGGGCCGCGCCTCGGCGCGGAGCGTGGCGAGAGCTGCCGCTGTGGTTCCTCGTACCCGCCCCACTCGTACTGATCGCGGTCGGCTGGGCGATCCCATTACTGGGCGTGAGCCTGCTCGCGTTCCTGATCCTCGACGGTGTGATCGGCCTGGTGCGCGCCCGCGCGTGAAAGACCAGCGCCTTACCTGGGCAAGGCGACCAGCGCCCACCTCCACGAAGTTCGCGAGCTAGACCAGCATCCCGCGGAAGGCCAGGTCGAGTAGCCGGTCCGCCTGTTCCGGGGAGGTGTGTTCGCGGGCCCACGCGCACGCCGTGGTGAGGGTGTTGAGGTCGGCGCTGGTGGTGGGGTGGATGGCGCCCGCTTCGACGGCTCGGTGGAGGAGGGTGTCGCTGAGGGTGTCCATCTGCACGCAGGAGGCGTGGAGTTCGGAGGTGACGTCGTCGGTGCCTTGGGCCAGGTGGGTAGCGAGGCCGCTGTAGGTGGCGGCGTGGGCGACGGTCAGGGTGAGCCAGGTGCGGAGGGCTTCGGCGGGGGGTTGGTCGGACAGGGCTTCGGCGGCGGCGAACAGGGCTTCGTTGCGGTCGGCCATGAGGGCGCCGAGGAGGGCTCGGCGGGTCGGGAAGTGGCCGTAGAGGGTGCCGATGGCCAGGCCTGCGCGTTTGGCGATCGCCTCCAGGGACGCGCCGGTGCCCTGTGCGCGGAACACGACGTCGGCCTCGGTGAGCAGGCGTGCGCGGTTGGCGCGGGCGTCCGCGCGTGGTCGTCCGGGCACTGGCGCCTCCGAGTCAATTCGAGGTAGCCTCGACTTAACAGTTCGAGGCCCCCTCAGGTTAACGGAGAACCATGGCGATCCTGGTGACCGGCGCGACAGGCACGATCGGACGCCACCTCGTGCGGCGGGTCGGCGATGACGTGATCGCGTTCGTGCGCGACAAGGCCAAGGGCCACGCGCTCGGGTGCCGGTACGTGGTCGGCGCCTTCACCGACCACGACAGCCTGGCCCGGGCGATGCGCGGCGTCGACCGGGTGTTCCTCAACGGGGCGGGCGCGGTCCCCGGCGAGCAGCCGATGATCCCCCACCAACGGGCGGTGATCGACGCGGCGGCCGAGGCCGGGGTGGAGCACGTGGTGAAGCTCTCGGTCTGGCACGCGCGGATCGGCGGGAAGCTCGCCGAGGGCGCGCACGGGGTGATCGAGGAGTACCTCAAGGCCTCCGGACTCCCCTGGACCATCCTGCAGCCCAACGGCTTCATGCAGAACTACAGCACCGGCACCGCGGTCGCCACCGAAGGCGGCCACTTGATCGGCTCGTACGGCGATTCCCGGGTGTCCTATGTCGACTGCGAAGACATCGCCGCGTCCGCCGCCGCCGTTCTGGCCAACCCCCAACCCGACAGGACCTTCGTCCTCACCGGCCCGGAAGCCCTCACCCACAGCGAGATCGCCGACAAATTGTCCACAGTGGTCGGCCGCGAGATCCGCTACATCGACCTACCCCCGACGGAGTTCGCCAACCGCCTCACCGCCGCAGGTCTCCCAGCCCCGTTCGCCGCCGATGTAGCAGCCCTGTTCGCTGAGGTCGCCACCGGCAAACTCGCCCCTACCACCTCCGATGTCGCCACTCTGACCTCCCACTCCCCCAGGACCTTCGACGACTTCCTCCGCACGAACACTGAGTCCATAAAGGAAGCGTGGTCGAAGGCCTGAGTGGCGCGGTTCAGCCGTCGAGCGCCTTGTCGAGTGCGAGCGCGGCGTCGATCAAGGCCAGGTGGGTGAACGCCTGCGGGAAGTTGCCGAGTTGCTCCCCGGTCGGGCCGATCTCCTCGGCGTAGAGGCCGAGGTGGTTGCCGTAGGTGAGCATCTTCTCGAACACCAGCCGCGCCTTCTCGAGCTGCCCGGACACCGCCAGCGCGGTCACGTAGTTGAAGCTGCACAACGAGAACGTGCCCTCATCACCAGCGAGACCATCCGGTGCGGCACCCGGGTCGTAGCGGTAGACCAGGCTGTCGGACACCAGGTCCCGCTCCATCGCGGCCAACGTGTGCAACCACTTCGGGTCCCGGGGCGCGACGAAGCCGACGGTGGTCATGCGCAGCAGCGACGAATCCAACACGTCCGACCCGTAGCGCTGGACGAAGGAGCGCTGACCGGGGTGCCAGCCCCGGTCCCAGACCTGGGCGTAGATGCGGTCCCGGTGCGCACGCCACTGCTCCAGCGGCGCGGGCCTGCCCAGTTCCGACGACAGGCGGATGCCCCGGTCGAACGCCACCCAGCTCATCAACCTGCCGTAGGTGAAGTCCTCGCGGCCGCCCCGGGTCTCCCAGATCCCCTCCTCCGGCTGGTCCCAGTTCGCCCCGAGCCAGTCCAGCATCCCGACCAGCCCCTGCCAGCCCCGCTGCCCCAGGCCGAGCCCGCTGCGATGAGCTTGGTAGACGCTGTCGAGCAGTTCGCCGTAGATGTCGAGCTGCAGCTGGTCGGCCGCGTCGTTGCCGATCCTGACCGGCCGCGAGCCGCGGTAGCCGTCCCAGTCCAGGGGCTCCTCGACCAGGTCGGCCGAGCCGTCGACCCGGTACATGATCTTGAGTGGGCCCTCCTCGTAGCGGTCGCGCAGCCAGCGGGAGAAGTCGGTGGCCTCGTCGGTGAACCCGAGGCCCAGCAGTGCCGACACCGCGAACGAGGCGTCCCTGATCCACGTGTACCGGTAGTCCCAGTTGCGTTCGCCGCCGACCTGCTCGGGAAGCCCGGCCGTGGGGGCCGCGATGACCGCTCCGGTCGGGGCGTAGGTCATCAGCTTGAGCGTCATCGCGGACCGGTTGACGACCTCCCGCCAGCGCCCCCGGTAGGTCGAGGTGTCCAGCCACGTGCGCCAGAACCGCACCGTGGCAACGAAGTCACGCTCGATCTCGGCCGCGCGGATCGCCCGGGGCGGTCCATCAGCGGCGGACTCCAGCACGAACCCGCGAACCTGCCCCGCGCGCAGCGTCACCGTGCCGCGCACCGCGCCCTCCCCCGTGACCGCCAGCGCCGCGAGCCGCTCGTCGTCAGGCTCCCGAACGGCGTGCAGGGTCAGCGCGAGGTCGTCGGCGGCGAAGATCGCGCCGTGCTCGGTGAGGTGCGTGGTGTGCGCCTCGCGCCCGTAGTCGAACTTCGGTGACACGTCCAACTCGAACTCGACCTCACCGCGCACGCACCGCACCATCCGGACCAGCCGGTGCGTGTCCGTGGCCGCGCGCCCCCGCACCGGGACCATGAAGTCCACCACCTCCCCGGTGCCCGACGGGGACAGGAACCTGGTGATCAGGATGGCCGTGTCCGGGAAGTAGAGCTGCCGCGAGGTGTAAGGGCCGTGAGTTGGCCGGATCCGGCAGTGGCCGCCGCGACCGGAGTCGAGCAGGGATCCGAACACCGTCGGCGAGTCGAACCTGGGGCAGCAGAACCAGTCGATGGTGCCGTCGGTGCTCACGAGCGCGGCGGTCTGGAGATCACCGATCAGTCCGTGGTCGGCGATCAAGGGGTAGTTGTCCACGATGGGCTCCTCGCTTCGTCCGGTGTGCCGCCACCATGTCCACGGCCCGCCGGGCCGGTCGTCATCCGGCGGTGATGACCTCCCGGGTACCGCCCGCGCCGGGGGATGGGGCCGGTGATCCGCGCGTGCCACGGTGGCCGCCGTGATGGATGCGCAGATGCCTCGGGGTTTGGTGCTCCTGCTCGGCGGCGCGGCCGCGGTCGTGGTGGTGGGTGGGATGCGGGTGGCGGCGTGGCTGCTCGCGCCGGTGTTCCTGGCGATGGTGATCGTGATCGTGGTCAGCCCGGTGCACAGCTGGTTGCGCCGCCGCGGTTTGCCACCGTGGGCCGCGACGGCTGTCCTCGTCGTCGTGGTGTACGGGGTTCTGGTCTCGTTCGCGCTGGTGGTGATCGGCTCGCTCGCCCGCCTCGCGACAGAACTCCCCCGCTACACCGATCAAACCCGAGAGCTGTTGTCCGGAGCCGCGGACCTGGCGGGGCGCTTGGGTATCGCTCCTGGCGGGCTGCGGGAGTCCGCCCAACACGCCGATCTCGGCCGGTTCGTCTCAGCGGCCGGGGCATTGCTCGGTGACCTCACCGGGTTGGCCACCAGTGTCGTGTTCCTGTTGGCGCTGCTGATGTTCTTCAGCACGGAGACCTCCGTGGTCGAGGGCCGGATGCGCACGATCGCCAGGACCAGACCGCACATCCAACTGGCCCTGGCGGACTTCGCGAGCAAGACGCGCCGCTACTTCGTGGTCACCACCATCTTCGGGCTGATCATCGCGGTGCTCGACACCGTCGCGCTGGCCTGGACCGGTATCCCGCTCGCGGTGCTGTGGGGCCTGTTGTCGTTCGTCACCAACTACATCCCCAACATCGGGTTCATCCTCGGTGTCGCGCCGCCCGCGCTGCTCGGTCTGCTCACCGAGGGACCGAAGGGCATGCTGCTGGTGATCAGCATCTACGTGGTCATCAACTTCGTGGTCCAGTCCCTGATCCAGCCGCGGTTCGTCGGCGACGCGGTCGGACTGTCCACTGTGCTCACATTCGTGTCGCTGGTGTTCTGGTCCTGGGTCCTCGGTGTGCTCGGCCTGCTGCTGGCCATCCCGGCCACCCTGCTGGCGATGGCGCTGCTCGTCGACACCGATCCGCGAGCCGACTGGGCCGCCGCGCTGCTCGGCGCGCCGGAACGCGAACCGTCCACACGCAAGGGTCGGCGGGCCGCGGCCGATGAAGATCAATCAACCACCCCGTCCGGATGAGGCGCAACGCACCCGGCGTGCGGTCCGCTTGCACCGGAACACCGAACAACCACAGGGAGAGTACCGATATGGCCACCTTGACGATCTGGCGCTACGAAACCGCGGGCGGGGCCCAGGAGGCGGTGCGGTCGTTGGAGTCGCTGAGCAAGCGCGACCTCATCACCGTGCACGACGCGGCGACGGTGTCCTGGCCGGAGGGGGCCAAGAAGCCCAAGCTGCGCCAGTTGCGCAACCTCGCGGGCCGAGGCGCGCTGTCCGGGGCGTTCTGGGGGATGTTGTTCGGCCTGATCTTCCTGATCCCGCTGTTCGGTGCGGCGGTCGGTGCCGCGTTCGGCGCGATCGGCGGGTCACTGGCCGATGTCGGGATCGACGACGACCTGATCAAGCAGATCCGCGATGAGGTCACACCAGGCACCTCCGCGCTGTTCGTGCTCAGCGAGGACGCGGTGCTCGACAAGGTGCAGGCCGAGTTCGCGGGCCAGGAGAAGCCCAAGCTGATCTTCACCAACCTCGGTGCCGACCAGGAGGACAAGCTGCGCGACGTGTTCGCCGAGGAGCCGACCGCGTGACGCCCGCCGCTGGACCAGCGCGCAGGAGGTCGGGATGAGCAGCCTGCCCACCGATCGATCACCCGCGCGGCCGAGCTGGATCTCCTGGGTCGCGCTGGCGTTGATGACCACCAGCTCGGTCGCCAGCCTGCGACCGGCGCCCACGATGGCCATCTACGGGCTCGCGTGCGTGTTCCTCTACTTGGTTCCGGCGCTCGTGTTCCTGTTACCGACCTCGCTGGTGTCCGCCGAGCTCGCCTCTGGCTGGAAGGGCGGCGTCTACAACTGGGTGGCGCGCGGGATCTCGAAGCCGATGGGCTTCCTCGCTGTCTGGTGCCAGTTCGCGATGACGATCTTCTACTACCCCAGCCTGCTCGGGTACGTCGCCAGCACGCTCGCCTACGTGTTCACCCCCTCGCTGGCGGGCAACGGCCTGTGGACGGCGTCGGTCATCGTCATCACCTACTGGGCAGGTGTCTGGATCTCCTCACGGGGCACCAAGGGCGTGGCCGGTCTGGCCAGCGGCGGCCTGATCATCGGCACGCTCGTACCGGGCGCACTGCTGGTCCTGCTCGGGTTCGTATTCCTGGGGCAGGGCAACGCGTCCGCCGCGCCGATGACCGCAGACCACCTGCTGCCCGCGTGGACAGGTTTGGCTAGCCTTGTGCTGATCGTCAACAACTTCCTGTCCTACTCGGGCATGGAGATGAACGCGGTGCACGTGTCCTCGCTGCGCGACCCGGCGAAGGGGTTCCCGCGCGCCATGTTCCTGGCGATGGGCTTGGTGCTGCTGATCTTCATCCTGCCCGCGCTGGCCATCAGCTGGGTGATCCCGGCCGACCAGCTCTCGCTCACCGCCGGGGTGATGCAGGCCTTCGACGCGGTGTTCGCGCACTTCGGGTGGCAGTTCCTGACGCCGGTCATCGGAATCATGCTGGTCATCGCCTCGCTCGGCGGCATGCTGACCTGGTTGGCCGGTCCGTCGAAGGGCCTGCTGCTGATCTCCCGCCAGGAGGGCTACCTACCGCCGGTGCTGCAGCGGCTCAACAAGAACGGCGTCCAGCAGAACATCTTGGTGGCGCAGGGGTTGATCACCACGGGGATCGCGTTGCTGTACGCGTTCATCCCGGACGTCTCCAGCGCGTACTGGATCTTCTCGGTGATCACCACGCAGGTCTACCTGATCATGTACCTGCTGCTGTTCGTCGCCGCTGTCCGGTTGCGGCGCAAGGAACCCGAGCACCCCAGGGGGTTCCGGGCGCCGATGCTGGTGGGCCTGTGCGGGGTCGGGTTCACCGCGTCGCTGGCCGCGCTGCTGGTCGGGTTCATCCCGCCGTCGCAGTTCAGCTCGGGCAACACCGGGCTGTACCTGCTGGTCGTCGGCGGCGGTGCCATCGGGCTCGGCATCGTGGTGCCACTGCTGTTCTACCGGCTCCGCAAACCGTCGTGGAAGATGGAGGTGGCGACCTGATGGCCCAACCGCACATGGAGTACGTGGACCTGGAGGCGCGCGTCGCGGGGCTGATGCCGCGGGCACGTGCGGAGCTCGCGGAACTCGTCGCATTCCGGTCAGTGGCCGACCCGCGGCTGTTCCCGCGCGAGGAATGCGATCGAGCGGCCGAGTGGGTTCGGAGCCACTTCGCCGAACTTGGGTTCGCCGACGCGCGCTTGGTCAAGACCTCGGACGGCAGTTCCGCGGTCATCGGATCGCGGCCCTGCGCCAATCCCGGCGCACCCACGGTGTTGCTGTACGCGCACTACGACGTTCAGCCACCACTCGACGAGGCCGCGTGGCGCACTCCGCCCTTCCAGCTCACCGATTCCGGAAGTCGTTGGTATGGAAGGGGCAGTGCGGATTGCAAGGGGAACATCATCATGCACCTCACAGCGTTGCGCGCCCTCGACGACGACATCCCGGTCAACCTCAAACTGGTCGTGGAGGGTTCGGAGGAACAGGGCACCGGCGGGCTCGAGGACCTGGTGGTCGCCAGTCCCGGTGTGCTGCGGGCGGACGCGATCCTGGTGTGCGACACGGGGAACGCGGCCGTCGGTCGACCCGCGGCGACGGTCAGCCTCCGCGGCATGGTCAATGTCGTGGTCACCGTGGAGGCGTTGTCGTCAGAGCTGCACTCCGGCATGTTCGGCGGGGCGGCGCCAGATGCCCTCGCCGCGCTCGTGCACATCCTGGCGACATTGCGCGACCGGGAAGGCAACACCACGGTGACCGGTGTGCCAGGTGGACAGACCTGGTCCGGGGAGCAGTACCCGACCGACCAGTTCCGGTTCGACGCGGGCGTTCCCGACGGGATCGCGGTGCTCGGCAGCGGTGCTGTTTCGGACATGCTGTGGGCGCGGCCCGCGCTGACCATCCTCGGGATCGACTGCCCACCGGTGGTGGGCTCGACGGCGGCGATCACCCCAAGAGCCGCTGCCCGACTCAACCTGCGGATCCCGCCGGGGACCGACCCGGACGAAGCCGAGGCCGCGCTCGTCGCGCACCTGCACGCCGCCGCGCCCTGGGGCGTCCGGGTTTCCGTTGAGCCGGAGGCGAAAGGGCCGCCGTTCAGCGCGAGCCAAGCTGGTCCGGCCTACCAGGCGCTCGCCGCCGCGATGGCCGAGGCATACGGCACGCCGATAACCACCCTCGGCCAGGGCGGGTCGATCCCGCTCTGCGCCACGCTCGCGGACACCTATCCGGACGCGGAGATCGTCCTAATAGGAGTCGAGGAGCCCCGGTCGCTCATCCACGCGCCCAACGAAAGCGTGTCACCCGCCGAGATCGCCGCGATGGCCCGCACCGAAGCGGTCTTCCTCCGGCGGTACGCAAAGCTGTTCGACACCGCGTGAATCACCGCGCTGCCCACGACAGCCGGTCGTGGGCAGCGCGGTTCCCCTTTGCCCGCTTGGAGGTACTCCGCCGATGACCGAGACGAGCAAACGCCTGAGGGCGGTGCTGATCCCGTTGGCGCTCGCGCAGTTCATCTGCAGCTTCGCGGGCTCGAACATGAACGTGATGATCCACGACATCAGCACCGACCTCGGCACCACCGTGCACGGCGTGCAGGTGACGATCACGATCTTCCTGCTGGTGATGGCGGCGCTGATGCTGCCGGGCGGCAAGCTGACCGACCGGTACGGCCGCAAGCGGTGCTTCATCGCGGGCCTGTCGATCTACGGGGTGGGCGCCGTCATCAGCGCGCTCGCACCGAACCTCGGCGTGCTCATCCTGGGCAACTCGATCCTGGAGGGCGTCGGCACCGCACTGCTCATCCCACCCGTGTACATCCTGGCCACGGTCCTCTACCCCGACCTGACCACCCGAGCCAGAGCGTTCGGCGCCATCATGGCGATGGGCGGCATCGGCGCCGCCGCAGGCCCCCTCATCGGCGGCCTGATCACCTCCGCCCTGAGCTGGCGCGCCGCCTTCGCCTTCCAGGCCCTCGTCATCCTGGCGATCGTCCTATTGAGCCGGTCAATCACCGACCCCCTCCCCGCCGACCCCACCCGCACCCTGGACGTCACCGGCACCATCCTGTCCGCCGTCGGCCTGGTCCTGCTCGTCGGCGGGATCCAGTTCGCCTCCCACAACGTGTGGGTGATGCTGGGCCTGTTGCTCGCGGGAGCCCTCACCCTCCTCTGGTTCTTCCGCTCCGTCCGCGACAAGGAAATCATCGGCCGAGAACCCTTGGTCCCCACCACCATCTTCCGCAACCGGACATCCAACCTAGGCCTCATCACCCAGAACGCCCAATGGCTGGTCCTCATGGGCATCTCCTTCGTGACCTCGGTATACCTCCAGGTCGTCCGCGGCTACGACGCCATCCAGACCGGAGTGATCTTCACCTCCGCCACCGTCGGCTTGCTGGCGTCCTCCCTCTCAGCCGAACGCCTCGCCCGCAGGCGACCACAACGGACTCTCGTAATGGCGGGGTTTGTCCTGACTGTGGCGGGAATCGTGACACTGCTCGTGCTGGTCGGCGCGTTCCCGACGCCTTGGGCGAGCATCCCCGGGCTGCTGCTGATCGGACTCGGACTGGGCGTGATGCTGACGCCGTCGGTGAACATCGTGCAGTCGAGCTTCCCAGAACCATTGCAGGGCAGCATATCCGGCGTATCGCGCAGCGTCTCGAACCTGGGATCGGCACTGGGGACAGCGATCGCGGGAACCATCCTGCTCGCGAACCCCGCGGGGCACGGGTTCCTGGTTGCGATGGTGGTGCTCGCCGTGATCGCAATGGGCGGACTGGTCGCGTCGGCCCTATTGCCTCCGTCGGGGTGACGTCCGACGGACGATGGTGACCGTAGGTTCAGTGGGTGTGCTCGCGATATGGCGAAGGTGGTCGGGATCGAGTTGGAGGGCGCGGGACAGTCGGGCGAGGGTGAGCGAGTGGCGATCGCGTTGGGTCGTGTTGCGGACGAGTTCGTTGATGGTGGTGGGTGAGACTCGGGATCGCGCGGCGAGTTGTTGGATGTCGATGTCCAAGTGGAGCATGCGTTGTTTCATGGTGATCGCGACGGCGGTCCAGTTGTCGGCGAACCTGTGAGGTTGGTGGAGTGTCATGGTGTCCCAGTGTGGACGTGTGGTCAGGTCAATCGCGGCGGGTGTTGTGCAGGATTATCGCTAGGTCGATTCGGAACTCTTGGAGCGCGTCCGCGATCTCGGTCAGGCGCCGTTCCACGGCTGCGAGTCGTGCTGTCACGGGGTCTTCCTCCGGGCTGTCGTCGGGAAGTGGTGGGGTGCGGCCCATCAGGAGCAGAGACAGGTGGTCGGGGTGGAGTTGGAGGGCGACGGAGAGGGCTTCCAGGGTCCGGGCGCTGCGGTTGCGTTGAACGGTGTTGTACTGCAGTTCGCGGATGATGGCTTGCGAGACGTGTGAGCGTTCAGCGAGTTCGTGTTGGCTCATGTTCAGCTCCGCCACGCGTTCGGCGATGCAGCGGGCGATGACGGGCCAGTCGAGAGATGAACTCATGTGTCCTCGGCCCTGCCACGGAGCCGACTCGTCTTGTCGGCTCCGTGGTGGATCACCATGACTACCGAGCGGACATGCCGTTGGTTACCAGGGGCGCGGCACGCAGTGGGCTGGATTCCGAGAGCTCCAGCAGGACGGTCCTCGCCAGGTCGGCGAAGGTGCTGAGCGAGTCGCGGCTGAAGGTCATCACCTGCCCGCCGCCCAGGCGACCACCGAAGGTGAAGTCGACACCGCCGTCGTTGTTGATCTCGTAGTCGACGGCGCACCCCGAGGTGATCGTGGTGTAGACGTCGACGGTCGGGTTCTGGATCATGTGGAGCCTCACTGTGCTCGCGGGAAGACGGGTGCCAGTCCCGCATCGGGCATTCGACAAGAATTGGACCGGCATCCCGTCCACCGGAACAGAACACCGATGTAGCAGTCCTGCTACACGGCGACATCTACAGCCCAGTCACCCATTTGCGCTCATTCGCGTCAATTTTCGCGAACGGCGGCAACAATCACTGTGCGACACTGAAGCCATGGCACCATCGCGCCGCCGTTTGACCAAGCTGCGAAGGGCAGCTGGCCACACGCAAGAGAGTCTTGCCGCCGAGCTGCTGGTCGCTCGGATCACGGTGTACCGCTGGGAAGCGGGCTTGACAGTCCCGCAAGCCACGTTGCTGCCTGATCTGGCTGGAGTCCTCGGGGTTTCGCCGATCGAGCTGGACGCCGCTCTCTCCGCCGACCGGGTAACAGCGGGTGCCTACGTCGGGCAGGCACCGGACGAAGACGTCGATCATGTGGTCAAGGCGCTGACCGCGGGCGCCCGATACTTCGACGGCGCGGTGGTGGACTACTTCCGGCGTCAGCTCGCCGCCTCCATGGCCCATGACGGGACCGACGGGCCGCGAGCGGCACTCCCTGGCGTTCTCGCGCTGATGCGATCGGTCGAGGAGCACGCGGGGGAAGTCACGATCCCCGTGCGCAAAGACCTGCTCGCCTTTGGTGCACAGGGGGCGGAGTTCGCTGGTTGGTTGTTCCGCGACAGCGACGACCTGGAGCGGGCTACGTATTGGTACGACCGGGCGATGGAGTGGTCGCAGGAGGCTGGCGACTTCGGGATGCAGGGCTACATGCTTTTGAAGAAGTCACAGATGGCCTACGACGCCAGAAACGCCGCGAAGGTAGCGTCGTTGGCCCAGGCCGCCCAGCACCTGCCGTGGCCGGTTCCGGCCAAGGTCCGCGCGGAGGTGACTCAACAGGAGGCTCTGGGCTTGGCCATGATCGGGGAGCCACTCGACCTGGTGCACCGCAAACTTGATGAAGCCGGTGCGGTGCTGGCCAGCGACTCTGGTGATGACACCGATGTGCCCAACGCGTACTTCAACGACAGTACCTTGCAACTCCGCAACGCCAGCACCCTCACCGAGGCGGGGCGCCCCGGCGAGGCGGCGACGCTGTTCGGCGACATCCTCGCCACTGGGACTTTGTCGAGGCGCGATGCCGCGTACTTCTTCGCACGCCGTGCTGCGGCTCTGGCATTGAGCGGGGAGCCGGACGAAGCCGCGGCGGTGGGCATGCACTCGGCTTCGGAGGCGCGGACCACGAGATCCCAACGAACGGTCAACGTCCTGCGCGATCTGCAGGTCAGCCTCACCCCATGGCGTGGCCGCCCTCTGGTCCGCGATCTTCGGGACGCAGTTCACCAGGTGACCGCGCCCTAGGCGATGAGCCAATCCTTGACGGCCTTGATGACTTCAGCCTGCCAGACTTGGCTCTGGGGGTGGAGGTAGTGAGGATCGTCGTGGACGGCGAAACCGTGTTGTGCTCCGTCGATCTCCAGCAGTCGGTGCTCGGCGGTCAGGTGGTTGATGGCGGCGCGGGAGTTTTCGATGTCCACGAAGGTGTCGTGGGTTCCGTGGACGACGAGCGTCGGAGCCTGGATCTTGTGGATGTTCTCGTGCGGCTTGAGCCAGAACACCTCGTTGAAGATGGCGCTGCCGTGCTTGAAGGTCGGCGTGAAGTCGATGTACCCGCGCTCGGCCAACTCGTGTGCGACGGCAGCGTCGAGTTGGTCGTTGGTCCAGTAAGCGCGGCTGTCGATCGTGCGCTTCTTGTAGTCGAACTGCGGGTTGAGCAGCACGAGCCGTTGGACCTCGCTCGGCCTCATCCCGGCGTAGTAACCGGTGATGCCGCCGCCGAAGCTCGTGCCCAGCAGGCACACGCGTTCATGCCCTGTGCGCTGGCGCAGGTAGTCAGCGACCACACGGATGTCGTTGAGCACCATGGACAGTGTCAAGTCCTGCTGGCGTCCCCCGCTCTCGCCATGTCCACGCAGGTCGAACCGCAACGACGCGACACCAGACTCGGCCACCCCCTCGGCAAGGCGCGTGAAGAACCCGCCCTCTTCACGCGTCACGCCTCCGCCATGCACCATCACCAGGCTTCGCTGTTGCTGGGTCGCTGGCAGGACCAGTGTCCCGGCGAGGGTGAGGCCGTCGAGAGTGCGAACCTTGACGTTCTCGCTGGTCGAAGGCACCGGTCGACTCCTCGAGAGGATGGTGGTCATTACCTGCCAACCCTAGTCGCCCTCGCCCCCACGACGGTGACCAACCGTTCGGACATGTCAATAGCCCAGTCACCCGTTCGCGTTTGTTCGCGTCAACTTTCACGAACGGCAGCAATAGTCACTGTGCGACACTCAGACCATGGCATCACCACGCCGCCGCTTGACCAAGCTGCGACGAGCAGCTGGTCACACACAGGAGAGTCTTGCCGCCGCATTGCTCGTCGCGCGGATCACGGTGTATCGCTGGGAGGCAGGTCTGACAGTGCCGCAGGCTGGCATGTTGCCGGACCTCGCCGAACTGTTGAGCGTCTCACCAGCGGAATTGGACACATTGTTCGCTACCTCGTCGGTCGACGACAGGGTGCAGCACGGAACGCCGGACCAGCCATCGGTGGCCGATCTTCGGCAGGTGGTAGAAGGAGTCGGCCACCGGTACGACCAGACACCAGCCGCGTCGTTGCTGGTCATCGCTGGCAAGGCGCTGGCGCAGGTAACAGAATCTGTGCGCGGCGGCGCCCGTGGCCGCGCTCGATATGAGCTCTGCGCTGTCGAGGCCGAAGCGGCGACCCTCGCGGGTCAGCTGATCTGGGATGCATCGCAGCGTCGCGATCACCACAGCGCCCACGCGTACTTCCAGCAGGCTGTTGATGCGGCCGAAGAGATCGGCGACGCCGCCGCAGCTGGTGCGGCCCGGTTGCGCATGAGCTACCTGTTCTTGTATGGCCAGCGAGACCCACGATCTGGTCGTGATCTCACCGCGCATGTCGCGGACGTCGCTGTGGGCGCTAGTCGCACTGTCGCTGGTCTGGCACATCTCCACAATGCCGAGGCACACGCCATGCTGGGAGATGCTTCCGAGTGTGAGAAGGCACTGGGACGAGCGGAGACGCTGCTGGCGGGGGCAACTGGGGATGATTCACGAGCGAACCTCCTCTCCGAGGGCCAGTTCAACCGAGTGGCAGGGTCTTGCTACCTCGAACTTGGGGATGGGCTTCAAGCCCGCCGCCGCCTCCAGGACGCAGCTCGCGTGAGCGGACGTTCCAGCAAGTCGCGCGCGATCGTCCTGGGTAACCTGGCTCTAACGCACCTGCGTGGAGGTGATGTCGACGCCTCCGTCGCGGCGCTGCACGAGGCGATCGACATCATCGAGACGACTAGAGGTGGTGGGGCGATGACCATCGCGTTTCGCGCCGGTCGCGAGCTGCGACCGTGGCGGGCGAGCACGCGGGTGCACGAGGTGCAGGACCGGTTGCTGTCGTTGTTCTCAGGATGAGGGGTCAAGTGTCGAGTCGCTCCGCCGTTGATCTCAAGGGCGTTGCCCGCCGCGAGGTGTGGGCCGCGTTGACGGCGGCGGGAGCTGTGCGTGACGAGGATGTGTTCGGACGGATACCCGATTTCATCGGCGCCGACAGCGCGGCTCAGCGGCTTGCCGATATGCCTGCGTGGAAGGCTGCCCGGGTGGTGAAGGTCGTACCGGACAAGGCACAGCGACCTGTCCGGATTCGGGCGCTGCGGGAGGGGAAGACCGTCTACATGGCGGTTCCCAAGTTGGCGTCTCGTCGGCCGTTCTACGTGCTGGATCCAGCAGTGCTATCCGTGTCGGCCGAGGAGGCTGTCGACCCGGAGGTCGCCGCTGAGGTCGCTCCAACGGTCGACGTTGATCAGCTCAACGAGGTCGATCTGGTCGTGTGCGGGAGCGTGGTGGTGAACCGCGCGGGTGTGCGTTTGGGCAAGGGGGCGGGCTACGCCGACATCGAACTCGCGCTTCTCCAAGAGGCTGGTCTGGTCCGCGCGGACACCTTGATCACTTCGACCGTGCACCCACTGCAGGTTGTTGACGGCAGCCTCCCCGAAGGTCCGCACGACTTCAGCATGGACGTGATCGTCACGGCCGACGAGACCATCGCCTGTAGCCCACCTCGGCGTCCGCCAGGGATCCTGTGGGATCGCCTAGACGTGGACAAGATCGCCGCGATACCCGCGTTGGCTGCACGGATGCCGCATGTCCGAACGGGAGACGTGCCGGCCGAGTGAACTCCTGGCCGCACGGTCAGTCGGTGAGGGTGAGGGGTTCTGGGCTGAACTGGTTGTTGAGGAGGTCCTGCAGGAGTACCGGGAGGGTCGGGGGCAGGAGTTTGTCCTGGCAGAGGTGAAGATCCTGCGGCTTCCACCAGCGGCGTTCGATGAGCCCAGCTCTTTCATTGGCTGTGGGTTTGAGCGAAGTCTGGGGTGTTGTGGTGGCGGTTCGGGCAAGGAAGACGTGGTCGATGCGGTGGTGGGCGCGGCCTTTGTAGTTGAAGCGGCTTTCGCGGATCCAGAGTCTGCGGCCGAGGTCTGTCAGGACTATGCCAGTTTCCTCGGCTACTTCTCGGCGTGCGGCGGTGTGGAGGTCTTCATCGGGGTCGAGACCGCCACCGGGGAGTTCCCACCAGTGGTGGGTGGGGTCGGTGGGGTCGAGGGCATGGATGAGCAGGACGCGATCGGTGGGGTCCAAGAGCAGGACACGGGCGCCGACGCGGGGGGTTGTGATGCGGGTGGGCATGGCGTGGGCTGGTCCTCGCGGTCCGCGGGCGGGCGTGGTGTGCCTGCGGGCCAGACCGTGGCGGAACGCTGACCTAGAACAAGGTCGGCTCCGGCTCGGCATGCGCACCCGCCGTGGCGGGATCGGACGTTATCAGGCGTGCGGTGGCAGTCAGGGTCAGACGCACCGTTAGTGCGGAATGATCTGTAAGTCGGGTGCCGTCCGTCGCTAGAGCTCTGGTTTCGTGGAGGTACTCGCAGGCGAGCAAGGCATCGGCTAGTGCTTGAGTGCCGTGAGCGTGGTCGTAGCGATAGCCCAGTTCCGCTCGGCGTGCCCAACTGTGCTCGACCTGGTGCGGGTGGAGATGGCGGAACAGGTCGTACAGGCCGTGCCGGTGGGTGAGGTCGGTGTAGAAGTTGTACTCGAATGGCGCGAACTGCCCCTGGTGGGCGGGCTGGTGATCGGGCTCAAGAACGTTGAGGTCCCCGAGCAGCAAGATCGGCGCGGAACCTGCCGTGGTGCTCAGAGCGTGGGTAAAGTGCTTGATCCAGTTCTTCTTCCGCTCGGTCTTGTCGACCGTGGCGTCGCGTGAGGGCACGTAGGCGCCGATCACGCGAACTGGTCCGCTGGTGGTGTCGATGACGACGCCCGCGGCACGTGCGGGGAGGTAGTCCAAGATGCTGGCGACGACATCCGGAATCGTCGGAAGCTTGCTGACGATCATCACGCCGAGTTCTCCAGGAGCGTGCTCGGGGAAGGTCACGCTGAAGCCGGCATCGGTGAACGCCTGTGCGAGGTAGTGGCACCCCGCGGTGGCCTTGGTCTCAGTCAATACCAAAACGTCTTCGGGCCGCTGAGCGAGCCAGCGCAGTTGGCGTTCAGCGCGCTCACGAGACGGAGCGCCGACGTTGACAGACATCAGGTTCAGGGGCATGCCGCGCTCTTCTCAGTCATGGCGTGGTGGACGAGGGACACGATGGCAGCAGCGATGGTCGCGGGTAGCCCGGCGGTAGTCTCCACCGAGGTGACCGGCCACCCCCGCTCGCGCAGTGTGTCGACCGCTCGAATGTAGTGGGTAGTCTCAAGCAGGCTGTTGTCCGCCGCGCGTTCGAAGCGGCTGTGGCCTCCGCGTGCCCTGAGACGAGCATTGATCACCTGCGGGTCTCCGGTGAGAACGATTGCCAGGTCGGGACGGTAGACACCGTGGTTGAGCTGCCACACCACCTCCGCGGGCACGCCGTCGAGGCCCTGAAGTACCAACGAGGAGGCGACGTACCGATCGCACACCACCGCAGTTCCCTCGCGCAGGGCGGGCAGGATCTCGGTTTCGAGTTGGTGGTGGCGATCTGCCGCACACAAGCAGGCCAACGCCATGCCACGGTAGGTGTCCGTCCCATGACGAGCCAGTTCACCCAAGCGGGCACGCGAGGGCTGTGCCGTCGAGTGCACGGACAGCCCAGAGTTTGCGAGCGTCTCGGTGACGATTCGGGCGGTGGTGGACTTGCCCACGCCGCCAGGCCCGTCGAACGTCACCAACAGGCCAGGGAGCCGGGTCGTGCTCATGCCTGCACCACGGGCAACAGCTTGCGCCCAGCTTCGGGCGCGGTGACCGGGCACTGCTCCGCGTCGACATCACCTATTCGCCCGCCCGCTGCGACGATGGCCGCGGGGCACCCCTTGCCGCAGCGGGAACTCAAGGAACAGGCGGTGCAAGTCGGGTTCGCGCCGACTTGGTACCGGTCGTGGAAGCGATAGTCGTCAAGTCTGGTGGCCACATCAGGATCGGTGAAGATGTTACCGACGATGAACTCGGTGTCGGCGTGCCGCGAGCCTGGGGTGCGGGCCGCGAACACCAGGTAGGGGCACACTGTGACCTCGCCGGGGGTGAACACGTAGATGATCGTCCCCGCTTCGCATCCGGCCAGCGGACGACCAGTTGTGTTGGGGAAGCGGATGTGGGCGATGTCGAGATCCGGACCGTCGAAGGGGGCGGTCAGTTCGAAGATTTCGCGCATGTGCAAGGTCGTCTTGGCCAACCTCGCCTGGGACTTGACGCCACGCCCCATGCTGCCGAGCGGGTTGAGCAGCACATAGCGGGCGCCGTGGCTACGCGCGAAGGCGCACAGGCGCGCGTACTCTTCATCCTGGGCCAACGTGTTCGGCGTGCACAGCAATCCCTGCAGAATGCCTGCTGCGGCGAGTTTCTCCACGGTGGCGACCGTGACAGCGAAACTTGCGCGGTCACCGCGAAACTTGCCATGAGAGGCAACTGCGAACCCGTCCAACGAAACATTGCAGTGCACTCCGAGAGCAGCAAGTGCGCTGATCTGGGAGTCATCGACCATGGTAGCGTTGGTACATACACCTACGCTCATTCCTGCGGCCCGAAATGCCGCCACAATGGCCAGGAACTCCGGATGGATCGTCGGCTCCCCTCCGGTCAACGTCACCCGCGTGACGCGGGCGGCGGCCAGCCGAGGGATCACCTTCGCCACAACATCTCCTAGAACCATCCGCTTACCCATTCTCGTCGCCGAGACGAAACAGTGTGCGCAGCGCAGGTTGCAATCCTCATTGATCTGAACCAGCGCCTTGCGAAACGGCTGCTCCACCGTGGTGCGGAAGTAGCAGGACGACGCCACCTCGCCGGTGGCGATGCTGCGAGCGGTCATCGGAAACCTCGCTTCCCCAAGCGATACGCCGAAAGGGCCCGAACGGGCGAAACTTCACGTGATGTCCGCTTGGACACTAGCGCGGTCCGCGATGTCTCGGCGAACATCTCTGGGTCACTCCGGCGCGAACTACGGCCAACAACATTCCAGGTGTTCCAACGGACACCTGCGAACCGCGAGGAGACTCATGCCTGACACCGACTCGTCGGAGGCGCTCATGGCGCTACTGGGCTGTCCACCTCACCTGCTGGATCTCAGCCTGGACCAACTCCGAACCCTTGCCGTGGTGCACGCCACCGGTACCGCCCAACGCGCGGCACGCGCTCTCGGACGCGAGCAATCCAGCGTGCAGAAACAGCTCGACCACCTCAACAAGACCGCCACTCGCCTCGTCGGCGAGGCGCTGGTGGTCAAGCAAGGCCGCGGCAAGGACTTCCTCTTCACAACAACAGGAGACCACCTTGTCGCCCTTGCAAACCGGACACTCACGAACTGGAACGATGCTCTGCACCAAAGCAGGCGACGGCTCGGATCCACCATCACTTTCGGCACCACCGAGTTCACCGTCCAGTTTCTCGGCGCCATCTGGCCCGCACTCCGGCCAGACTTCGAAGCTCGCGGCATCCACCTCACCATCAAACATGTCCGCACCCGCGACCTCTGGCGCACGCTCGACAGCAAGAAGGTCGACATCGTCTGCGGCAGCCTCGCCGCACCACCTGACCAAGCCCCGACCCACGACTACGACTTCCTCGAATGGCACCGCGAACGGGTCGCCCTCCTCACCAACCTCACCACCCGCGAGCTCCCCAATACCCCCGTCACGGCGGCCCAGCTACCCGCGGTCCCCCTGCTCACACCCGCCGCCGGACTCCTGGCCGACTTCCTCACCCGCTGGTACGGCCCTGACCACCACTCCACCCTCAACGTCATCGCGACCATCGACTCCCTCAACTATGGCCTCAACCTCCTCACTGCACGCCTACTCCACGGCTGTCTCCTGACCACCGACCGTGTAGCCGACGCCGCCCTCGACGGTCGCCTCCCAGGGCAAGGCCTGCGCAAACTCACACTCGCCGACGACTACCACCCCCACCTCGAGATCGTCACCGGCATCCTTACCCGCAAGCACGAACGCACCAGCTACACCCCAGACCACCCCCTCAACCTGCTCTGGAACGCTTTCAGCAACGCATCTCCCGCTCGAGCGGTGGCACCGGCGGCGCAACCAGGACGAGGCCAAGGCAGCACTGGACAGAGCGGCTGAGGGTTTCGGTTGGTGTGGTGCGGGATTACCCTGTTCGGCCATGGACCTGGAGATTCGGCACCTGAGGGCGGTCTGCACGATCGCCGAGGCGGGCAGCCTGTCCCAGGGGGCGGCTCGGTTGGGGATATCGCAGCCTTCGTTGTCGACGTTGTTGCAGCGGGTGGAGCGGGTGGTCGGGGGGCGGCTGTTCGAACGCAGCCGGGTGGGGGTGGTGCCCACTGAGCTGGGTGAGGACCTGGTTCGGCGGGCCCGGGTGGTGTTGGCGGAGTTGGACGGGCTCGGGGCCGGGTTGGGGGCTGGTACCGGCGGGCCGGTGCGGTTCGGGACCGTGCACATGGAGTGCGTGACGCCGATGTTTGATCGGGTGGAGCGGTCGTTGGCGGGGGCTCGGGTGTCGATGCAGATCGAGCCGTCTAGTGCGGTGTTGGCTCGGGCGTTGACGTCGGGGAACTTGGACATCGCGGTGTTGGGGGCGGCTGAGGAGCACGACATCCCGTTGCCGCGCGAGGTGGGGCAGCGGATCATCGTGCCGTGGGTGCCGGTGTACGTGGCGTTGTCGGCCGAGCACCCCCTGGCCGGCGGGGATGAGGTGCCGTTGGCCGGGCTCGCGGGTGAGGCGTGGATCTGCCCGCCTGGGGCCGACGACGGGTCGTTGGCGGCGCTGCGGGCGGCGTGCAGGCAAGCGGGGTTCACCCCCGACGTCCGCTTCGAGGTCCCCAGCGGCGGCGGCAGACGGCTGATCGCGACCGGTCGGGCCGTGCAGCTGGTAGAACCGACGTCCCAGGGTGGCCCCGGTATCGCGGTCCGGCCGCTGGCGGGCGAACCGATGCGCATCCGGCTCGTCCTGGCGTGGCACCGCGAGCGGGTCGGGTGGGAGCAGGCGAATCAGGTGTACGGGGAGGTGGTGGCCGCCTACGCCGAGCAGGCCATGGCCAGCCCGGTGTTCCGACCCTGGTGGCAGGAGCACACCGAAGCCCGTCCCCCGGCCTGAACGGCCCTCGCACTGTCGCCACCGGGTCCGGCGAGAGCGGGCGAATCACGGGCACGAGGACGCGACAGTCCAGGCCGAGCACGCACCAGCCAACCCAGTGACCCGCCCCTGATCGCAGTAGCACCCCGAGGATCGCCCTCCAGCCTCACGCGGCCGTGCAGCCCGCGAGGTATCGCCGCTTGGTTCAGCGAGAGCGGGCTGATCACCGGCACGAGGACAGCGGCAGCCCGCGCCGAGCAGGCACAAGCCAACCCAGTGGCCCGCCCCTGATCGCGGGGGCACCCCGAGGCCGCCCTCCAGCCTGAAAGGCCGGGCGCCCCTCGCAACATCGCGACCGGATCCGGCAAGAGCGGCCAACCACCGCCACGAGGGCAGCGGCAGCCCAGGCCGAACAGGCCATGGCCAGGCCAGGCCAGTGTTCCGACCGTGGTGGCAGGAGCACAGCGAGGCCCGCCCGCCAACTGGCGGCGGACCCGCCCGACCACCTCGCGCGGGTCCGAGCCTCAAGCACGCGATCGCCGAGCAACGTCGCAGGGAGCGGTGGAGCGCGAATGCCTGGCGCCGCCGTGGTGATGACCTTGCACCGGGTCACCGCGGCCACGGCAGGCAGGCCACGGATCCTCCTCCTCAAGCGCCTCGCCGGACTCGAAGCCGCAGGTGCGACCGGGCCGACAACCAGGTCCGCACCACCAGCGTCGAACAGGACGACGTCCGACGACGTCGCGCCCCTGCCACCGAGGCCGCATCACGACAAGCCCGCCCCCGGCGTGAGCCGGGGGCGGGCACCCTGCCGCCAGGTGGTCAGTAGCGGGTGGTCACCACCACCCCCGCGCAGTCGGTCGCGCCCTTCAAGCTCACGTACGCGTACCCGGCCGCCGGGCTCGTCACGGTGATCGTTTCCTGGTTGGTCGTGCCGGTGGAGCGGTGGGTGGCGGTGCTGGTGGTCGCCCACGAGCTGCCGCTGAAGTACAGGTCGCAGTTGCCGGTTCCGCCGGAGGCGGTGATCGTCAGTTGGGCCGTTGCGCTCGGGAGGGTCAGGTACAGGTAGTCGTAGTTGCCGCCGGTGGCTGAGCGGTTGGAGCGTTGGCAGTTCTTGCCCAGCACCCTGGCGTCGGAGCCGGTGCACTCGGCCACGCCGCCGCTACCGATGGTTACCGCCTTCGTGAGAGTCCCGGTCGCGCCCTGGTTGTCGGTCACGGTCAGGCGGACCGTGTAGGTGCCGTCGGCCGCGTAGGTGCGGGTGGGTGCGGTCGCGGTCGAGGTGGTGCCGTCGCCGAAGTCCCAGCGGCGGGCGGTGATGGTGCCGTCGGGGTCGGTGGAGCGGTCGGTGAAGGTGACGGTGCGGGCGTTGGTGGAGCTGGTGAAGTCCGCGACCGGCGGGCGGTTCGTGGTGCCACCGCCGCAGCTCCCGGCGGCGCACGCGGCGAGCCAGGTGTACCAGTCGCTGTCGTAGCGGGAGCCGATCGTGGTCTTGAGCAGCGTCCGCGCCGCCGTCCAGTTCCCGGAGCGGTAGTGGCCCAGGACGGCGGTGACGTCCGCGGGATGTGCCTGGATCATGTACCGGACGGCGAGGTAGCCCCACCGGTAGATGCGCGTGGTGTCGTGCGAGTAGGTGGTGTCGAACAGCGTGCTGAGCGCGTACGTCCGCTTGCCCGCCTCGGCGATGGCGGCGTCGTAGGCCACGTTGCGGTACTGGTACGACACGTACTCGGCGAAGCCTTCGATCCACCAGATGGTCGGGGTGGTCACGTTGGAGGTGAAGTCGCCAGCCATGTTGAACCGGCCGTCGAGGTAGTGGGTGTACTCGTGGTTGAGGTTCCAGATCTGGAACGTCGGCCGCAACCACTCCGCCTCGTAGGCGATGAACCGCGCCTGGTTGCCCACCGCCGACGGGTCGCCTTCGAGGTACATGCCGCCGTTGTTGGTGTCGATGCCCCACATCGCGCCCGCGTACGTCTGGTAGTCGGTGCTGGAGTTGTAGACGACCACCTCCAGTGCCGTGTTGCGGTCGCCGGTGACCGGCCCGGGGTCACGGACCACGTTGTGGAAGTAGGCATCCTGGTTGAGCAGGCTCGCGCACGTCTGCGACAGCTCGGCGGCGGTCATCTCCTGGGCGCGGACCCTCAGCGTCGAGGCGCAGGTGTGGTTGATCGGTAGAACCTCTGCCAGCAAACGGTTCTGCAGATCGCACGCGCCGTAGTACGCGCAGTTGGCCTTGTCGTAGCTGTCGACCATCTCCGCGACACCCACCCACAACGGGGCGGTGGCGCCGCGGATCGAGGACGCGTCCATCAGGGCCTTCGCCTTGGGCTTGGAGTTGCTCAGCAGCCCCGGGTGTTGCAGGAACCGGCCGAGTTCACGTCCGGCGTTGGAGGTGAGGTAGCTGCGTTCGCCGGAGAGCAGGCCCAGGTTGCGGATCGCGAAGGCGCGCAGGGTCTCCAGGACGCTCGGGTCGGAGGTCACGGTGCTGACGAACTCGGGGACTTGGTGGCCGCGGAACAGCACGGTGTAGACGTTGTTGACTGCGTTGAGCATCGACCACGACGAGTCGTAGCTGGAGTTGTAGCCGTCGAGCAGCCGCTTCACCACCCACAGGTACCGCGCGTTCTCCTGGGCGCTGTCGATGAGCGTGACCGCTTCGGAAAGGGTCGCGCCGTTGGCCTCGCTCACGGTGAAAGCCCTGGCGTTGTTGAAGAAGTTGTCCAGCCCGGAGCGGATGGCGTTGCGCAGCGCGGACCCGTAGGTGGCGACCACATCGGGGTTGTACCACTGGACGTAGTAACCCGCCCGCAGATAGAGCACGAGCTGCGCGGTACCGGTGGAGTTGTCACCGGGGTAGCTGGATCCGTTGTCCCGCAGACCGTACGCGACATAGGTCATCTGATCCTCGCGGAACGCACGGTTGGCGTCGGTTCCGGTGAGCGAGAACAGCGTGTTCACACAGTCTACTGTGGATGTCCGGATGAAGTCGACCAGAGCCCACCCGCTCCGACTGGTGAACCCGGCCGTGTCACACGCGACCAACGCCTTGGCAGCGGGCACGTCGTAGTCCCGCCTCTCTTCCTTGGACGCGGACACCGGTGTGCGTTCGGCGACCGGCAGCCGCTCCCGCGCCACGTGGACATCCGCGCCGGAGCCCGCGGCAGGTGCGACGGCAGCGCGTGGTGGCGCGACGGGTTGCCCTGAGGCAAGCGGGTTGATCACGACGGCTAACAGGGTCAGGGCACTGGCGACGACGGCCAACACCCCGGCTTTCTTGGCACGCGAAAGGGACATTCGCTTTTCCGTTTCTCGGCACGGCCGCATCGCGGCCACTTCGGCGGAATACGCAGGAACCGCCTGCCCGAGAAGATTCACACGCGGTCCGCGGACGTGGTCATGTCAGCTGTCGATAGCTCGGTGCTATGACCACGGCTCCCGCCGGTACCGGGATCACGACCCCAGGACGTACATTGACGCGGTGAGCCATCGCCCGGTACCGCCCGAGAACCCGCCTCAGACAGGGCGCAGTCACCTGTGCTGGGCGTTCACCGAGCCGGCCGAGTTCTTCGCCAGGGCCCGGGCGTTCCTGGTCGAGGGGTTGGCAGCGGGCAAGCGGGTGTGCCTGACCGCGCCCGGGACCGAGCGGGCGTTGCTCGACCAGGTGGCGACCATCCCCGGTATCGGCGACCTGCTCGAGCGCGGGGCGGTGCTGGTTCGGTCGCTCGACGGCGTCTATGCCGGGGGCGGGGTGGTCGACCCCGAGGAGCAGGTCCGGGTGTATGCCGGGGAGACCGACCAGGCCGTTGCCGACGGGTTCACCGGCTTCCGGGTCGCCGCCGAGGCGACCCACCTGGTGCGCACCCCCGCGCACCTCGACGCCTTCGCCAGCTACGAACACGTCGTGGACCGCTACATGGCCGCATCCACCTTCGACGCGATGTGCGCCTACAACGTGCCCGAGCTGGGGGCGGACACGGTCGACAAACTCGCCACCATGCACCCGGGGGGCAACGTCGACACCGTGCCGTTCCACCTGCACGGGTGGGGTCGGGGCGGCGCGGTGGCGCTCGACGGCGAGTTGGACCTGAGGTCGCGCGAGCTGTTCCCCTGGGCGCTCGAGCACGCCGCGCCCGGCTGGGGTGGTGGGGAAGTCGTGGTCGACGCCCGCGGGTTGACCTTCATCGACCACCACGCGCTGCTGCGCCTGGCCGACCAGGCCGAGCGGCGCGGCTTCACCGCCGTACTGCGTACCCGCGCGATGAACCCGGCCCGCCTCGTCGAGATCCTGGGGATCAGCGGCGTGCGCGTGGAGCAGGTCGCATGAGCGCGCACACGCACTCCGCCAAGCGCGGCTACGACCACGTCGCGCTCTACTACACCAACGACGGCGACCTGCTCGACGGGGCCGTCCCCTTCCTCGTCGACGGAGTCGCGCGCGACGAAGCGATGGTGATCGCCCTCGACGAGCCCCGGGCGGACCTCGTGCTCTCCGCCCTCCCGGACCCCGATCGCGTCGTGACCCTCCAGCCGGATCCGCAGTACACGCGCCCCGCGGCCACGATCAAGGCGTACCGCGACATGTTCTCGTCGCTGGTCAAGCGGGGCGCCAGCGCGATCAGGGTCGTCGGCGAACTCCCCTCCCCCGCTCTCGCGCAGGCGTGGGACGTGTGGTCCCGCTACGAGGCCGCGGTCAACTACGCCTACGACGCGTTCCCGGTGCGGAGCATGTGCGCTTACGACACCCGCACGACGCCTGCCCCGATCCTGCGCGACGTCGCCCGCACGCATTCGCTCGTGGCCGTGGGCGGCACACCGAAACCCAACCCCGAGTACGTCGAGCCGCCTTCCTTCCTCTCGCGCTCGGGGCCACCGACGCCTCTCCCCGTCCAGCACCTGCCGCCGACCGCCGCGCTCATCGACCCCACTCCCGCCGCGGCCCGTCACGCCGTCACCGCGGCGGGTGCCTTCGCGTTGTCCCGCGCCGACCTCGAAGACCTGGTGACCTCCGTCAGCGAGATCGTCACCAATGCCGTCAAATACGGCACACCACCGGTGACGGTGCGCCTGTGGACGGGTCCGCGGCAGGTCGTCGTCACCATCCACGACGGGGGTCGGGGCCCCGTCGACCCGTTCGCCGGGCTCGTCCCCACCCCGAACCCGGACGGCGGCGGCTACGGGCTCTGGATCGCCCACCAGCTCTGCCACCACGTGACCTTGAGCCGCGCCGAATCCGGCTTCACCGTCCGGCTCACCATGGGGCAGCAGAGCTGATCCACGCGCACAACGGCTGCTCTGGCGCGGTGGACGCAGTCGCTGCCACCGAACGGGTCACGTAGGGTGAGTGCAGCGGGTTGTGTGCAGAGCCACACTCGACTGCGCCGGGTAGCCGCGAATTCCGTTGCTCCATTGGAGATCACCGCATGCCGGAGGCGGTGAGGTCACCAACGCAGGTTGGGCGCGATCACGGACCGTGCGTGCCGTCGACCGGCAAACAGTCCATTTGGGTCTGCGGTGACCGGTTAACGTCGGGGATGTCGCGGCGCAACACAGGTGCCGCGGCGCGAACACCCCGTGACCTCGAAGACTGGAGCACACCATGTCCGCAGGTTCCCGAATGTCCGTTGCCTCCCGGATCGCCCTCACCGCCTCGGCGGGGATCGCCGCCGCAGTCGTGCTGGCCGCCCCAGCAGCCGCGACGCCGACCGTCTACATCGCCACGTTCCCGACGTACAGCCAGTGCGACGACGCGGGCACGCGGGGCGTGACGGCCGGGGTGTTCGCCGCCTACGACTGCCGCAACGGGTTCACGGGGTACGACCTGATCGTTGAGCCCACCACCAACACCTTCACCGACGTCTACATCGCCACCGTGCCGACCAAGGCCGACTGCGACGCCGCGGGCGCCAACGGCAAGCCCTCCGTGTGGACCACCCACAAGTGCCGCAACGGCCTCACCGGTTGGGACCTGCTCGTGAGCAAGTAGCCACACGTTGGGGGCGGCACCTCTGCCGCCCCCAACGAACGGCTACGGGACCGCTGGTGGCCGGGGTGTTGCTGATCTCCAGAGACCTAGTCGTCCGGCTTGTCGCGGAGGAAGTCGTAGGTTTCGTCGTCCGAGGGCTCGGTCGGGGATGAGGCCCGGGGTGGCAGCGGTGGACCCGCCTCGATGATGTCGTCGACGGGTTGGCCTTCTTCGATGGCGGTGTAGGCCTGGCGCATGCCCTTCACACCCGGGGCCAGGGCGGACTGGACGTCGGGGTCGTCGAAGTGGCGGCCGTCGGCGAGGTCGGACCAGGAGAGTTCACCGCGGTCGATGCGTTCTTGGAGTTCGCGCAGGGATCGGGGCGCGTCGTCGCCGCGGGCGTGTTCTTCGAGGAGGCGGAGGTCCTCTTTGGACAACGTGGTGACCGGAACCGCCTGTTCGACCTCCTTGGCGGAGACGATGGCCTCGTCCAAGCCGACTTCGGCGGCCTCGAGCTGGGCCAAGGCTTCGGCGATGCGCGGATCGTCGTTGAAGGTCACGAAGCCTCCTCGTGCCAGGGGTGCTCGCCCCACCCCGCCTTGTCCACGTCCTCCCGTGTGGCCCAAGAGGTGCTACCGGGGGCGAAGCTGCGACCGCACGCGGTCCAGTCCGGGGCCTCGGGGACGGTGACGCGGTCCTCGTGGGCCGCGTCCGCGGGGGTGCACCACACCGAACCGCAGGTGTCGCACATCAGGGCCAGGGGCAGCACCGGGCGGACCAGGCCCTGGTCGTCGAACGGGCACTCGCGCAACCACATCACGGCGCCGATCCAAGCACACTGCTCGGGATGCCTGCGACCGGGAACGCCGAGATGACCTCGTTGCCGTTGCGGGTGACCAACTGGATGTAGCTCACCTGCGGGTGGCCGCCCTGCGCGCCGGGAACGCCACCGACGTACCCGACGTTCTGCCCCATGGGCACGTAGTGCGAGGTGTTCCCGTTGGGCTGCAGGATGCTGACCACGCCTCCCTGCTGGACCCTGGCATAGGCGTTGTCGACGAGCCGGACGACGTCGTTGCCGTTGGTGGCGTTGAAGACGCCGTGCTGCTGCCGGGTTGGGATGTCGGCGGTGTGGTTCATGACGTGGTTGTAGCGGTTGCCGTAGGTGGGGTTGTTGTCCGGGCCGTAGACCAAACCACCCGGCGACTGGAAGGTGTTCGGGCCGGTCTGCGTCAAGGCCGTGCACGGCGCCAGACCGAGCGGGTCCGCGGCGACCAGCGGGTTCGTGGGGTACGCCGTGGGGTCCGGGCCCGCCAGCAGCCCCAGCGGGTCGCGGGAGGTGTACTGCCCGGTCTCCGGGTCGTAGTACCGCATGTAGTTGTAGTGCTGCCCGGTCTCGGCGTCGTGGTACTGACCGGGGAACCGCAGCGGGCAACCACCGGCGTCGTCGGTCGCGGGCACACCCCACACCGACGTCCTGGCGCGCCACGCGACGTCGCCGTTGTGGTCGAGCATCTCCGTTGGGGTGCCGATGAGGTCGGTCACCAGCGCGTAGAACCGCTCGTCCACGGTCTGGGTGATCGGCCGGACGTCGCCGGGCAGGCATTCCCAGGTGGTCACGCCCTCCACGGTGGACTGCTCGGCGAGCACCACCCCGTCCCAGGTGAACTCGACCCGCTCGACGACGGCGCCCGCCGCGTCCAACCGCTGCTTGCCGACGCGGCGGCCGAGTGCGTCGTAGGTGTAGCGCCAGTGCACACCATCCGGCGTGACGACCTGGACCAAGCGGTCCTCGGCGTCCCAACTGTAGGTCCACGAACGCACCTGACCCGACAACGTGCGGCGGGTTCTGGTCACCACGCGGCCTTGCGCGTCGTGCTGGTATCGGGGGCCTTCGGGCGCGGCTACTCGGGAGCCCGTCTGGTCGTAGGCGTAGCGCTCGGTCCAGCCCGCGGCGCGAACGCCGGTGATCCGGCCCGCCGCGTCGAGGTCGTAGCGGCTGTCACCCGCCAGCGTGTCATCGATGCCCACCACGAGGCCGTCGCCGCGGTAGTTGTAGCGCCGCTGCCGGACCTGACCGCCTGCTGTGGTGACGGTTTGGCCGGTGAGCCGGTGGTTGCTGTCCCACGTCTGACCGAGTGAAACCCCGCCGACGAGGCGCCGCACCTCACGGCCGACCGCGTCATATCCGAAGTGGACGGTCTGGCCCGCCGTGGTGAGGCTGACAAGCTGGTCCCGCCCGTCGTACTCCCACGTGGAAACCGCGCCGGAAGAGGTGGTGCGCCGGGTGCGCCTGCCCACGGTGTCGTACTCCGACGTGACCGCGCGGCCGTTGCAGGTCTCGGACAGCACCCGCCCGAGAACGTCCCGTGTGTACTGGACGTCGGCATCGGCGTTGGTGGCGCGCAGAAGTCGGCCCAGCGGGTCGAACTCGAACACGGCCCGCGCATCACCCGCGCGCTTCTCGATCGCGTTGCCGAGAGCGTCACGGGTGAACTCGACGCTCTCCCCCGCGCCGTTGGTCCGGCGCACCAGTCGACCAGCGGCGTCCTGCTCGTAGCCGAGCGAACGTCCGTGGAAGTCGACCTCCCGGACCAGGTTGCCCGCCGCGTCGTACTCGTAGCGCCACACCTGGCCCGCTGCGTTGGTGACGGTGGTGAGCTTGAGCCTCGTGTCGTAGCCGAACTCCAGCCGGGTGCCGTCGGAGGCGGTGCGGGCGGCGGGCATGTCGAAGTGCGTGATCTCGGTCCGGGTGGTCGCCCCCAGCGGGTCGATGTGCTCGACCTGGTTGCCCTCGCCGTCGTAGCGCCACCGGGTCACCGCCCCGTTGGGTGCGGTCTGGGAGATCAGCTTGCCCTCGATCGTCCATCCCAGAACGACGGTGCCGCCGAGCGGGTCGATGATGCGGGTGACCCGGCCGAACGCGTCGCGAACGTACTGCGTCGTCGCGCCGAGCGCGTCGGTGACCGCGACCGGCAGTCCGGCGGCGTCGGTCAGCACGTGCGTTGTCGCGCCGAGCGGGTCGGTGACCGCGATCCGGTTGGCCTGGTAGGTCGTTCTCGTCACCGCACCGGCCGGGTCGGTGATCGCGACGATCCTGCCGAGGTCGTCGTACTGGCGCTGCCACACCGCGCCATCCGGGTCGGTGATCCTCGCCGGGCGGCCTGCTCCGTCGTAGTCGACTCGCGACTCGGTGCCGTTCGGGTAGCCAACGGCGATCAGCCTGCCCGTGTCGTCGTACCGGTTGCGCGTGACGTTGCCGAGCGCGTCTGTGCTGGCGATGAGCCGGTCGCGGCTGTCCCATTCGGACCGAACGGTGTGGCCCAGCGGGTTGGTTTCCGCGGTGACGTTGTTGCGCTCGTCGTAGCGGTAGACGGTGGTGGCGCCGAGCGCGTCGGTGTAGTGGGTGCTGCGGGTGGCGGAGTCGTAGGTGAAGGTGCCGTTGAGGAAACCGCCCGCACCCTGGTTGGCCACGCAGCGACCCGCGGTGTCGTACAGGTAGCGGTACCACTGGTCGTTGCGGTCGATCCAGCGGGTGATCCGGCCCGCGGTGTCGTACTCGAAGTGCAGGGCCTGGTTGGAGGAGTTGATGACCTCCGCCAGGTCGCCTGCTTCGTTGTAGCGGTAGCGGACGAGCGTGATGTCGCCGCCCAGGCGGAGCCCGGTGATGCGGCCTTCTTCAGTGTCCACAGTGACCTGGTAGCCGCCGGAGTGCGTGATGCGCGTCAGGACTCCGGTGTCGTCGTGGTGCAGGTCGATCTGGTTGCCGACGGCATCGGTGATGCTGGTCAGCGGGCGGACCGATCCGGTTCCCACGAAGTGCAGGACCTGGCCATCACGGGTGATCGTGTAGCCGTCCTCGGTTCGGCTCAGCGGCCACGCTGGTCCGGTAACCGGCAGAACGTCCCCTGTGGACTGCGGGTAGACCAGGATCACGCCGTCGTCAGCGACATATACGACACCGAGAGCGTCGAACTCAAGACGCTGGTCGATTGTGGACGCCCACGAGTGCCCGTAGCGCAGGCCCGCGCGGAATGAGGAGATGTGGGTGCGGCGGATGACCAGCGGCAAAGCGCCAGCCAGTTCGACGTCGGTCTGGCCGATGATCACGTCACCGGTGACGATGTCGACCGGGTCGCCGCAGGTGGTGCGGTTGCACTCGGGGGTGCGGGTGTTCTTCGGGTCTGCCGGGCGGTTGCCGCCCGGAGTGTTCTGGCCGGGGCGCGCGGAGTTCCCGGAGGTCGCGCCCGGGACGACTGTCCCCGGCGTGGGTTGGTCTGGTTGGCGTGCGGCGTTGCGCTCGTTGATGAGTCCACGGGTGTTGTCGTACGCACTCCCCACGGCACCCGCGGCCGAGGTGGCACCGGCGACGGCGGTCTGCGCGCCGCCGCGTACCGCGTCGGTACCGCGCTTGATGCCCATGGCGCCGTCGGCGGCCTGGTTGCCCGCGTTGATGGCGTCGTTGAGGTTGCGCACGTCCTTGATCTTGGCGAGCGCGGTGCCGACCTGCCGGACACCGTCGATCACCTGCTTGGCGCCCGCGATGATCGCCTTGATGCCCTGGATCAGGGACATGATGGCGTTGTAGAGCTGGTAGCCGTCGTAGACCAGTTTGACCGCGCGGGCCCAGCCGACGGCCGGGATCGGCAGCATCGCCGCGGCCTGGATCAGCTTGTGCACCAGCTGTTTGATCAGCTTCAGCGCCTGGTCGCAGGCGCGGCGGGACCCGTCGGCGACCTTGCGCAGCGCCGCCCCGATCAGCGCGGCCGCCTGCGCGTCGGCCTCCAGGCCGAGCGTCCACGTGGTGCCGATGAGCTTCTGGAACCGCTCGTACGCCGCGCCGTTCCAGCCCTGCGCCAGCTCGGTCAGGCCCGCGTTCATGTTGTTGCGGATGGCCTGCAGCGCGTCCTTGACGTTGGTCCACTCCGCGGCCTGGCGGGCGATCTTCTCGAAGTCCCCGGTGATCGGGGTGATGATCGACTCGACCAGCGACTCGCCGACGACCTTGCGCCACACCCAGTCGACCGCGCGCACCTCGATCCCGGCGTCGCGTATCGCGTTCTGCGCGGTTGGCCCACCCGCGGTGTTCGGCGCCCGGTTGAGCAGCGCGACCGGGTCGGTGACGTCGGCGTGCCCGCTCATCTGGCACCCCCGCGCACGGTCGGGGCGTGCACCGACTCCAGACCGCGGCCCGCGCTCTGCAGGCGGGTGGCAGCCGCCTTGTCGCTGTCCTGGTAGGCCTTGGCCGCCTCGTCGAGGCTCTTCTTGACCTCGGTGATCTTGCGATTGGCGTAGGTCAGCGTGTCGCCGTAGAGGTCGACCACCCCGGTGACGGCCGGGACGAGTACCTGCAACAACCCGGTGAACCCGGCCGTGTCGCCGCCTTTGCCCCTGGCGTGGCCCTCTATCGCGGTGAACTGCCCGGCCACCCGCTCCAGCATCCCGCTGTAGCCCTGCAATTCACGCGGATCGACCTTGAACCCGTCACCCACCGGACGCACCCCTTCGCCGCTGACCATCCCCCCGACGCCCGACTACGACGACGCTCGCGCGGGTCAGTTCCCCACGCGCGGGATTTCGTCACAGCTCACCGGAATGGCCCAGCACACCCGACGGGTCAATTCCGCAGGGCAGCGGATTTCAGTCGAAACCTCCGGAACACGTGCCCGTCAATCTCCACCTCACCGTCGGTGCGGTACCCCAGCCGCAGCAGCGCGTGCCCCCGCCCCCGGCTCGGCGGGAGCAACACCGTCACCGAGTCGCGCGCCGGATCCGCGAAGACCCGCCTGATCACCTCGCGGTAGATCCGCTCCCCCAGCCCCCATGCATGCTTGTGCAACACCAACGCGATATCGGCGTCCGCCCCCTCGGGCTGCGGCCCACCCCACCCCACGAACACCCCATCCGCGACAAACCCCCAGGGCCCGTACCCGTGCTCCGCCCAGATCGCCTCCTTCCCGGCGACCCACCCCCGGCACGCACCCTCGTCGAACCGCCCCGAGGCCAACGGCAGGTGCCCCCGAACCGCCGGATCGTCCAACAACCCCACGATGTCGGCCACGGCGATCTCGGTCAGCCGCACGAACTCGATCTCCACCCCCACCATCCTGCCACCGGCGGTCGGCGGCGCGGTGGCCGCCGATCCCGGGAGGTCACTCCGGGTCGAGCACGAGCACCGGGATCAACCGGTCGCGAACCACGCCCGTGTACCGGCAATCCGCAGCGGTGCCGTGCGTGAGCACGGCGACGCGTGGATCGTGTCCGACGTCGGGCAGCAGCCTTCGCCCGAGGCGCGAACTGCGGCCCGTAGGCCCAACTGCGGTCGGCGGCCCACTAACCGCCGACCGCCGGTGGTCACTTCGGGTCGAGGACGAACACCGGGATCAGCCGGTCGGTCTTCTTCTGGTACTCGCCGTAGGACGGGAACGCGGCGACGGCGCGGTCCCACCACTCGGCTCGTTCGGGGCCGTCGACCTCGCGGGCGGTGTACTGCTTGGTCACGGTGCCGTCCTGGAGCGGGAACTCCGGGTGCGCCTTGATGTTGTGGTACCACGCGGGGTGTTCGGGAGCGCCGCCCTTGGAGGCCACGACCGCGTAGCTGCCCTCGTGCTCCACCCGCATGACCGGGGTGTGCCGCAACTCCCCCGACTTCGCCCCCCGCAGGGTCAACAGGACGATCGGCTTGCCGAGGACCTTGATCCCCTCGGTGGTCCCCGTCTCCACGATCTGCTTGGTCTGCGCCCGCACCCACTCAGTAGGACTGGCCTTCACCGTCTCATCCGCCATGTCCACCGCCAACGCCCGGCCCGTCTCCGGCATTCCCCACGGACGGGTGAGCTGTGGACCGCAGGCCCGGGCGCAGGAGGGCCGTGGTCACGAGGGAGAGGACGGCCATCGTGGTCATGGTCCACCCGACGGGAAGTGCTTCGGCGGTGGCTCCTCCCAGGAGGGCGCCGAGGGCCTGGCCGACCATCACACCTGTGGCGGACAGGCCGAAGGCCTGGCCTCGGACGTCGTCGCGGGTGTGGTGCAGGAGGCGGTCTTGCAGGGGCAGGGCGGCGGCGTAGCCGATGGCGGAGACGGCGATCAGGGTGGCCGCGACGGGGGTGGGCGGGGATAGCGGGAAGGCCAGGTAGGGCACGGCCAGGAGCAGGCGCAGGGGAACGGTGAGTCGGTCGCGGAGGGCTTGGGGCGTGAAGCGGCCGAGGACGATGTCACCCGCGAGCATGCCGATGGCGCCCGCGGCGAACAGGTAGCCGCCGTGGTCGCCCGCGTAGGGGATGAACAGCGCTTCACACCCGACGACGAGCCCGTTGGGGACCCACATCATCAGGTAGAGCGGGCGCAGGACCGGTGACCCCAGCAGTTCCCGGTTGACCGCCTTGCTGCGCGCCACGACACTGCCCGTGGCCCGCGCTCCCCGGTCCGACAACCCCGTCCAGGCCCGGACCGCGGCCACCACGCTGACCCCCGCGGCCACCCCGAACAACCACGTCGGCTCCACGGTGGCCAGCAGCACCGACCCCAGCGCATAGCCCCCGACCTGCATCCCCCCGACGGCGAGGTTCATCGTGGCCCTGGCCAGCACGAACGCCGCCTTCGGCACGATGTCCGACAGCAGCGCCACCACCGTCCCGGACGTCGCCCCCGCCGCCACGTAGCCCGCCGCGAGGATCACGAACCGCATCCACCAGCTCAACCCCGGGACCATCTGCAGCGCCGCGGTCACCGTCCCCACCCCGGCCGCGACCACGATCGCCGCCCGCGGCCTGAACAGGTCCGAGGAAGCCAGCAGGTACCGAGCCGTCACCAACTGCACCAATGGCCCACCGAACAGCGACGCCGCGGTCAACAGCGGCGACCGGGTCTCGGCGTACATGACCGTCCCCAGCGCGAGGCTGTCCAGAACGATCCCGATGATGGTGAACAGACGCGCCACGAACAGGACCCGGAACTCCCGTAGCGCGAAGACCTCTCGGTAGGTGATCACTGTGCTCCCCACGTGGGTCCTCGCAACCTAGCGCCACGCTGGGGGGACGCCCAGCGATTTAGGCGCTCCCGGTGCCGCGGGGTAAGCGGTCAACCGGCAATCGTGAGGAATGGCGCCCACTGTGGAATGCGTCCGCAACTGAAGATGTCATTCAGACCCGGTCCCCGGCATCCGTGGCCAGGTTCGGTCGGCCGCGCAGTGGGGTCGCGCTGCGCGGCCGACCGAGGGCCGAGGATCAGTGGTGGGTGATGGTGACCGCCGACGCGGTGGTGTTGTTGAGGTAGTTCGTGTCCCAGGTGCGCAGGGACACGGTGTGGCCGGTGAGCAGTCGCGGTCCTGGCAGGAACGGTCGGGCGACGACGGTGATCGTGTAGTCGGCAGTGGCGCCGCGTGGGATGGACCCCGTCGTGAACGTGACCTGGTTGCCGAGCAGCCCGCCGGTGGTGCCGCCGCCGTTGTCGACGAGGCACCAATCCAGCGGCAGTGTCAGCGTGGACCGCACGTCGGCGGCGGCGTGCGGGCCGTCGTTGTGCGCACGCAGGGTCACCTCGAACGGCACCCCCTTGGGGACGGCGGTCGGTGCGGTGATCGTGGCCGACAGGTCCGCGCGGACGGGCCCGGGTGGGTCGGTCACGGTGGCGGTGAACGTCGCGGTGGAGGCGACGCCCGGTGTGGCAGCGGTGATGGTGACCTGTCCCGGCGTGTTCCCCGCGACCAGAGCCGGTGCAGTCGCCGAACCCGTGGCGTCCGTGGTGGCGTTGGCGGTGGACTGGCCGCCTGCGAAGGACGCCGGGCCGGAGGTGATGGTGAAGGTCACGGGCGTGCCCGAGGAAGCGCCACCCGCGGTGTCGGTGACCGCGGCGACCAGGGGCGCGCCGAAGGTCGCGGTGGTCTCGGCGGACTGGCCGCTACCGGAACGCGCGGTGATGGCGGCCGGGATCGGCGCGGTGACGATGAGAGCGTAGTCCGCTGTCCCCGTGACGCCGGGGGTCGTCGCGGTGACGGTGACCGGGCCAGGGGTAGGCCCCGCGGTCAGCGCCGGGGAAGTCGCCACCCCGGCGGGGTCGGTCGTGGCGGTCGCGGTCGCTGAACCCGCGAAGGTAGCGCCACCCGTCGCGGTGAAGGTGACCTCGGCGTTGGCGAACGCAGCGCCGTACTGGTCGTTGACGGTCACGGTGAGCGGCGCCGCGAACGGCAGTCCCGCCGGAGTGGACTGGCCGCCACCGGACGTTGCGGTGATCGTGTCCGCGCGCGGGGGCAGCGGCGCGAAGACGAACACGATCCGCCCGTCCCCGGCGTTCACGCCGTCGGTGACCGTGGGGGTCGTGCCCGCCACGAGCCCGGACACGTAGCTGGATCCTCCGCCGCCGCTACCGCCCGCACCGCCGGTGCTGCCGCCGTTGGACCCGCCCTGACCACCCGCGCCACCGGCGCCGTAGCCGCCGCCACCGCCGCCGCCGAACCCGGCGGGGACGTAGGACGGTGACGACGCGCGCGCACGGGGGCCGTTGGGAAATCCGCCGCTGTTGCCCGGTGGCGGCGTCTGGTACCCGGGAGCCGGGGCACCGCCAGCGCCGCCTGAGGTCGCGGTTCCGGCACCCCCGCCTTGGCCGCCGCCGGTCAGCCCGTCGCCGCCCGCGCCGTTCGTGCCCGCGGAACCGCTGTTGGCGCCCGGGGTGCCGGGGTAGGCGGGCGACCCGTAGCCGGGTCCAGCCGCGCCACCGCCCGATCCCGCGGTCAACAGCGGGGCGCCGGTCGCGGTTGTCACCGCCACCAGGTCACCGCCCGCGCCCTGGCCACCACGGGAGCCGGTGTTGGTGACCCCCCGGTTGCCGACCCGCGCGTTGAGCGTCTGCCCCGAGGTGACCGCGATCGTGGCGACCACGCGGGCGCCCTTGCCACCGGGCGTCCCGTCGACCGCCGGTGCACCGCCCGCTCCGTCCAGCGTGACCGTCGCCTGGCCGACCTCGTCGGGCACCACCACGCTGCCGGTGCCCACCGTGCAGGTGACCGTCGTCAGCCCGTCGACGACCACCGGGTCACCGCACGTCCCCGCCGCCGACGCCGGTACGGCGCCGACCACGACGAACGAACCCACCACGACCGCCGTGGACATCCACGCGGCCGTCCTCCGAAATCGCACGAAACCCTCCAGGTCGTGATCCGGTGCCTGCTGTCCCCCGACCGTGCGGACCGCCGTGAACGCCCGTGGAGCGTCGAGTGGGCGGTGCGGATGCACGTGCAGTGAACCAGCGTCGGCGGGGACCCGACATCCGCCGTTCGGTGAGCGCACACTCCGAAGTGGACATTGCGCCAACCGTGTGCCAGAACCACATTCGCCGCGGCGGCGCCGTACGAGGGCGGGCGAGAATGCCTACTTTGGGTGGGCTGCGGAAGATCGCGGGTTCCTCGGCGGCGCAATCATGGGCGTGCGGGACCCTGACGGGGTGAGGCTTGATCATGTTTGACCACGCGGCGCGCGAGCAGGACCCGCGCGGCGTAGGTGGCCGCACTTGTCGTCAACAGCAGCGCGGTGAGCAGGAGCCAACGGGTCAGGAACGGGGTTTGGGTGAGGCCGGTGGCGGTGTGGAAGGTGTCGGCGCCCTGTCGGATGATGCCGGGCAGGAACATCAGCAACAGCAGGCCGGAGGCGAGCAGCGGCAGCCGGATGTGGTTCACCAACGGGATCCGGGTGTCGAGGCTGGTGATGGCGCGGTCGGCGGCGGCGTAGGCGGGGAACAGGACGAGGTCGTGGGCGATGGCGGCGGCGAGGAACCACAGCGCCATCCTGGGGAGGCTGGGGTCGTCGAGGATGTGCAGGACGGCGTAGGTGGTGACGGCGAAGCTCGCGATGAGCGCGGCGGCGTGCCAGGGGCCGTGGGCGTGGGGGCCGGTCATCGGCGGAACTCGATCGAGCGGACCCACTTGGTGTTGTGGACGCCGGGCAGCGCGGGGACGATCACCCGCGCCGGATAGCCGTGGTCGGGGGACAGATCGGCGCCGTTGACGCGCAAGGCGAGCAGGGCGTCGGGGTGGGTGACCTGGTTGCCTTGCAGGGTGGCGGAATTGAAGCCGCCGTCGCGTTCGAGCGAGCGGACGTGGGCGCTGGTCGGGTTCGCGACTCCAGCGAGGGTGGCCAGGTCGCGGAGGCGGATGCCGGTCCAGTCCTGGGTGGTGGACCAGCCCTCGACGCAGGCGATGGGCAGGGTGGCGGTGTGCTGGGGCATCGCGGCGAGGCGGTCGCGGTCCAGGGTGAGCGGGGTGGGTCCGCCGGAGAGCAGCAGGGTCCAGCCGGGGCCGGTGTCGGCGTCGGTGATGCCCGCGGCGGTGGCCGTGCGGTTGACCGGGAAGCCGTTGGGTCCGTCACCGGGGTCGAGGCCCCGTGGTAGCAGCAGTGCCAGCGGTCGCAGCCAGTCGATGGTCTGCCCCGCGGTGAGCAACCCGACGAGCACCGACCCGCCCGTGACGACGCCGAGCGCGCCGCGCCTGCTGAGGGTGGCGGGGGCGGGTTCGACCGCGACCAAGCCGTCATCGGCGGGCTCCGGCCGGGTGTCGGCGCGGGATGTGCGCAGTTCGGCGCGAAGGGAGCGGGACCGAAGCACCTTCGCCATAGTGGGGAGTTTGATGACGATGTGGCAGGCGAAGGCGGCGATGAACACCCACGCGCCCCAGTAGTGCGCGGTGTAGAAGCTGAACCCGAACACGTAGTCGTACTGGATGTTGAGCAGGCCGGTGACGATCTCGAACAAGATCGACCCGACCAGCAACAACACCGAGAGCCGCTCGAGCAGGTGCACCGCGGACCGGACCGGCGGCCAGGAGAACAGGCGCGGCAGCACCGACCACAGCTTGGCCAGCACAACGGGGACGAGGACGAGTCCCAGTCCCACGTGCAGTCCCTGGGTGAGGCGGTAGAGCCAGGACGGTTGGGTGGGCCAGTCGAACAACGGCAGGCGCAGCCAGCCGACATCACCGGGGATGGCCTGTCCGAACTGGGGGCCGTAGGCGATGTAGGACAGCAGGCCGGTGATCACGACGACCGGCAGCGCCACGAGCAGGACAAGACCGAACACCGAGGTCAGCCAAGGTCCGCGCAAGGGGCTGCGCCACCGCTCGGCGGGGAACGGCCAATGCTCCCGTAGCCAGCCGGTGGCGCGTCCGCGCAGGTCAGCGGGCACGTGCGGGGCCCAGTCGGACGAACGCGCGCCCAGCGGCGCCGCCCTGTTCCAGTACCGCGAGCCCGGCCAGGCGCGCCACGGCGACGATCGCGTCGGCCCCGACCTCGGCCCAGGCGAACCACTGGCCCAGCGCACCGCGGTGGTCACGGGAGCGGGCGGCGCCCCGCCACAGGCCACTGGGCCGAGGCGCGATCTCCACCAGGACGTTTCCGCCCGCTCGCACCAGCGCCGCGGCCCGGCGCAGCAGGGCCACCGGGTCGCCGCCGATGCCGATGTTGCCGTCGGCGAGCAACACGTGGTCCCACCGGCCCTCGGCGGGCAGGCTGGTGAAGATGTCGGCCCGCCGCACCGGCACCGCGCGGTCGTGGCACTGGGCGATGGCGTGATCGGACTTGTCCACCCCGAGCACGGTCAGCCCGCGCACCAGCAGGGCCTCGACCAGCCTGCCGGGGCCGCAGCCCAGGTCCAGGGTCGGGCCGTGGCAGCGATCGAGCAGCCACCGGTCCGCGCCCGCAGCCCGATCCCGCCAGCGGTCGGGGTGCAGCGGTGAGGTGCGACCATCGGACAGTTCCAGGGTGGTGGCCGTGCCCGTCAGCGCCGCGGCGAACTCGTCCGGGACGACGGCGGTCACACCAACTCCCGCACCGCGGCGGCGAAGCGGCTACCGGGGACCGAAGCGGCCACGAGTCGGGCGTCGTCGACGGTGTCCACATCGGTCAATTCGGGCGCACCCACGAGGTGCAGCCCGTGCCCGCGCAACGCGTCGGCGGTCCGCTCGCCGGTGTCGTCGCGCGAGGTGGGGACGTCGATGATCACCTTGGCTTGCCGCGGGTCGCGCAGGCCGAGCACCCACCAGCCGCCATCGGCCGCAGGGCCGAGCAGGGCATCGGTGCCGTGAGAGCGCAACGCGCGGCAACAGGCGCCGAGCAGTTCCGGGCTGATCTGCGGGGTGTCCATGCCGACCTGCAGGCTGTCCGCGCCGGGCAGCAACTCGGCGACGTCCTCGTGCGCGGCGGTGATCCGCTCCCCCAGGGTCTCCCCGCGTTGGACGATCACCGGAAGATCCCGCAGCGCGGCCCGCAGTTCGGCGCGGTCGACCGCCTCGTCGAGGTCACCGGACAGCGCGATCACCGGCTGCGCGTCGGGCACCTCGCGCAGGGCCAGCACGGTGTCGAGCAACGCGGCGGCCGCGACCTTGGCCGCTTGTTCCGGTGTCGCGGGTGGACAGAGCCTGGTCTTGACGAATCCCGGCCGTGGTGACTTGGCCAGCACGAGCAGAGCGGTCTTGGGGGTCATGAGCGCAGTACCGCCGTTCCGAGGTCGCGGACGGCCCGGACGGTGCCGAGCACCGAACCGGACACTTTGGACTTGCCACCCGCGCGCGGGAGGTAGGGCACGTCGACCTCCTCGATCCGCCAGCCCGATCGGGCAGCGCGCACCAGCAATTCCACCGGATACCCGAAAGCGCGGTCGGCAACCCCGAGCGCGAGCAGTTTCTCGCGGTGGCCCACGCGGACGGACGCGATGTCGTGCACGGGGACACCTCGGCGGCGCAACATCGCGGACAGCACCGCGTTGCCCGCCTTGGCGTGCCACGGCTGCACAGACCGGTGTGAGTTCACCCGGCGACCCACGGCCAGGTCCGCGCCTTCCCGCACCAGGCGCACGAGGGTCAGCAACTCGGTCGGGTGCACCGAACCGTCGGCGTCGAGGACCGCCACCAGATCAGCGCGGGCGTTCGCCAGGCCTGCGTGGACGGCGGCGCCGTAGCCGCGGCGCGGTTCGGCCACGACCCGGGCGCCGAGTTCACGAGCCACCGCGGCGGTGTCGTCGGTGGAGCCGTTGTCCACCACCAGGGCGGTGTAGCCCTCCGGCAACGCGCGCAACACGGTCGGCAGGGCCTCCTCCTCGTTCAGGCACGGTAGGACCACCTCGACTGTTTCGGTCACACGGGTGATTCGTAGTGGATCGCGGACGAGTTTGCCCGTCGAACCCCTTTTCTTCCGTTGAGCGGGGTGAACCGACCAGCTCTACACTGTCGCCGGTGCGCCACTCCGATTCACCGAACTCTTACCCCACAGGGCATTCATCTCGACGGGAGTCGGTGTTCGACGCGCTCGTCATCGCGGTCACCGTGGGTGTAGTTGTTGTCGCAGCATTCGTCGGTTGGGCGCTCAAACGTGGTGGCGTGAAAATTTTCCTGCCATTTCCGCCACTGCTGGCCGAGTGGCTGCCGCACGTCGGGCCGGGAACGGTGTTCGCGGTGCTGGTCGCGGTGGCCGTGGTCGGGTGGGGGCCCGGTCTGGCCGAGCGGTTGCGCTGGCCGGTGCTGCTGCCCGTCGGCTGGCTCACCGCGCTCGCCTGGACCCTCGCCCTGGCCCTGTCCGACGGCTACGGCAAGGGTTTCGCGGGCAGGCTCACCAGCCGCGACGAGTACCTGCACGACGTTCCCAGGGTGACCGACATCCCGGCCATGCTGCGCGACTTCACCTCGCACATCCTCACCGACCAACCCGGCGCCTGGACCACGCACGTCGGCGCCCACCCGCCCGGGGTGTTCCTCCTGTTCGTCTGGCTCGACCGGATCGGGCTCGGCGGCGGACCGGCCGCCTCCCTGTTCTGCGTGCTGATCGGCTCCTCGGCCTGCGTCGCCGTCGCGATCGCCGTGCGCGCGCTGGTGAACGAGACCACCGCCCGCGCGGTGCTGCCGTTCTCGGTGCTGTTCCCCGGCGCGGTGTGGGTCGGCGTCTCGGCCGACGGGCTGTTCGCGGCCGTCCTGGCGTGGGGCGTCGCCGGGCTGGCGTGGGCCTCGACCCGCCGCACCGATCTCGTGGCAGTGGGGGCGGGCCTCGCACTCGGGTACTGCCTGTACCTGTCCTACGGGCTCGTGTTGGGCGGCGCGGTGGTGGTGGCCGTGATCGCGGTGACGCGGAACTGGCGCGCGGTCGCGTTCGCCGTGCTCGGGGCGGGGGCCGTGGTCGCCGCGTTCACCGCCGCCGGGTTCTGGTGGCCGACGGGGTACGAGCTCACCAAGGTCCTGTACGCGGGCAGCATCGCGCAGAGCCGTCCCTACTGGTACTTCGTCTGGGCCAACCTCGCCGCACTGGTCTTCGCGCTGGGGCCCGCCGTGATCGCCGGGGTCCGACGGGCGGCAGTCCGGCCACGCCTACTGGGCTGGGGCGCGGTCGCGCTGGTGGCCGCCGGGCTGGTCGCTGTACTCGTAGCCGACATCTCCGGACTCAGCAAGGCCGAGGTGGAACGGATCTGGCTGCCGTTCGGGACCTGGCTCGTCGTCGCCTGCGCCTGGTTGCCGCGCGGGCAGCACAGGGGGTGGTTGGCCGCGCAAGCCTTGTTGGCCTTGCTGGTCAACCACCTCCTGCTCACCGTCTGGTGATCACCCGCGCAACGGGGCCTTGGCGAACTCGACCATCCCGTCGGCGAACGGAACCTGTGCGGTGAAGCCGAGTTCATCGCGTGCCCGCGCCGGATCGGCGACCACGTGCCGCACATCGCCCGCCCGCGCGCCACCCACCACCTCCGGCACCGGACCGCCCATGGCCTCGGCCAAGGCGTGCGCCATCTCCCCGACGGTGTGCGGAGTACCGGAGCAGATGTTGACCGGGCGGCACTCACCGGCGGGGGCGGGTGTGGTGAGCGCGGCCAGGTTCGCCGCCGCCACGTCGCCGACGTGCACGAAATCCCGCCGCTGTCCCCCGTCTTCCATCACCTTCGGCGCCTCACCACGCTCCAAAGAGGACCGGAAGATCGATGCCACACCCGCGTACGGGGTGTCTTTCGGCATCCTGGGCCCGTAGACGTTGTGGTACCGCAAGGCCCACACGTCCCCGCCGGTCTGCCGCGCCCACGCGCCACACAGGTGTTCCTGGGCCAACTTCGTGGCCGCGTAAGTGCTGCGCGGGTCCAACGGCGCATCCTCCGGCACCAACCCCGACTCCAGCGGATCGCCACACACCGGGCAACCGGGCTCGAACCGCCCAGCGTCGATGTCTTCCACCCGACGCCTGCCCGGTGTCACGACCCCGTGCCGTCCACAGTGGTAGCGCCCTTCGCCGTAGACCACCATCGAACTGGCCAACACCAACCTGCCGATCCCGTGCTCGTACATCGCCGCCAACAACACCGCAGTCCCAAAGTCGTTGATGCTCGCGTAGTCCGGGGCGTCCGAGGGGTCCACCCCGTGCCCCACCATCGCCGCCTGGTGACACACCACGTCAACCCCGCCCAGCACCTTGTCCAGCGCCGACCGGTCCCGCACATCCCCCGGCACGACCTCGAACCCGTCCAACCACGCGGGCATCTCGCCCCGCGCGTGTGCCTGGGGCAACAGGCAGTCCAGCAACACCACCGAGTGCCCTGCGGCCCGAACGGCGTCGGCGATGTGTGACCCGATGAACCCGGCACCGCCGGTGAGCAGAATCCGCATCACCCAACCGTAGGGTCGCCGCGATCCGCCCGCAGAACGCGCGGGCAACGTCGTCGGGTGGGCTGACGGGACCAAGCCGTCGGCGGTGGTGGGCCGAATCCAGCGTCGTGGCCCGCCTTCTGCGGGCCGGGCGAAGGTGGTGGTGCCGGTGTTGACGCTCGCGCTGATCGGGTTGATCGGTGGTGCGGTGACGGGGATCTCGCCGTGCATCCTGCCGGTGTTGCCGGTGATCTTCTTCTCCGGCGCGCAGTCGGCGCGGCAGCGCGCCGAGGGCGCGGTGGCGGTCGCGGAGAAGCCGCCGTCGAAGTGGCGGCCGTTCCAGGTGATCGCCGGTCTTGTGGTGAGCTTCTCGCTGGTGACGCTGTTCGGGTCGTTGTTGTTGTCTGTGTTGGGTTTGCCGCAGGACGTGTTGCGGTGGGCCGGGTTGGTCGTGCTCGTGCTGATCGGTGTGGGGTTGATCGTGCCGAGGTTCGAGCACTTGTTGGAGCGGCCGTTCTCCTGGATCCCGCAGCGCAATCCGGACGCCTCCAAGGGCGGGTTCGCATTGGGCTTGGCGTTGGGCGCGGTGTACGTGCCGTGCGCAGGCCCGGTGTTGGCCGCGATCACGGTCGCCGGGTCGACAGGGCGGATCGGGTGGGACACGGTCGTGCTGACCACGACCTTCGCGGTCGGTGCGGCCACGCCGTTGTTGGTGTTCGCGTTGGCCGGGCGCCGGGTCGCCGAGCGGGTCGGCGCGTTCCGCAAGCGGCAGCGCGGGATCCGGATCACCGCGGGCATCGTCATGATCACCCTCGCGGTCGGGTTGGTGTTCAACCTGCCGCAGTTGTTGCAGCGCGCTCTGCCGGACTACACGGCGCCGTTGCAGGACAAGGTGAACAACTCCCAACCCGTCCGCGACGCGCTCGACCTCGCGAACCTGACCAACGACCAGAACAAGGACCTCTCCAAGTGCACCGTCGGCGCCACCGAGCTGCAGAGCTGCGGCACCGCGCCGGACATCCGCGGCATCCAGCAGTGGGTCAACGGTGATCCGGTCGAGTTGTCCCAGCTGCGCGGGAAGGTGGTGCTACTGGACTTCTGGGCGTACTCGTGCATCAACTGCCAACGCTCGATCCCGCACGTGACAGCCTGGGACTCCGCCTACCGCGCCGCGGGGCTGCGGGTGATCGGCGTGCACTCCCCCGAGTACGCGTTCGAGAAGGAACCCCGCAACGTCATCGACGCCGTCGCCGGGTTCGGCATCCGCTACCCGGTCGCGCTGGACAACTCGTTGTCCACGTGGACCAACTACCGCAACCGCTACTGGCCCGCCCACTACCTGATCGACGCCACCGGAACCGTCCGGCACATCAAGTTCGGCGAGGGCGAGTACGACGTGACCGAGCGGATGATCCGGGACCTGTTGCGCGAAGCCGATCCCGAGGTGACCCTACCCGCGCCGACGGACACCGCCGATACCACGCCGAACACCGGCGAAATCACCCGGGAGACCTTCCTCGGCTCGACCAAACAGGTCAACTACGCCGGAACCGGGCGCTACACCGCGGGCGACGCGGCGTTCACCTTCCCCGCGCAGCAGCCTGATGGCTCCTTCGCCCTCGACGGCGCGTGGACGCTGGACACCCAGAACATCACCCCCACCAGCACCGAAGCCCGGGTGCGGCTGAACTACCGGGCCAAGGAAGTCCGCGTCGTCCTGTCGGGCACCGGCACCCTCACCGTCAACACCCCCACCGGCACCCGAACGATCTCCGTGTCCGGCACACCGCGCTCGTACGAGGTCATCACCACCCCATCAGTGCAGTCGGGCGCGATCACCGCGACAGCGAGCAGTGGTGTCGCCCTGTTCTCCTTCACCTTCGGCTGACCAGCGAACACGATCGGGCGGCGACCAATCCGCCCGACTCGACCGCCCGAATCACCCTCCGAGGCCTTGAGCTCCACTCGCCGAGGACCCGCCTCCCCGCGGTCGGCACACGACCGCGTCTACCCAGCACTTTGGAGTCAAAGCGCCATGCAGAACAAGATTCGCACCGCTGTCGTCGTCGCCGGTATCGGCGCGCTCGTGCTGACCGCGGCGGCCTGCGGGAGCAGCGACAACGCCGCGAGCTCGAACTCGGCCGCGATGACGACCACGACCACCGCCGCCCCCATGACCACGAAGGCCGCGATGGCCGACCCGGCCGCCGACCTGGTCGGCCCCGGCTGCGCCGACTATGCCAAGGCCGTCCCCAGCGGCGCCGGATCCGTCTCCGGCATGGCCGCCGACCCCGTCGCCGTCGCCGCGGGCAACAACCCCCTGCTGACCACGTTGGTCGCCGCGGTGTCAGGCAAGCTCAACCCGAAGGTGAACCTGGTCGACACGCTCAACGGTGGCGAGTTCACCGTCTTCGCCCCGGTCGACGACGCCTTCAAGAAGATCGACGCGGCGACCATCGAGAAGCTCAAGACCGACGACGCCCTGCTGACCAAGATCCTGACCTACCACGTCGTCGCGGGCCAGAAGTCGCCCACCGCGGTCGTCGGCTCGCAGACCACCGTGGAAAAGGGCACCGTCGAGGTCACCGGCTCCGGCAACAACCTCAAGGTCAACGACGCCAACGTCATCTGCGGCGGCGTCAAGACCGCCAACGCCACGGTCTACCTGATCGACACCGTGCTCATCCCCAAGAGCTGAGCGGGATCCGCCGCCCCGGCCCTTAGGACCGGCTTGCGGGGCGGCACATCCCACTCCAAGGCCATGCCCACCACCTCCTCCCCGGTAGTGGTGGGCATGGCCTGTCTAGGCGAAGTCGCGGTAGGTCGCCATTTGTTGCCGCATCCGGTCAGTCTGGCCGGAGGTGAACTCGGTCATGCAGGAGTCGTCGCTGTAGTCCATGAAGTTGCGGATCGGGTCCAGGCCTGGTTGGGGGCAGGTGTCGCGGCCGGTCGGGCAACCGAAGGCTGGCGAGGCCTCGTACGGGGTGTCGTCGACGTAGTCCCCGGGTGCGGTGCACCCGTTTTGGAAGGTGTTGTACAGGCCCATCCAGCCGCCGATCCCGTGGGTCGCGTTCCTGCCCTCGGCGAAGGGGGCGCCCGAGCCGCCGGGCAGGGTGGAGAACAGGACCCCGACGCCGTCGCCCGACTGGTCGCCCTGGTACGCGGCGGGCATCGTCGACCAGCCCAGGTTCCCACCTGAGATGGCGCCGACGACGTAGAGGTTGAGGTCTGCCGCCGCGCCCGCGCGGAGCTCTCGGGTCAGTTCCTGCCGGTTGGCGCCGCTGGCGTCGCTGAACCACGCCTCGTTGACCGTGCGGGTGATCTCCGCCAACGCGAAGCTGAACCCCGTCGGGGCGAAGTCGACGTTCAAGACCTCCAGCTGCTTGTCGATCACCGCATCGAGGACGTTGCCGCCCTCCGGCGTGTCATCCTTGGCGATCACGTGGACGTAGACCTTCGTGGCTTCCGGGGCCTGAGTGGCGACGCCGCCGCGTGCGGACATTCGTGCGTGGAAATCCCGCTCGTTCGCGGCGGCCTCGGCGGCTGGTATCGGACCGTCGTCGCGCGCGGGCCGGTCCGCTGGGTACGCGGCCCAGGTGACGCACCCTTCGACGGTGCTCGCGGCACTGGCGGGCGCGAGCACCCCGGGCAACACCGCCGCACAAGCTGTCACCAGCCCGATCCGGCGCAAGCGATGGGTCCACAGTCGACGCATGGTAGAACTCCGTGGCTATCCAGTGGTACTTCAGCGCGAAGCCACCCGCGTGAGGACACAGTGGATCGTCCCTCCGCGACAGTGCGATCCCCTCGAGCGGGGACAGCGGGTGACGGGCCCAGCCTGCTGACCACATCCCCGGCGGCAACACAGCGTCAGCGAGTCCACTCGTTGGAGTACATCATTCGCAGGTGCATCGGGTTCACTCGAACAGTCTGTCGACCGCGAATACCTCGACGCCCTAGGCTTCTTAGCCGTAGCGGTGTCCTGGCGTCACCTACATGGGGAGCTTGAGCGTTCTTGTCCGGCCCGCTCACCACCGGCTGGCCGCACGGTGCACCGAGAACAAATTGGAGAGGCCCTACCCATGACCTTCCGCACCCAACTCCGCCGTGTCGCGACCACCGCGGTGTCGCTGTGCCTGCTCAGCCTCATCGCACCCACTCCCGCCCGAGCGACCCCGGCCCTGGTGGCCTGCGTCGGTGACATCGAGGTCAACTTCTCCCCCGGCCTCAGCTACACCACCCAGACCGTCGCGGTCAGCGGCGTCGAGACCGCCAGCACCTGCACCAGCCTCACCCACCCGAACCTGCACTCGTTCACCGCCCCGTTCGCCGGCAACACCGAACGCTCCTGCCTCTCCCTGCTGGCCGAAGGCAACGGCGACGAGACCCTGTACTGGGACAACTCCACCACCAGCCACTGGGACTGGACCAGTCACCCGACCCAAACCGGCAGCGCGCTAGTTGTGGTCACCACTGGCCTCATCACCTCCGGCACCCTCACCGGCGCCACCGTCACCCAAGAACTCGTCGTCACCGCCAGCACCCTCGACGCCTGCACCCAACCCGGCGGCCTCACCCAACTCCAAGGCCCTTCGACCTGGCAGTTCACCCGCCTCTGACAACTTCGCCTTGGGGGTCACGCCTCAGTTCTGCGCGGTGTGAGCGCGTTGAGCGGACCATCCCACGGCGCCAAGGGCGATCCAAGCCGTGCCTGCCACCACGGCCTGCCAGCCCGCTGCGGGTTCGCGCAGGAAGCCGAGCGCGTCGGGAAATGTCCAGGCCAAGCCGCTCAGCGCCAGGCCCGCGCCACCCAGTGCGCAGGCCAGAGCGACCATCGGTAGGCGGTACCGCTGAACCGCCAGGCCGGTGAGGAACCCCGTCGAGGCCGCGAACAAGATGGCCAGCACGATGTCGGTGCCCTGGAAGAGACCGAGCAGCTTGGCCCCGATGATGGCGCCCGTGAGCGCGCCGATGAAGAACAGCCCGGTTCGGAACACCACAACCACCAACACCCAGGCCAGTGCCGCCACGGCGACCGCGATGATCAGCGCGGCACCCTGGCCCGCGTCGAACGGCTCGGCCAGCAACCACCCCAGTGCCAGCCCGGACGCGACCACCGCCAAGTGCAGGGAGCGGACACCGAAGAAGCACAAGACGATCCCCACTGCCATGGCGAACACTCCGGACACCATGTCGACGTGCCCCGTGGTCATCCGCGCGCCGGGCGAGCACGGACGGCTTCGACGCCGGTAATGGCACCGATCACGATCAGCCCCACTCCGAGGGCCAACTCCAGTGCCGCGAGCGAGATCTCCGGCTGCACGAGGACGTAAGCTCCCGCGACCGCGCTCAGCACACCCAATACGACCGACCACCCACGGCCTTCGCCCCCACGGTCGCCAAGCGCGGCCACCACAGCCAGTACACCGCCGACCAGCCACCACGAACCCGCCAAGACGGCGAACAACGTCAAGGTCTGCGACGGGGACCGCAGGCACAGCAAGCCAACCAGGAGTGACAGCGCGCCGACCACCCCGAGCAACACCCGCCCGCCCCCGGACGCCGAATCGTCGGCGATCGCCTGCAGAACCCGCACCACGCCGTTGGCGATCAGGGTGATGGCGAACAGCAGCGCCAAGAGCCCCAGCGAAGCTCGCGGCCACACGAGCGCGGCGATCCCCACCCCGACCATCAACACGCCGTTGAGCACCCCCAAGCCCCGCCGCGAACCGGCACCGGCCTGGCCTACCCCCGCCACGACTGGCTCCTCGGTCATGCGTCTCGACCTCCCTCGTCGGATGCGCCCAGCGTCCTACGGGTCGAGCGGCGGGCGGATCACCTGGAACAGGCGGACTCTCCGGGACGGCGGCAAACTCCCGGACCTCGCCGCATGCGGGGTTCAGCGACCTCCCGCGCGACGCATAGGGTTGGTGAGCCGCACAGACATGGCGGAGAGGCAGGTGCGCACATCCTTGGTTGGCCGCGATGACCAGATGAGTTCCTGGGTTGGTGACCTCGAACCCGTTCTCGGGAGCGAGGTGTACGACCCGCAAGTGCGCCCTTGGTTGGAAGCGGTGTTCGACAGCCACGGGAGCGCGCCTGCCTGGTACGTCGAGGAACTGGCTGGGCAGCGGCGGCGGGAACTGGTGGCCGAACTCGTGCCGGTCGTGCTCGACCAGGCCGAGTCGGCGCTCGGTCACCGCCCGGAGATGATCGTGGCGGGTAATACCGTTGGCCACGAACAGGTGTGGGCGGTGACCAGGGAGCCCGCCTTGGTCGCCATCGCCGACGCGGTCCAGTCGCTCATCGCCTCCCGCGACCGCGTCGTGTGGCCGGTGTGCCCACGACACCTGGTCGGTCAGCACCCCGAACTGCGGGAGGGTCTCGCGGTGTGGGTGTGCCGAGCCGGAGATCACGTGGTCAACCAGATCGGCTGAGCGTCCTCATGCCAGAAGCTGAACTGGATCCGCCGTCCCGGCCCGTAGGGCCTGCTTGCGGAACGGCTTTCCCACTCAAGGAGATACCCATCACCTTCTCCCCGGAGAAGTGGGCACGTCCCGTCTGGGTTTGATCATGCGGTTGAGGATGTGGAGGAGGTTGTCGAGGTCGGTGCGGATGGTGGCGATCTCGGTGTTGATGGAGGTGAGTTGTTCGTGGATGGCGCGTAGTGGTTCGGGTTGCTTGGCGGCGGTGCTCGGGGGAGTGGGGTGCGGCCGTGGAGGAGGGCGGTGAGGTGTTCGGGGTGTAGGCCGAGTGTGGTGGAGAGTGCTTCGAGGGTTCGTGGGCTGCGCTTGCGTTGGACGCTGTTGTACTGGAGTTCTCGGACGATGGCTTGGGAGACCTGGGCTCGTTGGGCGAGGTCTTGCTGTGTCCACCCGAGTTCTCTGAGACGGCCCTCCAAGCAGACCGCGAGAGCTGTCCAGTCGTTGGGTTCGCTGCTCATTCAGCCGGTGCGGGCCTGTTGTGGGTCGACTGTGAGCCTGGGGCCGCTTGGCGCCTGAGTGCTCGGTACTCGGTCTGGAGCTGGTCGAGTTCGTGGTTGAGGTTGGCGAGCAGGGTGGTGATGTGCTCGCGGAGTTGTTGGGGGAGGTCGGCTTCGGCGAGTTCGGCGGCGATGGCTGGTGGGGTGGTGGCGATGTGGCGGAGGTGGTCGGGGTCGAGGTGGAGGGCGCGGGAGAGTCGGGCGAGGGTGAGGGCGTGGCGGTTGCGCTGGGTGGTGTTGCGGACCAGTTCGTGGATGGTGGTGGCTGAGACTCGGGATGTGGCGGCGAGGTGGGTGATGTCGATGCCCAGGTGGGCCATGCGGTGCTGGATGGTGACCGCGACGCCTGCCCAGTTGCGGTGGGGGTGTGGTTGGGTGCGTGTCATGGCGTCCCGTGGGTGTCTGTGCGGTTGGCGCGTACTAGGCGCGGCGGGTGTTGTGCAGGATCATCGCCAGGTCGACCCGGAACTGGTCAAGCGTCTCCGCCATCTCGACCATGCGGTGCTCGATCGCCGCGAGTCGTTGCGCCACGGGGTCTTCGGGTTCGGGGTCGGTGTGCGGGGGTGGTGGGGTGTGGCCGTGGAGGAGTTGGGTGAGGTGGTGGGGGTGGAGTTCGAGGGTGGTGGAGAGGGCTTGGAGGGTTCGGGTGCTGCGGTTGCGTTGGAGGGTGTTGTATTGCAGTTCGCGGATGATGGCTTGGGAGACCTGTGAGCGTAGGGCGAGTTCGCGTTGGGTTAAGCCGAGTTCGGTGAGGCGTTCGGTGATGCAGCGGGCGACCGCGGGCCAATCGACGGGGGTTGGGCTCATGCAGCGTCCGCTTCAGTTGAGACCGGCCTCGCGATAGTGCGCGAGTGGCGGATGCGATGGAGGCCGTCGGCTGCCCGGGTTGGCCGGTTTCGAGCGTTCGGCCAACCCGGGCGGCGCTTGGCAGGTGGATCAGAGCGGCTGGACGCCCCGGCGGTCGATGTTCTTCAGGGCGTCCTCGGCGGCCGAGATGAAGCGTCAGAGGCTGTCTCGTTCGATGGTCAGTTCGAAGCCACCCAGGCGCGTCCCGAAGGTGAACTGCAGGGTGCCAGGGCTCGTGCCAGTGGCGTCATATGTAATCTCGCATCCGGCGTTGATCGTGACGTAGGCGTCGGTTGTGATCGTGGTTGACGACATGTTCGGAACCTTTCGTAGCCCTCGGTTGACGGAGGGCAGTCCAATTGATTGGTCGTCATCGAACCGGATCGTTGCTGGGTAGACCACCGTGGGAGTGCCTGAAATTGCCGCACTGTTGCCGTGTTACGGGCTGCCGCCAGCGGTTTCCTGGCGAAGATTTAACCCGGAAGGGTGAAAATTGAGATCGTGGGGAGCCAGCTGGGTGGTCACTGCGCGGACAGTGCCACTGGAAGGCCGCATCAATGACGCAAGGATGCCGCATCCGCGGCCCTGAACTGCGTTGATATCGCTCCATGGCGTTTGTGGGGTTGTGTCACACTGGTGGCATGGTGACACGGCGCACGTCGCTGATCGCGGCGCGGAAGACGGCTGGCTTCACACAGGAGAAGTTGGCCGACGCGCTCGGCGTCGCGCGAACCACGGTGCAGAGGTGGGAGTTGGGTGAATCGTCACCTCTGCCGTATCTTCGTCCGAAGTTGGCCGCCATTCTTGGCGTGTCGGCGCAGCAGTTGGGTAGCTGGCTCGATGACCATTCAGTGAGGGCCATGCGCGTAGCGCAGCCGACTGGGGTGCTCACTATGAACACGGTCGTGGAGGCCGCGCAATTCCCCGCCAACGGCCAAGGCGCGGATCAGCGGCGTATCGCTCTTCAGAATGTATATCCTGAGTTGTCCGTGGACCGCATTGCGGTTGTTTCGGGTTCATTGCGGTCATCTCGTGTCGAAGCTACGGTGGGTGCGAGCCCCAGCTACCTCGAAGGAGGGGATGACGTGGAGCGGCAGGTGTTCCTTCGTGTGCTTGCTGGTTCGGTTGCAGGCATGGCCTTCGCTGATCCCTTGGGTGAGTTCGCCGCCCGTGCGGTGAGTGGTGGCAGGCTGCTCGGCCAGGGTGATGTTGACCAGGTGCTGGGGCTCGCCCGGGCGTTCGCCGATCAGGACCATCAGTACGGCGGGCAGTTGTCTGTTCGCGCTGTGGTCACTCAGTTGGCGACCACGGCTGAGCTCACGGACAGCTCGTTCGGCAGCTCAAGGGTGCGTGGCGGTTGGTTCGCGGCTGTGGCCGACCTGGCCGATACGGCTGGGGGAGTGTGTTTCGACGCCGGCCTGCACTCGCAGGCGGAGCGGGCGTTTCGGTTCAGCGTGGGGTGTGCGACCGAGGCCGGGGACTGGGACATGCGGGCGAAGGCGCTCACCGGCTTGGCCAATCTCTCCGTTCACCTCGGCCGCGAGGATGACGCGCTGAGCTTCGCGGAGGAGGCGTTGGTGCGGGCCGATCGCCTGACTCCGATGGTGGGTGCGGTCGTGCACACCCGGCACGCCAGGGCGCTGGGGCTGTTGGGTGGGGCGCGGTCCGTTGATTGCCGGTCGGCAGTTGCCAGGGCTGAGGACTTGTTCGCCGCGGCGGCGCCTGGTGACGAACCGGCGTGGCTTGCGTACTACGACCAAGCGCACCTCGAGCGTGATGCGGGTCGAGCGATGGTGTACCTGGCGTTCAATGGCGGTGATCACGAGGAAGCACGGCACCGGTTGGAAGGGTCAATCGCCCGCTTCCCGGCAGGCTTCTCCCGTGGCAAAGCCTTGGCCAAGGCCAACCTCGCCGCCCTGGTCATGACGTGCGGCGACCCGAGGGAAGCCGTCGCGCTCGGCGAGGATGCTCTCGCCGCGGTCGGAGTCGTCCGCTCGGACCGAGTCAACGATGCGTTGAAACAACTCAGCCAAGCGTCGCGTGAGCACGCGACATTCACCGACGCTCGTGACCTGGCCGAACGAGTCGAGCGGACGCTCCAAGCGCAGGCTGTCTAATGCCTGCGGCCCACCCGCGCTCCTGCCAACCGCTCGACGGGGCGGGGTAGACCGAGCTCCTCACGGATCTCGCCTTTCCTCAGTCGAGGCAGCGGATGGAGAGCAGGAGGCGGTAGTTGCCGAAACCGGCCTGTGGGTTGCCTTGGATGTCGAGGAGGGCGAGCTCCACCCGGGCTGGTTGGGCCAGCGGGGTGGTGAGGCATTCGGGGCGGGAGTTGAGGTGCTTCTGGCCGGTGTGGTCTACCCACATGGGGTTGTCCAGGGGGTAGGTGGTGCCGATCCCGTCGGCGGTGAGGCCGTTGCGGGTGAAGACGAAGGTGGCGAGTTGGGGGTCGACCTTCGCCACCGTTCCCTCGACGAGGCTGGGGGTGGCGTCGTCGACGGGGGTGGCGATGGCGATGACCACCACGGCTACGGCGGCGGCCGCGACGAGGGTGAGGATGGGCCACAGGCGGGCGGGGGTGGGGGCAGTTGAGGGAGAAGCGGATTGCTTGAGTACGAAGGCGACCACTAGGAGGACGGCGCCCGCGGGGCCGACAACTCCAAGAGTGCTGGAGAGGGCGGCGACCGTCTTCTCGAAGGTGTTGGTGGGACTGAGAGGCAGGTGCCAGACGCCCGCTTTTTCCAGCAGGGACAGGAGCCAGGGGATGATGAGGGCGACGCAGCCCGCGGCGAAGAAGGCCCAGGCACGGGGGTCGGTTCGGAACCGGCGCGCGCTGTAGACCAAGCCCGCCAACGGGACCAGCAGGAACAGTGCCCCGATCACTGTCGCCACGTAACCGCTCTCCTTTGCCCGGCGGGTGTCGCGCGTCGCCTAGCCTGCGGCGCCCACGTGGGTCAGGCACGGGTCTATTCCGGCGAACGAGGAATGCGATTTCTCGTCGGTGTCAACGAACTTCACGTTGCCCGGCAACGTACCATACGTCGACTTGGCCAAACTCTCGGGTGCGACGGAGTCGTACTTCGAGGTGACGACGCAGGTCGTCGGGGAAATCGCTGCTGTGAGGCCGTTCTTGGTGAATCCGGCGCACGGGGCGAAGCGGGCGGCGAGGGCGTCGGCGGAGGTGGTGATGGTCACGGGTTGCGCGGGCACCGGTCCCGCGACGGCGCAGATCTCTTGGAATTGGGCGAGGGTGCTCGGCGAGATCGAGTCCGTGCCGTAGCGGCCCCACAACGCGTCCGACAGCTTGCCGATCTGCGCCAAGCCGGATCCGTCGCGCACACCCGCGGATTCGGCGGCCAGGTACTCGCCGGGCATGTAGCCGAGGTCGACGATGGCCGACGCCTGGTCGAACTGGGTCACCTCGAGCGACCTGGTGTCGATCCGGCTCCTAGTCAGCTGCGCGACCGCCGGGTACAGCGCGGCGGTCAGTTGGGATCGCGTCTGCACGAGCGTCTCGTTGTCGACACCGACCGGGAACGGGCGGATGAGGATGGACCAGTCCGGGGCGTCCTTGCCGAGGTAGGCGAGTCGGACCGCGCCCCAGGAGTGCCCGATGAACCCTTTGAGCACGCTGCCGTGCTTCTGGGCGATCGCCTTGGTCAGCCTGCCGTAGGACTCGCGGTCGAACCCCCACCCCGTTCCCCGCAGTTCACATTTGTCCACCATGGACTTGCTCGTGGCGGCGCCCCCACCGGTGCTGTTGCGGTAGGCCAAGTAGTACTCGGTCATCGCGGCGTCGCAGCCGTCCGGCAGATCCCGCGTGACCCAGGGTTCCTCGATGACCAAGAAGTTGTAGCGCTTCGACAGCTGCGGATAGGCCTCGAGGAACGGGGCGAGGCCAAGACTTCCGGACAACGCCGAGAGACCAGGTCCACCGAAGTCCAGCAAGACGGTGTCCGCGGTGGCTTTCTCCGCGGGCCGATAGGTGTACCGCCAGCTGTGGCCGTCCAGCTGGACCTCATCGCAGTGCTCGCGGGTTTTCCGCGCGCTACAAGCGGATTCTCCTTGGCTCCGAGCAGCTTCGGCGGGCGCGTCGTCGCCCTGGGCCAGCCGGATGGTGATGATCCCCGCCACCACCAGCACCAACAGGCAACTCAAGTACACCAGCGCCCGACGCGACCTCAACCGCACTCCCCCGACCACCGCTCCCCCATCCACTCCGACAACCCGAACGGGTGGGTGCCGCGTGCACGACACCCACCCGGTACTCAGCTACACCTAGCCCGCGACATCAGTTCCAGCCCGGGTCCTTCTTGACCCAACGCTCGTTCGCGTCCGGGGAGAAGAAGCACGGGTCGGCGTCGCAGATGCCGATCTCCATGTAGTTGTAGTCGGCCCACTCGACGTTCACCGTCGCGTCGACCGCGTCGTACTTGCCCGCCACGTCGACGTACATCTGGCCCTCGCGCGAGGATCCCCAGCTGTCGGCGATGTAGTTCACCGCGATGGTGTTGGAGGTGCCCTGTCCGGCCGTGACGTCCACGATGTACTCGCGGCACGTGTTGGCGGTCAGCTTCGCCGAGCCCTTGAACGGCCCCGCGGTCGCCTCGAGGGTGAACTCCTTGGGCGTGTCGCACTTGTTGATCATGTCAGCGTTGCGCGGCGCCCAGTCGACGAGCTCCTTGACCTTGCTCTCCTGGCCCTTCCACGGCCTCGACCGCACGTCGAAGTCCAGCGTCGCGACCGTGCTCCAGGCGACCGACGGCTCCGCCGGGGTCCACAGCGACCAGCGGTTGTAGACCCAGACCGGGCTCTTGTCCAGCTCCAGCACCTGGAAGCAGGACACGATCTTGTGGTCCTTCTCCGCCAGGTACTGGGGCGCGAACCACCCGGTGGAGCACCCGTGATCGCCCTCGATCAGGTTGCTGATGTTGAACGCGCTCGCGTACCCGGACCCGCCCTTGGCCTCCAGACCGCGCTTGGCCCGCGCGGGCGCGTCCTTGGGCCGGGCCATCTGCAACTCGATCGCGACGGAGTCGCCTTCGCCGCCCGCGCGCTTGTTCTGGCCGTACAGCAACGACTCCGGCGCTTTCTCGTCCTCCCAGACGAGGGTGATGTTCTTCCCCGCCTGGATCGGGTCGGGCAGTTCGGTCACGCTGACCTCACTGTCGTCGACCAGGCGCCCGTCCCGAACGGCGTCGCCGAGGTGCTCCTTGACCCGCCCGCGCTCCCGCACGTTCGCCGCCGCGAGCTGGTTGGCCTTCTTCGACGCCCGCTTGAGGTCCGCGGCACCGAACTTCTTGATGGTCACCGAATCGGCCTGCCCGGCCGCGGTCTCGGCCTGCGCCTCGACCGCCAGCAATCCCCCCATCGTCAGCGCGATGGCAGTCCCCACGGCGAGCCGCCGGACCGCCACTGTTCTTCTACGCCAATACACCAGCGATCGTCCCCTTCACAGATCGACCGCGAGGGCGAAGCCCCAGAACCAACACCACGAGAAGCCCCCACAGTCTGCATGGTTGGTGCGTTAGACACTCACCCAGCGACCATCGGGGCACAATCCGCCGTACGCGAACGACGCTAGGCCGTTCGGTTCATAGCGATCTGTGATGAGCTGCCCTACCAGCGATTCCACCGCACGGCAACGCAGGCGAACGCCGAGCGGCAGCTTCACGGCCACGAAGGTCAAGAGACCTTAATGGACAGTCACGGTCGACCGAACCAGACACCGAGAGTTCGCTCCAGTTCGTCGAAGTCGGCGGCACCGTCGAGTGGGCTGAGCCAACACACGTAGCCGTCAGGGCGGACCAGCACAGCTGCCGCCCCGAGATCGCCGAGGTCAGCCACGACCGCGGTGACGACGCGGTCCGACCACGCCGCCGCGGCCTTCGCGTGCTGGTCGTCGGTGGTGAGCAGGACGCCGTGGCCCGGGTGGAAGAGATCGCTGGCCCAGCCGGTGGTCAGCTCGATGTCGGGCAGGCGAGCGCCGAGAAGGGGGTGCTCAGGGCCTTCGAAGGCGTAGCGGATGTCCAAACCGGACACCATGCCCGCGAGATACCTGTTGGCTTCGGGGAGTTCGGCGAGTTGGGTGATCAGGCGGTGCATCGCGAGGGTCTCGGGGGTGGGGCGCGGTGGCAGGGTTTGCGCCCGGGTGTTGTCGAGGACGCGGGCGCCCACCGGGTGGCGTTCGGCGTGGTAGGTGTCGAGGAGTCCTTCGGGCGCGGTGCCGCGCACCTCGGCGGCGAGCTTCCAGCCCAGGTTCATCGCGTCCTGGATGCCGAGGTTGAGGCCCTGACCGCCCGCGGGGAAGTGGATGTGCGCCGCGTCGCCCGCCAGCAGCACCCGGCCGACCCGGTAGTTGGCGACCTGGCGGGTGGCGTTGGTGAACCGGGACGCCCAGCGCACCTCGGGGACCGCGACCTCCTCCCCGTACAGGTGCCGCAAAGCGGACAGCACATCGGCCTCGGACACCGGTGTCGACTGGACGTCGGGCGTGGCGGTCAGATCTGTGAACACCAGGCGGAAGTGACCGGGCTCGCCCATCGGGATCAGGCCGCCCACACCGCGGTCGCTGCTCTTGGCGATCGCGTCGCGAACCGATCGCAGACGGGTCGGGACCGCGGCAGGCATCTTGTCGAGGACGATGTCGGCCACGAACGAGAACACGCTCGCGTCCGTCCCGGGGAAGTCGACGCCGAGCTGCTTGCGGATCGTGCTGCGCCCACCGTCGCATCCGACCAAGTAGTCGGCGCGCACCTCCAGTTCTCCGGCCGGGGTGCGGACAACAGCGTTGACACCCGTGTCGTCCTGGGCCAGTTCGAGCACGTCGTGACCCCACTGGACCTGCACGCCCTGCTCGCCGAGCCGCTCCTCCAGCGCGCGTTCGACACCGGCCTGCGGGATGTGCACCTGGTACGGGTGCCTGGTCCCCCAGCCCTCGTACCCCAACGGCCGCCCGCCGAAGTGGCCGCCACCCCAGGTGCCCAGCGCGTATTCGCGCGTGGATTCCATCAATCCGCGCAAATCGAACACCTCGGCCGTGCGCGGCTGCAGATTCAACGCCTTCGACTGGCCGCTGCGTTCGGGCAACCGTTCCAGCACAACAACACAGACCCCGGCCAGCGCCACCTCGTTGGCCAACATCAACCCTGTCGGACCCGCACCCACAACGACGACGTCGGCGCGCACCGATTCCATGACCATTCCTTTACCCCTGCCGTTGATCCCGTGATCTCCGTCCAGAGTGCACGAAATCGAGTTGCGGGGTCTTGAGCGCGGATCCGATGATGCGGGGATGACCTCGCGCCTGCTCGCGCTGTGCTTCGACGCCGACGACCCCGCCCGGTTGGCCCGGTTCTGGGCGGACCTGCTGGGCTGGACGACGGTCGAGGACCCGAGGGGCGGGGTCGCGGTGGTTCCCGGCGACGACACAGGTTTCCTGATCCGGTTCGTGCCGGGCGCGGGGCCGAAGGTCGGGCAGAACCAGATGCACTTCGACCTGACCAGCTCCTCGCTCGACGACCAGCGGCGGCGGGTGGCCAGGGCGGTCGAGCTCGGCGGGGCGCACATCGACATCGGTCAGGGGCCGGACGAGGAGCACGTGGTGCTCGCCGACCCCGAGGGCAACGAGTTCTGCGTGATCGAGCCGGGCAACCGGTTCCTGGCCGACTGCGGGCTGATCGGGGCGGTCGCGTGCGACGGGTCGCAGGCGGTCGGGTACTTCTGGAGCGCGGCGCTGGGCTGGCCGCTGGTGTGGGACCAGGACGAGGAGACCGCGATCCGCTCCCCGCACGGCGGCCCCAAGATCACCTGGGGCGGCCCGCCACTGGACCCCAAGACCGGCAAGTACCGGCTGCACTTCGACCTGGAAGCCGACGCCGCGGAGGTCGACCGGCTCACCACCCTCGGCGCGACCCGCGTCGACATCGGCCAAGGCGACGTCGATTGGCTGGTCATGACCGACCCCGACGGGCACGAGTTCTGCGCGCTGCCGCCGAGCAGGCCCTAGAGGAAGCCCTCGACCTTCTCGACGACCGCGGCGTAGGCCTCATCGACGTCGCGGAACTGGGGGCATATCGAGGTCGACGAGGTGCTCCACCCCGCACATCTTGCCCGGTCAGGCCTTCCGCTCGGCCAGGTACTGGACCAGGGCGGGCTCACCCTGCGCGAAAGCCTTGCCCGCAGCGTCGAGTTCACCCAGCATGGCCAGCAGGCCCGGTCCGCGCAGGCCCGCGTCGAACATCTCGAGGACGTTGAAGGCGCTGGCCCAGGAGGTCATGGTCGGGTCGGCCATCCAGCGGATCTGGTCCGCCAGCTCGAGGTCGAGCCAGACGCGGACCTGGTCGTCGAACACGGCGCGGGGGAAGGCGGCGATGGCCTGGCGCTCGTCGGGCAGGAGGACGATCCCGTCACGGGCGAGGTCGCGGTGCGCGGGGTAGTCGCGCAGCAGGCGGAACCGGACGGGTTCGGGAGCGGCTTTGACCAGGTCGAGTGCTGCTGCCTTGTCGAGCGCGGCGAGGCGGGTGCGCAGGTCGAAGCAGTCCGCCCAGAACCGGATCTCGTCGTCCGAGGCGATGAGGCGGATCCGCTCGCGTTCGGTGAGCGCCTTCCACGTGACGTCCTGGGCGGCGGTCGGCTGGGGGACGAAGGCGGACACCCAGGCGAACAGCGCGTCGAACACCGAGGTGTCCCTACCGGTGGGGGTCATCAGCGCGACGGTCGGCTGCTGCGGGTGGCCGACGTGGATCCGGCAGGAGATCACCAGCAGTTCCGCCCACCCCGCGGCCTTGCCGAACACCCCGGCGCAGCGGTGGGGGCCTGCCGGAGGGCAGCCCTTGGGGTCTTCGCAGAGTCGCACCGTGGTGCGTTGGGCCGGGGTGCCGACGATGACGCGTGGCAGGTCCAGCTGGTCGGCTTGAGCGATGGCCCGTAGCTCGTAGGGCTCGAACGGCGCGTACTGGTAGTTCGGCACGGTGGTGCCCGGTGCCGCGGTGTGCATGGGCGTCCTGGGGTAGTCGCGCTTGAGCAACTCCAGGAGGTTGACCATCAGCAGCGGCGAACCCTCGTCGGTGAAGAACCGCAGCGGCAGACCTGCGGGCACGGTGACCACGTCGTTCCCGTGGTGCGATCCGTGTCCCATGATGATGCCCGCCATGCCCGCTCCCGCCATGCCCGCCCGAACCCGTCGCTGAAGATCATCGGCGGCGGGTGGGCGGACGTGACGGGGGTCAGCCGACCCTGGTGGCGAGGTAGGTCACCGGGGCGAAGGTCTCCGGGACCACGACCAGCCGCGGGTCGTAGGCGCCGTTGGGCACGACCGGCCAGCCGTTGAGGGCCGAGCTGATGGTGATCTCGAGCCTGCCGCCCCGGTTGGTGCTGTGGATCGTCCAGCGGAGGGTGCGCGGGTCGGTCGGCAGCAACAGCATCGGGCTCACCCGGACCGGCGTGGACGGCGCCGCGCCTGGCAGGACCCAGCCGCGCTGGTTGTTGCTGGCCATGATCAGGTACGTCGGACCGCTGTCGCTGGGTCCGGCGTAGGTGATCCGCCACCGCGTCGCTCTACCCGGGGCACCAAGACCGATCAGACCGTCGCGTTCGACCAGGCCCGCGCCGTCGGGGGTGCGCAGCACCCAGTACCCGCCGCTGAGGCGACTGCCCGCTTGGTCGGCCGTGGCCGCCGGGGCCGTGACGAGCCCGGTCGCGAACACGAGGGCGAGCACCACCACTGTCCACTTCTTCATCCTGTGACCTCCTCGGTCGGGCCCGACCCCTCGTGGGCCGAGCTCCGAGGCGAGCATTCACCGGTTCGGGCCTGGACAAGCCTTCTCGCCGCGCCGACCACCCGATCGAGACCCCGCAGCGGGTTCCCACTGTCCACAGTGGAATCCGTTCGCACGAAAGGGGGATGCGGTGCACGCTGCGTGGTCATGCGACGGGAGTTCGAGCACGATCCGCGGGGCGAATCACTGACCCGGGTGTGGCGGGCGGCCGGTCGAGACGTGACGAACGCCTAGAACTCGGAGGGCGAGTGGGCTTCGTCGGCGGGGACGCCGCAGTTGAGTGGCCGAGGAAGCCGCGCGCGGACAAGCCGCGGTACAGCAGGTGCCGCTCGCGGTTCGCGAAGGCAGGGAGCGAGGAACGTGAAGCGCGGCATGACGGCCTCGGTGCTGCAGGCAGTGGCGAGGCCCGCGCTCGCGGGCAGCTTGCGGCAGCGGGGACGCGGCGCGCTAGGTGATGGTGAGGGTGAGGAGGTTGGAGGTGAGGGCGCCCAGCCGCCATTGGATGGTGTGGGGGCCGGGGGTGGTGAAGGTGTAGGTGGTGATCTCGTAGTTGGTGTCGAAGGCCGGGGAGGGGATCACGCGGCCGTCGTAGAGGGGTGGGACGAGGGGGTCTTCCCCGGGGGGTGGGGTGACGAGGGTGTCGTCCACCCATTCGCCGTGGACGGGTTTGGGGCCCATGACGTGGAGGGTGTGGCCGGGGGTCAGGGCTTCCACGGCGTGGGCCACGTGGATGGGGGTGTCGACCCGGTACTCGGTGTGGGGGGTGGCGATGCTGATCCGCCAGCCGTCGGTGGTGGGGCCTTTGGCGGGCCAGTCCGGGTAGGTGGCGGCCAAGTCGTGGGGCATCAGACGTCCTGGCGGAGGGAGATGGCGGCGGTACCCGCGGCGGAGGTGAAGCCGCGTGCGGTGGTGGCGGCGCCGTTCTTGCTGGTCTCGATCTCGAAGCCGCCGCCGGACTTGGCGCGCACGTCGCGGGTCACCCGCATGCCGGAGTTCGCCATGGGGACGTCGGTGGCGCCGGTGCGCTTCTCGTTGAAGGTGGACACCTGGTCGGCGACGAGGTGGCCCACGCCGGTCAGCGCCGAGGTGGCGATGGCGTGCGTGTCGGTGGTCAGCTGGTGCCCCGGCAGGTAACCGGAGTTGGTCCCCCGGTTGATCCCGGCGAAGCAGCCGGTGCCGCCGGAGTACTGCACCTGCTCGGAGATCTCCGTCTCGGCCAGGTCGGCGAGCCCGCCTCCCCCGTCCGACGACCAGCCGTCCTGGACCTCGATGCCGCGCCGAGCGCCGGTCACCGGGCCGATCAGCGTGTCGGTCCAGTCGGTGGGGACCGCGCACACCGCGAACGGCGCCGACTGGGCGACCACCCGCCGACCCAGCGTGGCGGTGACCCGCAGTTGCGCGCCCTGGCCGACAGCGGTCTGGTCGGTGCCCGCGACGGTCACCGTGCCGCTGGCCTGGACCTGGGCGGTGGCGCCGCCGTTGACCGTCGCGACCCCGCCCGCGCCGACGTTGGCGACGCTGAGCGTGATCGGGGCCATCGGGGTGTGCCAGTTGGCCACGGTGAACGCCAATGGCACCGACCGCCCCGGCGCGATCCGGTCCACCATCCCCGCCGGGGTCGACGCGCTGCGCACCTGCCCACCGAACGCCACGGTCACGTCCTCGGGACTGTCCCGCTGCACCGTCGGCGTGGCCGGTGCGCCCGACCGGTTGTCCACCAATTCCCCACCCTCGACCCCACCGCCGACGGCACGGGCGTCGAGCAACCGGCTCGTCGCCCGGTTGCCCGCGGTCCGCTGCAGCATCAGGGCGGCCTTCAGGTCCGGCCGCAGGTTCTCCCGGGCCTGGACCGCCGGGCGCGCACCGCGCGGCTCGTCATGCGTGGTGTCGAGTGTTCTGGGCATCGCACTCTCCCTACGCCGAGCCCCGACTCCCCCCAGTGTCGCCGAAGACCCCCACTCCGGCTTGCCTCGACGGGTGCCCGCGCGGGCGGTACTGCCGTCCCCTTCGGGCAGTACCGCCCACGCGACCGGATCAGCGCACCGCTCGGTGGCACACCGCCTCAAGGCTGATGTCGTACGGGTCGAGCACGAACGCCCCGAAGTAGTCGTCGTGGTACTCGGGGTGGACGGCGGGCTCGTGCACCGGTGTCGCCCCCGCGGTCAGCGCGGCGCGGTAGAAGACCTCGACGTCGTCACGGGTGTCGACCGTGAACGCCAGGTGCATGCCGGTGCCTACCGTGCCGTTGTCCACCAGCCAGAAGTAGGGCTTGCGATCGGGCCAGCCGAAGCCGGTCATGGCGAGTTGTCCCTGCGTGTGGCCCGCTGGGATCTCCAGCATCTTGGTGATCCCGATGGCGGCGAGCACCGGCTCGTAGAAGGCCACCGCGGACTTGAGGTCGGGCACCGCGATGTTCAGGTGGTCGATGCGGGAGCCGGAATGGTCGACGGGCTCTTCAGCGTGCGTCATGAACCGACCCTCCCGCGGGTTGCGGACAACCAGTGTCCGCATGAAGCCAGCGGAAACCGGCAGAGTTCAGCGGATGTGGCTGCTGGTGGACTCGCGGGTTGGGGTGGGCGTGGGTTCGGTGGCGGACTGGGCTGGGACGTCGCGCTCCAAGGCGGCGCCTTCCACGTCGAGTTCGGGGAGCCAGCGCAGCCAGGTGGGCAGGGCCCAGGCGCTGTGGCCGAGCAGGGCCAGGGCGGCGGGGACGGCGATCATGCGGACGATGATGGCGTCGAAGAGGATGCCCATGGCCAGGGCGAAGCCGATGGGTTTGATGGTCGCGTCGCCTTCGGGGACGAAGCCCGCGAAGACGGCGAACATGATGGTGGCCGCGGCGACCACGACGGGGGCGGATTGGCCGAAGCCGGTGGTGACGGCGCGGCGGGGTTCCATGCCGTGGGCGTAGGCCTCGTGCATGCGCGACACCAGGAAGACCTGGTAGTCCATGGCGAGTCCGAAGAGGATCCCGACGATGATGATGGGGGACAACGACATCAGCGGGCCGGTGGAGTTGCTGTTGACCACGGCCGAGAGCCAGCCCCACTGGAACACCGCGGTCGTCGCGCCCAGCACAGCGCCGATCGTCAGCAGGAAGCCGAGCACGCCGACCACCGGCACCAGGATCGAGCGGAACACCAGGATCAGCAGGATGAACGCCAACCCGACGACCAGCGCCAGGTACAGCGGCAGCGCTTCGTCGAGCTTGTGCGAGATGTCGATGCTCACCGCCGTGGTGCCGGTGACGTAGACGCGGGCGCCGTCGGTGTCGGGAATCGTGTCGCGCAGTGCTCGGACCAGCGTGTTGGTCTCGGCGGAGTCGGGGCCGGACGCCGGGATCACGGTGATCAGCGCGGCGGTGTTGCCCGGGTTGGGCCGCGGTGGGGCGACCACGGCGACATCGGCTTGGGCGGCGATCTGGTCGCGGATGGCGGGCGCTCGGGTGACCGCGTCCGGCCCGTCGACCAGCACCAGCAGGGGCGCGCTGAACCCGGGCCCGAACCCGGCCTCGATCAGCCGCTCGGCGTTGGCCTCGGTGCTGCCACGGTCGGGGTGCTGCACCAGCGAGGTCTTCAGCGACAGCACGGGAATCGCGATGACCAGCAGCGCCACCACCGCGGCCACCAGCGTCAGCCACGGGTGCCGGGTGACACCGCTGGCCCAGCGGCGGTAGAAACCGTGATCGACGTGCACCGGCGAGCCCTCTTCGCGGGAGCGGCGCGGCAGGGCCTTGCGACCGATGAACCCGAGGATCGCGGGCACCAGCGTCACCGCGATCAGCACGGCGACGACGATCGTGCCCGCGGCGGCCAGGCCCATCTCGGTGAGGAACGGGATACCCGCGACCGACAACCCTGCCAGCGCGATCACCACCGTCAGCCCGGCCGTGACCACCGCGGAGCCCGCCGTGCCGACGGCCATCGCCGCCGACTCCTCCACCGAGCGGCCCGCCAACAACTCATGTCGGAACCGGGTCACGATGAACAGCGCGTAGTCGATGCCGACCGCCAGGCCCAGCATCACCGCCAGCACCGGGGTGGTCGACTGCAGGTCCACGAACCCGGTCAGCGTGATGATGCCCATCGCCCCGATGCCGACCCCGACGACCGAGGTCAACAGGTTCATCCCGGCGCTGACCAGCGAGCCGTAGGTCACCGCCAGCACCACCAGCGCGACGATGACACCGATCGCCTCGGCGGGACCGCCTGGCTGGCCGGATGCCTGCAACACGTCACCGCGGACCTCGACCACCAGCCCGTCCACCCTGGCCGCCGCGACCGCCTCCCGCAGCGCGGTCCGCTGGTCCTCGGTCACCGCGGGCGCCTCTTCCGCGTAGGACACCGTGGCGTAGCCGATCCGCTTGTCCGCCGACACGACCGGGTTTGCCGGGTCCACCGGATTGCTGACGGCGACGACACCCGGTAGCCGCTTCAGCTGGGCGACCACCCCGCTGACCCGCTCGGCGACCTCGGTCTCCAGCAGCGTGCTCCCGGCGGGCGCCTCCATCACCACCTGCGCGGACCCACCGCCGGACGCGGCGCCGAAGCGCTCCCCCATCAGCTCCAGCGCCGTCGTGGACTCCTGCCCCGGGATCCGGAAGGTCGTCACCGTTTCCCCCGACAGGGTCACCGCGCCCACCCCGGAGGCCACGAACACGAACAGCCACACCAGCGCCACGAGCACGCGGCGCCGCACAGAGGACAACCCGAGCCGGTAGAGCAACACCGCCATGACAGCCACCCGCGCCTTCGCCCGCGCGGCGACGCCTACCTCGGCACGGTCACCGCGCTCGATCCGCCCGGCCGAGCCGGGTCCACAGTGGTCGGTCTCCAGCGTTGCCCGAGAACGCCGGGCGCGCGAAATGAGAACCCTGTTCGGGTGACGGCGGGGGGAGGACAACCTCGGGGTGGAGCACGGCCTGCGCGGTGAGCCCGTCGAGCAAGTGCGCGACGGTCGAGGTCGGGTCGGCGGAGTGCAGCCGCCGCATGTGCGAGCCGAAGCGCCGCCCGACCCGAGGGCCTGCCCGGCCCTCGGCGACGACGACCTTCGGCACGTGCTCGATCGGCACGAGGTGGTGGCTCGCCGGTCGCGCCGCGCGCCAGCAGCGTGCGGGAACGTGCGGTTCCCCGCTCGGCGCCGTGCTAGTCCCGCGCGGGCTGGTCAGCGGCACCCCGCTCGCCGGGGACCGGCGGCGGCGGTGATCACCGGCGGCGGAGAGCAGCCGCTGCACGTGCGCGTCGACCCGATGGCACGCTCGGTTCTCCTCGGCGGCGGTGCGCAGGGTGGCGCCGGCGCGACCGCGTCCGCTCCAGGGGCAGGAACTCGGCGGAAAGGTCCTCCCGCATTCCTCCGCTCGGGGTCGCGGGGAGAGCAGCCGCTGCACGTGCGCACCGACCGATGGCCTGCTCGACCTCCTCGGCGACTGTGCGCAGGGTGGCGCCCGCGCGCCGCACGGCCCGGACCACCGCGTCGCTGATGGCCGCGGGGAAACGGCCGTGGGACCGGCTGCTGCGGCGGTGATCACCGGCGGGCGCCGGTGCGACCGGGGGTGGCCGCACCTAGAGTGGCCGCGTGAATGGCGTTCAGCTGCTGCTCATCATCGGAATCGGCATCGCGGTCACCGCGGTCGCCCGCAAGAAGAGCGTCGAGCCCGGCTGGCTGATCGTCGTGCTCGCCGCCGGTGCTTCGTTCATCCCGGGGGTGCCCCGGCTGGAGCTCGACAGCGAGCTGATCCTCGCACTGGTGATCCCGCCGCTGCTGTACTCGGCGACCAGGGGTGCCTCGATGTCGGGGTTCGGGGCGAACCTGCGGGCGATCATCTACCTCGGCGTCATCACCGTGGTGCTGACCGCGGGCGTGCTGGGCTGGCTGGCCTCGCTGCTGCTGCCCTCGATCGGGGTGGCGGCGGCGTTCGTGCTCGGCTCCGTGCTCGCGCCGCCGGACACGATCACCACGGTGTCGCACGGCGAGCGGATCGGCATGCCGAAGCGGGTCACCTCGATCCTGACCGGGGAGAGCCTGGTCAACGACGCGACCGCGCTGACCCTGTTCACCATCGCGGTGGCCGCGGTCAACGGCGCGCACGCGACCTGGCTGGGCGGCGTCGGCGAGTTCTTCCGCACCGCCGGGATCGGCATGGCCATCGGCGCGGGCTTCGCGGTGGTCGGCCTGGTGATCCGCAAGCGGCTGGGCAACCCGACGCTGGAGACGGCGCTGGTGATGCTGCTGCCGTTCACCGCGTTCCTGACCGCCGAGCAGGCGCACGCCTCGGGGATCCTCGCCGTGGTGACCGCCGCGTTCTCGATGAGCGTCAACCTCGCCCTCGACCCCAAGCACCAGTACCCGGGCGGGTACCGGACCCGGCTGCAGGAGGAGAGCGTCTGGCAGGTGATGGACTTCCTACTGGAGACCTTCGTGTTCGCCTACATCGGTCTGCAGCTGCGGTTCGTCCTGCACGACCTCGACGAGGCCGACGACAGCGCGGTGGTGCGGACCCTCATCGCCGCCGGGGTGCTGCTGGTGGCGGCGGTGGTGTTCCGGTTCGTCGCCGTGTTCGGCCTGTTCGGCCGGTGGACCGCGCACTACCGCAGCATCCAGCGGCGGGCCTCCCGCGATCCCCGCTTCCTGCCCGGCCGCGACCGCCGCCGCCGGGGCGAGCCGGTGGCGCCGCCGACGGCCAAGGAGACCGCCTTGGTCAGCTGGACCGGCATGCGCGGCATCCTCACCCTGGCCGCCGCGGCGGGCGTCCCCGAGTTCACCTCGTCCGGGGAGCCGTTCCCCGGCCGCAACGAGATCCAGGCGATCGCGCTGATCGTCACCCTGGGCACGCTGCTGCTGCAGGGCACGACCGTGGGCTGGCTGGCCCGCAAGCTCGATTTCGACCTGACCGCCGAGCGCGCCGAATACGCCAGGATGCGCGCCCACGGCAGGCAACTCGCCCGAGGCGCGGACGACCCCAACGCCGACCCCGACGCCTCCTTCGAGGCCCAGCGCCTGGCCATCGGCAAGGCCGTCATGCAACGGCAACTCACCGAGGACGTCGCCAGGGACCTCATCGAGGAGATCGACCTGAGGCAGGCCGCCCACCACATCGGCCGCTAGAAAACGCCCAGGGCGCGTTTCCGATGCGCGAATGCCGACCGGGCGGGCATCATACGTTGTCCGTAGTCGGTCCGCTCGCCGAGCCGATCGGCGCGTGGCGTTCGGCCGAGTGGCGGTCACCTCGGCCGCGGGTGTGTGCACTGCTCTGTCCACTGTGGCCCTGTGATCCACTCCGGGCGCGGCGGGGGCCGAAAGCCGCCAGATCCGGCAGGCGTGCGGCGTCCGATTGGCACGTCCACGCTGGACAGTCCGGATGCCAAGACCGCCCAGCCGGTGGACCGCCTACACCACATCTGCGCATTCGTATAGCGGCAAAGCGAACCAACGCGTTAACAGCGGTTCGGGAATTCAATAGTGAACACGACACAGGTCCTCATTCCCATTGCGCGAACCGGGTGGCCTGACTGGCACATTCGGAGCAACCACCGCTAGCCCGAGGTAGTTCAATCTGGGATCGGACGCCCGAGTCCGTCACCCGTTCGGCGGTTTGCGTGGCCCGACCGGTCGTCGCTAGCGTCTCGGAAAGGCAGAATGCATATCAATCGGGGGCCTTTATGGGGGACCATTTATCCGGTCTCATCGACAGTGGCGCCAAAGGAACATCGTTGTCGTTCAATGGCGCCGATGTGTCCTATCGCGAGCTGCGCGCGCTGGTCGAGGACGCGCTGCGGGTGCTCGACGGGCTGACCGCGGGGCGGCCGGTGGGGCTGCACGTGCGCAAGTCCCCGGAGTCGGTCGCGCTGGTGCTGGCCTGCTGGGCGCAGCGGCGGCCGTTCCTGCTGCCACCGTCGGACCTGGGCACCGACGCGCGGGCCGCGCTCTACCGGCAGGCCGGGTGCGGGCACGTCGTGCACGCGGACCTGACCACGGTGGACACCGGCGAGCCCGCCGACGAGGTGCCCGACCTCGGGGGCATCGGGCCGATGCTGACCACCTCCGGGTCGACCGGGCTGCCGAAGGTCGTCCCGCTGCCGCACGACGCCGTCGACCGGTTCACCGACTGGGCGGCCGGGGCGTTCGACATCACCGGCGGCAGCACGGTGTTCAACTACGCCCCGCTGAACTTCGACCTGTGCCTGCTCGACATCTGGACCACCCTGCGCCGGGGCGGTCAGGTCGTGCTGGCCGACCAGGAACGCGCGCTCGACGCCCGCTACCTGCTGCGCGCGTTCACCCACGCGCCGGTCGAGGTCGTGCAGGCGGTGCCGCTGTTCTACCGCAGGTTGCTCGAGGTCGCCGACGGCCCGTTCCCCTCGGTCCGCGAGCTGGTGCACACCGGCGACGCGATGCCGCCTGAGCTGCTGGCCCGGTTGCCCGAGCTGTTCCCGAAAGCCCGGATCCGCAACGTGTACGGCTGCACCGAGACCAACGACAGCCTCATCCACGACTCCGACCCGACCAGCCAGGACCCGGTGCCGATCGGCCGCCCGATCGACGGGGTCGAGGTCCGGGTGGACGGCGCGGAACTGCTGGTGCGCACCCCGTTCCAAGCCGGTCGCTACCTCGACACCGCGATCACCGACCGGTGGGTTGAGCTCGACGGCCACACCTGGCTGCGCACCGGGGACCTGGTGCGCCGAGACGCCGACGGGGTGTTCCACCTCGACGGCCGCGCCGACCACCAGGTGAAGGTGCGCGGCGTTCGGACCAACCCGCGGCAGGTGGAGGCGGCGCTGCAGTCGCACCCCGAGGTCGCCGAGGTCGTCGTGCTCGCCCTGCCCGACGACGAGGCGGGGTACCGGTTGCACGCGCTGGTCCGCGCGGTCGACGGCACCCGCCCCAACAGCCTCTCCCTGCGTTCGCACTGCGCGCGGTTGCTGCCGCGCACCGCCGTCCCGTCCTCGTTGGAGCTCGCCACCGAGGAGTTCCCGCGCACGTCGACCGGCAAGGTCGACCGCACGAAGCTGCTTGCCGACCGGGTCTAGCACGGAAGGGGTCACCACCCGATGTCCCGCATCGATGAGATCACCCGCCACGTCGTGGCCGAGTTCGCCCCCGACATCCGGGCCGACGAGCTCGACGCCGACTACGACCTGCTGGCCAACGGGGTCGTCGACAGCCTCGGCCTGCTGCGGCTGATCGGCTGGCTCGGCGAGCGCTTCGACCTGCCCGTGGAGGACTTCGACCTGGCGCCGGAGCAGTTCCGCTCGGTGCGCGCCATCGACGCCTTCGTTGAGTCCGCACTCGTGAAAGGGCCAGCCTGATGATCGTCCGCAGCCGTTCAGAGGTAGCGTGCGTCGACTGGGGTAACGGTCTGAGCTACCGGTTCCTGTTGCGCCCGGACAACATGGGGTTCTCCGTCGCGCACACCACCGTGCGCGCGGGCACCAAGTCCCGGCTGCAGTACCGCCAGCACCTGGAGGCGTGCTACTGCATCGCCGGGTCCGGCGAGATCCAGACCCCGGACGGGATCACCCACCGGCTCGAACCCGGGGTGCTCTACGCCCTCGACGAGCACGACGCGCACTTCCTGATCGCCGGACCCGACCAGGACCTGGAACTGGTCAGCATCTTCACCCCGGCGCTGCGCGGCGACGAGCGGCACAACCTCGACGCCGACGGGTTCTCCCACTACGAGTGCTCCCCGTGATCAACTGGACCGACGAGCAGCGGACCCTGCGCGCCGCGGCGGCCGACTTGGGCGCCGCGGTGGGCAAGGACCACCTCGAGCGCGACCCGACCGGCGAGTTCTCCCGCACCGGCTGGACCCTGGTGCGCGAATCCGGGCTGCTCGGCATGCCCTTCGGCACCGAGTACGGCGGCCTCGGCGCGGACCTGCTGACCACGATGTACGTGCTGGAGGGCCTCGGCGAGAGCTGCCGCGACGGCGGGTTCCCGTTCTCGGTCACCACGCACGTGGTGAGCACCGGGATCCCGTTGCAGCGCTTCGGTTCCGCCGAGCTCAAGCAGCGGTACCTGCCGGGGGTGTGCGCGGGGTCGGCGATCGGCGCGCACGCCATCAGCGAGCCGGACGCCGGTTCGGACATGATGGCGATGCGGACCACCGCGGTGCTCGACGGTGATCACTACGTGCTCAACGGCTCGAAGTCCTTCGTCAGCAACGGCCCCATCGCCGACACGTTCATGGTGTACGCGCGCACCGGGACGCCAGGCGCGCCGGACGCGATCACCACGTTCCTGGTGGAGCGCGACTCCCCCGGCCTGCACGTCGGCTCGCCGATGAGCAAGATGGGGCTGCGGACCTCGCCGCTGAGCGAGCTGTTCCTCGACGGCGTCCGGGTTCCGGCGACCAACGCGGTCGGCAGGCCGGGCGCGGGGTTCCTGGTGCTCGACCACGTGATGAAGTGGGAGATCCTGCTGTCGTTCGTGGTGAACCTGGGCGAGATGGAGCACCGGCTGCGCGAGTGCGTGCGCCACGCCCGCTCCCGCAAGCAGTTCGGCCAGCCGATCGGGTCGTTCCAGGCGGTGTCGACCAAGCTGGTTGACATGCGGATCGGGGTGGAGACCTCGCGCAAATGGCTCTACGACACGGCGGAGAAGCTGGTGGCGCGCAAGAACGTCACCACGGACATCGCGATCACCAAGCTGGTGGTCAGCGAAGCGAACCTGGCCTCGGCGCTGGCCGCGGTCCAGGTGTTCGGCGGGTACGGGTACATGACCGAGTACGGCGTGGAGAAGGACGTGCGCAACGCGGTCGCCGGGACGATCTACTCGGGCACCACGGAGATCCAGCGACAGCGGATCGCCGCGATGATGGGACTGGGATGAGCACTGAGAACCTGGCAGAGTTGACGGCTGAGACCGAGTTCCTCGACTACCGATCGGACACCGTCCAGGAGTTCATAGCCAAGGCGCTGCCTGAGCCGGACGGCCTCAGCGACACCGAGAAGGCCGTCAAGCTCTACTACGCGGTGCGCGACGGCATCAACTACGAGGTTTACGGCAGCCGGATGACCCGGGCCGAGTTCACCGCCAGCGCGATCATCAAGCACAAGCGGGGATTCTGCGTGCACAAGTCCATTGTGTACGCTGCGGCGGTGCGCGCGGTCGGCGTGCCGAGCCGGATCGTCTACGGGGACGTGCGCAACCACCTGTCCTCCCCCCGGCTGCGCGAGCTGGTCGGTGGCGACGTGTTCTGCTTCCACAGCCTCACCTCCGTGCACCTCGACGGCCGCTGGGTCAAGGCGACCCCGGTGTTCAACAAGCTGCTGTGCAAGCTCTACAAGATCGCGCCGCTCGAGTTCGACGGCACGGCCGACAGCCTGTACCACCCCTACGACGAGAACGGCCGCAGGCACATGGAGTTCCTGCGGATGCGCGGCGAGTTCGACGACTTCCCGTACGAGACCGTGGTGTCCGGCATCCGCGCCGCGCACCCGAAGCTGTTCCGATCCGACGACGAGCTGGCCGAGGGGTCCCTCACCGGCGAGGCCAGCTAGGAGCGCCTGAGCATGGACAACATCAAGTACGAGCTGACCGAGTCCGACATCCCGCACACCTGGTACAACCCGGCTGTGGACGTCGGCGGGATCGCCCCGATCCTGGACCCGGCGACCCGGGAACCGGTCGGCCTCGACGCCCTCGCCCGCTCGATGCCGCCCGCGCTGGTCGAGCAGGAACTCAGCATGGAGCCGGAGTTCGAGATCCCGGAACCGGTCCGCCAGCTCTACGCGCAGTGGCGGTCGACGCCGCTGTTCCGCGCGCGGCGCCTGGAGAAGGCCCTCGACACCCCCGCCCGGATCTACTACAAGTTCGAGGGCGTCGCGCCGACGGGGAGTTTCAAGCCGAACACCGCGCTCGCGCAGGCGTACTACAACAAGCTGGCGGGCAAGACCGGTCTGGTCGGCGAGACCGGCGCGGGCCAGTGGGGCAGCGCGGTCGCGTTGGCGGGTGCGCTGTTCGACATGAAGACCAAGGTGTTCATGGTGCGGGTCAGCTTCGAGCAGAAGCCCTACCGCCGCACGCTGATGGAGACCTACGGTTCGGTCTGCACCGCCTCGCCCAGCACGGAGACCGAGTCCGGCCGGGCGGTGCTCGCCGAGCACCCCGAGCACCCGGGCAGCCTGGGGGTGGCCAAGTCCGAGGCGTTGCAGTTCGCGATGGCCAACCCCGAGTACGGCTACACCCGCGGCAGCGGCCTCAACCACGTCTGCGCGCACCAGAGCGTCATCGGGCAGGAGGCGGTCAAGCAGTTCGCCCTGGCCGACGACTACCCGGACATCGTGGTCGGCGCCGCGGGCGGCGGCAGCAACCTGGCCGGGCTGGCGTTCCCGTTCCTGCGCAACAAGCTCGCCAGTGGGCGGGATGTCCGGTTGATCGCGGTCGAGCCCGCGGCCTGTCCGACGCTGACCCGGGGTCGGATCGCCTACGACCACGCCGACTCGGCCGGGCTGACCCCGCTGTTCCGGATGCACACCCTCGGGCACAAGTTCATCCCGCCCGCCGTGCACGCCGGTGGGCTGCGCGCGCACAACATCGCGCAGGTGGTGAGCCGGGCGGTCGAGACGGGTCTTATGGAGGCGATCGCCGTCCGCCAGAATGACTGCTTCGAGGCGGGCGTGCTGTTCGCGCGGGCCGAGGGCATCGTGCCCGCCCCGGAGTCCACGCACGCCATCCGCGGCGCGGTCAACGAGGCGCTGCGCTGCCGGGAGGAGGGGGTCGGCAAGACCATCCTGCTCGGCCTGTCCGGCCACGGTGACTTCGACCTCGTCGCCTACCAGAAGTACCTGGCGGGGACGCTGTCGGACGACGCGCTCAGCGACGAAGCGCTGCGCGCGGGCCTGGACAGCATCCCCTCCCCCGTTCTCGTCTGATCCCGTAGGGAAACCGCGTAACCCATGAGTCGAGTGAACGTCGCCCTGTTCATCCTGTTGGCCTTCATCTGGGGCGCCAGCTACACGTTCATCAAGATCGCCGTCGACGGCCTGACCCCGGCGCAGCTGGTGCTGGGCCGGGTGCTGCTCGGCGCGATCGTGCTGTTCGCGGTGCTGACCGCCACCAAGGGCCGATTGCCCAGGAACGCGGCGGTGTGGGGGCACACCGTGGTCACCGCGATACTCGGCATGGTCGCCCCGTTCCTGCTGTTGGCCTGGGGTGAGCAGCGCACCAGCGCGGCGATGGCCGGTGTGCTGATCGCCGCGACACCGCTGCTCACCCTGGCCGCGGTGACCGCCGCGCTGCCCGCCGAACGCGCGACCTGGCGCAAGGGCGTCGGTTTCGTGCTCGGGTTCGTGGGTGTGGTCATCGTGATCGGTCCGTGGTCGACCTCGGCGGGTTCGCTGGCCGGTCAGCTCGCGGTGCTGGGCGCGGCGCTGTGCTACGCGCTGCAGACGGTGTACGTGAAGAAGATGTTGGCGTCCAAGGGTGTGCCGCCGCTGGTGTCGGCCACCACCCAGGTGATCACCGCGACCGTGCTGCAGGCGATCGTGACGCCGTTCTTCCCGTGGAAGACGCCGCACTTCAGCGCCGGGGTGATCATCAGCATCCTGCTGCTCGGCGTCGTCGGCACCGGCCTGGCGTACCTGATCTACTTCCGGCTCATCGGCGACATGGGCGCGGCCAACGCCTCCGCGGTGAACTACCTGGTGCCGATCACCGCGGTGCTGGTCAGCCTGATCACCCTCGGCGAGCACATCACCTGGAACATGATCGTCGGCACGCTGGTGGTGCTGGCCGCCTTGGCCTTCGCCGAGAACCGGTTGCCCGCGCTGGCCCCGGCGAGGACCTGACATGCGGTCGGACCGGTGGGGCTGGCGAGCGGCGATCGGGGTCCTGGTCATCGACAAGGACCCGGTGGCGGAGTCGGAGTTCTGGTCGATGGCGCCCACGGGGGTGTCCATCGTGGCGGCCCGGTTCGAGAGCCCGCGCAAACCGGGCACATCGGACTACGGTGACGACCCGGCCGAGCTGGTCGCGTCCTCACCGGACGTAGCGCGCGGACTGGAGTTCTTCGGCGGGATGCAGCTGGACGCGATCTGCGTCTGCTTCACCACGTCGAGCCTGTTCGGCGGGCCCGCGTTCGACGTGTCGTTCGCGGCCAGGGCGAGCGCGGCCGCGGGCGGGACGCCGGTGGTGACCGCGGCCCAATCCTCGGCCGCCGCCCTCGCCGCGGTCGGGGTGTCCCGGCCGTACGTGGTGGTGCCGCCGTGGTTCAAGGACGAGATCGTCGAGGTGGGCCGGTCGTACTTCACCGAGGCCGGGCACCCGCCGGTCGACATCCAGCGGTTCCGGATGGGCCGGGGCTGGGACGCGTTGAAGCCGTGGGAGACCTGGGACGCGGGCGCGCAGTGGGAGGTGCGCCCGGCGGACGTCTACCGCCAGGTGCGGGCCGACTTCCCGTCGTCGGCGGACGGGATCCTGTTGGCGGGCAACGGGTTCCGGTGCGCGGACGCGGTGGCTTCGCTTGAGGCAGACCTGGGCGTGCCGGTGGTGACGTCCAACCAGGCGTGCCTGTGGCACAGCCTGCGCACGGCGGGCACCGCGACGGGTGACGTGAGTGGGTACGGGCGGCTGTTCAGCGCTTGACCCGCGCGCGGATGGCCAGAGCGGCCAGAGCGAGCAGCAGCGGTCCGGTGAGCCGGGCAGAGGTGACCGTCCACATCCCGACGGCCGTCAACTTCTGCCCGGCATCCCGGAACGCCACCGCACCGGTCGCCAGTTGCAAGGCCTTCTCCGCACGGGACAGGGTCCACCGCTGCGCTGGTAGGGCGGTCGACTGCTCGGCGACGGTGAGTGCCGTTGTCGGCTGGACTGTGCCGGTGATGCGCTGCGGTTCGGATGTGGGGATTCCCCAGCCGACAAGCAAAATCGTCACTGTCGCGATCAGCAGGAGCAACGCGGCGAAGGCTCGTGAGGCGCGCTGACCGTAGCCGGAGAGGGCCCAGTAGGCGGTGAGGATCCACCGCTCGGGCCGGGTCGTGGTGGTCGCGTGGCGGCGGGCTTCCATTTCACCGTAGTAGAAGTCGCCCGCGCCTGCCTCGTTCTTGCCATCCTCGAAGGCTTTGCGCAGCGAGCGGTAGAGGGCGGCCAGCCGGTCGGCGCGGATCACGCTGGTCTGCTCGCCCAGCGGGTGCTCAGCCGTCCAGTTCTTGCTCCGACCGCGGGCGCGCCAGAAGTGCTCCTCCGCCAACACCGCCCGGCTGGCCCGCCCGCGGCGGGGTGGGGGCACGTTGAGCGGGCACCGGCCCTCCATCTGCAACTGGTCGAGCCTGCGGGCACCGGCGAACTGGCACCACCGCAGGTCAACATCGGTGAGCACCAGGTTGCCGACGTCGCTGTCGCGCACGGATACCAGCAACGGGTTCCAGGCCGTGTCCAGGTCCTCCCGCCCCTGCCGCCGCAACCACCCCTTCACGGTGTCGTTGTGGGCAGCCACCGGCCCCGTCCGATGCGCGACGAACGGCCGGTCACCACCGGAGATGGAACTCGACACCCCGAAGTTCGCACCCTCCAACCCCAGCACGGCATACCGCAACCGGAAGATCGCCGTATCCTCGAACCGCACCCGCCGCGCCTGCACCAGTGAGGTCTCGGCGACGACCTCCACGTGCCCGTCGAACTGAGCCCCTTCGAGATCAACCTGGTCGGCGACGAGCGGTCCCAGCCAGGCGACCTTGCCGAAACTCGCCCCGGTGAAACTGGCCTTGGCGGCGAAGACGGTGCCTGAGTAGACAGCGTTGTCCTGAAAGTGCGACCCGCCGAACATGGCATCGGCCTCAAACCGGGCGCCCTCGAACGAGGCCAGCCCCTCGAACCGGCAGTCGAGGAAACTGGCGTGCCCCTGGAAGATCGCGCCACTGAAGTCCGCGCGACCGAATACGACCCGGTCGAACACGATGTCGGTTTCGAAGACGGCCTCGCGCAGCGAGACATCATGCTGGCGACGCGCCAGTTCCCCGGTCAAAACGCGTGCTCCCGCATCGTGTATCTGCGTGCCGCCCAGCTCGAGCAACCTCGACGGAGTGCGAAGTACTTGCTCCCGCGTGTCGACATCGACGTGGTATAGGCACCACCCCGTTTCACCGAGCTGGGCACCACGGCAGTCTTCATCCCAATCGCAGATCGGCCAGTCGGGAGCGGCAGTGGGTAGGTCGGACACAGTCACGACAGGTCAATCGGTGACGGTGGCGTCCGCGTAACCGATCACGAGAGTCGAGGGTGGTTACGCGGCCAGGTGGAGCTGACGGCGATGGGGCCCGCCTGCCTCAGTATCGCCGCCGCCACATCATTCGCGCTGCCGGATCTCTCCCGGCAGGGCGCATGCCGGTGTGAAGTGCGGTCAAGCTTTCGATGACCCACACGTCGTAGAAGGTGAGGAAGTCCAGGCCGGGGACGCAGTCGAAGTCCAGGCCGAGGTGTACCACCCTGCCGCGGTGTTGGCCTGCGGTGACCAGGACTATCTCATCGCCGCAGCCGTAGGTGATGATGGGGAGGCAGCCGTCTGGGTCGGTTTCGCGATCTTCGTCGAGCCAGAAGGTGTCTGCCTCGGTCCAGGGGAAGGGACGGGCGCATGCCGGGCTCGCGGCCTCAAGCAGTTCGTCGAACGGCCTGATCCCGTAGTACGGCCCGGCGCCGGTGCCAAGCCACTTCAGGAACAGGCGGAACTCGTCGGGCAGCCGCACCCCCATCGCCTTCTCCAGGGCGCGTATCTGCTTGCGCTGCAGTGGCTGGCGCTGAAACCTGTGGTGAGAGGCACCGAACGTCTCGTAGCCGTCCAGGTGGCTGCCGTAGACGGACTTGCCCGGTTGGGGGCGGTCGCGGTCGCGCAGTACGGACAGGCGGGTGGCGATGTCGACCAGCCGACGCCGCAGGGTCCAGTACACCGTTCCTCCCCAGTTGTCGAGGTCACAGTAGTGACCGCGCGGCGGCACTTCACCCGGTTTTCCAGGCCACTGTGGACAGATCCGGTCGTTCGGCGTGGCCCGACCGGATCAGGCAGGGTGGAGAGCTCCGCCACGAAACCGCTCACCAGGCCCCGCCACGCAGGAAAGTACACACCGTGACCAGCGCAACCCCAGCCGCCGCGGCATCGCCGCACGCCAGAGCCCAGCGACGCGTCCTGACCGTCTTGGTCGTCGCCCAGATACTCAGCGGCGCGGGGCTCGCCGCGGGGGTCACCGTCGGGGCCCTGCTCGCCCAGGAGATGCTCGGGTCGACCGACCTCGCGGGCCTGCCCAGCACGCTGGCCACAGCCGGGTCCGCGCTGGCGTCGATCTCCATCGGTCGCCTCTCGCACGCGCGCGGCCGCCGCCCTGGGCTGGCCGCCGGGTACCTCACCGGGGCCATCGGCAGCGCGGGGGTGATCGCCGCGGCGGCGCTGGACAACCCGGTGCTGCTGTTCGTCGCCCTGTTCGTCTACGGCGCGGGCACCGCGACCAACATGCAGGCCCGGTACGCCGGGGCCGACCTCGCCGACCCCGCGCACCGGGCCCGGGCGGTCTCCACTGTCCTCGTCGCCACCACGCTCGGCGGTGTCGCGGGCCCCAACCTGGCCGCGCCGACCGGGCACCTCGCGCAGGCGGTCGGCTTGCCCGAGCTGGCTGGGGTGTTCATGCTCTCCGGCCTCGCCTACGCGCTGGCCGCTCTGGTGCTCGCCGTCTGGTTGCGCCCCGATCCGCTGGTTCTCGCCCGGGCCGAGGACTTGCCCCAGGCTGCCCAGCCGGTCACCGAGGCGACCCCGCGCTACCGCTCCGGTCCGCTGCCAGGCGCCTTGATCATGGTGCTCACGCAGCTGGTGATGGTCGCGATCATGACGATGACCCCGGTGCACATGAGCCACCACGGCCACGGCACCGCCGCCGCGGGCCTGGTCATCGCCATCCACATCGGCGCGATGTACCTGCCCTCCCCGTTGACCGGCTGGCTCGTCGACCGCTACGGCCGCATCACCCTCGCGATCGGCGCAGGTGCCACCCTGCTTGCCTCGGGCATCATCGCCGCGACCGCTCCCGGGGACTCTGTCGCCCTCTTAGCCCTGTCATTGGCCTTACTCGGACTCGGCTGGAACTTCGGGTTGGTCTCAGGGACCGCCATCATCACCGACGCAGTGCCCCTTGCGACCCGCGCCAAGACCCAGGGCTCTATAGACGTCTCCGTCGCGATCGCGGGTGCGACCGGCGGGCTCGCCTCAGGCGTTGTGGTGGGTACCGCCGGTTACCCGGTCCTCGCTCTAGCAGGCGGCATCCTCGCGCTGGCCATCTTGCCCGCGGTCGCCGCCATTAAGCCCAATTAGCTCTGGGCGAAGTGCTGCGCGAACTCCGCCGGGGTGTAGGCGCGCCTTCCGCAGTGGACTTCCACCGTGTCCGCGACCGGGATGACGAAGCTGCCATCGGCGACCTTGCCGAGCGCGCCAGCGAGGAAGTCGCCATAGGAGTAAGTAAAGCCTCGCGACTCCAAGAGCGCGATGAACTCCGCGGGCTCCACCGGGATGTAGCGGAAGGGACGGTCAAGAGCGTCCTGCAGGGCCTCTGCGACCACGTGGTGGCTCACCGATTCCGGGCCGGTTACGGGAAGAGGACCGGTGGGGCCGTCGGGTGCCATAGCGGCCACGGCGACGGCAGCGATGTCGCGGGTGTCGACGAACGGGAACGGGGCCTCGCCTGCGGGAAGGCGTAGTTCACCGGTCTCGAGCATGCCGCGGAAGGAGCCGACGGTGAAGTTGTCGAGGAACCACGTGGGCCGGATCAGCGCCGCTGCCACGTCCAGCGACAGCAGTGTCTGTTCGGCGACCTTGGTGGGGTCATCGTCGGGTGCGTGGTCGACGTCGATGGTCGACAACAGGGCGATGCGCGGCACTCCCGCGGCCACAGCTGCCCGGATGACGTCGGGGGCCCTCTCCGGCGCGCCCGCGTGGTTGAACGGGATGACGACATAGGCGGCGTCGGCACCGGCGAAGGCGGGCTGCCAGGTCGACTCGTCGTCCCAGTCGAACGGGGTGAACTCGCCGGACTCCGCCGGGCGCCTGCCCGCGGCGCGGACCCGCCAGCCCTGTTCAGCGGCCTGGGCCAGCACGTGGCGGCCTGTCTTGCCTGTCGCGCCGAGGACGGTCACCACATGATCACTCACGGCGGGCGACGGTACCAGTTGTGAGAGGCTGGGGGCATGAGCACCGCCGACCCCGTCGACATCGAGTGGATCCTCGCGCACTGCGACACCTGGGCGATCATCGGTCTTGCCGACAACCCGGCTCGTCCGGCGCACGGGGTGGCCCGGTTCCTGCAGCGGCACGGCAAGCGCATCGTGCCGGTGCACCCGAAGGCGGAGGCGGTGTGGGGGGAGCAGGGGTACCGGTCGCTGGCCGACATCCCGTTCGCGGTCGACTGCGTTGACGTGTTCCGCAGGTCGGAGGACGCGGGGGCGTTCGCGGACGAGGCGATCACGATCGGCGCGAAGGCCGTCTGGTTCCAACTGGAGGTCTTCGACTCGGCCGCTGGTCAGCGCGCGGTCGACGCCGGAATGCGGTTCGTGCAGGACCGGTGCCCGGCCATCGAGTGGGCCGCGTACGGTCCGAAGGCTTAGCCGGGCGTACTAGGCGGCCATCGGCAGGTCGAGCACGTCGGCGCCCGCAGTGGTCAGCCGGACCTTGGCGAGCCTGCCGCCGCCGACCGACGGGTGGATCTGGGCCAGGCCGCGGCGCAGCAGGGCCTCGAGCGACTCGGACTCCCACTGCGGGACGGTGCCCGCGGCGCTGCCGTCGTTGTCGGACCAGCGGAACCCGCTAGGGCCGCCCCAGAGGCCGTTGTGGAACAGGATCGCGTTGTCGGCCACATCCCGCAGAGTCGACATCTCGTTCTCGGTCATCGGGGGCTCCTTCGCGTTGGCGCTGCTCGGGTGATGGAGCAATCGTCAACCCACGGGTGGGCCCTTGTCCCGGTGCGCACCGGCTTAGCCCTCGGTCCGCACCTGTCACGCAACTGTTGGTTCAGAGCCCCTTGCGCAGTGCGGCGACGATCGCGACGTCGTCGGCGATGGTGTCGCTGGCGGTGGGCACCCGGTGGTCGCCGTTGAGCAGGGGCGAGAGCCGCTCGGCGGCGCTTTCGCGGGCGTCCGGGCACGCGGCCAGGATCTCGCCGATGACGGGGGCGATGCGGGCGGCGCTGTGCTCGGGGATGGCGTCGAACAGCAGCTCCACGGCGGTGTCGACGGCGTCCTGCTGGTCGATCTCGCCGAGGACGACGAGCTCGCGGGTCGCGACGGCCATGGACACCAGGTCCACCCCTGACCAGGTCTCGCGGCCGTTCTCGGCGATGTCGGCGAGCAGTTCGACCAGCTCGGCGCGGTGCTCGGGGTAGCGCTTGGCCAGCTCGACGGCGTCGGCGAGCGGCTTCTCGGCGTCGTCCACGACGGCCCGCACGGTCGGCCAGGCCTGCTCCGGCACCACCTTGGCGGCGGCGAGCTGGGCGAAGCGGCCGGGGAACGAGGTGTTGGCGGTGCCGGTGAGCAGGCGCAGGCAGGTTTCGCGCAGGGCCTCGGACGGGCGGTGGGCCCAGACGTCGATCAGGTCGTCGTCGGCGTTGTCGTCACCGCCGTTGGCTGCCCAGGCCTGCCGGAACGCCGCGTCCAGGTCGGTCGCCGGGTCGATGACCGCCCGTGCCGTGATCGCCCACGCGCCGTCGCCCGCCGGGCCCTCGGTGACCAGCTCGGGGTTCGTGACGGCAATGCGGGCCAACAATTCGCACATCGCCTCCGACAGCCCGTCCAGCGACGGGTCAGCGGCGGCAACAACGTCAGCGCTCGGCGGCAGCGCGGCGAGGACCTCGACCCAGGTCGAGTGCCGCCACGCGGCGAGCGCGGCCTTGGTGACGGTGGTGAGGTCCGCCGCAGCCCAGGCCAGGTCGCGGCGCTCGGCGGGGAAGCCGATCAGGGCGTAGGCGAAGGTGGACCGCGCGGAGCCCAGGTCGACGCTCGGTTCCTCAGCGCTCGCGGTGACGGCCAGAGCGGGGGCCACCCAGCGCGGGTCCTTCGCCGCGAACAGCGTGGCGGCAACGGCAGCCGCGGTCTCTGCGTCGCCACTATCGGCCAACTCTGCCGCAGCATCGCACACCGCCGCGGTTCGGTCGGGGGCGCCGGGCACTACTCGCGCCAATGCCCGCACCACCGGGGCGTCCCGCGGGCTCATCGCGAGCAGCCCGTCCACGGCCTCCGTGGTCGACGTGCGGGAGGCCAGCGCGATCTCGACCCACCCGGCGATCACCACCTCGGTGTCGGCGGAGCCGATCAGGCCCCGCACGACCGGGATGGCCTCCGGCCCGGCGTGGCTGGCCAGGATCGACAGCGAGGCCACCTCCCCGTTGCCCGGGTAGTCCTCGGCCTGCTCCGACCACAACCGCACCACGTGCTCGACCGCGTCAGGGAAGTCCAGCCGCTCCGCGACGGCCGCCCACGCCGCGGCGAAGGTGATCGCGTCATCGCCGCGTTCCAGCACGGTCTCGAAGTCGGCTGCGGTGAACAAACCGTGGCGCATCAACGGTTCCATCAGCGCGACGGAGGCGGCGCTGTCGTCCTCGCGCTCGAACCTGGCGCGCACCAACGGCATCATGACCTCGGCCGACGGGTCGCCGACCAGGTAGGCGGAGAACTGGTAGACCGCCGCCCGCACCTCGGGGTCCTCGTCGTCGAGCAACGGCACGAGCCGGGCGGCCGCGTCGGCCAGGGCCGCCCGCGCGTCCCGGTCGAACTCCTCGATGTCGATGTCCTCCGGCAGGTAGTGCGACGACTCACTCGCCCCCTGCGAGATCGACTCCGCGTACGCGCCCACAAACCACAACGCGCCGTTGCGCCCCGGAGCCTCGGGGTCCAACGCCACATCGACCAGCAGCGGGACCGCGGGCAGGGTCGCCGGGTACACCGTCCCCTGGTGCAGGATCGACGCCGACAGGTTCTCGATCGCGTCTTCCCAGTCCTCACCCCGGAGGGCCTCGATGAACTCGGGCGTGTCCTCGGCGGAACCGTAAGCGTGCTCGAGCTCGGCCCAGTCGACCTCAGGGTGCGCAGTCACGCGCAGAGACTAGCCACTCCGCCAGTCAGGTGACACCCGGGTAGATCATCCCTGTCGGACGATCACCGCCCGTCAGGGGTCGCGCGGGAGCTCGGCGAGGAAGCGTTCGAACTCGGCGCCGAGCTCGTCGGCGCTGGGGACGGGTTCGCCGTCGGGGACCAGGAGGTTCTGGGAGGACTCGGCGTAGGCGTCGTGCTGGCGTTCCAGGGCTTCGACGACCTCGGCGATCTCAGGGGACTCGGCGACCTGGCGGGCGACTTCGGCCTCGGCGAGGCGGGCGGCCTCGCGGAGGGGGTCGGCGCCGATGATCAGGTCGGTCGCGGCGGTGACGGCGGTGAGCAGGCCCACGGCGGCGGGCGGGTAGGTGCTCTGCGCGAGGTAGTGCGGGACGTACGCGGCGAAGCCCATCGCGTCGTGGCCTGCCTGGCCGAGGCGCAGTTCCAGCAGCGCGGAGAGGTTGCCGGGCACCTGGACGCGGCTCAGCGGGAACCGTTCGGTGATCAGCTCGGGGCGGGTGGCGTGGGAGATCACCGTCAGATCACGCGTGTGGGGGACACCCATCGGTATGCCGTGCACGCCGACCGCCAGCCGCACGCCCCAGCGTTCGACCAGGGATCGGACGGCGGCCACGACGGCTTCCCAGCTGCGGTCCGGCTCGGGGCCGGTGAGCAGCAGGAACGGCGTGCCGACCGCGTCGTGCAGCAGGCGCACCGCGAGCTCCGGCGCGTCGAAGTCCAGCCAGCGGTCGGTGTCGTAGGTCATCACCGGGCGCCGGGCCCGGTAGTCGATCAGGTCGTCGACGTCGAAGCGGGCGATCACGCGGTGCTCGTGGGTCTCCAGCAGGTGCTCCACCAGCGTCGACCCGGCCGAACCCGCGTCCATGAAGCCGGTGAAGTGGTGCAGGAGCACGGCGCCGGTCAGCTCCGGGACGTCCGAGTCGACCTCGAACAGCTCTTCCGGGTTCAACGCCCTACCTCCCACGTGGTCCACCACACCTGTCACCCTTGCTCAGCGCGCCGGGGCCGCTCGATATTCCCACCACCGCGCACGTGCGCGCGGGTCCCCTGGGGGCCGAAGAGAACCAGCAGCTCGACCACTCCCCCGTCGGCACTGCCCAGCCAGTGCGGCACCGCCGTGTCGAACTCGGCGGCCTCCCCCGGCGCCAACACCAGATCCCGTTCGCCGACAATCAGCCGCAACTGCCCGTTCAGCACGTACAGCCACTCGGACCCGTCGTGCGTCTGCGGGGTCGGTTCGCGCAGCTCGGCCGGGATGATCATCTTGAACGCCTGCACCCCGCCCGGCCGCCGCGACAGCGGGACGAAGGTCATCCCGAACCGGTGCACCGGCTTGAGGTGGACCCGGGGGTCGCCGGTGCGCGGGGCACCGACCAGGTCGTCGAGCGGGACGTCGTAGGTGCGGGCCAGCGGCAGCAGCAGTTCCAGGGTCGCCCGGCGCTGCCCGCTCTCCAGCCGCGACAGAGTGCTCTCCGAGACCCCGGTGGTCGCCGCGAGGTCGGCCAGGGAGATGCCGCGATCTCGACGCAACGCCCGCAACCGCGGCCCCACCGCATCGAGCACGTCGTCGTGGTCCACCCGGCCATCTTGCCAGAACCGCAAGAACGCGTGCCAAATCGCGGCGGTCGTGGTGACACTCGACGTGTCCAGAGTGGAACGGAGACCCGATGAGCCTGCCGGTGACCCGCCCAAGGCGTTCAGGGGTCCGGGAAGTCGACCCCGAGCACGTCGTTCTCCATCGACTCCCGAGCCGCCACCGGGTTGACCCCCGCCCGAGCCAGTGTGCGGGCCACGGCACCGGTCCTGACACCGAGCAGCACCAACCCCAGCGCGCCCGGCACCACCGGCTCGAACCCCCGCTCACGCGCCGCGTTCAACGCCTCCGCCAGATCCCTGGACGGGACGATCCACTCTCCCGTCTCGAACTCGACCGGCGCGTCGACCTCCGACCGGTCATCCCTTGCCGCGCGCAGAGCCTTCTCCGACGGGTACCCCGCCACCGACCAGAACCGCCCCCACCCATCGGACAACCCGTCCGCCGCCGACAAGCACACCAACACCATCCCGGTCTGAACGGGCCCACGACCGCTCAGCCGCCGCGCCTCCCGCAGCGCGTTGGCCACAGTCTCGGTGACCCGCAACGAGACTCGCTCCGCTGTCGCCACACGTGAGCGGGGCTCGGTCGGCGCGGGTGCGGAGACAGGTACGGCCGCCTCGGGCCGTGGACCGAACTGGGACCGGTAGCCCGATCGCCCCGCACGCCAGGCGACCCACGCGAAGGCCGCCACCATCAAGACCCACGCGGTGGAGATCACGGACTGCGAGACCGGCCACGTCAGCTGGATGACCGAGTCGGCGGGGTAGAAGTCGAGGTGTCCCGACCGCACGTCCGGCCTGGTGGTCTCGTAGACGTAGGCGGAGAACTGGTTGACCCCGTGGTGCCCGAAGTACCCGGCGACCCCGCCCGCTCCAGCCGCGACGACCATGGCCAGCACGCCACCGACGCTGTAGAGCACCAGCGTGGTGGGCGTCTCCTCGAGTATTCCCCATAGCGCACCGACCACCATCGCGCCGATGTAGAGGGTGGTCAACGCGCTCAGGACGTAGGGCCAGGACCAAGCCCAACCCCACTCGCCGATCACCCACCGCGCCCCTTCGACGAAGGACCGCTGACCTTCGGTGGCGTTCGGGCTCTCGGCCAAGGACACGGCGAGCCGACCGACGTACCACTCGCCCGCCTCTCCCAGGCTGACAACAGCGAACGATACGACGTAGACCATGCCCAACATCAGCATCGCGGCGCCGCTGAACTGGGTCGCGATCACCTGCCACGAGTGGGCGGGGATTTCTTCATCGGGGTCGAGCCTGGCCTTCACGACGCGGCTCACCACGATCGCCATACCCGCGAGCACGGCTGCCAGGATGTTCACCAGGACATCGGGAACCACGGTCGCCTCCCCATCGAGTGGTAGCCAGTGTCGAGGGGGCACGGTTGCTGGGGAACGACGGGAACACGTCAGAAAGTGGTCAATCGTGGTGGCGCCCGCTGCCGCGCTCGGAGGGCGGCAGCGGGCGCGCGGGAACTAGTGGCGCGACCCAGCCACTAGTCGATGGACATGGAGCCGAAGCCGGTGGTGACCGGGAGGATCAGGTCGTCTAGCTCAGAGCGGCCGCCTTGGCCCGCGGCGGCGGGGGTGAGCAGGTAGCCGGTGCCGGTGGCGGGGTCGCCGCTGCCGTCGTCGAGGGCGTTGTGGATCACGCTGTCGGGGGTGGCGGCCAGGGTCACGGAGTTGAACCCGACGCCTGCCGGGGTGGGGCTGTGGGGTTCGGCGGCGGCCTCGACGAGCAGGCCCGCGTTGGTGTCGGCGAAGGCCTCGACCCCGGTCAGGGTGATGTCGAAGTCCACCAGCCGCAGGCCGTTGCCGCTCCACTCCTGCCACTTCTCCAGGAAGCTCGACCAGTCGGTGTTGACCCACAGGCCGTAGCCGCCCGAGCCCGCCCGGTACACACCGGAATAGCGACGTTGGCCGTTCACCTCGGTGATGTCCAGGTCCACCAACCGAAGTCCGGCGCCGCTCCACTCCTTCCACTTGGCCACGAAGCTGTCCCAGTCGGCCAGCGCCCACAAGCCGTAGCCGCCGGTGCCCGCGTTGAAGACCCCCGAGTACCTCAGCTGCCCGTTGACCGAGGTCACCGTCAGGTCGTCGAGCCGCAGCCCGGCCGCGCTCCACTCCTGCCACTTGGCCACGAAGTTGGACCACTCGGCGTTGACCCACAAGCCGTAGCCGCCCGAGCCCTCGCGGAACACCCCGGAGTACTTCAGCTTCCCGTCGACCTCGGTGATGTCGAGGTCTACCAACCGCAGACCCTGCGCGCTCCAGTCCTTCCACTTCGCGACGAAGTTGTCCCAGTCCACCAGTGCCCACAGCCCGTGCCCGCCCGCACCTGCCGAGAACACCCCCGAGTAGCGCAGGTTGCCGCCGGGCTTGCTGATCTCCAGTTCGTCCAGCCGCAGACCCTGCGCGCTCCACTCCTGCCACTTGGCGGTGAAGTGCGACCAGTCGGCGTTGACCCACAACCCGTGCCCGCCGGTCCCCGCGGTGAACACGCCGGAATACCGTTGCCCCTGCGGGAAACCCAGGTGCCACGGGGTGTGCGGGCACATCGCCCACGTGTTGGCCTTCATGATGCACGGCTCGCCGCCGCCGGTCGCGCACGTCTCGCAGTTGGCGTTGGGCTTGCCCCACGGACCCCACGACCCGCCGCAGTCGCAGCCGCTGGAGGCGTACTCGTCTGGGGCTCCAAAGATGTGGCCGGTCTCGTGGGCGAACACCCGGTCGATGTTGTCCACGCCCCAGCCGTCGTTGCTGTACTGCATGACCAGCCGCGGGCCGCCGATCGAGGCGTAGGCGAAGTGGCGGACCGGGTACTTGGTGAAGAACGCGACGTAGGCCCAGTTGGTGTTCTTGGTGTCGCGCAACTTCTCCGCGTACTCGGCGGCGGTGCCGAACCCGATCGCCCTGAGCGCCGGGTCGCGCCACAGCGGTTCCTTCTCGCCGTCGTCGGCCTTCGGGTCGGGCTGCGCGCTGATCGACGGCGTGCGCACGTCGTAGACCCACGTGACACCACCCGGGCTGCTCTGCGCACCCAACCAGCTCAGGCCGTTCTGCACCTCGGCGACGACCTTGGTGCGCTCGGCGGCGGTGAACTGCAGGTCGGCGGTCGGACCGTTGACGATCACGATGCCGACCGCGACCCGGCCGGTCAGCCGCGCCGACAGCGCGGCACCGGCGTCGCCGTCGGCTAAGGACTCGACCGCGCCTTCCCCGTCCGGCGCGTCCGGGGCGTCGCCGTCACCCCAGTTGGCCCCGTCCAGCGGCCGCTGGGCCTTAGCCTCGGCGTATTCGTCGGACTCGCGCAACCGCAGCGCGGCGAGCCCGATCGAGGCGACCTCGCCAAGGCCGTCCTCGTCGATCTCCAGGGCGGCGACCGCGCCGTCGGGTACCGCCGCCACCACCAGTTCGTCGTACTCGTGCGCGACCGCGTGCGTCGCCCCGTCCGCCCGCGCCACCAGTTGTTCGTTGAGGTTGATGTCTCCAGCCATGCACTCGACTCCCTTGTTCTCGCCCCACCACCCCCGCGCGCGTCAGGATCGCCCTGAACACCGGCCCCGGTCCTGCCCCTTTGGCCGTCGGCGAAGGCGGTGTTCGGCGGGCGCGCGGGGTGGCCCTAAGATGTCGAGCGGTCGTTTCTACTTGGGGGTAGCAGACGTGTACTACTTCGGTGGTGTGTTCGGGCTGGCCATGCTGGCCCTGTGGATCTTCTGCCTGGTCGACGTGATCACCACGCCCGACGGGCTCCCGCGCAACCTGCCGAAGTTCGGCTGGCTGCTGATCGTGCTGGTCCTGCCTCTGGTCGGGTCCCTGCTGTGGCTGATCGCGGGCCGCCCGGAGGGGCACCGGTCCTACCGCTCCCAGCACCCGTCGGCGTACGAGCGCACCCAGCCACGGTTCCCGGAGTACGACAGGCCCGGCCGATTCGCCGCGACCGACGCGGCGGCCGACAAGGAGTTCCTGCGCCGCTGCCGGGAACGCGCCGAGCAGCAGCGCCGCGCGGCCCGCGGTGACGCGGCGGGGTCCTGATCGTCAGCTGTTCCGGGGTTCAGAAGGGGAACTGCGCGTACATCTCGCCGTCGAACCGGTGCGCGGCGTGCTCGCGCATCCGCCGACCGTAGACGGGATCCTGGGCGAGTCCGGTGTAGCCGGGGCCGGGAACGGTCAGGAACCCGGCCGTGTGGGCGAGGTAGACGTCGAACCCGGGGTACACCAGCCCCAGGAACGGCAGGTCGTCGAGGTCCAGCGCCAGCACCGGGTACTCCCCCGTCGAATCCGGTTCGCCGACGGCGAGCAGCCTGCGGGAGTCCGACCCGCCCGGCAGCAGGTAGCACTCCGGGAACCGGTCGTTGAGGACGGCGAAGTCCTCGGCCCACGGCTCGCTGAGCTCCTCGGCCACCAACCGGTCCAGCGGGCGGGGCGCGAAGTCGCCGTCCGGGGTGAACCAGCCGTACCGGGCCAGCAGGCCGGTGTCGAAGGCGAGCCAGGCCCGCAGGCTCGGCGGCAGCGGGCGTCCGGACGGGAACGCCAACCCGGCCAGGACGTCCTCAGGCACCGGCCGCGGCGAACCGACGACCCACGGCACCGGGGCGTAGTCGAACAGCGACCGCGTCGGATTGGCCCGCACCGAATCGATGACCCGCGCCGTGAGCGCCACCCCGTGATCCACACCGGAAAACTAGCACCAACGGTCAGATCAGTCCACAAAGGACTACTCGACGGGAGCTCGGCAAAGGAAGCGGACCGCCGACTCCGCTGAGTGGCCGATTCGATCACCCAGGGGGATGCTGTGCCGGACGGTGGCGGGCCCGCGACCGACCAGGCACGAGGATCACGGTTTGGGGTGTTGGCGTGGCCGGTGCGATCGACGGTGCGGTGCTGACGGGGCAGCAGCGGCTCGCCGCGGTGCGACGGGTGGAGTTGGCCATCCCCGCGCACTCGGTGCCCGCCGACTGGATCGCCCGGTTGGCCGCCCAAGCCGTCGGCGCCCCGATGGGCATGCTGACCCTGGTGGGCGGCGACGACGTCCACTTCGCGGGGTGCTACGGCCTCGCCGAACCGCTCACGTCCACGCGCAAGGCACCGCTGACCGAGTCGTTGTGCCCGGTGGTGGTCAGCCTCGACGGCCCGCTGGTGGTCCAGGACGCGACTGGGTCTTGCGACTACGCCGACTTCCTGTCCGTGCGGCGCGGCGCGATGCGCGCCTACCTGGGGGTGCCGCTGCGCGACCGCGACGGCCGGACCCTCGGCGCGCTCGCGGTCGCCGACGCGCGGGAACGGCGGTGGAGCGACGACGAGCTGATCGCTTTGATGCGGACCGCCGAACTCGCGGCCCCGCTGCTGGCCGCGGCCGAGAACCCCGGGTCACCGGGCAACTTCCTGCACGCCGTGCTCGACAACATGCACAGCCCGGTCGCCGCCTGCGACGCGCTGGGCACCCTGATCATGATGAACCAGGCCATGCACCAGGCCATCGCCCTACCCGACGACGGCCGCCAGGTGGACATCTACAACCTCGGCGCAGCACTGCACTCCGGCGACGGCGTGCGGCTCGCCCCCGGCGAGACCCCGCTGGCCAGGGCACTGACCGGGCAGGCGGTCCAAGACGTCGACGTGATCATCAAGCCGCCCGGGGCGCCCGCGCGCACCTACCTGGCCAACGCGACCGCGATCAGCGACGACAACGGCCGGGTGACCGGGGCGGTCGTGGTGCTCAACGAGGTGACCCGGCAGCGGCGCGCCGAGCGGTTCCGGGCGTGCGAGCTGCGGGTGGCCGAGGCGCTCGGGTCGGCGAGGTCCCTGGTGGACGTCGGCCCGGAGCTCGCGGAGGCTGTGGCCGCAGCGCTCGCGTGGCCGTACGCGCAGCTGTGGCTGGTGGATCCGGTCACCGACAAACTGCACCTCGCCGGGCAGTGGGCGGCGACCGGACTGTCCCCCGACGCGTCGCTGACCGGTCCGGTCTTGCGCGGCCACGGCATCACCGGCGCGGTGTGGGCGGACGAGAGACCCTTGTGGGTCCCCAGTGTTCGCGACCCGCGGCACCCCCAACTGAGCGCGGCGCTGGCGGTCCCGGTGCACGGCAGCGGCGTGGTCGGGGTGCTGACCTGCTTCGCCGACACACACGAACAGGACAGGGCGGACCTGATCGACGCGGTGCAAACGGTCAGCGACCAGATCGGCCGGTTCGCCACCCGCAGGCACACCGCCGACCTGAGCGCGCAACTCGACCGCACCCGCGACGACTTCATCACCCTCGTCGGCCACCAACTGCGGACCCCGCTGACCTCGATCCTCGCCTACTCCGAACTACTGCTCGACGCCCCGACCGACGAGCACACACCCCGGATGCTGGAGGTCGTGCACCGCAACGCGAGCACGCTCACCGCGGTCGTCGACGACCTGCTGGACCTGGCGGCGCTGCAGAGCGGCCACGCCACGCTGTGCCTGAGCGAGGTGGACCTGCCCGGACTCGTCACCACCGCCACCAACGCGGCCAGACCGGCGGCCGAAGCCAGACAGCTGCGGATCGACCTCGACCTGCCGGACGAACTGGTCCTCGAAGCCGACCCGCACCGCCTCCGCCAGGTCCTCGACAACCTCGTCTCCAACGCGGTGAAGTACAGCCGGGACGGGGGTACTGTGGCGATCCGGCTGACCCGCCACCCGGACGCCGCGGAGCTCAGCGTGGCCGATACGGGTATCGGTATTCCTGCTGAGGAGCGGGACAGGCTGTTCACGCGGTTCTTCCGGGCGGGCAATGTGCGGCACGGGCTGATTCCGGGTACGGGGCTGGGGCTGGTGATCACGCGCACCATTACCGCTGCCCACCATGGGCGCATCACGCTGACGCATCACGATCCTGGGATTACTGCGACGGTGAGGTTGCCGTTGCGTCAGCCGGAGCGGTGATCGGCTCGCCTGCGGCATCGGGTCTTCGGCTCGCCTTCGGCATTGCGCTGGATCGTGGTGGGTGGGGTGTGCTCGATGGGGCGAACTTGGTTTGCGCGGGGCCCCTGCGCCAGCCGTGGCAGGACCGCAAAGCAGGGGCCGAAAAGCATGGCCCTGTCCGCGCAGCAACGCTACGACTGCCGCCACCCCACGCAAAACAAGTCCGCCCCATCGAGCATCTGGGTGGGCGGCTTCCGAGTGTCCAGTGGTTGGGTTGGGTGGTCGGAGTCGGGTGGTTGGGGTGGCGGGGCTGGCTCGGTGGGCTGGGTTTGGGTGAGCTGACTCGGGGGCTGGGTTGGCGCCACTACGCCCGAAGACCGATGCCGCGACACCGAAGCTGCGAGCACCGCAGGGACGGCACTCTGTAGCCGCAGCCCCCTCATGTTGCGCCACCCGCGCGGCCTCCCGCTGATCCGACCGCGTGGCGTGGGGATCCGTGGCGCGTCAAGTGGGGGGTTGGCGGTTAGGCTGCGCGTCGTGTCCGCGACCGCCAATGCCACTGATCGTCTGCGCGTGCTCGAAGCGATCACCGACGTCGAGTTGCGGCACATGGAGTTGGACGAGTCGTTGTTGGCGTTGTTGGGCAAGGTGTGCGCGCTGTTCGAGGTGGATACGGCCACGATCCTGCTCTACGACGCCACTACGCAGCGGTTGGGCGTGCGGGCGACGGTGGGGATCGAGGAGGAGATCCGGCGGGGGGTGACCGTTGATCTCGGGGCCGGGTTCTCCGGGCGGATCGCGGCGACCAGGCGGCCGCTGGTGCTCGACCGGGTGGACCAGACCACGGTGTCCAGTGCGGCGTTGTGGCGCAAGGGGCTGCGGGCGCTGCTGGGCGTGCCGATCCTGGTGCGCGACGAGCTGATCGGGGTGTTGCACGTCGGTTCGTTGACCGAGCGGGCGTTCACCGAGGCGGACACGCACCTGCTGCTGCTGGTCGCCGACCGGGTCGCGCTGGCGATCCAGGCGGAGACGACCAGCGCCGAGCGGGCGGCGACGACGGCGTTGCAGCGGAGTCTGCTGCCGACGCGCTTTCCCGTGGTGGACGGGTTGTGCTTCGACGCCCGCTACGTCCCCGGCGCGGTCGCCGGGTTGGGCGGGGACTGGTACGACGTGTTCGTGTTGCCCAGTGGCCGGGTCGGCGTGGTGATCGGTGACGTCGCCGGGCACGGGTTGGCGGCGGCGGTCGTGATGGGCAGGTTGCGCAGCGCGTTGCGCGCCTATGCCCTGGAGAACGACAGCCCAGCTCAGGTCCTGACCAAGCTCAACGGCAAGGTGTCGCACTTCGAGCGCACCAGCATGGCCACCGTCGCCTACGCCGTGATCGACCTGACCGACCGCACCGTCACCGTCTCCTCCGCCGGGCACCCACCACCGGTCCTGGCCGCCCCCGGCCACCCGAGCATCCTGGCCCCCATCACCCCCGACCCGCCAGTAGGCCTGGGTCTGCACACCGGCCGCCCCCGCCGCGACACAGTCCTGAACCTCCCCAACGGCGCCGTCCTGGCCTTCTACACCGACGGCCTCGTCGAACGCCGGGGCCACGCCCTAGACCCATACCTCGACCGACTGACCGAGGCGGTAACCCCGGAAAGCCCAGCGGTGGTGTGCGGCCGAGTAATGGACACCCTCGTCGAACCCGAACCAACCCAGGACGACATCGCCCTCCTGGTGGCCCGTTTCCTGGCGCCCTAACGCCCCGGCACCTGCGAGGCATCGCCCACATGCTGCACCGATGGTGGCGGGCAACGTCGGTGTGAACCGGGCCCTCCGGATGGCTTGTCGGCCGCGATGATGCGCCGCCGGGGCGATGCTGGTCGCGCGGTTCTCGGCGCACTAACGGCTTGGACCCCGGGTGCATCGCCTACCTTGCACGATGTCGTGGCCAGCGGCGGGCAGCGCGAGAGCGAACCGGTCGGGCGGCTTGCCGCGGCGATCGTGACGCCGAGGCCACATCACGCGACTGGTCGGGCAATCTCGGGCATCCACGCCGCCCGGCGCCTGAGGCTGCGCCCGCGCCGCACCGGCGGCGCCTGGTCGAAGTCGAGCACGCGCTGGCCAGCATGGTGTTCGTCTGCAGGCCGCCGACGGCCACCCCGACCGGCCGCTACCTGGGCTGCGTGCACATCCAACGGCACCGGGCGCGGTGAACCATCACCCGACCAGGACTGTCCGGCGGCGGTGATGGGCCCGCGATTGCGGAGGCATTGGCGGCTCAACGGCCCGGCGCCTGGGCGGCATCGCCCGCGCGTCACGGGGGGCGCGGGATCGAGGGCGGTGGGCAAGGCGGTGACGAACCGGAGCCTGCAAGCAGGGTCGCCGCTGCCGGGATGGTGCCGCCATGGCTAGCTGGCGACCTCAACCACTTCAGCGGCCCGGTACCTGGGAGGCATCGCCTGCGCGTTGCGCCGGGGGTGCGTAGTCGAGGTCGAGTGCTGCGGGCAAGGTGAGCGTGAATCGCGATCCGCCCGCCGGGTTGTCGGCCGCGGTGATGGTGCCGCCGTGGCGTTCGACGATGCGTTTGCAGATGGCCAGGCCCAGGCCGGTGCCGGTGTAGCCGGTGTCGACGTGGGCTCGGTGGAAGGAGCCGAAGATGCGTTCGTGTTGCCCTGCGGGGATGCCGATGCCGTTGTCGGTGACGGATAGGGTCACCTCGCCGCCGCGGCGGGTTGTGGTGAGGGTGATCTCGGGGACGACGTCCGGGGCTGTGTACTTGATGGCGTTGCCGATGAGGTTGTCGAGCAGTTGGCGCAGCAGGACCCGGTCGGCCTGCAGTGGCTCCAGGGCGCCGTAGCCGAACAGCGGCACCGGTTCGACGGCGGCCACGGCGGCGTCGGTGCGGGCGGCGGCGATGTCGGCGACCACGGCGGTGAGGTCGACCGCAACCGGCGCGATCGAGCCGTCGCGGGCGGTCGTGTACGCGAGGAGGTCGTTGATCAGCCCGCGCATCCGGCTCGACGCGCGCAGGACGCGGACCAGCGCGGAGCGGGCCTGCTCGACGGCCGGGGCGGTCGGGGCGTCGCGCAGTGCTTCGTGGGCGGCGTCGCTCCAGCCGTCGACGGCGCTGAGCGGGTTGAGCAGGTCGTGCGCGACGACGCCCGCGAAGGAGGCCAGCTCGTCGCGTTGGCGGCGCTCGGCGGTGACGTCGTGGTAGACCAGTACGGCGCTGCGGCCGCCGTCGGGTTCGGGTACCGCGGTGGCCCTGACCTGCACGACCCGGCCGTCGGGGACGCCGTCGTTGCGGACGAGCAGGTCCAGGTCGTCGACCGACTCGCCCGCGAGTACCCGCAGGTACGGCAGTTCCTCGGCTGACAGCGGAGTCCCGTCCAGGTGGAACACGCCGTAGTGCGCGCTGTTGAGCGCGACCTCGCCGGGGCTGATCCGGCCGCCGAGCAGGTGGACCGCGGCGGGGTTGCGCAGGCTCACCCGGCCCGTCGAGTCGACGACCGACACGCCGTCGGCCATGGAGTCGATGATGGCGCGGGTCAGCTGCGCCCGGCGCGCGGCCTGTTCCTTCTCCTCTGCCAGTTCGGCGAGCAGCTGTTCCCGTTCGTCGCGGCCCAGGGCCAGCGCGAGGCCGACCACGACGACGATGACCACGAACAGCTGCACCAGCAGCGCGCGACCGGCGTGCGCGGGGACCACGGCGAACGGGCCTTGGCCGTGCAGAGTGAACAGGACGGCGATAGTGGCGACGGCACCGGTGTGCAGCGCGACGTAGGTGGTCGACAGGCGGGACGCGGCCCAGACGGTGAGCGAGATCAGCGTCGCCGCCACCGGCAGGCTCTCGTCCCGGCCGAACGCGACGACGTAGGCCAGCACCGAGCAGACCGACACGGCGAGGTACTCGACCTTGCGCCAGGTGCTGGGCGCCGCGGAGCGGGTGCTGCGCACGGCGACCCTGGCCAGGCACAGGCCGATGATGCCGACGAGCAGCACGCCCGCGATGTTGCGGGCCATCCACACCGCGGTGGTGATCACCGAGTAGCGGCCGGTGATCAACCACATCGCCGTCGGCCCCACCGCGGCGCCGGTCGCGGCGGCGGCGAAGGCCCCGACCAGCATCACCCACAGGTCTCGCAGGCGCCGGAGGCCGCCTGCCGGGCCTAGGGTCCACAGGTCCGGCCGCCAGCGCACGACGAGGGCGACGAACACCCAGACCTGCAGGAGGTTGGACACCACGAACACGGCAGCCTGCGCGAAGGTTGCCCCGGTGGCGGTGTTGACGAACACGGTGATCACGGCCAGCGAGAGCACGTCGACCCACATGGCGGGCGACTCGCGTTGGGCGCAGAACCACAGCACCGCCACACCGGCCGCGGGCCATACGAGGCTCAGGCTCGTGGCGTCCAGCACGGTCATCCGCCCGGCCACCGTCGCCAAGACGAACAGCGCGGCGAAGCCCGCGGTGCGCGCCAGCGATGCGGCCACTGTCATCGTCTGCCGCCCGGGAGCGCGGCCCGGCCGCCGAGCAGGCGCCGGACCACCGCTCGGAGTTCACCGCCGCTGGAGGGCTTGGGCACGTACACCGCGCCCGCCGCGCGGACCCTGGCCATGTCGGCGCTGGACCAGAGCACGGTCAGCGCGATGGCGGGCAGGTCGACATCGCGTTGGCGGAGCAGGCCGAGCAACGCGATCCCGTCCATGCCCGGCATCAGGACGTCGAACACCAGCAGGTGCGGCAGGCCACCGGAGTCGACCTCGCCCATGGCCAGTGCGCCGCTGCCTACGTCGACGATGTCGTGGCCGTCGACGCGCAGCCAGCCGACGACCAGGTCGCGCACGTCCGCGTCGTCGTCGACCACCAACAGCCGGGCCACCCGAATCCTCCTGCCTCCCCCGCTCCCCACTCTGGTCTACCCAACCGTCCGGCGCAGCGCAGCCCGATTGACACGATCGTGTGTCCCCCGTGTGGCGAAGTCGGCGCGAAATCCCCAGTCCTGGTGACATTGCGCGACCTCCTCCGGTCGCGACTGTCCACTGAGGTCGTTCGGGTGCGGGCCGGGTGCGACCCGAGAGCGAGGCGGTTGCCCGCGCTGCTCCGCGGCCGCCGGGCGGTCAACGATGGCATCAACGGCAGCACCGACCCGAATGACCAGAGGAGTCCCGGTGACCAACGACGACATGATGACCACCCTGTTCGACGTCGCCACCAACGCCGTGCTGCGCGCGGGCTCGTGGGCCAACTCCCCCACCTTCGTCTGGACCCACTTCGACGGCACCCCCGGCGACCACGTCGCCCCCTGGCAGGCCGCCACCCTCGTCACCCTGCTGCGCCGCGGCCTCATCGCCGTCGACCCGCAGGATGACCCGACCCGCTACGCCGCCGTCCGCCTGACCGACCGGGGCGTTGCGATGCTCTACAGCACCGCCGAGCTCCCGCTGGCCGCGTAGTCCCACCCGCCGATCGGGTGATGCGCAGCGGAACCGGCCGTGTGCTGTACCGCGCGGCCTAGGGTGGAGGGGGCCGGTCCTGCCGACGGCGGGTGACTACCCGAGGTGATCAAGGACCACGCCCCGGCGCCCACGGGCTGGGAGCGAGAAATTAGGTAGGTTCTACCTATAAGCCCTCCCCTTGACCGTGTCAGGGTGCAGGGGTGATGAGACAGGCGGCCGAACCGAGCACCCGCCGGTCGGCGGACCTGTTCGCGCCGGACTGGTGGCGGCCCGCGGCACCGGAGCAGGCGCAACGACCACTGTGGGTGGTCGTCGTGGAGGCGGCCGCGCGGGCGGTCAGCCCCGCCGCGGTGCCCGACGACTGGCGCCGCGCGTTCGCGTTGCCGCTGTTCCCCCTGGTCGAGGCGGCCCGCAGAGGGGTCGCGATCAAGTGCGGCCGCGACGTCGACGTGGAGTCCGTGGGCACCGGGTTCGCCGACTGGTTGGCCAACCACCTGGTCCGGTTGGCGTCGCGGGCCATGGTCGAGGCCATGCACGACCGGCGCGAGCGGCTCGCGGGCGGGACGGGCGGGGAGCGCTTCGCCGACTTCGTGCGCGACCTGTGCACCCCGCAGGGGTTCGCCGCACTGTTCAGCACCTACCCCGGGCTGGGGCACCTGCTGGTGCGGACCACCGGCGCCGTCGAGGCCGCCGCGGTCGAGGTGCTCACCCGCTTCGCTGGCGATCGCCAGGACATCGTGCGCGACCTGCTCGGCGGAACCGACCCCGGTCCGGTCACCAGACTGCGGCCCCGCCTGGGTGATCCGCACCTAGGTGGTCGGGCGGTGGCGAGGCTCGAGTTCGCCGACGGCCGGGCCGTGATCTACCGGCCGCGCGGGGTCATGGCGCTCGCCGCGCTGGGGCGGTTCACCGACCTGCTCAACGACCACGTGCCCGAACTGGGGCTGCGGTCGCTGGCCACGGTCGGCCGCGCGGACTACGGCTGGGTGGAGCACGTCAGCGCCGCTCCCCTGCCCGACCTCGCCGCCGCGGACCGGTTCTACCGCAGGCAGGGCGCCCAACTGGCGCTGCTGCACCTGCTGCACGCCACCGACATGCACCACCAGAACGTGATCGCCTGCGCCGACCAGCCGGTCCTGGTGGACGTGGAGACGCTGCTGCACCCGACGCTCGCGCTGCCCGACACCGGGTGCCCGGCCGCGGTGACGCTGGCCGACTCGGTGCAGCGGACGGCGCTGCTGCCCACGATGACCGTCGGCGCGGACGGGGCGATCGACATCTCCGGGATCGGCGCCGGTCGCGGCGGTTTCTGGCCGGGCACGGTCGTCGACTGGGCCGACCCGGGCACCGACGCGATGCGGCCGGTGCGGCGGCGCGAGGAGTTCACCGGTGGCGACAACCGGCCACGCCTGGGCGCGGACGCCCTGGACCCGCTGGCGCACGAGCCAGCTCTGATCGCCGGGTTCCGGCTCGCCTACGACGCCGTGCTGCGCCACCGCGCGGACTACGTGCGGCTGCTCACTGAGTGCGCCGACCTGCCCGTCCGGGTCGTGCCGCGGCCCACCCAGGCCTACGTCGCGCTGCTCGCCGAGGCCACCGCTCCGGACGCGCTGCGCCGTTCCCGCGATTGGGCGTTCACCGCGCCGGGCCTCAACCCCGCCGAGAAGGCCGAACTCATCGCGGGCGACGTGCCGCTGTTCACCTGCCGCGCGGGCGGCACCGCCCTGGAGGCGGGCGACGGCACGGTGATCGACGGGGTCGTCGCGCGGTCTGGCCTGGACAGCGCGCTGGACAAGGTCGCGGCGATGAACGAGACCGACCGCCGCGACCAGGCGTGGATCATCTCCGCGACCCTGGCCACGCGCGGCGGCGGCGCCGCGCACGGGCAGGCACCGGCCGGGGGCCCGCTGTCGGGCACAGCGGCCGACCCGGAACGCCTCCTGGTCGCCGCCTGCGGCTTGGGCGACCAACTGATCGCGTCGAGCCACACCGGCCAGGGCCGGGTCAACTGGCTGGGGCTCGAACTCGTCGACGACCGCCAGTGGTTGGTGCTGCCGATGGGGGCTTCCCTTGGCAGCGGCTACCTCGGCGTGGCGCTGTTCCTGGCGCAACTGGGGCACACCAGCGGGATCTCCCGCTACCGGGAGGTCGCCGCCGAGGCGATCACCGGGGTGCCCCGGCTGTTCGACACCCTCGCGGACGCCCCGGGGCTGGTCACAGCCATCGGGGGCGGCGCCCAGCAGGGGCTTGGCGGCATCGCCTACGCCCTGGCGCGGCTGGCGCGCCTGCTCGACGACAACGACGTCCGAGACTGGGCGGCGCACGCGGTCGGGTTGACCGCGCACGCCGCCACCCCGGGCGACCCGCACGGCTGGGACACCGGCACCGCGGGTTGCCTGGCCGCCATGCTCGCCGTGCACACCGAACTGGGACTGCCGGAGGCGGCGCGGGTAGGGGCAACCCGCGCCGCCACGCTCCAGCGGTACCTGGCGGTGGTCGACGAACCCCAGGGCGTGGGGTTCGCCGACGGTGCGGCGGGCATGGCGTTGGCCTTGACCCGGTACGCGAACTGGGTCCCACCAGGGGAAACGGCCGACGCGGCGGCCGAGGCGGCACGGCACGTGCTGACCACGGCCGCCGCGCCAGCCAGCGGGGACCCCGGGTGGTGCGCCGGAGCGGCCGGAATCGCGGTGGGGGTCGCGGCCGCCGGAGCGGGGTGTGATGTGCTTGGCACACTGCGGGACACGGCAAGGCCCGTGCCACACGACCTCGGTCTGTGCCACGGCGAGTCCGGGGTGGTCGAAGCGCTGCTGGTGCTCACCTCGGCCGGGCTGTGTCCGCGACCCGTCCTGCGGGCCCGCACCGCCCTGCTGCTCGACGCGCTCGAGCGGCACGGGCCGGTGTGCGCCACGCCGGGCGGGGTCACCACACCGGGCCTGCTGCGTGGGGTCGCCGGGGTGGGGTACGGGCTGCTGCGGTCGGCGTTCGCCGACCGGGTGCCCTCGGTGCTGTCGCTGGAACCGGCGGCGGCGGGTAGTGCCAACTGACGAAGGGGAGTGGACGGATATGGGTGACGGCGATTTCGTCGACCGGGTGCGCACTGGCGCCTGGCTGGCGACTCCCGCGGTGACCTTCGGGGTGCGGGCGGCCGCGTTGGCCGGTTTGGTGATCACCGCGGGCGCCGCGACCGCGGTGGCTTTCGGGGCGTTCGACGACCCGACCGCGATCACCACCAACTGGCCCGGCAGCACGACCTGCTGCGGGAACCGGCCGGATTCGATCACCGGCTGAGAGCCGTCGATCACTCGCGTGGCGCCCGGTCACCTTCCGCGCCCACCGCGGCGTGGAACAGCCGGTGACCGCGCCACGCGATTATCGGCGGCCGAGGCGTCCATTCGGACTGCCGTTTGGTGGCTAGACCGCAAATCGGACCCCCGCTACTGTCACGCACTGTGGTGAATAGGTCGTCGCAGGTCGTGGGTCGCGACGATGAGCTGAAGGCGATCGAGAACGCTTTGGCCGACGCCCGCGGGGGGCGCGGGGGCACGGTGTTCCTGGTCGGTGAGAGCGGCATCGGCAAAACCCGGCTCGCCGCGGCCGCGGCGGACATCGGCTACAGCACGGGGATGCGGCTGCTGCGCGGCCGCGGCAGCGTGCTGGGCCCTGCGGTGCCCTACCGATCACTCACCGAAGCGCTGCTGTCACTGGTGCGCGCGGGCGACCCGATCGACCTCGACGCGCTCGGCCCGTACCGGCCGATCCTCGCCGGGCTGGTCCCGGACCTCGGTCCGGCGCCGGACAACCAGGAGGCCGGGTCGCTGGTGATCCTGGCCGAGGCGGTGCTGCGGCTGACCGCGCTGGCCGGTGAGGACCGCGGCTGCCTGCTCATCCTCGACGACCTGCAGGACGCCGACCTGGAGACGCTGGCGGTCGTGGACTACCTGACCGACAACCTGATCGGGCAGCGGACGGTGCTGGTCGGCACGATCCGCGCCGATCAGGGGCAGGCGCTGAGCTTCGCGCGGGCGGCGGGTGTGCGCGGGTCGTGCACGGTGCTGGAGTTGGGCAGACTGGGCCGCTCGGACATGCGGCGGTTGGCGGCCGCGCGGCTAGGCGTCGACCCGGCGCGGGTACCTGAGCCGGTGGCCGACCTGCTGTGGGCCGGTGGCGGTGGCAACCCGTTCCGCACCGAGGAGATGCTCGACGGCATGGTCGACAGCGGCCTGCTCACCCGGACCGCCGAGGGCTGGCTGGTGAGCGAGTCCGACCGCCCGAACCCGCCCGCCACGTTGCTGCGCAGTGTCGGCGCCCGCCTGGACGCGGTGGAACCGTCCGCGCGGGAAGTGCTGCTCACGTGCGCGGTGCTCGGCAAGCGGTTCCCGCTGACGGTGGTGCAGGAAGCGACCGGTCTGACCTACCGGGATCTGCTCAGCCACCTCCACGGCGACAACGCGGCGCACCTGGTCGCCCCGGACGAGCAAACCCCCGACTGGTACGCCTTTCAACACGCGTTGATCGTGGACGCGTTGTTGACCCTCGTCCCGCCCGCGGAACGGGCGGCGCTGTGCGGCAAGGTCGCCGACGCCGTCGAAGCCGTATACCCGGGGTTGCCCGGTGAGTGGTGCCAGCTCACCGCGGCGTTGCGGCTGGATTCCGGTCAGCCGCTGGCCGCCGGGCGGTTGTGGGCCACGGCGGGGCACCGGGCGTTGGGCCAGGGCGCGGCTCAGTCGGCGGTGGCGTTGTTGGGGCGTGCCTGCGACCTCTTGGCCCCGGACACCAGTGAACGCGCGACCGCGCTCGAGGCCCAACTGCACGCGCTGGCCGAGGCCGGTGAGGTCGACCGGGCCCTGGCGATGGTTTACCTGCTCGACGAGGTCACCGGGCTCGCCCCAGACCGGCGGGCACGTCTGCACACCCGATTGGCCTGGGTTGCCGTGCACGCGGGGCGCGCCGAAGTGGGCCTGCAGTCGGTCGCGGCCGCGCGGGCGCTGCTCGGCCCGGCGGCGTCGGCGGCGGACACGGCCGCGATCGACGTGGTCGCCGCGCACCTGGAGATGGACGTCCCCGGTCCCGACCAGCTGGCGAAGGCCGAGGAGATGGCCAGGCGCGCGGCGGTGGTGGCCGAGGGGGCGGGTCTGCCCGCGGTCGCCTGCCAGGCGTGGCAACTGCTCGGGGCCTTGACCAGGCAGCGGGACCCGGTGGAGGCCACGGCGCTGCTGGAGCGCAGCCGGGCGATCGCCGTGGAGCACAACCTGCCCATCTGGGAGGTCCACGCGCTGGTCCGCCTCGGCCTCGACGACGCGCTGCGCGACGGCGGCATCGAGCGGCTGGAGTTGGCCAGGGACTCGGCCTCCCGCATCGGCGCGGTGACCGCCCGGTACCAGGCGGAGGTCAACATCGCCATGCAGCTGATCCTGCGCGGCGACTTCGCCGAAGCGGACCGGCTCACCGCACAGGTCCTGACCGCCACCACCCGACTGCGGCTGGTGGAGACGACGCAGTACATGTTGCTGCACCGCACGGTGCTCTCCGCGCACCGCGGTCGCCGGGCAGACATGGAGGCGGCCCTCGGCGAACTGCGGCAGTGGGGTGGCGAGCACGCGCAACACGCCCCGCGCATCCACGGCCTGGCAGGCGCGTTCTGCGCGTTGATGGAGGAGAACCAGGACCTGGCCCGCGCCGAGTGCGCCGCCGCGGTGGCCGCCGAGGACAGGAACCCGACCACGTTCCACCTGTCCGGCCGCTACGGCCTGAACCTGCTCCTGCGCTCCCTCGCCGACGACATCTCCCCCGCCGAGTTCGCCACCATGACCTCCGCGCCCGCCAGCCGCCTGCGCTGGGACCGCATGTTCTCCGACTTCGCCGCCGCGGTACTGGCATCCCGAGCCGGTCGCGTGGACGACGCCCGCGCCGCGGTGGTCCGTGCGGCGGCGTCCGGGGCCCCGTACGCGATGGCGCGGCACTTGGGGTTGCGCCTGGTCGCACCGTTCGCGTTGGCAGGCGAATGGGGATCGCCGATCGAATGGCTGCGCGAGGCCGAGGAGCACTTCCACAGAACCGGCGTGTCCGCCGTCGCGGGGGCTTGCCGAACGCTGCTGCGCAAGGGCGGCGCCTCGGTGAGCCAGCGGAGGGAAGGGACAGAAGAGATCCCGGCCGCGCTGCGCTCAGCGGGCGTGACGGTCCGGGAATACGAGGTCCTCCGGCTGCTGGTGGACCGCTTGTGCAACCGAGAAATCGCCGACGCCCTGCACCTGTCGCCCCGCACGGTGGAGAAGCACGTCTCCAGCCTGATCGCGAAGACCGGTGAACCGAACCGGATCGCGTTGAGCAAGTACGCCTCAGCGACAGTGCGGTCCTAGACCGGCAGATTCCCCAAGGCGAGTCAACCAACCGCGGACACCGTGCGTTCTAAGCGCGGCAACATCCACGGGACAGCTGGGGAAGTGCACATGAGTTCGATCAAACGGTTGGCCGCCCTCGCAGCCGGACTGGCGGTCGCGGCCGCCACGTTCACCGCCACGACCGCGACCGCGCAGACCTTGCCACAGCCAGAATGTTACGACGGCGCCACAGTTTGGGGTGTGGAGGACAGCGGCAGGCTCTTCACGTACCTGCACGTGGGTGCGGAGACGGGAAGCCACGACTGGGGAGCGAAGCAGTACATCGGCGTTGGCTGGCACGGCACCGTCCTCGCGGGGTCCTGGGGCACGCTCTACTTCATCCCCGAGGGATCCGGCGAGCTGCGCCGCTACCAGTGGGACGGCACGCGGTGGGAGACCTTCGGCGGCGCGCAGTACGAGGTCATCGGCCACGGGTTCGACCGCTATGTCGGCGCGGGGAGGACCTTCGCCGCGGTCGGTGCGAAGCTCTACGGCATCGACGACACCGGCGAACTGCGGTACTGGTACCGAGACGGCGGCGAGTGGCAGAACCCCGACGGCGAGGTCATCGGCACCGGTTGGGACGTGTTCGACCGGGTGGTGCCCAGCAACCAAGGGACGTTCTACGCCTTCGACGGCGAAGGGGACGCCTACCTGTACCAGTACGACAACAACGGGCAGTGGGATGTCCAGGCCAGGCACATCGACTCCGGCTGGGGTGACTTCACCACCGTCGCCACCGCGGGCTCCGGAGTCCTCTACGCCACCACCACCGACGGCCAACTGCTCTGGTACCGCTACTACAACGGCTGGGAGGACAACGGAATCCCCCGCCAGGTCGGCGAAGGCTGGAACGGGGTCACCCTCCTGTTCAACGCGGGCCACTGCCAGCCCCACCCGGGCTGACCAACCGCGCGCACCTGCTCAACAGCGATATCCACGAAACGCTTGGGGAGATGCACTTTGAGTTCAAGCACACGGTGGGCCGCCCTCGCTGCCGCACTGGCGGTTGCGGCCAGCACGTTCACCGCCACGGCCGCGACCGGGCAAAACCTTCAGCCGCCTCAATGCGGAAGCGGTACAGATGTTGACGTCTACGGCGTGTTGCCCGATGGCAGCCTCTTCGAGCAGCGGCACATGGGTGGCTCCACCGGTACTCACGTGTGGGGCGCGAGGAACTACATCGGCGAGGGGTGGCAGGGCACCGTCCGCGCGGGCGGCCACGGCACGTTCTTCTTCGTCCCCTTGGGCACCGGTGAGCTGCGGCGCTACCACTGGAACACCGAGATCGAGCAGTGGAGCACCTTCGACGGCGCGCAGTACGAGGTCATCGGCTACGGGTTCGACCGCTACTTCGGCCCCGGCAAGACCCTGACCGTCGTCGGCGACGGATCCCTCTACGGCGTCGACGACTCGGGCGAACTGCGGTTCTGGAACCGGGTCGGCGACGAGTGGGACGACGACCACGGCGAGGTGATCGGTACCGGCTGGGACGTGTTCGACGAGGTCGTCGCGGGAGGCGACGGGTTCTTCTACGCGTTCGACGTCGGCGGGAACGCTTACCTGTACCGGTATTCGTCCGCCGCCAGGACGTGGACCACCCAGGGGCAGCACATCGACGAGGGTTGGGGTGACTTCCTCGACATCACCTCCGCAGGCGCGGGTGTCCTCTACGCGACTGCCGAAGACGGATCCCTGAACTGGTACCGGTACGACAACGGCTGGGCGAACAACGGCCTCCCCCGGCACGTCGGCGAAGGCTGGGAGATCACCTCCATGCTGACCAGCCCCGAGTCGTGCTCGTGATCCACACAGGACTCGACACCACATCCACACCACACCTGGGGAAGCGCAGATGAGAACAAGCACACGATGGGCCGCCCTCGCAGCCGTGCTGGCGGTTGTCGCCAGCACGTTCACCGCCACGACCGCGGCCGCGCAGGTCCCACAACCGTATTGCGGCACCGTCGCGCTGTGGGGCGTGGAGCAGAGCGGAAGACTCAGCCTATACCTGCACTTGGGCGCTGAGAAAGGCGACCACAAGTGGGAGCGTAGGCGTTTCGTCGGGACGGGGTGGAACGGCACCGTACTCGCGGGCAACGGCGACGTGCTGTACTTCGTTCCCGAAGGGACTGGTGAACTGCGGCGCTACCGCTGGGACGGCGAGGAGTGGGAGACCTTCGACGGCGCGGAGTACGAGGTCATCGGCCACGGGTTCGACCGCTACGTCGGCGAAGGCAGAACCCTCGCCGTCGTCGGCGAATCGTTCATCGGTATCGACGACACAGGAGACCTCCGGATCTACAAGCGGATGAACGATGAGTGGACCAACGCGGCCGGCGAAGTCATTGGCACCGGGTGGGACGTTTTCGACCGAGTCGTCCCGAGCAACGGCGAGGACTACTACGCCTTCGACAGCGACGGGAACGCCTACCTCTACCGCTACAACAGCTACCTCAAGCAGTGGGAGATCCAGGCCAAGCACATCGACACCGGCTGGGGCGACTTCACCAACGTCGTCTCCGCGGGATCCGGCGTGCTCTACGCCACGACCACCGACGGCCTGCTGCTCTGGTACCACTACCACTACGGCTGGGCGTACGACGGCATCCCCCGACACGTCGGCGAAGGCTGGAACGGCGTCACCGCCGTGGTCAGCGCGAACATCTGCTCGCCCCATCCCGGCTGAGTGCGGCGTGACCCGCCATTGACGATCACCCGGGTTCGGGCAGTTCGGCCAGAGCTGCTCGAACCCGGGTGACCTCCGTGGCGCACCCCAACTCCTCGAACAGCTCAACGGCTTTCGCGAAGTGCGTTCTCGCCTCTTCCACCTCTCCCAGCCGCACCAGGGAAACGGCGATCCCGGCATGGGCATCCGCCTCGTCCTGCTGTACGGAGATCTCGCGCGCCATCCGCAATGCCTCGGTGTGCAGCGCCCGCCCGCGCTCGGGTGCCCCCGTCTCCGTGATCAACGCGGCGTATCGGTTGAGCGCCCACGTCTCCCCGCCTCGATCACCCAAGGCCCGGAAGGCCGCCAGCGCTTCGTCGAGTGTCGACGCGGCCGCAGCGTGTTCGCCGGTGGCCTGCCGCACTGTGCCGAGGAGCGCGAGGACGTTGGCTTGGCCGCGGGGGTCGTCGATGTCTTTGGTCAGCTGGAGGGCATCGGTCAACACGGTCATGGCCGCCTCGTGGTCTCCGTGTTGGGTGTGCGCGTTGCCGAGGTAGGTGAGAGCGCCGATCTGGCCGAGTCGGTCGCCGATGAGGCGGCACTGGCGCAGTGCCTCGGCGAGCGCCGCGACCGCGGCCGGGTACCGCCCGGTCACGTGCAGCATGTTGCCGAGACTCATCTGGGCGTTGGCTTCGCTGAGCCGGTCGCCGACGTCGCGGGCGAGGTGGAGAGCCTCGGTGAGGGTCGCGGCGGCGCTGGCGTAGTCGGCGGCAACGTGTTGGACGCTGCCGAGTTTGGTGAGGGCGTACGCCTGCCTGAGTCGGTCACCGAGGTCGCGGCACACCTGCAGCGCCTTGTTGAGGGCCTTGGCCGACGCGCTGTACTCGCCGCTGAGGTACTGCGTGATACCGAGGCCGATGAGCGCAGCCGCTTGGCCACGCCTGTCGCCCACCATTGTGGACAGGTCGATGGCCTCGGTCAGCGTGAGCTTCGCGTCGGGGTACTTGCCGACCGCCCGTTGCGCGACACCGATGTGGGTGAGGGCGTCAGCTTGGCCACGCCTGTCGCCCAAGTCCTGGCTGAGGTGCAGCGCCTCGGTCAGGGTCGCGGTCGCCGCCGCGTACTCCCCGATCAGGATCTGCGCGTTGCCCAAGTCCACCAAGGCGGCGGCCCGGCCCGCGTCGTCCGGCGCGACGGCGGCGGCCAAGCGGTGCAGGCCGACCGCTTGCTGCCAGTAGCCCGCGTGGTGCAGGAAGACGGCGATGGATCGCGCGATACCCGTGGCGCGGACCGGGTCCGCGATGGCGACGGCGCCTTCGAGGTTCGGGCGTTCCGCCTGCAGCCATGCCACCGCATCGGCCAACCCGGCGAACTCCGCGACCGGCTCAGTGGCGGCGCACCCGGGGGCGAGGTGCAGCTCGGCGGCCCGGGCGTTGTCCCAGTAGTGGTCCAGCAGCCGACGGGTCGCGGCGGCGCGGTCATCGATCGGGATTTGGGCGACCAACTCCCGCGCGTACTCGGCGATCAGGTCGTGCATCCGCCACCGGCCACGACCGCGTTCGACCATGTGCGCCCTGGCCAGCTCATCGAGCACCCGGCGGACCTGGGAGACGGGCTCGTCGACCAGAGCCGCCGCTGCCGCGGTAGCCAAGTCCGGCCCCGGGTTCAGTGCCAGCAGGCGGAACAGCCTGGCCTGCTCGGGGGTGAACCGTCGGTACGACAGGTCGAAGGCGACCCGCACTGCCCGTACCCCGTCGTCGAGGTAGGCCAGCGCGCTGTTCGCCTCAGCCATCTCGGCGGCCAGATCCGCCACAGGCCGTTCCCGGTCGTCGACCAGCAACGTGGCGACGATCCGCAGCGCCAGCGGCAGGAAACCGCACCGCCGCACCACGATCTCCGCGCCCGCGCCGATCCGCGTGTCAGCCGGGTCGGCGGCGCGCACCGCCCGGTCCAGCAGGTCTACCGCTTCACGAGGTGGGAGCACAGCCAACCGCACCAGCCTGGCACCGAGCTGGGACAAGGTGTGCCGGGACGTGACCAGGACGCGGTGGCGGGCATCCCCCGGCACCAGCAACGCCACCTGCGCGACATCGGAGGCGTTGTCGGCCACCACCAGAACCGCGCCCTCCTGCTGCGCCAAGACCGAGCGGTAGAGCGAGGCGCGGGCGTCGACATCGCGAGGGATGTGTTCACCGGCGACACCGAGTGCCCGCAACAAGGAATCCAGTGCCTGCCCCGCCCCGACCGGCACCGTGTCGTACCCGTGCAGGTCCACGAACAACACACCGCCGGGAAACCAGCCCGAGTCAACCGCCGCGTGCGCCGCCTGCACCGCCAACGCGGTCTTGCCCACCCCGGCCAACCCGGCCACGACAGCGCTCGCCTGCTCGGCCCCGGGACCCAGCTGAGCACTCAACCCGCTCAGCTGCTCGGCGCGCCCAGTGAACCCGGCGACCCTGGCGGGCAACTGCCGCAACGCTTTGGGCACCGGTCGCGGCGCCACGGTGATCCCGCCGTGCACGTGTCCGGCCTGGATCAGGATCTCGGCGTGGCCGCTGAGGGAGTTGACGATCTCGGGCGTACCGCCATCTGCTTGAGTCACGACCCGCGCTCCCACGGTGAGCGTTGCTGTCGTCACCCTGTCAGTCGGCGCCGCATCGCCCGCTGTTACGGACAGATCAGGCGGAACTCCCCCACGACGCCTTCCCTACGAGCGGGTGCTCGTGGGGAAGCGGTCGGTCTCGCGGTGATCAGCCGGAGTACTCGCGGTTGAACAGCTTCTTCGACCAGAGGTAGCCGCCGAGGGCGATCAGGGCGCACCAGCCGAGGGCGAGCCACAGGTGGTTGCCCAGCGGCTTGTCGTTGAGCAGGCCGCGCAGGGTCTCGATGATCGGGGTGAACGGCTGGTACTCGGCGAACCAGCGCACACCGGCGGGCATGGAGTCGGTCGGGGCGAAACCGCTGCCCAGGAAGGGAAGCAGCACCAGCGGCATGGGCAAGTTGCTCGCCGTCTCGACGCTCTTGCTGACCTGGCCGAGGGCGACCGCGAGCCAGACGAGGGCGAAGGTGACGACCAACAAGAAGCCCGCGGTGGCCAGCCAGCCCGCGGCGCCCGCGGTGGGACGGAAGCCGACCAGCAGCGCCACGCCGATGACGATCGCCAGGCTGATCATCGCCTGGATCATGCTGCCGATGACGTGTCCGGTCAGCACCGAGACCCTGGCTATGTGCATGGTGCGGAATCGGGCGATGACGCCTTCGGCCATGTCCATGGCGACCGAGATGGCGGTGCCCTGGATGGTGGCGGTGATCGTCATCAGGATGATCGCGGGGGCGACGTAGTTGGCGTACTGCGCCCGGCCGCCGGAGCCGCCCAGGCCGGCGCCCATTGTTCCACCTAGGACGTAGACGAACAGCAGCAAGAAGACAATGGGCATCCCGACGAGCATCACCGTCATCGACGGGTACCGCTGCATGTGCTTGAGGTTGCGGCGAAGCATGGTGGCCGAGTCGCGCAGCGGGTAGAACCGCTGGGCCTGGACGGCGGTGCTCATCGTGCGGTCACCTTCTCGTTCTTGGGGTTGCCGGTGAGGGCGAGGAAGACGTCGTCGAGGTCGGGGGTGTGCACGGAAAACTCGTCGACCTCGATGGCGCGGTCGGCGAGCCGGGTGAGCAGGTCGCGCAGTGCGGGAACGCTGCCGTCGTTGGGCACCCGCAGGGCGAGCGCGTCGGCGTCGCGGGTGACCTGGCCGAGGTCGCGCGCCGCGGCCTCCAGGCTGGACGCGTCGGCGAAGCGCAGCACGACGTGGCCGCCGGGGATGCGGCGCTTGAGCTCGGCGGCGGTGCCCTCGGCGACCAGCCGCCCGTGGTCGAGCACCGCGATCCGGTCGGCGAGCTCGTCGGCCTCTTCGAGGTACTGGGTGGTGAGGAAGATCGTCACCCCGTCGGCGACCAGCTCGCGCACGATCTGCCACATGCCGCGGCGGCTGCGCGGGTCCAGGCCCGTGGTCGGCTCGTCGAGGAAGATCACCCTCGGGTCACCGACCAGGGTCATCGCCAGGTCGAGCCTGCGCCGCATGCCGCCGGAGTAGGTCGAGGCGGGCTTGGCCGCGGCGTCGACCAGGTCGAAGCGGTCGAGCAGGTCGGTGACCCGGCGGCGACCCTCGGCGCGGCCGAGGTGGTGCAGGTCGGCCATCAAGCGCAGGTTCTCGGCGCCGGTGAGCAGGGAGTCGACCGCGGAGAACTGGCCGGTGACGCCGATCGCGGCGCGCACCGCGTCCGGCTCGGCCGTCACGTCGTGCCCGGCGACGGCGGCAGTGCCGCCGTCAGCGCTGATCAGGGTGGACAGGATCTTGACCGTGGTGGTCTTCCCGGCACCGTTGGCGCCGAGCAGTGCGAACACGGTGCCCGGCGCCACGTGCAGGTCGAGCCCGTCGAGCACGACGTGCTCGCCGAAGGACTTGCGCAGCCCGGTGGCGGTGATCGCCGATGGGGAGGTCATGGGGTGTCCTTTCCAGGGGTCAGGAGCGGCGGATGGTGATGTCGCCGTGGGAGGTCCTGGCGCGGACCTCGACGGTCTCGCCGGAGTCGGCGGGCTTGCGGTCGGCGCTGGTCAGCTCGTTGCGCACCTGGCCGAACCCGGTGTCGGCCTCGAGCCAGGCGGCGGTGCCCTCGGCGATGCCGACCTCGATGTCGCCGATGGAGGTCGCGAGGACGACGGTGCCCCGGACCACCTGGCCGACCCGCACGCCGCCGTTGGCCGACTTCGCGTCGACCCCGGACCCGGCCCGCTCGACGGAGATGTCGCCGTTGGCCGCGCGTACCCGCAAGTCGCCGGTCACCACGTCGATCTCGGTGGTGCCGTTGGAGTTCTTGACCACCGCGGCCCCGTCGACCTCGCCGACGGCGACCTTCCCGGAGCCGGTGTGGATCTCGGCGTTGCCCGCGGCCCGGCCCACGGTGATGTGCCCGGCGGCGGTGTCCAGGCGCAGCGGGCCGGTGCGCTCCAGCCGGATGTTGCCGGTGGCGGACTTGAACCTGGTCTCGCCGAGCAGGCCCTCGCCGCGCAGACCGCCGACCTGCACGTCGCCGGAGACGCGGGAGCCGGTGGGCAGGTCGATGGTCACCTCGACCGAGCGGCTCTTGCGGGAGAAGTCGAACGCACGCGACTTCGGTCCCTTGACCAGCAGCGTGCCGTTGGCGTACTCGACCCGGACCTGGCTCGCGGCCTTCACGTCCGACTCGTCGGCGGCGTCGCTTGGGCGCACCTCGACGACGGTGTCGGTCCGGTCGGTCGCGGCGACCCGGACCTCGCCGACGACCCCGAGTTCCAGGGTGACCGAGATGGGTTCGGGAGTGGCGAAAGTAGGCATGGGTGTCCCCTCGAAGTGTGTCTGGTGGGCGTCCTCGCAGGTAGAGGACGTGTGGCGGGAAAGCGGTGTGTGGTTAGTGGACCCAGCCGGTCAGGCGCTGCTTGGTCCGTTTGCCGCCCTGCTCGGGGCGCTGGTCGGGCTGCCGCAGCGCGCTCGAGGCCGCCCGTACGAGCCAGGCGTTGACCGACCGCCCCTCGGCCGCCGCGGCTTCCTCGACAGCGGTCTTGAGCTGCTCGGGCAGGCGGACGTTGATGCGCGCGCTGGGCCCCTCTTCCGCGAAGAGGGCCTCGGTGCTGACCTCGACCGCCTCCCGCGGCGCCTCATCCGGGCGAGTGGTCACGACGAAGTCCGGATCGCGGCCGCGCAGCCGCAACTCGACCGACCCCGGCGCCAGATCACTCGTGATCTCATCCGCCGCCGCCGACAACGCCTCCAACAACGTCATCCGGATCGCCGACTCCAGCGGACCGGTCAGCCGCTCGACCAACGCCCGCGCCTCGTCACCGCCCGCCTCGGCCAGGGTGGCGAACTCCTGCCCGAGCCTGTTCACGTACGTGGTCAAGTCCATGGCACCACTATGGCACACACATGGCACCACATCAAGCCTTCTTGGCTCACCATGCTGCCAACTTGGCACATCTCGGCGTTTTCGCAGTTCAGCCGCTGGTGGCACGATCAGGGTGACACCTGGGAGGTAGGCATGAGATGGCTGTGGAGCGCTCTAGCGGCCTGTCTGGTCGTGCTCGGTGGCACGCCCGCCAGCGCACAGGACTTCCCTCCGCCGCTCTGTGACAACGGCCCGTACGGCACCGACATCTACGGCGTGGAGCCGGATGGCCGCCTCTTCGCCTATAGGCACTTCGGCGCCGGGACGGGCGAGGCGACCTGGGGCGCTAAGAGGTACATCGGCGAGGGCTGGCACGGCACCGTCCGCGCGGCGGGCCACGGCACGTTCTTCTTCATTCCGGCGGGCACAGGGGAACTGCGCCGCTACCACTGGAACGGCTCAACCTGGACACCCTTCGGCGCCACCCAGTACGAGGTCGTCGGCCACGGATTCGACCGCTACACCACCCTGACCGCCGCCGGAGACGACTCCTTCTACGGCATCGACCCCACCGGCGACCTCCACGCCTGGACCTTGACCGACAACACCTGGACCCCCACAACCATCGGCGTCGGCTGGAACACCTTCACCAGGGTCGTCGCGGGCTACTCAGGCGAGTTCTACGCGATAGACGCCACTGGAACCCTCTACCTGTACCAATACGCCAAGTACTATCAACGCTGGGACATCCAAGCCCAACCTATAGGCGCCGGCTGGGCCACCCTCACCAACATCACCACCGCAGGCTCCGGCGTCCTCTACGCCACAACCCCCAACGGCACCCTCACCTGGTACCGCTACTACGTCCACTGGACCACCAACGGCATCCCCCGCCCCGTAGGCACCGGATGGCAAGGCATCACGACGCTCGCCAGCCCCGCCTCATGCCTGCCACACCCTGCTTAGCCAGTCGACAAGAGACAGACCGGAGAACTAGTTGTCGCAGGCGGTGCCGTCCTTGTCACGGTCCAGACCTGGCCGGTAGCCCGGCTCCCCGACGCGCATCGGTGCCGCACCGGCGGCTTTGGCCGCAGCGCAGTTCTTGTAGTACACGTCGGCTGGCTCGGGCTCGGCGGGCAGCGGCTCCGGAGCAACAGTCACGGGCGGCGCGGGGGCGGCCGGTTGCGGCTTGTCCACCCGAAGGACGATCCGGTCGGTGAGCGCGATGGCGGACGCGGCGGCGTCGACGGCGACGACAGTCCAGTTCTCCGCGCCAGCGACGGCGCGACCATCGACCGTCTGGTAGTCGACGGTGGTGAAACCGATTTCCTGCAGGGATTTCTTCGCCTCGGCGGCGCTCTTCCCGACCAGATCGGTCGGCACCGCGACCACTTCCGGCGCGGCGGCGGAAGGTGGCGCGGCGACGGAGGGTAGTGCGGCGGCCGCCTGCCCCTGGCTCCGGTCTTGACAACCGGCGATCCCGGCGATGACGACCAGGCCCACAAGAGACGGGCCGACGATCCGGGGCCATGTGCGCTTACGACCGAGCGACCACGCCACTGCATCCATCGGAAGGACCTCCCTCGGAACGTCCACAGTCAACCGGCGTAATCGTCCGGTCGCGCAGAGTCGTTACGGGACCCCGGGGGCCGCCCAGCGCTTCGTGCCGTCCACCCAGACCTCCACCTTCCTGGTCTCCCAGCCGTCGGCGTCGAGCTCGCTGTAGAACAGCACCGCGTGCTCGGGATAGTCGTGCGACCACCGCGCACGGAAGTACTCCACGTCAGTTCCCTCCACTGTGGACGGTGAAGCGGCGGCGGTACGCGGTCGGGGTGAGGCCGGTGTGCCGCCGGAGTTGGGTGCGGAGGTTGGTGGCGGTGCCGAAGCCGGAGGTGGTGGCGATGTGGTCGAGGGACAGGGCGCCGGATTCCAGCAGGCGGCAGGCGAGGGTGACGCGTTCGGTGGTGAGCCAGGCCAGCGGGGTCGTGCCGAGTTCGGCTTGGAAACGCCGGTGCAGGGTGGCCGGGCTGGTCGCGGCACGGGTGGCGAGGGCGGCGACGGTCAGGGGGCGGTTGAGGCGGGTGCGGGCCCAGTCGAGGACGGGGGCGAGGGAGGTGTCGGGGCGGGCGGGCACGGGGCGGTCGATGAACTGGCGCTGGCCGCCGTCGCGGTGGGCGGAGAAGATCAAGCGGCGGCTGACGGTGTTGGCGGTCTCGGCGCCGTGGTCGCCGCGGATGATGTGCAGGCCCAGGTCCAGGGCGGCGGCGCTCCCGGCGGCGGTCAGCACGTCGCCGTCGTCGACGAACAGCACGTCGGGCTCCAGGTGGACCCGGGGGTGGCGGCGGGCGAACTCGGTCACCCAGCGCCAGTGCGTGGTGACCCGGCGGCCGTCCAGCACCCCGGCGTCGGCCAGGGTGAACGCGCCGGTGCAGAAGCTCACCAGCCGGGCACCGCGGTCGGCGGCGCGGCGGATCGCGTCGAGCACCTCCCGGCGCGCGGGCGTCACCGGATCGGGTCGATTCGGCACGATCACGGTGTCCGCTTCGTCGACCGCCGCCAGCCCGGCGACCCCGGTGACGGTGAACATGCCCAGGTGCATCCGGACCTCAGGCGCGGCGGCGGCCAGCGAGAAGTCGTACCAGGTCCGGCCCAGCTCCGGCCTGCGCAACCCGAACAGCTCGGTCGCCACGCCCAGCTCGAACGGGTTCGAGCCCTCGTCGACGATCGCCACCACCCGGTGCGAGGATTCTTGCGACATGTGCGATTCCTAGCACTCGCCGACCCCCGCGCGCACCACCACGATGGACCGCGTGAACACTCCCCTGGACCTCGCGGCCGCCTTCGCCGCGTTCGACCAGACCTGGAGCCCCCGGTTGGCGGCCACGGTCAACGACTACGACATCCGGCTCGCCCGGTTCGCCGGTGAGCACGTCTGGCACGTGCACGACGACACCGACGAGTTCTTCCTGGTCGTCGAGGGCGAGATCGAGATCGCGCTGCGGGAACCGGAGGGTGAGCGCACCGTCACCCTCCCCCGCGGCTCGCTGTTCGTGGTCCCCCGCGGCACCTACCACAAGCCGTCGTCGCGGCACGGCGCCCAGGTCCTGCTGGTCGAGCCCACCGGGACCCTCTCGGTGGGCGACGACCACGAGGAGGTCCCCGACCACGTCGACGTCACCACCGGGCACGCGCTGGAGGTGTCCGCGTGAGGCCGGAGGTGACCACCGCCCACGTGACCGACGCCTGCCTGCGCGCCGGGGTCGAGGTCCGGGCCGTGTCCGTGCGGTCGGTCGCGCCGGGCGGGCGGGTCTTCGGCCGCGTGCTCCCGGCCCGGCACGCGGGCAGCGTTGACGTGTTCCTGGAGGCGTTCGAGTCCGCCGAACCCGGCGACGTGCTGGTCGTCGACAACGGCGCCCGCCTCGACCACGCCTGCGTCGGCGACCTCGTCGTGCTCGAAGCGGCCGCCGCCGGGGTCTCCGGGGTGCTGGTCTGGGGCCTGCACCGCGACACCGCCGACATCACCGCGATCGGACTGCCGGTGTTCAGCCTCGGTGCGATCCCGACCGGGCCCCTGGTGCCGGAGGTCCGCCCGTCCGACGCGCTGGAGTCGGCCCAGGTCGGCCCGTGGACGGTCACCCGCGACGACGTGGTGTTCGCCGACGACGACGGGGCCTTGTTCCTGCCCGCCGACCGGGCCGAGGAGCTGGCCGAGTTGGCGTTCGGCATCCGGGAAACCGAACGGGCGCAGGCGGACCGCATCCGCTCCGGCGTGACCTTGCGCTCCCAGGTCCGGTTCGACGCGTATCTCGCGGCCCGCGAGGCGAACCCGTCACTAAGCTTCAGGGAGCACCTTCGAACTGTGGGCGGAGCGATCGAAGAATGAGCACCGACGCGTTCCTGTCAGCCGCGCGCACAGCCCTGACCCTCCTGCGCGACCCCGCCGTCACCGCGGCCTGGGACAAGCCGAGCGCCCTCCCCGAGTTCGGTGTCTCCGGCCTCGCCGCGCACCTGGCGTACCAGGTCCTTGTCCTGCCCGAGGTCCTCGCCGACCCGATCCCGGACGAACCCCGGATCGCCCTGCTCGACCACTACAGCCACGCCGCCTGGATCAACGAGGACATCGACGGCGAGACCAACGTCCGCATCCGCGAGGGCGGCAATCGCCTGGCCGAGGGCGGTCCGGTCGCGCTCGCCGACCGGGTGGAGGCGGCGCTCGAGGAGATCATCGCGGCACTGCCGACCTCGTCCGGCCGGACGGTGCGGATGCGGTTGTGGGGTGCGTGGTCGCTGTCCCTCGAGGACATGCTGATCACCCGAACCATGGAACTGGTAGTCCACGCCGACGACCTGGCCGTCAGCGTCGACGTACCCACCCCCGACTTCCCCACCCACACCACGACCGTGGTCGTAGACCTCCTCACCGCCCTATCCCTCCGCCGCCACGGCCCGATCCCCGTGATCCGCGCCCTCAGCCGAGCCGAACGCGCCCCCGACTCCATCACGGCGTTCTGAAAGCACCCCTCGGCAGGCCCACCCTGCCGAGGGGGCGACACCCACGCCTAGAGCCGTGCCCCCGGCTCGGTCTTGCTGGCCAACTGGTCGCGTTGCTCCGTGAGCCGCTCGATCTCCGCGTCCAACGACGCCAGCCTGCGTCGAACCACGGCCCCCGCCTTGTCGCACACGCCCTCGCCGTACTCCGGGAGGGTGTCGCCTTCGATGAGGTGGAGGCGGTCCGCGCTGGCTCGGACGTCTTCGATGGTCAGGCCGAGGGCGAGGAGTTGGCGGATGACGCGGACTCGGGCGACGTCGCGGTCGGTGTAGAGGCGTTGGCCGGTGAGGGTGCGTTCCGGCGGGGGCAGCAGGCCGCGTTCTTCATAGAGCCGCATCGCGCGGGGTGTTGTACCCGCCGCTGCTGCCGCGTCGCCGATCCGCATGTGACCTCCTATAGGTACACCGCCACGGTGCCCACGTGGCGTCCCTCGATCACCTCCTGCAACGCGCGCGGGGCCGCGTCAATGCCCTCGACGCGAACATGGGGGAACGTGAGCTCGCCACTGCGCAGCCAGCCGCCGAAGCGCGTCAGCCATTCGTCACGTTCGTGCGGGTCGGGGCGGGTGTTGACGCCGTGCAGGCTGATGCCGCGCAGGATCAGGCCGAACGTGTCCACCTCGACCGGCGCCGCCCCCGCCTGCCCGGACAACGCCCCGACCAACGCCACCCGCGCACCAGGCCTGGCAACAGCGAGCGCGGCACGCAGGTCTGCCCCGCCCACGTTGTCGACCACCACGTCGACCTCCTCAAGCTCCTCCGCACCGACCACGTACGCCGCGTCGTACCCGAGTTCCTCCACCACCCGCGCGGCCTTCGCCCGTGTCCTGGCCGTCGCCACGACCCGACCGGCCCCCAACACCCGCGCCAACGGCCCGACCAGCGACCCGACCCCGCCGCCACCGGCCGTCACCAGCACTGTCTCCCCATGCCGGAGCCGGGCGTGCCTGGTCAGCGCGGCATACGCGGTCCACCCGGAACCCAAGTGCGCCACAGGATCCGGCAACCGGTCGTCCAACACCGTGCGGGCCGCCGCGGGTAGGACCGCGTACTCCCGCCACCCGGCCCAGTGCGACACCAACTCCCCGACCCGGGACTCACTGCCCGCGCCGACGGCCACGACTTCGCCCACGGTGATCGACGGCGGCACCTCCCCCACCCGGACCGGCGGCAGCGGCGTGCCCTCGATGTCGCCCGCGAGCAGTGTTCGCAACCGCGCGGAGACCTGGAAGTACCGGTTGCGCACCACCACCTCCCCCGGCCCCGGTTCGCCGACCGGCACGCCCACCACCTCGAAGTGCTCCGGTCCCGGTTCGCCCTCCGGGATCTTCGCCAGCCGAACTTCCTTCGCCACAGCCACTCCTCACGTCCCGCCGCCCGCGTGGCGATCACGCGGGCGGCGGGACGCTAACCCCTCACCCACGGGTCAGGGTCAAGCCTCAGCAGGAGGTGGGTTCTCCGGCGCCCACCGGAACGGACACGGCGTTCCACGCGTTGCGCACCGTGGTGAACTTGGCGCAATCGCCCGGGAAGACCTGCCGCACCGCGGTGAGCGAGGCGACCCGCGCGTCGGTGTAGTTCCACGAGGGCTTCTTCAGCATCAGCGCGCGCATCCACACCTTGCCCGCGTCGCGGATCCCCATGCCCTGCACCGAAGTCGGGCCGCCCGCGCAGATCGGACTGGCGGGCTTGCCGACCGGCGCCGAGCCCTCCGCCATCAGGTAGAAGAAGTGGTTGGCCGGGCCCGCGCCGTCGTGGACCTCGATGTTGTTCATGTTGGGGCCGTAGCAATCCGGCTCGTCGCGGGGTCCCAGCGACGGCTGGTACATGACGCGCTCGGGGCCGCGGCCGAGCGGGTTGGTCTCGTTGGCGACGAGGTAGTCGGGCGGGTCGTTTGGGTTGTTGGCGTAGTGCTCGGTCAGCGCGCCCATGATGTCGCTGCTGGCCTCGTTGAGCTGGTAGGTCTGCACGCCGCCGTCGAACCCGCCCGGGGTGTTCTGGAAGACGCCGTGGCCGAACTCGTGCGCGATGATCTCCAGGTTGACCAGCTGCCGCGCGTTGTCCTTGGTGCGGCCGAAGTTCGCCGTGTGCCCGTTCCAGTAGGCGTTCACCGCGGTGAGCCCGACGAACATCGGCGCCCACTTCCCCTTGCCGTCCAACCCGTCCCGGCCGAGCCAGTCCCGCAGCATCCCGGCGAACTGCTGCGCCGCGTAGTACCCGTCGGCGCAGGCGGTGGTGAGGTCGGTTCCGGAGCGGCTGCCGAACACGCCGGTGGTGTTGGTGACCGGCCCGTTACCTTGGATACCGCAGAACAGGCCGTTCCCGCCGGGGTCGCTCAACGAGTACTTCCCGGCGGCCAAGCGCACCGAGATCGGCGCGTTCGGGTAGTAGTACCCGTTCGCCGTCCCGGGCGCGAGCACCCCCGCCCCCGGCGACGCGGCGGAGACCCACCCCGGCGACGTGGCGCCACCAAGCCACCCAACGGGTTCGGCCGAGGCGGGAACAGGGACCAGAAGCAGTAACGACAACGCACCCAGCACGGAATAAACACGTTTCACAATGGACTCCTCGCACGCTTGGCAGGGGTCCTAATAATCGCCGTTTACCGCGCGCACCACAGCCACTGTTCGGTTCATCGCAATTCGTAGTTAATCAACTGCGATAACCGCTCGACAGAACCCACTTCCGCCGAGCCGGGAGATCCGCTACGGTTCCCCCGACGCGCGCCCCAGCACGGGGTGCGCCACCGCGACGAGAGGGGAAGGCCGTGCGAGTCCACACCGCCGCCACCCCGTCGCGCTTCGAGGTGATCCTGGTGTCTCCGCGTCTCCGGTGCCTGCCGCGCGGCTGACACCGGATGCCGTGACGACCGCTTGAGACGTCGGTCCGTCGCGGGAATCGCGCCGCCCACAAACCCGGAACACACCGAAAGTGTGCTGTGCCATGCGCGTCACCCCGCTCACCGCTGTCCGCAACATCGGCATCCTCGCCCACGTGGACGCGGGCAAGACCACCGTCACCGAACGGATCCTCTACACCACCGGAACCACCCACAAACGCGGCGAGGTCCACGACGGGACCACGGTCACCGATTTCGACCCCCAGGAGCGCAAGCGCGGCATCACGATCTTCGCCGCCGCGGTCGGCTGCACCTGGGACGACCACCGGATCACCGTCATCGACACACCCGGTCACGTCGACTTCGCCGATGAGGTCGAACGCTCGCTGCGGGTGCTCGACGGCGCGATCGCGGTGTTCGACGCCGTCGCCGGGGTCGAGCCGCAAAGCGAATCGGTGTGGCGGCAGGCGGACCGGCATGGTGTGCCCAGGATCGCCTTCGTCAACAAGCTCGACCGGGTCGGCGCCGACCTGGACGCCGCGGTCGACTCGATCCGGCGGCGGCTGCACCCGGTCCCGCTCGTCGTGCAGCTGCCGATCGGCCGGGAAGACGGCTTCACCGGTGTCGTCGACCTGCTGCGGTCGCGCGCGCTGACCTGGACCGATGGCGGGCCCGTCGAGGCGGGGCCAGTTCCGGAGGCCCTGGTCGAGGAGGCGCGCGTGCGCCGTCGGCGGCTGGAGGAAGCGGTGGCTGAACTGCACCCGCTCGCCTTGGAGGAGTTCTTCGCCGAGGCGACGCTGTCCGCCGAGACCCTGCGGACGGCGTTGCGCGACCTGACCCGCACCGGCGAGGCCCTGGTCGTGCTGTGCGGCTCGGCGTACCGCAACCGCGGGATCGAGCCGCTGCTGGACGCGATCACCGCGTACCTGCCGTCACCGCTGGACGTCCCACCGATCCGGGGCACCCGCGACGGCGTCGAGCTCGACCGGCCCGCGGACCCGACCGCGCCGCTGGCCGCGCTCGTGTTCAAAGTGGTCACGACCGCCACCGGAAGACTGACGTACCTGCGGGTCTACTCGGGAACGCTGCGGAAGGGGATGGAGGTGCGCAACGTGGGAGCGCGTCGCAACGAGCGGATCGCGCGGATCCTGCGCGTCCAAGCCGACCGCCAGCACGAGATCGACACCGCCGTGGCAGGCGACATCGTGGCGGTAGTAGGCCCGAAGTCCGCCCGCGTCGGCGCAACCCTGTGCGGCGCCGAGGATCTGCTGCTGCTCGAACCGCCCGTGACCGCGGACCCGGTGGTCTCGGTCGCGATCGAGACAAGCCGGTCGTCGGAGGCGGGCAAGCTGACCGAGGCACTGGCCCACCTGGTCGAGGAGGACCCGTCGCTGGTGGCCCGGACCGACCCCGAAACCGGCCAAACCATCCTGTCCGGACTCGGCGAACTGCACCTGGAGGTGTCCGTGGAGAAGCTCCGCCAAACCTCCGACCTCGTGGTGACAGTGGGCAAACCCAGAGTCGCCTACCGCGAAACCGTCGCCCGCGGAGTGGCAGGAGTCGTCTACCGCCACGTCAAACAAGACGGCGGCGCAGGCCAATTCGCCCACGTAGTACTCAACGTCGAACCACTGGAAGGAGAAGCCTTCGAGTTCCGCTCAACCGTGGTCGGCGGCCGCGTACCCGCCGAATACATCCGCGCGGTAGAAGCAGGCTGCCGACACGCCCTGGCGGAAGGCCCCCTAGCAGGCCACCCCGTCACCGGCCTCCGAGTAACCCTGACCGACGGCTCAACCCACGTGAAGGACTCCTCGGAAATGGCCTTCCGCGCCGCAGGCCGCTTCGGCCTACGCGACGCACTGCGCTCCTGCCGAATGCTGTTGCTGGAACCCGTAGTAGAGACAACCGTAGTCGTCCCCTCCGACTCCGTCGGCACAGTCCTCGGCGACCTCTCCGCCCGCCGCGGCCGCGTGTCCAACTCCACCATGCGCTCCGGCACAGCAGTAGTCACCGCAACAGTGCCCCTCGCAGAACTGTTCGGCTACTCAACAAGGCTGCGCAGCCGAACCCAGGGCCGAGGCACCTTCACCACCCGCCCAGCAGGCTACGCCCCCGACCCCACAGCCGGGAAACAGGCGGCCAGCTAGCGGACGTGGCCCCCGCTCGAACCACGAGCGGGGGCCACACCTGCGAGTTGCTTCGCGCGAATCCTTCTACACCAAGGCGTGAGTCCGGGCAGCGAGCTGACGCAAGCCCGGCAGGCTGGCTTGCTGGGGGTGGCGCAGCAGGTCGCCAACAAGGCGGCGGACGGTCGCGCGGGTGCGGACCTCGCCGGGAGCGGTGCGTTCAGCGGCGAGCAGGGTCTGGTAGGCGCGGCCAGGTTTGTCCCATTGAGCGAAGCACAAGGCGACGTCGACCAGGAAGCGGGCCCGGCGTTCGGTGTCAGGGAACGTGCCCAGCTGCGCGGTCTGGGCGTGCTGCAGAGCAGAGCCCGCGTTGCCGAGCACGTAGTCGGCGGAGACGCGGTGGCTGATCACGTTCGCCGCGAGCGCGTGCTGCTGGGCGGGGTGGTCAACCAGCCGCGCGGCGGTCGCGTGTGCCTCGTCCAGCAGGTCGGTGGCGCGTTCGCGATCACCGCTGCGGGCGGCGGCATAGCCTGCCGAGCACATCAGCACCCCGTACAGGGACAGGTGCCGCAGATCGGGAGACTTCCCGCCCAGGTCGAGCTGGTCGGCCGCGGTCAGGGTGAGGTCTTGAGCCCGGCCGTGGTGGCCTGCCCGGCGACACGCGGAGCCGAGCAGGCGCTGCGCTTCGGCGAGGGTCAACGGTTCGCCTGCGCTCTCGGCGGCCCGCAACGCACGATCAGCAGAGACCCATTCCAGGCCACTGGCCTCCAACTTGATCAGCGCCCGGGTGGTCAGGTTGTACGCCTGGGCCACCAAGCCCGCCAGAGCCGGGTCACCGGTCTGGTGGTGCGCGGTCTCCGTGGTGGTGATCAGCTCCGGCAACCGCGCGGCCAACTCCACATAGCGGCAGGCGCGGAAGTCGGCCCGCGCGGTCGCCAGCACCGTCTCCAGCGTGGCGACCGGCACCGGCCGGTCCGCTGACACGGGCCCGCCGCCAAGCAGGACACCTTCGAGCCGGTGGGCCAGCAACGCCGCCGGGTCGACCTCGACTCCGGTAGCGGCAAGCGCGTTGGGCGCTGTGACCGCGGTGCCAGCCAGACCGGCAACGAGCAGGAACGCGCGTCGTCGCACCGGATCATCCCCTTCCTGGCCCTGGTCGTGACCCACCCTAGAAGCTACGCCTGGCGAGGCGTGGGAGGCAGGCCGTCCACGATCGGCGCCGGTCAGGCCGAACGCTTCGGCGGGGAGGTCGAGAATGGTGGCGAAGCGCCGCAGCACCTCGACATCGCGCAACCCACGTCGACCGTTCTCGAACCGGGAGATCGTCGAGGCCGAGCACCCAAACCGTCCACCGAGCTGCCCCTGGGACCAGCCGAGTTCCGCACGGGCATGGCGCAGCACGGCGGGGTGGTCGCCGCGGCGGGCAGCGTCCCACAGAGCAGGTGACCACCAGTTCGGCACAGCGCACCCCCCAAACTTCGTGCACGTGTCATCCAACCCACCGTACTGGGTGCATGGCGGATGCAAGGAGGTTTGCGTGATCGGCACACCTGGTGCACACCCGGCACGACGGGCTTCTCACTCGGTGAACACCGTCCTAGCGTCGACAGCATTCGACGCCGGACCACATCGGCGGGAAGGAGCCAACAGATCATGTCCACCACGATCGAGGCCACCGAACCAGAGCCGGGCGCCAGCCCGTTGTCCTCGGCTGCCCTGCGCTACCTGGTGCACCATCCAGCTCTCGCCGACCGGCCCGGCCCCGACTCGACCCGTCCGTTCGGGCTGCGCGCCGCCACCGTCGTCGAAGCGCCGGTGCGACGGGAGTTCCGCTACTGCACCGAGAAGCAGGTCGCCGTCGACGAGAACGGTCGCCCATTGGTCGAGACCATGGGCAAGGACTGGAAGACCAAGTCCTCCACAGACGGTGACGAGGGGCCGGAGGAGAACTGGGGCTGGGAAGAATCATGACCAACACACCGGGAACGGTGGTGATCCTCGCCCAGGAGGCCGACGCTCCGGTCGACGCCGTCGTCCGGGAACTCACCCAGCGGGGAGTGGAGGTGTTCCGGGCCGACACAGCCTGGTTCCCCCAGCACCTTTCGCTGAATGCCCATCTGGGCGATGACGGCCGGTGGCGCGGAGTGCTGTTCACCGAGCACCGCACCGTCGACCTCACCGACATCGGCGCGATCTGGTACCGCGACCCCTCAGCCTTCGCGTTCCCGACCACGCTGACCGAGGTCGAGCGCGCGTACGCACACCGCGAGGCGCGGCTCGGCTTCGGCGGCGTGCTCGCCGCACTTCCGGTTCGCTGGGTCAACCACCCCAACCGGGCCGCAGACTCCATGTTCAAGCCGCTCCAGTTGGCCACCGCCGCCGCCTGTGGCCTGCTCGTCGCACCAACCCTGGTCACCAATACCCCGGCCTCCGCGGCCCAGTTCGCCCGACACCACGGAGTCGACAACACGATCTGCAAGTCATTCGGTCCGAACACCATCACCGAGGGCGGCCAGCTCAAGATCGCCTACACCCGCCGCCTCACCGAGAACGACCTCGAGCAGCTGGACGGGGTCGCCTCCACCGCCACCCAGCTGCAACGCTGGGTGAACAAGACCCACGAAGCTCGGGTGATCGTGATCGGCGAGCGGATGTTCACCATCGCCATCACCGCGGATTCACCGGCGGCGCGGGTGGACTGGCGAGCCGATTTCACCGCACTGCGCTACCAGCTCACCGACACGCCGACTGAGGTGGAGAAGGGACTGCGCAGGTACATGGATACTCTCGGGCTGACCTACGCCGCAGTGGATTTCGCGATCGAGAAGGACCGGTTCTGGTTCCTCGAGAGCAACTCCTCGGGGCAGTACGGCTGGCTGGAAGCCCAGACCGGGGCGCCGATCGCCGCCGCCCTGGCCGACCTGCTCGCTCACAACACAAGGGGGCACCTGTGAGCACGACCAACCCCGATGTCGTGTGGGCACCGCACGCCGCCCGGCTCGCCGACGAACTGGCCGCAGCGGGCAAACTGACCGAACCGCGTCTGGGTGAGGCCGTCCGCGCGACTCCACGGCACGTGTTCGTCCCCACCTACCATCAGCAGACCCCTGACGGCACGTGGGTCGAGCGCACCAGCACCGACGACCTACCCGCCGTCTACGCCAACACCGCCCTGATCACCACAATCGCCCCAGTTCCCGGGGGCGCGACCACAGTGTTGTCGTCGTCGACCCAGCCTGGCCTGATGACCCGCATGATCGAATCTCTGGGGCTCACCGACGGTGCGCGGGTACTGGAGATCGGCACCGGCACGGGCTATAACGCCGCCCTCCTCGCGCACCGCCTGGGCGACGACAAGGTGTTCTCCGTTGATGTCGAGCCCGATCTCGTCGACCTGGCCCGCCGCAGACTGGCCGGGCTCGGCCACCACCCGACTCTCGTCGCCCGCGACGGTTCAGCGGGCCTGCCCGAGCACGCGCCATTCGACGCGATCATCGCCACGTGCGCTGTCGCCGCCGTCCCCTGGGCTTGGATCGAGCAGGTCCGGCCCGGCGGGGTGGTCCTGACCGACCTCAAGACCGCACCTGGCGCAGGTAGCCTCGTCCGCCTTACCCGAGTCGACGCCGAGCGGGCCGAAGGCCGGTTCGACGCCACCTATGCGGCGTTCATGGACTTGCGGTACACACCAGGCAGCAACCCAGCCGGGTTCCGCGTCGAACGCGACCACGACCACGCCGAGTACCGCACCACCAGCCTGGACCCCAACGCCCCGTGGACCGCGCTGCTGGTCTGGTTCCTCGCCTCTTTCGACCTCGGCCCCGAGATCGCCTACGGCTACACCATCCCCGATGGCACCATCCCCGCCCACAGGCAGACCGCGCCGACCGCGTCCTGGATAGCAACCCCGGACGGCTCCTGGGCAGAGATCACCCTCGCTGCCGACAACGGGCAGCACACCGTCGCCGAAGGTGGACCCCGCCGCCTCTGGTACCTCGTCGAACGCGCCCACCACTTCTGGACCGACCTCGGCCAACCCGGCTGGGACCGCTTCGGCCTCACCACCACACCGCAGACGACCACCGTCTGGTTCGACCGCCCCGGCAGCGCCCACACCTGGCACCTACCAGGTCCACCGCACCGCACAACGCCGATCTGATCTTCCAGTGTGGACGCGAGAGGAGTGGCAGGATCTCGAAGATGGCGACTACCAGGTCCACCTCATCACCCCCGCGCTTCCTAGTGCTCTGGGACGTCGACCACACGTTGATCGAGACACGGGGTGCGGGCCGCCGGTTCTTCGAGCAGGCGTTCCGGGCCGCTGCCGGCCGCCCACTCGACAGCCGCGCGAACATCTCGGGTCGTACCGAACTCGACATCATCAGGGAGAGCCTGAGGGTCAACGGCATCGAACCGGATGCAAGGCGAGTAGCGGCAGTTGCGGCGGCATTGATACGCGAGTACGAGCAAGGCCGCGACGAACTGGCCGCGGCTGGACGGGCGTTGCCAGGTGCTCGGGAAGCGCTTCAAGCACTCGAGTGTGACCCCGAGATCTTCCAGACCGTGCTGACCGGCAACCTGCCCGAGGTCGCCAAGGTCAAGCTCGAAGTGTTCGACCTGGCCAAGTACCTGCACCTCAGTGCAGGCGCCTACGGTGCCGACCACGAGGAACGCGCCGCGCTGGTCGCGGTCGCGCGGGAACGGGCATCCAGCCGATTCGACTCCACCTCCGACAGCCAAGCCACCGTGATCATCGGCGACACCCCGGGTGACGTGGCGGCGGCAACCGCCACCGGTGCACGAGTCATCGGGGTCACCACCGGCAAGTTCGACGCCGCCGCACTGCGCGGTGCGGACACCATAATCAGGTCACTAGAGGAGTTCCACGCGGAGCTGATCAGACCGACGTCCCGTTAGGACCTCAAGTGCTCGAAGAGCGATAGGTGTCGACCACCACAGGATGACCCCCGGTGCATTATCAACGCCGGTAGACGATACTGGGGCTCATCGAGTGAGCTGGAGGTCTGATGAGTCCGATCGTGGCGGTGACCGGGGCTACCGGGAACATCGGGGGCCGGGTGGCGCGGCTGCTCAGCGCCCAGGGCGTGTCCCAGCGGCTGCTGTCGCGCAACCCGGCCGCTCTGCCGGACCTCCCCGGCGCGACCAACGTCCAAGGGGCCGACTACAGCGACGCCACCGCGCTGAGGGAGGCTTTCGCCGGTGCCGACACGTTGCTGTTGGTGTCCGCGCGCGAGTCGGTCAACCGGGTGCACGAGCACACCACCGCCATCGACGCGGCCATCGCGGCGGGGGTGCGCCGGATCGTGTACACCTCGTTCTTCGGAGCAGGCCCCGACTGCACCTTCACCTTCGGCCGGGACCACTGGCACACCGAGCAGCACCTCCAGTCCACCGGCGTCCCGTTCGTCGTGCTGCGCGACAACATGTACGCCTCGGCGCCGCCCGCGATGGCCGGGGAGGACGGGGCGATCCGGGGTCCGGCCGGGGACGGGGCGGTCAGCATGGTGGCCTTGGACGACATCGCGGCGGTCGCGGCAAGGGTCCTCACCGATTCGGCCCACGACGGGCAGGTGCTCGACATCACCGGGCCGGAGGCGATCACCCTGGCCGAGGCGGCCCGCCAGTTGTCGAAGGTGACCGGCCGGGAGATCACCTACGTCCAGGAGACCGAGGACGAGGCCTACGCCTCCCGCGCGCACTACAACGCGCCGGAGTACGAGGTCGCGGGGTGGGTCACCTCGTACACCGCCATCGCGGCGGGCGAGCTCGCGCCGGTGTCCGACGCCGTCGCGCGTGTCACCGGTCGGCCCGCTCAGACCTTCGCGGAGTACCTCGCCGCCAACCCGGGGAGTTTCGCGCACCTGGTGAAGTGAGCAAGACGGGATAAGACCCGGACTCCGCACCGCCGCTACCTTCGGCAAGCACCGACCTGCGAGCGGGAGTGGGGTAGCTCATGAGCGTCACCGTGTCGACCGGAGTGGACGGGCGTACCGACCGCGCGCACTCCAGGGCACTGCTGGTTTTCATGGCGATCGTCGTGGCGCACTGGGTCGAGCACCTGGTCCAGGCGTTCCAGATCTACGCGCTGGGCTGGACGGCGGCCGAGGCGCGCGGCGTGCTGGGCATCCCGTTCCCCGATCTGATCAAGTTCGAGTGGCTGCACTACGGGTACGCGCTGGTCATGCTGATCGGCCTGTTCGTGCTGCGCAAGGGCTTCTCCGGCCGGGCGCGGCAGTGGTGGAACCTGGCGCTGGCGTTGCAGTTCTGGCACCACATCGAGCACCTGCTGCTGTTCCTGCAGGCGCAGACCGGTTGGCGGATCGGTGGTTCGGCCGTCCCGACCAGCATCGTGCAGCTGATCGTGCCCCGGGTGGAGCTGCACCTGTTCTACAACACGATCATCACGATCCCGATGGTGATCGCCGTGGTCCTGCACCAGCGGGCCCGCGCAGCCGCGACCGCGTGAGGCTCGCGGGAATCCTGGCCGTCCTCGCGGTCTGGGCGATCCTGGCCGCGCCGCCCGCCGCCGCGCACGTCGAGGTGCTCGGGTCGACCCCGGCCGACGGGACCCGGTTGACCGAGCCGCCGAGCTCGGTCACCATCCGGCTCTCGGAGAACATCGGCGTCCAGAAGAACGCGCTGCGCGTGGTGGACGCGCACGGCGACCCGGTCAGCGACGGCCCGACGACGCAGGGCGAGACCGCCGAGCAGATGACGATCCGGCTCAAGCCCGACCTGCCGGACGGCACCTACCTGGTGCACTACGCGTTCGTGTCGGCGGACTCGCACCCCGTGCGGGGCGGGTTCGCGTTCGTGGTCGGCACCGGGCCGCTGATGAACGCGGGCGGCGCGGTGTCCTCCGCCGACGGGACCGACACCACCGTCGACATCCTGACCCGGGTCGTGCGGTGGCTCGGGTACGCGGGCGTCGCGCTCGCGGGCGGGGTGTTCTTCCTCCTGTACTGCCGACGTACCACCGACAAGCGCGCACACGGTGTCGCTCGCGCGGGGTGCGTGCTGATCGCGGGGACGGCCGTCCTCGCGTTGGGCCTGGAAGGGGCCTACGTCACCGGCGCGGGGCTGTCACGCGTGTTCGCGTTGGACTTGCTGGCCAACACACTCGACACCGCCTACGGCAAACTCCTCATCCTGCGCATCGTCGCCGCGCTGGCGCTGCTGTTCGTGTCGCGTCGCGCTTCGTCGAGCAGCGGGTACGAGAACGCCGCGATCGTGTCGGGGTTCGTAGTGCTGCTCACCTCTTCGGCGGCGGGGCACGCGATCACCACGAAGATCATGTTCCTTTCGCTAATCGGCGACCTGGCGCACTACGGGGCGATGGCGATCTGGCTCGGTGGTGTCGTGCAACTCGCGTTGTGTGCGCGCCACGAGGACCTGCCGCAGGCGATGGCGCGGTTCTCCCCCATCGCCAAGGTGTGCGTCGCGGTGATCGTGGTGAGCGGGGCACTGCTGTCGGCGGCGTACCTGGGCTCGGTGTCGGCGGTGTTCACCACGACCTACGGGCTGCTGTTGCTGGGGAAACTGGTCGGGTTCGCGGTGCTGCTCGTCCTGGCGGACCGGTGCCGCGCGGCCGTGCGGGCGCACTCGAGCGGTACGACCCTCGTCCAGGTCCGGACCGCGTTGATCGCCGAGGTCGCCATCGCCGCGGTCGTGCTGGGCATCGCCGCCGCGGTCGCCACGATCGGGACTCCCGGCTAGATTCACCTTTCAGGGCGAAGTGGTCGGCGGTGGGTCGGTGCTAGCGTCTTCGGGGTCGGGCTGATTCCACTCCGGATGGTGGCGGTCTTGGACGAACTCGCTGTGCGCGCGGTCGAACGGGTCATCGAGGACATGCGGGGCAGGCTGGCCCAGTCGATCACCATCGACGACATGGCCAGGGTGGCCCGGTTCAGCAAGTTCCACTTCAGCCGCGTCTTCCACCGGCACACCGGCCTGCCCCCGGCGCGTTTCCTGTCCTGCCTGCGCCTGGCCGAGGCCCGGCGGCTGCTGGCCACCACGACCCTCAACATCACCGACATCAGCGCCCGCGTCGGTTACCACAGCCCGACCACTTTCAGCGCCCGCTTCAAAACCCACGTCGGGATGTCGCCGACGCAGTACCGCAAGTCCGCGAAGGGATCCCCCCATGGCTGAACGAGTCCACATGGTGTCCGAAGCGGACGCGACCGGCCCCACAGCCGAGCTGTACGCCCGCGTCCGAGCCGCCACCACCCTCCCCTTCGTCCCCGACGTGTTCCGCCTGACCTCCACCACCCCGCACCTGCTGGAAGTAGTGGTCACCGGCTACACCGGCGTCTTCGCCGACAGCTCCCTGACCCGCGCCACCAAGGAACTCATCGCCGCCTGGACCTCCCGCCTCAACGACTGCGGCTACTGCGCCACCACCCACACCTGGTTCCTCCAACAATTCGGCGGCTCGGCGGACCTGGCCGAAGCCATCACCCACGCCACCGACCCCATAGACCTCCCCATCGACGCCCCCTCCGTCGCCCTCCTCCGCCTGACCACCAAGGTGACCACGGGATCGCCTGAGGTCGAGGAGGAATGGCAAGAGGCAGCGGCCTCCTGGTCCGAGGAACAACTCCTAGAAGCCGTCTTCTGCGCCGCCCTCTTCGCCTTCATCAACCGCCTGGTCACCACCCTGGGCCTCACCCTCCCCACCCAGGCCACAACCAGCTAGCCCACCCCCGAGCCCAACCACTCGACTCCGACGGCATGGCCGACCACTGGACACTCGGAACAGGCGGTGCCATCCCGGCCGCCCTACCCCAACGCCTCAAGCAGCCACTGGACACTCGGGAGCCGCCCACCCAATGCTCGATGGGGTGGACCTGTTGTGTGTGGGGTGGCGGTGTCCTGAGGGGCCTCGAGGTTTCCGGACAGGAACCCAGTAAGATATGTCCTGTCGGGAAGTTGAGGGAGTGCACGTGGCCCATCGGAGTCCGTACTCGCCGGAGTTTCGTGAGGAAGCAGTTCAGATGGCGTTGCGGTCGAAACGGCCGATCGCCGAGACGGCGCGAGAGTTGAATATGAACTCGGAGACACTGCGTGTATGGGTGCGGAGCTATGAGCGGGAACAAGGTGCGGACTCGGCCGTCGCCGTGTCGGAGCCGTTGGCAACGGACGAACGAGCGCGACTACGAGAGTTGGAACGCCGTAACCGCGAACTCGAGATGGAAGTGTCTTTCCTGAAAAAAGCCGCAGCGTACTTCGCGAAGGATGCCGAGTAGTCAGCAAGTACGAGTTCATCGAAACGATGCGACTTGAACCTGCGAAGTACGCGTATCCCGTCCTGTTCATGTGCCGACTGCTCGACGTTTCCAGGTCCGGCTACTACGAATGGCGCGGCCGGGCGGAATCGGCCACCGCGCGACGGCGAGAGGAGCTGAAAGCGTTTATCCGGGACGCGTTCGAGGCCTCGGACTCGACTTACGGCCACCGGCGGGTCCATGCCCAGTTGCGGCGGGCAGGCGTGTGCGTGGGTGTTGAACTGGTCCGGCACCTCATGCGTGAACTGGGGCTGGTTCCCTGCCAGCCAAGACCCCGGCGGTTCGGGCTGACCACCGCGGCGGCCGCGCCGGTGGGCGACCTGGTCGGCCGTGACTTCACCGCGCCCGCGCCGGGACGCAAGCTGGTCGGCGACATCACCTACGTTCCCACGATGGAAGGCTGGCTTTACCTGGCCACCGTGCTGGATTGCTGCACGAAAGAAGTGATCGGCTACGCGATGGACGACAACTACCAGACACCGCTCATCAGCCGCGCTATCCGCAACGCGGCCCGAAACCGCCCACTCGCCGACGGTGCGATATTTCACAGCGACCGCGGCAGCAATTACATGTCCACCGAGTACCACAACGTCCTCACCAGCCTCCGGTTGAAGCAATCAGCAGGGCGAACCGGAATCTGTTTCGACAACGCGATGGCCGAATCGTTCTTCGGCACACTCAAAAACGAATGCGTCAACCGGATGGCTTACTCCACCCGAGACGAAGCCCGGCAGCACATCACTCGCTACATCGAGTTCTGGTATAATCGCCGACGACTTCACTCAGCGATAGGCTACCGCCCACCGCACGAGGTATACATCGAACACAAGAACCAACAAATCGCCGCTTGAATAGACAGTTGATCCCCTGTCCGGAAACCGCGCGGCTCCTCAGTCCGTAGCGTTGTGCGCGGACAGGGCCATGCTTTTCGGCCCCAGCTTTGCGGTCCTGCCACGGGCGGCGCAGGGGCCCCGCGCACAACAGGTTCGCCCCATCGAGCCCACCGCACCACAACGGGATCGGGCCCGATGCCGCAGGCGAGGCGTCCACCGAAGATCATCCGATTCAGGAGCCCCCGGTATCCATCCTACCGAGGCACACCGACAGAACAGGTGCGCCAGCGGGAGCCTGTGGACCGTCACACTCGTTGTGGACAGCCACGAAGGGCCCACAAGATCAAACCGCGCCAAGCAGCCCCCGATACACAGCCTACCGGAGCCCACCCACACCGCGGCCCAACCCAGCAGGCCCCTGTGGACAACCCCTCAGACCCCCAACGCCTCCGCAGCCAGCGCCGTCCCCCGCACCCGCGCCGCCACCTTCGCGAACGCCACCTCCCGCGAAGTCGACACATCATCCGCGAACGGCGAGAACCCGCAATCATCGCAAGTACCCAACCGCGACACCGGGATGAACTCCGCCGCAGCGAGAACCCGGTCCCGCACCTCCTCCGCGGTCTCCACCCGCGGGTCGATCGGGTCCGTCACCCCCACGAAGATCCGCTGATCCGCCGACGAATGCTCCGCCACAGCAGCCAGCACCCGCCGTGGATCCGACTCACTCGCCAGCTGCAGGTAGAACCGCCCCGCCTTCAACCGGAACAGCTTCGGCAGCAACTCCACGTAGTCGACATCCAAGCTGTGCACTGAATCCTGGTCCCCACCAGGGCAGGTGTGCACGCCGATCCGCGCCCGCTCCTCGTCGCTGAACCGCTCCAGCACCCGGTTGTTCAGGTCCACAAAGGAGTCCAGCAGTCCCCCGCTCGGGTCCAGCTTCAGCGACAGCCGCCCCTCCGTGAAGTCCAGCTGCACCGAGTCCGCGCCGCCGTCGAGGCTTGAGCGGATGTCGGCTTCGGCACCGTCGACCAGGTCGTCGAGGAACTGGGCCTGCGAGTAGCCCTCGATGCCGGAAGCCGGGTAGATCAGGCTCAGCGCCGACGGGGCGATGACCGCCTGCTTGACCGGGACGGAGGCGTGCCTGCGGGCGGTCGTGAGGTAGGTGGACGCGTGGGCGCCGTAGCGGAACGGGCCCGCGGTGAGGCGGGGCAGGGTGCGGGTGTGGCCGTCGGCGAAGGGGATGACGGCGCCGTCGGGGGCCAAGGGGAGGTTGTTCAGGGGGTAACTGACAAAGCTGGGCTTGGACTGTTCGCCGTCGGTGACCACCGGGGAGCCCGCGGCTTCCAGTTGGCGGATGGTGTCGGCGACGGCGTCGTCGAGCACGGCGGCGAGGCCCGCGTCATCGAGGGTGCCCGCGGCGTTCTCGGCCAGGGCGTCGAGGACGGTCTTGGGGCGGGGGATGCTGCCGATCAGTTCGGTAGGGATGGACAACGTCGTCCTTTCGGGTTGGGTCACAGACCCGCTGCCAGGGCGGTGGTGAGGTCCTCGACGAGGTCCTCGGCGTCCTCGATGCCGACCGAGAGCCGGATGAGGTCGTCGGTGATGCCCGCGGCGGCGCGGTCGGCCGCGGGGATCGGGCGGTGGGTCATCATGGCGGGGCACTCGATGAGCGAGCGCACCCCGCCCAGGCTCACCGCGCAGGCGAACAGGGTCGTGCCCGCGAGTAGCTTCTCCACGACGCCGGAGTAGCGGAACGCGATGATCGAGCCGGGCGCGGACAGCTGGCGGGCGGCGATCTCGTGACCAGGGTGATCGGCAAGTCCCGGGTAGCGCACCTGGGTGACGCCCGGGGTGTCGAGCAGCAGGTCGACCAAGGTGCGCGCGGTGCGGACCTGGCGTTCGACGCGCACGGACAGCGTCTTGACGCCGCGGTGGACGAGGAAGCAGTCGAGGCCGCTGGGTACGTTGCCCGCGACCGTGCGGTGCTGGATGAAGGCCTGGTGCAGGTCCGGGTCGTCGCAGACGAGGGCGCCGCCGAGGACGTCGGAGTGGCCCGCGACGAACTTGGTGGTGCTGTGCAGGCTGACGTCCGCGCCCCAGCGCAGCGGCCGCTGCAGTGCGGGACCGGCGAAGGTGTTGTCGACGACCACCACGGCGCCGCGCTCGTGGGCGAGCCGGGACACCTCGGCGATGTCGATGACTTTGAGCAGCGGGTTGGTGGGCGTTTCCACCCAGACCATGGCGACGTCCCCGGCCAGGGCGGCGCGAGCGCGGTCCAGGTCGGACAGGTCCACCTGGTCGACGATGATCCCGTAGCGGCGCAGTCCGGTGATCAGGGCGTGGGTGCCGCCGTAGACGTCGTCGCAGCACACCAGGCGTTGGCCGGGTGAGAGCAGCGACAGCGCGGTGGTGGCCGCGGCCTGGCCGGAGGAGTACACGGTGCAGTGCCGGGCGCCCTCGACGGCGGCCAGGCAGGTCTCCAGCGCCTCGACCGTCGGGTTCTCGCCGCGGGAGTAGAAGTAGCGCGGCGGGTCCTGGGCGAAGCGGTCGTAGGTGGTCGCGATGTGCACGGGCGGCACGATGTCTCCGTACGGCCCGGTGACGTCATGTCCACTGTGGACCACGCGGGTGGCGAACCGCATCAGAGGAACCGCTCGGTGGGGTGCTCGGCGGTCCAGAACCCGGGTTTGACGGTGGACAGCGCCTCCCGCACAAGAGCCACCTCGGCTTCAGTGTTGTAGATCCCGAAGGACAGTCGCACGGTGCCTACCACGCCGAAGGTGTCGACGAAGGTGTTCGCGCAGTGCACCCCGCTGCGCACAGCGATCCCGTGCGCGTCCAGGTGTCCGCCGACGTCGTAGGGGTGGATGCCGTCGACCACAATGGACACGATGCCGCTCGGGTCCGCCGCCGGGTCTCCGACGACCCGCACGCCCGGGATCTCCGACACGGCGGTGACCGCCGCCCGCACCAGCACTTCGTCGTGCGCGCGGATCGCGTCCCACCCGAGGTCGGCGAGGTAGTCGAACGCCGCTGCGAGGCCTACCGCGCCCGCGATGTGCGGTGTCCCCGCCTCCAACCGGGCCGGGACAGGCACGTAGCGGACCGGTTCGGTGAGGCTGATCCCCTTCACCGTGCCGCCGCCGACCTGGTACGGCTGCAGCGAATGCAGCAGCTCGCGGCGCCCGTAGAGGACCCCGATGCCCATGGGCCCGTACATCTTGTGCCCGGAGAACACGTAGAAGTCCGCGCCCAGCTCACGCACGTCGACCTGGCGGTGCGGCACGGCCTGCGCGCCGTCGACCACCACCGGGATCTTGCGGCGGTGGGCGCTGGTAACCATGTCCCGCACCGGGTTGACCGTGCCGAGGACGTTGGACACGTGCGTGACCGCGGCCAGCCTGGTCTTGGGACCGAGCGCCGCGTCGAAAGCCTCAGCCGTGACCCGGCCCGTGTCGTCCGCCGGGACGATCACCAGTTCCGCGCCGACCGATTCGCACAACCGCCGCCAGGGCAACAGGTTCGAGTTGTGCTCCATGCCGGTGACCACGACCTCGTCGCCCGCGCGCAGCACGTCCCGGCCGAAGGTGTCGACCAGCAGGTTCACCGCGGCGGTGGTGCCCGGCACGAACACGACCTCGTCGGCGTGCTCGGCGCCGATCGCGGCTTGGACGGTGGCGCGGGCCTGTTCGTAGACGTCGGTGGCGAGGTGGCTGAGCTGGTAGTAGCCGCGGCCGACGTTGGCGTTGGCGCCGGTGTAGTGGTCGGTGATCGCGTCGAGCACCCGGCGCGGTTTCTGCGCTGTGGCCGCGTTGTCCAGGTACACCAGCGGTCTCGACCCGACCCGGGTGGCCAGGATGGGGAAGTCCGGTCGCACCGATTCCCCGGGGGCGACCCGACTTCGGGGCGCGGTGTCCACCAGGTCGACCATGCACACTCCTGTTTCGCCTCGGATGTTCACCTCGGACCACCCGGCACGGCCGTTTCGGGCATGCCGGGACCACCGGACCGGTCTCACGCTCACCAGCCCGCCGTGCACAAAGGAGACGGCAACCCACCCGGTCGCCGTCGGCGAGCTTACCACCGAAGTCAGGACCGACATAGTCGCGGACGCGACAATCCGTGGGGGAAAGGAAGTCCTGGATATCTGATACGAACGGGCGAACCCCCCGGCGACCCCCTTGACATGGGACAGCGCGACGGGGGCAAGATCGGGCCTGGTCACTACCTATTCTCTAAGTTTGTTCTCCGCCGCGCTCGGCGAGCCAGAGATGAGAACACCATGAGCACTCAGCACGGTTCCGCGGACCGGCCCGGCGTCGTCGACGCCCCCAGCCGCGGTCGCGGCCTGGCCCCCCGGCTGCCGCTCGGCATGGCCGACTTCGGCCGCCGGGGGTTCCGGGTGGACCGACCGGGGCCGCGCGAACGGCTGGAGCGGCACGCCCGGTCGTTCCTCACCGGCTACAACCTCGCCGCCGCGCACTGGCCCCGGGTGCGCGACGCGGTCGACACGCTGCCCGCCGAGGAGCGCGGCTTCGCCCACGAGGGCGCGGCGATGTGGGCCGGACAGCGCGACGTCTTCACGCGGGGACGTTCGGTCGCGGCGCTGCTCGCCGAGTCCGGCGCGGACTACCCGCACCTGATCCACGTCGGCGCGGGGTGGGCGCTGGCGGTCAGCAGACTTCCGTTCCCGGTGCGGATGACCGACACGCCGCTGTTGCGGTGGTTGGCCTACGACGGCGCGGGGTTCGCCGAGGTGTTCTTCGGTGGCCGCCGCGCCTTGCGCCGCCGCGCCGAACGCGCCGGGACCGACCCGGTGCGCCAGATCCGGCTCGCAGGCTCGGGCCGGGCGTTGTGGTTCATGACCGCGGGCGACCCGGATGACCTGCGCGAGGTGATCGCCGAGGCGCCCGCCACGGCGAGAGCGGCGCTGTGGAGCGGCGTCGGTCTCGCCAGCGCCTACGCCGGTGGGGTGCCCGCCGCCGAGTTGGACACGCTGCGCGAGCACGCGGGCGGCCACCTGGGACACCTGCGGCAGGGCGTCGTGTTCGGCGCGACCGCCCGGGTCCGGTCCGGGATCGTGCCCACGCACACCGCGCTGGCCTGCGAACGCCTCGTCGGCACCACCCCCGCCGAAGCGTCCACGTGGGCCGATCGCACCGCCGAGGACCTGGGCGAGCGCACCGACATCTCCGCGTACCTCGACTGGCGCGAGCGGACCAGAGTCCTGAGCACCCAGGCCTGATCCCCGACACAGCGCCCCCGTCACCCGGCCGCGGACCGCGGCCGATCCCGAGAGGTTGCCATGCCCGGAACTATCCGGCGCTCCACGAGCGCTGTCGTCGCGGTCGCGCTGTGCGTGGCCGCGGGGCTGGTCACGGCGTTGCCGGAGACCAGCCAGGCCGACCAGGACTCACTGGCGAGCCGCTTCGGGTTCCGCCAGATCGCGGTCAACACCGCCCCCGCCGGGGCGCGCCACGTCCGCCAGGTGCAGCCCGGCCTGGTCGGCATCCAGTCGTGGATCTCTGCTGTGGGGGCCGCGGTCGCGTTGACGGATCTGCGCGGACTGGGCCGCCCCGGCGACCTGTGCCTGGTCGACCCGCGCGACGACTCGGTGCGGATCTCGCCGGTGCCCGAGTCCGGTGGTGAGCGGTACCCGGCGTTCGAGCTGCGTCCGGACCGCTACGACTCGACGATGGCGCCGATGGGCTGCGTGCCCGCCGACATCAACGCCGACGGCGCCACGGACATCATCGTCTACTACTGGGGCCGCTCCCCCGTCCTGTTCCTCAACCAGGCCGCCCCCGGCCAGCGGCCCGCCGCCGAGCACTTCCGCGGCGCGGAGCTGGTCGAGCCGATGCAGGTGTGGAACACGACCGCGCTCAACGTCGCCGACCTCGACGGGTCTGGTGACCTGGACATCGTGGTGGGCAACTACTTCCCCGACGGCGCCAAGGTCCTCGACCCGCAGGCGGCCGACGACGAGCGCATGGCGATGCAGGACGGCATGGGCGACGCGGCCAACGCCGGTCCCAGCCGGGTGCTGCTGGCCAAGCCGACCGGTGTGCCCGGTGAGAAGCCGCGGATCACCGACGTCAGCGCCGACCTGCCCGCCGACGCGCTGCGCGGGTGGGTGCTCGCGGTGGGCATGCAGGACCTGACCGGCGACGGGTTGCCCTCGATGTACCTGGCCAACGACTTCGGCCCGGACACGTTGCTGGTCAACAGGTCCACGCCGGGCAAGGTCCGGTTCACCGTGGCCGACGGGGCGCGCGACATGGTCACGCCGAAGTCGGAGGTGCTCGGCCGCGACTCGTTCAAGGGCATGGGCGTGACCTACACCTATCCCAACGGCACCGGTCTTCCCGACATCGTGGTCAGCAACATCACCGAGGATTACGCCCTGCACGAGAGCAACCTCCTGTTCACCCCCGACGGGACGGTCGAAGACTTGCGCGCGGGCACAGCCCCCTACACCGAGCACAGCCAACGCAGGGGCATCGCGCACAGCGGCTGGTCGTGGGACATCAAGGCGGGCGACTTCAACAACGACGGCACCGACGAGCTCACCCAGGCCACCGGGTTCGTCCTCGGTGAGAGCGGCCGGGACCGGTGGGCGCTGCTGCAGGAGTTGGCCATGGGCAACGCCGAGTTGCTCAAGCACCCGGTGTCCTGGCCGAACTTCGGGCCGGGCGACGACCTGTCCGGCACCCGCGACGCCAACCGGTTCTGGGTCGACGGCCCGGGCGACCGCTACGTCGACCTCGCCGGGAAGTTGACGATGACCCAACCGGCGCCCTCGCGGGGGTTCGCCCTCGGTGACGTCAACGGCGACGGGCTGCTGGACATGGTGGTGGCCAACCAGTTCGCCGACTCGACGCTGCTGCTCAACACCGCGACCGGTGCGCCACCGGCCGCCGACCTCGAGTTCGTCTTCCCCAGCGGCGCCCCGGCGATCGGTGCCCAGGTCGAGGTCCCCGCCACCGCGGGGGTACCGGCGCAGAAGTCCCAGCTGTACCCGGCCAACGGGCACGCGGGCGCCTCCGGTGCCCAACTGCACGTCGCGCTGCCGCAGGGCGGATCGGTCACCGGTGAGGTGACCTGGCGAGACGCCGCTGGCCTGCACCGCGCCCCGGTCGAGCTGACCGAGGGGCACCACCGGATCGTGCTGCGGCCCAACGGAGAGGTGGCGACCCGATGACCACCGACATCACCAAGTCCACGCTGGTCCACCCCAACGGTGTCCACCCCCTCGGCGTCGCCGAGCCGACCCCGGTGGCGGACAAGCCCAAGCGCGACCCGAGGGTGTTGGCGCTGCAGCGGTTCGCCATGTCGATCACGGCGTTCACCATCCTCGGCCACCTGCTGTTCGGGTTCGAGCAGGCGCCGATCACGCCGATCGTGTGCTTGCTGGTCGGCTACGCCTCCGCTCTCGGCCTGGAGGCCCTGGACGCCTGGGCGCACGACCGCACCCCGGAGTACGCCGGGAGCCTGCGCGCGTTGGCCGTGTTCCTCTTGCCCGCCCACATCGGGGCTTTGGCGTGCGCGATGCTCCTCTACGGCAACGCCACGCTCTGGCCGTACCTGTTCGCGGTCGTGGTCAGCAACGCCAGCAAGTACGTGGTGCGGCTGCGGATCAAGGGCAGGCTCCGGCACGTGCTCAACCCGTCGAACACCGGCATCGCGGTCACGCTGGTGGTGTTCGGCTGGGTGGGCATCGCTCCGCCGTACCACTTCACGAACTGGCTGCACGGCGCGCTGTCGTGGCTGATCCCGGTGGGCATCCTGATGCTGGGCACGATGCTCAACGCCGGGCTGACCAAGAAGGTCCCGCTGATCATGGCGTGGGTGGGCGGGTTCGTGCTGCAGGCGCTGGTGCGGTGGCTGCTGCTCGACCACGCGTTGGTCGGCGCGCTGCTGCCGATGACGGGCGTGGCGTTCATCCTGTTCACCAACTACATGATCACCGACCCCGGCTCCACCCCGACCAGCCGCCGCGGCCAGGTCATCTTCGGCCTCACCACGGCCGCGGTCTACGGAGTGCTGGTGTCGTTCGGGATCGTCTTCGGCCTGTTCTTCGCCCTCGTGATCACCTGCCTGTTGCGCGGCGGTGTCCTGCTGGTGGCCCGCGCGCGCGGTCGGGTACCGGCGTGAGCGGTCCAAAGGTCGCCGTCGTCGGCTTGGCCTGCCACTACCCCGACGCGCACACACCGAACGAGCTGTGGCAGGCCGTGCTGACCGGTCGGCGGGCGTTCCGCCGGATCCCCGCGACCCGGTTGTCCCCGGCGTACCTGGGGGAACGCGGCGATCCGGACCGCACGTACGTGACCCACGCCGGGGTGCTGCGGGACTGGGAGTTCGACCGGTCGGCGTTCCGCGTGCCGGTCGGGGTGCACCGCGCGGTCGACCACACGCACTGGCTGGCGCTGCAGACCGCGGCCGAGGCGTTGGCCGACGCGGGCGTCCCGGACGGCGATTCGTTGCCGCGCGAGTCGGTCGGCGTGGTGCTGGGCAACTCGTTGGGCGGGGAGTTCAGCCGTGCCGCGCAGTTGCGCACCCGGTGGCCGTTCATGGCACGGGCCGCCGCTGCCGCGCTGCGCAAGAGTTCTGTGCCCGATGAACTCGCCGCGGTGGTGCTGGCGGAACTGGAGGCCGAGGTCAAGGGCCGGTTCCCGGAGCCGACCGATGAGACCCTGGCGGGTGCGCTGGCGAACACCATCGCGGGCCGGGTCGGCAACCACTTCGACCTGCGCGGCGGCGGGTACACAGTGGACGGTGCGTGTTCGTCGAGCCTTCTGGCGGTGATCCACGCCGCCCGCGCGGTCGCCGCCGGTGAGCTGCGGTTCGCGCTGGCCGGCGGGGTGGACCTGAGCATCGATCCGCTGGAGCTGGTCGGGTTCGCGCGGGTCGGGGTGCTGGGCGTCGACGAGATGCGGGTCTACGACGCAGACCCGACCGGGTTCCTGCCCGGCGAGGGTTGCGGCGTCCTGCTGCTGACCACTGTGGACGAAGCCCGGCGCCGGGGTATGCGGGTGCACGCCGAGTTGGCGGGCTGGGGCATGTCCGCCGACGGTGCCGGTGGGTTGACCCGACCGTCGGCGACCGGGCAACGGCGGGCGATGGACCTCGCGTACCGGATGGCGGGCGTGGCACCGTCCGCTGTGGACCTGGTCGAGGGGCACGGCACGGGGACGTCGGTCGGCGACGAGGCGGAGTTGACCGCGCTGGCCGGGTTGCGCGGGGCTGGCGGTCCGCGGGCGGCGCTGGGGTCGGTCAAAGCGAACATCGGGCACACCAAGGCCGCCGCGGGTGTCGCCGGGCTGATCAAGGCGATCATGGCGGTCCGGTCGGGGGTGCTGCCGACGACGACAGGGTGCGTCGATCCGCACCCCGTGCTGTGCTCCCCCGCTACCCCGCTGCGGACGCTGACCGCACCGGAGCCGTGGGAGGTCGCGACCCGCATGGCGTCGGTGTCGGCGCTCGGGTTCGGGGGCATCAACTCCCACGTCGTCGTCGGCAGCGACGCTCCGACGATGGCCGCGGTCGAGCCGGTGGCCTTCCCGCCACCGCGGTACGACATCGTGCTTCTCGGCGCGGACAGCGCGGCCGAGCTGGCCAGCCTGCTGCGGTCACTCTCCGACTGGTTCGCCGGTCTGAGCGCTGCCGAACTCCACGACGTTGCAGCCAGCAGCGGAACCGGCGCTCCCGTGCGGTGCGCGTTGGTCGCGTCCCGGCCCACCGAACTCGCCGCGGCCGCGGTGGCCGCGGCGACCCGGTTGGACAGCTGGGACGGGACGCTGACCGTGGCCGCGAAGGCGGGGTTCACCCTGGCCAGGGGTCCGGCGCCGGAGGTGGGCCTGCTCTTCCCCGGCCAGGCCGCCCCGGTTCGCCCGGACCTGTCCGCGTGGGCCGAGGAGTTCGGCATCCCGGCGGCGCCCTCGGCGATCCGCGCCGGTGACACCGACACCGCAGCGGCCCAACCGGCCATCGTGCGCCAGTCGCTGGCGGGCCTGGCCTGGCTGGACCACCTGGGGTGCGACGCGGTCGGCGCGGTTGGGCACAGCCTCGGTGAGATCTCCGCTCTCGTCTGGGCGGGCGCGCTCGAGCCAGCTGCCGCGCTGGAGTTGGCTGCCGCGCGCGGCCGGGTGATGGCCGACTACGGGAGCCCCGCCACGACAATGGCCGCACTGGATGTGGCCGCCTCGGAGGTCGCCGCGCTCACTGCGGGGACCTCGGTGGTGCTGGCCTGCGACAACGGGCCTCGTAGGACCTCGGTCGGCGGCCCGGTCGACGAGATCACCACGGTCATGGACCGGGCGTCGGCCGCCGGGATCGGCGCGACCGCGTTGACCGTGTCCCACGCCTTCCACAGCCCCGCGATGCTGGCCGCCCGCGAGCCGATGCGGGCCGTGCTGGCCGGGGTCGAGTTCCACCGCCCACGCAAGCCCGTGACCTCCACGGTCACCGGCGGGCCATTGGCCGACGCCGACTTGGGCGAGGTGTTGCTGGCGCAGCTGACCGAGCCTGTCCGCTTCCGCGATGCTGTCACCGATCTCGCCGCGCGGGTGGGGTTGTTGGTCGAGGTCGGGCCCGGTCGCACGTTGAGTGGCCTGGCAGCTGACTGCGCCCCTGAGGTCCCGGTGGTGACGCTCGACTGCGGTGGGTCGGACCGCACGCACGCCATCGCCACGGCCACGCTCATCGCCTCTGGCGCGGTGTCGGGGGCGGCGTGGTTCGCCCGCCGCTCGGACCGGTGTCTGCCGCCGGGCACGCCCATGTCGTTCCTGCGCAGCCCGTGCGAGGCCGAGGGCGACATCACCCCTCGTGGTGTCCACAGAGAACCCGCGCCCGTGAGCGTGGCGACGACCGGGGCGGATCCGCTGTTGGCGCTGCGGACTCGGCTGGCCGACGAGTGTGAGCTGGAGTTGGCGGGGATCACCGACGACACGTCGCTGTCGCGGGACCTGCACCTGAGCTCGCTGCGGATCGTCACGCTGGTCACGCAGGTGGCTGCTGAGCTGGGTCGCAAGACACCGCAGGCGTTTCCCGCGTTCGCCGACGCGACCGTTGGGGAGACCGCTGAGGTGCTCGCGGAGCTGGAGTTCGCCGACGCGCACTCTGAGACCGGACTGCGCGGGGTTGAGGATTGGGTGCGGCCGTTCACCCACCACTGGGTCCCTGGGGTGCCGCGCCGCGCGGCGGGGCCGGTCGAGTGGACGTGGTGGGCTCCGGAGGACCATTGGATGCGGAAAGCGCTGGTGAGCGCTCCTGGCCGTAGTGGCATCGCGGCGTACCTGCCGCCGGAGGCTAGCGCGGATGAGGTCGCTGCGCTGCTGAATGAGATCGGGCAGAGGAAGCCCGCGGTGGTTGTGGTGGTCCACCACGGTCATCCCGCTGCGGCGGCGGTGGGGCGTAGTGCGCAGTCCGAGCTCACTGAGGTTGCGACGACTGTCATCGCGGTTCCCCCTGGCGTCACCGATGTCGACCCGGCTCTGATCGCTGGCAGTGGGCATCAGCAACTGCGAGTACGCGCTGATGGCACAGTCGAGCATCTTGAGACGGCGCTGCATCCCGTGCGCGCAGACGGGCCGCTGCCTATAGGCACAGGCGAGGTCTGTGTGGTCACCGGCGGAGTCACCGGAATCACCGCACACACTGCGATCGCACTCGCCCAACACAGCGGCTGCGTCCTACTGTTCACCGGCCGCCGCCCCCCGACCGACCCAGGCGTTGTCGACGGGCTCGCTGCGGCGCGGCGCAAGGTCCAGGCGCACTACCACTCCGCTGACATTACCGACCCGCGCGCAGCCCGGGGCATCCTGGCCGCGGGCCGCGAACTCGGCCCGGTGCGCGGGGTGCTGCACGGTGCCGCGGTGAACGAACCCCGGCTGATGTCGGCGGTCAGTGGGTCGACGCTGCGTCGGGTGCTGTCACCGAAGGTCGACGGCCTGCGCACCTTGCTGGCCGCCGCTGGGAATGACCTGCGGTTGGTGGTCGCCTATGGATCGATCATCGGCCGTGTGGGGCTGGCGGGTCAGTCGGAGTACTGCGTGGCCAACGACTGGCTCCGGCACATGCTCGCCGAGTGGGCCGCCGAGCACCCCGACTGCCGCGCGCACTGCGTCGAGTGGTCGCTGTGGTCGGCGGTGGGGATGGGTGCGCGGATGGGGGTCGTGGACGGGCTCGCCGCGCGCGGTGTCGTCCCCATCTCCCCCACCGCGGGCGCGGAGGCCCTGCTCGACGCGCTGACCTGCTCGGACATGCCGACCACGGTGATGATCAGCGGGCGATTCCCGGACCCGGGGACGTTGGCGCTGACCCAGCCGGAGGTGCCGCTGCTGCGGTTCCTCGAGGAAACCAGGACCATCACCCCGGGCGTGGAGGTCATCGCCGATACGACGCTCACCCCGAGCGACGACCCGTACCTGACCGAGCACAGCATCGACGGCGTCGCGGTGCTGCCCGCCGTGGTCGGGCTGGAGGCGGTCGCGCAGACCGTGCACGCCACGACCGGCGACCGCTCCGGCTGGGCCTTCCACGACCTCGACCTCACCGCCCCCATCACCGGCGACGACGTCCGCAAGATTCGCATCGCCACCCTGGCCGACGGCGACCAGGTCCACGCCCGCCTCACCGACGACAGCGACCGGTTCGACCTCGCCCGCCTCACGGTGACGGTCGCCCCCGCCGCCGAGGCGCCTGCTCCGGAAGCACCGGGTCAGCCGCCTGTGGTTGATGGCCCGCACCCGTTGTACGGGCCGTTGTTCTTCCACTCAGGACGCTTCGCACGGCTGCTCGGCTACGACTACCTGTCGGCGTTCGAAGTCGGGGCGTGGATCGACACGTCCGGCTCCGACTGGTTCGCCGGGATCCACGGGCAGCGGCTGCTCTTGGGAGACCCGGGCCTGCTGGACGCCAGCATCCACGTACTGCTCGCGTGCCTGCCGCACCGGGCCTGCCTGCCGACCGGCGCGGGCGCTGTCACGGTCTGGCGGCATCACCGGGGTCCGGCCTACGTTCGCGCGCGGGAACTGCGGCACACAGCCGACGAGTTCGCCTACACCGTGGACGTCATCGCACCCAGCGGCGACTACATCGCCCGATGGGACAACCTGCGGCTACGGGCCGTCGGCCCACGCCCCTGGTCGGCTCCCCTGCCGGTGGCCCTCATCGGCCCCCTGCTCAGCCGCAGACTCATCGAATGCGGCATCGCCGACCACGTGGAGATCCGCTCCTTACTAGTCGACGGCCAACTACGCCTGCGCACCACAGATACAGCCTGGATCGCCATAGGAGGCCTCGGCGACAACGACCCCCTCGCCGACTCCCTGTGCGACAAAACAGGCGAGAGCGAACACGAATCCCGCACCCGAGCCAACGCCATCCGCCGCGTCGGCATCACCGGCACCCCAAGAATCCTCGCGGTCGACGGAACCTGCGTCACCCTCGACGGCACCCCCGCCCGAGTAGCCAGCTTCCTCATCGACGGCCACGCCATAGCCATCGCGGTACCAGGAGGACCCGCGTGACCCGCGCCTACCTCTACCACCACCGCGTCACCTTCGACGAAACCAACCTGGTAGGCAACGTCTACTTCACCAACTACCTGCACTGGCAAGGCCACTGCCGAGAACACTTCCTAGCCGACCACGCCCCGGATGTCATCGATGCCCTCCGCACCGGCGACCTGGCCCTGGTCACAGTGTCCTGCGCCATGAACTACTACACCGAGTGCTACGCCTTCGACCACATCGAAGTAGCCATGCGCCTGTCGGCTCAAGCCGCCAACAGAATCACCATGACCTTCACCTTCACCCGCGACAACACCACAATCGCCACAGGCAGCCAAACCATAGCCTGCATGCGCCGAACCCCCACCGGGATGGAACCAGTCCACCCACCCCCCACCCTCCGCACCGCCCTAGCCGACTACAGCTAGCGCGCACCTCCTGGAGAAGTGCGGTGATCAGCGAGCACGCTGCCCGCCTAGCCACGCTCGGCGACGCGGTCGACCGCGTCCATGCCTCGGTAGTTGCGTTGGCCAACAACGTGACCAGGGTTCTGATCGACGTCGAACGCATCCTGGGTGACAACGCACGAGCCAGAGCGATCAACCACGCGCTGGGCAATGCCGAGCACCATCTCCGGGACCTCGATGACCTGCTCGATCAGCTCACTGAACGCCTTCACGGTATCGCCCAGCACCACACCGCTGGACCGGCTTCGGCCAAGACCACCCCAGACAGGCCCGTCGCATCGGCTTCCACGGACTGGGTCAACCAGGTCCGCGCGGAGCTGCCCGCCAACATCGTCGCCGCTGACCAGCGCGAGCCCGGGATGCCGACCCCCAAGACCCACGGTCGATGGGTCGCCGAGGACGGTGTCGTCCACGCTGAGGCCAGCGGCAAGGACGACAAGTACAGCGCCGCCGTGGACTTCTTCCGCTCCCAACCAGGCAGTCGAGTCCCGCTGCGCGCACCGGACGTCGAGATGAAGCTGGCCATCCATATGAGACTCAGCGGGATAACCGCGGCCACCCTGGTGATCAATCATGTCCCCTGCGACCGGGGCCCCTGGTCCTGCGACAGAATGGTCCCCGCCATCCTGCCCCGCGGCTACACTCTCACCGTTCACGGCGCCGGTGGCTTCCACAAGACCTACCAGGGAAAGGCGACCCCATGACGTTGGTGGCCCACTACTCCCCCACCGACGATGCCGACGGGATCGTCCTGGCCACCGTGGACGGCGTGGATGCCTTCGTCGAGCGGCTGCACCGGGACTCGCTCCAGTACCGGGCACGCCTGCTGGCGCAGCTCTATGTCGATGGCGACACCACCGACACGGCGCCTGAGATCGGCCTGGGAATCGACCACGACCGAGCTCTGCTCTCCTACAGCGGCCACGAGCACACCGGTCTGTGGGTCACCACCACAGGCAGCGATCAGCCCTCAGACCAGCACGACCTGACCTTCGACTTCATGGGCAACGCCACTGAGTTCCCCGCGCACGCCCTGCTCCCCCTCGACGTCGTCCGCCGCGCCCTGCACGACCTGCTCACGACCGGCGGGCAACGACCCACGACACTCGACTGGGCCTCACTAGCCTGACCAGAAGAAACTACGGGGCGAGGTTGCCGCGGAGGCGGCCCGCGTAGGTGTTGGCGGCGTACCAGTCGCCGCGGCCGGTGGGGGTTATGTCCAGGAGGTGCCAGATGGGGTTGAGCTGGTCGAAGCCGCCCTCGGCGTTGTCCATGAAGTTGGCTCGTTGGGTGTAGAAGTGGCGGACCTGGTCGCCTTCGCGGCGGAAGACGCTGACCATGGGGAGTTGGTCGCCGGTGTCGGTTTCGGCGCCGGTGTCGGTGTTGAAGGAGTTGTCGAAGCTTGACAGCAGGCGCAGGCCGTCCCAGCCGCGGCGGCGGGCCCAGCCGCGGATCTCGGCGATCGGGGCTTTGGCGATCACGGCGAACGCCGCGTGCTGCAGGATGTGCCGGGAGACGCCGTGGAAGCCGTCGACCCACAGGGAGCACATCGGGCAGACCTCGTCCTCACCCGGGTGGTACATCATGTGGTAGACAACGAGCAGGTCGTGGTCGCCGAACAGCGCGCGCAGGCTGGTCTCGGTGATCGGCGACGGCAGGCCCAGGTCGAGCGGTCCCTCCTCGAACACGTACTCGTCGAGGACCGGGCCCGGCGGCAGGTCGCGGCGCAGCGCGGCGAGGCGGTGGACCTCGGCGTGCAGGGCGTGTTCGAGGCGGTCGAGTTCGACGCGGGCGGCGATGTACTCCTCGCTCGCGCCCTTGGGCCACATGGTCACCGCGTTGTCGTCGCTCACCTGGCTTCTCCCTGTGCTCGCGGACTCGCCGGGCAGTCTAGCGCCACGACCGGTCAGCGCGCGGGTTGGAGCAGGCCGCGGAACTCGTCCAGAACCGCCTGCGGGTAAAGGAAGACCTTCTGTTCCGGGTAACGCCTCGGCCCGGTTGCGAGGTGGTCTCCGTAGAAGTACCAGCAGATCTGCCCGATCTGCTCGGTGAACAACGCGGGCGACGCACGTTCCGGGTACAGCCGCAGGTGCCCTCCGGTGGCGGTGAACTCGCCGCGCGGACCGAACCCGGCGCGCAACGCGACGTGACCGAACAGGTCGTGCACCACTCGCAGGATGTCGTTGTGGCACAACGATTCCCCGTCCTCAACCACCCCGGACGGCTGACGCATCGGATGCCCGTCAGTGTCCGCACAGCCATGCCCCGAGCGGGTCAAGTACAGCCACAGCACACCGGTGCGACCCACTTGGTCGATCAACGTCCGCGAATCCGGATACGGCTGCCCCGCCGCACGCCACGGCCGCACGACCACACCCGCGTCACGAATCGCCTGGTACTGCTGGAGGTCTTCCTCCCACAACGCCCGGTACGCACCTTCTGTCCCCGCGCCGAACGCGGGCGCCTGGTCGTGATGCCGCGCCACCCTGCGGCAGAACTCCGCATCCAGCCGCAACACCGGACGCCGGTACGTCGGGTCGGCACGCGGGAACCGGCGGCTCAGGTACTCCTCGGCCACCACGCGCAGATCGACCACACCATCAGGCTATCACTTTTCGAAGTGATCGAACCTCACGTCAGGCCGAGCATCTTGGTGCACCGGCGAATCGATCCCGGCGGCCCTTCGAGCTTGATCTGCCCGGCGGCGAGCGCGTCGAACGGGCTCACCATCCCCGCCCCGATCTGGATGAACGTGTCCGGGTCGCTGGAGACCACGACCTGCGCGTCAGCCGGGCCCGGCACGAACCGCACTGCGCCGCCCACGACGAAAACGCCGAAGGTCTCGTCGCCGACGCGGAACTCGTAGGTCTCGTCCACCTCGGGCACCCGGCCGGTGTCGACCATGGCCTGCACCGCGATGATCCCCCACTCCGCCCGCACCTCACCGCCGTCGCGGTCGTCGACGGAGAGGAACTGCATGCCCCATCGGGCCAGCCCGAGCACCGGGCCGCGCAACTGCTGGCCACGTTCCGTGAGCCGGTACTGCTTGGCGCGGCCGTCACCGGGTACCGCGAGCTGCTCGACCAGGCCGTGCTCGGCGAGGGTGCGCAGCCGCTCGGCGAGCAGGTTGGGGCCGATGCCGGGCAGGTTGTCGAGCAGTTCGTTGAACCGCAGCGCGCTCACCAGCAGCTCGCGGACCAGCAACAGGGTCCACCGCTCGCCGATGATGTTCAGCCCGGCGGCCAACCCGCAGAACTGCCCGTAGTCGCGCTTGCCCGCCATCTCGTTCCCCTGGCTCACCTAGCCGGTCACGACCGGCAACTTGATCCAGATAGTAACACCGAAAACCACCCATTGGTAGTAACTGCTGCCCCATTGGAAGGACGGGACACCGGGAAGAACGCCAGCACCCGACCGGGGTCGGGATTGACCTCAGCGCTATACATTATAGGAGTTAATCCCCTTCCCCGGAGGTGTCGCGGTGACCGTGACGGACGTGCTGACCCCCGCCATCGCCCCCGGCGCGGTCCCGGTGCTCGGCCACGCCCTTCTGATGAAGCGCGCGCCCCGCGAGTTCCTGCTCTCGCTGCAGGACACCGACCCGGTGATCGGGATCCGGCTCGGCAGGCAGACGGTGTACGTGATCAACGACCCCGCGCTGATCAGGACCGCGCTGCGCGACCCGGACACCTTCGGCAAGGGCGGTCCGATCACCGAGCGGTTCCGGGCGATGTTCGGCAACGGCCTCGGCATCTCCGACGGGGATCTGCACCGCAGGCAGCGGGCGCTGATGCAGCCCGCGTTCAGCCACTCCCGGATCGTGGGATACGCGGCGCTGATCACCGAGGAGGCCCAGCGGCGCTTCGGCGGCTGGCGCGACGGGGAGCGCGTGGAGGTGCACCGGGAGTTGGCCGACCTGGCGCTGACCAACCTGACCAGGGCGATGTTCGCCGCCGACACCGGTGTCGACGCCGACCTGTTCCGCGAGGCGACCGCCACCGTGCTCAACGGCCTGTACCTGCGGGTGATGGACCCGACCGGCCTGCTGGCCAGGCTGCCGGTGCCCGCCAACCGCCGCTACCGGGCGGCCGAGCGGTACCTGCGCGGGGTCATCGACGGCGTGATCGCGACCTACCGGGCGGCCCCGGTCGACCGGGGTGACCTGCTGTCGATCCTGGTGCTGGCCGAGGACGGGGGGATGTCGGACGCGCAGCTGCACGACGAGGTCATGACGATCTTCATCGCGGGCGCCGAGAGCATCGCCAACACGCTGGCCTGGGCCTGCCACGAGGTCGCCGCGCACCCCGAGGTGGAGGCCAAGCTGTGCGCGGAGGCCGACCGGGTGCTGGCCGGGCGCGCCGCGGCCTACGTCGACCTGGCCAGCCTGACCTACACCAAGCAGGTGATCAGCGAAACCCTGCGCCTGCGCACCCAGGGATGGGCGTTGAGCCGCACCACCACCCGCGAGACCACCATCGGCGGCTACGCGATCCCAGCGAACGCGGCGATCATGTACAGCCCGCACGCGCTCAACCACAACCCCGCCCTGCACCACGACCCCAGCCGGTTCGACCCGGACCGCTGGTCGATCGACAACGCCAAGGCCCTCCCCCGCGGCGCCTACATCCCGTTCGGCACCGGCAACCACACCTGCATCGGCGAGCCGTTCGCCCTCACCGAGATGACCTTGACCCTCGCCTCCATCGCGGCCCGCTGGCGCCTGGAACCGGTGCCGGGACACACCCCGCGACCGAAGGTGGCCCTGACCATGCCCGTCGACGCCCTGCCGATGGTGCCCCGCCGCCGCTTCGAGGTCTGAGCGTTCGGCCGGGCGAACTGAGCAGCCCCCGAATCCAGCCTACCGGCGGAGAACAGCGGAAAGGGCTGTCGATCGGTGGCTGGGGAGCGCTGTACGGGTTGTGGACAGGCCGGGGAGGGCTGGGCCGCTTGTGGATGAGCCAGGGATGGCCGAGCGGGTTGTGGACAAGGCCCGGGACGGCTGAGCAGGTTGTGGAAGGGCGTGGGACGGCCGGGCGGGCTGTGGTGCGCCCGGAGCCGCTGGACAGCCGAGGAGGGCTGGGCGGTCGATAGGCCGGGGACAACTGGGCCGGTTGTGGATGGGCCAAAGATGCCTGGGCAGGTTGTGGGCAGGCTCGGGACGGGTGAGCGGGTCGTGGATGAGCCTGGGGAGACCTGGGTGGGTTGTGGATAGCGTGGGACGGGCTGCGGACAGCCCCAGGGAGTTGGGCAGTCGACAGACAGGGCTGGCCAAGCAGGTTGTGAATGGACGCCGGGACAGCTCGGTGGGTTGTGGACAGGCCAGGACGGCTAGGCGGTGGTGGCCAGGCCTGGGGGCGGTCGAGTAGGTGCGGATGGCCTGGGGATGCCTGGGTGGGTTGTGGAAAGGCCGGGGACAACTGGGACAGGTTGCGGATAGGCCGGGAGTGGTGGCCGGGCCGAGCGAGGAAGGGTAGTGCTGGGTGGGCCCAGAAGAGCCCTCAGGCGGGCTTGGTGCAGGTGATGACGTGGTAGCCGATCTTGGCTTGGCAGAGGGAGAACATGGTGGTGATGCCGGTGGTGAACATGGCGATTCGATCGGCGCCGTACTCCTCGGCCAGGGCGGGGCCTTGGGTGGTGAGGGCGGCGAAGAACTCGTCGTAGGTGCGGCGGACTCGGTCGCTCCAGTCTTCGGCGGCCAGGATGCGGAACCCGGCGGCTTCGGCCAGGGCGGTGGACTCGGCGAGGGTGGCCGGTGGGGTGTGGATGGTGTTGGCGGTGAGGATCGCGCGTTCGTCGTCGGTGAGGTCGGCGGTGCGGGGGTACTCGGTGAACACGAACCGGCCGCCGGGGCGTAGGACGCGGTGGACCTCGGCGAGCCAGCGGGACTTGTCCTGGGCGCTGGGCAGTGAGTCGAAGGCCAGTGCCGCGTCGAAGGCGGCGTCGGGGAAGGGCTGGTCGGCGGCGTCGGCGTAGCGGGTGTGGACGTGCCCGCGCAGTCCGGCGGCGATGACGCGGCGGGCGGACTCGGCGACCTGCCAGTGGCTGACGGTGATCCCGGTGATCGCCACCGCGTACCGCTGGGCCAGGCGCACCGCGGGTTCGCCGACGCCGCAGCCGACGTCGAGCAGGTGCTGGCCCCTGGTGAGCTCGAGGCGGGCGCCGACCTCGAAGGTGAGGCGCTGCATGGCTTCCAGGAACGGAGTGCGGTCCTCATCGGACTCCCAGTAGCCGACGTGCAGGTTGCCGCCGACCAGCTCGACGAGTTCGCCGATGTCGTCGTAGTACTCGCCGACCTGGTCGATGACCTGTTCCGACATCCGACTCACCCCTCACTCCCGAAACGCCACTCCTGGCTTGTATAGCAGTTCCGCCTGATATGACCAAGGAACCGATTGTCGTGCTATGTTCCTGAAGTAATCGTGCCCGGATGACGCTGGGGAGTCGGCAGTGGCGGTGGTGACGGTGCGGTGGTGACGCCGACGGTCCGCCGCACCCTCCCGCTGCCAGGGGACTACCCGTGCGGGCTCACCTGGGACGGCACCCACCTGTGGCACTCGGACCAGCCCGCCGGCGAGATCTACGCCCTCGACCCCGCCGACGGTTCGGTCGTGCGGACTCTGCACTGCAAGTCGGTGCGCGCCGATCTCGCCTTCGACGGGAACCTGTTGTGCCAGGTGGGTTTCCGCCCGAAGCGGCTCATCCTCGTCGACCGGGAGACCGGTGAGCAGGTAGAGCGGCGGGAGGTGCCGCCCGCCAACGGCAGGCTCACCGGGATCGAGCACTCCCCGGACGGCATCTGGATGGTGCTGCGCGGTCCCACAGTGCTGCAGCTGCGCGACTACGCCACCATGGCCGTGCTCGTCGAACACCCCGTCGGCGGCACCGAACCGTCCGGCCTGACCTACGCCGACGGGGTCGTCGTGCACGGCGACTACGTCGAGCGCCGCGTCCGCGCGACCGACCCGACCACCGGTGCCGAGCTCGGTTCCGTTGTGGTGGAGGGGAACCCGACCGGGATGACCTGGGACGGGAACCTGTTGTGGTACTGCGACTTCCCCGGCAAGCGGGCCCGCGCGCTCGACTTGCGCGACATCGTCGGTTGATCGGCCTAGAAGGGGACACAACCCAGTGGACGTGATGGAGGCGGGCCTGCGCGCCCGCTCGTGGGACGAGATCCGCTCCCTGTTCGCCCTCCCCCCCGACGCGGTGCACCTCAACACCGGCACGGTGGGCGCGATGCCGCACGAGGTCCTGGACGCGGTGGACCGGGTCACCCGGGAGTGGACCGGCGGGCTGCTCGACGTCTACCCGCCCGGCCTCTACCCCGAGCACCGGGCGACGATCGCCAAGGCGTACGGGGTCGACCAGGACGAGATGGTCATCACGCACAACGCCACCGAGGGCATGGCCAGGGTGATCCACGGGCTCGACCTGCGCGCGGGCGACGAGGTCGTGACCACCAGCCACGAGTGCTACTCGGTGCTGTCGAACCTGAACCTGCTGCGGCACCGGCACGGCGTGGTGGTCAACACCATCACCCTGCCCACCGGGCACGACGTGCGAGCTGAGGAGGTGATCGCCCGGTTCGAGGCCGCGATCACCCCGCGCACCAAGGTGCTGGCCTTCGCCGGGATCACCCTGTTCACCGGCACGATGCTGCCGATCAGGGCGCTGTGCGAGCTGGCGCACCGGCACGGGTTGACCACGGTGATCGACGGCGCGCTGATGGCCGGGATGCTCGACTGCGACTTCCGGGCGCTGGGCGCGGACTTCATCTCCTGCTCCGGGTCGAAGTTCCAGTGCGGGCCGCTGGGCACCGGGTTGCTGTACGTGCGCAACAAGGTCCACGCCGAGCACAACCCGCTGCCGCTGCCGACGTTCTGGCCGATCATCTCCACGTGGTACCCGATGCAGGGCACGCCGCCGCCGCGCAGCACGACGTCGGTGGAGAGTTGCAACATCGGCGATTTCCTGCAGAGCGCGGGCAGCGCCAGCATCGCCAGGGGCGCGGCGCTGGCGAGGGCGTGCGAGCTGTGGGACGAGATCGGCCGCGACCGCATCGAGCGCCGGGTGTTCGAGCTCGCCGAGCATGCCAGGGCCCGGTTGACCGAGCGGTTCGGCACGGCGGCGATGTACTCCCCCGGCGCCGACGAGCGGCTGCGGTCCCCGCTGATCGCTTTCCACCCGCTGCGCGACCCGGCCGACGCGTGGAACGTCAAGAAGATCGCCGAGTTCGTCTCCCGGCTGGAGTCCGAGCACCGGATCTGGACCCGCTGGACCGAGTTCGACGTCGAGGGCTCGCCGCACCAGCACTACGCGGCGCGGCTGTGCACGCACCTGTTCAACGACCACGCCGAGATCGACCGGGCCGTCGAGGTCATGGGTCGGCTCGCCGAGCGGATGTCGTGAGGACCACCATGGGACACCTGCGCCTGCGGGCGGGTACCGACCTGCCCGAACCGGTCGCCGCGCACCGCCACCCGCTGGCGGCGCTGACCCGGCTGCACACCCGGCAGCTGTTCACCTACCGCTCCGACGCCGCCCCGGGCAGTTGGCAGTCGGTGGCCCCGGTGCCGGACCTGGCCACCGCGGTCCCGTCGATCTACAACGCGGGGCTCGGGGCGCGCGGCACCTCGTACGTGATCCACCTGCGCCCGGACGCCCGCTGGGACGTCGACCGCCCGGTCACCACACGCGATGTGGTGCGTGGCCTCAAGCGGCTGTGCACGCCGTTCCACACCTCGACCGCGCTGCCGTACTTCCTGTCCACGATCCGCGGCATGGCCGCCTACCGCGACGGTCACCCGTCGTCGCTGCGCACCGCGGCGGACCTGGCCGAGCACGCCAACACCCACGACATCGCCGGGGTGCTGGCGCTGGACGAGCGGACACTGGTCATCGAGCTGGACCACCCGGCGCCGGACCTGATCGACATCCTCGCGCTGCCGTGCGCGTCGCCGGTCCCGATCGAGTACGACGCGTTCCTGCCCGACAGTGCCGAGGCCCGCGCGGCGTTGCGGTCCACGGGTCCGTACCGGCTGGCCGGGGTGGTCGACGGTGTCCTGCGGTTCGAGCCGAACCCGTTCTGGCGCCCCGAGTCCGATCCGGTTCGCGGCAGGTCCGCCGAGCTGGTCACGGTGGACCCCGGTGATACCGCCGCCGACATCGACCTGACCGCCGAGGGCGAGCCACGTGTTGCCCTGCAGGGCGTGCAGTACCTGACCGCCAACACCGGCGGCCCGCTCGGCGACCACACCGCCAGGCTCGCCATCGCCGGCACCCTCGACCGCATCGCCGACACGATCATCCCGCCGGGCAACGACGGTCACCAGCCGGGCAGTACCAGGTCCCGCGGTGCTCTGCCCGCGCCGTTGTCACTGACCTTGGCGCACTTGGACACCGACGCGGGCTGCGCGGCCCGGGTGACGGCGGGGTTGACCGCGGCGGGCATGACTGTCCACTCGCGACCGATGACGCACGAGCAGCACCAGCGAGCCTTGACCGGCGACCACTCGGGCTGGGACCTGCTGCTCGCCACCTGGTTTCCCGATTGGGCGCACGACAACGCGCGCGTGTTCCTGCTCCCGCTGCTGCTGGGCGACCCCGCGGGCACCGCGCTGGCGCATTCCGCGCTCGCCGCCATGGACGACCCAGCTCGCTCGGTTCCCGCGCTGATAGCCGCTCAAGAGCACGCATTGTCCGCGGCGACCGTGATCCCCCTGCGGTACTGCGCTCCCCCGGCGCCGCCCGGTGTCGCCGTGCTCACCGCGCTCGGCGGCCTGCCCGACCTCACCGCAGTCGCCGCGTCCCTTCCGTCGCCCCGCCCCGAAAGCACTGGAAGCCCCCTTAGCGAGGTGCGCTGATGAACGACCTCCCGCGCCGCGGCGGTGTGCTGCGGCTCTACGGCCCCGGCAGCATGGACCACGTCGACCCGGCCAGCTCGTTCTTCATGCTCTCCGGGCAGATCATCCGGTTGTTCACCCGGCAGCTGTTCGCCTACCCGCCGATCAAGGGCCTGCGTGACTGGCGCGACCTCAACCCGGTCGCCGATGTCGCCGTCGAGATCCCCACCGCGACCAATGGCGGTGTCAGCGCCGACGGCCTCACCTACACCGTCCGCCTGCGCCCCGGGGTCCGCTGGGACACCAACCCGGAGCGAGAGGTCACAGCCACCGATTTCGTGCGCGGCTTCAAGCGGATGGCCAACCCGGTGCTGCGCAGCGGCGCGATTCACTATTTCACCAGCACCCTGGTTGGAATGCAGGAATTCTGCGACGCGTACACCGCGGCGACACCCCAGGACCCGACGCCCGCCGATCTGGCCGCATTCCAGAATGCACACGAGATCACGGGCATCACCGCACTCGACGAGCGCACCCTGCGATTTCGGTTGCTTCGCCCGGCGACCGACTTCATCCACATCCTCGCCACCGCGTTCACCTCGCCCGCGCCGGTCGAATACGACGCGTTCCTGCCCGACAGCGACGAGTTCCGCCGCGGCGTGCGCTCGTGCGGCCCGTACCGGCTGACCGAGTACGTGCACGGCGAGATGCTGCACATGGAGCCCAACCCGGCGTGGGACAAGGCCGCCGACCCGGTCCGCTGCCAGCACCTCGACGGCGTGCACGTGACCATGGACCGCGCCGCCACCCCCGCCGACGTGGGCCGCGAGATCCGCTCCGGGGCCGCCGACCTGTCGTGGGCGTCGCCGGTCACCGAGCCCTACGACATCAACCCCGACGACCCGGCGGACAACCTCGGCTACGCGGTCAACCCGTACCTGGCGTTCAACATGGTCAGCCCGAACGCGGGCGGCGCGGTCACCAAGCTCAAGGTGCGCCAGGCCATCGCCTACGCGGTCAACAAGACGGCGATGATCAAGATCTTCGACGACCTGGCCGCGGGCACCGTCATGTGGACCGCGCACACCGCCATCCCGCCGGGCAACTACGGCTACCGCGACTACGACCCCTACCCCACGCCCGGCGACGCGGGCGACCCCGAACGCGCCCGCGCGCTGCTGGTCGAGGCGGGCTACGGCGACGGCCTCGAACTGACCGTGGTGCACCGGGACATGGACGCCAACCCCGAGGTCGCCCAGCAGTTGGCCATCGACCTCGGCAAGATCGGCATCACCCTGCGCATGGTCGGCCTTGGGCACGCCGAGCACTACCCGCACCTGCAGAACCCCGCCAACGCCCGCGCCGGGACCTGGGACATCGCCGTCGCCGCGTGGACACCGGACTGGTTCGGCGACAACGGCCGCGCCTTCCTGCAGCCGATGTTCCAGACCAACGCCGTGCACGGCACCGGGAACTACGGCTGCTACAGCAACCCCGAGGTGGACCGGATGATCGATGAGGCGCTGTCGATCACCGAGCCCGAGGCGGCCGGCGCGGCGTGGCACGAGGTGGACGCGGCGATCATGCGCGACGCGGCGATCGTGCCGGTGCTGGTGCACGCCCCGACCATCCCGCACCTGCGCGGCGCCCGGGTGCGCAACGCCATCGCCATGCCGACCGTGGACCGCTGGTTCGACCTGTCCAACCTGTGGTTGGTGGAATCCGGGTGAGCGATGGAGCACAACACCCGAACAGATCGCCCACCGTGGGTAGCGCGCATTCGGCTGATCGGGTGGATAACGCGCTTGATCTGGTGACTTGCGGGCGGATGCGGCCGGAGTAACATCATTTCCGGCGGGTCGGGGACCGGCTTTCTCACCGCGCGGGCGAAATCCCGGCGAAACCGCACGTCCATTCCGGCACCGCCCAGCGGATTCCGGCCGCCGCGACCTGAGACCGACCCGACCTGAGAACAACCCGACCGAGTGCGCCACCGAACGATTTCGTGATCGACACACGAGGAGCGGAGCTATCCAGGTGACCACCACCGAGTTCGAACCCGGCCGGTTCAAAGCCACCCAGCGGGCCAACTGGAACGCGATGAGCGGTGGCTGGCTCACCTGGCAGGACAAGTTCGAGCGCGGCGGTGCCGCCATCAGCGCCCGGCTCATCGCCGAAGCGGGTCTGCGGCCGGGGCAGCGGGTGCTCGACATCGGCACCGGTATCGGCGAGCCCGCGCTGCGGGTCGCCAGGGTCGTCGGCCCCACCGGGCGGGTCACCGCCATCGACCTCGCCGAGGAGATGGTCGCCATCGCCACCGCGCGCGCCGCCGACGAACTCGGCGAGGCCGACGCGCCGGTGGAGGTCCGCCAGGGCGACGTGGAATCGCTCGACCTGCCCGAAGGCGGCTACGACGCGGTGCTGAGCCGGTGGGGGCTGATGTTCGCCGTCGACCACATCGCCGCGTTCCGCGCGGTCGCCGCGGTCCTGCGCCCGGGAGGCACCCTGGCGGCGTCGGTGTGGGGCGAGCCCGCAGGCGCGCCGATGATCTCCCGCGGCTTCCGGGTGCTGGCCGAGCGGTTGGCGCTGCCGACCCCGCCACCGGGCGAACCCAGCCCGTACAGCATGTCCGACGCCGAGCGCACCGAGCTCGAACTGCGCGCGGCCGGGTTCACCGACGTCGAGATCACCGAGGCCATCGCCCCGTTCTGGCTCACCGACACCGCCGAGTACGTCGAGTTCTACCGCACCTGCTCACCGCCCGGCCTGCTCGCCATGATCGAGGAGCGCTTCGGCAACGCCGACGACCCGGACACGTGGGCCGCCATCGCCCGCTCGGTCACCGAGTTCCGCGACCCCGACGGGGTGATCCGGCTGCCCAGCCGCACCCTGGTCATCCGCGCCACGACGCCGAGCTGACATGACCGCCGCCGCCACGCCCGCGACCCCGGTCCTGCTGGACGGGGCGGTCGCCACCGAACTGCAGCGGGCGGGCATCGCGGTGTGCGCGCCGTGGTGGACCACCCGCGCCCTGCTCGACCCCGACCACCAGCGGGTGCTGCGCGGCATCCACGCCGCGCACCTGCGCGCGGGCGCTGATGTGGTCACCGCCAACACCTTCCGCTGCCACGACCGCACGCTGCGCGGGCTGGGCACCGACCAGGCCACCGTCGTCGACACCGCCGTCGGCCTGGCCAGGGCCGCGCGCACCGACACCGGCCGCACCGCGCTGGTCGCCGGGTCGCTCGCCCCGGTGGCCGACTGCTACCGCCCCGATCTGGTACCCCCGGACGAGGTGCTGCGGGCCGAACACCGCAGGCTCGCCGCCGCGCTGGTGCGCGCCCGGGTCGACCTGGTGCTCGTGGAAACCATGAACACCCTGCGGGAAGCCAGGATCGCGCTGGAGGCGGCGCTGGCCGCCGGTGCCCGCGCCTGGGTGTCGTTCGTCTGCCGCGACGGCGCCCGGCTGCTCTCCGGCGAGGACCTCGGCCCCGCCGCGCAGGAGGTCGAGCGGGCAGGCGCGGACACCGTGCTGGTCAACTGCACCACCCCCGCCGACACCGAGGCCTGCCTGCCGGTGCTGCGCGAGGCCTGCGCGGGCCCGGTCGGCGCGTACCCCAACATCGAGGACCGCACCGGCACCGACGGGCCCGTCGACCGGCACCTGCCCGCCGCGTTGTCGGCCACCGACTTCGGCGCCCTGCTCGGCCGCTGGCGCACGGAGCACCGGGTCGAGGTCCTCGGCGGCTGCTGCGGCACCACCCCCACCCACCTGTCCACGGCAAGGCCGCACGTCCACGACCCGGAGGACCCCACGTGACCAGCCAGAAGCAGCGCAACCTCGAGGCGATGTTCGAGATCTTCGACGTCGGCGGCGACGGCTCCCTCTCGGCAGACGACTTCGCCGCACACGCCGAGAGCACCTGCGGCGCGCTGCGGCTGCCCGCCGGGTCCCCGCACTGGACCACCATCCATGCCGCGCTCGACGCCTGGTGGGCGCACCTGCGGCGGCACGACGACGACGTCACCGCGATCCGGGCCGAGGAATGCGTGCGGATCATGCGCGACGAACTCGTCGACGACGAGGCGTTCTTCGCAGCGACCGTGGCCCCCATCGCCGACACCGTCTTCCGGGTGCTCGACGCCGACGCCGACGACTCCATCAGCACCGAGGAGTACGTCGCGGTCTACCTGGCCTCCGGGCTCACCAGGGACATCGCGCTCGACGCGTTCACCAAGATCGACGCCGACGGCGACGGCCGGATCGACCGCGGCGAGTTCGTCGCGGTCGTGCGCGACGCCTTCACCTCCGACGACCCCGATTCTCCCGGCGCCTGGTTCTTCGGCGTCCGCCCGAGCTAGACCACCCAAGCTCGCCCGGACCGTGCGCCGGGTGGGATCGACCCGACAGGAGAGTGTGCGATGGCGACCCAGCTCCAGCAGCGCAAGTACGAGAAGGCATTCGAGCGCTTCGACGTGGACCGCGACGGCGTGCTGCAGCGCAACGACATCACCGCGATGGCCGAGATCTGGCGGCAGACCTTCGACGTGGCCCCGCAGACCGACGAGGCGACCCGGATCAACGGGCTCGCCGAGCAGCTGTGGGCCGACATCACCGCGGCCACCGACGCCGACGCCGACGGCACGGTCAGCAAGACCGAGTGGAACGCGGCGATGGAGCGCCCGGAGTTCGTGGACAAGGTGGCACTGCCGTTCGCGCTGGCGGTATTCGACCTGGCGGACAAGGACAACAGCGGCCAGCTCAGCGTGGAGGAGATGATCGCCGCGCAGACCAGGTCCGGGATCTCCGAGCAGGAGACCCGGCGGATGTTCGACGCGCTCGACACCGACCACGACGGCTCGGTGCAGCGCGACGAGTACGCCGCGGCGATCCGCGAGTTCTACCTCAGCGACGACCCCAACGCCGTGGGCAACCTCATGGTCGGGGACCTGGACTGAGCGCCGTACTCCCCGGTGGACCCGCCGCGCGGCGAGTCCACCGGGGACGGTTCAGCGGGTCCCGGTGGTGATCAGGGTTTCCCCGGTCATCACCACGGGCCCGTCCGGGAACTGGGCGCGCAGGGTGGCGATCGCGTCGTCGCGGATGTCGGCGCGCAGCCGGTCGCCGATCGAGCGCAGCAGCAGGATGAACGGCCCAGCGCTGTTCTCGCAGACGTCCCAGTACTCTTCGGCGGAGTCGGCGCCGACGATCGGGTGGTCGGCGACCTCGGTGGTGACGTCGGTGAACCCGGCGTCGCGGTAGAGCGCTTCGAGGTCGGCGGGGTCGGAGAGGGCGACGGTGCCGGGGACATCCTTGTCCGCTTCCGGGATCAGGGTGGGCATCTCGATGTGCCTGGCCACCACCTCCTCGAGGATCCGCAGCGAGGTGCACCGCTGCGGGGAGCCGACGGTCATCGACACCATGCGCGCCCCCGGCCGCAGCGCGGTGTGCATCGACCGCAGCGCCGCACCGGGTTCGACCATGTACTGCAATCCCGCCCGGCACGTGCCGAGATCGAAACTGCCCGGCTCAATGCCCAGATCGTGCTCGTCGGTGATGGTCCTGAAGTCCACTGTGGTCAGTCCACGCGACGCCGCCCACGCGCGGGCCCCGTCGACCATCTCCGCGACGATGTCGAGTCCCAGCACGTACCCGGTGGGACCGACCGCCTCGGCCAGTTGGTGCGCGGGAACCCCGACGCCGCAGGCCAAGTCGAGCGCGCGCTGACCCGGCCTGGCCTGCGCCAACTCGACCATGCGGCGGGCGCTGGGCACCGCGGCGTCGGCGAAGTTGGCCCGGTGGCGCACCCAGCCCACCGCCGAGAGCCGCCATTCCTCGTGCTTGTCCGCTCGCAGCGCGCTCACGCTCATCCGCGTCCTCCATCAGGGTGTCATCGGCCGTGATCTGGTGATGTACCGGGCGAAACGGCGCGCGCCCGCTCGACGGGGCTGCGCGCGCCTTATAAGCTCGTTGAGAACCACACCCTTGTACCACAACGGATCCCAGACGAGGGGCTACATGGCCATCAAGCAGGACTACGGGCGGGGCTGTGGGCTTGCGGTGGGGTTGGGGGTGCTCGGCGAGCGGTGGACGATGCTGGTCGTCCGGGAGTTGCTGATCGGGCCCGCCCGGTTCACCGCCCTGCTGGAGAACATGCCCGGGATCGGCCCGAACCTGCTCTCCGAGCGGCTGCGCACGCTGGCCGAGCACGGGGTGGTCGAGCAGGTCGCGATCCCCGGCGATGGCCGCGCGCAGCGCTACCGGCTCACCGAACTGGGCGAGCAGTTGCGCCAGCCGCTGCTGGCGCTGGCGCGCTGGGGTCTGGGGTTCCTGCGGGAGGACGACAGCGGCGGCACGACCAGGGCCGAGTGGGGATTCCTGGCGGTGCAGTCGATGGTGGTGCGCGAGGCGGTCCCCGAGGTCGACGACACCTACCAGTTCGAGGTGGGCGGGCAGGACTTCGTCATCGAGGTCCGCGACGGCGACGTGCGCTTCGCCCGCGGCGCCTCCCCGGAGCCGGACATGACCGTGTCCTGCGACGCGGACACCTTCATCCGGGTGGGGGCCAGGCTGACCAGCCCGGCGGAGATGATCGCCACCGGCGCCGTGCGGGTCTCCGGCGACCTGGCGGCGGCCGGTCGGTGCATCCGGATGCTCGGCCTGGACTGAGCCTTCCCAAAGTCACTTCATGTTTATATAGTCGTACCCAGGAGGCGCCTGCCCCAGGCCCGGCTGCCCGCAGGGAGTGGCGAATGTTCGAGAGGTTCACCGACCGCGCGAGGCGGGTGGTCGTTCTGGCTCAGGAAGAGGCCAGGATGCTCAACCACAACTACATCGGCACTGAGCACATTTTGCTTGGGTTGATTCATGAGGGTGAGGGTGTCGCGGCGAAGGCTCTGGAGTCGTTGGGTATTGCTCTGGAGGGTGTGCGGCAGCAGGTTGAGGAGATCATCGGGCAGGGGCAGCACGCGCCGTCGGGGCATATTCCTTTTACGCCTCGGGCGAAGAAGGTGTTGGAGCTGTCGTTGCGTGAGGCTTTGCAGTTGGGGCATAACTACATCGGTACGGAGCACATCCTTTTGGGGTTGATCCGTGAGGGTGAGGGTGTCGCGGCGCAGGTGTTGGTGAAGCTTGGTGCTGATTTGAATCGTGTGCGTCAGCAGGTCCTGCAGCTGCTGTCGGGGTATTCGCAGGGTGGTAAGGAGTCGACGGAGACGGGTGGGCGTGGTGAGGGGACGCCGTCGTCGTCGCTGGTGTTGGATCAGTTTGGTCGGAATCTGACGGCGTCTGCTCGTGAGGGCAAGTTGGATCCGGTGATCGGGCGCACGAAGGAGATCGAGCGGGTGATGCAGGTGCTGTCGCGGCGCACCAAGAACAACCCGGTGTTGATCGGTGAGCCCGGTGTGGGTAAGACGGCGGTGGTTGAGGGTTTGGCGCAGATGGTGGTGAAGGGCGAGGTGCCGGAGACGCTGAAGGACAAGCAGCTCTACACCCTCGACCTCGGGTCGCTGGTCGCCGGTTCCCGCTACAGGGGTGATTTCGAGGAGCGCCTGAAGAAGGTGCTGAAGGAGATCAAGACCCGCGGGGACATCATCCTGTTCATCGACGAGATCCACACCCTGGTCGGCGCCGGGGCGGCGGAGGGCGCGATCGACGCCGCCTCCATCCTCAAGCCGATGCTGGCCCGCGGTGAGCTGCAGACGATCGGCGCGACCACGCTCGACGAGTACCGCAAGTACGTGGAGAAGGACCCCGCTCTGGAGCGCCGGTTCCAGCCGATCCAGGTCGGTGAGCCGTCCCTGGAGCACACCATCGAGATCCTCAAGGGCCTGCGCGACCGGTACGAGGCGCACCACCGCGTCACGATCACCGACGCCGCCCTCGTCGCCGCCGCCACCCTCGCCGACCGGTACATCAATGACCGGTTCCTCCCGGACAAGGCCATCGACCTCATCGACGAGGCCGGGGCGCGGATGCGGATCCGTCGGATGACCGCGCCGCCGGACCTGCGGGAGTTCGACGAGAAGATCGCCGACGTCCGCCGGGAGAAGGAGTCCGCGATCGACGCGCAGGACTTCGAGCGGGCGGCGAAGCTGCGCGACAACGAGAAGCAACTCCTGTCGCAGAAGGCGGAGCGGGAGAAGCAGTGGAAGGACGGCGACCTCGACGTCGTCGCCGAGGTCGATGACGAGCAGATCGCCGAGGTGTTGGCGAACTGGACCGGGATCCCGGTGTTCAAGCTGACCGAGGAGGAGACCTCGCGGCTGCTGCGGATGGAGGACGAGCTCCACAAGCGGATCATCGGCCAGGAAGACGCCGTCAAGGCCGTCTCGCAGGCGATCCGCCGCACCCGCGCCGGCCTCAAAGACCCCAAGCGCCCCTCCGGGTCCTTCATTTTCGCCGGCCCGTCGGGTGTGGGTAAGACCGAGCTGTCGAAGGCGCTCGCGAACTTCTTGTTCGGCGAGGACGACGCCCTGATCCAGATCGACATGGGCGAGTTCCACGACCGCTACACCGCCTCCCGCCTCTTCGGCGCGCCCCCCGGGTATGTGGGGTATGAGGAAGGCGGCCAGCTGACGGAGAAGGTCCGCCGCAAGCCGTTCAGTGTGGTGTTGTTCGATGAGATCGAGAAGGCCCACCAAGAGGTCTACAACACCCTCCTCCAGGTGTTGGAAGACGGCCGCCTGACCGATGGGCAGGGCAGGACGGTGGACTTCAAGAACACCGTCATCATCTTCACCTCCAACCTCGGCACCCAGGACATCTCCAAAGCCGTCGGCCTCGGGTTCACCTCCGGCACCGACACCGGGTCGAACTATGAGCGGATGAAGAACAAGGTCAACGACGAGCTGAAGAAACACTTCCGCCCCGAGTTCCTCAACCGCATCGACGACATCATCGTCTTCCACCAGCTCAACGAGCAGCAGATCATCACCATGGTCGACCTCATGATCAGCCGCGTCGAAACACAGCTGCGGAACAAGGACATGGCGCTCGAACTCACCGACCGCGCCAAGAAACTCCTCGCCAAACGAGGCTTCGACCCCGTCCTCGGCGCCCGCCCACTCCGCCGCACCATCCAACGCGAAATCGAAGACCAACTGTCGGAAAAGATCCTCTTCGGCGAGGTGGTGCCCGGTCAGCGCGTGGTGGTCGATGTGACGGACGAGGAAGCCGAAGACGCGCGGTTCGTCTTCCACGGGGCGGTGGCGGCCACCCATGAGTGAGCGGCCGTTGATGATCCTCGTCGGCATCGGGTACGAGCCGCACCGGGGTTACCTGCTGCGGTCGATCGCCGACACCACCGACGTGTGGCTGCTCGACCACGAACCGGCGACGTGGGAGAAGCCGTACGTGGTGGGCAGCACGGCCGTGGACATCCGCGACGGCGCAGCGCTTCTGGCAGCGGCCGTCGACGTCGCGGCAGGACGGAACGTCGACGGCATCCTGTGCTGGGACGAGCTGAAGATGGCCAACACGGCCACAGTCGCCCAACACCTCGGGCTACCCGGCGTGTCACCGGACGTCATCGACCGCTGCCGCGACAAGCACCGCACACGCACGGCATTGGCCGCCGCCGGTGTGCCGCAACCACGATCCGTCGCAGTGGCCTCCGTGGAGGAAGCCCTGGCGGTCGCCGACGGCCTCGGCTACCCCGTGATCCTCAAGCCACGGGCACTGGGCGCGAGCATGGGCGTCACCAAAGTCGACTCCCCCGCAGACCTGCCCACCGCCTACGCCCACACCCGAGCCCAACACGTCGACCAAGCCCGCCACTACAACCTCGGCGTACTGGTCGAGGACTACGCAGACGGCCCGGAGTTCAGCGTCGACTCGGCCATTGTGGACGGTGTGGTCACCCCGCTGTTCCTGGCCCGCAAAACCAGCGGATTCCCCCCGTACTTCGAAGAAACCGGCCACATCGTCGACGGCTCCGACCCCCTGTTCACCGACCCCGACCTCCACGCCCTGCTCGCGGCCGCCCACGACGCCCTCGGCTTCGACTCCGGCATGACCCACACCGAACTCCGCCGCACCCCCACCGGCTGGTCGGTCATCGAAGTCAACTGCCGCCTGGGCGGCGACCTCATCCCCTACCTGGGCCTGCAGTCGACCGGCATAGACGCAGGCCGCATAGCCGCCGCCATTGCCTGCGGCCGACCCCCCACCTTCACCCCCACCCACTCCTCCGTCACCGCCATCCGCTTCCTCTACCCACCCGCCCCCACCACCATCGCCGAAATCCGCATAGACACAGACGCCCTACCCCCCAACACCCTCCTAGCCACCCCCCTAGCCACCCCCGGCACCACCGTCGCCCCACCCCCAGAAGGCCACGTCTGGGGCCGCTACGCCATGGTCGCCATCACCGCCCCCACCCCCGAGTCCTGCCCCCCAGCCCTAGACACCGCCGCCAACGCCATCACCCTCATCCCCACCTAGCCCCCTCCCACCCACGCGACACCCCGCAGGCCGACCCGAACGGACACTCCACCCGCCCCTTCCACCGGAAGCAACGGTGCCAGCCCAACCCACCGAGCCAGCCCCGCCAGCCCAACCACCCGACTCCGACCACCGAACCCAGCCACTGGACACTCGGAAGCCGCTGGTGCTACCCCAGCCCACCGCCTTCCCGCCCGCCCCGGCCGCATTGCCAACCACTGGACACTCGGAAGTCGCTGGTGCCATCTGCTCGATGGGGTGGACCTGTTTTGTGTGGGGGGACGGCAGTCGTAGCGTCGCCTCGCTGCAGGGCCATGCTTTTCGGCCCCTGCTTTGCGGTCCTGCCACGGCTGTCGTAGGGGCCCCACGCAAAACAGGTCCACCACATCGAGCCTGCACTCAAATCGCGGATCCAGTGCAATGCCGAAGGCGAGCAGACCCCGCGGACAACAGACCCCGCCCACCCAGGGGGCCACCCACTTCCAGCGTACCGCTTCCCCTTGCGCGTCAAGGGGGTCAAGCGAGACCTGTGGACAGAACAGGCCGTTGTGGACAGCCAGACCCCCCGATCAGGCATTGACTCTTACTTCGGAAATATATAGTGTTCCTCTCCGGAGCCCGGTCCACCCCCGGCGGACGCGCTCCCGCCAAGGCGCAGCCAGCTCACCGGTGATCAACCACTGTCTCACTGGAGGCCAACCGTGGAACGGGAAACCTACGAGTCGCTCAACCTCGCACCGAAACCGATCCGCCCGCACATCCTCGCCGCCGCCACGATCGTCTACGGCGACGACTACTACAACGGCAGGCGCGAGACGATCAACCTGTCCGGGTTCGTGCAGATGAACAAGTGGCCGATGCCCGGGTTCGAGCACCGGGTCGACGAGCGCGGGCGGTCGGTGTTCGACACCGAGCTGATCAGCGCGCCCGAGGTCGGCATCAAGGGCTTCAGCTACGAGCTCAACGACCGGATCCAGATCCTGTCCAACCCGCTGCTGCCCAACACCGGGCACGTGCGGCAGATCGCGCCGGGCAAGAACTTCCCGGCGGAGTTCCACATCCAGCGGTTCGGCATCCTGGAGACCAGCACGCTGCGGCTGGTGCACCGCAACGTCATCGACATCTACGGCGTGGTGGACGCGATCCCGCCGTTCAAGAAGCCGCTGACCGGCGGCTACTTGGGTGTGCCGCGCGGCGACCAGCCGATGGAGCTGGTGCAGGCGCCGAACGTGGTGCGGGGGACGACGCTGCCGGAGGCGTGGTACCCCTCGACCGACGACAACCAGCCGATCGGGATCACCCCGACGGTGTTCTTCGCCGACAGCCCGGCGGCGTGCATGTCGATGCTGGTCGACCCGTCGATGATCATCCAGACCTCGACCGAGGCGACGCTGACCCTGGAGGTCGGTGGCCGCACGGTGCGGGTGGACCTGCAGGGCAGCCACGCGCTGGCGGCGGGCATGGAGATCCTGCTGTTCGGCCCGGAGAAGCACGACGAGGGCCGCGGCGTGCTGGCCCAGATCGCCAGGGTGGCGCTGGTCGGCGAGTGCGCGGAGCTCGGTGGCCGGGTCATGCTGCGGGCGAGCTGGCCCAAGCCATCCGGCGGCACGCTCGGCGAGGGCACCGAGGAGGCGCTGTCGCGGGTGCGGTTCCCGGCGGAGCTGCACTTCGACGCCGAGTTCGACCTGGTGACGCCAAACGAGGTGCTGTACTCGACCAACCCGGTGCACCTGTCCGGCCGCCTGGCCGACCTGGAGCCCGCGGGCACGAACCTGGCCCTGTCGGGTCAGGGCACGCCGCTGGTGACCACCGGTGACGTGGAGAAGGCCAGGATCACCGGCCTGTCGCTGGTGATGCGCGAGTCCATCGTCGGCGAGCACGCCGCCGTCAACGTCTGAGCCGATCCCACCCCTGACCTCGTCCGGCCCTCCCCTGGGCCGGGCGAGGTTCAGGCGTGTGTGGGCCGGGATGGAGGCCAGGATGGACACCCGCACGCTGGTGATGCACCAGGCGATGCTCGGCGACCGGACCCGGTTGCGCGCCTACGACGACGCCCTCGCGTGGGCGGTGCGACCCGGTGACGTGGTCATCGACGTCGGTGCCGGGCTGCTCGTGTTGGGGATGCTGGCACTCAAGCACGGCGCGTCGCACGTCTATGCCATAGAGGGCGATCCGGTGACCGCGGCGGTCGCGGCGAGCATCGCGGAGGACAACGGCCTCAGCGGCAAGCTCACCGTCATCCATGGCGATGCCCGGACCGTCGACCTACCGCACAAGGCCGACGTCATCGTCTCGGAGCTGATGGGCAACATCGGTCCCGAAGAGGAGATGCCGGAAATCATCGCCGCGGTCGCCAAGAGAGCGTTGGCGCCAGGCGGGCGCGTAGTGCCTCAACGACTGACTACGACACTGACCGCGATCGAGTTCGACGACGAGGGCTGGGGCGTGTGGAGCGGCGACTCCCTGGGCTACCGGCTCGACGCAGTGCAGCAGTACGTCGAACCGGCCGCGCACCTGCACTTCTTCCAACGCCTCCCAACACGGCTCAGCGCGGCGGTCCCGATCGGCGACAGCGTCCTGGGGTCCACCGAGAACGCGGTGTCCACCACGGCCCGCAAGCTGCGCATCACCCGGCCGGGCACCCTGCACGCGGTGATGGGGTCGTTCACCGCGACCTTGGCACCCGGGGTCACCTTGTCGAACTTCCCCTCGTACCCCGGCTGCAACTGGGGTGTGTGGATCTGGCCGGTGCGCCACACCCCCGTGGTCGACGGGGACGTGCTGCAGGCCAAGGTGGTGCTCCCGGAGGGCGTCAGGGTCGCTACCGACTGGCAGCTCGAGTGCGGGATCAGCCGCCGGGAGTCGTCGTGACCATCCTCGCCGGGATCGTGCGGGACCTGCCGCTGCAGGCGCTGGAGCTGTGCGGGGTGACCTGGAGCGGGGAGTACCTGTGGTACTCGGAGTCGTTCACCGGCCGCATCACCGCGATCGACTCGGTGACCGGCGAGCCGTCCGGGCAGATCGACTGCACCGACATCCGCGCCGACCTGACCACCCTCGACGGGTGCCTGCTGCAGGTCGTGGGCGACCGCCGGGACCTGCGGATGCTCGACCCCGAGACCGGCGCGGTGCTCGGTGAGCTGGCCAACCCGCGCCCCGGGCACGCGCTGACCGGGCTGGAGGCGTGCCGCGACGGCCTGTGGCTGGGCTACCAGGACCTCAAGGTGCTCGACCTGCGCGATCCGACGGACCTGCACCTCATCGACTGCGTCCCGGTGCGGCGCCCGCCGTCGGGGGTCGCGGTCTCGGACGGCTACGTCGTCTACTCCGACCACAAGGGTTCCATGATCACGCTCGTCGACACCTCCGCGCGCCGAGAACAGGTGTCGGTGCGGGTGTGGGGCAACCCGACCGGCCTGACCTGGGACGGCAGCCTCATCTGGTACTGCGACCACGCCACCCTGCAGCTGCGCGCGGTGGAGCTACCTGGATTCCAGCACTTCTAACCCCGGGGAGAGCTGATGCGCGACGTCCTCCGAGCGCTGCGGGTACTGGCCACCGCGGTCGTCATGCTCGTCCCTGCTTGCGTTGGTCTGCTTGTCCGGGGCAGGGATCGAGGTACTCCGTACCTGTACCGGCAGGTCAGCCGTCTGCTGATGGTGCTGGGTCCCGCGTTCATCAAGGCGGGCCAGGTACTCGGAACGCGCCGGGACGTCCTCCCACCGGCCTTGTGTGCGGAACTCGAAGTACTGCAAGACTCCGTTCCGCCATTGGACCCCGCGCGCAGCCGCCAACTGCTGGACGAGATCTATGGCCCGCACCTGCCGGAGCTGCTGCCCGACATCGACTACAAACCCATCGCGGGTGGCAGCGTCGCCTGCGTCTACCGGGCCACCGACCGCCAAGGCCGCCAAGTGGCGCTTAAAGTGCTGCGCCCGGAGATCCGTCCCGTGCTCGAGGCAGACCTGCGGATCATGCTGCGGGCCTCGGGGCTCGCGGCGCGGCTGCCGGTGCTGCGCGGTGTGCCGGTGACCGAGGTCGTGGGCGAGATGTGCTCGGCCGTGCTCGCGCAGCTCGACTTCCCCCGTGAGGCCGACAACCTCGTGCGGCTGCGCCACGACTTGGGCGCGGTGCGGCGGGTCTGGGTGCCTGCGGTGTACCCGGAGCTGTCGGGGCCAGCGTGCGTGGCGATGGAGTTCATCCCCGACCTCGACGTGCGTACCGCGCAGGGGTGCCCGCCCGCGTTGCGGCGCCGGTTCGCCGAGTCGGCGCTGGGGGCGATCTACCACATGCTGTTCGTGGACGGGTTCGTGCACTGCGACCTGCACCCGGGCAACCTGTACTTCACCCGCGGCGGCGAGGTCGTGGTGCTCGACGCCGGGTTCAGCGTGCAGCTGTCGCCCCGGTTGCGGCGGCTGTTCGCGGAGTTCTTCCTCAACATGGCCGTCGGCCGGGGCGACCGGTGCGCCGAGATCGTGGTCGACAGCTCCACCGGGGTCCGGCCGGACGCCGATCTGCCCGGGTTCCTCACCAGGATGGCCGACCTGGTGGTGCGCAGCCACGGGCAACCCGCCCGTGAGTTCAGCCTGATCGCCTTCGCCACCGAGATGTTCGACCTGCAACGCCGCCACGGCGTGCACGCCGCCCCAGAGTTGATCTTCCCGCTGCTGTCGCTGCTGGTCATCGAGGGCACCATCCGCGACCTGGACCCGGACATCGACTTCCAGGAGACGGCCAAGCCCGTGCTCAACCGGGGCCTGTTCGGTGCCCGGCGCTCGAGTTGATCCCGAGAGGACCCCTGGATGCGCTATGGCGGCACGCTCACCCTCGTCGGCGCCGGTGACGCCGACAACCTCGACCCCGCGTTGTCCGTGCACACCGCGACGAGGGGGATCCTGCGCGCTTACACCCGCCAGTTGGTGACCTACCGCGCCGGGCGAGACCAAGAGGCCGCGGGCGTCGTCGTGGCCGATATGGCGACAGAGTTGCCTACGCGGGAGAACGGCCGTCTTGACGCTAGCGGGCAGGAGTATGTGTTCACGATCCGGCCCGGGGTGCGGTGGGACGACCACAGGCCCGTGACCGCCACTGACATCGCCCGTGGCCTTAAGCGCTTGGCGCATCCCGACGCGCCCAGTCCGTCGTTGACCTACTTCGCCCGCACCATCCGCGGCCTGGCAGAGCTGCGCGACCGGTTGGCGTCGGTGGACCCCACAGAGGTCGCGAAGGTCATCGAGTGCACAACGCTGGAGGGCATAGAGGTCATCGGTACCGACACCGTTGTCCTACGCACCCTGGGGCACTCGGTGGACTTCCTCAACATCCTGGCTCTGCCGAGCGCGACACCAGCACCCATCGACTACTGCGGGTTCCTACCCGGCAGCGACGACGTAGTGCGCCGACTGCGGTCCAACGGGCCCTACCGTGTGGAGACCTACGTCCCCGGCAAGGAGATCCAACTCCGCCGCAACCCGGCCTGGGACCCGGCGACCGACCCGGTGCGCGCGGCCTACCTGGACGGGATCTCGGTGCGGATGGGGGTCTCGGAGGAGGAGTCGTTCCGACTGGTCGACTCCGGCGAGGTAGACATGTTGTGGGACATCCAGCCGATGACGGTGGAGCTACCACGCCTGTTCGGTGACCCGCGCCTGGAAATCCACCCGGCCGGGTTGTTCAGCCCTTACCTCGCCGTGAACATGCTGAGCCCCAACGAGAACCGCGCCACGAGCAAGGTGGGAGTAAGGCGGGCGGTGTCGGCGGCGTTGGACCGCGAAGCCGTGTCGCGGGTGTGGGGCGGGCCTAGGCTCAGCGATCTCGCGTGGCGGATCCTGCCGCCGCTGTGCTCGGCGCACACGCCTATAGCGCCCCTGCCAGAGGGCGCACCGACCGGCGATCCTGACCTCGCCCGGTCGCTGCTGGCCGACGCGGGCTACCCCGACGGCCTAACGCTGCGGATGGTGCACCGCGATCGCGACATCCACCCGGAATCGGTGCACGAGATGCGTGAGGCCCTCGCCCGCGCAGGGATCACCTTGAAACCAGTGCCGGTGTCGATCAACGAGCTGTTCACCACCTACTTCGCGTCCGCCGAACCTGCCGTGCGCGGCGACTGGGACCTGGCGTTCACCGGATGGGAGCCGGACTGGCACGGCGACAACGCGCGCACCTACCTGCAGCCGCTGTTCGAGAGCCGCCCCGAGGGCAGCTGGAACCTGGGCTTCTACGCCAGCCCCCGGGTCGACCGGCTACTCGCCGAAGGCCGCGACGCCGACGACCGGGCAACGGCCAACGCCGCATACCGGGCCGTCGAGGCGGAAGTACTACGGGACATGGCTGTCATACCGGTGCTCTTCGCGCACCAGTACTGGTTCCACTCCGCCGCTGTCCGCGGTTGGGAGCCCTACCCGGTGCTCAACGGGGATCTTACGAATGCGTGGCTGGCGCCTTGAGGTGCGCCGTAGTGCTACCGCAGCAGCCCCCGACGAGAGCCAGGTCGTAGTCAAGACGCCACCGCAGTAGCGTGTCCATCAGGCCGTCACCGTCGACGTCCGGGTAGGCACCTAGAGGGCCTTCATACCGCTCCCGCACTGCCTTTAGCGCGTCTTCGACCGTCTTAGGCGTTCCGCAGTTCAGCGCGACCAGAGCGGCGCCGCCTTCCCACGCGCCCACCACCGCGTCCACAACGGACTCACCCGACGGGAGTCTTCCGTTGTCCTCGCAGTGGAAACTCACCCAGGTGGGAACACCGGCGTTCACCGCGTGCTCCAAGACAACGCTCGCCTCAGCCCGGGACGGCATGGACTCGGCGAACACCACGTCCACTCCACACCGGACCAACTCCGTCACCAACCAGCCGTGCCCCGCCGGATCCGCGGGGCCTACAGACCCCGCCACCAGGACCGAGGTACCCGCGGAGGCCCGCGCGACACCGACGGCGGCGTGCACCATCCACGCCGTCCCCGACCCCGGGGCCAGCCCGAGACCGAGCAGATCGGCTTCCGCGCACCGGTACGTCGCCGCAGTGATCACCTCGGCCCCCGCGGCGATGTTGTTCTCGTGCACCGCGCGCAACGCGGCCCGACCGGCACCGGTGAGCAACGGGCGATTCGTCCACCACGGGGCTTCGACAGAGATCCCCGCGTCGCGCAGGCCCGTCGGCAGGCTGGTGTCCAAGAGCACGGCGCACCTCCTTCGGCCCCGAAGTTACCACAGGAAACTAAAGTTTCCCGGGCCGAGCACATACCTACCGTGACTGACCAACCCTGATGGCCTGGTCGATCGGGGGAAGGGCGTTCACGCATCGTGATACCAGGTGGATCGGCACCGGGTGCGGTAAACCGGTAGGTGCGGGTGGTCGCGATCGAGAGGGGTACACCGTGGGGTTGTCCGGATATCGAGCCGAGGTCGGCTTGCGCGTCGACGGCCAAGAGCACGCCCTCGCGGTCGACACCCGATCCACCGTGCTCGACCTGCTGCGGGAAACGCTGGGCAACACCAGCCCCAAGAAGGGCTGCGACCACGGCCAGTGCGGCGCCTGCACGGTACTGATCGACGGTAAGCGCGTTTTGTCCTGTCTTACCCTCGCCGTCACCGTTGGCGGCAAGGACATCGTCACCGCCCAAGGGCTCGCCGCGGATGGGCTGCACCCGGTCCAGCAGGCGTTCCTCGACAACGACGCCCTGCAGTGCGGCTACTGCACACCCGGCCAGATCTGCTCCGCTGTGGGCGCGCTGGACGAGTTCGCCGACGGCAGGCCCAGCTACGCGGGCGACGTCGCGGCCGAGCCCGAGCTGACGCGGGCGGAGATCGCGGAGCGAATGAGCGGGAACCTCTGCCGGTGCGGCGCCTACACCGCCATCATCAGCGCTGTCGAGCAGGCGGCGCGCGCATGAGGCCCTTCGAGTACAGCACCCCGGCCAACGCCGTCACCGCGGTCAAGACGGTCGCCGAGCGCCCTACAGCCGCGTTCCTCGGCGGCGGCACCAACCTCGTCGACCACCTCAAGCTCGGCATCACCCACCCCGACCTGCTCGTCGACGTCACCGGGGTCACCTCAGCCGACATCACGGACTCCCAGATGGGCCTGCTCATCGGCGCCGCCGCCCGCAACAGCGACATCGCAGCCGACTACCGCGTCCGGACCCGCTACCCCATGCTCGCCGAGGCGCTCCTGTCCGGCGCCTCAGGCCAACTGCGCAACATGGCCACTGCGGCGGGAAACGCCCTCCAGCGCACGCGCTGCGCCTACTTCCAAGACCCCACCACGCCGTGTAACAAGCGACGCCCAGGCTCGGGCTGCGCAGCTATAGGCGGCTTCACCCGGGGTCACGCCATCCTCGGCGCCTCCGACCACTGCGTCGCCACCCACCCCTCGGACATGGCGGTGGCTCTTACGGCGCTCGACGCCACTGTGCACGTCCTCAACCCCCAGGGCGAACGAACCATCCCCTTCGCTGACCTCCACCGCCTCCCCGGAGACGACCCCACTAGGGATACCGTCCTCGAGCAGGGTGACCTCATCACGCTCATCGAACTCCCCTACTCCCCCGTGGCTCAGCGATCCGGCTACTACAAGGTCCGGGACCGGGCATCCTTCGCCTTCGCCCTCGTGTCCGTCGCTGCGGCTCTTACCGTCACCGACGGCATCATCAGCGACGCCCGGCTCGCCTTCGGCGGGGTCGCGCACAAACCCTGGCGGGCCCACCACGCCGAACAGGTCCTCATCGGCGAACCCGCGACCAATGCCACCTACCACCTGGCGGCCGAACAAGAGCTGACCCACGCTCGCGCCCTCGACGGACTCGACGGTGGCAACGCCTTCAAGATCCCACTGCTGATCCGCACCGTTGTGTCGATCCTGCGCAGGCTGGCCGAGGAGTCGCAGTGAGCTCTATAGGACAGGACATCCCCCGCCGCGACGGGTATGCCAAGGTCACCGGAACCGCCACCTACGCCGCCGAGGCGGACGTGGACAACGCCGCGTATTGCGTTCTGCTGCAGGCCACGATCGCGCGTGGTCAAGTGACCGAAATAGACATCACCGAGGCGTTGGCGCTACCCGGCGTCCTCACAGTCCTCACGCCGGGCCAGGTGGAGAAGCTCAACCGCGTTGACGACGCCGAACTGTTCGTGCTGCAAGACGGCGAAGTCGCCTACCGCGGGCAGGTCATCGGGGCGGTCATCGCTGAGACCTCCGAGATCGCCCACCACGCGGCATCCCTCGTCCACTTCAGCTACCACGTGGATGAGCACGACAGCTCGTTCACACCCGACCGCCACGACCTGCACAAGCCGGACCGGCTCGGCACTGGTGAACCCACCGACACCAAGACAGGCGATGTCGACTCCGCCATGCGCAAGGCGGCGCACACCATCGACCAGACCTACACAACAGCCACCAACCACAACAACCCGATGGAACCGCACGCCACCACCGCCCTCTGGCAAGGCGACGCCCTGATCCTCTGGGAATCCACCCAAGGCGTCCACGCCGTGCGCACCACCATCGCCGAGGTCTTCGGGCTGGACCCCGACAGTGTCCGCGTCATCTGCCCCTACGTCGGCGGCGGGTTCGGCGCCAAGGGCGACCCACACCCGCCCGCCATCGTGGCCGCGCTGGCCGCCCGCGCCCTCCCCGGCAGGCCCATCCGCCTCTCGCTCACCCGCGCCCAGATGTTCGCCCTCGTCGGCTACCGCCCACCCACCATCCAGCACACCCGCCTCGCCGCCGACCAGCACGGCACCCTCACCGGCATCGCAGTGGCAGCCGTCAACCAAACCGCCAAGATCACCGAGTTCACCGAGAACGCGGCCTCACCCACGCGAACCATGTACGCGGCCGCGCACCGCGCCACCAGCCACCGGGTCGTCGCCCTGGACGTCGCCGTGCCGACCTGGATGCGCGCCCCCGGCGAGTGCCCCGGCATGTTCGGCCCCGAGGTCGCCATCGACGAACTCGCCGAGGCCCTCGGCGTCGACCCCATCGACCTGCGCATCCACAACGAACCCGACGTCGACCCCGCCAGCGGCAAGCCGTACTCCAGCCGCAACCTCGTCGCCTGCCTGCGCCACGGCGCCGACCGGTTCGGCTGGGCCGACCGCGCACCCCGCCGCGACGGTGACTGGCTGGTCGGCACAGGTGTCGCGGCATCGGTGTTCCCGGCCTTCACCATGCAAGCCACCGCGGCCATCCGCTACGCACAAGGCCGCTACGTCGTCGAGATAGCCGCCGCGGACCTGGGTACGGGCGCGTGGACCGTGCTGCCCCAGATCGCCGCCGATGCTCTAGAGGTGCCGCTCGACCAGATCGACATAGGCATCGGTGACACCGCCTACCCGCGCGCGTCCGTGGCAGGCGGCTCCACCGGTACAGCCACCTGGGGCTCGGCGATCCTGACCGCCGCGGAGGCGTTCCGCGAGAAGTTCGGCACCGACCCCGCGGAGGGCGACGAGATAGAGGGGTCCATCACCAAGCCGCCGTTTCACGAGGACTACGCCACCTACGCGTTCGGCGCCCAGTTCGCTGAGGTGCGCGTGCACGCCTATAGCGCGGAGATCCGCGTCCCCCGCCTACTCGGCGTCTTCGCCGCGGGCCGCATCGTCAACCCCCGCACAGCCCGCTCCCAACTCGTCGGCGGCATGACCATGGGCCTGTCCATGGCCCTACACGAGGCAAGCTCCCTGGACCCCCGCTTCGGCCACGTCATCAACCACGACTTCGCCGAGTACCACATCGCCACCTGCGCCGACGCCACCAACGTCGAAGCCCACTGGATCGACGAACACGACCCCCACGTCAACCCCCTCGGCGTCAAGGGCATCGGCGAGATCGGCATCGTCGGCACCGCGGCGGCCATCGTCAACGCCGCCCACCACGCCACCGGCGTCCGTGTCCGCGACCTCCCCCTGACCCTCGACAAACTCCTCCCCGGCCTCCCCTCCCTCGCCTAGGCGCTCTTCACCACCCACCCAGCCGTCACCCCACCCTTCGCTCCGCTTCCCGCCCCTCCAACCCCACTAGCCATTATCTTGATAGCACATAGTTAATCTAAAACTTCGGCTGTCGGGATGCTGATTAAGGCTGCGGCTCTGGGCTGGGAAACTCCGTAGACTCACGGCATGGGCGCCCAGGAAACTGCCGGTATGTCGAGGCTGCGTACCCGTCCCACCCTCACCTGGACGGCCACCGGCGCCCCGCTCCCCCGCACCAGCAGCCTCGACGAGGTCGCCGACGTCGTCGGCCGCGGCCAGGTCGTGGTCCTGAGCGGCGCGGGCCTCTCGACCGAATCAGGCATCCCGGACTACCGGGGCGCCGCGGGAACCCTGCGTGAGCACGTCCCGATGACCTTCGGCGAGTTCACCAGCGCCCCCTACGCCAGGCAGCGCTACTGGGCGCGCAGCCACGTCGGCTGGCACACCATCGCCGCGGCCGCCCCCAACGACGGGCACCGCGCGGTCACCGCCCTGCACCAGGCCGGGCTAGTCACCGGCGTCATCACCCAGAACGTCGACGGCCTGCACCAGGCCGCGGGCACACCAGGCGTGATCGACCTGCACGGCAACCTGGACCGGGTCATCTGCCTGCGGTGCCGCGAGCAGTCCCCGCGCGTGGAGCTCGACGAGCGACTGCGGGTGGCCAACCCGGACTTCGTGGCGACCTCGGACGTGATCCACCCGGACGGCGACGTCGAGTTGGCCGACGCGGCCATCCTCGAGTTCACCGTGGTCGACTGCGGGTCCTGCGGGGGCGTGCTCAAGCCGGACGTCGTGTTCTTCGGCGAGAACGTCCCGCCCGGTCGGGTCCGGGAGTGCAACGACCTGGTCGATGCCGCGGCCGCTGTGCTGGTGCTGGGGTCGTCGTTGACGGTGATGTCCGGTTTGCGGTTCGTCCGCCGGGCCGCCGGTCGGGGCGTGCCGGTCGTGATCATCACCCTCGGCGAGACCAGGGGCGACCCGCACGCCACGGTCCGCGTCGACCGCCCGCTGGGTCCCGCGCTCACCGAACTGGTGAACCGCCTGACCTGATCGGACCTTGCGGCCGACATTCCCGCGTCCGCGCTCGACAGTGCGTGCCCGCCGCTGCCGCATCGACTCACTAGATCGACGGACGCCGCGGATTCTCCCCTGCCCGCACGGTGCTCGGCGATCTTCGCCGTGATCTTGACGAGCAGCTCGCGCCCAGCTCGGCGGTCAGATCTGATGCACGCGGCGCGCCACCCACACCGGGCACCGGCAGTGATCGCGATCTCGTTCGAGTGGTCGGCGGCGAAGCGGCGTCACCGATCCGCACCCCGGTCATCACCTGTTCACAACCACTTCGCACCGAAGCGCCGCTCACCCGGGAAGGACCGTCATGGCTCGCCCAGTCGCCACCGTCGTCACCGTCACCACCCTGCTGCTCGCCCTGCTGACCACCACCGTCGTCACCACCTCCGCCACCGCGACCGCCGCCACCGACTCCCTGCGCCCCTCGGTCTCCCGCTCCCTGCAGCTGCTGCGCTCGAGCACCCTGAACAAGCTGATCAAGCTGCTGATCAGCAAGCGGCCGCAGCCGCAGGACGAGGGCATCCTCGGCGAGGGTGACGCGCACATGGCCGAGGACGGCACCGACTACCCGTAGAGCTCCGCCCCGCAGGCGGGAAACGGCCGTCTGGGTGGGGCTGTGGATGAATCCGCGCGCGGTTCGGCCGCCCCCTGGTACCACTTGTGGCGCAAACCAGGGGAATGGAGATCGTCATGCGTCACAGGGGCCGGTTCGGGGTACTGGTCTGGCTGGTTACGGGAGCACTGCTGGGATCGGCGACCACCGGAGTCGGGGCCGGGGCCGCCACACCGCGACCGCTGGGTGACACGCTCACCCTCGTCACCGGTGACCAGTTCCGCGTTCTGCCAGGACCACGCGGGGAGCTCATCGTCCAGGTAGTACCAACACCAGGACGGGAGAACGTCGGGTTCTTGCGCGACGGCAACACAATCGTGCCGTCGGACGCGCAGCCTTTGGTCGACGCCGGTCGACTAGACCCGCGTCTGTTCGACCTGACAGTCCTACCGCGCGATAGACCGGCTCCCGTGATCGTCACCGATACCGGCCCTCTTACCCGGGTTGCGCTACCGGGGACGGATACGCGTGCGTTGCCTAGCGTCGACGGAGCTGCTCTTACGCCCACGCCGGGCTTCTGGGCGTGGTTCACCTCCTCGCGCGCGTCAGTCTGGTTGGACGGAGTCTCCAAACCGACGCTGGACGTGAGTGTGCCTCAAATCGGGGCGCCCACAGCGTGGGAGAGCGGGTACACCGGTGCGGGTGTGACCGTCGGCGTGTTGGACACCGGCATCGACGGCAGCCATCCGGATTTGGCGGGCAAGGTGCTGGAGGCAAGTGACTTCACCGGCACGGGACCTGCCGACCAGGTCGGGCACGGTACCCATGTGTCCGGGATCATCGCGGGAACCGGTGCGGCGTCCAGTGGGCGCTATAGGGGTGTGGCGCCGGACGCGAAGTTGGTCAGCGGCAAGGTGTGCACGGCGATAGGTTGCTCGGACTCCGCGGTGATCGCGGGCCTTGAGTGGATCGCGCCGAAAGTCCGGGTCGCGAACCTGAGCTTCGGCGGCGCCTACACCGACGGAACGGACCCGGTGTCGCGTGCGGTGAACTCGTTGTCCGCACAGCACGGCACTCTCTTCGTAGCGGCCGCAGGCAACGACCGGGCCCTGGACAACCCCGATCCGCTGGCTTCAGTCACGTCGCCCGCTGCTGCCGACGCTGCTCTTGCGGTCGGTAGCGTCACCAAGGACGACACTACGAGCCCGTTCTCGCCGCGGCAGCCGAGAAAACGGGACTACGCGGTGAAACCGGACATCGCGGCGCCCGGTAGTGACATCGTGTCAGCGAGGGTGGTCGGCACTCCGGCGGGCGACTGGGCGCCGGTGGACGAGCACTACGCGGCCCTGTCCGGGACCTCTATGGCCGCACCGCATGTAGCGGGCACTGCGGCGTTGTTGGTGCAGAAGCAGCCCGGGTGGGCGGCGGACCGGTTGAAGTCGGCGCTGGTGAGCAGCGCGAAGCCTACGGCGGACGCGTTCGAGCAAGGCGCGGGTCGGGTGGACGCGGCGCGCGCAGTGGCGCAGCAGGTCAACGTGGTCGGTGGCGGAATCGGGTACGGGTTCGTTCCTTGGGGATCCGGCCGGTTGAGCAAGACGGTGACCTACCGCAATGACGGCGATGCTGCCGTCACCTTGGCACTGAGCACCGACAACCCGGTGTTCACCGCAGGAGCTCAGCAGGTCGTCGTGCCCGCGCACGGCACGGCAGCGGTAACCGTCCACGCTGACCCTGCTGGCGCGACCGGACGGCAAAGTGGCCGACTGACCGGTACCGCGGGCGGCGTTGTGGTGCGGACAGCCCTGACCGCGGTGCTGGAGGCGGAGAGCTACACCGTGGCGGTGACGCTCAAGGGGAGAACGGGCACATCGGCGTCGGTGGTCGCGAAGGCCGTGAACGTGGACTCGGGCGCCGCTGTCGGTGTTCGGGTGGTCAACGGTGCGGGTGTGGCCCGACTGCCGAAGGGCCGGTACGACTTCCAAGCGGTGGAGGTCGCGAACAGTGGTGACGTGACGCTGCTTGCCCGGACCGGGATCGGCGTGGATCGGGAGTCGTCAGTCGCACTGGACGCCACCGGCGGTCGGCTGGTGTCAACGACCGTTGACGGTACTCAGACCACGCTGGTGAGCGGCGAGTTGTCACTGGTGTCCGGTTCTCCGACCGGTGAGCGGACGTCGGCATTGGTGTGGTTCTACCGGCCGGGCCAGAAGGTCTATGTCGTACCGACCCAGGGCAAGGTCACCGACCACACCTTCCTCTTGTCCTACCGCACGATCCTCGACGCACCAGGCTCCAGCTACAACCTGGCGTTCCTCGAGCAGGGCAAGATCCCCGACGGCAGATTCACCGCACGTCCCCGAGACCTCGCGCGGGTGGACGCTCGGTACTACGCGCAGAGTGCGCCCGCCAAGTCGCTGCGGGCTGACTACGCACTGCTGGACGCGCCAGGGACCAACACCGGCGCGCTGCAGGTTCGCGAACTGGCAGTGCCGAGTGCTCGAACCGAGTACTACACGGCAGGACCGACCTGGCAGCACGTGTTCGCGGTGTTCCCCGAGGACACCTCCGACAGCGAGTCCTCGGTGTCCTACAAGATCTACCAGCCGGGTAGATCGGCGTCGCACTGGAATCGCGCACCCCTGAGCCCGTCCCTGGGCGCTCCAGAGGTCGGATTCGGAATATCACGGCTCGGCGGTCGTCTGCTGGTAGTAACCGCCCCCCTCTCCGGCGGCGACCCCGACCAGTCCACCGTCCTGGCAGCCGCAGCCACCGGCGACACAGTCCTGACCAGGGACGGCGCTGTCTTAGGCACCAGCGGCCAACCCGGGGTCGGGTTGTTCCCCATCCCCGACACCCCCGGCCGCTACACCCTCCGCACCACAGTCGACCGCGCCGTCCCGTGGTCCACCCTCGGAACGCACGCCGACATCACCTGGACCTTCCAGGAGGCCGGCGCCGGATCGGCCACTCCCCCACCGGTGTTGGTAGTGCGAACCGCCGCCGAGGTCGACGACCAAGGCGCCGCCCGACGCGGAACGTTCCTGCCGATCCGGTTGTCCACCCAACGCCCACCAGGCGCGCCCACATCGCGCCTGACCACCCTTCACACCGACTACTCCACCGACGACGGCCGAACCTGGCGGCAAGCCCCCACCCTGCACATCGGCACCGGGGAAGGGTTAGCCCTGGTGAAGAACCCTTCGACCACCGGTTTCGTGTCATTGCGGATCACCGCCCGGGACGCCAACGGGAACTCGGTCGAGCAAACCGTCATCCGCGCCTACCGGGTCGGGTGATCAGCAGCCCGCACGCATCACCGAAGGCAGCCCGATCGCGAGGCGATCGGGCTGCCTGTGCTGGTCTTAACCTCCGCGCTGCAGATGGCGGCTAGGTTGTCGTCTTCACAGCGCTCGCGCGACACCTCCGACCGCACGCGGTCGACCGGGCTGCGCGAAGCGACCGCCGCCCATCCGGTGCGAAGCACCGGGCCTCATCACGGCACGACTTAACGCAGCAGGTCTTCTCGGCCTCGGTCACGCGGGCTCTGCCCGGCACCCTGTTCCCTGAACGCGTTCATCGCGCCCGCTCGGCACCGTCCAGGCCGCATGCTGGGAGCCAGTGTCGGGTCAGGCGGTTGCGATCAGCGCGGTGCCGAGAGCCAGGAGGAATGCGCCGCTGAGGAGGGTGGCGGTGAGGCGGGCGTGCCTGCTCCACAAGGCGTCCCAGTCGCCGGGGTGGTTGAGGGTGGCTGTGGTCATGAGGGCTCGGCCAAAGCCGAAGGCAGCTCCGGCGAATAAGGCTTGGGGGACGGATGCGGTCAGCAGGACGGCTGTAGCAGCGATGTAGGGCAGGCCGCTGGGGAGGTAGGTGCGGGCGCCGGTGCCCATCTCGATGCCGAACTGCAGGGGGCCGAGGTGGCGGCCGAGCCGGAACACGCCTTCGGGAACGAGCCGTCGGTTCTCCGGCAGCCGGACGTCGATCACCCGCAACTCCTTGAGGGCGACCAGCACCAGGACCGCACCGACGAGCACCCAGCGGGCCCACCAGGGCAGCGGCGCCCGGACCAGTGACCCGACCACAACCAGGACCGTCGCGGTGACCGCGCCGCCGAGTAGGAGGCCGACACGGAACGCGAGCGCGGGAGAACCTCGCCAGACCGGCGAGCTCAGCACGTGGGCTGAGTTGCGGCTTCAAGTGGAGCCGGAGGTGGCCAGTCCCGCGGTCGCGCCGAGAAAGACCCACGGCACCCGGTGGTCGCCGGTGACCAGGATGCTGATCACGGTGGCGGCGGTGAGGGTGAGGGCCAGGACGACCGGGTGCCAGCGGAGCACGTCAGACCCGGGTGCGGCAGATGGTCAGGTAGGTGTACCCGGCCTGGTCGGGACCCCAGTAGGTGCTGAAGCCGTCCGAGCACCGGTAGGTCTTGCCGTCGGGGGTGGTCCAGCGCCACGCGTTCTTCATCGTGGTGGTGCCGCACGTGGTGGAGACCGCGGTGTGGTCGACCTGGACGTCGCCTTCGGTGTGGGTGCCGTACTTGTGCCAGCCCGCCTCGCAGAAGTCGCTGCTGCGCCAGGCACCGCCAACGCAGGCGGCATAGGCGTTGACGTGGTCGCCGCTGGTGTCGGGGTCCTCGTCGTAGCCGACGGGGTAGGCGTCGCGGCAGTCGGTCCGGTCCCAGCCGGTGAGGGCGTTGGGGCCGACCTCGGCGCGGGCGCGGCGTGGGAAGGTCAGGACGCCGGAGCCGAGGGTCAGCGCGCCCAAGGCGAAGGCGCGCAGCACCGTGCGGCGTCTGCCTGTGGTCTTGAGGCCGCTGAGCGCCCGCGTGCGCCCGGTGCCCGATTCGTGGTCAGGTATCCGATCCAGCGTGAGCGCCACCGCGCACCCCCCATTCGTCGAGGACCTCGTCCACCTGCTCGGCGCGCACCGGCAGCGAGATCCGCTGTACCCGCCCGTCCGACCCCACCAACATCAGCACCGGCGGCGCGAGGTGCGACACCGCCCGCCAGGCTTCGCGGTCGGTCACCACTTCAAGCCCGATGTCCCACGTCGAAGCCACTTCGTGCGTCAGCACCACGGCGTCGGTCAACCGGTCGGCGACCGCGTGGCACAGGGAGCAGCCTGTGTCGGCCGCGAGTACGACCCGGCCCGCGAACTTCTCGCCCAGCACGATGTCGGCCTGCGCCTCGTACCCGCCTTGGTCGCGGCCGACGATCGCGCGCAGCAACCGAACCTCGCGCAACACCGCGGCCAACCCAAGGAACAGCAGCACGATCGCGACCCAGGTAATCACCAGGAACGCCGTCATCGGGCTCACCGCGCACTCCAAGCCACGTCAATCCCATCCATCCAGTCCAACTGCTCCTGCGTCGCCCCATCGGCCAACTGGACCTCCGCGACCCCGGCCGGGAACCCCATCACGAACATGTGCCCCTCCCCCGCCAGCGGCACCTTCCACACTTCCCCGTGCCGGGTCTTGGCCCCCGCGTGCGCCGGGATGTGGTTGCGCACCTGCGCGGGCCCCGGGATCGACACCTGCCCGAACCCCCGAACCGCCAACACGATGTGCTCACTCATGGTGTCCAACAACGTCATCCGCCGCGGCGTGACCACCATCCCCGCGGCGGAGTCGGTCACCCGCAACGAGCTGAACAACCCCACGATCCGATCCCGCCCCGGCGCAGGCCCCGCATACACCGTCAACAGCTCGTGGTGCTCCCCCACCAACGCCGCCACCGACGACTGCCCATCCCGCGCCTCGGCGACCACAACCTCCCGCCCATGCACCACAACCCGATCGGTCACGTCAGCAGGCGCCACGAACTCCCCAGCGAACGCCCGATACCCCCGAGGCCCGATCTGGAACCCAGTCCCATACGACCCCCCAGCGAACCGAACCGCCGCCGCCACCCCCGACACCGCCCCCACCCCAGGCAACGTCACGGCAACTCTGGCCCCACTGGGCGCCAACAGGTCCAGCCTCTGTGCGGTGGTCACGCACCTTGACGCTAGAGCAGCCACCACCCTTGATCAACCAGTTCCCCTTCCCGCACTTCACCCGTCCCAGCGACAGAAGTTATCCACATGTGGATCTTCAGCGCCCGACCAGGGAGGTGTGGTCGCCAGGCCCCGGCATGACCACGCCCCTGTCGAACCCACGATCCAGGGGTGGTCTCACCGGACCTGGTGGCATCGAGGGACCGCTGATAGAGACACAGGCACCGGTCTCGTCGCAACGTGGGTACCTGCGCTCGATGCCCGACCCGGTGACCCACGCAGCGGCGAACGAGACCCGTATAGCCAACCGGATCCTCGGCCTACTCACCGGCATCCACCTGGCCCCTGAACACGCCATCGGGTCGCGGGTCAGCCACCCGGCCGTCCTGGCTCGAGGTCGGTGACGTCTTGAACGTCGCCAGCTCCGGACACTTGGCCGCCTACGCCAGCGTCTCTTCCTGGCCTCGTTCGCGACCCTTGCCGACCCGACCAGCAGGCCTACCACGACCGCAAACGCGCTGAGGGCAAGACCCACAACGCCGCACCGATCTGCCTGGCCCGCCGACGCTGTGACGCCTCCACGCAACGCCGCGCCGCGGCACCCACTACCGACACCCAAACCCGCTACCACCGCAGCTCAACAACCACATACGGACGCCCCCAGCGAGGCATGGGCTGCGCGCAGCTCGGCGTGCGCGCGATAGAGCGCGAGGCGGTCTGACAGCGGGACTTCGCTGGCGCGTGGAGCGACTTCGTTGAAGCGGCAGTATTTGCCCGATGTAGTTGCGTCGGTTGGGCTACTGCCGCAGTTGGCGGGTGTTGTCGGGGAGGCGGCGGGTTGTGCCGGTGTGGTCGAGGTAGGCCAGTAGTGGGAGGGCTACTCGGCGGCTGGTGTTGAGGGCTTGGCGGGCTTGGCTGGTGGTGAAGGGTTGTGGGAGGTGGGCCAGGATCTCGGCGGCGCGTTGGGGGGCGTCTGGCGGGAGGAGGATGCCGTCGGGGAGTTTGAGGAGGTGGCCGGCCCGGACGGCGGCTGCGAGGGCGCGGGTTCCCAGTTGCTGTTGCCGGGCGGAGTCTGGGGCGGCGAAGGGGTTGGTGGCGAAGTCTTCGGCTAAGGCCTCTAGGACGGCGACTACGGCGGTGGGCAGGGTCGTTGGGGGTGTGATGAGTGGCGCCACTAGGTCAGGGCTGGGGAGTCGTAAGGCGAGGCGCAGGGTCTCGGTCGGTAGGCCTGGTTCTAGTGGGTGGGCGGCGCGCCATTGGGTCAGGGCGGCGTTGGCTTGAGCGGCGAGCGAATCCCATTGGTCGGTGTAGCAGTCCCCCGCGATCAAGCGAGCGGGACGCCCTAGGGCCTTGCGTTGTGCGCCAGTGAAGACCGGGGATCGGCCTAGGCGATCCAAGTCCAAGACCGTCGCGCCCACGATGTCGTGGCCGTTGCGCAGCAGAACGCGGTCCCCCACGCGTAAGGGAACGGGCCGCGACACAAAGAGCCTGCTGCCGTCACGTAAGGCGTGGGCACGAGCAGGAACGGCAGCGGACCCGATGTGTAAGACGACTTGCCGGGCTAAGACCGCCGCATCCACGTCCACGACGTGCGCGGCCCACCACGCATCCGGCGTAAGAAGGGCATCTCCCCGCTCAACCTCAAAGCGGTCCACGCTGCGGAGGTTGACCCCGATCCGCGCCACGGCCGACACCTGGTCCCGCGACCGCCCCAGCGCGTGCACCCCACGAACACGCACAGGCGACCCGCGCAGCAGCAGCTCGTCACCAGGCCGCACAGTGCCCGCCTGCAGCGTCCCGGTGACGACCGTGCCCGCTCCCGCGACCGTGAACGACCGATCGACCCACAGCCGCACATCCCCGCCCGGATCAGGCTCCGGCAGCCCGGCCACCAGATCCTCGATCGCGGACTTCACCCCCGCGACCCCGTCATTGGCCACCACCGACGGCACCACGCCCAGCGACGTCCGCGCGATCCGGGCCAACGCGGTCCGCCGGATCGGCTCCGGGTCCGCCAGGTCGGCTCGGGTGATCACGAGCAGGCCGTGCGAGACCCGCAGCGCGTCCAACGCCGCCAGGTGTTCCTCGGCCTGCGGCATCCAGGGCGCATCCGCCGCCACCACGAACAGCACAGCGGGCACCGAGCCGATCCCGGCGAGCATGTTGGGCACGAACCGCTCATGCCCAGGGACGTCGACGAAGGCGACCTCGCCGACGCGTGGGAGGTCCGTCCAAGCGAAGCCGAGGTCGATGGTGAGGCCGCGGCGCCGTTCGGCCTCCCAGCGGTCGGGTTCCATGCCCGTGATCAGCCGGACCAGTGTCGACTTGCCGTGGTCGACGTGTCCGGCTGTCGCGATCACGTGCACGGGCGGCTCAGCGGTACTCGTCCTTGAGCCGCAGCCAGGACATCGTCGGGTCCTGCGGCCAACCCTCCGGGGAGTCCTCCCACTGCTCCTGGCGCCCGTAGGGGGTCAGGTCGAGCAGGCTGAAGTCCTGCCGGAGGCGGTCGACGCCGCGGGAGGTGGTCTCGTACGTGCGGAACACCTCGTCGCCGTCGCGCAGCAGCACCGAGAGGGCGAAGCCGCCGCCGATGCCGAAGTCGTCGGTGAGGGTCGTGCCGTGGCAGGAGTACCAGGGGGTGGACCAGCCGAACCGGTCGCGGACGGCGTCGATCTCGTCGCGGGGCGCCGGGGACATCAGGATGAGCCGGGTGTCGCGGGCGTTGAGGTGGACCTGGCTGGGGATGTTGTCGGTGAAGGTCGCGCAGCCGCCGCAGATGTGGTCGTTCCCGGCCGCGAGCATGAAGTGGTAGATGACCAACTGGCGGTAGCCGTCGAACAGGCCGGGCAGGTCGACGGTGGAGCCGTCGGGCGCGGTGAAGCGGTAGTCCTGCTCGAGCCTCACCATGGGCAGGCGGCGGCGTTCGGCGGCGAGCGCGTCCAGTTCGCGGGTGAGCGCTTTCTCTTTCACCATCAATGCGTCGCGCGCGTCCTGCCACTCCTGGGCGGACACGACGTCGGGTCGGCTCACAGGGTCCTCCTCTGTCGGGAGCGCCTATCGCACCACGACGGTATGACAATCGCGAGGGACGAGCTCCCCGATCACGGTCGCACCGGGTACCTCACCTGCGAATAGCAATCCTCCGGAAGTCTGCGCGTCTGCGAGTAAGAGGGAGTCTGGACCGAGTGAGACGTGCGGGGCCACCCAGTCCAGATTGCGCTGTGTACCGCCGCTGACGTAGCCGTCGCGTAAGGCCTCGCGGGCGCCGTCGAGGTAAGGGACGGCGGCGGAGTCGATGATGGCGGTGACGCCGCTAGCGCGAGCGAGCTTGTGTAGGTGCCCTAGAAGTCCGAATCCCGTGACGTCGGTCGCGCACGTAATGCCTGCGTTGAGCGCCGCGGTGGCTGCGTCGCGGTTGAGGGTCGTCATCACCTCTATCGCGTGCGGGAACACTTCGCCAGTGGCCTTGTGGCGGTTGTTGAGCACGCCGACGCCTAGAGGCTTGGTCAGCGATAGAGGCAGTCCTGCGCGGCCCGAGGAGTTCCGCATGATGCGTTGCGGGTCGACGAGACCGGTGACGGCGAGCCCGTACTTGGGTTCGGGGTCGTCGACGCTGTGCCCACCCGCGACATGGCACCCTGCGGAGGCCGCCACGTCGACGCCACCCCGCAGGACCTCGGCGGCCAACTCCATCGGCAGCACATCGCGCGGCCAGCCGAGCAGGTTCAGGGCGACGACGGGCCGCCCGCCCATCGCGTAGACGTCGGAGAGCGCGTTGGCGGCCGCGATCCGCCCCCAGTCGTAGGGATCGTCGACGACCGGGGTGAAGAAGTCCGTGGTCGCGACCAGCGCCAGGTCAGCGCCGATCCCGACGACGGCGGCGTCGTCACCGGTGTCGAGGCCGACGATCAGGTCGCCGTGCGGGTCGACCGGGGTGCGGTGCAGACCGGCGACGACCCGTTCCAGCTCGCCAGGGGGGATCTTGCAGGCGCACCCGCCACCGTGCGCGTACTGCGTCAGCCGGTGTGTCACACCCAGGAGTGTGACACGGTCACGGTGTGTCATGATCATGTCGTGTCCCGGGGAGGCGTCTCCGGCCTGGTGGCCGGCTCGGTCTTCAACACCGGCGAGCGGCAGGTGCTGCCGCTGGCGGGTTCGATTCCCGTCCGCCTCCGCCGGGTCGAGCCGTGACCGACCCGCGCAGGCGAGTGCCGCGCACCGACGCCGTCCTCGCCGAGTTGGGTGCCGAGGTCGCCGAACTCGGCCGCGACACGGTCAAGGTGGCTGTTCACACCGCGCAGCAACAGGTTCGGGACGGGGTCATCGCCCCGGAGGACGTCGTCGACCGCGCTCGGGCTGCCCTGCGGGTGGGGCCGCGGCCGATCCTCAACGCGACCGGGGTCATCGTGCACACGAACCTCGGCCGCGCCCCGCTGTCGGCAGCCGCGCGAGTCGCGGTGCAGGCCGCCGCAGGCACGACGGACGTCGAGTTCGACCTGGCGACAGGCGCTCGGCGTCGGCGCGGGCTCGACACCCTTGACTCGTTGCGGGCGGCGGTGCCCGATGCGCAGGACGTGCACGTGGTGAACAACAACGCGGCCGCGCTGCTGCTGTGCGCGATCGTGTTGGCGGGCAGCCGCGACATCGTGGTCAGCCGGGGCGAGTTGGTGGAGATCGGGGACGGGTTCCGCATCCCGGACCTGCTGCGCGCCACCGGGGCTCGGCTGCACGGGGTGGGCACGACGAATCGCACCACGGTGCGCGACTACGCCGAGGCGATCACCGGGGACACCGGTTTCGTGCTCAAGGTCCACCCGTCGAACTTCCAGGTCACGGGGTTCACCAGCGCGCCGTCGGTCGCCGAGTTGGCGGGGTTGGGGGCGCCGTTGGTGGTGGACATCGGGTCGGGCCTGCTCGGTCCGCACCCGGTGCTGCCGGACGAGCCGGACGCGGCGAGCGCGTTGCGGTCCGGTGCGAACCTCGTGACGGCGAGCGCGGACAAGCTGCTCGGTGGCCCGCAAGCCGGGTTGTTGCTCGGCGATGCCGCGCTGGTCGACCGGTTGCGCAGACACCCAGCGGCGCGCGCGGTTCGGGTCGACAAGCTCACGTTGGCCGCGTTGGGCGCAACATTGCGCGGCCCTCGCCCGCCGGTGGTGGCGGCGTTGGAGGCCGAACTGTCCGGTTTGACGCGACGAGCCGAGCGGTTGGCGCACTCGCTGCGCGGACAAGGTGTTGACGCTGTTGTGGTGGACTCCGCCGCGGTGGTCGGCGGTGGTGGCGCTCCAGGTGTAGAACTTCCCAGTGCCGCAGTGAGCCTGCCGGAGTCCTACGCACACCTGCTCCGCATTGGGTCAACGCCCGTAGTCGGAAGGATCGACCACGGGCGTTGCCTGCTCGACCTGCGCACCATCGCCGAGGCCGACGACGACCTGTTGCTGGAAGCCGTACTCAGCGTCGGTTGATCTCCAACACCGGCGGCCCCACCTCGTCTGAGGCCAAGATCGCCTGGTGCACCTGCTCAACCCACCCGGTGGGCGACAAGCCCAGTTCCTCCACCAACGCTTGCCGGAGGCGGTGGAACACTTCCAACGCCTGGTAGCGCCGTCCGGCCCGGTAGAGCGCGAGCATGTACTGGCCATGCAGGTTCTCGTGCAGCGGCAGGTCTCTCGTGAGGCTGGACAGCTCGCCGAGTATCCCCAGGTGCCGCCCCAGCCGCAGATCCGCGTCGATGCGCTGCTCAACCACGCTCAGCCGCTCTTGCTCCAGGGTCGCGACGTGCCCCTCCAGCAACCGTCCAACTCGGACATCCGCCAGCGCTGGCCCGCGCCACAGAGCTAGTGCGCCGTGCAACAGGGAAGCGGCACGGGCCGCGTCACCTTCGGCCAACGCGTCGGACCCGAGCGCGGCACGTTGACGGAACCGCTCGTGGTCGAGATGTTCCAGCCGCAACGAATATCCGCCGGACGCTGTCGTGAGTATCGAGCGGATGGGAGTGTCCGAGAGGGGTGTAAGCAACCGACGTAGACGCAAAACGTAGGTCTGCACGGTGACAACCGCGCTGGCAGGCGGCCGCCCGCCCCACAGCTCCTCGATCAACCTCCCGGTCGACACGACGGTGTTCGCCCGCAACGCCAGCAACGCCAACACCTGCTTCGGTTTGGTGGCACTGGGCGCAGCGCTCGCGGTGTCGCAGGTGACGAGGAGCGGTCCGAGCACGTTGACCTGCATTCTCACTACCCCTGAATCGGCGTCGGGACACGACCTGGGAGGGACGCGCGCAGCAGGACACCGGGTGTTGCTCTCTACCGCAGCCGGGGAATGGCCGGTGAAACCTTCCCAAGCCCCGAAGTCAATCGCCTCCCCGGCGCCACAGCAACCCTCTTCCGCCCCTGACTTCGCACCGCCCCTTCGCGTAGGCTCCCCGTCCCCACTTCACGCGGTCTCTGCGGCTTGCCAGCGGAGCCAGTGCAACACCCACTCACCGGTCCGGTCCGAACCCACTCCGTGCAGCCGCATCGGGTCCAACGGAGCGATCACCGTGATCGCCGTGCCGTCCGACAGATGCGCGTACGCCCGCGCCTGCGGGTCGTCCTCGCTGTAGCACAACACCAGCGTCGCGTGGTCGAGCGTGTCCAACCACCCCAACAGCTCCGCACACGCCTGCGGCTGATCCGGCGCCGGGACGAACACCTCGACCCGCCCCGGGCCCTCCCCAGCAGCGTGGACGCCCAAGCTGCCCACCACCAGACTCGGATACTTGTGCGAGTGCGCGCGAATCGACGCGGCCGCCTGGTCAATCTGCTCCCACGGAACAGTGACGGGTTCCATTGTTGCGGTCATGCTGATTGCCCTCCGTACATCGTCTTCAAGATGGGCAGGACGGTCGCCCTCATCCGAGAACCGAAACCCCTCCGGCACCACGTACACACGCTGGCCTGGTCCCGCCGACAACCCCGTCGCCCTGCTCATCTCGGCTCCACTCCACTGAAGTGCGAGCGTGAGCTACGCATCCGTAGTTCACGCTCCACCGTAAGCTACCCTTAGGTGACCCAAAGTCAGTTTGGACTACATGCCCTAGTGATGCAAGTTGTTCTTGGTCTACCCTGAGGGGCGTCGACAACAAGACACGGGACGTGAGAAGACGACATGGTGGGATATACGGACATCGCAGCTCATTTCCGCAGTCAGATCCTGTCGGGTGAGCTGGCCCCGGGGCAGCGGCTACCGACCCTGCGGGAGGTTACGGCCGAGTTCGGAGTTGCCCAGCAGACGGCGAGCCGGGCGTACAAGGCGCTCAAAGCAGAGGGGCTGACCAGCGCCACCACCGGTGGTGGAACCGTGGTCGCCGACCCGAGCACAGCGACCAGCGCCAGGGTCCGAAACTGGGCGACGACCGGGCGAGCGCTGTCCAACAACGAGTCCTCCGAGATAGTCGAACTCGGCACCGTCAGTGCGGATGAGGCCGTTGCCGCCCGCCTAGAAGTCGAGCCGGGCAGTCCTGTCTTTGTCCGGAGGCGGGTAGTCAGCCGTGACGCCGCGCCAGTGCATCTGACCAGCTCCTACTACCCCGCCGAGGTGGTCGAGGCCACGCCGGAACTGAAGGTCCCCACTTCTACCGGCGGCTCCCGCGAACTAGCGGCAGAGCGGCTGGGGTCGGCGCAGGAACGGGTACTGGAGGAAGTGACCTCGCGCTTGGCCACCGACGGCGAGAAGCTTGCGCTTGGCTTGACCGGTTCGAGTTCGACCGTCGTCACCCAGGTGACTCGGACTGTCTGGCTCGCAGACGGGCGGATCGTGGAGGTCGCGGTGAAGGTCTGCCCCGGTGCGACCGTTCTCAAATGGTCCACTCCACTGGCCTGAGCGCCATCGGGTGAGGACTTTCTCCACGTGCCCACAGCGATGGTGCGGAATCACCGGCGGACACAGGCGGCGATACCGCGTGTGGACACGCCAGCCACGTGGGGTCACAGGTCGAAGCGGGTGCCGTCCTCGGCAACAGAAGCACCACACGCCTCTATTTGGGTTCGGGCCAAGGAGTCGTGGGCGACGGCGGGGTTGGTGTTGTTCAGGTGCGTGTAGTACCAGCGCGTGGGCCCAGGTGGCAGGAGCGGGAGCGACTCCACGATGGGGAGGTGGCCCATGGCTCGTTGGTCGGTTTGGGCGGTGGTGGTGGCCATCTCGTCGGGTGAGTGGAAGGTGCCGTCTAGGAGGGCGTGGGTGGCGCCAGCGAGGAACTCGGTGAAGGGGGTGGGCCAGTGGGCCAGGCAGGGGGCGTAGACGAGGGTGCCGCCGGTGGTGGGGTCGGTGATGCGGTAGGCCACGACCCAGTTGGGGGCGGGGGTGGCGGTTTGGGCGTAGCGGGGGCGTTTGCCGGACAGGGGGAACACGGTGCAGGTGAGGCCGTCGAGGGTGAAGGTGGTTTCGGCGGGGTGCCAGGTCCAGTGGTGGTAGTGGGCGAGGAGACCCCGGACTGCGGCGTGTGACAGGACTGGTGGGGGTGCCCAGACGGTCAGTTGGCCTTCGCGGAGGAGGGTGAGGCCGAGGGTGTGGTCGAGTTCGGCGTCGGTGAGCAGGGCGCCGCGGATGGGGGTTTCGCGTCGCCCTGGGCCTGGGGCGAGTTCGGGGGTGGCGGCGATCTGTTCGCGCAGGTCCGGGGATGCGTTGAGCAGGAACCAGTTCTCGCCGGTCGCGCTGATGGCGAGGCAGTCCTGGCGGCGGGGTGACACGGCGGGGTCGCCTGAGCGGGCACGGGAGCATTGGGCGCAGGCGCAGTTCCACTGGGGTAGGCCGCCGCCCGCGGCGGTGCCCAGGACGATGACCTTCACCGGCGCATCACGAACGGAAGGTCTTCAACTACCGCGCCTACTACGACGTCGTGGTGGGGCGACAGCGAGCACACGGGGTCAGTGTTCTCCGCCGCGCCGGTCAGCAAGAACGCCTGGCAGCGGCATCCGCCGAAGTCGACCTCGCGACGAACACAGGTGCGGCACGGGTCGCGCATCCAGTCCTCGCCCCTATAGGCGTTGAACGACGGCGAGTCGTACCAAATGGCCGCGAGAGGTCGCCGCGTGGCGTTCTCGAAGGTCAGGCTGGAGATCACGTGCGCTGACGGGCACGGCAGCACCGTGCCATCGGGCGCGACGGTGAACTGGCGGGCGCCCCAGCCGTGCATGCATGGCTTCGGCAGGCGGTCCTGGTAGTCGGCGAGCACGTAGATCACCTCCATGCGCCCCGCGAGCCGCTGCCGAGCGGCCCGTACGACCGGCTCGGCGGCATCGAGTTGGGCGCGGGTGGGCATGAGTGCGGCCCGGTTGCGCAGTGCCCACCCGTAGAACTGCGTGTTCGCGAGCTCAAGGCGGTCCGCGCCCCACTCTTCGGCCAAGTCGATGATCGCCGCCACCTGGTCGTGGTTGCGCCGGTGCAGGACGGCGTTGACGGTCAGCGGTAGCCCTGCCGAGCGCACAGCGGCGGCCGCGGCCTTCTTGTGCTTGGCGGCGCGAGTACCGGCGATGATGTCAGCGCGCTGCGGGTCAGCGGCTTGGATGGACAGCTGCACGTGCTCGATCCCGCGGGCGGCGAGGTCGGCCATACGCGCTTCGGTCAGGCCTAGGCCGCTCGTCACGAGGTTGACGTAGCAGCCCAGACTTGAGGCGTGGCTCACGAGCTCGGACAGGTCTCTTCGGGCAAGAGGCTCGCCGCCGGAGAGATGCACCTGGAGTACGCCGAGCTCGCGGGCTTGGGAGAGGATCGATCGCCATTGGCCGGTGGTCAGTTCGCGGTCGCGGTGGACCATCTCCAGCGGGTTCGAGCAGTACGGGCAATGCAGTGGGCACCGGTGTGTGAGCTCGGCCAGCATCCCCAGTGGGGCGGTCATCGGGTCTCCTCGGGGTGCAGCACGCCGCGCGTGACCAGCCCGCGCAGCAGGGTCAGCACGTCGTCCGGGCGCACGCCGGTGTAGCGCTCGTCGAGCCGGGCCAGGATGTCGGGCACGGTGGCCACCCCGTCGCAGGCGGCGATCACGGCAGCGGCGGTGGGGTTGAGCAGCAGCACGTCTTCGGGGTGGAGCACGACCGGGGCCCGCCGTACCGGGTCGAACCCCAGCCGTGCTCCCCGCCGCAGCCGCGGCGCCCACCCGCTCACCGCTTCCCTGCTCCGTGGCAGGCGTGGTCGATGGCACTGAGCATGGACCAGAGCACATCGCACTTGAACGCCAGCGCGGCCACGGCGGAGTCTTGGTCCGCCCGCGTCTCGCAGTGCGCGAGCACCAGGTCGACCGCTTGCTTACCCTCGGAGGACACGGCGTCGACCCGGGTGGTGAAGTAGGTGAGAGCCGCGGGTTCGATCCAGGGGTAGTGCGCTAAGACGTCGGTTACCCGGCGGCGCATCAGGTGCCCGGAGAACATCTCCGTGAGCCCCGCGGCGACCGCCATGACCCAGGGCTGCGTCTGCGCGAACCACACATAGGCGTCGACCGCGAACCGCACGCCGGGTACGACGTGCCGCTCGTCGAGCACCTCTTCGCGAGTAAGGCCAAGGGCCTCACACAGCCGCAGCCAGTCCTCTCGGCCGCCTTCGCCTTCGACCGCGCCATCGTGGTAGACGATCCGCTCCAGCCATAGCCTGCGGACCTCGGGAACGGGGCAGTTGCTGACGATCGCGGCGTCCTTGCGCGGTAGAACGCTCTGGTAGTACCAGCGGTTCGCCGCCCACGTGCCCAACTCGTCGCGGGTGAGGTGCCCGGCGTGCATGCGCTCGTGGAAGGGGTGCGTTCCCCAGTAGCGGCTGGAGAGGGCTCGCAGGGCAGCGAGGAAGTCCTCCCGCGGCAAGGGATCGGTCAACGCCTAGTCCTGCCGCGCGACGTAGGCCGTGACCTCCATGGGGGTGTCGTAGTCGTCGAACTCCGGTGCCACCCACTGCTCGCGGTTGTCACCCATGTGCGCTCCTGTCTCTCGGCACCTACTCCCCCAGCATGGCCACCGGACTTCGAGCCGACCTGGAGCGCCGCTGGACCGCGAAACGGGCTGTGGCCGCGGGATCGAGTCCCACGGCCACAGCCCGTCAGCTACCTACTCGGGATCAGGCCCGCTTGCGCCGGGGCCGACCGCTGAGCAGAACCAGCACACCGGCCACGAGCAGCACCAGTGACCAGCCGAACAGCGTGATCGCGCCGGTCGCACCGGTCGCGGCCAGGCCGCCCTGGGCCTCGGGTGCGGCCTCCTCGGCGTCCCCGTTGGCCGCGATCGAGTCGTCGACCGGGACGTCGACCGCCGACGGCTGGGAGGTGACGGAGTCGCCGCCCGAGACGTCGCCGGAGGCGGTGGCCACGTTGTGCACCGTGCCCGCCGCGATGTCGGCCGCGGTCACCACGTACCCGAGCTTGGCGCAGGTGAGCGAGGCGCCCGGGGCCAGCGTGGTGTCCGGGCAGACGACCCCGGTGATCTTCGGGTCGTCCACGCGGATGTTCTCCAGCGCCACGTCACCGGTGTTGGTGACCAGGAACGAGTAGTCGATCAACTCGCCCTCGTCGGCCAGGTCGTCGCCGTCGGTGTCGCGCAGCGCCGCCGACTTGACCAGGGTGATCGCAGGCGAGTCGCCCGCCTCGTTGGGGTCCTCACCGCTGACGATCTCGGTGGTCGGCACGTCCCTGGTCACCGGCGGGGTGACGTAGGGCGGGTCGGTGCCCGGCGGCTGCCCGGAGGCGGTGGCCTCGTTGTGCACGATGCCCGCCGCCACGTCCTCGGCGGTCACCTCGTAGGGCTGCGACGAGCACGTGGTCGTCTCGCCTGGGGCCAGGGTGGTGACCGGGCAGGTCACCACGCCCGCCTTGGGGTCGTCGACCTTGATGTCGGTCATCGGCACGTTGCCGATGTTGACCAGCACGAAGGTGTAGGTGATCGTCTCGCCGAGGCTGGCGAGCCCGTCGTCATCGGTGTCGTTGAGGGTGGCGATCTTGTCCAGGGTCAGGCCCGGGTACGCGATCGGGACCTCGGCGATGGCGGGCGGGGTGCGCAGCGGCGGCCCGACCGGCGGGGTGCCGAAGCCGACGGCGACGTTGCGGACGATCCCGGCCGCGATGTCGTCACCGGTCACCAGGTAGGGCGCGGCGGTGCAGGTGGTGGTCGCCCCGGGTGCCAGGGTCGACACCGGGCAGGTGACCGCCCCGGCCTTCGGGTCGTCGACGCCGATGTTGGTCAGCGTCAGGTTGCCCGTGTTGGTGAGCACGAACGAGTAGAGGATGAACTCGCCCTTGTCGGCCAGGTCGTTCTCGTTGCTGTCCTGCAGGTCGGCCCGCTTGGACAGGGTCAGCCGGGGCGCCGGGGGCGCGGTCGGCGTGACGGTGGAGTCCGGGGGCGAGACGACCTCGGTCTGCACGGCGTCACCGAGGTCGGCGACCGCGATCGCGGTGTTGGCGACCTCGCCGAGCAGGATGTCGGACTCGGTCACCTGGTGCGGGGCGGTGGCCGTGCAGGTGGTGACCGCCAGCACCGCCAGGTCGGTGACCGGGCAGGTGACGACGCCCGCGACCGGGTCGACGATGTGCAGCCGGAACAGCGGCACGGTGCCGTTGTTGACGACCAGGAACGACCACTGGATGTTCTCGCCGAGGTCGGCCAGGCCGTTGCCGTTGGTGTCGCCGAGGGTGGCGATCTTGTCCAGGGCGAGACCGGGGACGGCGACGAAGGTCGGCGTGTTGGTACGCGACTCCAGCGACACGACCACGGAGGCGTCCGGTGCCAGTCCTCGGGCCGTCGCCACGTTGACGACCTGCGCGGCGGCGACGTCCGCCGCGGTGGTCACGTGCGGGGCGTTGGACGTGCAGACCGTGCTCTCCTGCTGGATCAGCGTGGTCTTCGGGCAGGTGGTGCCGACCAGCAGCGGGTCCTGGATGGTGAGGCCGGTGACCACGACGTTGCCGACGTTGGTGACCGCGAAGGTGTAGCTGATCTGCTCGCCCTCGTCGGCCAGGCCGTTGCCGTTGGTGTCGGCCAGGACGTCGTCCTTGACCAGGGCCAGGACCGGGTCCGGGTCGAACACCGGGATGTTGGCGGTGACCGGCGCGGAGCGGACCTGGACGCCGCTGGGGGCGGTGCCGACGGCGGTGCCGATGCCGAGCACGGCGCCGACGTCCACGTCGTGCTGGCGGATCGTGTAGGGCAGCCGGGCGCAGGTGGCGCTGGCCTCGGGGGCCAGGACCGGCTGCGGGCAGATGGTTTCCGGCCTGCCGCTGAGCTCGCCCTCGACGATGACGTTGGTCAGCGTCACGTTGCCGGTGTTGGTGATGGTGACGGTGAAGTCGATGACCTCGCCGAGGTCGCCGATGCCGTTGCCGTTGGTGTCGACGAGCGTCCCGGTGTGGGTCAGGCCGATGGACGGGAGGGGCACGAAGACCGGGATGGCGGAGGTGACCGGCTCCGACAGCGTGACGACGCCTCCGGCGGAGGTGCCCCTGGCGCGCACGGTGCGTGTGACCGAGCCCGCGGCGGCGTCCTGTGGTGTGACGACGTACGGGATGGATTGGGTGCACACCGCGGTGCCGCCGGGCTGGACGCTCAGGTTGGCCGGGCAGCCGGACAGGCTCGGCGCGCCGACGACGATGACGACGTCGACGTTGCTCAGCGAGGTGTTGCCGTTGTTGGTGATCGTGGAGGTGAAGCGGATGGTCTCCCCCGCTTCGACGCGGCCGTCGCCGTTCTCGTCGCCGAGGGCGAAGGTCTGCGAGATGCTCACCGCGGGGGCGGGCACGAACGTCGGCGTCGTGGTGGTCGACGGCGCCGAGGTCACGGTGGCGCCGCCCGGCGAGACACCGGAGGCGGTGGCGGTCTGCACGACCGAGCCGTTGACCGCGTCCTGCGCGGTGATGACGTAGCGCGGTGAGCGGACGCATTCGACGGTTTGGTTGGGCTGCAACGTGACGACGACACCGGCGCACGGGTTGGTGGCCAGGTCGGCGCCGGAGACCACGATGCCGGTGAGGGCGACGTTGCCGGAGTTCGACACCAGGAAGCGGTAGTCGATCTCCTCGCCGACCTCGCCGACGGTGTCGCTGTTGGTGTCGATGAGGTTCGCGGTGCGGACCAGCTCGATGGCGGGCGCCGCGGCGAAGGTCGGGATGTTGGTGACCGTGGGCGCGGAGGCGACGAGCTCGCCGTCCGGGGCGGTCGCGTTCGCGGTGCTGGTCGTGACGACCTGGCCCGCGGTGACGTCGGCGGCGGTGACGACGTGCGCGGGGGCCGAGCAGGAGGTGCTCGCGCCCAGCGACAGGGTCGTCGTGCCGCAGGTGACGGTGCCCGCGCCGTTGTGCTGCACGGTGAGGCCGAACAGGGTCACGTTGCCCTGGTTGTGCGCCTCGAGGGTGTAGGTGATGTTCTCGCCGACGTCACCGACACCGTTTCCGTTGGTGTCGTTGAGGTTCGCCGAGGCCGACAGCGCGACCGACGGGGCCGGGGTCGCGGTCGTGGTGACCGTGACGGCGTCGTTGTTGGCGGTGTTGGCGTCGCTGTCAGCGGGGCCGGTCACGACCGAGGCCTGGTTGACCAGGGGGAAGGTGAAGGTCGCGGGCGTGGTGCCGTTGATCCGGATGGAGGTGGAGGCACCGGCCGCGAGTGCGCCGCCCGCGCAGGAAACCAGGTTCCCCGCCACCGCGCATCCGGCGGTCGGGCTGCTGACGCCCGTGACGGAAATCGGCACGTTGTCGGTGAAGGTGAAAGACGCCGCCGAGCCCGGGCCGTTGTTCGTCACGGTCACGAGCCAGGAAATGGCGGCACCGGGATTCGCGGCTTCGGGGGCGTAAACGCTCACCGCGAGGTCGACGGTCGCGCGGGGGTCGGCTTCCTGGACGCTCGGGGCGTTCTCGACGGCGGGCGCCTGGTCGACCGAGGGCTCCTTGGGCGGTTGCTCGCTCGGGGCGCTGTCACCCGGTTGTGCGTCCTCGACCGGGGTAGGCGCCTCGGACTGGGAATCCTCAGTGGAGGGTGCCGGGGACTCGGGCCCCTGGGCGGGATCGGACACTTCGGACGGGTCGACCGCGGTGGCCGGTTCCCCTTCCACGGCGATGTCCCCGGTCGGGCTGACCACCTCCACCTGGGGTGCGTCGACCGGGTCCGGGTCGGCGAGCACCGGGCCACCGGTGGACACCAGCGTCGCGACGACCAGCAGCGCGACGGCGGCTCTGGCACCGGGTCTGCGGATCAGGGTTGGCAGGAGCCTCCTGCCGGGGTCCTCTGGGGGCGACTTCCGATTCCGCATCCCGCACCTCGCCACATAGTCCAGCCAGGACGTTCCCTGGGTGGATTCAAAGACTAGGGCCGCTGGATCACAGCACAACGCCGGCAACGACTGTCCACCCGGAAGAGTCACCACAGGTGATTAAGGTACTGACGGCCGTTACCGATCTATTCCGAATCGGGCCGGACGGGCGCACCGGATGATGTCTTCTTGCACCGGATCGAGGGAGAAGGGCGCTGTAACGGTTCCATGATCAGCGCGATTGGATCTTCCCGCGCTGGGCCGTCGGGGTGGCGGTTCAGCGCGGCAGGGTGAAGTAGGCGGTCAGGGTGCCGCGGTCGGCGTCGACGTCGAGGTCCACCCGCTCGGCGACCCTGGCGATGGCGCGCAGCCTGCGCTCGCCGGGGTCGTCGCCGTGGTGGGCGCGCGCGGTCCAGGTGAAGTGGTCGATGGCGGTGAGCACCACGCCGTCGCGGTCGCAGTGCAGGGTCACCGTGGTGCGCTCGCCCGCCCCCGGCTGGTCGATGGCGTCGCTGAGGGCCTCGTGGGCGGCCAGCACGACGTCCTGGCGCACGGGGGCGGGGACGCGGCGGTGGGTCAGCCAGCGGCGCACCCGCCGCCGCAGCGGGGCGAGGTGCTCGGCCCGCGCGGGCACGGTCGCGCTGAACACGGCCAGGTCCTGGTGGGTCGTCATGGCAGAGGACTGCCCGCCGTCGCACCCGGTCACACCCAATGGTTCAACCAATCACATCGGGTCTGCGCCGATCGGGTGACGGGGTGACCGGGTTCGCTATGCTCCGCCCGCCCGATTCGATCATCGGGACGAACAGGGGGGACGGGTGGTCGTGGGCCGAGCGGGCAGGCGTCGTCGTGCCCCCGTGGTCGTGGGCGGGGTGGTTGTCGCGGTGCTCGTCGTGTCCGCAGTGGCCCTCGCGCCCGGTGAGCCGGAAGCTCAACGGATCGAGTACCCGGAGATCCCGCCCACCATTTCCACGACCTCGACGACCGGTAGTCCGGATAGGACCACCATGGTCGGGCTCCCGGTGGTACGGCGGGAGGAACGCGCACTGTCAGCGACCGCGGCCCGGCGAACGTCGGCGACGGCAACGCCGACATCGCCGAGCACCTCGACCACCCCGACCGCGACCACTACCTCCAGCACCGCGTTCACGGCACCGACCAGAGTGGTGAACCAGGTGTGCTCCAGGCCGACGCCGACGGAGATCACGGCCGTCTTCCGCCAACCCTGCAACAGGAACGACCTCACGCAGCGCTTCCCGATGCGCATCGAACTGTCCGAACTGCCGGACACGGGTGGGGTGGGGGTCGTCCTGCGCGTCCTGACCGAGGACACGGGAGCCCCTTCGCCGGAATCCCTGTTCCCCGCGGGGCGGATCGATGTGGCCGGTTTGTGGGTGCGGGACGGCGACGTGGGCGTCCAGTGCCGTGGCGCCCACACCCGCGCCGAGCTGGTCATCTACCAGTTCACCGAGGAAGGCTGGCAGAGCTACCTCGCGGCGCCGCCAGGCGTCCACTTCCCGTTGCCGCCGGGAAGCAGACGCCTGGACAGCGTGGAGGTCCAGCTCATCGACAAGCCCGCCGATGGTGAGTGCCACCACGACGGCTGAGCGTTCAGTCACGCACTACAAGCGGGTTCGCCGGGCTGCGCGGGAACGCTGACGGCGTTCCACGCGGCTTTCACCGCTTTGTAGTCCGTGCAGTTGCCCGGGGTGAGGGCGATAGCCGCTTGGAGTGTGGCGATGCGGTACTTCAGGTAGGTCATGTTGGTGACCTTGCGCAGCATGCCGTTATAGAGGATCTTGATGGCCTTCTCGGTGCCGATCCCGGTCACCCGCTTCCCGTCGCAGGTCGGGCTGGCCGGTAGGCCGGTGGTCGGGTTCGACCCCGCGGCGAGCAGGGCGAACCAGTGGTCGCCGACACCGGCGGCCGCATAGGGTTCGGTGGTGGGGATGGTGGAGCTGTAGCAGTTGAGCCCACCTGTCGCTGCCGGGTTGGACATGTTGCGCACGGCCAGGTTCGGGCGCTCCCCCACCAGGAAGTCGGGGACGTCGCCCGCGGTCTGCCCGCTGAACCACTCGTTGGCGGCACCGTAAGCGTCGGCGATGAACTCGGCCGTGCCGTTGCTGGAGCGGCCGCCCGGGGTGGTCTCGTCAACGTGCTTGCCGTATTCGCGGCCGACCAGGTCGAGCGAGCCGACCCACTGCCCCGCGTTGTTGGTCCCGACCACGACGCGGCCGGACGCGGTGCCGATGCCCGGCCTCGGGTCGCCGACGCGCAGGCTGAGCCCGGGGCGGCCGTTGCCCGCGGCGCCGCTGCGGCCCAACCAGGTCACCGACATCCGCTGGAAGGTCTGCGCGGCGTAGAGGGCGTCGACGCAGCCGGTTTCCCGGTTGAGCGGGTTCCCGTCGCCCCACTGGTCGTCTTGGCCGCTGAACACCTGGCCGGTGACGGCGTCGACGCAGTCGAGGCCTGGCCAGCGCGGGTCGCGCATCAGGTAGGTGCCGCTGGACGAGGTCGTGTCCAGTGGAACCGGGTTGTGGTTCCACGCCCCGGTTCCGGAGCCGGTCGCGCTGGCCGAAGCGGGCATCACGGCCCATAACGCCGCTGCCAGCACGAGGGTGGTCTGCTTGGTCAGGGTTCTCCCCCACGGGATCGACATGTGCACAGGATCGGCAGTGGCCTGGACCACTGCAAGGGAGTGCGGCCCTGAACAGATAACCAGTACCCGCGCGCGTCCGATATGTCCATGTTGGCGAATTCCCAACAGTGGACTTCGTGGTTCGGTTGGTCGCATAATGGTCTAGACCTTTTCTCGACCGCCGAAGGAGATCGCAGATGAGGATCCCCCGCGCCGCCACCACGGTGACCGCACTCACCGGCGCGCTACTGGCCTCGACCGTGCTGGCCGCGACCCCGGCCTACGCGCACGGGTCGATGGGCAACCCGGTGAGCCGGATCTACCAGTGCTTCACCGAAGGCCCGGAGAACCCCCGCTCGGCCGCGTGCAAAGCCGCCGTCCAGGTCGGGCAGAGCTGGCCGATCTACGACTGGGACGAGGTGAACCAGCCCAACGCCAACGGCAACAGCCGCCAGATCATCCCCGACGGCAAGCTCTGCAGCGCGGGCCGCGACAAGTACAAGGGCCTCGACCTGCCCCGAGCCGACTGGCCCGCCACGGCGTTGCCCACGGGCGCGTACACCTTCACCTACAAGGCCACCGCCCCGCACCCGGGCACCTTCGAGCTCTACGTGACCAAGCAGGGCTACGACCCCACCAAACCCCTGAAGTGGTCGGACCTCGAGCCCACCCCGTTCTACAAGCAGCTCAACCCGCCCCGAGCCGGGGGCTCCTACCAGCTCAAGGCCACAATCCCCGGCGGCCGCACCGGCCGCCACCTCGTCTACTCCATCTGGCAACGCCACTACCCCGACAGCGGCGAAGCCTTCTACTCCTGCTCGGACGTCCTGTTCACCTGACCGGTCGACGGTGGTCCGCCGCGTGGCGGACCACCGTCAGTCCTTTGTAGACTAGCTAAGGCAGACGTCGGGACCGACGGCCAGGGTCAGGTTCTTCCAGCCCTCGCCGACCTGGCGGCCGATGCCGTTGTTGGCCCACTGGCCGTTGTCGTAGCGGTACCAGTAGAGGGTGCCCGCCCGGTCGACCGCGTAGAACACACCCGCGCCCGCGTAGATGACGTTGGTGAAATCACCCCAGCCCTCGTCGATGTGGTCGGCCTGAACGGTCCACTCGCCGGTGGCGTGGCTGTACTCGTAGCGAAGAGCGCTGCCGTTGTGCTCGAACGCGAACAGCTCACCGTCGGCACCCGCCATGACGCGTTCGAAGCCGTCCCAACCGGTTCCGATGACCTCACCCAGGCCGTCTTCCCAGCCGGTCTCGGTGCGGATCCAGACCCGGAGCTCCCCAATGTCGTCGATCCCGTAGAACTTGCCCGAGGCATCGCGGGTAAAGGTCGCGCCGTCCACGGTGTAGCGGCCGAACCCGGTGCCGACGACCTCGTAAGGGCGGCCGTCGACGATGCTCCAACGGCCCCTGTGCCGCTCATAGCGGCGCAGTTCGCCGGTGCCCTCGGGGATCAGGTGGTAGGTCCCGTACCCGTTGTAGAGCAACGCACCCTGCCAGCCGGTGCCGATGTACTCCTTCTGGGACCACTCGCGAGTACCCGTGGCAGCGCCGAAGTGCGTGAACTCGAAGAGACGGCCATCTGACTCCACCCCTTGGATGGCCGCCCCGATCCCGCAGCGCGCTTCGGGAAGGTCCGCCGCCGCAGGACTCGCGGTCACGACGGTGAGCGCGGAGGCCGCCACAGCCAGGCCTGCCAGCAGCCCGCTCCAGCGTTTGGTCGAGCGCATGAGTAGTCCCCCAGGTGTCGAACGGATGGTGACACCAGGTCCACGCCGGAGATCCACATCCGGTTGCCCTCGATTTCCGGGAACTTCCAGGAGTTGTCGGTGCCGTTGCCACCAGTGCGACTGGTCGCCCGCCGAACACGCCGGGTCCGGGCTGTGACCACCGCTGTTGGACGTGCTGAACGACGAGGCCGAGGAGTACCGGCCATGGACATCGGGTTCGACGCCTTGGCGCTGGCGGTCGCCGCACCACCGCGCACCTTCCCCGACGCCCTCGCCGTCGCCGTCGAGCACTTCGCGCTCGCGCCGGACAACGTGTGGCAATCCGAGGCCCCGCACACGCTCTCCGCATACGCCGAACACCTCGTCGGCGACCACTCGTGGGCTTTCTGGTGGGACTGAGCCACTACCGGTGACGCCCGACAACTCACTATCGGCAGCGAATCCGCGCGCCTTCGCGGTACCCGCCCTCGAACTTTCCCGCAGTACCGCGAGCGGCCAGGAAAGGGCGTTCGTCATGGCCCACGGCGCCCACGACGGCACCTGGGCCGCACCCGAAGCGCTCTCAGGTCACACCGGTCGGGGGGCCATCGGACGGGTGAATGGCTCAGGTCTATGGCCCCGGTGCCGACGACTCCGGGGCAGGTGAAGCCAGAGGGCTGACGAAGAGCGTGAGGGTAGGGCGATGGCTGCGAACGCAACCGAGATCAAGAAACCGCGGGGCCTTGCCGGGCTCGTCGCGAACTGGGGTATCCGGACCAAGATCCTGGCCGCGCTGAGCGCGGTCGTCGCGGTCGCCGTGCTGATCGGCGTGCTGGCGATGATCCAGATGTCCAATCTGGACGCCCAGCTCAACCGGGTGGCCACCGGGAACGCGGCGGCGCTGAGCGACCTCGGTGACATCCGCGGCGCCCAGGGCGACATCAACCACTGGGCCGTGATGTGGTACGTCGACAACAGCCCGGAGGGCCAGAAGCGGGCCCGCGACGGCCAGCACGCCGCCGACTCGAAGATCGACACCTCGGTCGAGGCCTACCTGTCGCACACCACCGAGGAGTCCGGCCGGGTCCGCGCCGCGCAGCTGCTCGCCGACCAGAAGAAGTTCCGCATCGAGCGCGACATCTCCTACGGCGACCCGGTTCCCGCCGGCTACACGCCGATCACCGACATGAACGAGTTCACCACCCTGGTCGGCAACATCGACAAGGGCATCGACGAGCTCGCCGTCATCGAGCGCACCAGCGCCGAGCGCGCCGCGGCCGAGGGCAGCGACGCCTACAACACCGCGTGGACCATCGTGCTGGTGTCCATGATCGTCGGCCTCGCCGCCGCGATCCTGCTCGCCCTGCTGGTCGCGGGTCGCATCGTGCGACCGCTGCGCCAGATCACCGTGGTCGCCAAGCACATGGCCGACGGCGACCTGAGCAAGCCCGCCGTGGTCGAAGGCAGCGACGAGGTCGGCCAGCTGGGCACCGCGTTCAACCAGGCCAGGGAGAACTTCGGCGCCGCGGTGGCCGCGCTGGCCACCACCGCGCAGACCCTGCAGTCGGACTCGACCCGCCTGGTGCAGGTCAGCGACCGGCTGCTGGAGAGCACCAGCGGCGCCAACACCCAGGCCACCCAGGTCGCCTCGGCGGCGGACAACGTGTCGCTGAACCTGCAGACCGTGGCCACCGGCGCCGAGGAGCTCGGCTCGTCGATCAAGGAGATCGCGCACAGCGCCAACGAGGGCGCCAACGTGGCCTCGCACGCCGTCGAGGTCGCCGCCTCCACCACCGACGTGGTCGCCAAGCTGGGCGACTCCTCGGCGCAGATCGGCAACGTGGTCAAGGTCATCACCTCGATCGCCGAGCAGACCAACCTGCTCGCCCTCAACGCCACCATCGAGGCGGCGCGCGCCGGTGACGCCGGTCGCGGCTTCGCGGTCGTGGCCAGCGAGGTCAAGGAGCTGGCGCAGGAGACCGCCAAGGCGACCGAGGACATCGCCCGCAAGGTCGAAGCCATCCAGTCCGACACCGCCCAGGCCGTCGGCACGATCGGCGAGATCTCCGAGATCATCGCCAAGATCAACGACTACCAGCTGGTCATCGCCTCGGCTGTGGAGGAGCAGACCGCCACCACCAGCGAGATGACCCGCTCCATCGCCGAGGCCGCCTCCGGCAGCTCCCAGATCGCAGGCAGCATCGGCCACGTCGCCACGGCAACGCAGACCGCCGCCCAGGAGATCGACGGCAGCAAGCAGGCGGCGGTGGACCTGGAGCAGCTCGCCGCCCACCTGCGCGAGCTGGTGGCCCGCTTCCAGTACTGACCCACCAACCCCTCCCCTCCCCCACCGCCGACGGCGGACCGGCCCCCCGGTCCGCCGTCGGCCGTTTATCCGGGTGCGGACGTGCCGACCAATGTGGAGGATCGCGGCATGGGCGACTCAGCCGAACAACGGCTCTACGGCGCGGTGCGGCGCTGGCACGCGGTTCCCGAGCAGGGCCTGGCCGGTGTCATCGACGCGGCGTGCCTGGCACTGGTCGCCGGACTGGACTCACCCGCGCTGCGGGACCTGGCAGGCGCTTCAGCCCACGACTCCCGCTACGACGTCGGCGACGTGGTGACCGCGGCGCTGGCCGAGCTGCGGATCCCCGAGGTCGGGACCATGCCGCTGGGATGCGCCGCGGCCGCCGGTGGCGGATTCGCGCGGCGGGACGCGGTGAACACGCTCCGGTTGCGCGTCGTGCCTGGGGTGGGGGCGAACCGGTTCCAGGTGGTGGTCGAGGTCAACGGAACGGACATGACCCGAGTCTGGGGACACCACGGTGTGGACCCAGACGAGCTGCTCATCCCCGACATCCTCCTGTCGGGCGGCCCCGAACCGCGGGTCGTGCCGATCGCGATCCTGGTCGAGTGCTGCGAGTACGACAGCGAAACCATCACAGTCACAGTCACCCGCGACGGCGACCGGGTGCACTGGGACTGGCCCGCGGACTCCCCCATCGACGCAAACCTCACCTTCGCCGCAGCGGAGTACGACGCCGAACTGGCGAGGATGGGCGCCGACCACTCGTGGGAAACACCCCTGCGCACCACAAGCCGCCTCGTCCAAACCAGCATCGACCACGATCGGCTGCGCACCCACGGCCTCAGGTTCGCCTGGGCAGGCACGATGAACCAGGACCCCGAGCACTTCCGAGTCGCGTTCATAGTCGACGACTACCAGGTGTTCGTCGACACCCCATGGCTCGGGCGTGGCCCGGAGGAGGCGGCGCGAGCAGTGTGCGAGTCCTTGGCGCTCCCGGTTGAGCAATGGCGAGCGACATGGTTCTCCATGAGGCCCAGGGCAACCGCACCCCCCTCGATCGCAGGACCGTTGTGGCAGCCCGCGCCTCTTAGGAGGTCGTGAATCCTCGGCAATCGGGCCTCGGGCGAGACCGCTGGGGCCGTACTGGCGCTGGGAGCAGAACCCCCAGGTCCTGGTGGGGTATGGCCAGCAAACGCCAGAGTCGCTGCAGGAGCGGACGGAGGGGCTGGGCCACCAGCTGCGGCGGACGGACAACCAAGCTCGCTTCACGGTCTATGACCTCGCCGGAGGCGCGCCGACCGCGGTGGGCACGACCGCCTTCCAGGTTGACCACCGCCACCGCATCGCCGAGTACTTCATCCTGCTGGGCGACGCAGCCAGTCGAGGCTGCGGTATCGGCACGGAGGCGACCCGTCTGACGCTCGACTACGCCTTCCACATCACCAACCTGGCCTGCGTGCACTTGACGGTCCTCGCCCCCAACGTGGGCGCCGTTCGCGCCTACGAGAAGGCGGGCTTCCGCCACGTTGGCCTGCGCCGCCAGTCCGGCTACTGGCTCGGCGAGCGCGTTGACGAGGTCATCATGGACGCCATCCCCGCCGACTTCCCCGGCCCGTCGGCGATCAAGCAGCAGCTTGGCAAGCAATAGCCTTTCCTCCGCTGCGGTCGGACACTCGGCCGCAGCGGACCGCTCTCGCTGTTGCTACTCACTGGCCAAGTCAGCGGCAGTCGAAGCGCTGCACTTGAGGCGCCCCCGGGCAGGCTCGTACAGCATTCACACGAACCCGCACACGCCGTGAGCTGCACGTTTCCGCGACGGTAGGTGTGCGACGTCGGCGGGCGAAGGGGGGATCGAATGGCGTGTGAAGCTGGCGTGGCGCGGGTCTACGAGGCAACTCGTGCCACGCTTTCGTTCAATTGGGCGAGTCGGGCTGTGATTCGGGTTGAGCGGACGTCGGTGAGTGCTTCGCTTGCCTTCCGTGCGAGTGAGGTTGCCTGTTCCAGTTCTCCCGTTGCCGCGTAGACCTCGGCTAGGTCGATCATTCGTCCGGCTCGGCCACGGAGTCGGTCGGTGCCGATGCGGGGTAGGAGGTCTTCGAATCGTTGGATGGCCTCGGCATGTTCACCGGCTGCCGCTAGTGCTTGGGTGATGATGGAGTTGAGGTGGTCCTGGGTGAGGAACCCAGCCCACTCGGGGGTGTTGCCGCCGCGAGCGGCGAGTGTTTCGGCCTCGCGGATGTGGTGGAGCGCTTGGTCCTTCTCGCCGGATCTCGCGAGGTGTCCGGCCAGTCCGGCGTGCAGGTTCGCTCGTTCCAGCGTGCACACTCGGCGGTCGGACAGGGCGGCGCCGACTAGGCCGACGGCTTCGGCGGGGAGTGCTTCGCCGACTTGTGCGGCGATGTTGAGCAGGACGTGCGCGCGAAGGTCGGGGTCTGCGCCCTCGTCGGCGGTGCGTAGGGCGAGTGTGGAGAGTTGGCGTGCGGAGTAGGTGCGTCCGGCGTCGAAGTGGATCCAGGCGGTTCGGTCCGCGAGTGCCCCGACGGCCGCGCTAAGTGCTACGCGGGTGTCGTCTCGCATGGGTGCGTCCAGCAGGTTCACAGCCCATCTGAGTGCACCGGTGGACAGGTCTGCGGCGACGGCACCGCCGAACCGGAGGTCCATCGTCGTGTAGGTCGCTGTTGCCTGCTGGACGGCTTCGACCTCGGACCGACCGACCTGCCCGGGGTGGTCGGTCGTCGTCAAGCCGTCCAAGAGGCGCACGAGCGGGGCAGGGGCGTGGCCGCCTGCCAGCACTGCCGCAGCGGCCGCCAGTAGTTCCCGTCGGTTCACATCCTCACCCAACCCCTGAACGCCCAGCGTTCGTTCGTATGCGGCTACCAGGTCCGGTGTCGCGGTCCGTTGTCCGGTCTCCACCATGCCAAGCGTGGACTTGCTGTAGTGAACGCGGCTCGCCATCGTCGCCAGGCTGAGCCCGGCGTTCTCCCGTGCTGCTCTCAGCACCCGCCCCGTTTCGTGCACGCGGACCGCTCCCCCTGAGTTGTGGACGGTTGTGGACGCCCGAGTCCTTCCGATGACACTCCGCGACAGTCACGCTACTACCGAGGCGCAAGCCTTCCGGAAGAGTTGGGAATGGCACTTACCCGAATGTCGACCAGAGAATCAAGGGAGAGTCATGACGCTCGCTATTGTGCGGAACCCAGCTGACTCGATTTCGCGGAGCCTTCACAGCCGCTTGGTGGGCCAACTGATCCGCGAGCACGCCGGGATGACGGGTGATGAAGCGGTCCGCATCGTGAACGCCACCGTCGCGTTCCTGGTCATCTGCGCGGAGAGCCCCGGCAAGCGGTTCCGCCCGAGCAAGCGCGTGGACCTGGGCTGGCACATGTTCATCCTCAACACTCGGGACTACGCCGAGTTCTGCGCGCACCTGGGCGCCGGGTTCATCCACCATGTGCCGGACGAGTTCGCCCGTCCCACGGCCACCCGGACCGCCATGCGTGCGGCACTGGCCCCTACTGTGGAGGCCCTGACCGCTGCTGGCTTCGAGGTCGACGCTCAGTTGTGGGGAACGGACGCGGGCAGTTGCTCGCAGTGTCACTCCGGGTGCACCGACTGCGGCCAGGGGGGCGATGACGACGGCGGCTTCTGCCGCTAGAACGAGGGATGTGGATGACGACCCGTTGTGAGTGGGACGTTTTGCCCGAACCGGTGAAGCGCGCGGCGGAGGATCGCACCGGACCGATCCTCAAGGCTGAGTCCGCGACTTCTGGTCGAAACTCGGAACTGGCCGCCACGTTGTGGACATCGCAAGGGCGGATTTTCTGCAAGGGAATCACGACGGCGTCGTCATTGTCCGTCATGCATCACAATGAGATTAGCGTAAGCCAATTTCTGCCTGCGGAACTCGCGCCGCGCTTGTTGTGGCATGTCGAAGAAGGGGGTTGGCTGCTGCTCGGCTTCGAGCACGTGACCGGGCAGCACGCCGACCTCTCCCCAGGATCAGGTGATATCCCGCTGGTGACCGACGCGGTCAACGTCATCGCACAGGTGTCGGTGCCAGCAGGCCGCCGTGCGATGTCCACCCAATGGGCACGGGCACTCACATCCGAGATCCACGCGGCACCGCCCGAGAAGGCGTCCGCCTGGTCAGTCGACAACGCGGACACACTCACCTCCTGGGCGTCCCGAGCCCCGGAACACATCGACGGCCCGGCGCTCATCCACACCGACCTCAACCCGGCGAACTTCCTCATAGCCGACACGGCCCGAGTGATCGACTGGGCATGGTGGCGAACCGGCGCCGCGTGGATCGACCCGGCCTTCGTCCTCATCCGGCTCATCGCCGCCGGACACCCCCCGGCTGAAGCGGAACAATGGGCGAACCGGATTCCCGGCTTCCGAGACGCGAACCCCGACGCCCTGACCGCCTTCGCCGCGTCCGTACTGCGTCTCTGGGAACGCAAGTTCCCTAGCACCAATACGACCGCAGCCGCCCGCGCATGGGCGCAACACCGTCTCGGATAGCGGCCGCGAGCTACTAGCGTTCCACCAGCATCGCAGGTCAGGCGTGTCATTCGCTGAACTCGGTCGATGCTGAACGTGCCTCCGGGGGCGGTGGGAAATCCCAGTGCGGCGCTGGTGGTGGGTGTGGAGGATGGCCGGGTGAGTGAATCCGTTGAGCAACGTCTCTACCGGGCCGTCCGTCGTTGGGAGAGGGATGGGGCGGGGCCCCGTGACCTGATCCACGAGGCTTGCATGGCGTTGGTCGACGGGGTGGATTCGGCGGGGTTGCGGGATCTTGCGGGGGCTTCGGCGCGGGACTCGAGGTGGGAGATCGGCGAGTTGGTGGCGGCGATGTCCGAGGAACTGGGGATTCCGGGGAGCGTGCCCTTGGGGTTCACGGCGGCGGCTGGGGGTGGGGTGATCAGGCGGGCTGCGGTGGACAGGCTTCGGTTGTCTGTGGCGCCGGGGCCGCGGGAGGACGTGTTTCAGGTGTTGGTCGAGGTCAACGGGACGGAGATGACGGCGGTGTGGGGTGTGCGGGGGGTGGATCCGGACCAGGTTCTGCTGCCCGACAACCTGCTGACGGGTGGTCCTGAACCACGGAAGGTTCCGATCGTCGTCCAGCACGAGGAGTTCATCGCGTACGAGGACGGCTTCTGGGAGGCCTACAACGCGGAGGTCACGATCACCCGCGACGGCGACCTGGTGCACTGGGATTGGCCCGACGACCCGGAGGTGGGGCCGAACGTGACCTTCACCGCCGCGCAGTACGACGGCGAGCTCGCCAGGTTCGTCGCCGACACGTCGTGGGAGACGCCGCCTCGGACTGCGCGCCGTCTTGTGTACGCAGGGATCGACCGTGGCCAGTTGCTCGAGTACGGCCTCTCCCTCGGTTGGGTGGGCGCTGTGGAGCCCGACCTCTTCCGAGTCACCCTCAGCACCGGTCACTACCTGGTGTACCTCTACACCCAGTGGCGCAGCCCGGAGGAGCTCGCCCGGGAGGTGTGCGCGACCGTGGCGCTGCCGCCCGAGCAGTGGGAGGCGACCTGGTACGCGCACCGGGACACCACGCCTCCTGCCATGGCGGGGCCGTTGTGGCGGCGGAAGGTTAACGCAGGTGGGAACCCCCTCGGGGGTCGGCGCGGGGGTGCGACATAGGCTGCCGGACATACCTCGGGAAAAAAGTTCGGGCGGTGTGTCGATCCACGGCGCGGCCCGTTCGACCTAGGGGTGAAGCGGGGCCGAGAGGGTCCCGGTGAAGCCAGGGAGAACGACGATGAAGTACATGCTGATCATGCGCGCGTCCGACGAGGCCTACGCCGCGATGGGTGAGTTCGACTTCAGCGAGATGCTGGCGACCGTGGGCAAGTTCAACGACGAGCTCATCCGGGCGGGCGTGCTGGTGGCGGCCGAGGGCCTGTCCGACGCGGCTGACGGGGTGGTTGTGGACTACTCGGTGGAGCCGCCGGTGGTGACCGACGGGCCGTACGGGGAGACCAAGGAGCTGTTCAACGGGTTCTACCTGCTCAACGTGGCCTCCAAGGAGGAGGCGGTCGAGTGGGCGAAGCGGATGCCGATGACCGGGGCCGGGTTCAAGACCGAGATCCGCCGGGTGCCCTCGATCGACGAGTTCCCGCAGGACAACGAGTGGATCCAGAAGGAGCGCGCGTGGCGCGAGGCGACCGGGCAGCTCTGAGCGGGGACCGCGACGCGGTCGGCGCGCTCTGGCGGATCGAATCGGCCAAGATCGTCGGCGCGTTGGCCCGCTACACCGGGGACTTCGCGATGGCCGAGGACCTGGCGCAGGAGGCGTTCGCCGAGGCGCTGGTGAACTGGCCGCGCGAAGGGGTCCCGGACAACCCGGCCGGGTGGTTGCTCACTGTCGGTAAGCGTCGGGCGATCGACGCCTACCGCAGGCGGGCGACCCTGGACCAGAAGTACGCCGTCCTCGCCACTGAGGGCGAGGACGGCGTGACGGTGGACTGGGACCCGGACCAGATCGACGACGACGTGCTGGCGCTGGTGTTCACCGCGTGTCACCCGGTGTTGGCGCGGGAGTCCCGGGTCGCGCTCACGCTGCGTGTCGTCGGTGGTCTGACCAGCGACGAGATCGCCAGGGCGTTCCTGGTGCCGACCGCGACCGTGCAGGCGCGGATCACCCGGGCGAAGAAGGCCATCGCCTCGGCCGGGGTGCCCTTCGAGGTACCCCCGGTCGAGGAACGGCCCGCGCGGCTGGGGTCGGTGCTCAGCGTGATCTACCTGATCTTCACCGAGGGCTCGTCCGCCAGCTCCGGCGCCGACCTGATCCGTTTCGACCTCGCCAGCGAGGCCCAACGACTGGCCCGGGTCCTGGCGCGGTTGATCCCGGACGAGCCGGAGGTGAACGGCCTGCTGGCACTGCTCGAGCTGACCGCGGCCCGTTTCCCCGCCCGGACCGGCCCCGACGGTCACCCGGTGCTGCTGCAGGACCAGGACCGCGGCCGCTGGGACCACGCCGCGATCCGCCGCGGCAGGGCGGCGCTGGCCCGGGCCGAACAGGCGGGCCGCGGCTTGGGCGCGTACGGCCTGCAGGCAGCGATCGCCCAGTGCCACGCGGTGGCGCCGTCGGTGGAGGAGACGGATTGGGAGCGGGTGGTGGCGTTGTACGAGGCCCTCGGCACGCTGACCCCGTCCCCGGTGGTCGACCTCAACCGCGCGGTGGCGGTATCGATGGCCCGCGGCCCGGCGGCTGCTTTGGCCATTGTGGACGGTTTGGGGGATGCGTTGCCGCAGTCGCACTTGGTGCCGAGCGTGCGCGGGGAGTTGTTGGCGCGCTTGGGTCGCGACGATGAGGCGCGGGAAGCGTTCAAGCTGGCGGTGGAACTGTGCGGCAACGACCGGGAACGGGCTGTGCTGCGGGACAAACTGGACGCCCTCGGCTGACCCGACACGCACGAGCCTGTCCTGCTGCATGGCACTCGGCGTCAAGCACTGATCACGGTCCGTTGGCGTGTTAGCCGGTGCGTGCTAGCGTGGTTGTGGCCCGACAACGGCGTGGGTTTCGTGGGTGAATTCTCGGCCGACGAGAAGGGAATTCGGTGACGACGACCATCCCGAGTGCGCACGGCGACGTCACCGTCGGCGATGTGCTGCGGACGAGCAGGACCTACACCGAGGCGGAGGTTCGGGAATTCCGGCGCCTTTCCGGATATCCGGACAATTCCGTGCCCCGGTATTTGCCGTACCTGCTCGTGGTGGCCCCGCTGACCAAGCTCGGCGGCGACATCGACTACCTGTCCGGGCGGATGACCTGGACGGTGCGCCGTCCGGTCGAGGTGGGCGAGGAGATCACCGCGGAGCTGGAGATCACCCGGCTCGAGCCGGGCGAGGCCGCCACCAAGATCGCTTTCGAGGCGCGGATCCTCTGCGGCGACGAGGTGGTCATCGCCGGGACGAGCAAGGGCGTGGTCCTGACCGCGGGGAGTGGGCACTGATGGGCGTGACCGTCGGCGAGCAGCGCAGCGCCACCAGGACCGTCTCCGAGGCCGACATCGCCGCCTGCGCGCGGCTGACCGGCGACTTCGGCGCGCACCACATCGCGGGCATGGCGGGCAAGAAGGTCGCCCAGGGCCTCCTGACGCTCTCCGGCACCCCCCTGCTCGCCGACGACGACGTGCACGTCACCGGAATGGACCTGCGCTTCCTGGCGCCGGTGTTCGCCGGTGACGAGATCACCACCTCGGTCACCGTGGACGCGCTCGAGGGGGCCGAGATCGCCTTCACCGTGGTGGTCGCGACGGCCGCCGCCGAGGTGCTGCGCGGCACCGGGACCGCCGCCGTCCTGGGCTGATCGACCCGTACGCGCTACGCCATGCCGCATTCCCGCGCGGCCATACCGCACACCCGTGCGGGATGTCCACACTCGGCGGTTGAATTGGTGCGTTCCGGTTTTCCCAGGTGACAATTCCTTGCGGATCTCGCCGGGCTTGGGGTTCACTGGGGACGCAACGGCGAATGGGGCCAATCGCCACGAGCGCGGATTCGGCGCGCTGCCGCGATAAACGTCGATATCGGGGGGACGTGCGCAGGATGACGGATCAGATCGGGTTAACGAGCTTACTCACCCGAGAGGTGATGAGCGACCCCTATCCCACTTACGCCCGGTTGCGCGCCGAGGACCCGGTGCACTTCAACGAGCAGCTCGGCGGCTGGGTGATCACCCGCTACGACGACGTCACCGCGGCGTTGCGCGACCACGAGACGTTCTCCTCGCGGCGGATCGCGCTGCTGGTGGCCCAGCGCGGCGGCTCGAACCCCACCCCGGCGGTGGCGCGGTTCTTGGAGCTGGCCGGGCACTGGATGTGGATGCTGGACCCGCCCACGCACACCCGGATGCGCAAGCTGATGAACCAGGGGTTCACCCCGCGCGCGGTGCGGCTGCTGGAGCCGATGATCCAGGGCATCGTGGACGACCTGGTGGACGCGGCGGTCGCGCGCGAAGAGGTCGACCTCATGGCCGACTTCTGTTTCCCGGTACCGGCTCTGGTGATCTGTGGTCTCTACGGGTTGCCCCCTGCCGACGCGCGCCGGGTGACCGACTGGTGCGACGCGCTCAAGGTGTTCCTCGGTGCGGCCACCGATCTCGGTGGCGCCCAGGCGGCCGCCGAAGCGGTGCACGAGATGATCGACTACCTCACCGAGATCATGGAAGCCCGGCGGGTCGAGCCGCGCGATGACCTGGTGTCGAGGTTGGTCGCCGCCGATGACGAGGGCGATCGGCTGGGCACCGACGAGCTGGTGTCTAACCTGTTGCTGCTGATCGCGGCCTCGTTCGAGACCACGATCGACATGCTGGGCAACGGCCTGGCGGGCCTGCTGACCCAGCGCGACCAGTGGGAGCTGCTCAAGAGCGATCCGTCGACCATCCCCGGCGCGGTCGACGAGGTGATCCGCTGGGACGGTCCGGTCCAGCTCACCCACCGGCTGCTGACCAGGGATGTGGAGCTGCGGGGCAAGCAACTGCGCGAGGGCCAGTTGGCTTACCTCATGCGAGGTTCGGCGAACCGCGACCCGGAGCGGTTCGCCGACCCAGACCGCATCGACGTCACCCGGGGCGACACCGGGCACGTCGGACTGGGCTTGGGCGTGCACTACTGCATCGGCGCGGGCCTGTCGCGGTTGGAAGGCAAGATCGCCCTCACCGAGCTGACCAGGCGGTTGCCGGACCTGCGGCTGGTCGAACCGGACCGGTTGACCTGGCGCGCCGACAACTTGCAGTTCCGAGGCCTGTCCGAGTTGCGGGCGAGCACGTCGTGACCCGCGTAGCGGTACACGTGGTGTCCCTGCGCGCCCTCGACCAGGTGCGCGGCCACGCCGAACCGGATCTGTCCGACCGCGACCGGGCCGCGATCGCGCGGCGCACTACCGGCAGGCGGCGGGTTCAGGCGCAGGCGGCGCGGGTGCTGGCGCAGGTCGCTGCGGTTGAGTCCGGCAACGCCAGCCACGACCAGGACTTCCTCGTTCTCGCTGAGAGCGCCGCGACGTGCGGCATCGACGTCGAGGACGCGGCGGAGGAGGACTTACGCGAGGTGGCGGACCGGTTCTGCGCGGCGGACGAGGCCGCGGGGCCGCTGTCGGCGCGGGCGCTGTGGACGGCGAAGGAGAGCGCGGCCAAGGCGACTCGGCGGGGGCTGCGTGCCGGGCTGCGGACGATCGGGTTCGCGGATGATCCCAGCACTGACTGGTCCACAGTGGACTGGCCGTACGGCCGGGGTTTTCTCACCCGGACGGTCGATCTGGGTGACAGGCATTGCGCACTCACCGTGCATGCCGACGCGCCACCCCAGGTCCGGACTCAGGTGTGGGCACCAACAGTGTCCGATCACCGCTGGTCATTCACACAAGTAACCCAAGTTGACGACTCCCCCGCCCGCCGGTTGGCCGAAGGGCTGCACGCGTTCGGCGGCAATCGTGCCTGAACCCACTACGCTCCACGCGGCTCTGGCGGCCGCGGCGGAGCGAGGCCCCGACACGCCGATCACCTTCCACACCGGTCGCGAGCAGTTGACGTTGACCGAGTTGCTGGACCAGTCGCACGCGATGGCGGGTGCGATGGCCGCCGCCGGTATACGGCGCGGGGACCGGATCGGACTGTTGTGCCAGAACGAGGCCGACTTCTTCCGCGTGCTCCTCGCGCTGGGCATCCTCGGTGCCTGCGCGTGCCCGCTCCCCCTGCCGACGATGGCCCGTGACGGCTACCAGGTTCGGGTGCGTGGCGTCATCACAGCGGCCGACATCGAGACCGTGGTCGTGTCGGAGCGGTTGACGAAACTGCGTGGCGTGCTGGGCCCCGCTCTCGACGGGACAACCGCCCTGTCCACCGGAGACTTGCGCGAGCACGAGGCACCACCGGGCAGTGGTGTGAGCGGCGATGACGACCTGATCGTCCAGTTCACCTCCGGCAGCACCTCCGTACCCAAGGGCGTGCGGCTGTCGCATGCGAACGTGCTCGCTTGCCTCACCGCCATCAACAACGGCATCGAGCTGAGCGGGGCGGATCGCGCGGGCAACTGGCTGCCGTTGTTCCACGACATGGGGTTGTTCGGTTCGCTGGCGGCGTTGTACTACCCGATCCCTTTGACCGTGTGGCAGCCGTCGGTGTTCGTGAAGGACCCCGCGCACTGGTTGCGGCTGATGTCGGAGATCGGTGTGACAGCGTGTCCGCTGCCGAACTTCGCCTATGACGCCATGGCTCGCGCGGTGCCCGAGGAGGAGGTGTCGGGGTACGACCTGAGCCAGTGGCGGGTGGCGTTCAACGGCGCTGAGCCCATCGCGGTGGACACCCTCGAAGAGTTCCTGAACCACTTCGCCCCTGCCGGTTTCCGGCGCGAGGCGATGCTTCCGGTATACGGCCTCGCGGAAGCCACGCTCCCCGTCACGTTCTCCGAGCTGACCGCACCACCGCGCGTCGACTGGGTGGACCGACCGCAGTTGGCCGAAACCGGCAAAGCCGTCCCGGTCGACCGCGAGAACCCCGACGCCCGCGGCGTGGTGTCGGTAGGACGACCGGTGACGGCCATGGCTGTCCGCATCACCGACCCCGACACCGGCGCGCCCCAAGGGGAACGCGTCGTGGGCGAGGTCGAGATCAAGGGTGCTTCGGTGACAGCGGGGTACTTGCGCGGTGATCAGCCGTTCACCGAGGACGGCTGGCTGCGTACCGGCGACCTCGGCTACACCGCGGGCGGCGAGCTGCACATCACCGGCCGCCGCAAGGAAATGATCATCGTGCGCGGCGACAACTACTACCCCGAGGATGTCGAGGCGGCCGTGCGCACCGACCCCGCCGTCCACCGCAGGCGGTGCGTGGCCTACCTCGACGAGGAGGCCGAGCGGCTGGTTCTCGTCGTCGAGTCGGCCGAAGAGGACAGTCCGGCGCTGCGGGAGCGGCTTCGGTCGGTAGTGGCCACCGCGACCGGTTTGGACGATGTGCGGGTGGTTGTCGCGCCGCCGCAGGCGATCCCGCGCACCAGCAGCGGCAAGCTCCAGCGACTCGCTTCCCGGGCCAGGTTCGGCTAGGGCAAAGACATCCAGAGGAGAAGGGGACATGCACAGCTTCGACGTCTTCACCCACTACGAACGGGTCCACTGGCAGCTCAAGGACATCGACTTCGGCAGCGTCGACAAGGACCTGGTCAAGCCCGAGCACGTGCTGATGGCCAAGAGCGGCGTCATGGGCGAGTCCAATGTGATCGCCGCGGTGCACGGGTTCCTCAACGAGTTCGTCGACGACTACGACTTCTCGACCTTCGCGGTGGTGTGGGGCTACCAGGAAGTGCAGCACCACTACGCGTTCAAGTCGTGGCTGGAGGCGATCGGCGAGGCTGTCGATGACGCGCCGGTGCAGGCGATGCGCGAACCGTACGCGCCGGGCAGCACCCCGGCGGCAACGTTGGCGACCAACATCATCTCCGAGCTGACCGTCAACCACATCTACCGCAGGGTCTCCGCCGCCGTGGAGGAACCCGTGCTGGCCGACATCCTGTTGCGCGCCAGCCGCGACGAGGCAGGGCACGCGCGCGAGTTCATCCACTACTGCCGCGGCCGGTTGGAGCGCAAGCCCGAGGAGATCCCGTCGGTGCTGGAGACGCTGTACGTCTACACCAGCGACCAGAAGATCAAGCACCCGGTGAGCATGTTCAAGAGCAACCTGATCGAGCTCGAGGACCACGAGACCATCGACACCGGGTTCGACCTGTTCCTGGAGGGCGTGGCCGACCAGGGTGAGCTCGACGAGCTGCAGGGCAAGATCCGGCAGGTGTTCGGTCAGCTGGTCGGCAAGGACCTGAGCACCAACGGCAAGGTGCGCCGGGCGTTGGCCGAGGCGCTCGGGTGAGCGACGGGACACCGGTCGTCGTGCCGTGGCGGGTGCTGCCGGACTACAGCTGCTTCGGCTGCTCCCCCAGCAACGAACACGGGCTGCGGTTGAACTTCACGCACTCCGGCGACGGCATCGAGTGCGTGCTGCGGGTGGACCGGACCTTCGAGTCCTACCCGGGTGTGGTGCACGGCGGGATCGCCACCACGGTGTGCGATGAGATCATGGGCAACCTGCTGGTGCTCAAGATCGGCACGTCGGTGTTCACCACCACGCTGCGCACCCGGTACCTGTCCCCACTCGCGGTTGGCGTCAGCTACCGCTGCGTGGCCACGGCCGAGGACCTGGGCGCGGCCCCGTACCGGGCGTACGCGGAGATCACCGACCCCGACGGCGCGGTGTGCGTGACCGCCGTCGGCACCTACCAGCCCGCGACCGCCGAGCAGGTCCGTGACCGGATGGACCTGTCGGACGGCGAAGTGGAACTGATCGAGAACGCGCTGGCCGGTCTGCGGCCGGGCGGCTGACCCGAGGAGACGAGACACCGAATGTCCGACGACGTGATCACCACCGTCACCGAGATCGTGGCGACCGAGTTCGGTCTGCCCGCGGCCGAGGTCGGCGCCGATGTCGACCTGAGCTCGCTGGAGGGCGCCGACTCGGTGAAGGTGCTGCGCGCGGTCGCCAAGATCGAGCGGACCTACGACATCGAGCTCGAGGACGACCAGGTGTTCGGCCTCAAGACCGTGCGCGACGCCGCGACGCTGGTCGTGGCCACCCTCGCGGAGAAGGAGCCCAGCGGTGGCGGTCGCTGACACCAACGTCCACTACGACCTCGACCCGGAGATCTTCGGGCTGTACCTGGACCCGATGCGCAAGTACTCCTCCGGGCTCTACAAGTCCTCTGAGGACACTCTGGAGCAGGCGCAGCGCACCAAGCTGCACTTCGTCGCCGACCGGGTCAAGCTGGCGCCGGGCAAGCGGCTGCTCGACATCGGCTGCGGGTGGGGGTCGCTGGTCCTGTTCATGGCCCAGGAGTACGGCGCGCACGTGGTCGGTGTCAGCCCGGCGCCCAACCAGCACGCCTATATCCGCGACCTGGTGGAGCAGCGCGGGCTCGGTGAGCTGGTGACCACTCGGGTCGGGCAGATCCAGGAGCTCGACATCGAGCCGCGCTCGTTCGACGCGGTGACGATGCTGGGGTCGATCGTGCACATGCCCGACCTCGGTGAGGCGTTCGGGCGGGCGCACGCGGCGCTGCGCACGAAGGGGATGCTCTACGTCTCGGAGAGCTGCTTCCGCAATGCCGCCAAGCACGCGGAGTTCAGCGAGCAGGAGTCCACGGCGTTCGTCCGCGACGCGATCTTCGGCTGGGGCGACATGCGGCCGCTGTCGGAGTTGGTGCGCGGCGCCGAGGACGCCGGGTTCAGCGTGGTGGCGGTGGACGACTTGACCGAGCACTACCACCGGACCATCGAGGACTGGCTGGCCAACGTGGCCGCCTCGGCGCAGCGGCTCGACGAGATCGAGGCGGGCCTGGCCGACAAGCTGACCAAGTACCTGCGGACGGCGAACGCGGGGTGGGGGTTCACCACCAAGCACTACGCGCTCACCTGCGCGAAACGGCGCTGATCGGGGAGGAATGGCTGTGCACAGGCAAGTGGGCGGGCCGCTGCTGCCCGCGGCGGAGGTGGACGCGGCGGTCGGCACGTTCCTGCGGGCGGGCCGCACCCGCTGGGACGAGTTCGACTTCGACTGGTCGCAGGCGGATGTGTCCCGGCTGACCGAGGGTCAGCGGTCGGCGGTCGAGTTCATCACGATCATCGAGGACCACCTGCCGGGGTACTTCGCGCTCTACGACGAGCACTTCCCGTTGAACGAGAGCGTGGAGCGGGACGTGTTCGTGCACAACCGGGAGCTGTACCACTTCTCGATCCGGTGGGCGCAGGAGGAGGACACGCACGCGCGGGTCCTCTACCGGTACCAGGTGGAGTCCGGTCTGGCGGACGCGGAGTCGCTGCGGCAGTCGTTGGCGGTGGAGGGCCAGAAGAAGTTCGCCGTCGACTACGCGGACGCGGTGCAGTTCTTCACGTACCCGTTGGTGCAGGAGAAGGCGACGCAGCTGTACTACCAGAACCTGCGCCAGGTCATCGACGAACCGGTCCTGGCCCAGATCCTCAACCGCCTCAGCCGTGACGAGGCCCGCCACTTCACCTTCTTCGCCGACATGCTCCAGCGCTACCTCATCCGCTACGGCGACGAGGTGGTCGAACCGGTCCGCGCCGTGATCGCCGACTTCCGCATGCCCCTGGCCGACACGATCCGCGGCTACTGGCGCTGGGCCCTGAAGATCGCCGACACGGCCCGTTACGACCACACCGACGCCTACGACTACCTGATCAAGGTGCTCAACCGGGCGGTGGACGCGCGGTCGGACAAGGTCACCGAACTGGTGTCCTTCATCTCGGCCTGTCGGACCATCAACGCGTGACGAGGGGCGGCCCCGCGGCCGCCCCTCGCTCCACTATGGACTCGTCGGCACCACCGATTCGGAGCTCGGCGTTTCCGAGCTGCTGGTCGGGCTCGGGGTCGAGGACGGGACTTCGCTTGAGGGAGGCGTTGTCGACGATGGTGGGGTCGACGACGACTCGGTGGGCGACGGGGTTGTGGTGGTGGCCACGACCGAGGACGAGATCGGTGGGGTTGTGGTGGTCGAGGGGGGTTGGTCTCGGGCGATCACGGCTTGGATGTCGCGTTTGACGGACTCCAGTTCGGCTTGGATGTCGGCTATGGGCATGTCCTGCACGCGTCCCGCGAGGTCGGTCAGGCGGGACCAGATCTGGGCGATCTCGGCCTTGGCGGCGTCACTGGGTTCGTTGGCCACGGTGATGACCAGTTGGGCGGCCAGGGCGAAGGTCACGCAGTCCACACAGGACTTATTGACCGCCACGGCGACGTTCTCGGGGACAACGACGTTGGCTTGGCCGACGATGATGACGACCTGGAAGGCGATCGCGACGGTGGTGCAGTCGCGGCAGCTGGCCAGGGCCCAGGCCTCGTTGCTGTTGTCCACGGTGTCGTCGGTGGCCCACACCAGCGCGAAGGCCACCTCGTAGCGCACCGAACCGTCCGTCGTGTTGATCGCGACGGCCTGGTTGTCTCCGGGGCCCGGGGCGTCGGGGCGCTGGAACGGGAACACCCAGGTCGGCGCGGTCGGGTCGTTGACCGGCCGCAGAACGACCGCCGGGACCCGCTTCGTGGGGACCGCGACACCCTGGGGCAGCCGAACCTGCTTCTTGACCGCCGCCGGGGCGACCGCCTGCTGCTGAGGTGCGCGGGCCGCCTGGGGCATCACGTCCTGCACCGTGCCGCGTTCGCCGGGCTGGATCGGCCGGTACCGGTCACCTTCCGGCCACCACGCCCACGCTAGACCGACCACCACCGCGACCAGCGCCAACAGAGCCACAGCGCGCCGCCCCGGCTTGCCCGAGGACCAGCGGATCACCTTCGTGACGGCACGGCGCACCATGCGGATCAGCAGGTAGCCGATGCCGATCATGGGCACGGCGATCGCGACGATCGAGAGCACCCGCACGATCGACAGGGCCAGGTCGCCCTCGTCCCACGCGGCGCCGAAGCCCGCCCACTGCTTCTGGATCCCGTCGACCGCGGTGCCGATGATGCGCGGCAGCGTCAGCACCATGAGCAGGAAGCTGGCCAGTAGCACCGGGACCACGACCACGACCCACAGCGTCACCACCGCGCGGGCCCACGGCTTGAGCGCGGTGGTCTCCGGGGAGCGCCACCGGTTCGGCAGCAGCCCGAGCAGGGTCGGCTTGATCCGCTGGAACAGGTCGGGCACGCCGGTGAGGTCGGCGAGCACGTGGTAACCGTCGAAGCGGACCAGCGGGGTGAGCTGGCGGACCATCTGCAGCAGCTGCGTGGCGATGACCAGCAGCAACGCGTCCCAGCCGGACAGCGCCCAGCCGCCGAACATCGCGACGGCGACGATGGCGTTGAAGTAGAGCCCGCCGAGGTCGGTGCGCAGCCGACCGACCCGGCCGAGCCGGTAGCTGTCGGTGACGTCGGTGTAGAAGGCGGGCCACATCAGGTACATGCCGAAGCCCATGGCGCCGGGGGTGGCGCCGCCGTAGCGGGCCGCGGCGGCGTGGCCGAACTCGTGGAACCCGGCGGAGATGATCGTCACCGCGAACACCAGCAGCAGCAACGACGGCTGCTGGAACGCCTCGTACGCGGCCCCGGCCAGGCCCTTCTCGAACAGCACCCAGAACGACACGGCGATGAACGCGGCCACCACGACCAGCACCACCAGCGGGTGGAACAACCAGGTGAACGGGCCGGTGACCTTGCGGGTGGTGTCCGGGTTGGAGATCACGCAGCGCATCCGCAGGCCCAGCAGCGGGTTCGCCTTGCGCGGCTGGGGGTCGGTACCGTCCGGTAACCGGAGGACGCCGAGCGGCTCCAGCTTGTCCAGCAGCACCCGCACGTCCTGGGCGCTAATCCGCCTGCCGACGGCGGCGCCGACCTGCTCGGCGATCCCGTCGTGGTCGGTGTGCCCGTCCACGGCCTCCAGCACCCGGTACAGCAGCGGGGTCAGCTGCAGCACCTGGCCGTCCGCGCGGCGGACCAGAGCGGGTGGGCGGCGGTAGCCGGACCCGCTCATTTCGCCGATCAGCCGCACACCGTCGGCCCGTGTCGGCACCGCGGGGCGGGACGCGTCGGCGTCCCGCCCCGGTGCGGTACCCGGGCCCGAGATGACGCTCATCCGGGCCCCTTCTTACTGGTCGACGTCGCTGACCTGGTCGGCGGTGGCGGTGGCGTTGCCGGTGATGTCCTGGTTGATGATCGCCTGCTGCTGGGCGACCGCGGTGGCCTCCGAGCCGGTCGAGCCGATGTTGGCCGAGACGGCGGCGTCGATCGGGGCGGCCACGTTGGCCTGGGCGGCGATCGCGCCGTTGATCGGGGCGGTCAGGTCGAGGTCGGCGTTGACGTTCACGTCCAGGTTGAGCAGGCCGCCGTTGAGGGCGCCGCTGATGTCGTCGGGGATGTCCACGGCCTGGACGCCGCCGGGCTGGGCGGCGGGCGGGGTGGTGGGGACCGGCTCGGACTGGTCGATGGCGCTGTCCTGGGTGGAGTGCGCGGTGGAGTCGCCGGTGATGCCCTGGGTGATGGCCACGCCCTGGTCCGACAGGGCCTGGGCGGTGGAGTCGGTGGACAGCACGTTGGCGCCGACGGCCGCGTCGATCGGGGCGGCGACGTTGGCGTTGGCCGCGACCGCGAGATCGATCGGGGCGGCCAGGTCCAGGGCCAGGTCGAGGTCGACGTTGAGGTCGAGCAGCGAGTAGACCTCCTTGGCGGGCAGCGCGGCGCCGGTCTCGGCGGCGAGGTCGTCGGCCGACAGCGGGGGCAGGGATGCCTGGTTGGTTCGCTCCATGTCCCGATCGGTACCCCTGGCCCGCGCGGTCGAAACGAATCCCGGTATCGGTGAGACGTTGTCGGTGGAATGTTTCTCGATCGCCAAGGCATCATTGTGCGGTGTCGCGCCGCTGATCAACGAGCCGTGCGCACAAGCACCGAGTTCAGCACGGCCGAGGAAATGCGCGCTATTCAGCGGTGCGCGACAATGCCGGTGAACATTATTCACGATCCGCTGTGGACACCCATTACCCGGCGCGCCCAACCGTCGGGAGCTCCACTGAGGATCCCTCACTCACCGGGCTCCGACCACCCGATTGTCTCAGTCAGGTCACACGGCCGGGAGCGTTGCCATCCCACACAGTGGTCCGGTGCCGTCCCCCGATCGGCCGTGGTGTACGGGATTGGGCCGATCGGGTGGTCACCCCCATGGGGGTATCCCGCACCGTCGGTCCCGCCTTTATCCTGCGGCGCGCACACCACGAAGAAGTGAGGAACGTGAGTCGACCAGTCCAGTGGCGGGGGCGGACCCGCTCGGACCACCACAGCAGGCCCGGGGGCGACGAATGGGCCCGGTGCCCTCGGTGACCACACCGCAATACGGAAAGGCGAAACCGGCACCGCTGCTGGCCGACGAGTTCTTCCTCTGCGGCCTCGACGACATGACCGGCGAGCAGCGGCTGGAACCGCAGGCGCTCGCCGTGGGCCTGGCCGCCTCGGTGCTCGGCGAACTGCTGCTGTCCCGGCACATGATCATCGAAGACGGTGAACTGCTGGTCGCCGACGTCCCCGCCGGGGACGAACTGCAGGAGCGCGTGCGCGCGTGGGTTCGCAAGGACGAGAGCGTGCGGGCCGCCAAGGACTGGATCATGGTCCTGGTCGCCCGCGACATCGCCGAGCTGGTCCGGCACCGGATGCTGGCCTCGGGCAAGGTCGTGCGCACCACCCGCAGGCGCCTGCTGCGCAAACCGCTCGAACTCTACGTCCCACCCTCGCTGAGCACCGCCGCCGCCGCGGGCGTGCGCATCGCGGGCAACCTGAGCGTCCCACGTCCACTGTCCACTGTAGATCTGTTGCTGGCCGGGTTGCTGCGCGCGACCGGCCGCGACCGGGAGATCCTGAGCCACTGCGAGCCAGGCGTGCACGAGGAGCTGGAGCGCCAGATCCGCGCGAACCTGTGGCCGAGCGCGGTCGCGCTCATCGACAACGCCACCGAAGTACTCGTGACAGCAGCGGTCACCCCGCTGTTCTAACCACGACCGGCGACCGACCGCACCACCGGACCGGCTGCCCACTCCGTCCCGGAACCGTCTACCAGGTCTACTAAGGAGTGACCGTGTCCACAACCGCAGCCCAGACCCTGGCCGGGCAACGCGTGTCGACCGCAGGGGTGGTGTTCTTCACCGCGTCGGCCGCCACGCCGCTGACCGTCTGCGCGGCGATCGTGACGACCGGGCTGGCCGCCACCGGCACGCTCGGCCTGCCGCTGGCCTTCGTGATCATCGCCGCCGTGCTCGCGGTGTTCAGCGTCGGCTACGTCGCCATGGCCCGCCAGGTGCCCAACGCGGGCGCCTTCTACACCTACGTCAGCCTCGGCCTGGGCAGGCCCGCCGGGGTCAGCGCGTCCTGGATCGCGCTGCTGTCCTACAACACCCTGCAGGTCGGCCTGTACGGGGCGATCGGCCCGGCCCTGGCCCCGCTGCTGAACAAGTGGTTCGGCCTCGACCTGCCGTGGTGGGTGATCGCCCTGGTCGCGTGGGTGGTCGTCGCCGTGCTCGGCGTGCGCCGCATCCGGAACTCCGCGCGGGTCCTGCTGGTGCTGCTGGCCGCCGAGGTCGCGCTCGTGCTGCTCTACACCGTGGCCAACCTGGCCAACCCCGCCGAGGGCGGCCCGACCCTGTCCGGTCTCGCCGTCGGTGACCTGCTCGGCTCGGGCCTCGGCCCGCTGCTGGGCCTGGCGGTGCTCGGTTTCGTCGGCTTCGAGCAGAGCGCGGTGTTCTCCGAGCAGGCCAGCCCCGGCGCGGTCCGCCGGGCGACGATCATCTGCATCGGCGGCCTGTGCGCGCTCTACACGCTGTCCTCGTGGTCGACCATCCAGGCCGCGGGCCCGGAGAACGTGGTCGCCGCCGCGCAGGCCTCGCCCGCCGGGGTCGTGTTCTCCCTGGCCGAGCAGAACCTGGGCGCCTGGGCCGCCGAGGCCGGGCAGATCCTGCTGGTGACCAGCGTGCTGGCCGCGCTGATCAGCTTCCACGCCACCTGCGCCCGCTACACCTTCGCGCTCGGCCGCGACCAGGTGCTGCCCGCCGCGCTCGGCCGCACCACCCCGCGCACCGGTCAGCCGGGTGCCGCCTCGCTGACCCAGAGCGCGCTGGCCCTGCTGGTGATCATCGCCTACGCCATCGGCGGCTGGGACCCGCTCACCGAGCTGTTCTACATCGCCGGTACCGCCGGTGCGCTCGGCGTGCTGATGCTGCTGGCGGCCACCGCGTTCGCCACAGTCCGGTTCCTGCGCGACAACGACGAGGACACCACTACCGTCCACAAGATCGCGCCCCCGATCGCGGCGATCGCGGTGACGGCCATCCTGGTGCTGGTGGTGGCCAACTACGCGCTGCTGCTCGGTGTCCCGGAGACCTCACCGCTGCGCTGGGGCATCCCGATCCTGTTCGCCGTGGTCGCCCTGGGCGGGGTCGGCTACGGGCTGCTGCTGCGCCGCACCCGACCGCAGGTCTACGACGCCATCGGCCGCGGCGCCGGTCGCGTACCGGTGGGCGCCCGATGACCACCATCACCCGGGCGGGAGCGACCGACGTCGCCCACTGCGCGGCGGTGGTGGCCAGGGCGTTCGAGCCCCTCCCCCAGACGGCCTGGCTGGTCGACACCCCGTCGGACCGGCTGGCCGCCTTGACCGCGGACTTCGAGATCCTCGTCGAGCACGCCGTCACCCACGGCCACATCGACACCATCGACGACGACGCGGTCGCCGTGTGGTTCCACCGCGAACACGGCAAACCACCCGCGCCTGCGGACTACGACGTCAGGGTCTTGGCCGCTACCGGCCGGTACGCGGACCGCTTCCACGCCCTGGACGCCGCGTTCGACGCGCACCACCCGTCCGAACCCCATCACCACCTGGGCCTGCTGGCGGTCGCCCCGTCACGTCAGGGCCACGGGTTGGGCGCGGCGTTGCTGCGGCACCACCACGCCGAGCTGGACGATCGGGGGCTGGCGGCGTTCTTGGAGGCGAGCACGCTGAACAGCAGGCGGCTGTACCTGCGGGCGGGGTACGCGCCGCTCGGCGAGCCGTACCAGCTACCGGAGGACGGACCGACCATGTGGCCTCTCTGGCGGCAACCACGCTGAAGCAGTCGGGGGTGGGTCATTTGACCCACCCCCTTCTCGTTAGGCCGACCCCAGGGGGACCTCCGCGGCGGAAGCGATGCCCGCGGTGCGGCCGGGGGCGGAGTGGAAGCTCCAGTACAGGTTGGTGTGCGCGATGACCTTGTCCGGCGACGGGGCACCGTACTCGGTGAGGTCCTCAGTGGTGTGCGCGTCGGAGACCAGAGTGGTGTCGTAGCCCCTGGCCACGGCGCCGTGCAGGGTCGAGCGGACGCACGCGTCGGTCTGGGCACCCGCGACGACCAGCGAGCCGACGCGCAGGTCAGCCAGGATCGACTCCAGGTCCGTCTCCTCGAAGGAGTCCCCGTACTCCTTCTGCACGCGGGGCTCGGACTCCAGCGGCGACAACTCGGGCACGATCTCCCACGCGTGGCTGCCGTTGGGGTGGTCACCCCCGTTGTCCTGCACCCACACAACCGGCACACCCGCCGTGCGGGCCCGATCCACCAGCACGTTGATGTTCCCGATCACGGCCTCGCGCTCGTGCGCGGTGGCCACCACCGAGTTCTGCACATCAATGATCACCACAGCCGTCCCCGGACGGTCACTCAGCGTAGACACAACCCCACTCCTCACCCGCACACCTGTTCGTCACTGCAGCATAAGCACACCCACCGACACTCCGCGCGCGTGACCAACCAGCCACTCTCGGCAACGAGCAAGTGTCCAACAAGGCAAAAGCCAGACAGTTTCCTGACATTTTCCCTCGGAGTGCATGCGACCGAAGAAATAGCGAGAAATCTTCCGTGCGCGCGGACCAAAGGAAGTAGCCTGGCGAAATGACGCGCACGCAGAGTCGGCGGTGACGAGCATGCCTCACGTTTTCGTGACGTACACGCACGATTCCCAGAACCACAAGGACGACGTGCGGTTCTTCTCCCGCCTCCTACGCGAGGTCGGCATCGACGTCACCCTCGACCAATGGGCCGAAGGCGTGCGCCAAGACTGGTCCTCCTGGGCCACCCAGTCAATCCTGACCGCTGACTACGTCCTGGTCATCGCCTCCCCCCAATACGCCGCCGCGGGCGACGGCCTGGGCCCCTCCACCACCAACCCCGGTGTCCGATCAGAAGCCGCAATCCTGCGCAATCTCCTGCACAGCCAGCGAGACACCTGGACCCCCAAGCTCCTCCCCGTAATCCTCCCCGGCCGCCAAGTCACCGAACTCCCCCACTTCGTCCTCCCCCACACAGTCGACCACTACGTGATCACCGACCTCACCAACCCCGGAATCACCGACCTGGTCCGCGTCATCACCAACCAACCCCGCCTGGTCAGACCCCCACTGGGCACAATCCCCCACCTACCCCCCGACCCCGAACCCGACCTCACCAACGGCCACCGCCGACACCCAACCTCCCTGGAAACCTACGCCGCGACCATCTCCCCCATCTGCCTGTCCATCCGAGCCCGCCTAGTACAAGCCAGCAACAACTCCGGCGACTTAGTCATGGAAACCACTTCCGGCCGCGACACCGCGACCCACCTTGTCGAGAACTACCACGAGGTCATGACCGAGGGCTGGTGGGACCTCAGCAAGATCCCCCTCCCCACCTCGGAAGACGACCGCCGTCGAATCCGCGCCTGGCAAGAGTCCTACCTCCGCCTCAAAGACTCCCTGGCCAATTACTCCAGGCAAATGGAAGCCATCAACCACCGCCCCGGCCTGATGTCCTACTTCGTCCGCCCCTTCACCAACCTGGTGGCAGGCCAAAAATCCCTGGAGCTGACCAGTCAACTCAGCCACCAGTGCGAGCTACTAGGCATAGCCAACCCGGTCAAGGCGTGACCGCCTACAACTGTGGGAAGGGCGGGGGTTGCCCAGCCCTTCCCACAGTCCTGTCAGCCCCGAACTACCTGCGCAACGTCAAGCGAGATGTAGCCACGTTGTTGCGATAGTTGGGATCCCCCACCCTGATCGACGCGCTGGCCGCCACGATGTTCTGTGGTCCGGTCACGTTGCGATCCGGCGTGACGGTGACGGTGTAGGTCACCGTTGCGCCGTTGGCGAGGCCTGGGTGGGAGAAGACGACGGCGCGGTTGTTGTCGGTGGGGGTTCCGCCGCCGGGGTTGGTGATGCGCAGGCCCTTGGCTAGGGAGATGCCTGAGTAGATCAGTGTCGCGGTTGAGGGGCCGTTGTTGCGGACGGTCAGCCTTACGGTGAATGGTGTGCCGCTGCTTGCGTTGGTGGGTGCGGAGATGCTCACGGCCAGGTCGGCTTTGGCCGAGCCCTGGGGTGCGGTGACGGTCGCGGTGAAGGCGGCTGGGGTTGTGAGGCCGGCAGCGGCAGCTGTGATGCTGACAGCGCCGGTGGCGCTGCCCGCACTGAGCGTGGGCGAGATGGCTTGCCCGTTGGCACCCGTGTTCACGGTCGCCGTGGCTGAGCCGCCGGGGAACGTTGCCGCTCCACTTGTGACGGTGAAGGTGACCGGCACGTCCGCGGCGGGTGTTGCGGCGGTGGTGGTGACCGTGGCGACCAGAGGGGCGGCGAAGGTCGTGCCCGCGGTGGCGGACTGGCCGCTGCCGGAGGTCGCCGTGATGGTGGCCGGAACGGCAGCGGTCACCATCTCGGTGAACGTCGCCGGAGTCGCTCCCGGTGTGCTCGCCCTGACCGTCACTGTGCCGATCTGAGGGCCAGCAGTCAGAACCGGTGCCACCGCCTGCCCGTCGGCGCCCGTGGTGACCGTCGCCGTCGTCGAGCCGCCGGGGAAGGTGGCCGGCCCGGAGATGGTGAACGTCACCGGGATGGCGGCTGACGGCTCACCGGCGGTGTCGGTCACGGTGGCGACAAGTGTTGCGGGGAAAGCAGTTCCCACCGGTGCGGACTGACCGCCGCCGGACGTGGTCGTGATGGAAGCTGGGACAGCGGCGGTGATGGTCGCGGAGAACGACCCCGACGTCGCGCCAGGAGTGCTGGCCGAGACCGTGACCGCGCCAACGGTGGCGCCTGCGGTGATCGCGGGTGCCGTGGCCCGACCATCGGACCCGGTGGTCACCGTGGCGGTATTGGTGCCGTCGGGGAAGGTCGCCGTGCCGTCGATGGTGAAGGTGACCGCGGTGCCTGTCGTGGGTTGACCGGAAGCGGTGGTGACAGCCGCCGTCAGCGGTGTCGGGAACCGCGTGCCCGCGGCCGTCGACTGGCCGTCGCCAGCGACGGGTTCGACCGCCGCCGGGCCGTTCGGCGGTGTCGGGTCGGCGATCTGGGCGAAGATCTGCCCCAGTGCGGTGGTGAGATCCGCGTCGCTGGCGCCGGGCAGGTAGTAGTACCGGCCGCCGGTTTCGTCGGCGATGCGCTTGAGCACCACCTGACTCGGCATTGGGCCCGCCGCCGTCCGCGCGGCCATCGCGCCGCAGTCGCCGGTCAGCAGGACGTTGACGCGCACGCCTGCCGCTCGCGCGGAACCGATGATCCCGTCCACGTCGCCGGCCTGGGCGGAGGCGTCGGTGGCGACGATCATCTGCCGCTCGACACCGGGGTCACCGCCGAGGGCGGCCATTCCGGAGTTGATACCGCCCAGGACGTCCTCCGGACAGTCACCCCCGCCGCTCGCGGACAGCGCGTTGACCCACCCCAGCGCCTCGGCGCGGTCGTCGGTCGTGCCGACGTCGGTGGGGCTGTCCTTGAACGTGGTCAGGCTCCACCTGGTGTACTCGTCCTCCGGCTGCGCGGCGATGTAGCTGGACAGGGAGGTGGAGACGCTGCCGATGACCCCGGCCATCGACCCGGTGTCGTCGATGACCATCGACGTCCGCTTCGGCAGGCAGTCGATCGGCCGCGGGTCCGAGTACCGCGTCGCGTACCCCTTGGGTGTGGGCTGGCCGAGCGCCTGCGAGTCGATGTCGATCTTGCCTCGGTAGGTGCCGGGCAAGCACGGCCCGACGGCGAACAGTTCGCCCCGGAACCACGTCTGCGGCAGACCCGCGACGGTCTTGGTGACGGGCTTGCCCACGACGACCGCTTGGAAGCCCCCCGATGGGGTCTGCCGCTCCAGCGTGATCCGCGCGGTGACGACGTACTCAGTGCCCAACGACGCACAGGTGAACCCCGCGCTCGTCTTGATGTCGATCCTGTTGAGGTTCTTCAGGTTGTAGGACGAGATGTGTGGGTGCTCCGGCAGGATCTCAGGGCAGACGAGCACACCCACCGCGCTGGAGGTCGCTGAGGCAGGCGCGGCGAAGACGCCCGCCACCACCAGCAACCCGAGCAACAAAGCCAATCCCCTCTTCACAGCAGCCTCCGATCTCGGGTCACTTCCGGAACGCGCTGGCCATGACGTCAGCGGCGGCCTCGATGGCGGGCAGCGGGCGGCCCTGCTCGATGGCCTGGATCAGGCGCTCGATGGCCTGGACGAGGGCGACCGTGGCGCCCGCGGCGGACAGGGCGGCCACCAACCAGTGCAGCGCGGCGACCAGGCCCGCCGACCCGACCATGCCTGCGAACTGCTGGGCCACCGACACGGTGAGCCCCTGGTGCGCGGCCACGGCGACCGCGCCCTTGACGACGAACACGACCTTGGCCGCGATGGCTTCGATGATCATCTACGACACCTCCGCGGGGACTCGGCCGATCCGGACCGCCCGGCTCGGTGGACCCCGACCGCACGCTAGCCACGGACCTTTCCACCGCCTTGCCGCGACCGTGTTACGCGCTCACCGCCGCACCCGATGCATCCAGTGCAGACACTTTGGAGGCCGGGACGACATGGTCGACTTCCACGTTCGGGTGCTCGGACGGGTCGGACTTGTGCGGGACAACGAGGTCATGGCGTTGCCGCCGCAACTGGCGAAGGTGCTCGCCGTGCTCGCGGCCGAACAGCGCGGCCGGGTGGTCGAGGCGCAGGTCCTCGCGCGGGCGCTGTGGCCGGACCGGCCGGAGCCCGAGCGGCTGTACCCGCTGGTCGCCAAGCTGCGCAAAGCGCTGGGCTGTACCGGTCTCACCGTGTCGACCGCACAGCAGTACGCCGGGTACCGACTCGAGTCCGCCCCTGGCGGTGTGCCGGTGACCGAGGCGGTGGACCGCTATCGGCTGCAGGCGGCGCTTGCCGATGCGGAGGCGCTCATCGGCGACGGAGCCACCGCTGAGGCCGTCGAGGTGCTGCGAGGGGCCGCTGCCCTGTGGTCGGACCGGCCGTTTTCCGTTCCGGACATCGACTGGGAGACGAATCTGCCCTCCGTGTGCGAGCGGGCCCGAGCCGAACTGGAGGTCCTGCGGGACAAACTCGCGCTCTTCTGGGTGACGGCCGGGCTGCTGACCGGCGACCACGCGGTGCTCGACTGGCTCGCCACGGACCTCGAGCAGAGCACGCGACTGGCGCGCAACCAGCACCTGTGGTTGCTGCGGATCGTGACTCTGCTCGACAACGGTGACCCGGTGGAGTTGCTCGAAGAGCTCCGCCGCGACGGTGGCTACAGCACGATCGCGCGTGCGGCCGATGACCTCGTTGCCTTGCACGAGTTCGGCGCCCGGTTCCAGCTCCAACTGCCGAGAAACCGGCTAACCAGTCCGGAGCAGGCCGCGGGATCGTTCGCCGACCAGATCGCGGCGGTGCGCGAGGGCAAGCCGGATGTTCGCCACCATCCCCTTGGCGGTCAGGACTTCCCCCGGCTCCGCGAGATCGCCACAGCGGCTGGGGTTCGAACCCTGCACGTCGTGGCGGGTGGACTTGGCTTGTGGCGGACGATCCTGGCCGAGTGCCTGGTCGCGACCTTGCGGGACCCGCTGACCCGTGGGCAGCAGCCGCCCACCGCGATCGGACTCGTTGTCGACCCGCGTCCGTTCAGCCCAGGTGCGGCCCGCGTGGTTGAGGACCTGGCGGCTCTGCTCCGCCTGGTCGCCAGGCGCGGCCCGGTCGCGGTCGTCGTCGAGGAAGCGGACCGCTTGGCGCGGAACGACTTGGACGTGATCAACGAGGTTTCTTGGCGGTGTGCGCGCGACCGGGTCGGGTTCGCGCTGCTCTGCGACAGCGTCGCCGGTCCACCCGAGTTCGAGTGGTTGGCGGCGGCCGCGATCACCGAGGTCGACTTGGCCATCGACACGCGGCTGGTGGGCCAGGTCGTCGGCACGACCGCGGCCGAGGCCGACGAGTACCTGGCCGCGTCGACCCGGTCCGGCACGGTGCGGGCCAGGCGGGGGCGCGTGGAGTTCGCCACCGCCGAACTCCGCGACGACGTGCTGACCGAACTCGCCACGCGCGCCGCTACCTCACGACGCCTCCACCGCAACGCTTTCACCGTGCTGTCCGGGACCCCTGCCGCCTCCTACGCGGTCTTGGCGTGGCACGCACTGGCCGCTCACCCGGACCTGTCGGACGACGTCGTGGCCAGCGCGTTGTCCGCCGCCGCTTGGGATGCGTATGAGCGCCACAGTCATGAAGAGGCGCTCGACTTCGTCCAGCGCGGGCTCGCCATGACCGGCAACCCCGAACTCCGGTTCTCGCTGCACCTGGCGCAAGGGGATGTCCACCACAGCCAAGCGGACATGACCGCGGCCTCGGCGGCGTACCACGCTGCCTTCCGCACAGCGGTGAACGACCCGCTGCGCCGAGCGACAGCGGTAGTCCGCCTGGCCCGCCGCTGGTCGGCACCCGGCCGAACCGACCAGGAACTGTTGCCATTGCTGGAAAGGAGCCGGGAAGAGCTCTGGCCGCTCGTGTCTGACCCGGCGGGCCGACGCTTGTCGCTGCAGGTCAGAGCGCATCTGGCCCATAAGTCCACAATGGCTCTACCGCCCATGGGCACCGTCCCCGCAGGCGTACGAGCAGCCCGCGCCCTGATCGCGGACCTCAAGCAGGACGACCCATCCGAGATCGTCTGCGATGTGCTGACCGAGTGCCGCTGGGCCCTGTACGACTTCACCCCACCCGACCAGCTGCGGGACATCAGCAGGATGCTCGAACAGGCCGCCTACTCCGGCGGCCCCGAACACTTCCACGGCGAAGCCCTGATCGCCACCGTCATCGACCACCTGCGCTTGGGCGAGTTGCACGAGGCTCAGGCCACCGCGGCCCGGCACCGGGAGATCGCCGCCCACTCAGCGCACGGTCTGATGCCGTGGCTGCAGTCCACGATGGATACGATGTTCGACCTGTGGCGGGGAAACCTGACTGCCGCCGAACATCGACTGTTCGGAACCGGTCGAGCCCTCCTCAACCGCATGGCGACCCAGACGATCGGCGACTCATTGCGCCAAACCTGGATGGCTCAAGTCTTCTGGCTACGCCGCGAACAAGGCCGCATGGCCGACCTGAGCGCCGTCGACCTCGACACCGGTGTGCAGCAACGCGAGTACTTCCCGGTCTGGATGGCCGCGACCGCCTTCCTCCACAGCGAAACCAACAACCCCACCGCCGCCGTAGACGCCCTCCATGCCCTGTTCCACCGCCTGGACGGCCTGAACTCCCTCCCACCCCACGGCTACGGCGTCACCGTCCTCACCCTGGTCGTCGAAACCATCGACAGCCTCGCCCGAAACCACAACCTCCCCACCGACCTCCACGACCTCTGCCACACCACCGACAAGCTCCTAGCCACTCACACCGGCGAACTGGTCCTAGCAGGCTGGCCAGCCGTCCTGCTGGGCCCCGTCGAACCCCTCCGCGCCCGCCTAGCCCTGGCAACCAACGACTTCCCCACCGCACTGTCGCTTCTGGACAACTGCACCAACGCCGTCCGAACAGCCCCCGCCCAACTCGGCTGGTTCCGCGTCCACCGAGCACGCGCCCTCCTCGGCATCGGACGCACACCGGAAGCACGCTCCCTGCTCAACTCCGCCCAGATCATCGCCGAGCAGAACCACCTCCACGCCCTCACCACGACAACACGAGAACTCCTCGAAACATGACTCAGCCGTGCCAGCTGCCCCTCACCCATCCGGCAACAGTGTGCGGTTACCGCCGTCGACAATGGTGAGGGCTCGGCGTGGCCGGTGGATTCGGGTAGTCGGCGCGGTGGTGATTGTGTGGTGAGCGGCGAGAGCGGCCATCTGTTCGCCCACCCGCCGGTAGAAACGCAACTGGAGGCGGCGGCCAAATATGGCCCAGCCGACGCGGAGGATCGGGTGTGACTCGTGTGAGGGTCGCGAGTAGGAGTGCGCCCGAAACCGCACCGCACCCGTCACGTGATCTTTGCTGACCTCATAATCCACCCGCCCCCGCTCCAGGTGCCCAACCAACGTCTCATACGCCCACCCCCACCGACTGACCTGGGCATCCACCGTGTCGAGAACGGCCGTGACCCGCACCCCCATCAGAAACCGAGCACCGCAAAAGCGGCCCTCCAACACCATGTCCCGCCCCAACAACGCCGATCCCCGCCGAAAGTGACCCCGAATCAACTCGGGAGGCGCGAACTCATATCCCCGCACCAACTCAACCGCCCTGGCAAACACCCCACCCAGGACCGGCGGGCCAGCTTCCTCATACCCCAGAAGCCGCTCATGATCGTCCCGACACCAGCCAGACCCCACCTCGGCCACCGCGTAGTTGATCTGGCGCTCAGCCAGCTCAACCAACAGTGCCTCCGGATCGCTGGACCATCGGATGCGCACCACTCAAGTATCCCAGACCCACCGACCGACTCGGGCACACCGTGTGAAACGAGGCGCATAAAGGCCCCCCAGTCCCGCTCCGAGGGCGAGGAGCACCAGGTGAACGCACATTGCTCACCCCGTACGCCAGCAGGCCCGCCACCGGTGCCAATACGGCTGTGGCGGCAGCCGGGAACCGGTGGCGGGCCCGCTGCCAAGCCATCACCCTTCAGCGCGACGTCCGCGGCCATCGCCACCAGTGCGCCCGATTCCCAAGCTCTAAACTTGCATCGTGCTGCACTCGCCATTGCCCCAGTGCCAGCCGCACCCAACACAAGCAACCGACTGCGACGCCAAAGTGAATGTAAACCGCCGACTCGGCTAGCATCATCCCAGGTCAACAAGTGTGCTCCCCGCGCGAGCGGGGCTGTTCCCGACATCGACAAGCCGGTCCTGACCGGCACCCGGTGCTCCCCGCGCGAGCGGGGCTGTTTAGACGAGGTCGTAGTCCACCCAGATCAAATCCTGCACGGAGACGGGATGACATTGCTACAGGAACACCTCACCACGACGGACCACACGCCGAGCTGTGGGGTGCCGAAGTCAAGGCCCACGGCGTCGACACCGCCCACCGGGTCGTCGCCGATCTCGCGCCGCTAGCCGGAGTGGCGGGCTACCGCCGTGACTCCCCCATCGCCAAGGCAGCCGTAGACCTCGCCGAATACCGGCTCGCCGACGGCGTCCATGACTCCCTCAACCGCACGGCAGGCAAGCACCACATTCGCGCCAGAGCACCCATCCCAGAGGCGCACGAGGGCGCTGCCCGACCGTGCGGAGGTTCTACGCACCGTTGATCTGGACGCCATGTTCACACAACGCCGTACTACCCATCCGCACGGCGTCAAGAGCAGCAGCCACCCTCCCCGCAAGCACCGGCTTCACCCGCGATCGAGCCTCGTCCACTGTCATGAACCGGACAGACCGAATCTCCCCGTCCGCCAAGTTCACGCCCTCCATATCGGCCTGCACCAGCACACCACCGTCGAACAGGAACGCCATCCCCTCAGGCCGGTCGTCATGAGGGTGCACATGATCAACCACCAGCAACCGCCCCACCCGACCAGCCAACAGCCCCAACTCCTCCATCAACTCCCGACCAGCCGCCTCCCACGGCGACTCCCCAGCCTCCACAACCCCACCAGGCACCTCCCAGTTCGGCTTGTAGGTCGGTTCCACCCACAACACCCGACCGTCGCGATCACGAAACACCACCCCAGCCGCCATCCGCTTGCGCGGCAACGACGCCACGTACTCAGCCGGAGACATCACCGAACCACCAGTCACACAACGCAACCTATCCCCACATCACAACCTGATCGGCCCCAAGCCGGTGGGTAGACCCAGCCAGCTTCGTCGTATCCTGTACGCTCACCCGTCAGCGTTGATCAAGTTCGGCTGGGGGATCTGGGTGGATCTGACAGTGTGGGGCAAGCGGAAGGGGCTGGCAGAGGACTACCCCTTGATCTACCACCTGCTGGACGCCGCTGCTGCTGCCGTCGCGCTGTGGGAATCGCATGTGACGCCTGGGGTGCGGCGGTGGGTGTCGGACGAACTCGGGGTGTCCGAGGATGAGGCCGGGCGGTTCGTGGCGTTGCTGGCCGGGCTGCATGACGTCGGCAAGGCGATTCCCTGCTTTCAGGAAGGGCTGACCGGCGCCGAGTACCTAGGACACGCCGAGGCGGCGTACTGGGCGTTGCCAACGCTTCTGGATCCTCGAGTGGCTGACGGCGTCTCCCCCGAGCCGCCGGTCGCGTACTGGGTTGGCCAGTTGCTGGGCGGACATCACGGCCAGTACCCGCATCCGTGCCCCAAGAAGGTGGAGCGTCCGCTGCGGGTGGGCCGTTTGGGACACGACCGGTGGCACCAAGCCCGTGTAGAGCTGGTATCGGCGGTCCGTGAGGTGCTGGGCGAGCCCTCGCTGCCGACGGGGTTGCCGCTGCCGGTCGCGGTGGTGTTGACCGGGATCGTGGTAGTCGCCGACTGGCTGGTGTCGGATGTGAAGTTCATTCGCAGTCAGCAAGCCGACGCACCGGAAGACCTCCTTTCCCGGTACGACAACACCCTGAAGGCCGTGCGGGGCCGTGTCGCCGAGGTAGGGTTGTCAACTCCCGTGTTCGCTGAGAGTGTATCCACACAGGCAGTCTGGGGGTTCGAGCCGAACGCGTTGCAGCAGTCCATCATCAAGGAGTTCGTGCCGCGGGCGAGGGAAACCGGGCTGCTGGTTATCGCCGCGCCGACCGGGGTGGGCAAGTCGGAGGCGAGCTTCATCGCGGCGCATGCGTTGGGGAGGTTAACAGGGCGGACAGGCCTGTTCGTGGGGTTGCCGACGATGGCCACTGCCGATCAGATCTGGTCGCGACTCAAGGAGTACGTGGACGCGGTGGCGGTGGGGACGCCGCCGGTGACCTTGGCACACTCGATGGCGCGGTTCAACGACAAGTACGTCGCTGATCACGACATCACAGAGTGGTTGCGTGATCCGAGGACAACCCTGCTCTCGGGTCTGTGTGTTGGCACCGTGGACCAGGCCTTGCTGGCTGGATTGCGGGTGCGGCACAACGCCTTGCGGATGCACGCGTTGGCGAACAAGACCGTCATCATCGACGAAGTCCACTCCTACGACACGTACACGCGAGAACTGCTGGCAGGCTTGTTGTCCTGGTGCGGACGGCTGGGAGTGCCGGTGGTGCTGCTGTCGGCGACGCTTCCGGCCAAGGTCCGCGACAGCTACGTGGCCGCCTACCTGGACGGCGCGGGTGCCGCGCCCGCAGGTGAGGCAGCGACGACCTACCCAGGCTGGTTCTTCGTGGGGCGATCGGGCGCGGTGTTGACCGCAGGGCAGGACTCCGCCCAGGCGATGGCAGTGGAACGCCATCCAAGGCCGTTCATCGAACATCGCACTCACGATCGCTCAGCAACAGGGAGGGAGCGGGCAATCCGGGAGTACGTCGACAAGGTGGCCAAGCGCGGCGGGTCCGTGGCGGTGCTGTGCAACACGGTCGATTCCGCGCAGCGCACCTTCGAGTCCCTGCGGAAGAACTTTCCCGCCGGAGTCGACCTGATCCTCCTGCATGCCCGGTTCCCCCACTACCAGCGTGCCGAGATCACTCGCGGGTTGCTGTCGCGGTTCGGCAAGGGTGGTGACCGTGAACGCCCGACCGTCGTCGTGGCCACACAGATCCTCGAGCAGAGCCTGGATCTGGACTTCGACCTGATGATCTCTGACCTCGCGCCAATGGCCCTACTGATCCAACGGCTGGGTAGGTGCTGGCGTCATGATCGGCGTCTCTCTGACGGCTCACCGGATCGTCCCTCGTGGAGCCTCGGGCCCCGGCTGGTGGTGCTGGATCCCGTGGATTTAGCGGCGGAGAGACCGTTCCCGGAGGAGTGGGGTTCGGTCTACGACGGTTTCGACTTGGCGGCAACGCATGTGGTCCTGTCGGAGCGACCGGGCGAACTACGGGTGCCCGGTGACGTCGACGCACTCGTCCAGCAGGTGCACTCCGTGACGGCGGACGACGTCCCAGCCGATCTGCGAAACCTGTGGAATGCCCAGTACGCCGAAGCCCGCGCCCGAGTCCAGTTCGCCGCGGTGGCAGGTGTCGTCCCTGCCTCCACGGTGAAGGACCTGTTCGAGTTGACCAGCAACGAGGTCTTGGAGCAGGACGTCTCGACCAGACTCGGCATCGATACCGCTCGGCTGGTGCCCCGCTACACCGATGCCCGTGGCAGGAACTGGCTGGATCCCGAACACAAGGTCGAGTGGACGACGTCGCGGCCGAAACCACCTCGCGTCAAGGCATTCATGGACCACTCGGTGACCTGCCCCGGGGAGTGGGTGCGGGATGCGGTGGCGAAAGGGCGGCTCACCTCACATGGCGAGTGGAGTCGGCTGGGGGTACTGCGCGATGTCCTCGTCCTGCCCGCGCCAGTCTTCGAGGACTTGACGCTGGATCCCGAACTGGGGCTTCGGCGCACCACGAAAGGGAGTTGATGACACTTCCCACCTACCCGGTAGATCGTCGGCCATGGGTCCCGGTGCTCTCGCACGAGGGTGAGCTGGAGGTGCTGTCGCTACGCGATGTGCTGTCGCAAGCCCACCGTCTCCGGGACATCGCAGTTCCCACACCTCCTGCGGCATCGGCGATCCTGCGCCTTCTCTACCTGCTCACCGCGCGCGTGACCCGACTCGACCAGCACACGGTCCCCGGCGACGACCGCGACTGGCAGTCGCGTCGATTCGCTCTCGCTCGGGCTTCGGCATTCCCCGCGGACACGGGGTTCGACACCGAGGCCGTTGACGAGTACTTCGACAGGTATGAGGACAGGTGGGACCTGTACTCCCCGGTGCGGCCGTGGATGCAGGACATTCGGCTGGTGACCGAGGCGCGCAAGATCGGGGTCAACCGGTTCGATCCGACCCGCCCTCGGGACAACTCGCCGGTGTGGTTTCGCCACACCCACAAGGGCCACGCTCCTGCGATCCCGACCGCGCAAGCGATCCAGTGGTTACTGGTCACCCACCTCTACGGTCCGGGCGGCGGTGGCGGTACAAGGACGGTAAGCCGACAGAGGGCCGACGGTACTGGGCATGTGGTGTCAGACCAGTACATGAGCTCCGGTCCGTTGCGCGCTGCGTTGACGTACTACCCGTTGGGGAGATCGTTGTTCGAAACCCTGGTCATCGGGCTACCGGATCCGGGAGCGGCGCCCGAACCCGGGACGGACGTGGCGTTGTGGGAGCGCGAGGGCCCGCCCGACCCTTTGGCCCCTCCCCCTCCTGTCACCTCTCCCGCAGGGCTGCTGCTCGGACGCAGCAGGCACGCGGTACTGCTGCACCCCGACCCCAGCGGCGACACGGTCGTCGATGCCCGCATTACCTGGGCTTTCAAGGAACCCCACCCGCCGATCCTGGGACGTGATCCCTACACCATCCGCGAACGTACGAAGCAAGGCGAGTGGAAGGACCGTCGAGCAGACGCCACCCGCGCGTTGTGGCGGGACCTGGACGCCCTGCTGGCCGACTCCGAGGACCACACCCGCCCCGACACGGTCACCGGTATCCACACCTTGCCCCCGGAAGTCCGCGACCACGTTCGGGTACGAGCGCATGGGGTCCACCAGGATCGCAAGTCCGTCGACCGACAGTGGATCACCTCGACGACTCCGCCGCTGTTCATCTGGTTGGAAGAACACGATCCCGACTACGCGCACGGGGCTGCCGTGTTGCGCTCCGCCGCGGAAACGGTCGCGGGTGTGCTGCGTTCCGCGCTCAGGCAGGAGTACCGGTCCTTGTCGATCGCCAACTCCCGACCCGACGACAAGGATGTACCCTGGGTCGCCGCCGCCCTGACCTGGTACTGGCCGCGCGCCGAGGAGAGGTTCTGGGAACTGTTCCATGCCAGGGACTTCGTAGAGCCCTATCGCGCCTTCACCGCTCTAGCCGAGGACGCTGTCGCCGAGGCAACAGATCACCTCGCGCACCAGGCGGCGGTGGCCCGCGCACAAGCCCAGGTGATCCGCTACCTGCGCAACCACGCGGCGAAGAAGGAACCCCGTAACGACAAGGAACCCCAGTGATGCCCGAGAAGCCGTTGCGCGAGTTCGCGTCCGACGTGGTGGCCACGTTGGTCGAGGACTATCTCCCGAACCCAGCGATCAGGACGGCTCTGCGTTCGGGATTGAGCCGCCCCCCTGAGCACCGCCAGTGCGATCCGATGCACCGCTATCTGGCCAGGTTCTGCCGCAACGACACTTCAGGCCATCGTGAGCGATGCGTGTACACAGTGGCCTCGCTCATGGCGCACTTTCCGGAGGGAGCACGGCCGGACAGTCCTCCACGCAACTTGGGCGCATCCCTGGCCAAAGCGAGTGAGGACAAGCACATCGCTGCCTCCACCACGGAGAAGCTCGTGCATCTAGTGGGAAGGCAGACAGCCGAGACAGTGTGCAGACGGGTGGTCCACGTCGTGGTTCCGCTGCGTCAGGCCCGGGTACCAGTCGATTTCACCGCCCTGCTTCGTGACCTGATCGTCTGGCCCGGTCAACAATCGGTCGTCCGCAAACGCTGGCTCCAGAGCTACTACCTCTCGCTCCCAGGCGGCGGCGACCGCTGAGCCCACGACGTTGCCCGTCCAGTCCGTTCCGCTGCGAAAGGTTCTTCCAGTGCACATAGACATCCACGCGTTGCAGTCCGTTCCGTACAGCAACCTCAACCGCGATGCTCTCGGCTCGCCAAAGGAGACCGTTTACGGGGGCAAGACCCGAACACGGGTGTCGAGCCAGTCGTGGAAGCGGGCTGTCCGCTTTGAGGTGGAGAAGCAACTGGGCGAGACGACCATCCGAACCCGCGGGGTGGCAGGTGCGGTCGCCGAGCTGCTCGAACAGCGGGGGTGGGACGCTGACAACGCGCGCAAGGGCGGCCGTGCGGTGATGTTCAGCGCCGACGCGGTGGCCAAGCGCGCCGACAGCAAGCAGGGCGGCGTCACTCCGGACGAGATCACGGACCTATCCAGAGTGCTGTTCTGGATCCCCACCGTGACCCTGGCAGAGCTGGCAGACCTATGTGAGACACATCGGGCCGAGATCGAGGCCACCGCCCTGCCGCAGCTTGAGGACAAGAAGGCAGAGAACGCTGAAACCACGCCTACCGGCAAGGGCAAGGCGAAAGGTGGGAAGAAGAAGCAGGACAAGGCGGCGGTCGTGCTACCCGCGGAGTCTGTCAGTGAGATCCTGCGGCGCCGCTCACCCACGATCAACCTGCTGGGCCGCATGCTGGCCGAGATGCCCGGGCACGAGGTGGACGGCGCCGTACTGTTCGCGCACGCTTTCACGACCCACGAGACCGCGGTCGACTATGACTTCTTCACCGCCGTCGACGACCGCGCGCAGAACAGCGGCTCTGGTCACTTGAGCACCGCCGAGTTCACGTCGGGGGTGTTCTACCGGTACAGCAGCGTCAACATCACCGACTTGGTGACCAACGTCGGTTCCGCCGAAGACGCACTGCGCACGATCGACACCTACTTGCGGGCCTTCTGCACCGCGATGCCCAGCGGGAAGCAGCGCACTACCGGCGCGGTCACGCGACCCGACCTCGTCCACATCGCAGTACGCCACCAGCCACTGTCGTTGGCCGCGGCGTTCGAGAAGCCCGCACGCTACGCGGACGGGGGTGGCTACGCCGAACCTTCACGGCGACAGCTGGCCGACTACGCCCACCGACTGCACGCCTTCATCGGCACCGAGGAACTGGTCTGGCACGGCCACGCGGGCATCGACGCAGATGCCCACACCGCACTGGGCGAACGGTACGAGAGCCTGCACAACCTCATCACCGAGGCGATGAACCACGCCGGAGCAGCAGCGTGAGCGTGCTCCTGCTCCGCTTCGGTGGCCCACTGCAGTCCTGGGGAACTCACTCGCCGTGGAACGAGCGCGATACCAACACGTATCCAACGCGCTCGGGCATCATCGGGATCATCGCCGCCGCCCAGCACCGTTCACGCGGCGAAGACTTGACCCGCTACCGCCCACTGCACCTCGACGTCCGCGTAGACCGCCCCGGCCAGCAACTGGTCGACTTCCACACCGTCGGCGGAGGACGTCCCGCGAACCAGACCGTTCCGATCTCCTCAGGCGGTTACCGACCGCAGGGGAAGGGCACGGTTGTGAGCAACCGGCACTACCTGGCCGACGCCGTGTTCACCGTCGCCCTCGGCAGCAGGGATCCAGCGCTCCTCGACGAGATCGAGGTCGCACTTCGCCGACCTCACTGGGCTGGCTACCTCGGGCGCCGATCGTGTCCACCGGATGGACCGATGCTGTTGGCCAGGGTCGACAACGGCACGGAATGGCTGGAGACCCTGCTGCCCTTGGCACGCGCCAAACCGCGCGAAGGCAACGAAGTGGACGTCGACTTCATCAGTGAGACCGCCCCTTTCGGCCACAACAACCACAGCGAGGAGGTCCCCGACGACCCACAAACCTTCCACGCCATCGACCGCGCCTACCGCACCCGAACCGTTCACCGCTACCGCCGCGCGCTTCCCGCCACCCTCTGCGCGGGTTACGGGGGCGCCTACCTCGACGCGCTCACCACCGCTCTGAGGAGTCCAGATGACCAACTCCACCCCTAGTACAACGCTGATCCGTCTACGCCTCAACTCGCGCCACCGAGAAGTGGCGCGTGATCTGAGGGACGTGCACCGTATGCACAGGCGCGTGCTGGACCTATTCCCCAGCCTCCAAGGGGACCACCGCAGGTCCACCGCCAACGTGCTCTACCGCGTCGAACAGAACAACGGCAGCACCGTGGCGCTCGTCCAAGCCGACCTACCCCCCGACCCCGACCAACTGCCCACCGACTACGCCATCGTCGACTCGATCCCCCTCACTGGTCTGCTCAACCGACTCGACCACAACCTCTCCGTCCGCTACCGCATCGTCGCCAACCCCGTCGCCATCCACACAACCCCCGACGGGAAGAAGCAACGCCGCTGGCTGCGCGGAGAGGACGCGCTGCTGTGGTGGCAGCGACGTTCCACAGATGCCGGGTTGGTCACCCAGTCTGTGCTGCTCAACGAGGAAACCTTGCTCACCGGACGCCGCGACGGCGACCAGCGCCTAAAGCACGGAGCCACCCGTTTCGAGGGCACCGCCACCATCACCGACCCCGACGCCACCCGCACCGCCATCCTCACCGGCATCGGCAAAGCCCGCTCCTACGGCTGCGGTCTTCTGTCCGTGGCTCCCCTAGCCCAGGAATAGCCATCCCGAGACGAATACGGCGAGCGACGGTGGGGCTTGCGATTCTCTGGTGATCCCATAGTCCTCTCGGCGGTGCTGCAGTCCCCGCCGCCATCAACCTGGCCATGGTCGAGGACGCCCGCTGCCGCTAGCAGGACTTCACGTGAGATCGGGGCGCCGTGCACGCCATGCGTGGTATAGACCTCGGTCTCTTCGTTGTCCAACTGCGGTAGGCGTGGTCGTGCGTCCGATCGGTGGCGTGGTCCTGGCTGGGCTCGGACCACCCGGTCCTGGGGTGTTCCCGGATGGACGCTTCTTGTTCGGATTGCGGCAACCAGGGAACCCGCCCGGGTTCGCACAGTCCACAATGGCCCTCAGCAAACCACGCGACTATTCGGTGGAGAATGTTGGCGGCCAAAGGGAACAGCGTGTATCGGGTCGCAATGCCCTGGTACTGCCAGGAAAAGGACGAAACCCTGCTCCTCGTCGGTGACCAGTTGAGGGGGAAGGGGTTTGTCGTGCGCAGGAGTTTGTTGGCGATGACCGTCGCCGTGGTGGCGGTGGGGTTGGTGCCTGGGGTCGCTGAGGCGGCTGGGCGGGAGTACTCGTATGTGGAGTTGGCTCCGCTGCCCGGAGATCGGGCGAGTCTGGCGACGGATGTGAACGCGAGCGGGGTCGTGGTCGGGTACAGCTCGGGGTCCGACCGAACGGCGCGGCGGGCTGTGCGGTGGGACGGGAACTCGACGCCGGTTGACCTCGGGACGTTGGGTGGGGAGCGGAGCCGGGCGAACTCGGTCAACGACGCCGGGGTCGTGGTGGGTGAGGCGCAGGAGTACAGCGGGTTGTGGCGGGCAACTCGGTGGGACGGGCCGGTACCGCAGGACCTCGGTGTGCTGCCCGAGGACAACAGCAGCCGCGCCATCGCGGTCAACCGGGCGGGGGTCGTGGTCGGGGCGTCCGGGAACCTGGAAATCGGGTGGCGCAACGCGGTCCGGTGGGACCGGAACGGGCAGATCAGCAGGCTGGCGGTGCCTGCGGGGTACCGGGGCGTCGCCGCGGACGGGATCACCGACGGCGGGATCGTCTGGGGGCGGGCGACCCCGCAGGACGAGATCGGCACGCGTGCCGTGCTGTGGGCACCCGACGGTGCGGTGCGGGTGCTGCCCACGGTGCTCGAGGGCAGCGTCGACACGATCTCCGACGTCAACGAGAGCGGGATCGCGGTCGGGAGCTCCGACGGGTTCGCGGTGCGCTGGAACCTCGACGACACCATCACCTCGCTGGGCGCGCCCGACGACACCAGTTGGAGCAACGGCGCGGCGGCGGTGACCGAGAACCAGAACATCGCGGGTACCTACATAAAGAGCGGCGGCAACATCTCTGCGGTTCGGTGGACTCCGCAGGGGATTCCGCAGGTGCTGGCCACGCAGGCGGGCGGCGGAAACTCCTCCGCGACCGACGTCGACGAACTCGGCACGAGCGTGGGCTTCCAGAACCTGTCCCCGCTGGTCCGCGCGATCGTGTGGGACCCGGCGGGCAACGCCACGACCCTACCCCTGTCGCCTGCGGCCAGCGGTGCGACCAAGGTGTACGCCAGGCAGCTCACGGCGAACGGGTTCATCATGGGCAGCATCACCTACCCGGGGGTCGTCACCCGCGGCGTGCTCTGGCGCTGATCAGACAGCTCGCGTCCCGCCCGGGGATTCCCGGGCGGGACGAGGGCGTTGTTCGCTGTCCACGGGGATAATCGGGACGTGACAACGAGTGGGGCGCGGTTCCCGTGACGCGGGCGCACAAGAGGTTCGACGTCGTCCACTGCACGGTGGAGCGGCACGCGTCGTACGGGCTCATCGTGGAGTCCGAGGACGGGGAGCCCGGGTTCGTGGCCCACGCCCACATCACGGACCGGCCCGACGGCGAACCGTGGCCGGAGGTAGGGCGGCGGCTGCGGTGTGTGGTGCTGGGGTACACGACGCGGGACGACCGAATCCGGGTCGCGGCGATGCCGGTGTACGTGGCGATGGCAGCAGAGGAGTGGGGTCGGACCATTCGTCGGGTAGCGATCAGCGGCAGGGCGGTTGGTAGCCGTCGATGCGGAGGCCGCGGAAGTCGAGCTTGTTGGCGGTCTTGCCGACGAAGACGAAACCACGGGCCGCGGCCAGGGCGGAAGCGAAGGAGTAGGAAGGCTGGCCGAGTTCGGGGAGCCAGGTCCAGTTGTCCGCGGCGAAGCTGAAGAACTTCGTGACCCGTTTGCCGCCGGTGGCCGGGACCTTGGTCAGCCACTTGTCGCCACCGCTCCAGTGCGAGGCGGGGCGGAGTTGGAGGTAGAGGTCGTCGGTGGCGCTGTAGGTCATCCAGAACCCGGACGACTCCGACAGGTCGGCCTGCGCCTCGAACTGGTTTCCCAGCCAGACCACGGCGACGTGCCACTCGTCCTTGAGGAAGGTGACCTTGGCGGCGTAGCCGCGGCCTTCGCGGACGAGCAGACTGCCGGTGGCCGGGACAGTGGTGCCCTCGCCGGAGGCCAGCCACTGCTGGTACCGGTCGATCGACGGGCCCGCGCACTCGTAGACCCCGCGGTACTGCGGCCCGGCCGCCTCCGCGACCGCCCCCGGCGTGAACAACGACACCGCCACCGCACCCGCGGCCAGCGCCCTGACAAATGGGACATTTATCGACTTCGACGCTACGCGCATTCTTGGAACGTAGCACAGGGGTTGACATCCGCAGAGTTCCTTCGACCGCTGACCTATTCCACTATTCACGCAGGGAAACAACTCGATGGGAGAAGTGTGAATAGCGCGGCCCTGACTGAAAGGGATCTGACACGTGATCGACACCCAGCAGCTCATCGACCTGGCAAGCACCGCCGACGCCGACGGCGTGCAGCAGCTAGTGGTCGGGGCAGTGATCACCCACGAGGAGCGCGTCCTACTGCTGAAGCGGCCGGGCGACGACTTCATGGGCCGCATCTACGAGCTGCCCAGCGGCAAGGTCGAACCGGACGAGACGCTCGACGTGGCGCTCGCGCGCGAAGTGACCGAGGAGGCAGGCCTGGCCGTGTCGGCCATCGGCGCATACCTCGGCCACTTCGACTAAACCTGGGCCGGACTGGCGATGACCACTAGAAACCTGTCTCCCTGGTCGACCTCGGCTTTAGCGTATCCGGAGCTGACCGCCCCGCCCTGACACCGTTGCTCCCTCAACGGGACCCCTCGATGCGTGCACCGGAACCGCCCTCGTCCGTGGTCGCGAAGCTGTACTCGTCGCAACTCCCCCCATTCTTCGGCACGAACCGCCCACACGCCGCGGCGCGATTGGCGGCTTGCTTCGCCGCGTCGCCCACAGTTCAGGTACGCCCGCGATCCCACTGGCCGACACCAGGTTCACCGTCTGAACGGGCGAGTGCGGCCATTCTGGCTTCGCCGGGAGGGTGGCTGTGCGATGCTGCACGCCGCCGGTTGTTGTACAGGGGGATCAAGGTGAAGACGCCCGACGAGTGGATGCGGGAGTTCGACGCGAGGATCGCGGACGCTCAGCGCAAGGCGGCGGTGGTTCGGGAGGGGCTGGCGACGGCGCACGGAACGGCTACGTCCAAGGACGGGGTGGTCACCGTCACGGTGGCGCCCAACGGTGCGTTGACCGAGCTCAAGCTCACCCCCGAGGCCATGCGCCTGTCGCACACCCAACTCGCCGCCGAGATCACCGCCACCGCGCGCCAAGCGCAGCGGCAGGCGGCCGTGCTGGTCGCGGAGACGTTCGGCGCGGTGGGGGGCACGGATTCCGAGACCTACCGGGTCATCACCGAGTACCTGCCCGAGCCGGTCGCCGAGGAGCGCCCGCGCGGGCGGACCTACATCACGCCGGAGGTCGACGAGCCGCCTGCGCGGCCGCAGCCGCCGCGCAGGCCGCCGACCCAGCGCCCGCCGGACGATGAGCCCGACGACTACAGCGGCGACTCCATCTACCAGAGCAAGTGAATCGCGGGGAACCACGGTGTCCGAGGAGAACAGCACCACCACCTGGTCGACCGGCGCGGGCGTCGTCGACAGTGTCAACGGCTTCGTCGACTCGCTGACCGCGGAGTCCGAGGGCGAGGGCGTCGACGTGATCGATGTCGCGCTCGGCGGCGCGGGCGTGGTGGTCGACGTCGTCGGGTTGGCGGCCAATCCGTTGGGCGCGTTGGCGTCCGCGGGTGTGGGCTGGCTGCTGGAGCACATCGACTTCATCCGCGAGCCGCTCGACGCCCTGCTGGGCGACCCCGACGAGATCAACGCCAATGTCGACCAGCTCAAGCAGGCCGCCGTCGAGATGAAGATGATCGCCGAGGAACACCGCCGCGACCTGGGCACCGTGCCGGACTGGGAAGGCGACTCCGGCGACACCTTCCGCGCCGAGATGGACCGCATGGCGGGCGAGTACGAGGCGCTGGGGTCCACTATGGACGGAACGGCAGCGATCTACGCGCTGTCGGGGGCGCTGGTGTGCGAGCTGCGGTCGCTGGTGTTCGGCTGGATCTCCGACCTCGTCGGCGAGCTGATCACCGGCGCGTTGATCGCCGCGGCGTCCGCGGTGGTGAGCTTCGGCGGATCGATCGCGGCGTTCGCGGGTTACGCCGGCGGCCGCGCCGCCATGCTGGCGACGAAGATGGCCACTCGACTGTCCAAGCTCGGCGCGGCGATGGGGCGCATGGGCGGTCGGCTGGCGAAGCTCGCTCACAAGATGGAGGACCTGGTCAAGGGGCTGGAGCGGTTCGCGGAGTACGGCGGCTACGCCAAGTCCGCCTACGACGCCGTCAAGCCCTATGACGTGCCGCAGACCGCCACCTGATGACCCGTCCCCGCACCGGCCGCGGCTCGTCCGCGCACCACGGCGGGCACGACAGCCCACCGTCATCCCCACCTCCCACACCGTCCTCCTCCCCCGGCGGCGCACCCGCGGGCCGCGGCACGCGGATGGACACCGACGCGGTCGAGAACCTGGGCGGCCGCATCACCGACCGGGGCCAGCAACTGCGCTCGGCTGTCGCGTCGAAGCTCAACATCTCGGCCAGCCAGGGCGGCGCGGGCGTCTTCGGCCAGGTCGCGATGGTCCACGCGGACCGCGCCATCGCCACCGCTCGCACCGGCGCCGACCAGGCGGCCACCGCGGCCGACCACGCGGGCGCGAAGACCAAGGCGACCGCCCAGGCCACCCGCGGCACCGACCGCTCCTCCGCCGACTCGATGCGCCGCGTCACCTCCGCCCCAAAGACACCGGCGCTACCGCAACGAACCCAGTCCCCCACCGGTCGGTCCGGCCCGGCGCCCACCTCCGCCCCCAGCCGACCGACACCGCTGGGCACCAGCACGCCGCCGACAACCGGCACCCGCCCCACGGTGGCGCCCCCGCCGCGCGTCCAGGCCCCAGGCCCAGCTACTCCCGACGCCGGGCGGCAGCACTCCCCGACACGTCCACTCCCGCGAGTCGGCGATGGCGCCCTCCGCACCGACGGCGCCACCAGACCGCTGCCTGCGGCCCCTCGACCGGCGCCACAAGCATTCCCCCAGCGCTCCAGCGGCACACCCGGCCCCGGAAGCAATCCCCAACGCGTGCCCGGCGGACCGGCACCCCAAGGCGGCCGACCGCAACCCGGTACACCCCAGGCAGGCCGACCACACCCCCAAGGCCCCGGGCCGCTTTCCCGCGCCGGTGCCCAACCTCCGGCCGGGCCCGGTGGCGGCCGCTCCGCCCCTGGCGTCCCGACAACAACGCGCGGCAGCGGCGGTCATCCACCCCAGAGCGGACCCGCTGCCCACGGCGGTCATCCGAACCGTGGGACGCCCACAACCGGCCGACCGGTATCCCCCGACGGCCGCGGACCCGCGCACAACGCACCGGCCGGACCACACGCGCGCGGCGGTCAGCCTCCCTATGGCGCGCCCCCGGCCACCGGTCCGACACCTCGCGACCGCGGCCAGCCGACCCACGGCACACCTCCGGCCGGTCGCCCGCCGCACACCGGACCCACGCCGTACGGGACGACGTCCCCTGGTGGAGCGCCACCACGCGATGGGAGCCAATCCCCACACGGCGCACGACCAGCTGGACCACCCCCGGCCCGGCACGGCACGCCCCCCGCCAGCAGACCCGTACCTCATCGACCGCACCCCGGTACGGCTCCGCACAGAACTCCGCCAGCCGGTGGGCAGGCACCTCGAGATGGCGGTCGTCCGCCGCAGGGTGGTCCGCCGTACGGGACACCGCCGCCTGCCAGCGGGCCGTTCACGCACGCTCGCGGGCCGGTCCCCGCCAACGGGCCTGCGCGTGGCGGTGCTCGCCCACCGCAGGGGCCGCCGCCGGGTGATCGGTTCCCGCAGCACCCATCCGGACCGAGCGGTAGACCACGACACCCGGGCGGGACGTGGTCCGGGACCGGTCCGCATGACCCGCGGTTCCCGCAACGGCACGACGGGGCTCCCCCGAGGCACCCGATGGGCGGCCCGGTCCCACCGGATCCCCGGCACGCGCCCCCGGGACACACGAACCCCGGGGCGTTCGGTCCCCACGGTCGACCGCCGGGTGATCAAGTGCCCGGTGCCGAGCACCACCAAGCGCCAGACCGTCACGGTCAGCCGTCGTTCGGGCCGACCGGCGCCGACCCGCGTCCGCGTCACCACGAGCAGGCTCTCGAGCACCGGGCGCCGGACACCCGGGCGCGGCTGCAGGAGCCCCGGCCTGCCAAGCCGCTGTCCCAACGGCTCGCCCCGCTGCCGGACGAACGGCTGGACCAGCACCGGCCCGGCATGGGGGCCACGGCCGCGGGCATGTCGATGTTCATCGGCACGGACAGCAACGAGCGGCACACCGCCAACCAGCTGCGCAAGATCCCCGGCCAGTTCGTCGTCGACATGCACGGCGCGAGCGGCGACGTGCGGATCGGCCGGTCCAACCTCGGCGTCCGCGACATCGCCGACGTCCTGCGCGCCAACCCCGACTGGGACGGCAAGACGCCGATCACCCTCACCAGCTGCCAGACGGGCCGGACACCGGACGGGTTCGCCGCGCGGCTGGCCAGGGAGCTGGGTGTGCCCGTCACCGCACCCAACACCGACGCCTGGGTCGACTACGACGGCAACCTCTTCGCCTCCAGCGCCCAAGGCGGCCCCGCCGGTGACCACCCGGGCTGGCCCCCCAACGGCGAGTGGCACACCTACGGCCCGGATGGTCAGCACACCGTCCACGAGTCGCCCAACCCACCCGGCCACCACCCCACCTGGGGCGACGACCTGCCCGCGACGGCCCCCGAGAGCGCCACCCAGCGCGGCGAGGTCGTCTCCGAGCTCAAGGTCCTCGAACCCAACCAGGTCTCCGGCCGCTCGATCCTCAAGGACGTCCGCGACGAGTACGTCCGCGACTACCGCGACACCATCGTCAAGCAGGAAAAGAAGGTCGCGGTCATCCGCTTCGAGGCAGCCGACTCGGAGACCGACGGCTGGAAGACCAAAATGGACGCTTCCCGCGCATCGGCGGTGCAGAAGGAAAAGAACATCGGCGCCCTCGGCTACCAGGTCGACCACCACGTGCTCCCAGCAGACACACCACCGTCCCGACTCAAGGAACTACTGGCGCAGTACAACGACGACGACAAGGTCAGCGGCATCATCGTCCAGATGCCCGTCGGACCGACGATGCAACCCCTTGTGGAGCGGATCAAGGCGGACAAGGACATCGATGCACTATTGCATGGAACCAAAACCGAGTCGCCGCATGACGCCTGCGCGACCGCCGACGGTATCGCGCGGGTGGTCGAGCCGTTCCTGGCTGACCGGCCGGCCATCGCCGTAGTGGGATCGGGCGGATTCGTAGGTCGCGGCGTAGTGCGATTGCTGGAAAGCCACGGCGCCACCCTGATGAAGCTCGACTTCGGTGACGACCTGCGGCAGGTTCGAGATGCCGACATCGTCATCTCGGTGACTGGCAGCCCGCGGGTCCTCGGGCCTGAACACATCCACGAAGGGCACCTACTTGTTGTGGACTCGGGCTTCGTGCCGCAACTCGGTAGCACAACCGTGCTCAGCGACGTACAGCATGAGGTGTCGGAAGTTCCCCGCCTTGTCACCCCTGTACCGGGCGGAATCGGCCCCGTGGAGATGGCGGTCCTGCTGGACAGGTTGGTACATCGGGACGTTGCCCCTGACCTACCACCGTGGCGGGTAGTGCGGCGATGACGGTGTCAGAACCTCCACCCAAGGGCCTGCACGACGTCGGGCACCGGGTCCAGGCCGAGTTCCCCGTAGCGCTCGAAGAACTCCCCAGGGGTGTAGACCACGCACGTGTCGAGGTCACTGTGATAGTGACCGTTGAAGAACACCAACTCGTCGACCACGAAGTTCTCCGGGGCGCCTTCGATGTAGAAATCGGAGAACTCCCCGAAGTGATACGCCCACACCACCTGGCCCCAGTCGATGGCGATCGAATCACCAACGGCTACCCGCAACGCATCCGCAGGTCGACCGGAGTAGCCAAGAGCAGGGGGCCTGTCACGATGGCGAAACGCGGTCAGCACAGCCACGGGCGGCAGCGAATCACGAACCACGAGACGCGCCAAGCAGTATGCGTCCGCGCTGCCCCTCTCGTGCTCGTAACGCAAGATCATCCGGTGTTGGGTGCCCTGTTGCTTGGTCACCACATCGCGGTGGTCCCGCCCCATCACCACACCTCGTCGTTCCGCCGCCCGATACCGGTACCGACGATAGTATCGGCGGACGCAGTCACCGCAGGGGAGATTCGGTCGTGAGTGAGTCGTTCGACATCGCCATCCGGGGCGCGGAGGCGGTGCGCTTCCAGCCCGGCCCCGGCGCGACCACCTACCTGGAGCACGGGACGAGTCTCGACCCGCACTGGTCATCGTCGGATGTGGAGGGCCTGCCGCGGCGGCGGGTGCCGAAGACGATCTTCGAGTCGATCGTGTCGACCACGACGTGGCGGTTGGTCGAGGGCGAGGCCCCCGAGCGCACCGACCTCGACCCGATGGTCGGACACCTGGCCGACGAACGGCTCGTCCAGGTGCGAGAAGTCGAGCCATCGGGGACGCGGTGGCCGCAGTACCCGCCAGTGGTCGAGGGACACTGGCGGTCCAGCAAACACGAATCGCTACTGCCCACAGTCTCCGCCGAGCTGCCGAAGCTCGCCCCGGAAGGCTGGCGCGAGCTGTCGATCGACTGCCGCGCCACCGTTCGGCGCATGGAGATCGAAGCGCGGGTGACACTCCCCGACGGCGAGCGCCGGTGGTGGGCCCCTCCCCCGCTGGTCGGCCAATGGCTGCACCGCCTGCGGATGCGCGAGTACAACACCGCGACGGGGGTGTGGTCCACCGCGTCATTCCACTTCACCGCCGATGGCGACGCGCGGCACCGGTTCGACATCGAGGCGAAGCAGGAGTGGGTCACCCCGATCACCTTCCGCGACGAGCTGGAGAACTTCGCCGACGAACTGCGTCTGCTCCCGCGGCCGACCGAGGCGATCTTCCCCTGGTTGTACGAGGCGGCGGCGAAAGTGCAGCGCTTCGGCCTGGCCTGGACGCTCAGCGGCCGGAACCTCCCGTCGAAGAGGAAGGAGCCGATCGCGCTGATCGCCCCGATCTTCGACGGTGTGGACGCGGACGGCCGCCCGGTCGCCTACCGGCCGGTGATCGATTCTGTCGAGAGCGTCGCCATCCTCGACTACCTCCGCGACGCGCCGCGGGCGATCACGTCCCGCAGCTTCAGTGTCGACGAACTCGGCGACGACGACGAGCCGGTCGTGCCGCGCGGTTATCACACCGACGGCGTGTGGGTGTGGCACGGCTCTGTGCCGTACTACCTGCAGCACCACGACATCCCGCCCACGCTCGCGCTCGTCGACCACATCCGCCAGCGCCGCTACACGTTGCCCGACCAGGTGCCCTCGCTGGCCATGGCCCGCGCGGCCGATCTCGCGATGGGGCGGTACGACAACGAGCAGCGGGGCAGGCACGCGATCGACGAAGCGCTCGTCACGCTCCGCGAGGCGATGCGGGAGTTCCTGATCAGCCCCCGGTTCGTCGCCATCGACGAGCACACCGACGAGGCCTGGTGCATGGTCCGCGACGACGAGTGGTTCGTCGTCTACCGGGCCGAGGGTCGCGAGCGCCGTCTCCTCGTGCGGTTCGCGGACCCGCGCGACGCCGCCGCCTACCTGATAGGGCAGCTGCAGGTCAACAAGGGCACGCTGCGCTACGACCTGGACGAGGAGTTGCCGCACTGGCTGTCCCCCCACCAGACGCGCTCCGAGGAGGACCCGCCACTGAGCGATTACGCCGAGGTGGCCGTGACACTGACCCACGACCTGGAGATCGACCGGTACGGCACCCCGGACGGCAACACCGCGTACGCCGCCGACACCCCGTTCGAGCAGCGGGACCTGCCACCCGAGCACGCCGAGCGCGAGTACCACCGGTACGTGCTGCCCGGGTCGTGGCGGGTGGCGACGGCGGTGTCGCCGTCGGGCGGACGGCTGTACGTGCTGCCCGAGGCGTTCGCCGCGTACCTCGTCATGGGCGAGATCGAGGAGATGATCAACCCTGGTCTCCCCCCGGTCACCGACGCCCTGATCGCCGAGGCGGCCCGCACACCCGACGGGTGGGTACCGTGCGTCGACCCCGACCTCAACCCCCGGTTCTTCCCCGAGGGCCCGCCCGACGTCGCCGTGCTGGGCCACTACCGGGTCGGGCCGGACGGTCACCTCACCGGTGAACAGCACCTCAACGTCGGCTACCGACCGTCACCGCGCCGCCGGGGCTACCCGGAGCCGCTGTCGGACTTCGAGGCGGTGCTCGGGTACTTCGCCGCGCGGTGGCTGTCGTGGCTGGACCTGGCCCGCGCGGCCCTGGACACGCAGCTCCTCGTGCAGGTCGACGAGTCCGGACAGCCCCAGGTGATCACGAACACGACCGGGGTGGAGCCGTACCTGCCCTGCTACAGCACGCCACGGTACGTACCCGCCGGAACGCGGACCACCGTGGCCACCGGCCGGGAGCTGCTACCGGTGCTCGCCGAGGCGACACTGGTAATCAACCTCGGCGGCCAGCCCTGCGCGGAGCTGCCCGCCACCTCACTCGACCGGGTGATCGACTAGCGGCCTCCGCAGCCCAGGTAGGCCGGTGCCGCCGCCGCACAGGGAGGTCTGGTCGTCGAGGTTGCGATCCCCCGCCGGCCCGGGTGGGCCAGTGCCACTCGTGGAGTGGAGTCGCCCCTGCCACCCTGCACGATGTTGCGATCCTCACCTGGCACGGGCAGGCCAGTGCTGCGACCGGCGGCGTGCGCGTAGGCCCAGCCCACGCGGTTGCGATCCTCACCGGCGGGGTGGGCCGGTGCTGCTCGTGATGGCTCCGGCGTGGACGGGGCACTGCTTGGGCGTTGCGATCCTCACCGACCCGAGTGTGTCGGTGCTGCCTCGTAGGCGCTGGCGGCGGCTTCTTGGATAGGCCGGTTGCGATCCTCACCGCCCAAGTGGGTCGGTGCTGCCCGAGGACTCCATGCCCGGCGTGGACCGAGACATGCTGGAGGTTGCGATCCTCACCAACCCGGGAGGGTCGGTGCTGCGATCCTCACTGGCCCGTGGGGGCCGATGCTGCCTTGCACGAGCAGGGACTTTACCAATCGACAGCCTCCGCCATGAGTCAGTCGTCGCGCCATGCAGGATGACGCGCCATCCGACGGTTCGGAACCTCCCGGTGTGTCGACGCTCGCTTGCGGTTCCAAAGCTGTCGTAGTCCCCCGGTGATGTGCCAATTGGCGTATTGCCGTGCCGCACGCGCCGGTACAACTGCTGTTGTCGCGGGTGTGCTGGCGGATGAGGGGGCGTGGGGATGCACGGGCAGGGTGAGGTTCGGGTGTCGGTCGGTGGGAACGTCAACGGGCAGCTGGCGGCGGGGAATCATGTCTTCGCCCAGATGGGTGGGATGGCAGGCGAGCCCGACCAACGGGACGACGTGGTGGCGGCGCATCGGGTTGTGGTGAACCTCGATGTGCAGGGGTCGGGGCGGCGGGACAGCGTGGGGCAGCGGCATATGCGGCAGGGGGTGGCCGGGTGCGTGCGAGCCGGGACGGCGGCGCTTGGGGTGGGTGACGAGACGTTCGATCGGGGGGATGGGCTGGTTGTTGTGATGCCGGGGACGGTGTCGGTGGTTGCGGTGTTGGACACCTTTGTCGAGGCGGTGGCGGCGGCCTTGCGCGAGCACAACGTGGCCGCGAGTGAGGCGTATCGGATTGATCTGCGCGCGGCTGTCCATATTGGACACTTGGATCGGGTGGGTGCGGAGTGGTCTGGCTCCGCCATGGTGCATGCGGCGCGGTTGGTGGACGCGGCGGAGGTGAAGGCGGCGCTGGAGCGGGATCCGGTGGCCTGCCTGGCGGTGGTGCTGTCCGACGCGGTGAAGCGGGTCGTTGACGACGGGTACTGCCGGGTGCGGTCCGACGGGTATCGGCACACCGCGGTCGCAGTTAAGGAGACGGTGTGCGACGGCTGGTGGCGGCTGGTCTGAACCGCGACCGGCCGAAGATAGGAAGGGGAGGGGTGGCCATGGGGCAGAACATCACCGTGCAGGGCTCGACCTACGGGTCGGTCGTCGCGGGCAACTACAACGTCTTGGTCGATGCGCGGCACGGGTCCTCGGTGACGGTCGAGGTGGAGCGGGAGCGGCCCGATCCGGTGCGCCGGGAGCGGATTTCGGTGCTGCCCCGGCGCGGTCGTGTGCCGATCGGGCGGGGGCAGGACGTGGACCGGCTGGCCGCCGCGATCGCCGATGGTGGACTGGTGCGGTTGAGCGGGCCTGCGGGCATTGGCAAGAGTACGCTACTGCGCCATGTCGCGCGCACCGTCGAGTGCGACCCGGACGGCGTGGTGTTTGTCAGCGCCGCGCACCGGCAGGTTGGTGACCTCGCGCAGGAGATCTTTGAGGCCTGCTACCACAGTCACGGCTACGCGCCGTCGCGGTCGGGCCTGCGGGAGCTGATGACGGGCCTGCGGATCACGGTGTACGTCGATGACGCCGACCTCGGGGTCGACCAGCTGCGGGAGCTGACCGACCTCGTGCCCGACGCGACGTTCGTGCTCGCGGGCCGGGACTGCACGCCGCTCGGGGACGCGACGGCGCACCGCCTCGGCGGTCTCCCCCAGGACATCGCCCTGCTCCTGTTGGCTCAGGGGCTTGGCAGGCCGTTGCGCGGCGCCGAGCAGGAGACCGCGGCCGACCTGTGGCGAGCTGCGGACGGGAATCCGCTGCTCCTGCTGCGCGCGGCGGGAGTGGACCAGTCGAAGCTTCCTGCCCCCGGCGCGGTCTCCGACCTGCTGCCACTGCTGCTCGACGCAGTCGGGCCGACCGCCCTGGACATCCTCAACGTGCTGTCGACATTGCGGGACGCGGAGCTCTCGACTGTCCACATTGGCGCGTTGGCGGGCGAGCCGGAGGTAGGACCGCTGTGCGAGCGGCTCAGCGAGTTGGGGCTCGTGACGCCAGGCGAACACGGCTACCGGCCCGCGCCCGGGGTGGCCGCCGCGCTGCGTCGGCGCGAGGTCGCGGCGGTCCCGTTCGAGCGGCTCTGCGCGCACTTCACCGAGTGGGCCGCGGACCCCGGGACAATGCCCGAGCGGGTCGCCGAGCACAGCAGGGCGATCGAGCGGTCGGCGGGCCTGGCCATCGCGGGTGGGGCGCCCCACCTCGCGGTCGACCTGGGGCGGGCCGCGTCGCCGAAACTGGCGCATTCCCTGCGGTTCGACGCGTGGGGCGAGACGCTGCGCCGTGGCTGGACGGGTGCCGACCGCGCGGGTGACACTGCGGCCAAGGCGTATTTCGCGCACGAGGAAGGCATCCGCAGCCTCGTGACCGGCAAACGCCTGCTGGCAGCCGTCTTGCTGGCCCAGGCCGTCACGCTGTGGCGGACTCTCGGACAGCATCAGGGCACGAACGCGGCGGCCGGGGCCCAGCAGTTCCTTCCGGCACCGTCCGACATCCCCGATCTGCCGCTGACCGATGGCGGGGACACACCGGAGCTCGTGATGGACCACATGACGGGGTTCGAGCAGCAGGACCCCACGGTGGACACCATCGACTTCCCGAACTTCCCCGACGGTGTGGCCGAGTCCACGCTCGTCCCGCCCGACCCCGCAGCGCACACCCCGACAGCGGACCCGGTCTACGCTACGACACCGCCCGACCCCAGCGCCGTGAGCAACGTGGTGGCACCTCCCTCCGCACCGGTCGCCCCCGCGGCGTCGGTCGCGTCGGCGGCGCCTCAGGCGGCAACCGCAGCGGGAGCCGCCGCCAGTAGCTCACTGCTTTCCCCAATCATGGTCATCATCGCGGCCGTGGTCGGGATCGCGATCCTGAACAACAGTGACCTGTTCCAGGAAACCGGGATCGCCGGCACCTGGCAGGACAGCCGAAGCCGGTTCGAGGTGCAGGAATCCGGCTCCGGCAGCTACGAGATCACCACAACCTGCGGCGACGTGATCCGCCTGACCGGAACAGACTCCTCGGCCAGTGGCAAACTGCCGATGCGCGAAGGCTCCTGCGGCTCGCTCCTCGGCTACGGCGAGTTCACCATGTCGATAACCGGTGACCCGGACACCGCCAGCATCAGCCGAACGATGGCCGACAACGACGAGTACTACTGCTCCACCTGCGGCAGCGACACAGCGACCAGGGTGGAGTAGCTCACGATGCAGACCGACGCAGGGATCTTGCGTCGCCGTGGCGTTCTTGGAGACGGCGGTCGTCGCCGCCGTCAGGTGGTGACCCAGATCAGGGCTCGGGTCCAGTGGTTGTCGTCGTCCGTCGAGCCGCGGCCCGCGATGGTGCCGCGTTCGTTGATGGCGTGCGGGATGTCGAACGTCGTGCCCGGGGCGGTTGGCAACTCGGTCACGGCCCCGTCAGCACTCCAGCGGACCGGGCGATCGCCGGACCTGTAGCCACTTGAAGTGCCGACGACCGTGCCCGAGTCGTTGATGGCATAGCCCGCGGCCTGCGTTTGGCCGGGTAGCGGGGCGAGGCTGTCCCGGTGACCTGACCGATTCCAGCGCAGCACCGGTATGATGGAAGAGTTGTCGAGACCACCGCCGATGACCTCACCGCGGCGGTTGGCCGCTTGCAGGGAAGTGAAACGGAACCCGGTCGTGTCGAGCACGGTGACGGTGGTGTTCGTCAGGTCCCACCGCACCGGGTAGTCCAGGCCGGGCGTGTCGGTGGCGGACCCGAACGCCGTCCTGCCAGCAACCCCGTGGAGGGACGTGCCGAGCGCGCCCGGCGGAATCGGCAACGCCACCGGAACGCCGTCAAGGCCCCAGCGCACGGCGGTCGAGACGGGGCTGGTGCGCCGCGGACTGGAGTAACCGTAAGCCACACCATCGTCAGTCAGGCCGGTGAGCACCGCGAACGTGTTCCCAGGCAACGGTTCCAGCACGGCCAACGCGCCGCGCGGATCCCACCGCAGCGCCCGCTGCGGGTACTCCGGCGGCGTAGGGTTCGATGCGACCCCACCCACCCAGCCAGCCGCGTTCACCATCTCCGCAGCGGTCGACTCGAAACCGGGAGGCCCGGGAAGCACTGCTACACGCCCGTCCCGGTCCCACCGCACGGCCCGCCCCGCAGTGCGGTCGGACACACGCCCCACCACGACCCCCGCGTCGTTGAGCGCTGCCGCCGCCCCCACGGGAAACTCGGGCGGCACAGCCAGCCAGGTCACAGCCCCCCGCCGAGACCACCGCACGGGCAGTGTCTCGTTCCACTGCGCCCCATCTGGGCGGACGTACCCCACCGAGGCATCGACGTTGTTGATGTCGGACACCCCGCTCTCCGCCCCCGGTGTCTCCAACGCCACCACCCGAACCCCGCCTACCCCAGCCACGGCAGGCTCTACCGAAGCCGCCATCGCGACCACCACACCGACGACCACCCGCGCGAATCCGCTACGCACCAACGCTCCGCCCCTCGTCGCTCGCGGGCCTCCGTCCCTGGGCCCGGACCAGTCTGTTGTCGCCCGGGGCCGCCACATCAGGGCCAGATGACCGCAACACATGCGGAGATGAGGAGCACCGCCTGCCGAGCTAGTGGGGACCGCCCCCGATCACCGCCATGGTGTCCGCGAGTGGCACTGGAGGATTGTTTGAGTCCGCTTCCGCGCTTGCCGGGCAAGCAGGCCCGGCATACTTGGCCTGTGACAGACCCGTCCTCAGACGAAATCCGGACGAGCAACACGCTGTCTGGTGACATCTCGCAAGCGGTTCAAGCGGGAAGCATCCACGGAGGCTTTCACCAGCACTACCATGGTGGCCGCGTCAGGAAGGACGGGCGCAAGGTTGCTCGCCGAGTGTTGGCTGTCAGCATCTTTTCTGCCCTCGCCCTGGCACTGGTTACGATCGCCGCTTCACGAACCTCCACGACTGCAGCCTCGGCAGTGCCTGAGGAACTTCGGATGCTTCCCGTCGAAACCGACAAGAACGGCACGGTCGACCGATGTGTCAAGGTCACCGTAGCCGGGGCCGCCAAGCCCGGCTACTCGGTGGTGGTTGGGATTCATTCCCGCCAGGACGAAAGTGCACTCAAGAACAAGAGAACCTACTATCCTGCGCGCGTGATCATGGCCCCCTTTGACCCGAAAGGCACACGGAGCACGAGGCCGGACCTGGCCATTGGTGAGCTTGGCAACGACACGGCCTCCTACGACATCTTCTACGGCGTACTGCCCACCGAGCGGGCAGGCGAACTCCAGAATGATCTATCGACCCCCACCGCCCTCAACCTGAGCGAGATGGGTAGCCTCGGCATTGACATTCTTGACGCCCAGACAGTAACCCGGCGTCCTTCTTCTTCGAAGTTCTGCAACTAATCCATCACGAATCGCCCGAGAATGGGCATTCTGGCGCCTCCACGAGCGTCCACACCGCACGACCACAGCCATGCGTACCCCGACGCGCCGTAACGCCCGTACCGAGGGCTTGGTTGGTCTAGCGATCTCTACCGGCATCCTATAGGATCCCCAATAGGTTATTGCTAGCGCGTGCGGCAGGTCGCTGCGCCACGAGGTGCGAGAAGGGAACGAGCGGTGCCGTCTGGTCCAGACACCGATGCCGAGGCGGTTGTGGTGGTGCTCGGTTCCGCAGGCGGCCCCACTCCCAAGGTGGGGCGGCGGCCGGTCGCGCACGCGCTTGAGGTGGCGGGTGAGATCAGCCTGGTGGACTGCGGGAACGGTGTTGCCGGGCAGCTCGTCGAGGCGGGGCTCGACCTGGCGAAGCTGCGGCGGGTCCTGATCACCCACCACCACATTGACCATGTCGCTGACGTCGCGGTGTTGCTGCATCTCGCGTGGTCGCGGCTTCGTGCGCCGGTGCGGGTGATCGGGCCGCCGCCGTTGCGGCGGTTGTTCGAGTTGCACTACGAGGCGTTCGAGGTCGACATCCGGAGTCGGATGGCTGACGAGGGGTGGCCGCATCTTCGTGAGTTGGTCGACATCGTCGAGCTGACATCGCCAGGATCGATCGACTGCGGCGTCGCCCAGGTGACCGCCGCCACGGTCGAGCATCCCCCGATCCCGTCGTTCGGGTATCGCGTCGATGTGGCCGGTCGCAGTGTGTGTTTCTCCGGCGACACACGGCCGTCACAGGCCGTCGCCGAGCTCGCGCGCGATGTCGACTTGCTGGTGCACGAGACGACGTACCTGAACAATGCGGCCTCGTACCTGCCGACGGAGCGGGCCCAGCGGGTGCTGACGCGGATGCGGTCGGTGCACAGTGAGCCTGTCGGTGCGGCGCGGATTGCGGCTGCGGCGGGGGCTCGGGCGCTGTTGCTCAGTCCTGTCGGGGCGTTCGGTCCAACCTCCGACGACGAGATCCGCCGCGAGGCGCGATCCGCTTACTCCGGTCCGATCTCGATCGGTCGGGACTTCCTGCGCGTCCCCGTCCCCAGCCACGAGGAAGTACGCAACTGATGGTCACCTACCGGACCGGGGGCGAATCGGTCGTCGCGGGTCTCAAAGCGCATGGGTTGACGACCGTCTTCGGTCTTCCCGGCGTCCAGAACGACTGGCTCTACAACGCCTTCTACGACGCGGGCGACGACTTCCGGGTCATCCACACCCGCCACGAGCAGGGCGCGGGGTTCATGGCGCTCGGGGCCACGATGGCGACCGGACTGCCCAGCGTCTGCAACGTCGTGCCCGGCCCGGGTGTGCTCAACGCCGGTGCCGCGCTGGCCACGGCGTACGGGCTCAACGCGAAGCTGTTCTTCCTCACCGGTCAGGTGCCGCAGAAGATGATCGGTCGGGAGTTGGGCACCTTGCACGAGGTCCCCGACCAGCCCGGGCTGCTGCGGTCGCTGAGCAAGCACTACGACCGGGTCACCCACCCCGCCGAGGCGGGCACCAAGGTCGCCGACGCCGTCCGGGCGCTCAACACGGGTCGCCCCCGGCCGGTGACCCTTGAGGTGCCGATGGACGTGCTGGCGATGCGGGCTCCGGTTCCCGGGGCATCGCCGGTCGCCAGCGAGGCCGACGAGTTGATCGACGCGGAGGGGATCGACAACGCGGTTTCGGTGCTCGCGGGCGCGGCCAACCCGATGATCTTCGTGGCCAACGGCGCCCAGGACGTGTCGGCGGAGGTCACCGCGCTGGCCGAGCTGCTGCAGGCGCCGGTGGTGGGCTACCGGACCGGCCGCGGCATCGTCGACAGCCGCCACCCGCTGAGCTGCTTCCTGCCCGAGGCCAAGCCTCTGTGGGCCGAGACCGATGTGGTCATCGCGCTCGGCGGGAGCGCGCGGTCGGCGCTGCAGGGCTGGGGGCGGGGTGCCCGCACGCTGATCCGGATCGACGCCGATCAGACCGTCCACGGCCGCTACGGCCAGCCCGATGTCGCCATCACCGGACGGCTGGAGAGCCACCTGCCGGTACTGCTGGATGCCTTGCGCGCCAAGGGAGTCCGCGGCCCCGATCGCACCGAACAGATGCGGCAGGTCCACGCGGCCTGGCGGGAGCGCAGCGCGGTCCTCGACCAGCAGATCGCCTACCTGTCGGTGATCAGGGAGGCGCTCGGCGACGACGGCATCTTCGTCGACGAGCTGACCCAGATCGGGTTCGCCAGCCGCATTGTCATGCCGGTGCACCGACCCCGGACGTTCCTGTCCACTGGGTACATGGGCACCCTCGGCTACGGGTTTCCCACCGCGCTCGGCGCCAAGGTCGCGAAGCCGGACACCCGGGTGCTCTCGGTCACCGGTGATGGCGGATTCCTTTTCGCCGCAACCGAACTGGCTACCGCCGTGCAGCACGGAATCGGCCTGGTCACGGTCTTGTTCAACAACAGCCAGTACGGCAACGTGCAGCAGATGCAGCGGGATCTGTACGGAGGCAGGGTGATCGCCACCGATCTGGTCAACCCGGACTTCGAGGGGTTCGTCACCTCGTTCGGCGCGGGTTACGCCCGCGCGGAGAGTCCGGCGGCCTTGGCCCCTGCGCTCGACGCGGCGTTCGCGAACCCTGGCCCTACGGTCATCGAGGTGCCGGTGGGCGACATGGTCAGCGTGGACCGGTTCCGATGACCGCCCCCGCGCCATACCTGGACCCGTTGTGGGCACGCTTGCCCGCGCTGCGCTGTGTCGTGCTGGTCGGGTTGCCCGGCACGGGCAAGAGCCTGCTGGTGCGTGAGCTGGCCGCCGCAGCCATTGGCCGCCGTACCGGTGTGCTGCAGTGGGATGTCGCGCGCCGGTCCTGGGATCAGGACCCGGTGGCACGGGACAAGTACCCCGAGATCGACGGCGTGACCCACGCGGGCGTGCGAGTGGCCATGGGTTCGTGGGTGCGCTCGGCCGTCGCGGACTGGTTCACCGACGACGGGCTGCTGATCGTCGAGGCACCTCTGATCGGGGGCAGGTTCGCCGAACTGGCCCACCGGCTCGACGACGACGCCGAGGCCGTGCTCGCCGCGCACAGCACCCTGTTCACCGTGCTCGCACCCGAGGACCAGCTACGCGAGCAGCTGCGCGGCCAGCGCTCGGCCGACATGTCCGAGGCAGGCGACGATCACCTCGAACGGCACAACGCCTCGGTGAAGCTGCTGGACGAACTGACCGACTCACTGCGGACCCCCGCCGCCGAGCAGGGTGTCACGGCACGCACGGACTCCGGGTACGACCAGGACCTGTACGTCGCGCTGATGGAGAAAGTGCTCAAACACCGGCACACCACGGTCATCCGCCCCGACAGCCTGATGGCCGTGTCCGGCTCGGTGTACGCCCTCGACGACCGGGCCGAGCGGGTGTGGCCGAACCCGCAGCAGGTGCACCGATCGATCGCCGAGTCCGAGGCGCTGTCCGCGACGGCACTCTCCGACCGGGTCGAATCCTGGTACCGCACCTGACAAGTCACGCCACTTCGTTGGCGCGCAACCTGTCCTGGACCTGCTTGACCAAGGCGAGGGTGTGCGCACGGCTGAGATCCTCCAGCGCACCGTCCGCGGCGCCGCGTTCGACGGCGTCGAGGATCTGCTCGTGCGCGGCGATCGTCTCGCGACCGGCGGAGAGGCCGAGTACCTGGATGATGAAACCCCGCTCGTGGGAGAACACCAGCCTGCTCACGGTGTCGGCCCATTGGCTGAGGTCCTCCAGCTCGCCGACCATCCGCTGATTGGGGCACCGGGAGCGGATCAGCTCGTGGAACGCCCGGTTGTGCGCGCTCCAGGACTCGAGGTCGAACGCCTCGAGCGCCTGCGACAACCGCGTGTTGAGCGAACGCAACTCGGTGATGTCGTCGGCGGTGATGAACGGGACGGCGGCACGGGTGGCGTACGCCTCGATCACCGCCTTCATCTCCATGAGGTTGAACCAGTCCTGCTTGTCGAGCCGGACGATCGACGGCCCCGCGTTGGCGCCGTAGTCGACGAGCCCCTCCGCCTCGAGCCTGCGCAGCGCTTCCCGGATCGGGGCCTGGCTGACGCCGACCTCCTTCGACAGGGTGTCGATGATCAGGCGCTGGCCTGCCGCGTACTCCGAGTTCACGATCCGGGCACGGAGGATCTCGTGCACGAAGTCCACTTTCGACTGTCCTGCCGAGGGCGCCGATCCCATGACATGTCTCCTTGGCTGAACCAGACGGCCCACCGATCATATATCGTCACCTATGGGCTGGTCTTGCCTGCGATGCGCGACAGCGCCTCGACGGTGCGCTCGACCTGCTCCGGCGTTCCGACGGTGATCCGCGCTCCGGCCGGGTCACCCATGGCGTTGGCCGGTCGCACGATGATTCCCTCTGCCTCCAGGGCCTTGGCGAACAGCTTGCCGTCACCGACATTGGCGTAGACGAAGTTCGCGTGCGACTCGATCGGTGTGAAACCGAACCGCCGCAGTCCTTCGGTCAGGGTGGTCCGTCCGGCGCGGTTGAGCTCGACCCGGCGGGCGAGTTCGTCGGTTTCGGGCAGGCTGGCGCGGGCGGCGGCGAGGGCGACGCTGGTGACCTCGTAGTTGCTCTGCACTTTCTGCACCGCTTCGATCAGCGCGGGCGACCCCACCAGGTACGCCACCCGCAGTCCGGCGAGGCCGTAGGCCTTGGAGAACGTGCGCAGGGTGACCAGGTTCGGCCGGTGGAACGCGCGGTCTGCGATGGTGTCGGGATACCCGGTTGACCGCGCGTACTCGAAGTAGGCCTCATCGACGACCACGGTCGTCGATTCCGGTACCGCATCGACGAAGTGGAGCAGCTCCTCGCGCGTCACGATGCCGCCAGTGGGGTTGTTCGGGTTGCAGACGTAAACGATACGGGTGAGGTCGTCGACCAGTTCCAGCATCGCCGCCAGGTCGTAGCTGCCGTCGGGACGCACGGGAGCGGTGCGCGCAGACGCGCCCTGCTTGCGGGCATCGAGGGCGTACGCGTGGAAGGTGGGCGTGCCGGTCACAATGGTGGTGCCCTGGTCGAGCAGGGCCACCGACAGGTGGTGGATCAGCGCTATCCCGCCCGCGCCGACGGCCACCCGCTCGACCTCGACGCCGAGGAAGTCCGCCAGCTCGCCGCGCAGGGAGCGGAATCCCGACTGCGGGTAGAGGTTGGCGGACTGGACGCACTCGACAGCGGCCGCCGCGGCCGCGGGGAACGGCCCGTACGGACCCTCGTTGGCGGCCAGGCCGAGCAGTTCCGACGCGACGGCACCTCCGGCCGCGTCCCGCACGCTCCGCCCAGCGCTGTAGGGGGGAAGCCCGTTGATCGCCGCCCGGATGACCGGGCCAGGCGAAGCAGTCGACACGGCACATACCCCTTCGTTGAGCTATAGTGTTTCCTATACGATTCTAGGCGCGGTTCGGGAGAGCGGCAATGGGTCAGGCGGTGCGGATAGAAGACTTCTTCGTCGACGGCGTCTGGGTCCCGTCGACCGGACAAGACCACCTTGAGGTGTTCGACCCGTCGGTCGGGCGCAGCCGGGGAGTTGTCAGGACGGCCAGCGCTGGTGACGTCGACCAGGCCTGCGCCGCGGCCGCTCGCGCGTTCCCCGAGTGGAGCTCGCTGCACCCAGACCGGCGCGCGGCATACGTCGCCGCTGTCGGCCTCGGCCTCGCTGAGAGGGCGGAGGAACTCGCCGACGCCATCACCGCGGAGGTCGGCACCCCACGTCACAAGTGCGTGGCCCTGCAGGTCAACCCAGCCGTCGCGGCGTTCGCGTCAGCAGCACGGCTGGGCGCCGCGCTCCAGGCAGACGAGCGGATCGACAACACCACCGTGCGACGGGTGCCGGTGGGCGTGGTCGCCTGCATCACCCCGTGGAACTACCCGCTGTTCCAGATCGCGTCCAAAATCGCCGCAGCCCTGGTCGCCGGGTGCACCGTGGTGCTCAAACCCAGCGAAGTCGCACCCTCCTGCGTCGTGCACCTCGTCGAAGCGGCCTCCGCCCTACCGCCCGGCGTGCTCAACGTCGTCTTCGGCGGCGGACCAGGCACCGGCGAGACCCTCGTCCGACACCCCTCCGTCGACTTCGTGTCCTTCACCGGATCGACACGCGCGGGCCGCCGAATCGCGGCCGTCGCCGGGGAGCAGATCAAACAGGTCTCCCTCGAACTCGGCGGCAAGTCCGCCAGCATCGTCCTACCCGGCGCTGACCTGACCACGGCGATCACCAAGACCCTGTCGAAGACCTTCCAGAACTCCGGTCAGACCTGCGCGGCCCTGACCCGCCTCCTGCTCCCCCGCACCGACCTGGCTGAAGCCCGCGCCGTGCTCAACCGCCTAGTCCCCACCTTCACCACAGGCCACCCGACCGACCCGACGACCGAACTCGGCCCGGTAACCACGGCGGCGCAACACGAGAAGATCCTCACCCTGACCTCCGACGCCCGCGGCCTCGACCTGATCGCGTCCGGACCGACCACCGGAACCCCGCCCGGCTACTACGTTCCCGCCCAGGCATACCTGACCGACCCGAACGATCCCCTCGCCCAGGAAGAGATATTCGGCCCTGTCCTGGCAGTGATCCCCTACGACAGCATCAGCGAAGCCACCGACATCGCCAACAACTCCCCCTACGGCCTCAGCGGTTCCGTCTGGGGTGCCACCCCCGAACAGGCCGCTGCGGTCGCCACCCAGATCCGCACCGGCAGCATCAGCATCAACGGAGCCCCAACCCACCCCGACGCCCCCTTCGGCGGCTTCCGCATGTCCGGCTTCGGCCGCGAACGCGGCGCCCACGGCATCCTGGAGTTCCTCACCACCCAGTCCGTGCACTTCTAGTGCGCCACATGACCTCGCGCCCCTGACTCAGCGTCGGGAAGACCGGTGCGGCCTGCTCATTCCGATATCCGCACCGGACGTCCCGGGTCACCCGATCACGGGCAGGGCTGCCCAGGGCCCGGACGCAAGTTGACCCTCAACGTGACAATCGACCCGAGCGTCGCTGTGACACCACCGGCCGGATCCTGCGTCTGCACATAGCGCGGTCCGCAGTCGACCCACCCGCCACTGAGTCTGACCTCGAACCCCGCGGCCTCGACGGCCGTGATGGCGTTGTCAAGCTCCCAGTACACGACACTCGGCACGACACCGGTTGCGTACCGCAACTCCCCGGCAAGCCCGGCACCGGGCGCCGCGGACGCCGGACCTGCCAGCGGCACAGCCAGGGCGGCGATCACCGCGACCACCACGGCTGGCATCCGTCGTCGGATTGTTCCACGCATTGGCGCACTCCTTCTTCCGGCGATGGCGGGTCACGGAACCTGATACGCCAGCGGTACGGTCGGAAAACAGGAACAGGGACGCAACACGACTGCGCGGCCGATCCTACGGGCCGCCGACAGGACCGATCGCCTGCCAAACGGCGGCTCTTCGAGGAGCTCGTCGGCCCAAGCGCGGCACCGCGGCCTCGAACTGCACCAAGACCGCCCCGTGCGACATGGCGTGCGTAGCCGATCCGCGCCGCCTGGTCACCGCCGACGGCAAGGTCACCGTGGTCACCCCGAGCCACCGACAAACCGCCACACTCAGAAGGAAACCACCGGCTTCACGCGGGCTGGGCCACTATCAGACCCCACCCTTTTGCAGGCTCCCCAGCGCCGAGCTCACCGCCCCAGGAACCGTGGCTGGCCAGGGAGCAACGGCGAGTGCCATGACAAGCATTTGACTCGCTGTCCTCGGGAGATCACGAGAGGGGGCAGTATCTAATTAGGACACTACCCTGCCATACCTGCTATCGCGTCAAGCGATTCGCCCAGGCGCACTCGCGCGCGTTGATCACTTCTCGGAGCGCGGGCCTACTTCGCAGGGCTGTGATGTGCTGTTCCCCTGCCAAGTGGGTGTCCGACCTGGTGGTCTGCGTAGCGCGGCCGAGTACGACTTCCTCACCTCCGACGTCGCCCTGCACGGGCCCCATCCCTGAACCAAGTGGCCGCGACGAGCACGACGACGCCGAGCCCGACCGCGACCGCAGTGGCCGCCCCCGGTGCCGGACGGCCGGTGGTGGTCACCCACGCGATGCAGCTGACCAGCCACCCAAGCGCACCGCCGAACGCGGCGGCGGCGACCAAGTCGTGCCCGTGATGACGGTCGTCGCGCGTGACGAGTCCGCTCCACCGGGTGAGCAACAGCGGCAGGCCGAACGCGGCGGCAGTCAGCGCACCGATAACCGGGCCCTTGAGACTGGTGTGCAAAGGGGTCGTGTACTGAAAGGACTGGATGGCGGCCAACGCCATGAGCAGCGAGCCCACGAAAGAGGTCTGCACGAGGGTGATGCGATCGCGGCGACGTTGGGTGGCGGCGCCGATGATCGCGGCGGCCGCCGCGTGGACGGCGTCGGCGCGGCGGACCAGCGTTTCCAGGAAGGCGGCTTCCTTGTCGAGCTGATTGGTGAACCGGTCCAGTTCGGCGGTGTGGCGGGCGAGGGCCCCGCCCGCAGTGCCGGGGCCGAGGCGGGCCAGGTTGGCCGCCGTGCCGCGCAGGCCCGCGGCGATGTCCTGCACGCGGGTCAGGCGCCACAGCACGCCGGTGGAGCCGATCTGGGATCGCCGCACCCGCCGGTCGGCGGCGATCAACTCGGCGGACGGCGTGGCCGCGTCCCCGGCGCTGTCGAACGCGGCGGCCAGGTCGGTGCTGGCCGCGTCGCTCTCGGCGATGACGTCGGCCAGCGGGCGCAGGGCGCGGTGGACGCGGCGCTGGTGCTCGACGCGGAACAGGTTCAGGCAGTAGCGGGTCAGCGGGACGAGCCCCTGCCGCCCGTCCACGGCCCAGACCCACTCGTCGATGGCGGTCTCGGCGCTGACCGGGCCCGCGACGGCGAACACCGCGTCATCCGGGGACTCGACCTGCCAGAGGCGGACCCCGGGCGGGCCGTCGTCGGCGGGGTAGCGGATGCTGTCGCCCGCCGCCAGCCGTGTGGCGACCTCGGGCACCCGGGCGTCGTCGGCGGCGAGGCCGACGAGCACCTGGTATCGCCCGGAGACCGTCGAGGCGGGGGCCGTTGCTCGCCACCGGCCGATCAGCTCGTCCCAGGACCGCGCGCTGTCCTCATCGGCGCTGAGCACGGCGACCACACCCGCGATGTCCTGCTCGGTGAAGGCGAACATCGACCGCACGCGCCCGGCCGTCGCCCGGCGGGCGGACGCGACGACCCGGAACCCTCCTCCGGTCGGTGGGGTGTCGGGCAGGTGCGCTGGGGCGTCGACGCCGAGGAGCGGGGCGGTGATCTCCCCGAGGTCGCGGCACGCCCGCCACAGCTCGCCCACCTCGCGCCAGCCCGCCTCGGCATCCGATCCACCCAGGGCCGAGAAGGCGTAGACGACCAGCGCTGGCCGGTCAATCCTCGGCTGCGGCATCGTCACGCGAGAACCGATCGATGACGGTGAGCTCCACTTCGTGCACGAGGTGACCGACCACCTCAGGCGGCCCTTCCAGCGCCAGACCGCCGGGCTCGGACCGCACACGCACGGGCAGCACGTCGTCGAACGCGCCCACCGCCTTGCGCACGGCCCGCGGGGAGCCGTCTGCGAGCAGTCCGCACAGCGACGCCAGCAGCGCGGTGACCTGCTGCCACTCCCCCGCCGTCAGCCTGCTGCGCCGAATCCGCGCCGCAAGTTCCCGCAACTCATCGCGGTCGACGTCGTGTAACGCACGGTCACCTGCCACGATTCAAGATCGTACAGCGCCACCGACGGCGAACGCGGGACCGCGACCTGGGGAACGATGGGGTTGTTCAAGAAGCGCAAGTCCCTCGACGACCGGTACCTGGAGTTGCGCGCCCTCGCCGAGGAGGCGCAGAACAACGAGGCGCCCAACGCCTGGAACCACGTCCAGGAACTTGGCTGGCAGCTCATCAAGGACTGCATGGCCCGGGTGCACAGCGCCGACCCCTTGGTGCCCGTGATCATCGTGGCGATCACCAAGATCACACTCAGGATCGAGCTGGCGGCCCAGGACTGGCATCGGGTCACGACCCTCGGCATGGCCGAGGCCGCCGCCGTCGCCGTGATCGACCAGCGGCACGAGGCGGCGCCGAACCCCCGGCTGATCGAGGCGATCGCCATGGACCTCTACCGCAACGCGGAGGTCATCGCCCACGCCGCGCACCGCGCGGGCGTGCCCACCGCCGCGTGCACCATCGGCGAGGAGCTGACCTCGATCAGGCTGGGCGACCGAACCCTCGCCAGGTCCACAACGAGTTGGGTCGACCGCTCGACGCCCGAGGAGCAGCGGTCCGGGCTCCGCGTCATCAACGAACGGGTCCGCGCCGAACGCAAGCGGGCGCGACGGCCCCTGAAGTTCGACGGTCCGCCCAACGAGCTGGACAGCTTCTACCAGCAGCAGATGCGGTCCGCCTTCGCCGAGATCGACCCCGCCCGATCCGGCCCCCGGGTGGCGATGGCGTTCGGGGCAGGCATACCCCTGGAAGCTATGCGCCAGTCCGACCGGTCGCTGCTGTACGTCGGGGCAGGCGTCCACGGCGGAATGGCGATCGCGGTGGACAGCGCCGCCTTGGACGATCCCGGTACCCCGATCGCGAGCAGCACCGAACTACCCGGGTTCGACGTGGTAGCGGTCGAGAATAAGGTGGCCGCGCTGCACCGGTTCGCCGCAGGCAGGCGCGACCGGGAAATCAGCGGGACCGTCCTGTCCGAACACATCGAGGACCTGCTGGCCTGGCTGGGCGAGACGGTGTGGCGGCCGGTGCTCGACCGGTGGCCGGAGCTGCGCGAGCGCCCGATCGCCGTGATCCCGCTGGGCGAGTCGGCGCAGCTGCCGCTGTTCACCGCCGTGCTCGACGACCGCCCGGTCTGCGGCTTCCTCGACTTGGCCGTGACCCCGTCCGCCCGGTCGCTGATCCTGGCCGCCGAACACCCACCGGCGACCGGCGCAGCGTTCGTGGCCGCAGACCCGTCGACCGGCGACGACGAGCTGATCTACGTCGCCGACGAGGCACGCGCCGTCGCGGCGGTGCACGGCGTCGAGCCACTGGTCATCAGCGAACCGACCGGCCCGCCGGACGACCAGCGCCTGCGCTCGGCCGGACCGCGCACGCACAGCGCCGGGGACATCCCGACGGATCTGCTGGACCGGGTACGCCGTAGCGCGGTCGTCCACCTCGCCTGCCACGGCGTGATCAAGTCGCGCGAACCCCTGGCGTCGGCCCTGCTCCTCGGCGGGACCCTACCGCTGTCCTCGCTGCTGGCGGTGGACCTGTTGGCGGGCAGCACCATCGTGCTGTCAGCATGCGATCTGGCCGGCATCGGCACTGCCGTCCCCGGCGAGCAGTTGGGGTTCCCCGCCGTGCTGCTGGCGTGCGGCGCGCGATCGGTGGTCGCCGCGCTGTGGCCGGTCCCCGACGCCCCCCGGACCGTGCGCCTGATGACCCGCTTCCACGAGCGGTTGGCCTCGGCACAGGCCCACCGCGCTCTTGGCACGGCCATCGAAGAGGCCCGCGAGGCAGGCGCCCCGGCGTCGCTCTGGGCGCCCTTCACCTACTTCGGCGCCTGAGCGGGCCAAGCACCACGCCGCACCAAAGTCGAGGATCAAGGCGGCGAGGTTCCGGGAGCGGGCAATGCCATACCTGCACGACGTCAGCATCACCGCCCGCCGACACCTGGCCCACTTGCCCGACCCACCGAACTTGTCGGCCTCGTCGTGGTTCTTCGGCGCCTTCGCCGCCCCCTGCGCAGCCGACGCCTCCGACGCCGGGGCCGGGTGCGCTTTCACCACCCGAGCCTTGCCCGCCGCCTCCGGCAGGCATTCGCTGCACCGGCGCCAATGCCCTATCGTCCTCATGCCCAGCAGCCCGGTACTCCCCCGACGCCTTCACCACCCAAGTCTTGAACCACCCGACTCACCACGGGACAGTGTGCACAGCCATGATCACGGACAAGCGACGAGGAATGAAAATCCAAGCTTCGGCTAGCCGCCGCTAACGCCGTCGAGGCGTTGGCGGACGAGGTCGGTGTTGCGCGAGTAACCCCCAGGACGTGGACAATGGCTAGACGGAGGATCCTCTACACAGAATTCATCTACAATGGACTCGTCCGATGTCAACCAGGCCATTTCGATTCCGCTGGCGGCTTTCCCCTACCTCGGGGTCGTCTTCACCGGCCCAGTGGCGTGCCAGCTTCCAGACCAACATGACGTCCACGCCTGCGTCGTTGAGTCCTTGGACTTCAGCTAGCACGTCCACTTCACGGGGAAGCCGGTGTGTCCGGGGCCCGGCTTGGCGGATGCGGGTGTCCATCCGGTCGGAGTAGTTACGGGCCGGGGGGAAGGCGCTACGGTCGACACGAGCCCGCGTGTGTCGGGCCGGACTGGGGAGTTCGAATGAAGAAGTTCTCGCGCACGGTCGCGTCTGGTCTTGGGCTTGCCTCGGTGCTGCTCGCCGCCGGGATGCCCGCCTCCGCGTCGCCCGCCGGGGTCACGGTCTACAAGTCGGGTGACCTCAGCAGCGTGGGTAGTGGCTACACCAAGTGCGTGGACATGACGTCCTACGCCTCGGGCACGATCGTGGGTCTCAACGGGTGCAGTGGTGTTTCCAGCCAGCAGTTCCACTGGGACTCCCTTGACGGTCGCATCTTCGTCACCGGTTCCGGCAACACCAAGTGCCTCGACCTCGGCTCGTACGCGCCGGGCACGCCCGTGGGGCTCTACCCCTGCAGCAGCGTGAGCAGCCAGCAGTGGGTCTTCGGCGGTGTGAACGGCCAGCAGATCTACAGCTACGGCAGCGGCTTCTCGGTGTGCATCGACGTCGCGTCGTACGCCAACGGCACCACCGTGGGCGTGTTCACCTGCAGCGGCGTTACGAGCCAGCGCTGGGACCTGTCCTGACCTCACCCTGACGGTCGACATCGCTTGTCTGACAGACGATGTCGACACTGTCGCGGTCGAACCTGAGCGCTGGGGCGCGCCCCACGCACGCCCCAGCGCTCAGAATCCGCACCCGGATGCGGCGGCTGCTCTAGCAATGGTTCGTCGCGCGTAGACTCACCGACTACCGGGTGCGGCTTAAAGCCCAGCCGCGGGTCCCTCTCGACTTCGACGCGCAACTCGGTGCCAGCCGGGGTAAGCGCGCCTGCGGCGTCGAGCAAACCCTGTTCGCGCAGGCGGTCCTGCCACCGTGCCCAGTCGTGCTCGGTCCAGCCGCGCTTGGTCATGACCAACTGCTCCCCCGGTGCTCCCGCAGCAGCGTCGTGGCGTGCCAGAGCGCCAGGTGCCGCCCCCTCAGGTCCGGGTCGATTTTCGCGGCGCGGCGCCGGTGCGGGTGGGCGCGGTGGCGGGTCGTTCCACCAGTCTGCGCAGCAGTGAGTTGAGTTGCGCCCGCTCGGCCGGGGCCAGATCGCGCAGCAGTTCGCCTTGCGCCGCGTCGACCAGGACGTCGAACTCGAGGAGCATCTCCCGGCCTGTCGGGGTGATGTGCACGAGGTTGCGCCGGGAGTCGGCGGGGTCGGGCACCCGCTTGGCCAGACCCTCGCGTTCGAGGTCGTTGAGGCCTGCGACCGCGTCGCCGCGGTCGATGCCGAGGCGGCGGCTCAGGTCGGCCTGGCTCAACGACCCGAACTGGTCGAGCCCGGCCAGGATGGCGTAGCGCATCCGCCCGCCCGGTCTGCCGAAGTGCCCGACCACCAGCCGGTTGGCCCTGGCGGTCGCCTGGTGCAGCAGCCACGAGGTCAGCCGCCACAGGCGCACCGGGGGGTCGACGTCCGGTTGGAGCAGCGGTTCGTCCATACCGCCGAGTGTAGCCGGGCTGCGTTGGACATCCAACACCGAGAGAGTACCGTTGGAAGCCCAATGGTCGGGGCGGACAAGGGAAGACATGGCGACCACGACGAAGGGCGAGACCGCCCGGGACCACGACGACAGCGGCGCCGTGCCCGCGTCGGTGTGGCGCACCGCGTTCCTGCTCGCGTTCGGCTCGCTGATGGCGGGCCTGGACACCTCGCTTGTCAACGTCGGGCTCGACACCATCGGCACCCGGCTCGACGCGCCGCTGTCGACAGCGCAGTGGGTCAACAGCGGCTACCTGCTCGCGCTGGCCGCGGCGCTGCCCGCGTGCGGCTGGCTGAGCAAGCGGATCGGCGCGGGCAGGCTGTGGCTGTGGGCGCTGGCCGGGTTCACCGTCGCCTCCGGGCTCTGCGCGGTCGCGCCGGACATCATCTGGCTGGTCGTGGGCCGGGTGGTCCAAGGCGTGGCGGGCGGGCTGCTGATCCCGGCCGGGATGACCATCTTGGGTCAGGTCGCGGGCAAGCGCCGGATGGGGCGGGTCATCGCCATCTCCAGCGTGCCCTCGATCCTGGCGCCCGCCTTCGGGCCGGTGCTCGGCGCGGTGCTCATCGCGAACCTGTCCTGGCACTGGCTGTTCCTGATCAACCTGCCGATCGGCCTGCTGGGGCTGCTGCTGGCGCTGCGCCACCTGCCCCGCGGCGAGCGCGACCAGGCCGGGCGGCTCGACCTGGTCGCGCTCGGCCTGGTGGTCATCGGCCTGCCGATGACCGTCTACGCCCTCACCGAGATCTCCGGCTCGTCGAGCGGGCCGCGGGCGTGGATCCCGCTGGTCATCGGTCTGGTGGCGCTGGGGACGTTCGGGTGGCGCTCGCTGCGCAGCGAGGAGCCGCTGATGGACCTGCGGCTAGTAGCCAACCGCCAGTTCACCGCGGCCTCGGCGGAGGTGTTCTTCGCGGGCGCGTCGCTCTTCGGCGGCCTGGTCGTGATGCCGCTGTACTTCCAACTCCAGCTCGGCGCGGACATCGTGGACGTGGGCCTGCTGCTGATGGCCTTCAGCATCGGCGCGGCGGCGACCTTCCCGGCGGCTGGCTGGCTCGCCGACCGCTTCGGTGGCGGCGTGGTCGCCGTGGTGGGGCTCGTGCTCACGGTGGCGACCACCATGGCGATGGCGCTGCTGCCCGCCCAGCCCGACCTCGTGCTGGTCGAGGCGCTGCAGGTGCTGCGCGGGATCGGGATGGCGCTGGCGGGGTCGCCGGGGGTGTCCTCCGCGCTGGCCAGCGTCGAACAGCGGCAACTGCCCGACGCCAGCGCCCAGGTCAACATCCTGTCCCGGGTCGGCGGCGCGCTGGGCAGCGCCCTGTTCGTGGTGATCCTGTCCGACGGCGCCACGGACCCGGCCGCCTTCCGCGAGACCTTCTGCTGGCTGACCGGCGCCTCACTGGTGGCCCTGGCCTCAGCGGTCTGGCTGACCCGCGAGCAGCGCGCCGCGGCGCGGTGATCGCCTAATCGTTGGATAGCCAACACAATGCTCGGTATCGTTGGTCCATCCCATAGACTCGGGCGGCCGCAGGGCACCGGGAAGGAAAGGCGGCATGACGCGCATCGGCGTCATGCTTGAAGGAAAGAAGCACTGGAGCAGTGGTCATCGCGTGTCAGCGTGGGTCTCGCGCCCGCGGTGGTCGCCCGGTTGCCGATTGTCGTGATCGCGTAAGCGGATTGGCTGTTCTTGGTGCCGCTGCACCGTCTGAGTGAAGGACGGAGACGGTGCGGGCGTTGTTGTCCGAGTGTCGGTAGGTTCACTCGTTGCGGTGATCATCCTTCGCAGATCTGGGCGAAAGGGGGTGAGCTTGGTGCAGAACATGGTCGATGGCGAGGTTGACACGGCCGTCGCGCCTGCAGATTCTGTTGTTCGCCAGGACTTTGAGTGGTCGGCGCAGGTGGGGGCGGGCACCGTGTCGATCGTCCGCACGGCGCAGTCGAGCCCGGTGTGGATTCAGGCCAACAACTGACCGGGCGCTGCGGGGAACGTCAGCGGTGTTCCCCACAGCGCCGCCTCGCCCGAAGGACGATCGTGACAACGTATGCCCTTTCTCCGTTGTTCAAGATCACGCGGCTCGATCAGGAAGGTCGGGTTGTTCTCCACGCGGGGTCGGGTGATGAGCGTGGCCATTTCGCGGTGGGTGGCGCGGGTGCTCAGCCTTTGATCGCTTGGCTGTTGGGTGTTTCGCCCGCGGGGGAAGCGGTTCTGGTCGATGGCGTGGCCAGTGCCGCGGGTATGGATCTGGAGGCTGGTCGCACGTTCGTGCGGAGCATGATCGAGGCGAAGGTCCTTGTGCCCGTGGGCAGTCATGCTCGGGAGCAGCGGCGGATCGCCGAGTGGGGTCGGTTCGGTTGGCGCGACGCGGCTGACTTTCACCTTGCGACGTATGGGCTCCGGTTCATCCCGGACGAGGTCGACGGGGTCAGCTACGAGGAGTACTTCTCGCAGATGGTCGATGATGTCGAATCCGCAGGTGAGCAGCCGCCCGCAACTGTCCCGCGAGCAGGTTCTCGCGTGTGCGAGGCGTTCACCGATCCGCTGACGCGACGGCCATCGCTTGACGATGTTCTCGCCGTCGCCGAGCCGATCAATCGGTTCGAGGGTGCACAGGTGCGCGGGCAGGAGTTCATGCCCGCGTTGCGTCAAGCCTTCGGGGTGCAACGCACCGTCGGGGGGATGCTGGGCGACCATCACCTCCGCAGCTATCCGTCGGGGGGTGCGCGTCACCCGTTTGAGGCGTACGTGGTGTCGAAGGGGCTCGATGACCTCCCGGTCGGCGTGTACTACTTCGATCCGCTGACGGGCGGGCTGGTGAGCACGAGCGACTACGGTGACGCCGAGCGGATCGACGTGGCTTGTTTCGGGAAGGGCGGCATCCTCACCGCGGGAGCGGTTGTGGTGCTGACGTGCAGGTGGCTGCGGCACTCGTGGAAGTACCGCTACGACCGCTCGTACCGGATGTTGATGCTGGAAGTCGGGCACATCGTGCAAGCGATCAACCTGGCGATGATCGAACACGGGTTGACCGTCTACCACTGCCCCTCGATCAACGACCAAGCACTGCGGCAGATCCTGGCGATTGACGACGACTGCGCGGAAGGACCTGTGTACGCGCTGGGCCTGGGCCACGGCGGAGTCCGCTGATGACCGCCAGCAGGATCTTCCTCGCGCGCACCCTCTGCGTCCGACCACACCACGAGGACTCCCGCACGTTCGAGGTCACTTGGGGAGAGGGCAGCCGCCGCGAATCGTTCGTCACGTCGTCCGCGGCCTTGGCTGCGACCCTGGCCACGGCACCAGCCGAATCACAGGTGGAGGACGAGGCCCAACGCCTCGCGACCCTGATGAGCATCAAACTGCCTGAGGCGGCCGAACTGTTGCGGGGCCTACGCGGCTACGGGTTGTACCGGGATGAGCCCGACGACCTGTCCTCGGCGGAGGACCGGTGGCTCGACGTCGCCTGGTCGGATGGCTTGGACTTTCACCTGGCCACGCACGATGCGATGTGGGTCCACGACTACACCGGCGATCCGAAGGTGATGACCCGCTACTTCGTCGACCGCAGGCTCGACCCCGCGACACCACCACCGGCCCGGTTCCCCGTGCCCGAGGGCGAACGGGTGCCGCTTCTCGAGGTGAAACCACTCTCCGAGGAGCTTCGCACCATCCAGGTGCGTCGTCGAACCGCACGCGATTTCCGCGGCACCTCCGTGGATCTTGCCGACGTGGCAACCGTGTTGAACTGGTCGTTCGCACCCCACTGGCCGACAGACGACCCCATGTTCCACACCGCGCAGACCTACAGCCGCGGAGCCCCGTTCGTCGCTTTCGCGCTGTTCGCAGGCAAGGGCGCGCCCGTTGAAGTCCGCAGCGACTTCGCCGCATACCAGTTCGATCCGATCGGCAAGTCGCTCGTGCACCGCTCTTCGGCGCCGATCCACGCCTGGTCGGAGCTGCTGTGGCAGCAGGACTACGCCGACGGGGCCCCAATGGTCCTGGTGATCTGCGTGCACTGGACCCAGTTCATGTGGAAGTACCGCATGTCGCGGGCATACCGCTGGGCATACATGGAGGCAGGTGCGTTCATGCAGACCGCGCTCACCGTGAGTACCGGTTTGGGGCTTCGCACTTTTCAGACACCGGCCATCGACGACGCCCGCTTCTGCGACCTGCTGGGTGTCGATGACGGCGAACTCGCCCCGCTCTACATGGCCGCGTTCGGGCGCTGATGAGGTCGGCTGCTGAGCGGGCCGAGCACTACCACTCGGCTCGGCCCGCATACGCCAGCGGCATCTCGGCCTTCGCGGCTCGACACCTGACGACTGCCACCCAGGTCATGGCCGATATCGGCTGCGGTACGGGATTGTCCACGAGACAGCTCGCGGCCATCGCGGAGAGGGTCATCGGGGTCGAGCCGGATCCGGCCATGCTGGCGATCGCTGTCGACACCACCGCGTCCTCAGGCATTACGTTCCAGGCGGGGACGGCCGAGCGAACCGGTCTGGTCGATGACTGCGCTGACCTGATTGTGGCCGGGTCCTGCGCCGAGTGGTTCGACCCTGTGCCCACCCGAGTCGAGTGGCAGCGGGTGTTGCGCTCGGGAGGGCTGGTCCTGCTGATGTGGAACCACCGGGTGGTGCTGGACGAGGCAGGTCGTCGGTGGGATCGGCTGTGGAACCGTCACCTCGGTCCGCGACTCGGGCCTTTTCCCGAGGACATCGAACGTGAGGTTGTGCCCAGGTTCCTCGGCGGCCCGATACATGAATTCAGACGTGTCCATCGGCATCCCTACGACCTCGACAGGCTGCTGGGGTTCGCCTGGTCCTCTGGGTACGCACCACGTGGTCACCCACGGCGTGCGCAAGCGCTCGCTGACGACATCCACGCCTACTCCCACGACCACGGAAAAGTATGGCTCACGTTCCAGACGGTGGCGTACCTCGGAACGCTCCTGCCAGTCGATTCCCAGGCACCGGCGCCGCCTGATCGAAGGCCACGAGTTGAGACCGGTACCATATCGGCTGGCGACCAGGCGTGAGCCTCGATCACCAGCCATTATGCAGAAACCTGCCGGTCAGCGGCACAGTTCGTGTCGCCTGGTCGCCTGTCCTGAACAGGGAGTTGACGTTGTCTCCGAAGACGCCGTTTCACACTGTGTCCGCGAAGGTCGATCTTCCGGCGGTGGAGCGGCGAATTATCGAGTGGTGGAACGACAACGACTTGTTCGCTCGAAGTCTCGCGCAGACCGTTGACGGACCGCGCTGGACGTTCTACGAGGGGCCGCCGACCGCGAACGGGATGCCTGGCACGCACCACATCGAGGCCCGGGTGTTCAAGGACGTGATGCCCAGGTTCAAGACCATGAAAGGCTTCCACGTGCCCCGCCGCGCGGGCTGGGACTGCCACGGACTCCCGGTCGAACTGGCCGTGGAAAAAGAGCTGGGTATCAGCGGTAAGCCGGATATCGAGAAGATCGGTGTCGCGGAGTTCAACGCGCGTTGCCGGGAGTCTGTTCAGCGGCACGTGCACGAGTTCGAACAGCTGACCGAGCGCATGGGCTATTGGGTCGACATGTCAGACCCGTACCGCACGATGAGCCCGGAGTACGTCGACAGCGTGTGGTGGGCGCTCAAGGAGATCTTCGACAAGGGCCTGCTGTCCGAGGACTACCGGGTCGCCCCGTACTGCCCGCGCTGTGGCACCGGCCTGTCCGACCACGAGGTCGCCCAAGGCTACGAAACGGTGGCCGACCCGTCGGCTTACGTCCGATTCCCCGTCCTCGGTGAGATCGCCGGACACAGTGGCGTCGACCTGCTGATCTGGACCACCACCCCGTGGACCCTGGTGTCCAACACCGCGGTCGCCGTACACCCCGAGGTCACCTACCAGGTGGCGCGGGCCAAATCTGGCGTGTTCGTCATCGCCGCCCCGCTGCGTGCGGCTGTACTCGGCGAGGATGCCGAGATAGTGGCCGAGATTACCGGCGCGGACCTCGCCGGGGTCCGCTACCAGCGCCCGTTCGACCTGGTCGACATACCCGACGCGCACTACGTCGTACTCGCCGACTACGTGACCACAACCGACGGCACCGGCCTGGTCCACCAAGCCCCTGCGTTCGGCGCCGACGACCTCGCCATTTGCAAGGCCAACGGCCTGCCAGTAGTCAACCCGATCGGGACCAACGGACATTTCCTCGACGAGGTTCCCATAGTGGGCGGGGTGTTCTTCAAAGCCGCCGACAAGACCCTCATAGAAGACCTGACCAGGCGGGACCTGCTGTTCAAATACAGCACCTACGAGCACCCGTACCCGCACTGCTGGCGTTGCCACACCCCACTGATGTACTACGCGCAGTTGTCCTGGTACATCCGCACCACCGCGGTTGGCGACGCGTTGCTGCGGGAGAACGAGAACACCAACTGGTATCCGGACCACATCAAGCACGGCCGTTATGGCGACTGGCTGAACAACAACATCGACTGGGCGCTATCGCGGTCGCGGTACTGGGGAACACCACTTCCGCTGTGGCGCACCCCGAGCGGGAAGATCATCCCAGTCGGATCCCGCGCCGAACTGGGCAAGCTGTGCGGCCGGGATCTGTCCGAAGTGGATCCGCACCGCCCGTTCATCGACGACATCACCTTCACCGACGTCGAAACCGGCGAGACCGCCACCCGCGTGCCGGAGGTCATCGACGCCTGGTTCGACTCGGGGTCGATGCCCTTCGCGCAACTCGGCTACCCACACCTGCCCGGCAGCGAGGAGGAGTTCGCTCGCAGCTACCCCGCCCAGTACATAGCCGAGGCGATCGACCAGACCCGTGGCTGGTTCTACACCCTCATGGCCGTGGGCACGCTGGTGTTCGACAAGTCCTCCTACGAGAACGTCGTATGCCTTGGGCACATCATGGCCGAAGACGGCCGCAAGATGTCCAAGCACCTGGGCAACATCCTCGAACCCATCCCGCTGATGGACAAGCACGGCGCCGACGCGGTGCGCTGGTTCATGCTCTGCTCGGGATCCCCGTGGTCTCCTCGCCGAATCGGTGACAGCCCGCTCGAGGAGATCATCCGCAAGGTCCTGCTGACCTACTGGAACACCGTCTCGTTCTTCACCGTCTACGCCAGCATCGCCGACTGGGCACCGGAAACCGCCGCCCCGGTCGCCGAACGCCACGTGCTCGACCGGTGGGCTCTGGCCAGCGTCCACCGCCTCGCCGCCACAGTCGACACCGCCATGGAAGCGTTCGACACCGCAGGCGCCGGGCGCGCGATCAACGCGTTCATCGACGACCTGTCCAACTGGTACGTTCGCCGGTCCCGTGCCCGCTTCTGGAAGGGCGACATCAACGCCCTGGCCACCCTGCACGAATGCCTCGACATCGTCACCCGGCTCATGGCGCCCTTCACCCCGTTCATCGCCGAACAGGTCTGGCGCGAGGTCATCGCCCTCGGTATCGAGAACGCACCCGAGTCCGTGCACCTCGCCGCGTGGCCGCAGTCGGACGCTCGCCTCATCGACGGCGATCTGATCGCCCAGATGCAGATCGCCCGCTCGCTCACCGAGGCAGGTCGGGCCGCCCGCAAGGCAAGCGACATCCGCATCCGGCAACCGCTGGGCCGTGCCCTGATCGGCCTGCCCGAAGGCACCACCTTGCCCGCCGACCTCCTCGCCGACGTCGCCGACGAGCTCAACATCCGCGCATTCGAGCCACTCGCCTCAGCAGGTGAGGTCGTGGACGTGACCCTCAAGCCGAACTTCCGCGCACTCGGCAAACGATTCGGCAAGCAAACCCAGCAAGTCGCCAACATCGTCGCCGCCGCCGACCCAACGGCGCTCGTCGCCGCGCTCCGCGCCACCGGCCGGACACAGGTCGAGTTCGACGGCTCCCCCATCGACATCACCCCCGACGACGTGCTGATCACCGAGATCCCCCGCACCGGTTGGGTCGTCCAGATCGACGGTGACATCAGTATCGCCCTGGACACCGAGATCACCCCCGAACTCAAGCGCGCGGGCAACGCCCGCGAGGTCATCCGCTTCATCCAGGACGCCCGCAAACAAGCCGGACTGGAGGTCGTCGACCGCATCGAACTGCACTGGACCGCGGACAACGACATCCACGAGGCCGTACTTGAACACCAAACCGAGATCGCCGAGGCCGTCCTCGCAACGATGCTGAAACACGGTCTCAATGACTCGGACGCCGAAGGCTTCTCCAGCCACCGCGACGACGCCCTAGGACTTCACATCCAACTCAGGCGCGCAGCGAGCTAGCGGGACGCCATCGACGCAGAACACCCGGCGAGTACTTCCGGGCTCCCGGACAACTCCTCACCCTGTTAGGCATCGGCCCAGTTGGCTGTCGGTGGTTGGGACCGCGCGTAGCGGAACGCGGACGCGGACCGATGGGCATGGTGGAGTCGGTTCTGTTGGGTGGAGTGGTGCGTGGACGATCCGGGGTCTTCAACACACAACAAGGTTGTGGCCGGGAACATCAGCGGGAACGTGGTCCAGGCCGGGACCATCGAGTCGGTGACGGTGGTCGCGGCTGCGCGCCCCCGGGACCAGGTGGACGCGGTACTGGACATCGTGGCGGGCCTGTCGGCCGACCTGTGGCAGAGGACCAGCCACACCTGGGAGATCCACCCGGAAGCGCCGGTGCGGGTGTCGTGGAGCCGGAACGACGAGTTGTCGGTGGAGGACGAGCGGCCGCTGCTGTCCGAACCCGTGATCACGCGGTTGCACGAGGACCTCTTTGTCCGGGAGGGCCTACGGCTGCTGATCTTGGTGGGCGAGGCCGGGGCAGGCAAGTCGAGTGCGATGCACCTGCTGTACAAGAAGGCACTCGACGAGCGGGCTGACAAAGGGGACCCCCGTGCTCAGGTCCCGCTGTGGCTGACCATGAGCGATTGGGACCCCGAAAGCCTGGACCTGGCCGCGTACGCGGTGCGGGAACTCCTCAGACTACCGGGACTGCGCCGCCGGGACGGCCTCACTCGGCGAATGGCGGAACTCCTGGTCCGGCGTGGGCGGATCGCCCTGTTCCTCGACGGTCTGGACGAGATGCCGCCTGCGCTGCGTGCCAAAGCGGCCGCCCAGGTCAATCGGGCCACCCACGGCGGCACCCGGGTCGTGCTGAGCACCAGGCCCGGCAAACGCGGTGGCAACAAGGACATTGTGCGTTTCGAGCAGCCTGATGTGGTCCGGTTGAACCCTGTGGACGTGCCGACCGCGGTCGAGTTCCTGCTGCACAGACAGACCGGGCAGGACAGGCCCGCGTGGCGCGAACTGGCCGACTACCTGACCGCGAACCCCGACAGCGCCTTGGCGAAGGCGTTGCGCACACCGCTGACGATCAACCTTGTGCGGCACGCCTTCCCACACGCGGGGAGCAGGCAGGAGAAGCCGCTCGATCTGGTGCGCGACGACCTGGACACGCCCGCGAAGATCACCACCAGGCTGATGGGTCTGTTCCTGGACCGCGCCTACTCGACGGAAGGTATCACCGGCAGGTTCCGCAGAGCCCGCAAGACCGCCCGGTATGCCCGGGAACGGGCGACCCTGACCTGGCTCGCCCGGCGCTTGGGCGCCAAGCGCGACATCGCCTGGTGGCGGATTCCCCACGAGGTGGAAGTGGAGTCGTTGCGGCTGAAGAGCGCGCTGCTGGTCACCGTGCCGGTCCTGGCCGTCATGTTGGTGGGATCGGCCGAGTTCGGATGGCCGGAACCGTGGGGGCTGGTCGCTGTTCCCGTCGGTGTCGCCTACCTGGTCACCGACCGAATTGTCCCGCGCGCGGTGCACCGGGCGCCCGCGACCCTGGTCTGGGCCGGTCCTTCCCCCGCGGACCTTCTGCACACCACCGGGGTCTGGCTGCTGGGCGGCCTCCTGTTCGGCACAGCGGCAGTGGTGTCCAGCGGGAACTGGTGGGCGATGGCGGGGATCGCGGGCATGTTCGTGGTGATGGGACTGCTCGGCGCCGGATACGGGCAGGGCGTGTCCGGCGGCCTGCTCGGCTCGGCGACCAGGGACCTGACCGACTCACCCAGCGTGACCCCGCACAACGCGTTCCGCGCCGACCGTCGCCGCACGTTGGTCGCCGCCGCGGTCGGCGCCGTCGCCGCGGGCGCGATGTGCGCCCCGCTCGGCCTGTTCGACGACTCGGTGGCCTCCGGGCTCGTGTGGGGCGTGAGCATGGGCTTCACCGGCGGCTGGGTATCCGGCCTGGGACCCGCCTGGTTACTGGTCGTGGCGCGTCCATCCTTCGGGGGTCCCGCACGGCCCTACCGGTTCACACCGACTCTCCGGTCGGCCCTGGACAAACAAGTGCTGCGACAGGCAGGCCTCGTGTACCAGTTCCGGCACGCCGAGTTGCAGGTCTACCTCCAGCACAGCGGGTGAACCCCGAGGGGTGGACCACACTCGGCTTGTCGTGACAAATACCGGTCACGGGAGGATCCAGGCATTGTTCGACCCGACCAGACCGAATCCCGCTGACCGCATCGGAACAGTTCGCAGGCATTGCTGCGAACGGGCGCGGTCCGACTGGGTCGTGTCGATCCCTCCCTCACGCGGAAGGTGGTAGGCCCGCTCTGACTTCCGCTACCGTTGGCCAACGCGAAGTCTCGGGAGTGGACGGACGGTGGACAGCGAATCCGGGTTGAGCTACACCATTTCCGGTGTCACCAACAACGCGGTACAGATAGGCGAGGTGCACGGCGACTTCCATTTCCATGCCGTCGCTTCCACCACATTCCCCGCGCCGAGGCAATTGCCACCTGATGTGCCCGGGTTCATCAACCAGGAAGCGCACCTGTCCCGGCTGAGCGCCTGGCTGCGGCCGTCCGCACAGCGGGCGCCGCTGGTCCAGGTGATCGCCGGGGTAGGCGGCGTCGGCAAGACCTCGCTGGTCACGCACTGGGCGCACCAGGTGCGTGACCGGTTCCCCGACGGGGACCTGTTCGTCGACCTGCACGGCTACCACCCGGACCGGGTTGTCAGCGCCGGGGCGGCATTGAGCGCGATGCTCCGCGCGCTCAACGTCGCCGACGACCGGATACCGACGACCGTGGACGCCATGTCCGGTCTCTACCGCTCCTTGTTGCACGAGCGGCGAGTGCTCGTCTTCTTGGACAACGCCTCCTCGGTGGAACAGGTGCGACCGCTGTTGCCGGGGAGCCCGAACTGTAGGGTCGTGATCACCAGCCGTAGCCAGCTGGGCGGACTCGTCGTGCGAAATGGGGCGCACTGTATGCCACTGGACGTGTTGTCACACGAGCACGCGACAAGCCTCCTACGCCGGGTGATCGGTGACCGCGCGGTAGCGGAACCAGGGGCCGTCGACCAGCTCGCCGGCTATTGCGGCTACCTGCCCTTGGCATTGCACATCGCGGCGGAGCAGCTCGTCACCAGACCGGGGGCGCGGGTATCCGATCTGGTGGCTGAGCTGGCCGACGAGCGCGAACGCCTCGACGTGCTGGCGACTCCCGGCGACGAGTCTTCGGCCGTGCGCGCCGTCTTCGCACTGTCCTACGGGGCGCTCCCGGCCGCGGCAGCTCGCGCGTACCGCCTCCTCGGTCTCTTCGCGGGTCAGGACATCGGCCTGCTCACCGCGGCGGCGCTCCTCGGTCTCGGTGCCGGGCAGACTCGCCGCGTGCTGGCCGAGCTGACCTCCGTGCACCTGCTCACCGAGAAGGACAACCAGCGCTACCAGCTGCACGACCTGCTGAGACTGCACGCCGCCGAACGCGCGGAGATCGACGAGCCCGCCGACGAGCGCAGCGCCGCTCTATCGCGCCTGATGACCTGGTACACCCACGCCACCAGGGCCGCCGTGCACGAGATCATCCCCTTCTTCTCCCAGATACCGGTGGAACTCGCGCAGACGGAGACCCCGGTGCCCGACTTCCCCGACCGCGCGGCGGCCCTCGCCTGGAGCGACCTGGAGCTGCCCAACCTGACAGCCGGGATCCGCCAAGCCGCGGCACTTGGCGACCACCAGCAGGTGTGGCGGTTGGCGGTGCTGATGTTCGGCATCCTGCTCGTCCGCAGGCCGCACGCGGACTGGTTGGCCACGCACGAGGCAGGCCTGGTGTCAGCGCGTGCCTGCGGGGAGATCGCCGCCCAGGCGTGGCTGCTCACCAGTGTGGCCATCGCCGAGCGCGAGTTGCGCGATCCCGAGCGCGCGCTTGGGCACGTGGAGCAGGCCCTCGAGTTATGGCGCGCGGACGGCACCCGGTGGGGTGTCGCGTGGGCCCTGCGCGACACCGCGGCCACCCACCACCAGCTCGGGCGGCACGCCGAGGCCATCGCTATGTTCGAGCAGGCGCTGGCGATGCACAGGGCCGACGGCGACACATGGGGTGAGGCGACGGCTCTCGCGGGCCTGACGAAGGCGCACCTGGGCAACGGCGAGTTGGACACAGCCCTCGCTGAATCGCGGCGGGCGCTGCACATCCGACGCGAGCACGAGGACAGCCGCAACATCGGCCAAGCCCTCAACGACGTCGGCCGAGTCCACTTGGCGATGCGGGACTTCCACCAGGCCATCGAGTGCGCCGAACAGGGCTTGGACCTACTCGTCGCCACCGACTACTGGCACGGCCAGGCGATCTCCCACGAGCTGCTCGGTGACGCCCTGAACGGGGCGGGCCGTCGGGAAGAAGCCCTGGCGCGGTGGCGAATGGCAGCCGGCCTCTACGAGTCGCTCGGCGATCCACACGCGAACGAGGTGCTGGCGCGGCTGTCGGGCTGACCGGACCGCATGCCAGTGGGAGACGTTGCCCGTAAGGTATCGGCACGGACGTCATGCAACGTTCTTCGGGGGCTCGCGCGTGCGTGAAGTGTGTTGCTCGCGGCGACCAGTCGCGGGTCCACTTACTCAGGGGTGTACATGAGAGCGAGCAAGCTCGTCGTTGCTGCACTGTCCTTGGCCGCGGTGGTTGTGTTGCCACAGAACGCTTCCGCAACACCGGTGAACAATTCAGCTATCCCTTCCGCCGGATGCGATCTTTCTACCATTTCGGTACAGAAGGGACAAACCGAGTCCCAGAGCATCACGTCGGGGTACCAGTCGAGGACCTACCTGATCCACGTCCCGCAGAACTACCAGGTGCACCAGAAGAAGCCGCTGGTGTTGGCCTTCCACGGCCGCAACGGCACCGGGTACGACATCGAGGGGTTCTCCGAGATCGATGCGCTCGATGCGATCGCCGTGTACCCGATCGGGCTGATCGGGGCCGACAACAAGACCGCGTGGCAGGGCGCGCCGTACGCCGCCGGGACCAGTGATGTGCAGTTCGTCGCCGATCTCCTGGACCACCTGCAGGCCACACTGTGCGTCGACCCGAAGGGGATCTACGCGGTGGGCAAGTCCAACGGGGGTGGGTTCGCCGCGCTGCTCGCCTGCCAGATGCCGCTGCGGATCGCGGCGTTCGGCGTCGTCGCGGGGGCGCTGTACGACGGGACGAAGGACGGCTGCGCGGAGAGCGGGCCCGCTCCGGTCATCGACTTCCACGGCTCTTCCGACCCGATCGCCGACTACGACGGCGAACCCAACAACAACGGTGGCGCGCTGCCGTCGATCTGGCAATGGTCGAAGGACCGCGCGACCCACGACGGCTGCGCGCCTACACCGGTGACCACTCAGATCAACTCCGGCGTCATCAAGTACGCGTGGGGCTCCTGCCAGGGAACCACCGAGGTCACCCACTACAAGGTCATCGGCGGCGGGCACACCTGGCCGGACGCGCCCGTGGACAGCGGCCCGGGCCCTGAGACCGACGACATCGGGGCGACCCAGGTGATCTGGGCGTTCTTCCTGGCCCACCCGCTCAACGTGCAGATCAACTCCTGACCTGGGCCGAGCTGCCGGGGTGGTCCACGTCCCGGCAGCTCGGCGTCATGCTGCGATCTTCAGCACCGACCCGAGGGTCGTTCGCATGAGCAAAGAGCTCCGTGTCGTTTCGTCGGGGTCTGGCTTAGCTTCGGGCGGTGGCGAACGAACTGACGATTCCGCTCCTGCCCTGTCCTTCCATTGACGAGATCGCGGCGTTCTACGAGATGCTCGGCTTCGAGGTCACCCATCGACAGACGCGGCCGAATCCGTATGTCGCGGTGCGGCGGGAGGACATCAATCTGCACTTCTTCGGGATGGAGGGCTACGACCCGGCGCAGTCGTACAGCACGTGCCTGGTCATAGTGGAGGACACCAGTGAGCTGTTTGAGGCTTTCGCGGCGGGGATGCGGGCCGTGCACGGGAAACTGCTTGTCTCCGGCATCCCGCGCATGACTCGGCCGCGGGTGCGCAACGACCGGTACACCGGGTTCAGTGTCGTGGATCCGGGTGGGAACTGGATCCGGATCAACAAGGCTGTCAAGGAACCCGAGGCGCGGACGGTGCTCGCCAAGGCCATGGAGAACGCTGCGAGGCAGGCCGATGCGCGTGGTGATGAACGTCAGGGGCTGAAGATCCTTGAAGGCGCGTTGAAGCGGGCGACCGGGGACGAACCGGAGTTTCAGGCGGCGCAGGAGTTCCGCGACGAGCTCGTCGAGAGGATCAAGGGGGTTTAGCCCTGGGGCGGGCTGAGAGGCCCGCCCCAGGACCTGGTCAGCCGTCGATGGTGCAGGTGGTGGTTGTGGTGGCGGTTGGGTTGCTCTCCGAGGTGGCGGTCAGAGTTACCTTCGCTGGTCCGGATCCGCTGTCGCGCTTGATGTGCACCGGGACCTGCACACTCTGGCCGAACTGTGCCGTGGCCAGTGCGTTGGGCAGGGCGACCGTCCACTCTGGGCGGTCGGCCTTGGCCGTGAGGCGGTAGACGTCGGCGTTGAGGTAGGCGGTGACGTCTTCTGGGTGTTGTCCGGCGGGCCTTGAGGCGGTGCCGGTGTTGGATAGAGGGAACACGCAGGTCGCAACGCCGTCCGGGGCGGTGTGGGCGGAGGTGGGTTGTATCTGCACGCCGCGCTTTTGCGGGCCTGCGCCGCTGAGGGAGCGGATGGCGACGGTGTAGGACAGGATTCCCTTGTCGTCGCGCTTGATGTCGAGGATGTAGAAGTGCAGGCGGTTGGCCTGGTCGATGTACTCGTACTCACTGCCTGATCCCGTGCCCGCGTGCAGCAGCGCATCGGACAGTTGGCGGTAGTCGCCGAGGGTGATGGGGACCTTGCGGCCGTCTGGTAGGACGTAGTCGGTCATGCCGATGTCTTGTGGGTTGGCGTCGATCACCCAGGTGAACGGGGCGTCGTCGGTGTTCTTGGTCTTGGCGAGCAGGACGCCGGAGTCTGGGGTGAAGGAGTCCGAGCCCATCCGGTCGACGACCTCGACGGTGTAGTTCTGGTAGCCGCCGCCGTCGCAGTACGGGTTGGTGCGGATGTCGCACCTGGCGGACAGGTCGCCCCGGTCGAGCACGATGTTGATGCCGGAGAGCCCAGTCGTACCCGGTCGCACCTCACGCGTGGTCACCCTGGCGATCACCACGCCGGACTGGGCCAGCGCGTCCCGAGACAGGCGCAGGACGTTGACCTCGTCGACGAACCCGAGTTTCAGCTTGTTGCGCAACGTGTGCTGCGATCCCATCGACGCACCGGCGGTGGCCGGGATGACCCAGCGGGAGTGCGGGCCGCCGGGGCCGTTGAACGCGCCGCGGGAGAGCATGTCCCAGATCCCCGAGTAGTCCCGGCGCTGCGGGCTCCCGAACGGGTTCCCGTAGTTGTCGCCGATACCGAGGATGTGGGTCAGCTCGTGCGCGAACACGCCCTGCCCCGAACTCTCCGCCTGCGTAGACGAACCGGTGACCGCGTTGGGCCACAACGTCGACGCGGACGCCCACGACGTCCAGTCCACGTACCGGGTGCGCGCCGAGTTCGGCAGTGCCGGGTCGGGTGAGCCGAACGCCCTGGGCACGTCCGCCTTGGTGGCGAACTTGATCGGCCCGAACTCCTGCCACGTGCTGGATTCGTCCTGGCCCGCGGACAGGTAGTAGATGAAGTCGAACCCGGCCGGGACCTGCGACCCGGCCGCGGCGACCCAGGCGGCGCGGCCGTCGGTGCGCAAGTCGCGGGTACACCGGTCCCCCGCCGGGCAGCCGGTGCCCGACTGGAACTCCATGCCGTACTCGTGGTCCTTGCCCGGCATCGTGTACGGGCCGAACGCCTTCAGGTCCACCCCGAAGCGCCCGCCGGAGTTCTCCATCCAGTACTCGTGCACGGTGTGACCGCGGTTGAGCGCCCCGGGTTTGTTGAGGAAGTCCTGGTAGAACTGGGCGACCTGGGCGCGCGGGACGTCGTGCGCCTCGCTGCTGGGGTTGCCGAACACGGTCGAACGCGCGGGCTGGGTCACGACGAAGGGCTGGTTGCGGTAGTCCAACAGGACCAGCGCGCCCTTGACCGTGCGCTTCGATCCCTTGACCGCCGGATCGGCCCAGTTCGTGCCAGGGATCTTCCGGTAGTCCTGCTCCCACGTCATGTGGTCGGGGTTGACCCAGTTCTGCGGGTCGATCGGCCCGGGCAGCCCGTCGGCCCCCGCGACCCGCGCCCCGTCCCGTTCCTGCTGCCACGGCTGCTGGCGCGGCCAGTGGTCGTACTGCCAAGGGTGCTCGGGCTGGTCGGGTGGAGCCGCGGTCGCGGTGACCGTCCCCGAGAGCAGCGCGGCAGCGGATAACAGCGCGCCGATCAGGAGTAGCGGACGCCTGCGGACCCGGGTGAGGTACATGCCGCCTCCGATGTGTCGGTGCACCTCATGCTAATGATCCGGACAGGCCGGGAAACCGTTGCCAGTTAACAGAAATCTCGATGACCACCAGGTATATGGCCCGCGCCGCCCGTTCTGTTATGCCTGCGGCCCAGGACGGGTGGAGTGGTCCGGTTGCTCGACGTTTGGTCACGACTGTGCGAATGCGGTCCGCGCGAACGGCCCGTCCCGCCACTATGTGGGGCGCTGTGGCCCGAAAGGGGCCCGCTGTGAAGGGGAGGACTGTGGACGAGACCACGCCGCGGGAGCCGCACGACGAGAGACCGCAGGAGGTGGGTGACGAGCCTGCTCTCGGCTCTGAGCACCGTTCGGAGGAGTCGGAGTCAGACGCCGACCCCACCCCGCAGCCTGCCGCGGCGCCTTTCGAGCCCGACACCGGACCTATCCCGGTGCTATCCCCCGTGGGTACCGATTCGGAGACCGGCGGAGACGTTCCGCTCGCCCCGGCACCGGTCCATGAACCGCAGCCGGAGCCCGTCCCGCCGCCCGCCGTCGATCCGCTCGCCGCCGCGCTCGGCAACGCCTCTCTGCTGGGCATCGGCTATCTCCTGCTGCGCAGGCGTTGGCTCGCTGTCCTCGCGTTCCTGGTCACGATCGGCTACCTGCTGATCTCCGCGCTCGTGGTCCGCAACGTGCTCTTCCACCTGGTGCTCGTGCTGTGGGCAGGCGCCCTGGCCTGGCATGGCTGGTCGCTCGCGGCCAAGAGCGGCCAGGTGCCGAGTCCGCGGCGGCAGCGCGTGATCGGCATCGCCGCGGTGCTGCCGGTACTGGTCGTCGTGACGCTCGTGCGCCTTGACGCCGCTGGCATCGAGTCCGACAGCCACGCCGCCCGCGATGGTGGGGACTGCGACAAGTCTGTCGCCGAAGTGGCGCGGCTGACTTTCGCGCACCGACTCGCCGACCCGCCGCTCGTCGCGCGTGGCGAGCACGCCACGGCGACGTGCCAGCGGCTCGCTGTGTCCGCCGCGGCGCTCAAGACCGGGCTCAGCGGTAGAAGTGCCTCGCTGGAGCAGGGGTTCAAAGGTCTAGCGGCACTTCTGAAGGACGAATCGACGTACGACAACGTGGTCCGCCACGTGCTGGACGACTTCCTCGCCGAGCTGCCCAAGCGCGATGACTGCGAGGTCGCCGACGTCACCCAGTGGCTGCGCGACAACCGGCCTGAAGGCGACCTGCTGGGCCGCGCCGCCGACGTTGTGCCCGGCCTGCAGCCGAAGGCGCTGCTGTCATGCGCCGACGGTTCTTTGGCGCGGCAGTCGTTCCAGGCAGCCCTCACCAGGTACAAGTCGCTGGTCGCGATGTACCCGAACCACGAACTCACGCCGCGCGCCAAGGAAGGCGCGCAGAAGGCCCAGTGGGCGATCGAACTGGCGGCCGTTCGGTCCGCGCTGGGTACCTCGACCGGCAGGCCCCGCTACTGCGACGCCGCTCCCCCGTACACGGCAGCGCCGCCGCACGCGCCGCCGGGTCGCGCGTACGTCGCAGGGTCGAGCGAGTTCACCACGCGCCTGCCTGCCGGTTGGGTCGTGGATGACGTCGCTAACGCCACCGTCGTCCTGTGCGTGGGCCCATCCGGTGAGGGCTCGGTCGCGAAGAGCTGCCCCTACATCGAGATCGGCGGGCTCCGCAGGCGCAGCACGGTGTCCTTCCACCGCATCGCGGTCCCGGTGCGCGCCATCGAACTGAGCAGCGGCCGGGTGCTGTCCGACACCACACTGGAGATCGGCGGCGCGACCTGCCCGGAGTTCCTCAACACGAAGACTGTGGGCGACGTGAAGGAGAAGGTCGTGCCGACCGACGCGGACGTCCACGCGGCGTTCGCACCTCTGGTCAGCCGCTGATCGCTGTCGGGTACGGCCACCACGGGTGGCCGTACCCGACTCCTACTCGTGGCTGTGGAGGTCTGAAGTGGCTGTACCCGAGGGGATGCGCATCCGGGTCGCCGGGGTGGAAGACGATCCCGAGCGCCTGTTCGATCTTCTGTGGATGCTGGCACCCGACGATGATCGTCCGGATCCCGCCCGGTTGAGCGCCGCCTGGAACGCGGCCGTCACCCAGGCGGGCAGGGCGGTGTTCCTCGCGGAGGCGGGACCGGACCTGGTCGGCACACTCGACACGATCGTCGTGCCGAACCTGACCCGCGGCGCACGACCGTTCATGCTCATCGAGAACGTCGTGGTGCGAACGGAGTACCGCCGTCGAGGCATCGCATCGGCGTTGCTGGAAGCGGCGTTGGCGAGGGCGGCCGAGCAAGGTTGCTACAAGGTCCAACTCTTGACCAACAGCAAGCGTGCGGACGCGCACCTGTTCTACGAGAAGCACGGCTTCGCGCGTTCAGCGCGTGGCTACCGGCACTATCTCTGACATCAGCGGAAGTCGTCAGTCACCGCCGCCACCACACCCGCCGCCGCAGGACGAGTCGCCGCTGTCGCCGGATGAACCCGAGCAACTCCCGCACCCACCCGAGCTGTCCGAGGAGTTCTTGGGCCGCGGCTCCAACGTCGACGCCGCAGCTGGGTCCAAGCCCAGAGCCTGCCACACAGGCTGCCCTTGGATCGTCCCGTTCAGTCCGAGCGAGGCGACCAGCGGGAGCCGCTGCTTCGATGTGATCGCCGATGTCCGCGGCTCCCGTACCGCCGCCCGACCTGCGGAAGTCAGCGGCAGTTCACCCCGCCGGACGATCGCTGCCACTACGAACCCCGCGATGAGGACCACGGAGGCCACCTCCGAGGACAACTCGGTGAACAGCATGCCCCCGAACGCCGCGGAGGCCACCGCGAGCACCAGCCACCGCATTCGCCGCGCCTTGCGCCGTGCCTGCGCAGACCGCAGGTAACCGCGCTCGACCAGCCCCTCTCGCAGTCTCGCGATCGGCTTGCTCTCGGCCCCCGCACGAACCAAACTCCCCAACGTCCGCGGCGTCGATCGGCGCAGACTGCGCTCCAACGAGCTCCACTCCTCGGTGGGCCCGCTGATCGCGGTAACCGTGCCCCCACGCGACATCCGCAGCACTCTGGCGTCCAGCATCGCGACGATCGCCACCTCAGCCGCCCGCCCCGGGCCGCCGCTGAGCAACCCCAGTTCCTCCAACCGCAACCCACCCACCAAACCCACCCGCGAAGTCGCCACCGAGCCCCCCTTCTCCCTCACACCTGGGGACGTCGCGGCACCCGCACAAGTTCCACGCCCACCACGATTGAGACGGGTTCGCTTCCCATGGCGTGGCAGGCTGCTGCCCCCTGCCGCTCCTGGTCAGGCACCGATGCCGGGGATCCGATGTCGACTGGCGGACGTGCTGACAAGCGTATGTCGAGGCCGCGGGCTGGCACACTCGTGCAGGAGTGGGCGTCGATGACGGGATGCCCGGCAGGGATGCCGTGGAGTCGGTGATAAAGCTAGGAGGCGCGGACGTGGACCGTCGCATGTTCCTCACGTCGGCTGCGGCGAGCGTAGCGGCTGCTGCGTTCGCGCCTGTTGACCTGCAAGCGATCACGCGCCGAGTAGCTCGCACAGGGGTATTCGGGTGGGTGCCGGAGAGGTCGCAGCGATCCGCACGATGACCACGGCCCTGGGGGACGCCGCGTCGGAACTAGGAGGCGCGCACGCGCGCCACCTGGTTGTGCGCTACCTGGTCGATGACGTCGGGCGCTGGTTGGAGGGTACCTACACCGAGGCCACCGGGCGTGCACTGGTTACCGCGACCGCAGAATTTGGTGCACCTAGCCGGGTGGATGGCGCGTGACGCAGGCGAGAACGGCATCGCGCAACGGTACTATCTCCACAGCTACTGCTTGGCGACTGAGGCAGGCGCACAGGAAGTGGCCGCTACCTCACTTCGCGGACTCGCCGACCAAGCCCTCGACCTCGGCTACACGGGTACGGCGCTTTGCTTCGCCGATGCAGCCGACCACACAGGACGCCATCTCGACGAGCCGAAGGCGCGGGCCTACTACGCCACCACTCACGCGCGTGCGGCGGCAGCAGACAGCGACTTCGCGACCGCCCGTGCCCGACTGTCAGTGGCCGAAAGCGCCATGGACCGCGCGGCGACCACACCGGGTAGCAGCTGGGCTGGTCACTACAGTCCAGGCCGATGGGCCCACGAAGCGGCACTGGTCCACGCCCGCATGGGAGACATGGTCGCCGCCGAGGAACACATCGGCCAAGCGCTCTCCCTCGGCCTCGACCGCCGCCGCACTCGGGCCATGGTCTTGGCCGACCTTGGCGGTATCCGATTCCGCCGCGGCGATGTCGACGGCGCTGTGGGCGCGTGGACCGAGTTCGCGGGTATCGCTGAAGGTGTGCACTCGACACGGATTGATCGCAGTGCTGCTGACATCACCGTGCGACTGGGCTCGATCCCGGGAACCGCTCACGTCCGCGAACTGCTCGTCCAACGCGGTTCCATCTGAGTCACCAACATTTGCCGGTCGTCAACCAACCGCAACACCGGAAGGCGCTTGTCCTGGCGGTGGACGGGTATGTCCCCGGTATGGCTGAAATCGATTCCACCGAGGTCGTGTCCCTCGCTCCCGACCAGGTGCCCGCCGCCGTGGTGGTGGGCGTGGACGGGTCGGAGGCGTCGGATGCCGCTGTCGACTGGGCGGTGGCTGAGGCGGCGCGGCACCGGTGGCCTGTGGTCCTGGTGCGGGTGGTGGAGACCTCGTGGCCGGTCAGCGGCTATCCGGTGATGGTGACCACCGACTTCGGGTTCGACAACGAGGTGTTGCGCCACGCTGCGGGTGAGTCCCTGGCCGCGTCCGCGCGGCGCGCCCGTGCGGCCGGTCCCGGTGTCGATGTGCACACCGTGCTCGACGACGGTCCGCCCGCGTTGCGGTTGAGCGCGTGGGCGACGGCGAACTCGGCGCACATGCTGGTCGTCGGCAGTTCTCGGCACGGGGCGGTCGTGAGCGCGGTGCTGGGGTCGACCACGTCCGGGGTGCTCGGTGCGGCGCGCACCCCGGTCGTGGTGGTGCGTGGTCCGGCTGAGGCCACCGGGGGTCATGTGGTGGTGGGTGTCGACGGGTCGCCGGAGAGCAGGCGGGCGTTGGAGTTCGGGTTCCGGCACGCGGCGGAGCACGGCGCGAGGCTGGTGGCCGTGCACGCGTGGTCGGATCGCCCGCTCGATCACCTCGTGGTGTCCCTGTTCTCCGGGATGGGTGACGACCGGCCGTCGGAGGCCGCGCGGCGGATGATCGACGACCGGGTTGGCGCGGTGGCTCCCCTCTATCCGGATGTGCCGGTCGAGGTCGTCCACGAGGTCGACCGGCCAGCCGACGCGCTGGTGGAGGCGGCGACCGGGGCGTTGTTGCTCGTGGTCGGCGGGCATGGTCGGGGCGCGGCGACCAGGCTCGTGCTGGGCTCGGTGAGCCAGGCGGTCGCCCACCGCGCGCCGTGCCCGGTCGCCATCGTCACCGGCCACGAGGAGCCGGAGGAAGAAGATCGAGGATGAACCAGCGGCACGAGTAGGACCGCATCTCCGCCGAGACCTCGGCCGAGCCGGGGCTCGAGCGCGGGCACTCGGGGTGACGGCGGCTCGGGCGGGGCGGGGCCCGGTCTGAGGCTTTGCGATCGTGTGACGGGCGCGTGGTCGACCGGCCCCGTGGCGATTCCCCTGGCAGCATGGCCGGGGTGAGCCTGTCGGTGTTGATCGTGGAGGACGACGACCGGGTGCGCCAGTCGTTGCGGCTGGCGCTGGAGGACGAGGGCTACCGGGTCGCGGAGGCGCCCAGCGCGGAGGACGCGCTGGACTCGCTGTCGCGGTCCGGGGCGCCGGACATGATGATCGTGGACCTGATGCTCGGCGGGATGGACGGGTTCAGCTGCATCCGCGGCGTCCGCCAGCACAGCGACGTGCCGATCGTCGTGGTCAGCGCCCGGGTCGACACCCACGACGTGGTGGCGGCGCTGGAGGCGGGGGCCGACGACTACGTCACGAAGCCGTTCCAGATCAAGGAGATCACCGCCAGGTTGCGCGCGCTGCGCAGGCGGGCGACCGCCGGGCAGCCCGCCGACGTGCCCGCGGAGGTGGTGCTCGATTCCGAGCTCGGCGAGCCGTTGGTGCTGGCCGAGGCGGCGGGGCAGGTGCGTCGGGGTGAGCGGGTGGTGCACCTGACGCTGACGGAGTTCCGGTTGCTGTGCGAGTTGGCGAGCGTGCCGGGTCGGGTGTTGAGCAGGCAGGCGTTGCTGGAGCGGGTGTGGGACCGGGGTTTCTTCGGTGACGAGCGCATTGTCGACGTCCACGTGCGACGGTTGCGCACCAAGGTCGAGCAGGACGCGTCGAACCCCCGGACCGTGGTGACGGTGCGTGGGCTCGGCTACCGCCTCGATGTCCGCTAGGCCCACCGGGCGCCGACTCGGCCTGCGCGGTCGGGTGATGCTGAGCTTCGCGGTCGGCGCTGCCCTGGTGTCGGTGTTGCTCGCGGTGTCGGTGTTCACCATCAGCCGCGGGTACCTCACCGACCAGCGTGAACGCTCTGCCCAGCGGATCGCGAGCGGGGATGCCGACACCATCGGCCGCCACCTCGCCGCGGGCATGACGCCGGAGGCCGCGCTCACCGCCCTCGACCCGCCTGCGAGCGCCCGCGTGCTGCTGTACTGGGACGGCGAGTGGGTGAGCAACGGGGACAGCGCGCCAGCGGACCTGCCGCCCGACCAGGTCCGCACCGAGGTCACCGCGGGCTCACCCGGAGTGGCGCCGATGACCATCCGTGACACCCCGTACCTGGTCGTCGGCATCCCGCTGCGCGGCGGGGGCGCGTTCTACGAGTACGCGCCGGTGATCGAGCTGCGGTCAACCATCCGCACCCTGGGCGTCGTCCTCGCCGCGTGTGCGGCCGCCGCGACCGTCGGCGCCGCGCTGCTGGGCGCCTGGGCCAGTAGACGGGCGCTGCGCCCGCTCAAGCCGCTGGCGAGCACGGCGGCGAGCATCGTCGAGGGCAATCTGGAGTCCCGCCTGCCCCAGGACGGCGACGCCGACCTGGAACCGATCGTGACCTCGTTCAACACCATGGTCGACTCGCTGCGCCAGCGCATCGCCCGCGAGCAGCGCTTCGTCGGCGACGTCAGCCACGAGCTGCGCACTCCGCTGACCACCCTGGTCACCAGCGTCGAGGTCATGACCAGGCACGCCGACGAACTGCCCGAACGCCCCCGTCGAGCACTCGCCCTGGTCGCCTCGGAGCTGGACCACCTGCGCCGGATGCTCGACGACCTGCTCGACCTCGCCCGCGCCGAGGCGGGCCTGCACCACGACGACTTCGAGCCGCTGTCGCTGACCGAGCTGGTGCGGCACGTGCTCTCTTCGCGGGGCTACCCGGACGAGCTGCTGACCGCCGATACCGAGGGGGTCGTTCCCGGCCGCAAGCTCGCTTTGGTCCGCGCGTTCGGCAACCTCGTCGACAACGCCGACCGCCACGCGGGCGGGCTCACCGCCGTCCGGGTCCACGCCGCCGGGGACGCGGTGGTCGTCGAGGTCGACGACCACGGGCCGGGCGTCGCCGAGGAGGACCGCGAGCGGGTCTTCGAGCGGTTTGCCACCGGGCGCGCGAGCAGGGGCTCCACCGCGGGCACCGGCCTCGGGCTCGCCCTGGTGGCCGAGACCGTGCACGCCCACCGCGGCACGGTCACCTGCGGCCCCGGAGCCGAGGGCGGAGCCAGGTTCACCGTCGTCCTACCGGTCGGTCCAAGCGCAACGTCAGCGTCGCACTAGCCGCGGAGAGCAGGAGAACCGCAAGACCACACAGGACCCCGGTGACCGTCACCACGGGCTCAGCTGCCCACCACGCCCGCGACAGGAGAATCCACAGACCGGCGATGGCCGCCAAGAGGCTGAGCCACGGCCACGAGCGGGGGAACGCGAACCGCACCAACGACAACAGCACGATCACCGAGCCTGCCACCGAGTCACTGACCGCGGTGGCGACAGCGCCTGGTACCGGGATCAGCGGAGCCGTGATCAACCAGAGCCCGAACAGGAATGCGAGCGCGCTGGCCGAGGCGGCGGGGGTGGCACTGGGGCGGCCGTAGGTCATCTGTCCGTTTCTCGGAGGTGGTCCACGACGCTCAGCCCCGCGACGAGGGCTCCGGCGAGAACGGTGGTCCCGGTGGCCTGGAAGGAGTCGACGCCGAAGCCGTAGTCGACCATCAGCGGTGAGAGCAGCAGCCAACACCCGAGAGCCAGCCCGGCCGACGTCGCCACGGTGAGCGTGACCCGGCGCGAAGCGCGCGCGACCCCCAGACCTACCGCGAGCACCCCGGCGATGCGGTCGTTCCACGGAGCGTCGAACCCGGACACCGTGCCGTAGTCGGCGTTCCCGGACTGGAGCACCAGCCAGCACCCGACCGAGAGCACCACGCCGCTGACCACACCGGTCAGCTGCGGTCCCAACGGTCGGGTCCGGGTCCTGGGCGCGGTCATGACGCCACCGCGTACGCGAGCGCGGCCAGTTCCGGCGCCGGGCGGCTGCGGACCAGGACCAGCGACCGCAGGGCGGTCCGGGTGTCGACGCCGTCACGCAGCGCGCGGGCGCGGCTCACGGTGGTCAGGCCCACCGTCGGTCCGGCCGCCAGCAGGCCGAGTTCGTCGCGCAGCGGGGCGGCGGGGACGACGATCTTCACCACCTCGTCCGCGCTGGGAATGGCGATGCGCAGTCCCAGCAGCGGGCCGTCGCCGAGGACCGACCAGTGGCCCTCCCCGTCGAGGAGCACCACAGCGGTCTCGTCGGCGCACAACCGGTGCTCCACGGCGAGGGCCACCTCGTGCTCGTCCTCGACGGCGACCACCACCAGCGGCCACAGGCCCCGGATCTCGTCGGGTTCGGTCCGCGGCCGGAGCAGGAGCGCTTCCCTGGCCAGGGCCGCGTGGATCGTCTTACCGGACATGACCACCATCGTGACCGCGCACTGTTGAGCTGGGCGAAGCGCTTGTTATGCGATCGTGTGACGACGCGGACCGGACTTGACGAGTTCATGACGAAACGCGCGAGCAGCGGGGAACGGATGGCGGGCGTGGTGGGCGGGCGGTAGAACGGCCTGGTGGCGCTGCCCGCCTGCCCGAGCGGAGGGGACGCATGGAGATCAGCCAACCGTTCGTCAGCATCGACCTCGACCGCGCGGAGTTCAGCACGGCCGTGCAAGCCGCGTTCACCGGGCTGCCCGCGTCCACTTCGGACCTCCTCGCGGCAGCCAGGTTCCGGCGCGCTTCCCCCGAGGTCCTCGCCGCGCTGAGCCTGCTCCCGCAACGCAAGTTCAAGTCGGCCAGGGACGCCTGGGCGTGCCTGGCCACGATCCCGGGCGTTCAGGCCAAGACGAAGTAGCGCGGCCAACGTGGAGTTTGACGAGTTGATGACGATAGCCCGATCGGCCTCGCCGGGCCTGGCGCCGGTCCCCGGCCATCCGATAGACATCGTGTCGTGGCAGGCGGATGAGGAGGTCGCAGCCCTCGAAGTCGAGCCGGTGCTGGCGTTCGGCGCACGTCCCTGACCTTGGGCGAGGCTGTGCGGACGTAGCAGCCGTCGAACAACGGACCGACTCGGCCAAGAACTCATCCGCCTGCTCACACCATTCCCGGCGCGTGATCCCGGTCCCTTGATCGTCACACGATCGCAAACCGGTGTCGTGGGCAAGCGCAACACCGCATATCGAGGATAGCGCTGACCTTGACGCCAATCAGCGGAGGAACAGGTGCACAACATCCTCGGCGAACTCCCCACCCACCTGCCGACCCAACGCACACCCGGCCACGACCACGCGGCGGTGTGGGTGGAACCGACCTTCGCGGAGCTGCGCGACTGCGTGGGCGACGCGTTCCTCCGCGGCGCCGCCACCAAGTCGGACCTGCTCAACGCGGCACTCGGCTGCGCCGCCCGACGGGAGGTCTTCGCCGCCCTCAACCGGCTCCCCGAGCTGCGCTTCGCCGCGTTGACCGAGGTCTGGTCGCACCTCACCCCACTCGGTGGTCACCTCGGCGGGGAAGCACGGGAGGCGTGATGGAGATGAGACGCCTGGTCAGGTGGCGAGGAAGGCAAGGCGGGGATCAGTGCGAGCCGGGTCGATGGCGATGATCTCGGGGGTGACCACACCGTGGGCCACAAAGGGATCCTCGGCGACGCGGGACTGGACCTGGTCAACCGTGACACCTGTGGCGAGCACGGTGCCGCCTTCGCCTGAGCGGAGTCCACCGACGAGGAGGAAGACGCCGTCGTCGAAGCCTTGGCGGATCCAGTCTTGGTGGGCCGCCATGTGTTGGGGCGCCTGGGACTTGTTGTCGGAGAGACGAAGCAGGATGACGTACACGGGGATTCCTTCTATTGTGGCGTGAACTGCGCCAGCCAACGGGACATGCGGGCGACTTCACGATCGACATGCGCGCGGTCGTGGAAGGCGTTGGACAGGGCGGCAACGCCTTGACTGAAGGTCAGGACGTGCAACGCCAAGCCGTCGGCATCGGGTTGGCCCAGTGCCTCGAACTGTTCGCGGAGCCAGTCGCGAAAGACGCCGAACACGGCGACGGCGTGCTCACGGGCGGGGTGGTCGAGTTTGGCGAGTTCGGCGGTGAGCGTCCCGACCGGACAGCCGTAGTTCTCGATGTCGGTGCGGTTGACGAGGACGATCTCGACGAACCGGCGGATGCGGTCCAGCGGGTTGGTCTCGTCCGCGGCCCAGCCCGCCACCATGTCGCGAGTGCGGGCCAGGCGAACCTTGATGACCTCGGCGAGGATGTCGTCCTTGGTCTTGAAGTGGTGGTAGAAGTTGCCGCGCGAGATACCGACCGCCATCGCGATCGACGCGAACGACGTGTGCGCGTACCCCTGCTCGTAGAACAGCCGATCCGCGGTGTCGACGATCCGCTCCCTCGTGTCCACACAACACCTCCGGTCCACTGTGACACATCCCGATAGTAGGACAGTTGTCCTAGCTGTGGCAAATGTCGACACCGAACCACCGCGATCCTGGACCCGCGCTGTCGCCCGGTGGAGTCCGCCGGACGAGAGCGCGGGTGGGTCAGCCGGTCAGGTGCGGGATCAGGTGGCCGGGTATTGGGTCAGCGTCGTCGAGCGTGGTGCTCAGGGCCGAGAACAGGGTGGGTTGCGCGACAGGCGCGGCGGGGTCGGATTCGGCGTACAGTTCCCGCAGCCTGGCCAGGCATCGGCCGCGGGTGGGTCCGACTTCCCCTTGGGGGATGTTGAGGACCTCGGCGACGGCGGCGTACTCGGTCCGGCCCGCGAGCACGGTGAGGCGCAGCAGTTCCTGGCACCGTGTCGGGAGCTGGTGGAACGCGTGCCACAGCCTGCTGTCCCGGTCGGCCAGAGGCGAGAGTGTCGTGGGTTCCTCGGCCCAGGTGTCGGGGTGCTCACGTCGGTAGCGGGTTGCCTCCCGGCGCGTGGTGGTGATCAACCAACCGACAACCGCGCGCGAGTCCTGGACATCCTTGATGTGGCGTAGCAGCGTCAACCACACGGCTTGGACAACCGCCTCGGCGGATTCCCGGTTGAGGCCATGGCCGCGCGCGATGTGCCACGTCAACGGAGTCAGCTCAGCGACGAGAACGTCCAACGCGCCTCGGACACCGCTCTTCGCAGCGTCAACGCACGCCTCGTGCCGCGCCGTACCTTCCAGTCCCAGCCACGGTCGCGACGAGTCGGCCCGGTGGAAGTGGCGCTCCGCCGAGGTCGTCGCGCGCAGCGCGGCGCCGGTGGTGGTGCGGGAACGCAGGTCCCGCGCGCCGTCGGTGCCCAGAGAGGAACGCTCGATCAGGTTGGTGAAGGACACGTAGTCGATGGGGTGCTCCCGGTTGTTCATCGGCTGCTCCGCGCTGCCAGCAGACCGGCCTCGCGGGCCTTGGTCCGACTCCGGTGCAGGACAGCGCTGACGGCCGCGGGGGTCATCGCCAACGTTTCGGCTATCTCTGCAACCGCGTACCCCTCGAAGCTCAAGCGCATCACCGCCTTCGTGCGTTCCGGGCTGTCAGCCAGCATCGCCTCGAGCTCGTGCACGGCGTCGGTCTCGGCGAAGGCCTCTACCGGCACGTCCCGATCAGCCCAGGCCCAGACGCGTTCGGCCTGGATCCACCGTTGTCGCTCCCGGGTCCACGCCCGCAGCACGTTCGGGAAGGCCCGCACGCAACTCCCGGCGAAGTAGGTGCGCAACGACGCCCCGGCGGTGGCCGACCACCGGCCGTCCAGCAGTGAGAGGCGGAACGTCGCCAACCCGTTGGCCACCGCTTCCAGGACGATCTCCCACTGGTCGTCGGCGGTCCAGTCGGTGGGCAGTGCGACCGGTCGCCCGTGCCTGCGGCATGCCGCTGCGATCAGTCCCGTGCGCAGCCAAGCCGACAGCACCGCGCAGCCGTACCTGGCGAGTTCTTCGGCGTAATGCTCCCAGAGTGGGCCGCTGAACCGCTCTGCGGCCAGTACGGCGCACAGTTCGGCGTCGGCCTCGCGGCGGCAGTCGGATTGGGTGTCGTCGAGCGACACCTCCGGTTCGGTTCCTGTCAAGGGTGCCCCCTCTCCGGTGCGCGATCTGGTCCGCACCCGGGGTGTTCGTTTGGTTGGCCCACGGGGTGGTCATAGGTCGACGCGGCGCGGACGTCTTGCGGGCAAAGACATCAGCCGCCGCGGATCTACAAGTTCGACATGAGTCGAAGCATGGACCCGCTCGCCTTCCGTGGGGCCGAACACCACCACACTGTCAACTGCGCCAGCGAGTTGTCCGGGCACCTGACCCAGGTCGGGCACATCGGTCACGCCGTCTTCCACCCCGGTCGGACCCAAACGCCTGTGGCGCGCCGGTTTCAGGAGAACGAGATCGCCGGGGAGGTTTTCGTCGGTAGGCGCGCCGAGGTGGCCCGCGTGTTGGCTGATCTGGCTCCGGACGCGGGCGGGCGCGTCTCGGTGATCGCCGGAATGGGCGGGGTGGGCAAGACCGCACTCGCACGCCGTGTGGCGGCGTCGGCGCAGGAGTGGTTTCCCGGTGGTGTGATCTGGGTCGATCTGCCCGGGGACGGGGAGCCGGTGACAGCCGGGCCGCTGGTGCGGGCGATCGGTGAGCAGGGCGGGGACTTCGGCCGGGTCCTTGATGACTTGGCCGACCGCGGGCGGGCGGTGTTGCTAGTGCTCGACAACGTGGTGACCGGGGTCCAGGCGCGTGACCTGCTGCCCCGCCGGGGACCCCACCGAACCCTGGTGACCACCCGGGAGACCCCAGACCTGCCCCACTCCCGGCGTCTGGAACTTCCGGTCCTCGACCCCACGGCATCCCGCACCCTGCTCTCCCAGATCACGGGTGCCCAAGCAACCAACGAACTCGCCAGCGTCTGTGCAGGGCTCCCACTCGCCCTGCACATCGCCGCCGCCCTACTCTCCGACGAACCCGGCTTACCCGCGCACGAACTGGCCCGCCAACTACTCGCCGCTCCCGGCGTCGAGGGATACACCGCGGGCGAGAGAGCTCTGGCGCCGGTGTTCGATCAATCGTGGCAACGCCTACTCCGCCACTCCCCCGAACAAGCGCGACTCCTGCGCCTGCTCTGCCTGGTCCCCGAACCCGAGATCTCGACCGAAACCGCCGCCCATCTGGCCAACCACACCGTCGACCAGGTCAGAGTCGACCTCCGCAGCCTGCGGCACGCCCACCTGCTGCAGTCCACCGGCCTGGACCGTTGGAGCCTGCACCCGCTGATCCGCGCCCACATCCTCACCCGCGCGGTCCCCGGCCTGACCTCGACCCACCTCCATACCGCCGCTCGCCGATTGATCTTCTACAAGCGCGACGACTCACGGCAGGCCAGGATGGGCGCATCCCCAAGCAGAGGAGAGTCCTGTGGGCAAGGTGGTCCTGTACAGCTCGGTGTCGGTGGACGGCTTCATCGCGGACGCGAATGACCAGCCCGGGCCGTTGTTCGACTGGTTGTCCAACGGCGACGTGCCGTTGGACGACAGCGGCGAATTGAAGGTGTCGCAGACGTCGTTCGACTGCATCCGGCCGTACTGGGACCAGATCGGGGTGACCGTCGTCGGCCGCCACGTCTTCGACCTGACCGACGGCTGGGGCGGGACCCCGCCGGGCGGGATCGACAACGTGGTCGTCGTGACGCACCGGCCAGCTCCCGAGGGATGGGACACCGCGGCGCCATTCCACTTCGTTGACGGTGTCGAGGCGGCCGTGGTCAAGGCGCAGGAGCTCGCGGGCGACCGCATCGTCGAGGTCTCCGCGGGCGACGTCGGCGGTCAGGTGCTCGCCGCGGGTCTGGTGGACGAGGTGCGCATGGATGTCATTCCGGTGGTATTCGGGTCCGGCAAGCGCTTCTTCGGGTCGGTCGACGCGCAGCACCTGCTGGAAGACCCTGATGTGCTGGTTCAGGGCAACCGGGTGCTCCACCTGCGCTTTCAGGTCCGCCGCTGATCGAACCTTGCCCTGTCTCCGTGCGGAAAACCAAAGCCCAGCCTTGACCGTCGCGACGGCGTTCCCCCAATTGGGGGACCTTGTCGACTGGTTTGGTCGTGGATGCAACCGAGTGGTTGTGAGCGGCTGTATCGGCGGGTTGAGGGGCACGGGAGAGGGTGGGATGGATCGTCTGGAGTTCGGTTCGACGGTGCGGGGGCGTCTGCTGCGCTGGCGGCGGATCGCGTTTCTGGTCTGCGGTGATTGGCGCAGCGCCGAGGACGTGGTCCAGGTGGCGTTGCTGCGGCTGTACCGGCACTGGCATCGCATCGAGAGCGCAGGGCTGGACGCCTACGCACGCCGAGTGATCGTGCGGCTGGCCGTGGACGAGGCCTCGCACCGCCGTCGACGGGGCGAGGTGCTGGACGGGGTGCCCGAGCGTCCCGTCGACGCGGTGGCTACGGAAGAGGTGTTGGCCGTCCGATCGGCGTTGCGGGAGATCCCTCCTCGGCAGCGAGCGGTGCTGGTGCTCCGGTTCTACGGCGATCTGTCAGTGGCCGAGACCGCGACGACGTTGGGGATCAGCGCGGGGACGGTGAAGTCACAGTGCGCTCGGGGCCTGTCCGCATTGCGAGCGTTGTTGAGCGAGCCCGCTGCCGAGCAGCGGGAAGAGGAAAGGCTGGGCTGACAGCGATGGAGCGCGAGAAAGCTGTGTTCGAGACAGCTCTGGGCAACGAACCACCGCTGCGGGTGGACTTGGACACGATCGAGGCGAAGGGGGCCAGGTCGCTGCGCAGGCGGCGGCTGATCGTGCCTGCGGTGGCTGCCACGTGCGTGGCGGGAGTGACTTTGGGTGTGGTGCTCGTGGCGAACACCGGGCGCCCATCGGGGCCGTCGGGCGTGGAGATGGCCGCCTCGCCCTCGACAACCGGTTCGTCCGCCAAAGCACCAGGCCCTGGGTTCTCCGCGGCACCGACCAACCGGGTGATGGCCTACTGCTACCGGACCGCGGACATCACGACGACCGAACCGGGACAACACACCCTCATCGGCTCCAGCGGCGGACCGGAGGGCCGCGGTGACGTCGCCAGCCGCGCGTTGTCGATCTGCGGCAAAGGCTGGACGGACAACGCGTTCGACTGGTGGCCGTCCACCGCCGCACCGCTGCCCGTCCCCAACCTGGTGGCGTGCGTACTGGGTGATGACGCCCACGACGTCGAGGACGGCACGGTCGGGGTCTTCCCTGGAACCGCGGAAACGTGCGCGGAACTGGGTCTCCCCCTAGCGGATCTGTGACAGGTCGAGGCCGACGCGGAGTGGACGTTCGCGGGTGATCCCGCTGCGGACACCTCGGTGGCCTTCGAACCAAACGCCTCGGCTGGGCCGGACTCCTGGTACCGGGTGTCTGGTCGACACCGCGGGACGCTGTCGTCGAGGAGTCCGGCCCTGCCTCACTCACCGTCCACTGTGGAGCATGTGGCTAAATGCGCTCGCCCCGGTAGCCGATCGGGCCCTCGTTGGGGAACTGGGCGGTGCCCTGGAAGGTGGCCCCGTTGTCGAAGAACGTCACCGTCGCGTTGCCCTTGGGGCCGCTCCAGGTCACCGTCGTCCCGGTGGCGGGGGCCGAGGCTCCGATCACCTCGCTGCGGCTGGTGATGCTGATCTCCAACGTGCCGTCCGGGCTCCAGCCGCCGTTGAAGCCGCCGACCTGGTAGAAGGTCTTGTACTTGGCCACAGGCTTGTTCTCCTCACATCGCCGGGGAACGTAGATCACGATCTTGCTCCGCCATCATGGCGTGGCCACGGGAGCCCTCGCCAAGGCCGAAACCCGCCCGCCACCCCGTTGCCGCGCCGATGCACCGACACCGCCCAACGACGGCGGACAACACCCACCGACAGCAGCCCGGCAACGCCGATCGAGTGATGAGCACATCACCCACCCGTTCATTAACCGAACCTTTTCCCGCCGGAAACGCGCGATCTGGGTCAGCACATTTCAGTGGCAGGCTCGGATTGTCAGGGTGCGGTGACCTTCTCACCCCAGGCCCGCTCCGAGGGCGAGGAGCACCAGGTGCACGCGGTCGCGGGCGCCGAGTTTCATCAGCAGGCTGCGGACGTGAGATTTGGCCGTGCCGGGGCTGATGTGCAGTTGTGCGGCGATCTCGGCGTTGGTCAGGCCGCGGGCGACGAGGACGAGCACCTCGCGTTCCCGGTCGGTGATCGGCAGCCGGACCCCGCCGAGGGCGGGAGCCGGGAGTTTGGTGAACTCGGCGATCAGGCGTCGGGTGATGGTGGGGGCCAGGAGGGCGTCGCCCTCGGCGATGACGCGCAGCGCGGCGAGGAGGTCGCGGGGTGGCGTGTCCTTGAGCAGGAACCCGCTGGCACCGGCGCGCAGGGCGGCGTGGACGTGTTCGTCGAGGTCGAAGGTGGTCAGGATGAGCACCCGTGCCCCGGTCGCGGCGGTGACCCGGGCGGTGGCGGCCACCCCGTCGAGCACCGGCATGCGGATGTCCATGAGCAGCACGTCCGGGCGCAGGTCGCGGGCCAACTCGACGGCGCGCAGGCCGTTCTCGGCCGCGCCGACCACCGTGAGGTCGTCGGCGGAGTCGACGATGCCGCACAACCCGGCCCGCATCAACTCCTGGTCGTCGGCGATCAGGACGCGCGTGGTCACGCGGGCACCTCGGCGAACGGGAACCGGGCCCGTACCGCGAACCCGCCACCGGGCACCGGCCGCGCCTCGACCGTCCCACCGTGCGCGGCCGCCCGCTCCCGCATCCCGGCGAGGCCGTGCCCGACCTCGCCGGTACCGCCGCGACCGCGGTCGACCACCTCGACTCGCAGCGCATCACCGGTGATCTCGACGGTGAGCGCGCAGAAGTCGGTGCTCGCGTGCTTGACCACGTTGGTCAGCGCCTCCTGCACGATCCGGTACGCCGACACGTCCACCCCCGCGGGGACGTCGCGGATCGCACCGCGCACCGCGACCTCCACCTCGACGCCCGCGCCCCGGGTCCGCTTCACGAGTTCACCCAGGTTGGCAAGACCCGGCGGTCCGCCCTCGTCATCGGGTTCCGCGCGCAGCACGCCGAGCAGGCGGCGCATCTCCACCAGGGTCTCGCGCCCCGTGGTCTCGATCGCGCCGAGCGCGGTGCGCGCCTCGTCCGGCCGGTCATCGATCACCAGGTGCGCGTACCCCGCCTGCACCGTGATGACGCTCATGCCGTGGGCGATCACGTCGTGCAGGTCCCTTGCGATGCGCAACCGCTCGTCCACCACGCGCTGCCTCGCGCGCGCAGCCGCCGCTTCGGCACGGTGGATCCGTTCGGCGACCGCCGCCCGGCGCCCACCCACCGCCACGCCGACCGACCACGCGATCACCATGGTGACCGCAGGAGCCAGCGCGCCGTTGCCGTGCACGAGTGTCGTCGCGAGCGCAGCCAGCAGCGTCAAGGCGCCGATCCGCCGGTCCGAGCGGACCGCGACCGAATAGAGCAGCAGAAGCCACGGCAGCAGGACCGGCCACGGGGAGGACAGCGGCAACGTGGCCACGAGGAGCAGCCCAGCGGAGGTCAACGGCCACCTCTCGCGGCCGAGCACAGCCGCGCAGGAGAGCAGAAGGCAGAGCACACCGAGCGGTCCGATCTGGCCCGGCACAGCGGCGATCCCGGCCGGACTGAGCCGGAAGGTCCCGTTAGGACTGTTCTGGGCGAACAGGGCGGTACCGAGCACGACGCCGTGGACGACCACGACCGCGATGTCGACCCACCGACCGAACCGCGAGCCGTGGCGCATGCCACGACGCTAGAGCACTTCCGTCGCCCGGACATCAGCCCACGGTCGTACGCCCCAGGGCAGAGGCGCCCGGTCGGGAAACCGGCTCGCGGCCTGATGAACCCGCGCGGGCGAAGGGCGATCGTTACCGGCGACATCCGAGTCCACAAGGAGGTCCTCATGCGAATCAGCCGCCTGGCAACGGTGGTCCCGCTCACCGCGAGCCTGGTACTGGGCACCGGCGCGACCGCGAGCCCGCTCGCACTCACCCTGCCCCCGCCGACCGGTCCTCACGCGGTCGGCACCACAGCACTGCACCTGGTCGACCACGGCCGCCGCGACCCTTGGGGCGCACCGGATGCGCCGAGGGAACTGATGATCAGCCTCTGGTACCCCGCCCGCGACACCGAGCGCCACCCCGTCGTCCCCTGGCTCCCGCCCGCCGCCGCGGCCCAGTACGCCATCGACAACGGTGTCGCGCCAGGAGATCTGCGCGTCCCGGACACCCACGGCCACGACGGCGCACCGGTCGACCGGTGCGGCAGGCTGCCGGTCGTGCTCTACTCCCCCGGCAACGACTCCTTCCGCTCGGCCAACACCGCGGTGGTCGAGGAGTTGGCGAGCCGGGGCTTCCTCGTGGTCACCATCGACCACACCCACGACGGTCTCGTCGAGTTCCCCGGCGGCCGGGTGAGCTCGCCGGTGCCCGACGGCCCGGCCACCGGCGAGGCGATGGCCGGGGCGAGGGTCGCCGACGTCCGGTTCGTGCTCGACCAGCTCACCGCGCTCGACGCGGGCGGCAACCCCGACGTCGACGGGCACCCGCTCCCCCGGGGCCTGCGCGGCGGGATCGACCTGGCCAGGGTCGGCATGTTCGGCTACTCGGCCGGAGCGACCACAACCGCCGCGACACTGTTCGCCGACCCGCGCGTGCGGGCGGGCATCGGCGTGGACGGCGCGGTCACCGGTCCGGTCGTCACCGCGGGCCTGGACCGCCCGTACCTGCTGATGAACGCCCGCGCGTCCCGGCAGACCCTGCCGGACCTGGCGACGTTCTGGTCCAACCTGCGGGGTTGGAAGCGCGACATCACCCTCACCGGCGCCGCGCACGGCAGCTACGGCGACCTCGCGGTGCTGCTCCCCCAGGCGGCCCCCCTGCTCGGCTTGAACCAGGCCCAAGTCGAGGCCGAGATCGGTACCGTGGCCCCGGACAGGTCGGTCGCGGTGCAACGCGCCTACCCCACGGCCTTCTTCGACCGGCACCTGCGCCACACCGGCCACCTCCTGGACGGCCCGTCACCCCGGTTCCCCGAGGTCGTCTTCACCCCCTGACCCGTCGTCGCCGAGCGCCCAGGTGCGCGTCAGTCGCGGGCGGCGATGAGGAAGCCGACGAGGATGTCGTGCGGGTAGTGCGCGCCGAGGTAGACGCGGGATACGCCGACCAGGAGGGTGATGGCGATGGCAGTCGACCCCAGCGCGCGGTGGGTGAGCAAGATGGCGACCGCGGCCGCCGCGGCGACGGTGGCGTGGTTGCTGGGCAGTGAGAAGTCCGTGGCGTAGTCGCACGGCGAGACGGTGGGCAGGTGCAAGACCTGGCACGGTCGAGGTTCGCCTACCAGCGCCTTCACCACGTTGCTCACCCCGTACGCCAGCAGGACCGCCACCGGTGCCCACACGGCTGTAGCGGCCGCCGCTGGGGACCGGTGGCGGGCCCGGATGGTGGACGACACCATCGCCGTCGACGTCACCGACCAGGGCGCCGGGCCGGCGGCGGGCACCGACGTGTTCCGACGGCGAGCGCACGACAGTGGCGACCACGGGATCGGCCTGGCGCTGGCCCGCAGGCTCGCCGAAGCCGAGGGCGGACGGCTGCGGTTGATGCGGACCGACCCGACGCGGTTCACCCTGGTGCTGCCAACCCGCTGATCGGCCAACCCGTGCCTGCCCTACGGGAACCAGGCGGTTCCCCGGACCGGTTGCCGCAGAGGGGACTCGACGCGCCGGTCAACGCGCTACCCCGACGCGGCGAATCTGGTTGTCCACTCAGGACTCGCCGGCTAGGGCGAGTGGGTTCCCGGGGCGAAGGCGACCGGTGGCACGGCAGCGCGGTCGGCGCACCCCCGGACATCGGGGTTGCACGGCAGCGAGCCCGTCGCATCGGGGCGATCTCCACGTCCGGGCTGCCTTTCGAGCCTGAGGTCGGCCGGACGCGCCGCTCGTGCCACGGCCCGGCTAGACGCGGACCAGGACTTGGTCGAGGTCCTTGCGGACGAGATCCGGCACCACGGCGTCGTCGGCGGGGTAGCCGATGGGGATGACGGCGAAGGCCTTCTCGTTGCGGGGGCGGTCGAGGACGTCGGCGAGGAAACGCATGGGGCTGGGGGTGTGGGTGAGCGCGGCGAGGCCGGACAGGTGCAGGGCGGTCAGGAGCATGCCGACCGCGATGCCGACCGACTCCCCCACGTAGTAGTGCTTGTGCTGGGTCTCGCTGTCGAGGTAATACCGCTGTTCGAAGACCACGAGGAGGTGTGGCGCGTCGGTGATGTGGGGTTTGTGGCTGTCGGTTCCCAGCGGCAGCAGGGCGGAGAGCCACTCGCCGCCGAGACGTCCGGCGTAGGCGGCGCGCTCTTCGGCCTCGGCGGCGTCGCGGATGCGGGCGCGGACCTCCGGGTCGGTGACGAGGACGAACGTCCAGGGCTGCTGGTGGGCACCGGATGGCGCGGTGGCCGCGACGGCGATGGCGTCGAGGACGAGCTGTTCGGGCACGGGGTCCGGGGAGAAGGCGCGCACGGTGCGGCGCTCGCGCATGCGCGTGAGCAGGGATGTCGCGACGTGCATCGACCGCAGCAGCGACATCCTGGGTGGCCGGTAGGGCACTGGGGTGTAGGGCCGGGAGTGGATCGGCGACCAGGGGCGCGTCGTGTTCGTCAACGGTGGCTCTTCCGTGTTTCGTTCGCGGTCACAGGGATCTCCACGCTAGGGCCAGACCGCGGCCGAGGATGTGGGGAAACCCCTATGCCTGCCCGCTGAGGTGCCGGACGAGTTGAGCCCGGGACCGCAGACCGAGTTTGCGGTACACGCGGGTGAGCGTCGCCTCCACGGCTTTCGTGGTGACGTAGAGGCGCAGTGCGATCTCGCGGTTGGACGCGCCCTGGGCGACCAGGTCGGCGACGCGCTGCTCGGTCGCCGTGAGGTCCCTGGTGGTGGTGCCGACATCGGCGATGGCCGCGGCGGCGATGCGGGCGTGCGTGGCCCAGGGTCGCGCTTTGATGCCGGTGAACAGGTCGAGGGCCGCGCCCGCCGCCTTGGCAGCGGCGGTGTAGTGCCGTCGACGGCGTTCGATGGTGGACTCGACGAGCAGACAGCGGCCTTGCTCGACCGGTTGCCCCAGGGCCGCGAACACAGTCGCTCCTCGCCGGGTGAGCATCAACGCCTGCTCGGTGTCTCCGGACGCGGCGGCGGCGAACGCGAGCGCGCGGTCCAATCCCGCTGCGGCACCGCGCTCTCGCGGCCCGCCCAGGTGGTCACGAGCGGTGCGCACCACGCGCTCGGCCTCGGCGTACTCGCCGGTGCGGACCAGGCACATCACCAACTCCGGTTGCCAGCGCAGCGATGTGGGATCAGCGTGCCCGAGGGTCGATTCCACGTGTTGGATCTCGCGCAGGGCCGCGATCGCCGCCCTCGTCTCACCGAGGCGGGTGAGTGCCTGCCCCAGCGCGTGCAGGTGCCGTAGCCGGAACACGACGTTGCCTTCTTGGGCGCAGGTGCGCACACCGTGTTCGGCGTAGGACTTGGCCCGTGTGAGATCGCCGCCTGCCAATTCCGCGGTGGCCATCGCGTACCACCCCGGCCCGGGGCTCAGGGCGGCCCGCGCCGCGACGTCCACCGCGCGGTGGGCGTAGTTCATCGCCTCGACGCAGCTCCCCCGCTTGGCGGCCACATCGGACAGACTGCACAGCGGACCCATCAGGTCCTCGACCGGTCCCGTTTCGGCGTCACCGAGCATGGCGAGCAGTGCCATGCGGGCGTCGTCGAGCCGGTCGTCGTAGGCCTCGAACCGGGCCGCGAGGTAGGCGGGGGTCAGGTGGAGCACTCCCGCGGTGTCCTGCACGGGTACCGCGAGCGCCGCTTGCAGGTGCGCGCCCCACCCGCTGTGTCCGAGTAGCCGCGACGCGCGGGCACGCAGGGTGAGCGCGAGCACCTCGGTGCGCTTGTCGCCCGCCGACCGCGCGTGGTTGACCGCGTTCGACGCGTGGTCGTCCGCGTCGCGGGCGTTCCCCGCCAGCGTCGCCGAGTAGGAACACCACAGGTGCACTGCGGCGAGGGCACCCGCGCTCCCGCTCGCGTCGGACTCGGCGGCGGCGAGCAGGTCGGTCATCAACGGCGCGCTCTGGCCCGCGTGGCGGACCAGGGCGGTGCGTACCCGCACGCGGTGCGCAGGCGTGGGCGACTCGGCGAGGACCGCGCCCGCTGCCCGTTCGACCAGCTCGGGAACGCCTGCGCCGACGCCTGCTTCGACTGCCGTGACCAGGGATTCCGTCCGTTCCGCCACCGCGTGCGACGGATACCGGTCAGCCGCGAGCAGGTAGAGTTCCGCCGCCAGGTCCGGCAGGTGCCGGGTGGCTCGGGCGGTCGCGGCGAGTGTTCTGGCCACGGCGAGGTCGAGCTGGGGCCGGGCCAGCGCCTGGTGGCGCACGACCTCGGCCGCGGAGGTGACCACGGCGGACAACCTCCGGTGGACCCGCCGCTGGGCGGCGGCCCCCGCCGTGATCGCCACCTCCGCCGACGCGGCGGGCGGTGTGAACCGGATCGTGTCCCCGTCGACGACGAGCACACCCCAGCGCACCGCTTCCGCGATGTCCGCATCCGCGTTGGGCCTGCCGAACCGGTGCAGCAGCGGCACGCTCGGCCTGGCGGCCAACGCGCACACCAGCACCGTATCCCTGGCGGGAACCGACAGCCGGGACCACGCGAGGCCGACCAGTTCCCGGACCCGGCCGGTGCACACCGCGATGGCCACGGCCGGGTTTCCCGCTGATTCGCTGTGGATCCGGGTCGCGGCGCGCTCCGGGACGGCGTGCGGCTCCAGGAGTTCGACCACTTCCGGAGCCGTCATGGGTGGCACCGCGACCCGGACCGCTCGTTCACCGAGTACCGTCTCCGCCGCGCCCGCGAACAGGAACCGGATCCGATCATCGGCGCGGCGAGCGGCGTGGGCGATCGCTTCCGCCGACGCGGCGTCAATCCACTGCAGGTCGTCGACCACCACCAGCACCGGCCGCGTGTCGGCCCACCGCCGCAACAGCGCGAGGAACCGGGTGCCGCGAGCGGTGCGCACCCGTTTGCCGCGACGCGCCAATCGCGCCAGCGCGCGCACTTCGCCGTCGGCCAGTTCGCCGGACAGGAGGTCCGCGAGCGCCTGGCCCGCCATCCACCGCTCCGCGCGGTGCCCGCGTGCGGTGAGCACCTGCTCACCCCGCGTCCGCGCGTCCGCCGCGACGGACTCCACCAGGGTCGACTTGCCGATGCCACAGGGGCCGTCGACCAGCACCACCCCATCGGCGAGCGCCACGCGTACCTGGGCGAGGAGTTCTGATCGCGTCGTCATCCTCGGCCGCAAGCCCCGACCGGTGCCGGATGGTGAGAGCAGACCCGCATTCGCATGGAGCAGACCGTAGGAGTCGGCTCGGGGAAACGCCACCCTCTCGACCGTCGAGACACATGCCGCATTCCAGCTGTCACCTGGAGTAGCCGCCATGAGGTCGAGCGGCGGTGGGGGTTTCCCCACATCGTCGAGCGCGCGAGCGACAGTACGGTTCGTGGCCCCGCGCGGCATTCGTCCGGATGGTGTCGTGGCCGGACGGGTGTCCGCCCGCGCGAGGCACGGGCGGACACCACGACCTGGCTGCCCCCTGCCCTGTTGACAACCAGTTCGTCCCGGATCCGGACGTCGCCGCCAGGCGGTGACCGGCGGCCGCGCCCACTGTAGATCGGCGAACGGGCCCGTGACCGGCGCCCACCCGACAATGTCGGCCGCTCGCCCCCTGCCGAATCCCGTCCACAATGGAGTATCTATGGCGTACTTTCTCGAAGCGGTGGGAATCAGCGAATCCGACAACGACGCCTATGTCGTGCTCCTCGGAGTGGGCGAGGCGCCGGTCGACGAACTCGCCGACCGGATGGCGATGTCCGTCGCGGCCGTCCGGCGAACGATGACCCGGCTGGCGCGCGCCGGGCTGGCGACCAGGACGGACTCGCGGCCTATGCGGTTCACCGCAGTACCACCCGACATCGCGGTCGCGGCTCTCGTCGGAGCGCGACGCCGCGAGATGCGGGACCTGCGAGCCGCGGCAGCAGCGCTGGAACGGCGGTTGGCCCCGCTCCCGGCGACACGGCCCGCGGGTGTGGTCGAGATCATCGAGGGCGACGAGGCGATCGCCCACCACCTCGCCCGCGCGCAACTCGAGGCACGCGACGAGGTGGTGATCGTCGACGCACCGCCGTACCCGTTCGGGGTGCCACAGCGCAAAGTCGAGGAACTGGCGATGTTGACCCGCGGGATCGGCTACCGCTGCGTCTACCACCGGCCCTCGTTGTCCATACCAGGACGCTTCGACCAGGTCAGCGAATGCGTGCGTGCCGGTGAGCGGGCCAGGGTGCTCGCCTCGGCCTCCATGAGGATGCAGGTCGTCGATCGCCGCGTCGGGCTGGTCCCGATCTCCTTCAACGCCACCGAAACGCACAGCGGGCTTCTCGTGCGCTCATCTGCCGTGCTCGACGCGCTCGTCACGTCCTTCGAATCCCTGTGGCACAGAGCGACCCCGATCGGCCTGGCACTCGGTGGTGGCACACCGGGCGAACAGGCCCTGCGCGACCTGCTCGGCACGGGGATGGACGACCGGGCAATCGCGCGGGCCCTGGGCGTCACCGGTCGGACGCTCAGCCGACGAGTGCGCGAGCTGATGTCCGGACTCGGCGCGGACACCCGGTTCCAGGCGGGCGTCGAGACGGCCCGCCGAGGACGGACGGCCCAGACCCCGAGGACGCCACCCGAACTCGTGGCGAGTACCGGTCATTGACCGGTCCCACCTCTTCTTCTCGACGATCAAGCACTTCTACGGTCACGACATCGTGCCGACGCGAGCCGCGACACGGCCACCGGCACACCCTGCGAAGAAGTGGATCTCCCATGACAACGAAGAAGACGGTGGGCCGGGCATCCCGGCTGACCGCCGTGCTCGGGGTCGCGGTGTGCACAGCCGCCCTCGGCGCCGTCGCACTCGCCCAACAGGCCCCGCCAGAACCCGCAGGCACACCGGAGGAGGTCGCGATCGCCGCCGCCGACCGCGCCCTCGGTGGGCAAGCGGGCTTGGCGGGCATCAGCGGGGACGACCGGTTCGTCCGCGCCGACGTCGAGTCGACCCGGCAGGGGCTGACCTACGTCAGCTACACCCGCGAGTTCCAAGGCCTACCGGTGTTCAACGGCGGCGACGTCGTCGTCGTGGTCGACGCCACCGGCTCCGTGCGCGACGTCGGCGGCGACAACCGCCGCGCGGCACCGCGGTCGACCCGTCCCGGGGTCACCGCGCGCACCGCGGACACCGTCGCCCGCGCCCACTTCACCGGCGTGGTGCGCTCGGTGTCCGCACCCCGCCTCGGTATCGACCTCTCGGCCGAACCCCGGTTGGCCTGGGAGGTGGTGGTCACCGGTGAACGCCGCGACATCACCCGCGGTGCCGCGGATCTGACGCCCAGCGCGCTGCACGTGTTCGTCGAGGCGAACACCGGGGTGGTCACCGGGTCCTGGGACGCGGTCGCGCACGCCGAGGGCAAGGGCCACCACAACGGCACCGTCCAGATCGGCACCCAGCAGTCCGGGTCCGGCTACCAGATGAAGGACCCCGACCGCGGCGGCCAGTCCGTCGCGAACGACGGCAGCAAGGCGATCTACACCGACTCCGACGACATGTGGGGCAACGGCGGGGCCAACGACCTGCCCTCGGCGGCGGTCGACGTGCAGTACGCCCAGAACAAGATGTGGGACATGCTCAAGGAGAAGTACGGTCGCAACGGGCACGACGGCAACGGCCAATGGCCCGAGGCGCACGTCGGCATGAACGAGGGCAACGCGTACTCCTTCTGCACCAACAGCGCCGCCACGGACTACACCCGCTTCGGCCGCAACTCCAGGAGCACGCTGCAACTCACCGCGATGGACGTCGTCGGCCACGAGAACGGGCACAGCATCGACTGCCGCACACCCGGTGGCATGAGCAGGCAGGGTGAGGCGTACGGCATCGGCGAGTCGATGGGCGACATCCTCGGGGCGTTGCTCGAGCACTACGCGAACAACCCCAACGACGCGCCGGACTACCTCGTCGGGGAGAAGGTCGACTTCTCCGGCAACGGCAGCGCGCTGCGCAACATGTACGACCCCGCCAAGCTCGGCGACCCGAGCTGCTGGAAGTCGGGACTGCCCGCCGAGCACGGCTCCGGCGGCCCGCAGAACCACTGGTTCTACCTGCTCGCCGAGGGATCGAGCCCCGGGGGCGGCAAGCCGAACAGCCCGACCTGCAACAGCTCAACGGTGACCGGGATCGGGGTGTGGAAGGCGGGTGACATCTTCTACCACTCGCTGCTGCGCAAGACCTCGAACTGGTCCTACGCCAAGGCGCGGACCGCGACACTGCAGGCCGCCAAGGACCTGTACCCCAACAGTTGCGTCGAGTTCGACACGGCCAAAGCGGCGTGGACCGCGGTGAGCGTGCCCGCCCAGTCCAACGAGCCGACCTGCACCGGGACACCGCCGACCTCGACGACGCGACCGACCATGACCACCACCACGACCATGACCACCCCGCCGACCACCACCACCACGCCGCCGACCACGACCGTCCCGGACATCGACGTGGCCAGGGTGAAGGCGCACGTCGACCAGTTCCAGGCCATCGCCGAACAGAACTCGGGCAACCGGGCGGGCGGCTCGGCGGGCCACCAGGCCTCGCTGCGCTACGTGCAGGGCAAACTCGACCAGGCCGGGTACACCACCCGCGTGCACGAGTTCAGCTACCAGGGCCGGACCGGCCGCAACCTGATCGCCGACCTGCCGGGGCGCGGTGACCCGAACCAGGTCGTCATGCTCGGTTCACACCTGGACGGCGTGTCCGCGGGGCCGGGCATCAACGACAACGCCTCCGGGTCGAGCGTGACGCTGGAGGTCGCGCTCGCCTACGCCACGAGCGGCGCCAAGGGCGACAAGGCCATCCGCTTCGGTTGGTGGGACTTCGAAGAGGCCGGGCTGATCGGCTCGGCCCAGTACGTCCGGTCGTTGTCGAGCGCGGATCGGGCGAAGATCAAGAACTACCTGAACTTCGACATGGTCGGCTCACCCAACGGCGGCTACTTCATCAACAACATCACCACCGAGTCGGGCAAGGCGCTCAAGGCGTACTACGACTCCATCGGCGTCCAGACCGAGGAGAACACCGAGGGAGCCGGGCGCTCGGACGACAAGTCCTTCAAGGACGCGGGCATCGCGACCAGCGGTGTCGCGGCGGGCGCCAGCAACCGGATGACCGCGGCCCAAGCGGGCAAGTGGGGTGGCCAGTCTGGCGTCGCGTTCGACAAGTGCTACCACCAGTCCTGCGACACCAAGGCCAACATCAACCCGACCGTGCTCGACCGCAGCGCCGACGCCGCGGCACACGGCGCCTGGATGCTCACAGGCGCCGACGGCGGACCGACCACAACACCCACCACCACCCGACCGACCACGACGAACACCACGACCCCTCCCCCTACCTGCTCCCTGCCCGCGTGGGACGCGGCGGAGCTGTACTGGGCGGGTAGTCAGGTGCAGCACAACGGTCGCAAGTGGACCGCGATGACGTTCTCCTACGACGACGAGCCCGGCGTTGCGGGTCCGTGGGGCAACCCCTGGCAGGACAACGGCTCCTGCTGAGACCAGCCGGGTTCGCCAGACCTCTGTCGTCGGTCCGGCGAACCCGGCACCCACACCCCCGCACACAGGAGATCACGAGGGCGAGGACATGTCCCACCTGCTCGCGAGCATCGGACTGACTGACGCCGACAGCACGACCTACCTCGCGGTCCTGGGCGCGCAGAAGACCACGCAGGCCAGGGTCGCCACGCTGACGGGTCTGTCCCCCGCCGCCGCGCGGCGCAGCCTGGCCACGCTCGTCGAGGCGGGCCTGCTGGCCCGGCTGCGCACCCGGCCCACCCAATTCACGCCCGTACCAACGGACATCGCCGTCGGCGCGATCGTCAACCGCCGCGAGCGGGACCTGGACAGGGTGCTCACCGAGGCACATGAGCTGGCCCGGGCACTGGAGGCGACCGCGCACCCGCACATCGTCGAGGTCGTCGACGGGCACGAACTGACCAGCAGGCACCTCGCCCGAGCCCAACTCGGCGCCACCGAGGAGGTGCTCTTCGTCGACGCGCCGCCCTACCTCGACCGCACCCCCGCCCAGAACGTCGAGGAACTGGCCGCGCTGCGGCGGGGCGTCACATACCGCACCATCTACGACAAGGCCTCATTGGACCTGCCCCACCACCGCGACCACATGGCCGAGTGCGTGCGAGCGGGCGAACAAGCGCGCACCCTGACCCCGGCGACCATGAAGATGGTCGTCGTCGACCGGCACACCGCGTACGTCCCCACGGCGTTCGGCACCACCCAGGCGCGGTCCGCGTTGGTGGTGCGAGCATCCCCGCTGCTCGACGCGCTGCTGGAGTCCTTCGAGTGGCTGTGGTCGCTGGCCCTTCCCGCGGACGCCACACCCCAGGCCCCGGCGGGACCGACCGCGCGGCAGCGGCGACTGCTGGCCATGATGGGCGCGGGCATGAAGGACCGCGCCATCGCCCGGTCGCTGGGCGTCACCGAGCGGACGGTCAGCAGGCACATCCACGAACTGCTGACCGCGCTGGGCGCGGACTCCCGGTTCCAGGCGGGCGCGATCGCGTTCGGGCGCGAATGGCTGCCCGGCCCGACCGGACCGCGGTGATCCCGCCCGCCCGCGGGTTTCCCTCACATCCTCACCCTGGGCATCGCCATAACGTGGGAGCCCCTGCTGCTCCCAGGAACGGGAGAATCCATGAAGAAGCTGCTGGCGGTGGGAGCCGCCTTGATCACCCTGAGCTCCGGGTCGCTGGTCGTGTGGGCGGCCGAGAGCACGCCAGGCCCCAGCGGCTCCGGCGGCCGCCTGGTCAGCGGCGTGCCCACGACCGGCCAGGTCGAGTGGAACACCCGGGAGCGCTGGACCGTCGAGGTACCCGCGAACACGGCGAACCTCGCGATCACGGTGGACGGCGCGGGCGCGGACCTCGACCTGGTCGGGCGCGCCGGCACCGCACCCACGGTGTTCGTCTACGACTTCAAGGACGACACCTCGGATGGGACAGCCGACGTCTCGGTCACCATGCCCAAGGCCGGGCTGTGGTACCTGGAAGTCTCGGGCCGGTTCCTGTTCGAACCGCACACCTACACGATCACCGCGACCGCCGGTGGCACACCACCGACCACCACGACCACTCCGCCCACAACCACACCACCCACAACGGCACCGACCAGCACGACGCGTCCCACCTCGACCACGTCCTCGCCGCCGACGACCACACCACCCGGTACACCCGTGGTCGTGGACCGCAACTGCGCGGACGGGAAGTTCGTGCTGACCGTCGAGGACTTCCGCGAACCCGGCCAGTTGCCGAGCATCCAGGACCTCGTCAACGGCTACAACTCGGCCGACTACATGGGCTTCATCAACGGAGTCCTCTCCCGGCGGTACCCGACCGGCAAGCGGGTCATCGACATCGCGGGCGGTAAACAGGCGGTCGACCGCTGGCTCTGGCGCAAGGACACCGCGGCGCAGGTCCTCGGCCAGCTGAGCATGGTGGTCCACGAGGTCGGGCACGGGATCGACAAGAGCACACCGGAGAACCGGTACTTCGTCACCCGGGGCAAGAACGGCGCGGACGTGACCTTCACCGCGCCGGGAATGCACGGCAAGGGCACCACCTCGTCGAGCCCCATGTTCTCGATGGCGCGCTCCTTGCTGCTCGCCGACTCCGAGAACAAGAAACGACCGCCCGCCACCAAGGGCACCATCACCACCAGCCGCGAGTACGGCTCCGGTTCCCACGGCAGCGACCCGACCTACGCCGAGACCTATCTCAACGGCGATCCGACCAACACCACGTTCGAATCCGGCGACCAGGGCTTCAACATGCTGGTCGAGGAGTGGAACCAGTACATCAACTCGATGGCCGTCACCTACTCGCTGCAGACCGGCGGCGGTTCCCGGACCAGCGACCGCCACGCCCTGCTGACCTACCTGTGGTGGGTCGAGCGCTACCTCGCCAAGATCCGTGTCGAACAACCGGAGCAACACGACTACCTGATCACCAGCCCCGCCTGGCGCGAAACCCTGCTGGCGTTGTGGGGCCGGTCGTGGCGCTACCTGAACACGAACACCGGCGGCATGGAACCCGACAGCGGCCAGGTCACCGAACTGGTCCGCCAACCCCACCTGCTCGCCGAGATCCAGCGCCTGCGCACCGCCCACGGCTGCACCACCCCCGTCGAACTCTTCCCCTGACGGGCTACGAACCCGCGGTCAGCGGAACCGGGACGGTGAACGCCGCGCCCCTGTTCCACCGCGCCCGATCTCCGTTCCGCGAGACCGCAACCCCGGCGGCCCGATGGCGCCCTCGCCCATCGGGCCGCCGCCCCTCCTCCCCACCCGGGCCCGGCTTGGCCCGGGTGGCTCGCCGTGTGGTGAGCACGGTCGCTGACCTCGATTCCGAAGCGCAGCCGGCACGGCCGCTCAACCGGCATCCGCCGGAACCGCGGGAGCATTGGCCGCGTGCAACAACCACCTGGCAGCGGACTTCAGCCAAGTGGTGGAGATCCCCGGGGGCTCCGGCGCGAGCGTGCCCACCGGGACCAACCCGTCGAACGTCCTCCTCGACGGCGACGTCTTCCTGCTCCTGTCCAGCCCCCACCCGCAGGTGAAGATCGGCGCTTGGCCCTGGGACCCCAGCTACCTACCCGACGACAACGGCGCCGCCGCCCCGGCCGGATGGCCCTATCCGGGCCTCAACCAGTACTCGGCCGTCCTCCGGTTCAACAACAACCCCACCGGCTGGGTCGGCGCACCGATCCGCGCGACCGCGTTCGGCAGCTGCACGGTCTGGTCCGGCCCACCCGTACGACTGCTATTCGGCGTCAACGACCCCATCCTGTCGGACAACAGCGGGAAATGGTGGTTGAGCTACTACCAGTACTTCCCCGAGAACCACAACTGACCCCTCGCGGCGCGGCGATCGCGGACAATGCGGGTTGTAGCGGAGCCGCAGCAGGCCGGGCGCCATGGGCCAGACGGCTCAACAGCTGGAACCATGGTCGAGGGCTAGCCAGGCGAACGACCGATGTCCGTCGGAGAGAACGTACGCTCACGTGCGGCCCGGCAATGGCATCGACCTGGTGCAACCGCGTGGAGGCGATGTGGGGAAGGTCGTACGAGTCGTCCTGTTCGGTTTGGGTGTGCTGCTGTTGGCCTTGGCAGCCTTCGTGGGGGACGAAGTGACAAGGCAGCCTCACCAAGGCCCGGTCACTCGTTCTCCAGGGGGCACCATCCTGTTGTGCGATCCTTCCCCAGGCATGGATCCCTGTGCGCCCGCTCCCTCAACCGCTCCCCTGGAGTTCACCGCAGTGGTCCTCATCGTGCTCGGCTCGATCGCGGTCGTCGGGGCAGCCACCCTGGCGATCCTCTCAAGGAAGCGCGCCGCGCGCCGGGCTTGACTCAGCCCGTACGCCACAACGAACCAGCCACCCGAGTCCACCCGCAACGATCTGCCCCGGTTCGACCTCGGGCGGATGGTCGTCGCGCGTAACGGATCGCGGCCGGGCGGCGACGGGAAGATCGTCGGGCGATGCGGGAGTCGGAGGGCATGGGCACGTCGCGGCTTCGAGACCTGGTGGTGGTGCTCCCAGGGATTACCGGGAGCGTGTTGACGCGGGATGGGCGGCCGATCTGGGGGCCGTCGTGGGCTATGGCTCGGCGTGTGGTGGCTGGGCGGGGTGAGCTGCTCGAGGCGTTGGCGTTGCGCGGGGATGATCCGGCGGGTGACGGGGTTCGGGCTACGCGGGTGATACCTACCGCGCACCTGGTGCCGGGGTTGGTGAAGATCGACGGCTACACCGCGTTGTGCCGGATGGTGACCAGTACGTTCGCGGTCGCTGAGGGTGATCCTGAGGGATCCGCGCCCGCGAACTTCGTTCCGTTCCCCTACGACTGGCGCCGTGACCTGCGTGTGATCGCCGGGCAGTTGGACCGGTTCGTGCGCCGCGCTCTCCCCACGTGGCGGGAGTACAGCGGCGCGCGTGACGCGAAGGTCATCGTGCTCGCGCACAGTATGGGCGGGTTGATCGCACGCTACTGGGCGACGGTCCTCGGCGGGCACGAGCACTGCCGGGCGCTCGTCACCCTCGGGACGCCGCACCGGGGTAGCCTCGCCGCACTGGATTACCTGGTCAACGGCTATCGCAAGCTCTTCGTCGACCTCACCGAGGTGATGCGGACCTTCCCGTCCGTGCACCACCTGCTGCCGATCTACCCGTGCGTGTCCGACGGTACGGCCTGGCACCGCCCGGCCGAGCTGGCCGGTTTGCCCGGCGTCGACCCGCGGTTGGCGGCGGACGCGCTGGCCTTCCACCGCGAGATCGAGGCGGCACAGGTCGGCGACTACGGCTTGATCCCGGTTGTCGGCACTGCTCAGCGGACGGCGCAATCGGCCGTCGTGACCGAGGCCGGGTTGAGCATCGGCCACCTCCCACCAGAGGGCGTGGACCTCGACTTCGCCGACGGCGACGGCACGGTCCCCCGGGTCTCCGCGATCCCGATCGAGCTGTCCGGGACCGCGCAGATGGGGTTCGTGCCGGAGCGGCACAGTTCGCTGCAGAACAGCCCGGTCGTGCTCAGCGACCTGCGGGACAAGCTCCTGATGTTGCAGGCGCGCGGACTGTCCGCCTTGCGCGGACCGGAAGGCGAGCCATTCCCGCAACCGCCGGGCATCGAACTCGAGGTCCCGGACGCGTGCCTGGCGGGCGAACCCATCGAGATCCGCGCACGTCGACTCGGCGCTTCCGGGCCGCTCACCGCCGTGCTGGATCCGGTCTATGAACCTGGTCCGCCTGTGCGGATCGCACTCGCCGAAGACGGCGACGCGTGGACCGGGGTCATCACCGGTGTCGCGCCGGGCGTGCATCGACTCACCGTGTCCGACGTCAAGCGCGGCCCCGACGCGCCGCATCCCGTGCACGATCTGGTCGAGGTGGTGGCCCCATGAGCTGGGAACCCTGGTCCCGAGACGACTACTTGGGCTTGGCGCGCTACGTGAACCAGGACGCGGGTCGGTTCCTGCGCCTGTCCCCCACCGGCGAACGACCACGCGACCGGCTGGCGGCGCTGTACGCGGCACTCACAGGGGCCGGAATCCGTTACGACCGCGAGGAATACCGGCCGGGCCAGGCGCACCAGTACATCCGCGGCCCGGCCGAATTACTTTCCGGGCAAGGGAAAGGGACGTGTCTCGACCTCGCCGCCCTGCTCGGCGGACTCTGCCTCAGCCACGACCTGCTCCCGGTGATCATCGTCGTCGAAGGGCACGCCCTCCTCGCGGTGTCGGCCAACCACCGACTGTCCCAATGGAACGATCTGGGTCGACAGGTCAGGGACGAGTTCGACCGCGCCCTGTTACAGGACCAGGAAACGCTGCGGCGTCTGATCGACTCCGAAGAGCTGATTCCTCTGGAGTGCACCGGTTTCGCGTTCACCGAGGACTTACCCGCGACGGTCCCGGAAGGTCGCGGACGGGTACAGGGTCTGCTGACCTTCGACCAAGCCGTCGCAACCGGGCGCGAGCAGCTTGAGCGTCCTTTTGTGTTCGCACTCGATGTCGCCACGGCGTGGTACGAACTGGGTATCGCGCCACACCAGATCCCGGGGCGGCTCAGCGTGTCACTCGGTGGCGGCCTCGTACTCGACGTCACCGATGACCGGCGAACGCCGACAACCCTGCGCCCGTGGCCCCGACCGGTCAGTCCGCAGGTCCCCCGCCCCACCACGATGCACGGCCGCACAGAGGAATCCCTCGCCGTGCGAACGATTGTCGCGCCAGGCAAGCACATCGTGATCACAGGCGAACCGGGAACCGGCCGCACCACGCTGTTGCGCAGCTTGGCGCACGAGGACTGGACCGCCGAGTTCCCCGATGGCGCCATCCACCTCGACGGCAGCGGCATCCACCCCAACGACCTTGGCCAAGCGGTGCTCGACGCGCTGTACCTCACCGACGAGCCCGTGGTCGCTGACGCCGAACTCCTGTCCGACCTGCTCGGCGATGCCCGCGTCCTCGTGTTCGTCGACGACGCCGATACGCACACGCCCGCCGCACTGATCCAGATGATGCCCAGATCAGCGGTCGTCGCCGCTGTGGCGGCCGCCGACGACCCTGCCGTTGTGCTGGGTGGGTTGTCCGACAACGCTGCGGTGGCCGTGCTGTCGAATGGCGGAGAACCCACCGATCCGCTGCATCGGATCGCTGCGGCGCTGGCAGGGCACCCGAGTGACCTGATGATCGCGGCAAGCCTGCTCAACCAAGGCACCTTCACCCCTGACGCGCTCGCGGCCTGGTTGACGGGCGCGACCGCGGCACGCTCAGCGCTGGTCGCGGCGCTGGTGCGGAGCCTGACCCCCGAGGCGAGGGATGTTCTGAGCCAGCTGGCCGCCGTCCCCACACCGATGACGCGGCAACACGTGTCCGGCACCGTCGGCCACCGGCAAGCAGAACTCGGTCTGAACGCCCTCCGCCGCGCGGGTTTGCTCGACACCACCGACGCGCACGTGCGCCTCCTGCCGTCTCTGGCGCGGCTGGTGCAGACGGTGATCCCGGCGGGCCAGTTCCGGGCTCGAATGGTGGACCACCTGGCGGAGTGGGTGGACGAGCACGGATCAGACACCGAGAGCGTGCTCACCGACGCCGCTCTGTTGGAGCACGCCGCGCAGGAAGCGTTGCGGCAAGACCGGCCTGCCGTGGCCGAGAAGCTGGCCCGCGCCCTCGTTCCGGCTCTCACAGCGGCCGGGCGTTGGGGTGCGCGGGGAGTCGTGTTGGGGGTGGCGGTCGAGGCCGGGCGGATGCTCGCGGACACGGTGCTGCAACTGTGGGCGACGGGACAACTCACCGCGCGACCACATTCGCCTGGGCCCACGACTTCAGCTCCTGGACACGGAACGCACGTGGTCGGCTGGAAGGCCCTTGCCGTGGCAGCCGTAGCCGTGACAGGCCTGTCGACCGCGTGGTTCGTGGCCAACGGAACCCCCAACCGACCGGCCGCGTCCCCGACGTCCATCCAGCCCACCGAGCCCATTCCGACCGCGACCGAGGACACCACGTCGTCCGCACCGCCGGTTCCGACCACCACGGGGGCCACCAAGCCGACAGAATCGGAACCCTCGTCTGGGCCGGTCTTTGATCAGCGGTCGCAGGACCTCGGCACCACAGTGCTGGCGCGGGGCTTCATGATCCACGTCGAATCAGCGCGAACTTTCCTCTCGCGCGGCCAACCGACGCTGGAGGTCCGAACCGAGGTGCAGAACCAACTGTGGGGTGAAGGCAGCTCGTCACCACCGCCCGCCCAGGTCCGCTACGGGACCGCGGTGGAAGGGGGCAGCACGAACAAGTCTGCCTCTTTCCCCAGGGGCACCACGGTTCCGGTCATCTACACCTTCTTTGTCGGCGAAGACTTCTCCTGGGCAGAAGCGACGCTCGAGTTCCTGGTGTCCAACCAGACCGCACCCAGCACGGTGTCGCTATCCGGCCAGCGACCTCCCGTGGCCCACGGACCACTGGCAGTCACCCTGAGCAAGCAGAGCCTCGAATCCGGCAGGCTCCACCTCACCTTCCGCTACAAGAGCCTGTTCCGACTCGACGCCGCCCTCTACGCCGAAGGCAGCCACGACCAAGCCCAAGGCGGCGGCTCCGACTTCGACCGCCCCTGGGCAGGCGGCCTCGACCGCGACAAAGGCTCTCTCAAGATCTACTTCGACCTCACCGGCGCCCCCGGCCAGGGCGGCTTGGGCCTGGGCGCCGAGAACTTCACCCTCACCCGCCACCAAGACAGCCGCACCCTCCGCTTCGACAGCACGGCCAACGTAGCCCTCTACCCCGACGCCCCCACCCGCACCCGCCTGGCCATCGCCACTCAACTCGACCTGCCCGCCACCGGCACCTACACCCTGACCTTCCTCGACCGGAACGTCTATGAAACCCTCAAACCAGAACCCGACAGCCTCACCTTCACCATCGGGTAGGCAACACCGAGCGCATACCCTCGCCACCCCGGTCGACGTTCTCACCAAGATCCGCGAACGCGGCGGTATGCGCTGTGGCTAGAGTTTCCTAGCCCGCGATCGTGTGGGCGTCCGAGGGTTCGGCTGGTTGTCAGTCGGCTGGCTACCGGGCAGGTGGACGGAGATCGCTACCAGGTCGAGGCGTTGTTCGTCGGGGCGCCAGCCCAGGACCGCACCGAAGCACACGACCTTCGCGGTGGATCCGACCCGGACGTGCACGCTCCCGTGGGTCGTGATCCCCGTGGCCAATCCGGTGGCACGGAACGTGACCGGCTTGTCCGTGGTCGGGTCGGGCGCAACGGCTTCGAACGTGACCTTCTCGTCGCTGATCGCGGTGACGGCGAAGTCGCCGGTGAGCTCTAGGAAGCCTTTGAGTTTGGCCGGGGAGAGGCGGCGGTTGAGTTGTTCCTGGGCTTCGGCGACCATGGTGCGGACCGCGCCGATGGGGTCGCTGGTGGCGGTGTCCAGGCGCAGCACGCCGAGCTCGACCTCCCTGCCCTGGTTCAAGTCGACCGAGACCACCAGTTTGGTCCTGATCAGGTGCGCGCGGACCGCTGCCAACTTTCGACCGGTGTCGGCCTCCGGAAGGTAGACCTCCCGGATGGTCTCCGTAACATTGCGGCTCGCCTTGGGTTCCACAACGGGCATGCGCAGCGCCGCGTCGATCTGGTGCTGGATGACCTTCTCCCACTCGCGGGACGACGGAACCGACTGGTGGCCGTGCATGTCGGCGTAGAGCGTGTCGACCACCGTCGGATCGACGAACAACGCGACCCGCGGTGACGGTTCCGGAGTCGGTGCGGGGGCCGCGGGCTCCGAGAGGTACCTGCCCGACAACCACCACGCGACCGAACCGAAAGCCACTGCCACGAGGGGGGAAAGCACCAACTGCGTCGTGCTCATGCCACTCCTTTCACAGGTAGCCGCGGATCTCGGTGAACACCCGACGCAGTTCGTCGTCGGATCGCGCGTCGAACGCCTTGCCGCCGGTGAGCGTGGCGATCTCGTTGAGGGCGCTCGCATTGGCTTCGCCGAAGCGGATGGGGAACGTGCGCACGTGCCGAACCGGCTCGGGCAGCGCTTTCAGGCCGTCGAGCAATGCAGGCAGCTCGGTGCCCATGTTCCGGTCGCCATCGGTCATCAACACGATCGACACCAGGTAGTCGTGCGTGGCGACCGAGTCCGCGGCCAACACGTAGGCCCGTTCGAGCGCGGACCAGACAGCGGTTCCATCGGTCAGCGGTGTCGACTCGACCAGCGAGTTGATCCGCGTGACGGGGGCCGGGTCGTCCTTGTCGACGACCACAGTCTGCTCTGGTTGGACCGCACCCGCGAACGGCACGATGGTGATCTTCTCGCGATCACGGAACTCGGCCGCACGACCGAGCCTTGACTTGTCGGCACCGGACAGGTTGGCGAACGCGGAGCGCAGCGCCTCGATTCGTCCGCCGGTGGCCATCGAGATGGAGAAGTCGAGGACATAGATGGCGTGGGCGGGTCTCCGATAGGTCGTGCGGTAGGCGTTGATCAGCTCGTCGACGACGTCCTGGTTCGCCGGGAACGGCAACTCGCCCGCGTACACCGCGGCCACACGGGGGTTCGCGGCGACAGTGCGGTTGGTGGGTCTGCGGAAGGAGCGGTCGGTGAGGTCCTGCTGGGCGGTGGCGCCGCGCAGGTACTCGACGACCTTCCGGTAAGCGTCCTGTTTGGACTGGTCGAGCAGGAGGAGCGGGTAGTCGGCGGTGGTCACCCCGTCGGCGGGGTAGACCAAGTCGAGTGGCTCGGCCAGTTTGCCGCTGGCGTTCAACGAAGTGAGCACGGACTCGTAGTTGACAAGTCCGTCGACGGCCGCGGGGTCATCGACATAGGTGTCGACCAGCCAGGCTGAAGTGCCAGCGGTCAGCATCTGGCCCTTGAACAGGTCGGTGAGCTTGGCGCCGTCGACCTGGTTGGCCTGGAGTGCGGCGCCGGTGTTCGCGAACGCGGCCGCGGCGCCGAGCACCGCGGCGAACCCGGAGTGCGAGGTGTCGGGACTCGCCATGCCGAAGGTGAGTTCATCGGCACCGGCCTTGGCCGCGATCTGCCCCCAGGTGACCCGGGCGCCACTGGACCACCCGAGCCGTTGCGCCACCGACCGCTTGATCCCGAACACGACCGGGGAGTAGGCGATCGATTCCCTGGGCAACCGCGGCTTGCCCAGCTCGTCCAGCTTGAGCGAGAGAAACTTGTCGGACGCCAACCAGGCCAGATCACTCTTGGCGGTGCCGTCCACGATGGCGTCCGAGGCGTCCAACGTGCCGCGGTAGTCCATCTTGAGTTCAACCCCGGTCGCTTCGCGCAGCCCGGCCAGCAGTGGCTCGACGTCGCTGAGCTCCGAACTCGCGATCACCCGTAGTGTGATGGTCTCCGGTGTGGCCGTACACGCACCTGCCACGCCCGCTACAACCAGCAACAGTGCGGTGAACCACACCCGGCGCACTCGGCGGATCATTTCCTGCACCCCCCGATCTCGGTGAGCATCTTCTCGAAGACCGGGTTCTTGGGCATGGAGAAGCCGGAGCCGAGCGACTCGTCGCTGAGGCTGGGCAAGTCCCGGATGTCGTGCTTGGCCAACTGGTCGGCCAAGTGGTTCGTCCGGCCGATGTGCAGGCCGTACTCGGCAGCCAGGTTCCTGAGCTGTTCGTTGTCCTCGATCAGTCGGGTGACCGCCTCGCCACGCGTACTGAGGGCCACGAACGTGGGTTGGATCTGGGCCAGCGGCTCGAAGTAGAGCAGCGCCATGTCGGGCCTGATGGACTTGGGCTCGTGCATCGAAGCCTCGAGGAACTGGTGCTCGTAGACGACGACCAACGGCCCCGCGATGCCGTTGAGGTAGTCGTCGAAGATGTTCTTGGTGCTGGCCTGCCCCTGTCCCTGGAGGTCGACGTAGCTTTGCAGTGCCTGGTGCAGTGGTTGTCCCCCGCTCGCGGCCGACACCGTCCCCAGGTCCTTGTCCACCGGTGGGCTGTTGTTGTTGAGCACATAGGCCACCAGCCCCAGGAACGCCCCCGCCGAGTTCGACGTGCAGACATCGGTCGTCGTGGCGTAGATCCGCTTGCTCGCCGCGTCCCCGTTTACGCCCAGGTGGTTCCACCTCTTGTCCTTGTTGAGCGCGAGGTCGAGGAACACCTTCAGGTTCAGCCGGTAGTACCGGCCCGAAATGGGGGTCGCGGCCTGCCCGGCGACCAGACCGTCGGCGATCGTCTTCGACGTCACGACGACCAGCGGCGAATCCCACGGCATGCTGGGCTGCAGCGCCCGGCCGGAGAGCCGATCCTGCACCGGGTCCAGGGCCGTCTGCCCGGCGAGCAGCAGGAAGTCCTGCTTGTCCAGGTCGGTGCGCCGGGAGATGTCCCGTGAGCCCGCTCCCTCGACCTGGACGTTCTTGCCGTTGTCCAGGAAGACCTGCTGGACCCTGGGATCTCTGAAGAAGGCCACCTTCTCTGTGCCCACCAGCGCGTGGACCTGCTCGGGCCCCGCAGGAGGCTCGGTCACGAACCAGGTGACCCCACCGAAGAACAGCGCGGTGACGACCGTGAGGGTGATTCTCTTGGTCAACCGGGACTGCAGGTACCGCGCGGCCCACGATTCCGCGCGCTGCGACCGAATGTGCACACCCGGTGATCGAGCCGCAGGCCGTACACGTTACGCCGGACGCACCGGATCATATGTCCGCACTCGAAGCACGGATGTGCCACAAAGGGCTTGACCAGCAGCGCTCATCAACAAGCGATCTGCTGTTCACCATTTGTTCTCCAAGGCCATCGAACTGGCCGGAAACCGTCGGGAAAGAATCAGCCACCTCAAACGACCATTGACAACCGGCGCCCGGTGATCGCAACAACGGCCCAGGGCCACCGCCGGGCCGTGACCGCCGACTGGCAGACCGGATCGGCCTACCACTGGATCGCCGCTTGGCTATCGTCGACGAACGGGCGCCGATCGCGTCAAGCACAACTGGGAGGGGGCGGATGACCGGGGAGGTTCCCGACCCGAACAGGTCTCGGGTCGTGCTCGTGGGGGGCGAGCACGTTCGAGAACATGCCCGATTTGCCCGCTGTGCGGCACAACCTCGACGACCTGGGGGCCTGCCTGCGAGACCCGACGATCTGGGGCGTGGCGGCTGTGACCACGCTGGCCGACCCCGCGTCGGACACCGCCGTGATCGACACGGTGGACGCGTCGCGATCAAGGTGTTGCGACCGGAGATCGCCCACCACGCCAATGTGCTCTCACGCTTCCTGGCCGTGGGCGGCGTGGACCACCTCAACGTCGTGTCCGTGTCGGTCGCGGGCGAGCACGACGGGCAGCACTACCTGGTGATGGAGCACGTACCTGGTGACAACCTCGACGTCCTGGGCCAACGGCGTCGGTTCTCGCTGCGGGACGCGGTCACCATCGTCGAGCAGGTCTGCGCGGGTCTGGCAGCCGGGCACCGCACCGGCGCCACGCACGGTGACATCAAGCCGACGAACGTGATGGTCGGCGAAGCGGGCGAGGTCAAGATCCTCGGCTTCGGCGCCTCCCGCCTGCTCGACGAGTCGGAGGCGACGGCGCGCAACCCGCTCGCGGGGGCTGTGCACTACATGTCGCCGGAACAGATCGACGGTGGTCAGCCCGATGCCCGATCGGACGTGTACTCCGCGGGCTGCCTCCTGCACAAGCTGCTCACCGGCAGTCCCCCGTTCACGGCCACGACCGCGGTGAAAGTAGCCCTCAAACACCTCAACGAAGCGCCCCAGTTGCACGACCTCCCCACAGAGGAGCTACGCGAGCTGCTCGCCACCGCACTGGCCAAGAACCCACTCGACCGCTTCCAGACCGCCGACGACATGCGAACAGCTCTGCTCGCCATGCGCATCGACGAGTCTGTGATCAGCGGAACGCGTCTTCCTGACCCCGCTCTTGAGCCCGCGTCCGGTGACGAGTGGCTCTTCCGGTACATCCCTGGGTCGGCCGCAACCAAGATCTACCGCTGTCCTCGATGCGACCACGAGATCCGTCCGGGACTGTCACACGTGGTCGCCTGGCCTGCCTCACGCGGTCGCTCGGTCGAAGAACGCCGCCACTGGCACACGATGTGTTGGCAACACCGCGACAGGAGTGGGTCCGCGCCGAATCCTGCTCGGCCTCGATGACCGCAAGAGTGTCAGCCAGAACGCATACACTCCGCGGCGTCGTCTGGATGGACTAACGGGGGTTGTGATGAGCGGTCGCAGGGTGTTGGTGGTTGGGGCGAGTATCGCGGGTCCCGCGTTGGCGCATTGGTTGTGGCGGCGGGGGGCTGAGGTGACTGTGGTGGAGCGGGCTCCTGGGTTGCGGCCGGGCGGGCAGGCGGTGGATGCGCGCGGGGTGACCAAGGAGGTCATCCGGCGGATGGGGCTGGATGCGGCGATTCGGGCGGCCTGTACGGACACCGAGGGTGCGCACACTGTGGACGTTGACGGGAACGTGCTGGAGACCTATCGAGCCGATGATGACGGTGGCGATGGGATGATCGCGGAGATTGAGATTCTGCGTGGTGACTTGGCTCAGGTCCTCTACGACGACACGTGTGGGGGTGTCGAGTATGTCTTTGGTGACCGGATTGTCGAGCTTGTGCAGGATGCGGGCGGGGTTGAGGTGACGTTCGCTGGGGGCGGCCAGCGGCGGTTCGACCTGGTGGTTGGTGCGGATGGGCTGCACTCGAGTCTGCGGGAGATGGTCTTCGGGCCGCGTGAGCGGTTCATCCGTCACCTCGGACTGGTGTTGGCCTTCTACAGCGTGCCCAACGAGTTTGGGTTGGGGCGTTGGTTTGTGGAGTACCAGGATCGCGAGTCCGGGCGGTCGGCGGGTTTGAGGCCCTTCAAGGACGCTACTCAGGCGATGGCGGTGTTCGCGTTCCCCTCGGACGATCTCGGGGTGGACTACCGTGATGTGGAGGGGCAGAAGCAGCTGTTGCGTGAGCGGATGGCGGGCTTGGGCTGGTTGACGCCGCGGATTCTTGAGCATCTGGGGGACAGCCCGGACTTCTACCTCGACCAGGTCGCTCAGGTGGTGATGGATCGCTGGTCGGAGGGGCGGGTGGCGTTGATCGGTGACGCGGCGTTCAGTCCGTCGCCGATGTCTGGGGCTGGGACTGGGTTGGCTCTGGTTGGTGCCTATGTGCTCGCCGGGGAGTTGGCTGCCGCCGGGTGGGACCCCGAGGTGGGGTTTGCCGCGTATGAGGCGCGCATGCGGCCGTTCGTTGAGGCGAACCAGGAGATCGGCAGGCTGCACACGGGGAGCCACGCCTCCGCCGAGCCGGACATGGAGGCGCTCACGGCGCTGATCGAGCGTGCCCTCAACGGCATCGACCTGCCCGACTACGCCGGAGTGCCCGACATCGGACCGACCACGTGACAGGGCCGAGCAGTCAGGCTGCGCTTGTGGACTGTTCCGCGATGTCGGTCGCTGAGGTCTGGGAGATCGTGGACTTCTGGGCAAGTCTCCCGTGGCCGGTGTCGCGTGTAGACGCACAGCAGAGGGCCGTTGAGCAGCTTGGCTGGGTGGTTGAGGTCGAGGACGGGCTGGGATTCCTGGTCAACCCCAGGTTCAGGCCGCCGGAGGTGTCGATGTCCGGGATCGACAGCGTGGCGTCCGTGCGGTTTCGGATCACGGACGCGGTCGCGAAGGAGACGGCGGCGTCGAGGGCGTTTCTTGGTGATCTCTTCACGTTGGTGGTGCGGGAAGGGACGGCTCGGTTGGGGCGGGCGTCGATCCGGCGTGATCGTGGGCAGACGGACGCGACGTGGGAGATGGGGGCTGCTCAGGTGACTATCACGCTGTCGTCGAGGGCTGTGGCGGTTCGGTTCCGCACTCCGGCAGGGAGGTGATCGGGATGTCTGATTGGGAGAGGTTCGGCGCGGGTCTTACCGAGGCGTTGCGGGAGGTGTCTGATCGGGTATTCCTGGTTGTCTTCTCGCGGGCTGACCCGAAGGTGTTCGTGCAGTTCGCTGGCGGCGAGCACGAGTTGCACGCCGAGGCGGCGGGGGTGTCGGCCACGGACCGCAACCGGATGGCCGAGGCCGGGTGGGTGCCGCCTGCCGGGATCGATCCGCCGAACTGGAGTTGTTCTTTGCCTCTACCGGCGTTGACGGTGGAGTATTCGGCGTTGGCGGCGCGTTGTGTGGTGGCCTTGCGTGATGTCCACGGGATCGCCGGACCCGAAGAGCTGGTGTACAAGGCGTGGCGCGATGCGGAATGGTCTTCCGCGTCCGCCGAAAGGGACCTCGGCGAGAACCCGCTGACGCTTTCGTGGCTGGGTATCCCTTCCGTATCTGGTTGATCCTCGAAGAAGTAGGTCCCCGGGCAGCGCGCACCGGCTAACGTGATCACCGTGTCTGAGGGAGTCGCGGAGGTGGAGCCGGGACCGACGACCATCACGGTTGTTCGGCGGTGGCTGCGTTGGATCACGGCGGTCGCCGGGGTGGTGCTGCTCGGGCTGTTCGCGCTCGCTCCCTACCTGGGGCCTGGCGTTTCGATGGCGTTGCTCACCGGTGCCTGCGCTGTACTGTCGGGTGGGCGGTCGATCTGGCTTCGGCGGTTTCGGTCTGGTCGGCGTGAGGCTCCCTCGAACATCGGGGCGGCGGTGAGCTTGTTCGCGCTCGGGGCGGGGCTCTTCTCGATCCCCTACCTGTCCGACTACCGCGCGGAGGGTCGGTTCGCCGCCGATGAGGGGCTCGGGTTCTCCGTTGAGGGGGTTGGGGCAGCGGTGATGATCGCTCTGTTGGTGGCCAACGGGCTCGCGGGTTTGTTGGCCTGGTGGGAGGTCGACTGATCAATCGTGTTGTCAACGGGCGAGCTGGGCCAGCGATAGCAGGAGGTGCGCGGTCTCGGGGTGGATGATGTCCGCGTGCGCTCCCGCGGGCAGGAGAAAGCGGCCGCGACGGAACCGGGCGGACGCGTTCACGTTGACCAGTGCGGTGGCGAAGTCGCTATCGGTGTAGTCCACTTCGGTCGGGTGGAGGGTGATCTCGCTGAGGTGGCCGTTCGAGGTGCTCGCGCCGCGGAAGCCGATGCCCACCGTACCTTCGGCGAGGGTGTGCCACAGGCCCAGAGCGCGGTCCGCAGTGGAATGGGTGAACACCACCGGGCCGTTGACCGGGGCGTTGTGGATGAGTCGGGGAAAGGCCTGTTCCACGGTGTCGTGGGCGAGGGCCATCTGGAGCATGAGCAGGGTATCCGCGGTCCAGGGGTAGCGGGGGTCGGCGCGGTTCCAGGACAGGACGTCGGGGCGGGCGTCGGCGGCCCACTGGATGGCCTCGGCGAGAAAGCGGCAACCGAAGGAGTGGCCAACCAGGTGCAGGTATTGACCGGTACGGGTGCGCAGCGTGCCCGAGGTCTCGCGCCGTTGGGTGCCCAGGTACCCGAGGAGGTGAGCGAGCACGGTCGGTGCGTGTCCTGCGGTGGACATCAGGTGCGCACGTTCGCGGATTCGCCGGTAGCCCGCGCGGAAGGGGCTGCTGGTCGACGGCCACCGCACGACGATGTAGTTGCAGTTCCACACGGGCAGGGCCGGGTACCGGGTGGGCGAGTGCGTGCGGTCGACCAGTGCAGCGAACTTGGTGGCGCGGGTCAGGGCAGTGGCGCGGTTGTTGCGCCAGCCGTGGACGAACACCACGACGTCAGTGGTGTTCTCGGGGAGCACGACGTGCCTGCGCAGGAACCCGTCGACGTCCGATCGGATCGGCTCGGAGGTCTCGGGGTCGACGGGGTTCCCGTCGGTGTCGAGGTCGATGACCGTGTGGTTCACTCCGGGGGTCCCAAGTGGACGTCGATGCCGCGGTACAAGGAGAAGATCAGGCCGAGCGGGTTGTGATAGCGGTCGAGGAACATGCGGGCCAGGTATCGCACGGTGTCACCGAGTCGTTGGTGGCGGAGGAACTCGGTGAACAGTTGCGTCGCGTACTCCGGCGCGAATGCCCGTGGCAGGTCGATCTGCGGGCCGATCAGGCACCGGGCGCCGCGCTGGAGCAGGTGGTGGCCGAAGGACGGGTAGAACATCGAGGCGAGTTGCCCGCCCTGGCAGGCGCCGATGAACACCACCGGGCGGGTCGCGAGGGGGTTGTTGGTGAGCCAGGCGACGACCTCGCTGCTGTAGATCTTCTCGCCGTCGCCGAGAGCGAGGTAGGGCCGTTCGCCGATGCCGTCGACTGTGCCGTGGCAGCCGAAGTAGATGATGTCGTCGGCGAATTCCTTGCTGTTCAGGGCCTGTGCCAGCGCGCTTTTGGTGCGTCGGACCGTCGTGTCGGTGTGGGCGGAGAAGAAGTCGATGATCGGTCGCACACACGGGGTCGGCGGGTGGTCGCTGTCGACCCGCTCGTCCACGTTGAGGCCGACGTGGGGCGTGCCCGCGATGGTCACCCGGCTGTCAAAGGCGAGAGCGCGGGAGAAGTTGTGCTCCAAGAGGTGCTGGTATCCCCAGAACCCCTCGGGAACCCAGCGGTAGTCCGCCGCCCAGATGTCGTCGTCTTCAGCGGCGGGGACGTAGAGCATTCCCCACGGGGCGAAGAGGTCGTCGGACTCCACGGTGATCACCTGCTCCCCGGAGCGCACGGCCGCCACGATACGCGCGGTGATCTCTCGCATCGCGTCGTCGCCGTTGAGGAACAGCAGGGAAAACAGCGCGTAGCCCGCTCGGGCAAGGGCGAGGCCCGCGTGTTCCAGGTACGTCCTGTCATCGGGACCCGCTAGATCCCAGTCGTCGACGAAGGGGCGGCGCACTGGCCGACGACCGGGCTCGGTGCGGTCGATGACGGCCTGCTGCCACGCCTGCCGCAGGTCCGCGATACCGCCTTGGATGGTGGCGACGTCGGTGGTGATCCAGCCCGCGTAGCTACCACCGCCGTCCTGCGGGAAGGCCGAGCCCCACGCCTGCATGAAGTACCGGCCGTTGGCGTTCAGGACGCGGAGGTGGATGGAGCGCTCACGGTTGTAGTCGGTGGTCGGCAGCCAGTGCAGGCGATTGGTGTGGTCGATCGTGACCGTGGACGAGAGTTCGCGCATCAGGCCTGCCTACCACGAGTGAGGTGCTGATTTCCTGGAGCAGCTGCCCGTCCGCGGCGGTGTAGACGCGGAACCGCAGTTCGATCTTCCCAGCGAGGTGGGGTACGACCTCGAAGAGGACAGGTTCGCAGGTTCGATCCGCGGCGAGGGCAACGATCTGGGTCGTCGGCGACACCTTGGCGTCAGGGGCGTCGAGCAGTATTCGCACCGCGATCGGGCGAGAACTCGCCGCCTGCTCGACGGGGATTGGTCGGACGTAGGCGAAGTCGACTTCGCAGGCGGTGCCCACGACGGCGTCGTCATCGAGCAACCGGACCCGAGCGTCGGTCTGCGCGGGAATGAGGGGCGGTGGTTCGCCCTGGGGTGGGTCTGGGAACGCGAACGGTTGCGCCCCGATGGTGTGCAGCGCGGCGGCCGACATCTCGAGTTCTCGTGTGAGGCTCTCGAACTCCCGTGCCTCTGCTTCTGAGAGACCGCTCGTCTCCGCCTTGGCCAGCCCTGCCGCTACGGTCGCCCAGCGGCGGATCGCCTCCTCAGCGATGCGGGCCTTCTCCGCCACCAGCCGCTCGTTGACTCTTAGGCCTGCCTCGTACTGGAGTCCGGCTTGGTGCATTTCCAGGTCCGCGCGGCGCTCGGCGTATTCAGCCGCCACCTGCTCATTGCGGTCGATCTCTCGACGCGCGATGCGCATGGCCGAGTCGTCTTCCAACCGGACCAGTTCGTCATAGAGCGTGGGAGCACCAGTGACTCGGATGAGTCTGGTCAGCACCGGCTGCATGTGCAGTGTGGTGAACAGCGCGAACATCATCCATTGAGCGGCGCCGATACCGCGGCCGCCGATGGCGCTCAGGGCCTCCAGACGGGACAGCAGCCCGGTGTCGGCGCGCACATCTTGGGCGAAAGCGGACAATTCAGTGGCTTGTGCGGAGCGGAGCTCGTTGAGCTGGGTTGCCAACCGGTCGGCGTTGGTCTCGGCCCCGTCGGCCATCTTGGGCGCCGAGGTCCGCGCGTCTTGCTCCGCCCGAGCCAGCCGCGCTTTCGCGTCGTCGTAGTCCTTCAGGCTGACATCACGAGCCGACTGGCGTTCCCGTACCGCGTCACCGACCCCGGGTCGGCCCGTACCGCACGTCCCGCTGATCTCACACACCAGCAGCTGCTGGGCGGTTTCGTACCTGGTCCTGGTTTCCTGGACGGCGGTACGTGCCCGGACCACGGCCGGGTCGGCGTCGACCAGTGCTTGCGTGGTGCTGTCGGCGATGCGCAGTTCATCGGCGAGTTGCCGTTGCAGGTCCGGGATGACCGCGTAGCGCGGGCTGGCCGACAGCTCCTGCCCGAACGCGGCGATCTTCTCCGCGGCCAGGACCTGGAGTTGGACCTCGACCTCGGATCGGAACACCTGCAGCACCAGCGGGGCGGCGACCACGGCACCTACCAGCGCGGCCAGCAGGAGACGCGGCCCGACGGCGAGCACCTGTCGGGTCCACCGGCCGCGAGTCACGGTGACCACCAGAAGTCGGGAAAAGCCGAGCACGAGCAAGACCCACCCGACACTGACGACCACCGCCACCGGGACGGACAACCGAGTCGTCATGGTCAGGGCGAAGTACGCCGAGATCCCCGCGACCACGGCCCCCACGAGCAGCACAGCACCGGTCGACGCGAAGTGATAGCGCTCGCCCGGCGCCTTGGCCAGGAGGTCCGGCCGGGCGCCCGCGAGTCTCACCAGCACGCGTGGCGCCGCCGAACTCCGCCCCGACACCGCGACACCCATGACCCCACCATCGCTCGTGGTGCCCGGTTCATAACGCTCGGCCACGATCGAGCAGTTCGCCAACTGGTCAGAGACGTGTGCCCGCGGTCATCGTGTGCCGCGTTCGGCCCGGACGAGCATGGCGACGCCCCAGGCCCAGGCCAGGACCACCGGAGCGAGGAGCCAGGGCTCTTGGGTGATCGTGGCGATGGCACCAAGGAGAGCGCCCACACCCAACGGGACTGTGACGACAGGACCTGCGTGGTTGATGAGCGCGCCGATGAGGACCACCCAGACGGCCGCGGTTGGCAGGAAGAGGATCAGCCAGCCCATTTCTCGCCCCTCTCCCGGTCCCCGTGCTCGTTGGGGATGGTAGACGACCCGGTCGCGCCCGCTGGCGGTGGGCGTTGGTGGTAGTCAGGTGGCGATTCGCGCATTCGTCTCGATGACCTGATGTGAATAGGTGGGAAGAGCGGTGACGACGAGATGTGAATTTCCCCGTGGACGACGACTGCGTGCGCGTTTCGAGCCGAGCTCCGTCCGCGGTCTGGTCGGGGGGTGGTGCGGCTCGTCGGGTATTCGTACAGTCGGGCGTTGTGTTCAATCATCGGACCCCCGTGCGCACGAGCACTGTGTCGTCCATGATTGTCGTGCTGCTCCTGCTGTACGTGGCGTTGTGCGTCGGCCACTCGCATCCGCTCCTCGCCGAGTCGGGGCATCTGGTGGCGACGGAAGTCGTGGCGGATCAGCCGGATTCCGGTTCTGGTGGGGATGATTGCGGTTCCGTGGTTCACGATCCGGATGCCGTGCACACATCGGCGGCATCCTGCGGTGTCGCCGACGCGGTCGTGGATGTGATCGGCTGCCCGTCGGACCAGGGGTACGCGGCGGGTGCTGGTTACGGTCGACCGCCGCCGTTGTGGGGGCGCACTCTCCTGACTCACGTCTGCGTCGCGCGGACCTGACGGCACGCACCGCCGAGCGGTGCGCTTTGTGCCGCTGGCTGCCCCGTCATGTGATGCCGCGACGGTCACTGGAGAAACCCATGCGTTCGACCACTTTGCCCGAGCTGCTCGACGCGGTCGGCGACACACCTGTCGTCCGCCTGCGCAACCTCACCACGGCCCACGAGGCCGAACTGGTCGTGAAACTGGAGGGCGCGAACCCCGGGGGCAGCCTGAAGGACAGGCCCGCCTCGCACATCATCCGACACGCGGAGCGCACCGGCGCGCTCCGTCCAGGTGGGACGATCATCGAGTCGTCCTCCGGGAACTTCGGCATCGCGCTGGCCATGTACGGCGCGTCTCTCGGCTACCGGGTGATCGCCGTGGTCGACCCGAAGTTGACCGCGACCAACCGGGCGCTGCTGCAGGCCTACGGCGCGGAGATCGTCGTCGTCGACGAGCAGGACGACTCCGGTTCCTACCACAAGACCCGAATCTCGCTTGCCAACCGGATGCACGACGAGATCGCCGGGTCGTTCCGGCCCGACCAGTGCTTCAACCCGCTTAACAGCGAGGCACACCTGCACAGCACCGCCGCCGAGCTGCTCGACCAAGCAGGCCCGGAGCTCAGCGCGGTGGTCTGCACCGTCAGCACCGGTGGTCACCTCGGCGGTATCGCCCGTTCGGTGAAGCGCCGCGCGCCGCACGTGCGGGTCATCGGGGTCGACGTCGAAGGGTCCACTGTGTTCGGGGGGCTCCCGCACGCCTACCTGACTCCTGGCGTGGGCTTGAGCTGGACGCCGGTAAACCTCGATGATCTGTCCCTTGTGGATGAGGTGTACAAGGTCACCGATGACGATGCCTACCGCGCGTGCCGAACCTTGGCCCGCACGGAGGGAATCCTGGCCGGGGTGTCGACAGGGGCGGCGCTGACCGTCGCACTGTCTGCCGCGATGCGGACGCGTCCTGGGCGCCGCGTGGCGGTGCTCGCTTCCGATCGCGGTGAGCGCTACCTCGCTACCGCCTTCAACGACCAGTGGCTGCGGACCAATGGCCTGGCCACTGACTGCACGGCCGCTGGGCTGCGTGCCCGCGCTGGTCGCCTCACCCCGTACTCGACCACCCCCGCAAGGGATTGCGCGAATTACATGCCAGAACTGGCGGAGCAACTGGGCTCGCCGACCGCCCGCGCCATCGCCGAGGTGAGCTTGTGATCACCGTGTTGCGCCAGCGGGCGTTCCGCCGCTTGTGGTTGAGCCACACGGCGTCGGCCGCCGCGACGGGCCTGATGCCCACTGCGCTCATCCTGGCCGTCCTGGACCGTCATGACGGCTTCACTGCGCTGGGTCTTGTGTTGGGCGCGAGGACTTTGGGGTTCCTGCTGGGTGCTTTGCCTGCGGGTGTCATCGCGGACCGCTATCCCCGCGCCAAGACGTTGGCCTGCTCCAGCTTGCTTCGAGCAGCGGGAACAGCCGCAGTAGCGTTGCTTCTCGACTTGCCCACCATCGCGTTGTGCGCTGCCGTTTTCCTCGCAGGTGCGGGGGAAGGCGTGTTCCGCAGCGCCTACCAAGCCCTGGTCGGTGAGCTGGTCGCCGAGGAGCACAGGCACTCGGCGAACGCGGCCACGACGCTCAGCTTGCGCATCTGCCTGGTGGCTGGGCCCACCATCGCGGTCATGGCGCACAGCAGCCTGGGCGCGACCGCGAGCCTCCTGATCGCCGCTGGGTTGTGGCTGGTCTCCGCCGTGCTACCTGATCGACGTGGTGCGGCGCCTCAGGATACGGGTCGTACCAACGCTTTCGTCGACTTCGGCGAGGGCCTGCGAGAGGCGCGCAAACACCGGTGGTTCCTCGCCGGCCTGGTCGCCCTCGTCGTCTGGCTCGCCCTCGGCGAGGCAGCGAAGTACCTCATGCTCCCCATCATCGGCCAAGAACGCTTCGGCGGCGACTGGCTCATCGGCGCGGCCTTGGGCGCCTACTCTTTCGGCGCCGCAGGCGGGGCGGTGTTGATGAGCCGCTGGCGCCCACGACGCCCCGGCGTTCCAGCCATGATCATGCTGGGCAGCTACGGACTGGTCCCGCTCGCGCTGGCCTTCGCGCACCACAGCTGGATCATCATCGCCTGCTGCGCCATCGGTGGCGCGGGCATCGAGATCTTCAACATCCCCTGGTTCACGGCCATCCAACGCGAAGTCCCCCAACACCTCCAAGCCCGGATCTCCGCTCTCGACTTCCTCGTCTCCTACGGCATGAGCCCTCTTGGCTTGGCGCTGCTCCCCGCCGCGATCGACGCCGCGGGTGGCACGCTCGTCCTGACGGTGTGCGGGGTCGTGGTCATCGTCGCCGCACTGCTCACGCTTCTTGTACCCGGTATGGCCACGTTCACGGATCCACGCCAACCCGACCCGGCGAAGCACACCTTGGCCGCTGCCACGGCATGACGTGACTTGGCGGCCACCAACACTTTGTTGGTGGCCGCCAAGTCCGTGCTCGAGGTACGAATACTCGCCACCTGGCCGGGCCCGTTTGATCGTGGTGTGTAAGAGGTCCGCCTGTGGGATGGAGGCCAGCCCCGACATGGGAGTCGTGGGCGACTTGGTACGAGATGTTCAGCGTCGACCTCGAGAATGACGGAGACCCGGACGTCGGCGTGATCTCGGACCCCTTCGACCTTTCCGGCACACTCGACCTGCGGGTCCGGCACTTCCGCAACGACGGTGCGGGCAACTTCACCGAGGTGTGACCGATCGGTGAAGGTCCGCGGGTGTCGCCTGTGCGGCGTCGAACTCCTGGGTGACCAGGGCGCCGTTGACCGCGCCACCGGCCGCCGCGCCCGCTCCGATGGACATGGGGACGTTGGCGCCGGGGTTGACCACGTTGCCCACGGCCCAGATGCGGTCGCCGCTGGTTTTGCCGGTGAGGGGGTCGACGGCGAGGAAGCTTCCGAATGGGGTGTCCGCGCGGCGCAGGTTCAGGTGCTTGAGGCAGTCGTCGTGCGGTCGTGGGGTGCCGGTGGTGAACAGGGCGTCCACCGCTACCTCGGTGTCGCGGGCGGTGTGTACGACGAGGGGGCCTTCGCCGGAGACTGACACGACCGGGTCGGCTACGAGGTCGATCCCGCGTGAGCGCAGGCGGGCCTCGACCGACTCGTCCAGTGCGGGGGCGAAGACCGTGACCTGCGGGCTCCACTGGCGGATGAGCTCGGCCTGGTGCAGCCCGAGCGGTGAGGTGACCAACACGCCGAGGTGCTGGTCGCGGACCTCCCAGCCGTGGCAGTAGGGGCAGTGCAGGACACGGGCACCCCAGTGCTCGGCGAGACCGGGGATGTCGGGCAGGTCGTCGGACAGGCCGGTGGCCACGATCGCGGCCCTCGCCGAGATCTGCCCCGACCCGGGGACGGTGACCACGACCCCAGCTCCGGTCTCGTCGAGCCGTTCGACCCGGCCGGGGTGGAACTCGACGCCGTAGGACGCCGCCTCGGACCGGCCGCGCGCGACCAGTTCGCGGGGATCGACGCCCTCGTGGCCGAGCACACCGTGCATGTGATCGGCGAAGCGGTTGCGCGGACTACCCGCGTCGACCACCACTACCCGCCGCCGAGCACGGCCCAACATCAAGGCGGCACTCAGTCCCGCCACTCCCCCGCCGACCACGACCACGTCCCACTGTTCATCCATGCCGACCAGTTCACCCGCACAGCGGCCAGTACGCAAACCGGCTTGCCGTTCTGGCAAGGAGTGGTCGCGGCCGTGGCGGTTGCCCGCTCGTTCAGGGGTGACCCCAGGGGGTCGACATGGTCGGACTTCCTACTTTAGGGTGTCCTCAGGTCCATGGTGTCAGGGAAGCCGGTGCGAATCCGGCGCGGTCCCGCCACTGTGACCGGGGAGCGACGCCCCACTTCAAGGCCACTGGCGCGAGCCGGGAAGGCCGGGGCGGCCGTCGATCCGGGAGCCAGGATACCGGCCATGGACAGCCGTGTTCGTCCACGAGGATGGAGCTGAACGCATGCGGATTCGTCCTGCCTGCGCGAAAGTCGCCGACCGCCCGCCTCCGGCGCGGTAGGTCCGTCCTGCCCTGAGCCCGGTCGCCCCACGAGGCGCGACCCGGGCGGTTCAGTCCTGCGCTCCTTCGCGAAAGGCATGCCATGACCACCGAACTCCACCACTTCGTCGCCGGGAAACCGGTTCCGGGAACATCGGGCCGCTTCGGCGACGTCTTCGACCCCAGCACGGGTGCCGTCCAGGCCAGGGTTCCGCTGGCCACCGCGGCCGAGGTCGGCGCCGCGGTTGACGACGCGGCTCGTGCGCAGCGCGAGTGGGCGGCGTGGAACCCGCAGCGCCGTGCCAGGGTGCTAATGCGGTTCCTCGAGCTCGTCCGATCCGAAGAGGACAGTCTCGCGCGGTTGTTGTCCTCCGAGCACGGCAAGACCGTCGCCGACGCGAAGGGCGACATCCAGCGGGGGTTGGAGGTCGTCGAGTTCGCGATCGGCATCCCGCACCTGCTCAAGGGCGAGTACACCGACAGCGCGGGCACCGGCATCGACGTCTACTCGATGCGCCAACCGCTGGGCGTGGTGGCGGGCATCACCCCGTTCAACTTCCCCGCGATGATCCCGTTGTGGAAGGCCGCGCCCGCGATCGCCTGCGGGAACGCGTTCGTGCTCAAGCCCTCCGAGCGCGACCCGTCGGTGCCGCTGCGGTTGGCGGAGCTGTTCAGCGAGGCGGGTTTGCCGCCGGGGGTGTTCTCGGTGGTCAACGGGGACAGGGAAGCGGTGGACGCGCTGCTGACCGACCCACGCGTCGAGGCGATTGGGTTCGTCGGCTCGTCGGCGATCGCGGAGTACATCTACTCGACCGCCGCCGCGCACGGCAAACGCGCGCAATGCTTTGGCGGCGCCAAGAACCACATGGTCATCATGCCCGACGCGGACCTCGACCAGGTGGTCAACGCGCTGGTGGGCGCCGGGTACGGCTCGGCGGGCGAGCGGTGCATGGCGATCTCGGTGGCCGTTCCGGTCGGTCAGGCGACCGCGGACGCGCTGGTCGAGCGCCTCGCCGAGCAGGTGCGAACCCTCAAGGTGGGCGCGGCCCTGGACGAGACGGCGGACTTCGGGCCGCTGGTGACCGCCGAGGCGGTGAACCGGGTGCGCGACTACATCGACATCGGGGTGGCCGAGGGGGCCGAGCTGGTCGTCGACGGGCGTGGCCTGGTCGTTCCCGGCCACGAGAACGGGTTCTTCCTCGGCGGCAGCCTGTTCGACAAGGTCACGCCCGAGATGCGGATCTACCGGGAGGAGATCTTCGGCCCGGTGCTGACGATCGTCCGCGCGGACGACTACGAGGCCGCGCTGCGGCTGCCCAGTGAGCACGAGTACGGCAACGGCGTGGCGATCTTCACCCGCGACGGCGACACCGCGCGCGACTTCACCGCCAGGGTGAACACCGGCATGGTCGGGGTGAACGTGCCGATCCCGGTCCCGATCGCCTACCACACCTTCGGCGGCTGGAAGCGGTCCGGTTTCGGCGACCTCAACCAGCACGGGCCGGACTCGATCCGCTTCTACACCAAGACCAAGACGGTCACCTCCCGCTGGCCGTCCGGCGCAAAAGAAGGCGCCAGCTTCGTGATCCCCACGATGAAGTAGGCGACCGATGAGACTGACCGACGAACAGCGCGCGCTGCGCGAGACAGCGGCCGACTTCGCCGCCGAACACCTGGCCCCGCACGCGGTGGAATGGGACCAGGCCAAGCACTTCCCGGTCGACGTGCTCCGCAAAGCGGCCGAACTGGGCCTCGGCGGCCTTTACCTGCCCGAGGAGGTGGGCGGGTCCGAGCTCGGCAGGCTCGACGGCGTGCTCGTGTTCGAGGCGCTGGCCACCGGCTGCCCGTCGATCGCGGCGTACGTGTCGATCCACAACATGGTCGCCACGATGATCGACCGCTTCGGCACCGACGACCAGCGGCACCGCTACCTGCCCCGGATGTCCACCATGGACGCCATGGGCAGCTATTGCCTCACCGAACCCGACGCAGGCTCCGACGCCGCCGCGCTGAGCACCCGGGCACGCCGCGACGGCGACGAGTACGTGCTCGACGGGGTCAAGCAGTTCATCTCTGGCGCGGGCACCTCGGACGTCTACGTCGTGCTCGCCAGGACCGGCGGGCCGGGGGCGCGTGGGATCTCCGCGTTCATCGTCGACCGGGACACCCCCGGTGTGTCGTTCGGGCCCAACGAGGCCAAGATGGGCTGGAACGCCCAACCCACCCGCCAGGTCCTGTTCGAGGGCGCTCGCGTTCCCGCGTCGGCGATCCTGGGCGGCGAGGGCGTCGGGTTCGCGGTCGCCATGTCCGCTTTGGACGGTGGGCGGCTCAACATCGCCGCCTGCTCGCTCGGCGGCGGCGAGGCCGCGCTCGGCAAGGCGGTGCGGCACCTGACCGAACGCTCGGCGTTCGGCGCGAAACTCGTCGAGGCGCAGGCGTTGCGGTTCCGGTTGGCGGACATGCGCACCGGCCTGGAGGCGGCACGGACCCTGTTGTGGCGGGCCGCGGACGCGCTGGACCAGGGCGACGACAACGCCACCCAGCTCTCGGCGATGGCCAAGCGGCTGTGCACCGACACCGGGTTCGACGTGGCCAACGACGCGCTGCAACTGCACGGCGGCTACGGCTACCTCACCGAGTACGGCATCGAGAAGATCGTCCGCGACCTGCGGGTGCACCAGATCCTGGAAGGGACCAACGAGATCATGCGCGTCATCATCTCCCGCCGGATGCTGCGGGAGGCCTCGTGAGCGTCGACTTCGTGGTGCACAGCGGCATCGGCCACATCACCCTCAACCGGCCCAAGGCGCTCAACGCCCTCGACCACGCCATGGTCCTGGCCATCACCGAGCACCTCGACCGCTGGCGGCACGACCCGGCCGTTCGAGCGGTCCTGATCGAGGGTGCGGGCGACCGCGGCCTCTGCGCGGGCGGCGACATCCGGTCGATCTACGAGGACGCGCGCACCGGCGGGACGGCATCGTTGGCGTTCTGGGCCGACGAGTACCGGATGAACGCCGCGATCTCCCGCTACCCCAAGCCCTACATCGCGCTGATGGACGGCGTGGTCATGGGCGGCGGAGTGGGTGTGTCCGCGCACGGGCGCCACCGGGTGGTCACCGAGCGAACCAAGATCGCGATGCCCGAGGTCGGCATCGGCTTCGCGCCCGACGTTGGCGGCACCTACCTGCTGTCCCGCGCGCCGGGCCAGGCGGGCACCCACCTCGCTCTGACAGGCGCCGCGGTGGGCGGCGCCGACGCGATCCACTGTGGACTCGCCGACCACTACGTGCCGAGTGACCGGTTGCCCGACCTGCTGGACGCGCTCGCCACCCGCACACCGGACGAGGCAATTCGCACGGTCACCGAGCCCGCACCGCCAAGCCCGCTGGCGGCTGCTCAGGGGTGGATCGACCACTGCTACGCCCCCGACACCGTCGAGGAGATCCTCGACCGGCTGCGCGACGGCGGCGAGGCCGCGATCGCGGCGGCCAAGGAGATCGAGCAGAAGTCCCCGACGTCGCTGAAGGTGACCCTGCGGGCGCTGCGCAAGGCCATGACCCTGCCGGACCTGGAAACCGTGCTGGCCCAGGAGTACCGGACCTCGCACCGGGCGCTGCGGACCGCTGAACTGGTCGAGGGCATCCGGGCCCAGATCATCGACAAGGACCGCGCACCGCGCTGGTCCCCCGCCACGCTGGCCGAGGTGGGCGACGACCTGGTCGACAGCTACTTCGCCGATCTCGGCGCCGACGAGTGGGACGGGGGTTCCCGATGAGCGTGACCTTCCTCGGCCTGGGCAACATGGGCGGCCCGATGGCGGTGAACCTGCTGCGGGCGGGCGAGCGGGTCACCGGGTACGACCCGGTGACCGCCGCCCGCGCGGCGGCGGACGCGGCCGGGATCACCATCGCCGGGTCCGCGGTCACGGCGGTCGCGGGTGCCGACGTGGTGATCACGATGCTGCCCAGCGGCGCGCACGTGCTCGACTGCTACCGCGAGGTCGTGCCCCGCGCCAAGCCGGGCACCCTGTTCCTGGACTGCTCGACCATCGACGTCGCCGACGCCCGCGCCGCCGCGGAGATCGCCGCGGCCGCCGGTCACCTGGCCGTCGACGCGCCGGTCTCAGGTGGGGTGGTCGGTGCCGAAGCGGCCAAGTTGACCTTCATGGTCGGCGGGCCCGCCGAGGCGGTGGCGGCCGCGGAGCCGTACCTGCGGCACATGGGCGCCCGGTTCGTGCACTGCGGTGACGCGGGCACCGGTCAGGCCACGAAGATCTGCAACAACATGATCCTGGGCATCTCGATGATCGCCGTCAGCGAGGCCTTCGCCCTCGGCGCCCAGCTGGGGCTCACCGACCAGGCCCTGTTCGACGTGGCCTCGACCGCCTCCGGGCAGTGCTGGGCGCTGACCACGAACTGCCCCGTCCCCGGGCCGGTCCCGGCCAGCCCCGCCAACCGCGACTACACCGGCGGGTTCGCCAGCGGCCTGATGCTCAAGGACCTGCGCCTCGCCCAAGCCGCCGCCAGGGCCGCCGGGGTGGACACCGCCCTCGGGCAGCACGCCGCCGACCTGTACGCCCGGTTCGTCGACCTCGACGGCCCAGGCCGGGACTTCTCGGCGATCATCACCAGCCTCCGCGAGAACGGGACCGCATGACCAGCTACGAGACGATCACCGTCGACCGCCCGGCCGACCGGGTCGCCGTGATCACCCTCAACCGGCCCAAGGCCCTCAACGCGCTCAACCTGGCGGCGATGCGCGAGATCACCGCCGCCGCGGGCGAACTCGACCTCGACCCGGAGGTCGGCGCGATCGTGGTCACCGGGTCGGCCCGCGCGTTCGCGGCCGGGGCGGACATCAAGGAAATGGCCCCGCAGTCCTTCAGCGACGTCTACGCCGCGGACTGGTTCGCGGGCTGGGACGCGCTCACCCGCGTCCGGACACCCCTGATCGCAGCGGTCGCGGGCTACGCGCTCGGCGGCGGGTGCGAACTGGCGATGATGTGCGACCTGCTCATCGCCGCCGACACCGCCAAGTTCGGCCAGCCGGAGATCACCTTGGGCGTCATCCCCGGTATGGGCGGCTCCCAGCGGCTCACCCGCGCGATCGGCAAGGCCAAGGCGATGGACCTGTGCCTCACCGGCCGCACGATCGACGCGGTGGAAGCCGAACGCGCGGGCCTGGTGTCGCGGGTCGTTCCCGCCGACGACCTGCTCCAGGAAGCCGTGGCCGTGGCATCGACCATCGCGGCCATGTCCGCCCCGGCGGCGCGGATGGTCAAGGAGGTCGTCAACCGCGCCTTCGAGTCGTCGCTGAGCGAGGGCCTGCTGTTCGAACGCCGGGTGTTCCACTCGACCTTCGCCACGCACGACCAGAAGGAAGGAATGGCCGCCTTCACCGAGAAGCGCAAGCCGGACTTCCGCCACGCCTGACGGCCACACTGGTCCGTGGTTCCGTTTCCATCACCGACCCAGACGGGTCCGGTCTCAGTGTGCTGCCCCGGGCAGCAGGGCGACGATCTCGGCGATGATCACGTCGGGGTCGGTGATGGGGACGTAGTGGCCCGATCGCGGGGCGATGACGTGTTTGCCGCGCCGGGCCTGGGACACGCGGTGGGCGTGGGAAGCGTTGGCGGCGGCGCGGATCGCGGGGGTCATGCCGTTGCCGGGGAGGGCGCCGGAGATGACAGTCGTGGGGATGAGACGGGTGTCAGGTGGGTCGTGGCGCCAGGTGGCCAGGTGATCCAGGTAGGTGCGCGCCTGGTGGCGCTGAGTGCGCAGGACTCCCCTGGCGAATCCCTCGCGTTCCATGTCCCGCCGGGCGTCGGCGGGCAGGGCCGCGGTCTGCCACCGGAACAAGGGCCCGAGCAGGCCGACGGCGCTGAGCGCGGCGCCGACGCGGAGCGCGACCCGCTCGGCGCGGCGGAAGCGGGAGGTGAACAGGACGTCCGCTGCTTCGTCGGTGGGGTCGACCAGGACCAGGCCCGCGACGCGTTCGGGGCGGCGGGCGGCGGCGAGCCGGACAAGGGGACCGCCCGCGCTGTGGCCGACCAGGACGAAGGGACCGGGCCCGAAGTGGTCGAGCAGGTCGTTGAGGTCGTCGGCCATGCGCGGGAGCGTGCGGTCGGTCGGGTCCGGTGCGCTGCGGCCCAGGCCAGAGCGGTCGTAGACGATCGCGCGTGCGTGCGTGGCCACCCCGGGCTGCACCAACGCCCACGATGAGCGGCCCGCGCCGGAGCCCGCCTCGAACACCACGGTCGGGGCGTCGCGCCGAGGACCCGGCAGGACCATGGCGTACAGGCGTCGACCATCGGCGGTGGGCACCCATTCCGGCGTGCCCTGGGTGTGGCGGGTCATGGCTCAGACCATCGTGAACAGGTTGATGCGGTACATGTTCACCGTCGGTGGCAGCACCTTCGCCAGCAGCGGCATGCCCACGCGGTAACGCCACGGCCAGGCGCGGGCCATGCCCGGCTGCGGAGTAGCGAACGTGCGGCTTTCACGCAGCCGCAAACCCCACTGCTCCAGGGTTCGCGGGTCGTCGCAGGTCCACGTCATCCTGGCGTCCACGGCCTTGAACACCGGGTTGCGATCTTGGTTGGACATCATCAGCCTGCCCGCTGTGTCGATGCTGAGCGGGCAGCCGGGGAACCCGTCGGCCAGCCCGCGCACGGCCGCGCGGACCTGCTCGGCCTCGAAGTAGAGCAGCACGGCCTCGCTGAGGAAGAAGTACGGGCCGCCGGTGGCCGCGACCTGGTCGAACCAGTCGGTCTCCAGCACGGATCCCGCGATCATCGTGGACCGGTCGGTGTCGGCGAAGAACCGGCACCGCAGCTCGATCGTGTCAGGCAGGTCGAGGTCGAACCACCGCGCCCGCCCGTTGTCGAGCCGGTGCGACCGGGTGTTGAGGCCGACCCCGAGCTCGACCACCGTGCCCTCGGGGTGTTCCCGCAGGAACTCGGCGACCCAGCCGTCGAAGATGGCGCTGCGCAGCACCGAACCGCCCAGCGAGGGGCCGCGGAACTTGGCGAAGTCGTAGTCGATCAGCTCGACCATCTCGGCGGCTTTGCTGTCACCGAGGACCGACCGCTTGGCCCGCGCGTCGAGCGCCCGCCCGTAGAGCGGGATGAGGAGGATCTCCTGCACGGTACCCAGCCGGATCGCTTCCTTGGCCATACGAGTTAGCCCACCCTAAGTCATCTGAGACATCCTGTCTGAGTTTGCCGACGGGGCCGATCGACGTCAAGCACCCAACACCGCGTTGACCGCCGCGGCGCACCGGTTGGCGAGCTCCGCGCACTGCTCAGCGGTGATGACGAACGGCGGACCGAACACCAGCAAGTCGCCATCACGGCCGTTGGCGCAGCCGGTGGAGTGGTAGGCCAAGAGGCCGTTGTCCTTCGCGGCGGCCACCACCTGCTCGACGATGCGTTCCTGTCGGGGGAACGGCTGTCGGGTGTCGCGGTCGAGGACGAGTTCCACCGCCCACAGCAGGCCGAGACCGCGGATGTCCCCGACCGCCCAGTGCCGGTCCAGCTCCCGGTGCAGGGCGGTGCCGAGGTCGTGGCCTCGACCGGGGACGTGCGGAACCAGGTGCCGTAGTTCGCGCAGGACGGCGAGTCCGGCCGCGGCGCCTACGGGGTGGTGGGAGTAGGTGAAGCCGTGGGTGAACCCACTGGCCGCCACGACGTCGTGGACTTCGCCGGAGCTCACGGTGAGGCCGAGGGGCCAGTAGCCGGAGGCGGCTCCCTTGGCGGCGACCAGGATGTCCGGACGCAGGTTCCAGTGATCGCAGGCGAACCAGGGGCCGGTGCGGCCGAACCCGGTCATGACCTCGTCGGCGATCAGCAGGACGCCGTGCGCCTGGCAGACGTCCACGATGGCGGGCCAGTACTCGTCCGGCGGGACGCAGGCGCCGAGCGCGGCGCCCGCGATGGGTTCGGCGATGAACGCGGCGACCTGGTCGGGTCCGATGTCGGTGATCAGGCGGTCCAGGTGGGCGGCGTGACGGGCGGCGCAGCCGTGGGGGTGGTCGTCGGGGAACGGGCAGCGGTATTCGTAAGGGGCCGTCGTGTGCATCGCGTGCGCGAGCCAGGGCAGGTACGGCGCGCGCAGGCCCGGCCGGCCGGACACGTCGAGCGCGCCGCGGGTGTTGCCGTGGTACGAGCCGTGCCGCCCGATGATCACGGACCGGTTCTGGCCGCGGCCCAGGTGGTACGCGCGGGCGAGCTTGATCGCGGTCTCCACGGCCTCGCTGCCACCGGACACCGGGTAGATCCGGGGGTCGTCGACCGGCAACAGCGGGGCGAGCTCGTCGGCGTAGGCATCGAGGGCTTGGGAGGTGAACGTGGTGCCGTGCACGTAGGCGACGGCGGCGGCCTGGGCGGCGATGGCGTCGACGACGGAGGTGACGCCGTGGCCGATCGAGGTCACCACCGCGCCACCGGACCCGTCGAGGTAGCGCCGCCCGTCGACGTCCACCAGTTCGGCGCCCTCCCCCGTGGCCACCACCGGCAGGTGATGGCCACGGGAGAACACGTGCTCGCTCACCGGCAGGCGTCGATCGCCTCGGCGAACACCCGCAGCGCGGCCTCCGCCTGCTCGGCGGTGACCACCAACGGCGGTGACATCCGGATCGTCGCCGCACCGCACTCCAGCACGAGCAGCCCACGCTCGAACGCGGCCTGCTGCACCGCATCGGCCAACTCTTGGGTGGCGAACTCGACCCCGATCATCAAGCCGATCCCGCGCACGTCGGTGACCACGTCGACTCGGGCGGCGAGCTTCGCCAGCCCCTCGAGCAACAGGGTGCCCACGGTCTCGGCGTTGCGCAGAAGCCCCTCTGCGGCAATGGTTTCCAGCGTGGCGATGCCAGCCGCGCACGGAATCGGACTGCCGCCGTAGGTCGACCCGTGCGCACCGGCACCCCAGGCGAGCATCAGCTCCTCGCGGGCGATGAACGCGCCCAGCGGCAGGCCGGAGGCGATTCCCTTGGCGCTGATGAGCACATCGGGCTCGACGCCGGTGTGCTCGATGGCCCACATCCGCCCGGTGCGGCCCATCCCGGACTGCACCTCATCGGCCACCAACAGGATCCCGTGCCGGTCGCACACCTCACGCAGCCGGGCCATCCACCCCGGTTCCGGCACCCGGTACCCGCCCTCGCCCTGGATGGGTTCGACGAACACAGCGGCCACCTCGGAAGCGGGGACCTGCTGGTCGAACAGCTGCTCCAAGGCGGCGAAGGTGTCGTCGGTGCCGAAGGGGACGTGCAGGACGCCGGGCAACAGCGGGCCGAAACCCTGGTGGTACTTGGCCTTCGACGCCGTGAGGGTGAGGGCGCCGTAGCTGCGGCCGTGGAACGCGCCGTGGAAGGCGATCACGTACGGCCGCCCGGTCGCCCGGCGGACGAGTTTGATCGCGCCCTCGACGGCCTCCGCGCCGGAGTTGGACAGGAACACCCGCACCGGACCGGACATCGGCGCGGTCTCGGCCAGGGCGGCGCACATCTGGGAGTAGATGGGCAGGTAGAAGTCGCTGGCCGAGTAATGCAGCAGTTCCCCGCTCTGCCGCCGCACCGCCTCGACCACGTGCGGGTGGGTGTGGCCGGTGGAGTTCACCGCGATGCCCGCGTTGAAGTCCAGGAACAGGTTGCCGTCCACGTCCTCGATGACCGAGCCGGACCCGCGCCGGGGCACCAACGGGTACGCGCGCGGCAGGGACGGGCTGGTGATCGCGCGGTCGCGGTCGAGGACCTCGCGGGCGAGCGGCCCCGGCAGCTCGGTGCGCAGCAGCGGGGCGGTCATCGCGACACCACCGTCCGGGACTGCTCGCGCAGGAACAGTTGTACGTAGTGTTCGCCGCCGCCCGCCTTGCCGGAACTGCCGGATCCCTTCCAGCCGCCGAAAGGCTGCACCCCCGGCCACGCACCGGTAGTGGCGCCCGCGGCCCGGTTGACGTACACGACACCCGCCTCAATCGTGTTCAGGAACTGGTCAATCTCGTGCTCCTCGGCCGAGAAGAACCCCGCCGTCAAGCCGAGAACCGAGTTGTTGGCCAACGCGAGAGCCTCCTCCAATGAATCCACAGGGGCGACGGCGACGAACGGCACGAACAGCTCGTCGGTGAACAACCGATCGTCGACCGGCACATCGGCGACGACCGTGGGCGCGACGAAGTTCCCCTTGCCGCGCACTACCTCTCCCCCAACCACCACCCGACCGACCTCGCGGGCGTGCTCCACAGCGACTTCGAACCGGCCCACGGCATCCCTGTCGATCACCGGCCCGACAAAGGTGCCGCGCTCGGTCGGGTCGCCCACCACCACGTCGACGGCGCGAGCGGCAAGGGCTTCCAGGAAGGGCTCGTACACCTCGCGTTGCACGTAGACCCGGGAGCAAGCCGAGCACTTCTGCCCGGAGAACCCGAACGCCGACCGCACCACCCCGGCCGCCGCGATGTCCAGATCGGCGCTCGCGGTGACGATGGCCGGGTTCTTGCCGCCCATCTCGCACAACACGGGCCTCGGGTAGGCGGTCGCGAAGTCGCGCTGAATGGCCATACCGGTCTCGTAGGACCCGGTGAAGGTCAACCCATCGACTCCCCGGTGGCCCACCACGGCGCGTCCGACGTCATCGCCACCGGGCAGCAGGTGCACGACATCGGCGGGAATTCCCGCGTCCAGCAGGCATTCGTGCAGCTTCAGCGCCGTGAAGGACCCCTGCTGGCTCGGCTTGAGCACCACGGTGTTGCCCGCGACCAGAGCCGCACCCACAGGCCCCGCCGCCAGCGCCATAGGGAAGTTGAACGGACTGATCACCGCCCACACCCCGTATGGCCGCAGCACGCTGCTCGTGTGCTCTTTGGCGGACAACCGCGCCATGTCCACCGCGAACCCGTCGTGCTTCTCGACTTGGTCGCAGTAGTACCGGATCAGATCAGCCGACTCCTCCACGTCACCGAGCGCTTCAAGCCGGTTCTTGCCCACCTCCAAGCTCATCAACGCCGCCAACTCCGGGCATCGATCACTGATGAGCTCCGCAGCGGCCCGCAGCAGCCGAACCCGCTCCTGCCAAGACCTCGCCGCCCACTCGGGCGCGGCAACCGCCGCCGAGCGGACAGCTTCATCCACATCGGACTCCGTGGCGGCGTGCACCGTGCACAACGTGAGAGCCGGATCGGCGGGACTGACCACAGTGAACGGTTCGCCGTTACCGGGGAAGGTCGCACCCAGCCACGACCGGGCGGTGCGCAAGCCTTCTTCGTAACCCAGGTGTAGATCTTCGTTGTCGGAGGACAACGTGGCATACGTGACGCGCGTCAAGGGTTCTCCAGGCAGCGTGAACACGACCGCGCACCAAGGCGGCCGTGCGTGAAGGGGACCGCGCGCGAGATCAGCGCGGGTCGGTGTGGACGCGGGAACGCGTCAGAGCGAGGTCCACCCGCCGAGCGCGCGCGGCATCAGCAGCTGTCGGGTACCGAAGGGTCCCATCGCGGGGTCAGCTCCATCCTCGTGGAACACGCCGTCCATCCCCGGCCGGCAACCTGACTCCCGGGCTCACACCCGATCACAGTGGCGGGACCGCGCCGGATTCACACCGGCTTCCCCGTACCGAGGGCTTACCCGCACAGTTATAGCAGGCCACACGCCCTCGGGACCATTGGCCCCTCATCCCAGCGGCGGATACGGCAAACAACCTGCTGCCCGTACCCGTAGGCGCCTCAAGGTCAAACACGGTGCCGCCACATCCCCCGCCGCATGGTCTTCATGGGCGCATCAACGACAGGGCACGCCGCTGTTGGCGACCTCCGGCTTCAACACGCGGACGACTGAGTGTTCAACCCAACCAGCGCCGCCAACACCCTGCTTAGCGGCCCTACACTCTGCACCATGCGGCACCCGCCCCACATCAGCGCCAACCGCGACCGACCCGAGCAGGCGTCAATCACGTTCCAGAAGTGAATGAAAACCGAGGCCCCGGCCGACAACGTGCCTGGTCAGCAAGTGTGCTCCCCGCGCGAGCGGGGCTGTTCCCGGTTGCCACCCTGGCCGACCGGCATGAGACCAGTGCTCCCCGCGCGAGCGGGGCTGTTCCCCGGCATCGTGGCACTGGTTGGCGTCGAGTGTGGTGCTCCCCGCGCGAGCGGGGCTGTTCCTGCCTCGACGTCCTGCTCGGTCAGGGACTGCTGGTGCTCCCCGCGCGAGCGGGGCTGTTCCCTTGCCGGTCCGGCCGCCCCTGGAACTGGCGGAGTGCTCCCCGCGCGAGCGGGGCTGTTCCCCAGCCGCGGTTCGGCGTCGCGGCCAGCTCGTCGTGCTCCCCGCGCGAGCGGGGCTGTTCCCGGCAGGGGCTCGTTCGTGCCCCGGTAGCGGCGGTGCTCCCCGCGCGAGCGGGGCTGTTCCCGACTGCTCGATCCCCTCGGGTTCGCCGAGCGGGTGCTCCCCGCGCGAGCGGGGCTGTTCCCCCCTCGCGCAGCACGCGGTGCCCGTCCAGGTGGTGCTCCCCGCGCAGGCGGGGCTGTTCTCGACATCCCGGGAACGTTCAACTTGAACCGGTTGTGCTCCCCGCCCATGCCGGGCTGTTCCAGAGCACCCTCGCCACGTGGCTGTGGCGGTCGACGAACCCGGGGCCGATGGTGCTCACCGGCCCGTCGGTGGTCAGCCCGCTCGGCGCCGCGCCAGGCGGACCTGGACGGCGGTGGTGATGGGGGTGTGGCCGGACCAGTGCTCGGTCGAGCCGTCGGTGAGGCGGAGGGTCAGGGTGTGCAGGTGGCCTGCGTCCAGGGCGGTGAGGTGGGTGCAGACGTCTGGGAGGTGTGGGTCGTGGGTGGTGGCGTGGAGCATGCGGTGGATGGCGGTGCTCACGCAGTGGGTTGCCGCGGTTTCGTCGCCCGCGTGCCGGGACCGCTCGCGCTGCCACGAGGTGCCCAGGAGGAGCCGTGCGGTGTTCCACGCGTCGACGACCGCCGCGTTTGAGGTGATCTGGGGGGCGGCGAGCTCGGCGCGGTCGCGGTGGTGGGCGGACCAGACGACGACAACACCCGCGGTGAAGTCTCCGGCCAGTGCCGGGTCGGTGGCGACCGAGCCCAGGCTGGACACCGCGTCGAGGGTCTCGGCGGCGATGTCGTCGGTGCGCAGCGGGAGCACGACCACCAGGCAGTCGAGGCCGCCGGTGATCTCCCACGGGTCGACGAGCCGAGCGGTGGGACCGAGGGCACGTGCGACCTGGCCTGCCAGCGGGCCGCCGTGACCGTCGAGCACGCCGAGGCCGCCGACCGGGGGCGGGGCGGCGGGGGCGCTGCGGCGCCACGGCAGGCGGATCACGCGGGGCCCGTCATGAGGAAGAGCTCGACCTTCACCGTTCCGGGCGCGCCCTCGTCACCCAGGTACGGCCGGATCTGCTCGACGCGCGGCAGCCGCGGCACCCTTCCGACGACGATGTCGGTCAGCTGGCGGGACACGTCGGTGCCGCTGAAGCCGCCGCGCTCCTTGCCGAAGAGCAGGATGAGACCGATCCGCTGGTCGGGACCGAGCAGCGCGTTCAGCTGGTCCTGAAAGGACTCGAGCGCCCCAGCGCCGTTCGCGGGCACGAGGACGAAGAACACCACGGTGTCCAGCCGCAACCCGCTCGCCGTGGGCGTGGTGGTCGTGACGGGCGGCGGCGAGGACGTCGTGGGGGGCGTGGTGGTGGTGACCGGGGCACCTGGGTCCGCCGCCACCCGGGGCGGGGGCAGCGCCTCCGAACCGAACGCGATGACGACGAGCACGAGCGCCAACTCGGCGAACAGCCAGCCCGCCACACCGAGCGCGCCGTGGTCGCCGCGATCGCGGTACCGCTTCCTCATGCCCGGTCCTCGGCGGGCGCGTGACCGGCGTCGAGCAGTGGCGGCGGCAGGAAGTCCGCCACCCGGTGGTCCGCGGGCTCGGTGGCCTCCGCGCGGTGCTCGGCGTCGGCGGCCCGGAGCCCGTCGGCGACCATGGCGAGCCAGTTGACCTCGTGGATCGCGTCGCGGAGCTGCTCGCTGGTCTTGCGCAGGGCCGCGGTCACCGGGCCCAGGTCGCGGGCGGCGGACTCGACGTGCGCCGCGGCCGAGGTGAACGGCTGCTCGGCCGAGTCGACCGCCGTGCGCTGCTCGGCGGTCGCCGTGACCAGCGCACGCGCTTCGGTCAACTCGGCGGTGAAGGTGTCCAGCACCTGGGCGGCCTTCGCGGCGGCGGTGGCAGCGGTCGTGGCCGCCTTCCCGACGTCGGCGGCGAGTGCGGTCATCGGTGCCGTGACTTCGGCCAGGGTGGCGGTGTCGCGCTCGATGCGCTGCTGCACCTCACCGAGTTGGACGGCGTGCGCGCCCAGGTGCGGCAGCCCGTCGAGCAGCTTGCTGACGGCGGTCCCGAGTTCCTGCACGGTCGTGACCGCGCCTGCCAGCCGCTCGGACGCGGCCCCGAAGCGGCGGGCCGCGGTGGTCAGCTCCGCGCCCAGCCGCTGGACGTGCTCACTGCCGTCGGCGGCCGGGCGGGCCGCCCACAGGACCGCGAGCGGGCGCAGCAGGTCGGCCTCCAGCCGCTGCACCCGGCGGTCGGTGGCGTCGGCCCGCTTCCGGGCCCGGGCGGGCTTGACGTAGCGGACCATGATGCCCAGCACGGTGGCCACGATGAGCGCGGAGAGCAGCAGGGGTCCTAAGTAGACCGGGAGGCTGAGCCAGTAGGCGAAGAACGGCGGCCGGTCGGCCACCTCCGGGGCCAGGTCGCTGTTGAGGTACATCACTTCGGCGCCACCCAGGACGGCCCAGGTGAGCACCACCGGGATCAGCGCGAGCGACGCGCCCGGCTGCGGCAGCGGGACGTCGCACACGGCGCGCAGGAACCCCGGTTCGCGCAACCGCCACAGGTCCGCGTCGCGTTCGACCTGGCCCGATCCGGCCGCGACCTGCTTCGCCTGGGCCTTCGCCAACTCGAAGAGGGCGTCGAGCTGTGCCAGGTGCGCGGGCCGTGTCCTGCTCGCACGGTTGAGGACCGTGAGTTCGCGCGCGGCGAGGGTGGTCAGCTGGTCGACTGAGTGTGCCGCTTCTGCGGTGTTCATCTGGTCTGGTCCCGGGTCCCTAGTGGAAGGTGCTCGTCAGGAAGACGACAAGGTAGATGACGGCGCCCAAGACGAGGAGCGCCGCGACCAAGGCGCCGATCACCTTGGCGTGCGGGAACCGGGTGGGCTTCGCCCGGTATTCGTCAGCAGTCATGTGGCCCTCGTCTTCCGTTTGCTCAACGCTCGTCTGGCCAGCGCGCGTGGGTTCCGGGGGCCACGGGGTGTCGTCGACACGACCGGCAGGCAGGGCGTCCTCCTCGTCGGCCGCTGGTTTCGCGCGGCGGAACATCCGGCCGAAGCCGGATAGGTCCAACTTGATGGCGCCGCGCTTCTTCCGCGGGGCCTGCGGCGTTTCCGCGCCGGGGGCCTGGGGTGAGTCCGCGTCGGGAGCGGTGGCCGGGAAGGCGAGGCCAAGTCGGGCGAGTTTCGTCGCGAACTCGGCCTCGACTTGCCCGCGCATGGCCGACAGTTTGGCGTCGTACTTGGCCGTGGCGTCTATCCGCGCCTGCGTTCGGGCATCGTGCACCTCATCGCGATGCCTGTCCTCCACGGTCTTCGCCAGCGCGGCGGCTCGGGAGCGCACAGTGTCCACGGCCCTCTTCCCGCGCCGCTGCTCCGCCTCCACGGCAGCGGCGCGCTGGTTCTCGCTGGCCTTCTTCTCCTTGACAAGACGGGTTTCGAGCTCCTTCACCTCCCTGACCCGCGCCGTTGTCTGGGCACGCTCGGTCTTGAGCTCCGCGTCGAGCAGCCGGACCTTCTGCTGCTCCTCCGCTAGTTCGACGATCCGGGCGTCGTCCAACTCCCGCAACCGGGTCGTCGCCGTCGCCAGCACGGTGGTGAAGCCTGCGAAGGACTTCGCCGGTTCCTGCGACGCCGCAGCGGTCCGCACGGCGGCCAAGGACAGGTCCAGGCTCGGGGACTCGCCTTGTTTGCGCAGCGCGTGGGAACCCAGCACGAGCACGGACTCCCGCAGTTCCTGGCTCTCCGTCGCCTGCCACGCGGTGAGCAGCCAGGTGGACACCGAGTCGCCGAACCCCTCGGGAGTCGCCTCGTGCCGCTCCAGCACCGCGCGCAGGACGTGCCGCTGCTCGGTCGCGGTCTCCAGCGGGCGCAGCAGGTCGATCGCGCGTGCGGGCTCCTGGGGGCCGAGGAGAGCGAGGACGGTCAGCAGGCCCTCGGCGCGGTCGTCGGCCGCGAGCAGGTATCGACCTGCCAGCGGTCCGAGACCGCCGGTCACGCGCACCTCCTCGGCCACCTGCTCGGGAGTGATCGGGAACAGGTCGGCGAGGGCGGGGTCGAGCTCGTCGAGTCCCAGTGCGAGGAACCACGCGCGCTGCCGCACCCGCTCCGGCACCCCGGCGTGGTCGACCAGGTCCCGGACGAGGTTGACCCGGTCCTCCTCGGTCGGGCAGCGCCGAAGGACCAGGGTGACGGACGCGTCGAACCAGTCCGGGTCCGCGTCGCGCGATCCGGGGATCCGGAGCACTTGGGCCTGCGGCTTGGCCTCGTGCAGCTCCAGCAGCCGTTCGAAGACGACGTCCTCGAACGGCGCGGGCACCGAGCGGCCGGACAGCCTGTCGATCGCACCATCCGGTGTGGACTCGACCCAGGCCGCCAGCACGGCGGAGTTCTCCGGTCGCAGGACCCGTTCGTCGGCGGCGTCGAGCGCGCCCGCGATCTCGTCCTGCCGCAGCAGCACGACTTTGTCGTGGGCGACCGCGGCCAGCAGGTCGCCCATGTTTGGCAGGTCGCGGTACTCGGGCATCGCCCCGCCACCCGCGGCGACGTCGACAAGCAGGTCCATCGCCCGCTCGGCCGAGTCGATGCCGTGCCACGTCGCGACCGCGGCTGTCGGGGTCAGCCAACTGTGCACTTCCCGCGCGAAGTCGTTGTCGCGCAGGTGTTCTGGCCAGTCACCGGTGACGTGCGGGTGGCTGCGGCCCATCGGGACCTCCACCAGGTAGGTGCTCCACACCCGATTGAGCACGACCGGTTCCGGCAGGACCCGCAGCAGCGCGGCGATCGCGGCCGGGACCTCCCCGACGGCCGCGGGGAGCCGCACCCGCTCCTGCCCTGCGGCCAGGGCCCGCAGCACCGGCTCGATCGCGTCGGACGGCACCCGGGCGGGTCCGACTGCTTCTGGCAGACCGTCCTGCGCGACACTCCACGGGATCAGCCCCTCGCCCGCCACGACCGCGGCCGTGCCACTGGCCCACAGGTCGGCCGGGGCGACCGGGCCGACCGGGGCGAACAGGAACTGGCACACCCCGGTCCGACCGATCCGGCCGCCCTTGACCTGCACCGAGAAGCACCAGTGCGCGCCGAGGTCGGGCACGTCGACCCGGCGCAGCCCGAGCGCGGGGTGCGCGGCGATGTCGCCGAGCTTGGCGGGTGGTTGCTGGACCCCGCTCGGGTGGTGGACCAAGGCGTGCGCGGCGTCCCGGAACGGCCGCTCGACCTCGGCCAGGCTCCCCTCGCGGACCGGGGTGAACCCGCGGCCCGCGTGCCCGCCCCACTGGACGAACGCGACCGCGATCACGGCCGCGCCCCGGCGAGCAGGGCCAGCTTGAGCTGCACCAGGGCGGCGGACGGGGCAGCGGCCGCCGGGAACGTGCGGCTCTTGATGGGCTGGAAGTGCTTGTCGGATCCGGGCAGCAAAAGGGGCACCTCGCCGAAGGGGGAGCACAGGAAGAACCGGGTGTCGCGCCAGTGCTGGTCGAGCAGCTCGTTGACCGGCCCGCCCAGGCCGAGTCCGTGCACCAGGCCGCAGGTGATGGCGGACATGACCAGGTCGCGTTGGCGCAGCACACCCGCCTCACCGGGGATGAGCGAGGCGGCGACGTGGTCGGACAGCGACGGTACGGCGATCCTGTTCGCCAGCTCGGTCTCGGACTTGCCCGCGGGCACGGTGATCACGTCCGCGCCACCGTCGTGGACCAGGTTCCACAACCGCTCGCGCTCGCTGTAGTGGGCGACCATCGCCCGCGCGACGTGCTGGGCGATCTCCTGCCGGATGGCCCGCACCCGCCACTCGCGGATCAGCTCGCCGATGACGCTGCGCCGCACCAGGTCGTCCACCATCGCGTTCGGCTTGGCGATGCACCGGTTGGCGACGCTGACCAGGAAGTCGGCCACGCCGTCGACGACCGCGTTCTCCGGCCCGAGCTCGTCGAGCCGCTTCCCGCCACCCAGGGCGTGTGCCACGAGGTCGGCCTTGGTCACGGCCACCAGGAGCCTGCGGGTGTTGGCGTCGTCGCCGCCGAAGTCGCCGTCGAGGGGCAACCGCTCGGCGATGTCGGCCTGCTGCATCCGCCGGTCGTGCAGGGCGGCGTCGAGTTCGGCGAGCGTGCCGGAGTCGGGGCGCGCGCTGCCCGCGGTCAACTGCTTGCGCACCTCGTCGTCGGGCAGGAAGTCGTAGAAGTCGTCCTCCACGATGGGGTCGACGACCCACACGAGGCAGCCGTAGTTGCGCAGCGCGCGCTGGCGGTACGCGTCGTCGTAGGTGTCGGCGTTGAAGAACTCGCCCGGCAGGTCGGCCATCGACACCAGGATCTGCGAGCCGCCCACGTCGTAGCGCTGCACGATGGGCTGGCGGACCGTGAGCCCCCACTCCTGGTCGACCCGCTCGGACTGCTCGGCGTGAATCCGCGAGATCTGGTCGACGATCTCCGCGCCGAGCTTGCGCGCCAGGTAGGTCAGCGGCAGCACCTCGCGCAGGTTCGTCTGGCTCAACGGGACACCGGACCGCAGCGAGGTCTGGTACTCGCGCAGCAGCGAGGTCATCGGGCCTTGTTCGAGCGCAGTCCCGTCCACCTTCACCAGCGGCGACGTGTTGTGCGCCCCGCGCTCGATGGGCCGCATGATGAACCGCTGCGCGAGGGTGCGCAGGAGCAGGTAGCTCTTGCCCGCCGCGACGGCGCCGACCATCGCGGCGCTGTCGAACCGGCGCATCGGGGCCGCGCTGCTGCGCACGCCGTGCACGTGGTGGTCGAGGAACAGGTGCCCGTCGCCGCAGATCCAGTACACGTCGCCGACGCGCTTCGGGTCGAAGTGCGGTGTCTGCCAGGAGCGGTCGGGGCGCGGGTCGGGGTGGCCTGCGGCGTCGAACAGGCTCAGCCGCCACTGGCGCTTGTCCGCGGCGTGGTGGCCGAGGTCCAGGCACAGGCTCGGCGGGCCGCCGGTGGGGGCGATGCCGAAGTCGTGCCCGCACGCCGGGCAGGCGGTGAAGCGGGCGAGGTTGCGGGGAGCGGTCATGGTCTGGCCTATCCGATCGCGGTGAGCACGATGGCGATCGCCAGGAGGAGCACGGCGATCGGCACTGACAAGGACAGGGCGACGCGCCTGCCGTGCTCCTGGCCCACGCGCAGCGCGGAATCCAGGTAGGCGGCGAGGTACGCCTCGGCCACCGGTTTGGCGTGCCTGCTGGCGGGTTGGGCGTGCGACCCCCAGTCGGCGACGGTCGTGGGCAGCGTCTGGTTCGCCTCGTTGGGGATGTGGTCGGGGTGCAGTCGCGGTGCCAACCGCGCCCGCAGGCCCGCGGGCAGTTCGCGCGCGGACCGCGGCGTCTCCGGGGCGGTCATCGGAGTGCCCCCACGATCGCCGTCACCGCGAAGACCAGGGGGATGACGAGGACCACCGCCATCCAGCGGAACTTGCTGACCCGGTAGGCGGCGACCGCGGCGACCGCCTGTTCGCGGCGCAGCAGCTGGATGATCTCGTACCGGGGCCCGCGCCTGCTGGCCAGACCCCCGCGCGCGCCGTCCCGGATGCGCCGCAGCGCCGCGGCGTGCGGCGGCGGGTACTCGTCGTCGTCGGTGCCCGCCCTCCGGCACTCGCCTGCCGGGCAGGTGGGGTGGCCGCAGCTCGGGAGATCGGTGTCGAACTCGGCGAGCCGATCGATCCACTCGACCATCGACCACGCGGGGTCGGCGAAGTGGGTCCCGCCGAACGGCGCGGCCAACTCCGTGGCGAACGCGCGCCAGTGGTCGGGCCAGCCGTTGCCGAGCGCGGTCAGCACGGCGCCGTGGTCGTCGATGTCGCGGGCCCCGCCGCCGCGCTCGACCAGCAGGCCCGCGAGGCGTTCCCGCCCGGCGACCGCGGTGATCGTGATGAGCGCGAAGCCGAACCGGTCGAGGTCGCGCAGGTGGACGTTGTCGCCCGCGGCCTTCTGCAGCCGGTAGGCCTGCGAGACGTAGCGGTCGGTTGGCCGGGCCTCCGCGGCCGGGCAGACCAACGGCATGATCGAGTCGCCGTCGATGAGGACGTAGCCGTGCCGGTCGGTGCTCGCGAGCCTGCGGACGTTGTCCGGCTTGATGTCCCCGTGCGCGAAGTTGAGCCCGTGGCAGTGCTCCAGCCCGTCCGCGAGCTCGCGCAGGTGCTTGAGCTGGGAGAAGCCCGGCGCCTCGGCGCGGTAGCTCGCCCCCAGCCAGCCGACCTTCTCCAGGTACGCCGAGGCGACCAGGACGCAGGTCCCGGGCTGCGGGGAGTCCGGGACGCCGAACCACCTGGCGAGCTTGCCGTCGACACCGTCGGGGATGCGCCCGCCCGCGTCCGCGAGCTTGGTGGCCAGCCGCGCTGCTGGCGGGACCAGTTCGAGGATGTGCACCGGCGCGATCACCCAGCGGGGCCGCTGGTTCGACCCGCCGACCGCGACGTTGGCGCGCTCGATCTCCCCCACCTGCCTGGCCAGGAACCGGCCGAGCCGCGCCGCGTCCTCGGGGGTGTCGCAGCGGTACATCTTGACGTGCCACTTCTCGCTGCCGTCCGGGTTCGGCTCGTCGAAGAGCGGTTTCCCCTCCGTGTAGCGGACCTTCACCGCCAGGGTGGTGGTGCTCCCGTCCTTCTCGCGCACGGTGAAGCCGCGCGCGTCCTCGCTCTCGCTCGGCGGGGGCGGCTGCACGACGATCTGCTTGTCGAACCCGCTCGAGCAGATCCAGGCGTCGATGCCCCCGTCGTCGCCTGGGTCGGACGGGCCGCAGGCGCGCAGTTCGTCGACGCGGTCGTGCAACTCGAAGTCGATCACCGCGACGGCGTCGCCGCTGGACTCGCGGATCGTGATCGAGCCCTGCGGCGCGACGCGGGTGCCCGCGTTCTCCCCGTGCGGTATCCGGGTTCCGTTGACCGACACCAGGTAGTGCCGGTCGCGCTCGGTCCGGCGCACGGCGAGGGTTCCCATGACGTTGCGCAGCTCGATGAGCGGTGCCCGCGGGATCGCCTGGGCCTCGTCGGGGAAGCGGATGCCCGTCGCCCCACCGCGCGACAACGGGACCCACTGCGCGCTGGGGGCGAGCCGGTGCGGGAAGCGGAACAGCCCGAAGCGCAGTTCCAGGACCATCACGTCGTCGTCGGCATCCGGTCCCAGGTCGGCCTCCTCGACGCGCACGCTGGGTTCCCCGGTGGCCACGCCGATCCCCTCGGCGACCGACACGGTGAACGGCGCACCCAGGTCGTGGTCGACCTCGATCCACACCCGGGGGACGGCGTAGTCGTAGTCCAGCCGCAGGTCCGCGGCCGATTCGGCGACCTCGCGGCGGGCGATCTCGGTGAGGTCCCAGGACACCACGACGGTCACGTCCACCACGACCGGCTGCCCAGGGCCCGACGGCCGGTGGTCGTCGAGGAACGTGCCGAGCCTGCGGCTCACCTCGCGGAACAGTGCCTTCTCGGCATCGGCGTGCGCTCTGCTCATCCCCTCACCCCTGTGATGCTCGTGATGACCGCGTCCGCCAGGTACCTGGCGCGCGCGGCTCCCCTGCCCTCGTCCGCGGTCTCGACCGCCACCGCGAAGGCCACCGGCCCGTTCGCGGTGTCCACGGTTCCCACCAGCCAGGCGATCTGGCTGGTGAACTCACCCCGCGGCGGCGGGCGCCCGCCGTAGAGGTCGTGCGTGCCGGTCTTGGCACGGATCTGGTGGCCCGGGCGCGCGGGCAACTGCTGCGCGGTGCCACCGGTTTCGACGGTCCCCGCCAGCCCCGCCAGCAGCTGCCCGGCCTGCTCGGCGGTGAGGACCTGCCGGGTCTGCGGGACGACGGGGACGCGGACGCCACCGTGCGGGGCGGTCGTGGCGTCGACCAGCCTGGGCTGCACGAGGGTGCCACCGTTGGCGACCGCGGCGAGCACCGACGCCATCTGCAGCGGGGTGCCGTCGACCTCGCCCCCGCCGAGGACGTCGTTGGCGAGGCTGGACTGGGTGGCGTCCTGCGGGACCCGCGCGTCGACACCCATCGGGGCACCAGCGAGCCAGGCGGTCCCGCGCTCGGCGTCGGTGGGCGCGGCGCGGAAACCGAGGTCGACGGCGGTGGCGCGGATCGCGGGCCACCGCAGCTCGTAGGCCAGCTCCAGGAACGCGGTGTTGCAGGAGACGGCGAGGGCCTTGGCGAGCGTGATCTTGCCGTTGACCGTGCCGGGGCACTCGCCATCGCCGTAGTTGTGCAGGACCCGACCCGGTACCGGGAACCCGACCGGGGCGGGCAGTTCGTCCTCGACGGTCGTGCCCGGCTGGCGCAGGTAGGCCGCGGCGACCACCACCTTGAAGGTGGACCCGAGACCGTAGTTGTGCCCAAGTGCGCGATTGTCCGATGTGGACGGTAGGTGGACGTCCGCGCGGCCGTCAACGTAGCGGCGCCGGTCGGCAGCGGACTCGGCGGACTCGCCTGCGGGCACCGGGACGAACCTCCAGTGCCAGCAGTCGTTGCCGACCGCACGGCCTGCCTTGCACTCGCCCTCCCGGGACTCGTCGATCGACCCGCGGTCATCGATCACCCCAGGACCCCGCTGACCACCCGACCCGTCGGTCGCCGGATCGACGGGCCCGGCCGTGCCCCCGGTGTGCCCCGGTGCGCTGGCCGCGGCCAGCACCCGACCAGTGCGCGCCTCGATCGCGACGACACCGCCCGCGAGCGGGCCCGCGCCATCCGCGTCGGCGCGCAACGCGGTGGCCGCCGACCGCTGGATGTCCGGATCGATGGTCAGCTCGACCGAGCCGGAGTCGCTGCCCGCGGCGGGCGGCGGGCCGAGCGGGTTGGACAGCCCGCTGGCCCCTTGGACGAACTCGCGCAACGCGCCGTCGACGACACCCGCGTCACCGCCGATCTGGAGCAGACCCGCGAAGTCCTCAAGCACCAGCGCGGGTGCGCCGATCGGCTCCCACTTGTTCGTCGACCGGTCGCGGGTGTACTGCGGCACGCCGCGCACGCTCAGCACGACAGACGTGCGCCGCATCGCCACCCGGTCGGTCGAGCAGACCTCGGGGTTCGCACGTGGCAGTTCCCGCAGGCAGTAGGGGCGATCGGCGGCGTAGGCACCGTAGGGCCTCGCGGTGATGTACGCCGCGCCGAGCGCGCACACGACGAGGACGAGCACCGCCGGGACCGGGACACGGTGCCGCGCAGGCGGTTCCGGGGTGGCCAGGACCAGGGTGGGCGGGACCGCGTTGCGCGCGGGCCGGTACGCCGTCCACAGCGCGAGCACGATCCCGAAGCCGAGGCCGAGCACCGACTGCCCGCCGCGGGACAGGAACGGCGCGGTGACACCGGAGTGCGGGACCAGCGCGAGGGTGGCCAGGAACACCGCGGTGAACTGGGTGATCAGCAGGATGCCCAGGCCGAGCGCGATCAGCCGCCCCGCACCCGGACCGGATCGGCCGACCGGCGGGCCGAGCGCGCGCGCCGTGCGTGACAGCGCGGTGGCCAGCAGGGCCAACAGCACCCCGAGCAGGATGATGACCAGCCCGCCGAGCTTGCCCCAGACCACCGCGAGGACCAGGTCGCTCTCCCCCGCGGGCAGGTACTGCGAGCCGGTGTCCGCGAGGCCCCGACCCCACAGCCCGCCGTCGGCGATGACCGCCATGCCGTGCGCGATCTGCGAGAGCATGTTGGCCTGGGGCGCGTCGACGGCTTCCCGGCAGGCGGTCGCTCCCTCCGGCAGGCCGGGGACCGTGACGCCCGCGGACGCGGGCACGCACGGGTTGGACCAGCTGTACTCCCACGGGTGCCGCATCGCGTCGACCCGGTAGGCGAGCTTCGGGGTGATCACGATGAACAATGCGCCGATCGCCGCGATCGCCAAGAGCACCGCCACGTACCCGCGGATGTGCGCGGCGAACTGGAGCAGCACGCGCCACCAGCGCAAGCCCTGCCGCCGCGCGCCGCGGCTGACGCCGTCCCACACCAGGTAGAGCATCGTGCCGATGGTGACCGCGAACAGGCCGATGAGCGGTCCGAGGTCGTGCTTCTGCAGGCTGGCGACACCGACCGCGGTGAAGAACAGCACCGGGTAGTACACGTGCCAGCGGTTGCGGACGTGCCCGCCGCTGCGGCCGAAGCGGTGCGCGACGCCCGCGAGGACGGTGGCGAGCAGCCAGAGGTAGAGCACCTTGCCGTACTCGGCGGTCATCACACCCCCGATGTGCAGGTGCTTCCTGGAATCCACGATCGCGGAGACGAAGACGCCGTAGACGAGCATGGCGGCAAGCCACCACGGCGCCTCTCGCGCACCCCACCGGGTGTCGGCCCAGCCGCGAACCCGGCCGACCAGCGCCCCGGTCTTCGCACGTGCCCGTTCGACCGGTCCGCGCACGCGGGCAGGCAGCAGTCGCCACAGGTGCGGCACGGCCAGAAGCGCCAGCAGGACCGCCGCGGGCAGGTACACCGCGTTGACGGCTTCGGCGAAAGCGGTCTTGTTGAGCGTCTCGGCCTGCGTCGCCTGCGGGTTCGCAGCGACCGCGAGCCGGATGACGAGCAGGAACCCGAACAGCAGCAACAGGCAGCCGGTGAACAGCACCGCCAGCGCGGCGGGCAACACCTCGGGTTCGCCCCGCCGCGCGTGCCCGGCACGCAGCCCGCGGACGCCGAAGTGGGCGATACCCGCGACCATGGCCCCGGCGACCGCGCTGTAGAAGCCGCTCACGAGTTCGGCCCCCACCGCGAAACCCAGCCACACCAACGCAAGCGGCAGGATGAATGCGCCCCGCGCACCCGTCGCGTACAGCCGGACCGGCCCGACGGCCAGGTCCGCCGCCGCCGCGGTCACCAGCCGCAGTCGCGGCGACCCGCGCAGGAACCGCACGGCGGCGACCACTCCGAAGGCGAGCCCGGTCAGGATCAAAACCCGGCTGATGCCGGTTGTCCCGCCGAGCAGCGTCGCGACGAACGACGTGAACCCGCCCATCGAAGAATGACCTCCACACTGATGCCGCAGACAGCGGATATGACGTCTGCGGCCGCCCAGATCACCGGACAGGCACTGCAGATCGCCTGGTCAGTGTCATGATCGCGCGGACCAGCTGGCCCGTTACCCGATTCTTGGAGGTTGTCCGCATTCTGGCAGGCGCGAGTCGGCGACGATTGACCGGAAATGCGTTTCCGCGGGTGAAAAGGCGCCACAACACCTGAGGTTAATTCACCATTCCGGCGCCATCGCAAGGGCCGAGAAGCAGTACAGGTTGTGGACTCAGGGGAAGCAGGCGCCCAGGCCGCCGTCGACCGACCAGTTGGCGCCGGTGACGAAGGCGGCAGCCGGGGAGGCGAGGAAGCAGACGACTTCGGCGATGTCTTCGGGGGTGCCGAAGCGTCCTAGGGGATGGTTGGCCAGGGCCTTCTGTTCGGCTTCCTGGTCGGCGTTGTTGGCGAAGTACTCGTCGACCAGGGCGGTTCTGATGAAGCCGGGACTGACGGCGTTGACCCTGATGCCGTGCTGGGCGACGTCGAGGGCGAGGCTCTTGGTGAAGCCGACCAGGCCTGCTTTCGCCGCGGCGTAGGGGAACATGCCCGCGGTGGTGACGGTGGCGTGGATCGAGGCGATGTTCACGATCGCGCCGCCACCACGCTCAACCATGCCGGGGAGAACGGCTTTCGCGGCCAGCCAGGCCCCCTTGAGGTCGACGTCGAACACCGCGTCCCATTCCTGCGCGGTCATGGCGATCGGGTCGGCGTAGGAGTTGCGGCCCGCGTTGTTGACCAAGACGGTCACCGGCCCCAACGCCCCAGCGATCTCCGCCGCCGCAGCAGCCACCGCAACCTCATCGGTGATGTCGGTGACCACGGCGTGAACGTCAGCACTCTCGCCCAGCCGATCCCGGGTCTCCCACAACTCAGCAGCGAGCACATCAACCAGCCCAACCGCCGCGCCCTGGGCCGCCGCCGTCTCGGCGATCGCCCGCCCAATCCCCCGCGCCGCGCCCGTTACCAGCACGACCTCGCCAGCCAGCCCGCCCCGCGCCACTGCCACCTCCGGTCGCTGTACCGGCGGTCAGACTACGCGAGGGTCACCCGCCGGAAGAGCGTGCGAACAGGGCACCGTTGACTCCGACCATGGCGGGCCCAATGCGGCCAACATCCAAGCCCGCGCCCCTACACTCCGACCATGCGGCACCCGACCCACCTCAGCCCGAACCACGACCGCCCCGGACAGCGGTCGATCGAGCTCCAAAAGTGAAGGAAAACCCACGCCTCGGCTGACAACGTGCCTGGTCAGCAAGTGTGCTCCCCGCGCGAGCGGGGCTGTTCCCTACTACCAAGTCGCCGCGAACGCCGCGATCGGGTGCTCCCCGCGCGAGCGGGGCTGTTCCCGCGGTGAGACCACCTTTGCCGAAGCGTTCCCGCGTGCTCCCCGCGCGAGCGGGGCTGTTCCCATGGCAACACATGCGTGAGCATCTGCACGTGTGTGCTCCCCGCGCGAGCGGGGCTGTTCCCTGGGTGCACGAGGTCGACCTCGACACCCTCGAGTGCTCCCCGCGCGAGCGGGGCTGTTCCCCGCGCCAGGTAGTGCTCGACCAGGCGCTCGGCGTGCTCCCCGCGCGAGCGGGGCTGTTCCCCTAGGACGCCGGTGGCGAGCGTCTCGATGTGGTGCTCCCCGCGCGAGCGGGGCTGTTCCCACCTTGATCGTCTGGGCGCTCAAGGTCATCGAGTACTCCCCGCGCGAGCGGGACTGTTCCGGTCGTCGTCATCCGCCACCCCGGACGCCGACTATGCTCCCCGCGGAGCGGGGCTGTTCCCGAGCCTGCGGCCGACTCGGTGGCCTTGCCCACGTGCTCCCGCAGAGCGGAGCTGTTCCCACGGCGCCCTGTCCTGCGGCGGCGTCGTTCTCCCCGCGCAAGCGGGGCTGTTCCCGGGACGTCGCTGGCGTCGTACCAGAGCCGGACGTGCTCCCCGCGCGAGCGGGGCTGTTCCGCTGCATGGCTAGCCAGCGTCCTCCCACATGAGTCTCGCTGGGAGATCACCTGCCCGATCGGGCGGTTGCCAGTGCGGCAGCTGCGAGTTCCTTGGACTGCGTGCAGGGGTCGTGAGTGGGGGAACCGTCGTTGTAGCGGATGCGGGCGTTGATGTAGTGCGTGTCGTCTAGTTCTACGGCGGTTTCGCACCAGCCGGGGCCTGGCTCGCGTTGGTAGGTGATGGCTGGGCTGCCATCGATCTCCGCGATTTGCCAGCGGTTCGGGGACAGGCGGCCTTGACCATGAGCAGCGCGGAGGTCGTCAAGCCCCTGGGGCGGCCCAAAACAGATCTGCACCATGGGAGCGGTGTCGAGCTTGGAGAACTCGCACGGATTGCCGGGCTGCCCTTGCAGTCGTTCGCCCGTGTCCAAGTGCGTTCCCGGGGCTTCGCAAACTCGCGTTCCAAGCGGGCGAAGCAAGTCAGCTCCGGGTGGGGTCGCCCAGCCACCAGTTTCCTGGCGCGGCTGGGTCGGAGCTGGTCCAGTATTCGATGGTGGCGCGGACGAACTCCTCCGTCGAGAGGGTGCCGTCGCCGTTGGTGTCTAGGTGGGTGAAGGCGGCGTTCGCGTCGGCCTCGGACAGGTTGGGGAAGTGTCCTCGTTGGAAGGCCAGGAACTCCCTGGGCGATACCGTCCCGTCCGCGTCGACGTCGGCCAGGTCCAGGAATGCCTCGGCCAAGGCGCCCAGTGTTGCCTGCGCGGTGTCGGGGTCGTTCGCGAGGGCGCCCGTGGAGGCGATGAAGCTCTCCTTGGCGATTCCGCTTTCACCCGCGGGCACGTGCGGTAGGTGCACTTCACGCCAGATGCGCAGGTAGGTGTCGATGATCCGCTGCTCGCCCGGCGAACCTGGCGCGTGCCCCAATGCCTCGGCGACCCGTTCGCCCATCAGCACGTGGTCCCGCTCGTCGAGCACCCCGTCGCCGTCCGCGTCGAGGTGGTCGAAACCCCGGCTGATCTTCGTGGTGAGCAGTTCGCCGAGTCCCATGATCGTGATCATGGACCCGGTGCCCCCCTGGAACAAGGACGACCCCCGGATCGGACGAACGCAGGTCGTCGGCCGGGCGAGTGGGCGACCCGTGCCGAGGGGTCGCCCACTCTTCCAGCCATGCGCCGCGGCGAGGGCACCGTGGCGCACCCCGGCGCCGGGTGGGTGACCCTGCGTTGCCAGCACCCGCCCGGCCCGTTCAGGGGGTCCTGATTAGACAGCGCCGCCGGTGGTCTGGGAGATCCACTGGCGGTAGGCGGTCAGGTCGGTGTAGATCGTGTGCCCCTGGCCGCAGGTCGCGCTGCCGTGACCGGCGCGGCTGGTCGCACCCGCGAGCTGGCCCTGGACCACCAGCGGACCACCGGAGTCGCCGTAACAGGCGGTCTGGGAGGTGCTGCTCTGCACGCACAGTTCGCTGGCGCCACGGATGCTCTGGCACTGGCTGTCGGAGTTGATGCGGGTGTTGAGCATCTTCAGCGCGCGCGGCGGGCTCTGCTGGCAACCGCGCTGCGGGCAGGTCTGGCCCCAGCCGTAGAGCACGACGCTCGAGCCGACCGCGGGGGAACTGCCCGCGATGGTGATCGGCTGGTTCTGCACCGCGCGGGACAGCTTGATCAGCGCGATGTCGTAGCCGTTCTGGATGTTGCCGTAGGACGGGTGCTTGATCTGCCGCGACGCCGACACCAGCGTGCCGCCGGTCGTGTTGTCCTTGGAACCGATCCGCAGGTTCAGCGAACCGCCCTGGATGCAGTGCGCGGCGGTGACGACCCACTCGGAACTGATCAGCGAGCCACCACAACCGTGGCGACCGTTGACCTGCAGGGACGCCATCCACGGGTAGTTGCCGGTGGCCGTGGAGCCACCGACGATCGCGGGGGACATCGGCGGGGAGTCCGACGGCTGGGCGGCGTTGGCGGAAGTGGAGATGGCGGTGAGCGTCGCGGCTCCCACCACCAGGGGGACGAGGGCAGCGCGTAGCAGGGTACGCAGGTTCATGAAGGGTTCTCCTGTTCGAAATCGGCGAATCCGGATATCCAGCCGATATGCCCACTATCGACGGAAACCGGCCCCAATCGAACATCTCAACATTCCATCGAGTTCACCTATGGGACACATAAATGGGAACACCGCCGCCGCGCCGCGCGCGGTGCGGCGCGGGCCGGAGACTAGAGTCGTGGCGTGAGAGCCGATCCCCCGACGGCGCTGGTGCGCTGGGTGCTGCTGTGCGCCTTGGTGTTCGGGGTGCTCGGCATGCACCACCTCACAGGCCTCACGGGCGGCGACTCGGCCCACGGCGGTGCGCACGCCGCCGAGTCGGTCATGTCGGGCCCTGACTGCTGTGTCGTGGCCGCCGATCCGGCGTCGCCCTCCCACGGGGACACCCACGACCTGCTGGCGCACCTGTGCCTGGCAGTACTCGCCGTCGGCATCGGACTGTTGCTGATCCTGCTGAGCATCCCTTTCCAGCGCAGCCTTCCCCTGCCCGGACGACAGCGCGTCGCGATCGATTCCACCCGGGCGCCCCCGAAACCCACCCTGACCCTCCTCTGCGTGTCGCGGCAGTGACAGCGCCCGCGCCATCCCCATCGGAATGGCGCTGCAGCGAAACCACACGCGACCACCTGAGGACCCAGACATGACCAGCAAGACCCTGGTCAGGTCGGCACTCGCCGTCCTGGCCTCCTTCGCCATGCTCACCGCCTGCGGCACTACAACGGCTCGCGACTCCAGCCAGCACAACGCCGCCGACACCGCTTTCGCCCAGCAAATGATCCCGCACCACACCCAGGCCGTGGACATGGCCGAACTCGTCACCGGCCGTACCACCAACCCGAAAATCATCGACCTGGCAGCGCGTATCAAGAAGGCCCAAGCCCCCGAAATCGCCACCCTCACCGAGTGGCTGAAAGCCTGGGGTGAATCCGAAGAGCACTCAATGCCCGGAATGGACCACGGCTCGGGCATGATGACCGCCGACGAGATGACAACGCTCCGCACAGCCACTGGCGACGACTTCGACCAGCGTTGGCTGACGATGATGATCGCCCACCACCAGGGCGCGGTCGAGATGGCCAGGACCGAACTGGCCCAAGGCGCCAACCCCGAAGCGAAGAAGCTCGCCCAGCGCATCATCGACACCTAGGACGCTGAGATCCGCGAAATGCGAGGCCTGCTAGCACAAGGCTGACCTCCGGGCGAGTGCCCCAGCGATCTGGGACACCCGCCCTTCGTCAATTCCGAAGAGGACAGTCCGGTTCCGTCGAGTGGACAAATAGTGGCCAACCGGTAACAACGCCCGGGTTCCGGGCGATCACTGGCACATCGGTCGACGCGCGGGGGCGGCTACCGGTCAGCACAAGTGCCCTCCACGCGCAGGCCTAGGAGTGAGTAGATGTCTCGGCGGCGAATCGGCGTTCTCGCAACCGTTCTCGCATTGACGGTCTCGACCGCGGTCAGCGGGCTCGGCCGCGCTGCCCAACCCGTCGATCAGGACGACACGCCTTCGACGAGCACGCGAGACCCCGACGAGCTCGGCGCCGCTCCCCGCGTGGCCGCCCTCGCCGGGGCGATCACGTTCAGCGAGTTCGGCCTGGGCACGCAGATCACGACGCAGTACCGCGACCAGGGCATCGTCTTCGGCACGGGCAGCTTCATCACCACCGACAGCGCGAACCCGACCAGTCCGGTGCTGTCCGGGACACCCCGGTTCCAAGGGGAGATCGCACTCCAGATCGTCGACCCCGCGACCGGCGCACCCGCGACCACCAGTGGGATGGAGTTCGACGTCGGCTACATCGACAGCCGGAACTCCGTCGAGATCGCCTACTACGGAGTCGACGGCACACGCCTTGGCTCAGTCAGGGCGAACGCGATCGGGATCAACCACATCCGCCTCCCGCTGGCGGGCATCCACCGGGTCACAGTCGACAACACCGAAGAGGAACCCGCGGGCTTCGCGATCGACAACGTGTCGACCGGTACTGCGCTCGGCGGCCGCCAGGTCAACCGGATGATCGCGATGGGCGACTCCTACTCCTCCGGCGAGGGGTACACCGAGGACATAGAGGAGCGGCTGGGTCGCGACCCGGTCGCCTACGACTGCGGCACCGCCATGCGCGACGCGAAGTACCACGAGAACTCGGAGTGGTTGTACTCCGAACTCTTCCGGGGCTCTCGTGTCCGGTGCGACACCACGACCAAACAACCCATCAGCTTCGCCGACGTGCGGAGACGCCCGTCCAAGCACTACGAGAACCGGTGCCACCGCCACGGACGGGCATGGCCCCAGCAAGTCAGCCGCACCCTCGGTGTGGCAGCGGATGACTTCCTCTTCACCGCGTGTTCCGGTGGCGTCACGGAGAACCTCGGACTGCTCGACCAAGCGGGCAAGGCGCAGTACCCGTTGTCGCCCAACGGTGTGGGAGGTGGCAACGTCCAGGTCACGGACGCCAGGAACTTCACGGCCGCGCACGGGTCGCCCGACCTGGTCACGCTCGGGATCGGCGGCAACGACGCGTCGTTCGCGGGAATGGTCACCGCCTGCCTCGCACCGGACCTGCACACCATCTTCGGGACCGTGGACTGCCGGGTGTCCGAGGAGTCGGCCATCAGCCGCGTCAACGGGCCCGTCTTCGACAAGCTGGTCACCACGTTCAGCAGCCTGCGCGCGGAGTTCGAGGACGCCGCGGTGCTGGTGTACGGGTACCCGAGCGCACTCCAGGTCGCCTTGCAGTGCCTGCCGTTCACCTTCAACGCCGCCGAACGCGAGTACCTCCAAAACCGCTTCCTCCCCGCGCTCAACCAGGCCATCGAAGACGCGGCCGCCACGGCGGGGGTGACCTTCATGCCGCTGTTCGCCGTGACCGCAGGCCACGAGATCTGCACCGGCACAGACGACGCGCCCGCCTGGATCACCGGACTCCACCTGACTGACATCCAGGAGAGCTTCCACCCCAACCAACTGGGCCACGACGCCATCGCGGCCTACTTCCTCGAGCACTACGTCGACGACCAGGGCAGGCTGCTGTTCGCCAACCCCGCGCCGAACCCGACGATCCGCGGTCCACGAGGCCCGATCACCGTCGCCGTGGGCAACGTGCGCGCCGACCCGTCCGGCCAGTGCGGGGTCGAGTGCCTGCAACCCGCCTGCTCCCCCAGCGACTGCGCGTTGCGCGTGCGGGGCGACAACTTCTCGCCCAACAGCGAGGTCCGGATCGTCCTGAACTCCGACCCCGTCGACCTGGGAACCGCGACCACCGACGCCGCGGGCGAACTGGACGCCACCTTCCCGGTCCCGACCTCCGTCCCAGACGGCGAACACCGCGTCGACATCACGGGCGCCAGCCCAGAGGGAATCGCGCAGATCGCCTCCACCCCCGTCATGATCGAACGCGTCGCCCTGGCCGACCCCAACACGCCCCCGAGCACCCCACCGACGACACCCACGACATCACCGACCACACCACCAGTGGACACTTCCACCAACACAACACCCATCCCGCAGGGGTCCCCGCCAGCGTCCGACCTGGCCTCGACAGGGGCCAATGTCACCCTCCTGGCAGGGATCGGCTTCCTGGCACTCCTCGGTGGCCTCGCCATCGTCGTCCTCGAACGCAAACGGCGTCGCCGCAAGTTGGCCGAGTGAACCCGATTCACGCGCCGAGCGCCGAGATGATCGCCCTGACCAAGGGGTGATCCGCGTCGAGCCGCCTCGACGCACGGGTGTGCAACAACGCCAAGACGGGCCGGATGTCCTCGCCCAGAAGAGATCGGGCCACAGCCCAGCGCAGTTCGCAGGCGAGGGTGTACGGGTGCTCGTCACCCTGGACGCGTCCGCGGAGCTGGGTCAAGGCGGCTAGCTCGTCGGCAGCCTCGAGGTGGCGACCGGCGGCGATGAGCGCTTGGGCGTGCACCTCGTGTGCGTCGAGCGTGTAGGGATGGCTCGGCCCGTAGGTTTCGGTTCCCGCGGCGATCGCCAGCTCCGACATCTCCGCTGCCTCGGCGACGCGCCCGAGAGCGAGCAAATCCGCGGCGAGGTGAATCCGGGCGTCGACGGTGTCATAGTGCTGTTCGCCCAGCATCTTCTCGCGGAGGCGGAGGACATCTCGGTGCTCGCGTTCGGCTTCCTCGGCGCGGTCGAGGTGGCGCAACGCCGTCGCTCTGTTGTGCCTGCTTTCAAGGACATCGGGGTGGTCTGGCCTCAGCAGTCGCTCACGCGCGTCGAGCGTGGTGGCGTGCTCGGCCTCCGCTTCGGCGTAGTGGCCCAATGCCTGTAGCACCAAGCCGAGGTTGTTGCGGCTGTTGAGCGTGTTGCGATCGTCGAGGCCGTGCACCCTGGTCCGGAAGGCCACGGCTTCCCTCGCGAGGCGTTCGGCTTCCGACCAGCGGCCCAGGTCCATGAGCACCGGCGCGAGGTTACTCAAGCTGCGGCCGATATCCGGGTCGTCCTCGGCCAGGACCCGGCGACGGGCGTCGAGGACCGTGGCCAGTTCGGCTTGGGCTTCGGGCCACCGCCCGGCCTGGTAGAGGGCGACGCCGAAGTTGTTCCGACTGGTCAGCGTGAGGGGGTGCTCAGCACCGAGACTGGCGGCCCGCGCGTTCAGCACGGCCCGGTGTTCACCTGCGGCATGATCGGGCAAACCCGCCGTGCGCAGGGCGAAGGCGCGTCGATCCCGGTTGGTCAACGTCTCGGGGTGGTCGGCGCCCAACTCCGACTGCTGGTGCTGATAGGCCTGATCGAACGCGGCGACGGCGATGTCGAACTCGCCTTGCTCGATCGCGGTGCCCCCGAGGCGAGCGGCCTCCTCGGTGTCCGCCTCCCGCACCATGCGGCTCAGAACGGCGGTGGTGAGCGCAGGCGTCGGCGTCTGCGCGACGACCGCGTCGACGAGGTACTCGAACACCGTGAACCCGCCGCCATGGCCGTCGGGCGAGAGCAACGCGACCGTCCCCAATCGTCGACGAGTCGCCCAAGTCCAGGCTTCGTCGTTCTGCGCGGGAGCCATGCCTGCTCTGCCCCAGGCTGGTTCGGCGAGTTCGAAGAGCAACTCACGCGTGAGCGGTCGGGTGAGGCCCGCTCGCCTGCAGTCGATCGCCGCGGTCACGATGGCCGCGCCGTACTGGTCGCTCCCCTCGGCTTGCGCGGCGAGCCACATGTCACGCAGGGCAGGGCCTGCCGCGAGGGACTCCGCGATGCCGTACCGGTCGGCGGTGACGAGGCTTCTGGCCAGCCGCGGGTCGTCGTCCGCGAGGTTGCCCGCCCGTCGCCGTTCGGCGGGGCTGAACAGGCGCTTCAAGGCAACGCGGCGCGCCATCTTCAGGGCTTGGACGGCGTGGTGCAGCAGGTCCTTCGCCGTGGGGTGTTGGTAGCGGCTGTCCTCCACCAACCTGAGCGTGGACAGGATGACGCGGTGGCGTCCGGGTACGAGGAACCGGGAGATCTCCGCACGTGTCAGTCCCCCGGCGCCCAGGTAGTGCTCCAAGTCGTCGAGCCAGAGCACGCAGTCGTCGTACCTCTCGGCCTGGTCGACAGCGGCTGTCAGACCGGCCTTGTCGTCCGGAGCGAAGACGTGGTGATCGGTGAGCTCCGTGCGCATCGCGTGGTAGGCGGCCCTGGTCTTGCCCGCTGTCGCAGCGCCCACGACCAGCACGAACCCCGACCGCCGGAGAGCCGACCCGAGGTCAGCGTCGACATCGCGCGCCACGTAGGCCGGGACGTCATCAGCCCCTTGAGGTGTGCCGGTGAGTGGCGGTGCTGGGTGCACCCCCAGCAGCAGCGGGTCGTCGAGGTCCGACACGCGCGGCACCGTCCCGGCGACGGTGAGGTAGGACGCGCGCCCCGCGGCGGTGGGTGACGGGGTGTCCGCTCGCTCGTCGCCCGAGTTCGAGCGGGCGAGCAGCTGGGTGTGCAGTTGGCGCAGTTCCGCACCCGGTTCTGTGCCGTGCTCGTCGGCCAGCCACCTGCGGTAGTCCAAGTACGCCTGCGAGGCCTCGGCGGTACGCCCGCACCGGTGCAAGGCCGTGAGCAGGTGCGCACGCAGCCGTTCCCTCTCCGGATGACGACCGGTGTGCGTGACCAGTTCCGCGACGAGGCGTTCCTCCCGCCCCAGGTCCAGGTCGGCTTGGACCCGGCACTCCAGGGCGTCGGCGTACTCCTCACCCAGCCCCGCGACCTCGGGTTCCAGCTCCGGGAATGCCACATCGGCCAACGCCTTGGTGCCGCGCCACAACCCCAGCGCCTCGGCCAGCAGCGTCGACCGCCTGCCGGGATCGCGGTCACCCCGGGCCTGGCCGACCAGCTCGCGGAACCGGTACACGTCGACCAGTGCGCGGTTGACGTGCAGGATGTAGCCGGTCTCGTGCCAGGTGATCCGCACGCCGTCGAGGCGCTTCAGCGCGGCGCGCAGATGGCTGACACAGGCTTGTACGGCGTTCTTGACGCCCTCGGGTTGTTCTGCGCCCGGCGGCCACAGCACCCGGGTGATGCGGTCAACCGAAACCAGGTGGCCCGCCGACAGCAGCAGGAGCGCCAGCACGGCACGCGGTTGCGGCTTCGTGATGGGGATCGTGTTCCCGTTGTCGTCTTCGATCAGGATGGTCCCGAGAGCACCCAGGCGCACTGTGGCTCCCGTTCGACTGGCGGGGCACGTCTGCGCAGCTTCGCACAGCGGTTGTCGAAGTGCGACGAGCGCTCGGGTGGTCTTCGCACCCGATTCCGTGCAACGCCGGTGGTGCCCCCTCGCTCGTCGGCGAGGGGGCACCAGCGAGTGACCAGGCGTTCCTACCAGCGGCCGACCTTCACGTTCGGCGGCCACCAGTACACCTCGGCCCAGATGCCGTGGTTGGACGTGTTGCCCCACCCCGCGGCCCACCTGCTGATCAGGTCCCCGGCCAGGACGCACAACGGACGGGGGACGCGCAGGGAGCACGCGGCCACGCCACCGGCGACGGCGCCGTTGACCACGTCCGCGTAGGAGGCGATGATCCAGAAGTGGTCACCGGTGATCCCCGTGGCCAGGTTGGTGCTCACCCCGCCCCCGGGCGTGCTCGCCGGGACCCCGATCGTGACCGCGCCGCCGAAGGACTCCTGCAGCGCCTTCAGCACGGAGCCCCGGCCCTCGGGCGTCGCGACCATCTCGGCCCACTGCCGCCGCTCGGCCTGACTCAACCGCGGCGCGGCCTGGTCGACGACCACGCTGTGACCGACCCCCGGCTGAACGGCCACAGACGGACTCGTCGACGCCGTGGCCACCTGTGCGATGGGCGCCGCCATCGCCACGCTGAGCGCCGCGGCGACCAGCACCCTGTTCATGTACTTCACGGGCTCTCCCGGTTTCTCCGCTCCCGCCCATCCCCGGTCGGGGTGGTGGCGGGAGGACCAGGGCCTCGTGGCCCGGTCGAGAACCAGGGTCAGATACACCGCTGAGCAGTCACTGAACCGCCGCTGAGCCCTTGGGCGGGCGATGGTCCACCGGCTCCCACCATCAGACTCGCTGCGGCTTCACCAACAGCAACGCCACGAGCCCCAGCGCTACGGGTGGCCACCATGGCAGCACGCGAGCCACGATGGCCACCAAGGCTAAGAGGCCGCCGAGGACGCCCGCACCCAAGCCCAGCACTGGTCGTCCGGCGAGGAAGAACAACGCGAACACCAATGCCGCGAACAGCGGGGGGATCAGGAAGAACCGCCACACCGGGCTTGCCCAGCCCTGGTCGACCCAAGCGTCGCCAACTCGGATGAGCTGGCCGCCCCAGGTACTGATCTCAACTGACGACCCGACGCTGGTGGTCCCCGAAATCTCGTAGCGGTCGCCTGAGGCCAGTTTGATCGTGATGGTGGAGCCGCTGCCGCCGCGCTCGCCGCCTGGGTAGAACTCTGTGTCCACCACGGTCGCTGTCTCATGGGTGAGGCAGGTTTCGGGGCATGTTCGGGCGTGCTCGATCGCGGTCTCACGGACTGTCCAGTACCCGAACAGCCACGCCACGGCGACGGCGAACACCGCTGCCACTACGACGCCGCGCGACACTCGGCGCACCTTCAGGTTCTCGGACACAGGACAATGCTAGGGCGTCCCACCGACAGTTCTGGTGTGCGACGGCCAGGGGTGGACAGTGAGTGATGGCCATACCTGTTGCCAGCGGGTGGTTTCGTCGACGTACACCTGACGAGGCGCTACCGCGGGGTTCGGGCGGACGACCATGGTGAAGGCGTCTTCGATGCCGTGGGGCGCGTACACCGTCCAGGTCCTCGACTGACCGCAGTGGAGGGCATGGGGTGCCGAACTCTGCATCCCAGGGCAGTCGGAGTCGTCGAAGTAGAAGAGGTCGTAGTCGCGGACGCCGTGGTTGGCTGGGTATCCGGCGACGTGGTTCCAGATGTTCTGGAAGACGCATCCGGCGGTGAGGAACCAGCCCGGTAAGGCCATGTCCCGCGCACGGGTGAGCACCGTCATCAGAAGGTAGTTGTGCGCCAAGGAGTCCCGCAGTTGTTGCACCTGCACGGGGTCGGCGAGGTGGCGCAGGTCGTCAGTCATTGGGCCGTTGTTTGATGGCGGTGACGAGGTCGGCGATGAGTAGAGCGCGGTCAGCCATGGTGTCCAAGAGTAGGTGCTCGTGGTCGGCGTGCGCGCCTCCGCCCACGGCACCGAGGCCGTCGAGGGTAGGGATTCCCAGCGCGGCGGTGAAGTTGCCATCGCTGCCCCCACCCACTGCGATGCCTGTCAGGTCGGGGCGCAGCCGCTGGGCGATCGCGAAGAGCTCGGCGGAGGCCGACTCCGGCATAGGTGGTCGGGTGACCGCGCCGGTGACGGTGATCTCCGTGCCGTCGACCCGCGGGGTGAGGGCGGCGAATGCGGCCTCGACCCTGGCCTTCTCCTCGTACGACTCGACCCGGACGTCGACGGTTACCGTTGCTGCCGCGGGTACGACGTTGCTCATCGTCCCGGCGGACGCGACGGTCGGGGTGACCGTGGTGCCGATGTCAGGCCGGTTGAGATCGGCGATGGCCAGGACCTGGTGCGCGGCCTCAACCAGGGCGTTGCTCCCCGCCTCGGGTTCGAGGCCCGCGTGCGCGGCCCGGCCCCGGATGGCGACCTCAAAGGTCCCACACCCCTTGCGGCCGGTCTTCACCGCGCCGCCCTCCCCCGCGCCTTCCAGCACGAGCACCGCACCGCAGGCGGTGGCGCGTTCCTCGAGCAGAGCCCTCGAACTGTGCGAACCGTTCTCCTCGTCCGCAGTCACCAGGATCTCGACTCCGGTCCGGTCGTCGAGCGAAGCCACGCCGTGTATCGCCTGGATCAGGCCGCCGAGCATGTCGAACACGCCGGGGCCGAGCACACGGCCGTCCTGGACGGTGAAGGGACGCCGGGCGAGCGTGCCTATAGGAAAGACCGTGTCGTGGTGCCCGAGGATCAGCACCCGAGGAGTACCGCCACCCGACCAGTGCACATGCGGCCCAGCCGGACTGTCGATCAAGCGCGCCTGTCCCCCGAGGTTGCGCTCAATCACCGACGCGACAACCCGCCCGGACTCCCCCACCGCCCCAACATCCCCAGACGGCGACTCGACCTCGACCAGCGCCCGAAGATCCGCCAGCATCGCGTCAACGTTGACCATGAGCCTCAGTCTAGGTTCGCCAAGACTTGCTGCTCGCCTCATCTGCTGGCGAGGCTCGCCAACTCCACAAGCTTGTCGTACACATCCAACCCGGCGTAGGCCTTCCCCTCCCAGGTCGCTGCTGTGAACAGGACATGCCGCTGGCCATTCGCCAACTCGTCCGACTGGACTTCCAAGGCAGCCACCACCTTGGATCTGGCGCGAGATTCTGGCCACGCCGTTGCACGGTCGAGCATCTTCGGGATGACCACGTCGCCATTCTCGATAAAGAGGACATCGGACGTGGGCAATCGCTGATCGAGCAGATCGATGCCGCGCCGAAACGAGACTCCAGCCAACACGGCGTCGCTGAAATCATTCCGCTCAAACCGATTAGCCGTACGACCGGCAAGTTGCGCGAGCATCGGCGGCACCGTACCGGTGAAGTTAGTTTCGGTGATCCGCCCTGAGAACACACAGTCGACAAATTCGACTGATTTGCAGAGCCACTTCACCAGGCGGGTATTCCGAAACGTACATCGCTCAAAGCGGGCCAGGCCAGGAGAGATGGCACCGATGCGCGCACCGTCGAACGAACAGTCCACATACTCCGAGACCTCAACACCCTCTCCGAAGCAGGCATCCTTGATCTTGACCCCCTCGAAGTCGCAGCGCTCGAACCGTCCCGCGACCACGGTGAAGTAGTCCAGGTCAAGGCCCACGAACGACTCCCCGACGTGGACCCCCTTGACGGTCAGACTCCTGTCGGACACCACAGTTCGACTCCGGTCCGTTGCCAGCCGCTCACCGGCAGGCAACACCTAGATCCACACTTCTTCGGCGGGGTTGGCCACCATCCACGGCAGCGTGCTCTCCACCAGCAGGCCGGTAGAAGAGTACGACCCGACAGCGTACGGGTCGAACCCCAAGGAGACGCAGTACCGACGGAGCATGTCCACGGTGAACCGATCGCGGACAAGGCGCTTCGAGTAGTTCTCGATCTCTTCGAACGACAGTGGTTCCCCCGAAGTTTCGAAGATCCACTTCGAGTCCTTCACCGCGTCGATGGCGCGCACATAGCCCAGAGGAGGCTTGCCGGTCGGGCCCCACAGGTGGAACTGGACGCTCGTCGGTATGTGCATCCCGGCATACGAGACCGGTCCGAACCGGGCCAGAACCGCTCGGCCACCCATCCGCGCGGCGAGCTCCCCGCACACCGACGCAGGGTCGCTCGCCCTGGCGAAGCAGTCGAAGTAGGCCACCCAACCAGCGATCGGCACCAACACCTCACGCGGCCTACCCTCAAGGGTCAGCGGGTTCAACCGCCGCAGCTGATCCTCCAGCCGCCCCTGGACCCCGGTCGACACGGGCGCGTACCCCAACTCACGCCGCCACCCCACGAACGCGGCCGACACCTCCGCCAACGATCCCTCGATGAACCCGCCGGAGCCGAGGAAGAACTCCTCAAGATCCGAGAGATCTCCGATACCACCCACGTCCTCGGCCCCCGGTCGATCAGTCGACGATGGTCACCTCCCAGCCAGCGACTACGTCTTCGAGGCCATCGACATGCCGCCAAGAGCCAGGGCGAACACCCGCACGAACGCACTGCGGACATCCGGGTCTCGGTCGAGTCGAACCAGGCTCTCACACCTGGCCGGGCTGAGATCGACTGCTACAAGCCCTCCAGCGCCTCCGGGGCCCGAGAACAACACCAGACACCGGTAGGTCCGCACGACCCCATCCCGCAGCTCGCGCTTCCACGTCCGTAGCAGAACCGCATCGTCCTTGACTTGGTCACGTAACGCGCCAACCGAGGTCCACCGCGTCGCCCAACCATGACGCTCAGCCTCCAACTGGATCTCGAGCAAGGTGCTGAACTCGATCTGCGCCACCCGGAAGTCAGAGTCAGATGGATTGATGAGCATTGTATTGACTGTTCCCCATCGTAGACGTAGACGCGAATAGGTGCGTTCGGATCGATCTCACCGGCTGCATCGTTGGAGTTCATTCATTCGGTGGCAACAGGCCGAGGCGGCGCCTGCCGAAGCCGAGACCGCGGCTAGCGGGCTCGCCCGCCGTAGGTGATCAATCCTCGATAATCGGGTTACACGGCGACAGAAACGGGTCCTCGCGATAGGAAATCTCTCCCCGGGCGACCGCCCAAACCCGAAACGCGTTGGATCCCGGCGGCTCGACTGCCTCGTCGTCACGCTCGTAGAAGACTCCCCACGAGCCAGGCAGGAGAACACAAGCTTTGCGGATGATCCGCTCAACGTCTGCGGCCTCATCTCTCCGTCGGTTCGCATCGACGGTGATTCGCAGGTAGTAGGTACCGTTTACCGGTTCTAGCGACCAGTTGACCGTGAATGGGGCTACGGAGTCGAACATGGCACGAATCTCGCCAACCGCTTCTACTAGCGCATCGAACTCTCCGTCACCAGTCGTGTCCTGCCATAGCGTGAGCCAACCGTTGAGTACGTACACTCACCCTCGCAGCGCATCAAAAGTAATCACCACTGTGACACCATACCGCCATCTCGGAAGCCGCTGGCTGGCCGACGTTGCCTCGGCACAGCCGAGCAGGCCGGGGTTCGCCGGGCAGTTCTCAAGCCCGAAGACGGGGTGGCCCAACCGTCGACGCGGGAATCGTGCCTGGCGAAGCGGCCGAGTGCCACCTTGGTGGTGTGTCACCAGGGCTCGAGTTCGTCAGGGGCGAAGCTCCCCAGGTACAGGGTACGCCCGTTCTCATCTGCGACCTCGATCTCGTAGCCAGGAACGGGCGCGTCGAAAACTACCACCACGGTGCCGCAGGTGCCCGCCTGAAGACCCTCGTCTGGGCGTCCCTGCTTGATACGCACGAGGTCGAACAGCTCGAATCTCATGTTAGGTCCGTTTACTCCGCTTCACGACCATGTTCACGAAGATCACCAAGCAAGTTCGCCAATGCGGACGCCTGCACTTGACGTACGTAGCCGACTGGGTCGGCGTCGTAACTGTCGCAGGCAGCCTGCCATGCCGTGAACGCTCGCTCGATGTCGGCAGCGGAGTGCACTCGCGGGCCGATGCCTCCATGCTGCGTGATGGTGCGATCGTCGTCGACCCAGACAAGATCGAAGCCGTGCAGGTGCTGCAACCCCGAGTCGGTCATCACGTCCCCCGAGCCCGAATCACCCTCTACCCAAGGCTCGGCCCAGGCATGGGCCTCTTCGCGACTGACAGAGCCGTCCACCACGCCCTGCCAGATTCGCTCGACCGACGACCGGGTCACCTCGTCGAGTGGGCTCACTGCCACCGTCCCTCGTTGATCCGCTTCTGCGGACTACTCTCAGCAAGACAGTTCAACTGTGGTTGCGTGGCGTTCGTCGAACAAACTGTCGGCGCGAGCGTAGCTGACCATAGTCGTAGCCTGTGGTGTGCGCGGCGTGGGTCGAGCAGAACGAACACGCGTCGTTGCGGGCGAACTTCGGTCACGGTCAGCTGGTCACGGCTCCGGGGGCGCCGTCGATGGCGGCGAGGGTTACCTGGCCGCGTAGGAGTTTGCGGCTCGAGGCGTTGGCCAGGCCGCGCCTGCCGTGCAGGGTGCGTTGGTTGTCGATCACGACCAGGTCGCCTGCCGTCCACCGGTGTTCGTAGAGGTAGCGGGGGTCTGACAGGTGCGTGCGCAGGTTGGTGAAGAACTGCCCAGATTCCTCCGCTGAGGTGTTCGGTACCCGCACATCCCAGCTGGCCAGGGCCTCGTCGGACTGGAACGGCAGTGCCAGGTTGAGCGACTTGACCCGGCCGTAGTTGCGGAAGGTGGGGATCGGGTACCAGCCCTCGGGGACGCTGGTGAAGTAGCCGCGTTCGGTCGCGATGTACTCGAGGTGGCCGCGGTCGAGCACCGCGCGCAGGTCGTCCGGCAATTCAGTCCACGCGGTGATCTGGTCGCACACCAGGGTGGCACCGTCGGCGGCCAGGTCGCGTACCTCGGCGGCGAACAGGACGATCAGGTCGACCTGGGTGCCCAGCAGGACTCCGTCGGTGTGCAGCGGGAGGCCGCCGCGGCCGGTGATCACCTTGCCCTCGTCGCGGGTGCCGTCCAGGTGCAGGATGTCGGTGAACCCGTAGCCGACGGCGGCGTCGTCGTCATCGTAGGAGACCGTGTCGCCGAGGCCGGTGACGAACTCGCGGAACAGGTCTTCGGTGAACGTCTGTCCTTTCACGACAGTGACACCGGCTTCGAGCGCCACGTCACGCACGGTCTTCGGGTCGGCCGGGGTGCCCTCGTCCAGCACGGCACCGAAGCCGGACGGGGTCAGCGAGGAGAAGTTGGTCATGGTGTACCGCCCTCGATGTAGTCGGTGACTTGCTCTAGTGGCCGCGGGCCACGGTGGCGACCGCGCGGTGGTAGGCGTCGTGGCCCAACAGCGGAGCGAGTGGGTTGTTCGCCGCGGTGGCGATCTGCTCGGTGAGCAGGGCGCGGTAGAGCAGTGGTGCGCTGCCGGGGATCCCGATGTGCGCGTCGATGAGGTGGGCGAGGTTGGCGCCGAGTCCGTTGCCGTGGTGGATGGCGGTTTTGCGCCGCCACGCGACATCCTCGGGCAGTAGGGCCCGCGCCGCCAGCCTCAGGTGGCCCTTCTCCCTGCCGCGGAAGGACTTCACGGCCGGGTCGGTGGCCAACGCGACGTCGAGCACTCCGGGGTGCCAGTACGGATGGGTCAGCAGATAGCCGCGCTCGCTGCCCAGTGCCCGGGTGAACTCCGACGAGTAGCGAGTGCGGTCCACCGCGGCGCGAACCTTGGCGCCGATGTCACCGTCGATCTCGTCGGTGGTCGCCATCCCCGAGTTCAGCAGATCTGAGCCATATCCGGTGAACAGCAGCCGTTCCCGGGCGTACCCACCGCGGCAGAACGCGGCGAGCGCGACCCCGATCGCGATCGTCTCCGGCTCGCAGTGGCCGAAGGCGCGCACCGTGGTGGGCAACCCTTCGACGATGTCCTCGGCGCGCAACGCGGTGCGCCGCAAGTCGAGCCCGACCGCTTGTGCCGCTTCGGCTGCGTGGTCGTACTCGTCGCCCCACTCGGTGCCGATGGTGTACGCGGTCGCGGGTGTGCCGGTCCGCGCGACCAACGCGGCGACCAGTCCGGAGTCCACTCCCCCGGACACCAGCACACCGGCCTCGCCTTCGGCTTCCGTGGCGAGCGCGTCGGCGATGGCCAAGCGCAGGGCGTCCACTTGGGCCTCGCCAGCGGCGGCCGCGTCGTGGAAGCGGATGGCGGGCTGCTCCGGGTCAGCGCGCCGGGTGTGGGAGCACCGCCACGTGCCGGACTCCAGACGTAGATCCAGATCTGCCAGGTGCGTCAACCGCGACACCCCGACGACAGCCGAATCGGATCCACTATGGACACCGAGGTCCGCGCGCAGAACAGCGGACTCACCGGTCAGTGCCGCAGACGCCGCCGCGGTCGTCGGCAGGTCCGTGCCGAGCACGAACCGGCCGGTCGTCTGGTCAAGCGCGAAGTAAACAGGGGTGGTATTGCGCTCCGACACCTGCACCCGCACCCGGTCCACGTCAAAGTGGATCGCCGTTCCACCTGGTTCCACGGCGAAGGTCGTACCAGCGGGTGCGCACCCGGACGCGTACACCCGAACCCCGCCAAAGGCGAGCGTCTCCTCGAAGCCGGGCACTGGGTGATTGGCGACAACGAGCCATGGCATGCCGGTCATCGGCCGACCCCGGCGGGCTCCGCGCCCGCGCCGATGACGCGGTTCATCTTCCGCTGCGCGTCCCCCGCCGCGAATGCCGCACGGTGAGCCGCCTTGCCCGCGATCCGTGTCCGCTCAAGCCCTTCGATGAAGTCCCCGTTCAAGTGGGGTTTCGTCTTGCGGAAGCCCGCCGCGGTGAACCCGGCGGCGTGCTCGGCGTGGCGCACAGCGGCCTCGCGCAACGCTTCCGGCGCGACCACCTCGTGCAGCAGGTCATCGCGTTCCGAGCGCCTGGCATCCCACTCCGCGCACGTCATCACCATCTTCTGCATCACGGCGCGGCCCACGACCCGCTCGAGCATGTAGCCGCCGAACGTGCAGGCGATGCCGAGTTCGAACTCCGGCATCTTGAGCACGCACCGCGAGCTGCCGATCCGGTAGTCGGCGGTCAGCGCGATCTGCAGGCCGATGCCGATGGCGTACCCGTCGATCGCGGCGATCAGCGGTCGGTCCAGCCGCAGCGCCGCGATGTAGAGGTCGGTCACCTGGTCGATCCACGCGTCGACCTCGTCGCCGCCGGTGAAGGTGGCGGTCTCGTGGAAGCTGCCGCCCACGCCGAACGAGCGGCCGACCCCGCTGAACAGCACCACCGAGCGCACCCGGTCATCGCGGCCGAACTCGGTCAGCAACCGGGTGAGGCCGTCCATCCTCGGCATCGACCACGGGTTGTGCCGGTGCGCGTCGTCGAACTCCACCAGCGCCACCCCGTCCGCCAGGGTCACGCCGAAGTCGAACACCGAGTAGTCATGGGTCATCGCGATCCGCCTCCCAGGTTGTCGAACGCGTTCACCGATCTCCGGTACCGACCGCCACGGCGGTCACAGGTCCCCTCTCGTGCGGGCCAGCAGCAGCGGGCGCGCGGCCAGCACCCCGGCTGCGGTCAGCGCGGAGAGCCCGGCCAACAGCCACCACAGCCCAGCGGGCGCCGAGTCGAGCAGCGCGGCGACCAGCACCGGCACCAGAGCGCCGGTGATCCCCGCCGCGACCTGACTGAAAGCCAGGTAGGAGCCCAGTTGGGCGGGCGGTGGCAGGTCGGTGAGCAGCGCGTACCGCGCGTGCGTGGTGGCGAGTTCGCCGAGGGTGTACACCACCATGCCCAACACCAGCGCCACGACGAGCGTGGTCGTACCGAATCCGCCCGCCATGGCCACCAGCACCAGGAACACCGCGCTGACCAGCGTGCCCGCGACGAGGATCGGGATGTCGCCGCGGCGCTCCAACGCCGAGGTGAGCGGCAACTGCAGCACGATCAGCAGACCGGTGTTGATGGCGAACAACACGCCCACCAGCCATGCGGGTTTGCCGAGCACGCCGACCAGGTACGCCGACAGGCCGGTCTCCACCGCCAACGCGATCAGCCACGACGCCGAGTTGGCCGCCACGACAGCGAGGAACGGTCCGTCGCGCCACGGTCTCCGGGTCACGCGGGCCCGGTCAGGCGCGGGAACGGGCGGCGGTCGCAACGGCCACAACACCAAGCCCGCCAACAGGTACCCCGCCGCATTGGCCATGCCCAGCCAGACGAGTCCCGCCGAGCCGCCGCCGATGAGCGCACTACCCAGCAGCGCTCCCCCACCGATGCCAGCGTTGAAGACCGTGCGGGACAACGCGAGCCAGCGGTTGCGTTCACCCTCTGCGGCCAGCGCGACCGCCAACGCGGGCGACGCCGCCTGTTCTGCCCGGTTGCACAACGCGATGAGCACGCTGAACAGCGCGAATGCGACCACGTGGCGGATCGTGACGTATCCGGTGAAGCCGACCGCGCGCAGCAGGGCGGCCGCGATGAGCACCGACCGCGGTCCGACCCGGTCGATGAGCCGACCGACCCAGAACATGCCGGGCAGTGCGACCAGCGCGGCCGCGGTCAATACCAGGCCGACTTGGGTCAGCGGAAGGCCGAGCAGCGCGGGGAAGAACAGCAGCGTGTACGGGTAGAACACGCCGGTTCCCAACGCGCTCACCAGGTTGGCCAGGCCGAAGGCGGTCACCCCGCGGCCGCGCGGGAGAAACCCTCGACGCGGCAAGGTATCCGAGTCGGTCACGACCGCACAACCTCTACCTGGACCTGGTTCGCGGCAGCGTCTGCGGTCCGTGACGCCTCGGTCGCGTTGGCGCCGACCGCCACGACGTGGCCGATCCAGTCCACGTTGCTGGTGGGCAACCGGACCTCGTCGCCAGCGCCGACTTCCAGCGCCACCTCGACCCGTGCACCGACCCTGCGGGCCAGGTCGACGCCGTGCACTGCCCGCACGGTGCCGGCCACGGCGGAGGTGAGGTAGCGCGAGGCGGCTGCGAGGTCGCGGGTGCGGGTGAGGTCGGCAGACAAGCCCGCGTGCATCCGGACCAACTGGTGCGGCACGTCGATCCCGGTGGCTTCGGCGACCAGCCGGGTGATCACCCCGCCACCTGGGCGGGCGTTGATCTCGACCAGCCGCGCCCCGGCCGGGGTCACCTTGACCTCGACGTGGGCGGCGCCGAAGTCATGCCCGATGGCCTGCAGCGCCGCGGTCGCCACCTCGGTCACCTCGCGGCGCACGGATTCTGGCAGTGCGGAGGGAAAACTCTCGCCGAGTTCGACGAAGTGCGGGTGCGCGCCGAGGACTTTGTCGACCACGCCCAGGGTGTGCCGGTGCCCGTCGACGAGCAGGGACTCCACGCTCACCTCGTAGCCGACCAGGTACTCCTCCACCAGCGCCCCGACTGGCTTGGCCTGCCCGCGGAAGTCGTGCTCGTCGGCGGTCAGCCCCCGCAGGTGCGCCTTCACCTCGTCCGCGTCGCGGCACAGCCGCACGCCGATGCTGCCTGCCTCGGTCGCGGGCTTGACGACGCAGGGGTAGCCGAAGTCGTTGGCGGCGGCGACGGCGGATTCCTCGTCGTCCGCCCAGGCGAACCGTGGCGCGGGTACCCCGGCTGCCGCGCACGCGCGTCGGGTGCGCAGTTTGTCGCGTGCGCTGTGCGCCGCCTCGGGTGCCAGGCCGGGCAGGTCGAGTTCGCGGGCGACCTCGGCGACGACGGCGACGCTGTAGTCGGTTACGGTGCAGATGCCGCGCACCGCACCGAGGCCACGAACCGCCGCGACGACCGGGGCCGCCGTACGTGTGTCCACTTCGATCACATGGTCGGCCAGGTCGGCGGGTGTGGTGGTCCCGCTGTGCCCGGCGTAGCGCGCGGGATCCCTTGCCAGGAAAGCGGTCCGCATACCCAGGTCACGAGCCGCGACCAGTGGACTGAGCCCGAACCGGGACAGCTGGGTCTCCACCACCACGAAAACGCCGTCGAGGTTCACGCGCACCGCCTCAGCGGCAGTACGTGGGCTGTGAGTTCGCTCCACTGGCAGCCCCGGGAACGCTTGGCGGTGTCGCTACCGAGCCCGTACTGGATCGTCGTCACGCCGATCTCGGCAGCACGTTCCACGGCGGAGTAGTAGAGCAGCTCGTAGTACACGGGGAGTTTGCCGAGGAAGTCGTAGTCGAAGCCGCACTGCCTGGCGTACCAGTGGTTGCCTTGGCGCAGCATCAACGCGAACCCGCGGATCTCACCGTCCGCCCGGCACAGCAGCACCGAGGCGTCGTCGGCGAATCGTGCGGCTGAGGTGCCGATGGCCTCGGCCGAACGCTCGACCGGCCACGTCAGGCCGTACTTGGCCAGCAGCAGCACGTCCAGCTCAGCGAGCCTGCCGACGATCTCCGGGGTGACGCGCTCGTGCGTGATCGTCAACCCCGCTTCGCTCACCTTGCGGCGTTCACTGTGGACGCTGAACCGGCGCTTGCGCGGCAACGCGGCCAGGTACGGGCCGAACCCGCCCGGGTCCACATCGAGCCAGTGGTAGCTACCCGCGGCGAACGAGAAGTAGCCGCGATCACGCAGTACCCCTGTGAGCACAGTGTCGCGCTCGTCGACGTAGGAGAACGAGACAGATGCAGATCCGTTGTCAGCAGCCAGCTTCTCGGCCGCCTCGACCAGCGTGGCGACGTCACCTCGATCACCGGTGTGCAGCACCCGGTTGCGGCCGATGTGCCGCCCTCCACAATGGACGTTGGGCAGCAGCGCATCCGCCCCACCCACCGCGTGTAGGAACGCTGCGGCACCGCTGGATCCGGCTTCGGCGCACTCGGTGAGCACGTGGTCCACCCGGCCGCTCACCCATGGCACATCGGCGGTGGCCATGGCCGTGGCCAGCGCGGCGACCGGTTGGCCGCCGCGCCGCGCGCACAGGTACCGCATCGGCGTCGCCGCCGTCTCCTCGACCACCCGCAACCAGCGGTGGGACAGGAACAACTCGTCCGGACCGGCGAGCCCGTCCCACTCGGCCACCGGTATGTCGGCGGTGCTGTCGCACCACGAGAGCGTGCTGTCGCCGTTCGGCATGAGTTCCCCCTGATCCCCGCCGTGCCGTCGTCTGGAGTACCGCGTCAGGTCGTGTAGTCGGCGTTGATCCGGATGTAGCCGTCGGTCAGGTCGCAGCCGAAGACGGTGAACGCCCCCGACGCGATGCCCAGGTCGATGGTGATCACCACCTCGTCGCCCTTGAGGTGCGTCGACGCCGCGGCCAGCACCTCGTCGGTGGCGGGCGCCGGGTAGGTCTCGACGTCGCCGAAGCGGATCACGACCTTCGCGGGCTCGATGTCGAGCTCGTCCTCGCACTTGCCGATCGCCATCGCGACCCGGCCCCAGTTGGGGTCCGCGCCGTGCACGGCGGTCTTGACCAGCGGCGAGTTCACCACGGCCTTGCCGACCCGCTTGGCCTGCGCGTCGTCGCGGGCGCCGAGCACGCGCACCTCGATCAGCTTGCTCGCGCCCTCGCCGTCGGCGGCGATCATCCGGACCAGCTTGGTCGCCACCTCGTGCAGCGCCGCCTCGAACTCGGCCTCGTCGACCGGACCGGCCAGGCCGTTGGCCAGGATCGCGGCGCTGTCGCTGGTCGAGGTGTCGGTGTCGACGCTGAGCGCGTTGAAGGTCCGGTCGACCACGCGGCGGAACACCCGGTCGAGCACCGGCTGGTCGAGTTCGGCGTCGGTGAAGAAGAACGTCAGCAGGGTCGCCATGTTCGGCTCGATCATGCCGACGCCCTTGGCGATGGCGGCGATGCTGGCCGGGCCGCACTCGGCGACCACGTGCTTGGCGACGGTGTCGGTGGTCATGATCGCGCGGGCGGCCTTGTCCAGGTCGGCCTCGGGCAGCGACCAGTCCAGCTCGGCCAACCCGGAGCGCACCCGGTCCATCGGGTACTGCCGTCCGATGACGCCGGTGGAGGCGATGAGCAGCTGCTCCGGCTCGATCCCGGCCGCCGCGGCGACGGTGGCGCGCACCTCGCGCGCGTTGGCCAGGCCCTCGGCGCCGGTGGCCACGTTGGCGTTGCGGGCGATGACCACGACGCCGCTCGCGGTGGTCGTCGCGGCCGTTTCGCGGCTGAGCACGACGCTGGGCCCGGCGAACCTCGACCGGGTGAACACGGCCGAAACCGCAGCGGGCACCTCGGACACGACGACGGCGAAGTCGTCGGCCTCGTCCTTGATCCCCAGCGCCGCGGTCCGACCGCGGAAGCCCCGTGGGCCACCTGCTGACATGGCGTCGCGTCCTCTCTCCGGCGCGTCGGGAACCTCGGCACCGCAGCCGTTGACCGGCCTGGGCCGGTCGGATGATGATGCATAGTCATGCATCGCAGTAGATGATGATACTGGCAGGACCGATCGGTACGCAGTGCTCAGCGTGGCGGTTCACCTGTCAGCTCGCAAGAAACTTCGCCCACCTGCCGCTCGCAACAACGAATCGCTGTGGTGGCAGTCACACCCACTGGACAGCTTATGGATAACCATCCAAGGTCGAGTGCGGAGCGAGTGCGGCTGGCCGACTGGGGGCGAGGCGATGTGCACCGTGTTCTTGCGTGTCCGGGACCCGGTGGTCCTGCTCGCCGCGGCACGCGACGAGTTCCTCGACCGGCCGTGGGCACCACCGGGACGGCACTGGCCGGACCAGGACCTGCTCGGCGGCCTCGACCTGGTCTCCGGCGGTACCTGGCTCGCTGTGCGCACCGACCGGCCCGCGGTTTCGGTCCTGGTCAACGGCCCCGGTACGGCGCCGAACGCGCCCAGTAGGGGCTGGCTCGTCCCGCGTGCACTCAGCGGCGGCGAACCGTACGCCGCGGGGATGCCGGGTTTCCACCTCCTGCACGCCGAACCCGGCCGGGTGCGGCTGACCAGCTGGGATGGCCGCGCCCTGACGGCCCGCGTCGTGCAGCAAGGCGACCACGTCCTGACCTACGGCGGCCTCAACGACCTCACCCACTCCCGAGTCCGCCGTTTCCACCCCCGGCTCGCGGGGCTGTCCGATGCGCAGTGGCCGACGCTGCTCGACGGGCCAGAACCGTTTCCCGCCAAGCAGGACGCGCTGCTGATCGACCGGATCGAATCGGGCAGGCCCTACGGCACAACCTCGGCAGCGGCGGTCTCCCTTGACCACCACGGCCTGACCTACGACTTCATGGCGGCACCGCGAGAAGGGGGATCTTGGCACCGCGTGAACACCGCGCCCGCCCTCGACCAGGGAGAACAGGAACGCACTGCTGGTTGACCGACACCGGGCACGCCAGATCCCGACCAGCGAGAACACGCGGCCAGTCGGCACATCGAACTGGAAGGCCGTCTCCGTGCCACCACGGACCGACTCACGACTACGCGGCGGCATCGCGTGAAGCGGAACTAGGCGCCGCGTGAACACCGCCGTAGCGAAGCCGAGCCTCTCCGGGACTGAACTGTTCTCGGCCCATCACGACAGCACCGCGTGAGCACCTTGTCCAACCATGACCAGGGAGAATCTCGTGTCGCTTCCGCTGGCCACCGCCACGGACCAACTACCAGCCGTACCCTCGTGGGCGGGAGCTGAACCGATCTGGTCCGGCCGCCCGGTCGAACTCCTCGGGTGCCGGGGCGAGCTCGCGGCCACTGTGGACCACGCGAGCCGTCTGGCCCAGCAGCAGATGGTCGCGCGGGCCAAGGCCGTCGACCTGCTGTCCATTCCGGACGATGAGTGGTTCGGGTTGTTCCGCCGAGCCGCCGACATCGTCGAGAAGCACGTCGAATCCGGGGCGCTCGACTCACAGCTGGCGGCCCTGGCATCGACGTGCGCCTTGCCCGTGCGGCGGGCGAGTCGAGGGATCTTGGCCGTGGTGGGCCAGATGCGGTACCTCGACGAGATCATGGCGGCGCAGTCGCCCGACGGGACGACCGGGCCATACCGCACTGGCCACAGTGGACACAATTGGTCGTGGCTACCCGCTGGCCGCACGGCCATGGTGCGGGTGCCCGCGAACTTCCCGACCATCGCGATCGAGTGGTTGCAGGTGCTCGCGAGCAGGCGGGCGGCGTTGGTGAGCACCAGCAGGCACGACCCGTTCGTGGCGGCGATCTTCGTCGAGGCGCTGTACGAGGCCGGGTTGCCCGACGGTGCCGTGTCCATCAGCCATGACAACGCCGAGACGTTCCACCGGTTGGCCGATCAGGTGGTGTGGCCGGGCGAGAACTACCCGCCGGGGCTCGATCCGACACGGCTGAAGCTCTACCACTTCGGTCGCAGCAAGGCGGTTCTACCAACCGATCCCGGTGACGACGCGTGGACCCGGCTCACCCGGTTGGCGTTCCAGGGCTGCGGCAGGCTGTGCACCAACGTCAGCTCGATCGCGGTCTCGTGGTCGGCAGAGCAGGCCGCGGAGCGGTTGGCGGCCGAGTTCGCCGAGTTCCCCGTGCTACCGCTGGCCGATCCGGCCGCGAACGTGCCCGCGTTCACCGACCCCGCCGATTGGGACGCCGTTGCCCGCATGATCGAGCGGGAGATCGCGGCGGGCGCGGAGGACGTCACGGCGCGGGTGACCGGGGTGCCGCTTCGGGTGGAGTTGGACGGGACCCGGTTCCTGCGGCCCACAGTGTTGCGGGTGCGGTCGGATTCGCCGTTGGTGCGCATGGAGTTGCCATTTCCGTTCGTCACGGTGACCGAGGTGCCGCGCGCCGAGTTGGCAGACACGTGCCGCGAGTCGCTCATCGTGTCGCTGCCCGGCGACGACCCCGAGTTGCTGCGGGAGTTGGTCGCGGAACCGTCGATCTCCAAGGTGTTCCACGGCGAGGGGTTCGACCGCGGGTACGACCCACGCGACCCGCAGGAGGGTTACCTCGCCGACTTCCTCTTCCAGAAGAAGCCCGTGCTCCCCCACCGAGAAGGAGACCCCGCATGGTGACCCCACCACTGACCCCGGTGTCCGACGAGCACGTGCGCGCGGTCGTGCGCAGGCACCTGCACCCGGAGACCGGTTCCCCGTTCTGGCTGGAACGCGACCGCAGGCTCGGCACCAATGGATACTCCACAGTGGACAGCTGGGCGGCCGCACAGGAACTGCTGGCCTTCCGCGACGAAGCGGACCAGGAGATCTTCGAGGAGGCGAGCAGGCGGCGCCCGGTAGAGGACTTCATCCCGGCCGATGTCGTGCGCGACAACGACTTCCTCTGGGCGGCACAAACCGGCGGCACCACCGGACTGCCCAAGCACGGCACCTGGGGCGGCAAGTACTGGAAGCACGTCAGCGACTTCTCCCACTACGCCATGGACACCCACGGCATCCCCCGCGGCGTCAACTGGCTCTACATCTCGCCAATGGGCCCGCACACCATCGGCAGGCTCGTGGTCGACTGGGCGGAATCGCGCGGCGGCATGTGCTTCTCGATCGACCTCGACCCGCGCATCGTCAAGATCTTCGGCGAGGAGGGCATGGCAGCCGCGTACGAGCGGTACGTGCGCCACATCTGGGACCAGGTCAACGCGGTACTGGAGTCCCAGCGGATCGGCGTGCTCTACGGCACCGCGCGGCTACTGGAGATGCTGCCCGAGTACGTGGATCCCAAGCTGCTCAAGGATGTCCGCGGTGTCGTGCACGCGGGCACCACGATGCCGGTGCTGTCCCACCGACTCCTGCGCGAAGACGTCTTCCCCGACGTCCCGATCCTGGGCATGTACGGGTCGTCGACCACCAGCATCAGCTGGCAGAAGCCGTTCGAACCCGAGGACGAACACGGCCTCGTCTACATCCCCAGCTCCCCCTGGGTCACCCTCGACCTCGTCGACGACGCCGCAACCCCCGTCGCCTACGGCGAAGAAGGCCGAGTCCGCGTCTGGCGCCTCACCGACGACCAACTCCTGCCCGGCTTCCTCGAACGCGACCGAGCCCGCCGCGTCGAGCCCTACGGCAAGGCCGCTGACCTGTTCCCCTGGCCCTGGATCGGCGACCCGTACAGCCCCGAGTTCACCGAAGGCAGGCGCGTGGAGGGCGTGTACTGAGCCCGGTTACGACCTCCTCTCCTCCGCCGTGCGGAAAGCCGCCGCTGCTCATCTGGTGGGTGCAGTGGCGGCAACCCGGAGGGGTGAGAGATCGCCATCGGTCGTGTGGTCGTGGTGGGCACCCGTTGACCGCCGCGGTCCAGCGGTGCGAGCTTGTCGGACGATCTCGCCCGTTGCGGCGCCACTCGATGTGGAACAGGGAAGTCCTTATGACAAGACGGATGCTGGCGGTCGCGCTGGCGACGTTGACCGCCTTCGGCTCGCTGAGCACTGGTACCGCGCATGCCCAACCCGTGGCACCTGTCCCCGTGCACCACTACACATTCGCGTCGTGGAACATGCAGGGGTCGAACTCGAACTCGACCACCGAGTGGAAATGGCTGGTACGCGACAACGCCCGCGGCGTGCCAAACCTCGCCGCTGCGTACGACGTGGTCGCGCTGCAAGAAGCAGGCTCTGTCAACCAGTTCAAGAGCAAGCCCGGGTGGGCGTGCACGTCGCTTGTGAAAAGCCTGCGCCTCGCCTGGAAATGCGCCTGGACGTTCTCCAACAAGACCCGCACCGTGTACTTCGTCGAGTCCGAGGACCGCCACCAGGGCACACCTCCGTCCAACCGCAAGAACAACCTCGCGTTCGTCGTCGACCCGGCCAAGGTCACGGTCCGCGCATGGGACTACATCCCCCCGATCAAGGGCGACACCTACCACGACGGCGACCGGGGACTGCTCAAGCTGACCTTGGCCGACGGGCTCGTCCTCTACACACTCCACGCCGACGCGGAACCCAGTGGAATCAACGTCGGCGCCCTGCTCAAGAAACTGCGGTCGCACACGCCGAACAAGCGTTGGGTGCTCGCCGGGGACTTCAACATCGAACCCCGGTACACAGCCGCGCTGCTCGCGGGCGGCGAACACCTCGTGGCTCCGAGTGTGCCCACCAAGACTGACAGCACTCGCATCGTCGACTACCTGCTCTGGTCCGACGCGAACGCCACCAGGACGTTCACCGCCGCCGTCATCGCACCGGCGGCGGCGCAGCCCCAGTACACCTCCGACCACCGCCCTGTCCGGTTCACCCCCAGCGGAGGAACGACCCCATGATCCGCCGTCGCCTCGCCGGAACGCTGGCGGCCGCTGCCACCACGCTGTCCCTGATCGCCGCACTGCCCGCCCAGGCCACCCCGCCGCTGGAACTGGGTCCGTTCACCATCGGCTCGCACCAGTACGGCAGCAACCGGATCGTGTGCATGGCCGTCACCAACGACGCGGGAAAACACGCCGTGGCCCAGCCCTGCGACAACTCCACCCTCAGCACGTGGATGTTCGTCGAGATCGGGGGCGGCCGCCGCTACCTCATCCGCAACGTCGGGACAGGTAGGTGCCTGCGGCCCGTTGTCCCCCTCAACCCCTCCACCTCACCGATCACCCTGCGCCAGTACACCTGCGACGCCGGGCAATCCGAGCAGCACTGGAGGGTCGCCAGCCGGGACGAAGGGCGCACGACCAGCATCAGCCCGGCGGTGAAACTGCCTGTGGTCGGGCAGTCCTACCTCTCCTTCGCCGCGCCCCCAGCGGACATGACCCCCTACGCGGTCAAGGTCACCGCACTGACATCGGCGAATGCCAAGTCACAGGCCATCACCATCGCCGCGCCGTAAGACGGGCCGGTCAGGCTGAGCGTGAGCATCCCGCTCCAGTCATTGGAGCGGGATGCTCACCATGAACAGTTCACCGGATCAGCCGCCTGGGCAGCGGTTGTCGCCGCCGCTGTGTTCTTGGCAGCCCCGGTACACGGGGGTCGGTGCGGGGGCCGGGTTGTGGCGGGACTCGGCGACCCATACGCAGCCGATCACGACCACGCTCAGGAACAGGATCGTGCCGAAGACCCTCATCGGCGCGTTGCGCCGGGTGATCAACGCCAGCACGACGCCCACGAGCGGGACCGCGACGGCCAGGATCTCGGCCCACATCGCCAGCCGGTCACTCTTGGCCAGAGCAGCGGCGGAGGGCGACCCCATGAACGACCACCCGGACAGCGCCGACTCCAGCGCCAGCGCGGGCACAGCGAACAGCCAGGTGAAGAACAGCAGCACCCACAGCAGAGGGAGCAAGCTCGGGCGTTGGTCCGGTCGTGTCTCCACGGTCACCCGGCCAGAATATCCGGGTTGTCACCGCCTACGGACGTAGTCTTGCGTGGGTGGACTTCCTGACCGGTTCCCCCGTGATCCTCGACGGCGGCCTGGCGTCCGAACTGCGCGCCTGGGGCCATGACATGTCGGACGCGTTGTGGTCGGCGCGGATGTTGGTGGATGAGCCCGGTGTGCTGACGGCCGCTCACCTGGCGTTCTTCCAGGCTGGGGCGTCCATCGCGACCACGGCGACCTACCAGGCGTCTTTCGAGGGGTTCGCGGCTCGTGGCATCGACCGGGCGGGCGCTGAGCGGTTGATGCGGCTCGGGGTCGAGGTGGCGATCGCCGCGCGCACCTCACTGTCACAGTGGGTCGCGGCGTCGGTCGGGCCGTACGGGGCTTTCCTGGCCGACGGGTCGGAGTACCGGGGCCGGTACGGGATGTCGGTGTCGGCCCTGGCCGACTGGCATCGGCCGCGGCTGGAGGTGCTCGCGAGCGCTCGACCGGACATCCTGGCGTGCGAGACGGTGCCGGACATGGTCGAGGCGCAGGCCTTGGCCGTGGCGTTGACCGAGGTCGACGTGCCCGCGTGGGTCGCCTACACGATCGACGGCGACCGCACCCGCGCCGGTCAACCCCTGGCCGAAGCCTTCGACGCCGCCGCGGCGAGCCCGTCGGTCGCGGCGGTCGGCGTGAACTGCAGCTCCCCCACCGACATCGGCCCCGCGATCGCCGTCGCCCGCTCCGTCACCGACAAACCCATCATCGTCTACCCCAACAGCGGCGAATCCTGGACCGGCGATTGGAGCGGCCCGTCCCGGTTCTCCGTGGACCTGGCGGCGGAGTGGGTGGCCGCGGGCGCCCAGGTGGTCGGCGGCTGCTGCCGGGTCACCCCCGCCGACATCGCCGATCTGGCCAGAGCGGTGGGGTCGTGACCGGGCTGCCGTTCCGGTCGGGCGCCGTGCCCGCCGTGGTGGACGGGTTCCAACCGAGGCTGGTCCCGGAACTGGAAGGGCTGGTCTCCGGCGGGGTGGTGCTGTCCGGCCTGGGCGGCGTCGGCAAGACCCAGACGGCGGCTGAGTACGCGAGCCGGGCGTCGGCGGACCTGGTGGGCTGGGTGACGGCCGCTTCGCGGTCGAGCCTGGTCAGCGGCTTGGCGGAGCTGGGGACGGTGGTCACCGGGTCGGTGGCGGACGACGCCGAACGGGGGGCGCGGCGATTCCTGGACTGGTGCGCGAGCACCGACCACACGTGGCTGGTGGTGTTCGACGACCTGGCGGACCCGGCGGATGTGAAGGACCTCTGGCCGAACACAGGTGCCCACGGGCGACTGGTGGTGACGACCCGCCGCAACGAGCGGTGGGCGCTGCAAACCGCCACCCGGCGGATGGTGCCGGTGGAGGTGTTCACCGAAACCCAGTCGGCGGCGTACCTGCGGGGCGTGCTCGGGGACGCCCCGGGGGTGGACGACCTGGCGGAGCTCCTCGGTCAACTCCCCCTCGCACTTGGCCAGGCCGCGGCGTACTTGGAGATGACCCCTGGCATGACCTGCGAGTCCTACATCGCCAAGTGGCGAGGGGCCGCACTGCGGGAGATGTTCCCGGATGACGGCTCCGAGACCGTGGCCAAGACCTGGGCGGTCTCCGTCGACGCGGCCGACACCCTGTGCGATCTGGCCCGCCCGATGTTGTCGGTGATGTCGCTGCTGGACCCCAACGGCATCCCGCTGCCCGTGCTGACAGCCCAGCCGATCCTGACCTACCTGTCCACCGGCAGCGGCGAACCCATCGACGTGGACGGCGCGACCCGCGCCCTCGGCGCACTCCGCCGCCTCAACCTGATCACCGTCGACACCGAGTCCCTGGGGCCGGTCGCCCGGGTGCACGCGCTGGTGCAACAGGTCAGCCGCGAGCACCTGCCCACCGAGCGACTGGCGCTGCTGACCCGAGTGGTCGCCGACGCGATCCTCGCGAACTGGCCGGACATCGAGCGCGACACCGAACACGCGGCGATGCTGCGGGCCAACACTGCCGCGCTGACCGCGTTCGGTGGCGACCACCTGTGGCGGTCCGGGCGTCCTGACCTGCTGTTGCGCGCGGGTCGCAGCCTCGGCGAAGCTGGCCAGGTGCGGGCTGGCGTCGCCTATTTCCGCACCTTGCTCGCGGCCGCCGAGCACCACCTCGGGCCTGATCACCCCGACACGTTCAAGACCCGCAACAGCATCGGCTACTGGCAACGCCAAGCGGGCGACCTCACCGGGTCGTACGACACCGTCGTCAAGCTGTACGCGGACCGGCTGCGGGTGCTGGGTCCCGACCACCCGGACACGCTCACCAGCCGCAGCAACCTCGCGCGGCAACTGGACAAGGCGGGCAAACGGGCCCAGGCCACCGAGGCGTTCGTGCAGCTGCTGGCCGACCGGACGCGGATCCTGGGCCCGGACCACCCCGACACCCTGATCACCCGCAGCAACCTGGCCCGCCAGCGAGGACTCGGCGGCGACCCCGCGGCCGCCGTGCGTGACCTGACCAGCCTGCTCGCCGATCGGACCCGCGTACTCGGCCCGGACCACCCGGACACCCTCACCACCCGCAACAACCTCACCTACTGGCGCGGCGAGGCCGGGCACACCGGAGTCGCAGAGGACTTCGCCGAGTTGCTCGCCGACCGACTCCGGGTGTTGGGGCCGGACCACCCTCACACCCTGGCCACCCGCAGCAACCTGGCCCGCCACCGCGGCGAAGCGGGCGACGCCGTCGGGGCAGCGCATGCCCTGGCGGAGTTGCTCGCTGACCGGATCCGGGTGCTGGGACCAGACCACCCGGCGACCATGGCCACGCGGACGAAGCTCGCCATCTGGCGCGAACGAGCCGGGCTTGGTGACCACTGAGCACCTGGGGAACCCGCCAGCCCGTTCGGTGAGTGCCTGGCTTGGCCGCGACCTGACTCGCCACGCGGGCTCGCTCGCCGTTCGGGCCCGCGCACCGGCGCCAGACCGCCCCGCAACCCTCCCGACACGGACCAATCGCCACCTGGCGCAAACGGGCTGGCCCGACCGATGGCGTCCGGCACCTCGCTCCGGCCACCCCGCGAGCGGTGGCCTCGATGCGATCGGACTGCACACGCAGTCGCGGCGTTGCTCGGCTACCCGCTGACCACAGACCGGCGCGGCCAACACGTTCACCGAGCGGCCACACCCCGCGAGCCGAGGTCTCGATGCAATCGGACGACACAGGCTGTCGCAGCGTTGCTCGGCTACCCGCTGACCACAGGTCGGCGCGGCCAACACGTTCAACCGAGCGGACCGCTTTCCGAACTAGCGGTATCGATGCGATTGGCGGCATGCGCGGTGCGCTCGCTACCGCTGGGGCTGTCTTTGGTATCGCGTACGAGGGGATGGTCGATGATGGGGGCATGGGTGAGCTGAACCGCCTGGACGGGGATGTGTCGGGGGCCGCGGCGCAGATCCACACGGTGCACGGGCCGGTGACGGTCGGTGGGGTAGTCCGGCCGGTGGGTGGGCTGCCCTACCGGTCGGGGAAGGTGCCGGTGGTGGTGGACGGGTTCCAGCCGCGGTCGGTGCCGGAGTTGGCGGGGTTGGTCTCCGGCGGGGTGGTGCTGTCGGGGATGGGCGGGGTGGGCAAGACCCAGACGGCGGCGGAGTACGCGAGCCGGACGTCGGCGGACCTGGTGGGCTGGGTGACGGCCACGTCGCGGTCGAGCCTGGTCAGCGGGTTGGCGGAGTTGGCGGCGGTGGTCACGGAGTCGGTGATCGAGGACGCGGAGCAGGGCGCTCGGAAGTTCCTCGACTGGTGCGCGAGCACGACCCGGACGTGGCTGCTGGTGTTCGACGACGTGGCGGATCCGGCGGACGTGCAGGGGCTGTGGCCGTCCACGGGGGCGCACGGGCGACTGGTGGTGACGACGCGGCGCAACGAGCGGTGGGCGCTGCAGACTGCGACTCAGCGGTTGGTGCCGTTGGACGTGTTCACCGAGGCCGAGTCGGCGGAGTACCTGCGTGGTGTGCTTGGTGACGTGCCTGGGGTTTCGGAGTTGGCCGCGTTGTTGGGGCACCTGCCGCTAGCCCTGAGCCAGGCGGCGGCGCACTTGGCGATGACGCCGGGGATGACGTGTTTGGGATACGTGGAGAAGTGGCGCACCAAGCGGGCGACGCTGGCGGAGATGTTCCCGGAGGACTGGTCGGGTCCGGGTGCCCGGACCGCCACCACCTGGTCGATCTCGATCGATGCGGCGGACCAGTTGCCACCGGCGGGATTGGCAAGACCGATGCTGGCGGTGATGTCCCTGCTCGACCCCAACGGCATCCCGTTGTCCGTGCTGACCGCGGACCCTGTCTTGAAATACTTGTCCACTGGAAGCGGGCAGGAGGTGAACGCGGAGACCGCATCGAGGGCCCTCGGATGCTTGGCCCGACTTAACCTCATCACCGTCGACACCGAGGTCGCTGGAACCAATGCCCGTGTACATGCCTTGATCCAGCGCGCCACCAGAGACCAGGTGCTAGAAGATCGAATCCCGGTGCTCACGCAGGTAGCCGCTGACGCACTAGTGGACAGTTGGCCGACGATCGAACGCGACTCCGCCCTGGGCGCGAGGCTGAGGGCTAACACAGCCACTCTCGCGGAATACGGCGAAGGCTTGCTGGATGACACTGGCACTCACTCTGTCCTGTTTCGGGCGGGCTCAAGCCTCGGCAGGGCGGGCCAAGTTCACACCGCAGTCGCCTACCACCGAGACCTGTTGTCCAGGATCCATCACCACCTTGGATCCGAGCACAGTGATGCCTTTGACGCCCGAGCCAACCTTGCCCTCTGGCAAGCCGAAGCTGGAGATGTGGCGGAATCTGTGCGGCAATACACCCTGCTGATCGCCGACAAGGAACAGGCCCGAGGCCTGGGAGAGGCGAGCATCCTCACCACCCGGGCCAACCTGGCGGGAGTAAAGGGAGAAGCAAGCGACTTCGACGGAGCCGTGGCCGACTTCAGTGCATTGCTTGCCGACGCGCAGCGCATCTACGGACCCGACCACGTCGCCACTCTCGTCATTCGCAGCAACCTCATCTACTGGACAGCGCAGACAGGCGATACCTCGACAACTGTGTCCGACTACACCGACTTGCTCGCCGACCAACTCCGCGTCCTCGGACCCGATCATCCCGAGACCCTCATCTGCCGAGCCAACCTCGCCAGCCGACAGGGCCAAGCAGGAGACGTAGTCGGGGCAATGCAGGCCTACGCCGAACTACTCGCCGACCGACTCCGCGTCCTCGGACCCGACCACCCCAACACACTCATCGCCCGCGCCAACCTCGCCTACTGGCAAGGCCGATTGGGAGATGTACGCGGCGCGATACAGGCACTTACCAAGCTACTCGCCCACCGGCTCCGCATCCTCGGACCCGATCACCCCGCCACGCTCGGCACCCGTCAAAGTCTCGTCTACTGGCAAAGGCGGCACCAGAGTCTGACTGCTTCCTCAGGTGGGCCAGGGGGTGGCGTCGTCGAGGAGGCCGATCATGCCGGAGAGTAGGCGCATTTGTTGGGTGGTGCGGATGTCCGCCTCCACTAGGTGTGGGGAGCAGATCAAGACTGCCAGGGTTTGGGCTCGGGAGAGGGCCACGTTCAGCCTGTTGCGGGACAGGAGGAAGTCCAGGCCTCGGGGGAGGTCGGCGGCCGAGGATGACGTCATGGTGGCTATGACGACGGGGGCTTCTTGGCCTTGGAAGCGGTCTACGGTGCCGACGCGGATGTTGGGGTGGCCGGTGGCTTCCAGGGCGCGGGTGACGACTCGGGCCTGAAGGTTGTAGGGGGCCACTACGAGGATGTCGTCGTCGGTGAGGGGGCGGGTGCCGTCTTTGTCGTGGAAGGGGCGGCCGTGGAGGGTGGTGACGAGGTCCGCTAGGGCGGCGGCTTCCTCTGTGGACCGGGTGGTGTTTCCCTTGTGCGGGACCTCAAGCACGTGCAAGCCCGCCGTGATGCCGTCGATGGATCGGTTGGCGGCGCTGGGATGTGAGTGCAGTCGGCCCGCGTAGGAGAGGCGGGAGACTGGGGCACAAACATTGGGGTGCATGCGGCGGGTTTGGTCGAGGAAGAAGCCGAGGTCTGGTGGGATGATGTCGGCCTCGCCGAGGAGGTGGCCCAGGGCTGAGGCGTCGGCACCGGCGGGGTGGGTTCCTTGGACGACTTGGGGTAGCTGGCGCGGGTCGCCGAGGAGTATGAGGTTGCGGGCGCAGGTGGAGACCGCGAGGGCGTCGGCGAGGGCGAATTGGCCTGCCTCGTCGACGATCAGGACGTCGAAGGGTTCTGCGCGCAGGGTCTTGTTGGCGAAGTTCCAGGCGGTGCCGCCGACCAGGTGGCCCATGTTGTTCTCTTCGCGCCACCGAGCCAACGCGGCGAAGTCCTTCGGCTGTTCCCAGGCGGCGTCTGGCGCGGGGGTCTTGCCGCGGGGTCGTTTGGCAACCGGAAGTCCTGGAGCTGCGGACAAGGCAGCGGAGAGCACGTTCTCCACGGCCTTGTGGCTGGTGGACGTGACACCAACAGTGCGACCGGACTTCACCAGGTGCGCGATCAGCCTGCCCGCCAGGTACGTCTTGCCCGCGCCGGGTGGTCCTTGCACGGCGAGCGTCGATCCGTCCAACGCATCGACGGTCTCGATCACCGTGCGGACCAGATCGTCACCGGGTTCCGGAAGGGCGCGACCACCACGCAACCTGGGCGGGGTGCGGAGCAACAAGTCGATGCCGGGATGTGCTGGCAGCAAAGGAAGCAGGCCCGCGACCTGTTGTGCGAGTTCCAGGACCGCTTCATCCTTCGGAGCCGCTCGCACCGGTTCGCCAGGCAGCAACGCCTGCGGCACAACAGAATCAGTCTCGTCCACAGCGCGGCTTTCCAGCACAACCACGTGATCAGTGGACGCCTGGGTGACCACGCCGTCTCCCTTGGCCCCGCCGTACCGCAGCCGCACCTGGTCGCCGACGGTGAACGGGTGCGGCCGGTCCGGGTCGCAGGTCACCTGGAGGACACGCTTTGCCTTGCCGTTGCGGCGTTTCGGGGCTTCCCACTCCCCCGCCGCCACCCGCACCGGCACCGTGCAGGCGGAGTCGGCCTCCAGGTCGTGCAGCGGCGCGGCGAGCTGGCGGAAGAACTCCCACCAGGCCGGGTTGCTCTCCCGCCGGTAGTAGCCGACCGAGGCCGCCAGCAAAGCGCGTGCGCGCTCGTCGGCGGTGAACTCAGCAGGGTCGTCCGGCAGCCCCTCGATCAGCGTGTCGACGAGCTTGGCGAGCATCTCGGCCTTCTCGGCCCGTTCCGCCGCCTTGACGTCGTCGAGGCCGATGTCCAGTTCGGACTTGACCTCGGGTTCCCGCGTCTCGATGCCTTCCCGCACACGGACTTCGTGCAGGAACTCGAAAAGCCGCTGGGTGGATACGCAGTCGTACTCGTTGTAGTCCGCGATCCCTTGCAGCACTTCGGCCGCGCGCTCGGCCTCCCCCGCACCGGTGAGCGTCAGGTAGTCCTCGTACGCCTCGATGCTCGACGCCGCCGTCTTGACCTCGCCCTCGCGCGCGTCGGGCATGTAGAGCGGTTCGAGCGCCTTGATCGAGTACGACCGCTGCGACACCCGCAAAGCCTTGCGCACCACAGCGAAGAGGTCGACCAGCGATTCGCGGCGCAGCAGAGTGTCGACCGCTTCTTCGCGGGTGCCGTGCAGTGCGGCCAACCGCTTGAGAGCTGCGGACTCATACGGCGCGTAGTGGTAGATGTGCGCGTCCGGGTGCTCTGCGAGTCGAGCGGTGGCGAAGTCGACGAACTTCTCGAAAGCGCTGCGTTCCGCGGCTCGCGTGTGGGCCCAGAACGGCGTGAATCGGCCGTCGGCGACGGCGCCGAACAGGTACTCCAGGCCGCTGCCGCCGAAGGCGTACGGGTCGCCCTCCATGTCGAAGAAGACGTCGCCCGCACTGGGTGGCGGGAGCGTCGCGAGCGCGTCTTCGTCCACGAGCTCGAACGCGACCTCACCGGTGGCGTCCTGGCGGACCTGAATCGCCGCCTGCGCGCGCAGGGCCGTGTAGGACGCGAGGGACAACGTTGCGGGGCGGTCGTCAGGTCCTGCGGCGGCGAGTGCGTCGATGGTGCCGAGCCCGCCGTCGAGCAATTTCCGGCGTTGATCCGCACGGATGCCTGCGACGAGCGCAAGATCGCGGTCGGCAGCACGACCGGAAGCACAATGCTCGGCATAGGGGCAACCTGAGCACGCGGGCCGTTCGTCGCCCCACAGCCGGTCGGGCAGCTGCGGCGCGCGGTCGAGGAGCCTGCCACGCAGCCTGCGCAGCAACGGGAGGAACTCGTCCACCCGGAAGGACGCACGGCTGCCGTCGCCGAGCAACAGGTGCGTGTCCGGCCCCGCGGGCCACCCGGCCCTGGTCAGTGCATCGGCGTAGGCAACGACCTGGATCACCGCCGATGGGCGCGCGTGCCGGGCGAGCTTCGTGTCGTACACCTCGTACCGGCCGTCGGGCCCGCGCAACAGGAAGTCGGCGCGGCCGGTCATCCCGTCGGGCCCGTCTTCGTGGAACACCGCCTGGTAGACGACCGGGGCGCTGGAGCGCAGCGCTTCGGCGGTCTCGGCGGCGGCGGTGACCGGGTCCCGCGAGTCGATCTCGATGACCGCGTGCTGCTCCCCGCGCAGGCGGGTCAGCGTGGCCTGTTCGTGCTCCTTGCCGTACTTGACGGTCAGCCGGTCTGGCCCGGGCCCCGGCTGCGGCGCGCCCGGCACCCCCGCCGCGCTGGCCTGGCTCAGGATGCTGCGGTGCTCGCAGTCGAGCAGGTCGGCGAGGTCGGAGGGGGTGTACATCGCGAGCGAGTGTGCCACCGGGTGCCGGGTCGACCCCGGACCGACACGCCGGGCTCAGGTCGCGGCGAGGTCGAGCTTGCCGATCTTGTTGCTGGTCAGCAGGCCGAACCACACGGCGCCGGGCTGGTGGACGTTGATGTCGCACGGGTAGGACGCCGACGACGGGGTGCTCCACATCCGAACCTCGTGGGTCACCGGGTTGAACCGGGCGATCTGGTTGCCGAAACCGATCGGCACCGGGAAGCTGACCGCGAAGTAGATGTTGCCGTCACTGGCCTCGGCGATCGGGCCGGGCGTGGGCAGCGGGTTGCCGATGCTGCCTACACCCAGGCCACCGAGGAGGCTGGTGAGCAGGCCGTTGACGCCCAGCAGCGGGTACTCGGTGATCTGGCCGGTGCCGGGGTTGATGCGGGCGATCTTCATGCCGACGGCCTCGGCGACCCAGATCGTGCCGTCGGCGGCGGTGCGCACGCCGACCGGGAACGACAGCGGGGTGGGCATCGTGTACTGGGTGAAGCGGTGCGTGTCGACGTCGAGGGTCGCGACCTTGTTCAGCTGCGGCAGGTCGAACACGACGGTGCGGCCAGGGCCGGGTTTGATGATGCCGAACAGGGCGCCGACCTGGCCGAGGATCTCCCCCGGTACGGGGAAGCGGGCCCACGCGCCGGTGGCCGGGTCGTAGCGGCCGATCGAGTTGAGGCCGCCGAGGGTGAACCACAGGGCGCCGTCGGGGCCGAGCGCGATGTCGTTGGCCAGGCCGAGGCCGCTGTGCAGCGGGATGCCGAGCGGCTGGAGGTTGAGCGCGTTCGCCCAGGGCAGCGGGAACTCGGTCATGGCGCCGGTCGCGGTGTCGACGCGCAGCAGGCTGTTGCCGGTGACCTGCGGCATCCACAGGTCACCTGCCAGGTCGAGGTCCATCCCGCCGGGCACCGACAGCGGCATGGGGGTGCTGAAGTTGGTGAACGCGCCGGTCGCCGGGTCGAACCGGGCGACCTGGCTGCTGAGGTACTGCTCGACCCAGAGCGCGCCGGTGTGGTCGAACTCGACCTCGCACACGCCGCCGACCGGGATCGAGGACGGCACGGGGCCGTACTCGGTGATCGGGTACGCGGCCGACGCCGGGACAGGGGTGAGCAGCGCGGCCACCACGAGCGCGGCGGCGATGGAGCGGCTGGTGCGGTGCAACGATGCCTCCCGGGATCGACCGTCGGGATGCTAGGGGCGGCTTCGCGGCGGCCGCGATCCCCCTGTCAGGTGAAAGTGCGAGCTATGTCCACAGTGGACTCTATTTCGGTCGGAGCCGTGAGCGGGCAGGATGCGGGTATGGATATTCGCGAGTTCCTGGCGCTGGGCGAGGAGTTGTTGGCCATCCCGTCCACGGCCGATCGGGGTGCGGAACTGGAGCGCGCGCTGGAGTTCACGTTGGGGGTGGTCGGGCCGGGGTTCACGGTGGAGCGGTTCGTGTCCAACGGGAAACCCAGCGCGTTGGTGTACCGGGGTGCGCGGCGGCCGCAGTTTCGGGTGCTGCTCAACGGACACCTGGACGTGGTTCCCGGTACGCCGGAGCAGTTCCAACCACGGCGCGACGGTGACCGGTTGTTCGCTCGCGGTGCGCAGGACATGAAGCTGTCGGCTTTGGCGCAGGCGATGGCATTTCGGGACGCGCCTGCGGAGGTTCCGGTTGGCCTGCAGTTGGTCACCGACGAGGAGGTCGGCGGGTACGACGGGACCGCTTTCCAACTGGCGCAGGGGGTGTCGGCGGATTTCGTGGTGATCGGCGAGTACAGCGGACTGCGTCTGGTGGTCGAGTCGAAGGGGCTGCTCACGGCTCGGGTGCGGGCTTCGGGGCGGGCCGCGCACAGCGCGTACCCGTGGTTGGGCGACAACGCGGTACTCAAATTGATGCGTGCGATTGACGGCGTGTTGGCGGTGTATCCGGTGGCGGCGGAGGAGGTGTGGCGTACGACGGTGAACGTGGCCAGGGTGGAGACGGGGGGCACCGCGGTGAACCAGGTGCCCGCGGACGCGACGGCGTGGCTGGACATCCGGTACACGGCGGAGGACGGGGACTTCGCGGGCCGCACGCCGGACGAGGTCGCCGCGTATTTGACGTCGCTGTGCCCGGCTGATGTCGTCGTTGAGGTCGACCGGGTCGAGCCACCGCACCACGCCGACCCGGAGGGGGCGGACGTGGCGGCATTGCAGCGTGCCGCGCGAGCCCAGGGCTACTCCGGTGACTTTCTGCGCAAACACGGCGCGGCCGACTCGCGCTTCTACCACCAGCACGGCATCGACGCGGTGATCTTTGGCATCGGCGGCGACGGCCAGCACGGGCCGGATGAGTACGCCGACCTGACGACGGTTGAGCCGTACTACCGGGCGCTGGTCGACTTCCTGTCCGGTGTGCGGTAGCTCAGGCGGCCTCTCCAACCACCGCATCGGGCGGTGTCTGCTAGCCCCGGAAGGTGCGCCTATAGGCGTCAGGTGGGACGCCGAGGGTGCGGTGGAAGTGGCGGCGAAACGTTGCTCGGCCCACTGGCCAGCACGACAGCACGGACACTACCGAGCGCCCCTGCGCCCACCTCCACACCCGAAGATCGGGGTGTGGGTGATGCCGTCGAAGGATGGCAGGTAGTTGCCGTTGACGGTCCGCCGGACACTCTGCAGCGGGCGGGGCCTACTGGGGAAGGCGACGCACTGGAACTTCTGCTGTTCAGTCGCCCCTTGAAGTTGGCCGCACCGATCTTCGGTGGTTGCTAGCCCCGGAAGGTGCGCCTATAGGCGTCAGGTGGGACGCCGAGGGTGCGGTGGAAGTGGCGGCGCAGGGTGGTGGCGGTGCCCATGCCGGTGGCTGCTGCTATTGCGTCGATGTTGGTGTCGGTGCTTTCGAGGAGTTCTTGGGCGCGGCGGATGCGTTGGGTGAGTAGCCATTGCAACGGCGTAGTGCCGATGGATGAGCGGAAGTGGCGGGTGAGGGTGCGGGAGCTCATGTTCGCCTGCCGGGCGAGGTCTTCCACGGTGAGCGGCTGGTCCAGGCGTTGCGAGACCCACGGGAGCAGTGCCGTGAGTGGGGCGTCCTTCACCGGTACCGGCGTGGTGACGAACTGGGCTTGGCCGCCCGCGCGGTGTGGGGGTACGACCAGGCGGCGGGCGATGGTGTTGGCGACGGCGGCGCCGTGGTCGGTGCGGATTAGGTGGAGGCATAGGTCCATCGCGGCGGCTTTGCCCGCTGAGGTGAGGACGCTGCCGTTGTCGACGTAGAGCACGTCCGGGGTGACCTCGACCAGGGGGTAGCGGGCGGCGAGGTCGTCGGTGTGGGCCCAGTGGGTCGTCGCGCGGCGACCGTCCAGCAGGCCCGCGGCGGCGAGTACGAACGCGCCGGTGCACAGCGACGCGACGCGGGCGCCCGCTTCGTGGGCGGCGCGGACGGCGTCGACGAGGTCGTCCGGCGGGGTCACGTCGACGTCGGACCAGCCGGGGACGATGACGGTGTCGGCGCGGGCGAGGTGGTCGAGTCCGTGGTCAGGCCGCAGGTCGAACCGGCCGAGGCGGACCGGGCCGGTGCCGCAGATGACCAGGTCGTAGCTGGTCGCGGTGAACACCTCGTGCGCCAGCGCCAGCTCGAAGTGCAGCATGCCGTCGGTGGCGGCGAGGGCGACGGTGGGCATGTCCGAAAGTGTACGCATCATGGCGTTCCGGACGCTGGTGACGGCGTGGAGGTCACCCGCACGATGGTCGGGCACTGGTTCCGGCACGGGTGGGAGAGTCGATGGGCGAGGAGATCGCGGTGTACGGCGGGTACGGGCACACGGGGCGGTTCGTGGTCGCTGAGCTGCGGGAACGTGGCCACAACCCGGTGCCGTCCGGCCGTGACGCGGACAAGCTGGCCGCCGCCCACCCCGACCTGGACACCCGGCAGGCGTCGGTCGACGATCCGGCGGCTCTCGACCGGGCGTTGCGCGGGGTCGCCGCCGTGATCAACTGCGCTGGGCCGTTCGCAGTGACCGCTGCGCCGGTCATCGAGGCGGCCGGGCGCGCGGGCATCCCGTACGTGGACGTGGCGGCCGAGGTCGAGGCCAACGTGGACACCTTCGCCCGGTTCTCGGACACGGTGGTGGTCCCCGCGATGGCGTTCTTCGGCGGGCTCGGCGACCTGCTGGTCACGGCCGCGCTGGGCGACTCGGCGGCCGCAGACGAGGTGCACGTCGCCTATGGGTTGAGCAGTTGGCACCCCACCGAGGGCACCGTCGCGGCGGGCGCGGTGTCGAGCGCGCGGCGCGGCGGGCGGCGGGTGCGGTTCACCGGCGGCGCGCTCGAGTACCACGACGACAGCCTGCCGACGCTGGAGTGGCCATTCCCGTCGGGGCCGCGCGAGGTGATCGGCGAGTTCACCATGGCCGACGTGGTCACCGTCCCCAGCCACCTGGCGGTTCCCGAGGTCCGCACGTACATGGCGGTCGAGGCGGCGCGGGACCTGGCGGGCGGGGTGATCTCCGAGCGGCCGGACCAGACGTTCGTGGTCGACGTGCTGGTGCGCTCCGGCGGGGTCGACCGGCGCGTCGTGGCGTCCGGTCAGGACATCTACGCGATCAGCGCGCCGCTCGCGGTGGAGGCGGTCGAGCGGATCCTGTCCGGGCGGACTCGGGCGACCGGGGTGGCGTCGGCCGGGAAGATCTTCGACGCCGCCGATTTCCTGCGCGCGTTGGCGCCGCGGCTCACCGTGGAGTCGCTGGGACAGGGCACCGGCGGCACCCTGGGGTGGTGACGAGCCGGGAAGCGGACAGCTACACCGTCCTGTCGGTGAAGGCGATCATCGTGTGGGCGGCGCTGATCCTGGGGGTCGGGGCCGGGGTGACGGCGTGGCTGGTGCTGGGCAACGCGGGCCGCGACACAGAGGTGAACCGGATTCGGCTCGACGCGATCCGCACCGCGGGCTCGATCGTGGTCGGCACCGGCGGCGCGGCGGCGCTGCTGCTGGCCGCGCGAAGACAGCGCAGCACCGAGATCGCATTGCGGCAGCGCGACCGCGAGCAGGCTGCGACCGAGCAGGCGCTCGCGCTGCAGGAGCGGGTCGCCGCCGACACCAGGGAGGACGCGGCGGCGCGGCGGATCACCGACCTGTACACGAAGGCGGTCGAGTTGCTGGGGGCGGCGCAGGCACCGGTGCGCTTGGGCGGTTTGTACGCGCTGGAGCGGCTGGCGCAGGACAACCCGGGCCAGCGGCAGACGATCATCAACGTGCTGTGTTCGTGCCTGCGCATGCCCGCGGACCTGCCCGACGAGGACGACCTGCCGGAAGGCACCACGGCGGAGGCCTATAGGGAGCGGCTGCAGGAGCGCGAGTTCCGACTGACCGCGCAGCGGCTGCTCACCGCGCACCTTTGCCCCGACAACCCCGGCTTCTGGCGCGGCATCGACCTGGACCTCACCGCCGCGACCCTCATCGGGTTCAGCCTGCACCGGTGTGCGGCCCGCTCGGCGGTCTTCAAGTCCGCCACCTTCACCGGCTACGCCGACTTCTCGGCCGCGACGTTCACCGGCCCCGCCGACCTCAGCGGCACCACCTTCACCGGCGGGGTCACGTTCGCGCTGGCCACCTTCCACCGCGAAACCGACTTCGAATGGGCGACCTTCACCGACCACGCCAACTTCGAACAGGCGACGTTCGCCGCCGCCGACTTCGAGTGGTCCACCTTCACCGACGGCGCCAACTTCGACCAGGCGAGGTTCACCGGCCCCACCAACTTCGGCTCCACCACCTTCACCGACGGCGTCGACTTCGAACAGGCGGAGTTCACCGAAGACGTCACCTTCGCCGCCGCCACCTTTACCGGCTACGCCGACTTCAGAGCCGCCACCTTCACCACGGCCGACTTCACCACATCCACCTTCACCGCCAACGCCGACTTCGCCGACACCACTTTCACCACCGCGGACTTCCACAACACCACCTTCGACCGCGGCACCCCACCCGCACTGGCCCCGTACCTGAACACCCCGGATTGACGCTCCGCCAATCCCCGGCCAGGACCGCACGTCGTCGCGCTGCCAGCCCGCTGGAGAACGGATGGGCTGCCCTACGGCTGAGGCTGCGGGTGTTGGCCTTGGTGGGCGTGTGCGCCCGCTGCCGAACTCGCTTACCCGGTGCGAGAAGCGTTGGCGAACGTCGACCGGCACGCGGACGCGGATGCTGCTCGAAGCCCGAGGGCGACGAGGGTGTGATCAGCGTGCGCGACGACGAGGTGGGCCCAATCGATCACGTCTGCGGCTGCGGGTGCTGGCCTTGGCAGGACTGTGCGCCGCTACCGAACTCACCTGATGCGCGAGGCGTTGGCGAACGTCGACTGAGGGCGCCTGGGTGCCGCTGGAACGCATGGGCGACGGCGTGGTGGTCAGCGTGCGCGACGACGAGGTGGGCCCAATCGATCACGGCTGCGGCCGCAGGCGCCGCCACGCTGGCCTTGGTGGGCGTGTGCGCCACTGCCGACCTCACCTGATGCGCGAAGCGATGGCGAACGTCGACTGAGGGCGCCTGGGTGCCGCTGGAACGCATGGGCGGCGGGGTGGTGGTCAGCGTGCGCGACGACGAGGTGGCCCAATCGATCACGGCTGCGGCCGCAGGCGCCGCCACGCTGGCCTTGGTGGGCGTGTGCGCCACTGCCGACCTCACCTGACGCACGAGGCGTTGGCGAACGTCGACTGCGAGCGCCTGGGTGCCGCTGGAACGCATGGGCGACGGGGTGGTGGTCAGCGTGCGCGACGACTCAGTCGCCCGGTTGATCTGCGGCTGAGTCGCTTCGGCGGGAACCTGGTCGCCCGTAGGCACGGCGCCGCAGCCGGATGTGATGTCGATGGCCAAGGGTGTGTCGAGGTGTCTTCTAGAGGGGTCTGCCTGATTCGAGGCGGGTGCCGGTGCGGGGGGTTGGGCGCAGGCTGATCAGGCTGCCGAGGAAGAAGTCGGTTCGGTTGCTGCCGTGGCGGACCAGTTCGGTGGGGGTGCAGCCGACCAGTTGGCGGAAGTCGCGGTTGAGATGGGCTTGGTCGGCGTAGCCGCAGTGCGCGGCGATGGTGGTCAGGGGTGGCGGTGTGCTGCCGGTCATCAGTCGGACGGCTCGGTGGGAGCGGGCGACTCTGGCGACGGACTTGGGCGGTAGGCCGATGTCCCGGTGGAAGCTGGTGCTCAGGTGCTGTCTGCTCAAGCCCACCTCGCGGGCCAGTGCGTCGACCCTGATCGGCGTGTCCGCGACGGTGAGGTGCCGCCAGCCGTTGTCGAGGTGTTTGGCGGGGGCCGGGTCGATCCACTGGGTGAGGCGGTGGTCCAGGACGCGGAACCGGTGGTCCCAGTCCGGTGCCAGTGCCAACTCCTCGGCCAGGTGGCGCGCGCGTGGGCCGAGCAGGTCGTCGAGCGCGGTGGTGGTGTTGGCCAGTTCTCGGGGCGCGATGCCGAACAGCGCTCGGGCGCCTGGCGGGGTGAGTTCAACGATGACCGCGTGCTCCCACGCGGGGCGCCGGTAGCTGGTCGGACGGTCGGACAGGCCGGTGACCTGCAGCCGGGATCCGGTGTCGAGGTCGATCACCACGATGACCGAGTTCAACGCGGCGACCAACCCGGTGCGTGGCTCGTCGGCTGTCCGTTGGCAGGCGAGGTAGAAGCTGACCCAGGGGGCGAGGAACCGGTGTGGCACCTGGGTTCGCCAGAAGTCCTCCACGCCCCCGACGGTCCTCCCCGCCCGACGACAAGGTCAACAACCCGACCGGACATTCGTCCAAGACCCCGCCTTCGGCCCCGTACTAGCGTCGGTTCCCGTCACCACGACGACGGAGGTCGAGATGATCAAGCACAAGCTCCTGCCCGCGCTCGCGGTCATGGCGGCGGCGGGGATCGCCATGGCGCTGAGCACCCCGGCGGACGCGCTCGACAAGCCGGACACCGCGCGTGCCGCAGGCGTCATGTTCAACAACGTCAAGTACGCACCCACCTGGGTGTTCCAATGCCCGTCCGCGCAGTGCAACCGCGCCGAGAACGTCTTCCCGGAAGACGTCCTGCTCGACTACTGCTACGTCGAAGGCTCACCCGTGGGCGGCATCCCCTACTGGGACCTGGTCTACGTCACCACCGCGTCCAAGAAGTACGCCGGATTCGTGCCCAGGGCCAACCTCGCGAAACCCAACCAGTACGAGTTGTGCTACTGATGGCCACCCCGTGAGCACCTGCTGGTGGGATTAGCTGACGTAGTCGGCCAAGTGTTCCCCGGTGAGGGTGGAGCGGGCGGCTACCAGGTCGGCGGGGGTTCCTTCGAAGACGACCTTGCCGCCGTCGTGGCCTGCGCCTGGGCCTAGGTCGATGATCCAGTCGGCGTGGGCCATGACGGCTTGGTGGTGTTCGATGACGATGACGGACTTGCCGGAGTCGACTAGGCGGTCGAGCAGGCCCAGCAGGTGGTCGACGTCGGCCAGGTGTAGGCCGGTGGTGGGCTCGTCGAGCACGTAGACGCCGCCTTTTTCGGACATGTGGGTGGCCAGTTTGAGGCGTTGGCGTTCGCCGCCGGAGAGGGTGGTGAGGGGTTGGCCGAGGCTGAGGTAGCCGAGGCCGACGTCGGAGAGGTGGGTGAGGATCTTGTGGGCGGCGGGGATGTGGGCGTCTCCGCCGCTGAAGAACTCGGTGGCGTCGGTGACGGACATGGCGAGGACCTCGCTGATGTCGCGGCCGCCGAACTTGTAGTCGAGGACTTCGGCTTGGAAGCGCTTGCCCTCGCAGAGCTCGCAGGGGGTGGCGACGCCCGCCATCATGGCCAGGTCGGTGAAGATGACGCCCGCGCCGTTGCAGGTGGGGCAGGCGCCCTCCGAGTTGGCGCTGAACAGGGCGGGTTTCACGTTGTTGGCCTTGGCGAAAGCCTTGCGGATGGGCTCGAGCAGACCCGTGTAGGTGGCCGGGTTGCTGCGGCGGGAGCCCTTGATCGCGGTCTGGTCCACCGAGATCACGCCGTCGCCGCCGGAGACGGAGCCGTGGATCAGGGAACTCTTGCCCGAGCCCGCCACGCCGGTCACCACGACTAGCACGCCCAGCGGGATGTCGACGTTGACCTTGCGCAGGTTGTTGGTGGTGGCACCCCGCACCTGCAGCGCGCCACTAGGCGCGCGGACCTCGTCTTTAAGCGAGGCCCGGTCGTCGAGGTGCCGACCGGTGACGGTGCCGCTGGCGCGCAGGCCCTCGAGCGTCCCCTCGAAGCAGACGGTGCCGCCCGCGGTGCCCGCGCCGGGGCCCAGGTCGACGATGTGGTCGGCGATGGCGATGGCCTCGGGCTTGTGCTCGACGACCAGCACCGTGTTGCCCTTGTCGCGCAGGCGCAGCAGCAGGTCGTTCATCCGCTGGATGTCGTGCGGGTGCAGTCCGATTGTGGGCTCGTCGAAGACGTAGGTGGTGTCGGTGAGCGACGAGCCGAGGTGGCGGATCATCTTCACCCGCTGCGCCTCACCGCCGGACAGGGTGCCCGACGGCCGGTTGAGCGAGAGGTACCCGAGGCCGATCTGCACGAACGAGTCCAGCGTGTGCCCCAGTGTCTCCAGCAGCGGCGCGACCGACGGCTCCGAGAGGCCGCGGACCCACTCGGCGAGATCGCTGATCTGCATCGCGCAGGCGTCGGCGATGCTGATCCGCTTGATCTTCGACGACCTGGCCGCCTCGCTGAGCCGGGTGCCCGCGCAGTCCGGGCAGGTGGTGAAGGTGACCGCGCGCTCGACGAAGGCCCGGATGTGCGGCTGCAGCGACTCCTTGTCCTTGGACAGGAACGACTTCTGGATCTTGGGGATGAGGCCCTCGTAGGTGAGGTTGACCCCCTCCACCTTGACCTTGGTCGGCTCCCGGTAGAGGAAGTCCTGCATCTCCTTCTTGGTGAACTTGCGGATCGGCTTGTCCGGGTCCAGGAACCCGGACTCGGCGTAGATCCGCACCGTCCACCAGCTGTCGGACTTCCACCCGGGGATGGTGAACGCGCCCTCGGCGATCGACTTGGAGTCGTCGTAGAGCTGGGTGAGGTCGATGTCGGTGACCGAGCCCCTGCCCTCGCAGCGCGGGCACATGCCGCCGGTGATGGAGAAGCTGCGCCGCTCCTTCACCGTCTTGCCCGCGCGCTCCACGGTGACCGCCCCGGCGCCGCTGATCGAGGCGACGTTGAACGAGAACGCCTGCGGTGACCCGATGTGCGGCTTGCCGAGCCTGCTGAACAGGATCCGCAGCATCGCGTTGGCGTCGGTCGCCGTGCCGACGGTCGAGCGCGGGTCGGCGCCCAGTCGCTGCTGGTCGACGATGATCGCGGTGGTCAGGCCCTCGAGCACGTCGACGTCCGGGCGGGCCAGGGTCGGCATGAAGCCCTGGACGAACGCGCTGTAGGTCTCGTTGATCATCCGCTGCGACTCGGCGGCGATGGTGCTGAACACCAGCGAGCTCTTGCCGGACCCGGACACCCCGGTGAACACCGTCAACCGGCGCTTGGGCAGCTCGACGCTGACGTCCTTGAGGTTGTTCTCCCGCGCGCCGAGCACCCGGATCAGCTCGTGGCTGTCGGCGACGTGCGCCCCGGTCGCCTGGGCGGCCGCCCGCTTGGGCTTGCTCATCGTCTCTCCATCGGTCGGCCCGGCCGCGGCCCGGGTGGGTGGTCTGTTCGGCACTTCGGTCACTGTCTACCGGATGGGCACGACACGCGTCGCGCGGATCATCAGTCCTGGATGAGGCCGAGGACGTTGCCGTCGGGGTCGGTGACGGTGGCGACCAGCCGGGTGCCGCCGACCTGCCTGGGGGCCTGGGCGACGGTGGCGCCCGCGGCGACGAGCTCGGCGATCTTGGCCTCGATGTCGGTCACGTGCCAGTGGGTGACCGGGCCGGTCATGCCCTGGGCGGCACCGCCGGGCACCAGGCCGATGTGCTGGCCCTCGTGCTCGAACCCGACGTAGTAGGGCGCGTCGGCCTGGGGCTCGGTGCCCAGCAGAGCGGTGTACACGGCCTTGGCGGCGGCCAGGTCGGTGACCGGGTGCAGGATGGTCTTGGCGCCGAGGTTGGACATGCGGATCTCCCGGGAATCGTTGGGTGTTGGGGTGTCGCGGTTGGACACGGGAGCAACACTAGGTCGGGCCGCGGGAGGGCGCTTCTCGATTCGTGACCGGTGTGGACGCGCGAGGGCACCAGCCGCCGTGGAGCGGCTGGTGCCCGGTGGTCACCGTGTGGTTACAGGGTGACCGTCCATGCGTCGAGCAACCCGGTGTCGCCGGGCCCGTTGTCGCCGATGCGCAGAGTCCACTTGCCGGTGGCGTTCTCGTTGACGTTGGTGACCGTGAAGGTCTTGGGGTTGGGGAACGCTGTGCACGGGTAGCCGCCATAGCGCTGCAGCGTGTACCAGGTGCCGGAGGGGCCGACCAGGGTGACGTTGAGGTCCTGTTGGCAGGTGTGTGTGGCGGCCACGCTTACCTTCACGGTGGTGGCTGCCTTACCGGACAGGGTCACGCTAAGAGGGCTGATGACGGTCTGGTAGTCGCGGATCTGGAAGTCGGTGTCGCTGCGGAACGTGCGGCCGCCGCCCGGGTTGCCGGGCTGGGTGCGGGCTTGCACGGCAGCACTGGCAGGCGAAGCGTTGCCCGCGGCGTCGTTGGCTTTGACGGTGAACGTGTAGGCGGTGTCGGGCGACAGGCCATTGACCGTCGCCGTCGTCGCTGCGACGGTCGCCGCGACCGTAGTGCCGTTGTAGACGGTGTAGCCGGTGACGCCGACGTTGTCCGTGGCGGCGTCCCAGGCCAGGGTCACGCTGCTGGAGGTGGTGCCGGTCGCGCGCGGGTTGGCGGGCGCGGTCGGCGCCTGGGTGTCGCCTCCCCCGCCGCTGGTGACGAGGGTGAGGTTCCACTTCCGCAGCGCCTCGGTGACCGGCTGGAAGATCGACTGGTCGCGCGCGCCACCCGGGCTGCAGGAGGACGCGCCACCCGAGTGCAGGCCGACGGCCTTGTCCCCGGCCAGCCAGGCGCCGCCGGAGTCGCCGCCCAGCGAGCACGCGGTGGTGGTGGCCAACCCCTCGACGACCACGCTGCCGTAGCTGATCGTCTGGTTGACCGCGGTCACCTCGCCGCACTGCCACTTCGACGTGTTCCCCGAGTGGCACACCGCCTGCCCGACCAGCGGTTCCACCGAACCGGAGACGGTCACCGCGCTGCCGCCCCAGGTGTTCACCGAGGCCGACAGCGACCAGCCCGACTCGGTGACCGCGACGACGCCCATGTCGCCCTCGCGGGCGTTGACCGACCGCGAGCCGCCGACGTTGGAGGTGCCGATGCGGTTCTGGCTGCCGCTCTGCCCGTAGGCGGCCTGGTTGGCGTCGTTGGTGCAGTGCCCGGCGGTCAGGAAGTGCTTGCCACCGGAGGAATCCGTGGCCGGGAAGCCCACGGAGCAGTTGGACTCGCTGCCGGGCCACCACGGGTTGCCGGGCTGGACCGTGCCGCTCTGCTGGACCGGCGACGAGGTGGTCTCCACGACGCGGACGCCGTCGATGGCCGGGAACGCGCGGGACGTGCGCGTGCGGTCGATGCGGACGACGACGTCGTTGGCGCGCGGGTCGACGCCCCAGGAGGTCACGCCGGGGAACGCGTGGTCGGCGACGGTCTTGACCAGCCGGTCGAGGGTCGCCTGATCGCGGCTGACCATGACCGGTTGTGCGCCGAGGTCGCGCACGGCGGCCGCGGTGGCCTCGTCGGTGACGGCGACCTTCAAGCCGCCGTCGAGCCACAGGCCCGCGGTGCCGGTGCGGGGCAGGGCCGCCACGACGCGCTGGGCCTGGGCCTGGTCGGCGAGCCGGTCTTGCGCCTCGGTCCGGCTGATGCCGAGGTCGCGGCTGAGCGCGTCCACCACCGGGTCGTCGGGGGCCGCGCCCGCGCCGGAGGCGTACCCGGCGCTCACGGACAGGGTCAGCGCGCACGCCAACCACAGGGCTGTTCGCAATCGCATGTGTCACTCCGTAGGAGTCGATAGCAGGGTGCGATCGAAGCTAGGGATGGCCCGGACCGCCCGAAATGCGGGAAACCCCTCGTTCATCGAATTGGCGCTGGTCAGGGGATGGCCAACGTCTCAAGATGGGCGAATGCCTCTCGTCGGTGTCCGCGTCGCGGACCACGACCGCGCCCGGTTGTTGCTCTACGGTCCGGCCGGGATCGGTAAGTCCGCCCTGGCCACGGCCCTCGCCGAGCGCGCCGACGCGGCCTTGGTGATCGCGCCGCAGCCCGCCGACGCGGAGGTGCCGGGGGCGGGGTTGGCCGAGCTGCGGGCGGCGGCGGGACTGCCGTGCTTGCCCACCGGTGACGGGCTGAGCGGGCGGGCGCTGGCGGTGGAGACCGTGCGGGCGCTGGCGGGGCTGTTGGTCGTGGACAACGCGCAGTGGCTGGATCCGGTGAGTGCCGAGTTGATCGGGTTCGCCATCCGGCACGCGCCGGGGTTGCGGGTTGTTGTCGCCGAGCGCGCGAACCGGCGGCCGGCGCGGGGGGTGGCTGTCCTCGGCGCGGAGGCCGATCGCGGGCCACTGCCGCCGTTGAGTCCGGACGATGTCGCCGAACTGTTGGCGCACAACGGGTTCCGGTACCGCTGGGCGGGGCGGGTGCACGCGCTCAGCGGCGGCAATCCCGGTTTGGCGCTGGAGTTCGGGGCGGCGCTGGCAGGCCGGGAGCCAGTCGCGGCGGTTCCGCTGCCGGATGCGGTCCGGCGGACGATCGGTGCCCGGCTGGCCGAGTTGGACCCTGCGGTGCTGCGGACGGCGCGGCTGGCGGCGCTGGCGGAGCGCCCCACGCTCGCGGTGCTGCACCGAGCGGGTGGCGTGGACCTGGCCGAGGTCGACGACCTGGTCGTGGTGGACGAACTCGACGGGGTGTCGTTCCCGGCCGGGGCCGTGGCGGCGACCCTGACCGCCGACATCCCGTACGCGCAGCGGCTCGACCTGCACCGGGACCTCGCGGGCGCGGTGGACGACCCCGTGCAGCGGACGCGGCACCGGGCGTTGGCCGCCGCCGAGCCGGACCCGGATCTCGCCGACGAACTGGAGCGGGCCGCCGCGGTGGTGCGCGACCAGGGGAACCGCAGGTTGGCGGCCGAATTGAGCCTGCTCGCGGCGCAGCGGACACCACCGACCGACGAGGACACTCTGATCAGGCGGGCGGGCGACGCGGCGGTGGACGCGGGCCACTCCGGTCTCGCCGAACGCGCCTGGAACGCGGCGCGGCTGGTACTCGACCGCAGCACCGACCCCCGGCAGCGGCTGCGCGTGCGGCTGGCCCTGGCCGATTCGGCTGGTCAGGCGATGACCGATGTGGACGACCAACTCGCGGCGGCGTTGGCCGACGCTGGTGACGACCCGGACCTGGTCGCTGTCGTGCGGCTGTGGGAGGCGGTGCGCGCCAACATCTCCGCAGGCGACCCGGTCACCGCACGCGAGCTGGCCCGGGAAGCGGCGGACCTGACCGTGCACGACATGGCGGTGCGCGCGCGGGCGTTGACGGTGCGCGCCCGGATGGAGCGGGTGCTCGGTTTGCCGGACTCGTCGGCGCTCGAGGAGGCGCTGGCTTTGAGCGGCGCGGGGATCGACGTGCACGACACCCCGGAGTACCTGGCTGTGCGGCACGCGGTGTTCGACGACAGGTTGACGGCAGCGCGTTCGCGGCTCTTAGTGCTGCTGCCCGCAGCGCAGCGCGCGGGCGCGGTCGACGACGTAGTGGACGTCTTCCGGTCGTTGGCGGAGGTCGAGGGCCGCGCCGGTCGTTGTGGTCACGCGCTCTCTTACGCGCGACGGGCACTTGAGCTGACCGCGTCCGCGGGCCTGTCCCCCGGCCCTGCCTGGTACACGGCCGCAGTGGCGGAGACCGCGGGTGGAACATTCGAACGGGCGGTGGCCTACGCGCGGCGCGGTGCCGTTGCTTCCGAACAGGAGCAGGACCGGATCTACCTCTCGCGGTGCCTACACGCGCTCGGGGTTGTCCGGCTGGTGACGGCGGCCTCGGACGAGGCGGTGAGCGTGCTGTCCCGAGTGCGAGAACTTGAGCAGGAACAGCAGGTCGGCGACCCGTCGATCCTGCGTTGGCACGCCGACCTGGCCGAAGCGTTGATCGCGGTGGGCGACCCGGCCGCCGAACCGCTGCTGGTCACGACCCGGGAACGGGCGGTGGAGCTGGGGCGCGACGGGGTGGTGGCGATGCTCGACCGGTCCGCCGGGATCGCGGCGGGGTCGGCGGCGCAGTTGCGGTCGGTGGCCGGGCGGTTCACCGCGCTGGGGTTGCTGATGGAGGCCGGGCGGACCCTGCTCGCGCTGGCGTCGGTGCAGCGGCGGGCGCGGCGGCGCGGATCGGCGCGGTCGGTCCTGGCGGAGGCGGCCGAGCTGTTCGACCGGCTCGACGCCGTGCCCTGGTCGGCGCTGGCGGCCCAGCGGCTGCGGCACCTGGACCCCGCGGACGGCGACCTGACCCGCACCGAGGCGCGGCTGGCCGAGCTGGTGAACGCCGGGGCAACCAACCAGCAGGCCGCGTCGGCGCTGAGCGTGAGCGTGAAGACCGTCGAGGCGACGCTGACCAGGGTGTACCGGAAGCTGGGGGTGCACTCGCGGGCCCAACTGGTGGCGCGGCTGGCCCGGCGGTAAGGGGTTTCCCTTATTGGTCGAGAGACCCCGGCTCGGCCACGCTCTGTGTCGTGGAATTGAGTGACGTGCTGGCGCAGGTGCACGACGACGTCGGCCGGATCACGACCGGGGTGGTCACCTCGGCGATCCCGGCCCTGGCCAGGGTGGACCCGCACCGGTTCGGGCTGGCGTTCGCGGGCGTGGACGGCGAACTGGAGGGCGTCGGCGACTGGGACCTGGCGTTCTCGCTGCAGAGCGTGTCGAAGGTGTTCAGCCTCGCCCTGGTACTCGCGCACGACGGCGAGGCGTTGTGGTCCAGGGTCCACCGGCAGCCGTCAGTGCACCGGTTCAACTCCCTCTCCGAACTCGACGGCGACTGCGGCATCCCCCGCAACCCGTTCGTCAACGCAGGCGCACTAGTCGTCACCGACCGGCTACTAGGCATCACCGGCAACGCCAAGGCCGCCGTCTTGGACCTACTGCACACAGAGTCCGGCGGCGGCCCCTACTTCGACGCCGTAGTCGCAGCCGACGAACAAGCCCACAACCACCGCAACAGCGCCATAGCCCACCTCATCGCCGACCACGGCAACCTCCACCACCCGGTAGAGGACGTCCTGGCGCACTACACGTGGCACTGCGCCATAGCCGCCACCTGCGGGCAGCTGGCCACCGCCGCCCTCTTCTTGGCCCGAGGCGGCACCCGCGCCAACGGCTCCCGCCTACTGTCGGCCGCCGACACCACGCGCCTCAACGCCACCCTGCTGACATGCGGCACCTATGACGCGGCTGGCGACTTCGCGTACGCGGTGGGACTCCCGGCTAAGAGCGGGATCGGGGGCGGGATCCTCGCGGTGATCCCGGGCCGGGGGGTGCTGTGCGCTTGGGGGCCTGCTCTTGACGCGCATGGGAACTCGGTCGCCGGGGCGTTGGCCCTGTCGTCCTTCACGAGCATCACGGGGTGGTCAATCTTCTAGTGCCCCAGGATGTTGACCACATTGCCATCGGGGTCCTTCACGAAGAACCGCCGAACACCCCAGGGCTCCGTGGTCAACTCGTGCACGATCTCAGCCCCGCTCTCCCGCGCCGCCCTATAGGCCCCCTCGACGTCATCGACCTCTATGGACGCCACCGGCACCACCCCCGCGGTGGCGTCGTGGGTCATCAGGCTGAGCTGCACCTCGGGACGCCCGGGTTGTGCGAGCGTGACGATCCACCCGTGGTCCATGACCACTTCCATGCCCAGGACAGCTGTGTAGAAGCGAGTAGCCGCCTCTAGGGACGTGCTGGTCAAGTCCGGAACAACCCGACGCACCGCCATGCTCTCTCCTCCAAGTCCGCTCCCCCCAACTCAGCACGTCCGCACCCAAACTGCGCGTCGAACTCGCTGCGGGACATCTCACCCCACGATGGCCGTACCTGACCATTTCGCAGAGTCACGACATCGCTTCGACCTTGGTCGAATCGGTGGTGTCCGCGACAGCGCGTTCGGTGCAGCATCCTCCCCACCTCGGTGGAGAGGATGCTGCTGATGTCGTCGCAAGGAACTCACAACTCCGTGGACTCGACCGTCGTGCACGGCTCGATCATCCAGGCGGGTACCGTCATGGTCATCGGCGCGGCGCGGCCGATCCCTCGTCAACTGCCCGCGGCACCGACGACCTTCGTGGGTCGCGCGGAGGAGGCCGCCAACCTCGATCGTCATCTGCTCGGACGGGCGATGCCTGTGGCGATCGTCAGCGGCTCCGGAGGCATGGGGAAGACGTCGTTGGCGTTGGTTTGGGCGCATCGGGTTCAGCGCCGGTTTCCCGATGGACAACTCTTCGTCGACCTGCACGGCTTCAGCCAGGTCGAGCAGCCCGTTCGCGCGATGGACGCACTCGGCGGATTCCTCGATGCCCTTGGAGTGGCGAGAGAACGTCTGCCCGACGACATGGTTCAGCGGGCGGCGTTGTACCGGAGTCTGCTCGCAGACAAGCGAATGCTTGTCGTGCTGGACAACGCGGCCAGCACTGATCAAGTGCTCCCCTTGTTGCCTGGTGGACCAGGTTGTGCAGTGGTGATCACCAGCCGTGATCGGCTACGAGGTCTGAGCATCCGCCACAGTGCGCGATCGATACACCTAGGCGCGCTGTCGGAGGCTGAATCACATGCCTTCATGAGCTCCGCCATCGATCCAGTGCCAATGGCTGACGCGGAAGCCGTCAACGAGGTGATTCGGTTGTGTCGCGGCCTTCCCCTAGCGCTGGGGCTCGTCGTCGCGAAACTCCGGGTACCTCTTGCCGGTACAGTCGCTGAGCTCCGCGAACTGGGGCTGGAGGCATTGGACTCCGAGGAGCCGAGAGCCAGCCTCCCCACAGTGCTGTCGTGGTCCCTGCGCCACCTGTCCACTCAGCAACGCACTGTGTTCGCGTTGCTCGCCGCCGCTCCTGGGCCGGACATAGGCCTGGAGGCCGCTGCTCACCTGTTTGGCATGCCGGTGCTTGAGAGCCGCCGTGCGTTGGAGGCCCTGGCCGAAGTCTCCTTGTTACACCGCCTGCCAAGCGGTCGTCACACCATGCACGATCTCGTCCGCGCTTACGGCACAACTGCCGCCGACAGTCTTCCAGCAGAAGTGCGGGACCGGGCGATCCGTCGAGTCTTCGACTACTACACCTACAGCGCCCATACCGGTGACCAACTCCTCAACCCCCACCACGATCCTGTACGACCGCTTCCACCCACCGCTGACATCCGCCCTGTGCTGTTGTCCAAACCAGCGGCGGCTTGGGCCTGGTTCGACGCCGAGCACGTGTGTCTCCTTGCTGTACAACGGCTCGCGATCGCCCGTGCTGATCACCACACGGTCTGGTGGCTGGCGTGGAGCATGGACACCTTCCACTTCCGTCGCGGCCACCGGGACCGCCGGGTTTCGGCCTGGAGATCTGCCATCGACGCGGCACCTCACCTGCCAGAACCGGCTCTGGTGATGGCGCACCGCTACTGCGGCATCGCCTGCGGCGAGGTGGGAAAGCACACCGAGGCGTTCTGGCACCTGCACGAAGCTCTCGCCCACGCCGCGGCGGACACCGATCCGACTCAACGAGCCCGCGCACACCAGGGTCTCGCCTGGGTATGGGGAACGTTGGGGGCCGATGAACAGGCATTGGCCCACGCCAGCCACGCCTTGAAGCTCTTCCGCGTTGTCGGTAACGCCGTGTGGCAGGCCGCCGCACTCAACACGATGGGTTGGCACGCCGCCCTTCTGTCCGATCTCGACAGCGCGCGGACACACTGCAAGGCTGCCCTCGACCTGCTCCGCGGACAGGGCAACCCGAATGGCGAAGCGGCGGCTCTCGACAGCCTCGGCTATATCGAACACCAGAGCGGTCACCATCTCGCGGCGGTGCGCTACTACCGACGGTCGCTGGAGCTGCGTTCGCAGGTGGGCAACGCCCACCGGATCGCCAACACCCTTGATGGACTCGGGCACCCACACGCAGCACTCGGTCAGTTCGACCAAGCAAGAACGGTTTGGCGCCACGCACTGGACATATATCGCGCCCAGCAACGGGAGGACGACGTCACTCGGATAGCCGAGTACCTCGAGGCCATCGTGGACACGCTCGCTCAAACCGTGATCAATCCAGCATCGGCCAAGTCCGCCGAGCGTTGAGCGCCCCTGCGCTAGGTCAAGACCGTGCTCGCGCGAACGACCGCCTCCTGGGCGCCTCGGCGCCCAGGGGGCGGTGATCAGGCGGCTGACCACTTTTGGCTGTTGGCCTCGTAACAGCGGTAGAGGACCACAGGTGAGCCGTTCGCGTACGAGCCCAGGTCGAGGCATTTGCTGTACGAACTGCCGACGTTGTAGATGCGGTTCGTGCCGATCGACCACGATTGACTGGCTCCGCCGTGGCAGGGGTGGAGGAATACGCTTTGCCCGTCGTTGTAGGTCTGGACGTCCAGGCACTTGGAATAGTCCCCGGTCGCGGTCAGTGAACCGTCGACGTCCCAGTAGAAGTACCGCTGGCTTGTCCTGTAGTGGCATGGGGCGATGACCATCGGGCTGCCGGTGGCATAGGAACCGACATCGAGGCACATCACATAACCACTGCCCACGCTCCGATATGTCGCTGTGAAACTGGACAACGCTGAGACTGAGCGGGTCGCCTCAGCCATCGCGGCCTTCTTCGCGGCCACCCGCTGCTCGACCGACATCCCCAGGGACCCCTTGCCCGCGATGGTCGACGCCGAGGGTTTCCCTTGGGCCGCCGATCCGGGTAGCGCAACCCCGCCGACAACAACAGCCGCGAGACCGATCGCGGACACAATTCTCCCGAACAACAAACTCATAGTTTGCCACTCCACGATTCGGAGAAACATTAGCGGCTGTCGCCGCCCGGAATGCCAGCTCGCACAGGTTAGCAACTGCCCACGGGAGGTACACACGACCGTACGGGCGAGACCGTTGGCCCACGAGTCGCCTATTGACAATACCTAGCGTTGGATCCGTCTGGTCAGCCGCGAGCGGCGCCGAAGGCGGTGGCGTGTTCGTGCAGGAAGTCGTCCAGGTGGCGTGGGGGGCGGGCTAGTAGGTGGGCCACGGTGTCGTTGGGGTGTTCTGGGTGGGTGGTGGCCATGTGCTGGATCTCCAGGACGTGGTCGACGAGCCAGGTTGGGGCGCCGTGTAGGTCGGTGCGTAGTTGTTCTGCCGTGACCGTGGCGCAGCGGGTTGGGCGGCCTAGGGCGGTGAGGCGGGTGGCGATTTCGGGGTAGGAGATGGCTTCTGGACCGGTGAGCAGGTGGGTTCCGGTGATCTTTCGGGTCAGGGCGGCTACGGCCACGTCGGCTACGTCGCGGGCGTCGACCATGTTGAGGGGGGTGTCGGCGGTCGTGGCGGGGAACCAGCCGGTGGCGCGGATGCGGTCGGCGTGGAAGAGCAGGTTCTGGAAGAACGCGTAGGGCCGCAGGAACGTGTGCGCGATCCCCGACGCGCGTACCGCGTCTTCGACCCGGTGGTGCAGACGGGCGATGGCGACCGGCGAGTCGGCGGGACCGGGCGCGGATAGTTTGACCAGGTGGCCAACGCCCGCGCGGGCGGCCTCGGTCACCACGCCCGACTCAATCGCCTCCTGGTGCGGCCCGTTGCCCATGGCCAGGAACACGCTCGCCACACCGGTCAGCGCGGCGCGCAACGGACCGGGGTCCGCCGCGTCGCCAACAATCTGCTGGACGCCGGGTGGGAGGTCGCGCGGGGTGCGGACCAAGGCCCGGGTCGGTACGCCGTGGGCGTGCAGGGTGTGCAAAACGGCACGGCCGGTGGTGCCGGTGCCGCCGATGACGAGGATCATGATTCCTTCTTCCGTGTGGGGGTGCGTGCGGCCGTGATGACGCCGCCGAGCACGGCGGAGGGCACGGCGTCGAGGAACAGGGTGGGTGCGGCCAGTCCGGTGTGGACCAGGGTGAAACTCGCGATGAACGCCAATGCCGCGCAGAACACAGCGGCGAGCAGCACCCGCACCAGCCGGTGCCTGCCGCGCGGGGCGAAGGTGACCGCGAGCGCGGCCAGCGCGGACGGGACGGCGATCGTGGTGACCGACGCCGCCGCCAGCCGTGCGTCGTCGAGTGCGAGGGCGCTGAGGTAGCTCATGGCGGCGGGCATGACGTAGGCCGGGATGACGTTCGCCGCGATGGTGGACAGGTGCGCTGTTCGGGGCACGGGTGCGCTCGTGCGGTTGTTCCGTGTCACGTCTACGACGGTAGAAGCGTTGTCTCGGGTGCACTAGTGAGCGAATCCTCAACGGACTGTTCCGCTCATGGAACAATGTGGCCATGGACGAGCTGGGCGATGTGGCGGTGTTCGTGCAGGTGGTGGCGACGGGGAGCTTCTCCGCGGCGGCGCGGGTGCTGTGGATGCCGAAGTCATCGGTGAGCCGCCGCGTGGCGCGACTGGAGAACCGCCTGGGGGTGCGGCTGCTGCACCGCACCACGCGCTCGCTCGCGCTGACCGAGGCCGGACGCGCCTACCACGCTCGCGTGTCGGTGGCCTTGGCCGAATTGGACTCAGCGGCGGGCGCGGCGTCGGACAGCAGAGAGGCACCGCGCGGCGTGGTGCGGTTGGTCGCCCGGCCGGACGTGGGGGCGGAGGTGTTGCCGGAGCTAGTGGCGGCGTTCCTGGCCCGGTACCCGGAGGTCCGAGTGGAGGCGACACTGTCGGCGTCGGCGGACTTGGTGGAGGGCGGCTTCGACTTGGCGCTGCGCGCAGGCGCGGGCGGTCGCGGTTCGACTCGCTTGCAGGACACGCGATTCCGGTTGTTCGCCTCACCGGTCTACTTGGCGCGCAAGGGGATCCCGCAGCGGACCGCGGATCTGGCGGCGCACCAGTGCGTGCGGTTCGGTGACGTGGAGCAGTGGGTGCTACACGGACCGCGCGGGGAGGTCACCGTGGACGTGGTGGGTCAACTGGCGGCCGACGACCTGTCGTTCGTACGCCGGGCGGCGGTGGCCGGGGCGGGGATCGCGTTGCTCCCCGAACCAGCGGTGGCCCCGTCGGTGCGGACAGGCCTGCTGACGCCGGTACTTCCCGACCACCACGCCGAGGGGCAACCGCTGCACCTGGTCGTGCCGTCGAACCGACACCTGCCCTCACGGGTGGCCGTGCTCCGGGACTTCCTGGTCGCCAACTTCCCCCGATGACGTCAGGCACCGGTTGCGTGCGGCTGCCCTGTCGACCCGAGCCCGGGTGGTCACGAAGTACAGACCCGCGAGCACAACCAGCGCGCCCGCCAGCATGGGCAGGGTGACCACGTCGCCCTCGACCAGCCAGCCGGTGGGGATGCCGATGACCGGGATCAGCAGCGCGAACGGCACGACCTTGTGCGCCGGGTAGTTGCCGAGCAGCGTCGACCAGACGCCGAGCGCCAGGATGGTGGCGAACACGACGACATACCCGAGGGCCAACCAGGTGGTGGTGTCCGCGTCGGCGATCGCCGCGATGCCCCGGTCAGCGTCCTCGGTCGCGATCGACAGCAGGAACAGCGGGACGGGCGGGACGAGGCACGACCAGATGGTGAGGCGGAATCCGTCGTCGGGTCGGGCTGCCCGGGTGCAGACGTTGCCGATCGCCCAACTCGTGGCGGCGGCGAGTACCAGCAGGAGTGCGACCAGCGGCACGGTGCCACCCCGGTTGAACCCGACGACGACGAGCCCGACGACCGCGATCGACACACCGAGGAGTTGCCGTCTCGTCGGCCGTTCCCGCAGCGCGGTGGCCGCGACGAGCAGCGTGAGCAGCACTTGGGCCTGCAACACCAACGACGAGATCCCCGGGGGCATCCCGGCGGCCATGCCGAGGAAGAGCAGGGCGTACTGGCCGGTGCCCGTGAACAGCCCCACCAGCACGAGGTACCGCCAGGCGACCTTCGGCCGGGGCACGACCAGGCAGCAGAGGGCCACCAGCGCGAATCGCAGCGCCGCGAAGAGGATCGGCGGGAAACCCTCCAGCGCGATCTCGATGACGGTGAAGTTGACGCCCCAGACCACGACGACAAAAGCAGCGAAGACGAGGTGGCGGAAGGAAAGTGCGCTGGCTCGGGTCACGCGTTCAGAAAAGCTCGCCGACCATTGTGTAGTCTAGCAACATCTTCTTCACAGATCCGTTCAGGAGTGCTGCATGATCGACCCCCGGCACCTCCGAACACTCCGCGCACTGGGTGATCATGGAACCGTGATCGACACGGCGGCCGCACTGCACCTCACCCCCTCCGCGGTGTCCCAGCAGTTGGCATCGCTGGCCAGGAGCGCCGGTTGCGCCATCCTCGAACGGAACGGCAGACGGGTGGTGCTGACCGAGGCGGGGAAAGTCCTGCTCAACCACGCGGAAACGATCCTGGAGCAGATCGAGCTGGCGCACACGGACCTGCGGCACTTCCAGCAGCGCCAGATTCGCCACCTCAAGATCTCCGCTTTCCCGACCGCGATCGCCGGCTTCGTCGCCGAGGCCGTGGCCCGGCTCGGCGTACGACTGCCCGGCTGGCACGTCGAGATCGAGGAAGCCGAGACGGACGAGTCGCTGACCCGGCTGCTCGACCACGATGTGGACCTGGCGGTCGTCATGATCACGTCCAACCACCCCGGGCTCGCCGACCAGAGGATCGACCTGCTGCCGCTCGTCGTCGAGAACTACTGCGCGGTGCTGCCCACCGGCCACCCGCTCGCCGGAACCGCTCCGATTCGCCTCGAGGACCTGGCCGCTGAGAGCTGGGTGCTGTCGCGGCACAACACGTCGTGCCGCGAGGTCGTGGCCAGTGCCTGCGCGGTGGCCGGGTTTCAACCGCGCGTCAAACACCACGCGACCGATTTCGCGGCCGCGGTGGGGATCGTGGCAGCGGGGCTCGGCGTCACCGTCGTCCCAGAACTCGGTCTTCCCCCCGTCCTGCCCGAGAGCGTTCGGATCCAGGCGATCGCGTCCCACACACCGAAGCGCCGGATCGCAGCCGCAGTCCGGCGGAACTCCGACCACGGCGAACTGGTGGACGCGCTGCGTTGCGCGGCCACTGATCGGTGTGGCCCACAGGTCGAAGGGGCGGAGTGAGGTGGTCGCGGATCCTGGCTGGCGAGAGAGAGGTGGCGGGGACGTACCGTGGTGGGGTGAGCATGCCTCTGCTGAGTGATCACTTCGCCCGTGCGCTGCCCGAGATGGCGCTGTCCTGGCAGGCGGAGCCCGTGCAGGAGCCTCGGCTGCTGGTGCTCAACGAGGTGCTGGCTGGGGAACTGGGGCTGGACCCGGCGTGGCTGCGGGGGCCGGAGGGGGTGCGGCTGCTGGTGGGTGACCACGCGGGTGTGCGTCCGGTGGCTCAGGCGTACGCCGGGCATCAGTTCGGGCATTACTCGCCTCGGTTGGGGGACGGGCGGGCCTTGCTGCTCGGGGAACTTGTCCACGCGGACGGCGGGGTGCGGGATCTGCACCTGAAGGGGTCTGGGCGGACGACGTTCTCGCGGGGTGGGGATGGGTTCGCGGCGGTCGGGCCGATGTTGCGGGAGTACCTGGTCAGCGAGGCGATGCACGCGTTGGGGATCCCGACGACGCGGGCGTTGGGGGTTGTGGGGACTGGGCGGGCGGTGGTGAGGGAGAGCCTGCTGCCAGGGGCGGTGTTGGCTCGGGTGGCCGCGAGTCACCTGCGGGTGGGGAGTTTCCAGTACGCGAGGGCGACTGACGACGTCGATTTGTTGCGGCGGTTGGCGGATCATGCGATCGAGCGGCACTACCCGGGGGTGGAGGGGTATCGGGGGCTGTTCGAGGCGGTGATCGAGGCGCAGGCTTCGTTGGTGGCGCGGTGGATGCTGGTGGGGTTCGTGCACGGGGTCATGAACACCGACAACATGACGATCTCTGGGGAGACCATCGACTACGGGCCTTGCGCGTTCATGGAGGCCTTCGATCCTGGCACGGTCTATAGCTCGATCGACCACGGTGGGCGTTATGCGTTCGGCAACCAGCCGCCCATCGCCGAGTGGAATCTGGCGCGGTTGGCTGAGGGGATGCTCCCTCTGTTCGACGCCGATCAGGACAAGGCCATAGAGCTGGCGCTCGAGTCTCTAGGCGGGTTTCGTTCCTCTTATAACGGTCACTGGCTTAAGGGCATGCGCGCGAAGCTAGGCATCCCGGACGTCCCAGAGGCGCCCGCGCTGATCGATGACCTCTTGGCGCTGCTGCACAAGAACCACGTCGACTACACCTCGTTCTACCGTCACCTGTCTGCTGCCGCGCGCGGCAACACGGAACCTGCCCGCGAGGTCGTCCTGGACCTGGCCGGCATCGACGCCTGGCTGGCTCGTTGGCTGCCTCTTGGCCCGGACGCCGATGTCATGGATGCCGTCAACCCGCTCTATATCCCCCGCAACCACCTCGTCGAGGAAGCACTGGCAGCCGCGACCGCCGGTGACCTGGCCCCCTTCACCGAGCTGCTCAGCGTCGTGACCCACCCGTACGTCGAAGACCCGGCGCACGCCCACTACGCCTCCCCCGCGCCCCAGGACTTCGGCGAGTACCAGACGTTCTGCGGGACCTAAGAGGCCCACTGGACCCAGGCCGGCAACAGCAGTAGCGCCAGCAGGGAGCTCTTGACGACGATCGACGCGGCCAGGTCGACGTCGGTGTTGTAGCGGTGGGCGAAGACGAAGAGGTTCTGCGGGGACGGCATGGCGGCGATGAGGACCAGGTACTTGAGCCAGTCGCCGGTGACGTTGAAGAGGTAGTGACTGATGACGAGGGTGATGAGGGGGAAAGCGACGCACTTGAAGGTGATGAGGGCGAGCTCGGTGCGGGTGGTGCCGCGAATCGATAGGCCCGCGCTGCCGAGGTAGAGACCCAGGGCGAAGAGGGCCACGGGCGCGGCCGCGTCGCCGACGAAGGACAGGGCGGACAGGACTGGACCGGGGATCGGGACGGCGAGCAGGTTCAGGACGATCGCCAGGTTGCAGGCGAGGACGACCGGGGTGTTGAGCGAGGCCCAGATCGCGCGGCCCAGCTTGCGTGGCGTGCTGCCGGGGCCGCCGAACTCCAGTGTGGTCAGGATGACCGTCGATAGTAGGCAGACTTGCAGCAGCAGGATAGGGAAGATCGGCGCGGCGTCGCCGAAGAGCATGATGAACACGGGAACAGCGAAGTACGCGGTGTTCACCTGGACCGCCGCCATGACGCGTAGTGCCCGGACCTTCGCACTGCCACCGGCAGACAGTCCGATGAGGACGACGCAGAGGGCGGCGCTGGCCGCGTAGGCGGAGATCGCGCGGACGTTGAACAGGTGCCCCAGGTCGCTGAGGAAGATCTTGCCGAACAGGTAGCAGGGGATCGCGAACAGGAACGCGAAGTCGGTGAAGTAGCCCGCCGCCTCCGTCGGGAGGAGTTTGCGGCGGGCGAAGAGGATGCCGGTCCCGAAGGCCAGGACCACCGGGAGCAGCTTGCCGAGAGCCGAGAGCGCGTCCACTAGGGCGCACGCTACCGGTGCTGCCAGAGGCCACAGAGCATCAGGCGGTCGAGACCCCGCGCCTCGGCGGAGGAGTCTGCGGCGGGCGAACGCGATGCCGGTCTCGACGGCGGAACCACCGGGAGCAGTTGGCCGAGAGCCGGAGCGCACGCTACCGGCGGGAGAGGCGCTGGCAGTGGCCAGAGATGTCTAGCGGTGGCAGCTGCCGCACCGGTGAGCGGAGTGTTCGTTGGGCGAACACGATGCGGGCTTGAAGGCCGCCCGGATCGGAGTGCCGAGGGCCAAGAGCGCTCCAGCCAGCCACTGGACACTCGGAAGCCGAGGTGCCAACTGCTCGATGGGGCGGACTTGTTTTGCGTGGGGGAGCGGCAGTCGTAGCCTTGCCTCGCTGCAGGGCCATGCTTTTCGGCCCCGGCTTTTGCGGTCCTGCGACGGCTGGTGCAGGGGCCCCGCGCAAAACAAGTTCGCCCCATCGAGCCCACCGCACCACCACGACCCAGCCCCGCCAACCCAACCCACCGAGCCAACCCCGCCAGCCCGGCCACCGCCCCCAGGAAGCCGCCCACCCAAAGGCTCGATGGGGCGGACTTGTTTTGCGTGGGGGAGCGGCAGTCGTAGCGTTCTGCGCGGACAGGGCCATGCTCTTCGGCCCCAGCTTTGCGGTCCTGCCACGACTGGCGCAGGGGCCCCGCGCAAAACAAGTTCGCCCCATCGAGCCCACCGCACGACGACGGCTCCGAGCTAGCCCCGCCAGCCAACCACCGCTCCCAGGAAGTCCTCCACCCCACTGCTCGATGGGGCGGACCTGTTTGCGTGGGGTGCGGCGTCCGTAGCGTTGTGCGCTGCAGGGCCATGCTTTTCGGCCCCAGCTTTGCGGTCCTGCCACGGGCGGCGCAGGGGCCCCGCGCAAAACAGGTCCGCCCCATCGAGCCCACCGGCACCACCACGGACCGGCCGATCGGGCTCGCTGCCGCCGCCTGGGGCGGCCAATGCGCGCCCGTGAGGAGGTCCGGGCAGGCGGCGTGCGGCCAGTAGCCACAGCGCACCGGGCGATAGACCGCCGCCACGAGGAAGAGCACTCGCCCTACTGGGTAGGAGCGGCGCTGGCAATGGCCACAGCGCATCGTGAAGCAGAGCCCGCCACCTCCGCCGGGAGGGCGGGCGATGCCGGTCGGAGGGCGCGGGCCACCTGGATCAGGATGCCGACTCCGCCGACTCTCGGCAGCGGAGTCGGCGGGTGAGCACGATGCCAGCCCGTAAGCAGGTGGCCGAGAGTCGAGAACGTGTCCGCCGGTCAGGGGCGGTGGCGCCAGTAGCCGCAGAACATCAGGTCTTGTTTGGGCAGGCCTGCCTCGACCCAGTGTTTGCGGAGGCCGCTGGCCAGGGACTGTTCACCGACGACCCAGCCGTAGGCGCCCTGGATCGGTAGAGGGCGGCTCGTGGCCAAGGCTGCTTGGCCGGGGATGGCATCGGAGTCACGCACTACCCAGGTGATCTCTATGCCGGAGGGGGCTGTCAGCTGCTGTTGATCCTCGATTGACGGCAGTTCGATCACGGCGTGGCCGGTGGCTTCTGGCGGCAGGGAGGCCAGGATGCCCGCGACCGCGGGGAGGCCGCTTTCGTCTGCTACCAGCAGGAAGCGGGTGATCGACGGGGCCGGGTTGAAGCCGATGCCTTCGTCGAGGATGCCGACGGCGTCACCGGGAGCGCAGGTTTGGGCCCAGGTCGCGGCTGGGCCGGTGCCGTGGACGACGAAGTCGACGTCGAGTTCGGGGCCTTCTGGGCGGTAGGCGCGGACGGTGTAGTTGCGCAGGACGGGGCGGTCGACTTTGGCGATGGTCAGGTAGCGGGCGTAGGCCAGCGTGTCGAACTTGCGCGGGGCCTTGGCCAGTGAGCGGTCCGAGACCGGGATGAACAGGCGGAACCACTGGTCGAAGCCCATGTACCGGAACCGGGCCAGGTCGTCGCCGCCGAAGGTGACCCGGATGAAGTGCGGCGAGATCCGCTCGCTGCGCAGCACGCGCAGGGTCAGCAGGTCGACCTGGTCCGGCTTGACCCGGGTGGTCCTGATGTTGGTGCGTGCCATTCCGTCCTCCTCGTCCGCCCATCGTTACTTTGGCATGCCTTACCTAACCAAGACAACCTGTCTTAGACTCGGCGCCGTCGACTCCGGAGAAGGAGGAGCCCATGACCGCGACCGTGGTCGAACCCGACAGCCGCGCCACACCGGCGACAACCCCGACCGAACCTCCCGCTGACCAGGCGAAACAGAACCAGGCCGCGCTCAAGGAACTCCTGCGACCGGTGGCGGGCCGAACCCGGCTGGCGATGGCCCTGGCCGCACTCGGCGCGCTGGCCTCCCTGGTGCCGTTCGCGGCTTTGGCGGAGCTCGGGTCCTTGCTGCTCACCGGCGGTCCACCCGACCGGGGCGCGGTGATCACCGTGGCCTGGCTGGTGGTCGTCGGGCTCGGGGCGCGCGGGCTGCTGATGGGCGTCGCGCTGACGATCACCCACCTCGCCGACGTCGACCTGCAGGCTGCGCTGCGGCGCCGGATCACCGCGAAGTTGGGGCGGGTGCCGCTGGGCTGGTTCACCGAGAACTCGTCCGGTGCGGTGCGCAAGGCCGCGCAGAACGACATCGCCGACCTGCACCACCTGGTCGCGCACCACTCCGTCGAGATGACCGCCGCGCTCGTGCTGCCCCTGGGCGGGCTCGGCTACCTGCTGTGGTTGGACTGGCGACTGGCCCTGCTCGCCGTCGCCACGCTGCCCCTCTACGCCGCCGCGTACGCCTGGATGATGCGCGGCTACAAGGAGAAGGCGGCCCGGCTCAACGAGGCGATGGTGCGGATCAGCTCGGCGGTGGTCGAGTTCATCACCGGGATCGCGGTGGTGAAGACGTTCGGCCGGGCCAAGCGCGCGCACGACACCTACGCCACCGCGGCGGGCGAGTTCAGGCGGTTCTACGCCGACTGGGTCCGACCGCTGCTCAAGGTCGAGGCGTTGAGCGCGATGCTGGTGTCGGCCCCGGTGGTGGGCCTGGTCAGCCTGTTCGGCGTCGTCTGGTTCGTCGACTCGGGGTGGGTGACGCCGGTGGAGGCGATGACCGGGGTGCTGGTCGCCCTGGTGATCCCGACGACGGTGACCGCACTGGGGTTCGGCGCCGAGCACCGGCGCGCGGCGGCGGCAGCGGCGGCCCGGGTGAACGAGCTGTTCAGCACCCCTGAACTGCCAGTCACCCAGAACCCGAGCCGACCCACCGACCACGACGTCGAGTTCGACCGGGTGTCCTACAGCTACGACGGCAGCAACGACGTGCTGCGCGAGGTGTCGCTGCGGCTGCGACCGGGGACGGTGACCGCGCTGGTCGGACCGTCCGGCGCGGGCAAGTCGACCCTGGCGACGCTGCTCCCCCGGTTCTTCGACGTCACCGGCGGCGCGGTCCGCCTGGGTGGGGTCGACGTGCGCGACATCGCCCCGGACGAGCTGTACCGGTGGGTCGGGTTCGTGCTGCAGGACATCGCGCTGGTGCACGGCAGCGTCGCCGACAACATCCGCCTCGGCCGACCCGGCGCGACCGACGAGGAGGTCGTCGCCGCGGCCACCGCCGCCAAGATCCACGACCGGATCACGGCCCTGCCCGACGGCTACGCCACCGTGGACGCCCAACTCTCCGGGGGCGAGGCGCAGCGGGTGGCGATCGCGCGGGCGCTGCTGGCCGACACCCCGGTGCTCGTCCTCGACGAGGCAACCGCGCACGCCGACCCCGAGTCCGAGGCCGCCGTGCAGGACGCGCTGTCCGAACTGGCCAGGGGCCGGACGCTGCTGGTGATCGCCCACCGGCTGTCCACGGTGACCTCGGTCGACCAGATCGCCGTGCTCGACGGCGGATCCCTGACCGAGCGGGGCACGCACGACGAACTGCTCGCCCTCGGCGGCACCTACGCCCGGCTGTGGGCCAACCAGGAAGGGGACAACCGATGAACCTGCGCCCGCTGGTGCGCGACCTCGCCACGATCCTGGGACCCGAACACCGCGGCGCCCTGCGCGCCTACCTCACGTGGGCGACCGCGTTCGGGGTCTTGCAGGGCGTCGCGGCCGCGATGCTGGTGCCGGTGCTGCGCGACCTGCTCGCCGGTGACCTCGGCGGCGCTGTGCGGTGGCTGGCGGTGATGGCCGTGGTCGTCGTGGCGACGTGCGCGGCGAACTACGTGCAGGCCATGAAGGGTTTCGCGGTGGCGATCGTCGCGCTGACCACCCTGCACGAGCGGGTCGGCGACCACGTCGGGTCGCTGCCGGTCGGGTGGTTCACCGGGGAGAAGGTCGGCAGGCTCTCGCGGATCGTCACCAGCGGCACGGTGATGGTCGGCGGCCTGTTCGCCCACCTGCTGACCCCGCTGGTCGCCGGTGCGGTGACGCCCGCGGCGATCGCGGTGGTCACCTTCTTCTTCGACTGGCGGCTCGCCCTGGCGATGCTGATCAGCGCACCCCTGCTGGCCTGGGTGTTCGCCTGGTGCGCGCGGCTGGTCGGCCGGGGTGACGAGCTGTCGGACACCGCGGCGGTGGCCGCGGCCAACCGGGTCGTCGAGTTCGCCCGCCACCAGCGCACGCTGCGCGCGTTCGGCCGCGGCACCGAGGGGCACACCCCGCTGGAGGACTCGATCACCGAGCAGCACCGGGTGGGCAAACGCGCGTTGTGGATGGCCGTGCCCGGCATCCTCGGCGGTGGCATCGCCACCCAGTTCGCGTTCACCGTGCTGATCGTCGTCGGTGTGCTGCTGGCGCTGGGCGGTTCGGTCGACCCGGTCGCGCTGGTCGCGGTTCTCGCGTTGGCGGCGCGGTTCACCGGCCCGCTCGCCGAGCTGTCGGAGCTCTCGGGGGCGGTGCGGATGGCGCACAACGACGTCCGCCGGATCACCGCCGTGCTCGAGGAGCGGCCGCTGCCCGAACCCGCCGAGACCACCGCCCAGGCGCGACCCGGCGAGGTCCAGCTCGACCACGTCCACTTCGGCTACGGCCCGGACCGGCCGGTGCTGCGGGGCGTCTCGTTCACCGTCGCGCCCAGGACGATGACCGCGCTGGTCGGCGCGTCCGGGTCCGGCAAGACCACGGTGACCAGGCTGATCGCGAGGTTCTGGGACGTCGACACCGGCACCGTGCGGGTCGGCGGGACCGACGTGCGCGACCAGCGGACCGAGGACCTGATGGCCCAGGTGGCGCTGGTGTTCCAGGACGTCTACCTGTTCGACGACACGCTGGCGGGCAACATCCGGGCCGGTCGGCCCGAGGCGACCGAGGCCGAGGTGCACGCCGCCGGAGCGCTGGCCGGGGTGGACGAGATCGTGGCCCGGCTCCCGAACGGCTGGGACACCAGGGTCGGCGAGGGCGGCATGGCGCTCTCCGGCGGCGAGCGGCAGCGGGTGTCGATCGCCAGGGCCCTGGTCAAGAACGCCCCGATCGTGCTGTTCGACGAGGCCACCGCCGCGCTCGACAGCGAGAACGAGCGCTACGTCCGCGCCGCGATGCACGCGCTCACCGAGCGGTCCACGGTGCTGGTGATCGCGCACCGGCTGCCCACGGTGGTGGCCGCCGACCAGATCGTGGTGCTCGACGAGGGCGCGGTGGTGCAGGTGGGCACGCACGAGGAGCTGATCGGCGTCGACGGCAGGTACGCCGCGTTCTGGCGCGAGCGGGACCGGGCGGCGGGGTGGCGGTTGGCCGCGGGCTAGCCCGCTACCGTGCTGCCATGAGCACCGCCAAGCGGGTGGGCCGCAAACCCGGCCCACCCGCGTCGCTGACCAGGGACGACGTCGCGCGCGCGGCGCTGGCGGAGGGCCTGCTCACGCTGTCGATGCCGACCGTGGCGCGCAGGCTCGGGGTGAGCCACTCGACGCTCTACCGCTACGTCCACGACCGCGACGACCTGGTGCTCGCCGTGATCGACCTGGCCGTCCGCGAGTTCGACTGGCCGACCGCGGGCTTGCGGTGGCGGGAGCTGCTGCGGGCCTTCGCCGACGCGCTGTGGGAGTTCCTGCTCAAGCACCCCGGCATGGCCGAGTCGATCCAACTGGCGCCCGGCCTGCCCGCCAGGGTCACCGCACTGGCCACCGGCTACGTCGCCAGGCTGCGGGCGGACGGCTTCGACCGGCTGCACGCTTCGGTCGCGGTGGACCTGGTCGCGGACCTGACCATCGCCACCGAGATCGCCATGCGCGGACTCGACCGGACCTTCCAGACCGCGCGGGGGCAGCGCAGCCTGCGCGAGATCTACCTGGAGTCCTGGCGGGACCTGCTCGTGGAGGCCTCGGACGAACAGGCCCTGCACGGCCGCGGCTGGCTCGACCACAAGCTGGACCTGCTGTTCGACGGCATGGCGACCAGGGTCGAGCGGGCGAGCGACCCCGGGGGCTCCACACCGGACCGGTCCGAGGTGGTCGCCGCCGCGGGCGCACTGGCCAGACGGGACGGCCTGGCCGCGGTGACCGTGCGCTCGGTCGCCGAGGCGGTCGGGGCGTCGGTCGCGGGGGTGCGGTCGGGCTTCGGCGACCGCGACGGGCTGGTGGTGGCGATGCTCGACGCGCTCGCCGAGACCATCGTCGTGCCCGAGCCGGTCGACGATCCCCGCGAGGACCTGGTCGCCCTGGCGATGGCGGTCCACACCGCACTGCGCGGCGACCGCTGGGCGGTGACCGCGCTGGCCGTGGACGGGCTCGCCGGGCCGCTGATCCTCCCGCTGCTGAGCCGGGTGTTCACGGCCTTCCGGGCCGCGGGGATGCCGGACGGGGAGATCGCCGCCGCCGCCCGCACCCTGTGGACCCACGTGTTCGGCGCCGCCCTCACCACCGACACCCCGGGCTCCTTCGCGACCAGGCTCATGGCCAGCGCGGACTCCCCCGTCATCGCCGAGGTCCTGCGCGCGAGCACCGCCGACCACCAGGCCGACGCGGGGCTGACGGCGCTGGTGGCGGGGTTGCTGCGCGACCGGTAGTCCGATGTGGATACCGGTCGCGGTGGTCTCAGCCCGCGACCAGCTCGCGGGGAGCGCGCAGGGGGGCGCCGACCGAGTGCAGGTGCCGCAGGACCTGCTTGTACGAGGCGAGGATCCCGCAGTGCGTGTAGGTGATGCCGTTGCGCACGCAGTACTCCTCGACCAGGGGCTGGGCGCGGCGCAGGTTCGAGCGCGGCATGTTGGGGAACAGGTGGTGCTCGACCTGGTAGTTCAACCCGCCGAACAGGTAGTCGACCCAGCGGCCGCCGAGGATGTCGCGCGAGGTGAGGACCTGCTTGCGCAGGAAGTCGACCGAGTCCTCGTCGGTCAGCATCGGCATGCCCTTGTGGTTGGGGGCGAAGGAACAACCGAGGTAGACCCCCATCAGGCCCTGGTGGACCAGGATGAACACCACGGCCTTGAGCGGCGAGAGCACCAGGAACACCGCGCTCAGGTACACCGCGATGTGCACCGCCAGCAGCACGCCCTCGAGCCGGAACGGCTTGATCTCCCGGCGCAGCACCGCCTGCACGCTGGCCGCGCGCAGCATGATCGCCTCGAGCAGCAGCAGCGGGAAGAACAGGAACGCCTGGTACTTGGTGACCCACAGCGCCAGGCCGTTCTTGGTCAGCGCCTGCCGGTCGCTGAAGGCCAGTACCAGGATGTCGACGTCGGGGTCGTCGTCCTCGTGGTTGGGGTTGGCGTGGTGGCGGTTGTGCTTGCCGACCCACCACTGGAAGCTGATCCCGGTGATGGCGCCGTGGACGTAGCCCAGGACGTCGTTGCCCCGGCGGGAGCCGAAGATCTGGCGGTGCCCGGCGTCGTGGCCGATGAAGGCGAACTGGGTGAACACCCCCGCGAGCAGCACCGCGGTCAGCACCTGCCACCAGGAGTCGCCCAGCAGCAGGAACGCGGCGACACCCGCGCCGAGCAGCGCGGCGTTGGTGGCGATGCGGGCCACGTAGTAGCCGTGCCGCCGCTCCAGCAGCCCCTCGCTCTTGATCCGGCGCGACAACTCGGCGAAGTCGCTGCCGCGCCGCGGTGGCGCGGCGTGCGCGTCGGACAGGGGGGAAGCGCTCATGGTTGAGGTGACTTTCTCTGGCAGGGGCGGCACGCCGCTGACCTGGACCGGACAGCTGGATCAGGGTGTGGTGGGGCACGCGGCGGCACGCCACCGCGGCGGGCGCACACCGCGACCCACGGGGAGCGGGCGCGGCGCGGGAGAGCGGGTCGGGGGCGGACCGGCGACACGGGCCTGGCGGCCCACCCGTCGATCCTGATACCCCCCTGACGGCGGTGGGGCTCCCTGCGAGGCTATACCACCCGGTGCGGCCAAGACCACGGCGGCACGACCGAGTCAAACCATTTAGGCGGCGGCGGTCGGGCGGTCGGGGAACTTCCTTAGCGCGCGGCGACACCGGTCCCCGGTCCGGTCGTCCACGGGGGTGGGCATTCTGGATCCGGTCCACTTCAGACGCCCGACGCGGTCGTACCCCCACCGGGGGCACCGGCGGGGGTACGAGTGGCGGTACTACCAGGTCTGGACGGCGGCGGGGCGGGGCTGGGCGCGCATGCCGTCGTCGTCATCGTCGTCATCGTCGTCGTCACCGCAGGCGGCCAGGAGCGGGAGCATCGCGAGCGCGCCCACCACGGCCAGCAGGCGCAGCGGGCGGCGGGCGGTGGGGTCGAGAGCCACGGGTACCTCTTCCGGATAGCGACATTTCGGTCACCGTGAACAGTACCCAGCCCGCTTGTGGGTGAACCCGGTCGTTTTCCGCCGCCCACCGCCACCAGCGGCCTCGTGTGGGGGTCGCCGGACGCGCGGAACCAGGTGGGTTCGGCAGCGGGCGGTGCGGGATTAGCCGTGCACCCGAGACGCACCCGTCGCGGTACCCGACCCGCTCCCCCCGCCCCCGAATCTTGTGTCAACCAGCCAGAACCCACCAGGGAGACCCGATGCGCCGCTCGATCACCACCCTCGCCGCCACCGCACTGGCCGCCGCCTCGGTGATCATCGCCGCGCAGCCGGTCACCTCCCTCGCCACCGCCGACGACCAGGTGTTCCTCGTCGCCGAGGCCTTCACCTACGACGAGGGCGACGCCGTCACCGCCACCGCCGCTGCCGCCTCCGCCGCCTCGGCCTGCGAGGACACCACCTACGCCCTCAAGACCTGGAAGGTCGGCACCCTCAACTGGCTGTACAACGGCGACGGTGTCCCCGCCAACATCGCCTCCACCGCCCTCGGCGCCATCACCACCTCCACCAACACCGTCGCCAAGGGCACCAACCGCTGCGGCCTCACCAACCTGACCACCTCCACCTACACCTACGGCGGCACCACCACCCTCAAGCCCCAGGTCTCCGCCACCGCCACCTGCACCGGCAACGACAACAAGTCCGTCACCGGCTGGGGCACCCTCCCCGCCAAGGTCCTCGCCTACACCTGCACCTACTACAACGCCAAGGGCGTCGTCATCGCCTCCGACACCCTCATCGACAACGTCGCCTACACCTGGTTCACCACCAAGCCCGCCAACTGCACCGGCCAGCAGTACGACCTCGAGACCACCCTCACCCACGAGCGCCTCCACACCGCGGGCCTCGGCCACGTCGACCAGACCAACAACGCCACCCAGACCATGACCCCGGCCAGCTCCCCCTGCGACACCTCCCGCCGCCTCCTCGGCGCCGGTGACTACGCCGGCCTCAAGGCCCTCGCCACCAAGTAAGCAGACAGCGCCGCAGCGGCCCCTTCCCACATCGGGAGGGGGCCGCGGCTGTGTGCGGGGTGGGTTGGCGGGCAACGCATTCCCAGCGTTCCCACTGTGAACGCGTTGCGAATGAAGGGGTTCGGCGCCGGATTCCTCCTCTTCAGACTGGGGGATCTGGATTGTCCGGTCGGCGTTGCCACCCGAACGGGGGTGGTGAGTGAACGCCGGGACGTCAACCCTGCATGGTGGCAACCCTGCTACCGGAAGGAACTTCCATGATCAAGCGAGTGGTCGGCGTGCTCGCCACCGCACTGGCCGCGGCGGCCGTGCTCGCCGCCCCGGCCGGTGCGGCGGCGTACGCGGACTTCACCGGGATTGTGGCGCTGGACAACTGTTCTGGCTCGGTGGTCCGCCCACCCGCCGCCGTGGACAGCGACCCGGCGCTGGTGCTGACCAACGGGCACTGCGTGAAGCTCATGGGCGCCAACGAGGTCATCGTCAACCAGTCGTCGAGCCGCTCGTTCACCCTGCTCAACGGTTCCGGTCAATCGCTGGGCACGCTGCGGGCCACCAAACTCGCCTACGCCACGATGAAGAACACCGACGCGGCGTTCTACCAGCTCAGCTCGACCTACGCGCAGATCCAGCAGCAGTACCGCTCCCGCGCGCTCGACCTGTCGGCCACCAGGCCCGCGCAGGGCACCGGCATCCAGGTCGTCTCCGGCTACTGGAAGCGGATCTACACCTGCGCGGTGGACGGGTTCGCCTACCAGCTCAAGGAAGGCAGCTGGACCTGGAAGGACTCCATCCGCTACACCCGCCCCTGCAACGTCATCGGCGGCACCTCGGGGTCGCCGATCATCGACACCGCCTCGGGCAAGGTCGTCGGCGTGAACAACACGATCAACGAGAGCGGCGGCCGGTGCACGCAGAACAACCCGTGTGAGGTCTCGCAAACCGGCCAGGTCACCGTCCGGTCCGGGATCGGCTACGCCCAGCAGACCTACGACATCGTGGCCTGCATCGGCCCCGGCAACCAGTTCGTCCTCACCCGCCCAGGCTGCACCCTGCCCCGCTAGTGGTTCGCCCACCCCTCGACGACCACGTCGTCGAGGGGTCGGCGGGGCGTGCACGCCCGCCGACCGGCTGAGACAAGAACGACGCTGTTGCCCGCGGCGCGCTTCGAGCGGACCCGCCGCATCGCCATATCCGCGCGAACCTTGTCGGCCGCCGTATCCTCCACCGTGGCAAAACCGCCAGCGGGCCGCCCTCGAACACGACCGCCAGCAACTGTCGGTGGAGTCCCGCAACGCGAGCAAGCCTTCACGGTCGCCGGGACATGCCTGCCCAGCGACGGCGTGCGGTTAGCGTGTCTCCGCGCGAGGGCAATGCGCGGTTCGGCCTTGCCCGGCTGGGCTCACCGCACGCCGAGTGACACCGAGGCCAGTAAGCCGATGCCGCTCGACCGCCACAACACCAGGCCCGGGTGACCGAACGGCAAGGTAGCCACGCGTACCCCCCTTCCTATCCGGCCGGGCGGCCACCAACACGACGGTGAGACCCGGGCCGTCGGCCTCGGCCCAGGTGGTCCCCGTCGGGACTTTGGTCCTCATCCGGACGTGCCGCTGGGCTTGGGTCAGGCGGGCGGGGCGCACCTAGAGTGGGGTGGTACCGGTCCGAGCTGAGCGGGAGACGTGATGGGAATCCGGGTGTTCCTCGTCGACGACCACGAGATCGTGCGGCGCGGGGTGGCCGAGCTGCTGGACTACCCGGACATCGAGGTCGTCGGGGAGGCGGCGTCGGCGGGTGAGGCGTTGGTGCTGGTGCCGGACGCCAAGCCGGATGTGGCGGTGCTCGACGTGCGGCTGCCGGACGGGACCGGGGTGGAGCTGTGCCGCGAACTGCGGTCGGTCATGCCGGACCTGCGCTGCCTGATGCTCACCTCCTACGCCGACGACGAGGCCCTGTTCGACGCGATCCTGGCGGGCGCGGCGGGGTTCGTGCTCAAGCAGGTGCTGGGGACCGACCTGGTCGCCGCGGTCCGCACCGTGGGCGCCGGTGGGTCGCTGCTGGACCCGAGGACCACCGCGGCGCTGCTGGACCGGATCCGGCGGGAGCGCACCGAGGACGACCCGATCGCGACGCTGACCGACCAGGAGCGGACGGTGTTCGAGCTGATCGGCGAGGGCTTGACCAACCGGCAGATCGGCGAGCGCATGTTCCTGGCCGAGAAGACCGTCAAGAACTACGTCTCGCACCTGCTGGCCAAGCTCAACATGCAGCGCCGCACCCAGGCCGCCGTACTCGCCGCCGAACTGCGCCGGGGGCGCTGAGAAGCGGCCGGAAGTACTGTGTGGACAGTCCACATTAGCCGAGGGGGACGCGCCAGCGGAGGTGGGTTCCGATGCCGTCGGGGCCGGGGGTGGCTTCGCAGGTGCCCTGGCACTGGCGGGCTCGACGGGTGAGGTTCTCCAGGCCGCTGCGGCGGGTGGTGGTGCCGATGCCCTTGCCGTCGTCGATCACCTCGACCACGAGGTCGTCGGCGGCGGAGACGACGACGGTGATGGTGTTCGCCCGGCTGTGCCGCACGGCGTTGCTCACCGCCTCGCGCAGGGCGGCCAGCGCGTGGTCGCCGACCTCGGGCGGGACCAGGGTGTCGATGGCGCCGGACATGCTGACCGAGGGGGTGACCGGCTGGTCGGCGGCGATCTCGGCGACGGCGTCGAGCATGCGGCGGCGCAGGGAGGCGGGGTCGTCGACGGCCTGCAGGTCGAAGATGGAGGTGCGGATCTCGCGGACGGTCTGGTCCAACTGCTCGACCGAGCGGTGCACGCGGGCGCGGACCTCGGGGTCGTCGATGCGGCGCAGCGTGCCCTGCAGGCTCATGCCGGTCGCGTAGAGGCGCTGGATGACGTGGTCGTGCAGGTCCTGGGCGATGCGGTCGCGGTCGGCCAGGACGTCGAGCAGCCGCTGGGAGCGCTGCTTCTCGGCCAGTTCCAGCGCCACCGCCGCCTGGCCCGCGAACGAGCCGAGCAGCGGCACCCGGTCGGCGGGGAACGGGGCCGCGCCCTTCTGCCTGGCGGTCACCAGGACACCGCCGGTGCCGGTGAGCGGGACCAGCACGCAGGGGCCGAGCAGGTCGGCGACCCGGCCGCCCGAGGTCTCCACCCCCAGGTCGGCGACCACCCGGGGCGCCTCGGCGGCGGTCGTCTCCTCGATCAGCGGGCCGAGCGCGGTCACCTCGGCGTCGGTCAGCCACTCCCCCAGCCGACCGGTGGCCGCACCGACCCGCAGGAGCTCCTCGGCCTCCAACAGGATCAGCACACAATCAGCATCCGTCAGCTCCGCGACGCGGCGCGCGATCAGGTCGAGGGACTCCCGTTGCGACACCCCGCGCAGCAACCCCTCGTTGACCTCGGCGGCCGCGGCGAGCCAGCGCTCGCGTTCGCGGGAGCGCTCGAACAGCCGCGCGTTCTCCACCGCGACGCTCGCCGCGGAGGCCAGTGCGCTGACCACGGCCTCGTCGTCGGCGGTGAACTCGGCGTCGCCGCGCTTCTCGGTGAGGTACAGGTTGCCGTAGACCTCGCCGCGGATGCGGACCGGTACGCCCAGGAAACTGCCCATGGCGGGGTGGTTGGGCGGGAAGCCGACGGACGCGGGGTGCTGGGTGAGGTCCGAGAGCCGGATCGGCTCGGGGTGTTCGATGAGCAGACCGAGCAGCCCGCGCCCCTCCGGCAGGTGCCCCATCATGGCCCGCTGCTTCGGATCGATCCCGACGTTGACGAAACGGGCGAGGCCACCGGTCTCGCCGAGCACGCCCAACGCGCCGTACCGGGCGTCGACGAGGTTGACCGCCGCCTGGACAATCCGCTGCAAGGTCGAGTCGAGCTCAAGCCCCGCACCAACCGCCATCACCGCGTCGAGCAGGCCCTGGAGGCTGTCACGGGTGCTCATCACCGCACCGAGCCGTTCGTGCAACTCCCCCAGCAGCTCGTCGAGCCGCAGACCGGAGAGCAGGCCCCGGGTGATGGCCCCGTCACCCTCCACAGCATCGACTCCTCGCTCGACCCCGGCCGGTTGTGCGTAGAGGCTCCCACGGGCCGAGTGGAGCGGCAATCAGCCCCTTGGTCTGATTCCCGCTTAGCCCCACCGCGGCCCGCGCGGGCCGTCCGGGGTCGGTGGCGAGGTGGCCTCGGCTCAGACGAAGACCTGTCCGTGCTCGGCCCACCAGCGGCGGTAGCCGGTGTTGCGCTCGGCCAAGGCCCGGTACTCCTCGGCCACCACCCGGCGCAGCAGGTCGGCCGGGACCGGGCACTGGTCGACCCAGGCGAGATCGATCCGGCCGCGGATCGGGTCGCCTGCCAGGGGCCGGAAGACGACGCCGAGGTCCTCCACCGAGAGCGGATCCGCGATGGCCACGCAGGTGCCGGTGGCGACGAACGCGCGGGCGCCCGCCATGTGGCTGCTCTCGTAGGCGATGCGGGGTTGGTAGCCGCGGTGGGCGCAGGCGGCGCGGACGGAGGCCATCCACCCCGGGTTGTCGTAGGGGTTGACGATCCAGGCCTCGTCGGCGAGGTCGGTGAGGTCGACCGTGGGGTGGGCGGCGAGCCGGTGGTGGGCGGCCAGGGCGATGAACACGGGTTCGACCGGCACGACGGTCACCCGGTGCACGGCGGCGGTCTTGGGCAACTCGAAACCGACGACGTCGCTGATGATCGCCGCGTCGAGCCTGCCGGAGCGCAGCATCGCGACCAGCGCGGCCGCGGCGGGGTCGATGTGCACGCGCACGGTCAGGCCCGAGCCCGCGGCGGCCAGGTCGCGTTCCAGGCGGGGCACCACCGCAGCCAGCAGCAGTCCGGCGTCGCCGATGGCGAGTTCGCGGCGCGCGGCGGGGAGGGAGTTGACCAGCAGGTGGTCCATTTCGCGCAACACGGCGCGGGCCCGGCTGAGCAGGCCACGGCCGAACTGCGTGGTCTGCACGCCGGTGTGGCCGCGGACGAAGACCGGCTCACCGACCGCGCGCTCGATCCGCCGAACCTGGGCGGTCAGCGAGGGCTGGGACAGGCCGAGCGCGGCGGCGGCGCGGGTGATGCTGCCCTCGTCGGCCACGGCGAGGAGAACACGCAGGTGTCGCACCTCAAGATCCACCCGGGTCATGGTACGCGGCAGGGGCCGCGGCCGACCGGAGTCGCCCGCGGCCCCGCCCCGGGACAGTCAGCCCGCGGTGACAGCGACGTCGTCGAGGACGAACGACGTCCGCAGGTAGCTGTCCTCGAGCCCGGTGAAGGTGATCGGCACCGCGCGGCCCGCGAACGCGGACAGGTCGTAGCTCATCAGGCGGTACCCGGTGGCCGCGTTGAGGTTGGAGAACGCGGCGAGGGTCTTGTCCCCCGCTGTGACGGTGAGGCGGTCCCAGACCCGGGCGTCGCGCTCGGCGGTGTCGATGTGCAACCAGAACGACAACCGGTACGACGCGCACCCGCTGGGCAGGGTCACGGTCTGACCGACCGAGGTGGTGTTGGCCCTGCCCTTGCCGCCGAGCCAGGCGCTCCAGGTGCCGCCGTGGGCGGGTTGGCCCGCGACAGCGTGCTGGCCGATGACCGCCGTGGTGCCGGTCCAGCCGGTGGCGCCGGATTCGAAGCCGGGGTTGGTCAGCTTCTGGCCGCCCGCGCAGCCCCCGGTGATGGTCCAGGTGAACGTGGTGGCCGCGGTGGCGCCCGTGTTGTCGCGCACGGTGGCCACGACCGTTGTGGTCCCGGCGGTGGTCGGGACGCCCGCCAGGGTGACGACGTTGCCGCTGGCGGTGGCGCCAACGCCCCCGGGCAGGCCCGTCGTCGTCCAGGTGTAGGGCTCGGCGCCGCCGCTGGCGGAGACCTTGACCCCGCTCTCCCGGCCCACCTCGCCGGTCTGGTCACCGGGGTCGAGCACCTCGAGGTCGCTCGCGGCGGTGATGGTCCAGGTGAAGGTGGTGGCGGCGGTCGCGCCGACAGCGTCGGTGACGGTGGCGGTGACGGCGGTGGCGCCTTCGGCTGTGGGTGTTCCAGCGAGGGTCGCCGTGCTCACGTCCAAGGCGATCCCGGCGGGCAGCCCGGACGCGGCCCACGTGTACGGGGTGGTGCCCCCCGTCGCGCGGAGGGCGACAGAGGCGGGACGTGAGACCGCGCCGGTCTGGTTGCCGGGGCTCGGTAGCGCCAACGGCTGCGGGGTGGGCGCGGAGTGCAGTAGCCGGTTGGGTGACCCCGTGCCCGGGTTGGTCACCTTGTCCGGGGTGGCCGCGGCCACGACACCGGCGTGGACCTGGGCCGGTGTGTCCGAGGGGCGGGCCCCGAGCCAGATCGCTGCGACACCGGCGGTGTGGGGAGCGGCCATGGACGTGCCGCTGGCGGTGTAGGTGGCGTTGTCGTTGTCCTTCCAGGCCGACAGGATGCCCACGCCGGGGGCGAACAGGTCGGTGCACGGGCCGAAGTTGGAGAAGGTCGGCTTGGCGTCGTTCTTGTCGACGGCGTTGGCCGTGATGGCCTCGGTGACCCGCGCGGGCGAGGAGTTGCAGGCGTCCTTGCCGTCGTTGGCGGAGGCGACCGCGTAGGTGACGCCCGAGGCGATCGACTTGCGAACGGCCGCGTCCATGGCGGGGTCGGCGGAACTGGTGAGGCTCATGTTCGCCACGGCGGGTTTGACGGCGTTCTTGGTGACCCACTCGATGCCGCTGATGACCGCGCTGTTGGAGCCGGATCCCGCGCAGTTCAACGCCTTCACCGCGACGACTTCGGCCGCCTTGGCGACGCCGTACTCGCGGCCGCCGATGATGCCGCCGACGTGGGTGCCGTGCCCGTGGCAGTCGGTGTTGTTGGTGTCGATGGTGTTGGTGCCCCACCTGGCCCGGCCCTCGAAGGTGCTGTGGCTGGTGCGCACCCCGGTGTCGATGACGTAGACGGTCACCCCCGCGCCCGTGCCGCCGTAGCGGTAGGTGTTGTCCAGCGGCAGGTCCCGCTGGTCGACGCGGTCGGTGCCCCAGTTCGGCGGGTTCGGCTGCTCCCCCGCGACCGTGACCACGGAGTCCTGGACCACCATCGCCACCGCCGGGTCGGCGGCCAGCCTGCGCGCGGCCGCGGCGTCCATCCGGGCGGCGAACCCGGTCAAGGCCCGTTCCCAGGTGGCCGTGACGACGGCACCGTACTTGGCGCCCACGTCGTACCCGGCGCCCGCTGGGCGGTCCTTGGTCACCACGATGTAGCTGCCCTCGATGGCCCCCGGCTTGTCCGCTCCGAGCACCACCCCTTCCGCGGCGGCGGCGGGAACCGCGCCGCCCACCGCCAACCCGATCGCGAGCACGACGTGCCACGCCCGATCTCGTCTCACTGGTCACTCCTTCACGCAGGGTCCCCGCCCTGGGGCGGGTGCAGGAAGGTGACAGTGGCGCGGATCCCGCGTCGGCGACACGGGTGACGGAAGAGGAACAGTCTTTCAGCACAGCGAAATCGGCTGTGGGGTCCACGAAGGAGGGCGTGGTCGTGTGGCGCGCGGTCCATATCGGAGCGCGATCATCGCATCGCACTATGGCGCGATTCCCGGCCGGGGTCAACGGTTCACGCCGCGCTCGTTGCGGTGTGGCGGGCCACGTGGGCGTGACCCGGTCCGGTCATCGCGGGTTGATGGGCGGCGGCTCGCCCATCAACCCGCGATGGTCAGACCCCCAGGAAGGTGAAGGCTGCGGCGCGGAGGTCCTCTCCGGCGAGGGCTGAGACGTGGTCGCCGGGGACTCGCTGGAGGGTGGCGTTGGGGACGAGGGACACGAGGTGGTCGACGCCCTGGGACATGGGGTCGGTGTCGCCCGCGAGGAAGAGGGTGGGGACCTGGGGGGCGCCCGCGGCAGGGTTGAAGGGTTCGCTGGCGAGGCCTTCGACCAGGTTGAGCAGGGAGTTGGCGTCCTGGCCGGGGGCGGTGGCCATGCCGATGATCATGCCGGTCAGCATGTCGGTGGGCTGGGGGCCGCCCGCGGCCGCGGCACGGGCCGCGGCGAGGTCGACGGCGGCGAAGGGTTCCATGGGGCTGAGGCCGCCGAGGACGAGCTTGCGGACCGGGAGGACGCTCGCGAGGTCCCAGGCGATGCGGGCGCCGAGGGAGTAGCCGATGACGTCGACCTCGGGGGCGGTGATGGCCTCGGCGATGCGCTGCAGCAGCCGGGTGGTGCCCACCTCGTCGGCGGAGGCGACGGCGGGGCCGCCCGCGTGGCCGGGCAGGTGCACGACGATCGTCTCGCGTCCGGCCGCGGCCAGCGGGGCAGCCCAGCGCTCGGCCGGGAAGTCGACCGCCCCGCTGGTGGTGAAGCCGTGGATGAGCACGACGGGCGGGCCGGTCACCGCCGCGGCGGGCGGGGTGACGGTGGTCGGCAGCGCGGAAACCCTGGTCATTCTACGAGCGTAGACAATAACTCGGCTCTGGTCCAGGGTTTCAGCCCACCGGGCCCACCGGGCCCGCCACCCGCGCCACCAGCGCGTCGATGTAGTCGGTGTAGCGGGCCACCAGCGCGCCGACCGGGTGCATCAGGCTGGCCACGTTGGCGCCGATGGTCACCGAGATGATCTCGTCGGCGACCACCCCGGCGGCCACCACGTCACGGCTGTGGTCCCACACCGCCCCGATCCTGGCCACCAGCTCCGCGCGCCAGTTCGTCAGCAGCTCGCGGTACTGCGCGGCCAGGTCGGGGTTGGCGACCGAGTGCCCCCACAGCACCAGCAGCACCCTCGCGGAGCTGATCCGCTCGGCGTCGAGCGGCATCGCGGCCTCGACGAACCCGCGCAGCGCGGCGACCGGGCCCAGACCGGGGTCCAGTTCGGCCGCGCGCTGCGCGGTCTCGTCGAGCACGCTGTCGAAGGTGGCCGCGATGATGCCGTCCTTGCTGGCGAAGTAGTGCTTGAGCGCACCGTTGGCGAAACCGGCGGCGGTGACGATGCTGCGCATGGTCGCCGCCTCGAAGCCGCCCTCGGCGATCAGCCGCTTGGACACCTCGACGATCTCCCGGCGCCGCTGATCATGGTCGATGACCTTCGGCATGGCCGTGACTCCAATGCTGGCTCGGTCAAGCCGAGTCGCGAAGGCCGAGCCAGGCGGCGCGGCGCTGGGCCTGGCGCTCCGGGTCGGCGACGGGAGCGGCCAGCAGCAGCCGCTTGGTGTACGGGTCGGTCGGCTCCTCGGTGACCGCTCGGGTTGGTCCGGACTCGACGATCTCGCCCCGGTACATCACCGAGGTGCGGTGGCAGACCCGCCGCACCACGCCCAGGTCGTGCGAGACGAACAGGTAGGCCACGCCCGTCTCGCGCTGCAGCTCGATGAACAGGTCCAGGATCGTCGCCTGGGTGGTGAGGTCGAGCGCGCTGACCGGCTCGTCGCACACGATCAGCCGGGGCCTGCGCACCAGGGCGCGGGCGATGGCGATGCGCTGCCGCTGCCCGCCGGAGAACTCGCTGGGGTAGCGGTGCACCGAGTCGGCTGGCAGCCGCACCCGGTCGAGCATCTCCTCGATCACGGCGCCCGGCCGCGCGGTCTTGGCCACCAGCAGCGGCTGGGCCAGGATCTCACCGACGGTCATGGTCGGGTCCAGGGAGCCGTAGGGGTCCTGGAACACGACCTGGATGTCGTTGGCCAGCTTGCGCCTGGCGGCGCCCTTGGCGTGGGTGATGTCCTGGCCGTCGAAGGTGATCCGGCCGGACTCGACCGGCGCCAGGCCCAGCAGCGCCCGGCCCAGGGTCGACTTGCCCGACCCGCTCTCCCCCACCAGGCCGACGCACTCGCCCTGGTCGACGGTGATCGACACGCCCTTGAGCGCGCGGAACCGCACGTTGCGGGCCAGCCGGTAGTCGACGACGAGGTCCTCGACGGTCAGCAGCGGGCTCATCGGGCACCGTCCTCTCCGCCCACGTGGGCCTCGTCCAGCTGGAGCCTGCCGTCGGCGTCGTCGAGCGAGGCGTCGATGAGCTCGGCGGTGTAGGGGTCGGCGGGGCTGCGGAAGATCTGCTCGACCGTCCCGGTCTCCACGATCCGGCCGTCCTTCATGACCACGACCCGGTCGCAGATGTCGGCGACCACGCCGAAGTTGTGCGTCACGATGACCAGCGCCATGCCGTACTCCTGCTGCAGCTCGCGCAGCAGTTCGAGCACCTCGGCCTGCACGGTGACGTCGAGCGCGGTGGTCGGCTCGTCGGCGACCAGCAGCGAGGGCCGACCCGAGACCGCGCCCGCGATGAGCACGCGCTGGGCCATGCCGCCGGAGATCTGGTGCGGGTAGGAGCGCAGCACCCGGTCGACGTCGGTGATGCCGACCCGGACCAGCACCTCCCTGGCCCGCTTGCGCGCCTCGGCCTTGGACAGGCCCTGGACCTGCCGCAGCGGCTCCACGAGCTGGCGCTCGATGGTGTAGCTGGGGTCGAGGTTGGTCATCGGCTCCTGCGGCACGTAGCCGATGGAGCGGCCCAGCAGCGCCGCGCGCTCGAGCGCGGGGAGCTTGCCGATCTCCTTGCCGTTGAGGTGGATCCCGTCGGCGACCGCGGTACCGCCGATGGGCAGCAGGTCGAGCACCGCGAACATGGTCTGGGTCTTGCCGGAGCCGGACTCGCCGACGATGCCGAGCACCTCGCCGGGGCCCGCGTCGAGGGACACCCCCCGGACGACCTCCTTGACCCCGCCGTCGGGCGCGGGGTAGCCGACCCGCAGGTTGTCGATGCGCAGCGCGCAGTCGGCGACCTCGTGGACGTGCGTCCCGCTGACCGCGCGCTGCGGCAGGTCGGCGACCGCGGGGGCCTTGACCAGCTGCTGGCGGGTCCGCAGGCGCATCCGCCTGGTGGGCTGCTCGACCCGGATGCTGATCAGGTCGGCCAACGTGGTGCCGATGAACGCCAGCGACGCGATGGTCAGACCGAGCGCGACGGAGGGCCACAGCAGGATCAGCCCGTGGGTGTTGATCACGAGCATGCCGTTGGAGATCATCTGGCCCCACGACGGGGTCTGCGCCGAGCCGATGCCGAGGAACTGCAGGCCTGCCTGCAGGCCGATGGCCAGGCCCGCCGTCAGCGCCGACTGCACCACGATGGGCGGGTACACCGCGCGTGCCATGTGGGTGCGCAGGATGCGGGGGTTGGTCACGCCGGAGACGCGGGCCGCGTCGATGTAGGGCTCCTTGCGCACCGCCAGCGCGCGACCGCGGGTGATCCGGTAGTAGCCGGGCGCCATGAACAGGCCCAGGACCACCATCAGCACCGGGAACGACTGGCCGGTGCCCGCCGCCACGATCATCAGCATGAGCAGCACGGGGATCGACTGCACCGCGTCGCTGATCCAGGTGAGGACCCGGTCGACCGCGCCGCCGAAGTACCCGGCGCACACGCCCGCGGGGACACCGATCAGCACCGCGGAGACGCAGGTGATGGCGGCGCCGAACAGGGTCGTGCGCGCACCGTAGATCAACCTGCTGAGGATGTCGCGGCCGCCGGAGTCACCGCCGAGGAGGTGGTCGCCGCCGGGCGGGGCGTGGGTGATCCGGAGCTTGACCAGGTTCGGGTCGTAGGGCGCCAGCCACGGCGCGAGGACCGCGACGAGCACGATGAGGATCATCACCACGAGGGCGACGACACCGGCCGGGCGGCGCAGGAAGCGCCGCCACAGCGAGACCCGCTTGACGGGCGCCAGGTTGGCGGGGAACGGGGCAGCGGTCATCGGTCGCGCACCTTCGGGTTGACCCACCCGAGCACGAGGTCGAGCAGGAGGTTGATGACGACGACGAACACCACGGTCATCACCGTGAGCCCGAGCAGCACCGGGATGTTGCCGTTCTGCGAGGACTGCTGGGTGAGCAACCCGATGCCCTGCAGGTTGAAGACCAACTCCACGATGATGGCGCCGCCGAGCAGGCCGACGAACATCATCGCCAGCACGGTCAGCGCCGCGGGCGCGGAGTTGCGCAGCACGTGCCGCACGACCCGGCGCTTGGACAGCCCCCGCGCGCGCAGGGTCCGCACGAAGTCCTGGTTGTTGACCTCGAGGAAGCTGTTGCGCAACTGCTCGGCGATCATCACGATCGCGCCGAGCGCCAGCGCCACCGAGGGCAGCGTGATGGACCGCAGCCAACCGCTGACCGAGATGTTGGGCGACACGTAGCCGGTCGCGTCGAACCAGCCCAGGCCCAGGGCGAAGACCTGCACCAGCACGATGCCCAGCCAGTAGCCGGGAAGCGCGAACAGCACGACCGAGACGAACTTGAGGAGCCGGTCGAACACGCTGCCGGGCCGCAGACCGCAGGCGATGCCGATGATGACCCCGAAGACCGCCGAGAGCACGGTGGCGAAGACGACCACCGACAGCGTCACCGGCAGCCGCAGCGCCAGGTCGTCGTTGACGGGGGTGAAGGTGCGCCACGAGGTCCCGAAGTCACCGGTGACGGCGTGGGTGAGCCAGTCCCAGAACTGGGTGAGCAGCGGCCGGTCGATGCCGATCTTGGCGCGCAGCGCCGCCTGCTGGGCGGGGGTGGCGCTGTTGCCGAGCAGACCGGGGGTCGGGTCCCCGATGGCCGCGTGCGCGATGAAGAACGTGCCGGTCGTGACGACCGCCAGCAGCAGGATGCCCGACAGCAGACGCTTGGCGATGAAGGAAAACATAGTCTCGGCTCCTCACCGGCGGGCCCGCCCTCGAGCGGGCCCGCCGGAGCAACTGGTGGCCTCAGCCGCGCTGGATGAACCGCAGGGTGGGGAACATCATGCCGGTGACCGGCTGGACCTTGATGCCCTTGGCGCTGAAGTACATGTTGTCCGCCTGGTACCAGACGTCCCACCAGGCCAGGTCGACCAGCTTGGTGTTCAGCTTCTTGAGCAGCTCGGTCTGCGCCGCGCCCGGCTCGGCCTTCTCCACCTCGTCGACCAGCGACTTGACCTCGGGGAACTTGTCCACCGACGGGTTCGGGTTGTACCACTGGGCGGTGGTCACCTGGTCCGACAGCGTCGCCATGTCGTTGCCGCTCATGGCGATCACGGCGAGGAACATCGGGTAGGTCGGGGCGTTCTTCTGGTAGTCGGGCATCGCCATGTCGACCCACTCGACCTTGATGCCCAGGTCGCCGAAGGTCTGGTTGGCGGCGGGCTGCCAGGCCTGGAAGATCGGCGACATCGGCATCTTCACCGAGAAGCCGCCCGCGTAGCCCGCCTCGGCCAGCAGCTGCTTGGCCTTGTCCATGTTGGTCTGGTACTTGCCGTCCATGGACTTGTCGTAGACCTGGCCGTCGACCGGCCACAGCTGGTTGGTGGCGGTACCGGCGCCGTTGCCCACGGCCTGCAGGATGCCCGCGGAGTCGAAGGCGTAGGCGATGGCCTGGCGGACCTTGACGTCACCGAGCGCCTTGACCTGCGAGCCGGTGCGGTCGGCGAACTGCACGCCGACCCAGGACGACGGCTTGGACGCGATGTTCCAGCCCGCCTCCTTGGCCTTGGGCAGGTTGGCGGCGTTGGCGAACTGCAGGTTGAGCTGACCGGACTGCATGGCGTTGAAGCTGGCCGCCTGGTCCATGATCGGCAGCAGCTGCACGTCCTTGAACGGGTAGGTCGCGCTGTCCCAGTGGTTGTCCTTCTTGGTGAAGACGTACTGCGACTGCGGCGCGGACTTGTCCGCCACGAACTTGTAGGGGCCGGAGCCGACCGGGCCCTTGGCCAGCGCGTCGGCCTTGATCGCCGCGGGCGAGGCCATCCAGCTGCGGCCGAGACCCATGAAGTACAGCAGCGAGTCGTCGCGCTTGGTGAGCTTGAGTTCGACGGTGTCGTCGTCCTTGGCGCTCACGTCGGCGACGTTGAGGTAGGCCTGGCCCGAGCGCACACCGGCCTTGAGGTGCTTGAGGTTCTCCACCGCGGCGGCGGCGTCGAACTTCTGGCCGTCGTCGAAGGTGACACCGGTGCGCAGGTCCATGCTGAGGGTGAGCCGGTCGGCCGACCACTCCCACTTGGTCGCCAGCGCCGGGATCGGCTTGGCCTCGTTGTCCAGCGCGACCAGCGGGTCGTAGACGGCCGAGAGGTACGGACCGTCGAAGCCGATGTCGGCGCTGGCCGGGTCCCACGACGTGACGTCGAGGAACACGCCCGCCTTCAGTTCGGTGATCTCGGCGCCCCCGCCGCCACCGGCGGTGGAGCCGCCGGGGGTGTTGCCGCCGCCCGCGCTGGTACATGCGGCGAGCGCGGTGGCGGCCGCGACGGCCACCGCGACCAATGCCGTTGTCCGTGTCCTGGTCATCGAGCCTTCTCTCGGGTGCTGGACTGCCGGTGGGGTCACGCTCCGCGACTGCGGGGCCGCTCCGCCCGTACATGGATGATCAAGAAGTGAGACCTGGCTCACCGTGGTGCGGGATAGTCTACGTTCGTCGGCAAAAAAAGCAATGCTCCGGTGACCAGCGGTTTTCTCCACGTTCGTCGACGATCCATCCCACCTTTGGACGAAGAATCCCGTGTACTGGGCATATGCCCCGAGGGTCACGGCGGCGAAGCGCTTCCGACACCGAACCGCAACCTTGCGTAGCGTTCGGGCGGCTTGTGGTCGGACCAATCGTTTTTCTACGCTCGTATACTGACCCACTCACCTGTGCCCACAACGGGGGATCGACGATGACCGCTGCCCGCACCGTTCTGATCACCGGAGGCGCGGGTGGCATCGGCCGCGCGATCGCCGCCGCCTTCACCGCGCTCGGCGACGACGTGGTCGTCGCCGACATCCACGGCGCCGCCGAGGCCGCCGCCGAACTCGGCGCCCGCGCCGTCGACCTGGACATCACCGACGAGGACTCCCTCTCCCGCGCGCTCGACGCGGTGGGCCGGGTGGACGTCCTGGTCAACAACGCGGGCCTGCTCACCGTGCACGGTCGGCTGCTCGACCTGCCCGCCGCGGACATGCTGCGCATCCTGACCACCAACGTGCACGGCACCTTCCTGGTGACCCAGCACGTCGCGCGCCGGATGGTCGACGCGGGCGTGCGCGGCGCGGTGGTGAACCTGTCCTCGATCGGCGGCCGCCAGCCCACGCCGGGCATGGGCGGCTACGAGAGCAGCAAGGCCGCGGTGGACGCGCTCACCCGCTGGTCGGCCATCGAACTGGCCGAGCACGGCATCCGGGTCAACGCCGTGGCCCCCGGCCCGGTGCTCACCCCGATGCTGGAGATGGGCCTGCCAGAGGGCTCCCCCGCGCGCGAGGCGTGGCTGGCCAGGATCCCGCTGCGGCAACTGGCCCCGGTCGCCCAGGTCGCCGCGGCCGTGGTGTTCCTGGCAGGCGAGTCCGCCGCGCACATCACCGGCACCAGCCTGCCCGTCGACGGCGGCCAACTCCTGGGCTGACCCCGGCCCGCGGCCGGGAGTGGCCGAGGTCTCGACATTTTAGTCAACAGTCGTAGACTAACGATCCTCATCACCCGACCTCCCCGTGATCGGAAGGACAACGATGACCGTCCCCACCTCCACCCGCGCGGCGGTGCTGACCGAGCACGGCCAGCCGCTGAGCCTGATCGACCTCCCGCTGCCCGCCGAGGTGGAGCCGGGCGCGGCGCTGGTGCGGATCTCCTGCGCCACGCTCTGCGGCACGGACGTGGAGATCTGGTCCGGGAAGATGAGCTTCCCCGGCATGCTGCCGATGGTGCTCGGCCACGAGATGGTCGGCGAGGTCGTCGCCGTCGGCGCGGGCACCAAGGACGCCCTCGGCCGCGACATCGAGGTCGGCGCCAGGATCGGCTGGTCGGAGTCGACCTGCGGCGAGTGCCACGGCTGCGTCGTGCTGCGCGAACCGGTCGCCTGCTCGCGCCGCGGGTACGGCTTCCTGCAGCGCTCCGACGTACCCCCGTACGCCACCGCCGGTCTGGCCGAGTACGCCTACGTCGTCCCGCGCGCGGCGAAGCTGCTGCTGCCCGAGACCGTCCCGAGCACCTGGGCCGCGATGGCCGGGTGCGCGGCCAAGACCGTGCTGCGCGCGTTCACCTACGTCGGTGGACTCACCGGAAAGCGCGTCGTGGTGCAGGGATCCGGCGCCCTGGGCATCTTCGCCACCGCCGTCGCGCACATCTCCGGCGCCGCCCAGGTGATCACCGTCGGCGCACCGGAGTCCCGGCTGACCCTGGCGGGCCGCTTCGGCGCCGACGCCGTCGTCGACATCGCCGCGGGCTCCGAGGGCATCATCGAACGGGTCACCGAGCTCACCGGCGGCCGCGGCGCCGACCTGGTGCTGGACTTCGCCGGTGCCCCCACCGTCGGCCCCGAGGCCGTGGCGATGGCCGCCCAGCGCGGCCAGGTCGTGATCGTCGGCAGCACCGGACCGACCTCGGCGCCGCTGCCGCTGGGCGCGGTGATGGGCAAGGAACTCACCATCTCCGGCTCGCTCAACGGCGACATCTCCGACTACCACCGCGCCATCGAGTTCTTCGGCGCCTTCGGCCACCGCTTCCCGTGGGACGAGCTGTTCGGCACCCCGGTCGGGCTCTCCGGCGCCTCCGAGCGCATCGCCGCCATGCACCGCCTCGACGAGGTCAAAGCTGTAATCGACCCCCGGCTGCCATAAGTCCCAACGGTTGCGCTCCCACCACACCCCGCCACACCTCTTGAGGAGAACCGTGTCCACTCTCCCCCGCCGTCGCCTGGGTACGACCGACCTGGAGCTCTCGCAGCTGTCGCTCGGCTCCTGGCACACCTACGACCGGATGGACTTCGCCGACGCGGTCGCGATGATCCGCACGGCGGTCGCCGCGGGCGTCAACCTGTTCGACGTCGGCGTCTACAGCGTGCCCGGCATGACCCCGGTGTTCACCGACGTCATCTGGAACGCGCTGATGCGCGCCTCCGGCATCCCCCGCGACGAGTACCTCGTCTCGGCCAAGCTGTGGCTGGAGGGCTTCGGCGAGAACGGCTTCGGCCCGCAGCTGGACAACGCGTTCCTGCGCGGCGGGTTCGACGTCGCCGACCTCGTCATCCTCGGCGACATCCGGCGCGACGACATCGTCCTGGAAGACCTCGTCGAGGACCTCGCCGGGCTCCAGCGCGCCGGGAAGATCCGCGCGTGGGGGGTCAACAACTGGTCCGCCACCAACATCCGGCGGCTGCAGGAGATCGCTGCCGAGAAGGGCGTCGACGGGCCCGCGATCGCGCAGTTGAAGTACAGCATCGGGCGGCGCAGCATCCCCGACGGCGAACCGTTCGCGGCGCTGTTCGCCGACGGGTTCGCCATGCAGTCCTCCGACGTGCTCGAGGGCGGCCTGCTCGCCGGGTCCACCACCGGCCGCGAGATCGGCCGCGACCCCGGCGGCGTGCAGGAGCGGATCAAGCAGAACGCGGCCGCCGTCGCCGAGGTCGCCGCGGGCTTGGGCACCAGCGCCGCCCGGCTGGCCGTCGCCTTCACGCTGACCCACCCGGCCAACATCACCACCCTCTTCGGCGCCACCAAGCAGTCCCAGCTCGAGGACAACCTCGCCGCGGTCGACCTGGTCGAGCGCGTCGGCGCCCAGCAGCTGCGCGCGCTGGTCGAGCCGTTCTGGGTCGACCGCGACGTGGTCAACCCCGAGGGCCCCTGATCCCCCTGTCCCCGCAAGCGAGGAGCCTGCTGTGAGCCCCACTCCCGTCCCGTTCGACCCGGACATCGAGCCCGCGCTCGCCGAGATCGTCATGCCCGACGCCCCGCCCTTCACCCCCGAGACGATCCCGGCGATGCGCGCGGGCAAGGCCGCGATGTTCCCGCCCGCCGCGGTGGCCGTCGGGGACGCGCCGGTGGACGTCGTCGAACGGCTGGTCCCCGGCCCCGACGGCGCCCCGGACCTGGAGATCACGGTCATCTCCCCGCGCGGGCTCACCGGGCCGGTCCCCGGGCTCTACAACATCCACGGCGGCGGCATGATGGTCGGCCACCGCAACATGGACGTGCCCCGGCTGCTGGCCCTGGTGCTGGAGCTCGGCGTCGTCGCGGTCAACGTCGAGTACCGGCTGGCCCCCGAGCACCCGGACCCGGCCCCGGTGGAGGACTGCTACGCCGGTCTGGTGTGGATGTCGGCGAACGCGGCCGAGCTCAACGTCGACCCGGACCGGATCGTGGTCATGGGCGGCAGCGCGGGCGGCGGCCTGTCCGCGGGCGTGGCGCTGCTGGCGCGCGACCGGGGTGGCCCCGCGCTGGCGGGTCAGCTGCTGCTGTGCCCGATGATCGACGACACCAACACCACCGTCGCCAGCCACCAGTACCGGGGCATCGGCACCTGGACCCGCGAGTCGAACCTGGCGGGCTGGCAGTCGCTGCTCGGCGACGCCGTCGGCACCGACGCCGTGTCGCCCTACGCGGCGCCGACCCGGGCCACCGACCTGTCTGGTCTGCCGCCCGCATTCATCGAGGTGGGCAGCGCGGAACCGTTCCGCGACGAGGACACCCAGTACGCGCTGCGCATCTGGGCGACAGGTGGGCAGGCGGAGCTGCACGTGTGGAGCGGCGCCTTCCACGGGTTCGACATGTACGTCCCGGACTGGCCGGTGAGCCAGGCCGCGCTCGCGACCCGCGATTCGTGGTTCCGCCGGGTCCTGGGTCTGGAGGCGAAGTGAGCACCTACGAGCCCGTCCCGCCCGTCCCGTACGACCCCGAGCTCGAACCGGGGCTGGCGATGTTCCTCGACCTGGTCGAGCAGATCCCGCTGCGCGCGGACACGATCCTGGTCAACCGCGACCACTTCGCCACCATCGTCCCGCCGGTCGAGCAGATCGTCGGCGACCGCCCGGTGGACGTCGAGGACCGCGTCGTCCCCGGCCCCGACGGCGCCCCGGACATCACCCTGACCATCGTGCGACCGCGGGACCTGGCGCCGAACGCGCCCGCGTTCTACTGCATCCACGGCGGCGGGATGGTGCTGGGCAACCGGTACTTCGGCGTCGACGGCCTGATCGCGGACGCGCTGCGGTTCGGCGCGGTCGGCGTGTCGGTCGAGTACCGGTTGGCCCCGGAGCACCCCGCGCCCGCCGCGGTGGAGGACTGCTACGCGGGCCTGGTGTGGCTGGCCGAGCACGCCGAGGAGCTCGGTGTGGACGCCTCCCGGATCGTGGTGACCGGGGCGAGTGCCGGTGGTGGGCTCTCCGCCGGGGTCTCGCTGCTCGCGCGCGACCGCGGCGGTCCGCACATCGCCGGGCAGGTGCTGCTGTGCCCCATGCTCGACGACCGCAACGAGAGCGTGTCCACCCGGCAGTACGACGGGCGCGGCGCGTGGGACCGCAACAACAACGACACCGCGTGGGACGCCATCCTCGGCCCGCTGCGGTTCACCGACGAGGCGTCCCCGTACCAGGTCCCGGCGCGGATGGCCGACCTGTCCAACCTGCCACCGGCGTTCATCGACGTGGGCGCGGCGGAGATCTTCCGGGACGAGGCCACCGAGTACGCGCTGCGCATCTGGGCGACCGGCGGCAACGCCGAGCTGCACGTGTGGGCGGGCGGGTACCACGGCTTCTCCGGGTTCTCCCCCGACGCGCAGGTGTCGCGCACGGCCGAGGAGACCCGGCTGTCGTGGCTGCGGCGGATCCTGCGGTCCCCGTGAGCCTGCGCCGCGTCGCCGTCGTGCTGGGCCTGCTGGAGATGTTCGGGCCCATCTCGATGGATCTCTACATGCCCGCGCTGCCCCAGCTCGCCACCGACCTCGGCACCAGCGAGAGCCTCGCCCAGGCGACGATGTCGGCGTGCATGCTGGGGCTGGCGCTCGGCCAGCTCGCGGTCGGCCCGCTCAGCGACCGGTTCGGCAGGCGCAAGCCGCTGCTGACCGGGGTGGCGCTGTTCGCGGTGCTGTCGCTGGTGTGCGCGGTGACGCCGTCGATCGAACTGCTGCTGGCGGCCCGGTTCTTCCAGGGCCTGTGCGGGTCGGCCGGGATCGTGATCGCCCTGGCCGTGGCCCGCGACCTGACCCAGGGCGTCGACCTGGTGCGGTTGCTGGCGATGCTGACCATGGTGGGCGCGATAGCCCCGATCGTCGCACCGGTCGTGGGCGGGCAGCTGGCGCCCTACATCGGCTGGCGCGGCATCTTCGCCGTGCTGGCCGGGATCGGGGTCGCGCTGTTCGTCCTGGCGCTGACGTCACTGCCGGAGAGCCTGCCGCCGGGGGCGAGGCACGTGAAGGGCAGCGGGCGGCAGTTCGGGGCGGTGTTGCGGGACAAGCTGTTCCTGGGCTTCCTCGTCGTGGGCGCCTGCGGCGGGGTCGCGTTCTTCACCTACCTGGCGTCGATCAGCTTCGTGCTGCAGGAGAGCTTCTCGCTGTCACCGCAGTGGTTCAGCGTCTGCTTCGCGGCCAACGCGGTGATGTCGATCATCGGCGCGCAGATCAACCGGGTGGTCGTGCGGCGCGCGGGTCCGGAGCGGATGTACACGGTCGGCACGGTCATCACGGCCTTGGCGGCGGTGGCGATGCTGGTGACGGTGCTCGTGGGCGGCGGGCTGGTGCCGCTGCTGATCGCGCTGGCACTGCTGATGCTGGTCGGCGGGGTGACCCAGGGCAACGGGTCCGCTCTCGCCCTGGCCGACCACGGTGAACGCGCCGGAACCGCAGCCGCGCTGCTGGGGACGACGTCGTTCGCGGTCGGGCCGTTGGTGGCGCCCTTGGTCTCGCTGGGCGGCACTACGCCGCTGACGATGAGCCTGACGATGGCGGTGGCCTACACGGCGGCGGCGACGCTGGTTCTGGTCGCGGTGCTGCCGGGGCTTCGTCGACGTTCTCGTCGCGTGGTGGATGTCGAGAAGTTGGAGGTCGTGCCACCGGGGGTGGTGTGATGGTTGGTCGTGGGCAGGGGGTGTTCCGTTCGCGGAGCACCCCCTGGGCGTGTGGTGGCTCGGTGGGGTGGGTGGCTTCTGGGGTCGGCTCGCCTTCGGCATTGCGACCCGGTCCGTGGGGTGTGGGTGTGCTCGATGGGGCGAACTTGTTTTGCGCGGGGCCCCTGCGCCAGCCGTGGCAGGACCGCAAAAGCCGGGGCCGAAAAGCATGGCCCTGCAGCGAGGCAAGGCTACGACTGCCGCCACCCCACACAAAACAAGTCCGCCCCATCGAGCATCTGGCACCTCAGGTTCCGAGTGTCCAGTGGTCGGGCTGGCGGGGCTGGCTCGGGGGGGCTGGGTTGGCACCAGCGGCTTCGGGGTCGGCTCGCCTTCGGCATTGCGACCCGGTCCGTGGTGGGTTGGATGGGCTCGATGAGGCGGACTTGTTTTGCGCGGGGCCCCTGCGCCAGCCGTGGCAGGACCGCAAAGCTGGGGCCGAAAAGCATGGCCCTGCAGCGCGACGACGCTACGACTGCCGCTCCCCCACGCAAAACAAGTCCGCCCCATCGAGCAGTTGGCACCTCAGGTTCCGAGTGTCCAGTGGTCGGGCTGGCGGGGTTGACGCGGTGGGCCGGGTTGGCGGGGCTGGCTCGGCGGGCCGGGTTGGCGGGGTTGACTCGGGCGAAGACGGCGCGGGGGGTGCTGGGGGTTCGGTTGTGGTTGTTGGGGCTGTTGTGGTTGCTGGGATCGGAGTGGGCTCGGGGAGCGTGGTGGAGCGGTACGGGAGGTAGGTCGCGGCGGTGTTGGGCCAGGTGTACTCGTGGTAGCGGGCCTTGGGGGCGGTCTCCTCGTACACCCAGTAGCCGTTGTGGGCGGGGTCGGTCCAGCCGCCGAAGAGGCGGGCGTGGCCGGGGGTGCGGGGGTCGGGGCTGGTCCACAGAAGTACGTCCCCGGGCTGGAGTTGGTCCTTGTCGATGCGGACCGCGTGGTCGGGGAGGCGGCGGGTGGTCGGGTTGTCGTCGAGGGACCAGGCCATGGCGATGAAACCGGCGCTGTCGCGGCGGTAGCCGTCGGTGAAGTCGTTGAGGCCGTAGGGGACGCCTTGGTCCACCCATGCCCGTGCGCGGGCCAGCACACCGTCGCGATGACCTTCGTCGGCCTCCGCGTAGCCGGTGCCGACGAAGGTCATCGCGCCCAGGACGGCCACCACCGCGCACACGCTCTTCATGAGTCCTCGCTCTCCTCGGGCACCGGACGGATGCCCTGCGAGGTAAGGATCGGGGACCGGTCTGCAACCCCCCTCCAGATCGACCGCCGATCCCTATAGATCGCCTAGAAGACCCTGTGACCTGCGCGTCAGCGCTGGCGCACCAGCAGGAACGGGATCGCCATCCCGGCGGCGAGGGACGCGATGAAGATCGCCACGCCCAGCCAGAAGCCGTCGAAGGGCAGCAGCAACCCGCCGATCAGGAACAGGAACGTCAGGTGCGCGCCGTACTGGGCGCGCAGCAGCGTGAACCGGTGCTCGGCCAGGTGGCCCTGGTTCGGCCGCTCGGACTGGCTGATCTGGAACGTCAGGGCCAGCATCGCGGCCGCGTAGCCGACGATGCCCACGAGGAAGTACAGCCACGGGATGTCCCAGTGCTTGCTGATCGCGATGCCCACCGCCGCCAGGATGAGCAGCACGCCGAACAGGCCGTGCGTGTTGATGGTGGTCTTCGGGGGCGGCTCGGGCTGCTGCTGATGCTGTCCGCCGGTCGGCGGTCCCTGGTAGGACATCTGCCGCTCCCCTCGCCTCGTCGCGTCGTAATGATCACGTCGCCGCGTCCGCGCGGGCCGTTACCCGGGTGGGAGGTGCTCCTGCCAGTCCGGTCCGGCGTCGTGGACGCGTCGGGCGACCTGGACCCGGTTGGCGGCGGCGAGCTTGCCGAACACGGCGGCGACGTGGGTCTTGACCGTGGCCACGCCCAGGTGCAGCGCCTGGGCGATCTCGGTGTTCGACAGGCCCTCGGCGACCGCGGCGGCGACCTGGCGTTCGCGGGCGGTGAGGGTGCCCAGGAGGGCGTGGGCGGTGCGGCGGGCGGGGTCGTCGCCCGGTTGTCGGGTGGCGACGGCGATGAGGCGGGCGGTGACGCTGGGCGAGAGCATCGGTTCGCCGCGCGCGACCCGGTGGATGGCGGCGATGAGGTCGGTGGGGTCGGTGTCCTTGAGCAGGAAGCCCGCGGCGCCGTCGCGGAGGGCGGCCAGCACCATGTCGTCGGTGTCGAAGGTGGTCAGGACGATGACCCGGGACGCGCTGGCCCGGTCGCGCAGCGCTCGGGCGGCGGCCAGACCGTCCACGCCGGGCATGCGGATGTCCATCAGCACGACGTCCGGGCGTTCGCGGTCGACCAGGTCGATCGCCGCGCGCCCATCGGCGGCCTCGCCGACGACGTCGATGTCGGGCGCGCCGCCGAGGATCATCCGCAGGCCCGCGCGGACCAGCGGGTCGTCGTCGACGACCACCAGCCGCACCGGGGTCACCTCGGCCACGGCAGCCTCGCGGTGACGATGAACGACCCGTCGGACCGGCCGTGGTGGAGGGTGCCGCCGACGAGTTCCGCGCGTTCGGCCAGCCCCACGAGCCCCACGCCCGGGGGTGCGCTGCCCTCGGGCCCGACCGGGTTGTGGACCTCGACTTCGAGCACCCCCGCCGGGGCGCCGGAGATCCGGATGGTGACCGGCGCGCCCGGCGCGTGCTTCCGGGCGTTCGTCAGGGCTTCCTGCACGACGCGGAACGCGGTGCATGACAGGTGTTCTGGCAGTGATTCCCCTGCTGGGCAACGGTTGTCGACCAAAACCTCGGCTCCGGCTTCGCGCGCGTCGGCCACCAGGGCGGGCAACTCGGCGAGGGTTGGCTGGTCGGAGGGGTCGTCGGGGCGCAGCACGCCGAGCACGGCGCGCAGCTCGCTCAGCGCGAGCTGCGCGTTGGACTGGATGGTCTGGGCGACCTTGACCGTCTCACCCCGGCTGAGGTCGTCACGGTAGGTCAACGCGCCCGCGTGCAACGCGACCAGGGAGATCCGGTGCGCCAAGACGTCGTGCATGTCCCTGGCGATGCGGGTGCGTTCGGCGTCGCGGGCGACCACAGCGGTCAATGCCTGTTCGCGTTCCGCAGTGCGTGCGCGGTCACGCAGCGAGTCGACCAGCTCACGGCGAGCGGCGGTGTAGTAGCCGGTGACGACAGCCGCGCCGAAGATCACGCCCGCGAGCACGACACCGGTGACCACCTCGGCAGCGCCACCTTCGGGTTTGCGCCACAGCAGGTCCGAGGCGACCATTCCCGCGACGAACACCGCGGCCGCCGAACCGACCCACACCGCGCGTCGCCGCGTGGCCATCGACGCGACAGCCACAACCATGGGTCCCAGGCCTACCGCCGACACCGCGCAAGCCGCACTTGTCACGCACGCGATGACCAGCGGGTAGCGCCGCCTCAGCGGGAGCAGGGTCAGCGCCACGAGGCCGACGAGCGCGTCCACCGCCAGGATCGCCCCGACCGCGTCCTCCTCGGCCGCGGTCATCGACTCGGACACGAGGACCGCGGCCATCGCACACCACGCGGCGGCACCGATACCCACCGCGAGCAGGTACCGCCAGGCTCGTGACATGAGCGGAGTTTAGGTGGTGCCCGACAAGCCGCGGACCCGTCTCGGGGCTGGGGCGGCTCCACCTTTGGGTGGAGGAGGTCGAGCCCGCGCGGGGAGGTGCGGCGCTCGCCCGCCCGGCAGCGTTGCCGCCATGACCAAACCCGTGACGCTCGCCCGAACCGCTGGAGCGCTGTACCTGCTGCTCGCCGTGCTGGGCGGCTGGGCAGAGCTGTTCGTGCGCGGATCCATTCGCGTTCCCGGCGACCCGGCGGCCACGGCCGCGAACATCGTCGCCAACGAGACCCTGTACCGCTGGGGTCTGGCGGCGGATGTCCTGATGGCGGTCGTCTTCGTCCTACTGGGACTCACCCTCCAGCGCCTGCTGCACCACGTGGACCACCTGGCGGCCAACGCCCTGCTGGTGTTCGTGTCGGTCGGCGCGGGACTCATCGTGCTCAACCTGGCCCTGCACGCGGGCGCCCTGCGCGCGACCGACGATCCGGCCCTGGCCGCGCTCCTGCTCGACCTGCACACCGACGGCTACGTCCTCGCCGGGGTGTTCTTCGGTCTCTGGCTGCTGCCGATGGGCTATCTGGCCTACCGCTCGCCCTTGTTCCCGAGCGTCCTCGGCGTCCTGCTCATGATCAGCACAGTTGCCTGGGTCGCCGATCCGGTCCTCGCGTTCACCCTGCCCACCGCGCCCACCCTGCTGCGCGAGGTGGTCTCGGCACCGACGTGGATCGCGGAGTTCGGCCTGATGTTCTACCTGCTCATCCGCGGTGTCCGAACCCGCGACTGACCACAGTGGACCACTCGACCGGCCAGGTGCCCGGGGTCGGGGACCGGGTGCTACGGTCACGGCTCGACGCCGGTGGTGGTGCGGACGGCCGCGGAGGGTCATGGTCTTCGGAGTTCTGGCGCTGGTGGCACTGCTGGTGTTCGCCGCGCGCGTGTACCGCGAACCCCGGCGGTTGGGCAACGCGGTGTGGCTCGGGATCGCCGCGGTGCTCGCGGGGCTGTGGTTGTTGGTGGCGCTGTCGGGTGTCCAGTTCCTGCGTGCTTTCCTGATCTGGGTGGCGGCAGCGGTGGCGTTGCTGGTGTTGCTCGTGCTGCCGCTGGCCCTGATCGCCAACGGTGTGGTGATGTGGCGGCGGGAGGGGCGCCGGTTGGCGAACCTGTTGTCGCTGCTCGCCGGGGTCGCCGCGCTGGGGGTGGTCGGGCTGACCGTGGCCGCGATGGCCTCCGGCGGGTCGCCGTGGCTGGTGGCGGTGGCGGCCTCGGTGTCGCTGGTCGCCGGGTACCTGGCGTTCCTGTTCATCGCGCTGGTCGCGTATTCGGCGATCTACAGCAGGCTGGGCAAGCGCGCCAGCGCAGGCGCGATCATCGTGCTGGGCGCCGGTCTGCGCGGCGACAAGGTGCCGCCGCTGCTCAAGGCCCGGCTGGACCGCGCGGTGCGGTACCGGGAGCACCGCGCGGACGCCCTGGTCGTCGTGTCCGGCGGTCAGGGGGCCGATGAGCTGGTGTCCGAGGCGGAGGCGATGAGCGGGTACCTGCGCGAGCAGGGGGTGCCCGCGGATCGGATCGTGCTGGAGGACCGGGCCACCACGACGGAGCAGAACCTCCGCTACAGCATCGCGCTGCTCGACGAGCGCGGTCACACCGGCAAGACGGTGGCGGTGACCAACAACTACCACGTCTTCCGGACCGCGGTGCTGTCCCGGCGCCTGCGGTTGCGGGTGACCGTGGTCGGCGCCCGGACGGCGTCGTACTTCGTGCCCAGCGCGTTCCTGCGCGAGTTCGTGGCCTTGTTGGTCTTCTACCGGCGGACGAACCTGCTGTTGCTGCTGGTCCTGGCGGTTGCGCCGCTGGTGTTCACGGCGCTGGTGACGCCCTAGGCGCCCACCTGTGTGGTGTCGGCGGTCACGGTGGGCGCTAGGTCGCGGCGTCTGGCCGCCTGTGTGGGGGACGACGGATCGGCTGAGCCATCTAGTTTCGGCAGCGCGTCGTGCCGGGTTAGCCGTGCACCCGAGACGCACCCGTCGCGGTACCCGACCCGCTCCCGCGGACCTCGAATCTTGTGTCATCCAGCCAAGACCGACCGAGGAGCACCAGATGCGCCGCTCGATCACCACCCTCGCCGCCACCGCACTGGCCGCCGCTTCGGTGATCATCGCCGCGCAGCCGGTCACCTCCGTCGTCGCCGCTGACGACCAGGTGTTCCTGGTGGCCGAGGCCTTCACCTACGACGAGGGCGACGCCGTCACCGCCTCTGCCGCGGCCGCCTCCGCCGCCTCGGCGTGCGAGGACACCACCTACGCGCTGAAGACCTGGAAGGTCGGCACGCTGAACTGGCTGTACAACGGCGACGGTGTTCCGGCCAACATCGCGTCGACCGCTCTTGGCGCCATCACCACCTCGACGAACACCGTCGCCAAGGGCACCAACCGCTGCGGGCTGACGAACCTGACCACCTCGACCTACAACTACGCCGGTACCACCACTTTGAAGCCGCAGGTTTCGTCGACCGCCACCTGCACCGGCAACGACAACAAGTCGGTGACCGGCTGGGGCACCCTGCCGTCGAAGGTTCTGGCCTACACCTGCACCTACTACAACGCCAAGGGTGTTGTCATCGCGTCGGACACCCTGATCGACAACGTCGCGTACACCTGGTTCACCACCAAGCCGGCCAACTGCACCGGCCAGCAGTACGACCTCGAGACCACCCTCACCCACGAGCGCCTCCACACCGCGGGCCTCGGCCACGTCGACCAGACCAACAACGCCACCCAGACCATGACCCCGGCCAGCTCGCCGTGCGACACCTCCCGCCGCCTCCTGGGTGCCGGTGACTACGCGGGCCTCAAGGCCCTCGCCTCCAAGTAGGACACACAGCGAGTCCCCTCCCTGGTCTGGGAGGGGACTTTTGTGTTTCCGGGAGTGCAACGTTCTGCTGGGGTCCGGTGTTCACCCGGATAGAACAACAGAAAGGGCGAACCCCAATGGATCTCAAGCTGGCTGGTCGGGTCGCGGTGGTCACCGGTGCCTCCAAGGGCATCGGTCTCGCCATCACCAGGTCGTTGTTGGACGAGGGCGCGAAGGTGCTCGCCGTGTCCCGCGGCACATCGAGCGAACTGGACGCGGTGGCCGGACCGTCCCTTCGCCACACCGCGCTGGACCTGATGGACCCCGCCGCGCCCGAACAGGCCATCGCCGAAGCCGTCTCCGCCTTCGGCGGCCTCGACATCCTGGTCAACAACGCGGGCGGACCGCCACCGGGTGTCAAACTCCCCCGAACGTCCTTCCACGACGCCACCGATGAGGACTGGCGCGCCATGTTCGAGTTCAACCTCTTCAGCGCCGTCCGCGCCATCCGCGCCGCCCTCCCCCACCTGGCGACCCGCGGCGGCTCGATCATCAACATCTCCACCACCCTGGCCACCCAACCCTCCCCCATGAACGTCGACTACGGCGCGGCCAAAGCGGCCCTCAACAACCTCACCAAAGTCCTGTCGGAGGAGTTCGCCCCCCAGGGCATCCGCGTCAACACCATCTCCCCCGGCGGCGTCCGCACCCCGTGGTGGACCGACCCGGGAGGCGCGGCGGACCGCATGGCGGGCATGTTGGGCTCCACAAGGGAAGAGGTCCTCACCACCCAAGCCCCCCAACTGCTCAACATGCTCACCGGCCGCCTCATCACCCCCGAGGAAATCGCCGACATGGTCCTCCTCTTGGCCTCCCCCCGCTCCGCCAGCACCACCGGCACCACCATCCCCATCGACGCAGGCCTCCTCAAAGCCGTCTGACGCTGCCGGGTCTCACAGGCCTGCGATGAGGCCTGCCATGGCGCCGATGGTGATCTGGTCGATGGTGGCGACGGTGGCGGCTGGGGGTGGGGTCGCGCGGTAGGTCCACGCGACATCGATCTGGAGGATGTTGTTGCCTGCCGCGGTGACCAACTGTTGAACAACGGCGTAGTCGCGTTGGGGGCCTCGGGTGCTGTGGGCGAAGCCCGCGACGTGGCGGGTCGGGTATGGCGAGGGGAGGGCGGTTCGGGGCATCAGCCGTGCCCGGGTTACGCCGTCGTCGGCGGTGGGGTTGGGGGTGGTGAAGTGGGCGCAGGCGCGGAGGCTTTCGTCCACAGTGGCCAGGACGTGGGGTTCGGTCCGGTAGGAGAGGAGGGTGATCTCGACCACCACGCCGTTCGCGACGCCTTCGACGGGGACGACGAAGGTTCGGGACTGTTCGGCGGTGCGGGGAGCGGCCTTTTCGGCGGCCGCGGCGCGGTCGACGGTGTCTTGGCAGCTGGCTGGGGTGACGACCTCGGTATCGCCCGGTGGCGGTGTCGGTACTTCCCTGGTTCCGGCGGGGAAAGTCGCCGCGGCCACTGAGACGGCTTTCATGATGTCGGTGTCCGACAGTCGGCGGTAGGCGTTGGGGTTGGCCATGGGCGCGGGTGGGGGTTCGTAGGCGGCGCCTGCGCTTTCGTCGCCGTCGCCCGGGGCCACGGTGAGGGTGGACAACGGGCCGGTGATCATGAGGGCGGCCAGTGACGCCGTCACCACGACCGTGGTGGCGGACCAGAGCAGCGGGGAGGGGGTGAAGGACTGGCGGGCGGCGACCAGCAGGACGGGCGTCGTCGCGAACACGGTGACGAGCAGGAGCCAGGACGGGTAGTTCAGCGATCCGGTGAGGGCGGACCAGCCGTGGCCGCTGCCGGTGAGCCGGACGATCGCGAACCAGAGCACCCCGGCCACCACAGCGGCGGTCAGGCCGAGCAGGAGCGCGGACAGCCAGGGTTCGCCGCGGTGGGTGAGCAGGATCGCGAGTACGACGACCCAACCGGCGAGGGCGCAGATCCACCACGACTGGTAGGCGAGCACGTAGTCCGCGCCCTCGGTCTGCTCTGGCTCGACCCGCGACAGCCACGAGAATGCCGCCGCGGCGCCGCCGGTGAGCGCGCCCGCCAGCGCGATCCAGATCCCACCCGCGCGCCGCCACAACAGGGCGAGGCAGGCGAGGAGCACCAGTACCGCGACCGTCCAATCGAGACCGGAGCCCGCGCCGATCACCGACCGCCGCACCAAGGCGGCCGTGTCGAACAGCATCGCGGACGCCAGCACCGCGGGGACGGCCGCGATTCCGCTGCTCAGTACGACCGCGATTCCGAGTGTGGCGCCGACCCGGGCCGCGATCGTGGTGGTCTGGGCCAGCCGGATGGCCGCTGCCCTGGCGAGAACCGCGCTGGTGAGCGTGACCAGCAGGATCAGCCCGACCAGTTCGGGGGCGGACTGTTCGAGCATCAGGCGCATCGACGCGGCGGCGCCGGGGACCTGGATCTGGTACCCGCCCACGAGACCGACGACCGCGCCTGCCAAGGGCCCGAACCATTGGGTCGTGCCGGATCGGGCGCGGCGGGTCCACGCGGGGAGCAGCACGACGGACCACAACAGGCAGGCGAGGATCATCGGCAGGTCGAGGGACACCAGCACATCCGATGTGGCGCCCGCGAAGGCGCTGATCAGGATGTAGCAGACCTGGTAGCACAACATCGCCACCACACCCGCGACGGCGCTGACGACGAACCCGCCCTCCCACCGCCGCCCGTCCGGGGCCGAACGCTCGGCCGCCGACGGGTGCACGGCGAACGGCGACCACTTCCTCGGCGCACCAACCAAGACCTCGCGCGCGGACACCGGGTCGCCCAGCACTTCGCCCGCGTACTGGTCCGCGGCCAACTCACGGCGGCGCAACAACGCCGCTCTCAGCGCCAGGACGGCTATCGCGGTCACCAGCGCCACCACCAGGTGCTCGCCGTAGAAGTCCCAGACCACGTCGAGATCCCCGGCGAGGGCTGTGAGCGAGATGAGCAGGGCGGGCAGCGAGATCCAGCCCGTCCACCACACCGCCGAAGCCCACAGGACGTCTTTCGCGTGGACGTGGCCGAGTTCGTGGCTGACGACGACGTCGAACTCGCGGGGGTCGACGTGCGCGTACGCCTCGGGCACGACCACCCACAGGCGAGCGCCGGGCACGCCGGTGGTGAACGCCTGCCGGTGCCCAGACGCGCGCGCCGCCAACACCAGCCGGGGTCGTCGGCGCCCGGTCAGCCCTTGGCTCGAGCACAGTTCGTCGAAGCCCGCCTCAAGTCTCGCGATAGCCGGACCGGGCCGCAGCCGCCAACGGATGACGAGACCGCCGAGCACCATCAGCAGCCAGGCCGCGGCGGGCAACGCGGCGGCACCGATGACCATCGTGGTGCCGAGCGCGAAGTTGTAGTCGCGGCTGCACGCTTCGGACGCGGGCCCGTCCCGGATCGGGTTGACGTTCAACGGTTCGGCCATCGAGATGCCGTGCGCTGTGTAGCACGCCTGCACGGTCCACGTGTCGCCGAGGTCGTTGGTCATGAACAACGCCTGCGCGGCCCCGGCACCGTTGATCGCCAAGGCGAGGAAGACCAACAGGTAGACCCACCACAGCCCGGCTCGGGAAGTGGCGGTCATCGCTCGTCTTGCGATCGCAGCAACGCGCGCTCCAGCGCGTCGGCGAGCAACGTCGCCTCTTCCGGGGACAGCCCGAGCACTTGGCCGTGCGCAAGGCAGGCCTCGCGCATGGGGGCGATCTGCGCGGCCGTGATGCTGATCGTCGTGCTCGGTCGGGGTCCGCCCTTGTTCTTGCGTCGCCACCGCTTTCGGCGTTGCACCGCGGCGAAGCCCGCAGCGCCGAGGACCTGGGCGACGGTTCCGGTCAGCAGGGGGTAGATGAGGTCCGCCAGCACGGTCGGCTCGACGCCCGAACCCACCGCGCCACCGAGCAGGCGGGCCCGGCGGTCGCCCGTTTCCAAGGCCGCGGTCACCGCCTGGAGGTAGTCGCCCTGGTCAGGCGCGACCTCGGTGACAATGCGCTGTGCCAGGTGGGATAGCGCGACGGTGGTGGGGGCGGTCGAGCTCACGCGTTCGTCAGCCACACCTGTTCATGTCGCCCCCGGTGACCCTGCCGTTGCGCCGGGTACCCGGATGGCGCATAGGCTGGCGGGGTGAGCGGGCTGGGGTTGGACAGGGCGCTGGAGCCGCTGCGGCGGTTGGCCGGGGAGGCGTTGTTCGCCAGGGTGGCCGGGCCGAACGGGCCCGCGGAGCGGGTGCGGATCCACGACAGTCCGGGGACGCGCTGGTTCGGGGCGGATCGGCCGATCCGGGTGGTGCACGGGGACGCGTCGATGTTCGTCGGGGGGTTGCGGGCGCTGCTGTTGCAGTCGCTGCACCCGTTGGCGATGGCGGCGGTGGCGGCGCACTCCGGCTACCGGGGTGACCCGTGGGGGCGGTTGCAGCGGACCAGCACGTTCCTGGCGACGACGACGTTCGGCACCGCGGAGCACGCGCAAGCCGCCGTGGACCGCGTGCGCGGCATCCACCAGGCTGTCCGCGGCACGGCCGACGGCGGCGAGACCTACCACGCAGCCGATCCGCACCTGCTGGCCTGGGTGCACGTCGCCGAGGTCGACAGCTTCCTGTTGGCCCACCGCCGCTACGGCCAGCACCCGCTCGACCAGGCGGGGTACGACGGCTACGTCGCTGACACGGCCCGGGTCGCCTCCGCGCTCGGCGTCGTCGACCCGCCCCGAGACCAGGCCGAACTCGCTGAGCGGCTGGCGTCCTTCCGGCCAGAACTGCGCTCCACCGGGCCCGCGCGCGACGCTGCCCGGTTCCTGCTGCTGACCCCGCCGATCCCTTTGCCCGTAAGGGTTCCGTACGCCGTCCTCGCCGCCAACGCCCTGGCGTCACTGCCGCCGTGGGCACGGTCGCTGCTACGTGTGCCGGATCTGCCCGGGCTGGAAGGCCCGCTGGTTCGGGGCGCGGGGCGCTGCCTGGTCGGCTCGATCAGGTGGGCCCTGGCCGCCTAGCGGTGGGCCTTGGCGGCAGCGAAGCAGTACACCCCGAAAGCGCCCAACCCGAGCGCGATCGCGGCGAGCAGCACCACCCCGTACGGCTGCGCGGCCACGGTGTGCAGGGCCTTGTCCATGCCGCCGGACCGCGCGGGGTCCGCGTGCAGGGCGGCGAGGCCCACCAGGACGCCGATCACCCCGTACGCCAGGCCTTTGCCGATGTAGCCCGCACGTCCGACGTGGTGGACGAACCCGCGCGTCCCGTCCGGTAACTCGGAGAGGTCCAGGTCCCGTTCGAACGACCGCGTGACGCCCTTGCGCACGAGGACCGCCGCGAGCACCAGAACCGCGATGGCGACCGCCCCGACCAGCACCTGCCCGAACGGCATCGCCAGCACGCGCGCGGTGAGCTCCTGCTGCTTGCCGGTGGAGTTCGTGCTGCCCGTACCCCGCGCGAAGTCCAGTGCGGCGATCCCGATCCCCACCGCGGTGACCGCCCGCGCGACCGAGCCGATCCGCTTGGCCAGGCGCTTGCGTGGTTGTCGCACGTGGGTGTGCCCAGAGAGGGCCTCGGCGACCTGCCACAGCGCGAACAGGAACAGGCCCGCGGTCAACGCCCACAGCAGGACCGGCCCCGCGCCGGTCTCCGCGATCTCGGCGATGGCGCCCTTCGAATCGGCCTGCTCACCGGTCTGCCCGATCACCACCTGCAACGCCAGCCAGGCGATCAGGACGTGCACGCCGCCGTAGAAGACCATGCCGACCCGCCCGGTCGTCTGGATGACCGGATGCCTCCTGAGCTGACCCGTCGCGCGCACAGGCGCTACGTACCTCCCGCGCGGCCGGATCACACAAACCGGTCACCGCGGACAGCGGTTGCGCCGAACGGCCCAACCCTCCATTGATAGGTCTAGACCAAAGAGGGTCAATCCGCGGCGTACACCCACCGGTCGCCCCCGGCGCCTTGTGATGGCCACCACCGGTCTGGGAGGGTTCGCCCCCGAAACGGCTGTTTCGGACACTGTGGACAGAGGGTTGCGGAGGGCGTTGTGCGGTCGATGATCCGAGCGGTGGGTGGGCTTGCCGCGGTGGTGGCGCTGGTCGCGGGCGGCGCGGGATTCGCCAGCGCCGGGCAGGAGCACAGGGGCGGGAGCATCGCCTGGAAGCCCTGCGCGGAGGCGGCCTCGGTCGACTGCGGCTCGATCCGGGTGCCGGTCGACTGGTCCAAGCCCCGCGGCGAGAAGATCGACTTGGCCGTGGCCAGGCGCAAGGCGACCGACCCGCGCAAGCGGATCGGCGTGCTGCTGATCAACCCCGGCGGCCCAGGCGACTCCGGTGTGGACTTCGCGTTCCGGGCCGAGCAGGCGCTGAGCCCGCAGGTGCTCGAACGCTTCGACGTCATCGGGTTCGACCCGCGCGGCGTGGGTCGCAGCCAGCCGGTGGTCTGCTCGCTGGAGCTCATGCTGCGCCAACCCGCGCTGCCCGCCAACCAGCGCGAGTTCGACGCCTTCGCCGCCTACAACCGGGAGTTGGCCGCCGACTGCCGCGCGCGCAGCGGACCGGTCTTCGACCACGCCGACACCAAGTCGGTGGTGCGCGACCTCGACGCGCTGCGCACCGCGCTCGGTGAGCGGAAGATCAACTACTACGGGATCTCCTACGGCACGCTGATCGGCCAGCAGTACGCCGAGGAGTTCGGCCGGGACATCCGGACCATGGTCCTGGACTCCAACATCGACCACAGCACGGATACCCGGCGGTTCAACGAGGTCACCGCGGCCACCGCCGAGGACTCCTTCCTCGAGTTCGCCCGCTGGTGCGACCGGACCACCAGCTGCGCCCTGCACGGCCAGGACGTGCCGAAGTGGTGGGACGCCCTGCTCGCCCGCGCCGACCGCGGCGAGGTGTTCGACCACGTCGACCCGAGCAGGCCGGTCAGCTCGCGGGAGATCATCGAGACCGCGTTCTTCTCCTTCTACGTGCCGGACTGGGCGGGCCTGGCCACCTGGCTCGTCGCCACCAGCGCGGCCTCGCCGGTGACCGCCAAGGCCGCCGCCGCCGACGAAGCCGTCCCGAACGCCTTCGCGGCCGTGTTCTGCCAGGACTACGCGATCCGGGTGAAGGACTACCGCGAGTACGCCGCGCTCTCCACCCGCGTCAACCAGATCGCCCCGCACATGCGCGGCTCGGCGCTGGGCATCTTCGCCACGGCCGGGTGCATCGGCCTGCCGGAGAAGGTGCGCAACCCCCAACACCGCCTCGACATCGACGACGCCCCCAAGATCCTCATGCTCAACTCGCTGCACGACCCGTCCACCAGCCACGAGTGGGCGCTCACCATCCACCGGCAGAGCCGCGACACGACCGTCCTGGTGACCTACGAGGGCTGGGGCCACACCGCCTACCAGCGCTCCGACTGCACCAAGGCCGTCACCGACGCCTACCTGCTCACCCTCCGCACCCCCCGCGACGGCACCCGCTGCGCCGCCGTGGAACCCCAGTTCGGCCCCTCCGTGGCCACCACCCCCCGCCCCCACCTCCCCACCGGCCCCCGCCCGGGCATCCCCGGCTGGGCCACCCAGCGCTAACCCCCCGCTGACCGGGCCGCCCCTGGGGCGGCCCGGTCGCGTTTCTCCCCAACGCCGCAGGCCATCCACAACCCCACCAACCATCCACAGCGCACCACTCGCCCCACCGCTGTGGCGCCGCTCCCCACTACCCTTGATTCGGGGGCGGCTCAGCTCCGCGGCGGCTCAGCTCCGCGGCGGCTCAGCTCCGCGGCGGCTCAGCTCCGCGGCGGCTCAGCTCCGCGGCGGCCCAGCTCCGCGGCGGCTCAGCTCCGCGGCGGCTCAGCTCCGCGGCGGCTCAGCTCCGCGGCGGCCCAGCTCCGCGGCGGCTCAGCTCCGCGGCGGCCCAGCTCCGCGGCGGCTCAGCTCCGCGGCGGCTCAGCTCCGCGGCGGCCCAGCTCCGCGGCGGCCCAGCTCCGCGGCGGCCCAGCTCCGCGGCGGCCCAGCTCCGCGGCGGCCCAGCTCCGCGGCGGCCCAGCTCCGCGGCGGCCCAGCTCCGCGGCGGCCCAGCTCCGCGGCGGCGTCCAGCACCGGCGGCGTCCAGGTGAGATCCACGCGAGGCCTGGTTCACCCGGAGGCGGGGCCCCGAAGGGCTCACGTGGTGGGTGGGGCTGCCGAAGGGAGCCGTCGTGAGTTCATTGCGCCTGCCCCGTGGGGCTCAGCTGACCGCCGAGTCTTGGGCGGCCCGCCACCGGATCGTCACCGTCCTGCTCTGGCTGCACGTGCCCGCCCTGGCGGTCCTCGGGCTGCTCGGGCCGCGTCCCCTGTGGGAGGCGTGGGTGCTGCCGCTGGGCGTCGGCCTGTTCGCCGCGGCAGCGGCCCTCAGCTCGGAGCGCAGGCACAAGGCGAACCTGACCAGCATTGGGCTCATCTCCAGCACGTTCGTCGCGATCGAGCTCTCCGGCGGCGAGATGGCCGCGCACCTCCACCTGTACGCGATCCTGGCGTTCGTCGCGCTCTACCAGCAGTGGGAGCCGCTGGTGATGGCGGTGGTCATCATCGTGCTGCACCACGGCGCGCTGGGGATCCTCGCGCCGGACGCGGTGTTCGGGATGTCGCACATGGAGATGGGCACCGGCGGGCCGATGGCGATGTCGATGTCGGTCGGCCAGGCGATGGTGATGGTCGGGGTGCACGCGGGGTTGGCGATCCTGGAGTCGATCGGGATCATCTCGTTCTGGCACTTCGCCGAGCTGACCGAGCGCGACGCGCAGGACCTGGCCGCGCGCACCCAGCGCGAGCGCGAGGAGCAGCAGGCCGCCGAGGTCGAGGCGAAGGCCAGGGCCGCGGAGGTCGAGCAGCAGCGGGCCGCGCGGATCGCCGAGCGCGGTGCCAAACTCGCCAGCGACGCCGCCGCGATCGGGGTGGGCGCCCGGGCCGCGATCGACGCGGTCGCCGTGGTCGACGCCGAGCTCGCGACGCTGTCCACCGCGATCCAGGAGATCGCCAGGCGCGCCGTCAGCGCCGCCTCCACCGCGGGTGAGGGGCAGAGCACCGCCAGGCACTCGGCCGACCAGGTCACCAGGCTCGAGCAGTCGGTCGGCGAGATCGCCGACGTCAACGGCATGATCGCCGATCTCGCCGAGCAGACCAACCTGCTCTCGCTCAACGCGGCCATCGAGGCGGCGCGGGCAGGCGAGATGGGCAAGGGCTTCGCGGTCGTGGCCAGCGAGGTCCGGGCCCTGGCCAACGCCACCTCGTCCTCCGTCGGCCGGGTCGAGGGCGTCATCAACACCATCGTCACCTCGACGGGTGAGGTCACCCGCAGCTTCGACAGCACGATCGCGGTCATCGACACCGTCCGTGACACCCAGTTGGACATCGCGAGCGCGGTGGAGCAGCAGTCCCAGGTGCTCAGCGACGTCACCGACCAACTCTCCCGCGCGACCAAGGCGGCCCGCGAGGTGCTGGCGGGCCTGGACCAGCTCTCCGCGTCGGTCCTGGACTGACCGGTCAGCCGTCCTTCCGCTTCGCCCGCTTGTTCGCCTTGTCCGCCCGCGTGGGGGGCGCAGGCGGGGCGGGGGTGGCAGCGGTCGCCTTCGGAGCGGGTGGCTTGGCGGACGGCGGTGCAGGCGGCAACCGTGTGGTGGTCACCTGCACCGGGAGCACCGCGGGCACCGGCCTGGGTGGACTCACCGGGGGCGGCGCGGTCGCGGCGGGCGGCCGCAGGGTCCCGGTCGGGGCGGCGGTCCCCCAGCAGACCGCCGCGGCGACCAGAACGCCCGAGGTGCCGACAACCGGTATCCACCACCGCCGCCGCGGGGGAACGGGCTCGACCAGCGACTCGACCGCCGCCAACCGCGCACGCTCCGCCGCAGCCGGCCGCCGACGCGCGGGCAGCAGCAGTATCCGCCGCCGCGCCGGAACGGGCTCGACCAGCGGCTCAAGCGCAGGCAAACGGGCACGCTCCGCCGCACCCGGACTCCGGCGCGCGGGCAGCAGCGATCTCCACCGCTGCCGCTCGGGGGCAGGTTCAATCAGCGACTCGACCGCAGGCAAACGGGCACGCTCCGCCGCATCCAGACGCTGGCGCGCGGGCAGTAGCGGTATCCACCGCCGCCGTGCCGGGGCGGGCTCGGCTGGCGGAGCGATCGCCAGCAGCCGGGCGCAGTCGGCCGCGCTCGGGCGGCGGCGTGCGGGTAGTGCGGTCATCAGCAGCAGTAGCCGGACCAGGTCGGGGGGTAGGTCTCGGGGCACGCGCGGCGGGCGGTGCAGCCGGGCTAGGGCCGTCTCCACACCGCCGCCTTCGTATTCGCGGGTGCCGGTGAGGCATTCCAGCAGCACCAGGCCGAGCGCGTAGACGTCGGCGGGGTACCCGACCCGTGCGCCGGTGACCTGCTCGGGCGCGAGGTAGGCGGCGGTGCCGGTCATCCGGTCGCTGCTGGTCAACCGGGGCGAGTCGATCACGCGCGCCAGGCCGAAGTCGGCGAGCAGGGCCCCGCCCCGCTCGTCGAGCAGGATGTTGGACGGCTTCACGTCGCGGTGCACCACGCCGTTGCCGTGCACGTGGGCGAGCGCGGTCGCCAGCCCGGTGCCCAGCGCCCGGACCCGCTCGACCGGCAGCGGGCCGTTCTGGATCTCCCGCCGCAGCGTCGTGCCCTCGACCAGGCGCAGCACCAGGAACGGGTGCCCCTCGTGGACGCCGGAGTCGTGGATGGGGACGAGGCCGGGGTGGTCGAGCGCGGCGAGGATCCGCACCTCGGCCTCGAACCGCCGCACCTGCTCCTCGTCGGCGTCGGCGCGCAGGACCTTGACCGCGACCGCCCGCCCCAACCGCAGGTCGGTCCCCCGGTAGACCCGGGCCACACCGCCGACGCCCACGACGCCGCCGAGGCGGTACCGGCCCACCAGCACGCGTTCAGCCATCGCCCCAGCATGCCTTGTTGATCAAGAGCCAGGGAATAGCCCCCACCCGCCGCGCCTTGGTCACCTACATGACGACCCCCCGGTTCGACCCGCGCGACCTGCTCGCCACCAGCCGACTCGGCGTCCTGGCCACGATCAAGGCCGACGGCCGCCCGCAACTGTCCCCGGTCATGCCGTACTACGACCCGGCAGCGGGCGTCATCCACGTCTCGATGACCGAGGGCCGCGCGAAGACGGCCAACCTCCGCCGCGACCCGAGGGCGACGCTGCAGGTCACCAGCGCGGACGGCTGGTCGTGGGCGACGGCGGAGGGCGTGGCGACCCTGGTCGGACCGGGGACGGACCCGGCGGGGCCGGAGGTGGACGCGCTCGTGGAGTACTACCGGCTCGCCGCGGGTGAGCACCCGGACTGGGCCGAGTACCGCGCGGTCATGGTGTCCGACCGCCGGGTCCTGATGACCATGACGGTGGACCACGTCTACGGCAGCAAGGTCAACTAGCCCGGACCGGGCGGCGGAATCACCGCACGGCGAATGCGTCCGTGCGGGTGGTGGGCGCTCGAATCCGGGCCGGGAGGACGATCCGCTCGTAGTGTCGGAGCCCTCCAGGCAGTGGAGGTAGGCGATGGGGGTCCAGGAACAGCACAGCGGAAACGCCGCTGGGGCGATCGAACCGGTCGGGCAGCCGCCGGGAGCCGCAGTCGAGGTGCGGAACGCGGTTGTCGCGATGACGGTGGGGCACGTCGTGCAGGCCGACACAATCGGGACCGTCGAGTTCCACAACCACCCCGTTCTGCCCGCACCACCACTGCCGCGGCAGTTGCCCTCGGCACCACTCGGGTTCGTCGGTCGTCTCGACCTGCTGGCCGAACTCGACCGTCGCACCACACCCGATCGGGAGCGGGGGTCCGGGGCGGTGGTGATCTCCGCGATCGGCGGCACCGGCGGAATCGGCAAGACCTGGCTCGCCCTGGCGTGGGCGCATCGCACCCTGCACCGCTTCCCCGACGGGCAACTCGCGGTGGACCTGCGGGGTTTCAGCCCTGGTGAACCCCGGCACGCCGTCGACGTGCTCGGCGACTTCCTCGCCGCGCTCGGCGTCCCCCGCGACCAGCACCCCGCGGACCTCGACGCCCGAGTCGCCCTGTACCGCACCCACACCAGTGGCAAGCGGATGCTCATCCTCCTAGACAACGCGGCCGCCACGGACCAAGTCGTCCCCCTCCTGCCCGGTGGCGGCAGCTGCACCGTCCTGGTCACGAGCCGCGACCGACTCCGCGGCCTGGTCGCCCGCCACAGCGCCCACCCGCTGAACGTCGACGTGCTCACCGACGCCGAAGCGCACACCCTGCTCATGTCCGCCCTCGACAACACCACCACCGGGTCCGAACAGCTGATCACCGAACTGGTCGGCTTGTGCGGGGGGTTCCCCCTGGCACTGGGCCTCATCGCCGCCCGCATCCGAGCCCACCCCGCTCTGCTCGCCGAAGTGGTCGCCGAACTGCGCGACCTCGGCCTGGACGCCCTGGACTCCGAGGATCCCGACGCCAGCCTGCCCACCGTCCTGTCCTGGTCGCTGCGCCACCTGACCGACGAGCAACGCACCCTGTTCGGTTTGCTGGGCATCGCCCCGGGACCGGACACCACCCTGCCCGCCGTGGTCGCCCTGCTCGCCCAACCACCGGACCGCGCGCGAAGATCGCTGTCCGGCTTGACGGAGGCCTTCCTGATCGAGCGCCTGCCGCTCGATCGCTACGTGATGCACGACCTGGTCCGCGAATACGCCATGACCACTGCCCCGCCCGACGAACCGCGAGCGCGGGCCTCGGCCCGAGTGATGGACTTCTACCTCCACACCGCCCACGCCGCCGACCGTCTGCTGGCACCCCACCGCCCGCTGCTACGACCCGACCCACCGGCGGACGGTGTCCGCCCGCAGGCGTTGTCCGACACCGAGGCCGCGATGGCCTGGTTGGCGGCCGAGCAGGCGAATCTCCTCGCCACCCAGCGTGCAGCGGTCGTCCTCGGCCACCACCACGTCGTCTGGTACCTCGCCTGGGCGCTGGACACCTTCCTCATCCGGCAAGGACTCCGGCGCGACGCGCTCGACGCCTGGCGAGCCGCGCTGGACGCCGCCGCCCACCTGCCCGACCCCGCCGCACGCGTCCACACCCACCGGCTCCTCGGCCGAGTCTGCTCGCGGCTGAACCTGCGCGAGGAGACAACGGAGCACCTGAACCAGGCGCTCGTCCTGGCCGTCCGCCTCGACGACTGCGCCGAACAAGCACATACCCACCAGGTGCTGGCGGCCGACTGGGGACGACGGGGGGACGATCAGCGGGCCCTGGACCACGCCACGCACGCCCTCCACCTCTACCGCACCCTCGACCGGTCAGACTGGGAAGCGGACGCGCTCAACGCCGTGGGCTGGTTCGCCGCTCGCCTGGGTGAGTTCGACGCCGCACGTGACCACTGCCGGGCCGCGCTCACCTTGCACCTGCACCACGACGACCACGACGGCGAAGCCGCCGCTCTGGACAGCCTGGGGTTCATCGCCCACAGAACCGGCGACGACCGGCAGGCCGTCGAGTACTACCACCGGTCGCTGGTCCTACTCCGCGCGGATGGCCAGAGCTACCAGATCGCGGGCACACTCGACAACGTTGGCCACCCCCACATGGCCCTCGGGCAACGCGCGCAGGCTCGGGAAGTATGGCAGGAGGCACTGCTGCTGTTTCGGGAACAAGGTCGCGACGCTGACGCGGATCGTGTCCAGTACCAGCTTGATCTCCACGACCTCAATGAGGATCCCGCCCGACGAGGTGACTCGGGAGGTGGAGCAGGCTTGGTCCACGAGCGATGAGGAGATCAAGGCGCACTTGGTGGGCGAGTTGCGATGGGTGCGGGAAGCGGGCTCACCGAGACCACTCCGCACGCGGGGCACGCGGACATCCCGCGGGGGCAAGTGGACGGCGCGGTGGGGATGGACGCGGAGGCCATGGCGCGGAAGGGGCCCAGCACCGAGGACGGGTACACGGAGATCGAGCTGGTCGCCAAGGCGATCAGCGAAAATCCTATGTACACCTGAATCGTCGATAGAGGACGATGCCGAGAAGGGCGATCCCGGCGACGATGAACGGGATGGTCCACGGCGGCTTGGTGGGATGTTGAGGGGGAGGACTGTCCCCGTAACGGGATTCGACCTGGGTTTGGTAGTCGGCAAGGGGGATGGGGGTGCCGACTGGGGATTGGGGGAGGCTGGCTTGCAACAGCACCACTCCGGTGGCGGTGAGTTCGTACCAGCCGTTGATCTGGGGTTCGTTGAGCAGCACGGAATCCGGGCCCAGGCGGGCGCTGAGGACTTCCTCGTCGTTGCCGGAGAAGGCGCTGTCGACGGTCCATGTGCCGGTGGGGTCTTGGGTGGCGCGCAGGGTCGCGTGTTCCCCGGTGGCCGCTGTGGCGGTGACGGCCACGTATTGCAGGATGCCCGCGGGGGCGCCGGGGAGGCCTTGGACGAAGGCGGGGTTGAGGACGTAGGCGGCGAACGCGCGGTCAGCGATGGTCACGGTCGCGGGGTCGGTGCCGTGGACCTGCCGGAAGTTGGTCTTCGCCATGCTGATCGCCGCAGGGGTCGTCGCGGCGGCCGCGGCGGCGGCCAGGTCCGGTGGTGGCGGGACCGGGGCACGAGCCGCGGCTGGGGTGGCGAGGACGAGCAGCATGATCAGGGCGAGTACCGCCCGGCAGGCCACGGGCATCGTCCTACGCCGCCTTCGCGATGTTCACAATGGTGTCGCCCCAGCGGAACTGGGCGTTGCTCAGGTACCGGCTGTAGGACCACGTCTGGTACCGCTGGTAGGTCGGCCACGGGTCGCCGACCATGATGGTCTTGTTCGTCGAGTCGTAGCCGTAGATCACCTCGGCGTGGCCGCCGCCGGAGGTCCAGTAGATGCCGGTGAGGTGCGGGATGCCCGCGTCGATCTGGCGGGTGATCGAGGCGAAGCTGATCGTCCCGTTGGCGTCCTGGGCGGTGAAGCCGGTGCCCTTGAACCCGCGGACGATCTCGTAGATCTCCGCGGCCTCGTTCCAGCAGTACCCGCCGGATCCCTTGCCAGCGGAGCAGAACTGCTGCTGCGACACCGTCGCGCCCAGCGTGCGTTCGATGCTGGAGCCGGTCGCCGCCCAGCACCACTGGTCCTGTTGCTGGACCTGCTGGGTGTAGTTGAGCTTCTTGGCCGCGGCCGGGGCGCTGATCGCGGGCCGGATGGGCGCGATCTCGCGGACCACGGCGCCGTCGGCGGACCCGATCAGCCCGTGCGGCGCGGTGTACCCGGTGGCGACCGCGGGCGACGGCGTCACCACGACGGCGAGCACCGCGGCCACCGCGCACGGCAGGCCGCGCCGGAGGAAGGTTCGATTCACGAGTGTTCTCCTTGCAGGGGAAGGATTTCCAGCCCGCCGCGGCCGGACGGCGGACTCCCCCACCGTCGCGCGGCCCGCCCGCCGCGGACAACGCCGGTGTGTTGCCAGGCGACCGGCTGTGAGCGTTCACCGCCCAGGGCCAGGCCGCGATCGCCTGCCGGACAACATTCCTGGCCTGTTCACCGCGCTGTGAACACCGGCGCTGGTGAGTGAACCGGACAAGTCAGTCGGCCAGGCATTCCTGGATGAGCCGGTGCGGGAACAGGAAACCGCCGCCCGCGCGGCGCAGGAGGAGGCGGTCGGTGGCCTGGGCGAGGAAGGCGAGCAGCCGCCACGGGAGGATTCCTTGACGGGAAAGGGAAGTGCGGGTCGCGAGGTAGGCGATGTAGGCGGCACCACCGGAACGGAGGGCGATCAGGTTGCCGCAGACGATGCCCGCCATCAGTCCACCTCCGTAGGCGTCCGACGGGTCGACCACCGCGGCCAAACCGGCGCCGACCAGCAGCCCGCACAGCGGTCCGAGGACCACGCCCGCGACCAGGTTCCCGCGAGAGGCGTGGGTAGCCGCCATCGGACGAGCAGGCGCATCCGATGGGGCGCCGACGAGGCCGACGACCAAGCCTGCGAGGAAGCCCAGTGGTGCACCGAACAACATGGGCAGCGCGATGACGGTGATCAGCTGCTCCAGCGGCGAGATCCCGAGGAACGGCAGCCCCCAGGACTCCCATGCCCGCACCGGACCGTCGTCGATGGTGTCGCGGACAAAGCCGATCGTGGCGCCCAGCAACAGGATTCCGGTGAGCCCCCAGGCCCCGGTGAGGAACTTCATGGTCATCTCCCGCGCGGGCGCCATGGCCCACCGGATCCGGGTACTCAGCGCCCCGCCAGGGTCGTGGCTGAAATACACGACCGCGGCGAGGATCGCGCTCATGACCACGCCGCCGGACCAACCGTCCCGGGCCAGGTCGTCGGGCATCGCCACCGTCGCCAAGACCACGAACACGGCGACGCCGGTCAGAACCGCTGCGCCCCAACGGATCGCGCGTTGGACGCGATAGGGGTTCTCGGCGAGGTCGGCGACGAAGTCTGGGTAGAACACCCCTCCCGGCGCGGTGTTGCGGGCGAACAACGCGAGGTAGGCCCGAATGGCCTCGGAGCCGTACCGGCGCAGGCGCGACAGCGGCGCACGCGGGCGGGCCAGCAGCTCGGCGACGTACGCGGCGAGGAGTTCACGGCGCGCCTGTTCGGTGTCGCCGGTGTTCGGAAGCCGGACGTGGTCGACCGCGTGCAGGTTCGCGCCCACCGTGCTGAGCATCAGCGGAGTCGCGAGCAGTGCACGGAACTCGGCGTCATCGGTGAGGTGATCGGGGCCCAGGTGTTCGGTGTCCACCTGCCGCAGGTATCGGCGCACCACCTCGTCCGGCAACTCACCGATGCGCGTCTCCCCGACCAAACCGCTGGGCCGCAAGGGTTCCGCGCGGCTGGTGACCACGACACCGGCGTGCGCGGGGTCTTCGGCGAAGGCGCGGATCGCGTCCACGCACCCGTCCCGGCGCGCCGGGTCGACCTCGTCCAATCCGTCGAGCAAAGGCACCAGCAGACCCTCGCGCAACCACTGCCCCACCGCTTTGCGCGAGAACCCGGCGCGCCCGTAGTGGGTCCGCGTCTGCTCGGCGATCCACGCCTCGAGCGACCCACCCGACCACGACGACAGGTGCAGCACCAGCGGCACGGGTTCGGTGACCGTCTCCGCGCGGGCCAACAACGCCTCGGCCAACTCCAGCAGCAGCACCGTCTTGCCGGACCCGGGACCGCCGACGACCAGCAGCCGACCGTCGGCGTCGTCGAACAGGTCGAGCACCGAACGTCCCAGTTCGACCTCGCGCGGGCGCGACGGTGGCGCGACGCCGAAGGTGTGGGGGGTCAGCCGGTGGTAGGACAGGGGGACGGCGAAGCGGGACACCGGGTCGACCGCCTCGCGCAGCAACTGGTCGATCCAGAGCCGCCGGACCGCTTTGCGCAGGGCGGCGTGACGGCGGGCGAGCGCCACCGACGGGGCGAACAACGCGACCGGTCCAGCACCGCGCACCGCCGAGGTCACCCCGAGCGCCACGGCCACCGCCACGCTGCACCCGAAGGCGACCCACAGCCACCCCGGCACGGCGCCATCAGCGGTGACGAGGTTGGTGAGCACCCCGATCAGCGCGGCCACCACCACCGTCAGCGCGGCGAGCAGACCCTTCACGACCACCCCCGGCGAGCGTCCTCCATGATCGGTTTCGGACGCGACCCGTCGCGCGTTACCCCCACCGAACGGTGCCTACCGCGAGATCCATTCACTACACTGCCGCGCAGTCGCCAGGTGAGGGGGAACATGGACGAGCGCGTACTCGACCCGGACGCGGCGCGGGAGCGGATGGCCGCGTGGAAGGGCCGCATCGACAAGCTGGCCGCCGACACCCAGGCCATGGGCGCGCGGCTGCGAGAGGTCCAGGCCACCGCAGCCGACCCGGGCGGGCTGGCGGAGGTCACTGTGGACTCCACCGGGTCGCTGGTCGGGCTGCGGTTGACCGACCGGATCCACAAGACCCCGCCGGACGCGGTGGCGCAGGCGATCCTGGCGACGCTGCGCGCGGCCAGGGGGCAGGTGGCCGAGCAGTCGCGCGAGGTGATCGCCGAGACGATGGGTCCGGACTCCGCGGCCGGTCGGGCCATCGCCGAGCGCGTTGACCAGCACCTGCGCGCGCCGCAGGCCCCCGACGAGTACGGCGACGGCGATTTCGACCTGCAGACGCACGTGAAGAAGCGGTGAGCTGATGGGCGAGGGCTTCGCGGTCAACCCGGAACAGATCCGCGCGCACGCGGCCAACGTGGAGGCGGTGCTGGCGCGGTTCGACGCGGTCAAGGCGGCCAGCACGCACATCGCGCAGGACGACCAGGCGTACGGGCTGCTGTGCGGGTGGATCTCCGGGCTGCTGGAGGGCAAGCACGCCAGGCAGGACGAGCTGATCGCCAAGGTCGCGGAGAACCTGCGACTGGTGGCGGCGGGCCTGCGCGCCAACGCCGACGACTACGACGGCACCGAGGGCTCGAACGCGACGATGCTGGGGGGTGTCGGCGGTGGCTGAGGGTGACCTGATCGCACCGGTCCAGTCCAGCCGGGAGGTGTGGACCGGGTCCGGGCTCGCCGACAGCATCGAGGGCTTCGTCGACGCGCTGCGCAGCGAGGGCTGGGTGGACGACGCGCTGGCCGGGGCCGCGCTGGGGGTCGAGGTCGCCGCGACGGTGATGGACCCGATCAGCGCGCTGCTGGCCAACGGCATCGGCTGGGCGATGGAGTACTTCGAGCCGCTGCGGGAGATGCTCGACGAGCTGACCGGCAAGCCCGATGTAGTGCGCGCGCACGCCGCGACCTGGAACAACATGGCGACCGAGCTGTACGCGATGTGCACCGACCTGGGCGAGCACCTCAACCAGGACACCCCGGACTGGCACGGGCCCGCGGCCGAGGGCTACCGGTCGCTGATGGTCAACAACGTCGACGCGCTCGGCGGGCTGGCCGCGATCTCGGCGGCGATGGCGGTGGCGACCGAGGGCGCGGGCGGCCTGGTGGAGTTCACCAGGGAACTGGTCCGCGACCTGATCGCCGACCTGGTGGCCCGGGTGATCGTGTGGGTCGCCGAGGCGGTGTTCGTGGTGACGATCCCGGTGATCGCCACCCAGATCGCGGCCGCGGTGGTGAAGTGGGCAGGGCGGATCCTGACCTACACCATGGCCCTGATCACCAGCCTGACCAACCTCGACAAGCTCCTGAACAGCTAGGACGCCGGTGAAGCGCTTACTCGCGGTCCTCCTCCTGCTCTGGTACCTCGCCCTGCACAAGCGGCCGCCGGGCGGTGGCGCCGACGCGCCGTCCGGCAAGCCCGACGGCGGCGGTTCGTCGTCACCGGACACCCCGAGCGGGCGGCCGTCGCAGCAGCACGGGTCGGTCGACGCCGGGGCCGGGATCACCAGCGCCCAGGACGCCACCGGCACCATCGCCGACCAGGGCACGCCCCCCGGTGGCGACGGCCAGACGCCGGGCACGCCCGACCCGCAGACCCCTCCCCCTAGCCAGTGGGACAGCGCGACCGGGTTCGACGACCCGCCGAGCCTGGCCAGCATCAACCTCACCGCCATGCGCCTGATCCACATCCTCGACGGCGACTCCGACGGCGTCGGCGGTGGTCACGCTCCGGGCACCGGCATCCCGGGCAAGTCGGAGTTCCCGCAGCGCTGGGACTCCACCGACCCCGCCGACCCCGGCCTCGACGACGTCGTCCGCGCCCACGTCGAGGACGTCGCCCGCAACCCCGACCACCCGCCGCACCAGCAGGACAACGGCCGCTGGGTCGCCCGCGGCACCCGCGACGGCGTCGAGATCGAAGTCATCATCGACCCCGACGGCAGCATCCGCACCGCCTACCCGATCAGCGGCAACGGCGTCACCCGCAACGACGCCAACGGCGACCCCATCCCGTAGGAGCCCCATGGACCTCGTCAAGCTCAACACCGACTCCCGAGCCCTCCTCGAGGCCGTCGCCGACCGCCTCCCCCCCGACACCACCGCCGGCTACCGCCGCCTCAGCGACGCGGGCGAATGGGCCGAACTGGTCGACAGCCTGTGCGCGTCATTGGTCCGCCGCAAGATCGTGCTGTCGGTCCCGGAGTACCAGCGGGTGGCCGACCTGCTATCCCAACTCGGCGGCCCCCGCGACGGCTACACCTTCCTCAGCGACCCCCAGGGCGTGTTGTCCAAGCTGGTGGTGGATCCGAACTAGCCCAGCCAACGGGTTGTAGTCGCACACCTGCGCCAATCATCCAGCCGAGGGTGGCAGTAGGCTGGCTCGGTTGGATCCACATGGGCGCGGATCGTCGGCCTCCCGGGGGGAGTCCGACAGGCGGATTCCCCTGGCAACCGCGACGCGGTGAAAGGGTGACGCCCTATGTGGAACACAGAGACGAGGCCATGGTCCTGGAGACGAGGTCCCCAGGTCTTGGCAACGCTGTTGGCGGCGTTGGTGGTGCTGGGCTCGCTGGTGGAGAGCTTGGCGAGCCCCACCGCGGTGACGCTCGCCAAGCTGCTCGTCTCGACCGCGGTCCTCTACGTCACGGTTTGGTCGCCTAGGTCGTAGAGGCTCCGCCACGGCGGCCGGGTTGGGTGCGTGCATCCACCCGGCCGTCGCGCTGTCCGCGCAACCCGCTGTGTCCACGACGCGGTGTCCCACGACGAACCAGCCGGTTTCGCCACGCAGTTGACAAGGGCGCACACAGACAGCCGAAAGCAATCATATAGCCATGCTCCGCCACGCCCTCAAGCACGTTACACACCACTCTTCGGCGCGCCGCTGATATCGCCGTACCCGCGCTACCCGCCGAGTGATCATCTTTGGCGCGGAGATCAGCTGGTCAGAGGTTGTGGCCGACACCGACGAGCCAGGGGCCACACCCGATATCGGCTGTTGATTCCAGCTCACCAACGGGCCCTCGGAGCCAGCGCGACGCGCCGACGGTCGCAACCCTTGAGTACCAGCACGGTTCCCGTCAGCAATCGCGCTAGTCGCGAAATCGCGCACAACTACCTTGTCCCTCTGCCGAGGGCACTGCCACTCCGAGGCCTAGAACAGGCCCCGGAGTTGGTCCAGGGGGAGGCTTGGGGAGCGGTGGCCGTGGCGGCCGGTCATGGGGGTGGCGGCTACTAGGGCGTTGAGGACGGCTTCTTCGACCGTGTGCACTACGGCGGCGAAGAGGTCGTCCATGCGGTTCCAGGGGATGTGGCGGAGGGTGTCGTAGCCGGGGTCGCCGGTGGGGAATTCTGAGGGGGTTAGGGGGTTTCCGGTGGAGAACGCCAGGAAGATGTCGCCGGAGAAGTGGGAGCCGGTGGTGCCGGTTCGGGCTAGGCCGAGGGGGACGCGGCGGGACAGGGCGGTGCATTGGCCGGGCAGGAGCGGGGCGTCGGTGGCGATGATGACGATGATTGAGCCTGCGCCGGGTGGGATGTGCCAGTCGGTGTCCTGCATGGGGTTGTCGTCGGCGAAGCGCTCGCCTAGGGGGACGCCGCAGATGGTCAGTTCGTGGCGGGAGCCGAAGTTGGCCTGGACGAACGCGCCGACGGTGTGGGAGTCCTGGCCGTAGGGGACGACTCGGGACGAGGTGCCGCTGCCGCCTTTGAAGGCGTAGCAGTTCATTCCGGTGCCGCCGCCGACCGAACCCTCGGCGACCGGCCCGCCTGCGGCCGCGTCGATGGCGGCGATGGCGTGGGCGGGCTGGATGTGCGGGCCGTTGATGTCGTTGAGGTACCCGTCCCAGGTCTCGGCGACCACGGGCAGCAGCCACTGCTCGGCGACGGCCGGGTGTTCGCGGGCCACCCAGTCGATCACGCCGCGGTGGCACGGGCCGACGGCGTGGGTGTTGGTGATCAGGACCGGCAGGCGCACCGAGCCGATCTCGTCGACCAGGGCCGACCCGGTCATCTCGCCGTTGCCGTTCAACGAGAACCGCCCCGCGGCGCACGGGACGTGGATGTCGGCGCGGCCGCGCGGCAGGATCGCGGTCACCCCGGTGCGCACCGCGTCGCCCTCGACCAGGGTCGTGTACCCGACCTCGACGCCCGGCACGTCGGTGATGGCGTTGTGCGGGCCGGTGGTCCCGGTCAGGGGCAGGCCGAGGTCGCGGGCTCGCATCAGGACTCCAGTTCGCAGCGGGTGGCGTCGGCGGCGTGGGCGATGAGGATCGCCTCGGCCTGGGGCGTGGTGAAGGTGGGCACGGCCTGGGTGATGTGCAGCCCGAGCCCGTCCTCCAGGGCGACCAGGCCGCGGGCGATGGTGGTGGCGTCGCGGGTCAGGTCGAACTCCCCGGTGGCGGAGCCGGTCTCCAGGATCGCCGTGTAGAGGGCGACCTGCCGCTCGCACAGCCGGATGTGCTCGGCCGCGTACGCGGGGTCGCGGCGGGCGTAGGCGCCGAGTTCGTAGATCAGGACGCACAGCTCGTCGTCCTTGCCGGTGGGCAGCCCCGCCCGGATGGTCCTGATGAGCTTGCGCCGCGGGTCGGGTTCGTCGCGGATGGCCTCCTCGCGGTCCACGCAGAACCGCTCCACCGCCTCGCGCTGCACCTCGAAGAGCAGCTCCGCCAGCGACGGGAAGTAGTACAGGACCGACCCGGTGGACATGGCGGCCTTGTCGGCGACGTCGCGCAGCCGCAGGTCGAGCACGCCCCGGTCGATGACGGCCTGGCGCGCGGCGGTGATCAGCTCGGCCCGCTTGTGGTGGGCCCTGCTCGGTCTCGGCATGCCGGTGATTCTTCAACCGAGTGTCAAAGAACGCAAGTGTGCCCAGGTTCGCACCCGAACCGTGTCCCAACCTGGTATTGACGTGGAGCCCGCCGAGTTCTTTGATGTCGAGTCAAAGAACCGCGTTCCGAGGAGACCGCCATGTCGGATCCGTCGTCACCGTCCACACCGGCCCTGCGCCGGGGCTTGAAAGTGCTCGGCACCCTGCTCATCACGCTGTCGGCCATCTCCCCCGCGTCCTCGGTGTTCATCATCGCGCCGGGGGTCATCGGCCAGGCGGGCAGCGGCGCGTTCTGGAGCTTCGTGATCGCCGCCGTCGTCGGGGTGTTCATGGCGTTCGTCTACGCGGAGCTGGCCTCGGCGTACCCGCTCAGCGGCGGCGAGTACGCGATCGTCGCGCGGACCCTGGGCAGGCTGCCCGGGTTCGTCACCCTCGGCCTGCTGATGGTGACCCAGCTGCTGATCATCGCGGTTATCGCGCTCGGCGTCGGCACCTACCTCGAGGTGCTCGTCCCGGGGCTGTCCGCGCCGGTCGTCGCGGCGGTGACCACCGCGGGCGCCACCGTGCTCGCGATCTTCGACATCAAGCTCAACGCCTGGATCACCGGGGTCTTCCTGGCCATCGAGATGGTGGCGCTGGTCGTGGTGAGCGCACTGGGCTTCCTCGACCCGGCCCGCCCGCTCGGCGACCTGCTCTCCGCCCCGGTCGCGGCGGCCGACGGCGTGGTCGGCCCCGCCTCGCTCGGGCTGATCGTGGGTGCCGCGGCGGTGGCGATCTTCTCCTACAACGGCTACGGGTCGGCGGTGTACTTCGGCGAGGAGACCACCAACGCGCACCGGGGCATCGCCAAGGCCATCCTGTGGGCGCTGGTGATCACCGTCGTCGCCGAGCTGGTGCCGGTGACCGCGGTGCTGCTCGGCGCGCCGTCGCTGCCGGAGCTGTTCGCCTCGGACAACATGATGAGCTACTTCGTCACCGCGCAGGCCGGGTCCGCGGTCAACACGGTGATCAGCCTGGCCGTGGCGCTGGCGATCCTCAACGCGGTGCTGGCGATCATCCTGATCACCGCGCGGATGGTGTTCTCCACCGGCCGCGACGCCGCATGGCCGGGGACGCTGAGCCGCTCGCTGGCCGCGATCCACCCGCGCCACGGCACCCCGTGGATCGCCACGGTGGTCACCGGCGCGCTCGCGACCGCGTTGTGCTTCACGGACAAGGACTTCCTGCTCGTGGTCACCGCGACCTCGATCGTGGCGGTGTACGGGGCGCTGTGCCTGGCGGTGCTCAACGGCAGGCGCACCGGGTCGACCGCGCACGCGGCGTACCGGATGCCGTGGTTCCCGGTCGCCCCGGTGCTCGCGCTGGCCGCACTGGTCTACGTCATCTACCAGAACGCGCTGGACCCGGCCATCGGCCGCCCGAGTCTGCTGATCACCCTCGGCATCGCTGTGGTGTCGGCGTTGTACTACCTGCTGGTGCTGCGCAGGCGCGGCCAGTGGGTGCTGCGCGGCCCCGAGGACGAGGCGGTGGTGGTCGACCCGGCCGTCCGGTAAGCACCGCCGATTGTTCGGAACCGGGGAAAATCGTCTGTGCCGCCCACCGGAATAGGTGGGCGGCACATTCATCAGTGTCCACCAGACAAATGATGGACAGCCGTTCCCTATTGTCCTTCCGCGCTCGCTATGGTGTACGTTCAGCCGCCGGTGCGGCGCCGCCATACGGGAGGCGTGACGATGTCGGAACAGCCTGGTATAGCGCGCAACGACGACGACGAGGCGTACCTGCGGGAACGGCTGCGGCACGAGCCGACCGATCTGCTGCTGGCCGATACGGTGAGCACCGACATCCTCGCCGCGGTGTGGCGCAGGTCGATAAAGCTCACGCTCGGCATCTTCTTCGTGTTCCTCGTCATCCAGATCGCACACGGCCAGAACTTCGGAGTGTCGCTGTCGCGCCGCGGTGATGACGACTTCACGTTCCTGCTCGTCGGTCTTGTCCTCGGCGTGTTCGCCTTCATCGTGACTTGGCTCGTGTTCTTGACCAGCGAGCGGCAGGAGGCGATCAGCGAGTGGTACACGCTGCTGCCCGGCAAGTCGGCAGCGGCGGACTCGGTCTACAGCCACGTCGCGGGCTCCCTGCGCGACCGGCAGATGCCGGTGACCAACTACATCGCGTCCCGAACCCCCACCGCCTACGGGGCGACGGGCAACTCGCTGGTGCTCGTCGACGGGTACCACTACGTGTACGTGTCGGTGTTCAGCTACGGGACCAGCCTGTACCTGGGCTGGGCGATGTGGCGGATCCGCAAGGGCAGCGCCCTGATCAGGACAGCCAAGGTCACCGACGCCAATTCCGTCGCGCTGGTACTCGGCCTGGAACGGCTCAAGGCGATGCGCGAGGCCGTGCACGCCGTGTGCCGGGAAGCGTTGCACACGGCCATCGAGGGCACGACGGTGTCGCAGGAGTACGGCTTCCCCGGTGGGTTGCCCGCCATCGAGGCCCTGCCGCTCGGGAATGCCCCGCAGGCAGGCCGATGACCGGGATCGCCGTCGCCCAGGGCGCCGACCGGTGGTGGGCGTGGGCCGCGAGCCGGGTCCAGGTTGCGGCCGTGGTGTCCGCTGCCGTACCGGAACCACCCGCCGGTGTGCACAACCAGCAGGCGGGACCGGCGCACACCGTTGTGCAGACCGGGCAACTGCTCGGCGGCCTGCACATCCACCACGGCGTGGAGTCCGCCCCGGACAATTCGGCCTGGTTGCGGGCGGCCTGGGGTGTGCTCGGCACCGCGCCGGTTGAGGTGCGCTACGTGAACTACCCTGGCGAAGGTCGACTGGACTGCTACCTGCTGACCCGAGCCGACGGGCGCACACGCGCCGAGGCCGAGCACCGCGCCTCCCATGTACGCGATCAACTCGGCGTGATCCCGGGTACCACGACGACCGCGGTCACCGACGAGGCGGAGACCCGCTGGGTCCTCAACCCGTTCCCGCCGGGCGATGTTGTCGAGCTGCGCAAGCGGATCACCGCGCGGCGCACCACCCGCGACGACGCCCAGCACCCCTGGCTGACCACCGTCAGTCCGTTGGCGCACCAGCGGAACTCCTGGGATCCACTGTGGACTGAACTCTCAGCGTCGCCGGTGCGCACGGTGTTCTCTGTCGGCTTGGTTCCGTACACGGTCGGGCCCGGGCTCAAGGCGCACCTCGGCGCGCGGCTCACCGAGCTGGCGAAACTCGCCGCCCCCGGTCCGCCGACCACCGCGGTCTGGAGCGTCGCGAGGCAGCCGGATCCCTTCGCCGCCACCGCGCGGGACGTGCTCTTGGACGCCGCCCGCCGGTACACCGATCGAGCCTTTGTCGCCCGGGTGAGCCTCGCCGCCGAAGGACCGGTGCCCGGCGTGTTGGCCGAGTTGGCCGCAACCACGATCTCGCCGATGAGCGCGCCGGTCGTGCTACGACCTGCCCCGGCTGATCTACCTGTGGCGTGGAACAACCTGGCCACGCTGAACTTCGCGCCGTTGCAGGTCTACAACCAGGGAATCGCGGACCTGCAGGGGTTGGAGCAGACCCTGGCCTCGATCGTCGACATGGATGAAGCCGCCGCCGTGTTCAGGCTTCCTTCCTAGTCCGCTACACGGTGTCAAAGCGCGGCTTGGTCGTAGGCCAGGACGGCCAGGTGGAGAGAGAGGCGGGTTTCCGCGTCGGTGAGGTCATGGCCCAGGACCGTGGTGAGGCGGGTTAGGCGGGCGTACACAGCGGGGCGGCTGAGGTGGAGGGCGCGGGCCAGGACCGCCACGTTGCCGTTGGCGGCGAGATAGGCGCGGAGCAGGTCGAGCAGGTCCTGTTCGTCGCCGGGGCGGAGGACTCGGTGGCGGAGGAGGGGGGCCAACTGCAGTTCGGCGAACTGGTGCAGCCGGGGGTCGGCTCGCAGGGACCAGAGCAGGCCGCGCGCGCCGAGGTCTCGGCTGCGGTACACCTCCCGCTCCCCCACACGCCCGGGGGCGGCCGCCACGGCGTTGGCGACGTGGGTGGCTTCCGCCAACGCGGCGGACAGGCCGGTGAGCCGGGTGGTCGGGGTCGACGCGGCGGCGAAGGTGCCCTCGGGGAGAGGGGGTCCCAGGGCCGAGAGGAACGAGCGGACCGCCTCGGGTTCGTCGGTCTCGGCGGCGCAGGAGAACACGACGGCGACCCGGCCGGGGGCGGTGATGCCGGTCAGCGCGGCTCGGCCTTGGCCGCGGGCAGTGGCTGCGGCGGCGGCGAGGACGGCCTGGTCGGCGTCGACGGAGGGGTCGCCCGGCACGCCGAGGACGAGGACTGCGTAGGCGCGTCCGGCACGCAGGCCCAGGGCACGCAGCCGGGCGTTCATGGCCTGCTCGTCGGTGACCTGACCGGTGAGCAGGTCCCGCAACAGACCACCGTGCGCGTCCAGAGCCACGTCACGGCCTTCGCCCTGGAGCATGCGCGTGATCGCCAGGGTCGCCGCGGCGCGTTCGAGCACGGCGGTGACGTGGTCGAGGTCAGCCACCGACATCGGCACGACCAGCCTTCCCCACCGGCCCCTGCGAGGCCCGACCGGCGTGCACAGCCACTGCTCCGGGCCCGCCACTGCCGTCTCCCCCGCCGCCGCGGCGAGCCGCGACCGGGCCTCCCAGTCGCGCAGCAACTCCCCCGCCCGGGTGGTGCCGCTGAACGCAATCGCGTGGTGCGCCAGGTCCTCCAGCACGACCGGGTGACCGCCGAGGGCGCTGGCCTGGTCGAGCACCTCCTCCACCCTGGCTCCCTCGACGGTCAGCGTGGTGAACACGGCGTTGACCTGCTGGGTGAACCGCAGCCGCTCGTGCTGGACGTTGAGGATGCGCGCGTGCACGGCCTCGGTGATCTCCACGAAGCGCACCGTGCGGCGCAGCTCGACCAGCGGGAACCCGAGTCTGCGGGCGGTGCGGACCATGGGTTCGGGCAGCGCGGGCAGGTGCCTGCCGAGTTCCACGATGAGCCCGCGCACGCCCGCCTCGGCCAGCGCGGTCACGTAGGCGGCGAGGTCCGCGCCCGGCGCGGTGGCGACGATCCCGGTGGACAGCAGCAGCTCGCCGCCCGCCAAGGTGCCCGCGACATCGCTGATTTCGCTGACGTGCACCCAGCGGACGGGGCGGTCCAGGTTCTCCTCGCCCGCGCGCACCCGGGGGTGGCCCGCCTGGACGCTGGGTGTGGCGAGCACCTCCGCCACCGTGGGGTACACAGCCGGACCCTAACACGGCGGTTTACACACCGTCGCGTGTCGCGCCGGATCAGCGTCAATGTGTCACTGGCCGGGGGAACCCCACCGGCCGGAAGCTGGGGGAAGACCACTCGGCGGAGGGAAGCGGATGAGCGCGGAGATCGTGGCGCACTGGATCGACGGGGCGCTCTCGCCCGGCGGGCGCACCGGGGACGTGTTCGACCCCGCCACCGGTGCCGTGGCGCGCCAGGTGTCGCTTGCGGGGCCCGCCGAGGTCGAGCGGGCGGTGGCCTCGGCCGCCGCGGCGTTCCCCGGGTGGCGCGACACCGCGCTCTCACGGCGCACGCGGGTGCTGTTCGCGTTCCGCGAGCTGCTCGACGCGGCCAAGGACGACGTCGCGGCGATCATCACCGCCGAGCACGGCAAAGTGCTGTCCGACGCGCAGGGGGAGGTGGCGCGCGGCTTGGAGGTGGTGGAGTTCGCGTGCGGGATCGGGCACCTGCTCAAGGGCGGGTACACCGAGAACGCCTCCACCGGGGTCAACGTGCACTCGCTGCGGCAACCGCTGGGACCGGTGGCGGTGATCAGCCCGTTCAACTTCCCCGCGATGGTGCCGCTGTGGTTCGTCCCGATCGCGATCGCCGCGGGCAACACCGTAGTGCTGAAGCCGAGCGAGAAGGACCCGTCGGCGGCCTTGTTGCTCGCCGAGCTCTGGCAAAAGGCAGGCCTGCCGGACGGTGTGTTCACTGTGCTGCAGGGCGACAAGGAAGCCGTGGACGGCCTCTTGGACCATCCCGCGATCAAGGCCGTGTCCTTTGTTGGGTCAACTCCCGTGGCGCAGTACGTCCATGAGCGCGCTAGCGCTGCCGGTAAGCGCGTACAGGCGCTCGGCGGGGCTAAGAACCACATGGTGGTGCTACCCGACGCCAACTTGGGCATCACCGCCGACGCCGCCGTGAACGCCGGATTCGGGTCCGCAGGCGAGCGGTGCATGGCGATCAGCGTGGTCGTCGCAGTGGGCGAAATCGCCGACCCGCTGGTGGCCGCGATCGCCGAGCGCGCCAGCGGACTGCGCACCGGGGACGGGCGGCGCGGCTGCGACATGGGTCCCCTGGTGACCGCCGAGCACCGCGACCGGGTGGCGGGCTACGTCGACGCAGGCGAACGGGACGGGGCACGGGTCGTGGTGGACGGGCGCAAGGTCGAGCCGGACGCCGACGGGAACGGGTTCTTCCTCGGCCCGACGCTGCTCGACCACGTGACGCCCGAGATGACGGTCTACACCGACGAGATCTTCGGCCCGGTGCTGTCGGTGGTCAGGGTCGACAGCTACGCCGAGGCGCTGGCCCTGGTCAACGCCAACCGGTACGGCAACGGCACCGCCATCTTCACCAACGACGGTGGCGCCGCGCGGCGGTTCGAGAACGAGGTCGAGGTCGGCATGATCGGGGTGAACGTGCCGATCCCGGTGCCGGTGGCCTACTACTCGTTCGGCGGTTGGAAGGACTCGCTGTTCGGCGACACCCACGCGCACGGCACCGAGGGCGTGCACTTCTTCACCCGGGGCAAGGTCGTGACCTCGCGCTGGCCCGAGGCCGACCACGGCGGCCTCAACCTCGGCTTCCCCCGCAACGACTGAACGAGGACGGGACATGACGCTCACCGAGCACTCCACCGCGGTTGGTCCGGCCCAGACCGGCTGGGGGACCCTGTGGCCGCACTTCACCCGGCTCTCCGCCCCCCGCACCCCCGTGATCACCCGCGGCGAGGGCGCCTACATCTGGGACGACCAGGGCAGGCGGGTCCTCGACGGCCTCTCCGGCCTGTTCGTCGTGCAGGCGGGCCACGGCCGGGCCGAACTGGCGTCGGTGATGGCCGCGCAGGCTGCGGAACTGGCGTACTTCCCGGTGTGGGGCTACGCCACTCCCCCGGTGATCGAGCTGGCCGAACGCCTCGCGGCCGCCGCCCCCGGCGACCTCAACCGCGTCTTCTTCACCACCGGCGGCGGTGAGGCCGTCGAGAGCGCGTGGAAGGTCGCCAAGCAGTACTTCAAGCTCACCGGCCGCCCGCTCAAGCACAAGGTGATCAGCCGCGCGGTCGCCTACCACGGCACGCCGCAGGGAGCGCTCGCCATCACCGGCCTGCCCGCGATGAAGCAGCAGTTCGAACCGTTGACCCCGGGCGGGTTCCGCGTCCCCAACACCAACTTCTACCGGGCCACCGAGCACGCCGACGACCCGGTCGCGTTTGGACAGTGGGCCGCGAACCGGATCGAAGAGGCGATCCTGTTCGAGGGCCCGGACACCGTCGCCGCGGTGGTCCTGGAGCCGGTGCAGAACTCCGGCGGGTGCCTGACGCCGCCGCCGGGGTACTTCGCGCGGGTCCGCGAGATCTGCGACAAGTACGACGTGCTGCTGGTGTCGGACGAGGTGATCTGCGCGTTCGGCAGGCACGGGGCGACCTTCGCGTGCTCGAAGTTCGGCTACCAGCCCGACATCATCACCTGCGCCAAGGGGATGAGCTCCGGCTACGCCCCGATCGGCGCCATGATCACGACCGACCGCGTGGTGGAGCCGTTCCTCACGGGCAAGACGGTCTTCCCCCACGGCTACACCTTCGGCGGCCACCCGGTCGCCGCCGCGGTGGCCCTGGCCAACCTCGACCTGTTCGAGTCAGAGGGCCTCAACGAGCGGGTCCTGGCCAACGAAGCCGCCTTCGGCGCCACCATGCGCAAACTCCTGGACCTGCCCATAGTGGGAGACGTCCGCGGCGACGGGTACTTCTGGGCCGTGGAACTGGTGAAGGACGCCGGAACCGAGGAAACGCTCGACACAGACGAACGGGAGCGGCTGATCCGCGGCTTCCTGCCGCGAGCCCTGTTCGACAACGGTCTCTACTGCAGGCCGGACGACCGGGGCGATGCGGTGGTGCAGGTGGCGCCGCCGCTGATCAGCGGGCAGGAGGAGTTCGACGAGATCGAGCGCATCCTGCGGGAGACGCTGACGGAGGCCGCGAAACTGCTGTGACGCGACACCCGAACAGCCGCCGTCCGGTGCACGGGCGGTGACCGGCGGGACCACGAACAGGTTGTCCCGCAACGGCATCAGCGCCGGGCAAGCGCGCGGCAAGCACCGGGCAACCGGGCGACGCCAGCATCGGCTCGTCAACGCTCCCCGGCCAGTGGCGGGCAGGTCATGCCCCCTCGGGGAGCGGGCGGGAGGAACCACGATGCGCACGTTGCTGCGTCGGGCGTTGATCACCGGGGTCGCGGCCGCCACGGTCGCTGTGGGGGTGGCCGGGTCCGCGGGGGCGGGCCAGAACAAGCCCAACGACGTCACGTTCGGGCCGGTCGCCACGCTGAGCCCCGCGGTGGGGCGTGATGTCGACGGCAGGCTGGTCGCCTTCGCCAGAGGTGCGGACCGGTCGTTGTGGTACGACACCCAGGCGGTGCCCGGGGTCGGCTGGAACGGTTGGCGCAACATCGGCACCGGGCAGCTCGGCGGCAAACCCGTCGTCGAGCGCGACGCGGACGGGCACCTGGTGGTGTTCGCCCGCGGCACCGACAACGCGCTGTGGTGGCGCACCCAGACCGACGCGGGCACGTTCGGTCCGTGGGTGCGCATCGGCGGCAGCCTCACCGACGACCCGGCCGCGGGCCGCAACGCCGACGGGTCGCTGTCGGTGCTGGTGCGCGGGACGCTCGGGTCGCTGTGGACCTGGAAGCAGGACGGCCCGAGCAGCCCGACCGGCAGCTGGGCCGACCTCGGCGGCGGCATCATCGGCTCCCCCGCCATCGTCGCCCAGTCCGACGGCCGCTTGGTCGCCTTCGTCCGCGGCGGCGGTGACGCTGTCTACGTGAAGACGCAGGCCGAGGCGTCCGGCGCCTGGGAGGCCGACTACGTCTACCTCGGTGGCGCCATCAACACGCCCCCAGTCGCCCAGCGCGGCGTGGACGGTTTGGTGCACCTGTTCGTCCGCGGACTCGACAACGCGCTGTACACGTTGCCGCAGCTCGAACCCAGCGGCGCCTATGGCAGCTACACCTACCTCGGCGGCAGCTGGACCGCGGACCAGTTCGCCACCAGCAGGCAGGCCGACGGCCGCATCAGTGTCTTCGGTCGCGGCGCCGACAACGCCTTCTGGACCGTCGTGGAAACGTCGGCGGGCACCGGTTCGTTCGGCACCCCGAGCTCCCTCGGCGGCCGCTTCACCGGCGGCGCCGCCGTCGGCGTCAACGTCGACGGCCGACTCCAGGTCTTCGGCGTCGGAACCGACCGCCAGATCTGGTCGGCCGCGCAGCGCGAACCCGACGGCGCGTACGCACGGTTCACCATCACCGACTGATCCGGTGCCCGGTCGGCTGACCGCCTGCTCCATCCAGGGCGGTCAGCCGACCCGCCGGACACGGTTGGCCGCACCGGGCCATCACCCCACGGTGCGTGTGGACAGTGGCATAGTCGGTGGTGGCCCATCACCGACAACGGGAGGCCAGGTGCCCGACGACAGCGGCGGGTTCGACGTCCTCGGCCCGCTCCGCGCCCACCGCCTCGGCCTCGACCGCCCCACCCCGGCAGGCGTCCAACGGGTCGTCCTGATGGCCCTGCTGATAGCCCGCCGCGCCGTCCCCGGCCGACACCTGCTCACCCTCGCCTGGCCCGACTCGGCACCCCCGTCGGGCATGAAGTCGGTGCACGTGGCCATCTCCCGCCTCCGCGCCTGGCTCCGCACCGAGTTCCCCGGCGCCCGAATAGGCCGCGACGACGACTCGTACCGGTTGGAACTGGGGCCGTGGACGTTGGACGCTGGTCAGTTCGAGAGCCTGGCGGCGCTGGGCTTGGATCCTGGTGCGCCGCTTAGTGTGCGGCTGCGCAAGTTGGCTGCCGCGTTGGCGTTGTGGCGGGGGCCGGTGCTGGATGCTCATCCGGTCGCCGCAGATTTCCCTGCTACAGCGGGATGGGACCTCACCCGGACAGCGGCGGCGTGCGCTTTGGCTGATGCGGCGATTGATTCGGGACGGCATGTGGTGGCGGTGCCTGCGTTGGCGGCGTTGGCGTTGGAGAGGCCGATGGATGAGGCGGTGTACGCGAGTTGGGGGCGGTTGCTGACCATGTGCGGGAGGCGGGCGGAGGCGGTGGCTGTGCTGAACACGATTCGGGCGCGGTTGGTGGGTGAGTACGGGTTGGAGCCGGGACCGGTGTTGCGGGACGCGTTGCACCGGGTGGTGTCTGGCTCGTCGCTTCGGGATCTTGCGGCTCGGTCCGCGATGTGAGTGGGGCTCGATGGGGCGGCGGCTTCGTCGTCGGCTCGCCTGCGGCATTGCATCGGGTCCGTGGTGGGTGGGGGTGCTCGATGGGGCGGACTTGTTTTGCGTGGGGCCCCTGCGCCAGTCGTGGCAGGACCGCAAAGCTGGGGCCGAAAAGCGTGGCCCTGTCCGCGCAGAACGCTACGACTGCCGCCACCCCACGCAAAACAAGTCCGCCCCATCGAGCATCTGGCACCTCGGGTTCCGAGTGTCCAGTGGCTGGGTTGGGTGGGCGGGGTCGGGTGGTTGCTTTGGCACCGGAGGTTCCGAGTGTCCAGTGGTCATCAATGCGCGAAAGTCCGGACGTCTCGGCGGGGTGCGGGATACAGCTTCTGCTCGCCCAACCGGCTTCCCCCAACCTTCCCCACCCCAAAGCCCATTATCTAGATACCACATAGTGAACCGCGAGACCCGGATAGCAGCCATCAAAGAAAAGAGTCCGGCCTCTGCCAAGAGGCCGGACTCAACGACGAGAGATCAGCAGGGGCCGAGGGGGGTCCACGTCCACGGTGCGGCGGAGGGGCGTTCCAGGCGGGTCCACCAGTTGGCTTGGTAGAGCTTGCCGTCCTGAGTTACTCGGGTGCCAACTAAGTAGGTGGTGTTGCGGTTCCAGGTGGGGGCGGTGCAGGGGGTGGGGCTACCGCCGGTGGTGGCGGGGAGGTCGAAGGTGTAGCCGGCGGTTTTCCAGCGGGGGATGAGGTCTTGGTAGGCCGCCACGGTGGCGGAACGGTCGCCGCCGCCGTCGTGGGAGAGGAGGATGGCGGTGGGGTAGGCCTGGGCGGTGAGGCGTTGGACCAGGACCGGCGCGGGTGAGCCGTCCCAGTCCTGGGGGTCGACGGTCCAGGCCAGGGAGGTGTGGGACAGGGACGCGGCGATGTCGGTGATGGGGGCGGCGAAGATGCCGAAGGGGGCGCGGAAGTACGGGATGGGCAGGGTGGGGTTGCCCGCGGCCTGGCGGATGGCGGCGTTGGTGGCGACCAGGTTGGCGCGGACCTGCTCTGGGGTGAGGGTGGCCAGGTTCTCGTGGCCGTAGGTGTGGTTGCACACCGGGTGGCCGTCGGCGACGATGCGCTTGACCAGGTCGGGGTACTTCACCACCTCGGAGCCGACGAGGCAGAACACGGCGCGGGTCTTGGTCTCCCGCAACAGGTCCAGGACCCGGGGCGTCCACTCCGGCGACGGGCCGTCGTCGAAGGTGAGCGCCAGGACCTGGCCGCTGGTCCTGGTGGTGTAGACGATCTCGGAGGTGGGCGCGGCCGCCGCGGGGGTGGCCACGGCCAGCAGCAGGGCGGCCGTGGTGAGGACGAGGCGCTTGAGCATGGCGCACCCTATGCGCGGCCGACCGAGCAGGACCACCATTAGATGATCTTGTATGTGGGTCGTCGAACGGGACCGCCCGGCAGGCGAGCAGGAGCACACTGGGCAGGGGCCACCCACGGTCGTTTATGGTCTAGCGCTGACCACTACGGAGAGCAGATGCCACCCGACGAGACCGACACCCCGGTGGAGGCCGTCGCGCCCCTGACCAGGGGGCTGCTGGTGACCCGGCTGCTGACCGACGCGGGTGGTTCGCTGAGCCAGAGCGAACTGCAGCGGGCCAGCGGCCTGGCCAGGTCGACGGTGGACCGGGTGGTGGCGACGTTGGCCCGGATGGGCTACCTGCGGGTGGACCGCCGCGAGGTCACCCTGGCGCCGCGGCTGCTCGAACTGGGCAACGCCTACCTCGCGGCGTTGGGCCTGCCGGATCGCCTGGGCCCCACGGTGCTGCGGTTGGCAGAGGAGCTCGACGAGTCGGTGTCCCTGGCCGTCGGCGACGGGGACGGCGTCCGCTTCATCCAGCACGCCACCCGGCGCCGGGCCGTCTCCCTGACCTTCGGCATCGGCGACCTGCTCCCCGCGGAGCGCACCGCCGCGGGCGCGGTCGTGGCCACCGGGTGGACCGGAGTGGACTGGGCGCGGTGGCGGGCGCGCCGCGCCGCGGACCCCCACGACCAGGGCTTTCCCGCGGTCAGCCCGAGGCAGGGCCCCATCCCCGACTTCCCGGTGCAGGTCGAGATGGCCGCCGAGCGCGGGTGGGCGCTCGACGACCAGTTCATCGAGCGCGGCCTGGTCGCGCTCGCGGTCCCGGTGCGGCGACCGGACGGGACAGTCGCGTGTGTCGCGAGCGTGTCCAGCCACACCAGTCGGCACAGCGCGGAGTCGTTGCGGGAGCACCTGTTGTCCTGCCTGCGGACCGCGGTCGCGGCGATGGAGCACGAGCTCGCGAACGACCACCCGCTCGCGGACCCCGGCGACCCGGCGATAGGCCTGGCGGCGTGGACCGGTGCGTCCAAGCAGGAACTCGGCCGGGAATTCATCGAATCCCTCGCGAGAGGACTGACCGTGCTGACCGCGTTCGGCGCGGATCGGCCGGAGCTGGGCTTGAGCGCCGTCGCGGGCGCCACCGGGCTCGCCAGGGCGACCGCGCGGCGGGCCCTGATCACGCTCGTCCACCTCGGGTACATGAGCACCGAGGCGGGCCGCTTCCGCCCGACCCCGCGCGTGCTGGGGCTGGGGGTGCCGGTGCTGGCGGCCACCACCCTGGCCAGGATCGCCACCCCGCACCTGGAGGCGCTGGCCGCGCAGGTGCGGGACTCGTCGTCGCTGGCGGTGGCCGCCGACGACGACCGCGACATCCAGTACGTCGCCAGGGCCGCGACCCGGCGGATCATGGACATCGAGATCACCCTCGGCACCCGGTTCCCGGCGTACGCGACCGGGATGGGCCGGGTCCTGCTGGCCAGCCTCGCGCCCGCCGAACTGCGCGCGCGGTTGGACCGTCTGGAGCCGCACCCGCTCACCCCGCGCACCATCACCAGCCGGGCCGGGCTCGTCGACGCGCTCGACCAGGTGCGCGGGGACGGGTACGCGATCGTCGACGAGGAGTTGGAGGTCGGGGTGCGCTCGATCGCGGTGCCGGTGCGCGACCGGGCGGGCGCGGTGGTCGCGGCGGTGAACGTCGCGATGCACAGCGAACGCCGCACGAGCGCGGAATGCGTCGTCGAGGTGCTCCCCCGGCTGCGCGCCGCGGCCGCCGCGATCGAGGCGGACCTGCACGTGACGCAGCGCTTCGCCCCGGTGCCGAAGGTGTGACTAGGGGCGGCTGAACGGGCCCGGCCGCCTCGACCGAGCAGCCCACCCGCGCCGGGCCAAGCTTCCGGTCCGGTTGACAGGTCCGCCAGGCTGGCCGGACACTCGATGTCGCCAACACTGGTGAAGACAAGTTCACCAGGCGAACGACCGGGCGGGCGGCGCATGGACAAGGTGATCGGCAGCGCCGAGGAGGCGGTGGCCGACGTCGGCGACGGCGCCAGCCTGGCCGTCGGCGGGTTCGGGCTCAGCGGAGTACCCACCACCCTCATCGACGCGCTGCACGCGGCCGGGGTTGCCCGGCTGCACGTGGTTTCCAACAACTGCGGCGCCATGGACTCCGGGCTGGCCGTGCTGCTGGCCGCGGGGCGCATCGCCAGGGTCACCGGTTCCTACATCGGCGCGAACGCCGAGTTCGCCCGCCAGTACCTCGCCGGTGAGCTGGAGGTCGAGCTGATCCCGCAGGGCACCCTGGCCGAACGGCTGCGCTCCGGCGGGCACGGCATCCCGGCGTTCTTCACCCCGGCGGGGGTGGGCACCCAGGTCGCCGAGGGCGGCATGCCGTGGCGCTACCACCCCGACGGCACGGTCGCGCTGGCCTCCCCGGCCAAGGAGACCCGGGTGTTCGACGACGTCGAGTACGTCCTGGAACGCGGCATCCGCACCGACTTCGCGCTGGTGCGGGCCGCGGTCGGCGACCGGCACGGGAACCTGGTGTTCGCCAAGTCCGCGCGCAACTTCAACCCGCTGGCCGCGATGGCCGGGCGGGTGACCATCGCCGAGGTCGAGCGGCTGGTCGAGCCGGGCGAGATCGACCCCGACCACGTGCACCTGCCAGGGGTGTTCGTGCGGCGGGTGCTCGAGCTGACCCCGGAGCAGGCGGCCGACAAGAAGATCGAGTTCCGGACCGTGCGCGGGCGGGCCGACTGATGGCCTGGACCCGCGACCAGATGGCCGCCAGGGCCGCCGCCGAACTGCGCGACGGCGAGTACGTGAACCTCGGCATCGGGCTGCCGACGCTGATCCCCGAGCACCTGCCGCCCGGCGTGCGGGTCACCCTCGAGTCCGAGAACGGGATCCTGGGCACCGGGCCGTTCCCGACCGAGGACGCGGTCGACCCGGACCTGATCAACGCGGGCAAGCAGACCGTCACGGTGCTGCCCGGCGCCGCCTACTTCGACTCCGCGCTGTCGTTCGGGATGATCCGCGGCGGGCACATCGACACCGCCGTGCTCGGCGCGATGCAGGTCTCCGCCGACGGCGACCTGGCCAACTGGGCGGTGCCCGGCAAGCTGGTCACCGGCATCGGCGGGGCGATGGACCTGGTGCACGGCGCGCGCCGGGTGATCGTGATCATGACGCACACCACCAAGGAGGGCGCGCCCAAGCTCGTGCGGCGGTGCACGCTGCCGCTGACCGGGCGCGGCTGCGTGCACCGGGTGGTGACCGACCTGGCCGTCCTGGACGTGGGCGCGGGAGCCGTCGAGCTCGTGGAGCTCGCGCCAGGGGTCACCGAGGCCGAGGTAGCCGCCAAGACCGGCGCCGAGCTGCGCACGAGCCGAGGGGAGCCACGCCGATGAGCAGGTCACCGCGGACTTCGATCCCGGACGCCGCGACCCAGCGGGAGATCGACGCGGCGATGGCCGCCGCCGACCGGGTGGGGGCGCCGGACCCGCACCACCCCACCCGGGACTACCCGCCGTACCGCAGCAGCGCGCTGCGCCACCCCAAGCACGCCCCGCTGCCGGTCGTGGACCCCGAGGCGGTGGAGCTGACCGGGCCGGTGTTCGGCGTGACCGACGTGTCGGCGCTGGACAACGACCTCACCCTGGGCAAGACCGGGGAACCGGCGGGTCAGCGGATCACCATCACCGGCCGGGTGCTCGACCGCGCCGGGCGCCCGATGGCCGGTCAGCTGGTGGAGGTCTGGCAGGCCAACGCCGCAGGCCGCTACGCCCACGACCTCGACCAGCACCCGGCGCCGCTGGACCCGAACTTCACCGGCTCCGGCCGCTGCCTGACCGACGACGACGGTGAGTACTCCTTCACCACGATCCGCCCCGGCGCCTACCCGTGGCGCAACCACCTCAACGCGTGGCGACCCGCGCACATCCACTTCTCGCTGTTCGGCACCGCGTTCACCCAGCGCATGGTGACCCAGATGTACTTCCCCGGCGACCCGCTGTTCCCCTACGACCCGGTGCTGCGGTCGGTGACCGACCAGGCCGCGCGCGACCGCCTGGTGGCCGTCTACGACCACGAGCTGTCGCTTCCCGAGTGGACACTGGGGTACCGCTGGGACATTGTCCTGGGTGGACCATCCCGCACGCTGTTCGAGGATCGATGACCCCTTCCGCACCGCGTTCCCACTCGCTCCCACCGACCCCGGCGCAGACCGTGGGCCCGTTCTTCGGGTACGCGCTGCCCTTCGCCGGTGGCGCTCGCATCGCCGTGGACGGCGACCCCGACCCGATCACCGTGCACGGGCAGGTGTTCGACGGCGCCGAGGTCCCGATCCCGGACGCGCTGGTGGAGATCTGGCAGGCCGACCGGGACGGGTCGCTCACCGGCGCCCCCGGTTCGCTGCGGCACGACCAGGTGACCGGTGAGGTGATCGGCCGCGACGGCACGGCGTTCACCGGTTTCGGCCGGGTGCCGACCGACGCCGACGGGCACTGGGCTGTGCGCACCGTCGCGCCCGGACCGCACCGGCCCGGCGCGGTCCCGTACTTGGCGGTCGCCGTGTTCGCCCGCGGACTGCTGCACCACCTGCACACCCGGGTGTACCTGCCCGAGCACGCCGACGGCTTGCGGGCACAGTTCCCGGACCTGCCCGACAGTCGGCTGGCGACGCTGCTCGCGCGGCGGGAACGCGCTGGTGTGTACCGGTTCGACATCCGGCTGCAGGGCGAGGAGGAGACGGTGTTCTTTGACTTCCGCTGAACCCCTGTCGCTGCGGTACCGGCTCGATGGCCCCGCCGAGGGGCCACCGCTGATCCTGGGCCCGTCGGTGGGTACGACGTCGGCGGTGTGGGACCCGCAGATGCCCGCTTTGGCGCGGAGGTGGCGGATCGCCCGGTTCGAGCTGCCAGGACACGGTGGCACGCCGCCACTTCCTGCCGGGTCCACTATGGAGGATCTGGCGCATCTGGTGCTCCAGATGGCGGATTCGTTGGGGTGGAGCCGGTTTGACTACGCTGGTATCTCGATCAGCGGCGCCATCGGGTCCACTTTGGCTTTGTTGGCACCGGAACGGCTGGGCCGCTTGGTGTTGGTGTGCACGGCAGCCCGATTCGGCGATGCGCAGCAGTGGCGGGATCGAGCGGATTTCGTGCGCACCGAGGGCATTTCGTCCCTTGTGGAGCCGACTTTGGCGCGGTGGTTCGCCGACCCCGGGACGGCGCGGTCTCCGCTCGGCGCACGACTTGTCGAGGATCTGACCACTGTGGACTCCTCGGGCTATGCCGCGTGTTGCGACGCGTTGTCCACATTCGACATTCGCGACCGGTTGTCGGAGATCCAGGCGCCCACCCTGGTCGTGGCGGGCAGAGCCGATCCGGCGACACCTCCCGAGCGGGCGCGTGAACTGGTCGACGGGATCCCGAACTCGAACCTGACCGAGATCAGTGGCGCCGCACACCTCGCGGGAGTCGACCAGCCAGACGCGGTGACCGCGGCGCTGCTGGCTTTCCTCGGCGAGACAACTACTTCCGCTGGGATGCGGGTTCGGCGCGAAGTCCTCGGCGACGCCCACGTGGACCGCGCGATCGCGGCGACGACCCCGTTCACCGCACCGTTCCAGGACCTGATCACCCGGTACGCGTGGGGCGAGATCTGGACCCGACCGGGTCTCGACCGGCGCACCCGCAGCTGCATCACGCTGATGGCGATGGTCGCGCTCGGGCACCACGACGAGCTCGCCATGCACGTGCGAGCGGCGTTGACCAACGGGCTGACCCGCGAGGAGATCGGCGAAGTCCTGCTCCAGTCGGCGATCTACTGCGGAGTTCCCGCCGCGAACGCGGCCTTCGCCATCGCACAACGAGAGCTGGGATGAGCATGCTGGTCGGGATCATCGGCGCGGGCCCGGCCGGGTTACTGCTGGGCAGGCTGCTGCACCTGGCCGGGATCGACGCCGTGGTGTTCGAGAGCCGAGGCCGCGAACACGTCGAACAGCGGCAGCGCGCGGGAATCCTCGAACAGGCCACAGTGGACACACTGCGCCGGGCAGGTGCGGCCGATCGACTGGAGCGCGAAGGACTCCCCCACGACGGGATCGACCTGGTGTTCGACGGTTCCGCACACCGGGTGGACTTCTTCGACACCACCGGTTCTCGGGTGTGGATCTACGCCCAGACCGAGGTGGTCAAAGACCTCATCGCACTGCGGATCGCCGACGACCTGCCACTGCTGTTCGACACCCCGGTCTCCGGAGTGTCCGATGTGGATGGTCGTCCGGTTGTGCACCACGGCGACCGAACCCTGGCCTGCGACTACGTGGTCGGCTGCGACGGCTTCCACGGCGTGGCCAGGTCACTGGTCCCCGGCACCGGTTTCGAGCGTTCCTTCCCCCACTCCTGGCTCGGCATCATGGCCGAAGCGCCGCCGATGCACCACGAACTGGTGTACGCGCACTCCCCACGCGGCTTCGCCCTGGCGAGCATGCGGTCCCCCTCGGTGAGCCGCATGTACCTGCAAGTCCCCAACGGCACCGACCCAACCCACTGGCCCGACGACCGCATCTGGGCAGAACTGACAGCCCGCTTCGGCGACCACCGCCCGAACCCGGGCCCCATCACCGCCAAGTCCGTCCTACCCATGAGAGCCTGGGTATCCCCCACCCTCCGCCACGGCAACCTGTTCCTAGCGGGCGACGCGGGCCACATAGTCCCGCCCACCGGCGCCAAAGGCCTCAACCTGGCCGCTGCGGATGTGACGCTCCTGGCAGCCGCCTTCACCCACCTGCACGACACCGGATCCCTGGCCTTGCTGGACGCCTACTCCGACACCAGCCTGCGCCGGGTGTGGCGAGCGGAGCAGTTCTCCCACTTCATGACCACCACCCTGCACGTGGCTCCCGATCAAACCGACTTCGACACCCACCTCCAGTTGGCCCGCCTACGGCAGATAACGACGTCCCGCGCGGCGGCGACCAGCTTCGCTGAGGAGTACACGGGTATCGCGGCAGGGTGAGGAGGGTTTCGAAAGTGAAGGGAATGGCCGCTGCGGCTGATAACCTCCCTGGTCAGGAAGTGTCCTCCCCGCGCAAGCGGGGCTGTTCCCGCATCCGCACTGCTAGCCCCCTTTGCATTCGGGTCCTCCCCGCGCAAGCGGGGCTGTTCCCCACGCCACGTACAGGGGCCCAGCGATCGAGGCGTCCTCCCCGCGCAAACGGGGCTGTTCCCCGGTCCCGGCACGGGATCGTGGCCGTCACCGAGTCCTCCCCGCGCAAGCGGGGCTGTTCCCACGCCGCGCTGTCCAACCCGGGGAAGTTCATGGTCCTCCCCGCGCAAGCGGGGCTGTTCCTAGCCCGGCGGCCACCTTGTCCATCGCGCGCACCTCCTCCCCGCGCAGGCGGGGCTGTTCCGTTGTCCACGTAGAGGTGCCGCAACGCGGGCGGGTCCTCCCCGCGCAATCGGGGCTGTTCCCGGACGCAGCGTGCGGCACACACTGCGGAACCAGTCCTCCCCGCGCAGACGGGGCTGTTCCCATGAACCCACCGCCCTGTCGGGCGTCGGGATCGTGCTCCCCGCGCGAGCGGGCCGTCTTCCTCAGAAACGACCGTGGAGCCTGAGATCAAAGGGATCCCGGGCTCCACGGCCGTTCCTGGTCAGTGGGCGGCGGTGCGGGTGGTGATGCGTTGTTCGGCGGCGGCGATGGTGAGGGCTATGGCGGTGGCTGAGCGGCCGGTGAGGAAGGTGTAGTGGTCGCCGGGGACTACGGCGTGGTGGGTGGGGCCGGGGAGGGCTTCTGCCCATTCGGCGCCCGCGTCGGTCGACTTGGCCGCGGCCACTATCACCGTGTCCACGTCCACCGCGGGGGGTTGGTAGCCGGCGATGGTGTGCAGGTGTGTTCGGTAGACGGCGAAGCGGGTTGTCATGTTGGCGGTGGCTTCGGTCGGGTCGCCGACCGCGCCGAGTTTGCCCGCCAGCCAGGCCAGTTGGTCGTCGACGGGGGTGGTGGTGGGGTCTGGGGGCGGGCCCGCGTCCGGGCCCAGGGTGCGCGCGGCGTCGGCGACGAAGAAGCCCGCGAGTTCCCGTTCGGTTTGGGTGACCTCGCCGTGCACCTGCATCGGCGCGTCGAGCAGTAGTGCGAACGCGACCTGCTCGCCGCGGGCCAGTAGTGCCTCGGCGACGCACAGGGAGACCAGGCCGCCGAAGGACCAGCCGCCGACCCGGTACGGGCCCTCGGGCTGCACGGCGCGGATCCGCTCCACGTACCGCTCGACCATGTCCGCCAGCGACGCGATCGGTTCCTCCCCCGGTCGCAGGCCCGCCGCCTCGACGCCCCACACCTGGTAGTCGTCGGCCAGTTCCGCGGCCAGCGGGGCGTAGGCGTACACGGTGCCGCCGATCGCGTGCACCAGGTGCAGCGGCGTGGTGCCCGCCCCGTCGGAGAGCCGGACCAGTGGTGTGCCCGCCGCCGCGGCCGCCGTGCCCGCGGCGATCTCCGCGCCGCTGTCGAGGTCGCTGTCGGGCAGGCCGTGCTGGTCGCGCAGCACGGCGGCCAACCGCTCGACCGTGGGTGAGAGGAAGATCGTCGTCACGTCGGTGTCCACGGCCAGGTCCCGGCGCAGGCGGGTGATCAGCTGCATGGCCTGCAGCGAGTTGCCGCCGAGGTCGAAGAAGCTGCTCTCGACCCCCACCTCCGGCAGGTTGAGCAGGTCGGCGTAGATGTCGGCGAGCACGGTCTCCACCACGGTGCGCGGCGGCGTGCTGCCGGTACCCGCCCCGGCCTCGGCCGGGTCGGGCAGCCGGGACCTGTCGACCTTGCCGTTGGCGTTGAGCGGGAACGACTCCAGCACCAGCAGGTGCGGCGGCACCATGAACCCGGGCAGCCGGTCGGCCATGTGCAGCCGCAGGTCGGCGGGGGTCACCGCGCCGGGCGTGGCGAGCCGCGCGTAGCCGACGAGCTGCTTGTCCCCGGTCCGGTCCGCGCCGACCACCACCACCGCCTGGGCGACCGCGGGGTGGGCCGCCAGCGTCGACTCGATCTCCCCGAGTTCGACGCGCAAGCCGCGGATCTTGACCTGGTCGTCGGCTCGGCCGAGGAACTGCAGGTTGCCGTCTGGCCTGCGCCGCGCGATGTCGCCGGTGCGGTAGAGCCGGGCACCGGGCACCGCGCTGAACGGGTCGCGCACGAACCGCTGCTCGGTCAGTTCCGGCCGGTTCAGGTACCCGCGGGTGACCCCCTTGCCGCCGATGTAGAGCTCCCCCGCCACGCCGACCGGCACCGGCTCCATGGTGGCGTCCAGGACGTAGGCGGTGTAGTTGGGCAGCGGCAGCCCGATCGGCGGCGGGTCGACGCCGTCGTCGGCGCACTGGGCCATGGTCGCGCCGACGGTGGTCTCGGTCGGGCCGTAGCCGTTGATGAACCGCAGCCCCGGCCGCGCCCACTTGGCGACCAGGTCCGAGGAGAACGCCTCGCCGCCCGCGATCACCACCCGCAGGTCCGGGAACCGCTCGTCGGCGATCAGGTTGAGCACCGCGGGCGGCAGGCACATGAACGTGATCCGCTCGGCGCGGATCAGCTCGGCGAGCCGGGGCGGCGACAGCAGCGTCTGGCTCTCGGCCAGCACCAGGCAGGCCCCGGACAGCAGCGCGCCGAACATGTCCAGCACGGACACGTCGAAGTTGAGCGAGGCGAACTGCAGCACCCGGTCACCGGGGCCCAGCGGCCAGTGCTCGATCTCGCCGGTGGCGAAGGCCACCGCGTTGCGGTGCTCCACGACGACGCCCTTGGGCTTGCCCGTGGAGCCGGAGGTGTAGATGACGTAGGCGACCGACGACGGGTCGACCGGGTAGCCGGGCGCGGTGGCGGGCACGTCGGACAGGTCGTGCCCGTCCAGGTCGAGGACGTGCCCGGTCTCCCCCGGCACGGCCGCCGCGCTGGCGCTGTCGGTGACCACGACCTCCATGTGCGCGTCCTCGACCATGAACCCCAGCCGGGCCGCCGGGTACTCGGGGTCGAGCGGCACGTAGCCGCCGCCCGCCTTGAGCACGCCGAGGATGGCCGCCATCCGGTCGGTGGAGCGCCGCATGCAGATCCCGACCAGCCGCTCGGGGCCGACACCCAGCTCGCGCAGCCGCCGGGCGACGCGGTTGGCGCGCGCGTCCAACTCGGCGTAGCTGACCTCCTCGGCACCCAGGACGACGGCGACGGCGTCGGGCGTGGCGGCGACCCGGGCCTCGAACACCTCGTGCAGGCACCGGTCCGGGTGCTCGGTGCCGGTGTCGTTCCACTCGACCAGTTCGCGGTGCCGGTCGGTGGCGGTGAGCAGCGGCAGCCGCGACAGCGGGCGGTCCGGGTCGGTGACGATCCCCTCGAGCAGGACGCGGAAGCAGCCGAGCAGGCGCACCACGCTGGCCCGGTCGAACAGGGCGGTCGCGAACGAGGCGGTGACGCCGATGCCCTCGCTGTGCTCCGCGGCTGCCAGCAGCAGGTCGAACTTGGCCGCGGTGCTGGTCACCGCCGAGGGCCGCACGCTCACCCCGGCCGCCTCGTGGTCGGCGCCGGTCCCGTCGGCGAGCTGCAGGCCGACCTGGAACACGGGGTGCCTGCTGGGGTCGCGGTGCACCCGCAGCGCGTCGACGAGCCTGGCGAACGGCAGGTCCTGGTGGGAGTAGGCGCCGAGGACGGTGGTGTGGGTGCGGCGCAGCAGTTCGCGGAAGGCCGGGTCGCCGCTGAGGTCGCCGCGGATGGCGAGGGTGTTGACCAGGTAGCCGACCAGCGGGGCCAGTTCCGGCCTGCCCCGGTTCGCGCTCACGGTGCCGACCACGATGTCGTCCTGGCCGCTGAACCGGTGCAGCAGCACCTGGAAGGCGGCCATGAGCACGGTGAACACCGTCGTCTCCGCGCCGCGGGCCAGCGCGCGCATCGCGGCGGCGAGCTCGGCGGGCAGCTCGATGGTGACCACGTCGCCGTCGTAGGTCTGCACCACCGGGCGCGGGCGGTCGGTGGGCAGCTGCAGTGCGGGCGCGCCGGCCAGGGTGCGCTGCCAGTACTCGACGAGGTCGTCGGCCACGGCGCCGCGCAGCCGGTCCCGTTCCCACAGCGCGTAGTCGGCGAACTGCACGGGCAGCTCGGCCAACCCGTGCGGCGCCCCGGTGACCTCGGCGGTGTAGCAGGCGAGCAGGTCGGCGGTGAACACCCCGAACGACCAGCCGTCGAACACGGCGTGGTGGACCACGATGACCAGGCAGTGCGACTCGGGTCCGCGGCGCACGAGGGTGGTGCGCAGCAGGGCGCCCCGGTCGAGGGCGAACGGCCGGGCGGCCTCCTCGCCGATGACCGCCTCGACCCTGGCCGCCAGCTCGTCGCGGTCGAGGGCGGTCAGGTCGACCAGCGGCACCGGCACCGGGACCGCCGGGTCGACGACCTGCACCGGCGAGCCGGTCGCGTCGTCGGTGACCAGCCGGGTGCGCAGGACCTCGTGCCTGGCGACGACGGCGTCCACGGCGCGACCGAGCGCCTGGCGGTCCAGCGGGCCGGTCAGCTCCAGGGTGCCCGCGATGGTGTAGGTGGACTGGCCGGGGGCGAGCTGGTCGATGAACCACAGCTGCTCCTGCCCGAACGACAGCGGCAGCTGCTCGACCAAGGCCGGGCGGCGGGGGATGTGGTCGACCTGGAGGTCTCGGCCCTGGCGCAGCCGGGCCAGCATGGCGGTGCGGTCGGCGTCAGACAACATAACCGGTTTCCCGATCCTTTCCTTCGGTCGCGGGCTCCCGCCCGGGATCGCTTGCCACTGCGGGGGGTTCTGGTTGTGGCGCGGGCATGGCCCGCAGCCGGTAGACCGGCGAGAAGAGCACCCAGGCCATCGGCAGCATCAGGCCGACGACGCCCAGGACGAGCCCGGTGCGCAGCCCGAAGGCCGCGGCGAGGGCGCCGCCCAGCAGCGCGCCGAGCGGGATGGTGCCGAACAGCAGCAGCCGGTAGCTGGCGTTCATCCGGCCGAGCAGCCGGGCGGGCGTGACGCACTGGCGCAGGGTGAGCGCGTTGACGTTGAACACCGCGAGCGCGTACCCGTGCACGGCGAGCCCGACGGCGAGCACCGCGAGCGCGGCGGGCTGGGCGTCGCCCGGCGCGATCAGCGCCAGGGGGGACGCGCAGCCCAGCAGGGTGGCCAGCAGCAGCACCCGGCCGAGACCGACGCCGAGGGTGAGCCGGGCGCACGTCACCGCGCCGATGAGCGCACCCACGGCACCGGCCCCGATGACGAAGCCGAGCTGGCCCGCGCTGAGCCCGAGCTCGCGCACCGCGTACACGGCGAACAGGGTCGTGACGACGTTCTCGAACAGGTTGAACGTCGCCGACTGGGTGGCCAGGTTGCGCAGCACGCGGTCGCCGAAGACCGCGCGGATGCCCTCGGCGATCATCGCCCGCGTCCCGACACCCGGTTCCGGCGGTGGCGGCGGGGGTTCCGGCTTGCGGATGTGGGTCATGCTCAGCGCCGACACCAGGTAGGAGCCGGTGGTGACCAGCAGCGCGAACGGCGCGGTGAGCAGCCCGACCAGCGCGCCAGCCAGGCCGGGACCGGCGATCCCGGCGACCGAGTAGCTGGTCTGGATGCGCCCGTTGGCCTCGGCGAGCTGGGTGGGCTCGACCAGGCTCGGCACGTACGACAGCGAGCCGACGTCGAAGACCACGGTGAGCAGGCCGAGCAGGAACCCGATGGCGTAGAGCAGGCCGATCGTCAGGGTCCCGGTCGCCGCGGCCAGCGGCACCAGGGCGACCAGCGCGGCCCGGCCCAGGTTGGCCGCGATCAGCGCCCGGCGCCTGCGGTGCCGGTCGAACCACACGCCGACCAGCAGCGACACCAGGATCGGGCTGTAGCGGGCCACGTTGAACAGGCCGATCTCCAGCGGCCCGGCGGACAGGGTGATCACCGCGACGAGCAGCAGGCCGAGTTCGGCCACCTGCGCGCCCGCCAGCGACACCGTCTCCCCGCCCCAGAAGCGCAGGAAGTCCCGGTCGCGGGTCAACCGCCGCGGCGCGTTCTGCTCAGCCACCGACGCCCACCTCCAGCGCCTGGTCGGCACCGAGGCCGAAGGCGCGGTGCAGCGCCCTGGCCGCGGTGGCGACGTCGGTGGCGGGCACGTGCGCCGAGACCCGGTTCGGCGAGGTGGTGAACAGCTGCACGGTCACGCCCTCGTCCTGCAGGGTGGCCATCACCGTGGCCGCGACCGCGACCCGGTCGGTGGCCAGCGAGCCCACGACGCTGACGCTGCCCAGGTCGTCGCGCACCGTGCCGGGTAGGCCCTGCTCGGCGAGCGTGGCCAGCACCCGGGCGGTCTCCGCGCCGGGCGCGGTGAACCGCACCCCGACCGCCTCGACGATGACCGAGCCGACCGCGATCCCGGCCTTGGCCAGCGCGGCCGACACCGGGCCCGCCCCGGTGCCCGGGATGTGGAAGATCGGGTCGTGCCCGAAGTGGGCGATGCCGGAGACCCGGCCGCCGTCGACGGCCGTGGCGCCCCGGCCCCCACCGCCGACCAGGGTGCCCGGCTCGTCGGACAGGCTGGACCGGACGTGGATGTCGATGCCGTGCGCCGCGGCCAGTTCCACGGCCCTGGTCTGCAGCACCTTGGCGCCGGAGTCGGCGAGCTGCAGCATCTCGTCGTGGCCGAGGTCGGTCAGCTTGCTCGCCTCGGGCACCACCCTGGGATCGGCGGTGAACACCCCGGGTACGTCAGTGAAGATGACGCACTCGCGCAGCCCCAACGCGCTGGCCACGGCGATCGCCGACGCGTCGGACCCGCCCCGCCCGAGGGTGGTGACATCACCCCGGGGCGACACCGCCTGGTAGCCGGTGACGAGCACGATGCGGCCGCGGTCGAGTTCTGCGGTGATGGGCCCCGGGTCGACGCGCAACAGCCGGGCGTTGCCGTGGCTCGCGTCGCTGTAGATGCCCGCTTGGGCCGCGGTGAGCGACACCGCGCGTCCGCCGAGCTCGTGCACCGCGATCGCGGCCAGCGCGCACGAGACGCCCTCCCCGACCGAGAGCAGCGCGTCCAACTCGCGCGGCTCCGGCACCGCGGCGACCTGGTGGGCCTGCCGCACCAGGTCGTCCGTGCTGCCGCCCATCGCCGACAGGACGGCGACGACCCTGGTGCCAGCGCGGTTGGCGGCCACCAGCCGGGCCGCCACGGCGCGCAGCCGGTCGACGTCGCCGACGGAGGTGCCGCCGAACTTCCACACCACCGTGCCCTGGCCGCCCGGTGCCCGCCCCGCGTCGGGGTGGCCGGACTCGGCCGGCCCGGTCACCGGGTACCACCGCCCCCGGCACGCGCGAGCGCGGCGGCGTACACCAGTTCCACCCAGTTGGCCAGGAAGGTGCGGCTGTGGCTGCGCCACCGGCACACCGGGTCGTCGAGGGACACGTTGGCGGGCAACGGGACGGGCCCGGCCGCGCTGTCGCGGTGGTACTCGTAGGCCATCCGACCCCCGTCGTACTCGGGGTGTCCGACGTGCATGAGCAGCGCGTGGTCGGTGGACTCCGCGATCACGGTGCCCGCGGGCGCGGGTGCCCGCCCGAGTACCCGGACCGTGCCCGCGGCGACGGCGGCGGCGACGTCGTGCTCGTCGAAACCGGCTTGGCGGCTGTGCGCGGTCCAGAACCGGTCGTCGAGGCCGTCGCCGATCGGGTGGTCGGCGACCAGCAGGTCGGTCTCGTACGCCCCGGTCACCTTCACCTCGTGCACGTGCGAGCGCAGCCCCAGGCGCAGGTACCCGACGGCGAGGCCGCCCCAGCACAGGCCGAGCACCGGCAGGGCCCGAGCGGACGCGTGTTCGAGCACGTCCGCGACGTGGCCGAGGAAGCCCACCTGCTCGAACGGCAGGTGTTCGACGGCGGCACCGGTGATGACAACGGCGTCGAGATCGCCCATGTCCGCCGGGTCGACGTAGTGGCCGAGGTCGGCCGGGTCGTCGTTGCGGTAGGTGCGACCGGGTACGCGCAGCCACACCGCCTCGAACGGGGCCGCACCCGCGAACTGCGGGGTGAGCATCCGCTCGAACTCCGCGGCCCGGGGCATCAGGTTGACCAGCCCGACCCGCGGCGGCGCGGCGAGGTGGCGCGGGCGCACGTGCGGCGCGTGGGCCCGTGGGAGGGTCGAGGTCATCGGCCCGCCTCCTCGGCCAGTTCGGCGGCCACGGCGTGGACCGCGCTCGCGAGCGCGGCCAGGGCCTGGTCGGCCAGCTCGGGGCTGAGGTCCAGCGGCGGGAGCATGCGCACCACGCAGTCCTCGCGGCCGCCGATCTCCACGATCAGCCCGGCGCGCAACGCGGCGCGCTGCACCCTGGCGGCGACCTCGGTGGCACTCGCGCCCGCCGCGGGCAGGCCGCGCATCTCCAGGCCGAGCATCATCCCGACACCGCGGACGTCGGCGATCAGCGGCGAGTCGACCGCCAGGGCGCGCAGCCCGTCGAGCAGGTGGTCGCCGACGCGGCGGGCGTTGCCGAGCACGTCGTCGCGGGCCACCACGTCCAGGAAGGCCAGTGCGCTGGCGAAGGCCAGGTTGTTGCCGCGGAAGGTGCCGATGTGGCTGCCGGGCGCCCACCCGTCGAGCCTGCGGTGGTACAGGATGATCGACACCGGCAGGCCCATGCCGGACAGGCCCTTGCTGGCGACGACCACGTCCGGCTCGATGCCGTAGCGCTCGAAGGCGAACCAGGTGCCGGTGCGGCCGCAGCCGGTCTGCACCTCGTCGACCACCAGCGGGATGTCCAGCTCGGCGGCCAGCGCGGCGACCCGCTGGACGAACTCGACCGGCGCGGGCACCACACCGCCCTCACCCTGCACCAGCTCGAGCAGGATCGCGGCGGGCTTGGGCACCCCGCCGTGGGTGTCGCGCAGCGTGTTCTCCAGCAGCGCCGCGCAGCGGGTGCCGCACTGGTCCGGGGTCAGGCTCAACGGGCAGCGGTGGCAGTAGCCGAACGGGCTGAAGTGCACGCCGGGCAGCAGGTTCGCCAGCCCCTCCTTCGGGGCCGCCTCCGAGGTGAACGACATCGTGGCGTGCGTGGAACCGTGGTAGGAGCCCTGGAAGGTGATCACCCCGCCCCGCCCGGTCGCCTTCTTGCAGAGCTTGATCGCCGCCTCGACCCCGTCGGCCCCGGTCGGCCCGCAGAAGTGGATCTTGCGGTTGCCGCGCATCGGCGCGGGCAGCATGTCGAGCTGGCGGCGGGCGAACTCGGCGCGCACCGGGGTGGGCAGGTCGAGGCCGTGGGTGAGCACGTCGAGCTGGGCGCGCACCGCGGCGACCAGCTCCGGCGGGTTGTGGCCGAGGGCGAGCACCCCGGCCCCGGTCAGGAAGTCCAGGTAGCGCCTGCCGTCGACGTCGACGACGTGCGGTCCGCGCGCGTGCGCGATCGCGATCGGCAGCCTGCGCGGGTAGGTCCTGGCCGAGGACTCGGTCTCCTCCTGCGCGGCGAGCAGGAGCTGCCCCTGCGGGCCGGGCACGGAGAGGTCGGTTCCCCGCTGCTCGACCGGGCGGTCGATGGTGGTCATGGCGTCTCCTCGGTCGGGTCAGCGGGTGGGTGCCGCGATCAGGTCCGCGTCGTCGACCGCGGCCCCGGTCGTCAGCGCGCGGCGGGCGCTGTGCAGGATCGCCTTGGCGCGCAGGGCGAGCAGGCTGAACGACCCGGCGTCGCCGAGACCGTGGCTCGACTCGCACAGGCCGTTGAGGAAGATCGGCGGGGCCTGCGGGTCGGTGGTGGCCAGCCGGTAGTCGAGCCCGACCCGCACCCCGGTCTCGGCGTCGACGCGCAGCGCGGGGACCAGGTCGGCCAGCAGCGGGGGCAGGGTCTCGGCGCGCTTGCCGGTGCCCAGGTCGCGGAAGCCGGTGGCGAGCACCACCCGGTCCGCGGTGATCACCTCGCGGCTGCCGTCGACCCGCTCGAGGCAGTCGAGCGCGACGCGGCCGCCGCGTTCGACGACCGACTCGATGATCCGGTTGGTGTGCAACGTGATCCGCTGCGCGCCGTCGAGGTCGTCCTCGTAGAGCCTCAGGTACAGCGCATCGATCACGTCGCGGTCGGCCGAGGAGTAGTTGGTCGGCCGCAACTGCTCGCGCAGCAGGTGCTTACCCTGCGGGGAGGCGGCGTGGTAGTACGAGACGAACTCCGGGAAGTAGACCTCTTCGGAGAACGGGCTGGTGTCCTTGAGCCGGTAGCCGTACCCGGACATGACGTTGGCGACGCGCGCCGCGGGGAACCGGTCGGCGAGGTCGAGCACGACCTCGATGGCGCTCTGGCTGCCGCCGACGACCGCGATCGTGCCCGCGAAATCCCGGTCCAGGTCGGCGATCCCGGGCAGGTAGTGGTTGGTGTGGAAGGCGTTGCGGGGATCGATGTCGGCGAACGCGGCCGGGATGTTGGCGGTGCGCCCCGGCGCGACCACAGCGGCCCTGGCGCGCACGAGCTGCCCGTCGGCGGTGCGCACCTCGACCAGCCCGCGCCCGCCGTCCTCGACGATGCCGACGCTGGTGACCTCGTGGCCGTAGCGCACGTCCGCCGGGACCTGCTCGGCCACCCACTGGACGTACTTGGCGAACTCCTTGCGCAACGGGTGGTGCGCCGGGACGTTGAGGTGCTTGAAGAGGCGGTTGTTCTCGTGCAGGTAGTTCACGAAGGTGTAGCGGCTGCGCGGGTTGCGCGGGGTGACCAGGTCGCGCGCCGGGTTGTTCTGGATGTCGGAGCGGGATAACAGCATCCCCGGCTGCCAGCGGGCGCCGCGTTCCCGTTCCAGGAACAGCACTCTGGCGCTGGGCCACAGCTCGTCGAAGGCGACGGCGAGCGCGATGTTGGCGGGGCCGAACCCCACGCACACCAGGTCGAGCACCTCGTCGGGCAGGGGCGCTGCTGAAGTTCGGTTGGACACGGACTTTCCTCCCACGGGTATTGGGGACCTGCCTGCCACACCGTGTCACCGAACGGGGCGGCCCAGCATGGGCGCCGAGCCCCCAACTTGGCGCGGCCCAGCTCACGGCGGGTGCGCGGCGGCAGTTGGGCCGCTCGGCGATCGGGTGACGGGCCCGCACCACCCAGGCACTACCCATGTCGCCGCGCGAAGCGGGTGGTCGTTACCCATTCGGCCCCCACCGAGCGGCCGGCACCATGCTGGAGTCGCCGAGCTCCGAGGAGGCTTTCGCGTGACCGAACCACAGTGGTGGCGGGCGGCCCAGCCCCCAGAAGCCGCCGAATCACCGTCCCCGCCCGGGTGGGCGCTGTTCGTCGACGGGGCACTGCGCCGACTCGACTCGGCGGGCACCGGCGAGCCGGGCGCGACGCCCGCGTCGTTCGACGCGGTGCTCGCCCCGGTCGCCGAGGCGGCAGCCGATCTCCTCGTTGAAGAGGTCTCCGGTGCCGTCGAGGGCGCGCGGGTCGAACTGGGTCCGGTTGTCGAAGGCTGGGTTCGCGGGTTGTCAGCGCGGTTGGCGGGAATAGCCACCCGGGCGCTGGTGGCCGACCTGGCCGCGGCGCGAGCGGCGGGCGAGTTGCGCGGCGACACCCCCCAGGCCCGGTTCGCCGACTTCATCGAGCGCACGACGAGCCGCGGGGGTCTGCGCGCGACCCTTTACCGCTACCCGGTTCTGGGTCGGCTGATCGGCACCCTCTCGCTGAACGCGGTGGCGGCGACCGGGGAACTGCTCCGCCGGTTCGCCGAAGACCGGTCGCGCGTCATCGCGGACCTGCTCTCCGGCGATCCCGGTGCGCTGGTCTCGATCGGCGCGCTCGGCGGGGATCCGCACGAGGGCGGACGGGCCGCGGCCTCGCTGCGGTTCGCCGACGGGTCGGTGATCGTCTACAAGCCACGCCCACTCGACTTGCACCAGCGCTACGACCGGGCGGTGCGGTGGCTCAACGCCCGCACCCCGGACCTGGACCTGCGCACCGCGCGCTGCCTCGCCCGACCCGGTTATGGCTGGGTGGAACACATCGCGCACCGCGATTGCGCCGATCAGCGGGCGGTGGACCGCTTCTACCGCCGCCAAGGCGCGATCCTCGCGCTGCTCTACGCGGTCGACGGCGCGGACATGCACTTCGAGAACCTGATCGCGCACGGCGACCACCCGGTGCTCGTCGACATCGAAACGGTGTTCCACCCGGCCATCCCGCCCGCCACGGTGACCGGCGGCGACCCGGCGTCCGACGCGCTGGCCGCGTCGGTCTGCCGCACAGCGCTGCTGCCCCAGCCGGTCTTCGGCGAACACGGCGCCGTCGACCTGTCCGGTCTCGGGGGCGACGCGGGCGCGCTGTACCCGCACGACGCCGTCGACTGGGCCGAGCAGGGGACCGACCGGATGCGCCTGGTCCGCACGGCCAGGCCGGTGCGCGGCGCGGACAACCGCCCGACCGTCGGCGGCTGCCCGGCGGCGCCGGAGAACCACAAGAGCGCCCTGCTGGCCGGTTTCCGCGCGGCGTACCAGGCGATCACCGCCCACCGCGCCGCGTTCACCGGCGCGGGCGGACCGCTCGAGGGCGCGGCGGCGGACACGGTCCGGGTGCTGGTGCGCCCGACGCAGGTGTACGTCACGGTGGGCGTCGAGACCACCCACCCGGACGCGCTGCGCACGTGGGGCGACCGGGAGCGGGCGCTCGGTGTGCTCAGCCGCGACGTCGCCGGTGACCCGGTGCGCTCCCGGCTGGCCGAGCACGAGGTGGCGCACCTGCGCGACGGCGACATACCGCTGTTCACCGCACGCGTCGGCGAACTCGACCTGTGGGCCGCGGGCGGCGCGCGGGTGCCCGCCGTGCTGGCGGAGACGCCGCTGGCCGGGGTGTTGGCCAAGGTCGCCGCCATGGACGAGATGGACCGCCAGGACCAGGAATGGCTGATCGCCGCGGCGATGGCCACCCGGACGGAGGAGGTCCGCCACCGCGCGGCGCCGCAGGACACCGGCTTCGACGCCGTCGCACCGGTTCCGGCGCGGCTGCTGGCCGCCGCCTGCAACCTGGCCGACGACCTGGTCGCCCGCGCCCTGCACGGCCACGGCAGGGCCAACTGGCTCGGCGTGGAACTGGTCGACGAGCGCTACTGGTCGCTGGGCCCGTTGGGCGCGGGCCTGGGCGAGGGCTACACCGGAGTCGCCCTGTTCCTCGCGGAAGTGGCCGGGCTGACCGGCGCGGCGCGCTACGCCGACCTCGCCCGCGCCGCGCTGGTCCCGCTCTCCGCGCTGGTGGCGGCGTTGGACCGGGACCGGGACGCCGTGGGGATCGTCGGCTGCGGGTTCCACGGCCTCGGCGGGATCGCCTACGCCTCGGCCAGGGCCGGTGCGCTGCTGGCCGACCCGGCGGGCCACGACCTGGCCGCCCGGTGCGTGGCCGTGCTCGCGGCCGCCGAGCGGGCCGGGGCGCTCGACCGGGAGGACGTGTCGGTCTCGACCGGCGCCGCGGGTGGGCTCGCCGCGGCGGCCACCCTGCACCGCGACCACGGCGTCGAGGGCGCCGACGGGCTGATCGCGCTGCTGGCCGAACGGGCGGCGGCCGTGGGCGCGAAGGTGCGCGAGCCGGGCTTCGCCAGGGGTCGCGCCGGGGTCGGGTGGGCGTTGACCGCGGCCGGGGCGAACTCGGCGGGACGGGCGCTGCTCGAGGACACCGGCCCCGACGACCCGGCCGATCCCGGGTGGTGCGCGGGTCTGGCCGGGTTGGTGGCGGCGGGTGTGGCGGACGCGGAGCACTGGTCGCGGGTACTGGCCACCCTGCCCCCGCGCGTCGACATGAGCCTGTGCCACGGGGAATCCGGCCGGTTGGAGGCGATCGCCGCGCGCGGCACCCGGGTGACCGCGACCGATCGGGAACGAGTGGCGGGAAGGCTGCTCGGCGCGTTGGAGAGCAACGGACCGGTGTGCGCGACCCCGGGGGCGCTCGCGTCACCCGGTTTGCTCACCGGTTTGTCCGGCATCGGATTCGGCCTGCTGCGCTTGGGTTTCGCGCGCGCAGTGCCGTCGGTGCTGTTGTTGGGGAACGAATCCGAACCGCTGATCTGACACAGGCGCGGTCGGTCACACAACAGGAGGAACATCATGCGCGAGAACGACAACACCACCCAGGACGAGCTCGGCGGTCCGGTTGGGCACGACCGCGGCGACGACCAGGTCGGAGCGATGGAGCTGGAAAGACCCAAGGGCATCGGGGTCCGCGCGCACCTGATGATGGGGTTGGTGCTGGCCAGCACGGTCCTGCCCTCGGTGCTCACCACCTCGCACAGCAGCTCCGACATCCCGTTCCTGGCCTGATCCCGCCCAGATCACGGCGTTCCCCGCCTGGGGCGGGTGCGGTGCGGATACATTGGGGCCATGTATGAGCGGACGCCGTCGCTGATCGGCCGCCAGGCCGAGGCATCCGCGCTGAACCGCTCTTTTCGGGCCGCGGCGGCCGGTCTCGGGAACGCGGTGCTGCTGGTGGGGGAAGCCGGGATCGGCAAGTCCCGGCTCGCCCAGTTCGGCGAGGCCGCCGCGGCCGAGAGCGGGATGGTCACCCTGCGGGGGCGGGGTAGCACGCTCGGGCCGTCGGTGCCGTACCGCCCGATCAGCGAGGCGCTGATGGCGCTGCACCGCGGTGGCTTCGACCTCGTCGACGACCTCGGCCCGTACCGGGCGATCCTGGGCTCGCTGATGCCGGACTGGAGCCGCGAGGGCGACGTACCGCCGAGCGGGTCGGTGCTGCTGCTGGCCGAGGCGGTGCTGCGCCTGCTCGCCGCGGTCGGCCGCGACCGCGGCTGCCTGCTGGTGCTGGAGAACCTGCACGAGGTCGACCGGGAAACCCTCGCCGTCGTGGAGTACCTGGCCGACAACATCGGCAGGCAGCCGGTCGCGGTGCTCGGCACGACCAGGCCGGAACCCGGCCCCGCGCTGGACCTCGCGACCTCGGCCGCGCGACGCGGGAACAACCGGCTGCTGCGGCTGGGCAGGCTCGACCGCGCCGAGGTCGGCGCGCTGGTCGCCGCGGTCCTGGAGGTCGACGAGAGTCGACTCCCGGTGGCCGCGGTGGACCGCATCTTCACCGACAGCGCGGGAAACCCCTACTACGCCGAAGAAATCCTGCACGAGATGGTCGACAGTGGACTGCTCGCGGCGCACGACGGCGGGTGGCGGCTCACCGGGCCCGCCAAGCCGAGCGTGCCGGAGTCGGTGGTGTGGGCGGTGGCCAGGCGCGCGGAGAACCTGGGCGAGCAGGGGCGGTCGGTGCTCTCGGCCGCCGCGGTGCTCGGGCACCGCTTCCCGCTGTCGGTGGTGCAGGCCATGCTCGGCATCGACGACCGCGGGCTGCTGCGCTGCCTGCGGGCCAGCGTCGGCGCCCAACTGGTCGTGGCCGACGAACCGGTGCCCGACTGGTACGCCTTCCGCCACCCGCTCACCGCCGAGGCGCTGCTGGCGCAGATGGTCCCCGCCGAGCAGGCGGACATGTCGCGCAAGGCGGCCGACGCGGTCGAACTCCTGCACCCCGGTCTGCCGGGGCCGTGGTGCGTGCTCGCGGCGGTGCTGCGCGAGCGCGCGGGCGAACCGGTGCGGGCGGGGGAACTGTTCGGCGAAGCGGGTGACCGGGCGTTCGCGGTCGGCGCGCCCGGCTCGGCGGTGGAACTGCTGGAGCGGGCCACCGCACTGCTGGCCGGGCACGGGGCGCTGGAGGCGCACGCCAAGATGCTGGTGTCGCTGCTGCCCGCGGTCGCCGAGGCCGGGGAGTTCGAGCGGGCCAGGCGGCTGGCCGACGGGTTGGCGACGGGCACCGGCACGGGGGTGGTCGACCGCCGCACGAGGGCGCTGCTGCACGTGCGGCTGGCCACCCTGGCCAGGCTCTCGGGCCAGTGGCGGGCGGGCATCGAGCAGATCGACAAGGCCAGGGCGCTGCTGGGCGAGGACCCCGGCGAGGCGGAGACCGCGCAGCTCGACATCGTCGCGGCCGCGGTGATCCTGGAGGCCCCCGGCGAGGACCGCTTGCGCCTGGCCGAGGAGCTGGCCAGGCAGGCGGTCGCGGCGGCGGAGCGGGTCGACCTGCCCTCGGTCGCCTGCCAGGGCTGGGACCTGCTCGGGGTGCTGGCCAGGGACCGGGACCGGGCCGAGGCGGTGGGCTACTTCCGCCGCTCCGGGGAGATCGCCGAGCAGCACGGCCTGCTGATCTCGCGCATCTACGCCTCCGTCCGGCTCGCCGTGGACGACTGGGTCGCCGACGGCACGTCGGACGCGCTGCGCCAAGCCCGCGGCGAGGCGATGGGCGCGGGCGCGATCGTGGTCGTCTACAACATCGACGCCATGCTGGCCCTCGACGCGGTGCTGACCGGCGAGTTCACCGCCGCGGAACAGGCGTTGGCCGACTGCGCGGCCGCGGTGCGCAGGCTGCAGATCGACTCGATGATCCGGTACACCCTGATGACCGCGGCGGTGCTGGCCGCACACCGCGGCAGGCGCACGGAGATGACCGCCGCCCTGGCCGAACTCGCCCGCCAAGGCGGCACCCCGTCACCGAGTTGGGCGCTCTCGCTCGGTCTGGCCAAGGCGTTCTGCGCGCTGCTCGAGGAGGACCTGCCGCAGGCGGAGCGGGAGCTGCAGGCCCTGGCCGAGGCCGAGCGCAGCAACCCCAGCACGTTCCAGCTGACCGGCAGGCACGGCCTCGCCCTGCTGCTCGACGTGCTGGCCTGCCGGGCGGACCGGGCCCAGTTGCGGCGCAGGAGCACCTCGGCGCCCGCGCTGCTGCGGTGGAACCGCCAGTTCGTCGAACTCGCCGAAGCCGTGCTGCACGGCCGCGACGGCCGCCCCGACCTCGCCGACGCCGCGATGGCCAAGGCCACCGCCACCGCGTCCCTCTACCCGATGGCCCACCACCTCGGCCTGCGCCTGGTGGCCGCGCACGCCGCCGCCGACGGGTGGGGCGCACCGCAGACCTGGCTGCGGGCCGCGGAAACGTACTTCTACAGCCACGCCATCACCCCCGTCGCCAGCGCCTGCCGCGCGGACCTGCGCACCATGGGCGCGGTCCTGCCCGCCCGCCGCACCGGAACCGACCGCCTCCCCGGCCCCCTGCGCACCCTCGGGGTCACCGCCCGCGAGTACGAGGTCTTCGAACTGCTGGCGCACCGCCTGAGCAACAAGGTCATCGCCACGCGACTGCACATCTCGCACCGAACGGTGGAGAAGCACGTCGCGGCGCTGATCACCAAGACCAGCCGCCCCAGCCGGGTCGAGCTGTGCGAGTACGCGCTGGAGCTCAACGCCGGAACCCGCTGATCGACAACGCCGGGACACCGATCACGGCGGGTGGCTCACTCGCCGTCGTTGCGCCACTGGGTGCCGGGCTCGCCGCTGTCCCTGGTCCAGGCCACGACCAGCTCGTCCTTGGCGCCGAAGCGGACCAGGTGCTTGCCGACGACGGCCTCGAGCTGCTCCAGGTCGGCCTCGGCGCCCTCGACGGTCAGCACGAGCGCGTCGGCCTCGGCGCGCAGGCTCGAGGTGCCCGCCGAGAAGCGCAGCTCACCGACCCCGGCGTCGGCGTCCCAGCTGGTTTCGATCTTTCGGGCCATGTGCGCGGCCAACTGCTTGGCATAACGGCCCGGTCGGTCGGTCAGCACCCGCGCGCTGGAGGTCGCCATCGAATCTCCCTGGTTTTCTGTGTAGAAAACCGATGCTACGTCCGGGGCGCCGGGTACCGCTCATGACCTGCGTCGCACCCGTCAGGCCCACGACAGGGTGCTGGTGCTGACCGTTTCGGACTGTTGCTTGTAGAGGCTCGCCAGCAGCTGCTGGCTCACGGCCGAGGAGTCGTAGGAGTTGCGCGACAGGTCGAAGGCCTGCCGGTCGGTGGTGTTGTCCTGCTCGGGCTTGGGCGGGCCCTCGATGATCCGGTCGGCGAGCTCGCTGACCGCGTCGGCGGACAGGGTGGAGTCGGCGGCGCTGATGGCGTCGGTGAGGGTGGCTTTGAGGGTGGTCGCGTCCACGCCCTTGGCGGCGGCGACGTCGGTGAGCGAGGTGCCGGAGGTGAGCTCGTCCTCCAGGTCCTCGTCGCTGAGGCCGAGCGAGTCGGCGACGGCGCTGAGCGCGCTGTCGACCCGGGAGTCGCGCGGCGGCGGGGGCGGGCCGCCGTGACCGCCGGGGCCACCCGGTCCGCCGTGGCCGCCGGGGCCCGCGAGCAGGCGCTGGGCGACCTCGGCGCCGTTGGTGGTGCCGACGGCGCTGGAGATCGCGTCGGTGAGGGTGGACTCGCTGACGCCCTTGGTCTTGGCCAACGACGACAGGGTGTCGCCGCCGTCGAGCGCGCCGCGCAGGTCGTCGGTGCTCATGCCCAGGGCGGTGGCGGCGGCCTGGAAGGCCTTGCGCATCGAGTCGGAGCGCTGCGCGCCGTCCGCCCGCTGGAGCGCCGCGGTGCTCTGCGCGCCGGAGATGCTGCTGATCGTCATGGTTCCTGCCTCGCGGTGGGGTTCGCTTGCCCCCCGATCGTCGGCCGCCGGACTCCCCCATCCGAGCGAACGGGCGACCCGCACAGCGAACTCATGGGTTCCACAGCTCATTCCCAGCCCGGCCGGGTCGCGATCGCTCGGATCGGGGATAACCGGGCCGAATCGGGGTAGCCGGAGGGGACGACACCCGTGCGGAGGCGACCGATGACGCAGAGCGACCAGCCCGGTCAGCCCATGATCCCGCTGGCCAGGACCCACTTCGAGACCGACAACGCGGACGCGGCGCACCAGTACCTCCTCCAGCGCTTCGACCACGACCTGCGGGTCAGCGAGCTCTCCGGCGGTCCGCTGCGGCACCGGCACGCCGGGGGCGGCCGGTTCGTCGTCGACGACCTGCACCTGCCGCTGGACCTGGCGTTCAGCGCCGAGTCACCGGGCACGGCGATCGTGGAACTGCACGCGGGCCTCGCGGAGCGCACCCTCGCCGACGACCACGCCGAGCTGACCCCCGGGGACGTGCTGGTGCGGGCGCGGCCGGGCGAGCGGTACGAGGCCAGGGTGTGGCGGGCGCGGTTGCGCACGGTCACCATCGACCCGGCGCTGTTCGGCGAGGTCGCGACCGGGACCCCGCGGTTCACCGGGTTCCGGCCGGTGAGCGCCGTGGCGTCCCTGCGGTGGCGGCGGACGGTGGAGTACCTGGTCGAGGACGTGCTGGCCGAGGACGCCGTGTCCGCGCTGGTGCTGTCGGCCTCGGCGCGGCTGCTCGCGGCGACGGCGTTGAGCACCTTCCCGAGCACCCTGGTGGTGGAGCCGACCGGGGTGGACCGGCACGACGCGTACCCGCCGACGCTGCGCCGGGCGATCGCGTACCTGGAGGAGAACGCGGCGAGCGACATCAGCCTCGCGGACGTCGCGGGCGCGTCGCGGGTGACGATCCGGGCGGTGCAGTTGGCCTTCCGCAGGCACTTGGACACCACGCCGCTGGCCTACCTGCGGCAGGTGCGCCTCGACCAAGCCCACCAGGAGCTCATGACCGCGTCCCCAGGGCAGACCACGGTCACGGCGGTCGCGGCGCGGTGGGGGTTCTTCAACGCGGGCCGGTTCACCGGGTACTACCGGGAGGCGTTCGGGGTGCTGCCCAGCCAGACCCTGCAATCCTAGGCCGTTCTGGACCTCTGAGGACTGGAGTTGTCCGGAAGTGCCCCTAGGGTGGCGGCATGAGTCCACACGCGTTCCAGGTCGTCGTCGACAGCAACACCCCGCACGAGCTCGCCGACTGGTGGGCCGAGACCCTCGGGTGGATCGTCGAGCCCTCGGACGAGGAGTTCATCCGGAGCATGATCGCGCAGGGCTACGCCACCGAGGACGAGACCACCCGGCACAACGGTGTCCTGGTGTGGCGGACCGGTGCGGCCGTGCAGCACCCGGACGACCCGAGGACCGGGACCCGGCGGCGGGTGCTGTTCCAGTGGGTGCCCGAGGCCAAGACGGTCAAGAACCGGGTGCACCTGGACGTGTGGGTCGGGCAGGAGAACGTGGCCGCCGCCGTCGAGGCGCTGGTGGCCAGGGGCGCGACGCGGCTGCACGAGGGCAAGCAGGGCCCGCACTCGTGGATCACGCTGACCGACCCGGAAGGCAACGAGTTCTGCGTGAGCTGAGGCGCTGCGGCGCCCGGTAGGCAAGGTCCCACACCGTCTCGACCGGACCGCGCGGGAACCTCCGCAGCCACAGCCACGCGCCGAGCAGCACGGCCGCGGACACCAGGACGAAGCAGCACACAGTCCACAAGGGACCTCCGGTGATGCCCAGTCCCCAGCGGTAGCACAGGATCGACGCGAGCACGTTCTGCGCGATGTAGCAGGAGAGGGCGCACCGGCCCACCGCGGTCACGCCTTGCCGCAGTGGGCCTGCCCGCTCCCCCATCCTGTGCACCAGTGCGGTGATCGCGCCGAGCAGGCCGAAGGCGACCACGGGCGCGCACAGGTAGCGGTCGACCAGAGCCCAGTCGGTGCCGCCGAACGCGGTGAGCGCGTTGAGCGGGACGCCGACGCCGAGTCCCCAGGTGATGAGCTTGCGCCGGAGGACGTCGCCGCGCATGGACTGCTCCAGCGCGCCCGCCCTCAGGAGTTGAGCGCCTGCAAGGAACAGCAGGACACCAAGAGGGAGCACGAGTACGCCTTCGGACCGCAGCGCGAGCACGTGGTCGAGTCGGAACGCCACTTGGTCGAGCCAACTCGAAGTATCGGTCGCGCCGCCGCCACCGAGGCCGGACCCGTACAGCGCCACGGTGAGCAGGCCGACCTCGGCCACGAGCACCACGCCCGCGCCGATCATCCAGCCGCGGATCACCTTGGTGCCGCGGCCAACCACGAACGCGCACACCACCGCGATCACCGCGTAGAACATGAGCACGTCGAACTCGAAGACCAGCACGTAGTGCAGCGCGCCCTCCAGCAACAGCAGAGCCGAACGCCACAGGTACCAACCAGGCCAACGAGCGCCGCGTCGAACAGCGGACGCGTGCTGGATGGCCAGCCCGACGCCGAACAGGATCGACAGCAGCGCCAAGAACTTGCCGTTGCTCAGCGCGCGCAACCCCGACTCCAGCGGACCACCACCGCCGAGCACCGCGGCGAGCCCGTCCGGGCTGCTGAAGATCCACACATTGGTGCCGAACGTGCCCAGGATGGCCACCCCGCGCAGCACGTCGAGACTCTTGATCCGCTCCATGCGACTCCCCCTCGTCACCCAGCGGAGCCGAACGTAACCGCGTGGTGAGCGCGGCGCGTCCCCCTTGTGAACGAGCCGGGGTCCGCACTTCGATGGAGTCCGGCCCCGACCAGGCAATACAGTGAATTGATTTGTCCCTTTCTCAGGTCGTGATGATCTGTGAACGTTCCGCTGTGAAGGCGCGTCCACGGCCACGACCTGCTGCTTCACAGCGGAACGTTCACAGGGAAAGAGTGCGGCTTGAATCCCAATTGGGGGAATTGCACTGTTCCCAGAGTTCGGTCCGCCGTGAGGGCAATGTGGACCGTTCGGCTCCGACCCTGCTGAAGAAGGAACCGACAAGAACATGAAGATTCGCCTATCGCGCAGATCCGCGGTGGTCGCCGTCTCCGTCGCCGCCGTCGCCGGTGCCGCCGCCGTGGTCGCACCGCCCATCCTCGCCGCGCAGGACTCCGCCGTGGCCATCGTCAACGCGGGCTCCGCCGACGCCGTCGCCGACCGCTACATCGTGGCCTTCAAGTCCCAGGGCCAGGGCATCGCCTCGGTGAGCGCCTCGGCCACCTCGCTGACGCAGCGCTACGGCGGCCAGATCCGGCACACCTACGACGCGGGCCTCAACGGCTACTCGGCCAAGATGAGCGCCGCCGAGGCCGCGAAGGTCGCCAAGGACCCGGCTGTCGCCTACGTGCAGCAGGTCACCACGATGAAGCTGACCGACACCCAGACCAACCCGCCGAACTGGGGCGACGACCGCATCGACCAGGCGAGCCTGCCGCTGGACCGGTCCTTCACCTACCCCAGCAACCCCGGCCAGGGCGTGCGGGTGTACATCATGGACTCCGGCATCAACGCCAACCACCAGGAGTTCTCCGGCCGCATGGCCGCGGGCTACGACTTCGTCGACAACGACTCCAACCCCTCTGACTGCCACGGCCACGGCACGCACGTCGCGGGCACCGCGGCGGGCACCACCTACGGCGTGGCCAAGAAGGCGACGATCTCCGCGGTCCGGGTGCTCAACTGCCAGGGCTCCGGCGCCAACGACGACATCATCGCGGGCATCAACTGGATCCGGAACAACGCCGTGAAGCCCGCGGTCGTCAACTACAGCATCGGCTGCCAGCAGCGCTGCTCCGACAACTCGCTCGACAACGCGGTGAAGGCCCTCGTGGCCAGCGGCGTCCAGTGGGTCCAGGCGGCGGGCAACTCCAGCGACGACGCCTGCTACTACAGCCCGCAGCGGGTGCCCGAGGCGATCAACGTCGGCAACTCCAACTCCAGCGACGTGCGCAACTCCACCAGCAACTACGGTTCCTGCCTGGACATCTTCGCGCCCGGCACCAGCATCATCTCGGCGTCGTACTCCAGCAACACCGGCACCGCGACGATGTCCGGCACCTCCATGGCCTCCCCGCACACCGCCGGTGTCGCGGCGGTCTACCTGGGCAAGAACCCCTCCGCCACCTCGGCGCAGGTGCAGACCGCCCTGGTGAACAACTCCAGCACCAACAAGCTGACCAGCATCGGCACCGGCTCGCCCAACCGCCTGCTCAGCATCAGCTTCCTCAACGGCGGCACCACCCCCGGTGACGTCTCCGTGGCCAACCCGGGCAACCAGAACGCCACCGTCGGCCAGCCGTTCAGCCTGAACAACTCGGCCTCCGGCGGCACCTCGCCCTACACCTGGTCGGCCACCGGCCTGCCCGCAGGCCTGTCGATCAGCTCCTCGACCGGCACCATCTCCGGCACCCCGACCGCCGCGGCCACCGCGAACGTCACCGTGTCGGCCCGCGACTCCGCGGGCAAGACCGGCTCGGCCTCGTTCACCATCACCGTCGGCACCACCGGCGGCAGCTGCGGCCCGGTCACCAACTCCGCCGACTACACCATCCGCGACAACGCCACCGTCTCCAGCCCGGTGACCGTCGCCAACTGCACCGGCCGAGCCTCGGCCACCGCCACCGTCGCGGTCAACATCGTCCACACCTACATCGGCGACCTCGTCGTCACCCTCGTCGCCCCCGACGGCAGCACCTACGTCCTGCACAACCGCGCTGGTGGCTCGGCGGACAACATCAACCGCAGCTACACCGTCAACCTCTCCTCGGAGAACAAGAATGGCACCTGGAACCTGCGCGTCGCCGACCAGTACGTCAACGACACCGGCTACATCAACTCCTGGACGCTGACCCTCTGAGGCCCACCCGCCGACAGGGATAACCGCTAGGGACAACGGTGCCCCGGTGAGCGAGAGCTCACCGGGGCACCGCCGCGCCGCAGTCATGGCGCGGCGTCAAGAACCTGGCGGCTGATCAACCAAACGATCCATCACACCCTCATCGCAGAGAGCGCAAATGGCTCGCCGAGCGGCGTGCACAGTGGCGCTATGTGGCGGACACAGCCGCGGGACTCCACCCGAGTTCGTCAAAGACGCGTGGCCGATGACGCAAGCGAGGTGTGGGCTCCGACAGTCAGTCGAAGGTCCACCCCCACCGGGCGAGGGCATCGGCGAGAGTTTCCGCCACGCGCGGATCGGGTTCCCGGGCGAGTTGCTCAGCACAGACCGGGCCCGCGACGGCTCCGTCTGCGAACTCGTAAAGGAACTCCGCCGCGATTGCCCGCACCGAGCGGTTGACGTGCGCCACGTACTCGGCGACCTGCTCCACCGCACCTTCGCAGCGGAGGGCGTGCAAGGCGCGGATCGTGACCGCGAGATCAGGCCGGTTCGAATCTTCCTTTCCCGCCCGCAGGACCTTACGCAACTCTTCGGCGCCATCGTCGATACCAAAGTCTTCCAACATCGAGACGTACGCCTCTTTCTGCGTCGTGTCACGGCTGAGCAGTGCCGCGCGGATGACCTCCACGGCATCGAAATCCCGCAAACCTGTCAACGCTTCGAGCACGGCGTTCAACGCGCCCTCTTCGGTGGCCGGCAGGCCTTCGACCAGTCGGCGCGCGGCTGATGTGAGTTCAGATTGACACTCCACCGGCAGAGCCATCAACGCTCGAACGACAACCTCCGCGCTACTCCCCGACGGGTTCCGAAGAGACTTGCGGGCAGCCAAGACCGCGTTTATCGTCTTAACGCATTCGTCAACCACCGCCGCCCCTAGATTCCGCGCCGCACTACATCAGCAGTAACTTGACCCTTTACCCCACCGATGACCGAGACTCGACGGATATACGCGTTGACCTTGGTTGCCACGTCCTGCTCGTCGTCCGACTCCTTGGAGATGACCAGATAGTTCGCGACAGCCGAAACACCCGGCTGGTGCGAGCGCTCCAACTTGAAGACCAACTTGTTTCGCCCTCCGTCGTAGATGAGGATCTCTTTGGGCAGTTCTGGGCGTTTCTCATGGAACACGAAGAAGCGACCCGGCTTGCCCCGATCGACTATAACACCCTCACCGTCGTTCTCCAGTTTGTTGGCCGTGCCGTGGTCCATCGCGCCATGCGAACCGTGCATCAACTCGGCCAGTCCGCCAGCAGCGAACTCGATCTCAATCATCACCGCATAGTGATACTTGGATATGTCGCGCTGATCCTTCTGCTTGCGCTCCACATAGTGAACTGCATATAAATAGTTCTCGGAGAATCCCGGTTCACCTCTCGCACGCCCCTGATCGTCTTTCTTAATACCAAGGTTCTGCCCCTTGAAGATGCGTAGGACCGAACGCAGGCTCATCGACCGGAACGTGCTCATGAGAGCCTCGGAATCGTCGCCCTCGACAGTTCGATCAATCAACGGGATCTTGTCGGCGAACAACTCGAAGGTGGGGTTGACCTCACCGACGATCTTCGCCTTCCCGCCTTGGTCCTCGACGCGCAGGTCGCGTAGTCCGTACCGAACCTTGATCCCAGCCAGGACGGCCTTGAGACGGATTCCCCGCACCCCCTTCTCCAGCGCGCGCTCGACGGTCTTGCGCGCCGCGTCCAGCCGTCTGCGCTTGCCCTCGGGGCTGTCGTCGCCGCCACGCAGCCGGTCACGAGTGTTCCCGAACTTGCCCTTGAGCTTGGCCCAGAGCTTCTTGGCGATTCCGGCGATCTTGTCGACGACCCAGTCGACGGCTTTCATGATGGGTTTGGCGAGGGATTGGATGATTTTCTTGACCTTGTCGGCGATGCCGGTTACGCCTGCTATGGCGGCCAGGGCGCCGATGAGGACGGGGATGGACAGGGCCAGGGCGTTCTCGATGAGGGCTGGGACACCGCCGCCGCTGCCGCCGGCTATGGCGACGATCGCGTCCAGGACGGCGTTGATGAACTGGATGATCTGGGCGCCCTGGGTGACGATGAAGGTGACCAGGTCGATGATCATCTTGACCGCTCGGACGAAGGCCGAGGCGGGGTTGAGCATGGAGACGATCATGGTGATGCCCGCGACGAGCACCGTGGGGATCAGGTATTCGGCGAGTTTGCCGAACAGGGTGGCCTTGAGGTCGCCCGCCTTCTCCTTGATGGTCTCCCAGATCCCGCCGACGCCCTCTGACTTGATCTTCTGGGCGATCGGGACGGCGCCCTCGGCGGCGGCCATCGCCGGTTCCGGAACACCCCTGGCCACGATGCGGCCGCGGATGGCGGCCCAGGTCAGGCCGAGCAGGGAGCCGATCATCATGATGATGCCGCGCAGGTCGAACTTGGCTGGCAACTGCAGGCCCGCCCCGGCCATCGCCCCCATGAGCCAGCCGACGAGGCCCTTTTTGAGGTGTTCGCCGATGTTGCCGATGAACGCGCGCAGGCCAGCGCCGACGGCGGAGACCAGGTTGCCGAGGAAGCCGATGGGGTCGCGCAGGATGCCCATGACGGCGGCCGCGGCCTTGGCCAGTATCCCCAGCAGCAGGTCCTTGAGCTTGAGGATCGTGTCGATGACGCCCTTGATCGCGCCGATCGCCTTCGCGACCAGGCCCTTGTTCTTCTCCTTCTCCGCCTCGATCTCCGCGTCGACGCTCTTGAGCGCCTCGTTGTACTTCGTCGCCAGGGTCTGGACCAGCTCGGTGCCCTTGGCGTCGACCGACTCGGTCAGCTCGTCGAACTTGCCCGCCAGGTCCCCCGCCGCCTGCTTTCCCAACGCCCGCAGGTCCTCGGGCAGCTTGCGGACCTCGGCCTGCAGTTGCTCGCGACCGGTCGCGATGCGCGCCTTGGCCCGGTTGAGCTCACCGCCGATGATGTCGGCGACCGACGAGATGACCCCGCGCATCTTCGCGACGTAGCCCTGCCGCGCGGCCACGAAGATCTGGTTGGCCTCCTCGGGCAGCCCGGCGAACTTGTCCTTGACCCACTTGAGCTTCCCGGTGAACCCGGAGTACCGCTTGTCCTTGTAGGCGTCCATCTTCTGCTTGTGCTCGGCGGTGAAGGCGTCCCGCGCCGCCTTCTCCCCCGCCGTGAACGCGTCGTCGACCTTCTTGTCCAGGCCGGACAGGATCGCCTCGACGTCGGTCTTGGTCGCGTCGAACACCTTCTGCAGGGTCGCGGTGACCTGCGCGCGCCGCGCCTCGTCCTTGCCCTTGGTGCCCTGCTTCTCCTCGGTGACCTTGCCGCCCGCCTTGCCGCGCTCGGCGGCCAGACCGGCCATCGCCGCCCGGCCCGCGCCAGCGGCGTCCGCCTTCGCACCGGCCAGGGTCTGGGCCTCGGCGCCGCGGACCTGGCCGGGCGCGGTCGCGGCGTGCTGCTCGGTCTCCTGCTTGTCGCGCAACGCCCCGGTGAACTCCGGTTCGTTGGACTTGGCGAGCTGGTCGTCGGTGACCTGCGCGGCGGCCATTTCACCGTCGACCTGCTTGGGGCCGTCGGAGAAGTCGGTCGCGGACGCGGGTGCCTTCTGCGGCACCGCGTTCGCCGCGTCCGGCGCGGCTGGGGTGCCGGGCGGGCGGTCCGGGGCCAGCGGGGTGACCGGCTTGTCGGTGGCGGCGGCGGTGTCGGGTGGCGCGTTCGTGGCCGTCTCGATCGGACCGGCCGAGGCCGCCTTGCCCTGGCCGACCTGTCCCTGGACCTGCCCCTTGACCGCGTCGGCCTTGCCGGACTCGCCGAACTTGTCGGCGTCGTCGAGGTTCTTGGGCGCCTGGGCGGCGATGGCCTGCTCGACCGCGCGGATGAACGCCGCCTTGTCGAACTCCCCCGGCTTGGCCGCGTTCATCTTCTCCGCGTTGGCGGCCTTGCCCTGCGCCAGTTTGTCGTCCGGCGGCGCCACGGCGGCGGCCTGGGACGCGGCCGCTTCCGCGGTGGCGGGCGGGTGCGCGGCGATCTGCTTCTGCTTGCCCCGGACCTCCGCCTCGACCGAGGCGAACCTGGGGTCGGCCTCGGCGGACGGGCGCGGGGCCGCCTCCGGCGCGGACTCCAGCCGCTGCACGGCGGGACGACCGAGGACCTTGGCCGTCGCCCTGTTGCCCGCGGACCGCTGCAACCGCCGCGCCGAGGTCGCCGACATCCGCGCCGCGGGCAGCCGGGCCGCCACCGGCTGCGCCCGGCGCTCGTCGGCGGCCCGGTGGGCGGTGGTGGAGCGGTGGGGCTCGGGCTCGCCTTTCTCAGCGGGCGCCTTCACTCCCGCTCACTCCTCCTCGGCGAAGTCCTCGCCGCTCTCCTGCCGTTGGACGAAGGTCTGCGCCGCGGGCGCCTCCTCTTCCTCCTCCGGCGCGGGTTCCTCGGCGCGCTGCACGGCTTCGGCGGCGTGGTCGTGACCGCTGTGATCGTGACCGGAGTGGTCGTGATCGGAGTCGTCGGCCTGCCGCTGCACCGGCGCTTCGGGACCAGGCCCGGACATCACCCGGTCGGCGTTGGCGACCGCCTCGCGCTCGAACCGGTCGCCGGGGTCGCTGATCTTCACGCCGCCCCCGGCGTCGGTGCCGTCGACCGGGCCGGAGCGCTGCTGGACCACGTGGGTCAGCTCGTGGGCGAGCATGTGCTTGCCCTCGGCGGAACCGGGGTCGTAGCGGTTCTCCGAGAAGACGATGTCGGACCCGACGGTGTAGGCCTGCGCGTTGACCGAACGCGCCGACTCGGTCGCCGCGCCCCCGGTGTGCACGCGCACCCCGGAGAAGTCCTGACCGCCGAAGCGGCCCTCCATCTCGGCGCGGGTCGCGGTGTCGAGCGGGCTGCCACCGGACCCGATGACGGAGTGGACCGGTGAGCGCTCCTCGTCCACCAGCGCGCCGACGCCCGCGTTGCCGACGGCGCGTTGCAGGCCAAGGAGTCCCGGTGCGCCGAGCACGTCCGCCCGCCCGGCGGCGGCCGCTTTGCCCAGCAGCGCGTGGTCTTCGCCGTCGTGGCCGCGGTCGCCAGCCGGGCGGTGTTCGGCCTCGAGGTCGTGCTCGTGCTCGCGCATCTGCTCGCCTGCCCTCCCCAGCGTGGGTCGCACCTGCGGGCGCCGCACGCCGCGTCGGGTCGCCGGTGGCGGGGCCTCGGGGTCAGCTTCCCGGCGGTGGCGGCGGTGGGCAACGCCCCGGCGTTCACCCGTTCGGGCAAACCGGATTGCCCCTGCCGCAAGGAAAACCGGGATGGACGCGGCGCGGATCCGCCGGACACGGCTGCCCCAATGGCCCTATCATGATCGACGACTTGAGCTGTCCGTGCGCGTGTTCCCCGGGTGGGTGCGGTCGGCTTGCTACGAACGGGCTATGCGCCGCCGAGGTGCCCCCGTCGTGGAAACGCGGGCCGTACGGTCGCCGATAAGGGTGTTGCGGAGGGGACATGCGTCGCAACAAGGCGGTTTCTGCGGTGGCCGGTGACGCCGGCCCGGACGGCGCGCGGCTGCTGCGGGAGCTGCACGACGCGGTCGGGCCCGCGCTCACCGGGATGGCGTTCGGCCTGCGCGCGGCCAGGAACCTGATCGGCCGCGACGCCGAGTCCGCCGCGCGGTTGCTCGCCCAGCTCGAGGAGGAGCTGCACGGCGCGATCTGCGACGTGCGCAGGCTCACCGACGGCGGCACGCCCAACGCGCTCGACCAGGTCGGTCTGGTCGAGGCGATCGAGCGGCACGCGGTGTCGTTGAGCGGGCACGTGTCCGGCTCCGGCAGCCCGCTGCGCATCGAGGTCCGGGCCAGGGGCGACCTCGCGGTGCTGACCCTGCCGGTGCAGGTGGCGACCTACCGGGTGGTGTGCGAGGCGTTGAGCAACATGGCCAGGCACTCGCGGGCCCGCAGTTGCGTCGTGCTCATCCACAACGACGGCGAGTTGGGCGGTGAGCTGAACGTGGAGGTCGTCGACGACGGCGTCGGGGTGCCGTGGCGGGACGCGGACCCGTGGTGCGGGGTGGGGTTGCGGTCGATGCGCACCCGGGTCACCGAACTCGGTGGCCGGTGGTCGATCGAGCCCGGTGTCCCGGTCGGGACCAGGGTGGTGGCGACCTTCCCGCTCGGCGCGGGCTGAGCGCCGCCGTGCCGGGGCCGCGCCGAGTCCTGATCGTCGACGACCACGCCACGTTCCGCCTCGGGCTGGGGGCGCTGCTGGAGACCGTGCCCGGGGTGGCGGTGATCGGTGAGGCCGACAGCGGGCACGCCGCGGTCACCGCCGCCGGGGCGCTGCGCCCGGACGTGGTGGTGATGGACCTGCACCTGCCCGACATCGACGGGCTGACCGCGACCGAGCGGATCACCCGCGCGCACCCCGAGGTCGGGGTCCTGGTGCTCACCATGGACGACGCGGAGCAGACCGTGTTCGCCGCGGTGCGCGCGGGAGCGGGCGGGTACCTGCTCAAGACCGCGGGCCAGGAGGAGATCGTGCGGGCGATCCACGCGGTGGCCGACGGGGAGATCATCTTCGGTACCCCGGTGGCCACCAAGGTGCGCGCGCTGTTCGCCGCCGCCCCCGGGCCCGCCGGTGACCTGTCCGGGCTCACCGGCCGCGAGCGCGAGGTGCTCATCATGATCGTGCGCGGCGAGGGCAACGCCGCCATCGCCAGCAGGCTGGTGGTCAGCCCCAAGACGGTGCGCAACCACATCACCCACATCTTCCGCAAACTCGACGTCGCCGACCGCGGCGAGGCCATCCGCAGGGGCCGCGCGGCCGGTCTGCGCTGACGCCCGTGCGGGCGGTCGGCGGTGCCCGCGCGGCTGTCCCTGCCGCCCGTGGGACCGGGGTGGGACCAGCGGCGGGCGATCGGGACCAAAGGGGACACCGGGTCGCTTCTCGGCCATCCGGCGGAGCGGGAGGATGTGTGCCACTGGACACATCCCAGGGGGGAGCTCCCGATGATCACCGATCCGATCCCGGTCGTGCTGCACGCCATGGATGTCATCACCCGCGCGGGCGTGGACGCCGCGCTGCGCACCCGCGCCGAGATCCGCCTGACCGCCGAGGACACCCTGCCGGTCGACGACCCCACCGACCGGTCGGTGGCGCTGGTGGTCGCCGAGACCTGGGACTCCTCCACCCAGGCCCTGTTCCGCCGCCTGCAGGTCCAGGGCCGCCGCCGGGTCGTGCTGGTGGCAGGCGAGATCGACAACTCCCAACTCCTGGAAGCCGTCGGCATCGGCGTCGCCGCGGTCATCCGCCGGGCCGAGGCCACCCCGGAAACGCTGGTGCGCCTCATCGAAGCCACGGCGGCCGGGGACGGCACCCTGCCCCCCGACCTGCTGGCCCGCCTCCTCGACCGCGTCTCCCGCCTGCAGCGGCAGGTGCTCAACCCGCGCGGGTGGGACCTGGCGGGGGTGTCGGCGCGGGAGGCGGAGGTGCTGCGGATGGTGGCGGAGGGGATGGAGACGCGGGAGATCGCCGAGCAGCTGTGCTACTCGCAGCGGACGGTGAAGGGAATCCTGCACGACATCACCAGCCGCTTCCAGCTGCGCAACCGCGCCCACGCGGTGGCGTTCGCGTTGCGGGAAGGGCTGATCTGAGCAACTGTCCACAATGGCCCAGCGCCCCGTACCCCGCGTTCGCGGGTACGGGGCGTTCGAGTTCAGGGGCGGCGGAGGTGGTGGGCCAGGGCCACGATGGCGGCGAAGGATGCCAACGCGACGGTGGCGGGAAGGCTCAAGTACTTGGAGAGGCTCGGCGCCGTGCTGGGGCCTAGGAGCCAGAGGGCCACGGGGACCGCGTAGGCCACCCCGAGGGCCGCTGCCCACCAGCGCAAGCGGCTGCGGATCAGCAGGACCGCGATCGGGATGCCCGAGATGAAGGCGAACCCGCTGAGGATCAGGACCGGGACGCTCCAGGCAGTGGCGTAGGTCGCCCGGCGGTGGGCGGTCATCGGTGGCCGCAGGGGCGGGATTCGGCGGCGGTCTTGAGGTCGGTGAGCCAGAGGTCGAGGCCGGGGGCCAGGTACCGCAGCGCCATGGCGGGGTCGGCTTCGACCTGGGCCCCGGTCCAGCTTTCCTCGGTTCGGACCCGGACGCCGCCCGCCACGGGGGTGAAGGTCCAGACGTGGATGCCCTCGTCGATGCGGAGGCCTTCGCCGACGGCGGGGCCGGACCAGCGGAGGCACTGGCGGGGCTTGACCTGGTGCACCGTGGAGGTGATCACCAGGGTGGTGGCGGGGGTGGTGGGCGTCGGGGGCGCGGGGGTCGTCCAGCGGAAGCGGGAACCGGGGCGCAGCGGGCCGGGGTCGAGGCGCTTCATCGTGCTGACGGTGCGCTGCCAGGTCGGCCAGGCTTCGAGCCTCGTCTGCACGTCCCACACCGTGCTCAGCGGGGCGTTGATGACGATCTCGGCGCCGTAGTGCACCTTCGCCGCCGGGTTGATGCCCTTGCCGCCGCAGGTGAGCGGGGCGGGGGCGGCGCTCGCGGGGGTGGCGGCGCCGAGCAGTCCGGCGGTGATAAGCGGGAGGGCGAGCAGCGCCGAACGCAGCCTGCGGGTCATGACTTCTCCTCGTGGCGAGCGACCGAGCTAACCCCTGTCGCGTTGGTTAGAACCTATAACCAACGGTGAGCGAGAGTCAATAGCGAAGGTGATAGGCTCTAACGAGACGGAAGGAGCCGCCGTGGCGCAGAGTTCGCGGGAGCGGTATCGGACCCAGGTGCGCGCCGACATCAAGGCGCACGCGTGGGAGCAGATCGCCACGGCCGGGGTGTCGGCGTTGTCGCTCAACGCGATCGCCAAGCTGGTCGGGATGAGCGGACCCGCGCTGTACCGGTACTTCGCCAGCCGCGACGAGCTGATCACCGAGCTGATCCGCGACGGCTACCGCAGCCTCGCCGACGCGGTCACCGCCGCCGACGCCACCGACCTGGTCGACCTGGCGGCGGTGATCCGGGACTGGGCGCGCGCCGACCCCCAGCGGTACTTCCTGCTCTACGGCACGCCCGTCCCCGGCTACCACGCCCCCGACGACACCACCGCCATCTCCCGCGAGGTCATGGCTGCCCTGATCAAGGCGTGCGCGACGCGGGACCACCCGCCCACACCGTTCGACACCCACCTCGAGTCCCACCGCGAATGGGCCGACGACAACGCGGCGACCACCGCGACCCTGCACCGCGCGCTGTCGTTCTGGACCCGCCTGCACGGCGTGCTCTCACTGGAACTGGCGGGCCACTTCACCGGCATGGGCTTCGACCCCGCCCTGCTCATCGCCGACGAACTCGCCTGAGGACACGGGGCCGGGCCCCGCATCGACGCCGAGCGCAAAGCGACGGAAGCCGAGCGGCGCTACGCCGAAGCGCAGGAGATGACCACCGCGCCCGAGCGCAAACACTGCCCCGGGACTGCCAGTGCTCCCGGCGGTCCGGATCGCGGGGACCGCCTGCACGGCGTGCTCTCACTGGAACTGGCGGGCCACTTCACCGGCATGGGCTTCGACCCCGCCCTCCTGATCGCCGACGAACTCGCCTGAGGGCAGGCGAACCAGGCCCCCGCTCAGCCCTCCATCCGGCCCGACAGGGAGATCGCGGGTGAGCAGTTGCCCCGCTCCGGCGGGTTCTGGCAGCTGACGGCGAGGATGATCGCTTCGCCGCTGGTGAAGGTGAGCGGTTGCACCCAGTGGTGGTCGAGGTCGCGGAAGTTGCCGAGGCCGAACTCGAACATCAGCGTCCGCCCGTCCGGCGAGCGCCGCAGTACCCGCATGGTGCCGATGTCGGCGCGCGGGTTCTGCAGGATCAGGTCGGTCACCTGCAGCACCTTGTTCTGCGGCACCACGAACTCCACCTCGCGGAAGCGGCGCACGTCGGCGTCGATCGGCGCGTCCGCGGCGATGCGGCGGTCGAAGGGGGCGGAGGGGGGCGGCGGCGGTGTCGAGGGCACCTTCGGGGGCGCGACCGGGTCGGACGCTGCTGGCTGGGCCGGGTCGACGCCTTGGGCGCGCAGGGCGCGGTCGGAGCCGGTCTTGGCCTCCCCCGCCTGCTGCTTGGCCGCGCCCGCGTCCTGTTGGGCCGCTTGGGCGACCTGCTTGACCTCGGCCGCCTGCTTGGCGGCAGCGTCAGATGCCGCAGAGCGGACCGCGGGCTTGAACACGGTGAACCACAGCACGATGATCGCCAGCAGGAACGCCAGCAGCGCGGCCAACGCGGGCAGCACCCACTTGGGCAGCAACTGCCGTTGCACGTAGGTGCCCTCGGCGACGACCGGGTCGCCGGTCTCGGGGGTCACCGTGACCTTGAACGGGCGGCGGACCGGTTGGCCGCGCAGGAACCGGCGCGGCGGGCTCACCCGCAGCCGCACGTAGGCGGTGGTCCCGGGTTCGAGGGTGATCTCGCTGTGCCGGAAGGCGAAGGTCAGCTCCGCCTCGGGGTCGACAGCGGCCAGCCGCAGCGGCGCGGTCTGGTTGCCGAGGTTGTCCACGGCGATCTCGAAGGTCGCCCCCGAGGCGCCCTCGACCTTGGCCGGGACCACCTCGGCGCCGATCGCGTCGAAGGGGGCGATGTCGAGTTCGCCCTCGGTCATCACCGAGCCCTCGGGGTCCTCCTGGGCGAAGACCCGGACGCCGAACGGGACGGTGCCCGCCGTGACGTCGGCGGAGCGCGGCGGGGCGAAGGTGACCGTCACCGTGGTCGACTCGTTGGGCAGCAGGTTGACCCCGGACGGGGTGACGGTGGCCCACGGCGCGGGCGGGCCGATCACGTCGACGGTGAAGTGGTCGACGACGTCGCCCGCGTTGCGGATGACCACCGTGGTGGTGACCTGCTGACCTGCCTGGACCGCCAGGGTGGGGGTGGACAGCGTGGCGGAGGCACCCATGCCGGGCTCCTTCCTTCGGGGCTGGGATCGGGGATCGGGATCAGCGCGAGACGAACGAGCGGGGATCCCCGCGCAGCACGAACGCGACCGGTTTGAGGGAGCGGGTCATGACGACGTAGCCGCCCGCGACGACCCGGCCGAACGGCGCACCCGCCGACGGGTCGGCGGCCAGCACGCGCGGGCCGAGCGTGTCCTTGTGGAACACCAGGACCTGGGCGGTGAAGGTGCCGTCTGCGCGCACCCGCACGGTGCCGGGGGTCTCGGAGATGCCGATGTCCCAGCTCAGCCGCACGGTGGCGTCCGGCGGGAAGTCGGTGCCGGAGGCGGTGGTCACCGCGCCCTGCGGCCCGGCGGTCGGGTCGACCCGCAGGACCGGTTGGCGGACCACGACCCGGCCCGCGGCGGTGTTGTCGGCGGGGTCGGTGTCGGGTCCGGTCGTGGTGACCGTCGCGGTGACCGCGACGTCGACCGCGGTGGTGGCGATGTAGGCGGCCTGCACCTGCACCACCTGCCCCGGCGCCAGGGTCCCCAGCACGCAGGGCACCGGGCAGCCCGAGGGCGTTCCGGCGGCAAGCCCGGTGGGGACGGCCGCGGTGAGCCGGACCCCGGGCATCGGCACCGGGCCGCCGTTGCGCACGGTGTAGGTGACGGTCACCGGCTGCCCGCCGACGTACCCCGGTGACGGCTGCGCTTCCAGGCCGACCGAGAGCGCGCCCTTCGGGACCGGGGCGGCGGTGATCCGCAGTTCGGCGCGGTCGGTGACCGGCGGGTTGACGCCGTCGTCGACGGTGAGCACCAGGGTGTAGGTGCCCGGTTCCGCGCAGGTGACCTTTGTGGACAGTGCGGTGCTATCGGTGAACGTGCACGGCGGCTCCGGGGAGGTGTCGGTCGGCGGGTCGACCGACCAGGTCACGCCCAGGTCGGGGCTGTCCGGGTCGACCACGGTGCCGACGATGCCGACCGCCGTGTCCTCCTGCCCGGTGTACGGACCGCCCGCGTCGACCTGGGGCCCGGCGTTGCGCAGGGTCAGCGTCGTGCTCACGGGTTCGGCCTGGTTGACGCCGTCGGACCCGGTGAGGGTCAGCACGTAGGTGCCGTACCGGTCACATTGGACGGTCGTGGCCAACGCGGCCGGGTTGGCGAACGAGCACCGCGCCTGGTCGTCGCTGCCGGGGGCCGGGCTGATGGACCAGGCGGTCGCCTGGCTGAGCCCGTCGGTGTCGGTGAACCGGCCGAGGATCGGGACGTTGGTGTCTTCCAGGCCCGAGTACGGTCCCCCGGCGTCGAGCGTCGGCGGTCTGTTGATGAACACGACCCGGCATTGAGTGGCCTCGCCGGGACCGTAGACGTCCTTGCCGCGCGCGGTGACGCACAGGGTGTGGCGGCCGGGGGCGAGGTTGTCGACGGTGGTCTCGTAGGGCGTCGAGTACGGGCCGCTGTGCGGCAGGCCGGGAACCTGGATCTGGCGCGCCGGGCCGTTGTCGACCGACAGGAAGACCGCGTCGAGGGAGGACTTGACCAGGTCGGGCAGCCGGTCGGGCAGGTTCGCCGGGTTCTCGACGTGGTCGCAGCCGCCGCCGGTCCTGGCGCCGATGTAGGCCAGTGACGTCTCGGAGGTCGTCTCGCCGCACGCGGAGGACTTGCCGACGGCGAAGGCGCGGAACCGGACGTTCGGGCCGATGTGGTCCAGCGCGTCCTTGGTCGAACTGGAGTTCGCGCCGTCGGAGAGGAACAGGACCAGCTTGTTGCGCTCGGGCATCTCGCCCGCGACCTCGCCCGCGGCGGCGATCGCGCCGGGGAACTCGGTGGTCGAGGTGCCGATCGGGACCGGGCTGAACTCGGTGAACCCGCCGCTGGACGAGTAGAGCAGCGACAGCAGCACGGTGGAGGTGTCGGGGAACCCGTCGTTGTTGGCGTCGGTGCCGGGCACGACGTGGCGGGTGATACCCGGGCCGGGGCCGAGGTCGGCCACCCCGGCGTTCGAGGCGAACCCGACGACGGCCACGGAACCGATCGACCGCTCCACCGCGGCCTGGTGGATGACCGCTGTGGCGGCCTCGACCTCGCAGTGCAGGACGGTCCGGGTGTCGCTGTCGTTCACGTTGCCGCTGCAGTCGTCAGAAGTGCTGCCGGAGACGTCCACCACGACGACCATTGCGGTGTCGGCGGGCAACGAGCTGTCCCCCACGGCCGCGGTGCCGCGCACGGTGACCGGCCCCGGCGGTCGGACGGCGCCGTCGGTGGGCTCGCTGATCGACACCGTCACCGTCGTGGGGCCCGGCGGGTTGGTCGGCGGCGTGGTCGTCGTGGGCGGTTGGGTCGTGGGTTGGGTCGTCGGGGCTTGGGTCGTGGTGGGCTCGGGTCCCTCGGTCGTGGTGATCGGCGGGTCGGTGATCGGGGTCTGGGTCGTGCCCGGCTGGCCCGCCGCTGCGGCGGCGAAGAGCACCGTTGCGGCGGCGAACACCGTGACGACCACCGCCAGGGCGGTGGCGCGGACGCGGATCCCGGCATGCGTCATGGCTGCTCGAACAGTTCGATCTCGGACAGCGCCACGTCCAGGCCCTGCAGGGAGCGGTGGATCTCGACCACGTGCACCTCGACCTCCTTGGAGCCCGCGCTGCCGCTGATCTCGACGGTCTGCGGGTCGGGGGTGTCGGCGAGCGGGACGTCGAAGGTCTTGCCGTTGGAGTAGACCAGGTGCAGCTTGGCGGGGCGGTGCGTCGCCTGGAACGCGGCCGGGTCGCCCACCCGCACGATCGCGCGGCGCAGGTCGACCGGGTTGGCGAACTTGAGCACCAGCACCGGCGGGACGGCGGTGGCCGGGGCGGCCCAGTAGGTGTTCTTGGCGTTGTCGGCGGCGAGCACGGCCTCGTGGCCGGGAATCGCGGCGGTCGCGCTGACCTCGGTGGGGCGCACCGGCCGCAGCTGGGTGCCGAACTGGCGCTCGACCCACTTGCGGCCCGCGACGACCTCCTGGTTCACCGACGACCGGAAGCCGGGGATGAGCGCGTAGAGCACGGCCAGGACGGCGAGGAACGCGACGAACACCCGGCGCAGCCAGCGGCCGACCGCGGCGAGGGTGCCCCGGCGGCGGGGCCGCTTGGGGCGCTTGCCGTCGCCGCGCCAGCGCTTCCACCAGGGCGGCTTGACCTCCTCCGGCTGGTCGAGCGGGCGGCCGCAGCCCATGCAGATCCGCCGGGAGACCGGGTTGCGGGTGCGACAGCCGACGCACACGACGTCGTCCTCGGCCAACGGCCTCGGCTCCGTGGTCTGGGCCTTGGCCCGCAGCGGCCGCGCCTCGGCGGGCTGTTGGGCGCCCAATACCTCGGTCGACTGCCGGGGCCCGATCGGGTCCGGGGTGGCCTCGCCGGTGGGACCGGGCGGCGGCTGGTTCGGCGGGGTGGTGGGCTGATTTGTCGCAGGGCCGGACGGGGCGGCGGGCGCGGCGTTCTGAGCGGCGACGGTGGCCACCGGGGTCTGGGCGGCGGCCTGCTGCTCTGGCGCGCTGCCCGACCAGTCGAGGAAGCTGCCGCAGCCGGGGCAGAACCGGGTGCTGCCCGCCGAGCGCTCCCCGCAGTTGGCGCAGACGATCATGTACCGCTCCCGTTGGTGTTCCCGGCGGGCGCCCCGCCGACGACTTCGACGGTGACCCGCAGGTGCACCGGGACGGATTCGGCGACCGAGGCGCGCACGGCGGCCGGGTCGACCGCGGCCGGGTCGGCCACGCGCACCACGACCAGCACCTGCCCCGGGTCGGTTCCGGGCAGCGGGCCGCCGTGCTCGGCGTTGGCCACGCAGCCGCCGGTGTCGGTGACCTCGACGGTGCCGCCGGTGAGCAGCTCGACCTGGCGGGCGAGGCCGTCGACGGTGCCGCGGCGGCGGTGCATGGCCACGGCGGCGCCGATCAGGTCGCGGCGCTGCCGGGGCGCCCAGCCCTCGTCGGCCTCGAGCGCGACCCAGGAGCACAGCCAGTCCAGGAAGTCCGGGGCGGCCAGTGCCGGGTCGAAGTAGTCGGCCGAGGAGTCCAGGACGGCGAACAGCGGCGCGATCACCTCGTCGAGCGCGGCGGTGAAGCGCTGGGTGAACTCGTTCTCGGCGTAGATGGCGGGCAGCCGGTCGCCGATCGGGTGGCGGACCGGGACGTCCGCGGACGCGGTGCGCACGCCTCAGCTCCTCGTCACTCTGACCTGGTGGCCGTAGGAGAACACCAAGGCCTCGGGTGGGATGTCGATCCGCTTGACGGTGTCGCCGCGGGCGCCGGTGACCGGGTCGGCGGCGAACAGCAGCACGCTCTCGACCATCTCCACGCCCGGCAGCCGCTGCAGGACGGCGAACATCTCGCCCTCCTGCACCGGGCGACCGAAGGGCCACCCGGTGCCGTCCGGTCCACCGGAGACGGGGTTGAGGTAGTCGTGCAGTGCGGTGGTGGCGCGCGCGGCGAGCGCGTCGGCCACGACCTTGGGGCGGGCGCGCAGCTGCGCGACCACGGTGACGCCCTGGTAGAAGGGCGGTTCGACGACCACGCGGGCGCCGAGGCAGCGGCGGGACTCCAGGGCCCGTTGGACGTCGGTGCGCAGCCGGTCGGGCAGCTTCAGCGAGACGAAGGCGAGCTCGCCGGAGGTGGCGATCGTGGGCACGACCAACACGCGGACCCCGTTGGGGCTGTTGGGGTCCTGCGCGCAGCGCACCCGGGCGACCTGGGGTGAGGCGCCGCGGGTGAGCTCCTCGTAGTCGTGGGCGGTGACGGCCCGGTCGAGGGTGCGCAGGGTCAGCGGGCCGCGGATGGCGGCGGCGTCGACGGTCTCGCCGTCCACTCCCCCGGTGGCCGGTCGGTGGTTGGTGACGCCGCTGACGAAGGGCACGGGGTCGCGCAGCACGGCCAGCATGCCGCGGGCGACGTTGCCGCCCCGGCCGCCGCCGGTGCGGTAGCGGGGCACCCGGAGGGCGGCCGCTTTGGTCGGCACCGCGCCGTAGTAGCGGAAAGCGCCGTCGGGTTGGCGGATCGCCGGGCCGAAGACGACCTCGCCCGCGACCCGGTCGAGGGTGAAGTGCCGGTCCTCCGGGCCGGAGTCGGCGAACGAGGCGACCTCGGTCCACTCCTGCCAGCCGTCGTCCGCGCCGACCTCGAGCACCAGGGGCTCCCCGGCGACGACCGGGCGGCGCTGCAACTCGAACCGCTGCCCCGGCACGCCCTCGGACACCCCGACCACCTCGTCGCGCACGACCTCGGCGTGCACCGCGGTGCCGGTGGCGCCAACGGTGGCCGCAGTGATCGCCCGCAGCGTCGGCGACGCCTGGTAGAACGCCTGGCCAGGTTCGGGAGCTGTGGCGCGGCACCGGATCCAGCCAGCCCGGTGCACCCCGACGACCGACACCTCGTGCTGTTCGGGCAGGTGCAGCTCGACATCACCCGCGGTGTTGAACCCGCCGGTCGTGTCATGGGCGACCTCGCAGGTGGCCCACCGCTGCCCGTCCCACGCCTCCCAGGCCAGCGGCGGGTCCCTCGGGTCGATGCCGACACCCTCGACCTGGCACTCCATCCGCAGCAGGACCAGCCCGCCGGGCACCGCGTCCGAGAGTCCGAAGTAGACGGTGTCGTCCGGTTCCGGTCTGCCGCCGAACAGGGCGGGGGCGCGGCCGTCGACCACGTCGTCGGTGCGGTCGACCGGCGGTCGGCCCCCGGTGGAGGTCGCCAGGTGGGTCCAGGAGCACGGCCGGATCTCCAGCGTGCGCTGCAGGGTGAACACCACCGGTTCGGACACCTCGGTGCGCTGGGTGACGACCTGGCTGCCCGCCTGCACGAACACCGGGTTCTCCTGCGGCGCCGAGAGCCGGAAGGTGGCGGGCACCCTGGCCGCGGCAGGCGGGAACAGGGTGACCCCGATCAGGTCGAGGAAGCGCAGGTAGGCGCGCTCGGGGATCCGGTTCACCCGGTAGATCAGCTGGTCGACCATGAACGCGAAGGTCTCGATCAGGGTGACGCCGGGGTCGGAGACGTTGTGGTCGGACCACTCCGGGCAGCGCTGCTGCACCCGGCGCTTGGCCTCGTCGACGAGGTCCTGGAAGCGGCGGTCGTCCAGGTTCGGGATCGGGATGCCACCCATCAGCGACCCTCCCCGGCGAGCTCGTCGGCCGCCTCGATCGCCGGTCGGGCACCGGGCAGCGGGGTCGGGTCGTGGCTGGGGATGACGTAGAACGGGAACACCAGGTTGCGCGGGTCGTTGCGGTCGCGCAGCGTGTAGCGGATGTCGATGAGCAGCGTCCCCTCGTCAACGGCGTCGAACCCGACCACCACGTCGTCGAGGCTGATCCTGGGCTCCCAGCGCTCCAGCGCGACCCGCACCTCGTAGGCCAACTGCCCCGCGGTGGCCGCGTCCGCGGGGGCGAACACCAGGTCGTGGATGGCGCAGCCGAACTCCGGGCGCATCGGCCGCTCCCCCGGCGAGGTGCCCAGGATCAGCCGGATGCTCTCCACGATCTCCCGGTCGCCGCCGACCAGCGCGACCGACCCGGTGGCGTCGGTGCGCACCGGGAACGCCCAGCCCCTGCCGATGAACTCCACGTCAGCCTCCAATGAGGACGGTCAGGCACCCGGCGATGATCGGGGCGCCGCAGCCGGACATGTCGCCGAGGCGCGCGGCGGGCTTGCCGCCGATGAGCACCGTGGGGCAGCCGGGCGGCACGATCGGGGTCGGCGGGTGCGGGGGCGGTGGCGGGAACGAGCAGGCGTGCAGGTCCCCCACCGTGGCGGCGGGTTTGCCGCCGATGAGCACGGTCGGCACCCCGGGCCCGGTGACGGTGCCCGGGTGCCCGGTCGGGTCCCCGACCCTGGCCGCTGGCGGCATGGCCCTCCCCCTCCGACTCAGTTGATCTTCACGATGGCGCCCTTGACCGTCACCGGTCCGCTGGCGCTGAGCTCGGCCTGCCCCTGCCCCTTGACCACCGCGGTGGCGCCCTCGGCGGTGAACCCGCCGACCGCCTTCACCGCCACCGTCTGCCCCTTGAGCTCCAGCGGCCCCTGCCCGGCGTCGACCTTGATGCCGTTGGTGGCCTTGACGGTGATCTCCTTGCCGCTGGTGATCTCGATGACCTGCTTGGTCTGGTCGAGGGCGAGCACGAACTTGCCGTCGCCGGTGGCGATGGTGATGCCGTCGGCCTCGACGAACTCGAGCTTGTGCGCCTTGCGGGAGACGAACCCGCGCACCGCGATCTCGCCGGATCCCTCGTCCACCACGGGTTTGGCGAACTTCGGCACGGTGTCCTTGCCGTTGTGCAGCGAGCCGAGCACGAACGGCGCGTCGAAGTCGCCGTGGTCGAACCCGACGACGACCTCGTCGCCGACCTCGGGCAGCATCATCGCGCCGCGGTCCTTGCCAGCGCCCCACTCGGTCATCCGCGCCCAGCCGCTGGTGCAGTCGTCGGCCAGCCACGGGAAGGTCACCTTGACCCTGCCCAGCTTGTCCGGGTCCCGCACGTCGCTGACCACCCCGGTGACCAGTCCGGTGTGGACACCCCGGCCGTCGCGGCCACCGGAGGCGAGCCCGTAGAAGGAGCGCTCCTGCCTGCCGGAGACGGAGAACTCGGTGGTGTAGCCGACCTCGTCGCTGAACAGGTGCCGGGTGGTGGTGAGGGTGTACTTGCCGGCGAACGGCTCCCCCACGTTGGCCAGCGCCACCTGAGCACCCGCCCGCAGCTTCGGGTTTCCCTTGGCCACACCGTCGAGTTCGACGCAGGCGCTGCCGAACTCGTTGGCCAACCCCTTGGCCATCGCCGCGGCCGCGCCCTGGGTGCCCCTGGTCGTGGTGGCCACCAGCGGTGGGCTGCCGAAGCCGTTGGCGAGGGCGACCGGGTCCGCACCGGAGACCTCGATGCCTGCGTGCTTGGGGGTCTCGGTGGCGGTGATGGCCTTCTTGGCCTTCACGTCCCAGCCGCGGACCTCGACCTTGGGCACCTGCTCGGCGGCGGTCACGCCTGCCCGCAGCGACACCAGGTTGCGGTGCGCCTCCAAGACCAGCGGGTCGGTCGCGGCCTTGGCCGAGGTGTCCGGGGCGCCGGAGGGCTGTTCGGGGAGCTGGAAGTTGAGCTTCTTGTCGACCACGGCGATCTGCGCGCCCACCGCGTCGGCCAAGCGGGACAGGAACTCCCAGTCGCTGATGTTGTCCTGGCCGAACTGGGTGTTGGGCGCGCCGCCGTAGCCCTTGACGTCGTCGATGGTGCCCGCCTGCAGCCCGGCCCGGCTGGTCACCTTGCGGACCACGTCGGCGACGGTCATGTCCGGGTACACCGCGACCCGCCTGCCGCGGAAGAGCCGGTGCGCGTGGTCGTAGCCGCGGACCTCGGTGAAGGTGCCGGTGCGGTCGAGTTCGATGCCGACGGCGGTGACCTCCCCGCTCATCAGCGCCTGCGGGCCGCCGGGATCGGCGGTCTGCACCTTCAGCTCCACCGGCACCCCGACCTTGATGCCCGCCTTGGAGAGCACGACACCGGCCGGGTCGCGGAAGCGCAGCACGAACATGTCCGGCAGGTTCCGGCTGTCGTCCACGTAGGCGACCGCGAGCATGGCCTTGACGTCGGCGGGCAGCGGCTGCCCGCCGACGGTCACGGCCAGGCTGTTGGCGAAGCTCTCATTGGCCACGGGAGATCTCCTCCAGCGCGGGCACCCGCAGCCGGGTGCCCGGGCGCAGCACCATCGGGTCGTCGATGTCGTTGAGCTCGGCGATGTCGCGCCAGAACCCGGGGTCGCCGTAGGCGCGGAAGGCCACCGACTGCAGGGTGTCGCCCGCGACCAGGGTGTGCGTGGCGCGGACCGCGCGGGTACCCGAGGTCGGGTTCTGGCCGCCCTGCTCGCCGGAGATCTCCTCCAGGTTCACCGTGCACACCGCGCGCACCGGCACCCCGGCGGGGGTGAACAGGGTGTACTTGGCGGTCACGCTGGCGACGTAGGCCGGGAACCCGGTCATGCCGCCCCACTTGAACACCACCCACGGCGGCGAACCCTTGCCGCTCTGCCTGCTCTCCTCGGTGGCCACGCAGCAGGAGAAGACCTTCTCGACGGTCTTGACCACCTTGTCGTCCATCGTGTCGGTGGCGTCGAGGAACATCTCCAGCGCCAGCTTGCACGGGTCGGCGCCCTTGAACTCCGGCGGACCGCTCTTCTTGGCGTTGCGCTGCTCGTCGCGCTTCCACTTGGCGTTCTTGGTGAGCGAGAGCTCCTTGGGGTTGAACTGGAACGGGATGTCGTACATGAACTCGCCCGGCTTGGCGGTGCTGCCGCCCTGCGGGGGCTTGTGCACGGCGAGCTTGGCGCGCTGCAGGTTCGGCGGGGCGCCCGCGCCGTAGTTGGCGGTGGCGGGCGACCCGGCGGAGACGAAGGTGATCGGCGAGCTCATCACGCCCCCCGACCGAGGAACCCGTGGTGGGCCAGCTCGAGGGTCTCGGTGGCGACCTTCGGCGAGTCGGCCGAGAGCTGCGGACCGGTCCAGCGCACCGGCACCACGTCGACCAGCGACCAGCGGGCGATCACCTTGCCGGCCAGCGTCCTGGCCTCGATGGTGGCGGTCTTGCGCCGGATGCCGCCCGCCATGCCCGCGATCCAGGCGGTGACCTTGGCGCTGTCGGCGGTCACCGGCCGGGAGAACTTGACGTTGCCGTACTTGATCCGGGTGGGCAGCTGCCAGACGAACCCGTTGTTGCCGCCCTCCTCCCGTTGCTCCATCACGAACTCGCAGCCCAGCCCGTCGCAGCTGCTGAACGCGCCGAGGCTCTCGTCGTCGATCTTGACGACGTAGCAGACGGCGACGGCCTCCTCGATGCTGGTCATCTCGCCCCCCTCAGCTCAGCGCCACCGGTCGGTCACCCGACCGCGGCGTTCGCGGTCGAGCCGCAGCTCTGTCTTGAGCTTGCGCAGCAGCGGGTCGAACAACTTGCGCACCAACTCCTCCGCAACGGCCTCGGGCGGCGCCCCTGACGCGGGCGCCGCCGTCGAAACCGCCGCGGGGGCGGGTGCCTGGGTCACCGGCGGAGGAGCCGCCTCGGGCGTCGGGGCGGGCTCCGGCGGTGGTGGGTCTTCTTGTCGTTGCAGGACCTGCGTGGCAACGGGCGGGTCGTGGATCCGCTGGACAGCGGGTGGACTGGTGGTGGTGCGGGGCGGCGGCAGGCCGAGAGTGGGGCCGCCGGTGGGTGGGGAAGCGGGGTCGGCGGCGCGGGAGAGCGGCACGACCTGGAGGTCCGGGGTGGGCCGGGAGAAGGAGAGCGGCACGGGCAGGTCCGGTTGGGCTGCCTGTGGAGTGGACTGCGCCGACGCCGACTCGACGGCCAACACACGCTGGATCGGCTGCGCGGGGAGGGTAGCGGCGGCGGGCGCCGAACCGGCACCCGGCACAGGCACAACTGCCGCCGTCTGCTGCACCCCGAACGCAGATGAAGACTCAGCCAACACACGTTGGATCGGCTGCGTGGGCAGAGTAGCCGCGTCGGGGGCAGGCGCTGACTCAGCAGCCTGGACGCCAGACGCAGATGGCGACTCAGCCAGCACACGCTGAATCGGCTGCGCAGGAAGAGCAGCCGCATCCGGCCGCGCTTCGAGGGCAGGCGGCGAACCCGCGGCCCGCACCGGCTCAATCACTTGCCCAGGCAGGACAGGCGCCGACTCAGCAACACGCTGAACCGTCTGCGCCGACGGAGCGGCCGCTGGCTGCTGCGCCCCGGGCGAAGGTGGCGACTCGGCCAGCACACGGTGAATCGGCTGCGCGGACAGAGTGGTCGCGGCAGGAAGCACGTCGGGAACAGACGCCGAACCCGCCAACACCGGCTCGATCGGCTGCCCCGGCAGAACGGCAGCCGTTGACTGCGCCCCAGGGCCAGGCCCCGACTCAGCACCCTGCTGCGCAGGAAGGGAAGTCGTTGCCTGCTGCGCCCCGGGTGCGGGCGGCTCAGCCAGCACACGCTGAATCGACTGTCCGGACAGCGTAGCCGCGGCTGGCTGGGCCTCAGGACCGACACCCGATGGCTGCTGAGCCCCGGACGCGGGTGACGACTCCACAGCCAGCACCCGCTGAATCGGCTGCGCAGGCAGCGCAGCCACATCCAGCCGCGTCTCGGGGGCAGGCGCCGAACCGGCCGCCAGCACCGGCTCGATCGACCGCCCAGGCACAACAGCCGCTGGCTGCGCCCCAGGCGAAGGTGGCGACTCCGCCAGCACGCGCTGAATCGGCTGCGAGGGCAGCGCAGCCACATCCGGCCGCGCCTCGGGCCTGGCCAGCACCGGCTCGATCGGCTGCCCAGGAAGAACAGCCGCTGGCTGCGCCCCAGACGCGGGCACCGAACCGAGCGCCTCCACAGGCTGGACCGACTCCGCAGGCAGAGAGGCAGCCCCCTGCTGCACCCCAGACGCAGGTGCCGACTCAGCCAACACACGCTGGATCGGCTGCGCGGGCAGAGTAGCCGCGGCTTGCCGCGCCTCGGGGGCACGTGCAGAACCTGCAGCCAGCACAGGCTGCCCAGGAAGAACAGCCGCTGGCCGCTCCCCAGAGGCAGGCACCGAACCGAGCGACTCCACACGCTGGACCGACTCCGCAGGCAGAGAGACAGCCCCCTCCTGCGCCCCAGACGCAGATGGCGACTCAGCCAGCACAGGCCGCCCAGGCAGCACGGCCGCTGGCCGCTCCCCGGAAGCGGGCACCGAACCGAGCGACTCCACACGCTGGACCGACTCCGCAGGCAGAGAGACAGCCACCTGCTGCGCCCCAGACGCAGATGGCAACTCAGCCAGCACAGGCCGCTCAGGCAGAACAGCCGGTGGCCGCTCCCCAGAGGCAGGCACGGAACCGTGCGCCTCCACACGCTGGACCGACTGCCCGGGCGGAGTGGCCGCCGCGGGGTGTGCCCCTGCCGGCTCGGCCAGCACGGGCTGGATCGGCTGCGCCGACAGCAGGGGCTGGACGGGCAGCCCCGGCTGGGGGGATGGTGCGGCCCCTTCAGCGGGCACCGGCGCCGCCAGAATGGGCTGGGCCATCGGCGCCTGCTGCCCGGGTTCTGCGGGCGAGGCAGGCTGCGCGGCCGCGAGCGCGGGCGAAACGGGTTGTGCGGCAAGAAGTGGTTGCACCGTCGGCGCGGCCGACTCGGCTTGGGCGAGCTGCTCGGAAGCCGTGGGCGAGAGCAGCTGCCCGACGAGCTCGGAATGGACTGTCGGCGCGGACTGAGCAGCAGGCGACGGCGCGAGGGGTGGCCCAGCGAGAAGAGGCTGCACCGCAGCAGGGCGCGCATCTTGGGCACTGGGCACGGCAGGCTGCCCGGCCGAGAAGGGCCGCACGGCAGGCAACTCGGCCTGAGTGGAGGGCTCCGTCTCGGAAGCAGGCGCGGACAGCTCGGTCTGTTGGGGCACCGTCAGGGGTTGGACTATCGGTGCGGCCAAGCCCGCTTGGGTGGGCCTGGACAGTGGGTGGGCCGCGGGTGGCTGGTGGGTCGGGTCCAGGGGTTCGCCGAGGCCGAGGCGGCGTTGGACCGCGGGGACGATCGGGGGGCTCGGCTCCGGAGCGTCCACATCGGACGTTCGCTGCACGGGGGCGGGCGGCTGCGGGCTGGGCGGTTCAACGTCGACGGCGATTGGCAGCTGGGCGGGCGCGGCAGGCGGATCCACAGCACCCGCGGGCTCGGTGACGGCGGGCAGCCAGAAGGTGGGTTCTTGCGCCCACCTCGACACCGTCACCGGGTCCTTGCCGCGCGTGGCCAGCGGGAGGTCGACCGGGGTGAGCACGTCGGCGATCCCGCCCGGTTCGGCCGGGCCGACGCTGTGCGCCAGGGGGCGCAGGAAGGACGGGTTCTGCCAGGCGGTGAGGCCGGAGCTGAAGCGCTGCACCGGGTTCACCACCGGGTGCTCGGGCACCACCCGCTGGATCGGGGGCAGTGCGCGCCAGTCGGCCCGCTCCACCCGGTCCGGGGTGGCTGCGGGCGCGGGCTTGCGTCGCCACGGCCACATCGGTCCTGTTCACCGTCCCTGCGAGATCCTGGTGTTGATCCGGGCTATCTCGGCCACGTAGCGCAGCCGGTCGGGGTGTTCGAGGTCGAGGATGTCCTCGAGCGGCCAGTGGAAGTGGTAGGCGACGTACGCGACCTCCTCGTGCAGCCGGTCTGCCGCGTACGTCACGATTCCCCCAGGCGCCCCCCGGCCGCCCCGCCCGCCAGGTCGACGGCGAAGCCGTGGCCGCACTGCGGGCAGGCCACCCCCGCGCGGGTGTGGCCCTCGCTGTTGACCCGCCGGTAGAGCTCCTGCAGGAACGCCAGGTCGGCGGCGAACAGGTTCTCGATGACCCCGGCGTGCACGTCGGTGACCTCGCCGATGCGGGTGACCACCCTGGCCAGCAGCACCACGGTCAGGTACGCGGGGTTCTCCCGGACCCGGTCGTCGCGCAGCGGGACGAGCTCGTCGCGGGCGGTGGCCAGCCGCATGGTGCCGCTGTGGTGGGCCACGCCGTTGTCGTCGACGTAGCCGCGGGGCAGTTCGAAGGCGAACTCGGTGCGCAGCGCCCGCCGCGGCTCGCTGGGCCGCGGCGGGTCCTGCACTCCGACACCGGTCATCGATCGGCGCACGGCTACTCGACTTCCATCTGCTCGTAGGTGATCACGAGCTTCTCGGTGAGCACGCTGGTGTCGCCCGCCTTGAGCGAGCCGATCTCCAGGGTCTTGGGCCAGGCGTTGGTCAGCTTGTAGCGCTTGATCGGCTGGCCCTCGTAGTCGTAGACGATGATCGCCCCGCCCTTGCGCGCGTCGGCCATCTTGCCGAAGTGGGCGTCCTTGACCCACTTCTCGAAGCTGGTGTCGCCGGTGAGGCCGCGGGTGAGGGTGACCTCGCCCGCCTTGGGCCGCCCGGGCAGCTTCTTGATGACGTACTTGCCGTCGGCGGTGTTCTGCTTGAGCTCGATCACGTCCTGTTCCATCTTCAGGCCGCTGACCTCGTTGATGCTCTTGATCTGGATGCCGTCGACCTCAAGGCCGAAGGAGTGGCCGACGGAGGTGTCGAGATCGGGGAGTGCCATCTGCTGTCACCCTTCGGGTTACTCGTTGACCAGGCTGGTGCCGCCGGAGAGCTGGGCGAGCCGGAACACCACGAACTCGGCTGGTTTGACCGGCGCGACCCCGATCTCGCACACCACGTGGCCCGCGTCGATGCTCTCCGCCGGGTTGGTCTCCAGGTCGCACTTGACGTAGAACGCCTCGTCCGGGGTGTTGCCGAACAACGCGCCCTTGCGCCACTCGTTGACCAGGAACGCGCTGATGGTGCGCCGGATGCGGGCCCACAGCGCCTCGTCGTTGGGCTCGAAGACGACCCACTGGGTGCCGTTGAGGATGGACTCCTCGAGGTAGTTGAACAGCCGCCGCACGTTGAGGTAGCGCCAGTCGGTGTCGCTGGAGAGGGTGCGCGCGCCCCAGACCCGGATGCCGCGGCCGGTGAACGAGCGCAGCACGTTGACGCCGATCGGGTTGAGCAGCGCCTGCTCGGCCTGGGTGACCGCGCCCTGCAGCTGCAGCACGCCGCGCACGACCTCGTTGGCGGGGGCCTTGTGCACGCCGCGGGTGCCGTCGTTGCGGGCCCACACACCGGCCAGGTGCCCGCTGGGCGGCACGAACACGGTGCCCTCGCCGGCGGGGTCGGCGACCTTGATCCACGGGTAGTAGAGGGCGCCGTAGCGGGTGTCGTAGTTGACGTCCTCGCGCCACTGCTTGACCGCCTGGGGGGTGAGCCCGGGCGGGGCGTCCAGGATGGCCATCCGGTCGCCCATGAGCTCGGCGTGCGCGATCATCGCGGTCTGCACGGCCTGCACGCCCTCGAGGTCGATCAGCTCGCGCTGGTAGAGGCCCATCAGGTCGGGCACGGCCACCATGGTGACCTCCTCGACGACCTCGAGGCCGCCGAAGCCGGTGCGGTCGGCGACGTCGCCGACGATGTCCTCGGCCCGGATGGCCGCGGGCGGGCCCGCGGTGGGTTCGGCGAGCACGACGCTGGCCTTGTCCGGCTTGACCAGCGCGCCGCCGGTGACCTCCTCGACGGTGATCAGCGCGGACTTCTCCCGCACGACGGTGACGACGTTCTCCTTGCCGCGCTTGGTGGTCGCGGTGTGCGTCTCGACGACCTTGCCGCCCTGCTTGACCAGCAGGGTGAACCGGTCGTCCGGCGCGCCGTCCTCGGTGGGGTGGGTGACCTCGACGGTGATCTCGTCGGCCTTGCCCGCGGGCAGCTGCTTGGCGGTGACCCGGTAGTTGCCGAGCACGGCCTCGGCGGGCGGCGGGGCGCCGTTGCCGTTCCCGTTGCCGTTGGCGGACCCGACGCGCACGACGTAGGCCGTGCTGCCGCCGTTGAGGAAGTAGCCGAAGACGGCTTGGGCGAGGTACCCGCCGTCGAGGAAGCCGCCGAACACCTGGGTGAACTGCCCCCAGTTGGTGACCAGTGTCGGCTCGTCGTAGGGCCCGCGCTCGGCGAGCCCGACGAAGGCGGCGACCGCGGTCCCGACCCCTTCGATCGGCCGAGACCCCGACTCCACCTCCTCCACGTACACACCCGGGGAGAGGTAATTGGGCATGATCTGCCTCCAAGGGAGTCGACCGCTGACAGAACCGATACTGGCCGGGCCGCCCACCGGCTCCCAGGGCCCTGTGGCGGCGTCGGGGGGTAACTCCGGTTGCCCGAAGAGGCAGCCGGTGGACCGGTGTCCAGCTCAGACGATGAGCGCGATGTCGTGGTAGGGACCGAATTCCCGTTCCAGGCAGAGCCTGCCGAGCTTGCGGTACTCGCGGGCGACGGCGCCGACCAGCCGCGCCATCGACACGGGTTCACCCGAGTCGGCGGCGAGGTAGGCGGCGGTGATCGCGGCGGAGCGGATGTGCCCGCCCGCCAGTTCGAAGGAGTCGGCGAGGAAGTCGAGGTCGAGGTCGTCGCCGCGCGGGACGGCGGTGCCCAGGCAGCGGTCCCAGAGTCTGCGCCGCAGTGCCTCGTCTGGCACGGGGAAGTCGACCACCACGTCGAGCCTGCGGGTGAAGGCCTCGTCCAGGTTGGCCCGCAGGTTGGTCGAGAGCAGGGCGATGCCCTCGAAGGTCTCCATGCGCTGCAACAGGTACGCGCTCTCGATGTTGGCGTAGCGGTCGTGCGCGTCGCGGACCTCGGAGCGCTTGCCGAAGATCGCGTCGGCCTCGTCGAACAGCAGCACGCCGTTGACCCCGGCGGCTTCGGCGAAGATCCGCTCCAGGTTCTTCTCGGTCTCGCCCACGTACTTGTCGACCACGGTGGCCAGGTTGACGGTGTAGAGGTCCATGCCGAGCGCACCCGCGATGACCTCGGCGGACATGGTCTTGCCGGTGCCGGAGTCGCCCGCCATGAGGCCGGTGACGCCCCGGCCGCGGCCGCCGCCGGGGCGCATGCGCCACTCGTCGAGGACCCGGTCGCGGTGGCGGGCGCGGGCGGCGAGTTCGCGCAGCCCGGCCGTGACGGGGACGGGCAGCACCAGGTCGTCCCAGTCGACGGCGGGTTCGACGCGGCGGGCGAGGCGGTGCAGTCCGGCGGCGTTCTGGCCGCGGGCACCCGCGCGGAGGTGTTCGGCGCGGACGAGTCCGCCGGAAGGGACGGCGGCGAGTTCGGCCGCGTGTGCGGCGTGGCGGATCTGTCCGGGACCGAGGACGAAATGGGCTGTTGTCACAGCCGGGTCGGCGTCGGGGGCGAGTTTGCCCGCGAGGCAGGCCCGCCAGATCGCGGTGCGGGTGGCGACCGGTAGCGGTCGGAGTTCCTGTTGGACGGGTGGGGTGAGGCTCCACCCCGGATCCCAGACCGCCGTACCGTGCAGGACAGTGGGGACAGCAGGGTGGGACAGCCTGCCTAGGGGCAGTGGCGTGCCATTGGCGTCGATGGGGCCCATGACGATTCCCGCGCCGCGCAGCAGGGCTTCGCGCAGCAACGCTCGTGCGGTGTCCTCGGGGTAGTCGTTCGGGAGTCTATGGGTGTCGACCAGCAGCGCGGCGAAGCCTGCTTCACCTAGTGCGGCTGCTGCGGTTTCCCTTGCGCCGCAACCGGGGTGTTCGCGGAGGTAGACGGACCTAACGCCGCCGAGGAACGCTCTGGCGAGGAGGTCGGTTCCTGGGAGAGTGTCCAGTTCTGTGGCGACGGAGGCGAACCCGGAGATGCTGGGGTCCATTCTGGTGTCGCCGAGCAGGTGGGCCACTACGCGATCAGGGACGCGTAGTGAGCGCGACAGCAGCGGGCGGTCGCGATCGTCGACGACCAGAAGCCCCGAGGTGATAAGAGGCGCATCCGCGTCAAGCCTCGCTCTAGCCGGCGCTGAGGCCTCTGGAACTCCACACAGCCTCAAGGCAAGCCCGATACTGGCCCGGCGACGGGTGACGTCGTCGTTGAGGTAGCCGTAGAACTGCTCGAATCGGCTGTCGATGTCAGGCGCGACAGCGATGAGCAGCAGTTCGGCGTCCAGCGGGCTCAGGGGGACCAGTGAGGTGAGGCGGTCCGACAGGCCCGAGGGGTCGAGATCGCCGGGCAAGGGGAACGGTGAGCGGGGCTCGGCGAACAGGGCGTCGATGGCTTCTTCAGACAGGTAGAGCCCTCGGAACGGGTCGTCCGGGTTGGGATCACCCGCTCTGCGCTGCGCCACGGCGTCCCGGATGCGCTGTTCGAGCGCGGCCAGCCTGTCGAACAGGTGGATGACGCTGGTGTCAGTCACTGCTCCCCCTCCGGACCCTGGTCATGGCGACCCGGTCGGGCACGTGCCCGGGAGCGGCGTCGCCGGGCACGTTGTGCTCGACCGTGTCGCCGCCGCTGCCGTCGCCACCGCCGACGGTGAGGCGCACGCCTTCGCTGGCGGGCGGGCCCGCGGGGAACACCCGCCCGGTCTCCATGGGTGCGGACACCACGATGTCGAGTGAGGGCTTGAGTTCACCCCCCAGCGCTGTCCACACGTCAGCGAAGGCGCGGTCCTCGGGTGGCGGGAGGGCCACCGTCATCGGGAGGGGGAGCCCCAGCTCGGCGAGGGTGCCTTCGAGGAGGTCCGCGGGGATGGCCTCGTAGCGCAAGAACCTGCTGAGCAGCGAGGCGAGGAGGCGGTGCTCGTCTTCGGGGCGCTGGGTCCACGCCGTGACGAGGTAGGAGAGTTTGAAGTACCGGGGTGGGAGGTGTCGGGCGGTCACTACGCCGTTGACGTACTCGTTGTGCAGTCCGCGCTGCCTACGGCGCATGTCCTCGCGGACGTCATAGAGGTAGACGTTGACCGTGGGTGCGTTGCGGCGTGATGCCCAGTCCTTGGTGGGTGCCTCGAAGGCGACGTCCACTTCCCCGCCCAGAAGCGGGTCGTCGCGGACCAGTCGCCGCAGGCACAGGTCGACCTCGTGAATCACCGTGCCTCCCCGCGCATGTGCTGACCTGCGATCGACTATCGCGCGCCGCGGTGGCGGCCCGACAGCCGTGCACCGCCGTCCGTGGGGGAACGGGCGGCTACCCCAACGGGCAATTGGGAGTCGTTGACGTGGGTCGCGGGCCCGGTTTGAATCACGCGGGTGCGCGTGAAGCAGATGCTGGCGGTCCTCAGCCTCGCGGTGCTGGTCTCGGTCATCCCGGGCCCCGTCGCGACGGCCTCCCTCGGGTTCGACCTCGACCGGGCGACGATCCCCCAACTCCAACGGCTCATGGACCGCGGCGCTCTCACCTCGGTGCGCTTGACCCAGGCCTACCTGGACCGGATCCGGACCGTGGACAAGAAGGTCAACGCGGTCTTGAAGGTCGACAGCACTGCCTTGGCCCAGGCGCGTGAGAGCGACCACCGCCGCAAGCGCGGTCAGGCTCGGGGCCCACTAGAGGGCATTCCGGTCCTTCTTAAGGACAACATCGACACGCGTGGACTCATCACTACGGCCGGTTCGCGTGCACTGCTGGGCGCTCCTCCGTCAGCGGACGCCACGTTGGTGTCGCGCCTACGCGACGGCGGCGCCATTGTGCTCGGCAAGGCCAACCTGTCTGAGTGGGCTAACTTCCGCTCGACCCACTCGACGTCCGGTTGGTCCGGTGTGGGTGGGCAGACCAACAACCCGTACGTCCTCGACCGCAACCCGTGCGGTTCGTCGTCGGGCTCGGGTGCGGGTATCGCGGCAAGCCTGGCCCAGGTGGCCATTGGCACGGAGACCGACGGCTCGATCGTCTGCCCGGCGGCCGCCAACGGGATCGTCGGGCACAAGCCGAGCCTTGGCCTGGTCAGCCGTAGTGGCGTCGTGCCCCTCTCCTTGGAACAGGACACGGCGGGCCCTATGGCCCGAAACGTCGAAGACGCGGCGATTGTCCTGTCCGTTCTCCAAGGCCGCGACCGCACGGACGCGGCCACCTTGGCCTACCCGAGCACCCAGCCCAAGGACTACACCTGCGCACTACGCCCCGGCGCGCTCCGCGGCACCCGCATCGGCCTCTGGCGCTTGGCGGGCATCGACAAGGACGTGGACCGGATCGTCGAGCGGGCCGCGGCCACGTTGCGCGCCCAGGGTGCCACGGTGGTCGAGGTGGATCTGCCGTACCAGGCCGAGATCGGCGAGGTCGAGTACCCCGCGCTGATCACCGAGATCGCCCGCGACCTCCCGATCTACCTCCGGCACCGGCCCCAGGCCCCGCAGACGATCCAGGGGCTCATCGACTTCAACCGCCGCGACCCGGTGGAGCTCAGCAAGTTCGGCCAGGAACTCTTCGAGCAGGCCGCGACCGCTCCGGGGCCGGACGACCCGGCCTACCGGCAGCAGCGGGCGAAGGCGACTTCCCTGGCGCGCCGCTCGATCGACGAGACACTCGCCGCCCACCGCTTGGACGCCATCGTCGCCCCGACGAACAGCCCGGCCTGGCTGACCGACTACGAGAACGGCGACGCCTACGTCCTGGGCTCGTCGACCCCGGCCGCCGTCGCGGGCTACCCGTCGACCACCGTCCCGGCGGGCTACGTGGGCGAATTGCCGGTGGGGCTGTCGTTCATCACCGCGCGCTGGGCTGACGCGAAGTCGCTCGCGCTGGCAGCGGCGTTCGAGAAGGCGAACCCGGTTCGGCGAGCACCCCGCTACCTGCCGTCGTAGTCGCGCGCAGCCCGAGGAAGGGGATCACGCCCGCGGCCACGAGCAGCGCGGCCTGCACGTTGAGCAGGACACCGAGGTCCCAGGTCTCGACCAGGGCACCCGCCGCGAGCATGCCTGCCGCCTGGAACGCGGCCATGGTGGCGAAGGCGGTGGTCAGGACGCGGCCCGCGCGATCGGCGGGGGCGGCGGACTGCAGGAGGGTCAGTGATCCGGTCGTCGCGACGACGGCCGGAGCGCCGAGGGCGACGAACAGTCCGGTGTAGAGCCAGATCTCGGTGCTGACGGCGGGCAGGTTCCACATGACCGCGCACAGCGACCCGAACGCCAGACCGCCCCAGCCGAGGAGACCGCGCGGGCTGGCACGGCGCGCCATCGTCGCGAGCGCGATGCCCGCGGCGAGCCCGCCGATCGCCTGGACACCGCGCAACAGGCCGACTTCGGCCTCCCCGGCGCCGAGCGGACCGGTCACGAACACCACGAACAGGACGAGGAACATCCCCTGGGCGAGCGAAACCAGCACCAAGGTGACCCCAAGTGTCCGAAGTGGACCGCGTCGGAACTCCCCCACACCCGCGAGCCATTCACGCAACACGGGAGACCGAACCGGGGCCACCGAGGAGCCGGGCATCGCGGACAACAACAACGCCGCGGCGGCGAGCAGCGCGACCAGGGCACCGACGATCACCCACTGCAGGCCGAACACGCCGAGAACGATGCCGCCCAAGGCGCTGCCCACCAAGCGAGCCACGCTGCTGTTGAACCCCATCAACGCGTTCGCGGCCGTCAACCGGCCGACCGGGACCAGCGCGGGGACCATCGCCGACCTGGTTGGCTCGAACACCGACGCGACGGCGGACTGGGCCACGAGCACGGCGATCACGAGCACGGCCCCGTGTCCCACCAGCAACGGGAGCAACACGGCCGCCTGCAGCAGGCAGACCCCGAGCAGCACCCGGCGCCGGTCCCAGCGGTCCACCAGCACGCCGGTGACCGGGCTGAGCAGGACCGTCGGCAGCAGCCCGGCCACCATGGCCAGCGCGGTCGACCCTGCCGACCCGGTGCTCTGGTAGATGTGGACCGGCAGCGCGACCTGGGCCATCCACTCCGCGGCCTCCTCGAACAACCCAGCGGCCCACAATCGGACGAACGGGCCCCGGCGCAGCAGATCCCTCATCGACTGGGCCGCCCGTCGGCCTCGACCCGCAGGAACGCCCGCCAGCTGGCCTGCACCGGGCGGGCCTGCTCGGGGGCGTCGGTGCGGATGGTGGACACATAGGGCCTGACCAGGGCATCGATGGCGGCGTGCAGGGCGGACAGCTCATCGGGGGTGACCCGCAGCGAGTACTGGTTGAGCTGGGACGCGCGCCGCCACTCGGGGTCCATCTCGCCCATGGTGTCCAGGTAGCGCTGGGTGAGCAGTTGCTCGTTGCCCAGCGTCGCCCCGAACGCCGCGACCTGGGCGGCCCGCGTGGCCCCGTCGGTGTCGAACTCGCCGATCTCCAGCCCGACCTGCGTCGCCCGCCACGGCCGCTCCCGGCCGTCGGTGCCCGGCACCGACTCGACCAGCCCCCACTTCTGCAACTGCCGCAGGTGCCAACTGCAATTCGACGCGGAAGAGTCCACCGCGGCCGCGCACTCACTGGCTGTGCGCTGCCCCACCGCCATCAGGTAGCTCAGCAGCGCCGTCCGCAACGGGTGCGCCAGCGCCCGCATCAACTCCACGTCCCGCACCCGCAGCCGCGGTGGCAGCTCGGCCATGATCCTCCGATCTGAAAGAAGTCTTTCGAAATTCTTCTTTCAGAATCCACGACGGCCCGGCCCGGGTCAAGCCCCCACCCTCGGGCGTGATGTGCTCCCGCCATGGCCGAGCTCCAACTCCCCACCGACCCCCGCGACCTCCCCCAGCCACCCCCGCCCTCGGCACAGCGCCGACGGCTGGTCGCCCTGGTCCAGTACGGACTGCTGACCGCCCTGTTCGGCGCGGGCCTGGCGCTGGTGCTCGCGGGCGCACCGGGGACCAACTGGCTGCTCGTCGGCATCGGCGCGTACCTCTTGCTCACCGCGCTGCTGGGCACCTGGCTGGTGATCAGCGGCAAACGCGAGCGGGCCCACTACACCCCGCTGGTGGCCGCGCTGATCGCCCACGGAACCCGCTACACCGGAGAAGTCACCGCGACCGAGGACGCAGGCGGCGGAGGCGACTCGACGGTGAAGGTCACCGTCACCGTCACCCACCCCGGCGGCCCCACCACCCTCACCCGCCCCTTCAGCCCCGTCCACATCCCCCGCGTCGGCGACCCCGTCCTGGTCCTGCGCACCCCCGACTCCACCGCCCTCCTCTTCCCCGGCGACCGGGACCCCCACCCCGAACTCCACCGCCAACTCAAGGCGGCCAAGGCGGGCCGCTAGCCCCCTAACCCGTTGGGCGGTTGGCCGCATCCCGTTCACCGCCGCGCCGTTCTCCGCTCCGCGACGCGGGGTGGACCTTGGTGCGTTCGTGTGAGGTTCGGATCGCGGGCTCACGAGCGGTTGGGCGTCGGCGACGGAAGCGGTGCGTAGCGCGGGTTTCCGTTGTCGGACAAGGGGTGGCGATCGTGGGTCGTCGAGCGCGTTGGGTTTCCGCAGTGCTGGCCATGCTCCTGCTACCGGTCGCACCACTGGTGGCACCCGCCGCCGAACCAGCGCCGCCCGCCGCGGTGCCGCGCGCGGTGGGTAGCCAGGTGAGCGTGGACGAATCACGGCAGCGGGCGACGGTGCGGGTCGACGAGGGGGGTGATCTCGACTCGTACAAGGACGGGGTGATCGGGTTCGAGCTGGACATGCGGGGGTTCGCCGCGGTGGCGACAACCACGCCGCTGCTCCGGATGCGGGTGTTCGACGTCGACGAGCAGGGTGGCAACAACTGCGCGCCGGAGGTCGACGTCGTGCGGGTCAACGGCCGGGAGGTCGGCACCCTCTCCGGGCACACGGACAGCTGGAGCACCAACACGTTCCCGTTGCCCAACGGCGTCATCACCCCGCAGGTCAACGCCTTCCAGGTGACCGTCGACGCGGCGGGCACCGACTGCTGGCTGGTGGAGGTCGACTGGGCGGAGGTCGAGTTCGGCTTCGCGATCGCGCAGACCGCGGCGGAGGTGACCCGAGACACCACGATCCGGCGCGGCCTGAGCAACGACGTGATCCCGGACAAGGTCTTCGCCACGGGATTCACGCCCACCGGCGCACTCACCGCCCCCAGCGCGGACGACCCCATCGCCGACAGCATGACCAGCGGCTCCTTCACCTACACCTACTCGCTCGGGGCCTGGCCCGTCACACCGACCTGGATACCGGAGGTGCAGGCGCGGTGGACCATCGTCTCCAGCGGCGGCACGGTCCAGTCCGGTGCCGAACGCGAGGTCGTGGCCTGGAACGGCACGGTCGAGGTACCAGTACCCCAGGAGACGGGCAAAGCGGTCCTGCGAATCGAGCTCGCGATCTCCAAGGACGGGCGACTGCTGCACACGGAAACCAGGACGCACTCGGTCTACGTGTTGTTGGACAACCCCGTGACGTCCCCCTTCCGCACCGAGGTTCCCAAGACGGGCTGGTTGGACAAGGCGTTCGAGTGGGGAGCGGCGGGGAAGACCAAGCCTGAGCAGGTCGTGTACGACCTGACCCTCGGCGTCCACCGCCAGCACCCGGGCTGGATCTACCACGGCGATCCCAAGCTCCTGCAGGAGCCCACCGCCCTGCTCGAGGGCACCGGCGACAAAGGGCAGTGCTTCACCTTCGCGAAGGTGTGGCAGATCCTGGCGCTCAGCCTCGGGATCCCGGCGGGACTCCGGGACTACAACGGCAACGGCAGGGGTTTCATGCTCAAACCCGAGGCGAGGTCTTTGGACAACAACCGGGGGGTCAGCGCGGGCCCGGTAGGCCGCCCAGCCGATCGTTGGATGTTCGCCTCCCACACCTGGGGCGTCTACGGCGGTCAGCGGTATGACCCGACATTCGGCGTCGTGGGTGACGCGAGTACCGAGGCGTTCGACCGGCAGAACGTCTTCTGCAAGGTCGACGCCGCCAAGGACATGTGTACCGAGGTGGCGAACCCGGGGCGGACCTACCGGCTCGGCGGCGGGACGGTGCGCAACGCCACGGGGTGGGCACTGGTCACTTTCGAACCGGTCGGGCCCGCGCCGCGAACAGCGCCGGTGACCGCGCTCGCGGTCGAGGGCACCGACACCGGAGTCGACCTGGACGCCAACGGGCAGTGGGACTTCCTGCGCGCGGAGGTGCCGATCGCCGCGCCGGCGGGCACCTACACCGTCGACGCCCGCCTGCTTGACAGCGGCGGTGGGGCGATCGCCCGGGGCCGGGTCGACCCGGAGGCGGTGGTGAACCCGGCGCCCACTACGACCCTCGACGGCGGTCCCGCCACCATCCACTTCCCCGGCGCGCCGATCCGGAGGTCCGGTGTGGATGGTCCGTTCACTGTGCTGGTGCGGCTGTTCACCACCGACGGCACCGAGGTGGCCGCGGCCACGCACACCACGGGACCCTACGACCACGGGCGGTTCCAAACCGCGCTGGCGGAGATCGGCGCGGCCGCCGACGCGCTGGTGGACGCCGACGGGGTCGCGGGCGCGGAACTGCTCAGGGTCACCGTCCCGGTCACCGGGACCGGGACGGGCACGGTCCGGCTGCGGGCGGACCTGGTCGCACCGGGCGACGTCCCGGTCGCGGTGGTCGAGCGCGAACTGGCGGTCGCACCCGGGACACGGACCGCCACGCTCGACTTCGCGGGCGAACAGCTGTGGGCGCGCGGGACCGGCGGCCCGTACACGGTGGCCATCCAGGTCGACGACCGCTTCGCGAGCTCGTCGATCACGCACCGGACGGCCACCTACCCGGTCGACGCCTTCCAGCGGCCCCGGGTGTCAGTGGACCACGACATCAGTCCCGCGGGTGTCGACCTCGACGGCAGCGGGGGGTTCGACCTGCTCCGGGTGGTCACGCGGGTCCGATCCGTCGACAGTGGACAGGTCACCCTGCGCGGCACCCTGGTCGGCCAGGGCGGGGAGGTCATCGGCACCGCGACCGCCGCGGCGACGCCCGGCCAGGCCGTGCTGGACTTCGACGGGCGGGCGATCGCGCGCCGCGCCGGGCAGTCGGCGTTCCGGTTGCTGCTGCGGGTGGTCGACGCCGCCGACACCACGGTGATGGCCGTCGAGCACACCGTCGACGGCTACCCCGCCGAGCGGTTCGACCCGCCCCCGGGCACCCTGCCCGCGACCTACACCGACGTGGCGGCGGACGGCAACGGTGACGGGCGACCGGACCGGGTGCGGGTCACCGCGGCGGTGGCGGTCCACCGGCCGGGCGACTACACGCTGACCGGCGCGTTGTTCGACGCGGCGGGTCGGTTCATCACGACGGCGACCACCACCGGCACGGTGACCGCGGGCGCGGGCGCCCTGGCGTTGGACTTCCCCGGCGAGGACCTGCGGCGGCACGGCGTCGACGGACCGTACCTGCTGTCGAACGTCGTGCTGCGCGACAACACCGGCGAGGTCGACTTCGCCTTGGCGGCCCACCGGACGGCGGTCTACCCCGCGGCGGGGTTCCGGCCGGGCGGCGGGGTGTTCCTCGACTCGCTGACCGACCACCCGGTGGACGCCGACGGATCCGGGACCTACGACTGGCTCGACGTCGCGGCCCGGGTCGTCGTGTCCCGGCCCGGGACCTACGCGGTCAACGCGCGGCTCGTCGAGGCCACCGGGAAGGACATCGGCTGGAGCGGCGACGAACAAGTCCTCGCCGCGGGCACGCACACGCTCACCATCCGCTACGACGGCAGGCTCATCAACGGGCACCGCGTGGACGGTCCGTACCGGGTGGTGGACCTCTCGCTCTACGAGGTCGACTCGGACACCACCGCGACGGTGCTGACCGAGGCGCTGACCACCGCGGCCTACCGGTGGGACGACTTCGCGGCCGCCGGGTTGGTCACCGGGCACGTCGTCGTCCGCGGCGCACCACTGGCCGGTGCCGTGATCGCGGTCCCCGGCACGGCCTACGACCGCACCGATGCCACCGGTGCGTACCGGCTGGCGGTGCCGGGGACCGGCTGGGTCGAGGTCTCCATCACCGCCGACCCCGCCCTCGCCCCTTGGACGATCACGGTGAACACCGAGCCCGCGCCCCCGGGAACCAGCGCGGATGTCCACATCGCTCCGGGCGAGACCGCGGTCGTCGACTTCGCCTCCGGGCAGCCCCCAACCACCACTCCCCCCACCACCGCAACTCCCCCGACCTCCAGCACCACCCCCACGACCGGTCCGAGCACAACGACAACGCCCACCGCGACAACGCCGTCCACGACGCACACCACCACGGGCCCGACCAGCACGGCCAACCCGACCACCGGGTTCCCACCGGCTCCCAGCAGCACGACCACCTCCGCCGCGCCGGTGGGCCAAGCCCGACCCGGTGACCCGCTGCCCGACACCGGCGCAGCGGTGACCCCGGTCGCGGCGCTGGGCGTCTGGCTGCTGGTCGGCGGCGCCGGGCTGCTGCTGGTCGGCAGGACCCGGCGCCGGACCCGGTAGCGCACGACCAACCCGGCGTCCAGTGGCTGGACTCGGCGATCCGCGCGGTTGACACCGTGGGGGCCGGTGTCGTTCGCTGGCCCGGTACCGGCGGGATGGCAAGTGCTGGAAGGAAAAGCATGCGGAACACGACCGTGCACTGTGGACCACTGGGGAGAACCGCGTGAGCGAGCGAGCGGACCTGGTGGCGGGGACCGAGGACTGGCACCGGCCCCTGCGGCACATCCGCGGCGCCGACCTGTCCGGGGACACGATGCAGACCAGTGGGATGACGCGGCTGGAAGCGGTGTCGGGCAAGACGGTCGGGTCCACCAAGGTGTGGATGGGCGAGACGCACGTCGGGCCGGGGACCAATTCGGGGGACCACCACCACGGTGAGGCGGAGACGGCGATCTACATCAAGTCGGGCCACCCGGTGTTCGTCTTCGCCGAGGGGGACCAGGAGGTCCGGTTGGAGACGGGGCCGGGCGACTACATCTTCGTCCCGCCGTACGTGCCGCACCGCGAGGAGAACCCGGGCGACGAACCGGCGGTGGTGATCATCGCGCGGAGCAGCCAGGAGGGGATCGTGGTGAACCTGCCGAGCCTGTGGGCGCCGGTCGAGCACGACTGAACGGCGACCACCGCCGCGAGGGGGGTACATTCCGGGCAGGGTCGCGGCGGTGGTCCACCAATCCACCGCCGCGGCCTCGCCTCGAATCCCCGCCACAGCACCGTGATCTCCGCATGACCGTGCGCTTGGTCGACCATCACGCCATTGCTCCGGCCGCGCACCGGCGGTCAGCCCGCGGCGGCGGAGCGCGTGCTCCGTTCGCCGTCCGCGTGCTGCTCCGAATGAGTGGTTGACCGGGATCCTCCGGCAATGCCGTTGTCCAGATCCCCCTGTGCCCTAGGGTTTCTCCTGAGGACCTTGCGCCCGCGGGGGAACGCAGGGTGGTGATCGTGCGAAGCCGGGCTCCTGGGGGGTGTCCCACGCGCGTGGGACACCCGCTTGGGCGCGCCCGGTAGCCACCTCGCCTGTTCCCCGGCCAGCGGCGGGTCCGCACTTGTCGGGGGAGCTGCGCACGGGGAGGTGCGAGCGGTATGGGGGGAATCCGCCTGGGGTCCGGCTACCGCTGCCATGGCCACGACCACCGGGCAACCGGTCTGGGCGGGCACGGGCACGGCGAGCTCGCCGCGGCCCGCTTCGCCGGGATCCCGTTCGCGCTGTCGCGGCCGATCGACGGGCTGGCGGGCGACGCGGGCGGGATCCCCGGGCCGCGCAAGCACTGGGCGACCCCGCGCCGCCGGACCGGCGACTTCGACCGGGCGACCATGGCGGTCCTGCTGTCGGTGGACATCGGTGGGACGCTCGGGCTCGGCGCGGCCGTGTGGCGGGCGCCGGGGGCGTCGCCGGGCGACTGGGGCCTGTTCCTGGTGCTGGCGGCGTGCGCGCTGATCTACACCGAGCTGACCGAGGCCAGTGAGCGGCGGCGCCGGTTGGTGCGGGCGCAACGCGGGGCGGTCGAGTACATCGATCAGGCGTCGATCTGGTTCTTCAGCTCGGCACTGCTGCTGCCGCCGCTGTTGGCCGCGCTGCTGGTGGTGTTCGTGCGGGTCCGCCGGTTCCGCATCGCGCGGCGCCCGATCGCGGTGTGGATGAGCAACACCTCGGCCGTGCTGCTGACGATCGCGGCGGTGAGCCTGGTCCGCGGCGCGCTGATCACCCAGCCGTGGCCCCTCGACTTCTCCACGCTGGCCACCGGGCACGGGTGGCGGTTCATGGGGGTGCTCGGCCTGGCCGCGGTCGTGTACTTCGTCGTCGACGCCGTGCTGGTCGGGGTGTACCGGGGCGTGCGGTTCCGGGACTGGAGCCCGGGCGCGACGCTGGGCAGCCGCGAGGACAACCTGTTGCTGGGGCACACCTTGCTGGTCGGGTTGGGCGCCGTGGTGGCCGCGATGATCACGCCGGTCGCGCTGTTCGCGGTGCTGGCGGTCGCGGTGATGGAGACGAGAACGCTGGGCAGGCTGGCCGTGCGCACCGCCGACCGCGACCGGTTGCGCATCGACGCCACCACCGACCCGTTGACCGGTTTGCGCAACCGGCGCGGGTTCGAGCCGGTCGCGGTGGCCGCCGTGGCCGCGGACCGGGCGGCTGGCAGGCCCACCGCGGTGCTGATGCTGGACCTGGACCACTTCAAGGCCTGGAACGACCGCCTCACCCACTTCGGCGGCGACCAGGTGCTGCGCGCGGTGGCCGACGCGCTGCGGGCGGGCACCCGACCGACGGACCTGCTGGCGCGCTGGGGCGGCGAGGAGCTGGCGGTGGTGCTGCCGAACACCTCGGCCTCGGCGGCGGTCGCGGCCGCCGAGCGGATCCGCGTCGCGATCCGCCGCCTGGACACCGAGATCGACCTGCCGGGCAAGGGACCGGGGGTCCGCCTCGGCCACGACGTCCCGCCGTGCACGACCTCCATCGGCGTCGCCTGCGCCCCCGACCACGGCACGGACCTCGCCGACCTGCAACTGCAGGCCGACCGCGCCCTGGCCACCGCCAAGCTGACCGGCCGCGACCGGGTCGTCCTGCTCGCGGGCTCCCCCGGCGACTAGCGCGCCGTCCTTTGTGGACTGATCAGCGACCCCGGACGTGACCTTCGTCGCATTCGACAACCTCGCGCCACAATCGGCCGAGCCGCGGCGTTAACCCGCACAACGGCCGTTCAAGGTCAAGATCCCGTGGTGGGAGCGGGTGCGGCGGCCGCGCGACCGGCGTGCGCCACGGGAGGCCATCCCGCCCGAAGAGGGGGCGGGCGACACGCCGTGCGACAAATTTCCCCGTGCCGCTGTGCACGGGGCCCGGTGGCGTACTACGCTAGTTCTAGTTCCGCGCTCCCGGTAACCCCCAGGCCGGTTGAGCGCGGAACTCCTACTTTCTGGAGACCTCCACAGCCGGTACCACCACGGGTACCGCGGGTGAGGGAATCGGGGCCCCGTGTGGCGGGGTACCCCCTTGAACCCCGCCACACGGCACACCCCCACGCACAGTGGCCTGGAGTCCGAGCGCACTCGCGTTTGGTGCTCTAACTGGGAGTTAACCCTTGTGGGTCATCGTAGCCAGCCGCGTAGGCGAATTGTCAACTGACAGTTACCCTGCGACACTGGTCGAGTTGGAGTGACGACCCACTGGTGGGGGGATGGGATGTCCGACGGCGCCACCACGCCGTTGACCGCGCGGCTGGACCGGCTGTTCCGGCTGAGTCGACCCCGGGGACGGCAGTGGTCCAACACCGAGGTCGCGGCCGAGATCAAGCGGGCCAACCCGCAGTTGCGGGTCAGCGGCGCGTACCTGTCGATGCTGCGCACCGGCAAGCGGAGCAGCCCGTCGACGGACCTGCTGGTCGCGCTGGCGCGGTTCTTCGGGGTGAACCCCAGCTACTTCTTCGACGACGAGGACGGCCAGGGCGAGCGGGTGCGCGAGCAGCTCGAGCACCTGGCGATGTTGCGCGACCGGGGCGTGGTCGGCATCGCGCAGCGCGCGATGGGGCTGCCCCAGTCGAACCTGGACCTGATCACCGCGCTGCTCGACCAGGCGCGCAGGCAGCGCGGTCTGCCGCCGGTCACCGACGCCGACCCGAGCACCGAGAACCCCGAGCCGTGACCGGGGTGTCGCGGCGGGACCTGCGCGCGCTGCGGCGCGGCTGCGCGGAACTGCTGGCCCAGTTCGACTTGCCCGCCGGGCTCGATCTCGCCGCGTTGTGCGAGCACCTGGCCGCCGTGCGCGGGCGGCCGCTGCACGTGGTGCCGGTGCCGATGCGCGCGTCCGAGCCGTGCGGTCTCTGGGTGGCCACGCGGGAAGCGGACTTCATCTTCTACGACGAGACCACCGCGCGAGCGCACCGGGAGCACATCATCCTGCACGAGATCGGGCACATGATCTGCTGCCACCGCGGCGGCGGGCACCTCGACGAGGACACGGCGGCGGTGTTCTTCCCCGACATCGACCCGGACCTGGTGCGCGACATGCTGGCGCGCAAGGACTACAGCGACGAGCAGGAACAACAGGCCGAGGTGATGGCCTACCTGCTGGCGGCGCGGCTGCGGCGGGCGCCCGCCAGGCCGGACGGGGTCGCCGCGCGCATCGCCGACTCGCTCGACCACTCGGCGCCGCCCGTGCCCGGGGTGAACGCGGCCGGATGAACGGGGTCCTCTACCCGCTGTGCGCGGCGGTGGCGTGGGTGAGCCTGCTGTTCAAGCTGCCCGCGCTGCTGCGCCGGGACCGGGGCCCGGCGGCGGTGGCGGTCGGGTTCTTCTACCTGTTCATGGGGTTGACGTTCACCATCAGCGATCCCCGGGTGTGGGCGGCCCTCGACCGGGTGACGGGGATACCGAACCTGGCGCTGGTGCTGTCGCAGGGCAGCGTCATCGGGGTCGCGGCCAGCCAGTTGGCCGCGTTGACGTACTGGGCCGTGGAACCGCAGCGGGCTCGACCGCTGGTGCGGCGCCGGATCTGGGCGTTCGGCGCGGTGTTCGCGGCGATGGTGGTGCTGTTCGCGGCGGCGGACCTCACCGAGGAGGACACCACCACGGCCGCGGTCCGCTACGCCGGGCACGGGTTGTACTCGGTGTACCTCATGCTCTACGTGACCGCGTTCGCCGTGACGGAGTACCTGATCGTGGTGCGCTGCCTGCGGTACGCGCGCGCGGTGACCGGGGCGTGGCTGCGGCGAGGGCTGCGGCTGGCGGCGGCGGGCGCGCTCGGCGGACTCGCCTACGTGCTGGCCCGCTACGCCGACGTGCTGGCCGGGCCGCTGGGGTTGGACCCGCAGCGGTGGGAGGTCGTGGCGCGGTTGGGCGCCGGGCTGGGCGGGATCTGCACGCTCATCGGGTGGAGCCTGCCCGGGTGGGGCCCGCAGGTGGGGCGGTTGCGGCTGTGGTGGCGCGATCGCCGGGCGTACCAGGCGCTGTACCCGCTGTGGACGGCGTTGGTGGCGGCCAACCCGGACCTGGCGCTCGACCGGACCGCGGGCAGGCGCGCGGTCCGCGACCTCGACTTCCGGCTGCACCGGCGGGTGATCGAGATCCAGGACGGGCTGCGCTGGCTGCACCCGGTCCGCGACGGCGACGCCGCGGCGGCGGGAGCCGACCTGCGCGCCCACTTCGCGGCCGCGGCCATCGCCGACGCCCTCGCTGAGCAGGGGAATGCAATGCCGGGGCGCCCGGCGGCGACTCCCCCAGCGGCGGGCACCCCGATGCCCCAGCCACCGCCGGAGGACACCGACACGGCGTGGCTGGTGCGGGTCGCGCGGGCGTTCGCCGACCTCGACCAGCACGGCGGTAGAGATCAACGGAGCAGGCGATGAGTGAGCTGTTCGGGTCCGCGTTCCACGCCGACCCGTACCCGACCTACGCGCGGTTGCGCGCCGATGGCGGGATCCGCCGGGTGTCCACACCGGACGGATCGCCTGCGTGGGTGGTCACCCGCCACGCCGACGTGCGGGCCGGGTTGGCCGACCCCCGGCTGTCGCTGAGCCGGGACAACGCGGGCGAGGGCTACCGCGGTTTCGCGCTACCGCCCGCGCTCGACGCCAACCTGCTCAACCTCGACCCGCCCGACCACACCCGGCTGCGCACGCTCATCGCGGGCGAGTTCACCCCGCGCCGGGTCCAGGAACTCGCCCCGGCGATCCACGCGGCGACCGAGGACCTGCTGGCGGCGTTGCCCTCCGGTGAACCGGTCGACCTGATCGAGCGCTTCGCCGCCCCGCTGCCGCTGCGGGTGATCGGCGACCTGCTGGGGGTCGCCCCGACCGACCGGGCCCGCTTCCGCGGCTGGACGACGACCCTGCTGACCCCGCGCCCGGACCAGCCCGCCACCGCGGCGCGCGACGCGGTGGCCGGGATGCACGCGTACCTGGTGGACCTCGTGGCCCGCAAGCGCGCCGAACCGGGGCCGGACCTGTTGTCCGGGCTGATCGCGGTGCGCGACGACGAGGACCGGCTCAGCGAGGCGGAACTGGTGTCGATGGCGTTCCTGGCGCTGTGGGCCGGGTACGAGAACCTGGTCAACCTGATCGGCAACGGCACGCGGGCGCTGCTGGCGCACCCCGAGAGCGCGGAGTGCCTGCGGGACGAGACGCTGCTGCCCAGGGCGGTGGAGGAGCTGACCCGCTACGACCAGCCGCTGCAGTGGGCGATCCGGCGGTTCCCGACCCGCGAGGTGGAGATCGCGGGGGTCGAGGTGCCCGCGGGTGAGACGGTGCTGCTGGGGATCGCCTCGGCCAACCACGACGAAGAGGTGTTCCCCGACGCGGAGTCGCTGGTCCTCGACCGCGATCCCAACCCGCACCTGAGCTACGGGCACGGCATCCACCGCAGCTTCGGGTCCCGGCTGAGCCAGGTCGAGGCGGCGGCGGCGTTCGGGGCCCTGCTGTCGAGGGGCCTCCGGGCGGCGGTGGACCTGGCGGACCTGCGCTGGCAGCCGTCGTTCCGCAACCGCGGCCTGGTGGAGCTGCCGGTGGTGCTGGGCTAGAAGCGGTGCCCGGCGCGCTTCACCGCGCCGCCGACGACGGTCACCTCGGCCGAGGGGATGTCGGTCAGCCGGGTCACGAACCCGTACAGCTGCGCCAGGTCGCGGCAGAACACGGCGGCCATCAGGTTGGTGGCGCCCGTGGTGGCCAGGACACCGTGCACGAGCGGGTCCGCGGCGAGGCGCTCGCCGAACTCGGGGAGGCGATCGGGCGGCACGGCCATCCAGACGTTGGCGTCCACCGCGAGACCGAACAACCGCGGGTCGGCGACGACGCAGGTCCGCAGCAGCCCGCTGTCGGCGAGCCGGTCGAGGCGGCGGCGGACGGTCGACTCGGGCGCGCGCACCGCGGCGGCGAGGGGCCCGGGCCCGGTCCTGGCGTCGGCGGTGAGGAGCTCGATCAGCTTCTCGTCCAACGCGTCGGGGGTGTGCGTCTCCGCGGGCGGGGGCGGGGTGAGCGCGGCGACCTCGTCGGCGGTGAGCAGACGGGTCCGCCAGTCAGCGGCGTCGGAGAAGACGTGCAAGACGGCGTGGGCGCGGACGCTGGTGACCGCCTGACCGGTGGGCAACGCGGGCGCGCCGCCGACGGTGACCGCGCTGATCTCCTCACCCCCGGTGATGACGTCGACGAAGAGCACCTCCGGGCGCCTGGCGAGCGCATCCGCGAGCACCTCGACCCGGCCGCGCAGGACCCGCACCCGCAACAGGGTCACCTCAGGCAACCGAGCCCGGTCCGGCACCCGCACGACCCGCACCGATGAGCCCATCCTGGCAAGGCTCCTGGCCACCGTCCGCCCCGAAACCCCCAACACCCCCGCGATCCGCCCCGGGCCCGCCCGCCCGTCGACCTGCAACGCGGACGCGACCTGCTGGTCGAGCTCGCTCAGTTCGGTGGCCATGTCTGTCGCTTTCCGCTCATCTTCGGCAGGCGCACACCCACCGAGGCACCAGAGCACACACCTGGGCCACGCCACCCAGACCGCCCAAGACATCGCCGCGATGCGCGCGGCCAGCCCCCGCAGCGCAAGGCGCCCGCTGGCACGCCTGCCCGGCGCAGTGGACACCGGTGTCCGCTTCCGCTCATCCCCGGCCAACACGCGCACCCTGGCCGCTTGCCGACCCAGCTGCCCAAGCCACCAAGAGAACTGCCGCAGTCCCTCCCGGCAGCGCTCTGCGCCCGGTAGTCGAGCTCGCTCAACTCGGTGGTCATCGGTGTCTCCTTCCGCTCGTCCCCGGCAGCCCCTCCGGCAGCGCACTGCGCCTGCTAGTCAGAATCGCTCGTTCCAGCCGTCATCGGTGTCCGCTTCCGCTCATCACGGCTTGAAGCACGACCCCATCCTGCCATCCGGGGCGCAGCCTGTCCGCATGCTGACCCATGTGATCCAGACCGTCGAGAAGATCGCCGCCACCGTGCCCGCACCGGTCGGGCCCGCGCCCGTGACGTTGTCCGAACTCCTCCAGAGGTTCACCGAGGTCGATCGCCCGCTCGCCGACGCCCTGCGCGAGCGGTTGCCCGGTGGCGAGTGGGTCATCGATGCGATCGACGGCGCTGTGCAGTACCTGCAAGGGCTTCCGCAGTGGTGTACGACCGTGACGCTCGTGCGCGACGGGGAGGCCGTCCTCAGCGTGACCCACTCCCCCGCCCTCGGTGAGACCTACGCGGCCGAGCGGGGCAAGGGGGCGTGGCGCGACGGGCGGGTGATTTCGGCTTCTGGCAAGACATCCCTGGCCGCGGCGTTGGCGGGGACGAGTCATCCGCACCACCGGCAGCCGGAGGCCAACGCGGCCGCGGGGCGGGCGCTGCCGGGGATGCTCGACGCGGTCGGGGCGGTGCGGGGGCTCGGGCCGACCTCGTGGCAGGTGGCGGAGGTGGCCTCGGGGCGGATGGACCTGTTCTGGTTGTTCGGCCGGGACGCGGAGAACCTGCTCGGCGGGGCGCTGATCGCCGCCGAGGCGGGCGCGGTGGTGTCCACCGCGGACGGGTCGCGGTGGACCGGGGACGCGCCGGACTTCCTCGTCGCCGCACCGGGTCTGCACGGCGCGGCGGTGCTGGCGCTCGATCCCACCCGGGACAGGTGACGATCTTGGTGGGCTGAGCCCGGCACGATCTTGGCAGACGGAGCGACCGGGCCAACCACGGCACAGCGGGCCCCAGGTCACCCGTCGCCGGTGTCGGGTCCGGTGCGCGCGGCGCACCCGCGAAGTCGGGGTCGCGGTCGTTGCGCGCGGCACCGGGCCCGACACCGAGCCCTTCTCCACCCAGCCGGAAAGACCGAAGGGGACACCGATGAGCAGCAGAACTCTCGACGCCGCCTACGCGCTCTCCCGCCCGCGCGCCCGCCGACGACGACTACGCGCTTCGGTCCGACTGGCCCTGATCTCGGGAACCATCGGCATCGGCTTGGCCATCGCCGCCCTGCCCTCGCTGGCCGCGGCCAGCGCGGTGTTCACCGGCTGACCCACCGCGAAGACCCGCGCCCCCGTGTCCCACCTGGGACACGGGGGCGCTCCGTGTCACCACCGTCCATGATCGTCACCCTGGCCGGGTGATATCCGGTTGGCGTTCCCATTCGACGAACAAATACTGTGAATACACACAAGGCCACCCGGCGTCGCTTTGTCGCGGATTCCCCACCGCGCCCGAGTTGCGTGAATCACAAGATCGCCCGTGCGCGGCCGAATCGGCGTGTCGCAAACCGATCCGGTTGACCGCGATCGCGGTCTTTCGCCCGCCGGAGGTGACGCCGGTCATTCAGGAGCACCGATCTACTCGCCGACAAGAAGATATCGGCCCTCGACGCCGCCGCGTATTCACGACGGAAATGTCCGGGGCATCGACTGTCGAACAGGAGCAGAACCACTGATGTCCGAGCAGGAGACGACCGGGTACCGGGTGGACGGCGATCCGGCCGAAACGGCGGTGCCAGCGGGAAAGGTGCGCGTCCCGACCACCTCGGCGAGCGGCCCGTGGCGCGACCGGGTGACCGCGGCGCTGGAGCGGGGCGTGCGCGCCCAGGGCACCCCGCCGCCGGTGACGGTGGTGCACGGCCCGGCCGGGTCCGGCAAGACCACGGCGATCGCGGCGTGGGCGGGCGCGGCGAGCACCCCGGTGCGGTGGGCCACGCTCGACCAGCGCGACAACGACCCGAACCGGTTGTGGGCGACCATCAAGGCCGCGCTCGACGGCGGCGAGCCCACCCCCGCGCCGCAGTCGAGCGACCCCGCGGGCGAGCTGGTGCGCGCGGTCGAAGGGCTGGCCGACCCGCTCTGCCTGGTGCTCGACGACGTGCACGAACTGCGGGAGCCCGCGGTGCTGCGGGTGCTGTCGGCGCTGATCCGGCACACCCCGGACAACCTGCGGCTGGTGATCGCGGGGCGGACCCCGCCGGTGCACCTGTCGCGGTTGAGCCTGGAGGGCAGGCTGCGCGAGATCGACGGGCACCAGCTCGCGATGACCACCACCGAGGTCTCGGCGCTGCTGGCCGAGCAGACCGAGGTGGGGCCCGAGCGGGTCGGCGCGCTGTGGGAGCGCACGCGCGGGTGGGTCGCCGGGACCCGGCTCGCGGCGCTGTGGTTGGCCGCGGAAGACCGGGACCTGGCCGGGTTCCCCGCGGAGGACCCGCTGGCGACCGACTACATCGCCGAGGAAATCCTCGGCGCCCATCCCCCGCACACCCGGCAGTTCCTGCTGTCGACGAGCATCTGCGAGCGGGTCAGCGCGGACCTCGCTACGGCGCTGTCCGGGCTGCGGCACGCGGGCACGGTGCTGCACGGCTTGGCGCGCGGCAACTCCATGGTGGTGCGCTGCGACGACAGCCCCGGCGAGTGGTACCGCTACCACCCGCTGCTGCGCGACCACCTGCGCGCCGAGCTGGCCAGGACCCGCCCCGGCGCCCCGCAGCGGCTGCACCGCGCCGCTGCCAGGTGGTTCCGCGACGGCGGTGACCTCGCCGCCGCGCTCGAGCACGCCGAACTCGCCCAGGACCCGGACCTGACGGCCGACCTGATCGAGTCCGACGGGATCAGCGCGATCACCCGGGGGCAGGGTGCGCGCCTGGCCGCGGTGGTGGGGACTCTGCCGGAAGAGCGGTTGGCGACCCCGCTGTTCGCGCTGACCGCCGCGTTGGCGGCGCTGGAGGTCCCCGACCCGATCGCCGCGGAGTCGTTCCTGGCCCGGATCCCGGACACCGACGGGGCGCCGATGCCGGATCGGATTCGCGCGCTGCACGAGACCGTCCTGCTCAGACGCGCCCACCTGAACTCGTCGCGGGTACCGCCCCAAGGCCGGGCGAAACCGACCGGCGACGGTCACGTCGACGTCTTGTCCAGGCACGCGCGGGGAGCGTCGGCGCTGTGGGCGGGCGACCTGGAGACGGCCGAATCGGAATTGAGCCGGGTGGTGCAAACGTGCCTGCGGGACAACCTGCCGTGGTTGGCGATGCGCGCGAAGTCGCATTTCGCGGTGGCGGCGGCGTTGCGCTCGGACCTGCCCGAGATGGAACGGCGGGCCCGCCGGGCGTTGCACCTGGCGACGACCCGCGGGTGGCAGCGGAGCTGGCCGTGCTCGGTGCTCTACACACTGCTCGGCGGATACGCCTACCAGCGCGGCGACACCGGCGAGGCCAGGCGGATGGCCGACCTCGCCGTCCAGACGGCACCGTCGAACCAGGAGCCGACGGTCGCGCTGGCCGGGCACTCGCTCACCGCGTTCGTGGACTTCGAGGAGAGCGAAGACCCGCACAAGGTCGTGCGGACCGCGGTCGAGCACTGGCAGCGGTTGGCAGGCGGCCGGGTGTGCCCGCAGGTCGTGGCCCTGCTGCTGCCGACACTGGTGCGGATGACGCTGCGCGTCGGCGAACCGGGCCGCGCCGTCGAACTCGTCGACGGGTGCCACGCCGCGCTGGCGGGCCGGGCGGAGCTGTCGGTGCTGCACGCGCTGATGCACGCCCACCACGGCCGGGTGAGCCAGGCGCGCCGGTTGCTGGTCCCGGTGCTGACCGGTGCCACCACCGCGCTGGTCACCACGACCACGATCGACGCGTGGCTGCTGGAAGCGACCCTGATCGACCGCGCGGAGAACCCGGCCAAGGCGCACGAGGCGCTGGGCCGGGCACTGCAGGCCGCGGAGCCGATCCACGCGGTGCGCCCGTTCCTGACCGCCCGCCGCTCGGTGCGCGACATGCTCGCCGAGGGCGCTGGCCGCTTCGGGCGGCTGGACGGGTTCGCGGTGCGCACGCTCTCGGCGCTGCCGGTGGACACCGCCACCGCCGACCCGCTCACCAGCCGCGAACTGGAACTGCTGCTGGAACTGCCGTCGATGCGCACGGTGGACGAGATCGCCGAATCGATGTTCGTCTCCGCCAACACGGTCAAAACCCACCTGCGCGGCATCTACCGAAAACTCGGCGTCCGCCAACGCCGCGACGCCGTGGTCGTCGCCCGACGGCAGGGCCTGCTCTGAGCCCGCCAAGGCGACACCCGTGCACGGAGGGAGGACTCCCATGCAGGCACAGGGAAATCCGCGAGGCGGGCGCGCAGGCGCCCGCCCGCCTCGGCCGGGGTCGGCCGGATGAACGGCAGACGAGCGAAACCCCTGCTGTCACTGCTGTTCGTGCTCCTGGTCCTGGCCGCCCACAAGAGATCCGCCAACCCGGACGACCCACCCAACCCGGTCGTCACCGCCGTCCTGGACGTCTTCGAGGTGTGGCAATGGGGCGGACGCCTCCTCACCCGCTGACGGCACACCGTGGCACGGCGCGGACGGGGCAGCTGAGCGGGGAGTGCGCCACCGCGCGGCAACGAGGCGGACACCGCCACCGCCCGCAGGCGGCACTCCAACCCGCACACCCCACCGACCCCAGTGGTCATCGACCCACTCGTCGCATGCGACGTGCGGCGGTGACGCGGATGCCTCCTCACCCGCTGACAGCGCTCCACGGGTCCGGTTCACCGGGGTTGGGGGATGTCGGGTTGCGGGCGGGGCGCGCAGGGTTGGGGCGTCATGGGGAGTACGAGGGTTGGGAGGGTTCCGATGGGCGCACCGGCACACCAGAGCGAGCAGCGGACGGGGTGGGTTGGGTGGATCTTCTTCGGGGCGATCATGATGGTGTTGGCGGGGTTGTCGACCGTCATCTTCGGGTTGGTCGCGTTGTTCCAGGGGGATCACTACCTGGCGGTCCCCGGTGGGCTGCTGGTGTTCGACCTGACCGGCTGGGGTTGGGTGCACCTGGTCGTCGGGGCCGTCGCGGCGTTCGCCGGGTTCGCGTTGCTGGGTGGGGCGACCTGGGCGAAGGTCGCCGCGGTGGTGTTGGCGGGGGTCAACGCGATCAGCCAGATCGCTTTCCTGCCCGCCTACCCGGCGTGGTCGTTGGTGGCGATCGCGCTCGACGTCCTGGTGATCTGGGCGGTCGTGGTCCACGGCAGGGAACTGGACTGACCGGGCACGACCGGCAGGGTGACGGTGACCAGCAGGCCGCCGCCGGGGCGGGGTTCGGCGGTGACGGTGCCGTCGTGGGCGCGGGCGACGGCGGCGACGATGGACAGGCCGAGGCCCGCGCCCGCCGCGGGCGTTGTGCGGTCGCCCGCGTGGCGGCGGAACGGTTCGAACAGGGCTGGGATGTCGTAGCGCGGGATGACCGGTCCGGTGTTGGCCACCGCCAGCACCGCGCGGCCGGACGGGTCGGTGCCGGTGGTGACCCGCAGCCACGGCGCCGGACCGGTGTTGTGCCGGATCGCGTTGTTCACCAGGTTCTGCACCAGCCGCTCCAGCAGTACCGCGGCGCCGGAGGCGGGGGCCTCGGCGAGGTCGGTCTCGACGGTGACCGGGTCGGTCGGGGTGTGCGCGAGGACGTGCTCGGCGACGTCGGCGAGGTCCAGGTAGGACTTCTCCAGCGGGGCGCTCTCGGCGCGGGCGAGCAGCAGCAGGCCGTCGATGAGCCGCTCGTGCCTGGCGTTGATCTCCAGCAGGGTGGTGCCCAGGTGGCGGACCTCGGCGGAGGCGGGCGAGCGGTGCACCGCGACCTCCAGCAGCGCCCGGTTGAGGGTCAGCGGGGTGCGCAGTTCGTGGGAGGCGTTGGCGATGAACCGGCGCTGGCTGTCGAAGGCGCGGTCGAGGTGGGCGAGCATGGCGTCGAAGGTGTCGGCGAGCTCGCGCACCTCGTCGCGCGGCCCGTCGAGGGCGATGCGCTCGTGCAGGCCGCGGTCGGCGGCGTGGGCGATGCGCCTGGCGGTGTCGGTGACCCGGTGCAGCGGCTGCAGCACCCGCCCGCCGACGAGCCAGCCGAACGCGGCAGCGGCGGCGCCGACCAGCAGCAGCGCGATCCCGCCCTGGGTGAGCAGCGCCTGCAGCGCCGAGTCCCGGGTGTCCAAGGCGACCTGGTGCAGTTGACCGATGAACATCCGGGGCTCGCCGAGCAGCTCCCCCGGGTCCGTCCCGGCCATCACGATCTTGTCGGCGGTCGGCAGCCGCTGGGCGACGAGGGCGAAGGTGACGGCGAGCAGCACCACGCCCGCGACGAAGAACAGGCCGCCGTAGACCAGGGTGAGGCGGGTGCGCAGGGTCAGTCGGGCGGTGCTCACGGGATGCGGTACCCCACGCCCGGTTCGGTGACCACGATCGGCGGGTCGCCGAGTTTGCGGCGGAGTTTGAGCACCGTCATCCGGACCGCGTTGGTGAACGGGTCGGTGTGCTCGTCCCACGCCTTCTCCAGCAGCACTTCCGCGGACACGGCGGCCCCGTCGGCGCGCAGCAGTTCGGTGAGCACCGCGAACTCCTTGCGGGAAAGCGGCACATAGCGGCCGTCGCGGAAGACCTCGCGGCGGTGCGGGTCGAGCCGGATGCCCGCGCGCCGCAGCACCGGTGGCGCGGCCGGGCGGGACCGGCGGCCGAGGGCGACCACGCGGGCGGCCAGTTCCACGAAGGCGAACGGCTTGGGCAGGTAGTCGTCGGCGCCGATGGCCAGGCCCGCGACCCGGTCGTCGATGTCGGCGGCCGCGGTGAGCATGAGCACCCGGGCGGTGCCGTCCCCGTCGGCGATGCGGCGGCACACGTCGTCGCCGTGGACGGCGGGCAGGTCGCGGTCGAGCACCACCACGTCGTAGTCGTGCACCCCGATCCGCTCCAGCGCCGCCGCGCCGTCGTGCACCACGTCTACCGCGTGGGCGTCGCCGCGCAGCCAGTGCGCCACCGCGCCCGCCAGCAGCGGCTCGTCCTCCACCACCAGGATCCGCATCCGCCCATGGTGACCGCTCCCCCCGTTTCCTCGGCGTCAACGTTTCGGTCGACGGCCGGGAAACGGGCGGACCGCTCTACTTCGACCCGCGTCGGGACGGCCCCGGCGCGGGAGGGAACGTCATGCGGGTGCTGGTGGTGATCGCCCTGCTCTCCATCGGGTTGGCGGGCTGCGGGTCGGGTGGTGACGCCGGGGTGGACAAGGTGGCCTCGGCGGACGGGTCCGGGAGCACGGCGGCGGAACCGGCCGACACCCGGTCGGACGAGGAACGGGTGCTGGCGTTCGCCCAGTGCATGCGCGAGCACGGGATCGATGTGCCCGATCCGGAGCCGGGCGGGCAGGGCGGGATCCAGGTGCGGGTGCCGGAGGGCATGGACAAGGGGAAGGTGGACGAGGCCAACGCGACCTGCCGCGCGCACCTGCCCAACGGCGGCGAGCCGGGAAAGGCGGACCCGGGGATGGTCGAGCAGGCCCGCAAGATGGCGCAATGCATGCGGGAGAACGGGGTCTCCGAGTTCCCCGATCCCGACGAGAACGGCGGCATCCGCATCGAGGCGCGCAAGGACGGCGGGATCAACCCCGAAAGCCCGGAGTTCAAGGCCGCCCAGCAGAAATGCGACCAGTTCCTGCCCAAGCCCGCCGACGGCGCGGGGCCGCGGCAGGAGACCAGGAGCGAGGGGTGAGCCGGGGCAGGATCGCCGTCGGGGCGACGGTGGTGCTCGCGGTCGGGGGTGCCGTGGTGGCCGCGACCGGGTTCGGATCCGGTGCCGCGCCCGAGGAGAGCCCGCAGCCCGCACCGTCGGCCACGGCGAAGGTGACCCGGCAGACGCTGGTGGACACGCGCGAGGAGAACGGGTCACTCGGTTACGGCGACAAGACAGCCGTTTCCGTTCGACTGCAAGGAACACTGACGAGTGTGCCCACGATAGGCAGTGTTGTCCAACGTGGACAGACACTGTGCCAGGTGGACAACACCCCCGTTGTGCTGCTCTACGGCTCCCTCCCCGCGTACAGGACGCTTGGGGTCGACATGGAGGGCGCGGACGTCAAGCAGTTCGAGGAGAACCTGGCAGCGTTGGGCTACAAGGGATTCACGGTCGACAACAAGTTCTCCTCGGCGACGACCACCGCCGTGAAGAAGTGGCAGAAGGCACTGGGCCTCACCGAGACAGGGGTCGTCGACCTGGGGCGGGTGCACTACGCGCCGGGCGCGGTGAGGGTCGACAAGGCCAAGGCGAACGTAGGCGACGAGGTACGACCGGGTGGGGAGTTGTTGGAGTACACGGGTTCGGCGCGGGTGGTGACGGTGGACCTGGACCTGGCGGACCAGACGATCGCCGCGAAGGGCGCCGCGGTCGCGGTGGGGCTACCGGGCGGGAAGTCGGTGCAGGGGAAGGTGACCTCGACCGCCACCGTGGTCGACGAGGGCAGCGGCCCCGACGCGGAGCCGTCGACGCGGCTGCGGGTCACGGTCACCCCCGACGACGAGGCGGCCCTCGCAGGCCTCGACCAGGCGTCGGTGAAGGTCGGGTTCGTCTCGTCCAGGCGGGAGAACGTGGTGACCGTGCCGGTGGGCGCGCTGCTGGCGTTGGCCGAAGGCGGGTACGGGGTCGAGGTGGTCGAGGGCGGGTCACGTCGGGTGGTGGCGGTGGAGACCGGGTTGTTCGCCTCGGGCCGCGTCGAGGTGACCGGCGTGGTCGAGGGTCAGGTAGTGGGGGTTCCCGCGTGAGCGCGGTGGTCGAACTGGAAGACGTCAGCAAGGTGTACCCGGGCGGGGTGACAGCGGTGCGCGGGGTGTCGCTGTCGGTCGCGCACGGGGAGTTGGCGGCGATCGTGGGTCCGTCCGGGTCGGGCAAGTCGACCATGCTGCACCTGATCGGCACCCTCGACCGGCCCTCGACCGGTGTCGTCCGGGTGGACGGGCACGACGTGGCCGCGCTGAGCGACCGCGCGCTCTCGGCGTTGCGCGCCCGGCGGATCGGGTTCGTGTTCCAGCAGTTCCACCTGACACCAGGGCTTTCGGCCCTGGAGAACGTAGCCGACGGGCTGCTCTACGCGGGCATCGCACGACGGGAGCGACTGCGGCGGGCAGAAGAGGCGCTGAGCGAGGTCGGTCTGGCCGATCGGGTGACGCACGTGCCGAACGAGTTGTCGGGCGGGGAGCGGCAACGGGTCGCGATCGCCCGCGCGGTGGTCGGCTCCCCCGCCTTACTGCTCGCCGACGAACCAACAGGAAACCTCGACTCGGCGGCGGGCACGGGGGTGATGGCGCTCCTGAGCGCGCTGAACGCGGCGGGCGCAACGGTCCTGATCATCACCCACGACCGGGACGTCGCGGCAGCACTACCGCGCCAGATCACACTCCGCGACGGGGAGGTGGTCTGAGGTGGGATCCACTCCGGCACGGCTCAGGCCAAGCGACACCTCGCAGGTCGGGAACGCGGGGGCAAGGGCGCGCCTGAGCGGGAGGCCGCGGCGGCGCTACCACCCCAGACCACGCTGCACGACGGAGAAGCGGTCTGAGATGGGACCCCACGCCACCACGGCTCAGGCCAATCGGCACCTCGCGGGTCGGCAACGCGGAGGCCACGGCGCGCCTGAACGTGCTGAACGCGGCGGGCGCAACGGTCCCGGTCATCACCCACGACCGGGAGTCGCGGCGGCACTGCCGCGCCAGATCACGTTGCACGACGGGGAGGTGGTCTGAGGTGGGACTCACGCCAGAACACGCCACGCGACGGAGAGGTGGCCTGAAGTGAGACCTGCACCAAAGCAGCTCAGGCCCAGCGACGTCTCGCGGGTCGGCAGCGCGAGAGCGGTGGCGCACCTGAGCGCCTTGACCACAGCAGGCGCGACGACCCCGGCCACCACCCACAACCGGGAAGCGGCACTCCGGCGCCAGAACACCGCACGACGGGGAGGTGGCCTGAAGTGAGGCTCACTCCGGCACGGCTCAGGCCCAGGGACGTCTCGCGGGTCGGCAGCGCGAGAGCGGTGGCGCACCTGAGCGCCCTGACCACAGCGGGCGCGACGGCCCCGGCCACCACCCACAACCGGGAAGCGGCACTCCGGCGCCAGAACACCACGCGACGGGGAGGTGGCCTGAAGTGAGGCTCACTCCGGCACGGCTCAGGCCCAGGGACGTCTTGCAGGTCGGCAGCGCGGGACTCAGGACGCGCCCGTTGCGGGTGTTCTTGTCGGCGTTGGGGATCGCGATCGGGATCGCGGCGATGACCGCGGTGGTGGGGATCTCGGCGTCGAGTCAGGCGGAGGTGGATCGGCAGTTGGCGGCGTTGGGGACGAACCTGCTCACCGTCTCCCCCGGTTCCACCCTCCTCGGCGGCACCGCCTCGCTGCCGCCCGAGTCGGTGGCGATGGTCGGCCGGATCGGGCCGGTGCGGCGGGTGGCGGCCACCGGCAAGGTGCCCGACACCCACGCCTACCGGACCGACCGGATCCCCGAGGCGCAGACCGGTGGGATCTCGGTCCAGGCGGCGCACCTGGACCTCCCGGCGGCGGTGGGCGCCGAGCTGGCCGCCGGGGCGTGGCTCAACGCGGCGACCGAGCGGTACCCGGCGGCCGTGCTGGGGTCCGCGGCGGCGCGGCGGTTGGGGATCACCGCGGCGGGCGGGCAGGTCTACGTCGGGTCGATGTGGTTCACCGTCGTGGGGGTGCTCGACGCGGTCGCGTTGGCGCCGGAGTTGGACTCGTCGGTGCTCGTCGGGTGGACCGCCGCGCGGACGTACCTCAAGTTCGACGGGAACCCGACCACGGTCTACACGCGCACGGCGGATTCGGCGGTGGAGGCGGTGCGGGCCGTTCTCGCCGCGACCGCGAACCCGGCGGCGCCCAGCGAGGTCAAGGTCTCCCGCCCCTCCGACGCGCTGGCGGCGCGCCGGGCCACGTCGAAGGCGTTCACCGGGTTGCTGCTCGGCTTGGGCGCGGTGGCGCTGCTGGTCGGCGGCGTGGGGGTGGCGAACACGATGGTGATCTCGGTGTTGGAGCGGCGCGCGGAGATCGGGTTGCGCCGGGCGTTGGGCGCGACCCGGGGTCAGATCCGGGCGCAGTTCCTGACCGAGTCGCTGCTGTTGTCGGCGCTCGGCGGGGTCGGCGGGGTGCTGCTGGGGGTCGTGGCGACCACGCTCTACGCGTCCACCCGGTCCTGGGCGGCGCTGGTCCCGGTGTGGGCCAGCGCGGGCGGTGTGGCGGCGACCCTGGTGATCGGCGCGGTCGCCGGGTTGTACCCGGCGGTCCGCGCGGCGAGACTCTCCCCGACCGAAGCCCTCGGGTCACCGTGAACCGGTCACCGACCGTAGCGACGCGGCCGCGACACCCGCGCGGAAATCGCTATAACCCCTGGTCAACTCCGTCCACAAGAAACAGTGATTATGAGTCATCTCTCACGCTGAGGAATTGGTTCGGCGCGGGTGCGCGTGGTCTCCTCGCCGGAGGCTGTCTCGACCGTCGAACGGATGACCATGGACCACGTGCACCACTTCTCGGCGGGAGCGGTGACCCCGGCGTTGTCGTACCTCATGTCCTGCCTGGGCTGCGCGCTCGGTCTGATGAGCATGCAGCGCGCCCGCGCGCACAGCGGCTGGTCGCGGCGGGGCTGGCTGACGCTGGGCGCGTTGTCCATCGGCGGCACCGGCATCTGGGTGATGCACTTCGTGGCGATGACCGGGTTCGCCGTCGACGGCACCGAGATCCGCTACGACCTGCCGCGCACCATCCTCAGCCTGCTGGTCGCGGTCGGCATCGTGGCCATCGGCCTGACCGCGGTGGTGCACGGCAAGGCGAGTTGGGGCCGGTTGATCGGCGCGGGCGCCATCACCGGGATCGGTGTCGCGTCGATGCACTACCTGGGCATCTCGGCGATGCGCATGGGCGCGACGGTGGACTACAACATCGCCGTCGTGGTCCTGTCGGTGGTGATCGCGGTCGTCGCCGCGACCGCCGCGCTGTGGGCGACGCTCAACGTGCGAGGCATCGCCGCGACCGCGGCGGCCGCGCTGATCATGGGCATCGCGGTCAACGGCATGCACTACACCGGCATGGCGGCGATGATCGTCAGCACCCTCTCGGAGCGACCCGGCGCCATCACCGGGGTCGACGCCGCCGCGTTCTTCGGTCCGCTGGCGATGGTCCTGGGCGTGCTGACCGCGCTGTCGCTGCTCGCGGTCGGCATCGGCTCCACGGAGAAGGAGATCGAGGAAGACCTCTGGGCCGAGCAGCAGCTGCGCAAGCTCCTCGGCGAGCGCGCCGACAAGAACTAGAGGTACTTCGCGGCCAAGTCGGCGAAGAACGCCTCGGCCAGCGCCAAGAACCCCCGCTCGCGGACCCGGATCCGCTCGCCCGCGGCGTAGCCGAGCACCGACCGCGCCGGGTCCCACGCGATCCCCTCGTCGACGCGCAGCACCCCGTCGTTGGTCAGCAGTGAGCCGCTGAGCATGCGGACCTCGTTGAGCGGGTTGCCGTCCTTGTTCTCCTTGCCGCGCAAGCGGTGGACGAACGACGTCTCCAGCACCAGCACCAGGTTGTTGAAGAAGACCGGTTCGAAGGCCGCCACCGCCGCGGTGAAGTCGGCCCCGTCGCCGGTGCCCACCATCGCCCGGTACACCTCGATGTGGTCGGCGACGCGGGCGCGGCAGGCGTCGAGGTAGTCCTGGCTGTAGGTGCTCACCGCGAGCATGCGCGGCCTCCTTCATGGTGGGGATCTGCGCGTGCCCCCGCGCGAGAACGGCCGCGGCGCGGGGTGTCCGCGGCCAGGGGTTGCGGGGTCGAAGGGGCCGGGTGCGGCGGATCGCCCGCGCGCCGGGCCGAGGGGTGGCCGTCGGGGTCGCCGACTCGGCCGCCGTCCATGGTGCCACGCCCGCGCCGGGCCGTGGTCGACGGGAAACCGGGACCCGGCCTAATTGGTTCAGACCTTGCCATGCCCAGGCCACCCCCCTACCATCGCCGACACGTTGCTCTCCATGAAACACGAGTTGCGCCTAGTGCAACACTCGGGGACGGGGTCGAGAGATGCGCAAGTGGTTAGCCTGCCTGGCGGCGGTGGTGGCGACAGCCGGGTGCGCCCCGGTGCAGTCCGGTCCGCAGCGGTCGGGAACCGATGAGACCACCGGTCAGCTGCGGGTGTGGCTGTTCGACGAGGTCAACCGCGCGGCCAAGGAGAAGGTGGTCGCGGAGGCGGTCGCGCAGTTCCAGGGCGCGCACGCCGGGGTCACCGTCGACGTGCAGTACATCCAGGTGTCCTCGCGGGCGGAGCGGTTCAAGGCCGCGTTCAGCGACCCGGCCAGCGCGCCCGACGTCGCCGAGTTCGGCAACACCGACCTGGCGGGCTACGTCGCCGCGGGCGGGTTCGCCGACATCACCGCCGACGTCGAGGGCTGGGCCGAGGGCAAGGACCTGTTGCCCGCCGTGCTCGACACCGCGAAGGTCGACGGCAAGGTGCACGGGGTGCCCTGGTACGTCGGGGTCCGCGCGCTCTACTACCGCACCGACGTGTTCGCCGAGCTCGGCGTCCAGCCGCCGTCCACTTTGGACGAGATCGCCCCGCTGGCGCGCCGGATCCGGGCCGCCAAGCCGGAGCTGATCGGCATCTCGGTCGGCGGCAAGTACGTCTACGGCGCGTTGCCGTTCGTGTGGGCCAACGGCGGCGACGTCGCGACCCGCGAGGGCGACAAGTACGCCTCCGCGATCGGGTCGCCGCAGGCCAGGGCCGGGATCGCCCAGTACACCGAGCTGCTGCGCGACGACATCTGCCCGCCGGCGCAGTGCGCGGGCAACGGCGGCGACGCCAGCGTGGAGAACTTCCGCGGCGGCAAGGCGGCGATGACCATCGGCGGCGACTTCAACCGCAAGTCGGTGGACGCGAGCGCCGCGGCGGGCAAGTACGGCGTGGTCCCGTTGCCCGGCAAGAGCCCCGGCTCGGTCGCGCCCGCGTTCGCCGGGGGCAACCTGCTCGGCGTGCTGTCGGGCACCAAGCGCCGCACGCTGGCCAAGGAGTTCACCCAACTGCTGGCGGGCAAGCAGTACCAGCGCAAGATGTACGACGCGATGGGCAACCTGCCCACCTTCGCCGACGTGCAGCGCGCGGTCGCCGATGCCGACCCCTTCCTCAAGCCGTTCACCACCACGCTGGAGGCGGGGACGCGGTTCGTCCCGGTCACCCCGAGCTGGGCCAAGATCGACGCGCAGGCCGTGCTGCCGACCATGCTCCAGGAGATCGCCAGCGGGGGCAAGGACGTCGACGCGGCCACCACGACCGCCGCCGAGGCGATGAACGCGGCGTTCTCGTCGTGACCGCCGGGCCCGCCACCCGGGGACAGGGCCGGGCGGCGCTGGCGTACCTGGCGCCCGCGCTGCTCGTGCTCGTCGCCCTGCTCGGCTACCCCGTGTACCAACTCGTGGTCATCTCGCTCTACGACTACGGGCAGGAGCAGGTCAGCGGCGGCGCGCCGCTGACGTTCCTCGGCCTGGCCAACTACGGCACCCTGTTGGGCAGCGCCAAGTTCTGGTCGGTGCTGGGGCAGACGGTCGGCTTCGCCGCGGTGTGCGTGGTCGGCTCGCTGGCCCTCGGCACCGCGCTGGCGGTGCTGGCCACCCGGGTGCGGCCGTGGGCGCGCGGGGCGCTGTTCCTGGCGGCGCTGGGCGCGTGGGCAACACCCGCGGTGGCGGGCTCGACGATCTGGCTGTTCCTGTTCGACGCGAACTTCGGGTTGGTCAACAGCCTGCTCGGCCTCGACGGGTTCTCCTGGACCTACGGCAAGTGGACCGCGTTCGGCCTGGTCGCCGCCGAGGTCGTCTGGTGCTCGTTCCCGTTCGTGATGATCACCCTGTTCGCCGGGATCCGGGCCATCCCACCGGAAGTGCTCGAGGCCGCCGCGCTCGACGGGGCCTCGGCGTGGCGCACGGCGCGCTCGGTGGTGCTGCCGCTGCTGCGGCCGCTGCTGGTCGTGGTCACCATCCAGTCGATCATCTGGGACTTCAAGGTGTTCACCCAGGTCTACGTGATGACCGGGGGCGGCGGCATCGCCGGGCGCAACCTGGTGCTCAACGTCTACGCCTACCAGGAGGCGTTCGCGGCATCGGAGTACGGCCTCGGGTCGGCGATCGGGGTCGTGATGACGCTGATCCTGTTGGCCGTCACCGGGTTCTACCTGCGCGCGCTGCGCCGGTCCGGGGAGGTGCTGTGAGCGGGGCGCGCCGCGGTCTCGCCGAGGTGGTGACCGTGGTGGTCGCGGGCGTGGTGGCCTTCCCGCTGTTCTGGATGGTGCTGACCGCGGTCAAACCCCAGGACGAGGTGATCTCCGCGGACCCGGTGCCGTGGACGCTGCGGCCGAGCCTGGACAGCTTCGTGCGGGCGCTGACCGTGCAGAACCTGGGCCGCTATTTCCTCAACAGCGTGATCGTGGCGCTGGCGGTGGTGGCGTTGAGCATGCTGGTGGCATTCCTGGCCGCCGCCGCGCTCACCCGGCTGCGCTTTCGCGGACGCACGACCATGTTGGTCATGCTGCTGGTCGTGCAAATGGTGCCGGTGGAGGCGCTGACCGTTCCGCTGTTCTTCCTGATGCGCTCGGTCGGCGAATCCGTCCCGGCGTTCGGGCTCAACCACCTCGGGTCGCTGGTGCTGGTGCACCTGGCGTTCAGCCTGCCGTTCGCGATCTGGATGCTGCGCGGGTTCGTCGCCGCGGTGCCCGTCGAGCTCGAGGAAGCGGCCACAGTGGACGGTGCGAGCCGCTCGGTGTTCCTCTGGCGGATCCTGTTCCCGCTGGTGGCGCCCGGCCTGGTGGCCACCAGCGTGCTGTCGTTCATCCACGCCTGGAACGACTTCCTGTTCGCCAAGACGTTCATCATCTCCGCCGAGGACAACCAGACGCTGCCGCTGGCGCTGCAGGTGTTCGTCAAACCCGACCAGAACGACTGGGGCGCCATCATGGCGGGCTCCACCTTGATGACGATCCCGGTCCTCGTATTCTTCGTTTTGGTGCGGCGCAAGCTGGTCTCCGGTCTCGCCGGGTCGGTCAAGGGGTGATCCGCACCGCCCCCCGGCGCACCGCGCGCACCGGCCGCGGGCGGTGACCGGGGGCGATAGCGGAACGGAATAATGGTCATCAGCCAAAGCGACTGGACCGGCGCCGCGCGCCGTCGTTACGGTCGCCGGGCACGCCGCGCCGCACGGGCGCCACCCACAGCGAAGGGGATCGAAGCTCCGATGACGCTGGTCCAACCCCACGCCACGACCGACCGCGCCGCGCGCGTGTCCGCCGTCGTCGCCGACATCGACACCACGCCCGCCATCGACAACGACTTCTACAAGCTGTGGATGGGCGGCCCGCTGAGCTACCCCGCGGTGCGGGTGTTCGCCAGGGAGTACTTGTCGCGCACCAGGTTCACCGCCGTCATGGTGGCGCTGTCGGTGCTCAACACCACCGACCTGGCCGCGCGGGTGGAGTGCGTGCGCAACCTGTACTCCGAGTACGGCAACGGCAACGTCGAGAAGGCGCACCTGGTGCTGCTGGAGAACTTCCTGTGCGACCTGCTCTCGCGGCTGGCGGGCCACGAGGTCAGCACCGCGGAGCTGTCGCTGGAGCAACCGCTGCCGAGCACCTCGGCGTTCAGCGCGGGCCAGCGGGAGCTGTTCTCCTCGACCGACCAGCGGGTGGTGCAGGGCGCGCTGCTGGCCCAGGAACACCTGGCGTTCGCGATGCTGACCCGGCTCTACGAGGGGGTGCGCAACTACAAACCGCTGTGGCGGCGCGAGGACGACTTCCACGAGGCGTGCGAGTACTTCTACGTCCACATCGGCGAGGCGGAGAAGGAGCACAAGCGCGAGGCGATCACCTCGGCGGCCGCGGTGTGCCGCACCGAGGGCGACTTCGCGGTGCTGGTGTCTGGCTACGACACGTTCCTCACCCTCACCGCCGACTACTGGCGCGGCGTGCACCGCGCCGTCGCCGAGGCCGACGACGATTCCCGGGTGATGTAAAGCACTATTTCTGATGGATAACTGGGAACACCGGAGAAAATAGACCGATATTTCCCGCCGCGTGGCGGAAAACTCCAGGTCACCCCCGCGCGCGACCCAAGGGACTGTGACCAAACAATCTAACCGTCAACGGAGGCGATCACCCGATCGGCGGTAGCCGGGCGTCCTTCCGCGTCGATATTTTTGACCTCGACTCGCCCTTTTCGGTGGCGACAACGAGCGAACAACGGATTTGCGCGGACACGCCGACTGGGGATTTCCATGCCCATTGAGTGCGACGCCGCCGAGGCGGTGCTGCGGTGGTGAGCGACCGATTCCCCGGTACCGAGAAGGTGCGGTCCTTCCTGGTGCTGGCCGACGAGCTGCACTTCGGCCGCGCCGCGCGGTACCTGCACCTGAGCCAGCCCGCGCTGAGCCAGCAGATCGCGGCGTTCGAGCGCGAGATCGGCCTGCGGCTGTTCCACCGCAGCACCCGCTCGGTGCGGCTGACCGAGGCGGGCCGCGACCTGCTCGCCGTGGCGACGTCGGCGATCTCGGTGCTCGACACCGGGCTCGCCGACGTGCGCAGGCGGGCGGGGGCGGGCAGGCGGGCGGTGCGCATCGGGCACGTCGGGTGGGGCACCGGGCAGGTGATCGCCCGCGCCGCGCGGCTGGTGGCGCACGAGCCGATGCAGCTGGTGCCGACCTACACCGGCTTCGGCAACCAGCTCAACCAGTTGCGCCACGGCCAGGTCGACACGGCGCTGCTGTGGCGGCCGCACCTGCCGAAGTTCCCCGGCGACGTCGAGCAGGCCACCGCCGCGGTGGTGCCGACCTGCCTGGTGATGCCCTGGGACCACCCGCTGGCGTCGCGGTCGTCGGTCGCGGTGGCCGAGGTCGGCGCGGAGCGGTTGATCCGGGTCGGCAGCACCGAGGGGTTCCCGGTGGCGGGTCTGCGCTTCGTCGAGCACACCGCCGACTACGCGGTGGACACCCTGGCCGCGGTCTCCGCCGGGGTCGGCCTCGCGCTGTGCCCGCGGCTGGCGGAGTGGGACGCGGTGAACCGGGACCTGCGGTTCGTGCCGATCGAGGGCGTGGACTCGGAGTTGGTGGTGGTGTGGCGCTCGACCGCGGACAACTCGGCGGTGTGCGTCGCCGTACGCGGGCTGTGCCAGGCGGGCCGGGAAACCGCGGCGCTGATGTCGGGATCGCCGGGCGGCGCGCACCCACCGGGCGTGATCTCGTTGCCCGCGCCGTCGGCACCGGCCGACTAGTCGGGCGCGCGGACCGTGGTGAGCACGCTCGCGGTCCCCGCGAGCACGACCGCGCCCACCCCGCACCACTGCGGCGCGGACAGCGTCTGGCCGAGCAGCACCAGCCCCGCGAGCGCGCTGACCGCCGGTGAGAGCGCCAGCAGCACGCTGAACGAGGTCGTGCGCAGCTTGCGCAGCGACACCATGTCGCACAGGTAAGGCACCGCCGAGGACAGCACCGCGACCGCGGCCGCGAGGCCGAGCACGCCCACGTTCCCGAAGCCCGGCAGGGTTTCCAGCGCGAACGGCGCCGCCACCAGGGTTCCCACGGCCAGTGCCACGAACAACCCCGTGGCGCCGTCGAAGGCGCCGCCCACGGCCCTGGTGAGCAGGATGTACCCGGCGCGGCAGCCCGCCGCGAGCAACCCGAGCACCAGCCCGAGCGCGCTCACCTCGCCGACGCCCGCGATCAGCACCACCCCGGCGGCGGCCACCAGCGACCACAGCACGTCCGAGGCGTGCCCCGCCGAGACCACCGCGACCAGGAACGGGCCGAGGAACTCGATCGTCGTTGCCAGCCCCAGTCCCAAGTGGACGACCGCGCCGAAGTATGCGGTGTTCATCACCGCGATCACCACCCCGAGCGCGCCCGCCAGCAGCAGCGACCGCCGGTCCGGCACCCGGGGCTTGGGCCGCAGCAGCACCCCGACCAGCGCGCACGCCAGCGCGACCCTGGCGAAGGCCGCCCCGACGATGCCCACGTGCGCCATGAGACCCACCGCGACCGCGGCACCGACCTGCAGGCTCAGCATCTGGACCGCGACGAGCACCAGCGGGTTCGCCGTCCTCGGGGAGCTCATCCGCGGCCGCCGGAACCCGCCTGAGCAGGGCGGGGACGGGGTATCGGCGGATCGGCCGCGCGCCGCGTGCGCCACCCGGTCCCCCCTCGCCGGGCGGGCGGCGTAACCGATAAGGCCGGACGGTCGTTCCCAGGTTGGTCATTGCCAAACATGCCGGGAGTGTGGAGTAATGGCAATATGCGCTTCAACACTTATGGCGGAGCGGCCGCGGCGATGGCCGCGGACCTGGTGAACCTGGGCCGGGGCGGCACCTTCGACCGCGACCAGGTCGCCGCCGTCATCTCCCGCCACGCCCCCACGCTCCCCGAACCGACCGGGCCGGAAGCGGCGCGGATCATGCAGTGGACCCAGCAGCTGGACGCCGCCTTCGGCGAGATGTCCCAGCAGCGCCGGGTCGACGTGATCAACGCGCTGCTGCAGCAGGCCGCCAGCCGACCGATGATCTCCACCCACGACAACCAGCCACCGCACCTGCACTACCACGGTGAGGGCGAGGGCGTGGTCAACCGGGTCCGCGCGGTCACCGCGACCGGCCTGGCCTACGTGCTCTGCGACGAGGGCGGCCACCGCCTCGGCCGCTGCGCCGACGACCGGTGCGCGGTCGTGTTCATCGACATCTCCAAGGGCGGCAACCGCCAGTTCTGCACGACCAGGTGCGCCAACCGGGTCAACGCGGTGCGCCACCGGGCCAGGCAGCGGGCGATGGCGATGGCGGGCTGACCCGCAGCGCCCGGCGGCGGCCCCGTCCGCGCCCGGCCGTACACTTCGGACAGTCAGCGCGCTGGGTGTCCGCGCGGAGCAACGGTCGGGAGAGGGCGTCGGATGGGGTTGTTCGGCCGGGAGCGCAAGCACGGGCGACACTCGGGTGAACGGCAGGACAACGCCGGTGCGGTCACGGGGTCAGCCCCGGCGGTCGCGCCCGGCGCGGTGTCGCTGCCCGCGACCGCTCAGCACATGCTGGCGATGGGTGCCCCTGCCACCCGCGCCAGGATCGAGTCGGTGACCGTGACCGGGTACGTCGTCGACCAGGACCCGGTGGTGGACCTGCTGGTGAGCCTGGACTCCGGCCGTCGGCAGCGCCCGGTGCCGCTGCGCACCGTCGTGCCCAGGATCACCGTGCCGCGCCAGGGCGAGGCGGTCGTGCTGGTCACCGATCCGTCCACCGGCGCCTACCTGTACGCGGGCTTATCGCTGTGAACCGGCGTTTATTCCCGGCCCCGGTCTGATTCCCACGACTTGGCCGTCCCTGCTCACGGGCCCCCGCGCGGCGCAGAATCCGACTGCGCGGACGCACCGCGGGAAGACCTACTGGGGAAGGGGCCGCCGGTGACAACCGGACCACATCTGGCGGTGGCGTTGGACGCGGCGGGCTGGCACCCCGCGGCGTGGCGGGCCGAGGACGCCCGCCCGCGCGAGCTGCTCACCGCGGCGTACTGGGCGGACCTGGTGCGCGAGGCCGAATCCGCCGCGCTGGACTTCGTCACCATCGAGGACACCCTCGGACCCAGGACCGACCCGTTCAACCCCTCGCGCGGGGGAACCGACCAGGTCGACGGGCACCTGGACGCGGTGCTCGTCGCGGCCAGGGTGGCGCCGCTGACGTCGCGGATCGGCATCGTGCCGACCGCGGTGGTCACCCACACCGAGCCGTTCCACTTGTCGAAGGCGATCGCCACGCTCGACTACGTGAGCTCCGGCCGCGCGGGTGTGCGGGTGCGGGTGGCGTGGACGCCGGAGGACAACCGGCTCTTCGGCAGGCGCGACATCGGCGTGGTGGACCTGGCCGACGCCAAGGACGGTGACCTGGTCAGCCCGCTGTCGGAGCTGTTCGACGAGACCGCGGACTACGTCGAGGTGCTGCGGCGGCTGTGGGACAGCTGGGAGGACGACGCCGAGATCCGCGACGCGGCGACCGGGCGGTTCGTCGACCGGGACAAGCTGCACTACATCGACTTCGCGGGCAAGTGGTTCTCGGTCAAGGGACCCTCGATCACGCCGCGGCCGCCGCAGGGGCAGCCGGTGGTGACTTCCCTGGCGCACGCGGTGATCCCGTACCGGCTGGCCGCGCGGTCGGCCGACGTCGTCTACATCACGCCGCTGGAGCGCGCCGAGGCCGCGGACACCCTGGCCGTGGTGCGCCACGAGCAGGCCGTCGCCGGGCGCGAGCGCGACACGCTGCACGTCTTCGCCGACCTGGTGGTGTTCCTCGGCGAGACGCCGCAAGCGGCTCGCGACCACAAGGCGCGGCTGGACGACTGGGCGGGCGCCGAGTACGCCTCGGACACGCGGGTTTTCGTCGGCACCCCAGCGGAGTTGGCCGACGAACTGCTCGACCTGCACGCCGCTGGCCTGTCCGGGTTCCGGTTGCGGCCCGCCGCGATCCCGCACGACCTGAACGCGATCACCCGCGCCCTGGTGCCGGAACTGCGCTCCAGGGGCGCGTTCCGCAGCGACTACGAAGCGACCACACTGCGCGGCCTGCTTGGGCTGGGCAGGCCCGCGAACCGCTACGCGGCTGTGTGAGGAGGACGGACATGGGCAAGCCGATCAAGCAGGTTCACCTCGCCGCGCACTTCCCCGGCGTCAACAACACCACGGTGTGGAGCGACCCGGAGGCGGGCAGCCACATCGAGTTCAGCTCCTTCGTGCGCTTGGCGCAGACCGCCGAGCGGGCGAAGTTCGACTTCTTCTTCCTGGCAGAGGGCCTGCGGCTGCGCGAGCAGGGCGGCCAGATCTACGACCTCGACGTGGTGGGGCGCCCGGACACCTTCACGGTGCTCGCCGCGCTGGCCGCGGTCACCGAACGGCTCGGGTTGGCCGGAACCATCAACTCCACGTTCAACGAGCCCTACGAGGTCGCCCGCCAGTTCGCCTCGCTCGACCACCTCTCGGCCGGGCGGGCGGCGTGGAACGTGGTGACCTCCTGGGACGCCTTCACCGGGGAGAACTTCCGCCGCGGCGGCTTCCTGCCGCAGGACCAGCGCTACGAGCGGGCGCAGACGTTCCTGGACACGGCGCTGGAGCTGTTCGGTTCGTGGCGCGGCGACGAGGTCGCGGCCGACGCGGCGACCGGGGTGTTCCTGCGCGACCCGGCGGCCGGGTCGTTCGCGCACCAGGACGCGCACTTCGACATCTCCGGCCGGTTCTCGGTACCGCGCTCACCGCAGGGCAAACCGGTGATCCTGCAGGCGGGGGACTCCGACGGGGGCCGTGAGTTCGCCGCGGCCTCGGCCGACGCGATCTTCAGCAGGCACGGGACGCTGGAGAAGGGGCAGGCGTTCTACGCCGACGTCAAGGGGCGGCTGGCCAAGTACGGGCGCCGCCACGACCAGCTGGTCGTGCTGCCCGCGGCCACCTTCGTGCTCGGCGACACCGACGCCGAGGCCCAGGAACGCGCGGACGTGGTGCGCCACCAGCAGTACAGCGGGCAGACCGCCATCAAGCTGTTGGAGCAGCTGTGGAACGCGGACCTGTCCGACCACGACCCGGACGGGCCGCTGCCCTCGTTCGACCCGGTGGTCGGCGAGAACACGATCTCGCGCGGGCGGGCCAGCGTGCGGATGCACCGCGACCCGCTGGCGACCGCGCGCGAGTACCGGGCGCTGGCCGAGGCGAAGAACCTGTCCATCCGGGAGCTGATCATCCAGGTCAGCGGGCGGCAGACGTTCGTCGGCTCGGCGGCGACGGTGGCCGCGCGCATCGACGAGCTGGTGCAGGCCGACGCCGCCGACGGGTTCATCCTGGTGCCCTATGTGACCCCGGGCGGGCTCGACGAGTTCGCCGACACCGTGGTGCCGCTGCTGCAGGAGCGCGGCGTGTTCCGCACCGAGTACACCGGGCCGACGCTGCGCGACCACCTGGGCCTGGACGGTGTTCCGGCGTGAAGTTCCTGCTGATCACGCTGATCACGCACACCGCGGACCCGGTGACCGGGATCCAGGCCAGCACCAGGGATCGGCTGCGCGCGGTGGTGGACAACGCGGTGCTGGCCGAGGAGTTGGGCTTCGACGGCTTCGGGGTGGGTGAGCGGCACGAGCGGCCGTTCATCTCCTCGTCGCCGCCGGTGGTGCTCAGCCACATCGCGGCCCGCACGTCGCGGATCCGGCTGTTCACCGCGGTGACCACGCTGAGCCTGCTGGACCCGGTGCGCGCCTACGAGGACTACGCGACGCTGGACAACCTCGCCGACGGCCGGTTGGAACTGATCATCGGCAAGGGCAACGGGAGCGCGCAGCGGGAGCTGTTCCACGTCACGCCAAAGGACCAGTGGGCGCGCAACGCCGAGGGGTACGAACTGTTCCGCCGGTTGTGGCGGGAAGACAGGGTCACCTGGTCCGGGCGGTTCCGCCCGCCGCTGGTCGACGCCGAGGTGTGGCCGAAGCCGGTGCAGCGGCCCATCCGCGTGTGGCACGGCAGCGCCACCAGCCGCGACTCCGTCGAGCTGGCCGCCAAGTGGGGCGACCCGCTGTTCTCGGCCAACGTGACCAACCCGATCGAGCCCTACGCCGACCTGATCGCCCACTACCGCGAGCGGTGGGCCCACTACGGCCACAAACCCGCGGACGCGATCGTCGGGGCGGGTACCGCGGGCTACTACGCGGCCAAGACCTCGCAAGAAGCGCTGGAGACCTACCGGCCGATCTTCGAGGCGCGGCTGAACCTGAGCCTGCGGTTGGGGGTGGAGCCGGTGTTCGAGTCGCTGGAGGACTTCGTCGCGCGCAGTTCGGCGCTGGTGGGCAGCCCGGAGCAGATCGTGGACAAGGTCGGCCGCTACCACGAGCGGTTCGGCCACCAGGTGCTGCACATCAGCGCGGACGGCGAGGGGCTGACCGGGGCGCAGCACCGGGCGACGCTGGAGCTGTTCCAGGCCGAGATCGCGCCGGTGTTGTCCAAGACGATCCCGGATCCGCACTGGCTCGGGTAATGATCCGGGCAACCCAGGGGGATTGCGCGGGCCGCTAGCGTGCGGGGAATGAAGCGAATCCTGCTCGTCGCTACCCTCGCGCTGGCGGCCGCGACCCTGCCCGTCGTCCCCGCAGTCGCCGCCGCCACCGGCGGAGGCGGCAACGTCCAGTGCCAGTTCACCCCGACGCCGGAGAACCCGGCCGCCCGGCCGGTGACCGTGCCCAAGGCGCGCGCGAAGGCGCACGGGAACGTGTCGGTGACCATCCGCACCAACTACGGCCGGATGGACCTGGTCCTCAACCGCGACAACGCCCCGTGCGCCGTGCACAACCTGCTGCACCTGGCCCGCGCGGACTTCTACGACAACTCGCAGTGCTTCCGCCTCACCACCAGCGCGCGCCTGGGCGTCCTGCAGTGCGGCGACATCTACCGCGCCGAGGAGGGCGGCCCCGGCTACAAGTTCCCCGACGAGGTGACCGGCAAGGAGACCTACCCGCGCGGCACCATCGCGATGGGCAACCAGGGCCCCGGCACCAACGGCAGCGAGTGGTTCATCGTGCACTCGGTCGCCCAGATCAGCCCGGTGTACACGGTGATGGGCCGGGTCACCCGCGGCATCGAGGTCCTCGACCGCATCGTCGCCGCGGGCATCACCCCCGACGGCGCGACCGACGGCGCCCCCAAGCGACCGGTCCGCGTCTACGACGTCCGCATCGGCCACGACTGCTGAGCATTCCTCGCCTGTGGCCGCCACGTCCCGCGTGACGGCCACAGGCGGGGTGCGACATCCACAGTGGACCCCCTGGGCGCTGCCCGCCCGCACACGGCCACCAGGGACGCAACAACCACAACGCCACTTGCCTCCGCGACAACAATTCGATGTATCACGTCCGTGCCGTCCTGGACGAATCGAGCCGCCGCGTGCGGCACCACTGCCCCACCCCGCCGAGCGCGGCCACCGCCGCGCCCGGGCGACCAGTCCTGGTCCTGTCCGATGTGCGGGGTCCACAGCGACCGGGTTCTGTCCCTTGACACCGGCGCGCCCGGGTCGGCAAAGGACACGGCGGCGGCGCCGCTCCGGCGGGAAACCGCCGCGCGGGGCCCGCTCGTGGCAGGATTGCGCCATCCGGTCCGCGCGGCAGGGGACACCGGATACCGGTTGACCGTTACACTATCGGCCACTGTCCGCCCCCTCTTGTCCTCCGAGGAGCACGATGCCCAAGGTCATCGACCACGACGAGCGTCGCGCGCACATCGTGGAGGTGACCTGGGGCCTGATCATGCGCGGCGGCCTGGAAGCCGCCACCATGCGCGAGATCGCCGAGGCCGCCGGGTTCGCCAACGGGGCGCTCAAGCGGTACTTCCCCAGCAAGGACGTCCTGGTGGAAGCCACCTTCGAGCGCGCGCTGAGCATGGTCAACACCGAGGTCGGCGAGCCGGTCGAGCAGCGGTCGGCGTTCGAGGCGCTGCGCGCGCTGTGCTCGGCGACCATGCCGCTGGACGCCAAGCGGGTGACCGCGGGGCGAGTCCTGCTCGCGTTCTGGGAGATGTCGCTGTCGAACAAGCGCCTGCACGACCGCTACCTGGTCCACCTCAAGGCCTGGCGGGCTCTGCTCACCGACCACATCCGGCGGGCCCGCGCCGAGGGCGACATCCGCACCGCCGTGCCGGACGCGCAGCTGGTCGACGAGCTGGTGCTGCTGCACGCGGGCGCGAACGTGATGAGCCTGGTCGGGGCCCGCTACTCCACCCGCAAGCTGCAGAAGGCCCACTTGGACGCCTTCTTCGAGCGCGTCGCCCAGCCGTGACCCCCGGCCGCCAACACCCGTAGACCCGGTGCGCGGGCGACGGGTGGGGGACCTGTTCGACAGGCAGGTCCCCCACCCGCCTCCCCTCAGGCGAGCACGCCGTCGGGGAAGCCACCACGCCGCGGTGCGTGATCGACTCGGCCGATTCTCCCGGTCCCCGCGCGTAGACGCACAACAGCGCGGGGTCCACAGAGGACCGATCGGCTACCAGGAGCCGTCCGCGTTGACCGCCTTGTCCGCCCACAGCGGATCCAGCGCGGCGCGCAGGTCGGGTCCGTGCGCCTCGGCGAGGGCGATCGCGGCGAGGTTGTCCTCCAGTTGGGAGAGCCTGCTGACGCCGAAGAGCACGTTCGACACGGCCGGGTTGAGCAGGCAGAAGGCGATGGCCACCTGCGCCGCGGTGGCGTCGTGCCTGGCGGCGACCTCGGCGACCACGTCGGCGGCGGCCCGGATGGTGTCGCGGATGCCACCGGGGTCGGCACCGATCTTGCGCTCGGGGAACTTGCGACCGGCCAGGATGCCGCCCTCGAACACGTCGGAGGCCTGCAGGGCGAGCCTGCCCCCGGTGAAGTGCGGCAGGTAGTACTGGCCCTCGGCCATGCTGCGGCGGGCGACGCTGTACTTGAGCTGGGCGAAGATCGGCGCCACCATGCCCTCTTCGGCGGCGAACTCCAGCGCGCGGTCCAGGTCGGCGGCCACCCAGTTGTTGACCCCCCAGACCGCGAAGCGGCCCGCGCGGATCTGCTCGTTGACGTCGGTGACGATCTGGGCGATGTCGGGGGGCGACATGTAGTCGCCGACCACGACGCTGTCGGCGCGCTCGACACCGATGCGCTCGAGGGAGGTGGTCATCTGCTGCTCGAAGCTGGTCGTGGGGTACTCCCACAGCCAGAGCTTGCCGCACAGGTGGTACTCGTCGCGGGCCACGCCCGCGGCGCGCACCACCTCGCCGAAGATGATGTCGGTGCGGGCCTGCTCGGCGTGCGGGCCCATGTTGTAGTGCGCGACGTCGAACAGGGTCACCCCGGCCTCGAGCGCGCGGCGCAGCAGGGCCACCGCGTCGTCGAACTCCATCCGGTCCCAGGTGTTCCACGAGCCCAGCCCGAACAGCGAGACGTCCGGTCCGCCGGGCCCCAGTGGCCGGACCGGGATGCGGTTGGCCTGCGCCATGCGTCCTCCTACCCGTGAAATGGTTGGGTTAGTCTACATACATAGACTAAAAACTGGGAGAACCCGGTTAGTGCGCTTATGCTGTGCCCGCACCACCTCGCTTGATCTACAGCTGTTGACGGAGGACACCGTGGCCGACCCCAAGACCGCCGACCTCGTGCTCACCGGTGGCACGGTGCTCACCTTCGACGCCGCCGACACCGAGAGCACCGCGCTGGCCGTGGCGGACGGGCGGGTCGTTGCCGTCGGCGAGGTGGCGCACCTGATCGGACCGAACACCCAGGTCGTCGACCTGCACGGCCGCACCGTGCTGCCCGGCATCAACGACTCCCACCTGCACGGCGCCTGGCTCGGCGCGCTGTGGCCGGGCACCCTGCTCGGCGCGGGCGGCATGGCGGGCGCGGGGGCGCCGAAGCTGACCACCCCGGCCGAACGCCGCGCCGCCATCCAGCGCGCCGGTGACGTGGTCGCCGCCCTCGGCATCACCAGCTACACCGAACCCGGCCTGGGCCCCGGCGAGGACGACGGGCAGACCGGCTGCTTCTCCAGCGGCGTGCTCGACGAGTACGCCGCGATGGCCAACGAGGGCCTGCTGCGCGCCAGGGTCACCGTCTTACGGCTGTTCGGCGAGCTCGACGGCCCCAGCACGCTCGCCGACTTCGAGGCGGGCATGGCCTCGGCGACCCCCGCCACCGACCCGAGCGTGCTGCGGATCGCGGGCGTGAAGATCTTCGCCGACGGCATCCCGCCGATGCGCTCGGCGTGGACGCACCGCTGCTACGCTGACGGGTCCCAGGGCCACCTGCTGGTCGAGGGCACCGACCTGGCCGAGCGCGAGGCCAACCTGCGCCGCATGATCGACCTGGCGCACCGGGCGGGCGCGCAGATCGGCGTGCACGCCACCGGCGACCGGTCCATCGAGGTCACCGTCTCGGCCATGGCCGACGCCATCGCCGCGCACGGCCCCGGCGGCAGGCACTACCTCATCCACGGCGACCTGGTCGGCACCGAGGTCCTGGCCCGGCTGCCGGAACTGGGCATCGGCCTCAACACCCAGCCCGGCATCGCGGTGATGACCGGCGACTGGCTCTCCGCCGCCCTCGGCGAGGAAGCCCTGGCCGGGGCGTGGCCGCTGCGCCGGGCCTTCGAGCTGGGCGTGCGGGTGTGCCTGAGCTCCGACGCGCCGGTGATCGAGCCGGACTGGCGGCGCTGGGTGGCCGCGGCCGCCGAGTGGATGGGTACCAAGGCGAGCCCGGAGCTGATGCGGCAGCTGCTGCGCGCCTACACGGTGATCCCCGCGGAGCAGGACGGCGCCGAGTCGTGGAAGGGCTCGCTGGAGGTCGGCAAGGTCGCCGACCTGTGCGTGCTGGAGGCCAACCCGCTCGAGGTCTCCCCCGCCGACCTCCCGCACGTCGGGGTGCACCTGACCGTCGTCGGCGGCCGCGTCGTCTACGAGAGCTGACGCCATGTCCCACGACGACGACGAACCGGTCGGCCGGGTCCTGGGGCGGCGGCAGGCATTGGTCCTGCTCGGTGTGGGGGCGCTGGCCCTGGCGGGCTGCTCGACCGAGGCGCCGGTGGACTGCGTGGTCCGACCGGAGCAGATGGAGGGCCCGTACTTCGTCGACGAGAACCTCGACCGCTCCGACATCCGGTCCGACCCGGCAACCGGGGTCCGGGTCGCGGGCACACCCCTGGCCCTGACCCTGACCGTCCTGCGCGCCGACGGCGGCGGCTGCCAACCGCTACCGGGCGCCGTGGTCGACATCTGGCACTGCGACGCCGCGGGCGACTACTCCGACATCGCGAGCGAGGGCACGACCGGCACCAAGCACCTGCGCGGCCTCCAGGTCAGCGGCACCTCCGGCCGCACCGCGTTCACCACGGTCCTGCCCGGCTGGTACGAGGGCCGCACGGTCCACATCCACGTCAAGATCCGCACCACCGGCGCCGACGGCAAGGCCTACGAGTTCACCTCGCAGCTCTACTTCCCCGACGAGCTGACGGCCCGCTACCTGGCCACCGCCCCCTACCAGGCCCACGGCCCCGCCGACACGACGAACAAAACGGACCAGCTCTACCAACAGGGCGGCGACCAACTCCTCCTCACCCCCACCGAAGCCGACGTGGACGGCACCCGCGGCTACCGAGCAGCCTTCACCCTGGCCCTAGACCTGACCAACACCAAGGTCGGCACCGACGACGCCATGGGCCCCATGCCGATGCCCACCCGCTGACTCCGCCGCTCCCCCAGCGCGCCGAGACACACACCCCACCGACCGGCCCACGGCCCACGGCCCACGGCCCACGGCCCACGGCCCACGGCGATGATCACCCGCGGTTCATGATCACCCCGCGGCCGGGAGCCCGCCCACCCGGGGTTTGAGGTCCCACGTTTGAGGATATCGGCCGGGGCGGGGTGTCAAGGGGGTGGCGGGTGGGCTGTGGAGGGGTGCGGGCGTTGTGGACAAACCGGCTGTGCGGGGCTGGTGGGGTGGCGCCGATTGGTCCAGACCTATTTGCGTTCGCGCCGGTGGATACCGGGGCGGGTGGGCTAGCCTGGGGCCCATGTCCCTCCGCGACGTGGCCCTGCGCGTGTTGCCCGCTCGGCTGCGACCGCTCGCGCTCAAGCACCGCGAGCTGCTCAAGTTCGGCGTCGTCGGCAGTGTCGCCTACCTGGTGGACAACGGCACCTGGTACCTGCTGAAGCTGACCGTGCTCGAGCCCAAGCCGGTGGTCGCGAAGGCCATCGGGGTCATCCTGGCCACGATCGTGTCCTACATCCTCAACCGCGAGTGGTCCTTCGACACCCGCGGTGGCCGGGAGCGCCACCACGAGGCGGCGCTGTTCTTCGCCATCAGCGGTGCGTCGCTGTTCTTCTACACCGCGCCGCTCTACGTGTCGCGGTACGTGTTCGACCTGGAGCAGCCGCACGTGAGCGCGTTGTCGCAGGAGGTCGCGGACTTCCTGTTCGGGTCGATCGTGGGCACGGTCATCGCGATGGTGTTCCGGTGGTGGGCCTTCAAGAAGTGGGTCTTCCCGACCGCCGACGCCCGGGCGCCGCGCCGGGACCGCAAGCTCGGCAAGCTGGTGCCCTACACCGGGCCCACCGGTGTCGTGGATCACACGCCCAGCAAGAACTGACCTGTCACGCCCCCGCCCGTCGCCCCGTCTTCCCCGTGACAGCGACGAGAGCACCGGAGGGCACGATCATGCAGGCACGGATGGACAACCCGACCGCCGTCATCCCGGAGGCCATGAAGGCGCTGCTCGCCTTCGGCAAGGCCGCCTCGGGCAAGGGCGTCGAGGAGTCGACCATCGAACTGGTGAAGCTGCGCGCGAGCCAGATCAACGGGTGCAGCGCGTGCGTCCACATGCACGCCAGGGACATGCGCAAGGCGGGCGAGACCGACGAGCGCCTGTTCACGGTCGCGGCGTGGCGGGAGGCGCCCTTCTTCACCGACGCGGAGCGGGTCGCGCTGGAACTGACCGAGGTGCTGACCCGCCTGGCCGACTCGGCCAACCCGGTGTCGGACGAGCTGTGGACCCGGGTCCGCGAGCACTACGACGAGCGGCAGACCTCGGCACTCCTGGTGGCCATCGCCAACATCAACGTCTGGAACCGCCTCAACGCCGCGGTGCACCAGGTCGCCGGATCCTGGTGAGGCCAGAACGCCCGGGCAAGGCCGCGCGACCTGGCGGGTGACCGAACGCCAGGTCGCGCGGCCGGACAGCGGCCAGCCAACCCCGCCGCGCTCTCGTGGCGCGCCGGGCTCTGCAGGCCGCCGGGCCAACAGGCTGGGGGTCGCGCGGCAGCCGGTCACAAGCGGGCCCGACGACGTGCGGGCTGCCTCGCCGCAGCGCACCACATCGCCGGACTCCGATGAGATCGCACCAGGCCACCGAACCCGAGCGCCAGGGTGAGCAGGGCGAGGCGCGACCTGGCGGCACCGCCGGAGCCACCGACCAACCCCGCAGCGGCGCACCGCGTCGCCGTCCTCGGGCCCCTCCGGGCTCGGTGGCCGGGGCGGTGATCGGGCGGCAGCACGTCCACGGGGTGTGCCCGGGTCGGTGCGGTGGGTGCATCATGGGATGTGTAGCACCGACTCGGGGGAGGTAGGTCGATGAGGGTCGAGGTGGACAGCGACCGCTGCGTGGGGGCTGGGATGTGCGTACTCACCCAGCCCGAGGTGTTCGACCAGAGCGAGGACGACGGCACCGTTGTGCTGTTGCGCGCGGAGCCCGCGCCGGAGCAGGAGCGGGACGTGCTCGACGCGGTGCACGCCTGTCCGGCGCAGGCCATCAGCGCTCGGTGACCCCGGGTCACGCGTCCCAGGTGACCGGCAGCGAGTGCACGCCGTAGATGGCCATGTTGTCGCGCACCGGGACCTGGTCGGCGGGCACCGCCAGCCGCAGGCCGGGCAGTCTGCGCAGCAGTTCGGTGAAACCGGTGGTCATCTCGACCCTGGCCAGTTGCTGGCCGAGGCACTGGTGGATGCCGTGGCCGAAGGACAGGTGCGGGGCTCGGGGACGGGTGAGGTCCAGCTCCTCCGGGTGCCCGTACTGCTCGGGGTCGAGGTTGGCCATCTGCGCGGAGATCATCACGTTCGAGCCCCCCGGGATCCGGTGGCCCGCCACCTCGACCTCGGTCAGCGGGGTGCGCCGGATGCCGAGGTGGATGATGGTCAGGAAGCGCAGCAGCTCCTCCACCGCCGTCGCGATCAACGCCGGGTTGTCGCGCAGCAGGGCCAGCTGGTCGGGGTGTTCGAGCAGCGCGAAGGTGCCGAGCGCGAGCATGTTCGCCGTGGTCTCGTGGCCCGCGATGAGCAGCAGGTTGGCCATCCCGACGAGCTCGTCGTCGGTGAGCGGGTTGTCCTGGTCGGCGTGCACCAGCCCGGAGAGCAGGTCGTCGGCGGGGTTGGCCCGCTTCGCCGCGACCAGGTCGGCCATGAACCGGCGGAGCTCCTCGAACACGTCGAACACCTCGTCGAGCGGGGTGTCGAGGTTGAGCACGGTGGCGGTGCGCCGCTGGAACTCCTCGCGGTCGGCGTAGTCGACGCCGAGCAGTTCGGAGATGACCAGCGACGGCACCGGCAGCGCGAAGGTCGGCACCAGGTCCGCGACCGGGCCCGCGGCCACGAGCGCGTCGAGGTGTTCGGTGACGATCTGGGTGATCCTGGGTTCCAGCTGCCGCATCCGGCGGACGGTGAACTGGCCGGTGAGCAGCTTGCGGTAGCGGGTGTGCTCGGGGGCGTCCATGCCGATGAAGCTGCCCGCGCGCGAGCGGGTCGACCGCAGTTGCTCGCGCAGCCGCTCCGGCAGCCGGGACATGGCCGCGGGCGAGCGGGTGATGTCGGAGCTGAACCTCGGGTCGGCCAGCACGGCCCTGGCCTCGGCGTGCCCGGTGATCAACCAGATGTCCTCGCCGTCTGGCCCGGCGACGCGGTGCACAGGGCCCGCGGCGCCGAGCTCGGTGAGCTTGGCCGCGGGGGCGAACGGGCACCCGGCCGGGCGATCGGTGAGCTCCGGCGGGAGTCCGAGCAGGCGGGTCGAGCGCGGCTTGTCGTGCTGCTCGACGGAAGTGGTGGGCGTGGCCATGGGAGCTCCTGTTCCCGGGCCGATCCCCAGCCGACCCGTAGCGTCTAGGGGCTGTTAACCCACGGTACCAGCGCGAGCACTCTCAGCTCCGGGAGCTTCCGGTCAGAACAGCAGAGCTGCCGCACACACCACGCCCGCGAGCGGCACCAATCCCGCGCCGAGCAACAAGATCCCGAGCAGCAACGCGTCGATCCCGCGCGCCACCTGCACCACCAGTCCCATCGGCACCAGGACCCCGCCGACGTCGACCACCCCGACGTTGGCGAAGTCGATCGGGTCCCGGGTGACCGACCGGACGGCCGCCGCGGCGGCCAACGGCACAGCGACCAAGGCGGCCGGGTGGAAGTCGACGCCGAGGGCGGTCACCAGCGCGAGCCAGAGGGCGGCGACAACAGCCAATAGGGCAGCCGCGGTGGTCTTGACCGCGAGGGGCGAGTGGTTGAGCCAGCGCCGCAACCCCGGCGTGCGGTGCAGTTGCGCGACGGGCGCGGCGAACGGGATCGCGGCGAGGTAGCAGCCGATACCGACCCACCACACACCCGGCACTCCGGGAAAGATCCAGTGCAGGTTCGCCACCACCACGGCGATCAGCCCGGCTCCCACAACCGCTCGCGCGCGGGTGAAGACCCCTGCCAGCAAGTAGCGTGGCAAAACGGGTCGACGGGCGAAGAACCGTTCCAGGGACAAGGGTCGCGCCGCCGGGAGCAGACCCCAGACGTCGAGGAACGCGACCGAGACGCGCTGGGTCATCCGGGCGGAAAAGCCTCGAACGAGTTCCTCACGCCCGGCGGTCTCCGCTAGCGACTCCTTGCGCAGCAACAGGATCCCCGCCGCAGTCGCGGCCGCAGCACTGACCGCCAACGGAATCGGCCATGCCGCCGATGCCGCCAGCAACAACGGCAAGACGCTTTCCCACATGCCCGGCGACTTCACCCTGCCCGCGGCGATGGCCAACAAGCCGTACCCGGCGAAAAGTGCAGCGGCGTAAAGGATCCCGCTCCAGCCCAAGACCATCCCGGCGACAGCGGTGCCGTAGCCAAGGGCAGCCCAGCGGGCGAGCCAGCCGCGCACCATCCGCCTGGTGAGGGCGGTCGTGCGGGTGGTGGTGAAGTCGTTCCACGTCAACCAGGCCGGGTCGGCCCAGAGGTAGCCGCGCCCCTGGGTCGACCACCACGCGACCGCGACACCAAGGCACACGACCGCCACCAGCGCGCCATGCGGTGGCGCGGTATCACCCACCAGTGCGACCCGCGTGGCGTCAGGTTGGTAGAAGGGCAGCCCACCGATACCCACGGCGAGCACGAGCGCCAGAACCCGGCTGACCGTGTCACTCACCCGAGTTCGACCCGCGCCGCGCCCACCCGATCCGCCAACGGCCCGTGGTGGCTGGCGACGACAACGGCCGTCCCCCGCCGCCGCTCCGCCGCGATCAGCCCGGTGAGCCACTCGCGCCCGGCGGTGTCCAGCGCCCGCTCCGGTTCGTCCAACAGCAGCACGTCGTGGTCACGCGCGACGGCACCGGTGAGCAGCAACCGCCGCCGCTGCCCGGCCGACAGCCCCAGGGCGGGCACGTCCGCCCGCTCGTCCAACCCGGCCAGCCGCAGCCACCCGTCGACGCCCCGGTGGTCCACGGCGGGGAACGACCGCAGCAGCAGGTCGAGGTGCTGGCGGGCGCTCAACTCGTCGAACAGCGCCGAGTCGTCCAAGACCACCGACACGCGGCGGCGGAACCCCACCTTCCGCTCGTCGGGCGTCATCCCCCCGACGCGGACAACGCCCGACGACACCTGCCGCGTGCCGTAGAGGCACCCGAGCAGCGTGGACTTACCCGAACCGTTGCGGCCGGAGACCACAACGCACTCCCCGGGGCCCACGGCGAACGTGACGTCGGCGAAGAGGACCTCGCTGCCCACAGCGGCGGTGACCGCCACCACCTCGACCCGCCGCTCGGATGCCCCTGCCACGCAGCCCACCGTACGACCGCGTTCCCGTCGTGTCCCGGTGGGCCGCGTGGCGCGGGCGACTAGAGCGTCTTCTCCAGCTTGGTCGACAGGAGGCGGACGAACCGGGTCGGGTCCGGGAGGTCGCCGCCCTCGGCGAGCACGGCCATGCCGTAGACGAGTTCGGCGGTGTCGGCCAGGTCGGGGCGCTCCTCGGCGTGCGCGGTGCGCAGCGCGGTGACCAGCGGGTGGGTCGGGTTGAGCTCGAGGATCCGCTTCACCTCGGGCATGTCCTGGCCCATCGCCCGGTACATCTTCTCCAGGGTGGGCGTCAGGTCGTACTCGTCACCGACGACGCAGGCCGGGGAGGTGGTCAGCCGCGAGGACAGCCGGACCTCCTTGACCGCGTCCCCCAGCTGCTCGGTCATCCAGGCGAGCAGGCCCGCGAACTCCTCGGTGCGCTGCTTGCCCTCCTCGGTGTCCTCGTCGGCGTCCAGGTCGACCTGGCCCTTCGCCACCGACTGCAGCTTCTTGCCCTTGACCTCGGGGATCGACCCGACCCACATCTCGTCGATGGCGTCGGTCAGCAGCAGGACCTCGTAGCCCTTGGCCAGGAACGCCTCTAGGTGCGGGGAGTTCTCCAGGGCCGAGCGGGACTCACCGGTCATGTAGTAGACGTGCTCCTGGCCCTCCTTCATCCGCTCCACGTACCCGGCGAGCGTGGTGAGCTTCTCCGGGTCGGCGGTGGAGGCGAACGACGAGATGTCGAGGATCGCGTCGCGGTTGTCGACGTCGTCGAGCAGGCCCTCCTTGACCGCCCGGCCGAACTCCGACCAGAAGGTGTCGTAGGACTCGGGCTTGTCGGCCATCAGCGACTTGACCGTCGAGAGCACCTTGCGCACCAGGCGCCTGCGCATCAGCTGGATCTGCCGGTCGCGCTGCAGGATCTCCCGCGACACGTTGAGCGAGAGGTCCTGCGCGTCGACGACGCCCTTGACGAAGCGCAGGTACTCCGGCATCAGCTCTTCGCAGTCGTCCATGATGAAGACGCGCTTGACGTAGAGCTGCACCCCGCGCTTGCGGTCGCGCATGAACAGGTCGAACGGCGCGCGCTGCGGCAGGAACAGCAGCGCCTGGTACTCGAAGGCGCCCTCGGCGGAGAGCCGGATGGTCTCCAGCGGGGCGGTCCAGTCGTGGCTGACGTGCTTGTAGAACTCGGTGTACTCGTCCTCGGTGACCTCGCTCTGCGACCGCGCCCACAGCGCCTTGCGCGAGTTGACCGTCTCCGGCTCGCCGCCGTCCTCCGGCTCGACCCGGATCGGCCAGGTGATGAAGTCGGAGTAGCGGCGCACGATCTCCACGACCTTCGCCCGGGAGGCGTAGTCGTAGAGGTGCTCCTCGGTGTCCTCCGGCTTCAGGTGCAGCGTGACCGAGGTCCCCTGCGGGGCGTCCTCGACCGGCTCGATCGTGTAGGTGCCCTCACCAGCGGACTCCCAGCGGGTGCCGCCAGGCTCGCCCGCCTTGCGGGTCACCAGGGTGACCTTGTCGGCGACCATGAAGCTGGCGTAGAACCCCACGCCGAACTGGCCGATCAGGTCCTGCGAGCCCTGGTTCTCCTTGAGCTTGCGCAGGAACTCCGCGGTCCCGGACTTGGCGATGGTGCCGATCAGCGCCACCACCTCGTCGCGGGTCATCCCAATCCCGTTGTCGCGCACGGTCAGCGTCCTGGCGGCCTTGTCGAGCACCAGGTCGATGTGCGGGTCCTCGGTGTCGACCTCGAGGTCCTTGTCCCGGAACGCCTCCAACCGCAGCTTGTCCAGCGCGTCGGAGGCGTTGGAGACCAGTTCGCGCAGGAAGGTGTCCTTGTTCGAGTAGATCGAATGGATCATCAACTGCAGCAACTGGCGTGCCTCGGACTGAAACTCGAGCGTCTCGACGGTCGCGCTCACGCAAAACCCCTCGTCCGGTCTGGGACAACAGCGCCGGAATCCTAGCGAAACCCACCGCCGCCCACGCCCGATCCGCCCCACCCACCCCCCGTGTGGCGCACCTCTCGCCCACCGAAGACCTCGTCTTGGGCTCCAATCGCACCCCGATATCTCCCGGACACTCCCTGCTGGATGCCCATTATCTAGATACCAGATTGCGCAACTCGATAGCGGCATTCCACCGGCTCACAGGAGAAGTGACCGGGGCCGCACCCGACTCCCCCTCGGACGCGGCCCCGGTCTGGCGGGGGCGATATGGGCAGACCGCCCGCGCCACCCCCAGGTCACGGCAGGGACTCGGCCACCGCCAGCAGCGCGCCCTCGGAGACCGACCCGGACAGCGCGTAGACGCTGCCGTCGTCCGAGGTCCAACTGAGCCTGCTGCCGTCGCAGATGATCGAGACCAGGTCGGCGCCGCCCTCCCACAGGCCGGTGTTGACCCGGTAGAAGCTGCCCTTGTGGGACCGGGCCCACTGCCCCGGGTACGGCCCGACCTGGGTGGGCACCACCGCGGCGGCGTTGGTGGGGTGCGAGTCGATCTGGGTGCCCGGCGCGTAGCGCTCGAGGCTGAGCATGTCCGCCCCGCGCGTGTAGTGGACCATCGCGGCGGGCCAGGAGGACTTGCTGGCGCGGGTGAAGTACTGCTGCGCCGACCACAGGCCCAGCATCGACGGCGGGTTCCAGCCGGTGTGCAGGTTCAGGTCCGAGAGGGAGACCACGTCCATCGTGGCCCACCCCGAGCAGTCGCCCATCCCGGTCTCGGCCGCGGTGGCCGGTTCGGTCGCCTGGTCGCGCAGCAGGGATTCCGCGTGCACGCTCAGAGCGAGCACGGCGGCAACGGAGGCGGCCGCGAGCAGGACGCGTGCGGTGCGCGGGCGCGGAGGCGCTTGTTCCGCGGCCGCCGCCACGATGGTGGCCACGGTGCGGGCGGACGGCGGTTGGTCCATGGCGCGACCGAGTTCGACCAGGTCGCGGGCCAGTGTCGGCTCCTCGTGCTCAGCCATGCCGTTCCCCCGCCAGTTCAGGTTCCACCAGTGCGCGCAGCCGGGTCAGCGCCCGGGACGTGCGCGACTTGACCGAGCCCTTGGGCCAGCCGAGCACGTCGGCGGTCTCGGCCTCGGACAGGTCGAGCAGGTAGCGGCACCCGAGCACCTGCCGGTCCTTGTCCGGCAGCGTGCGCAGCATCGCCCACAGCCGCCGGTCGCGCTCGGCCACCAGCGCCGCGCCCTGCGGGTCGGCCACGTCCACGGCGTCGAGGTGCTCGCGCAGTTCGGCCGCCCGCAGCACCAGCCCGGCCCGGCGGATCCGGGACCGGTAGGAGTTGCGGGTGAGGTTGACGACGATGCGCAGCAACCACGGCCGGAACGCGGCGCCCGCCCGGAAGCCGGGCAACGCGGCGAACGCGCGGACGAACGCCTCCTGCACGACGTCTTCGGCGTCGTTGCCCGCCCCGGAGACCAGGGCCAGCCTCCTGGCCGCCGAGTGGTGGCGGCGCACGAGGTCGGCGAACGCGCCCAGGTCACCGGCGCACGTCCGCGACACCAATTGCCCGTCCTCGTCCGTGGCGCCCCCAACCCTCGATGTCGTTGAGCCCGTACCGCACCTACACCGGCGGACTCGGGTTGGTTCCACGGCAGCGGGGCGTGGTCCCGGGCGTGGTGAACCGCCCATGACCACGCCCCGCTGGTGGGTCCCGAACGGCCTAGCCGACGCGCACCGTGGTGGCGACGCTGGGCACTCCCGCCGCGTCCAGCGCGAACAGCAGATAGTGCCCGGGTAGGGCGATGCCGCGGTCGGCGGGGATGGTGAGTTGGTAGGCGTTGGTGCCCACGGTGACCGGGGTGATGGGTACGCGCCGTTGGTCGTTGTCCACCGAGTGCGTGGCCGAACTCGTGCGGACCAGGGCGAACCGGGTGACCGGGCGGTCGGTGGTGACGCGGATGGTGGCGCCGTTGGCCGCGGTGGTCGGGGCCGTGGTGATGCCCGGGCGCGGCCGGGGGGTGCCGTCCGGGTTGAGCAGGTAGGGCGGGGTGAGGATTTGCCCGTCGAAGTGGTTCGTGGCGCAGTTCCCGCAGAGCCCGCCGCCGCCCGAGAACACCCGGCCGTCGGGGAGCAGGTTGGCGACGCTGTGGTAGGTCCGGGGAACGGCCACCTGGGCGAGCGCGGTGAAGGTGCCCGTGGCGGGGTTCCACAGCTCCGGCGTCAAGACCGCTGTCTGGTCGCTGAACGGCACGGGTCGCTGTTGTCCGCCGATGACAACCACTTTGCCGTCGGGCAGGACGACGCTGTTGGCGAAAGCACGGCCCAGGGCCATGTCACCGACTCTGGTGACCACCGGGCTCGAACCGTTGATGTCGACGGTGTACGCACGGGTGGTCGCTTCGACGTCCTGGTAGGCGGTCGCGCCGCCCACGGTCAGGATCTTGCCGATGTCGTAGAGGACCGCGTTGCCGTTCATCGCGTCGTCGCTGTCGCCGCGCAGGCCTGCGTTCGTCACGGTTCCGTTGCCGGTGGTGGTGATCCAGTGCATCTGCTTGCTCGGACCCGCGTGGAAGAGGCGTCCACCGGAGGCCGCGAAGAGCCAGGTGTGGTTGTCGGCGCGGTACGGCCCGCGCGGGTCGGCGGTGAGGAACGGGTCGGCGGGGACTCCGGGCAGGGTGCGCCACGTGTTCGTGGCCGGGGAGTAGACCTCGGCGAGCTTGCCGCCCTCTCCCCCGCTCCACGAGCCGCCGACGGTGAACGCTTCCCCGTTGGCCAGGGTCGTCTGCCCCTGGTAGCCGCGGGCCACCCGCATCGGCGCGGCGGCGGTCCAGGTGTCGTTGTAGGGGTTGTAGATGGAGGCCTTGTCGGCGTTGCTGCCGCCGGTGACCAGGATCCGCCCGTCCGGCAGGGTGGAGGTACCGGGGCAGAACATGTCGTGGCCGGTGTTGTCGATGCGGCGCTGGGTGACCTGGCCGGTGGTGAGGTCGTAGATCGCGGTCTGCGTGTACCCGTTGCTGCCGCCGAAGGTGTCGGCGGCGTAGGCGGACCACGTCAGCAGCTTGTTGTTCGGCAGCAGCGCGGAAGCGACCGGGACCAGCGGGAAGCCGATCATCGGCCCCCAGGAACCGACCGCGCTCGCGTCGGGCGCGGCCGCCGGGGTGAGCACGTTGATCTCGGAGGCCGTGGTCCACGGGCCCCGGTTGCCCGCTTCGGTCAGTGCGGTCAGCCGCACGTAGCGGGCGGTGACCGGCACGTCGAAGAGCGCGGTCTGCACGTTGGAGCTGTCCGGCCACGAGCCCTCCGCGAGTGCGGGACCGAAGGTCGTGCCGTCGCTGCTGATCTGGACGCGGTACTGGCCGATGTTGCCGTTGCCGCCGTCGCCCCGGGGGCGGACCGAGATGCCCGCGACGATCTTGGCCGCCTGCATGTCGAGGGTGATCCAGTGCGGCAGCGGTGTGGTCGTCGAGTACCGGGAGTGCCAGATGGTGCGGTCGCTGCCGTCGAGGACGTTGGCGGCGCGGCCGTTCTCGCTGCCCGTTTCCTCGTCGCTGGCCACGGCGGTCCAGCCTGTGCGCGGGAGCGGGGCGACCGAGCCCGGGGCGGCGGAAGGCCCGTAGGCGTAGAACTCCGTGATAGCGGCGCCTTGGACAGTCAGGCGGATGTAGCGGGCGTTGCCGGTGAACTGCGCGGACTTCGGGCTACCGTCGGCCGCCCAGGTTCCTTGCGCGACAGGGGAACCGAAGGTGGAACCATTGGTGCTCAGGGCCACGGCGTAGGTAGAGATCCGGTTGGTGGGGCCAGGTGTCGCGACGATCGCGGTGACCTGCTGCTCGCGCTGGAGGTCGACGGTGAAGGTCTGCGAGCCGACGGCGGCACTCTGCCAGTAGGTGGTGTGGCGGTTGTCGACCGCGTCAGCGGCGGGGTGCCCCGCGGCCGCGGTCGAGGCGGTCGCCACCCAGCCGGTGCGGGACAACGGCGGGTCTGCCTTGGTGGGCGAACCGAGGAGTTCGATCTCGGCGGCGTTCGACCACGTGCCGCGGTTGCCGGACTCGGTGAGGGCCGTCAGCCGCACGTAGCGAGCGGTGACCGGTCCCGCGAAGAGGGCGTGCTTGAGGGCAGCGTCATCGGCCCACCGCCCTGACGACACCGGGACGCCGAAGTTGGTGCCATCCAACGACGTCGCGATCAGGTACTCGCCGATGTTGCCGTTGCGCACCGGTTCGGGGCGGGACCGGTAGACGAGTCCATTGACGACAGTCGGCTGCTTCAGGTCGACGGTGATGCTGTGCGGCAGGGGAGCCAGCACGTCGTAGCGGCTGTGCCAGTAGGTGGCGGGGTTGCCGTCGAGCGCGTTGGCGGCGACACCGTTCTCGCGGACCGTCTCCTGGTCGCTCGCGGTGGCGGTCCACCCGGTACGCGGCAACGGAATCGTTTGCGCGGGGGCGCCCGGGTCGCCCAGGATGCCGATCTCGGCCGCGCTGGCCCACGACCCCCGGTTGCCCGCCTCGGCCAGGGATGTCAGCCGCACGAACCGTGCGCCGCTCACCGCGAAGCTGAACGTCTTCACGGTCGGGTCGTCGGCGGCGGTACCGGCGGCGACCGGGTTGCCCCACGTGGTCCCGTCCACGCTGAGCCGAACCTCGTACCGGCCGATCGTGCCGTTGCCACCACCGGGGCGCGGTGTGTAGACGATCCCGGAGACGCGTTGCGTCGCCCGGGTGTCAATGGTGATCGACTGGGGCAGCGGGGCCGGGGCCGTCCACTGGCTGTGCCAGAAGGTCGCCGGATCGCCGTCGAGGACGTTCGAGGCGCGCCCGTTCTCCCCCGCCGTCTCCTCGCTGCTGCCGACCGCCTCCCACCCGTCACGCGGGAGTTCCGTCGCGGTGGGGATGAGCGCCTCGGCGTTGGCCACCACGTGCCGGTGGTCCGCCGAGTGCCCCTCAGGTTGTTGGTGCTCCAACGCCTGCATCAGGTAGGGGGTGGAAACCACCCCGACCGCCAACGCCACGACAAGCCGTCCGACTCGCATGATCACCGGTTCGCCCGCAGGCGAAGATCGTTACCCGATGAGACCCACCTCACCGGACCGCTGCCCCCACCCGTCGGCAGGGACAGCGGCGATCAGCGCAATGTCACGGCAGTCGAGTGAAACCACCGCTACCAGTCAGGCCACCTCGTAGAAGGTGCCCGTGCCGTCGTTGTGGAAGCGGCGGATCGTGCTCCGCTCGTCCAGGGTCGTGATGACGCCGACGTCGAGCGATTCGTCGCCGGTCTGCTCGTTGGCGTAGACCTCGTACTGGGCGATGCCGTCGTCGTCGCGGGCGAAGGTGACGGCGGGTTTGCCGTTGCCGAAGTTCAGTTCCGCTGTGGTGTAGCCGAAGCCGCATTGGCGCGACAGCAGGATGTCCTGGCCGCCGTCACCGTCGAAGTCGGCGATCACGTACTGCGGGATGGGCCGCCGGGAGCACACGTCGATGGACCCGGGCTCGATGCCGCCCGCCGCGGTGTTGGTGAACGAGCGCAGCCGCACGCTCTGGTCCGAGGACACCCAGATGTCTTGGCGGCCGTCACCGGTGAAGTCGGCGGCGCGGATGGTGCTCGGGTAGGCCAACCCGGCGTGGGTGGTGACCACGCGGATCGTGTTGTTGTTGGTGTTCTTGCGCAGCACCAGGAACGCCTTGCTCGCGTCGCCCCAGCCGAAGCCGGTGGTCACGATCTCCTTGGTGCCGTCACCGCCGAGGTCGACGATCACCGCCATGTCCGGGCAGTACGGCGCCGCCACCTGCGGCGAGGTGTAGCGGGACTCGACGGGCGGGCCGAAGGTCCCGTTGGCGCGGCCGTAGGCGACCTTGATGGTGCAGGTGGGGGTGGTGCCGTTCGGGCCGAGCGTGACCAGGTCGGCGATCCGGTCCCCGTTGACGTCCCCGCGGATGGTTCCCGCGGCGGTCGCCCCCGCCGCGACCCCAGAGAGGGCGATCGGCAGGGTGAGCGCGGCGAGGGCTAGTGCAGTGAGTCGAAGCTTGCGCATGGTCTCCCCATCGTGTCGGCGACCGCGGGCGCGGGCGTCCACCGCCAAGATGGCCCAAGGGGCGCCTCGCGTTGAGTGCCACCGGCGGAGTTCAGCCACCCGGGCTACGCGCCCGCCACCCGCGCTCGCGAACGGTCTTCCCGCCTCACCAGTACGGTCCACGTCGCCCAACCCGCCGCCGCCAGCCCCACGACACCCACGACACCCAGCGAGATCCGGAAGTCGACGAACCCGACCACGACGACGCCAAGGGCTTGGGCGAGCGCGTTGGGCGCGTACATGACCAGCTGCACGGATCCGGTGATCCGGGCCAGGAGCTCCGGTGGGCTGTCGATCTGCATCGTGGTCGTCGCCGCGACCAGTGGCGCGGGCAACCCGAGCCCGGCTATCGCGGTGCCGATGAGCACGAGGGGCACCACAGTGGTCATCCGGAGCAGGATGCCGACGGAGAACAAGGTGAGCCCCACTGCCGCGAAGCCCAGCGGGCTGAGCCTGCGCAACACCGCGCCGGAGAAGATCCCCGACAGCACGGACCCCACCCCTTGCACCGCAACGAGAACACCAACGAACGTCGGCGCCAGCCCCAGACCCTCGTCGACGAGCGCGAAGGTCATCGTGCCCGCGAAACCAGCCAAGACCAGCGCAACCGCGGCGGAAACGACAACGCGACGGAGGTGCACCCTCTCCACGAGATAACGTAGACCGTCCCGAACCCTGACCCGCTCCCGCCGCACCGGCGCGGCCTCCACCGGCTTCATGAGAAGGCACAAGAGCGCCGCGATCCCAAAGGAAGCGGCATCGAGTACGGCCACGGCCGCACCACCCCACGCGGCGAACAACGCCGCCCCAACCAAAGGCGCGGCCAACTTGGTGCCCTCCGCCGCCGACATCCGCAACCCGTTGACGTCGCCGAGCAGAGCGGGCGCCACGACCTGGGGCAGCAAGGCGGTTTCCGCCGCGAAGATGGCGACGTAGGCGATGCCATCGATGAGCATCACGGTGTACAACAACCACAACCACCCCGCCGAAGTCACGGCGCCCAGCGACAGCACCAGTACCCCGGTACCGGCCATGGTCCCCACCAACACGGCCCGGTACCGCCCGATCCGATCAATAACCGCCCCGATGAACGGCCCCGCCACCGTAGGCGCCCACAACAACACCACAACCAACGCCGCCAACGAACTATCCCCCGTCAGCGTCATAACCCAAACCCCAGCCGCCAGCGTCAAAGCCCCGCTGCCGAAGCTCGACACCACCACCGCACCCAGATACACCGCCGCGTTCCGATCCCGAAGCACACCCCCAACACCCATCCCCCGATCATCCCAGCCCCCGCGTTGCCCCCGTTCAGGCGATCTCCCCACCCCGACCTGCCGATTTCTCCATCCACAACCCCCGAATCCATCCCCAACTTTTCGCCACCCCCTCTCCGCCCCCCACCCCGGGTAGACTGGCACCGGGGACGCCCCCCAGAGGTGCGGTGGGGGATGTGGACTCGCGGGGAGGGTCTCCGAAAGACGGCGAAAAGGGCGGGGCGACTTGGCGAGCTCAACCCCGAGCCAGCCCCGGAGCGGCCATCGCTCCCGGAAGCCGCTGGGGCATCCCGGCCCTCGAGTCAGCCCCGCGAGTTCGACCACTGGACACACCGAACCTTCAGTGCCAACCCGGCCCACCGAGCCAACCCACCCAAGGCCAGCCGTCGCTCACAGAAGTCGTTGGCGCCCGCCAGCCCCCCAAGTCGGCCCCGCCAGCCGACCACTGGACACTCGGAGCTCAGGTGCCAGCCCCACCACCCGACCCCGACAGCATTGCCAGCCACTGGACACTCGGAAGTCGCTGGTGCCAACCCAACCCACCGAGCCAACCCCGCCAGCCCGACCACCGCCCCCGGAAGTCGCTGGTGCCAGATGCTCGATGGGGTGGACCTGTTTTGTGTGGGGTGGCGGCAGTCGTAGCGTTCCTGCGCGGACAGGGCCACGCTTTTCGGCCCCTGCTTTGCGGTCCTGCCACGGCTGTCGTAGGGGCCCCACGCAAAACAGGTCCACCACATCGAGCTGGCAGTTAACTCGCGACCGGGCCCGATGGCGCAGCCGAGGCGACGATCCGACGGCGAAGCCGAAACAAGAGACCCGCGCCCAAGATCAACGCGCTGAGAAGCCCCCGATATCCACCCTACCGAGGCACACCGACAATCCAGCCACAGCAACAGAACCCTGTGGACAAACGCAACCCATGTGGACAACCCACCGCGAAGAGCAGCTTCGCCCCCGCCACCCGAGCGAGGGCGAAGCAGCCCACCGCTACCACGTAGAGTTGATCAACCCCGTCCCCAGCCGAACCTGGTCGAACCCGTTCCCATCGTTGTCATCCGTGTACGCCAACACAACCTGCCCAAACGCGCTCACCGCGACCGCAGGCTCCGTCTGACTACCCGCCACAACCGTGTGCACCCGCAGCCGAGGCAGCCGCCCTGTCGTGCTTCCGTTCGGGTTCAGGCCCTGGGCCCAGATGTCAGCGGCCTCGGACCACCCCACGACCACGTTCAGCTGGTCGTCGATGCCCGCCTGGGGATCCGCACCGGGCACCAGCGTGTCGGCGGCAGCGCGCGCGACACCCGTGGCCGTGAACGAGCGCACGCCGACCTGTGTGTCCGACTCCCATGCGATCACGAAGTCACCGTTGAAGTTCGCCGCGATCGAGGGGTGCCGTTGTTGGCCCGCGGTGGTCACGTTGGCGACCCCCTGGGCGAGTTTGACGGCGCCCGTGGGGGTGACGATCTTGCGGCCGATGTTGAAGGAGCCGTTGGCGTCGCCGTCTTCGTCCCAGGCGACCACGGCGTTGCCGGGGGCGCCCATGGCGACGTCCGGGCGCTGGTGGGTGCCGCCGGTGTTGTTGACCTGGACCTCGTAGGTCTTCGAGGTGATGGACGCGAAGCCGGAGAGGCGGACGGTTGGGGCGGCTGTGCCTTGCTTGTCTTCGAAGGCGACCGCGAAACCCGGGCCGTCGGGGTCGGCTGCCACTGACGGGTTGAGTTGTTGGCCGTCGGCGCTGGCGTTCGCGGTGGTGCTGCCTGTCACGGTTCCCGCGGTGTTCACCGCGCGCACGGCGATGTTGTAGTAGCCGTTGGCGTCAGGGTCTTCCGACCACACGACGACAGCGCTGCCGTCTTCGTGCAGGGACACGTCTGGTTGCACGTGACGCCAGTTGCCGGTGCCACCCGCGGAGAGCTTCTTCTCGTACTGCGAAACGCCATCGCGGTAGAGGCGCAGGTAGACCTCGCTGTGGACGGGGTCTGTCGGGTTGGTGGTGTCGCGGTCGTCCTCCCAGACGACCGCGGTGTAGCCGGTGCGGACGGTGGCGATGGCGGAGTTGTCCTGGTCGCCGGTGGAGTCGGAGTTGGCGGTGACCCAGGTGATGTCGGCCGGGGTGGTGCCATCGGCCAGGGCTTGGCCCGCCAGCAGGACAGAACACACGGCGGTAGCGCCCGCCACGATCAGTGCACGCATGCTTCTCCTGTTCACGGTGCCTGCAGGCCCGGGTTGCCCGCCTGGATGACGTAGCTCTGCGCGGTCTTGACCGGGTAGTCCCGCACGGTCACCTTGTCCAGCACGCGGAAATCGACGTTCATCTGCGTGGATGTGGTCACCGTGCGCACGTAGCCGCGCTGGTTCTTGTAGAACTTCACGTGCGGGTTGAGGCTGGACGTCCCCGTGTCGGCGGCGTTGCCGTCGCCGCTCGAGGTGATCGACGTGGTGACCAGCTCGGTGCCGATCACCTTGTTCTGGGTCGCGTAGTTGTCCATGATGTTCGACGCCCAGTGCCGGTGGACGTCGCCGGTCAGCACCACCGGCGTGTTGCCCCGCGCCTGCCACCCCGCCTGGATCCGGCCCCGGTTGGCCGTGTAACCGTCCCAGGAATCCATGCTCTTGGACCCGTCGGCCGCCGCCAGCTTCTGCGCGAAGAAGACCTGCTGCCCGATCAGGTCCCAGGTCGCCAACCCCTGACCGAGCCCATCGAGCAACCACGACTCTTGCGCCGCACCGGTCAACGTGCGCGCCGGGTTGTCCGCGGCCGGACACACCTTGGTGCCGTCGCCACAGGCCTGGTCGTCGCGGTACTGGCGGGTGTCGAGCATGTGCAGGGTGGCGAGGCTGCCCCACCGCAACCGCCGGTAGAGCTGCAAGTTGGACCCGGACGGCGCTTGAGCCGAACGCAGCGGCATGTTCTCGTAGTAGGCCTTATAGGCAGCCGCCCGCCGCGCAGCGAAGTCGCCAGCCGGGGAGCTGTCGGCGCGGATCATGTTGGCGTAGTTGTTTTCGACCTCATGGTCATCCCACACAACCAGCCAGGGCGCCACGGCGTGCGCGGCCTGCAGGTCCACATCTCGCTTATAGAGCGCGTGCCGCACCCGGTAGTTCGCCAGACTGGTGATTTCTCCGGACGGCTGGTGAGTGCGTACGCCTGAGCCCGCACCGCCCTCATAGATGTAGTCACCGAGGTGCAGGATCAGATCCGGGTTCTCCTCAGCCATCCGCCTATAGGCCGTGAAGTACCCCGCCTCGTAATGCGAGCACGACGCGAACAGCATCGTCAACGCGGGAGACGACCCGGTCGCGGGCGCGGTGCGGGTCCGGCCGACCTGCGAAATGTGCCCCAGCGCGCGGAACCGGTACCAGTACTCACGACCCGCCGCGAGCCCAGCCACCTCCACGTGCACGCTGTGCGCCCACGCCTGCGTAGCGGTGAACGTGCCCGACGCGGCCAACTGGGTGAAGTACTGGTCGGTGGAAACCTGCCACTCCACAGCGACACTCGCACTGCTCATGCCGCCAAGCCCATCGGCGTTGAGCGGACTGGGCGCGAGCCGCGTCCACAACACGAACCCATCCGAGGTCGGCTCACCGGACGCCACGCCGAGGGTGAAGGGATACGCGACAGCATTGGCGACGGCGGGGCCCGCGAGCACGACTCCGGCGCTGGCCAGACCACCGAGTAGGAAGGTCCTTCGATGCAGTGTCATGCATCTGTTCCTACGACGGTGGTGGGGAGGGGGCTAGGGCGCGCACCGGATGTTCATGCGATGGCTGCTTGGGTTGTGGCTGGGAGTAGGGGTGTTCGTTGTGGATGGTTGGGTTTGAGGGGGGTGTGCACAAGGCGCTTGGTTGTGCACAGGGGCTTCTGCTGTGACCGTTTCTGTCGGTGTGCCTCGGTAGGATGGGTATCGGGGGCTTTCGGGGTAGATGATCTTCGCCTCGGCTGCGCCATCGGGTCCGGTCCGCGATTTTGGTGCAGGCTCGATGCGGTGGACCTGTTTTGCGCCAATGCCGTTGACTTAGACTGCTCCGAAGACGTGGATCGTCGGCGGTTCGAGGTATTTCGTTTGTCGGTGGTGCGGTCTTCTGATTCGTTTCTGGCCGATGGTGTAGCGTTTGATGACGCGCGGATTGTGGCGGTTTCTTCGCCGTGGGTTGAGGTGTCGTACGATCTCGGCGAGTGTGTCGGTGATCGCGGCCTTCAGGCGTTCAGGGGGAAAAACCCGCTTGGTTCGTCACTTGTCGGCGGACCACGCGGATGGTGCGGATGAAGGAGAGTCGGTCGGGGTCCTCGCCGAGATCGTCGGCGGCGTCGACCATGAAATGTCGAATGGCGTAGTGGGTGAGCAGTGTCGCCCATATCTCTTGTTCGACAAGGTCGGGAAGTCGTGATCTGAGTACGCGCGATCCCGCGATCTGATGGGTCTCGATCTCATCCAAGGTGATCTCGAACTCCCACCGCTGCTGGTAGAGTTCGGCGAGTTCGATCGCCGGAGCGAGGGTGTGATCAGCGATGGACGTCACCAGTCGGATCGTCTCGGACTCGCCGCGATTCGTGACCATGTACTCCACGACACGAACCGGAATGGACATCTCGTCGGCGCGGGCCGGACGCGAGGACGCGGTCATTCTTTCCCGGATTCTCGACGGCAGCAACTCCGCGACATAAGAACCGTCCGGGAGCCATTCGAGCACGGGCAAGATCAGGTCGTCCTTCACACGCCAGAGCAGGTCAGCGCCCGTGTCGACCACGTGGGACACCACGTCGTAGCCGTAGAATCCCCTGTCCGCCAGCAACAACATGCCCGGCTCCAGCACGTCGGAACACCGGAGCAACAACTCCCGTTCACCGACCGACATCCCATCCAACGCCGCGCCGACCACCGCGTGCGTCCCGCACTCGCCGATACCCACGACCCGGACCTGAGGATATCCACCGGAGCGCCTCGCCCCGAACACGGCGACATTTTCCGGCGTGTCCTGAATATCAAGAACAACCCCGTCGACAGCCATCACCCGAAACCCGTGAAACCACGACCCCCGCGTCCCCGGGCCTCCCAGCGGAACCGCCACTCGCTCGAACAACGCCCGCAACGGCGCCGCACCCAAACGTTGCCGAGCCCTCGATATCGCACCCGGCGTGGGAACCTGCCACCCCTCTTTCCATGTGCCGAGAAAACTCAACCCATTAACCAGCTTCCGCATCACCTCCTCATACGAATCACCAAAGAACAACGACAACCCCAACACGTAGTACACCACAACCCGAGCAGGCAACAGACGAATACGACGCTCCCCGCAACCAGTCTCCGCGACAACCTCATCCACAAGATCCCGCGGAAACACCCGCGTAAGAACACCCAACGAGATCCCATCGACAAAGCGACCACGATCAACCATGGCCCGCATCATACCGACACCCACACAACATGCCCAAACTCCACGCCGGGCTAAGTCAACGGTATTGTGTTTTGCGCGGGGCCCCTACGACAGCCGTGGCAGGACCGCAAAGCAGGGGCCGAAAAGCATGGCCCTGCAGCGAGGCGACGCTACGACTATCGTCCCCCCACACAAAACAGGTCCACCCCATCGAGCAGATGGCACCAGCGACTCCGAGTGTCCAGTGGCCGGCAATGCTGTCGGAGTCGGGTGGTTGGGCTGGCGGGGCTGACTCGGGGGGCTGGGTTGGCACGCCCGCTTCTGGGAGCGGTGGACGGGCTGGCGGGGCGGGCTCGGGTGGTTGTTCTGGCTCGCCTGCTTCTGGGAACGGCGGTCAGGCTGGCGGGACTGGCTCGGTGGGCTGGCTGGCGCCAACGACTTCCGGGCGTCGCCGGGCTGGCAGGGCTGGCTCGAGGGCCTGGATGCCCCAGCGGCTTGCGGGAGCGGTGGCAGGCAAGGCTGTCGGAGTCGGGGGTGAGGTGGCACGCCTGCTTCCGGGAGCGGCGGTCAGGCTGGCGGGACTGACTCGGGGGCCGGGTTGGCACTGAAGGTTCGGTGTGTCCGGTGGTCGAGCTGGTGGGCTGGTTCGAGGGCTGGGTTGGCACCAGCGACTTTCTGCGAGCGACGGCTGCCTTGGGTGGCTGACTCGGTGGGCCGGGTTGGCACCGAAGTTCGGTGTGTCCAGTGGTCGAACTGGCGGGGCTGACTCAAGGGCTGGGATACCCCAACGGCTTCCGGGAGCGGTGACCGTTCCAGCGTTGCCAGCTCGGGGGTTTGAGCTCACCCCGCCCTTCTTCGCCGTCTTTCGGAGACCCTCCCCACGAGTCCACATCCCCCACCACACCTCTGGGGGGGGCGTCCCCGGTGCCAGTCTAGCGGGGGTGGGGGGCGGAAAGGGGTGCGGCGAAAAGTTGGGGATGGATTCGGGGGTTGTGGATGGAGAAATCGGCAGGTCGGGGGTGGCGAACTTTGGTGCTCCAAGGGTGGTTAGACGCCGATGGGGCGCACCCCGCGCCGGGTGCGCCCCATCGGCGGTGTGGTGGGTTTAGTTGAGGGTCACCCTGTGGGCTGTGTTCTGGGTCGGGGCGTCCGGGTGGGTGATGGACACCGTGATGGTGGCGGGGCCGGTGGGGCGTTTGGTGGTCTTCCAGAGCAGCACGAAGCTGTCGGTGAAGGGGTCGTAGAGGGGGGTGGTGGGCCGCAGCGTTTGGGCACCGTCGATGGACACGGTGATGCGGCCGGTGAGCAGGAGGAGTGCGGAGGCCAGCTGCGGGATCGGGGTGCCGTTGGCGTCGGTCAGTTGGAAGCGGACCGGGACCAGGTCACCGGCTCGGACCTGGGTCGTGGGCGACAAGAACTTGACGCCCAGGTGGACCTGGTGGGGGGTGGTGGCGGTGCTGGCGGCGAACGAGGCGGAGCCGCTGTAGTCGGCTCGGACCTGGTGTTGGCCGATGGTCAGGGTCGTCACCGGCTGGCTGGTGGCGGTGCCGCCGACGAGGGCCACCGGGGTGCCGAGCGGGCGGCCGTCCACGACGAACTGGACGGTGCCGTCGGGGGTGGTGCCCGCTGGGCCGGAGACGCGGGCGGTGAAGCGGACCGCGCCGCCGATGATCGACGGGCTGGGGTTGGCGACGACCGTGGTGCTGGTGGTGGCGGCGGTGACGCGCAGTGGGAACTGCTTGGTCGCCGTGGACACCGCGTTGGTGGCGGTGACCGTCACCGTGAACGTGCCCGCGGTGGTGGGCACGCCCGTCACCCGGCCGTCCTGCCCGATCGACAGGCCCTGCGGGAGACCGGTGGCGCCGGTGGTCTGCGGCGAGCCGGTGATGGTCAGCGCGCCCGTGTAGGGCGTGCCGACGCGGCCGTCCGCCAGGGAGCCGCTGATGGTGACCGGTGCCAGCGCCGACACGGTGACCGGTGCGGAAACCGACGGCTCCAGCGCGGCTGAACCCGCGTAAGAGGCCGTGATCACGTGCGAGCCCGCGGCCAGCGTGGTGCGCAGGGTCGCGGTGCGGTCAGCCAGGGTCGCCTGCCCGAGAACGGTGGTCCCGTCCAAGAAGGTCACAACACCCGAAGCGCCAACAGCCGAATCGACACGCGCGGACAGAGTCAACTCCGCGCCCGCAGCGAGCGGGTTGGGGGTTGCGGTCAGCGTCGTCGAGCTTGCGCCCTTGGCGACGCGGATGGTGGCAGCGGCGTCGGTCGAGCCGTAGGCGTTGGTGGCGCGGACTGTGAAGGTCCGGTCACCGGCCTCGGTGGGCGTACCGCTGATGACGCCTTCCTCGCTCAGGAACAGACCCGAGGGCAACGTGCCCTCGGCGAGCGAGACGACCGCCGGGGAGCTCAGGCCGAAGGCGAAGGAGTAGGCCTCGCCGACGGTCGCCGGGGTCGGGGTGCCGGTGATCGCGGCGGGGCTGCCCGGGCGGATGCCGACCAGGACCGGGTCGTGGTCGCTGGTGCGGAAGCGGTCCGGCGCGTAGAGCGACTGGACCTGGCCCGGGGTCTTGAAGTCGGTGTTGTAGTCGAGCACCGACGGCTCGTCGGCGTTGGTGTGGGCCTCGCCCGCACCGGTGACCTGCGGGGCGAGCGACCGCGACGCGAGGGCGTGGTCGAGGTAGCCCCACTGGCCGTCGAAGACGTAGGAGTACGCCTCGGCGCCGCCGAAGGCCTTGGGCAGGTTGACGTAGCCCGCGTCCTCCAGGACCGCGATCGGGTCCTCACCCGCGTAGGAGTTGAGGTCGCCCACGATCAGGACGTCCTCGTCGCCCGCGGCGGGCACGACGGTCTCGCGCAGCCACTTCGCCAGCTCGGTGGCCTGCGCGGTGCGGCGGACGTTCCAGCAGCTCTGCCCGTCGCCCTGGTCGGTGTCCGGGCCGCTGGTCGGGCAGGAGCCCTTGGACTTGAAGTGGTTGGCGGTCACGGTGAACCGGGACCCGCCTGCGGTGGCGAAGGTCTGCGCGACCGGCCGCCGCTCGAAGACCGGGTTCTGGTCGACGAAGGTGGTGCCCGCGACCGGGGTGACCCGGTCGTTGCGGTAGAGCACGGCCACCTTGATCGCGTCGGTGCCCGCGACGTCGACCACGCCGGTGGCGGCGTCGGCGTCGACGAACGACCACACGGCCGACCCCTCGGCGGTGTTGAGGGCCGCGACCAGGGCCTGGATGGCGCTGCCGGGGCCGTAGCCGTCGTTCTCCAGCTCCATGACCCCGGTGACGTCGGCGTCGAGCGAGCGGATCGCGGCGACCTCCTTGGCCAGCTGGCGCTGGTACTCGGTGTCGTCGCCCGCGCCGCGGCAGTCGGTGACCGCGCCCTGGGTGCCCAACTTGCAGCCGGTGTAGGTGTTGAAGAAGTTCAGCAGGTTCGCGCCCGCGACGTGGACGGTGGCGGCGCCGGTGTCCGGTCGGGTGGTCGGGCGCTGGTTGACCGCGTCGAACACCGCGGTGCCGCCGAGCGCGCCGATCGGGCGCAGCCGGTAGGCGTTGCCGCTGGCCGCGTTGCCCGCCCAGGTGTAGGTGAGCACGCCGACCGGTGCGGTGACGGTGTCGCCGCCGCGCAGCGTGTTGCCCGCCGACAGCGGCTGGCCGCCGCGGCCGAAGACGATCGGGTCGGGGTTCTGGCCGTTGGTGGCGTCGTCGATGATCAGCCGGTTGAGGTTGTTGGCGGCCTGCTTGGCCTGCACCGCGGCCTGGTCGGTGGCCCGGATGACCGAGGTCGGCTGCTGCAGCCTGCCACCGGAGGACACCACGACCTGGCCGAAGCGGCCGAGCTGGAAGTGCTCGGTGACCGTGAGGGTCTGCGCGACCTTCACCAGCATGCCCTCGACCCGCTCGAGGTCGGTGGCACTGGACAGCGGCAGGGTCACCGAGGTCGGGGTGACCACGGCCTGCACGCCGCAGGACTGCACGCCGGTCGCGGTGGCGGTGATCTGGGTCTGGCCCTGGAACTCCGAGGCGGTGCCGGTCACCTGGACGACGTCGCCGTTGGCGACGAGGTTGGCGCCGTTGTCGAAGACGAAGACGCCGTCGGAGGTGGCGGGGTCGCCGTCGCCGCCGTCCTGCAGGTAGAAGCCGCGCAGCGCGGGCTGGGCGCCTTCGTAGTCGCCGACGACGGTGCCGCGGACGGTCACGGTCTGACCGTTCTTGGGCGTGATGTCACCGGTTCCCTGCACGGCGCCGACGGTGCCCACCGGCGAGGTGCACGGCGGGGCGGCACCGACCGCGACGGTGGCGCCGACGGCCTTGCGCTGCCACTGCGGGAGTTCCTTGGCGATGGTGCCGTCGCCGTAGAAGACGGTGTCGCCGTCGTCGGTGAGGACCTGCACGGTGGAGCTGTCAGTCAGCGGGTTCGGCACGTCCACGACGGCCTCGGGCTTGCCGACCGGGGCGAACGCGTCGAGCGAGCCGGAGCGCGGCACGGGCTGGTGGGTGCTGTCGCCGTCCCAGCTGTAGAACTTGTACTCCCCCGCCGCGCCGGTGCCCGCGCTCGACGGGCCCGCGATGATCAGGTATTGGTTGGCGGCGTTGCGCCGGATCTCCCGCACGCCGCGACCGCCGAGGTCCCACCGCAGGGCGGTGCCGAACGCGGCGGTGACGCCGGTGGTCGGGTTGGCGGTAACAAGCGCGGCGGCGTTGGTCACCGGGACGACGATGGCCTTGCCGTCGCTGGTGAGCGGGCCGCGGAAGGCCAGAAGCAGGGTGGTGCCGTCCGGGGCGAACTCGGCGCCCTCGATGTTGACGCCGGTGGCGCCACCGGCGCCGTCGCCCTCGGGGGCGCGGGTCGCGGCGGCGGCGATGCCGAGCGCGTCACCGTTGGCGTGGTCCCACGCGATGAGGTCGTCGCGCAGTGTCTGGTAGCTGCCGCCAAGGGCGAAGGACGCGCCCACGCCGGTGCCGGTCACCGTGGTGGTGAACAACTCCTGGCGGTTGAGGCGGGTCTTGGCCGAAGAGTTCTGGCCGTGCGAGCCGATCCAGAAGATGGTGTCGCCGGTGCGGGCAGCGGCCTCGATGTCGATCTCGCGGGTGACGTCGGTGTCGCGTAGTGCGAGACCGGCGGCGCGGACGTCGAACGACTGCGCGGGGTAGCGCGAGTGGTCGCGGTCGTAGACGCGCAGCACGTTGGTCTCGTCGTCGGAGACGACCATCGCGCCGCCGCCGAGGTCGATCGCTGTGCTGGCGTCGCTGGCGCCGTAGTAGTTGCGCTGGCCCGCGGGCAAAGCGGCGGAGACCGCGACGGGCAGCGTGGTCGAGGCGGTGAGCGCGCCATCGGAGACGGCGACGGTCAGCGTCGCGCGGCCGACCGCGGCGGGGGTGAAGGTGAGGGTGCGGACGTCGCCGGTGCCGGTGGCGCCACCGGTCACGATCGCCGGGTCGCTGCTGGTCACGGTGACGGTGAGGCCGCTGGCCGGGGTTTCGGCGTCGCCAACGGTCACGGTGCGGACCGCGGGCGGGTTGTCCGGGTCGGCGACGGTCAGCGCCAGCTCCTGCGTGGCGGTGATCGTCGGCGCGGTGTTGGTGGCGCCGGAGATGCTGACCGTGGCGGTGCGGCTGTCGGCCTGGCCGCCGGGGCCGGACACGCGCACCCAGTAGGTGGCGGTGTCGGTCAGCGCCGGGGTGGTGAACGACGCCGCAGTGGCGCCGGAGACCGGGTTGGCCGTGTTGCCCGCAGCGCCGCTGTACCACTGGTAGGTCAGGGGGCCGGTGCCGGAGGCGGTAACGCTAAGAGTCGCGGTGGTGCCAGAGGCGACCGCGGTGTCCTGGGGCTCCGCGGTGATCGCGGGCGCCGTAGTGGACGCCGCAGGGGCGAGCGCGACACCGCGCAGCACGGTGTTGGTGGCCGCAGTGCGCAGCACGGTCGAGGTCGCGGCGATCGGGGCCGCGGAGGCGGCGGTGTCGTCGACCTTGACCAGCACGTTGTTGGTGGTCGTGGCGAAGAGGGTCACGCCGGAGCCGGTGACCTCGCCGGTAAGACCCCGCACGGCGCTGTTGGACGGGCGGAACGAGCCGCGCGCGGTCCAGGCGGTGCCGTCGGTGGAGAACTTGAGGATGCCGCCGGTGGCGGAGTCATCAGCGACATAGAGGGTGTCGACACCGGGCACGGCCGGGTCGCGGTCCAACGCCGCCAAGGCGTAGGGGCTCGCGACGGGAACGGTCAGCGCGGGAGTCTGTCCGCCGGTGGTGGGGAGACCCGTACCGACGCTGTAGACGCCGGTGGTGCCGCTGCCGGTGCTGACGTAGAGCTGCCCGCCCGCGATGACGGCGGCGCGCAGGTTCGTCGGGTTGGCGGAGTTGATCTGGGTGGACGCGCCGGTCGACCCGAGGGCCGCGAGGCGGACACCGCCGTTGGCGCCGACAACCCAGAACCGGCTGCCGTCGTCGGTGGTCGCGCCGCGCACGTTGTTGGCGCTGAAGGTGTCGGTGACGGTCGTGGTGGTGTCGACCGCGCCGGAGCCGTCGATCCTGCCGACGACCCGGTTGACCGCGGCCGAGGTGGTGCCCGCGACGCTGGCCGTACCCGGGTCGGCGTCGTAACCGGCCAGGGTCAGGTAGCGGCCGTCGGCGGACCGGGCGAGGGCCCCCTCCGAGGTCGCCGACCCGCTCAGCGTCAGGCGCTTGCCCGCGCCTGCCGTGGTCGGCAGCGGCACCGACTGCACCAGCGTGCCCGCCGGTGTGTACTCGTCGAGGAAGACCGCCGTGGCCGCGCTGCTCAGCGCGGCGTCACCGGTCCCCACCCTCGCCACCACGATGTTTCCTGGCGCGAACCCGACAGCCGCGGCGGACTGGCCGGTGACCACTGCGACGACGGACGCCGCAAGGGTGGTCACCACCAACCCACCGAGGAGACGTCGCGGACGTGAGCGCACGTCAACTCCCCTTCATCCACACAACCGTTCCCAACACTGCCGGCTGAAACTAGATCGCCCGACGACCCCGCGATAGGCCTGTTCGGGCAACGTTCAGCCAGCGTGCATCCACCGTCCGTGGCGGTGAATGGCCCACCAACCAGGCGTTCTCCGCACCGGTGAGGGTCTCACGCGGGATCTCAGTCGCGGCGCTGCAGCAGGCTCGGCCCGATGATCCGGCGCACGACCCGCCGCACCAGCGGCTTCTGCACGGCCTTCTTGGCGGCGGGCACCTGCGGTTGCGGATTGGCGGCCTCAGCGGTCGAGGGGACAACCGGCGACATCCGCGCGGACAGCGACTCAAGGCCGTTGGTCGGCGAGACAGGAGTGGGCGACGGCGCACTCCTGGGAGCGGCGTCGACCATGAGCGGGACGGCCTGCCCGGCAGGAGGCACAGCAGGCTGAACATCTACAGCAGGAGATGCCGACAACGGCCGCACGGGAGCCGGGCCCACTGGCGCAACACCCGCGGCTACGGGGTCCAACACCGACGACACGGCGGGCGCCGGAACCGACCGGGCAGGCACAGCGGAAGTGGCCGAGAACGACGATGCAGCCGCCGTGGTGGTCACAGCCGGTGCCACCGGCCCGACACCTGCGACAGCAGGCGCAGCGGGCGCGGCCGACAAGGCAACTGGAGCGGCAACAGGAACAGGTGCACCCGACACCACGGACGGCGACACCGGCCGAATACCCGCGGCAGCGGGCGCCACCGCCGACGAAGCGGCAGGCGCCGGGGCAACGGGCCGAACAGGCACTGCTGGCGCGGGCGAAGCAGTTGGCACAGCGGCAGGAACAGGCGTAGCCGAAACCACGGACGGTGCCACCGGCACAACGCCCGCGGGGGCCACCGACGACGCAGCAGGCGGCGGAGCACATGGCCGAGTGGGCGCAGCGGAGGCGGCCGAGAACGGCGAAGCAGCCGCGGTGGCAGTCGAAGCCGGAACCACGGGCGGCGCCACCGACGACGCCGCAGATTCGGCGCTAAGAGGCTGTGGGGCTGCGGCGGCTGGCTGGACACCGGCATGTGGCGCGGCTGCGGACTCCCATGCGGGCGGCTGGGGCGCAGTGGGCCGCGGGGTGGGCTGCGGCGCCCAAGGAGAGACGGCCTCGGGGGTGGCCTCGACCGGGCGGAAGGGGGCGAACAGGTCGACCGGGGGCTCTTCGGCGCGCGGTGCCTTCGCGGGCTCGGACTGAGCGGGGATCACCGGCTGGTCGGGGACGCGGGTGAACCGGACGGTCGTGGCGTGCTGGACGGACGTGTGGCTGGGTGCGGGACTCGTGGTCGGGTTCGGCACGGCGTCGATCTTGTCAGCCCGGTGTTCCGGCCGCCAGACGGGGGTCCGCTAGTCCATCCGGGTGCGCCGCGGTCGACCCGGCCAAGGCGGGTCACCGGGCTTGCGCGGGCGGTTCCCGCAGACCAGGGGGCCTGCGCGACGCGAACCGGCAAGGCCGCCCGGGCGGAGTCCGCGCACCGGTTCCCGGGTGGCGCGAAACGGTTGGAGCGCGGTGCGAGCCGTCGCGGTCAAGCGTCCACTTCGGGGGCGCCTACCCGCGCGGGCGGGCCGAGTCCAGTCCAATCACGGCCGAAGTGGACCGGTTTCCCGCTGGCCCGGCCCGGTACCTTGATGATCATGGACCGCCTCTCCGACGCGAACAGCCTGGTGGAGTTGCTCGGCGATTGGACCACCACGGGCGGTCCGCTCTACCGCAAACTCGCGGGCGCTGTGGCCAAGACCATCGAAGTCGGCGACCTGCCCGCGGGCGAACGGCTGCCCTCCGAGCGCGACTTGGCCAAGCTGCTGACGGTCAGCCGTGCGACCGTTGTCGCCGCTTACGACGAGCTGCGCGGCAAGGGCCTCGTCGACAGCGTGCGCGGCAGCGGTACCCGGGTGAGCGCGCGCCCGAGGGTCAACGGCTCCCACGGCCGCATCCCGGGTGGGCGGGCCACCTCCATCTTCCAGCGGCTCGTCGACGGACCGGGGCCGATCATCTCGCTGGCGATGGCCATCGAACCCGCGGCGCCCGAGCTCGCCGAGGTCTACCGCGACCTGGCCGACGGCGAGCTCGCCGAGTTGATGGCCGATGTCGGCTACCACCCGAGGGGCTATCCCCCGTTGCGCGAAGCCGTTGCCGCGCACTACACCGACGTGGGGTTGCCGACCGACGCCGACCAGGTGCTCGTCACGACGGGGGCGCAGCAGGTCATCGGTCTGGTCGCACAGATGTACCTGCGGCCGGGGAGCACCGTCGTCGTGGAGACGCCGAGCTGGCCGGGTTGTCTGGACGTGTTCCGCGCGGCTGGTGCGCGGCTGGTCGGCGTGCCGCTCGACGACGAAGGCATCCGCCCGGACCGGTTGGCGGCCGTGTTCGCCGAGGAACGCCCGGTGCTGGCCTACCTCATGCCCACGTTCCACAACCCCACCGGCCGGATGATGTCGACGACGCGGCGAAGACGGGTCGCCGAACTGGCTGCCCGGTACAACGTGCCGGTGTTGGAGGACAACGCCTATAGCGGTTTCCACAGCCGCACCGGTGCCACCCCGCCCCCTATAGGCGCGTTCGCCAGGGGCAATGCGGAGATCCTGAGTGTCGGCTCGGTCGCGAAGTCGGTGTGGGGCGGCTTGCGCATCGGCTGGGTACGCGGCCCAGCCGCCATCGTGGAGCGGCTCGCGAGGTACAAGGTCCGCGCGGACCTGGGCAGCCCGGTGCTGGACCAGGCGCTGACCGCCCGGCTGCTGCCGAGGTTGGACGAGATCACCGCGATCCGGGCCGCGACGATGCGGTCGCGGCTGGAGCACATGCAGACCCTGCTGGCGGAGAACCTGCCGAGCTGGCGGTGGCAAACCCCGGACGGCGGCTCGGCGCTGTGGGTGGCGCTGCCCGACACCAGCGCGCAGATCTTCGCCCAAGTGGCCCTCCGCCACGGCGTCGAGGCCGTCCCGGGATCGGCCACCGACCCCACCGGCGCGCACGACAACCACGTGCGGGTGCCGTTCACCTTCCCCCACGAGGTCATCACCGAACTGGTCCGCCGCCTGGCCCGAGCCTGGGCCGACCTCCAACGCCACGGCCCGGTCACCGACACGACCCCGCTGATCTGACGCCATCGCGCGCACGGCCGAGCAACTCCCCGCCAACCTGCGGCCGCCAACCGCGCCTTCGGCGCATGGCCACCTCAGTGGCAGATCTCGCCAACCTGGGTCAAGCCGCGCCTTCAGCGCGCGGCCACCTCAGCGGGATGCCGCCGACCGCCAGGTCCAGCAGCCGCCGGACGCGGATGAGACCACGTTCGTTGGGCAGAACAACGAAAGTTTCACCATGCCGACCAAGTCGCCAACGGCGATCCCCTACGCAGCCGCCCCGGTCTCCTGCGCATAGACGAGCAACTCCCCGCCAACCCGCACCAACCAGCCGGCACCTCAGCGGCGGATGCCGCTGACCGCCAGGTCCAGCAGCCGCCGGACGCGGAGGGGGTCGCGTTCGTTGGTCAGGACGATGGAGTTCAGGAGGTCAAGCAGGTCGCCGATGGTGGTGTCGGGGGCGGCGGCCTTGGCTTTCTGGGCTCGGGTCAGCAGTTTCTTGCCGGTGTCGCGGACCTGGTCGTGGGCGCTGGTGAGGTCCTTGGCGCCCTCGGCGAGGACGAGGAACTTGGCCAGGCCGAGGTTCGCGGTGAAGTGGTCGGCCAGCAGCAGCACCCAGTCGACCAGGGCGGTTCCGGGGTCGGCCGAGGTCAGCAGGGGGGCGGCCGCGGCGTTGAGGGCTTCGACGCGGTCGTGGAAGACGACGTCGAGGAGGATCAGGCGGGTGGGGTAGTGGCGGTAGAGGGTGGCCGAGCCCAGGCCCGCGCGGCGGGAGATCTCCTCGAGCGAGGCGTCGGCGCCCTGTTCGGCGACGACGATGTTGGCGGCGACGCGCAGCTTCTCGTGGTTGCGCCTGGCGTGCGCGCGCACACCCCGCTCTTCGGGCGCGGGATCCTCGACGGGGGCTGGTTGCGGGGCTGGCTTGGACGCCACTGGAGTCCTCCGTCGAGCGGTGGTGGGCGGGGTTGTCCCCCGAATCCTAGCGGGCCCGCGACGGGGTGGCACCCCGATAGGGGTGCGGCCGGAATCCGTTTTGTCCTCTTAGGAGCCTTGGCGGCAACGCCCCAGCATAGCGGTGGGTGGAAACCACGCCCTTTCCGCTCGTCGCCCCAGCGTGCCGGGGCCCTGAGCGCGGCTCGGGGCCGTGACGTGCGCCAACGCGGGTTCCGGCTGGCGGAATGTGGGTGGCGGGCACCCATGCCCGACCCCCCTACCGGACATAACTTGGACATCCCGGTGCAGGGATGCCGCCGGGATGTCCACTGTGGAGACCGTGCCCGGGGTCCGCGCGGTGAGGGGGAGAAGAGGTTTGCCGTGAGCGAAGTGCTGGGCGCCGTGACCCGGTTCGTGGTCGAGGAGTTCCTGCCGGACGTGCCCGCCGAGGAGGTGGACCCGGATCTGGACCTGGTGGCGGCCGGGGTGATCGACAGCCTGGGCGCGCTGCGCGTGCTGGCCTGGTTGCAGGACACCTTCGACGTGCGCGTGGACGAGGTGGACCCGGCGGACCTGCGGTCGGTGCGCGCGGTGGCCGGGCTCGCCGTGTCGCCGGTGCGGGCGGGCTGAGGTGTCGGCGTTGCTGGCCGGGCTGACCAGACGGGCAGGCCCGGTGGGGAGAGCGGCGTGGGGGTGTTTCCTGGACCGGTTGTCGCGGGGGCGGCTGGCCAGGGGTGAGGCGGCGGCGGTGTTGGCGTCGTTGTCCACGGTCATGCCCGATCCGGGTTCGCTGGCCGCGTTGTTCGACGCGGCGCAGGAGCGCGGTGGTGCGGAACCGGTGGCGTATCCGGGGGCGGTGAACGTCGTCGGGACCGGCGGTGGGCCGCTCACGGTGAACGTCTCCACCGCGGCGGCGGTGGTGGCCGCGGCGATGGGGGTGCGCGTGGTCAAGACCGGGTCGCGCGGCTACTCGCGCCGGGCCGGGTCTTTCGACGTCCTGGCAGCGGCCGGGGTACCCCTGGCGGGTTCGCACAGCGAGTTGGCGGACATGGTGGACCGGTTCGGTGTGGGGTTCGCCGGGGTCTTCGTTTACCCGGTGGAGATCTCGCTGCTGGCCGCCGAGATCGTGCCGTTGGACCTGCGGACAGTGGGGCGGTTCGTCAACACCGTGGGGCCGTTCTTGGCCCAGGTGTCGGTGGCGGCGCAGTTGACCGGGGTGGCCCGCGCCGAGGACGTGCCCGCGTTGCGCGCGCTCGCGGCTCGGCGCTCGGACCAGAAGACCTGGCTGTGCCACAACGACACCGGCGTCGACGAGTTGGTGTCGTTCGCCGTCAACCACGTCCACGAGGGGGTGACCGGGCGCAGTTGGCGGCTGGAGCCGTCCGAGCCGGGCTCCCTGCTCGACCTCGCGCCCGGGGCAGACCCGGTGGCGGACCTGCGTGCGCTGCTGTCCGGTAGCGCGCCTATAGCGGCGGTTCAGACCGTGTGCTTGAACGCGGCGGCGTTGGCTGTCCTGTCCGGGTCCAGCACCGACTGGGCGCGGGCCAAGGCGGACGCGGCCGAGGTCGTGCGGGATGGCGCGGCGACGGCGTTGTTGGCCCGGTTGGTTCGCCATGGTTGAGCCCGTGCAGTTCACGCTCAGCGCGCGGGACATCCCGCGCACCTGGTACAACCTCGCCGCCGACCTGCCTGACCTCGCCGCGCCCCGGCATCCGGCGACGGGTCGGGCGGTTACACCCGACGATCTGCTGCCTATAGTGCCCGCGGAGATAGCCCGGCAGGAGTTGACCCTCGACCGGGAGGTAGAGATCCCGGAGCCGGTGCGGCAGGTCTATGCGCGTTGGCGCCCTTCGCCGTTGGTGCGGGCGCGCGGGCTGGAACGCGCTTTGGACACACCCGCGCGGATCTACTACAAGTACGAGGGAGTCAGCCCTACTGGCAGCCACAAGCCGAACACGGCGGTCGCGCAGGCGTACTTCAACAAGCAGGCCGGGATCACGAAACTCGCCACGGAGACCGGGGCGGGGCAGTGGGGATCTTCTCTGGCTTTGGCGGGCGCGTTGTTCGGCCTGGATGTCAGCGTCTACATGGTGCGGGTGAGCTTCGACCAGAAGCCTTACCGCCAACTGCTGATGCAGACCTACGGCGCGCGTTGCGTATCGAGCCCGAGCAGGGAGACCGAGACCGGTAGGTCCATCCTGGCGCGGGACCCGGACTCCCCCGGAAGCCTGGGTATCGCCGCGTCGGAAGCCATGGAGATCGCCGCTCAGGACCCGTCGACGAACTACGCCTGCGGAAGCGTGCTCAACCACGTGTTGCTACACCAGACCGTGATCGGCCAAGAGGCCATCATCCAGTTCGGTTTGGCCGACGACTACCCGGATGTGGTTATCGGGTGCGCGGGTGGTGGCAGCAACTTGGGCGGGTTGTCGTTCCCGTTCCTAGGAGAGCAACTGCGCGGTGGCAGGCCTGTTCGCGTAGTGGCAGCTGAGCCCGCCTCTTGTCCTTCGATGACCCAGGGAACGCTGGCCTACGACTTCGGCGACACGGCCGGGTTCACGCCTCTACTGCGGATGCACACTCTGGGGCACGGGTTCATCCCACCGCCTCTACACGCGGGTGGGCTGCGCTACCACGGTATGGCACCTCTGGTGAGCGAGGCGGTCGCGCAGGGGTTGATCGACCCTGTCGCGGTCGCGCAGTCAGCGTGCTTCGCGGCGGGTGTGCGATTCGCGCGCACAGAGGGGATCGTCCCGGCGCCGGAGTCGTGCCACGCGGTCGAGGCTGCCATCCGGGAGGCGTTGTGGTGCAAGGAGGAGGGCATCGGCCGGACGATCCTCTTCGGACTGTCCGGGCACGGCCACTTCGACCTGCCCGCCTACGCGGAGTACTTCGCGGGCACGTTGCGGGACGAGGAGTTCGACCTCAGCCGGATGTACGCGGCGTTGGCGGGGCTGCCGGATGTCTGAGCCGCTGGTGAAGGTCTGCGGGGCCACCCGCACCTCGGACCTCGCCGCGCTCGGCGGGGTGGACCTGGTGGGTCTGTGGTGCGGTGTGCGGGGCGGCCACGCGAACCTGTCGCCGTCGACCTTCGCGGAGTTGGCCTCGCGCGGCGGCCCGGAGCCGGTGCTGGTGACGTTCACCGATGACGCCAATGGCCTCGTCGGGCTCGCACAGGCGACCGGGGTGCGGTGGGTCCAACTGCACGGGTTCCAGCCGCCGAGGGTGGTCAAGGTGCTCAAGGGGGCTGGTCTGACCGTGGTGAAGGCCCTGCACGTCAGGGCCGGGGTGTGCTTGGAGGAGGCATTGGTGGGGGCTTACGAGCAGGCGGGGGTGGACATGTTCTTGCTCGACTGTGTGGGACCGGACGGGGCGTTGGGCAGCACGGGGAGGACTTTGGCCGAAGAGGTGGTGCTGGGCATCGCGAACCGGCTGAGTCGACCGTTCCTGCTCTCGGGTGGGATCACCCCGGACAACGCCGCCGACTTCCGGGAGGTCCGGCGGCACCCCAGGTTCGCCGGGGTCGACGCGGACACCGGCTGCCGGGGCGGCAACGGTCGGATCGATCCCGGCAGGGTGAGCGCACTGGTGGCGGGGTGGCGGCCGTGAGCGGGTTCATCGAGGCGCTGCTGGGGGCGTCCATCCCGGTGATCCCCGAGGTCAAGGTGCACAGCGCTGACGGGGTGTCGTTGCTGGGCGACCGGTCGCCGGTGGCGATCGCGGCGGCGTACCAGGCCGCCGGAGCGGGGTGCGTGTCGGTGGTGACCGGCAGGTGGTTCGGCGGGGACCTGCGGCTGCTCGCCGACATCACCGCGCGCTGCGACCTGCCCGTGCTGCAGAAGGACTTCCTGACCAGGGAGTCCCAACTGGTGCACGCCAGGGACGTCGGAGCGGCCGCGGTGCTGCTGACCGCCGCGCTGGTGCCGGGGCGGGTCTTGGCGACGCTGGTGGACAAGGCGCTGCTGCTGGGGCTGACGCCGTTCGTGGAGGTGGTGTCCGAGGCCGAGATCGCCGCGGTGCCGCACCCCGGGGAGTGCGTGCTGGCGGTGAACAACAAGGACATCCGGCTGCGGGAGCGCGGACCGGCCGATCTGGGCCGCAGCGAGCAACTGCTGCCGGTCGTGCGGGCGACGGGCTGCCGCGCCCCGGTGAGCGCCAGCGGCATCGAGCGCTCTGAGCAGGTCACGCGGCTGGTGGAGGCCGGGTACACCGCTGTGCTGGTCGGCACGGCGTTGTTGCGGTCACCCAACCCGGCCGCCTGGTTGTCCCACCGGGCCGGGGTGCCGCGGTGACGGCCATCCCGACCCCGCGCACCCCCACGGTCGAAGAACCGACGGCGTTGTCACTGCGCACCGCGTTGCGCCGGATCCCGCTCAACGAGCACGGACCAACGAGCAGGCTGTTCCGCCTGGACGCGGTCGCGACCGACTTCGTCGAGCGGTTCACCGGCTTGCCGTCGGCACCGCACTCGGAGATGGTGGTGCAGTACCAACTGCCGGACACATCCATCCCGATCCTGCTCGGGTTCTACGGTGACACCAACCGGGTTCGGGCCCTCTTACCCGGACTCCCCCGGTACGCGAGTCGCGAGACCACGAAGGCGTTGATAGAGGCAGCTGTTCCCCCTGTGCGGGTCGCGCAGAACCGCGTGCGGTGGCCATATGTCGACTTGCACAAGCTGCCGTTGCTGACCGACCACACCGCCGGGCGCTACATCACCCAAGGCGTCCTCTACGCGAACCGCGGCGACGTTGCCGTGTTGTCCGCGCACCAGATGGTGGCGTTGGACGAGTCTCGGCTCGCTGTGTGCATGGGACCTGACCCGACCCTGGGCAACCTGCGCGCGGAGGCGTTGGCCGCTGGGGACCGGTTGCCCGTGTCGGTGAACCTCGGGGCTCCTCCCGCCGTGACCATCGCGTCCGCGTTGACCTCGCAGCTGTGGCCGGTCGACAAAGTGGCTCTTGCCGGTGCCCTCGCCGAGGCGCCGGTGGCGCTGTGCGCGGGAGTCGGGTCGACCGTGCTGGCGGACTCCGAGATCGTCCTGGAGGGCTACCTCGACCAGGCGGTGGCGGACGGACGCCCGGTGCTCACCGTGACCGCGGTGACCGCGCGCCCGGATCCGCTGTACCAGGCGATGGTGGAGCAGGGGCGGGAGCAGTCGGTCGTCCTGGGGCTGGCGGGGGCGTTGTCGGTGGCGCGGGCGGTCGACGACGACCTGGTCACCGACGTCCACCACAGCCCGGCGGGCGGCGGGATGCTGCTGTTGGTGGTGTCGGTGCGCAAGCGGTCCAGCGCCGACGACCACCGGCTGGCGGAGGTGGCGCGGCGGGCGTTCGACCGGCACCCGTTCGGCAGGTTGATCGTGTTCACCGACGACGACGTGGACGCCTCGTGCGCGGAGGACGTGCTGTGGGCGATGGCTACCCGGGGCACGGGTCGTTCGGAGTGGCCGCGCGCGGACGAACGCGGCTTCATCGACGCGACACTCCCCTACGGCCGTTAGGCACCTACGGGAAGTACTAGGCGCTGGAACAGGCGCTCTAGGTCCGCATCAGGGTCGTTGGTGAGCCCGGGGTGTGTAGGCGAGGTCTGCACGAGAGTGCTGCGCGGCGCTGTGAGCCAGCGGAAGCGCTGCCCAAGGGAGATGCCCGTTACCGGTGCCCGCTGGTCACTGCCATCGCAGGCGCCGCACAGCAGCGTCAGCGCGGTGGCGAGGGTGTCAATGTCGAGATCGGGGTCCAGGGCGCGCAGCCGGTCGGGGTCTACATGGGTGCGGCAGCGTAGGTAGTCCAGGCTGGCGCAATAAAGCAGGACGCCGACGTTCATGGCCTCGCCGCGGTCTTGGCGGGGTACGGCTCGCAGGAGCGCGTACTCAAACACGTGCGACACGGGTCGCCTCCAACTCTTCGACCCAGCGCGGCGCGTCAGCCAGTCGTGCCTCGAAGTACGCCCTATAGGCCGCCCTGGCCTGGTCTGGCGTGTCGAACACACTGTCCAACCAGTCGTCCGGTACCAACTCCAGCACGTCATCGACAACCGGGAGCACCTTCGGCGCGAGCGTCGCGTTGACCTCGACGACCGACCCCGCCACCGGCAGCATCACGTGGTCGGCAGCGTCGTAGCGGTAGGTCTGCGAGGGCTGCCATCCCGGCGCGAACCGGTGGTGGAAGTACAAAGACGCGCCGTGGTCGATGAGCCACACATCCCGGTGCCAGAGCAAGAGGTTCGGATTGCGCCAGCTGCGGTCGACGTTGAGGACCAAGGCGTCGAGCCACAACACCCGCGCGGCCAAGTCAGGCCCGGGGTCGCGCACCAGCGGGGTGAAGTCGAACGACCCCGGCAGGTAGTCCAACCCGAGGTTGTGGCCGCCGCTGGCGCGCAGCAACTCCTGGACCTCTTCGTCCGGCTCCGCCCTGCCGAGTTCCGGGTCGAGGTCGACGAGCACGATCTCCGGCACCGGTAGGCCCAATGCCCGCGCCAACTCACCCACCACGACTTCGGCCACCAACGCCTTGAGGCCCTGACCCGCGCCGCGGAACTTGAGCACGTACATCCCCAGGTCGTCGGCCTCCACCAACCCGGGCAGCGACCCACCTTCGCGCAAGGGGGTCACATACCGAGTGGCCGAAACGGCACGCAGGGGCGAGGGCACCCCCGAATCATGCCGTGCAATCGCGTAGGCGTCGCAGGTGGTCCTGTTCGGCAGGGTCGGGGCTGAGCTCTATCGCGCGCGTGTACTCCGGTGCGGCTTCCTCGGTCCGGTCGAGCCGTCGGAGCAGATCGGCCTTGACCGCGTGGAAGACCGCGAAGCCGTCGAGGTCCAGTTCCGCCACCAACGCCAACGCCTCGGCGGGACCGGAGACCTCGGCGACCGCGACAGCGCGGTTGAGGCGCGCGACCGGTGTCGGGGCCACCGCGATCAGCTGGTCGTAGAGCGCCACGACCTGGGCCCAGTCCGTCGGCGGGTCCGTGTGGACGGCGTTGATCGCGGCCTGGATCTGGTAAGGGCCCGGCGCGCCCCGGCGCAGGCACCGGCGGACCAGGTCGTGCCCCTCGGCGATCATGGCGTGGTCCCAGCGGGCGCGGTCTTGGCGGGTCAGCGGGACGAACACGCCGTCGTCGTCGACCCGCGCGGCGCGGCGGGCGTCGGTGAGCAGCACGAGCGCGAGCAGGCCGAGTGCCTCCGGCTCATCGGGCATCAACTCCACGAGCAGCCTGGCCAGGCGGATGGCCTCGGCGCACAGGTCCTCGCGGCGTCGGGCGTGCCCCTCGGTGAACACCAGGTACACCACGGCCAAGACCGAGCGCAGCCGATCGGGCAGGTCGGCGTCGGTCGGCACCCGGTAGGGGATGCGGGCCGCGCGGATCTTCGCCTTGGCCCGGACCAGCCGCTGCGCCATGGTCGGTTCCGGCACGAGGAACGCCCGGGCGATCTCGGCGGTGGTGAGGCCGCCGAGCAGCTTCAACGTCAACGCGACCTGGGCCGGTCTGCCCAGCGCCGGGTGGCAGCAGGTGAAGACCATCCGCAGCCGGTCGTCGCCCACGGGGCCCTCCTCGACTGGTTCCGCCGCCGCGTGCAGCAGCGCGGCTTGGGCGTGCTTGTCGTCGCGGTCGGCCTCGCGGCGCAGCCGGTCGATGGCCCGGTTGCGGGCGGTGGTGATGATCCACCCCGCCGGGCTCGGCGGGACCCCGCGCTCCGGCCAGGTGCGCAGAGCCTGGGCGAAGGCGTCCTGAACCGCGTCCTCGGCGATGTCGATGTCACCGAAGACGCGGGTCAGCACCGCGACCGCCCGCCCGTACTCCTGGGCGAACACGCCTGCCAGGGTCACCCGCAGTGACCGCCGATGGGGCGGACCTCTATCGGCAGGGTGAGCGCCACCGCCGCCTTGCGGCCCCACTCCAGCGCCGCGTCGAGATCGGGTGCCTCGATCACCCAGAGGCCGCCGACGTGCTCGCGGCCCTCGGCGTAGGGGCCGTCGGTCACCAGCACGTCGTCGCCCTTCGGGCGCAGCACGGTCGCGGTGTGCGCCGGGTGCAGGCCCGCGGTGAACACCCACGCGCCCGCGGCCCGCATCTCCTCGTTGAGGGCGGCGACGTCGCGCATGATCGGGTCCAGCACCTCCGGCGGGGGCGGGTCACCGTCGGGCTGCTGGATGCTGAGCAGGTACTGCGCCATGTCGGCTCCTCTTGTCGTGCGGGCCCGGCGGCCCGCACCCTCTACACGAATGGCTGCCTCGCGAATCGACACCTCGGCGACGGGCTGTTTTCGACCGGTCCTGACTGTACGGTTCGCACATGTCGCAACCGCCGCCGCACGACCCCCGGTACCCCGGCCAGGGCGGCTACGGTCCGCCCGTGGGCGGTGGGCCCTACCAGCCCCAGCAGCCCTACCCCCAGCAGCCCCGCCCGCAGCAGCCCCAGCAAGGGCAGCCGTACCGGCAGGAGCCCCAGCGTCCGGCGGGTCAGCCCCAGTCGGCCCAGCGGCCCGCCGCTCAGCAGGCCCAGCGGCCCGCACCCGCCCGGCCCGCGCCACCGCCGAGGTCGTCGTCCGGTCCGCGCCGGATCCCCGGGGTCGGCCTGGTGCTGGCGATCGTCGGGTCGCTGGTGCAGCTGCTGAGCCTCACGCTGCTGCCGTGGGTCGCGCACGGCGGCGACCCCAGGTCGCTGGCGAGCCTGGTGGGCGACCTGTCGGACGGCCAGGCGCACGGCTTCGGCGACTGGTACGTGGTGATCTTCAGCTACCCGCTGGTCGTGTTGGGGGTGCTGCTGTCGTTCTCCGCGGTGCTCGAGTCCGTGGCGATGAAGGTGGTGTGGGCGGGCCTGGTCCTGCTCGGCGTCGGGTACCTGCTGCTGCGCTACGGGATCGCCCCGATGACCGGCATGTTCGGCATCGAGCAGGACTTCAGCACCCGGGACGTGGTGGTCGCGGTGGCGGCGGTCGGTGTCGCCGTGGTGGTCATCTTCGTGCTGAAGACCGCGGTGAGCATGTTCCGCCGGGTCGCGGGCCTGATCCTGCTGGCGCTGTCCGGGGTCCACGTGGCCGCCGTCGCCGACTTCGCCGACGGCTTCGACAACCTCAGCGTCGGGTCGTTCGGACCGGTGGTCGGCTACGTGCTGATCGGGGCGGCCGCGCTGGTCGGCCCCAAGAAGTTCATGCCTTAGCCGACCAGTGCGAGGGGTGGGTCAGCCTGGGTGGCAGCTTGGTCGTGGAGTCACCGCGCGCGGAGTCCAGTTGGGACTGGATGAGAAACAGCGCACCGGTGAAGTCAGCCCCTCTTAGGTCAGCCCCCCGCATATCGGCACCGATCACATCGGCTTGGCGTAGGTCAGCGTCTCTTAGGTCTGCCCCGATGAGGTAGGCCCCTCTTAGGCTCGCCCCGCGTAGGTCGGCGCGCCGCAGCCGGGCACCCATGAGGTTGGCACCCCGGTGGTTCTTACCGCGAGTCCCCGCGCGGGCAACCTCGCTCGCCTTAAGCAGCAGCGCGTTGACCTTGCTGCGGTGAGAGTGGACGTCAAGGGATCGCAGCACAGCTGGGCCCGCGTTGGTGAGGTCCTCGGTCTCAACCAACACCCGACCGATGTCGACGCGTAGTGACGCGGCGATCTGCTGGGCCTCTGTGAGGTACCAGAGCAGCTCGTGCAGGTCACGCACAACCGGGAAGACGTCTTGGGCCTCGTCGGGCGCAGTGCGTGTGACTTTCTGACCCGCGCCAAAGCAGTCATAGACCGTGCACCCGGTGAACCCCTTGGCCCGCAGCCGGTCGTGGATCCCGCACCGGTGGTCAGCGAGCAGGTTGGGGCAGGCACGCCCAGCAGGCTTGTCAATGGCGAAGTCCGCAGACGCGGCGAAGGCGGGCACGCGGCAGCACAGCGCGTGGCAGTTGGCGCAATCGGCCCGCAACGCGGCGAACGGATCTGGCACGGTGCTCCTGACCGGTAACGGACCGTGAGAGTGTCACGACCAGGGTGGAGAACGAGCCTAAGGGGAGCCGTGACCACCACCGAAATCGACCTTCTCCGCCGCCGCTGACGCTGGCGAACGTTCACGCAGCTCGAGGCGCCTTCGAAGACTCCCTCCCCCACCTCGACGCCGCGATCGAGGTGGATCCGGCCACGCGGACCTCGGTGCCCTGTACGTCCAGATGGGGCGGTACGAGGAGGCCGAGGTGGAGTTGGCCAAGGCGATCAATCGTGATTGGTACGACGCGGCGGCGCATGTTGAGTTGGGGGCGTTGTTCCTGCGGACAAGCAGCAGAACGCCGACCTGCACGCTGAGGCCTACGCGCACGCACAGGGTGCGATCGGGTCCGCTCCGGACAAGGAGGCCGACCCGCACTTCGTCGCGGGTGTGGCCCACCACCGGATGGGCTCGCTAGCGGGCGACGCGCGAGGACGGCTCTTGTACCGCCAGCGGGCACTTACGCACCTGCGGGGGTGTCTCGATCGCCCTGCTCAGCACGCTGTGGGTCACCTTCTTCACCAGCGACAAGGTCACCGCCGTCATGTTGACGACGACCACGCCGGTGCTGGTCGGCTTGTTCACCATCGCGGTGTTGTTGCCGTCGCTGATCAAGCTCAAGCTGCCGGGGTTCGAGGCGGACCTGCAGGCGGGGACCGGACCGATCTCCCCCGGCCCGACCGGTCAGGTCACCTTCGGACCGGGCCGGTTCACCGTCACCGCGGGTCCGACCGGCCAGTTGCCCCGGCGGGAGTAGTCGGACAGACACCTGTCGTGTTCCAGCGGGTGGGATCGGTCAAGATAGGGGATTTCCCCCATGTTCGGCGGAGGCGGGCTGCCTAGGGTCCTGCTGTGTTCGCCGCCGGGACATGAGGAGTGTTCGCCATGACGGTGCCGCAGTCGATCGCGTCCCAGCCCGACGGGCCTGCCGTGCCGGTGTTGCCGGTTCGGTTCCGCGGGGTGCGGGGTGGGACTGGGCCGGTGACGCTGGGGCAGCGCAACGTGTTGCGGTGGCTGGGGACCGATGGGGACCGGTCGGACGTGTTGCCGGTGTTCGTGGAGTTGTCCCCCGAGCACACCGTGCCCGAGATCGTGGGGGCGTTGGGGGTGTTGGTGGCCCGGCACGAGGCGCTGCGCACGACGTTCGTGCTCGACTCCCCCGACGGGCCCACCCAGCGGGTGCTGGTCGAGGGCGAGATCGATCTGCAGCTGCACGAACTGGAGGGCGACGACCCGCTGGCGTTCATCGGGCGGTTGGTGTGGCAGCAGCTCGGGGTGCCGTTCGACGTGGTCAACGGGCTGCCGCTGCGGGTGCTGGTGATCACCGGCGGCGGACTGCCGATGGTGGTGGTCCTGCTGTTCTGCCACGTGGCGGTGGACGCGGCGGGGGCGGCGATCGTGGGTGAGCAGTTGCGCGCGCTGCTGGCCGGGCGCGACGACCTGGCCGAGGAGCGGGGGCACCAGCCGCTGGACCAGGCGGAGTGGGAGCAGTCGGAGGTCGGCAAGCGGCGGACCAGGTCGGCGCTGAAGTACTGGGACACCCGGCTGCGGCAGGTCCCGCAGGCGATGTGCGCGCTGCCGCCGCACCCGGAGGGCGCCCCGGGGTACCTGGAGCGGCGGATGGTGTCGAGCGCGGCCGCGGCGGCGCTGCGGATGATCGTGGACCGCACCGGCGCCAGCTACTCCACCGCGGTGTTGGCCGCGGCGGCCGCGCTGCTCAGCGTGCGGACCGCGACGCCGGACGGGGTCATCGTGTCCATTTGCGGTAACCGGTTCCGCTCGGCGTGGCGGGAGTACGTAGGCCCCTTGGCGCAAGACGCGTTGGTGCCCTACACGCTCGACGACGACGCCACCTTCGACGACGTCGTCCGGCAGGTGCAGGCCACCACCATCAACGCCTACCGCTACGCGCAGTTCGACTCCATAGAACTGTGGGAGGTCATCGACAGCGTGGGCCGGGAACGCGGCACCTACTTCCACCGCGACGCGGTCTTCAACGACCTCGGCGCCACTACGGCCGCCGCCGCGACCAACGCCCCGGCCGACCCGGTAGCTGCCTTAGCGGACACGAAGCTGGAGCCGATGCCGGATCGGACATTGCCTACGGCGTTCCTGCTCACGTTAGGCGGTGTGAGCGACACAGAGGCCGACATCCGGTTGCACGTGGACACCGCGCGCTTCCCGGCCGCGGAGGTTGACACGGTGCTCTTAGCGCTAGAGCGCCTGTTAGTGACAGCCGCGACCGGAGAGGTCCGGGTGCGTGACATCGGCTCGGTGACCGGGGTGGTTCCGGTGGTGCGGGACGAATCGTGGCGACTGCTCGACTCGTCGTGGGTGAGCTTGGACGACGTGCGGGCAGCGGTGAGCGGGGCCGCGGGCACGGAGCAGGTGCGGGTGACCGTCGAGGACGGACAGATCACCGCGTCCGTGACCGCGCCTGCCCCCGATCCGGAGGCGCTGCACACCGCGGTGATGGCCGCGCTGCCGGGCAAGCCGGGGGCGATGGCCCCGCACCGCTATGTGATCCACGACATCCAGGGGGCCGTTCTGACCACCGGTTCGGGCCGTCCGACCGCTTCTGCCGATTAACCGGGTAACCTAAGATCGACAATCGACACCGGTGATTCCACCGGTCGTTTGGCGATTCTGGGGGTGGCGGATGGGAAGACCCGCTCGCGAACCCCTCGTCGGTCGCGAACGGGAACTTTCCGCACTCCAGCGGTCACTGGACGCGCTGGTCACGGGCCAGGCGGTAGTGGTGGCGGTGCACGGGGAGCCGGGCACCGGGAAAACCCGGCTGCTGGCCGAACTCGCCGAGCGGGCCGATTCCCTCGGGGTCGACGTGCGATTCGCGGCGGTGTCTCGACCGCCGAGCGAACGGATCTCCGAGCATTGTCCGTCGGTGCTGGTGATTGACGACGCGCACGCGGTGAAATGGGCGGAATGGCTGGAAACGCTGCTGCGGGCGCCGTCGCCGGGGCCGGTGCTGGTCGCGGTGGCCTACCGCGACGGGTGCCATTGGCTGCCCGCCGCGTTGGCCCGGTCGCCGTGGCAGGTGACCCGGTTGTCCCCGGGACCGCTCGATGCCGCCGACGTGGCGGCCCTGCTGCCCGGTACGCCGAGGCACATGTGCGCCCAGTTGGTCGCTGCGAGCGGCGGCAACCCCCTCTACCTTTCGGCACTGACAGGACACTCGCCTGAGGCAGTCCTCTTAGCCATCGACCCGCGCGGGATCGGCGAGACACCGCTGCCGGATGGCGTGCTCGCGGTGGCAGCCAGCGAGGTCCTCGCGTTAGACGAGGTGCGACGAGAAGTCGCGTACGCGGTGGCCGCCTCAGGCGCCCCTGCCGATGTGGACGTGGTGGTTCGGGTGGCGGGCCTACCGGAGGCGGTCGTGCTTCGCGCTCTGGACGACCTTGTGGCGAGTGGGTTGGTGCGCGCGCACGGCTCGCGGATCGCGTTCCGGCACCCGTTGGTCCGCGCGGCCGCGTACCAGTCCGCTGGTGTCACTTGGCGGACAAGGGCCCATAGGCGAGCCGGTGAGTACCTACGCCTCAAGGGCGGCCCCCTACCGCTGCAAGCGTTCCACGCGGCCCGCGCGGCCTCTTACGGCGATGCTGAGGCAGCCCGGACGTTGGCGAGCGCGGCGGAGGTCGTACTCGACTCAGCGCCTACCACCGCAGCGGCGTGGGTGGACCGCGCCATTCAGGTCCTCCCCTACGGCACAGGCGACCAGTTGCTGCCGCTACTGGGGCGCGCCTTAGGGCTCGGCGGCAACCTCCTACGCGCCAGGGACGTACTGCACACGTCTCTAGCCAATGGACAGTCTGGCCCAGAGGTCGTGCGGGCATGCGCACGAACCGAGCGTCTCCTAGGTCGCTACACCGAGGCTGAGGCGCTCTTGGCCAGGGCAGGCACGGCAGGGGTCGCGGCGGAACGAGCCGCGGTGGCGCTACTGCTGGGAGATCCCGCGGGGTGCGTCGGGCATGCCCGACATGCCATCGCGGAGGGCGATGAAGTCGCAGGGCACGTGTTGCTCGCGCTCGGCTCGGTCCGGGCGGGTGAGACGAGCGCGTATGCCGCGTGGCCCGCTGTTCGGCTGGTGGACGGGCTGCCGGATGCCGCTGTCGGCGACCACCTCGCCGGGTTGGCCTGGGTTGAGCTCGCACTGGACCGGACCGCCGAGGCGGCCAGGCACGTCCAGCGTGGCGTGGACATCGCTCGGGCCACGGGTCGCCGGTCGAGTTTGCCCGAACTCCTGGCGGTCGAGGCGGGTTTGGCGCTGCGTTCCGGTCACCTCGACCAGGTCCGCGTCAGCTGCCGGGAGGCGCACGCCGTCGCCGTGGCCATGGGCAGCGTGGAGTTGGCGGCGCTGGCGTCAGCGGTGGAGTTGCCCGCGATCCTGTGGCAGAACGGTCCGGAAGACGCGCTGGCGGCGGCGCCATCACCGAGGTCGCCGTGGTGGGCGGAGATCGCGGGGTTGACGGTCGCCGAGGCCCACCTGGCGATGGGCGATTTCACCGCCTGCGTCGGCCACATCACGGCCTCGGTGGGCACCGACCTCTCCCGGGCCAGCGGGCAGGCCAGGGGCACGTGGGCGGGGCACCTGGCGATCGCGATGGTCGGGCTCGGCAGGGCCGAGGAAGCCGCCGGGTTCGCCGAGGAAGCCGTGCGGGGGTCGAGCGTGATCGGGCATTTCGCCCAGTCGTACGTCTTCGCGGCGCTGGGACGGTCGACCGCCGCGCGGGACGAGGCCGCCCGCGCCATCACCGGTAGCCCGGTGCGGCGGGCTCGCGCCAGGGAGTTGCTGGCCGAGCACCTCGCGGCCGAGGGTGATCTCACCGCGGCGCGGGCCGAGTTGGGTCAGGCGAAGGAGGGCTACCTCGCCTGCGGCGCGACGTGGCTGTCGGCTCGGGTCAGGTTCACCGAGACGCGGCTGGGAGCCCGCGCGCCCCGACCACGTCGTCCACACGGGACGGTGGAGGCGTTGTCCGGCCGCGAGCTCGAGGTCGCCGAACTCGTGGCGTCCGGGTTGACCAACCGCGAGGTGGCGACCCGGCTGTTCCTCAGCCGCAAGACGGTCGAAGGGCACCTCGCGCGTGTGTTCACCAAGCTGGGCGTCAAGTCCCGCATGGGAGTTGCGCAACGGCTGGCCGCCCGCTCCTCTTAGCCGCTTCCCCTAAGAGTCTGTAAGGTTGCCGGGCCTCCGCTTGTCGCCGTCCGACTACGCACCGCACTGTGGTCCCGATCACGGGATCCACGGGAGGGGACATGGCAGTCAAGGAGCGGGCCGATCGGCGAGTGGTGGCCAACATCGCCAAGGGGTCCATCGGCAATCTGATCGAGTGGTACGACTGGTACGCCTACACGGCGTTCTCCATCTACTTCGCGGCGACGTTCTTCCCCAAGGGCGACCAGACCGCGCAGTGGCTGAACACGGCGGCAGTGTTCGCGGTGGGGTTCTTGATGCGGCCGATCGGGGGGTGGCTGCTGGGGCGGTTCGCCGACAGGTTCGGCCGCCGGAGGGCGTTGACGTTGTCGGTGACGTTGATGGCCTTCGGGTCGTTGATGATCGCTCTTACCCCCGGGTACGCGTCTATAGGCGTGGCGGCACCGGTGGTGCTGGTGTTGGCACGGCTACTCCAAGGGCTGTCTGTCGGCGGCGAGTACGCGACCTCGGCGACCTACCTCTCGGAGATGGCCGCGAGTGGTCGGCGCGGGTTCTTCTCCAGCTTCCAGTACGTCACGCTCACTGCGGGTCAGCTCACCGCGTTGGCGCTGCAGATCGTGCTGCAGAACGTGTTGACGCCCGCGCAGATGGACTCCTGGGGTTGGCGGATCGCGTTCGCGGTCGGGGCGCTCGGGGCTCTTGTCGTCATGTACCTGCGGCGCACGATGGACGAGTCCCCCAGCTTCGAGGCCGAGCGGTCCAACGAGACTCGGGGAACGCTTAAGGCGCTCCTGAAGCACCCCCGATCGCTGCTGCTGGTGGTCGGCCTGACGCTGGGCGGCACGGTCGCCTTCTACACGTACACGACCTACCTGCAGAAGTTCATGGTGAACACCAGTCACATCGACAAGGCCACGGTCGCCTGGATCAACTTCTTGGCGTTGGTGGTGTTTGTGGTGCTGCAGCCGATCGCCGGGGCGCTGTCGGACCGGATCGGTCGTAGGCCGCTGCTGCTGGGCTTCGGCGTGCTGGGGACGCTGTTGACGGTGCCTCTGCTGACCGCCCTGGCCAAGACCAACTCGGCCGTGCCCGCGTTCTTGCTGATGGTGGGCGCTCTCGTCATCGTCACCGGGTACACGTCCATCAACGCGGTGGTGAAGGCGGAACTGTTCCCCACGCGGGTCCGCGCCCTCGGTGTTGGCCTGCCCTACGCGCTCACCGTGGCGATCTTCGGCGGAACGGCTGAATACGTCGCCCTGTGGCTCAAGCAAGCCGGGCACGAGTCGGTGTTCTTCTACTATGTGGCGGGATGTGTGTTGGTTTCCCTCGTGGTCTACGCGGTGATGGGGGAAACGTCCACCGACTCGCCGCTCGAGGACCGGGACTGACGATGCGCGTGCTGCTGGTCGAGGACGACGACGGGGTGGCGGCGGCCGTGCACGACGTGCTGACCACCCACGGGCACCCCGTCGAGCGGGTCACCCGGGGCGCCGACGCGCTGATCCGGCACCGCGACGCCGACGTGGTGCTGCTCGACCTGGGGCTGCCGGACATCCCCGGCCTGGAGGTGCTGCGCAAGCTCCGCAAGCTCGCCTCGACCCCGGTGGTGGTGATGACCGCGCACGGCGACGAGCGCACGGTGGTGCGCGGGCTGCGGCTGGGCGCCGACGACTACCTGGTCAAGCCGGTGCGGCTGATCGAGCTGCTGGCCAGGATCGAGGCGGTGACCAGGCGGGCGCTGGCGGCCGAGGGCGTGCGTCCCGCGGTGGTGGAGATCGACGACGTCGCGGTGGACCTCAACGCCAGGCGGGTCACGGTGGCTGGCGAGGCGGTCGGCCTGACCAACCTGGAGTTCGAGGTGCTCGCCGCGCTGGCCAGGCACCCGGGGACCGCGGTGAGCAGGCAGCAACTGCTCGACGAGGTGTGGGGCGACGCGTACCTGGCGGTGTCGCGGTCGCTGGACGTGCACCTGGCGGCGCTGCGGGCGAAGCTGGGGCGGCCGGAGCTGGTGCGCACCATCCGTGGCTTCGGCTTCCGCCTGGGCGACTGACGTGCGCGGGCGCCTGCTGCTGGTGCTGCTGGGGTTGTCGCTGGCGGCGCTGGCCGGGTTCGCCGGTCCGCTGCTGCACAGCACCTCCGCCGAGCGGACCCAGCGGTTCGCGCTCAGCCGCACCGCCGACCTGGACCGGTTCGCCGAACTGGCCTCGGTCGGCGGTGACCGGCTGGTCGCCGAGGTCCGCGCGCACGTCGAGCTCTACGGCGACGCCGTCGTGGTGATCGACGCGCGCCGAACGCCGGTGTTGGAGACCGGTATGCGCGCCGACGAACCCGCGGTGCGGGCGGCGCTGGACGCGGCGCTGCGCAACCAGCCCGCGGCCGCAGCACCGGCCGTGCTGCCGTGGTCGTCGGGGGCGGTGCTGTTCGCCAGGCCTATAGGCAGCGGCACCAGGGTCACCGGAGCGGTCGCGTTGCGGTCCACTGTGGACCAGGCGGCGGCGGACGTGGGGACGCGGTGGGCGATCGCGCTGACCGGGGTGGTGAGCGCGGCGCTGGCGTTCGTGGCGCTGGCGCTGCTGCTGGCCAGGTGGGTGCTGCGGCCGGTGGCGGAACTGGAGCGGGGGGTGCGCGCGGTCGGCGGCGGGTCGCCGGGGGCGCACGTGTCACCGGTGCTGGGGCCGCCGGAGCTGCGCGGGTTGGCCGAGTCGTTCAACCGCATGTCCGACGCGGTGGCGGACTCGGCGCACCGGCAGCGGGCGCTGGTGGCCGATACCTCCCACCAGCTGCGCAACCCGCTGGCGGCGCTGCGGCTGCGGATGGACTCCCTGGCGGGCAGGGTGTCGTCGGCGGCGGAACCGGCGTACGCGTCGATGGTCGCCGAGCTGGACCGGTTGGAGTCGCTGCTGGACTCGATGCTGCTGCTGGCTTCGGCGGACACGGCGGCGACAGAGTTGGCGGTGGGGTCGGACGCGCGGTGCGACGCGGGGGTTGTGGTCCGCGAGCGGGTCGACGCGTGGGCGTCAGCCGCCGACCGGGCTGGGGTGGCGGTGGTCGAGGACATCGCAGCGGTTGCGGTGGGCTGCTCGGAGTCGGACCTCGCGCAGGTGGTGGACGTCTTGCTGGACAACGCCATCAAGTACGCCCCCGGCGGGACCGTCCGCGTGTCGGTGCGGGATCCGGGGGTGGTCGCGGTGACCGACGACGGTCCGGGGGTCGCCGCGGAGGACCTGCCGAAGCTGACGGACCGGTTCTGGCGCGCGCCAGGGTCGGCGCCGGGCTCGGGTCTTGGGCTGGCCATCGCTGATCGTCTGGTGACCGCGTATGGCGGCGAGATGCGAATCGCCGTCGCGGAGCCGCACGGGTTGGCAGTGACCGTCTCGCTTCCTGGGGGTGCGTGATGGCTCTATCACGGCGCGGGTTCTTACTCGGCGCGTTGGCAGTGGCCGGGTGCTCGTACAGCAGCCCGACCGGGCGGGTGCGGATCGCGGCCGGAGAGCCGGGCGGGTTCTACGTCGAGTTCGCGCGGTTGTTGGCCGGGGAGATGCGCGCGGTTGAGCCTGAGTGGCAGGTGGAGGTGGTGGAGACGTTGGGGAGCGTCATGAACCTCTCGCGGGTGGCGGCGGGTGAGGCGGAGCTCGGTTTGACGTTGGCGGATGCCTTGGCCGCGGCGCGATCCGGCAGCGAGCCCTTCACCGCGCCTATAGACCTGACCGCGCTTGGGCGGGTCTATGAGAACTACATGCAACTCGTCGTCCGCGCCGACAGCCCCATCCGCACCCTGCCGGACCTGTCAGGTCACCATGTCTCCCTAGGGGCGTCTGGTTCCGGCGCAGCCCTCTTCGGCGGCAGGCTCATAGAGGCTGCAGAAGTCCGGGTCATCATCGACCACCACCCCCTCGCGGACGCTGTCGCCGCACTACGCGAGAACCGCGTCCAAGCCCTCCTCTGGTCCGGCGGCCTACCCACCCCCGCGCTGTCGGAGTTGGACAACGCCATCGGCATCCGCCTCCTAGACCTCGCCTCTTACATCGCCCCGCTCCGCAGCCACTACGGCCCCGTCTACGACCACGTCACCATCCCCGGCAACACCTACCGAGACCCCACCCCCATCACGACCATCGGCGTCCCCAACCTCCTCATCCCCTCCCCCGGCTTGTCGTCGCCCACCATCGCCACCACAGTCCGCGTCCTGGTCGACCGAGCCACCACCCTCGTCCCCCAACAAGCCCTAGGCACCCAATACCTCGACGTCCGCTCCCTCATCGACACCGCCCCAGCCCCCCTCCACCCCGCCGCCGCCCAGATGTACCGAGACCTCCGCGGCTGATGCCGTACGGTGTATGTTCGCTGAGGTGCGCCCACAGCCGGACCTGACCTTCGCCGAGGCCCTGCGACTCCTGGACCGGGACGCGCCCGGGTTCGTCGACAAACTGGACAAGGCGCTCGGTGTCGCCGTGCTCGGCTCGGGGGTGGTCGCGGGCTTGGCGGCACTGGGCACACCGCTCGCCCCGCTTGCCGTGCTCGCCTGCGTTTGGGGTTGGGTCGACCAGAAGAACGAGGGGATCAAGCTGCTCCGGGCGGCGCTGAAGCCTGCCCGCTTCGTCGACAAGCGCGGCCGCGAGCGCCGTGACCTCCTCGAATCCGCCCACAGTCTGCTGGTGGCGTCCTCATTGCTCGAGGTGCTGGTGGAGACACTGGGACCCAAGACCGTGAAACGGCTCGCCATCACCAAGGCGGATCGCACCCACATCGCCACCGGCGCCATCGCCGCGCAGACCGAGTCGGCCCTGGATGCTCTCTACCGGGCGCAGATCCCAGCGCCATCCCGCGGCTTCGTCGAGAACCTGCCCGCGGTCCGGTCGTGGCTCTTCGTGGCCACGGGCCGAACCGCCGAGGTCCTCGCCCGGCTCAAGGCCGACTTCACCCTGGCGATACCCAGCTTCATCGAGAACGTCCTGGCACGGTACGAGAGCCGGTTCCTGGAGTTGGCCGCCGACATCCCCGAGTTCGCCCTGTGGTCCTCGCTCAACGAGCACGCGGCGACGAGGGGCATCCTCGCTGCCCACACCGAGACGCTGTCCCGCCTGGAGAGCCTGCTCTCGCTCACCACCAGCGGCCCCGAGCTGAACGAGGACCTGCGCGCGCTGCACCTGGCGAACCGCGCCGTGTTGTCGCACCCCATCCTGGACGCCGATGCGGAGCGCTACGGCGTCGACGTCGTCTTCCCGACCGTGGAACGCGGTTTCGTCACCCCGCACTACCAGGTGAAGGGCAAGAGGTGGGAGGACCAGCCGCGGAAGGTCGACTTGGACGTCATGCTGGCGGCACACCTCACCTCGGCGACCGCGACGAGGACGCCGCTGCTCGTCCTTGGGCATCCCGGCGCGGGCAAGTCCCTGCTCACGAAGGTGATCGCCGCTCGGCTGCCGACCTCGAACTACACCGTGGTCCGCGTCCCGCTGCGCAACGTGGACGCGACGGCACCGATCATCGACCAGATCCAGCAGGCGCTCGACAAGTCGACGCACCTGCGGACGTCGTGGCCACGGCTGGCGCACCAGAGCGCCGACACGGTGCGCGTGGTGTTGCTCGACGGCCTCGACGAGTTGCTCCAGGCCGTCGACCGCCCCAACTACCTGCGGGAGGTCCGCGAGTTCCAGCGGGTCGAACGCGAGCAGGAGCGGCCGGTCGCGGTACTGGTCACCTCGCGCACCGTCGTCGCCGATCGGGTCGCCACCCCGGCCGACACCACGGTGATCCGGCTCGCCGAGTTCAACCTGGACCAGGTGCGGGACTGGCTCGCCAGGTGGCAGGCGACCAACCCGGGCGTGCGCGAGCCGAGCACCCTGCCGAACCACCTCGCCGAACAGCCGCTGCTGCTGCTCATGGTCGCGCTGTACCTGGCCGACCCGTCGACCCCGAACCTGGACAGGGGGTTGTCCCAGAGCGCGCTGTACGAACGCATCTTCGACAACTTCACCCGTCGGGAAGCCCGCAAGGACAAGGTGGCGGGAGCGCTGGACGACGCCGTCGCCACGCAACTCGAACGGCTCTCGATCGCGGCGTTCGGCATGTTCAACCGGGGCACGCAGAGCATCAGCGAGGACGGCCTCACTGCGGACCTCACCGCGCTGACCGACTACTCCGGCCGCTCGGGTGAACGCCTGCTGGGCAAGTTCTTCTTCATCCACTCGGCCGAGGCGCTGACCCAGCGTCGAACCCGCACCTACGAGTTCCTGCACGCGACATTCGGCGAGTTCCTCATCGCGCGGCAGTTGCTGCACGAGTTGACCAGAGCGGCCCAGGTCGCCAAGTACAACCGGGGCGACCCGAACGACGCCATGCTCTTCGCCCTGCTCTCGCACCAGTTCCTCGCGCAGCGGTCGACCATCCTGGCGAGCTTCGAGCAACTCTTGAGCGCTGAGAACCGCGCCGAGGTCGAGCGGACCGTGCTGACACTGCTCCGGGCGTACCACAACCGAACGCACTCCACGCAGTACGACGCCTACCGGCCGACAGAGGTGGACCACGTGCGCCAACTCGCCGTGTACTCGGCGAACCTCGCGACGCTGGCCAGGCTGTTCGGCGGCCTTCGGCACGTCTCGGAGCACATGGACCCCGCGCTGTGGGAACCCACCGTCCGGTTGTGGCGAACGCAGCCCGACTGCGCCTACGCGATGGAGTGGCTCAGCATGGGCAACAACACCACGGCCGCGTCGCTCGACTACCACATGGCGAATGTCCTGCGCGACCGCGATCTCGTCGACAAGGAGGTGTTCCTCGAGCAGCTCCGGATCCAGTTCATGCACATGGGGAAGCAGCAACTGGTCAGGGAGTTCGTGAGGTTCCTCGATGCCACCAGCGGCGCCTCGAAGCTGTCGGCTGAGCAGCGGCAGGCTCTGCGGGCCTGGCCTGGCGCCAAGCCGCCACCACATCCTCCTCGTCCACCAGGGGCACTATGAAGTGGGTGTCCTGGCCGTTGCGCATCCACAGCTTGATGCGGTCGTTCAGGTCCGTCACCAGCTCCCGGACTAAGCGTTCGGTCGGGGCTCCGCGAACGACGTCCGGCAAGCGTTCGATCTCCTTGCGCAGGCGGAGAGGTTCGGGCAGCAGTGCCTCAGTCTCGACGCCTTCTCGTTTGAGGTAGGCGGTTAGCCAGGCGTTGGGGTCGTGGAGGTTGGGGAGGGGTTTGCCCGCTCCGGGGAGGTTGTCGAAGTCGCCGCGGTTGGCGGCTTCGACGATTTGGCCTTCTACCCAGGACTCCATGGAGGTGTCTGGGGGTTTGCGGCGGGTCATGAGAGGGACCGGTAGCGGGACAGGGCTCGGTCGATGAGGGCGTCGGTGGAGCCCAGGTACGCGGAGGGGTCTAGTAGGGCTTCCACGTCGACCGACGCCAACTCCGGGGCTGCGCGGAGGGCTTCGGCGAAGTTCTCCGCGCGGGAGAGGCGAGCTAGGAGCTTCTTGGCCTCTACCTTGCCGAGGACGGGGGCCAGGGCGACGTTGAGGCGTTCGGAGACGATGGTGCCGCCGGTGATGGCGAGGTTTTCGCGTAGGCGTGCGGGGAAGACCTCTAGGCCTTCGGCCAGTTCCGCGGCGGTGGCGGCGGCTCCGCCCAGGCAGCGCAAGAGTTCGCGGAGGGGCTGCCATTCGGCGTGCCAGGCGCCGGGGGCTCGTTCGTCTTCGGCGACCATGGACTGCGCCAGGACCGTCGCATAGAGGGGAACTTGGCGGGCCGCGGCCATGATGAGGGTGGCCAGGACCGGGTTGCGCTTCTGTGGCATGGCAGAAGAAACACCGCGGCCTTCGGCGGAGGGTTCGACGACCTCGGCCACTTCGGTGCGGGACATGCCCTGGACGTCGAGCGCGAACTTACCCAACGCGCCGGTGACGATAGAGGCCGCGGAACCGATGTCGACGTAAGGGGTTCTCAAAGCGTGCCAGGGGACAACAGCCTCAGGTAGGCCCAACACCGCTGAGAACTCTGCCGAGAGCAAGAGCCCGTGCGAAGGATCCCCCGCATACTCCACATAGGACGCCAGGGTTCCCGCAGCGCCTCCGAGTTGGGCGGGCAACGCCACGCCGCGCACGCGGTCCACGCCGTCCAACACCGATGACAGCCAGCCCGCGGCCTTGAGCCCGAAGGTGACTGGCACGGCGTGCTGAGTAAGAGTTCGCCCGGCCATCACCGAGTCGCGGTGGTCTTCGGCCAGCCGCGCCAGGGCGGCGGCGACGCGCAGCAGGTCGCGGGTGACGACCTCGAAGACGCGGCGGGTGATGAGCATGGCGGCGGTGTCGAGGATGTCCTGGCTGGTGCCGCCGCGGTGCACGTACTCGCGGGCGTCCTCGGGGACACGGCCGGTGAACGCGGTGACAAACGCCACGATGGGGTTCGCGCCACCACGCGAGCGCACGGCCAGGTCGACCACGTCGAGATCGGCGACAGTGTCGGCGATGGCCTCCGCGGCAGCGGCCGGGATGACCCCCAGCTTGGCCTGCGCGCGGGCCAGGGCCACCTCGACCTCGACCATCGCGGCCACCCAGGCCTCGTCGGTCACCAGGTCGGCCGCCTCGGCCCCCGCCCACACCGGGGCGAGCAGGCCACTGTCGGTACCGGTCACGGGGCTCCTCAGGCCGGTCGCGCGACCGGGGGCCGCACGGTGCTGGTCGCCGCCAGCGCCGCCCGGGCGATGGCGTCCGCGTCGGCCAGGATCACCGAGTTCACCCCAGGGCGAATGCCCGCCGCGGTGACCCAGTGCACCGACTCGGTAGGAACACCGTATCCGAAGCGGCCGGGGTGGGGGGTGCCGTCGGCGCGCAACAGCCGGTACGGGCGCGGGGTGACGGCGAGCCCACCTGTCTCGACCGCCCCCTCGGGGTCCGGGATGTGGTAGGGCACGCAGTCGCCCCGTTCGAGCATGGACGCGATGAGCGGGTCGCTGGTCTGGCGGATGTCGACCTCCGGCAGCCGCGCCTCGACCAGCGTCGTGCACAGGACAGCCGATCCGCCGACGCGCGGCGAGCTCACCAGGAACCCGCGGTCGGCCAAGTCCACGCGCATACCCGGTCCGACTACCCGCACGATCCCAGCCTCGATAAGAGCCACCAATTCAGCCACCCGTTGAGCGGGCGGGCCGATGGACAAGTAGGCGTTGAGCGGGGTGTACCAGCCGTCGAGGTCGTTGCGGTAGGAGGTGCCGGTGACGCCACCGTGGTCCACCGCCAGGCGGATCTCGTTGCGCATGTCCCGCAAGACATCCAGGGCGGCCTTGACCGGGTGCGTCACGTTGCCGCCCGGTATGTCCGCGCGCAGCAACTCCACCAACCACGCGTCGAACTCCGCGGGCGATCCGAACCGCCGTCCACCGTCCGGGTGCGCGATCAGCCCCCAGTCCCACGGCTCCACACCGGACGCCTCGACCAGTCCGGGCTCCCCCGCGATGAACCGCTCGGCGAACTCGTCCCCCAGCAGGGTCCGGTAGTAGACCAGCTCGACCTCGCGGGCGACCAGCGGCCAGATGTCCTCGCGGAACGACACGGCCTCCCGCGCACGCAGGTCGGCGATGACCTCCAAGGTCAGGAACACCGGCTCGTGACGCCCAAAGGCGCCCTTCTCGTTCTCCCCGCGCGCGTGATAGGGCAACCCGCGACGAGAGCCAGTGACAATCATGGGTTCGTGCCCCGACGGCACATAGGCCAGAGAACCGTCTGCTCGCTCCTTGAACCGCCCTCCCCGGTCGCCGCTAAGAAGCGCGAGGTAGTCGAAGAACGCCAAACCCATCCCCCGCACCGCGATGACCTCGCCGGGCATGATGCCCGACAGGTCCATCTCGGACGGATTCCCCGGCGGCACATAGCCGAGGCCGCGGGAGTCGGCGAAACCGGCCAACCGCGACTCCATGGCGCCAAGAGGCATGTCGACGTGGCCTTGCGCCAAGACCACCGCGGACAGCCCGGAGAGAACCTGACCGTCAGACAGCGTCACGCACTGCCCGTCGAGGAAGTCATCGACCGCCACAGCGGTAAGACGATGAACTTCGACCTCTACGCCAGGGGGCGCTGTGCGCCGCACATGGTCGAGGAACCAGTCCAGGTAGTGGCCATAGAACGCCCGGGTGGGGTAAGAGTCCGGTGTCAGCGCAGCGGCTTCAGCGGCGACAGCGGCAGGAGTCAGCCCAGCGGCCGCCCAGTCATAGAGGCACGGTCCAGGGCGGATAGGCCCGGCGCAGTCGACGGTCAGGTCGGTGAACATCGACACCTGGCAGGCGATGGTGTTCATCAGCAGCGACGCGGGCTGGCTCGTCGACCACACCCGCCCACCCCGGCCAGCGAACGGGTCGACCAGGTGCACGACCAGCGGCCCCCCGGCGTTGGCGCACAGCCGCTCCAGGACGCTGAGCCCGCGCGGACCAGCGCCGATGACACAAACGGTTCGACCAGACCTGTGCATGCGTACTTCCCGGGTGGACATGGGTGCGGGGGCGGGCCCACCAACGGCCCGCCCCCGCAGCCAACTGTTCAGCGAGCGCGGGAGTGTTCCCGCGCTACCGCGCGATTCACTTGATCTCGATCATCGGGCACCTCCCTCTGCAGTGTCCGCCCGGGCACCGGCGGTGGCCGGGAGCCTGGTCTCGCCCCGCACGCCGGTCGGCGTGTCCGGGTCGAGGGCGGTGCGCACCGCGACGGACTCGACGCCGCGCACGACGGCCTCGGTCTCGGCCGCGGTGAAGTAGCGGGTGTCCACCGACATGGTGAACTCGATGGAGTCGTCGGGGTCGTCCACGTTGAGGTACAGCTTCTGCCTCGGCATGCCCGGCTCGTCCTCCCAGCGGACCGTGGCGCGCGCCAGGGCGGCGGTGAGCGCGTCCGCGTCCGGGTCCGCCCCCTCGGCGGGCGCGCGGTCGGAGGTGCGCCGGTCGTTGAAGAAGCAGGAGAAGTCGATGGGTTCGCCGCGCTCGGCGACGACCTTGTCGACCACCTCGTCCTGGGCGTCCGGGTCGTAGTAGGCGTGCTTGTAGGCGTTCATCGTGCTGCGCGCCGCCCGCGCGACCGCTTCACCGAGGGTGATGTCGGCTACGTCGATCAGGTAGGGGCTGATCTGCACGATCGTGCTCACCGAGTCGGCGAAGCCCGGCCGGAACCGGTTGCTCACCATGAGCATCGCCATCACCGGGTTGCTCGCCCCCGCCTTGGCCAGCGCGACCGCGAAGCAGGCGAGCAGCACTGGGGAGGTGCTGATCCCGGCCCGCCGCGCCACCGCGTCCACCGCCAGCCGGGTGGCCGGGGAGCGGAAGCGGATCATCCGGAACGTCGGGTCGCGTTGTTCGCGGGGCTCGCCGAAGCGCAGCGGCGACACCGTGTTCAGCACGTGCTCGAGGTAGCGCAGCGACGCCGCCGACTGCCGCAGCGCGGCGGGCTGCTGCTGGGCCTGCGCTTGGGCGAGCGGCTGCACGGCCGTGACCGGCGGCAACGTGGCCGGGTCGCTGCCGAGCTCGCCGATCAGCACCTCCAGGCCGCCCGCGTCCATCGCCAGGTGCAGGTACACCGCGACCATGTGGGTGATCCGCCCGTCGGTGCGCACGACGGCCATCCGCACCGGGAACTCGTGCTCGTAGTCGAACGGCACGCTCGCGTACCGCTCCTGCACCGCCTCGGCCACCGCGGCCGGGTCCGACCCGCCCGCGTCGACGACCTCCAGCACGACCTCACCGGAGGACGCCAGGCTCTGCCGGGGCCTGCCGTCGGTGAACACCAGCCGGGTGCGCAACGCCTGGTGCCTGCTCACCGCCGACCGCAGCGTGGCGACGACCTGCTCCACCTCGACCCCGGGTGGCAGCGCGATGGCGCCGCCCATGGTCCGTGATTCGCCCGAGCGGGCGATGGCCTGCCAGATGCCGATCTGACCCCAGGTCAGCTCGGCCTCGCCGCTGCCATCGCCGTGGAACGGAACGGGGACGCGCTCCAGCTCCATGATCACCAACCCGTGCTCTTGAGCACCGAGCGGACCGCTTCGGCCAGCTGCTGCCGTGTCGGCTGCAGCACCGCGTCGAGCTCGGGGACCGCGCCGACGATCGCGCCGTCGGGCCTGGTCACCCGCTTGGGCGGGGCCTGCAGCCGCATCTCCTCGGCCGCGGTGGCGAGGATCTCCGCGCCCATCCCGCAGGAGCGGTTCGAGTCGTCGAAGACCACCAGCCGCCCGGTCTTGGCGACCGACTCGGCCAGCCCGGCCCAGTCGAACGGGTACACCGAGCGCGGGTCCCACACCTCGATCGAGGCTTCGTCGGCCAACTCCTCGGCGACCGCGAGCGCCTCGTGCACCAGGTGCCCCAGCGCGACGACGGTGACGTCGGTGCCCGGCCGGTGCACCCGGCCGCTGCCCAGCGGGATCGGCGCCAGGTCGGTGTACTCGACGATCTCGCGGACGCTGAGCGAGGCGAGCGGGCCGAAGAACACCACCGGGTCGTCGTCGCGGATCGCGGTGGTGAGCAGGCCGTAGGCATCGGTCGGGGTCGCGGGCAGCACGGTCTTGACGCCCATGTGCGCGAACATGCTGTACGGCTGGTCGGAGTGCTGTGCGCCCCACCCGGCCCGCCAGCCCGCCGCGGGCATCAGGTAGGTGACCGGCACGCTGCGCTGGCCGCCGCTCATCATCAGGAACTTGTTGGCCTGGTTGGTGATCTGCTCGAACACCAGCAGCAGCAGGAACGGGATCTGGAACTCGATCACCGGCCTGCGCCCGGCCATCGCCGCGCCGGTGGCGAAGTTGGTGAAGCCCTGCTCGGTCAGCGGGACCTCGACCACCCGGTCCGGGCCGAACCGCTTGAGGAACCCCGCGGTGACGTTGGTGAGCGCGAAGTTCATGTCCTCGCCGAGGACGAAGACCGACTCGTCGCGGTCCATCTCGTCGCCGAGCGCGCGGTTGAGGGCCTTGAGGTAGGACAGCTTGGGCACGGCACACCTCCTTCCCGGTGTTAGAGCGACACGCCAGGCCTCGGTCGGAAGCCGTCGGCGTAGTAGTGGTCCATGGCGTCGGCCGGGTCCGGCCGCGGACTGTCCACGGCGAACCGGACGACCTCGTCGAGCTCGCGCTCCACCTCGGCGTCCACCCGCTCCCTGGCCGCCGCGTCGACCCTGGCGGCCTGGATGTCGAGCGGGTCGCGTTCCTTCCACGCGTCGATCTCGGCCTGCTCGCGGTAGCGCAGCCGGACGAGCATCTCGAACGTGTGGTGGCCGTGGTAGCGGTAGGTCCGCATCTCCAGCAGCGACGGACCGCCGCCGGAGCGGGCCCGCGCGACCGCCTCAGCGACCGCGGCGTGCACCACCTCGACGTCCTGACCGTCCACAACAGACGACGGGATGCCGAACGCCTCGCCGCGGCCGGTGATCGTCCCGGCTACCGCCGTCTCGACCGGAAGCGTTGTGGCGTAACGGTTGTTCTCACAGATGTATACCACAGGGAGCTGCCACAGACCGGCGAGGTTGAACCCCTCGAGCAACGCGCCCTGGGTGACCGCGCCGTCGCCGAAGAAGCTCAGCACGACCTTGGGCTCACCGGCTTTCGCCGCGGCCCAGGCGATCCCGGCCGCGATGCCCGCGCCGTGGCCGACGGTGCCGGTCGCGTTGTAGACGCCGGAGGTGAAGTCGGACGGGTGGAACGACCCACCGCGCCCCTTGTCGATACCGGTGACCCGGCCCGCCATCTCGGCCATCACCCGACCCGGGTCGCTGCCCTTGGCCAGCAGGTGGCCGTGGCCGCGGTGACTCGAAAGCACGATGTCATCGGGGTCCAGCGCGGCGCAAGCCCCAGCCGCCACGGCCTCCTGCCCGATGCACGGGTGGATCCCGCTGAAGATCTCCCCGGCGCGGACCAGGTCGATCGCGCGTTCCTCGAACCGGCGGATGAACCGCATGGTCCGGTACAGGTCGAGGCTGTCGGGGGTCGTCACCCCGGCGGGCACGGTGGCACTCGCCGGGACGGCGGCGACACCGGCGACCGCGAGGCCGTCCAGCGCGGCGGGAACCGCGACGCCGTCAGCCATTGCGCCCACCGCCCAACGCGGCGAGCACATCGGCGGGCCATCGGGTGGAATCCTCGCCATGCCTGGCTATCAGAGCCATCGCGAGCCGTTCCAGTCCGAAAGCGACACACGAGGTGTTGGCCGGTTCGCCGCCCGCGGTGATGCCGAACGTCTCGCCGAAGTGCTCCTTGTGGTAGTTCGCCGACGCCACCGCCTGCACGGTGCCGTCCGCGACCGGGACCTTGAGCTCCCACTTGAGCTCCTGCATCCGTTGCGCGGCCTGGTAGACCTTGCGCCCCGGGCCGAAGAACGGGTCGTCGGCCACCTCGACCGACACGGCCAACCCCAGGTCGGTGAACCAGCCCTCGACCTGCTCCAGCCGGGCGGCGCGCCACTTCAGGCAGTGCTCGTCGGTGGCGACCGTCACCAGCTCCAGCATCCGGAACGACCGCATCCGCCCCGGTTCGCTGGTGGCCTCCTGCCGGAAGCACGACGCCTCGACGGTCACCTTCGCGGGCTCGTCGAGCGAGCTGCCCTCCAGCGCGGCGTAGACCGGGTAGCAGGCGGCGGGCAGCAGCACGAGATCGCCGATCTGCTGCTGCGCGTACCACTCACCGCCCTGCTCCACCAGCGGTTTGAGCCTGGCCCAGCCGTTGGGTGTGCCGCCGTAGCCGTGCACGGTGCCGAGCAGGTTCGGGAACGCGGCGACGTACCCGGCGCGTTCGATGGTCTTGCGGGAGATCACCGGCGGGATGACCAGCCGGTGGAAGGGCTCGTCGGCGGCGAGCGCGGCGACCCCGTCGCGCAGCAGGCCGATGACCCGCTCGAAGCCCGGTGGCGACAGGAACACCCCGGGGACGCCGGTGTCCAGCGGCAGACCCGCACCCAGTCCCGAACTCATGGCGCCACTCCCTGTCCTGGCCAGAGGTGCTCGCGCACCTGGTAGTCGTCTTCGCCCGCCAACGCGACCGCCGCCGCGTAGCCGGGTGGCGCGGGCAGGTCCCGCACCCGGTAGGGCCCGTCGGCCTGGCGGACCACCCGGCGCCCGTGCACCGGCAACCGCAAACCGGGGAACAGCCGCCCACCCGCCGCTTTCACGCACGCCTCCTTGCGCGCGAGCAGATCGGTGAACCGCACCGGGCAGTCGGCCACGTGCGCGGCCTCCTCGCCCGGGTAGAACCTGGCCGCGGTGCGGGCCACCGGCATGCCCTCGTCGACGCGCTGCAGGTCGACCCCGACCGCCCGGTCGGCGGTGCAGGCCACCATCGCCAGCCCCTCGGACCTCGACAGGCTCATCCGCAGGCCGTCGACCTCGGGTTTGCCGTGCCGCCCGAACCGGTAGCGCACCCGGTCCGGGGCGATCCCGAGCGCCCGCCCGGTGAGCACCCTGGCCGCCCCGTGCGCGGCGACGTACTCCCGCCGCCGCGGCGGGTCCAGCTCCCCGGCCCGCTCCCGCTCGCGGGCGTCGAGGTAGCCGTGCAGTTCGTCGAGAACCCCTTGCGGGAGAACCGAATCGACGAGCCAGACGGTGACGGTGTCCATCATGCCACCGCCGGGACCGTCTGCGCCAGGGCCAGATGATCCACAGTGGAGGTACACAGTAGACCGTGCGCGGGTTCGTAGTCGGCGAGCACGACGGGGCCTTCGTGGCCACCCTGCGCCAGTTCCCACCAGATGCCCGTGTACGGCTGCCCCGGCTCGGCGACGACGGACGCGACACCGGGGGCGACCTCGGCCAACCGCGCGGAGGCGATCACCGTGGCGTCGATCCCGGAGAGATCCGCGCGCAGCAGCCCGGGAACGCGGTACGCGTCAACACCGGTGCGCTGGCGAAGACCGACCGGACGTCCTTCGCGCTCCAGGCGCAGGGCGACCGCGGTGTGGCGGTTCGGGACGGGCGCCGGTTCGTGGAGTTCGTAGTGCAGCGCGGATTGCTCGACGACAAACACCAGCGCCCGCGAGCATTCCCCCGATCCCAGGTACGCCTCGGTGAGCCGCAGAGCGGTGAACGCCGCGCCGCTGCCCTGGTCGCACACCGCGAACGCCATCGGCCTGCCCGGGCACTGGTCGCTCAGGTAGCAGGCCGTGGCCCGCCCCAGGCGCAGGTCGTGCATGGCGAAGGCGAGCACCAGCAGGTCAACCGGCTCGTCCGGTCCGACGATCGAGGGCAGCATCGCCTCGGCCATCTCGCCGAACGAGTGCCCGACGCCCTCGGTCAGCAGGTCCTCGCGCAAGGCGTTGCCGTACGGGCGGACCAGGTCGGCCAGGAACGGCCGCAGCGCCGGGTCGAGCGCGGTGGGCGAGGTCTCGGCGAACACCCTGGCGTGCGCCGCGACCAACCGGGCGGGCCCGGTGGTCGCGCCGGGGGCACCGGAGGTGAACATCACTCGTCCGCGACGGTGTGGGCGGCGATGTAGGCCGCGAGGGTGCCGACGGTCTCCAGGTCGTTCTGGTCGATCTCCTCGACGTCGATCTGGATCTCCAGCTCGTCCTCCAGCTCCAGCAGCAGCTCCAGCGTGCTCGCCGAACTCAGCCCGAGCTCGGTGAACAGCCTGGTGTCGCTGGTCAACCCGGTGACCTCGCGCTTGAGCACCCTCGGCAGCAGCTCGGCCATGCTCCCGGTGACCCGGTCGAGCAACTCCGGGTCCACAGTGGATTCGGCGGTGCCTGCCGCCGCATCGATCGCCTCAACAGAGCCCACGGGGCCCTCCCATCACACTAGTGCTCGAAGACCATCGCGGAGAACGTCGCGCCCAGTCCGGCCGCGCCGACCAGGTACCGCTCCCCCGGCCGCAGCCGTCCGCCGTCGAGGGCGGTGCGGTAGTTGAGGAACGGGTCGGCTGCGAAGCTGTGCCCGGTGACCGCCACGTTGTCGAGCACGACCCGCTCGACCGGGTACCCGATCCGCTTGGCGACCCGCCGCCACGACACCGAGTTCACGTTGTGCGGCAACAACACCGCGATGTCGTCGAGGGTGAGCCCGGCCCGGTCGACCGCGGCGAGCAGCACCTCGGCGAGCAGTTCCGGGTACTCGTTCTGGAACCGCGCGGCGAGCTCGGGGTCGATGATCAGCCTACCGTCGAAGTCGCCGCGCACGCTGGACGCGTAGGACAGCAACCGGTCGCGGGGACCGTCGGCGCTGACCAAGGCGGCCGCGGCACCCTCGCCGAACACCGCGGTGTCGGGCACCAGCATGGCATCGGGGGTGAAGGTCTTCTCACCGGAGACGATGAGCGCCAACGCGTCCGGGTCGGGGTCGTTGGCCAGCAACCGGCCCGCGACGTCGAGCGCGAGCAGTCCCGTAGCACACGCCTGGTGGGTCACGGTGAAGGTCAGCGCGTGTTCCAGGCCGAGCTTGGCGCACAACTCGCGCAAGGGGTTGCGCGGGTACGGCACGGCGACCGGCATCCCCCGCGCGTAGATGACGTAGCGGACGCGGTGCTCGTCGCCGCGCAGCGTGTCCAACTGGTCCGTGGCGGCCACGAGCAGGTCGAGCAGGGTGCCGTCGTTGTCGAGGCACACCTCGTCGAGACCGTGGAACCGGCGGAACAGCCGCACCTGCCGCTCGGTGAGCCCGAACCGCGGCGCCAACTCCTCCAGCGGCACCCGGTCCGGCGGCAGGTACGCGGCCACCTCGCGCAACGCGGTCACGAGTGGATCCCCGTCGTGGCTCCCGGGTCGAGCGCGGCGTCGACCAGCACGGTCTCGATCTCGGTGAGCAGACCGAGCATGGACGCGGGCGAGACCCGGGTCGTGTCACCGGTGAGGGTGAACACCACCGCGTCCGGCTCGGCGTCGACGTCGAGGTAGAGCAGCGGACTGTCCACATCGGTCCACATGACCCACTCGTGGCTGGTGTCGGCCCGCGCGGCCAGGATCTCCTCCGCCGAGGGCGCCACCAGTTCGTGCTCGTCGCGGCCCGGTGGGCGGCGGTCGTTGAAGTAGGTGTCCATCTCGACCCGCCCGCCGAGCTCCTCGGCGACCCGGTCGACCATGGCGGCGCGCTTCTCGGGGTCGTAGTAGGCGTACTTGTAGGTGACCATGGTGGCCTGCCTGGCCCGGTGCACCGCTTCGCCGAAGGTGGCGTCGGCGAGGTCGACCATCAGCGGGCAGGTCTGCGCCATGGTGCTGACCGACCCGACCAGCGACTGGCGGAACCGGTTGTTCACCGCGATCTGCACCGCGACCGGGTTGTTGCCGACCGTGCGCGCCAGCGCGCAGGCGTACCCGGCCAGCAGCACCGGGGAGGTGTCGGTGCCCAGCCGCACGGCGATGGCCTTGGTCGCCAACCACGCCGCCGGGGACCGCAGCGACAGGTCGCCCCAGCGCGGTGACCTGTGGTCGTCGGATTCGCCCTCGACCCGCTTGGGCGAGACGGTGCGCAGCACCCGCTCCCAGTAGCGCAGCGCGGCCTCGCTGTTGCGCAGCACGTTGGGCTTGCGCTGCTGCTCGGCCAGCTCCAGCGGCTGGGTCGCGGCCTGCGGCACCGTCGGCTCGCCGGTCGTCCAGTCCATTGTGGCCAGATCGGTGACCAGCGCGTCGAGGCCGTGCGCGTCGATGGCCAGGTGGCTGTAGACCGCGACCGAGTGCGTCGGCTCGCCGTCCTTGGTGATCACCGCCATCCGGACCGGCCACTCGTCGGCGTAGTCGAAGTTGGCGTCCTCGTACTCGAGCTTGACCCGCGCGGCGACCTCGGCCGGGTCCTGCTCGCCCGCCTCGACCACCGCCAAGCCGACCTGCCCCGAGGTGTGCACCTGTTGGCGCGGACCACCATCGGGCTTGTCGAACACCATCCGGGTCCGCAGCGACTGGTGCCTGGCCATCACGTACCGCAGCACCATCGCCGACTGCTCGACCGTCGTGCCAGGTGGCAGCGGCGTGATGCCGCCCATCGTCTCCGAGTGCCCGGTCTTGACCACCGTGCGCCACACGGTGCGCTGGCCCCAGGTCAGGTCACCGACCCCGGAGCCGGTCCCGTGGAAATCGACGAGGATCTTCTCCGTCATCCCGCTTTACTCCCCGCCGCATTGAGCTTCTAGCGGGCATTGTTGGGAGCGCATCGGAAAGTGTCAATACTCCACCTGCCGACCATTCACCCGTACCGAGATACTTCGTGACGGGCAGGCCGGGGTGCGGTACCTTGGCGCGCATCTGGGGCGGTGTTTGGAGGAGCGCGGTGGCGCTATTCGAGGAAGTCGCGGGAATACTCCGAGAGGTCGTCGGCCCGTGCGGCGGATGCCCGCCCGCGATTACGCCGAACGCCACGCTCGAAGGGGATCTGCGATTCGACAGCCTCGACCTGATCCGGGTCGACGCCGCGCTGACCGGGCGGTTCGGCCAGGAGGTGGGGTTGGCCAGGCACGTGCGCGGGCTCCCACTGGAGGAGATCACCGGGTTCACCGTCGGGCAGGTCGTCGACCACGTCGCCGGAGCGGCCCGATGAGCCGCTTCCTGTTCGTCGTCCCCCCGCTGGCGGGCCACGTCAACCCGACCATCGGGCTGGCCGCCGCGCTCGTCGAGGCGGGTCACGAGGTCTCCTGGTGCGGCCCTGAGCTGCACCTTCGCCCGATGCTGGGCCCGGACGCGGTGGTGCACCCGACCGGGACGCGGCTGCACCGGCCGCAGTCGGACCACGGGTTGGCCGCGGTGCGGTCGGTGTGGGACCGGTTCATCGTGCCGTTCGCCCGGTTCAGCCTGCCCGCGGTGGAGAAGGCCATCGAGGCGGCCGGGCCGGACGTCGTGGTGGTCGACCAGCACTCCCCCGCGGGGGCGATAGCCGCGCACCGCCTCGGGGTCACCTGGGCGACCCTGGCCTGCTCGACCATGGAGCTCGGCGAGCCGCTGGCCGACCTGCCCCGGGTGCACGAGTGGCTGCGCGGGCGGCTGCGGCACATGTGGGACAAGGCCGGGATGCCCGCCGAGGAGTACTTCGACCTGCGCTACTCGCCGCACCTGGTGCTGGCCTGCACGACGCGGGCGCTGACCGGCGCGCTGCCCGAGGACATCCTCGGTGTCGGCCCGATCCTGGCGCCCCGGCACGGCCAGCCCGAGTTCCCGTTCGAGTGGCTGGACCAGGACAAACAGCACGTCCTGGTGTCCGTCGGCACCCTCGCCGACGATGTGTCCACCCGCTTCCTGCGCGAGACAGCGGCAGCCCTGGCGCCGCTTGGCGACCAACTGCAGGCGGTGTTCATCGCCCCTCCGGACACGCTGCCCGACCCGCCGCCGCACCTGTTGGCGCGCACCAGGGTGCCGATGCTGGCGCTGCTGCCGCACATGGACCTGGTCGTCTCCCACGGCGGCCTCAACACCGTCTGCGAATCACTGGCCCACGGCGTCCCGCTGGTGGTCGCGCCGATCCGGCACGACCAGCCGATCAACGCCAACGGCGTGGTCGCGGCCGGTGCGGGCCTGCGGGTCGGGTTCGCCAGGGCGGACGCGGGTCAGCTGCGCGCCGCCATCACCCACGTCCTCGGCGACCCGGGCCACCGGGCCGCCGCCGCCACGGTCAGCGCCTCCTTCGCCGAGGCGGGCGGAGCAGCGGCCGCCGCGGCGGCGCTGCTGGAGCTGACCACCCGGTCGCCGGCCCCCGCCGGCCTGAGCAGGAGCACGTCATGATCGAGGTCAAGGGACTGCGCAAGTCCTTCACGCTGGGCAAACGGCGCAAGACCCGCACAGTCGAGGCCGTCCGCGGCGTCGATCTGTCGGTGGCGGAGGGGGAGATCTTCGGCTTCCTCGGCCCCAACGGCGCCGGGAAGACGACCACCGCCCGCATCCTGTGCACGCTGCTCGAACCCGACGACGGCGAGGCCGTCATCGCGGGCGCCGACCTGCGCAAAGACCCCGGGGCGGTGCGCACCAGGGTCGGCTACGTCCCCCAGGGCGGCACCACGACCGACGAGGTCACCGCCCGCGAGGAGCTGGTGCTGCAGGCCAGGATGTACGGGATCGGCAAGGCCGACGCGGTCGAACGGGCGGAGAAGGCGCTGGCCGCCTTCGAGCTCACCGAGTTCGCCGACCGCCAGTGCCGCACCTACTCCGGTGGCCAGCGCCGCCGGGTCGACATCGCGATGGGCATCATCCACGAGCCCAAGGTGCTCTTCCTCGACGAACCGACCACCGGGCTGGACCCGCAGTCGCGCGCGCACCTGTGGGACGAGGTGCGCAGGCTGCGCGACGCGGGCATGACGGTCTTCCTCACCACGCACTACCTGGAGGAAGCCGACGCGCTGTGCGACCGGATCGCGATCATCGACCACGGTGAGATCGTCGCGCTGGGCACCCCCGCCGAGCTCAAGCACGGGGTGGCCGGGGACGTGGTGACCGTGGGCCTCAACGGCAGCGGGCCCAAGGCCGCCGAGCTGCTCGACGGGCACGAGTACGTGCGCAAGCTGGAGCTCGGCGAGGACGGCCTTCGCCTCTACGTCGACGACGGCACCACCGCGATGCCGCAGATCATGCGGGTGCTGGACGCGGGCGAGATCCACTTCGACACCGTCGAGCTGCACCGGCCCAGCCTCGACGACGTGTTCCTGATCAAGACCGGTCGCTCGCTGCGGGACAAGTAGGAGTCCGACATGAAGTTCCTCCGTGACACCTGGCTGGTCTTCACCCGCCAGATGCTGCTGGTGTGGCGCACCCCGGCCCGGCTGGTGATCGGGTTCGTGCAGCCCATCGCCTACCTGGTGCTCTTCGCCCCGCTGCTCAAGACCGCGCTGGCCCCCACCGGCGCGCAGACCTACGCCGACGCCTACCGGGTGTACGTGCCGGGCCTGCTGGTGGTGCTGGTGCTGCTCAGCGGCTTCTTCGCCGGGTTCGGCCTGCTCGGCGAGCTGCGCTCCGGGGTGATCGAGCGCTCCAGGGTGACCCCGGTCAGCCGGGTCGCGCTGATCCTGGGCCGGGCGTTCTCCGAGGTCGTGACCCTGATGGGCCAGGCCGTGGTGATCACCCTGGTCGCGCTGCCGTTCGGGCTGACGGTGCACGTCGGCTGGCTGCTGCTGGCCTACGTGATGCTGGCCCTGATGGCGCTGATGGCCTGCGCGCTGTCCTACGCGATGGCGATGCTGATCCCGTCCCCGGCCGCGCTCGGCCCGCTGATCAACAGCGTGTCGCAGCCGTTGTCGCTGCTCTCGGGCGTGCTGCTGCCGCTGACCCTGGCCCCTGGGTGGCTGGTGACGATCGCCGAGTGGAACCCGATCTACTGGACCACCAACGGCACCCGGTCGCTGTTCACCGGGAACCCGGGGGACGTGTCGGTGTGGGTGGGGATGATCATCGTGATCGCGCTGGCGGCGTTGACGGTGACCTGGGCTACGCGGATGTTCGCACGTCAGGTGCGGTGATCGGTGCTGCTTGAAGGCCCCCGGGGATGCTCCCGGGGGCCTTCTGCGCGCTTGGCGCTCAGGGCGGGACGCGGGGGGCTGGGTGGAGGGGCGCGAGTGGGTGGTGGGGCTCGATGGGGCGAACTTGTTTTGCGCGGGGCCCCTGCACCACCCGTGGCAGGTCCGCAAAGCAGGGGCCGAAAAGCGTGGCCCTGCAGCTGGTAACGCTACGGGTGGCGCTCCCCCACGCAAAACAAGTTCGCCCCATCGAGCAGGAACAGGGGTGAGTGGGTTTGGTGAGTGGGTTTGGTGAGTGGGTTTGGTGAGCGGGTAGGGTGATTTGGCGGTGGGGTGAATTGATTGTTTAGGCATGCGAAATAGCCCGGAGGTGGAGGTCCGGGCTATTTCGCAGGGTGCGGAACTGTTAGGAGCGCCAGAGGGTGGGGCAGTAGGTGGGGTCGGTGTAGTCGGGCATTCCCTCGTCGTTGCGGCGGACCAGGACGTCGTGGTTGTAGAAGACGGGGGTGCCGTCGGGTTTGAGGTAGGGGCGGAAGCGGTTGTCGCCGTCCTGCAGGTGCAGGGAGATGGCGCGGCGGGGGAGGTCGGCGAGGTTGGCGCCGCTGCCGTGGTAGGTGCGGCAGTGGTGGAAGCTGACGTGGCCCTTGGGGATGATCATGGGGATCTTGCGGACCTCGGCGCCGTTGTGCGCGGCGTTGGCGGCCAGCAGTTGCTCGAGCTCGGCCTTGTCGCGGTGGGCGAAGTGCCGGGTGGAGTCGTCGCCGGGGATCTCTTCCCAGGTGTTGCTGCCGTCGACCATGGTGATGGTGCCCATGCGCTCGCCGCAGTCGTGGAACGGGATGAACGCGGTGAGCATCCGCTCGGAGGTGCAGGTCTGCCAGTAGTGCCGGTCCATGTGCCAGGGGACCTGGTTGGACTGCTCCTCCGGGCGCGGCGGCTTGAAGATCAGGGTGCTCTGCCAGACCCGGATCTCCTCGGCCCGCGCCAGCCGCGCGGCGACCGCGCCGAGCAGCGGCTTGCGCAGGATCGCGGCGACCTCGTCGTTCTCGAAGTGGACGTAGTCGTTGTGCCGCTGCACATCGCCCTTCTCCGGTGTCCAGTACGCCAGGTTCGGCGGGCGCAGCGGTAACCGGCGGTCGGTGTGCCCGGCGTAGAACCGCTCGGTTGCCTCGACCAGGGCGTCCATCTCGTTGTCGGAGAACAGCTTGCGGGTCAGGTACCAGCCGCGGGCGGCGTACTCGGCGACCTCGTCGTCGGTGGGCAGCAGGGCGCGCTCGGCGTCGGTGAGGGCGTACTGGTCGGTCAACTCGGCGGTCACTGGGCTGCTCCTCGCGCGTTCTCCCCGTTGCGCTCGCGCTCGACGGCCTGGTAGAGCGCCTTGATGTTGGCGCTGCCGAAGGTGAGCGCGCCGAGGCGTTCGATGACCTCGAAGAACAGCGTGCGGCGGGGGTGGGTGGTCTGGGTGAAGATCTGGAACAGCTCGCCCTCGTTGTCCTGGTCGACCAAGATGCTGAGCTCGCGCAACTGCTCCACCGGCACCGCGACGTGGTCGAAGCGCTCGGCCAACGCGTCGTAGTAGCTGCCCGGGGTGCTCAGGAAGCCGACGCCGCGCTCGCGCAGGGTGCGCACGGCCGTGGCGATGTCGTCGGTGCGGAACGCCAGGTGCTGCACGCCGGGCCCGTGGTGGGCGGCGAGGAAGTCGTCGATCTGACCGGGTTCGGCGGTGGTGTCGGGCTCCAGCAGGGTCAGCGTGACCTCTTTGGACACGCTCTGCACGACCTTGGAGTTCATCGCCTGGCCGCCGACCTCGATGTGCTCCTCGAAGATCTGCTTGAAGCCCAGGACCTGCTCGTAGTACTCGACGGTCGGGTCCAGCTCGCCGGGGCCGACGCAGGCGGCGATGTGGTCGACGGCGTCGAGCAGGTCCAGCGCGGTGTCGTCGACCTCGTCCGCGAGCTCCACTGTGGACAGGATCGCGCCCGGGCTGACGAAGACGTGGCCGACGTCGCCGAAACCGGTGATCCGGGTGCCGTCCTCGGTCGCGCCCCTGGTCAGCGCCTCGGCCAGCGCGGCGGCCGGGTCGTCGGTGGACAGGGCGACCGTGGCCAGGCCGTCGCCGTGCGCGGCGACGTAGGCCGCCGCCGGGTGGGTGTCGGCGCGCGCGCTGGTGAGCAGCACGTGGATCGACCCCTGGCGCAGCAGGACGGAGTAGTGGTCGGGCTGGTCGCGCACCCACCCGTGCAGCCGGAAGCCGTACTGGGCGCGCAGCGTGGCGGCCACCTCATCGGCGTCACCGACGTAGAACTCGACGTGGTCTATGGCTTGTACGTGCATCGTTTGACCTCTGCGGCTACTGCGCTGGACGGGTGGGTTGGCGGGTCAGTCGGGTGCCTGGGGTGCCTATCGCGAGGCTCACGTTGTGGCCGCCGAAGGCGAAGGAGTTGGACAGGGCCGCGCGGACCGGCCCCACGCGCGGAGCGCCCCGCACGTGGTCGAGCGCGCAGTCCGGGTCGGGCTCGTCGAGGTTGTACGTGGGTGGCAGGACACCGCCCGCGACCGACAACGCGGTCACGGCGGCCTCGACGGCGCCGGAACCGCCGAGCATGTGTCCGGTGAGCGCTTTGATGGAGCTGACGGCGGGGCCGTCGCCACCGAAGACCGCGCGCACAGCGGCGGCCTCCGCGGCGTCGCCGAGTGGTGTCGACGTGCCGTGCGCGTTGATGTAGTCCACATCAGACGGTGTGAGGCCCGCGTCAGCGGTGGCGCGGCGCATGACCGCCGCGGCGCCCTCGCCGTCGGGCCTGGGGGTGGTCGGGTGGTGGGCGTCGGTGGTGACGGCCCAGCCGAGCAGGTCCGCGTAAGCGGCCGCGCCCCTGGCATCGGCGAAGTCGGCCCGCTCGACGACCAGGACGCCCGCGCCCTCGCCGAGGACGAACCCGTTGCGCCGCTTGTCGAACGGCCTGCTCGCGGCCGCAGGATCAGCGCCCCAGCCACGGGCGAGCGCCCAAGCGTTGGCGAACGCGGAGGCCACGGTCGGGTGCAGTGCGGTGTCGCTGCCGCCGCACACCACCACATCGGCCTCACCACCGCGGATGAGCCGAAGCGCCTCGGCGATCGACTGCGCACCGGCGGCACACGCGGTGGCGATGCACGCGCTGTGGCCGCGGATGCCGTGCTTGATGGCGATCCGGGCGGCGGCCATGTTGGCGAGCATCCCGGGCAGCAGGTACGGGCTCACCTTGGCGCGACCGCGTTCCTGGCGTTGCGTGGCGAAGTGCTCGTAGGTCTCCAGTCCCGCACCGCCGGTGGACACGACGATAGCGACCCGTTCCGGGTCGACATCGGTGCCCACGGTGATCCGGGCGTCGGCAAGCGCGTCATCGGCGGCGGCCATGGCCTGGAGCACGAACCGGTCGACGGCCTTGGCGGACTTGGCGTCCATGACCTCGGTCGGGTCGATGTCGGGCGCGATGCCCGCCGCGTCGAGCAGTCCGGCCAGCGGGTGCCCCTCGGGTGGGGTGACGACGCCCGAACGGCCGACGCACAGGGCGTCGAACACGTCAGCGGGCTTGCGGCCCAGCGGAGTGACCAGTCCGATCCCGGTGATCGCCGCGGCCGGTCTCATCTCGCGCCCAGGCTCTGCAGGTACTGCTCGCGCAGCGCGACCTTGCGGACCTTGCCGGTGGGGCCCAACGGAATCCGGTCCTCGTCGACGACCACGACCTCGCGCACCGTCGCGGCGACGTCCGGCCCCAGAGCCGCGCGGACCGCCTCAGCCCGGTCGGCGTCGGGGTCGCCCGCGGCATCGAGTTGGAGCAGGACATCGGTGACGACACCGCTGTCGGTGCGGACGGCGACCACGGTGCAGTCGGCGACGTCGGGGCACGCGTTGAGGACGCGCTCCTCGGACAGGGCCGTGTGCAAGCGCTTGCCGCCGCCGAGGTCGACGGAGTCGACCAGCCGGTCAACGTGGTAGAAGTAGCCCTCTTCGTCGCGGTAGACCAGGTCCCCGGTGAGGAAGTAGCCGCGGACGCGGGTGCGGTAGGTGGTCACCGAGTCGTTCCAGTAGCCCAGCGACAGCGTCGGGGACTTCGTGCCCAACTCCCCCACTTCGCCCGGTGGCAGCTCGTTGCCGTCCGGGTCGAGCACGACGGGTTCGGCGAAGGTGTGCGGGCGGCCGATGCAACGGCCGTACCGGTTGGTCTCGGTGGTGTGGGTGATGTAGAAGTGCGAGTGGCCCATCTCGCTGGAGCCGAGGCCGTCGATGAAGGCCGAACCCGGCCTGCGCACCCGACCTTCCTTTGTGGACACCTCGCGGTAGCCGAGGGAGATCAGCCTGCGGATGTGGGCCTCGTGGGCGCAGTCGCCGGTGTTCCACCACAGGGCGACCGAGTCCAGGTCGCGGCCGCGCAGGTCGGTCTTGGCCATCTCCGACCAGGTGGCCGCGAAGCCGAGTACGCCACTGGGGCGCCACCTCTCGATGGCGTCCACCACCGTCGCCCCGGTCTGGGCCGAGAGCGCGAGCAGCTGGCTCTCGCTGGCCAGGGCCAGGTTGAGCGCGATGAGGGTCGCGGCGTGCGGGGCGGGCAGCGCCGACAGGATCCGGTCGGTGCCCTGCGCCTTGGGCATCCGCAGCCGGTGCCGGTTGGCGGCGAACAGGCTGGAATGCGAGTGCAGCACGGCTTTCGGGACACCGGTGGTGCCGGAGGAGTGCGTGATGGCCACCGGGTCGTCGCGGAAGAAGCGGTAGGGCTCGGGGGCCGCCGACGGGTCGGCGTTGCCGAGTTCCTCGATCGGGGTGAGCAGCGTCAGCCCGTGCGGGGCGAGCGCTTCGCGGCGGGCGGCGTCGGCGAGGACACCGACGGCGCCGAGCCGGGTGACGTAGAGCGCGGTGATCTCGGGTGCGAGCTTGGCGTTGATCAGCGCGGGGATGGCACCGAGCCTGGCCAGGGCCAGGAACGTGAGGATGTTGTCGGCGGCGCTGGTGGCGGTGACCGCGACCGGGTCGCGCCTGCCGATGCCGATGGCGTGCAGCGCAGCCGCCCGCGCGCGCACCCGCTCGTCGAGTTGGCGCACGGTCAGCGCGGTCCACGCCGGGATCTGCTCGACGGCGGTGTCGAAGGTGAAGGTCGGCCGGTCCAGATCGCCGCCCAGCGCCACCAGGGTGGTCAGCACGCTGCCCGCGCCCAGTTCCGGATCGCGGGCCATCGTGGCCCGGATGCTCGTGGCTGTCATGCCCGCTCCCTCGCCGTGACCAGGACGGCGTGCGCCCGGTCGGTTCCGCCTCGGTCGTCCGCCAGTTCGGCGGTGATCACCAGTGCCGCGTCCGCCTCACCCGAGGCGAACAGCAGGTCGGCGCACGCCAGCGCGTCCGCCATCGGGTCCCCGGTGGGGCTGGTGCACACCACCGGACCGGTCAGCCCCCACCGCGCGGCGACGTGGCCGAGCACCGCGTTGGGGTTGGACTGGAAGAACAGCAGCGGCGCCACCCTGGTGCCCGCGGCCACCGCCTCGGCGACGGCCTCGGCGCTGGTTCGGTCACCGGTGGCGCTGGCCAGCACGATCGCGGTCCGCTCGGCGAGCGGGTGCCCGGCCAGGCACCGGGCCGCGACCTCGGCCACCAGCGGGTTGAAGGTGGACACCACGAACCCGGTCACCGGGGTCACGGTGTCCACATCGGACTCCGGCCAGCGCGCCGACGCCACGACCGGGACGACGGGGGCGTTCACGCGGCCTCCAGCAGCAAGGCCGTGTTGGCGCCGCCAAACGCGGAGTTCACGGTCAGCGCGTGGCCCACACTCACCTGACGCGGCCCGTCGACGACCAACTCCACCGCGCACTCCGGGTCGGCACCGAGGAACCCGGAGTTCACCGGCAACGTGCCCGTCCGCATGGCCAGCGCCGTGACCACCAGTTCGACCAGCCCGGACGCCTCCAGCGCGTGGCCGTGCACGGACTTGGTGGAGCTCACCGGCACCCGGTCGAGCCCCACCAACCGCAGCGCGGCCACCTCGGCGGCGTCGTTGAAGCCGGTACCGGTGCCGTTCGCGTTGATGTAATCGATGTCCGATGTGGACAATCCCGCCCGGTCGACCGCGCCCTGGATCGCCCGTGCCAGGCCGGTCCCGTCCGGGCGCGGTTTGCAGACGTGGTAAGCGTCCCCGGAACGCGCCCATCCGGCGAGCCTGGCCAGCGGACGCGGGTTCTCGGCCTCCAGCAGCACGGCGGCCACACCGTCGCCGAGCAGCATCCCCTGCCTGCCCGCGCTGAACGGCCGCACCCGACCGTCGCGCGACAACGCCCGCCCGGCGTCGAACAACGCGAAGGTCGAAGGCTCGACCAGGTAGCCCGCGGCGACCAGCACCCGCTCGGCCCGCCCGGTGGCGATCATCGTCGCCGCGTCGGCCACCGCGGAGGTCGCCGCGACGCACGCTCCGGTGTAGACCCGGGGCACCTCCGGTGACCCGGTCCTGGCCGCCACCTCCTCGGCCAGGGCCCGGTTCCCCGCGTCGGCGTGCGCGGCCAACAAGAGTGGAACCTGCGCGCCGTCTGCGGGGTATACCTGTTCGAGCACGCGAACGAGTTCGTCCACCAGGGAAGGAGACCCGGGCAACGTCGCGGCGTGCTCGGTACGGCGGCCCGCGGTGCTGAAGCGGGTCACCGGGGTGAACGCGGGCACCCCGGCGAACCCCCGCGCCAGCAGGGCGGTGTGGTCGCCGAACGCGGTGCGCGCCGCCACCGCGGTGAGCAGGACGGGTCGATCAGCCATGGCCGTCGGCCCCGGGGAGGACCTTGGCCAGGGTGTCCACCGCGCCGGTGACCGTCGCCATGCCCGCGAACACCTCGTCGGACAGGTCGAGCTCCACGCCGTAGCGCTGCTCGACCTGGGCGATCAGCCAGGTCAGCTCCAGGGAGTCGAGCGACTCGCCGACCTCGCCGGTCGCGCGGTCGCCGAACCCGCTGAGCATGGCCACGACCTCGGCCCGGTCCGGGGGGACCGCCATGTCAGGACGTGGTCTCGGCGGGGCTGGCGGCCAGCCGCCCGGCGAGCGCGTCGACGAACTCGTCGAGGTTCATCAGCGCCAGCGACTCCATGTCGTCGTCGCCGAACTTGATCTGGTACTTGTCCTCGATCTGCACGGCGAGGTCGGCCAGCGCCAACGACTCCAGGTCCAGGCCCGCCGGGCCGAGGTCGGTGTCCCCGGTGACCTCGCTGACGTCGTAGTTCATCTCGCGCAGCGTGTCGAGCACGAACTCCCGGAGCTGATCCCTCATCGCTGACTCCCCTGTCTTGTGCGGTTGGTGCTTAAGCGGATTCGGCCGCGGCGAGCGCCGCGGGCGCCCGCACGACCTTGCCGGTGGCGGTCCTGGGCAACGCCGGGAGCACCACCAGCCTGCGCGGCCGCTTGAACGGCGCGAGCGTCTCGGTGAGCGCGGCCTTGACCCGCTCGACGGTCGCGCCGTCGACCAGGCTCAGGTACGCCTGGATCCCGCCGTCGTGCAGGACCACGGCCTCGCGGACCCCGGGCAGAGCCGCGATCGCCTGCTCCACCTCGGTCAAGTCCACCTTCAGGCCGCCGATGGAGACCTGCGAGTCCAGCCGGCCCAGCACGGTGAGCCGGTCGCCGTCGAGTTCGGCGGCGTCCTTCGTGCACAGCCAGCCGTCGACGAACCGGGTCGGGTCCTGGGCGCCCAGGTACGGCGACGCGGGCATGGCGATCCACAGCTCGCCGCCGCTGACCCGCAGGTCCATGCCGTGCGCCGGTTCGACCGACGGCCAGCGGGTGCCGTCGAGGTCGGTGGCGATGACGCCGATCTCGGTCATCCCGTACATCGTCCCCAGCGGCACGCCGAAGCGCTCGCGGAAGCGCGGCGGGACAGCCGGGCGGACCAGTTCACCCGCGACGATCATCCGGCGCAGCTGGGGAAGCGGGATCGGGTCGGGGATCGAGGTGAGCAGTTCGGCGTGGAACGGAACGCCGATGATGGTCGTGGGCAGGTCCGACTCGGCGACGGCGGCCAGGATGCCCTCGCCGGTCAGCCTGCGCGGGAAGACCAGCTCCGCGCCGGTGTGCAACGCGTTGAGCAGACCGCCGACCAGACCGAGCACGTGCACGATCGACGACAGCAACACCACGCGCTCCCCCGCGCGCGGGAACTCGGGAAGCCGGTCATAGCGGGACAACTCGGCGATCAGGTCATCGGACGTGCGGGCGATCACCTTGGACGCGCCGGTCGACCCGGAGCTGAACTGCACCAGTGCGTGGTCCGTCGCGGCCGGACGGCCACCCTCCCTGGCGGACACCCCGGCGACCACCTCGGCGTACCCGCACAGCCGGTGGCCCTCGCTCGACTCGGCGTCCACGACGTACTGCGCACCGAGGCGCTCCAGCGCGCCGTCCACCTCGTGCTGGGTGAGCCGGTGGTCGATCAGGCCGACCTGGGCCCCGACGCGCCACGCGGCGAGCAGGAAAGCGATGTAGGCCAGCGACGGCGGCAGTCGCAATGCGACAGTGCCACCCGGTACCAACCCCGCGGTGCGCAACCGGTCCTGCGCCCGCGCGACCGATCGGCGCAGCGCCGCGGTGTCGATCGGCCGATCGAGCCGCAGCCGCACGCTGTCCCCCGGCCCGCGCAGCAGCAGGTCGGCGACCCATTCCGGGTTCACCGCAGGCTGATTCACCAGCGGAAGTTCTACGCCCGCCATTGGTTCCTTCACATTTTTTGCTAGGCCGAACGCCGTAGCGAGAGTCCATTAGCCGCCCTGACTGGCTGAAACAATCGCATACGGGCTCAACGGGAGTCAAGGTCGCCCAAAAGGACTAATCGCGGTCGCGCCAACAAGCCCACTACCAGGCGTTCTCACTGTGTGCACAGGCGAATCAGGCTCAGCGATGACTACGCGGAGCGCACGGGAGAAGGCCCGGAAACGCGGTCGGTGACCGATCTGACCCGGCGCTGGAAATTGCGGTGAGCGGATGACAGGATATGCCGACCCAATACCCCGAACGGCGCAAAGCGGCGGCGAAACTCGGGGGAAACTCGGGCGATACCCTGGAGTGCGCTGGTGAATCCAACCCGGGTCGGCGACTACGCCGACCACGCGAAATCCACCCTCGCGGGCGATGTGCTCGGCTACCTCGACGGCGGGTCCGGCGCGGAGTGGACACTGCGGGCCAACACCCGCGCCTACGAGCGGATCCGGCTGCGGCCACGGGTTCTTGTGGACGTGGAGTCCTGCGATACCACCGTTGACCTGCTTGGTTCGACGTTGGCCGCACCACTGGGGGTCGCGCCGATGGCGTACCACAGGTTGGTGCACGAAGAAGGGGAACTGGCCACGGTCGAGGCGGCGGGTGCCGCGGGCGCGTTGTTCGTGGCCAGCATCTTCGCCAGCACCGACCTGGCCGAGATGGCCGCGGCCGCATCAGGTCCACTGTGGATGCAGCTGTACTGGCTGCGCGACCGCGCCGCGCTGCTCGAGCTGGTCGGACGGGCGGAGCGGGCGGGGTACTCGGCGCTGGTGCTGACCGTGGACGCGCCCAAGGTCGCGCGCAGGCACCGGGACCTGCGCAGCGGTTTCACGTTGCCGCCGCACGTGCGCGCGGTGAACCTGACCAGGGAGCTGATGGCCGAGAGCCACCTCGCCGAGGCCGGGGTGTCGGCGATCGAGCGGCACTCGCGGGAGCGGTTCGACCCGACGATCACCTGGGCGGACCTGGCCTGGCTTCGCGATCGCACCCGACTCCCGCTGGTGCTCAAGGGAATTCTCACCGCCGAGGACGCGGTGCTGGCCGCCGAGCACGGGGTGGACGCCGTGGTGGTGTCCAACCACGGCGGTCGCCAGCTCGACGGGGTCGCCGCCGCGGTGGACGTGCTGGCCGAGGTGGTCGACGCGGTGGCGGGTCGGCTGCCGGTGCTGGTCGACGGCGGGGTGCGCACCGGGTCCGATGTGCTCAAGGCCGTCGCACTGGGCGCCGCGACCGTGCTGGTCGGTCGGCCGGTGCTGTGGGGTCTGGCGCATTCGGGCGCGGCCGGGGCCGAGCACGTGCTGACCCTGCTGCGCGAGGAACTGGTCGAGGCCATGGCGTTGTGCGGCCGACCGTCGATCGCGCGGGTGGACCGGTCGTTGTTGGGCTGAGTCGATCAACCGGGTCGGCCGGTCGGCGCAGTGGTGATCACCCGGGTGGCAGAACCCCTGCCACCCGAGGGGGCGCGGCCGTCCAGGCTCGACGGCCGCGCCCGCTCACACCGTCTCGGGTCGATCCCCGATCAGGCACCCGTTCGTACTACCGGGACATCAGAGCTCGCGGACGTTGCGCATGGTCGAACCCCCTCCCCTGTTCTCCGACCACCGACGGGACCGCCGATTTTCGCGTGAGCATATGACCGTCCCGAGCGGGACGTCGATACGCCAAAAGGCGCCAACCCGCGACTAGGCCGAATGGACACACCTCCGAACGGCCCAACCTTCCCCATCCGGCCACCACTCCTGTCTGTCCTCACACGACACATCTGTCCACTGTGGCCTGCTCACTAGTCTAGTCCACTTCAGACTTCACGGCGCCGACCGCGACCGGGCCCGCGCGCGGGTCGATGAGGTCATCGGATGATCCGCCCAAGCGCGCGGAGAGCCGGTCGCGACCGGCTCCGACCAGCGCCGCAGAGGTCTGGACAACCCAGGATGATTGGTCTAGACAATAGGCAGCGGTGTCCCCCCTGCGCACCGCGCGATGGAGGTTGTCGAGATGACAGTCGTTCCCCGACGCCGGCGTGGGCGGGTGGTGGTGGCCGGGCTGGCCGCCGTCGCCGCGGTCGCGGCCGGGGTGCTCGCCGCCGGTCCCGCGGCGGCGGCCAACCTGCTCACCAATCCCGGGTTCGAGACCGGCACCACCGCCGGGTGGACCTGCGACTCCGCGACCGTGGTCACCACCCCGGTGCACTCCGGTACCCAAGCGCTCGCCTCGACCGCCGCGGGCGCCAAGAACGGGCGCTGCTCGCAGACCGTCTCGGTCCTGCCCAACACCAAGTACACGGTCTCCGCGTGGGTGCGCGGCAACCCGGTCTACCTCGGCATCACCGGCGGCGGCTCGACCTGGACCGCGGCCACCAACTACACGCAGCTGTCGCTGTCGTTCACCAGCGGCGCCACCCAGACCTCGGCCGAGCTCTACGTGCACGGCTGGTACGGCGCGGGCACCTTCAACGTCGACGACCTCGTCCTCGACGGCCCCGGGGGCGGCGGCGACAACCCGGGCACCGGCCCCGGCACCCCGGGCAACCCGACGCTGGGCGCGGTCACCGCCACCTCGATCGCGCTGTCGTGGGGCGCGGCCACCGGGACCGTCACCGGCTACAAGGTCTACGAGGGCTCGGCGCTCAAGGCGACCGTCACCGGCACGTCGACCACGGTCAGCGGACTGCTCGCGTGCTCGACGCACAGCTTCGCGGTGACCGCGTACAACGACAAGGGCGAGTCGACGCGCAGCCAAGAGGTCACCGGCACGACCACCGGCTGCCCCGACACCGGCCTGCCCAAGCACGCGCTGATCGGGTACCTGCACTCGAGCTTCGCCAACGGCTCTGGCTACATCAAGATGGCCGACGTCCCGGACACCTGGGACATCATCAACCTGGCCTTCGGCGAGCCCACCTCGGTGACCTCCGGCGACATCCGGTTCACCCTGTGCCCGGTCGCGGAGTGCCCGTCGGTGGAGAGCGAGGCCGACTTCACCGCCGCGATCCGCGCCAAGCAGGCCAAGGGCAAGAAGGTGCTGATCTCCATCGGCGGCCAGAACGGCCAGGTGCAGCTGACCTCGGCCGCGGCGCGGGACAAGTTCGTCAGCTCGGTGTCGGCGATCATCGACAAGTACGGCCTCGACGGGCTCGACATCGACTTCGAGGGCCACTCGCTCTACCTCAACGCCGGTGACAAGGACTTCCGCAACCCGACCACCCCGGTCGTGGTGAACCTGATCGCCGCGCTCAAGGCGCTCAAGGCCAAGTACGGCGCCAAGTTCGTGCTCACCATGGCGCCGGAGACCTTCTTCGTCCAGGTCGGCTACCAGTTCTACGGCGGCACCAGCGCCGGGGACAACCGCACCGGGTCGTACCTGCCGGTCATCCACGCGATGCGCGACGCGCTGACCGTGCTGCACGTGCAGGACTACAACTCCGGGCCGGTCACCGGTCTGGACAACCAGTACCACACCATGGGCGGCGCGGACTTCCACATCGCGATGACCGACATGCTCAAGGCCGGGTTCCCGGTGTCCAACACCGGCTTCACCTTCCCCGGCCTGCGCGAGGACCAGATCGCGTTCGGCGTGCCCGCCGCGGTCAGCGCGGGCAACGGGCACACCGCGCCCGCCGCCGTGCAGCAGGCGCTGACCTGCCTGGCCAAGGGCCAGAACTGCGGCGGCTACACCCTGCGCGGCGGGGCGTCGCCCAACCTGCGCGGGCTGATGACCTGGTCGATCAACTGGGACCGCTACTACAACTGGGAATTCCAGAACGCGCACCGGCCGTTCCTCAACTCCCTGCCGTAGTCCCGCACCGGTGATGGCCCCTCTCCTCGTGCCCGGAGAGGGGCCATCACCTTGTCGTGGGCCAATACCGGTGTGATCACACCGCACGACGATCTTCGGCGACGGGCGCGGTTTCGTCGGCGTGCCGTGGTAACCATGGAGGTATGACGCACCGGCGGCGACGGCGACTGGCCCAGGCGAGCGTGGCGCTCGTGGTCGCCGCCCTCGCGGTGGGCCTGGTGCTGCTGTTCGGACCGCGCGCGCTGGTGATGTCGGGGTTCTCCGGTGAGCGCGGAACGGTCGCGGTCGACCAGTGCGCGGACGAGGACGAAGCGGGACCGCGGGGCTGCCTCGGCGAGTTCACCCCCGACGGGGCACTGGCGCCGCTGACCCGGGTCAGCGTCGCCGACCCGCACGGCATCGACGAGGGCCAGCGGGTCACGGTGTACCGCGAGGGCACCACGGCCAGCCAGCGCGAGGTGTGGCGGCTGGTGCTGCTGCTGAGCGCGTTGCTGATCTGCGTCGCGGCGCTGGTGGTGATCGCCGTGTCGATCGGGTTGCAGGCGGTGCGGCGGCAACCGTGGCGGACCTGGGAGGCCCTGGGGCGGGGGTTCGCGACCGCGCTCGGGGTCGGAGTGCCGGTCTTGGTGCTGGCAGTGGTCCTCTACCTCGTCGGATGAGACATACTCCCCGTGCGAGAACGGGGGGTGTGGTGCTGAGGGTGGCGCAGGTGGTGGCCGCGGTGGTGCTGGTGGGCGCCGCGGTCGTGTTGTTCGTCCTGGCCTGGGGCGGGGTCCGGACGGCGTCCGGGTACGACGGTGAGCCGGGCGTGTTCGAGGTCGACAGGTGCACGAGCCGGTCGACCCCCGATGGGGACGTGCACCGGTGCACCGGTGCGTTCCGCCCGGACGGCAGCACCGCGCCCTCAGGCACGGTGGTGCTCGACCCGGCGCGGGAGAGCCACGAGAGGGGTGCCCAGCTCACCGCCCGCCGGGTCGGAGACCAGGTGTTCGTGCCGAGCGAGGGCATCACCGCCGTCCAGTTGGTGTTCATCGCGGGCGCGTTGGCGACACTCGTCGGCTTGGGCGGATACCTGGTCTACCTGGCCGTTCGGGACGACGAGTGGCGGATCGGGGTGGCCGTGATCTGGGCGCTCGTCGCTTCCGCGGTCGCGGCCGGTCTGGCCCTGGCGGGCGTCCTCACCGTGCTGGTCGTGGGTTAGGACGGTGCTGGTCGTGGGTGAGGACTGTCCTGGTCGTCGGGTAAGAGCCAGCTGAGCCGGGCCTGGGCGCGGGTGAACTCCCTACCGTGGACGGCGGCGGTCAACCACGCGGTCGGGAACGCGTCCGTCGCATCCGGGACGACCCGGCCGAAAGCGTCACGCTCACGGTCGCGCGCGGTCGAAGCGAGGTCGTTGAGGAGTCCAGCCGTGGCGGTCAACCCCAGGCGGGCGAGGCTGCCCGCGTCGCGCGCGGTGGACGGCAGGGCGGCGACAGCGCGGCCGCCGATGACCACGCGCTGGACGACGGTCGCGACCAGGCTCGACGGGGTTGGTTCGGGCCGTGCTGCGGGCAGCGGGGTGCCGGGTTCCCCGTCGGGCAGGTGGGCGCGTTGCAAGCGGTCCAGCGTGAGGTCGACGTGACCTGGGCGGTGCAGGGGAGCCAAGGCGGCGATGGCGACCGCGGTCGTGGGTTGGTCCGGCGCCAGGCGGGCGATCACCCGCAGGGACATACCCGGGCGTTCGGCCAGTAGGCGCAGGTTGTCGCGGGCGGCTTCGGTGGCACCGAGGAGGTTGATGTCGCCGGTGGCCAGTCGCAAGCGGAGGGCCGTGGAGGTCGCCCCGACGACGGTGCCGGACAGGAACAAGAGGTCTTCGCGGGCGAGTTGGGCGGCCAGCGGCTCTTCCCACAACTCGGAGACGGGCGGCTCGTCCCACCCGCCGCCCGCGGCGGCGACAGCGCGGACGCCGCTGCCCGCGCCCAGCCTGCGGTCGGCGGAGGCGGTGGCCCCGGTGAGCACCAGACCCGCACGGCCGAGTTCCCGGTGCGTCAGCCCGGTCTCCCCCAGCGCGACCGGCCCGTTCGCCGCGACAGCCACCCGCTCCTGACCACCCGGCAGCACGGCGTTGACCGTCCACAGTGACCGTTGCGCGTCTACCAGGTGGGTGACGACACCGGCATGTCCGGTGTCGGAGACGATCGCCTCGGTGCACAAGCCGTACAACCGCAGCGACCCGATCGGCTGGTACTCGCGCCGCGCGGTCCCCCGCAGCAGGACCGGGTCACCAACGCCGTCGCGCAGGTCGTGGCACAGCAGCATCACCTCGACGAGGTCGTCGGCCAAGGTCTCCCGGTCGAAGGACGATGCCCCCGCTTTGGCCTCGGCGAGCCCGGTCGCGATCCGGACACCACCCGCCGCCGCGCGGTGCAGACCCGCGATCCGCGCGCTGTGCACCGCGCGCAAGACCTCACCGCGCACCACAGCACCGCTCGCGGTCACCCCAACCCGGAGCACCTCCGCGCACGCCGCCCACAGCACCACGGCAGCCGCACGTTCCTCATCGCGGATCGGATCCCCTTGGGCGACAGGGGCTTCCTCGACGGCGACAGGCACATCGTCCACAGCACCCACGTCGCCCACGGGGACAGCGGCGACCGCCACCGCGCGGTGCAGGCACTTGGGCGCGAGCAAACAACCGCACACCAGGTCGTCGGCAGCGATCAACACTCCACTGTGGAGCGTCCACGTCAGTGTCGTGTCGGCGTCGAGCACCGCCCGCGCGCCCGATTCGGTGGCCTCGACCACCCACGTGCTCGCCCGCTCGAGCGCACCGTCGATCCGCTTGCGCAACCGAGGCGGCAAGGCGTCCAACACGTCCGGCACCACCGCGGGTGCCACCGGCGGAAGGGTCATCCGCGCACCTTCTCCCCCACCCACCGCGCCAACTCCAGCGGGCTCAACGCCGCCACCGGCATCCCGGCGGCGACGAGCCCACCCGCGATCGCGGCCGAGTACCTGGCGGTACCGGTGTCGTCGAGGCTGGCGCACCCGAGGACGGTGACCCCGGCCGCCACCAACTCCTTGACCTGAGCGAAGAGGGGACCGACCGGCCCGCCCTCCTCGAAGTCGCTCACCACGACCACCATGGTGCGTTCGGGCACCGCCACCAGGGTGCGGGCGTGCCGGAGGGCGCCCGCGATGTCGGTGCCGCCACCGACCCGCACCTCCACCAGCAGCGCGAGCGGGTCCGCCACGTGCTCGGACAGGTCGATGACCTCGGTGGAGAAGGCGAGGAAGTGGGTGGTCAGCGAGGGGACGCCCGCGAACACGGCGGCGGTGAGCGCCGACCACACGGTGGAGGCCTCCATCGAGCCGGACACGTCGACGACGAGCACCAGCCGCCAGTCGCTGGTCCGGCGGGCGCGGGTGCGGAAAACGGGCTTGTCCGGCAGGACCACCACCCGACCATCGGCACCCCGGCGAGCGGTGCCGAGGTTGGCGCGCACTGTGCGCTGCAGGTCGAGGCCACCACCTGGACGTCTGCTGGGCACGGGGAGTTGGATCCCGGTCAGCGCGGGCCGCAGCCGGACGGCGAGCTGCGCGGCCAGTTCCCGCACCATGCGGGCGACCAGGGGCCGCAACCGCGCCAGGGTGGCCTCGGGGAGACCACCGGCGAGGGACAGCACGTCGCGCAGCAGTTCGACCGACGGGCGCACGGCATCGGGGTCGAGGTGCAGGGCGGCTTCCACCCGACCGCCTTCGACCGCCGCGGCCAAGACCTCCTCGCGGACGCGCTCGCCGAACAGCTCGCCGAGTTCGACCGACCAGTCGCGGGCGTTCGGGAACGGCGTGCCCCGGCCCGCCCCGACCCCGTGCCGGTCGGCACCCTCTCCACTGTCCATTCCGTACAGTTCGTCCAGTGCCGCGGCGTACCGCCTGCTCGCGCCATCGGTCTGCTCATCGCGCGATCCCAACACCAGCCGCCACCGGGTCGTGGGGTCGATGTCGCCCGCCCTGGCCCGCTGCTCGGACTCAGCGGGGATCGGTGTGACCGGTGCGCCCGGTCGCAGGCCGTGTGCGGCGAGGACGTCGAGGGCGGCCCGCTCGGCGCGGACCCAGCGGGCCAACAACTCGGGGTCGTGCGCGGTGTCGATCCGGGTGCCGGTGTGCTGCTCGACGACGGCGGTGATGCGCTGCCTGGGAGTAGGGCCGACCGTGGCGAACGCGGCGCGCAGGGCGGGGAGCCGGTCGAGGAACTCGCGGTCGGTGAGGGTCGCGACGCGGTCGAGCAGCGGCGTCAGAGCTTCCGGCGCCTCCAGCAGCGGTTCCGCGGCGGCGAGCACACCGGTGAGGAACCCGCGCAGCGTGTCGCGGCCGGACGCGGTGGTGGCGTTGTCGGTGAGAGAGGCCGCACGGTCGCCCAGGTCCTGGGGCGGGAGGAGGCCGAGCAGGACTCTGGTCGCCCCCGCGGCACCCGCGATCAGCGGGGCGCCGTGGTCGGTGAGGCCGCGCAGAGCCACGCCGAGGCGCAGACCGGTGCCGTGGGCGTCGTGGCGTTGCCCGAGTTCGACCAGGGATCGGGCGTCGGCCGGGGACTGCGAGCCCGCCAGACCGTCGAGTTGCGCCACAGCGGCGGTTTCCAGCGCGCGCGGCAGGTCCGGCGGTACCGGGTCGCCGGTGATGCCGGGCAGGTGGCCCGCGCGGAGGCGGTCGAGCAGGTCCAGCGCGGAGAGCAGGTCGGGCAGGGTCGCCGAGGCGGGGAGGATGGTGGCGGCGTCGGTGAGGATGTCGGCGAGCACGTCGTCGAGCCCGCAGCGCGCGGCGTCGGCGAGGTCGGTGACGACGTCTTGGGCGGTGTGACCGTCGCGATCGGCTCGCCGCGCGCCGAGTCGGCCTCCGGCGGCGAGGGCCAGCGTCGGGCCCCACAGCCCGGCGACGGGGAGGGTTGCCGCGGTGGCCGGGGTCCAGGTGGCCCGCCAGCGGGTGGTGAGCGCATCGGCGCCGCCGACTCCCGTGGTGGCTGTCGGCTCCCCGTACGGCACGCCGAGCAGGGCGAGTCTGTGCAGGGTGACCTCGCGGCGCGCGTCCCGCTCGGAGCGCAGCGGATCCAGGCGGAGATCTGCCGGGTCTCGGTCGGCCGGGCCGGGAAGTCGCAGTTGGGCGAGCAGTGCCTCCACCGAGGGCGCCAAACCGGACCTGGGCGTACCCGGTGCGAGGCCGCCCGTGCGCCGCCCGACCAGGACATCCCCGGCGGCTTTGGCGACAACCCGGCCACGCCCCAGGGGTTCGGCGTGCGTCAGCACGGTCTGCACGGCCTCGACCACCTCGCCCCGGCCGGGAGCGGGAAGTCCGCGCAGCCGCGCGAGGTCGACGGCGAGTCGGAGCGCCTCGCGGGCTTCGGCGGGCCCGGCGTGGTGGCCGAGCTCGCGCACCCTGACGCAGATCCGCACGATCACGCTCGCCGCGGCGGCTTCCACCTCGGCGGGATCACCGGCCGCGGACAAGACAGCCTGCTGCCACTCGGGATCACGAATGCCCGCCGGGTACCCGGAACGCTCGTCGAGCATGGCGAAGGTGTACGGCACGAGCGAGGTGATCGTCTCGCGCGAGCTGGCCGGCTCTTGGGCGATCTCGTCGCCGCCCAGTAGCCCCGCCGCGTGGTACGAGCCGATGACGGCGGCACACGTGCCTCTTGTCTCCGCGATCACCTGGCGCATCCACGCTTCCCGACGCGCGTCGAACGGGTCGACCGGCCCCTCCGCGCGCATCGCCCAGCCGACGAACAGCGCGGCGCGCCGGACCGCCTCTGGCGACTGCCCGGGGGCCGCTGCCTCTACGAGCCGGTCCCACAGGTCGTCACCGTCGCGGCCGGTCACCTTGCCGCGCAACGCATCGGACAAGGGCGTCGGCCTGGCCTGCCGTCTGCGGTACCCGTCGCCGTGGCGTGACAGCGGCAGGTCGCAGGTCTTTACTTCCACTCCTGCCCTATAGGCCCACCGGATCGCTGCCAGCTCGGGAGAGAAGTCGGCGAACGGGTAGAACGCGAGCCCGCCGCCGTCGCGATCGGCACCCGACAGCGCAACCGGGGCCACCAACCCCGGGTCCGCCAGGTGCGGCAACCACTCCCCCAGCTCCTCCGGCAGCTCGATCAGCACCACGTCCGGCTCGGCGGCGGCCAACAACGCGGGCACCACCGCGGCGAGTGCGGGCGAGTGGTGCCGGACGCCGATCAGGTGCGGGACCCGGTGCGCCACAAGCTCCTCGAGCATCGCTACATCACTGGTCGAGGACATCACGCAAGTCCCAGAGGCGGCGCCAGGTGTGCGTGCCGGACTCGGCGCGGCGGCGGACCGCGCCGTCCCAGTAGGCCAGGAGCCGGGCCGCGTCGGCGGGATCGTCCTTGCGAACGACCCCGAGCAGGTGACCGGGCAGCAGCGACAGCGGGTCGCGGTCGCTGGAGAAGTAGGCGTTGGCCAGACCGAGGGACGTCGCGACGGAGACGGCTTCGGCGGTGCTCATGACCGTGCTGGGCCGCTCCACGGCCCACCCCTCGACCGAGGTGCCCGCGCGCAGGTCCCGGAACGCGGTCACCAACGCCTCGAGCACGACGTCGTCGATCGCGAAGGTCGCGTTGACCCGGTCGAGCGCGGCGGTGGCCTGCCTGCGCACCAGCGCGATCTCGGCTCCGAGGTCGCCGATGGGGCCCACGGCCTCGAAGTTGAACCGGCGCTTGAGCGCCGCGGACATCTCGGACACGCCCCGGTCGCGCAGGTTCGCCGTCGCGATGACCGTGAAGCCGGGAGCCGCGTGCACGGTCGCGTCGTCCGTGCCGGACAGCTCCGGCACGGCGATGCGCCGGTCCGACAGGATCGACACCAGCGCGTCTTGGACCTCCGGCAAGCACCGGGTGATCTCCTCGACGCGCACGACGCCACCGTCGCGCATCGCGGTGAGGACCGGGGACGGGACCAGCGCCCGCGGACTCGGCCCCTCGGCGAGGAGCAGCGCGTAGTTCCAGCCGTAGCGGAGCTGGTCCTCCGTGGTGCCAGCCGTCCCCTGCACCACCAGCTGACTCGTGCCGGACACGGCCGCCGCCAACAGTTCCGACAGCATCGACTTGGCCGTACCGGGCTCGCCGACCAGCAACAGGCCCCGCTCGCCTGCCAGTGTGATCACGGCGCGTTCCACGAGCGCACGTTCCCCGACGAACTTCTGGCTGATCGCCAACCGCGCGGGGAGACCGGCCACGGGGGTGGGCAGGGTCAGCGGGTCGCTGCCCATGATGAAGGTGACCGCGGCACGGGGTGTGAGCCGCCAGCCCGGCGGTTTGCGGCCGTCGTCGTAGGCGGCGAGGAACGCCAACTCGTCGCGGTAGGCGTCTTCGGCGGGATCGACTTGCCTGCTCATCGGCGCCGTCCAGTCCGGAGTTCCTCGTAGGCGGGCGCGTCACCGTCGAGCACGCGGCGCCAGGCGCGGGCGAAGAGGTCGGCGATCGGTTCTCTCGCGGCGATCACCCGGGTGGGGATGTCAGTGAAGCCGAACATGGGGGCTTTCCAGGTCTCCAGGGGCACGTGGGGTGTGGGCAGTGCGAGCCACCCGCCGGGCAGGAACAGCGACCGCCCCGCGCGAGCTCGTTTGGCGGTGAGGACCAGGTCGGTCTCGGCGAGCGCCGTCCGCGCGGCGCGCAAGCGGGCGGGCTTCCACCCGGTCCAGCGCGCCACGTTGGCGTCCGTCGGGTCCGGCAAGGCCAACAGTTGCAAGTAGACGGTGGCCGCGTCCGGCTCCAGGCCGTGCTTGCCCGCGACCTCGTCCACCAGGTGCGGCACCGAGAAGCCGGGGTCCTGGAAGTGGGAATCGGGGCCACCCGTCGGTGGTACGGCGCAGGCCGCCGTCAACCCCTCGCTGCCGAGCAGGTCCCAGGCCGCGAGGACCTCACGGGAACCGGTCATCTCGACCACCGCCACCAACTGATCCCGATCTTGTGGGCTGAGGCGGCCGGGCCACAGTGCGAGGTAGTGGTGGGAGCGCTCCGAGACGTACACGCCCAGCCAGTCGCGGATCCTGCCGGTTTCCCCGGGTGGCGGCAGGTCAGCACCCAGCAGGCCGCGCAGGTCGGCCTCGTCGACCGCGCCGCCGAGGGCGATCCCGAAGTCCGGGTGGCTCGCCCGCTGCTTGGCCAACGCCAGCGCCTCGGGCAGGGTGGCCCGGTGCGGCGACCCGGCCGGGAGGCGTTGCGCCAGCCACTGCAGCACGCGGGGTACCGCGTCGAAGTCGTTGACGCCGAAGCCGTCCGGGTTCTGGCTGACCACCTGCCGTCCCGCGTGCCGCATCACCGCGTCGGTGGTGAGGGCACTCGAACCGGCCGGGTTGAGCAAACCGACGACCTGCTCGACCGGAGCCTGCACCAGCAGCTTGGCCGCGTCGACCAGGATGGCGTCGTCAACGGGCCGCGACCGACCCACCACCTCGTTCCAGACCTGGGCCGCTGCCGCGACATCCGGCCCGGCGGTCCACAGGTCCTCGGGGTCCGCGGGGACCAACGCGGCCAGCAACCGACCGCGGACGTCCTCGTCGAGGCGCCGCATCCGCTCCCGCGCCGCGTTCGCCGCGGGAGCGGACAGGCCGAGCAGAGTGCGGTCCTGGGTGCTGATGAACGTCCGGCCCCATGTGCTGACGCCCGGCATGCCCCCGAGCAGGTAGGCCGCTTCCGCGCTGCCCATCCCGGTCGCCTCGACGAGTTCCGCCGCGGTCTCCGGTCGCCAGGACAACGGCCCTCGAGCGGCGAGGGTGTCGAGGAACCGGTGGATCCACCCGCGATCCGGGGTCGCGGGCAACACCCACTCGCGCTCGGCTGACCACGTCGCGGGCATCGCGAAGTCGCCAGGGACGGCGGCGAACTGGATGACGGTGGCCGGGCGGCCATACCAGCCGCCGTCGACCACGTCGAGGAACCCGCCGGGCACCGGTGTCACGGCGTTGCGGGTGATGGTCTCCTGGACCGGCACCCTGATCGACAGGGTCCGCCAGTGGCCGGGCCGGTCGAGGATGCCGCTGTCGGCCGTCCACCGCAGCACGTGCCCCAGCGCGGCCCGGTCAGGTTCCGGCGTCAACGGCGAGGCGGCCCGGTGCGCCAGCGCACCGAGGTGCGGCAAGAAGCTGAGCCACGCCGTGCTCGTGCACTCGGGCAGGGCCGCAGCGACCGGGCTGGGCTGGGCCGCGGCGGCGCGCAAGGCGTCGATGACGGCGGGCAGCGTGGCCGCAGCCCCGGTCTGGCGTCCCCCCTGGAAGTCACCGAACCAGTTGAGCGCGGTGTTGACCTCGTCATCGGTCACCACGGGAGCGGCCGCGCCCAACCAGTCCCCGAGCGCCCTGGCCTGGACAGCGAGGTCACCGAACGCGCGCAGCCCGACCTGGTGGCGAGCGGCGGCGCGGACCACACCGACAACCCCCGCGAGGAGGCCAGGATGGCTGAGACCGGGCAAGCCCGCGAGGACGGCCATGGCGACGGCATCGCGTTTGCCCGCCACGATGTCGCAATAGGCAGTCTGATTGTCGGGCGCGGCCTCAGTCCCGACTTCGGCGGCCGCGGCGGCCAGCATTGCGCGCACGGCATCGATGGTCACCGCACGCAGCGCGGCCGAACCCGCCAAGTCACGCGGGCGGAAGAGGTGCCACCACAGGAAGGGCACCACCAGGGGCGTGCCCGCGGCGTAGTCAGGGTGGTTCTCGCCGTCGATGATCGTGGCCACCGCCACGTCTTCCGCGTCGCGCAGCGTCATGAGCCGATGACTGCGCACCACGGCAAGCCTGCCGCCGGGCACCTCCAGGAGCCCGTTCACGGCAACAGCCGAGCTAACGCGTCGCCCGTCGGTGCCCTCCCCCGTCCAGGACCCGTTCTCCTCCCGGCGCAACCGCCACCCGTGCAGCCCGCCCGCGGCGCCCAGAGGACTCGCCTCGGTGCCCGGGGCCGTCGGCCGGAGGTCGCACTGGTGAAGATCCAGTTGAGCGCCCGCCTCGGCGAAGTCGTCGAGGAAGGCGGGCAGGCTGGCCCGACCGGCGGTGCCGGTGTTCGGGTCGACCTGGAACCACTCCCAGCCGTTGCTCCACCGGGCGCACCACACCGTGGTCCCGTCGCCGAAGGTCATCCGCGGGTCGGAGAGGTGCGTGTCGCCGGGGTGGACGGCTCGTCGACCGGTGAACCTCCCGCCGCCGGGCAGGGCGATCGACGCGGCGATCGTGTGCCCACCCCACGCGCTCAGCTCTCCCGGGGTGAAGTGCCGACGCGGGTCGTCACTCCAGTAGGCCAGGTTCTTGTCCGGCCCGAGCCAGTAGGTGAGGAGCGCGCTGTCGAACCACGCCCCCTTGATCGAGGAGTGCCACGTCGCCCGTGCCGCAGCCGGGATCTGCGCCAGGTGCTCGGTCAGGACACCGTCCGGTCCGACCACGACGACGCGGCTCTCGTGCCCCAGCACGACCGCGGGCCACCCCTCGCCGATCACCTCGACCGCGCGCTTGCCGTCCTGGGTGACCGGGAAGCTGACGACGGCCTGGTCCAACGCCTCCCACCCGAGCTCGTCGAACACCCCGGCCCGCAGCGTGTGCAGGAGTGCGCTCTCGACGTCGACCGCGGCCAGGGAGTCCGCCGCCTCAGGGGCGTCGGCGAACGCCTCGGGGACGCCCAGCACGGCCAACTCGCTCACGGTGGCACCGATGGCGAGGACTGTGTGTCCGGGTTTGACGACGCGGGTGGTGATCCAGTCCTTGAGAGCCGCCCGCAGCCCCGGCACCTCTAGAGCACCGCGCAGCACCGCCGCATCGGTGACGCCGCCACGCGAGTGGTTCCGCAGGTACCCGAATACCTCGGTGCCCAGGCGCTCGGCGAGATCGCTGCCCGCCACCGCGGCCAGGTCACGTCGACCCGGGGTCGTGTCGACCAACCACCCCCGGACGTTCATGTCGAGTGGGAGATCGCCGGTGTTGATCGGCACCCCGCAGGCGATCAACAGGTCGAGCAGGTCCAGTTCGACGTCGTCGCGGCGGGCGACGACGGTGACGGATTCCCCGTCGGCGACCAGTCGCGCGGCCATCGCCTCGACCAGGTCGAGCAGGGCCGGGGTGCGCTCCGGCGCCCGCCACTCGGCCCACCGGGCGCTGATGACCTCGCTGAGCCAGCGCGCCGGGCTGATCGGTGCCGCCGGATCCGCGGCGCCGGTGAACACAGCGGTGGCACCACCGGCGGTGACGATGTCGAGCCACGGGTCGAAGGTGCCGTGTCGACGCGGCACGAGCACCAACAACCGATCCCGGACCGCTGAGTCGTTCCTGGTCAGCGTGATCAGTGCGTCGCGATAGGACTTCCAGAACCCGGCGGCGGCGCGGGCCACGGCCGTGGTGTCCAGGATCGCGCGCAGCACCGACTCGTCCTCGGCGCGGGGGTCGAGCGCGGCCGCCTTGACCAAGCGCCGGAGGTCTTCCGGCATCCCGGCATGCGGCGGCAACCCGCCCTTGACGCGTTCGACGCAGAGGGTGCGGAACCGCTCGTACGCCTCCGCGGGCGGGTAACGGCGGGCGAGCTCCTTGGCGTACGCGGACAACGCCTTGGCGGGCAGCACGCCTGCGAAGGCGAACTCCAAGAAGACCGCGCGGACCCGGTCTGGATCCACCGCGAGGTCGTGGACCTGTTCGGCTTCGCGCGCCTTGCTGAACATCGTGGACGCGTAGTTGGCGTTGCCGTGCCGCAAGAAGATCCGCGCCGCCTCCTCGAAGAAGGTCGGCAGGAAGTGCGGCGCCGATCGGCCGAGCATCGCGGCCAGGTCGGTGAACCCGTCCTTGGCGGCACCGGCCTTGGACTTGGCCACCCTGTCCAGCCGCTCGATCTCCTTGACCAGGGCCAACGCGTGGTGCGCGTTGCCGGGGTCGTGCACCAGCGCCCACGCCGGGAAGCCGAGCGCGACCCGCCGGGCCGTGCCCACCCGGGTGCTGCTCTCCGGCGGGGCGAACCCCAGGTAGTCCGCGGTCAGGTCCTCGGCCTCGGCCAGCACGCCGGGCACCAGCCGCACGACGACGCGGTCGTCGAGTGCGGGGTGCCGGTAGCTCCTGGCCAGCAGGTCGTCCCGATCGGCGCCCTCGCTCGCGCTCGGCAGGACCGCCCCCGCGGCCAGCAGCGCGGTGTCCGTGCTCATGCGACTGTTCCCCCCACTGCCCCGTACCCTCCACAACTCGGTCCGAAGTGGAGGAACGCCCCCCACGCACGCCAAAGAGTAGCGGTGGGCACCGACAGTGCGGGTGCGGTTGTCCACAGGTCCGGTCGCGACCGGACCTGATCAGCGAGCGGGCAGCTCCAGTGCCCAGCGGTACGCCTGCACAAGACCGCTGTTGAAGCCCGCGGCCGAACCCCACAGGAACAACCGGAAGTGCCGGTACAGCGGCTCGCCCCAGTTGCCGATCACGTGCTCGCGGTTGCGGTCGAGCTTCTCGGCCCAGATCTTGCAGGTGAGGTAGTAGTTGTGCCGCTCGTCGTCCACCGAGGTCAGGTCGAACGGCGACTTCGCGACCTGGTGCAGGTAGTCGTGCAGCAGCAGCGGGCTGGACACACCCGGGTAGACGTAGCGGCTCATGAAGGTCGACGTGCGGTGCTTGGCGCGCATCGCCAACGCGTCGAGGTAGACCCGGCCGCCGGGCTTGAGCAGCTCCTCGTACTTGCGCAATGACGTCGCGTAGTCAGGCAGGTGCTCGGTGACACCCATGTTGACCACGGCGTCGTACTTGACGCCCGGCGAGTACTTGTAGATGTGCTGGCGCAGCACCTGGCACGGCAGGCCCTCGCGGTCGATGAGCCCCTTGAGGTAGAGCTCCGACGGTTCGGACAGGGTCAGCGTGGTGACCTCGATGCCCTTGCGGCCCGCGTACTCGACGAACGCGCCCCAGCCGCCGCCGACCTCGAGGACCTTGTCCCCCGGGTTGAGTCCCAACTGCTCGATGGCCATGTCCATCTTGCGGGTCATGGCGTCTTCGATCGGCTCGTCGTCGGACTTGAAGGAGCCCTGCGTGTAGCAGCGGTGCCGATCGTCCAAGAAGGACAGGAAGAACTCGGGGTCGCGGTCGTAGTGCGCGGTGATGGACCGCCGGTCGTGCTCGGTCTTGCCGCGCACGAACGCGGGCAGGAACCGGTTGGCGTAGGAGAGCGGGTGGAAGTCCCCGAAGAACTTGCGCACCGACATCGCGGCGAGGAAGTCGCCCTCGATCTCGAGGTGGCCCGCCAGGTAGGCGAGGCCGACCTGGACCTGGTCCAGGGAGTTCAGCGCGGCCATGCCCTTGCTGTTGTTGGCGATCAGGGTGAACACCGGGTCGCCGGAGCCCAGGGTGCGACCGTCCCCGGTGGGGGGCTCGACGCGGAACGGCACCTCGGCCCGCTTGCGGAAGAACGTCCGGTAACGCCGCCCGAAGGCGCCCCAGTCGGCTTTCTGCCCCGTCACCGGCCCAGGATATCAGCGGGGGCCGACAAATCACCACGAAGTGACGACGCGACCGCCGGTGCCCCGCCCCCGGGATCAGCCCGCGACGGCGTCGAGTTCGGCCACGTCCTCGGCGGTGAGGGCGATGTCGGCGACGGCCAGGTTCTGTTCCAGGTGCGCGGGTGTCTTCGTGCCGGGGATGAGCAGGATGTTCGGTGAACGAGCCAGTAGCCAGGCGAGCGCGATCTGCCGGTCGGTGGCGCCGTGGCGGGAAGCGACGGTGTGCAGAACGTCGGCTTGGATCGGTTGGAATCCGCCTAGGGGGAAGAACGGCACATAAGAGATGCCCAGCTCATTGGTGCGTTCGATCAAGGAGTCGTCGCCGCGCTCGGTGATGTTGTAGTGGTTCTGGACACAAGAGACCGGGGCCACCTCACGAGCCTTTTCCAACTGGGCGAGCGTCACGTTGCTGACGCCCAGTTCGCCGACCAGGCCCTCTTCGCGTAGCGCGGCGAGCACGGCGAACGACTCCTCCAGCGGTGACTCGTCCATCACGCGCAGGTTGACCACGTCGAGTCGCTCAACACCGAGGCGGGTGAGGTTGTCGTGGACGGCGGAGCGGAGTTCGTCGGGTGCCAGCGCGGGCAGCCAGTTGCCGGTGTCGTCGCGACGCGCCCCGATCTTGGTCACGATCACCAGGTCGGCCGGGTAGGGCTTGAGCGCGTGGGCGATGAGCTCGTTGACGACGTACGGGCCGTAGTAGTCGGAGGTGTCGATGTGGTCGACACCGAGCTCGACGGCGCGGCGCAGGACGGCGACGGCGCCCTCCGGGTCGGCGGGCGGCCCGAAGACGCCTGGCCCGGCCAGTTGCATCGCCCCGTATCCGACCCTCTTGACGCTTCGCAGCACGCTCATGGCGCCAACTATGCCCGGAGCGGGCCGCGCGCGTGCGGTCAGCCGCGGTGCGGGAAGTGCGCTACAAGGGTGCTCCTGCCGTCCTGGTGGCGCAGGTGCACCTCGTCGGCCAGAACGCGTAGGAGCGGGAGGTTGAACCCGCCGTCGATGGGGAGACCCTGCACGGGCAGCTGCCAAGGGCCGTTGTCGGCGACGGTGACGACGATGGCGGTGGAGTGCGCTTGGACCGTGAGCATCACGGCGCCCTCGGCCGAGTCCACGCGCACGCGGTGCTGGACGGCGTTGGTCATGGCCTCGTCGGTGGCCATGACGATGTTGCGGGCGGTCTCGAGGACGACGCCGTGGTCGGCGAGCCAGCCGCGCACGTGGTTGCGCACGGTGACCAGGAGGTCCAACCGGGGTGGCATGCGCACGGTGAGCACGTCGCCCTCGGTCGAGGCCACAGCCGAGACGGCGGTCGGCACACCCGCCTCGCCTGCGCCCGGAGCGGTCGGCACCGTGCTACCCCCTTGGTCACGCCATTCACACGTCATCGAACGAGTCGCCTCCGGCAATGTATCCGTTACCGCGGGTTCATCCTGACGGGCTGGGCGGACCGGGGGAAGAGGTCGCGTCCACCGCGGTGATGGGGCAAGGTCACCGGTGTGCGCGTCGACGAGCCGGTGGCCGGGGAGATGGCGGGGCTGGTGGCGGCCTTCGACTGGTCGACGACGCCGCTGGGACCGCGTTCTGGCTGGTCGGAGGCGCTGCGCACGGCGGTCGGCCTGCTGCTGGAGTCGCGGCACCCGATGCTGCTGTGGTGGGGCGACGAGCTGACGGTGCTCTACAACGACGCGTTCGCGCCGCTGGCGGGCACCAAGCACCCCGGGGGCCTCGGGGTGTCGGGGCGGGCGGTGTTCGCCGAGGTCTGGCCGACCATCGGCCCGGAGATCGACCACGTGCTGCGGACCGGTTCCGGTACCTGGGTGGACGACCACCGGCTGGTGATGAACCGGCGCGGGTTCGCCGAGGAGACGTTCTGGACCTACTCGCACAGCCCGGTGCGCGAGGGCGACGGGCGGATCGCCGGGGTGTTCAGCACGACGACCGACACGACGTCGCGGGTGGTGGCCGCGCGCAGGCTCGCGGCGCTGCGCGACCTGGGTGGACTGCCCCGCTCGGCCGACAACTCGGTCGAGGCCGTGTGCTCGGCGGCGGCGCGGGTGCTGGCCGAGCACACCGCCGAGATCGCCTACACCCGGTTCCACCTCGTCTCGGCGGACGGCGAGCTGCTCGTGGCCGCCGAGTGCGGGCAAGCCCCGCAGGACCAGAAGCGGGGCGCCGCGGTGGCGGCGGCGTGGGAGGCACGGGAGTCGGTGCGGCGGGGCAGCCGCGAACTGCTGGTGCCGTTGCAGCCGGGCAGCGGCGGGGACTCCCCCGGTGTGCTGGTGCTGGGGGTGTCCGAGCACCGGGAGTTCGACAAGGACTACCACGACTTCCTGGTGTTGGTGGGTGGGCAGATCTCGGCGGCGGTGTCGGACGCGCGGGCGTACCAGGACCAGCGGCGGCAGATCACGGACCTCGCGGAGTTGGACCGCATCAAGTCGGACTTCTTCGCCAATGTCAGCCATGAGTTCCGAACACCGTTGACGCTGATCGCGGGGGAAGCCGCGGACGCGGTGGCCGACCAGGCGACGCCTCTGGCGCCTACGCAGCGGAAGCGGGCCGAGGTGGTCCTGCGCAACGCGGAACGGTTGCGCAGGCTCGTTGAGGACCTCCTGGATCTGGCCCGGTTGGAGGCGGGGGCTCTTACCCCGGATCTCAGGTGGACCGACCTGTCGGCGTTGACGGAAGAGGTGGCCACGTCCTTCGCGCCCGCTGTGCGCAAGGCAGGCCTATCGCTGGTCCTGAGATGCCCTGCATTGCCCCGGTTGGTCGCGGTGGACCGGGGCATGTGGGAGAAGGTCGTGCTGAACCTGTTGTCGAACGCGGTCAAGTACACCTTCGCCGGGCATATAGAGGTGGAACTGGTCGACCTAGGCGACGACGTTGAACTAGTGGTTCGCGATTCGGGCGTGGGGCTGCCACCGGAAGAGCTGCCTCAGGTGTTCACGCGGTTCCATAGAGTCACCGACAGGCGAGGGCGTTCGTTCGAGGGGGCTGGGATCGGGCTGGCCTTAGTGGACGAACTCGCCCAGCTGCACGGTGGCTCCACTAGCGTCATCTCAGCCGTGGGGGTGGGTAGTGCCTTCCACGTTCGCATCCCCTATGGAGATGTGGCTGCCGAGGCCGGGGTATCGATCCCGGCCGGGCGGACGGCTCACCTGACGGAAGCGCTGCGGTGGTCGGACGCCGCTGTCGAACCGGTGCCACAGGCCCCGAAGGACGCTCCGACGGTCCTGGTCGTCGACGACAACCCGGACCTGCGACGGTTCGTCACCGCCCTGTTGAGCCCGACCTGGCACGTTGCGCAAGCCGAGGACGGTACGGCGGCCTTGGCCCGGATAGCCGAAGAGGCCCCTGACCTGGTTCTTAGCGACGTGATGATGCCGAGGATGGACGGCTTCGAGTTGGTTCGCACGTTGCGCGCCGATCCGGCGACCGCGGAGCTACCCGTTGTGTTCTTGTCGACACGGGCAGGCGAAGACGCCGCGATAGAGGCCCTGGACGCGGGCGCCGACGATTTCCTGCCCAAGCCGTTCTCGCCCGCTGAACTGGTGGCACGCGTCCGATCCACCCTTGAGCTGGCCCGGCTGCGGACCCGCGCGGCACGGTTCCGCAAGACGCTCGTGGAGGCCCTGCAAGAGGGGTTCTACCTGGCCGATGCCGAGGGGACGGTGATCGAGGCGAACGCCGCGTTCGGGAAGATCACCGGCTACCCGGTGAGCGGGCTGCCGTTCCGCTGGCCCTATCCGTGGTTGTCCGAGGGGGAGGACCGCCACCGGCAGGGGCGGGTGCACGCGCAGTTCCTGCGGCAGGGCGAGGGCGAGTTCCTCTACCCGATCCGGCACCGGGACGGGCACCGCGTGTGGGTGTCGTCGCTGGTGGCGACCCTGCCGGACCGCACGGGGGCGGCGCGGATGTCGGTCGGCACCATCCGCGACGTGACGGCCCGGGTCACCGCAGCCGACCGGGAAGCCACCCTGGCCCGCTACACCGCGGCGCTGGCGTCCGCGGTTGACGTCGACGGTGTGCTCGGGGCGGGCCTGCCCGCGTTGGCTGACGCGTTCGGGGCGTGGTCGGCGGCGGTGGTGCTGTGGCGGACGGGGTCGCCTGACCCGCGCGTGGTGGCACATCCGACCGCGGTGGGGTGGGAGCAGTGGTCGCCCGACCTGAGGCAGGCCATCGCGGATGCCATGCGTCGCCGTGCGGGCGCGGTGGCGGTGCTGCGCGATGAGACGGGCCTGGCACTGGTCACGGCCCTAGGCGCAGCGGACGCTGTGTTGGTCGTACGGCCGAAGTCCGCACCAGACCCGGCGGACCGGTCCCTGTTCGCACTGATGTCACAGCACTTGGCGCTGGCGACGGCACGGGCTCGTAGTTTCGACGAGACGCGCGGGGTGGCGCTGACCCTGCAACACGCCCTCTTGGGCCCAACCGACCTGCCTATAGGGCTGGCTGTGCGCTACGAGCCCGCGGTGCTCCCCTTGGAGGTCGGCGGCGACTGGTACGACGTGGTTCAACTGCCACAGGGGCGGATCGGGATCGTCGTAGGTGACTGCGTGGGCAACGGGCTGGCGGCGGCAGCAGTGATGGGTCAGCTCCGCAGTGCTTGTCGGGCATTGCTCCAGCAGGCAGACAGCGCCGCGCAAGCGTTGTCCCAATTGGACGCCTACGCGGAAGATGTGCCCGGGGCAAGTTGTACGACTGTGTTCTGCGGGATCGTCGATCCGGCCAATGGCACGCTTCGGTACAGCCGGGCAGGGCATCCGCCCCCAGTCGTGGTGACAACCGATGGGGATACCCACGTGTTGGACGCAGCAGGCTCCCTGCCGCTGGCGGTAATGCCGAACACGAACCGGACAAACGCACTCACCGAGCTACCGCGAGGATCGACAGTCCTGCTCTACACCGACGGCTTGGTGGAGCGCCGGGACGAGCCGTGGGACGTGGGCCTCGACCGACTGCGGTTCAGCTTGTCGCGCCAAGCAGCCCCGAACGTCCCTCTGGCGACCGTAATCGACCGCGTATTCGACGACCTACGCCCAGCATCGGGGTACGACGACGACGTGGCGGTAGTCGCCTATAGGGCGGAGCACTGACGTGGGGGCTGTACTCCCTAGGCGCGACTCCTAAAGGCGCGACCCAGCCCTTGCACACCGCCGTCAGTGCCATCATCGACGGGGTTCACCCCGGGTAGCCAGGTCACATACGCGCGCACTGCGTGCTGGGGGTTCTCGCGGGCTACGATCTGCACCCGACGAGCGGGTGGAAGGAGCCTGGGGTGAGTGATCCGGCACTGCTGACGATCACCGTGGACGACCGGGCGGCCACCGTGGTGGTGTCGGTGGTCGGGCAACTGGACTTCGGGACGACGCCGGAGCTGGTGCGGGCGACCGAGGCCGTGGTGGCCGGCGGTCGGCCGGTGGTACTGGACCTGGGCGAGCTGTCGTTCTGCGATTCGAGCGGGCTCAGCGCCCTGGTCAGGCTGCACAAGGCCGCGGTGGCGGGCGGCGGGGCGCTGACCCTGGCCCGGCTGCGGCCCCAGGTGTCGGCGACGATCTCGGCGACCGCGCTCGACCGGCTGTTCACCATCGCCGACGATGTCCCGCGGCCGTGAGCCCGGACCGGGTGCCGGACGCGCGGACCTACGACATCACCCGGTTCGGGCTTTCCGACATGGTCCGCACCGCCGCCGACCTGCGCAGACTGGCGGAACTGGCGGTCGACTTCAGCGCGGCGGCGCGGGCGGTGGTGACTCGGCTGCACGACTGCTTCACCGACGAGCACGGCCCCGTGCTGCCTCTGGTCCGGCTGCTGACCATCCGTGCGGGCGCGGAGCTCGAGCACCCGGGGGTGTCGGCCGCGGCCAGGTACCTGGTGTTAGAGGCGGCTGTCGGGCCTTACGCCGAGGCCGAGGTGGTGCGCGAGCTACCGCGCCTCGACGAACTCGACTCGATGCCGTTCATGGCCGCGATGACCCGCGAGTTCGGCCTCTCCCCCGGCGACACGGTCCACGGGCGCGGTGACGGCGACGGGTACGGCGTGTTCCACGTCCCGGTCGCCGCGGGTAGTGGCTTCCTGCGGGACCAGGCGCTGGTGACCGAGCACGGCATCGCCTCGGTGCTGGGGTTCGGGGGTGTGCTGCCGGGGGGTACGCCTTTCGCGGCGGTGTTGTACTCGCGGGTGCCAGTGCCTGCCGGGACCGCGGAGCAGTTCAAGGCGGTCGCGATCGGGCTGCGCGTAGGCCTGCTGGCGCACGGGGCGGGTCTGCCTGCCGAGCGTGATGCGCTGCGCCAGCACCTAACAGTGCTGGAGAAGGCCTCTAGGGATCAGGCCACCGCGTTGGAGGAAGCCGTCGAGCAGTGGCGCGCCGCTGCCGACCTGGTCGACTCACTGCAGGTCGTGGGCAGGCGTCTTACAGCGCAGCTGGACATCGATGCGATGGTGCAAGACGCGACCGATGCGGCGACCAAGGCCACGGGGGCGGCGTTCGGCGCGTTCTTCTACAACCTGATCGACTCTTACGGCGAGTCGTACACCTTGTTCACGCTGTCGGGCGTGCCTAGGTCGGCGTTCGAGAAGTTCCCCATGCCGCGCAACACCAAGGTGTTCGCCCCCACCTTCGTGGGAACCGGCACCACCCGCTCCCCCAACATCACCATCGACGAGCGCTACGGGCAGAACCCGCCCTACCACGGCATGCCGCGAGGGCACCTGCCCGTGTGCAGCTACCTCGCGGTGCCGGTGGTGTCCCCGTCCTCCGGTGAAGTTCTGGGGGGTTTCTTCTTCGGCCACCCCGAACCCGATCAGTTCACCGAGCGCCACGAGCAGTTGGCCGAAGGCATCGCGGGCTACAGCGCGATCGCGTTGGACAACGCGCGGCTGTTCGCGAGGCAGCGGACGATGGCGACGGAGTTGGCCCGCAGCATGCTGCCGACGATCCCGCCGACCCCGGGCCTGCGCGTCCTGTCGCGGTACCTGCCCGCCGCGACCGGCGCCGAGGTGGGCGGCGACTGGTTCGACGTGGTGTCACTACCGGTCGGCCGCACGGCTTTCGTCATCGGCGACGTCGCGGGTCGAGGCGTGTCAGCGGCAGCGGTGATGGGCCAGATCCGGACGGCGGTGCGCTCTTACGCGCTGTTGGACCTACCGCCCTCCGAAGTGTTGCGCAACAGTTCTGAGTTGGCGATGGCAACACCGGACGCTGACTTCATCACGTGCCTCTATGCGGTGCACGATCCCACCGACAACACCCTGACGTTCTCCAGTGCCGGTCATCTGCCCGCGGTGTACATCTCGCCCGACGGCACACCTTCGCTGATCGGGCAGATGATGGGGATGCCGCTCGGTGTTGGGACGACCTTCACGCAGCAGCAGATCGAGTTCCCTGTAGGCGCACGACTTGCTCTCTATACGGATGGACTTGTCGAGACCAGGAACGGCTATCTCAACGACGGCATCGAGTCCCTTGCGAGCGCTCTTCGCGAACTGCCCGCGGACGACAACGCCTTGGACGAGCTCATCACGCACCTGACCGCCGGAGCCCACACGGACGACGTGGCCTTGCTCTATGTGCTCAACGAGGGCAACAACCGCCACTTCGCCACGCTCGCCCTAACGACCGCCGCCGACGCCGCGGCACGGGCCCGGGATTTCACCACTAGGCACCTGGAAGCGTGGGGACTGGGTGTGTTGACAGATCGCGCGGTCACCATCGCCAGCGAACTGGTCACCAACGCCATCATGCACACCGGCCAACCCGCCGTCCTCCGCCTCCACGCCGACTCAACCCGCCTAGGCATCGACGTCAGCGACTACGGCCCCACACGCCCACGTACCCTCCCCGCCGCCCTAGAGGACGAGCACCACCGAGGCCTCCACATCGTGGAGTCCTTCGCTTCCCGCTGGGGCACCCGAACAACCCACGACGGCAAGGTCGTGTGGGCGGAGATCATCCTCCCCCGCAAGCGTTAGGCCGTGGTGGCGGCTACTAGTGCCGCCACCACGGCTTCCGTCAGGGCTTGTTCCAGCGCACAGCGTCGTTCAGGGACACACCGCTGATGGTGCCCTTGTTGCTGACAGCGGTCGCCTGGCTGCTCCACGACCCTGCCGGGACCGGGAGCGAGACAACAGCGCCCGTGGCGTTCCACTTCACGGCGCGGGAGAAGAACGACCCCGATCCCCGCTCATACCCGACGACAACGCCGTTGTTGTTGAGGTCGTAGGCGGCACTGCCAATCGCATCCGACTGGATGGCCAGGTAGGAGGCCGCGCCCAGGGCATCCCAGCGCACAGCGCGGAACTGGTTGGGGCCAACCGTGGCGTTGCCCACGACGATCCCGCTGTCGTTGATGCCCGCAGCGGGTGCCGGAGACAGCGATGATCACACCGTGCGCGGTTGATGGCGCCCAAGTAACGGGGAGCACTCCATTAGCGGTCTAATTGATCGAGTGGCGTGTTTCTTCCTGTCTTCGGATCGCGCCACGGGCACGTCGAGTTTGTTCACGTCATCCGCGGCCAAGTAGGCCCGCTTGGCCAGCACCGTCAACGTCAGCGCCTCGGGGTGGCTGACTGCCGCCAGGATGGACCAGCAGCGGGTCACACACTCGGACGGCTTCCGCCCCGATGCCGGGCCGGGTGGTTCGTCGGGTGGCGTTCGCATGTCGGTCAGTGGACGGATGTCTCGGGTGGGGTGGACGAGCAGGCTGGTACCAGGACAAACCACCCTGCCTGTGATCCTGGAGCACGCGATGACCCCCTCCCCCGAAACCCCGCACCAGCGCCTTACGCGCAACTACGGCGAGATGTTGCAAGAGATCCGAGTCGCGCAGACCGGGGTGCAGTTCCTCTTGGCGTTCCTGCTCGCGTTGGCGTTCACACCGCGGTTCGCCGAGATCAGTCAGTTTCAGCGCACGGTCTACGTAGTGGCCCTGTTGTTGGGGGCAGCGGCCACGGCGCTTCTCATAGCACCCGCACCGTTCCACCGGCTCGTCTTCCGGCGCCGCCTTAAGAGCCACCTGGTGGCGGTGACCGGATGGTTCACCCTGTGCGGCTTAGGCTTCCTCGTCCTGTCTCTAGGAGCGTCAATGCTGCTGATCCTGGACGTGGTGCTGGGTACGCGTCAGGCGGTCTGGTTGACGGCCGGGATCGTGGGGTGGTTCGTGGGGTGGTGGTTCGCGGTGCCGATGTGGAGCCGGCGGCGGGGGCAGCGTCATCCGGACTCGAGGTAGCGCGCGGCCTCCCTGGCGATCTCCGTCCGGGAGGCCATGCCCAGCTTGGCGAGGATGTGCGAGACGTGGGTGGCCACGGTTCGCCGGGACAGCACCAGTCTCGCGGCGATCGCGGGGTTGCTCAGTCCCCGTGCGACCAGTTCGGCCACGGTCGATTCCGCCGGTGTGAGGCTGCTCCACCCCGTGCGCTCTACGCGATGCCGCACTCTAGGGCCGCGACGGATGCCATGGGCGTGGAGCGCCGAGCGCAACCCTGCCGCATCCCAAGCCGCGCCGAGCGTCTCATAGAGGTCGTCGGCGGCCGTGAACGCCGCTCTTGCTTTCGCGGCATCCCCCGCTTCGGCCCACGCGATCGCGGCGGAGTGCAGTGCGCGGCCGCGCGCGAAGAGGCGGCCCGCGGTGAGGAAGTGCTCGGCAGCCTTAGACAACGCGAACGGGTCGCGGTCGATCAACCCTCGACAGAGGGCGGCCGCTCCCCTCCGGTGGGCAGTGGGTTCTTCTGACTTCTCGGCCAGTCCGGCGACATACTCTGCGGCAGTGCGGTCACCGAGGAGCAGCGCGAGTCGGACGGTCTCGGGAAGCAGGTCCTCCATCTCTTCCAGTTCCTGCGCCGTCTCCGACAGGCAACCCAAGAGACCGGCCAGCGCGCGGTCGGCCTTACCACGCCGTTCATGGTCGATTGCCTTGGCGAGAGCCAGAGAGCCGATCACGCGGTTCCCGATCCGCTTCGCGGGTTCAGCCGCAGCAGCAAGGTGAGCGGCGCCGCGGTCTGGGTCGCCCCTGTGAAAGGCGACAAGCGCGGCGATGCCGTGATCGCAGCACGCGACTCCGGGGTCCTTGACGTCATCAGCCAGCGCGGTCACCTCATGGAGAGCGTCATCCCAGCGGCCGACATCGAACAAGAGCTCGCCGAGCGCACTGTGGGCTTGAGCGAGCCGAACCTGGCCGCCTGCCTCTTGGGCCAAGATGCGCACGGCGGTCGCGGCGGCGATGGCCTCCGGGTAGCGGTCGACGTCGCCTAGAGCGACTGCCTGGTTGATCTGCAGGAGTAGGCGCAAGTCGAGCAACGCGGGATCGGCGCCGGTGACCGCGAGGGCCCGGTCGAACAGGGGCAACGCGGCGGCGACATCGCCTCGCATGATCGACACGATGGTCAGGACGTGCAGGGCCCAGCCAACGGTCCAGCGGTCGTCACCTGCGGCCTCCAACGCGCGGGCGGCGACAACTCCAGCCAGGTCGACCTCGCCGAGGTCGCGGTGAGCTCGAGCGGTGAGCACCAGCAGCCGAGCCTGGTGCCTCTCCGGCAGCCCAGCACCCGCGGCGGCGAGAGCGCTAAGAGACTCCCTAGAGCGACCGGTCAAGGCGCGGCACTGGGCGAGAGTCCAATGGAGGTCGACGACGAGGTCCGGGTCGACCGTGGCGGCCAGCGCGCGCGTCGCCACGTCCTCGGAGCCCTTGGGGTCACCCGTGCGATAGAGGGCGTCAGCGAGACGGGCCGCGAGATTGCCGCCTTCGCCGGTATCGCGGACCGCACGATCCAGTAGACGCACAGCGAGAGCCGGGGACTGCGCGATGAGTGCTGGCGCGGCGTCACCAAGCCACGCGGTGGACCAGGCGTCCAGGCGAGCCGCTCCGGACAGGTCTACCGCGCGGAGGAACTGCTTCGCGACGCGGCGGATCGGGGCTCCAGAACCCGCGAGGGCGACAGCGGCGTCTCGGTGCAGGACGGCTCTTACGGCGGCTGGCAGGTCGTCGTGGATCGCGGACCGGATCAAGGGGTGGCGGAAGGCCAGCCTGTCGGCTGACTCTCGAAGAACGCCCGCAGCACGAGCCTCCTCCAACGCGCCTACCAGATCGGTGACCCGCTCCCCCAGTACCGCGGCGACGTCGGCGGGGTCGAACTCGACGCCCAGCAGGGCAGCGGCGCCTAGAACGGAGCGAACTCGTTCCGGCAGGAAGTCCAACCTGTGCGCTATGGCGGCAGCAAGTGACCCAGGTGCCAAGTCACCCGTGAGCTCGGCCGCGCCTTCTTGTGCCGCTATGGCGCCCGCCCGACGCAGGGCATCGACGAGTTCGGTTATATAGAGCGGATTTCCGGCAGCCCCATCAGCGAGCGCGAGCAGGCGGGCGCCGGGAGCGCCTCCCGCGAGGTCAGCGACAAGAGTCGTGACCGCGTCATCGTCGAGGCGGTCGAGGGCAAGTATTCCGGAGCGGCCAACGGCTCTGCGAATCGCCAACAACTCAGTTCCGCGCGGGACTCGGCGGGCCATGCCTATAAGAAGCAGAGGTAAGTCGCGGGCAAGGCGCGCCAGGTGACACCAGAGGGCAGCGGTAGCCCTGTCCGCCCACTGGAGGTCATCCATGACAAGCACAGTGGGGGTCGCCGCGCACTGGTCAGCGATGATGGCCAAGAGATGGCGCGACGCGGCGGCCACAGGGTCAGTGGCACCGGTCTCGCCGCGCAGCAACCGGTCAGCGGACTCTAGGCGGGGATCGTCACCGCGCAGAGCGTCGAGCACAGGCAACAGAGGCAGGTCCTGACCGAGCTCGTCGCCATAGCCCCACCGGACGGCACACCCGGTTGCCTCTCCGGTGACGGCTCGCACGAGGGTTGTCTTGCCTATGCCGGGTTCGCCCTCGATCAACAGCACGCGGCCCCGCCCAGCCCGCAGGGCCACCACAGCGGCGTCGAGGCGACGGCGCTGGTGGGCGCGACCCAGTGGTGCGGACATCGGATCAGCTTAAGAAGGTGAACGGAAGGTGAACAGGCATGCACGGCAAGGTCGAGCCCAATGGCCTAGCGACCGCTCACCCACCGTGGTCGCCTGGGGTTACGCGCGCATTCACCGGGCGTTGACGCGGGTGTGGCGTCACCGTGGCGTGGCATTGCGACGATCGGTCCGGTCCACACCGTGCACAGCCCGTCCGGGCCGCACCGGCCGGACGGCCGACCGACGGAGAACCCCATGCGCGCCAAGCGTTCCCTTTTCGCCGCCCTCATCGCCGCCGCCGCGCTCGTCGTGGGCGTGGTCATCGCCACCCCCGCCGCCGCGGGCACCGACCCGGGCATGACGCACAACTCCACGCCCGGGATGACCCACAACTAGCACTGTCCGTTTCACCCGCCCCGCGCGCGGGTAAACCCACCTGAGTGACTGAACGACGGGATTCCGGGCGACAGGTTTCCGGCCGCTACCGTCTGGTCGAGCCGCTGGGCAGAGGCGGCATGGGCGAGGTGTGGCGGGCTTACGACGAGCGCCTGCACCGCACGGTGGCGGTGAAGCGGATGCGGGTCCCGGCGGGACCCGAGGCGGAGCGCGTCGGCCGACTCGCGGAGCGAGAAGGCAGGATCGCGGCGAAGTTGCAGCACCCGGGCGCGATCACCGTGTTCGACGTCATCGACGACGACGGCTACCCGTGCCTCGTCATGGAGTACCTGCCGTCCACGAGCCTATCTGAGGTGCTGGCCTCCTCCGGGCCGCTTTCCCCGGAGGAGGCCGCACGTATCGGCGCGGCTGTCGCGGCTGGCTTGGCCGCGGCGCACGAAGCCGGGGTGGTGCACCGCGACGTCAAGCCCGCCAATGTGCTCTTAGGTGAAGACGGCCGGATCAAAATCACCGACTTCGGGATCTCGCGGCTCGCTGCGGACTCCTCCGGCACCATGACCTCCACCGTAAGAGGCACCCCGGCCTATCTGGCACCGGAGGTCGCCAGAGGCGAAGTGGCGACGTTCGCCTCCGATGTGTTCTCGCTCGGCGCGACGCTGTACACCGCTGTTGAGGGCGCCCCGCCGTTCGGTCGGGACGACAACCCGATCGCCTTGCTGTACCGGGTATCGACCGGGGTCTTCACGCCGCCAGAGAGGGCGGGTGCACTAGCACCGCTGCTTCTGCACATGTTGGATCCAGACCCGGCAGTGCGCCCCACGATGGTCGAGGCGCGCGACGCTTTGAGCGCCTTCAAGGCCGATCCGATCGCCTTCACGCCGACAGAGCATCTGGAGCCAGTAGAGCCTCCGAAGCGTAGGCGTTCAGCGATCGTGTTGGTGGCATTGGCGCTACTAGCGGGCGCTACGGTCGCGACTCTCGCTTTGGTCGACAGCCAAGACACAGGTGTCGCGGCCCCCATAGAGTCCACGCCGCTCACACCTGCGGCTACCACCCCGGCCCCAACGCAACCGCCGACAACGTCACCGCAGCCACCTGTGACCACCGCTGCCCCACCTGCCCAAGACCCCGTAGTGCAGTCGCCGGGGGATCCCGTGGCGGCGCTCACGGACTACTACGCCTTGATGCCGAGCGGGCTTGAGCAAGGGTGGACCCGGCTGACGGAGAAGTTCCAGCGCAACCCAGCGGGTGGGTACGAGGGCTACCAGCGCTTCTGGAGCGCCGTCGCAGGGGTGAAGATCTCGGGTGTGACCCCCGCGGGGGAGAACACGGTGAAGGTCACGCTCGACTACCGGTTCGCCAATGGCAAGAACGTCAGGGAAGTACACCGTTACGTGCTGGTGAACGTAGGCGGTCAGTGGAAGATCGACCAGTCGACGGTGCTCAGCAGCCGTCCCGTCTGACGCTCCTGGCAGGTACCGTGACGAGGTGGCGCGGCGTGATCACGGGGACTCTGCGGTGGATGCCGTCCTTGCCGCTGTCGCCACCGTGGTCGGCGAGCGCGACCCCCGCCCAGAAGCCGTGGCCGAAGCTGTTGGGCTCGCTCTGGGTGCTGAGGGCTGTGAGCTGCGTCTGGACGGCGTCCGGTACGCGTGGGGAGCTGGTGGCAGCGGCTTTCGGGCGGTGATCTCCTCCGGCGCCGAACTGCGGGTGCGACCCAGTCGGGCCAGGCTCGGTGCGGTCGCCGCCGTGCTCGCCCCGGTGGTCGACCTGATCCGGTTGACCCGCTCGGTGGACGACCTGCGCCGCCGCGGTCACGAGGCGAGCGCCGACCTGGCCGATGGTCGGTGGCGCGCGGCCGCGGAGATGGACACCGAGCGGCGCCGCATCGAACGGGACCTGCACGACGGCACCCAGCACCGCTTGGTGGCCCTGCGCATGGCCGTCGCGGTCGCCGAACACGACCCGTCCGTCATCGCGACCCTCGCCGACCGGCTCGACGCCGCCCAGGAGAGCCTGATCCGCACCGCGGCGGGCGTTCTGCCGCCCGCGCTCGCCAAGGGCCTGGTGGCCGCTCTGGGGGCCGAATTGGCCCCGCACACCGACGTCCGCCTCGACGTCGCCGCGGACCTGCCCCGGTTCCCGGCTCAGGTCGAGACAGCGGTCTACTTCGTGTGCCTGGAAGCGGTCAACAACGCCCACAAGCACGCCGTCGGCGCCGCGATCGACGTCCGCCTGCACACCACCCACGACGGCCTGCACTTCTCCGTCCGCGACGACGGGCCCGGGTTCGAGAGGACAGGCAATGGGGCGGGCTTGGTCAACCTGACCACACGTCTGACCGATGTCGGCGGCACCGTCCGGGTGGATTCGGCCCTGGGCAACGGAACCACCGTTGAAGGCTTCATCCCGGCTACCTAGCCATCAGATCAGCGACAAGCCCTCACATGTGCGCACAAGGATCAGGCACGCATCTCGGTGATGAGGGCTGGTGGCGGGGTTGCCCGCGCGAGTGCGCCATAGAGCCGTAGCAGTGACAGCGGCGTGGTGGATCTCGTCACGGGTGGAGGAGGCCGGTAAACCCAGGCGGACGTGCGCAGCGCGACCATGAGCGCCTAAGAGGCGGATTGGGTCGCCTGGCAGCGTCAGATGTCCAGACTCGAGATCGTTCAGCAGAGAGAGTTCCGCGAGCTCGTGCGCGTCAGCCTCGATCCGATCTAAGAGCCGGGCGAGCGGCTCTGGGCGCGGAGCACGCCGTGCGGCCGCGAGAACTGAGCGGGCAGTGATGAGATCGGCGCGCTCTATGACTCGGCGGCGTAAGAGGGCGGCGAGATCGTCCGTGCCGACAATGATGTCGACCTTGTCGCGGAAGGTGCGCAGGAAGGTCGGGTTCGGTCGCGGCAGCACGATCACGTCGAAGCCGGTCACGGCGGTGGGCAGAGTCGGGATGTCGACCAGGGTGAGGTGGCGCAGGATGTCGGCGGGCCAGCGGATCACCAAGCGGGAGACGTCGGAGGGGCGGGTGAGTCCCGCGACCGAGACCGGGGTGGTGACCGGCGGCAGGCCCGGGCGGTGGAACGTCACGTCTCCGGTCCGGCCGTGGGTGTACCAGGCGGCGGCGCCGTCGCTGGCGAAGGTGTAGCCGGTGAGCAGTTCCACGGCTCCCGACGAGTCGACCAGGGCGACGGTCGGTGGCTGGTCGAGGCGGTCAGCGATCTCAGCCCAACCGGCTACCGACTCCCGCACCGCTGTCGCCACAAGGTCGCGCACGCGCGCCAAGAGCGTCCCCTCGGCCGAGGCGGGCGCGACGACCGCGGACCCGTCAAGGCGCTCCGGCAACCAGATCCGAACAACCACACGCCCACCGGTGACCCAGGTGTCGAGGATGCCCCCGAACGCGGCCAATCGATCCGCGTCGTCCTTCAGCGTGGACCGCAACTCGGCGCCGGTGAGTGTCGACGCGCCATCGGTGAAGGTCAGCACCAGAGCACCGTTCACACGCGACAGTTCTATGTCCACGGGGTCGCGGGATGGGCCCTCCGCCAACAACGACACGACGGCTGCGGCAGCGTGGTAGATCCCGGACTCGACCTCCCAGCCGACCCTGCGCCCCAGGTCCCCGGTGAATCGGATGGGGCGGGGCAGGTCCGCGGCAAGTTCTTCAAGTGCGGCAACGGGTCCGCGGTCGGGCAGCATCGCGGGGTGGACGCCGCGCACTACGGTGCGGAAGCGGTCTATGACATCGTCGAGCGCGGTGCGGAACGCGGTAAGAGCGCGAGCGGTGTCGCTGCCCGCGTAGTCCAAGTCGGCGAGTAAGGACCGCAAGTCGGTGAACTCGCGCGTGGTGACCGCAGTGAGCGCCACGGCGATGCGGCGACGTTCGAGCTCTCTTACCTCGGCGAGCCGCTCCCGAGCAGCGCGTGCATCCGCCTCTAGGACGTGGACCCGCTCGGTGAGCCGTTCACGTTCAGCCCGCAACCGATCATCAGCGGCGACTAGGGCAATCTTGTGGGCCGTTCGGCGCAACCGCTGCAGATCGCCCGCCCCCGCGGACGATAGAGCCACTGCTCCCCCACCGGGCACCCGCTCCACGACACCTGGGATCGACTCGACGCGGTCAGCTTGGGCGGCAGGCCCAGGCCAAGAGGCGGCAACGGTCAGTCCATCGCCATCAGGCGCGTAGTACGCCGCGGACTGACCGGTCGACTCGGCCAGTTCACGGACCAACGCCTCGAAGTCCACCTCTTAACCGTCGATCCGCCTGGCACGCAGGTACGCGAGTACCGCCAGAACCCTGCGGTGGTGGACGCTGGGATCGCCGGGCAGGTCCAGCTTGGTGAAGATCGCCGCGATGTGCTTCTCCACGGCTTTCGCGGAGATGAACAGTTCCTTGGCGATGGCGTTGTTGGTGCGGCCCTCCGCCATGAGCCGCAGCACGTCGTGCTCGCGCTCGCTGAGCGCGCCGACCGGTCCATCGCCGCCCGCCGGGCGTTCCACCAGCCGCTTGGCCAGCGACGGTTCGATCACGATCTCTCCCGAAGCCAGGCGGGTAAGGGTGTCGTCGAGCACCTGCACGCCCGCGACCTTCTCCTTGAGCCGGTAGCCGACCCCTTCGGTGCCGATCTCCAGGACCCGCATCAGGTAGTGGGTCTCGGCGTAGTGCGACAGCAGCAACAGCCCGGTCTCCGGCCGCAGCGCCCGCACGCGTTCCGCGGTGGCGAGGCCGCCGTCGGGTTCGGGGGGCATCCGGATGTCGAGGATGGCCACGTCGACGGGGTCGGTGGCCACCAGGGCGGCCAGCTTGTCGCCGTCGGAGACCGAACCGACCACCTCGTGGCCCGCCGCGCGCAGCAGCATGACCAGGCCCTCGCGGAACAAGGCGCCGTCATCGGCGATGGCTACCCGCACAGCCGCTCCTCGGTGATGTCGACCCACACGGATCCCAGTCCGCGCCGCACCCGCACGTCCAACCTGGTGTCGCGGGGAACCGACCGCAGGTGGTCGACCACGGCCAGGCACGCCGCGTCGGCCGTGTCGCGGTCCACCGGGTCGCCGCTGACCGCGAGCGCGACCCCGTGCCGCTCGGCCACGGCGTGCAGCGCCGGTTCGAACCCGTCGCTGGCCAGCACGGGTGGGTACAACGCGCCACCGATCTCCCGCAGCTCGGCCAGCACGGTGTCCAGCGAGCACCGCAGCTGGTCGATGCGCCCCGCCAACGCGGGGTTGTCGGGCAGGTCCACGGACAGCAACCCTAGCTCCACCGACAGCGCCGCGACCCGCTGCGCGGGACCGTCGTTAAGATCACGTTCCAGTCCCCGGCGCAGCGCGCAGGTCACCGGGTCCACCGGCCGCAACCGCACCGGGCGGACCCGTCGCCACCAGCGGGTGATCGGGTTCATCGGACAATGTTGCGGCGCGCCGACGATCACGGGCAACAGGGGTTGCCCTCTAGCCGGGTAGGGATATCCCTACCCGCCCGCGCGGAGATAGAGTCAACTACCGGAGCAGGGCTATCGCCCGCGCGGACTGGGAGAACTCCATGGGCCACGGAGTCGGCATCGACCTCGGCACCACATTCACCGGGGTCGCCATCGTCGGCCCGACCGGTTCCGGCCCGATAGCGACGACGATGGTCCCCCTCGGTCGCCACGGAGTCGTTGAGCCATCAGCGGTTTTCGCCGCCATGGACGGGACGTTGCTGACGGGTGACGCCGCGGTGGACGCCGCGCGAAATGAGCCGCACAGGCTGGTCCGCGGATTCAAGCGCCGGTTGGGTGATCCGACACCGCTAGTCGTGGGTGGCGCCCCCTACTCCCCCGCCGCGCTATTAGCCGCCCAGTTGAAATCCGTGATGGCTCGGGTGACGGCGACTATAGGCATTGTTCCGGAGTCGGTGGTTCTGACATGCCCGGCGGTGTGGGGGCCCTACCGGCGTGAACACTTCGACGAGGTGCCGCGGCTCGCGGGCCTGCCTGGCGCGGTCCTGGTCACCGAGCCTGAGGCGGCCGCGACGCACTACGCGGCCGAGCGTCGCCTAGGCGTCGGTGAACTCGTCGCGGTGTACGACCTCGGGGGCGGAACCTTCGACACGACGATCCTGCGGGCGCGCGAAGACGGCATGGAGATCGTGGGCACCCCCGAGGGCATCGAGCGCCTGGGCGGCATGGACTTCGACGAGGCCTTGTTCGCGCATGTGGACGCTGCTGTGGGCGGCGGACTCTCCGAGTTGGACCCGGCCGATCCCGCAGCTGCGGGCGTGCTGGCGGCGACGCGGGCGGCCTGCGTTCGCGCGAAGGAAGAGTTGTCCATCGAGCCGGACGTGACTGTGCGGGTGCCCCTGCTGTCGGGCCATCGCGACGTTGTCGTCACCCGGTTGGCGTTCAACGAGATGATCAGGCCGTCGGTGGACCTGACCGTGGAGGCGTTGTACCGCACCATCTCGTCGGCGGGGCTCACCCCGCGCGACTTGGCGGCGGTGCTGCTCGCCGGAGGGTCGTCGCGTATCCCCTTGGTCGACCAGGTTGTCTCTGCCGCCTTCGGGCGTCCCGTGAGGACTGGATTACACCCGAAGTTCACCGTGGCGTTAGGCGCAGCAGCCATCGCCTCTAGGCGGATGACACCAAAGCCGACACACGTGCCCGCGCCCTCGCCGCGACCGAGGGTGAGTCGGCGAAAGTTCCTGATCCCTATGGCTGCGGTCGCCGCTGCCGCCCTTGTTGGTGGCGGTATCGCAGTCCTTACCGGTGGTGGCAGCGAGACCGGGGCGGCAGAAGCCGATGCCGTCATCGGGGCGAGCAGCGGCTCTCCAACTGTCGCGGGGACGATCAACGGCGTAGGGCGACGCCCTCGGGGCGTAGCGGTCTCGGGCTCCAAGGTGTACGTGCCGAGCAGCGTCTCGAACACCGTGTCGGTGATCGACCGCTCCACTCGTAAGGTGATCCGAGCGATCCCTATGACAGCGCCGCCGCAGTACGTGGTGCTGAGTGGCAACAAGGCCTTCGTGACGCTTCTTAGCCCGGGCAACGCCGTGGCCGTTGTCGACACCGGGAAGGATGAAGTGGTCTCGACTGTCCCGGCGGGCAAGGGGCTGTTCGTCCCCGACACGACACAGGACGGTAAGAGGCTGCTCATCCCTGACCAGGAGGCTGCCCAGATCCTGGAACTGGAGACCGACGGCACAGTGGCGACGCCGTTCGCGAAGGCCCCAGCGGGCTCCCGAGGCCTAGTGGTGGATCGCAACAAGGTCTATGTCGTGAGCGTGGAACTCAACCAGGTCACCATCCTCGACCTGGACAGCCACCGGGTTCTCGGCTCGGTGCGGGTCGGCAAGAGCAGTCTGGCATTGGCAGTGTCTCCGGACGGCAGGACCGTCTACACGGCGAACTTCGACGACAACACCGTGTCCGTAGTGGACACGGACACCCAGAAGGTGACCGACACGATCGACGTGGGCGAACGGCCCATGGCGGTGGCGGTGGCGCCGGACGGCAAACACGTCTACGTCGCCAACAACGGATCGGGAACCGTGTCGGTCATCGACGTAGGTACCAAACAGGTCACCGCCACCGTGCCCGTGGGCAGAGAGCCATGGTCACTCGCCGTCTCCCCTGACGGCAAGGAGGCCTACGTGACCAACACGCTTAGCGACTCCGTAACCATCTTGAGCACGGGGGCCTAAGGCCCCCGCCAGCGGCGCGGGGCCGTCGCAGGCCCCGCGCCGCCGTCTGCACTAGGACGCTACAAGCGAGAAGTCATCGAAGGAGTGCGTGGTCTTGGCCGCGAAGTCCTCCGTGCCGTCGATCGTCAGCACCAGCACCTGCCCCGCGTAGGCGCCTACGGGGAACGACTTCAGCGCGTACGCACCGGCGTTGGTGTTGTCGTAGGTCGCCAGGACCGTGTTACCCAGCGAGATGGTCACGGTGTCGTACGGGATGGGGTCGGTCTCCTCCGTCGTAGTGCGCAGGTAGAACGACAGTGTCGAGTGGACGCAGCCCGCCGGGATGAGAACGGCCTGGCTGAGCAGCTCCTCGTGGTCCACCCCATTGCCGTTGACGATCGCGGCGCGCGTGCCGCTGCGCGGTCCGCGGTCGCCACCTGTCCACGCACCGATCACGTAGGTGAAGCCGGTCCAGGGGGCGAAGCCGTTCTCGAAGCCGGTGTTCAGCAGGCGCTGGCCAGGGCTGGAGCAACTGCCTGCCGCGGGCGTCACTGTGATCTGGAACGCCGTGGCGCGCGTCCGATTGGCCGCGTCGGTGGTGGTCACCGTGGCGGTCGAGGTCGCCGCGGTCGTCGGCGTACCGGTAATGGCACCGGTGTTGAGGTTAATGGCCAGGCCCGCGGGCAGACCAGTAGCGGTCCACTTGTACGGGCCAGTCCCACCCGCCGCGGTGAGCGTCAAGGAGAACGCGGTGCCAACGCGCGCGGCGCGGAAGCCCGGGTTCGCCACAACCGGGTAGCCCGGCCGGTTGCCTGTGTTGGTCGACAACAGACGGTTGGGTGTACCTACGCGTGCAGCGGTGACCTTGTTGGGGGTCGAGTCGAGCAAGAGCGCCTCGGCGGCGCGCGCAGGCGTCAAGGTGGGCTCTGCGGCGACGAGCAGCGCGGCAGCCCCGGTTACATGCGGTGCCGCCATAGAGGTGCCGTCGGAGGATTCGCTACCAGTGTCACTGTCGTTCCAAGCCGAGAGGATGCCCTCGCCGGGAGCCAGGATGTCGACGCAGGCGCCGTAGTTGGAGAAGTCGGCGATGCGGTCGTTGATGCCGGTAGCACCAACGGTGATGGCCTGCGGGGTGCGGGCGGGGGTGTGGTTGCAGGCGTCCTCGGTGTCGTTGCCCGCGGAGATGGTGTAGACGATCCCGTCGTTGATGGAGTTGCGGACCGCGTCTTCCCACGCCTGGTTGGTACCGGCGGCACCGAGGCTGACGTTGGCGACAGCGGGCCCGGACACGTGGTTGGCCGTCACCCAGTCGAGGCCGGCGAGGAAGCTCGCGGAGGTGCCGTCGCCGTTGCAGTCCAACACCTTGACGGCCACGAGCTTGACACCCTTCGCGACGCCGTATGTGCTTCCTCCCACTGTTCCCGCGACGTGTGTTCCATGGCCATTGCAGTCGGTGTTGTTGCCGTCGCCCGTGGTGTTGGTGCCCCACGTCGCTCGGCCACCGAAGTCCTGGTGGGTAGTCCGGATACCGCTGTCGATGATGTAAGCGGTGACGTTGGTCGCGGTGTTAGCGGGGTAGTTGTAAGAGTTGTCCGACGGCCGATCGCGTTGGTCTATGCGGTCCAGGCCCCACGACGGTGGGGTCACCTGGGTTCCGTCCTTGTGAACCTTGAGGTCCTGGCTGACGTAGGCCACCAGCGGATCGGCAGCGATCTTGCGCGCCGTCTCGGCATCGAAGCGGCCAGCGAACCCGTTAAGAGCGTGGCGGTATGTGTAGGACAACTGCGCACCGTAGCGGGATGCCACTGTGGCAGCCGTGCTGGACGTGGCTGACCTGGCGCTGGGCGCGTCCTTGAAGACGACGATGTAGCTACCGTCGATGATGGCGGACTTCTTGGCGGGCTGCGACCGTCCTGGGCTGTTTGACGCACCGGACGCCGTTGGGCTTAAGAGCGACAAGATGGCGATGGCGGCCACTACGAGCGACAGCCGTCTACGCCGTTTTTGTACGTGCACTGAGGTTCCTCCCCCTACGCCGCCGCGCAGAAGGCGCGCGGTCCGGACAAGGCTCACACCCCCTTGCCCGGCCGCACAACCCGCCGAATGGGCAGGCCACTTCGGCGTTACGCCTGCCCGGGTGGCTTGCCGTTCTGGCTCGCCGCCGGGATGTCCTCCGGGAGCAGGACGCACAGGTCGGTGATCGTCGGCGACGCGATCCCGCGCATGCGGCGGGCGTGCCGGGTGACCGCCTCGTCGAGCACCTGGCGCGCATAGCGTCCATTGCCGAACGACTCGTCCCTGCGGATCGCGAGGAAGTGGCTGCGCAGCGCCGCGACCGTGGGCGCCGTGCACTCGTAGCCGATCTTGGTCGCGTGTTGGCTCACGATGGTGACCAGCTCGTCGGCGGTGTAGTTGGCGAAGTTGACGTGGTGGGAGAAGCGCGACTGCAACCCCGGGTTGGCGGCGAGGAACCCCGCCATCTCCCCCGCGTAGCCCGCCGCGATGACCACGACCTCGTCGCGGTGGTCCTCCATCAGCTTCACCAAGGTGTCGATCGCCTCGCGACCGAAGTCCTGCCCGCCGCCGGGACGGCTGGACAGCGTGTAGGCCTCGTCGATGAACAACAGTCCGCCGCGTGCGCGGTCGAAGGACTCCGTTGTGCGCTTCGCTGTGTGACCTATGTACTCGCCCACGAGGTCCGCGCGGCTTACCTCGATCACCTGTCCTTGGGCGAGGACGCCCATGGCAGCGAGGATAGACCCATAGAGCCTCGCAACCGTTGTCTTACCCGTTCCTGGCGGGCCAGCGAAGATGAGATGCCTACTAAGAGAAGGAACGGGCAGATTTGCTTCGCGGCGTTGCCTGGCGGAATCGAGCAGGTCGACCATGCTGCTGACTTCGCTCTTAACGTCATCGAGGCCTACTAGGCCACGGAGGTCGGACAGGAGTCTGTCCACTTGCTCTTGATCGATGCGTCCGGCGCCCGCGCCGATTCCGCTGCCTGGCAACGGTCCCAGGTCTTCCGGCAAGAGCCTCGTCAAGGCCATGGCCGTCGCGTCGTCGTCCTCCGCGAGGCGGTACGCCTGCCTGCCGACCATCTCCTCGAACACCTTGCGCGCGGTGCGGCCGTTCCCGAAAGTGGCGTCCCTGGGCAGCTTGGTGAAGTAAGCGTGCACCGCGGCGCGGGTCTCGAACTCCAGACGGTAATCATGAGCCCGGCACAGTCCCTCGACAATTGTCACCAATTCGGGGGCCGAGTAGTCGGTAAACTCGATGGTGCGGGTGAAACGCGACGACAGTCCGGGGTTGGCGGCCATGAAGGTGCGCATGTCGTTGGTGTAGCCCGCAACGATCACCACGACGTCGTCGCGGTGGTCTTCCATCAGCTTCACCAACGTGTCGATCGCCTCGCGGCCGAAGTCGGGTCCGGTGCCACCGGACCCAGCGGAAAGGGAATAGGCCTCATCAATGAACAGCACACCACCCAACGCCTCCTCGAACTTCTCGGCGGTCTTGAGCGCGGTGCCGCCGACGACGGCGGCCACCAGGTCCGCGCGGGCCACCTCGACGAGCTGGCCCGTGCGCAGAACCCCCAGCGCGGTCAGGATCCTGCCGTACAGCCGGGCGATGGTGGTTTTGCCGGTACCAGGCGACCCGGCGAAAACCAGGTGCCGCCCCAGAGGCGGTGACGGCAGACCGGCGGCGGCCCGGCGCTCGGCCATCTGGTGCAGCCGCACCAGGGTCTCGACCTCGCGCTTGACGCCGTCGAGGCCCACCAACCCGTTCAGCTGCTCCAGCAGGGTGCTGAGATCGTCGGAGGTCTCGACCTTCGGCGGCGGTGTCTCCTGTGGAGTCTCGACCTGGGCGAGTCCGGCGTCATCGCGCAGGTCCTTGCCCCGGTTGCGTTCGATGCGGCAACCCCGCAGCTCGATGGGTTCGCTGGAGCGGAGCACAACGCCGTCACCGAGGTTCTGCTCGACGACCACCCCGCTGAGCTGCCCGGTGGACGCCCCCTCCCAGAGCACACCGGTGCCGCACTCGGTGATGGTGCCGCCGTCGACGCGCAGCCGAGCGGCACCGCGGGCGATGAGCGCAGTGGACTTGACCCGCTCGACTCTCGGTTCGGCGATGGTGACATCACCGTTGTCCTCGACGATGACGGCGGAGTTGGTGCCGCCGGTGACGGTGAGCTTGGTCAGGGTGGCCGAGCCGGTTCCGCCGACGAGGACGGCGTCGTGGCCGGAATCGGTGAAGGTGCACTCGGTGAGCTCGGCCCGGGAGGAGTCGAGGACGTGCACACCGTGGCCGCGGGCGCCACGGATCTCCGTGCGCTCCACCGTCGCCGTCGCACCCTGGACCAGGACGATCGCCTGGGCTTGGGCGTTGCTGATGGTGCTGTCGTACATGCTCGGCGACGAGCCGGCGCCGACCAGGAAGGCCACACCCTCCACTTCGGACAGCGTGGTGCCGCTGACGACCAGGGTGCTGTTCTCCTCGACGACGATGCCAGGTCCGTTGATCCGTTCGATCCGGCACTTCTTCACCGTGCCACCGGCGTTGTCCGCGGCGAGGAAGGCGCCGCCGGAGTCGGCGATGTCGCACTCGGTGAGCCGCGGCGCTCCCCCGGTGCGGGCGACCACGGCGGTGGTCGCGATGCCGGTGAAGGTGGTCGTCCGCACCTCGGCGCCCCCACCGTCGAACACGAGCAGACCGGCGCCGCCGGGATTGCTGACGGTGCAGTCCCGCGCGTGCAGCTCCGCCCCGCCGCGCACCGCCACCGCGACCGCGGAGTCCGCGGTGACAACGCACTCGTCCATCCGCAACGAGCCCGCGGTCAGGTCAACGGCGGCCTCGCCGTCGCTGTGCGCCAGCACGATGCCGGACACCGTGGCCCGCTCGGCGGTCAGGTGCAGCGCGGGCGCCCCGACCGTTTCGATGCGGACCTCCCCCGCCGACCCGGCACCGGAGAGGGTGATGTCGCGCTCGATGACCACGGATTCGCGGTAGATCCCCGGCCGCACGGCGATCACGTCGCCGTCCGCGGCGGCGGCGATGGCGTCGTTGACGGTGCGGAAGCAGTCGGCGTCGGTCGCCGAGACGCTGAGCACGGAACGGACGTTGGTCAGCCTGCTCGCCATGACGGCACCTCCTGGGGGTCGGCACCGGCGAGGAAGTCGATCAGGCGCTGGTGGTGGTCGACGCGCTGGTCCCAGCGGAGGGTCTGGCGGGGCGGGCTCTGGGCGGCTGCGCGCGGGAACGCGGTGGTCACCGCGTTCGAGGCGAAGGGGGTGGTGAGCATGGCGGGCTCCGGTCAGGCGGCGGGGAGCGCGCCGAACCAGCGCGCGGCGTTGGGGTTGTGCGGAATGTCGACGGCGGCCCGGGCGGTCGCCGCGGCGCGGAGGTTCGTGAGGGCTCGTTCGGTGGGTGCGCCCTCTTCTGCCAGCAGAAGCCGGTTGTCCTCGACGGCGAGGACGCGGAGGGAGGTGTGAGCGGCTAGGACGACGTCATTGCGGCGGTCGGCGTCGAGCAGGCCTTCGAGCCTGCGGGCGGTGGTCGTCCAGATCAGCAACTCCGTGTCCCCCGGCACCGCGGCCCCCACCGCGGCGACGGCGAGCATCGGGCCCGTCAGGCTGAACCGGGCGCCCTCCTGGTGGTTCACCCGCTGCGAACCGGTGACCACCACGCCCCGCATGGTCGGCAACCTGCGCAACCCCGACGTCAGGCACGTGTGGAACGCCGCGTCATACGCGCCGGGCTCCTCGGCGAACACCCGAACCACCGCGAGCTCCGTCAACAGCGCGGCGTGATCACCGGAAGCCCGCAACCCCGGGCGTTCCGCCAGCAACTGGACCACGGCGCGGGTAGCCGAGTCGTACTTCGTGCCCAAGGCAGCCCGCACCGCCCGCCGCTGCGCCTCAGTACTGCGGGCGTCCGCGGGGGCACTCGCCGGGAAACTCTGCGGGGCAAGCGCACCCGCGAGAGGCGGGAGCGTGCGCGCGGCAGGCGGCGTCGGGACCGGAGAAGCGGGGGCAACCGCCACAGGCACCGACACCGACGCCCCCGAGAGCGGCAAGGGAATCGATACCGGCGGCCGAACCGAACCCGGCTGCGCGGACGGCAACGAGGAGGCAGCATCAGACAACGGCAGCGGGGCGACAAGGGGTGTCTCGGCGACCGAAGAGGCGACACCAGGAAGGGAAGCAGATGCCCCTGCGGACAACGCTGAAGACACCCCGTCCGGCCCGCCCTCGGCCACCTCCGTCGCCAACGGCGCAGCGGGCCCATCCGGCACATCAGCGAGCGGAACCTCAGCACCCAACGGCAGCGCGGCTGCCATCGAGACACCAGTCGGCCGAAGTGGCGCCCCGGACGGGGGCGCCACCGAAGGCGCAGCAGACTCAGCCGACACCCCTGCGAGCAGACCCTCAACGACCAACGGCGGCGCGGCCACGCTCAAGGCGACCGCCAGCGGAAGCGGCGGCACAGGCGCAGCGGGCTCAGCCGAGGGCAACGGCAGCGCGGCCGCCGTCGAGACACCGGTCGGCGGAAGCCCCGACTCGGGCACGGGGGCCGCCGAAGGAGCAGCGGGCACATCAGCGAGCGGAACCCCCGCAGCCAACGGCAACGCGGCCGCCGTCGCGACACCAGTCGGCCGGAGCGGCGCCGCCACGGCGGCAGCGGGCGCATCGGCCAGCAGGACCACGGCGGGCGATGGCGGTGCGGCTGTGGTCGCGACATCGGTTGGCCAGAGGGTCGGCTCGGGCGACGCCGAAGGAGCGGCGGGCTCGGCGGGCACCTCAACGGGCAGGATCTGGGCGGGCGATGGCGGTACGGCTGCGGTCGCGACATCGGTTGGCCAGAGGGTCGGCTCGGGCGACGCCGAAGGAGCGGCGGGCTCGGCGGGCACCTCAGCAGGCAGGATCTGGGCGGGCACCAGCGGTACGGCTGCGGTCGCGACGCTGGTTGGCTTGAGCTGCGGCGCGGGCGGGTGTGAGCGTGGGGCGGCGGCGGTCGAGGGGGTTGGGGTGGTGCTGGGTGAGGCGGACTCGGTGGCTGTCGCTGGGGTGGGGGGTGTTGAGGGGGCAACTCCGGGTGGGGTGGTGAGGGGGGTGCCGGTGGTGCGGGGTAGCGCCGCGGGGGCGGGGGGTTCTTCGTCGTAGGGGAAGGAATCGGGGGTGAGGAGGCTGGATCCGGCGGTGACCCGCGGCAACGGGGCTGAGCCCCAGATGTCGGTGGCGGCGATGCGCTGGGTGTGGTCTTCGGGCCACGGGGCCGCCGTGGGGCGGGGGGTGTCGGACAGGTGGGCGGTGAGGGTTCGGGCGGCGAGGGTGGCGCCGGGGGTGGTGGGGACGACGGTGAGGGCGGACTTGGTGGAGTCGGGGAGTTGGTCGAGGACCTCGGTGAGGGCGGCCAGCACCGCCGCGGGGACGGTCGCGCCGCAGGCAAGGAGGAGTTCGGGAGTGGGGCCGGTGGGGGTCAGCAGGGCCGGGTCGACCTGGAGGGTGTCGGGGCGGGCCAGGAGGCCGCGGGCCAGGACGTCGAGGGACCAGCCGGAGGTGAGGCGGTAGCGGGCGGGGGCGAACATGGCCAGCGACGGCATGGGCGCGACCCAGCGGTCCAGGACGGGGGCGCAGCCGGGGCGGTAGACGCTCTCCACGGCGAAGGGGTACCAGGCGAAGTGGCCGTCGGTGTCGAGGTGGACGAGGCCGTGGGTGCTGGGGAGCCCGTGCAGGGCTCGGACGGCGGCGCCGCGTTCGCGGGCCACGGCTTGGGCGATGTCACTGCCGTAACAGGCCAGCACTACGCGGCCGCGCATGTCTTGGGGGAAGGCGTCGAGGACCTCGACCACCGCCGCGGGAGTGGGGGGTTGTTCGCCGGGCGCGCCCACGACGACGGTGGGGCGTTCGGGGTCGGGCTGAATCCAGCGGAGGGGGTCGTCTTCGCGGGCCGGGCCGCCGGGGGTGCGGACCCAGATGCCTAGTGGGATCTGTTCGTGGCCCGCGGGGAGGTAGCCCTGCCACCAGGGTTCGGGGAATCGGTGGCCTATAGGCCGACGGTCGGAGCCTGCGCCGTGGGCGACCCAGCCGAGGCCTGAGGCGAAGGTGTGGCCGTCGGCCAGGGTGTAGAGGTCACCGTCGGGGGCCACGACCTCGACGCCGAGGCGGTCGGCGAGGCGGCGGGCCAGGGACACCTCGCCCGCGGTCATGGTGGAGGCGTGGGCGGCCAGCAGCCGCACCCCGGTGTCCACCTGCTCGTCCAGGTCCGCGACGAGCCAGGGGTCGAGGCGGGCGAGCGCGGGCCACGCCGACGCGCCGACCACGACAGCGGTCCGGTGCCGTTCCTCGGGCAGAGCGCCCGCGATCGCCGCGGCCTGCTCGTCGGACCCCGGCTCGCGCAGCACCAGCGCGTTGCCCGTTCGCTCCACCGTGATCGCCACGACGGTCTCCTTTCCGTTCCCACCCACCACACGGGTGGGGGTGGGCGGATGGTTCACCGGAAACCGGGCACGGCATCAACCTGGACGAAGACTCGGGGAACATGGGCAGGTCTGGTGTTCGCGAGGGCAGGGACCGCCTGGTGATTACCCCGGCAGCACGACGGCGGCGAGCAGTGCAGGCCGCCAGGACGAGCGGGCTCCGGGCCGGAGGTGCGACAGAGCGGCGGGGTACCGGGTGATTGCCCCGAGGGCATGAGAGCGGCAAGGCAGAGGAGCCACCACGGCAAGCGGGCTCGAGGCCGGAGGCTGCGCTCGGGCACGTGGTCGCCGAGGAAGGGGTAGGCCCCCGCCCCGGAACGGGGCGGGGGCCTGAGCCGTCCCTGGGTCAGTGGCCCAGGGGTCCATTCTTGACGGCGGCGATCAGGGCGTCGATCCGCCCAATGAGGGCTGGACCGGTTGGGTTCTTGCTGTCGCGGAGTTCGGTGAGGGTGTGCGCTAGCTCCACACACTGTCCGTTATTGCCACCGCTGTAAGAACTCTTGCGCCACCTGACCTGCTTCATCTCTTGACCTCCCTGTTGGACTAGCCGTCGACCAGGCTAGCCAAGAAGGCCCGCGTCTCCTCGGGTGATAGTGCCTGCTCGGACATGCGCTCGAAGTTCGCGGCGTAGAGCGTGAGATCAGCCGGTCGTTCCAGGTAGATGGCGCCGTCGGCGTGCTCCAGGTACACGAAGTTCGGGGACGACTCGTCCGGCAGGGTCAGTAGGGAGAAGGGGTTGGTCATGCCGGGGTGCGGACCTGCCGCGAAGGGGAGAATCTGCAGCGTGAGGTAGGGCCACTCCGAGGCCTTGAGCAGGTGCAGCAACTGCTCCCGCATGTCCCCGACAGGCCGACGGACGACTGTTTCGTTGAGGATGATGCGCAGTTCCGGGTGCTTGCTGTCCAGGTGCCTCTGGCGCTCCTGCCGGAAGGCGATCGACTTGGCCAACGCCAGTTCGTCAACGTGGTCAACGAAAGCGGAGCGGACGGCGCGGGTGTAGCTGGGGACTTGGAGCAGGCCGTAGACCAGTTCGGACTCGTAGACGCAGATCGCCTTGGCGTCGGCTTCGAAACCCACGTAGGTCTCGTGCCAGTCGGGCATGGTGTCGCTGTGGCTGACCCACCAGCCGCGTTCGTTGGACTCCTGGGCCTGGCGGATCAGGGTGTCCACCTGCGGGGCGCCGATTTGGTAGAGCTGGCAGAGGAACCGCACGTTCTTCGGCAGGATGGCGTGCCTGCCGTTCTCGATCCGGCTGATTGTGGGCCGCTTGACGCCCAGGTAGTCGGCGGCTTCGTCCTGGGTCTTGGCCGCGGCTTCGCGCAACTCCCGGAGCTGCTTGCCCAACCGCCAGCGGCGGACTAGCGAGCCTGGGGTCAGGTCATCGGTGTCGTTCATGGCCGACAGTCTCCCCGTTGTCCGCGTACGTACACCAGTCACACGATCGAGGTATTTCCTTGGCGTACGTACTCCACGTACCGTCTCCTTCACCAACAATTCCCCGGGTGAGGTGGTGCATGCCCGTCGTGGCTCGATATTGGACCTGCAAGCCGGATGATAGTGACCAACACTACGACCCAGGCGCCCGGGGGCGACGCGGGGGCACCCTGTTCGGCGCGCTGGCCAAGTGGGGGTGGCACCGGCGGCCGGGCACCTGGTCGATCCCGTGCCGGGACCGGTCGGGGCACCGGGCCTCGATCACGGTGGAGATCGCGCCCGCCGGGGTGGTCGTCACCTCGTCCGCCCCGGGGCCTTGGCTGCTGGACCCACTTCGTGTAGGCAGATTGCGGGCCGCGCTCCGGGACGCGGCACTGACCTTCTCCGCCCTCGACCCCGCCCTGGATGACCGGCCAGAGGCGAGTTGAACCCCGGCACGCGGGCGCCTCCTCCCCGCCCGCGTGCCGGATCCCGGTGCCCCACCGCCGTCATGCCCCGACGGCAGGCGCCACCCGGCCGGTCCGCGACCTCGACCCGCGCGGACCGGCCGGGCCACCCCCACAGAAAGGCGACCGTGACCTCCCGCATCCCCTCCCTGCGCTCCTGGCTGCTCGGCAGGCGCCTGCGGCACCTCATCGACAGCACCGGCATCGCCCACCGCGACATCGCCGAACGCCTGAACTGGCACCGCTCGGACCTGTCGCGCTTCCTCAACGGGCAGCGCGGCATCCCCAACCCGGAGCTGGGCCTGCTGCTGTTCACCTGCGGGGTGGCCACTCGGGCGCAGCGGCAGGACTACCTGGCGCTCAACGCCGACGCGCGGCGCGAGGAGTGGTGGCACGACGGCCGCGACTCGTCGCTGCTCGCCCACACCCTGGACGAGCTGGAGACGCAGGCCGCCACGATCCTGTCGTTCACCCCCGGTGTCCTGCCCGCCCCGCTGCAGACCGACGAGTACGCCGAGGCGATGGGCACGACCGCGCGCAGGCACGTCTTCGACCAGCCAACCCAACCGAACTGGCACTTCGTGGTGACCCGCGAATCGCTGACGCCGGGCGGACTCCCGCCCCGGGTGATCCAGGAGCAGGCCAGGCACCTGTTCTGGGAGTCGACCAGGCGGACGGTGACCATCCAGGTCGTGCCGCACACCGTGCTCAGCCACGACATCCCGTTCCGGCTGGTCACCGTGGCCGAGCAGGGCAGCCTGGTGCACCTGGACCTGGGCGAGTCCGCGCTGTTCCTGGAGAACCAGCGCACGATCGACCGGTACACGGTGCTGGCGGACAAGCTGATCGGCACCTGCGTGTCCGCCGACCGCAGCCGCGACCTGCTGGCGGCGCTGGCCGACCCGGTGGTGACCGGATCAGCCTGCTCAGACGGTGGCGAGGAAGGCCGCTAGCTCCAGCATGTCCACCTTGTCCACGTCGGTGGGGTGGATGACGATCCGCAGCTCGCGGGTGACGACGCTGGTGCGGGAGCGGGCCACGTAGGACAGCACGATGAGCCGGATGAGGCTGGCGCGGTCGAGGGTGTCGACGCGGGCGAGATCAGATCCAATAACAGCAATGGAGACCGGTTCGCGGTGGGCGTGCCTATAGACCGCATCCCACAGCGTCGACAGGCTGGTCCAGATGCCGTCTACGGTCGCGCGGGCGACCAGGTCCTCGCCGAGCCGGGCATAGGCGAGGCAGAACGCGCGGTGCTTGCCTGCGTCCAGAACAACGACAGTGCCGATCGGGTGGCGGTGGGACTTGCCGACGGTCTTGGCCGGGTCTGGCGTCGAGGCGGGCAGGGCCTGGGCGAGGGCGTCGTCGAGCGCGGCCAGGTCAGGGTGGTAGCGGCGCTGGAACTGGGCTTGGATGCTGCTGGGGTGGACGACCCGGGTGTCGACAGTGTCCGTGTCGAAGGTGTCGGTGTAGCCGATGACCAGGTGGGTGTCTTGGTCGAAGAGGTCGCCGACGGTGATCGTGATGGTGGTGTCGGGGCGGCCCAGATCGCGCGACAGCGTCCTGCGCGGCCACGCGCGGACCAGACCGACCGTGACGGGGAGAACCGCCAACAGCACGATGATGACCACCGGGTGGTAGCTGGGCTGAGGCGTAAGGACGTCGTAGACCTGTAGTGAGCCGCCGACGACACCGAAGGTGGCGAGGGCGCTGCCCGCGAACAGGGTAAGACCGCGACGCGTGCCCAGCGCCAATCGGACCGCGTGGGCTCTTAGGGCCATCAGGTCTCCGTGTCTAAGAGAGCGGTGTGGAGTTCAACCAGGCTCTTCGCGTACTGGACGTTCTCCGGGTCTAGGGCGAGCAACTTCTCCATGTGCCGAGCGGCTTCGCCTAGGTGGTGACCGGCGATCCTCTTATCTCCCTGAGAGGCAGCGAGGCCGCTGAGCTTCCGGTGGACGACCACGCGGTCGTGCAGAGCTTCAGGCCCGGTGAGCAGATCCGCACACCGCAGGCAGGTCGCGTAGAACTCCCCCGCCTCCTCGACCTCGTCCTGTTCGAGGAGGAAGTCTCCCACCGCGCTGTAGACGACCAGCAGGCCCCGCACCGCGCCCGGATCGTCGGGGTTGAGGTCGTGGAGGGCCTCGGCGGCGTCCACGGCCGCGGCAAGGTGCTCAGCCCTGGTCTCGGCGTGATCCGGGCCGAACACGATCGCGCCCAACCGGAGGTGACCCGCCACCACACCCCGCCGGAAGTCCAGCCGCTCCGGCAGCGCGTCCGCCAACTCCTGGGTGATCCGGAGCGCCTCGGTGTAGTGGCTATAGGCGATCCCGTGGGCGAAGTTGGCCTGAGCCTCTTGGCCTAAGAGATCGTGGGCGGTGACCAGCAACCACAACGTCTCCTCGTCCGGGTGCGCGGTCGCGAGGCGCAACGCGGCATCGTGGGTGCGCTGGACCTTGTCCGCTGACACCATCCCGCAGGCCCGAGCCACGATGCACTCCAGGGAGAGCATGCGCACCCCCTCGACGGCGGTGACCGGGAACAGCGGCACCACCTCGGCGAGGAACGCCGCGCGGGCGACCAGGTGGCCGGGCAGCTCCTGGGTGAACCGCACCGCCAGGGTCTCCGCCACCCCGTACCAGCCCAGGTTCGCCAGGTGCCGCACGATCTCGATCTTGTCTTCGACGCGCGCGGTGCCCGCCTCCACCCGGGCGGAGCGCATCGCGAACCCACTGCTCTGGCGGACTTCGCGCTGCTTGGGCGTGAGGTGCAGGCGGATGGACTGGGCGACCCAGGCGTGCATGAGGTGTTCGTCGCCGGTGGTGCTGATCAGGGTCAGGTCGCGTAGGCGCGCGATGTCGACGTCCAGGGTGGGCGACTCGTGGGTGAAAGCCAGGTCCGCGCGGGTGGTGGACGCCCTATAGAGGCTCAACTGCAGCGCTAGGTCGGCTTGGGCTTCCGTGAGGTGGGTCAGCAGGGCGCTCAGCAGGATGTCGCGGCTGCCTAGGCGGATGGCGTCGGTGATGCCCGATGTGAGGTCTCGCGTGGCCTTGGGGTCTAGGCCCTCTTCCTTGGCCAGCGCGCGGAGCTTGGCCGTGATGTGGCGGAGGTCGGCGCGTTGGCGGAGGAGTACGTCTAGGAACTCGATGAGCCTGGGGTGGCCGCCGAGGGTGTAGGTGACAGTGCGGCGGTCTTCCGCGGAGAGGTCGCGTAATGCTGGCAGGCGCAGGTAGAGGCGTGCTTGCTCGACGGGGGTAAGAGGCGGGAGGTCGATGCGGTGGAGTAGGTCCTCGTTGGGGAACGGGTAGCGGGAGGTGACGAGGATCGTGGCGGCGTGGGCAGCCTGGCACAGTTGGCCGAAGAGGGCGGCGAAGCCGTTGTCGCGGAACTGACCGTCGGGCGTGAGGTTCTGCTCGAAGTCGTCGAACAGGACCACTAATCGGCTGGTCCGCAGGTGCTCGCACACGGCGTCGAGGTCGCCGTTGGGTCCGGCGATCTCGGTGATGAGTCGGGTGGGGTTCCAGGCGCCCTCGTGGACCACGATCCGCCAGCCGTGTTCGCGGGCGCGCGCGAGGATCCGGCCCGCCACCGCGGTCTTGCCTATACCGCCTACGCCGGTGATGACGACGCCTGCCAGATCGCCGTACTGGTCTCGGTCGGTGCCACGGATGACCGCCATTGCGGTGCGGGCAACGTCGCGGCGTCCAATCAGCCTGCCTATAGGCAGCTCGCGGACGCCTATGCCAGTGCTGGGAAGCGTTATGTGCGATAGAGGTTCAGCGGGAAGGCTTGGATCGACGAGAGGTAGGTCGGCGCCACAGCGTAAGAGGATCGCCTGCTCGTCGCGCAGGGCCTGGGCGGTTGTGGCGCCGTTGGACAACGCCTCATAGAGGTCAAGGGCTGGGTTCGTGGTGGCGACAACGCGATCGGCACCTAGGCGGATCAGGGTGACCGCGAGGTCCACGCTGGTGACCACGATCAAGGGGAGGGGCCGCTCCCCCGAGCGAAGGGCGTCGACAAGCTGTCGGGCCGGGACGAAGACCGGGGTGCCGTCTTCATCCGCCAACTCCACACCTTCGGGTGAAGCTTGACCGGAGAGCTGGACAACGTGGAACTGGTCGGCGCGCAGGGCGTGGGTGATCTCGTCGAGGGAGGGGACCTCGAGCACGCGGACCTGGACGGGCAGGTCGGACTCCAGGTCAGTGGTCAGGACCTTGAGCGGACCGGGCAACGGCGGGGTGGCGGGGCGCTCGATCCCCCGTAATCGGTGGGAGACGCGGACACCGGGGATAGCGGCGAGCAGACGGCCGTCGGCTAAGCGCGGTGGTTTGGCCGTCGTGGCGTCGTGGGGAAGCCAGACGACTACGTCAGTCACGGTGCCTACGGGACTACCGTCGATCGCGGCAGCCAAGTCCGGGCTATAGGCGTCGTACTCCAGGCGCGGAGGCCCTAGCGGTGGCTCGACGATCGCAGGGCGGTCTAGCAGGAAGCGTAAGAGCCTGTCGGCGCCTTGCGGCGTGTCCACGTGATAGACGGTCGTCGTCGAGGGGGCCAGAAAGTCGGGCACCCCGTCACGCGTCTGGCCCTTGACGACCACGGGGACGAACCGCGTGAGGTTGTCCTGCGCAGCGTGGAAGGCGTCGCGGATGAGCCGGGCCTCCCACTGCACACCCCGCCCCACCTCCGGCGATTCCCGCCCCTCAGCGCGCTTGCGGTACTGCTCAGAGGCCACGCACAGCACAACATCGGCGGCGCGGACCTGATCCCCCATCCACAACGCCCAATCCTGCCGCGTCTCGGCCGCAGCCTGGTCGAACTTGGCGTCGATCCCGTTCTCGCGCAGGTAGACCCACAGTTCACGCACAGCCTCCCGGTGCGCGTCCGACTCTTGCGCGTAGGAGATGAACACCCGCGTGGCCACATCGGGTGATTCTTCCAGAGTGCGCTGTCAGTGGCCGGGTTTAGCGTGAAGGTATGAAGTTCGAAGTACGCCCCGCCCGCCCCGACGACGTCCCCGCCATCGGCGAAGTCCACGCCGCGTCCTGGGAGGCCGTGTACGCACCCCTGTTCGCCCCAGCGTTCGCGGAGGCAGGGGTTAGGGACCGACGGGAGCGCCAGCGGGCCTTGGACGGGCTGGTGGCCGCCCTAGCGGACGGACGGCTGCTGGCGTTCTCTTACACGATTCCGTCAGCAGAACGCGAAGGGTTCTTGGAGATCCTGAGCTTCTATGGGCATCCGGACGGGTGGGGCTCTGGCGTGGCGTCGGCTCTTATGGCGGGGACGGTCGCGGGGGTGGAGCGGGTGCACCTGTGGACGCTGCGGAACACGGAGCAGTCTCGGCGGTTCTATAGGAAGTGCGGCTTCGTGGAGACAGGAGCTTCCCGAACCCGCGACTTCGGGGACGGCCAGCCGTTGGCACAGGTGGAGTACCTACTGGTCCGAAAGTGAAGGCTTGTCGAAGGTGAAGATGCTTTTGCGGTAGTCGTCCTCGGTCCCGTACTCCGGGTGGATCTCCACGACGAAGTCCGGCAGTGGGCCTGCCGTGGGAGTGGTAGAACCCGGTTCTGCTTCCCAGTCAACCAGGTGGACGCGCACCGCGTAGCGACCGGCACGAATGGGGATCTCGTGGGACCCGCCGACATACGGGCCGATGTTCTCGAGGCCGCCCAAGGACAGGGTTCCTCGGGAGATCAGCAGGTACGGGTCGGAGGACACGACGGTGTACCTCTCCTCCCGCACGCTTCTGGCGCCTTCACGGACGACGATCTGGAAGGAGCCGTCTCCGCCTACGTTGAGCGGCACGAAGGATCCCTCACCGATGTGCCGTTGCAGCACATCGACGTCCGAGACCACATCCTCCCAGGTGCCCAGGTCCGACACGTCCTCGAACCGCTCCGGCTGCCACAGGCCGCACATGCCCGCCCCGGTGGCGACGAGGTACGTGCCTTCGAACGGCGGGACGCTCACGGCACGCGTGCGGCGGTCAACTGGCCCGCGAAGGTGTTTTCGACCAGGACACCGGTGTCGGGCGAATAGATCCAGAACTCGGCGGAAGTGGCGCTGATTTCGGAGAGGGACTGAGCGAAGAGGTCTGCCGCCATCAGCACGGTGGGGACCACGACCAGGCTCCAGATGATCACCACGTGGTCGCCCAGGATGTCCAGCCACTGGGGCATCGCGGTGTCGAAGTCGGTGGTTGCCTTGCCCAGGACCAGTTCGGGGTCCACAGCAGCCCAGTCGATGGTGCCGTCGCGGTGGTGGGGGAAGCGGTCGAGGCTTTCGGTCTGGTAGCGGTGGTGCTGGGCGAAGTCCAGCAACTCCACTCCGGCGCGGCCCACCCAGAGGAGGCCGTTGTCGGCCCGGGTGAGGCGGACCAGGGAGCGAGGTAGGGAGGCGGGGCGCGTCCCGTAGGCCGTTTCGATCGTCACTGGTTGCCGCCTAGGATTCGGGCGAAGTCCGCCTCGGTGCCGTCCCAGGGGATGGCCCACTTCTGGGCGGAATCCCCCTTGCCGACCTCAACGTTGATGTGCGGGCCCTTCACCGGGTCGTAGTCCAGCCTCATGCGCTTGAACTCGCCGTTGACCCGGGTGGTGAACCCGACCGCGTTGCCGTACGTACTTGGCGCACTGGCCAAGCGGCCGTGGTAGACCTCGCGGGTGGCGGGGTCGATCTCCCCCATCAGCTCCAACGCCCTGTTCCGCGCCCGTTCGAAGGTACCCGCCGATTCAAGAACGACCTCCTTGCAAGGGTTTGCGTTGTGGACCAGGACGGGAGAACTACCGGCGAGCACATAGTACGTGTGGACGTCGGCGATGGTCAGGTCGTAGGTGCGGGCGGCCATCGCGTGCTCGCGGGTGGCGGCGACTTTGGCGTCTTGGCCCGGGGACTGGAGGGTGGTGCCGGGGGTCAGGTCGTCGGCGCGGAGCCAGGTGGCGGTGGTGGGGTCGAAGAACAGGTGGTGTTCGGTGACGACGATGTCGCCGGTGGTTGTGGGGGTTGTGGCGGTGATGGTGACGAAGCGGGTGTCTTTGTCGGTGACGTGCAGGTCAGTGACGGGGTGGGGTTCGAGGGTGTCGGTGCCGGGGGTGGAGTTGGCTACGACGTCGCCGACCTGGACTTCTTCGATGGGTTTGGTGGTGCCGTCGGCCATGAGGACGCGGGTGCCCGCGACGAAGCTGTGGCAGAGGCCCTTGGTGAGGACTCGGGTGGTGGCCGACTCCGTGGCGGTCTCGGCGGCGGACTTGGCCGCGGTGCCGACGAAGCCGTCGATCCGTTTGCCGACCTTGCCCGCGAGCTTGCCGAAGGGGACGAAGTCGAGCCACATCGTGTAGCAGGACGAGGTGTCCCCGGTGACGCACTTGTACACGCCGTAGCCGGGGAGCAGCGAGAGGAGCACCTCGCGGTCTACTTCGAGCAAGCCCGCGTTGTGAACCTCCCGGCAGAAATCCTCCGGGCCGCCGGTGAACCCGCCACCGCCGCACATGTTCTTGGCCCAGTCGGCGACCGCGCGCAGGTACTCGCCGTCGTTGTAGTTGTGGCCGCGGATGCGTTTGCGCAGCTCGTCGAACGTCGGGACGATGACGCCCGCGATCTTGGGCTGCTTGGTGCGCTCCTTGTTGCGGCCGGAGACGACGTCGTCGTGGACGACAGCGGCAGCGTTCTGGTTGGTCAGAGTAGAAGTCGTGTACTCGAGACCGATGTTGTCGTAGTCGGCGATCAGGCCGGACGGGTCGCTGGCCGAGGTCGGGTTGTTGTTGACGTAGGCGTAACCGGTCCACGATTGAGGGTCGCCGACGTCGAGGACCGGGTCGACGGAAAGGAAGCGGCCCAGCGAAGCGTCGTACTTGCGGGCGCCGATGTCGGTGAGGCCGGTGCCGGGGTTGACCGGCTTGTTCAGGAAGCCGTGTTGGGTGACCCACGGCGGTTGCGGACCCCGCGCCTCGCCGAAAGGCGTGGACTGGCGCCAGGTCGGCGTCTGCCCGGTGTTGTTGAGCGACAGGGTGCCGGTGCCGTGGCGGTCGGTGAGCTCGAACCGGTAGTTGGTGCCCGACCCGGTCCGCACCGCCTGGCCGCCCGCGGGCAGCGCGTAGAACCTGGTGCCGGCGACCGCGTTCGTGGCGGTGTCGAGGACGAGTTCCTGGAACGGCAGGTACAGCGTCGTCTTGCCGGGGTCGCGGCGGATCAGCTGGTTGCCGTCGGCGTCGTAGACGTACCTGGTGGCGCCTGCGGTGGTGGTGACGGTGTCGAGGCGGCCGCTGGTGTCCCAGGTGAGGGTCTGGTTGCCCGACGGGAGGGCGCGGCTGGTGGTGTTGCCGGTCGCGTCGTAGCCGTAGCTGGTGGAGCTGGTGCCGCCGGGGCCGGTGGTCGCGGTGCCGGTGAGGCCGTGCGGCCGGACCGCACCGCCCGCCGGGTAGGAGTAGGTGGTCGTGGTGTCGGCGGCGCCGGAAAGGCCCTGCTGGATCTGGGAAGTGCGGTCACCGACGGCGTTGAACGCCCAGTTGGTCCAGTACGTCGATGCCGCGCCCAACGGATTGCCGACGGTGGCGCCGCCGTTGGTCGACGGGTCCGCGGCGCACAGATCTGTCGCGGTCCAGGCCTGGCTGAGGCGGGCCAGGCTGTCGTAGCGGTAGCACTGGGTCTCGGTGGTCGTGTTGTTGCGGGTCGACTTCTCCCGCGTGAGGTTCCCGGCGAGGTCGTAGGCGTACTCGGCCTTGTCGATGATGCCGGTGTTGTTGGCGTACGTGCGCTGGGTCAGCGCGCCGGTGTGGTCGTCGTAGCTGAAGGTCAGGTCGCCGATGTTGCCGGTGGGCGTGATGTCCACATAGGTCGGTCGACTGTAGGCGTCGTACCCGGTGCCACTGGCGTACCCGGCGACCTGGCTGCCGAGACCGGACAACAACTCCATGTTGGTGTAGGAGTAGGCCAGGTTCTCCTGGGGCAGACCGCCGCCCGCCGGGAGCAGGTCGTAGGTCGGCCTGCCGAGCGTGGCGTTGTACTTGTGCGTGAACTTGTACGTGGTGCCGAGCGCGCCCTCACTGGTGGGGATGACCACCGTGGTGTCGAGACGCGAGCCGAAGACGGTGAAGCCGGTGGTGGTCTTCGTGGTGTACGCGTTGCTGTTCACATAGGACGTTGACGAGGTCAGTCTTCCCTTAGCGAAGGGGAGACCACCCGGGCCGCCGTCGTACTCCCACGACGCCAACAACGGGGACGCGGACGTGGGCCCGTCGTACTGCGCGGTCCTGCGGTTGAAGACGTCATAGGCGTAGCTGACGGTCGCACCACGCGCATCGGTGCTGGAGCTGAGGTTTCCACCGGTGTCATAGGTCGATGTAAGCGTGCCGCTGTCCGGGTCGGCGGACGACACGACCTGGCCGAGAAGGTTGTAGCCGGTGGTCCAGGTGTTGCCCGCGGGATCGATCTTCTGGTGCGGTCGACCCAGTCGGTTGTAGGTGAACTGGGTGGTCTGCTTGGTGCCACCCGCCACGGTCGGACGGCTGGAGAAAGTGTTGGGCGGCAAGGTCACCGCAGGCGCGGTGGTGTACTGGTCGGTAGCGACAGGTCGGCCGAGCGCGTCGGTGACCGAGGCGTTGACGACACCGCCGGTCGACGGGATGGTGGTCACCCGGTCGCCGCCGTAGACCGTGGTGGTCTTCTCGACGTCGACCGCGGCGCGCTGGGACACCGCGACCACGGGGCGACCGAGGCCGTCGAAGGTGTAGCGCTGCTGGCTGAGGATCTGGTTGTCGGGGAAGCCGACCAGGGTTCCGTTCGGAGTGGACGACGAGTCCCAGTACGGGGCGTTGCGCTTCACGACCCAGCCGTGGGAGTCGTAGAAGGTGTTGGTCAGCAACCGACCGCCCTGCGGAGTGGGCGACTGGGTCTGCCGTTCCCGCAGCAGCGAGTCGTAGATGGCGTACTGGGTCTGGTAGGTCTCCTCGTTGGTCAGCTTGGACGAGGTCACCACCGAAGGGGCCGTCTGGGAGAGCGCGTAGCTGAACTTCGCCGTCGCGAGCGCGGTCGTGGGGCGGTTGGCGGTCCACACCCCGGTCACGCGCCCGAGCGGGTCGTACTGGGTCGTGGTCGTGACGTTGTTGACGTCCTTGCCCTCAACGGGAAGTCCCCGGGCCGGGCGCACGGTCGAGGACACGGTGTGGCCGAGCGCGTTGGTCGCGAGCGTCCCGGTGGTCAGCCCGCCGACCATCGTGTACGCGGTGGTGAGCTTGCCGCCGCGGCCGTCGTACGACTCGGTCGGGCGCCCGTAGAAGTCGTGGACCGTTGCTGTGGTGGTCTGGTAGGCGGGCACTCCCCCGCTGTAGCCTGCGGCCGCGCGCACCACAGAGAGATCACCCCTGGTGGGCAAGGCTTGCGGCCAGGTCGGGGTGGCGGGCTGTGGCCATGTCTGGGCGAGAACCGGGTTGTCGTAGAAGTTCCGCGTGTTGCTGATGACGTCATCGGGCCGCACGACCCCTGTGGGCGCGGCGAGGGCGTTGACCTGGGCCGGGGTCGGGGCCGACGTCGTGGGGGCGACACCGCCGCACGGCTTGGCGATGACGTCGGTCTCGGCGACGAGTCCGACGATGTTGAGTGCCGTGTTGGCGGGGGCGTAGGTCACGGAGGTGCAGGTGGCCTGGTCGGTGCGGGAGACGTCGCCGTGGTCGTGGGTGAATACCAGCAGGCCGGTCACCGGGTCGTAGGTCTGATCTGTCTGGGTGACGCGCCAGGTCGGTGTCGCGCCGGAGTAGATGGCTTGGCGCGTCCAGGTTTCGGTCGTTCCGGTGTGGGTGGCCGTCAAGGCGGGCAGGCCCGTGCGGGTGCGGGTGGCCCTGGGCACGGACACCCAGTACGACGAGATGGTGGAGGACTCGACGGGGCCGCCGTCGCCGAGGTAGGTGGTGCTCTCCAGGGGCTGGCCCGCGAACCGCGGGTCGTCGACGTGAGCACCGCCCTGGGAGTCGGTGAGGGTCACCGACCGGGTGCCCGAGGGCAGCGTGTCGCCGTGCATGCCTTGGTAGTAGACGGTTTCCGCGAGGGTCTGGGGTTGGCCGACCTGGCCGGTGCGGACCTGGACCTTCTGGTAGCCGCGCCATTGGCCCCAGGTGCGGTCGGCGGCTTTGACGAGCTCGTTGTCGTCGTAGTGCCAGGCGGGGCCGGTGTAGGTGTAGCTGGTCAGCAGGCGTTCGGAGGTGACGCCGCCGGTGTTGTCGGACTGACTGACCGCAGCGACGGCGTACTTGTGGAACCAGTCGTTCTGCGGGGTGCTGTAGCCAGGCGGCGTCCACTTGACCGGGAAGCACCGCGAGCCGTTGGCCGACGGCGTCGTGGACACGGGCCAGGTGCAGTCGCTGATCGGGGTGTAGGAGACACCGAAGCTCGCGCCGGTCTGGGTGGTGATGCCGCTGATCCGGTACCGGGTGAACGGGACCAGGCCGTCGTTGGGGTCGTCGACCCGGTTCGGGTAGGCCTGACCGGCGAAGGTCACGGTGGGCAGGGTGATCGGGGTCGTCGAGCCGCCGCCGGTCGTGTCCTGGGCGGTGCGGGTGATGCCCGAGAGCCACAGGGTCGCCGGGGTGGTGTCGCCGGTCGCCGGGAGTGTTTGGGTGAGCGCGAACGAGTCAACCGGGCGGTACTGCGCGGTGGCGGTGTCGTACTGGCGCGTCGAGATCGTGGTCAGCCGGACGGTCGACCAGAACGACGGCGCCTTCGGGCCGCAGGTGGCGCCTGATGCGCAGTTGAGGTCGAACGGGACGTCGGGCCAGTTCGCGGCGGTGGCGGCCGAGAGCGGGGCGCAGGTGCCGGTCAGGCAGCGGTCGCCGGTGGTGAACAGGACCTGGTTCGGGACGGTGCCGTAGGCGTTGCCGTCGGTGAAGCCGTAGTCGATCCGGTCCAGGTGGCTGTCGCGGATGTAGGGGACGTTCGCGGCGCCGTTGTTCTGGCCGTAGTAGTTGGTGTCTTGCTTGTAGTAGTAGGACATCGCGTTCTGGTGCACGTCGACCACGTAGTCGAGGTTCCAGCGGTACCCCATGGTGCACACCGACGACGCGAACCCGGCGGCGTTGTAACAGGGATCGCCGGGGTGGGAGGAGAAGACCGGTGTGCTGTCGACGGAGTTGGTGGTCGGCTTGCCCGCCGTCCAGCCGGGGAGTTGGTTGCGGCCGAACAGGAACACGGTTCCGGTCTGGTCGGTCACCTTCCAGTACTCGGTGTTGTAGGTCCCCGAACCGTTGCCGCTGCCGGTCACCCGGGTGACGACGGTGCCCGGCTCGGAGGCGGAGACATAGACGCCCTGGGCGGCGTCCCAGATCAGCGAGGTGGTGGCGCCCTTGAGCGACATGGTGAGGATCTCGCCGGTGTAGCAGCGGTCCTCTGTGGACACAGAGGACGGCGAGCCGCCCGGCGAGGACGAACACGAGGTGTACGTGCGCTCGATGAACGACGACGGCGAGGACCAGCCGTCGCCGACCCAGGACGCCTGGGACTGGGTCGCGGCGGTCTTGCCGTCCACCGAACCGGAGTCGTAGGACAAGGAGACCGTCGGGATCAGGGTCGAGGCGGCGGGCGGAACGGGGACCGGGTACTGGTAGGTGAACGAGCCGCTCTGGGTGCCTCCGGTCCAGGAACCCTCCGGACTCAGGGAGGTGGCGGTGAACGAGCCCGCGCCGGAGGACGACGACGCACCGCTGGTCAGGGCGAAGACCGCGGGCTTGCCAACCGTGGTGGTCACCGACTTGGAGGCCGCCTCGTTGGTGTGGGCCAGCGGACTCTGCGCCCGACAGGCCGGGCGGTCGGGCGTGGTGAGCACGCAGTCGGGGAGTCCGACGAGCCGCAGACGGGCACCGAAGCCGCCGCCCGCGGCCGAGTCGAAGCCGGAGTAGTCGACGCCGATGGTCACCGCGTCCTTGACGGCGGTCGTGGGGGTGACCGCGACGAGCACTCCGTCGACTCCGGCTTTCGCCGCCAGGTCACGGCCGAGGACTCGGACGTCGACGGCTCCTGGGGTGGCGCCTGCGGTGTCGGTGGCCGCCCACACGGGCGTTCCCGGGGCGTACACGCGGGTGCGCGAGCCTGCTGTGCGATCGCGGCCGTCGGTGAGCGGTTTCGCGAGTGCGATCGACGCCGAGGTCGTTGTGGGCCAGGACGTGGCCGGTGCGGCGGCGGACTTGCCCGCCGCGTCGGCCAAGCGCGGCGGAGTCGAGGCGATGGGCGCGCCACCGGTGACCGACCTGGTGTACGAACCCGGCGAGGGCTCGCCGCTCGCGGAGCCCGGCAGCGCGGCGACCCCGGAGAGCGCGGTCGAGGTGACCAGTACCGGGATCAGCACACGCACAGAGAAGGTCAACCCGCCCACACCAGCCTCACTCCCCAGGTGCCGGGAACGCGGACGCCCGGCAGACCGGCGTGAACTCTGCCATATCCGGCGGCGAAGACAATGGCCGACAGCCACGACGCACGTCACATTGATCTCACCCGGACAGCGCTATTTCCAGGACACCACAGCGCATATATTCGCCGCGCTCGCGACATCCCTGCCTGCGAAGGAACACCCGTTGCACAGAACAGCCCGGCGGTGGCGACGCAGATCGCCACTACCTTTCATCTTCGCATTCTCCCTGGTCATGGCCCTGCTGAGCATTCCACCGGCCGCCGCGGCGACCGAACAGACCGGACAGGCGGCGAGCCAGGGGGAAGTGGCGCTGATTTCAGCCTTGACCCGTGCCCGATTGAGCGGACAACCGGTCGTGGCCACCGCGGCAACCGATTCGACAAGTCAGACAATCGCCAACCCCAATGGCACGCTGACAAAAACGACATCGTTACGACCGGTCCGCACAAAACGCGATGGCAAATGGGTGAACCTCGACGCGACACTCCACCGCGGTGGTGACGGCGCGTACCGCCCGAAGGCCGCGGCCGCCTCGGTGACCCTGTCCGGCGGTGGTCCCGGCCCGCTGGCGACGATCGCGAACCGCGGGCAGAGCCTGGCGTTCACCTTCCCGGTCGCCCTCACCGCGCCGACGGTGGTGGGCAACACGGCCACCTACCCGGAGGTGCTGCCCGGGGTCGACCTCGTCGCGTCGGTCAGCGAGCAGGGCGACTTCGCGCACACGCTCGTGGTCAAGACCCGGGCCGCGGCGGCGAACCCGGCCGTGGCGCGGCTGCGGGTGTCGATCGACTCCCCCGGCCTGACCCTGACCTCGTCCCCCGACGGCAGGCTGACGGCGGCCGACGCCAGCGGCCGCGCCGTCTACACCACGCCACCGGCGACCATGTGGGATTCGGCCAAGGGCACCAAGTCCGCCGCGAAGGCCTCCACCGCGGCCGAACCGGGTGACCTCGCGCGCGTCGCACCGGTCTCGGTGGTGGCCAACGCGGACGGGTACGACCTGGTCCCCGACCCCGCGCTGCTGGCGGACCCGGCCACCACCTACCCGGTCATGATCGACCCGACGTTCGTGCCGAACAGCTGGGGCGCGACCGCGGACTGGACCGAGGTGGAGAGCGGTAAGCCCACCTACGCGGGCTGGCACCAGACCGGGCCCGCGCAGATCGGCTACTGCGGCTTCGGGTACAGCACCTGCAAGGGCATCGACATCACCCGCTCCTACTTCCAGTGGGGCATCACCCCGCTCTACGGCGCGACCATCCTCTCCGCGGAGGTCAACTTCGTCCCGCAGTACTCCTACGACTGCAACTCCCAGGTCGCGCTGGACCGGACCGGGGCGATCTCGCCGAGCACCAACTGGAACACCAAGCCCGCCATCCTGAGCACCGTGGCGCAGAAGGCCACCTGTACGGGCACCTTCGGCAACAGCGTCACCACGCAGGTCCAGTCGGCGGTCACCAACCGAACCGGTGTCATCACCTTCGGGCTGCGCGCCGTCGACGAGGGGACCTCCAGCGCCGGGTGGAAGAAGTTCACCCAGAACAACGCCAGCCTCGTGGTCACGTGGGACGTCACCCCGGCCACGCCGGTGACCCCGTCCACCTCCCCGGTCGTCCCCTGCACGACGACCGCCCCGTACCCGGTGATCGGCAAGACCGACCTCTACCTCGGGGTGCAGACGCTGCGCGCGTCGGACAACATCACCAAGGCGCTCACCGCGACGTTCTCGATCAAGCCCGTCGCCGACCAGAACCCCGATCCGGCCATCGGCGGCACGCAGCGCCAGGTCACCGTCAACACCGGTGACTGGGCGACGACCGTGCTCCCCCAGAACACGCTGCCGCAGGGCAGCTACCGGTGGACCACCCGGGTCACCGACGGCGCGCTCACCTCGGGGTGGTCGCAGGAGTGCCGGTTCACCCTCGACCTGAGCGTGCCCGCCCAACCGCTGGTCACCTCGACCGACTACCCCGACGGGACAGCGGGCAAGCCCGTGCGCACTGCCGGGACCTTCACGTTCGCGCCGGTGGCCGGGGCGACCCAGCCTGCCTGGTACCGGTACCAGCTCAACGGCGGCACCGGGATGAACGTCCCCGCCACCAACGGCTCCTGGACCGGCACGATCACCCCCACCAGGGCGGGCACCAACACCCTCACCGTGCAGGCCATCACCGCCGCCGGGACACCCAGCCCGATCGCCGTGCACCACGTCATCGCCACCGCGCCCACCACCCCGGACCGGGAAGGCGACCTCAACGGCGACGGCAAGGCCGACATCCTCACCCCCGGCGGAACCGGGGGAACGGCGGCGGGCCTGTGGCTGAGCCCAGGCAACGGAGCGGGGGGCGTCGGCGTGTCGACCAACCTCGGCATCCGCGGCCGGTTGGACATGACCGAGAGCCCGCAGGACTGGACCGGGGTGGTCGTGGCGACCGGGCAGTTCGGCGGCACCGGCATGCAGGACGTGATCGCGACGGCGGCCAACGGGATCACCAAGTTCTACCTCAACTCCGGCGACGGGACGCCGCTGGTCCCGACCACGGACCGGGTGTTCTCCCTGGGCGGCGACCGGTTCGCCACCCCCGACTTCGCCGACCTGATGACCGCGCCGAGCCAGCTCACCGCGATCGGCCACCTGCCGCAGGGCAGCGACCAGAGCGGCGGGTCGGCGTTCCCCGACCTGATCGCCGTGGTGGCCGTCGGCGGGCAGCACCAGCTGTGGTGGTTCGAGCACTCCCCCTACCCGGGCGGCTACCAGCCCGCGGTCGTCCTCGACTCGAGCACCGACTGGTCGACCAAGACCATCGCGGGCACCCAGCACCAGGGCAAACCCGCTCTGGTGGTACGGGACAACGCGACCGGCCAGGTCGTGCTGCACCGGACGAACTGCGTCGTGGACTGCTGGGACACCAACTGGTTCGTCGACTCGACCACCACCGTCGCCCGGTCGGCGAGCACGGCGCTGACCGCAGCCTCGGCGCCGTTCATCGTCAGCAACGACGCCACCAACGACACCAACACCGACCTGTGGGCGATCACCGGCACGGGAGCGGCGTCCTTCGGTGCCGGGTCCAGCGCGCACACCTTCGCCGCGCCGAGCGCCGCGGGAACGGTGCTACCGCCCGCGAGCGCGAACCTGCGGTCGTTCGGTGCCATCCGGTGGCACAACTCCGACACCGGGCAGGACCAGACCGACGTCTACGCCGGCACCCCAACCGGTCAGCTGCTGCTGTTCCAACCGCAGCAGTCCGGCATCCTCGGCGCCCCCAAGCAGGTCGGCTCCGCGGGCTGGCAGTGGCTGACCCCGTTCGGCATCGCCGACTGGGACCACGACGGCTACCCCGACCTCATCGCCCGCGACGACAACACCTGCGCCGAGCTCGTGTACCGGGGCTCGCCGACCGGGTTCGCCCTGCCCGTCCAGGTCGGCGTCGGGTGGTGCGGCTACACCCCGTACGGCGTCACCGACTGGAACCGCGACGGCCACTTCGACGTCATCGCCACCAACTCCAGCGGCACGCTTCTGGTCTACCCGGGCGACCTCACCGGCGGCTTCGCGCCCTCGACCCAAATCGGCAACGGCTGGAGCGCCGACCTCACCCCGTGGGGCATCGTCGACTTCAACGGGGACGGCCACCAGGACATCGTGACCCGCTACATCCCCACCAACACCCTGCGGATGTACCCGGGCGACAACACGGGTACCGGCAACGGGGCGGGGGTCACGGTGGGCGCGGGCTTCAACGGGACAACCTTCTTCGGCTTCGCGCGCTGGCCGGGCTCCACGCACACCTCGCTGCTCACCCGCTTCACCCCCGGCACGGTCAAGCGCTTCACCACCGACGGCGCAGGCAGCTGGTCCAACGGCACCGGCGTCGTCACCGCGACCGGCTGGTAACCCTTCCGGGTTCATGGCCCTGCCCCGATGCTGTGGTGTCAACGCCATGGGCATCGGGGCGGCGGCCGGGAACAGTCGCGAGTGGACATAGGGCTACGTTGCAGGAGGATGGCGTGCGGGTGTTGGCCGTGCTGGTCGCCGGTGTTGTGCTCTCGGGCTGCGGGGGAACCACCGGCGAACCGGCTCCAGTCGTGACCACTTCACCGAAGGCGTACACCAGTGCGGGACTGGTGAAGGCGGCGTTCGTGGCCGAGGACCTGGTGGACGTGGGGGTGCCGAAGCCGGAAGGGGTGACCGACGCGGCGCTGCTGGCCGGGTGCGCGGGGAGCGAACCGGTGGCGAAGATGGTGTCACTGTGGACACTCACGGACACCAAGGTGAACGTGCTGCAGTCGGTGGAATCTTACGACGACGCGGGCGGGCTGGTGGCGGGGCTGCGGTCGGAGGTGCCTGACGCTTGTCTGCTCGGGGAGGGCGGGAAGTGGTCTACTGGGCCTATCTTGCCCAATCTGGTGGATATCGATGCTGCTTACTCGTGGTGCTACATCCGGGTGGATGTGCAGGGGTGTGGGGCTGCTGCGGCGCGGGGGAATGTGGTGACGGTGGTGTTGGTTGAGGGGACGCCGTTGGAGGCTGAGCTGGGGTATTGCGGGAAGGTGGTGGCGCGGCTGGTGCCGGTGGCGGTGAAGGCGTTGGGGCGGGTGTAGGGGGCTGCAGTCGGGGCTGTCGCGGCTGTCGCGGTTCGCGCACGGCTGTCCACAAGGGGGGTGGTTGTCCACAGGTGCTTTCTGCTGCGCCCGATGTGTCGGTGTGCCTCGGTAGGATGTGAATCGGGGGCGCTTGAATGGGTTGATCTTGTGGGGGCAAGGGATTTGTTGCCTTCGCCTTCGGCTTCGGGGGTCGGCTCGCCTGCGGCATTGCGCTGGATCGCGGGGTGTGGGTGTGCTCGATGGGGCGAACTCGGTTTGCGCGGGGCCCCTGCGCCACCCGTGGCAGGACCGCAAAGCTGGGGCCGAAAAGCATGGCCCTGTCCGCGCACAACGCTACGACTGCCGCCACCCCACGCAAAACAGGTCCGCCCCATCGAGCATCTGGGTGGGCGGCTTCCGGGGGCGGTGGTGAGGCTGGCGGGGGTGGCCCGGGGGGCTGGGTTGGCACCGGCGGCTTCGGGGTCGGCTCGCCTGCGGCATTGCGCTGGATCGCGGTGGCGTGGGTGTGCTCGATGGGGCGAACTCGGTTTGCGCGGGGCCCCTGCGCCACCCGTGGCAGGACCGCAAAGCTGGGGCCGAAAAGCATGGCCCTGTCCGCGCACAACGCTACGGATACCGCCACCCCACACAAACCAAGTCCGCCCCATCGAGCAGATGGCACCTCGGGTTCCGAGTGTCCAGTGGCCGAGTTGGGTGGGACGGCTCGGGGGGCTTGGCGGGCACCGACGGCTCCCGGGAGCGGTGGTCGGGCTGGCGGGGCTGGCTCGGGGGGGTGGCACCAGCGGCTTCGGGGTCGGCTCGCCTTCGGCATTGCGACCCGGTCCGTGGTGGGTTGGGTGTGCTCGATGGGGCGAACTTGTTTTGCGCGGGGCCCCTGCACCAGCCGTGGCAGGACCGCACAAGCCGGGGCCGAAAAGCATGGCCCTGCAGCGAGGCAAGGCTACGACTGCCGCCACCCCACACAAAACAAGTCCGCCCCATCGAGCAGTTGGGTGGGCAGCTTCTTGGGGCGGTGGTCGGGCTGGCGGGGCTGGCTCGGGTGGCCGGGTTGGGTGGGCTGGCTCGGGGGCCTGCGGCATGGGGCGAGATCGTGATCATGGAATACCGTGTGGGCATGACCATGGATGACTGGTTGGCTGATACTCGCAGGTCTTACGACACGGTGGCGGGCAGTTATGCCGATCAACTGCGTGGCGCCATCGGTGGTGATCCTTACCTTCGCGCTGCTCTGGCGGTGTTCGCCGAACGTGTGCTGGCTGCGGGCGGTGGGCCTGTTGCGGACGTCGGCTGTGGGCCTGGGCATGTCACTGCCTACCTGCGGGGGCTGGGGATCGACGCCTTTGGGATTGATCTTTCTCCGGGGATGGTCGACGTGGCGCGGCGGGGTTATCCGGGGGTGCGGTTCGAGGTGGGCTCGATGACGAACCTGGACCTGCCCGATGCTTCGGTGGTGGGGGTGCTTGCTTGGTGGTCGTTGATCCACATCCCCGACGACGAGGTGCCTGGGGTGTTCGCGCACTTCCGTCGGGTGTTGCGCCCAGGGGGGCCGTTGCAGGTCGGGTTTCACGTTGGTGACACCACGCGGTTGAAGACCGAGGGGTATGGCGGCCACCCGATGGCGGTCCACGTCCACCGCCGTCAGCCGGACGAGGTGGCTTCTTGGTTGCGTGACGCCGGGTTTGAGGTCGAGGCTCGGTGGTTGTGCGACCCGGACGAGCTGGTTCCGCAAGCGTTTCTCTTCGCTCGCCGCCCTTCCTGAGTTCCACAGGGGAAGGCCCCGCGGTCGGTGGACCGCGGGGCCTTCTTCATGTGGTCAGGTCAGCAAGTGCCCGCGTCCTGCCACACCGCCCACGAACCGGGGGCTCCGGGCTCGGCGCCGGTGGAGTACCAGGTGGACTTCCACTTGTGGCCACCGAACGACACCTCGTCGTTGGGGACGTAGGAGGTTGAGGCGCTCCACTCGGGGAGGCCGCCGCAGCCGCCGGGGTTGCCGCCGGTGATGGTGAGGGTGAAGGTGGCCGAGTGCGAGGCGGTGCCTTCGCCGGTGACCGTCACCGAGTAGTCGCCGGGGGTGGCGTCGGCGGTGGTGGCGATGGTGAGGGTCGCGGTCTCGCCGGAGGCGATCGACGACGGGGTGAAGGTGGCCGTGGCGCCGGACGGGAGGCCGCTGGCGGACAGGTTCACCTTCTGCGAGCCGCCCGCGGTGATGGCGGTGCCGACGGTCGTGCTGACCGAGCCGCCCGCGGCGGTGCTGCCGCTGGTCGGGTTCAGGGCCAGGGAGAAGTCGTCGGCCGGGGGCTGGCCGCCCACGGTCAGGTTGTAGGTCACGGTGTGCGAGGTCGCACCCGCGCCGCGGACCGTGATCGGGTAGGTCCCGGCGGTGACCCCGGACCCGACCGAGATGGTCGCCGTGGACGACGCGCCGGACTGCACCGACGCCGGGTTGAACGTGACCGTCACGCCGTTGGGCTGGCCGGTGGCCGACAGGGCGACCGTCTGCGCGCTACCGGAGGTGGTCGCGGTCGACACGGTCGTGGTAGTGCTCCCGCCCGCCTGCACGGTGCCGGAGGTGGGGTTCAGCGAGATGCTGAACTCGTTGCCGGGCTGGCCGGTGCAGGTGGGCTCGCCGGACTGCGCGGGCAGGGTGACCGCGTTCCAAGCGGCCTTGACCGCGTTGTACTGCGCGCACGTCGGGTCGAGGTTCTTGGCCGCGGTCAGGGTGGCGACGCGGTACTTGGCGTAGGACATGCCGGAGGTCTTGAGCAGCATCGCGTTGTAGAAGATGCGGCCCGCGGCCTGGATGCCGATGCCGGTCAGGGTGCTGCTGTTGCAGGTCGGGCTGGTCGGCTTGCCGCCGCCGGGGTTGGTGCCCTCGGCGAGCAGGTAGAACCAGTGGTTCATCGGGCCTGCGGCCGCGTGCACCTCGGTGTTGGGGATGGCGCTGGAGTAGCAGTTGGGGTCGCCGTTGACCAGCGACGGGTTGGCCATGTTGCGGATCGGGCCGCGGCCGGTCAGGTTGACCGACTCCCCCACCGTGTAGTCGGGGACGTCGTAGGGCGAGGGCTCGTTGGCGTAAGCCTCGGTGAGCGCGCCGAAGATGTCGCCGGTGGCCTCGCCGAGGCCCGCCTCGCGACCCGCGCCGCCGGGGGTGTACTGGTCGATCGCGTGGCCGTGCTCGTGCGCGGAGACGTCGATCGAGGCGATCCACTGGTTGGCCTGGTTGCGGCCGATCTCGATGTGGTCACCGGTCCAGTAGGCGTTGACCTGGTTGAGGCCGACCTGGACCTGCACGCCGCGGCCGTTGCCGTCAATACCGTTGCGGCCCAGCCAATCCTTGAGCATCCCCCACTGCTTCTGGGTGGAGAACAGCACGTCGACGCAGCCGGTCTCCTTGCTGGTGGCCTGGCCGTTGCCGAAGGAGTTGTTGGCCTTGGTGAACGGCTGCTTGGTCGAGTAGTCCACACAGGACAGACCGGGCCTGGTGCTGTCGACGGTGCTGTTGTTGCTGGTGTCGATGGTCAGCGGGTTCGGGCCGTTCCACTGGGAGGTGCCGGTGCCCGCGCGCACGTCGTCGACCGAGTCGACCACGGCGCCGCTCTTGGCATCGACGTAGACGTGCAACCGGGTCGGGACACCGTCGGCGCGGCTGCCCGCCACGACGGTCTCGTAGACCAGGGTGCCGTGGCCGCCCGCGAAGACCGCCAGGGTGGTGGACTCCACCTTGTCGACCTTGGCCACCTTGGCGCGGGCGATCTTCTCCGCCTGCTGCGCGGTCAGCTTCGCCTTGGTCGACACGGCGAGACCACCGCGGTTGGCGGCGACGGTGTCGAGGGTGTTGCCCGCGGCGTCGGTGGCGACCACGGCGTCACCGCCGACGACCGGCAGCCCCTTGTAGGTGCGGTCGTAGGAGACGTAGTACAGGTCCTTGCGGCCGGGGATGCCCCCTTGGTAGACCGCGCGGCGGGTGAACTGCTCGTCGGGGCCCTTGGCGAGGGCGTCGAGACCGGACGCGGCCGCCTTGTCGGCGGCGGCGACCGCGAGCGCCACCGGGGATGGCGCCGCCTGGGGCGCGGGCTGGGCCGCGCCCGCGGCGCCGGTCACCGCGTACACGGCGAGGGTGGCCGCGCTCGCGGCCACCACGAGGGCAAGGGTGCGTTTCACACCAAACTCCTCTGGCATGCAGGGAATACCGAAGAACTCGGACGGCCAATGTATGGACCGGTTCATTCCAGCGTCAACAAATGCCGTCTTGTCCCCAATTGCCAGAGGATTTATTCGGACTAATCGGCTGGATTACCCAGAATTCCCGGGAATCCATTAACGGGACGATCGAAATTGCCTTTGCGCGGCCTATGGCTTCGCTTTGGCGAACTTTTACCTTGAGCCGCGAAGTGTGTGGTGTGGATGATCGTCGCGGTGGGTACCACTGGGGCGTCCATGAGCCGTGCGCCGCGTGTTAAGCAGCAGCACGCAGGCCATGGAAGACCGCCCGCCGGGTCGCCGCGACCCGGCGGGCGGTCGCCGGGACCTAGTCGAGGAGGTGGTGGCGGTCGATGAGGGTCGCCGCCAGGTCGCGCAGCTTGACGTTGATGTTCTGCGAGGTGCGGCGCAGCACGTCGAAGGCCATGTCGGAGTCGATCCGGCGGCGGGCCATGAGGATCCCCTTCGCCTGCCCGATGACGTCTCGGCTGTCGAGGGCTTCGCGCAACTGCTCCACCCGCAACTGCTCGCGGGTGACCCCCTCGGTCATCGCCAGCGCCAGCGAGGCGTGCGTCGCCAACAGCAGCAGCGCGTCGCGGTCAGCCTCGTCGAAGGCTCCGGCCTCGCGGGAGTACACGTTGAGCGCGCCGGAGAGCCTGGGCGCGCGGACCTCCGGCAGCAGGGCCACCGAGGCCAGCGCGCGGAACCCCAACCGCGCGGCGGCGGGGCCGAAGCGGGGCCACCGGGTGTCCGACGCCAGGTCGAGGCTGTGCGCGGCGGCCGGGCCGTCGGGCAGGGCGCACTCGACGCAACAACCCTCGCCGAACTCGTACTGCAACCGGTCTAGCTCCACCGCCACCAGATCGGTGCTCACCGGGGTGTGAAACCCGCCATCCGGTGCACGCAGCGTCACACTGACCAGGTCACCGCCCACCACGTCCTTGGCCGTCACCACGACCCGCTCCAAGACGTCGGCCAACGACCCCGCCGCGAGCAGGTCCTGGGTCAACCCCAGCATCTGCTGCGCCAACCCCCCGGCGTCATCCACTCCACCAGCCACGCGCACGCCCTCCAACGCCATCCATGCGACCCGCGACCCACCATGGGCACGGCGCTGGCTGCTCAACGCGGAGTCGTCCCGAGGATCCTAGTCGGGCGGCGACCGGAGCGGTCGCGCTCCCGGCGGTGGCGGTGGTCCGACGCTGGTCGCACCGTTCGCCCGCCGCGAACCCCACCCACCAACCCCCCGACTGCCCCCACCCCGCTCAAGATCAACCCCCCGCCGGGAGCCCGCCCACCCGGGGTTTGGGGTCCCACGTTTGACGATATCGGGCGGGGCGGGTTGTCAAGGGAGCGGTGAGTGGGCTGGGGATGGGGGGGTGGGGTTGTGGACAAGTCGGGGGAAATGGGCGGGAAGCGCGTGGGGACAGGGCCCGGCGAGCCAAGCCGCGAGCGGGGCAGGGCGGCCGAGCTGGAGGGGCAGGCGGGCGGGCAAGTGGGCAAAAGCAGCGAGCCGGGGGCAAGCAGGGCAGACCGGACCGGGCAGGCCGGGCGAGGCCGGGCAGACCGGGCCGGGCAGGGCAGGCCGGGCAGGGCCGGGCAGGGCCGGGCAGGGCAGGGCCGGGCAGGGCAGGGCAGGGCAGGGCCGGGCAGGGCCGGGCAGGGCCGGGCAGGGCCGGGCAGGGCCGGGCAGGGCCGGGCAGGGCCGGGCAGGCAGGGCAGGGCCGGGCAGGGCCGGGCCGGGCAGGGCCGGGCAGACCGGGCCGGGCGAAGCAGCGCAGGCCGGGCAGCCGAGCTGGAGGGGCGGGCGGGGCAAGTGGGGGCAAAAGCAGCGAGCCGGGGGCAGACAGGGCGGGCCGAGCGGCCGGGCGAGGCAGGGCAGGCCGGGCCCGGCGAGGCAAGCCGCGAGCAGGCAGGGCGGCCGAGCTGGAGGGGCAAGTAGGGCGAAGCAGCGAGCCGGGGCAAGCAGGGCCGAGCGGCCGGGCGAGGCAGGGCAGACCGGGCCGGGCCGGGCCGGCGGGTCAGGCGGGCCGGGCAGACCGGGCCAGGCGGGTCAGGCGGGCCGACCGGGCGAGGCAGGGCAAGCAGGGCCGAGCGGGCCGGGCGAGGCAGGGCGGGCAGACCGGGCCAGGCGGGCCGGGCGGGCGAGCCGGGGCAAGCAGGGCCGAGCGGCCGGGACGGGCGGGCCGGGCGAGGCAGGGCAGGCCGGGCCGGGCGGGCCGGGCGGGCGAGGCGGGGCAAGCAGGGCCGAGCGGGCCGGGCGAGGCAGGGCAGACCGGGCCGGGCGGGCCGAGCGGGCCGGGCGAGGCAGGGCGGGCAGGGCAGACCGGGCCAGGCGGGCCGGGCGGGCGAGGCGGGGCAAGCAGGGCCGAGCGGGCCGGGACGGGCGGGGCGGGCGAGGCAGGGTGGGCAGGGCAGACCGGGCCAGGCGGGCCGGGCGGGCCGGGCGGGCCGGGCGGGCGAGGCGGGGCAAGCAGGGCCGAGCGGGCCGGGACGGGCGGGGCGGGCGAGGCAGGGTGGGCAGGGCAGACCGGGCCAGGCGGGCCGGGCGGGCCGGGCGGGCCGGGCGGGCGAGCCGGGGCAAGCAGGGCCGAGCGGGCCGGGACGGGCGGGGCGGGCGGGGACGGGCGGGGCGGGCGAGGCGGGGCGGGCGGGGCGAGCGAGGCCGCTCCGGGGGGTGGGGCGGAGGGATAGGCGGAAGCGGGCTGGGGTAGGTGAGGTGGGGCAGGAGACCGAGCACGACGAAGAGCGGACCCCGTCGGGGAGGAGCGTTGTGCCGGGCGAGGGGGGTCAGGCGGCGACGGGGAGGGCTTGGCGGGCGGTGGTGGCGAAGTGGGCCACGGCGGCGGGGGTGGGGCGGGGGGTGGGGCCCAGGTCCCGCAGGATGATCAGGTCTTCGCCCGAGTGGGTCTCCACGGCCAGGGACCAGCCGTGGTGGGGGGTCCAGAGGAGGGCGGCGGCCCGGGTGGGGTGGGTGGCCACTCGGCGGTCCAGCCAGAGGTAGGCGGTGTCCTCTTCGAGGATGACCGACTCGGGCCTGACGCCGACCTCGGCGGCTACCTCGGCGAAGTAGGCGAGGTGGGCGGAGGGCTGGAGTGGCGGGGTCACGGAGTGGCGCCTTTCTCGCTGGACGGGTGTGTGCGAGAGGCAGGTGCCCCGTTTCGCCGGGTTCCAAGCGTGGTCGGGGGGCGGATCACCTGGAGAGGATTAGTCGGCCGCGGGTGGGGGTTCGCTGGTGTCGAAGTCCTCCGGGTCGACCGGGAGGGGGCGGCCCCTGGGCGGGAACTCGAGGACCTGGGGTGTTTCGGCGTCCGCGCCGATGACCAATGCGAAAACGCTTCGGCCGAGGATGGAGGCGGCTATTTCGGCCATGAAACCGGGGTCGGCGGCCGTGTCGGATACCAGGCGGTAGCCGCCGCGGTAGGGGACGAGGGTGTATTCGGTGCCGCGGAGGGTGATGATGTCGTTGGCGCCGGAGAGGGCTCGCATGCGCTGGATGTCGACGGCCCTCAGGTGCAGTGAGAGGGCGTCGGCCTGGTTCTTGGTGTGGGTGGAGTCGAAGGAGTCGCGGAGGACGTCGAGCTCTTGGCCGACCTCGTCGACGTGCGAGGACCAGTCGGGGTTGGGGTCGGCCACCGTGGCGGCGAAGTCGGCGGCGATGCCCGAGGGCAGGCCGGTGGGCAGGCCGCGGACGGGGGTGCCCGGGATGAACTGGTTGTTGGCGTCGAGCGGGATGGCGTGGACGCGACCGAGACCGGGCAGCGCGTCGGCGGTCGCGGGGACGATGGTGCCCTGCTGGGGGTCGACCAGTGAGACCGTGCCGTTGTGGTTGACCACGTTCCAGGCGTGGCCGCGGCCGCCGTTGGCGCCGAAGGCGATGAGCATGGCGTCGGCGCCATGGCCCGCGCGGGTGACGCGTTCGATGACGTCCGCAAGCGCTTTTGCCCCGGTGCCAACGAACTCAGGGGCGTAAGAGGTCCATTCGGCCGCCTTGCTGACAGCGCCGCGCGGCGCCTGCCCCGGGGTGCCGATGCCCGCCACGCGCGGTTGGCCGTGGTAGGTCGAGTGGAACGACACCGCGGCGTCGACGCAGTTGATGTCGCGGCCGGGGGCGGTCCGGTCGCCGTTGAGCAGGTCGACGAACAGGGCGGGGTCGGTGAAGCGGGCGCCCTGCGGGACAACGGCTTCCAGGGCTAGGACGTCCTTGGCCGAGGCGGGGGTCAGGGTGTCCTGGACGCTGCGGGTCCCGGGCGGCGAAGGGTGGGTTACCGGGCCGAGGTCGGCCTCGAACTCCTCGCGGGAGCGCTTGGTGCCGCGCGGCCCGCTGGAGTCCACTGTGGTCGGTGCGTCGGGGGTCGACGGGACCGTCACGTGGTCTGCCGGGTTCCACGGTCCGGTGACCTGGTCGCCCGCGTGGTTGCCACCGCTGGAACTGGCGAAGGTGGTCATCTGGAACGACTGCGACCCGGGCGGACCGTTGTCTCCGGGGACGTTGCCCTCGGGGATCGTGGTGAGCTGCGACCCGCCCGAGTTGTTCAGAGTGGACGGTGCGGGCGCCATGACGGCGGGCGTGCCGCGGCGCAGCGGAGTCGGGGTGAAGGCGGGGATCACCGGGTTCGGCTGCACCACCGGGCCCGCGACGTCGCCCGGCGCGGTGCGGGCGGCGACGGCGTCAGCGATGTCCTGGGCGGTGAAGGTGCTGCCCGGCGGGACGACGAAGGTGCGCGGGCGGACGTCGAGGCCGAGCCCGGCGACGAAGTCCACGACCTGGTTCTGGGTGACGCCCGGCTCGACCCGCAGGGTGCGGCCCCTGGCGTCGGCGGGGCCCGCGTTGGCCAGTCCGGGCGGCACCACGGCAGGCGTGCCGCCCGGGTGCAGGACGACGCCGTCTGCGGACGGGGTGAAGGCCAGGCCGGTGGGCGGGGTGGTGCCCGCGGCGGTGTAGACGTCGGCGAGGGTGATCAGGCCCTGGCGCAGCGCGTCGGCCTCCCAGACCCGGACCCGGACGTCGCCGGTGCTGGTGATCTTGACCGTGGACGGCACCGGTTGCCCGCCGAACCAGCCCTTGATCTTGCTCATCAGCGCGTTGGTGCGCCGGGGCGTGGTCTGCACGTAGAACTCGGCGTTGGCGTCGAACAGGTACGAGCGGCCGCTCTGGGCGACGACGGTCAGGTCGAAGGACCCGTTGGACCAGGCCTCCGGGTTGCCGATGCCGCTGTCGACGCCCACGGTCGGGGTGGTCTGGATCGTGGCGGGCGACGGGGTCAGGTTGTCGTTGGGGTGCAGTGCCGTGCCGCCGCCCAGGCCGGAGGCGGTGACACCGCGCGACCAGGTGACCGTGCGCGACGAGCCGGTGAGGGTGATGTCCTCGGTCTCGCGGCCGTGGTCGACCTTGCCCGGGTTGTTCAGCGGCACCAGGGTGAACGACCCCGGCACGAACCGGGCGGCGATCGAGACGTCGAGCAGTTCGTCGTGGAAGGTGCGCTTGGCGCCGACGATGCCCTTGGTGGAGTAGGACCCGTTGCTGAACATCGACCAGCCGCCGTTGTGCAGGCCGGTGCCGGTGGTCAGGGTGTGCAGCGCGTACTCGGAGGTCGTGCCCTTGGCCGTGTAGGGCGAGGGGGTGTTGCCCGCGGTGCGGAAGTTCGCCCGCGCGACCCCGTTGCCGACCCGGACCGGCGCGTTGGAGGTCTGCGCGTAGGCGACCTCGCGGATGGCTTTGGCGGTGTCGGAGCCCAGCGACTCCAGGTGCCACATCGAGTCCGGGTCGAGGTACTGCTGCTGGACGAAGTTCGGGTCGGTCGGCGGCAGGGTCAGCGGGTTGGTCGCGAGGACGTCGAAGGTGGCGGGGGTGGTCGGTGCGGTCATCGCGGGCGACGAGCCGGGCTTGGGGGCGATCAGGTCGACCGAGCCGTGCGCGGCGACCGGTGTGGTGGCCATGTTGTTGCGGTTGAAGTGGCGGGCCGCGGTGAGGGTCAACGCGTCGGCGGCCGGGTTGGCGATGCGGACCCGGGAGATCTCCAGCGAGTACGTCACGTCGTGGGTGGAGCGGTCGAGCTGCTCGAAGGTCTCCAGCCGCATCGGCTTGAGGGTCTTGCTGCCCGGCAGGGTCTCCGACTCCGAGACCTGCCGACCGGCGCCCAGGAGCGCGCCGAGGTTGCCCGCGGTGGACCCGGGCTGCGCGTTGCCCTGGGCGTCCTTCGGTGCGGCGTCGCGCACCACCAGGTCGTTCTGCAGACCGGCGGCGAGGCTGTAGGAGCTGGTCTTCTGGGCCGCGTCGGTGGTGGTGATGTAGGAGTAGGTGGTCTGCGAGTTGGGCGTGAGCGGGTTGTTCGGCAGCGCGGGGCGGTTCGGGACGCCCGCGGCGTGCTGGGTGGGCGCCGAGGTGATCCGGATGTCGACGACGTCGGTGTAGAACGGGTCGTTGTCGGGGATCGAGATGACCCCGGTGTCGGCGAGCACGTCGCGCAGGGAGATCTGGCCGCGCGGGCTGGAGAACAGCTCGGTGATCCGCTCGAGCACGTCGGCCTGCCACTTGCCGGTCACGCCGAGCGCGTCGAGGCGGGTGCGGACGTCGCGCAGCGGGTCGGGGCCGTGCAGGCGGGAGTTGAACACGGTGGTCGTGCCGTGCGAGGCGTAGGTGTTGTACGCCGGGTTGGTCGGGTCGGTGATCAGGTGCTGCGTGGTGCCGGTCGCCGCGGGCGGGGCCGGGAGCACCGCCTGGACCTCGGGCGGGATGGGCAGCCCGGCCTGGGTGAGCAGTTCCGCGGCGGTGGTGGCTGGCAGCTGCACCAGGACCCCGTCCGGCTCGTCCACGGTGACCGACAGGGACTCCGCCTGGGAGGTCTTGATGGAGTTGCGGATGTTGACGTCGCCGGTGTAGGTGTAGCGGACGTCCATCGTCAGCCACACCGTCGGGCCCTTGTAGTTGTAGAGCTGGCGGCCGCCCGGCGTGAGTTCGCTGATCTTGCCCTTGCCCCAGCGCTTGTTGCCGCCGAAGACGAGCCGGATCCGGGCGCCGAAGCGGTGGAACCGGCGCGGGATGACGTCCACGGCGAGCTCGCCGTCGAGGCCGAACTGGCGGTGCTTGCTGTTGTTGACGACCAGGTCGCCGTCCTGGCGCCGCTGCAGCTGCCCGTCCTTGCGCACGTCCACCACGCGCGGCGCCGAATAGGTGGCGGTGGCGGAGATGGCGCCGTTCATGTCGGTGAGCCTGCCGGGCTCGAACAGCTTGTGCGGGCCCGCTTTCTCGCCGTTGAGCCCGAGCACGGCCGCGCCGCGCCTGCCCACCTGGGAGACGAACCCGCGCACGGCGTCGGCCGCGGTGGTGCCCGGCTTGGTCAGCTCGGAGAGCTTGTAGCGGAACTGGCGCTGCGGGATGCCCGCGCCGCGGTTGGTCTCGGTGAGCGTCCTGGTGCCCCAGGACGGCCAGGTGCCGCTCATGAACGGCGACCGGCGGGTGACCGGGGCGGGCATGTTCGCGGGCGGGTTGACCACCGGAAGGGTCTGCACGTTCTTGGCCAGGACCAGGTTGAGCCCCTCGGTCGAGTTGGGGCTGACCCGCACGTGCTCGATGCCCGCGAACTCGCCGAACTGGGCCGAGTCAACGACAACGGTGCCCGCGGGCTGGTTGGGCGCGGTGCCGACGTAGAGGCCGGGTGTCATCGTCGACGGCGCCATCGCCTGGTCGGACCAGGCGAACTTGTCGACGGGGGCGGAGATGGAGACCGCGTTGGGGATGGTCTGCTTGGTGACCCGGGGCGCGGTGGCGGGGGCGTTCGCGTTGAGCGTGCGCGCGGTGTCGACGTCGGCGGTGGTGGGTTCGGTGAGGCGGTCGGCCGAGGGCGGGCCGAAGGTCATCTTGCCGCCCATGAACACCCGGCGGAACCAGTTGGGCGCCGGGGTGTCGCGGTGGACGACGACGATCTCCAGGGTGCCGTCGAAGCCGCGGTACTCGCCGCCGTAGGCGGTGATGCGGCCGTCGCGGCCGTTGGTGCCGACCGCGGAGGAGCGGTTGCGCTCGTAGGTGCCGGAGATGACCACGCGGGGCAGGCCTTGCGACGCGGTGCCGCTGGCGTTGGGGTTGCCGTTGTTGGGCTTGTCGCCGCTGAAGGTGGGGCGGACCTCGGCGCCGACACCGAGCTTGGCGTTGCGGCTCATCTGGTCGGTGCGCCTGCGCTGCGAGGTGACCTGGTCCTGCACCGTGGCCTTGGTCTGGCCGGACGGGTAGCTCGCGGCGGGCGGCACGATCTGCGTGTAGATCTCCAGCTTGTGCAGCCGCCCGTCGGCGACCCAGGTGACCTCCTCGCCGCCGTGCATGGTGTTGAAGATCGCGGTGACCGTCTTGGGGTCTGAGTTGAACTTCTCCCGCACCGCGGCCTGCCCGGTGGCGTCGATGCCGGCGGTGAGGAAGTTGACGATCTGGTCGCGGCCCGGCACACCGGTGATGTCGTCGGTGCCGATGACGTAGGGCTGGTTGCCCGCCGTGCGCACCCGCGTGTTCGCCGGGTCCAGGTGCGCCGGGATGGTGAGGTTGAGCTCGCGGGCCACCGAGAGCGGGACGGTGACCAGTTCGGTGACGGTGTTGTTCACCGAAGTGCCGTTGGCGGTCACGGTCAGCGGGCGGGTCACTTGGTAGACCAACTCGGGTTGCGAGGCGTTGCGCTCCACAGCGGACTCGTTGCCCCGGTTGTAGCCACCGCTGCGGCCGCTGGAGAAGTCGCTGAAGAGACCGACGAACCACTGCAGGCCGGGGACCTCCATGCCGACGGCCATGCCGAGCGCCCCGGTCGCGTCTCCGCCCTTGGTCACCGCCGACGACGGGTTGACGCCGGTGCGCTGCTCATCGACCTTTGTGGACGGACCGACCAGGGTGATCTGCGGCGCGCCGTTGGGGACGACGGTGACCTGGGTGCCGCCGATGGTCTGGGTGACGCTGCCGTTGTTGGGCATGTGCCGCACGCGGGGCGACCCGAGCAGGTCGGTGATCTCCGCGCGGTGGTCGGTGTTGTTGAGGGCGGTCTCGATGCCGTCGGTGAACGCGGTGGGGATGCGCACGGCGTCGGAGGTGAGCTCGCTGCGGCCGTGCGCGGGCAGCGGCTGCGGGGCGGCGGGCGCGGGCACCACGGCGGGCACCCGGACCCCGCCGTGCACGGTGGCGGTGGCCGGGCCCGTCGGTCCGCCGATGCGGGTGGCGACGATCTCGAAGTCGGCCTCGACCCAGGCGCGGTCGCCGGTGCGCACACCCGGCCTGCTGATGTCGTTGGAGGTCATGCCCTGCGAGCGCTTGAGGGTGAACCCGGCGGAGGCGACCGGGCGCAGGAACAGGCCGCCGTCGGTGAGCGGGGCGAGCGAGACCAGCGGGATGCGCACCGGCAGGTTGCTCGACGAGGTCACCGCCTTCGGGTTGTGCGTGTCGTCGCGCCTGGTCTTGACGATGTCGGGGTGGGAGTTGGGCACGGCGTTGACGGTCGCGGCCTTGCGGGTGTCACCGGGGCGCTTGGGGCGGCCGGTGAGCAGGACCCGCGCGGTGGTGCCGCCGGGCAGCGCGACGGTGATCTCCCGGCCCTGGTTGATGATCTCGCCGAGGTGGTTCTCGACCGCGTTCACCGCGGTCTGCCCCGCCTGGTTGGCCACCCCGGGGTGGTCGGTGAACAGACCGCCGACGGCGTTGGCCACGCCGGTGGTGTCCCCGAGTTCCTCCATCACGATCCGCTCGGCGAACGGGGTGTCGGTGAGCAGGGTTAGGCCGCGCTCGACGTCGCCCTGCTTGGCGGCGGTCTTCACGTCGGCCGCGGCGTCCTTGGCGTTGCGCGCGGTGTTGTTGGCCGACGTGGCGGACGCGGCGGCGTTCTGGGCGGCGAGTTGGGCGTTGTCGCGGGCGTTGGTGAGCGCGGTGTAGAGGGTGTTGACGGCGTCGGCCTGCTGGTCCGCGGCCAGTTGCGCGGTGTCGGCCAAACCGCGCAGGCGCACCGCCTCCGGCCGGTCGGTGCCCAGCTGGGTGGTGATGCCCTGCCGCTGCCGGTCGAGGGTGCCGATCTGGGTTTCCTGCCTGCCGATCGCCTCCTCGGCCTTGGCGATCGCGGTCTCCTGCTGGGTGATCTGCGGGGTCGTTGTCGGCGCGGGGGTCGCGTTCGAGCTCGGCCCGGAGTTGGCCAACTGGGCCTTGGCGGCGGCCACGGCGCGCTTGTCGCGGGCCACGTCCAGCTTCGCCTGGGCGACGGTGTCGCGCAGCGTGTTGATCCGGGTCGTGAGGTCGACGACCTGCTGGTCGAGCAGGTCCGCGGCCTGTTCGGCGGTGGTCGCGGCGAGGTCGGCGGCCTGCGCGGCGTTGTGCCGCAGGATCTCGGTCGCCGCCTCGGTCTGGATCTGGGTGACCAGGCCGGTCGCGGTCGTCACCTGCTGGTCGGCGGTCTGCTGGTGGGTGCGGGCGGTGCCCAGGTGCCCGGTGGTGTTGTTCAGCTCGGTGGTGGCCGCGCCGAGGCGCTGGGTCGCGGTGAGGGCACTGGTGGCCGCCGAGGTCGAGGCGGCGCTCGGGCCGCGGGCGGCGGCGTGCGCGGCGGCCTCTTGGATCCGCAGGTTGGCGATCTGGTTCTGGGTGCCCTGGCGGGTCAGGGTGGCCTGCGCCAGTTGGGCGCGCAGCGGACCGTGGTTGAGGACGAGCTGGGCCAACGCGGTCTGGCGGCCGTCGCGCGCGGTGGTGAGGGTGCCCCGGTTGGCGTTCGTGGCGTTGTCGAGCGCGGTCTGGGCGTTGTCGAGGGCGATGCCCGCGGTGTCCTCCGCCTGGTCTGCCTGGTCGACCTGCTGCTGGAGCTGGCTCTCGTTCTGCACCTGCAGACCCAGCGTGGTGATGGCGGCGTTGATCTGCCCGCGCAGCGCGTTCACCCGCTGCACAAGAGGAGTCGACACGGCCTGCGTCGCCGTTACGGCAGCTTGGGCCTGCCGGTGCGGCTCCGCGGCGCCGTAGACCTGGGCCTGCGCCGAACGTTGCGCCTGTTCGGCCCGCCGCACCGACACGTTCGCCGCGTCGAGGTGGCCCTGGGTGGCGGTCAGCGCCTGCGTGGCGAGGGTGTTGATGTTGTTGGGCGGGCGCTGGCCGAACGAGTCGCCGATGGCCTGCGGGCCGGTGCTGCCCGAGTTGTCGACGGTGTCGCCGTCGACGAAGGTGCCCTCGGGGTCCAGGACGATCGCCCACACCTTGCCCGCGTCCGGACCGGTGTCCGACCAGGTGCCCGACTGGGCGTCCACATGGGACACCTCGCCGTTCTGGTTGACCACGTTCCACGCGTGCCCGTCCTTCGCACCGGGCGGCGTGGTGAAGACGATGGCGTCGGTGCCGTGGCCGCCTCGCTTGACGCGCTTCTCCACCTCAGCGAGCGCGGCCTTGCCCTCCCCCAGGAACGCGGGGGCGTAACCGGTGCGCTCGCTGGCGAGACTCGTGCCCGCGCGGTCCTTGCCCGCGGTGGTCGGGTTGCCGCGCCACGTGGAGTGAAAGGCGACGGCGGCGTCGACGCAGTTGATGTCGCCCTTGACCTTGTTGATGCCGCCGACCCACGAGCGGAAGTCCTGGAACCTCGTGGTGGTGGGCTTGAGCTTCGGGGTCGCGCTGGGCGGGGTGAGGCGGGGGCGCTTGTTCGAGACCGGCTGGACGCCCGCGGTCGCCTGGACCTGGGCGGCGGTGGTCTTGGGCAGGGTCGGCGCGGTCGAGGACGGCTTGGTGACCGGCTTCGGGGCGGGCTTGGTGAGCTTGGCGGGCTGCTTGCCGATCCCGGCGGTGGCGGTGACCGGTTTGCCTTGCGGGGTGGGGGTTTTGGCGGTCGAGGGGGCGGCGGTCTGGGCGGTGGTGGACTGGGTGCTCGACTGGCCGGTGGTGGGCTGCTTGCCCTGGGTGAGGGCCTGGTTGGCCGAGGACTGGGTGGTGCTGGTCTGGGTGGTGGACGACTGGGTGCCGCCGGTCTGGGTGGTGCTGGTGGCGCTCGACTGGGTCGAGGTGGTCGAGGTGGTCGTGGTCTGGCTGGTGGTGGCGGGGGTGCTGGAGGTGGTGGTGCTGGAGGTCGTGGTCGTGGCGGTGGTCGCCGGGGTCGACGGCTTGGCCGTCTGACTGGACGACTGGGTGGACGACTGGGTGCTCGACTGGCTCGTCGACGACTGGGACGTCGAGGACTGGCTGGTGGAGGACTGGCTGGTCGAGGACTGCGTGGTGGAGGACTGCGAGCTGGACGACTGACTGCTCGACGACTGGGTGGTGGACTGCGAAGTGCTGGACTGGGTGGTCGACGACTGGGTGGTGGACTGCGAAGTGCTCGGCTGGGTCGAAGGTTGCTGCCCGGGCTGCTGGCCGGCAGTGGTGGTACTCGACTGGGTGGGCGGGTTCTGCGCCTGGCCGGGCTGGGACTGCCCCGGCTGCGAAGGAGCGTTCTGGGACTGGCCCGGTTGACCGGGACCGTTCTGCGACTGCCCGGGCTGCGATGGGCCGGTCTGGGACTGGGTGTTCTGGCCCTGCCCGTTCTGCGACTGCCCCTGACCGTTCTGCGACTGGGGCTGACCGGGCTGCGACTGGCCTTGGCCGTTCTGGGGCTGGCCGGGCTGGGGCTGGCCGGGCTGGGGCTGGCCGGGCTGGGGCTGGCCGGGCTGGGGCTGGCCGGGCTGGGGCTGGCCGGGCTGGGGCTGGCCGGGCTGGGGCTGGCCGGGCTGGGTCTGGCCGGGCTGGGGCTGCCCGTTCTGCGACTGGGGCTGGCCGGGCTGGGTCTGGCCGTTCTGCGGTTGGCCGTTCTGCGACTGGGGTTGACCGTTCTGCGACTGCGGGACCTGGCCGGGCTGGCCCGCGCCGACCTGGACCGGCTGCCCCTGGTTCTGCCCCTGACCGCCGGGTTGGTTGACCGGGGGTGCCTGGGTGGTGGGGCCGCCGATCCCGTTGGGGCCGAGGCCACCCACCTCGTCGGTGTTGTTCCCGCCGCCGAGGCCGCGGTCGCCGGTGGGCACCTGGGTGTTCGGCCCGGTGGTGGTCGGCACCGTGTTCGGGCGCGTGGTGGTGTCGCCGGTGACGCCGTCGGGGCGGGTCTGCGGGGTGGTCTGGGGGCCCTTGGTGGTGGGGGCGGGCTTGGGCGGGGCGAGGGCGTCGCCGATGGCGCCACCGACCACGCCGCCCGCGCCGGAGATGCCGCCGGAGGTGGCCGAGTACGGGTTCATCTCGAACTCGCCCTCGGTGGCGTACTTGTAGAGCGCCTCGGTCAGCGTCTCGTGGAACGCCTCGATGCCGATCTCGGTGATCTTGTCGGGGATGACCTTGTGCCAGTCGAAGGCGTCCTTGCCGATCTTGCCGAGCCACGAGTCGAGCCCCGAGGTGGTGATGTGCGCGATGGCCTTGCCGAACCCGGCCAGCGGCAGGGTGAGCGCGCCGCCGAGGGCGCCGACGGCGGCGGCGCTGGCGGTGTACTTGGGGTTCCACTCGGTGCGGGTGCCCATGCCGAACTGGATCAGCTGCGCGACCACGTCGATGACCAACTGGAAGGCGATGCCGACGATCTGCGCCTGGATGACCTTGATCAGCAGCCTGCCCAGCAGCGACTTGAGCAGCCAGCGCACGATCGCCATCCTGGCCGCCAGCCAGGCCATGCTGGCGCCCGCGGTGCCGAACGCGGCCGCGATCGCCCAGGCGATCTCGGCGATGAGCGCGATCAGCGACAGGATCGACACCAGCTTGACGTACTCAACCTCCAGCGCGAGGTCGCGCAGGAACTTCGCCAGGGCGCGGAACTGCTCGTCGGCGATGGACAGGTAGTTGTCGGCGCCCTCGACGTAGGGGGCCATGCGGTTGGCGAACGCCTGCTCGGCGGCGCCGTGGAAGTTCGACCTGATGGTGAACACGGCCGTGCGCAACTGGGGGGCGAGCTCACCGGTGAGCCGGAAGGCCGCCCGGTCCCACGCGTCGGCGAGGGCGCGCAGCTTGTCCTCGTTGGCGTCGGGCCACTCCTCGCCGGTGAGCACCTGGAACAGCTTGCGCACCTCGTCGGGCACCATCATGGCCATCGGTCGTCACCTCCTCAGCGGCGCTGGCTCGCGGATCAGGGCTGGACGGCGCCTTCGGCGTCGTCGGAGGTCTCGCTGAACACCCCGGCGGTCTTGACCGTGCGGGACCCGGTCTCGCCGATCGTGCGCTGCATGAGGCGCAGGAACTTCAGCCCCTGCTCCTCACCGGGCCGGTAGCCGCTGTCGAACTTCTCGCCCATCTCACCGGTGCCGCCCGCGCCGCGGTTCTCCTCCACGGCCACGAACAGCTCGTTGCAGATGTTGACCGCGAGGTCCACGGTCGCCTGGATGTTGACCCCGCCCTGGCGCAGGCCCTCGGGGTCGACCGACAGCCTGCTCATCGCCACTCCTTGACGGCCTTGTCGAACATGGCGCCGATCTCGGCGTTGAGCGCGGCGGGGTCGGACAGGTCCAGCACCGACGGGGCGACCCCGCCCGGCATGAGTCCGGCGAAGACGGCGGCGGAGGACTGGGCGGACTGCTCCTGCGCCTTGGAGATCGTGTCGACGAGGCGGCTGGCGAGCTCCTTGGGCGCCAGGTCGCGCCAGCGGCGACCGGTGAACTTGAGCTCGACGAGCTTGCCCTGGCCGTCGACGGTCGCCTCGACCATGCGGTCCTCGGTGGTGACCGTGGTGGTCGCCTTCGCGACGGTGTCCACGGCGGTGGCGATGCGCTCCTGCTGTTCGCGGAGCTCGGCCAGCGCGGTGGCCAGTTCGTTGTGCAGTGGGGTGGACATCTCGCGGCTCCTCTCGGGCGGTGGGGACCGCACAGTTGTCACACGGGTGGGCGGCCGGGATGGGTTCACGCGCGGGTGCCGCCGCCCGGGGCCGTGCTCGACCCCGGGCGGCGGTGTGGGATCAGCCGGAGGTGCTGGCCGTGGTCCCGGTGGTGTCCTGCGTGTCGGTGGTGCGCTTGGCGGGGGCCTTCGTGGTGGTGCGGTGGTGGATGTGCGTGGCCACCAAGGGCTCGTCGACCTCGGGGTCGCCGGAGTCCGGGCGGCCGATCACGCCGTCGCCCACGGAGGTGTCGGTGCCCCAGACCTTCTCGTCCTCCGAGAGCCAGGTGGTGCGCTCGCGCTCCTTCTCCTCGCTGCCCCGGTTGCCCATGCCCCCCATGCCGCCCATCATCGGCGGGAAGAACGGCATGCCGCCGCGCTGGTCGTGGTCGCCCGCGCCCGGGATGCCCTGCTGGTTCGCGCCGTCGGCGCCCCGGCCGGTCCAGTCGGACCAGCCGTCACCGGTGCCGAACGGGGAGCCCGCACCCAAGCCGGTGCCCGCGCCGCCGAACGCGCCGTCGGCACCCACACCGCCCGCGCCGAAGGAGCCGTCCGCGCCGACCCCGGCCCCGCCACCCGCGGCGCCCCAGGCCTCCAGCCCGGAACCGCCGAGACCACCGCCACCGAGACCGCCCAGTCCGCCGTCGCCGAGGCCGGGGATGGGACCGGTGCCGGGCAGCGAGCCGGGCCCGAAGTTCACGCCGCCGTTGGGGGCGCCGCCGGGGGAACCACCGGGAAGACCCGGCAGCGACGGGGGTTTGTTGGTCGAGGGCTGGTTGGGCGACCAGCCGTCGTCGTCGATCGTCCCGTCCGGCGGGCTGTCCACCCCGGGGAGGTTGGGCAGGGTGGTGCCGCCGTTGGGGCCTTCGGTGTCCCGCCCGCCCGGGCGCAGCGACGGGGGCACCAGCGGTGGCACGAAACCACCGTTGGGACCGCCCGGCAGGTCGCCGTTGAGGCCACCGTTCGGGCCACCGGGCAGGTCCAGGCCACCGTTGGGTCCGGGGCCGAGCGCGTCGTTGAGCCCGCCGTTGGGGCCGCCCGGCAGGTCCAGGCCGCCGTTGGGGCCACCGGGCAGGTTCGTGCCGCCGTTCGGACCGCCCGGCAGGTTGAGCCCGCCGGTGGGGTCGGTGTTGGGCGGCGGCACGTTGGTGCTGCCGCTCGGGGGCGGCGGTACGTTGGTGTCCCCGTTGGGCGGCGGGGGCACGTTCGTGTCGCCGTTGGGCGGCGGCGGGACCTCGGTGTTGCCGTTGGGCCCGTTGGGGTTGGTGTTCGGGTCCGGCGGCGGGCTGCCGATCGTGGGCGGCTGGTTGGTCTTGAGGTCCCCCAGGCCGCGGGCGGCCCGCTTGTAGGCGGTGTCGAGGTTGGCCAGCGCGGTGCGGGCCGCGGTGTCGAGCTTGACCATGGCCACCATGGCGACCTTGCTGATGCCGGTGTTGACCGCCAGCCAGGTGTCGGCCCTGGTGAGGTCGCTGGTGACGGTGCCGAAGTCCGCGGGCATCGCGGGGGCGCCGCTGGTGCTGTAGCGGGCGAAGGCGTCCTTGATGAACTGCTCGGCCTTGGCCCGGTCCCCCGCGCCCCACTGGTCGAGCAGGTACGGCGGCGTCCCGCCCTTTGTGGACACGTCGATGCCCGCGTTCTTGATGTACTGGCTGACGTTGCCGACGAACGAGTTGGCGGTGTTCATCGGCGCGTTGAGCAGGAACGTGGACTGCTCCTGCCAGGCGTTGTACATCGCGGTGCCGAAGGTGGCCAACGCCGTCGCGGCGGCCTCCAGCCCGGCCGGGGTGGCCGGGGTGCGGTCGAGGGAGATCTGGGTGTGCAGGTCGTTGAAGGTGAAGTTGAGCCTGCGCAGGTTCACCTGGATCGCGTAGGCGGCCTTGCCCTTGAACGCGCTGTCGTCGCTGTCGAGGCTGTCGGCCCAGGTCTTGGTGGTGGTCCGCTGCGCGTCGAGGAAGGTCAGGTACTTGTTGACCACGGTGCGGGAGGCGTCGAGGTGCGGGCGGTTCATCAGCCCCGCGATGCCGGTGGACGCCCGGTACACCACGTCGTTGATGTTGTTCCACGCCGTGTTCCACGAGTTGAACGCGGACATGTTGAAGTCGGCGCCGAAGTAGTACTTGTCCCAGGCGCGGTAGGAGAAGGAGTTCGACGCCGATCCGGGCGGCGTGAAGGTGAACCAGGTGTTGGGCGACTCGCCGTTGCCACCGCCGTTCTCGAGGAGGGCGTGCAGGTCGCTGCCCAGGCCGGTGACCGCGAACAGGATCTGCTCGAAGGTCGCGGCGGAGAAGTCCCCTGTCGCGGGGATCGTGGGGTCTGCCATGGCGGTCGCTCCTGGTTTCGGTCCGGTTGGCTACTTGCCGGGGGTGCCGCTGAAGCCGCCGCCGACGTTGAAGTCGGGGAACTCGGCGATGAAGCGGGTGATGTCGTACTCGGCCAGGTCGTCGGTCTCCTTGAAGATCCCCTTGGCCGCCACCAGCGCGTTGCGGAACTTGACGATGGCCTGGCGGATCAGCTCGTTCTGCTGCTCGACCGAGCCGCCGAACTCCTTGCCCTTGGTGACCAGGTTGATCGCGGTCTGCCACTTCTGGGTGCCGGGCTGCACGGTGAAGTCGGAGTCCAGCGGCATCGTGTCGGAGTCGGTGGACAGCCGCAGCGCGTCCTCCATGTCGTCGAGGACGCGGATCAGCTGGTTGTAGCGCTCCTCGTCGAAGGTGATGTTGGCCATGGTGTGCTCTCCCTGGGGTGTGGTGTGCGAAGGGGGGTGGGCGGGGCGCCACATGTCCACTGTGGTGGGTGGGAATGTGGCGCCGCCGCGGAACTCCGGAGGAATCAGCCCAACATGATGCCCTGGCCGCGGGAGTCGCCCTCGGAGAAGATCTCGTGGACGTTGATCGAGGACAGCGACTGGGAGTTCAGCTTGGTCTCCATGTCGGTGTAGGTCTGGGTCCACTGGAGCTGGGCTTCCTGCCACAGCGGGGTCGCCTTGCCCTGGGTGGCCACGTCGATGTTCTTGAGCGAGGTGTTGAGGTTGGTGAGGATCTCGCCCAGCTGCTTGACGTACATGTAGAGCTGCTCGTTGAGCTCGAGGTAGCCGTCGTGGTCGATGTCGAAGGCGGTCATTGCTGTGTCCTTTCGGGACTGTGGTGCGGCGGGCGGGCGGGACGGGGGAGGTCAGGCGGCGCCGTTGGAGGCGCTGTCGGCGTCGGTGTCGGCGGAGCGGTTGGCCTGCAGCAGCGCCTGCGCCTTGCCGTTGAGGGCCTCGAGCTGGTTCTTGACCAGGTTGAAGTCGCCGGTCCAGTTGCCGATCGCGGCGGCGAGCTTCATGCCGGAGGTGGAGTTGTTGACCGAGGGCAGCATCGCCTGGATGCCCATGACGTTCTGGTTGAGGGTGCCCATGTTGCCCAGGCTGGTCTCGGTGGCGGTGATGATGCCCTGCAGCGTGGCGTCGTCGTAGCCGTAGCGGTTGGCCATCGTGGTTCTCCTTCGGTGTCAGGCGAGCTTGTCGAGCACGGGCCCGGTGGGCAGCAGCGCGAGGAGGTCCGCGGGGACCGGTGCGGCGCTGTCCGCGGGCTGACCCAGCGCGGCGGCGGCGTCGCCGCTCGCGACGGGGAACTTGGTTCCTGCGTCGGTGACGAGGTACATGCCTGCCCCGGGCACGCCGGGGGCGGGGCGGGTGCGGACCAGGAGCCCGGCGCCGGGGGCGACCAGAACCCGGTCAGCGGTGCGGTTGTCGCGACCGGCGCCTTGGACGGCAGGGTCGGGCTCACCGTCGCGGCGGGGGGCGACAACGACTTCGGCCTTCTCCCCCGCCCACCGCACGCACGGCGTGCCGTCGCCCATCTCCATGGGCTTGGGCAGTTCCGCGGGGAGGGCGTTCTGCCAGTCGGCGGTCGGCAGCATGGTGGCGGCGGCCAGGGCGGACGCGGTGACCTGGCGCGGCGGCTCGGTCGAGGCGGGGTCGGCGACGACGAGCGCGGCGACGGTGGCGCTCACCGGCAGCAGGCCGCCGGGTTGCACCACGTAGAACCGGTCGCCGACAACGGCCTCGGGGACCTGCAGCAGCTGCCCGACGGTGGTGGACTTGCCCGCGACGACCAAGCCCTCTCCCCCGCGTTCGACCTTCGGCGAGCCGAGGTCGGGGCCCGCGGGCAGGGCGTTGAGCCAGGATTCGGTGACCGGCACGGCGGAGCCGGGGTCGAGGCCAAGGGCAGTGGGCACCCAGGTCGCGGTGACCCGCATCCGGCGGTCGCGCCAAGCGAGGTGGGTGGCGCCGTTGGGGGCCCGCACGAGCAGCGCGCCGTCGACGGCCGGGATCTGCTGCCCGTCGGCGGTGACCGCCAGGGTGACCCCCGGTCCGTCCGGTGTGGACATCGCGCACACGGTCCAGGCGCGGGGCGCGCCACCGGCGGTGGGCAGCGTGTCCGGGGCGCCCATGATCCCGACGGGCCCGCCCTGCGGCACGCCGTTGAGGTCGGCGGTGCTGACGGTGGCGACCTTGGGGCTGGCGCCCAGGAGCAGCCTGGCGGAGGCGTAGTTGAGGACGGGGCGCAGCTTGCCCTCGTGCATGAGGTAGCGGCTGCCGGTGTCCTCGTCGATGATCAGCGCACCCGGTTCGCGCCAGGAGTCGTTGCCACCGGGGGAAAGGAGGCCGATCACCAGGACCACGACGACCACCAGGCCCGCGACCGCGGTGCCGCCGAAGAGGCCGACGACGGTGCGGCGCAGCGGCCGGTCCAACGCGTCGGGGTCGACCCGCAGTACCGCGCTCACCAGCCTGCCGACGAGGAACGAGTGGGCCTGGACCTGATCGCGCCTGCTGTACATGACCTTCCTCCTTTCGCTGTCTCACTGAGAACACGGTTGCCGCGGTGGAAAAGGTTCACGCCTCTTAGGACCAAGCGGCCATGATCGCGGCGTACACACCAATGGCCGACAACGCCAACGGAATGACGGCCAGAGCGCTCGCCCAGTGCAGGAGATCACCCCAACGACCCCAGCGGGGAACGAGTTTGCGGTCGGGGATGACGTGCGCCGCGGCGAGCGCCAGTCCGGCCACCACGACCAACCCACCGAGCACCGCGGGCAAGAACGGTTGCGACACCTCGGCCGCTCCCGCCAGCAGCAGCGTGAGCAGGCCGAGGAAGGCTGGGACCATCGCGGAGAGGCGTTGGTGGGTGGCGTTGAGTTCCCTGGCGTGCAACAACATCAGCACGGCCGTGACCGCGGTGAGCGTTTTGGCGTCCCAGCCGCTGTGCAGCGCCAGGACGACCATCGAGACCCCGGCGACAGCACCGAGCGCGATGAAGAACGCGGTGAGGTAAGCGTTTGCGCGGGTGGCACTGTCGAGGACCCGCGCGCTGGGTTGCGGATCGAGGTCCTGCTGGAACTCCGCCGCGCTCGTAGGCACCTGGTCGACCGCCAAACCAGCCAACCGCGCGGAAGCCAGCGGCGCGGCGCGGACCAAGGTCAGAGCCAAGACGAGGGTCACCGATGCCGCGGCGGCTCCGCCCAGCCCTGTGGCGGTGGCGAACCCGCCGCCGATGGTGGCGAGCAACGCGGCGAGACCCACGGCCGTGAAGGCGGCGTCCGGGCCGCCCACTGCGACCCGTGCGATCACCGCGGCGACCGTGGCGGCGGCCGCGCCTGCCAGAACACCGGGCCCGGTAAGGGATCCGCCGGGGATCGCCACACCGGCCATAGCGGCGGAGACCGTGCCCGCGGTGGCCAGCAGCAACGCGGCCGGGCGGTCGGCCAGCGCCCGGCTGGCGGCCATGGCCGCACCGAGCAGGACGACGGCGAGACCGCCCGCGCGGATGGCGTCGACACCCGCCACGAAGACCGCGGCCGCCGCGACAAGACCCATCAGCACCACGAAGACGCGCCGGGTCAACGCGGGCCGCCACTTGTCGTCGCGGGCGGACAGACCGGTGTGGATGCCGTCCACCAGGTCGTCGAAGTCGACGAGCGGCAGCAGCGCGTCGCGCGGGCGCAGGTGCAGCAGGTCACCGTCGTAGAGGCCGAGGGCGGCGGTGCCCTGGTCCTCGTCCAACGGCGGTTCACCGAGGCGCTGCAACACCCAGCCCCCGTGCGCCAGGCCGGTGGTGGCCAGCGCGGGGTCGAGGTGGCCGAGGACCGTCGGCATCAGGTCGGCGAGCGGGACATGGGCTGGTACGGCGAGTTCGACGCGGGAGGCAGGCCCGCAAATGGTCAGCCTGCACATCTCGCCGGAACCCGCTGCTGCGGTGGTGGCCATGCCCAGGACACGGCCGGGGCGGCGCGGACGGTTCAGCCGGGTTCGGTGAACTTCGGGTGACGCGCGGGCATCCGGTGCGCACCGGGGAAATCCGGTGAACTCACCGGCCCCGCCCGCCCGTGTAGGGGGTGACGGGCAGCAGCCGGACGGTCAGGGAGTGGACGGATGAGCACCACGCTGTTTCGCAGGCAGGCACGGGAGAAGCCGCCGGAGATGCCCGGTGGGGAGCTGTCCCTGCAGGAGCCACCGGTGCTGCCCGAGACGATCGGCGGCGGCATGGGCAGCTCGCTGATGTACCTGCCCATGGTCATCGGCGGCGGTGGCGCCATGTTGTTCTTCATGGGGCCGCAAAACCCGCAGATGGCGCTGATGATGGCCGGGATGATGGGCCTGATGGGCGTCATGATGGTGTTCGGCCAGATGGGCAGGGGCGGCGCCGACCGGCGCCAGCGGCTGCGCGGCGAACGCCGGGACTACCTGCGCTACCTGTCGGGCACCCGCGCCCAGGTCCGCGCGGTCGCCGACCAGCAGCGGACCGCGCTGGGCTGGCGGCACCCGGAGCCGGTCGCGCTGTGGTCGGTCGCGATGACCAGCAGGCTGTGGGAGCGCCGCGCCGCGCACGCCGACTTCGCCGAGGTCCGCATCGGGGTGGGCCCGCAGCGGCTGGCGATGGCGATGAACCCGCTCAACACCAAGCCGGTCGCCGACCTGGAGCCGCTGTCGGCGCGGGCGCTGCGCCGGTTCATCAACGCCTACACCACCATCGCCGACCAGCCGACCGCGCTGTTCCTGCGCGGGTTCGCCCAGGTCCGCTACTCCGGCGACGAGGACACCATCCGCGCCTCGGTGCGGGCGGTCCTGGCCCAGCTGGTCACCTTCCACTCCCCCGAGGACCTGCGGGTCGCGGTGTGCGCGGCACCGGAGCGGTTGGCGGACTGGGATTGGGTGAAGTGGCTACCGCACGCCCAGCACCCGGTCGAGCAGGACGGCGCCGGGCAGGTCCGGCTGCTCGCCGACGGAGTGGACGCGCTGACCGAACTGCTGGCCGCCGAACTCGAGGAGCGGGCCCGGTTCGAGGCCGCCGCCACCCCGAGCCGCGAGGAGCCCTACGTCGTCGTGGTGCTCGACGGGGTCGACGTGCCCGCCGAGTCCCGGCTGGCCGCCGCGGGCTACCGCAACACGGTCGTGCTGGACGTGTCCGGTGCGCTGGAGGGCGCCGCGGGCCGGTCGCGGCTGCGGCTTGAGGTCACGCCCACGGACATGCACACCGTGCGCACCGACCGCACCGGCCAGCAGGTGCGGACCAGGTTGGGCCGCCCGGACGTGCTGAGCGTGCAGCGGGTCGGCGCCCTGGCCAGGGTGCTCTCGCCCTACCGGATCAACTCCACCGGCGACGTCGCCGAGCCGATGGTCGCCGACTTCGACCTGCCGCGGCTGCTGGGTGTGGCCGATCTGGACGCGCTGGACCCGAAGTCGTTGTGGCGCACCGGGATGGGCAGCGAGCGGTTCCGGATCCCGCTGGGCATCGCCGAGGACGGCTCGTCGGTCGACCTGGACATCAAGGAGTCGGCGCAGGGCGGCATGGGGCCGCACGGGCTGCTGATCGGCGCGACCGGGTCCGGCAAGTCCGAGCTGCTGCGCACCCTGGTGCTGGGCCTGGCGATGACACACTCGTCGGAGATCCTCAACTTCGTGCTGGTGGACTTCAAGGGCGGCGCGACCTTCCTCGGCCTCGACCGGCTGCCGCACACCTCGGCGGTGATCACCAACCTGGCCGACGAGGCGCCGCTGGTGACCCGCATGCAGGACTCGCTGCACGGGGAGATGGTGCGCCGCCAGGAACTGCTGCGGGCGGCGGGCAACTACAGCTCGCTGCTGGACTACGAGCGGGCCAGGCAGGCGGGCGCGGCGCTGGACCCGCTGCCGACCTTGTTCCTCATCGTCGACGAGTTCAGCGAGCTGCTGGCCGCGAACCCGGACTTCGCCGAGCTGTTCGTCATGATCGGCAGGCTCGGCCGCTCGCTGGGCGTGCACCTGCTGCTGGCCTCGCAGCGCATCGACGACGGCCGCATGCACAAGCTGGAGAGCCACCTGTCCTACCGGATCGGCCTACGCACGTTCTCGGCGATGGAGAGCCGGTCGGTGATCGGTGTGCCCGACGCCTATCAGCTGCCTAGTGCGCCCGGCAACGGCTACCTACGCAGCGATGTGGCGACCCTTGTGCGATTCAAGGCCGCCTACGTGTCCGGCCGCTACCAGCGCCGCACCAAGGAGCAGCGCCAAGAGGAAGTGCGTAGGCAGGTCGTGGCGTTCGGTGCGGGCAGGCTGCCTACGGTCACCGAGGTCGAAGCCGTGGCGGCCGCCCCGGTCGCCGACGAACACATCGACACGGTGTTGGACGTCGCCGTGGAGAAGCTGCTGGGGCAAGGTCCGCCCGCGCACCAGGTGTGGCTGCCGCCGCTGGACAACCCGCCGCCGCTCGACCAGCTCCTCCCGCCGCTGGTGCCGGACCCGCGGTTCGGCCTGACCCCAGCCGACTGGCCGGGCCGCGGCGGGCTGAAGATCCCCGTCGGCGTGGTCGACAAGCCGTTCGAGCAGGTCCGCGACCTGCACATGGTGGACCTGTCCGGCTCGGGCGGCCACGTCGGCATCGCGGGCGGGACCCAGTCCGGCAAGAGCACCCTGCTGCGGACGCTGATCACCGCGCTGTCGATGACGCACACGCCGTCGGAGGTGCAGTTCTACTGCCTGGACTTCGGTGGCGGCACCCTGTCGGTCCTGGAGGGCCTGCCGCACGTCGGCGGGGTCTGCGGGCGGCTGCAGCCGGAGCGTGTGGGCCGCACCATCGCCGAGGTCAAGGGGGTGCTCGCCGAACGCGAGAAGCGCTTCGCCGAGCACGGCATCGAGAGCATGGCCGCCTACCGGGAGCGCCGCGCGGCGGGCGAGTTCACCGACGACCAGTACGGCGACGTGTTCCTCGTGGTCGACGGGTGGGGGTCGCTGCGCGCGGACTTCGAGCAGCACGACCACACCATCCGGCAGATGACGGTGCGCGGCCTGGCCTACGGCGTGCACCTGATGATCACCGCGGGCCGCTGGTCCGACGTGCACAGCGGGCTGCGCGACCAGCTCGGCACCCGGCTGGAACTGCGGCTGGGCGACGCGATCGACTCGGTCATCGACATGCGCAAGGCGGGCCAGGTGCCCCGGCTGCCCGGCCGCGGCCTGACCCAGGACAAGCTGCACTTCCTCGCCGCGGTCCCCCGGGCCGACGGCGCGGCCACCGCCGAGGGCCTGGCCGAGGCGACCCGCGAACTGGCCCGCTCGGTCGCCGAGTGCTGGTCCGGCCCCGTGGCCGCCCGGGTCCGGACGCTGCCCGGCATCCTGCCCGCCGCCGAACTGCCCGAACCCGAAGGCCGGATGCGGATCGCACTGGGGTCCGGCGAACTCGACCTCAAGCCGGTGTGGCACGACTTCTCCTCCCGCCCGCACCTGACCGTCCTCGGCGACACGGGCAGCGGCAAGACCGCGGTGCTGCGCCTCATCGCCCAGGCGATTCCCAAGGTGTACGGCCCGGAAGACGCCCGCATCGTCCTGCTGGACTCGCGGCGCGGCCTGCTGGAATCCGTCCCCGAGCAGTACCGCCACGGCGTCGCGGTCTCCTCCGGCCCCGCCGCCGAACTGATCCGCCCCCTGGCCGCCGAACTCAAGGCCCGCGTCCCCGGCGCCGACATCACCCCGAGCCGACTCCGCGAACGCGACTGGTGGACCGGCCCCGAATACTTCGTCATCGTCGACGACTACGACCTGCTCAACAGCGGAGTCGGCGGCCCGCTCGACGCACTGGTGGAACTGCTGCCCCAAGCCGGGGACATCGGCCTGCACGTGGTCCTCGCCAGAGCCGCCGCGGGCTCCGGCCGAATGTCCATGGACGCGGTGGTGCGCCGCCTGCAGGAGTCCAACACCCCCGACCTGGCGCTGTCGGTGCCGGGCAACGAAATGCCCCTCCTCAACGGCCAACGCGGCCGCCAAATGCCCCCGGGCCGAGCACTGCTGGTTACCCGCCGGGACGCCACGTCGCTGCAGATCGGGTGGACGGAGGAACCGGAATGAGAACAGCAGCGGTAATCGCGCTGCCACGGCTGCCAGGATCACGCGCACCGCATGAGTTGTCGGTGGCGCCGCGACAGGTGTGGGCGAAGGAGAAGAGACTGACTGCCCCGATCGGCCTGTGGTTGGCACCACCAATGGCAGGCGCGAGTGCGACGGGAGACCCGAGATGAAGAGGCGGGCCGTAGTGGTCGCGATCGCACTGGTGACGCCACCTGCCCTCGCTCAGAAGCAGGCGGGGCAGTGTGCACCGCCGGAACCGACCGTGGCGCAGCCGGAGCCTTGGGCGCAGAAACGGCTGGCGGCGCGGCGGGTGTGGCCAACGGTCACGCGGGCCAGCCGGAACGCGGCGGAACTACAGGTAGCAGGCGCGAGTACGACGGGAGACCCGGCATGAGGAAACGGGCCGTAGTAGTCGCGACCGCGTTGGTGCTGGCGACGCCGGTGCCTGCAGTGGCGCAGCAGCCGAAGCTGACCGTGGCGCAGCCGGAGCCCTTGGCACAGCAGAGACTGGCGCCGGAGCGGGTGTGGCCAACGGCCAAGTGGGCCAGCCGGATCGCGACGGGCACACCGGCGACAGGCGCGAGCGCGACAGGAGACCCGGCATGAAGAAGCGGGCCGTAGTGGTCGCGACCGCGCTCGTGCTGGTGACGCCAACTCCAGCCATCGCGCAACAGCCGGGACAGTGTGCGCCGCCCGAGCTGACCGTGGCGCAGCCGGAGCCTTGGGCGCAGCAGAGACTGGCGCCGGAGCGGGTGTGGCCTATGACCAAGGGGGCCGTGCGGATCGCGGTGGTGGATACCGGGGTCAGCGCTGAGGCGCCAACGTTGGTGGGGGCGGTGGAGGACGGGGTTGATGTCGCCGGTGGGGTGGCGAACACCGACTGCGCGGGCCATGGCACGTTCCTGGCCGGGTTGATCGCCGCTCGGCCTCGGGAGAAGACCGCGTTCGCGGGGATCGCGCCCGCCGCTCGGGTCGTGCCGGTTCGGGTGACCAACGATCCGAACCGGGTGGAGCCCGGCGCGCTGGCGGCGGGGATTCGGGCCGGGGTGGACAGCGGGGCGCGGATCGTCGCGATCGGGGTCATCAACACCGTCGACTCGCCCGAGCTCCAGGCGGCGGTGGAGCTCGCGCGGTCGCGGGACGTGCTCGTCGTCGCGCCCGCGGCGGTGCGGCAGGCCAAGCAGCGGGCGTACCCGGCGGCGATGGACGGGGTGGTCGCGGTGGCGCCCGTCGGGCCGGACGGGCCGACCAAGAGCGGTCAGCTCGGGGCGCAACCGACGGTGGCGGCACCGGCCGAGCAGCTGGTCGGGATCGGCCCCTCGGGCACGGGGCACCGGCTGGCGTCGGGGCCGGAGTTGGCGGTCGCGTTCGTCGCCGCGTCCGCCGCCCTGGTGCGGGAGCAGTACCCGGACCTGCCCGCCGCCGAGGTGGTCAAGAGGCTGATGGCCACGGCCGACCGGCCCGCCGGTCAGGTGCCGCACCCGGCGGTCGGGTACGGGATCGTCGACCCGGTCGCGGCCGTCACCACCCTCCTGAGCGGACAAACGGCGAAGCCGTCCGCTACCCGCGAACACCTGGCGTTGGCGCTACCACCCGCCGAGGACACCGGCCCCGCACGTGCGGCGATGTGGTTCGTGGCGGCCCTGGCGGGGGCGGCGGTGCTCGCGGGCGGGTCAGCGGCGGTGATCACGCGGGCCCGGCGGCGGCGTTGGCGGCCCGCGGTGCGCTAGTAGTGGGAGCATGTCCGAACACGACAGCCTCCTCGCCGCCGAGCGGCGCCTCCACACCGCCCAACTCACCTCGGACGTCGCCGCCCTGGCCGACCTGCTCGACGACGACCTGCGGTTCACCGGCCCGGACGGGACCCTCCACACGAAAGCCGACGACCTGGCCGCGCACGCGGCGGGCGTCTACGCGCTGACCCGGGTGACCGAAGAGGACGTGCGGGTCTTCGCCACCGCGCACACCGGGGTCACCTGGTTCCTCGGCACGCTCGAAGGGACGGTCGGCGGCGTGCCGCTGCTGGCCAGGATGCGGTACACGCGCACCTGGGTCCGCGCGGGAACGGGGTGGCGGGTCGTCGCCGCGCACGCCTCGGTGCTGCCGGGGTAGGGATATCCCCACCCGCATCGGCGGGACGTCCCCCCGGGTTGTGGGGATTGACCCAGAGAGTGCCGGGGTAGGAACCGGAAGCCTTGTGTCAGAGGGAAACAGCGACACAGGGAGCGCCAAGATGACCACCTTCGACACCATCGTCGCCACCCACCGCGCCGCGCTGCTGAGCTACGCGCGCCGGGTCACCGGCTGCCCCTTCCGCGCCGAGGACGTCGTCCAGGAGACCTGGATCCGCGCCTGGCGCCACCAGGACAAGCTCACCGAGGACCGGGGCAGCGTCCGGGCGTGGCTGATGCGCGTCGCGCACAACATCGCCATCGACCAGCACCGCGGCCGGGCCTCGCGACCGCCGGAGGTGGAACTGCCCGAGGTCGACATGACCAGCGCCCCCGCGCGGACGGACGAGGTCATCGACCGGGTGATGGTGGACGCGGCACTGGAGTCGCTCCCCGAACCACACCGGCGGACGGTGGTGGAGGTGTACTTCGCCGACCGCACGGCAGCGGGGGCCGCGGCGACACTGCGGGTACCGGTGGGGACGGTCAAGAGCAGGCTGCACTACGCCCTTCGCGCGCTCCGCGAGTCGGCCCCGTCCTTGGCGGCCTGATCGGCCTATAGGTTCGAGCGCGTCGTTGTGAGGATCTCCGCTGCCGCGGTGACAGCCGCCGTGATGGCGTCGAGGTCTACCTGGGGAGGGGCTGGGGTGGCCTTGCTGCCCGAGAGGCGTTCGCGTAGGTGCTCCACGTGTTCCGCGCGGGCCTGCGCTGCCTCTGCCGCCGCGATTTCCTGGTCGGCTACCGCCAGGGCTGAGATCACCTCGTCCATCCGGTCGGCCACCGCCCCGACCTCCGCTTCGATCGACCTCAGCTGACCGGTGCGCTCCTCCACCTCCGCGCTCAGCTCCGGGTACTCGCGCGACTCGCGGAGCAGGGTGTGCAGGTCGGCGGTGTCCGACAGGGTCCTCAGCGCCGCCCAGGTGACCTTGTGCGCCGTCGTCAGGGTCGCCGGGTCGATCCAGCCCGCGCCCGCGGTCCGGCTGGCGAACAGGGTGGCCAGGGAGATCACCAGGCGGTTGGCGAGCGTGACCGATTCGGGGCTCAGGTCGGCGAAGCGGGTCGAGTCGTACACCACCACCCGCTCATCGCGGCGGCGCCGGGCCCGGTCGCGGGCGCTGATGAAGGCGATGACGGGGATCGGCACGAGCAGCGTCCAGACGCCGAGGCCGCCCGCGAACCCGACGACCACGCCCGCGGCGGTGCCCAGCCCGAGCGGTGCCCCCAACCGGGACTCCGCAAGGCCCCCCGACTCCCCCGGCGGCCACACCACCCATCGCCCGGCCGCGCCGTCGATGTGGACCGGACTGTTGTTCCCCACCCCGCCAGGTTATCGAGCCACCCGCCCCCTCCGGTGGGCGAACCACTCAACCGCCAGCAGCGGGATGGTCCAGCCCAGCCACGAGGTGATCCCGGCGATCGCCTGCACCATGGCCACCTCGCTGCCGCCGAACGTCGTGTCGAGGCCCGGGGTGAGCACCAGGGCGACCAGCGGACCCCACAGCCGGTTGGTGATGGTGGACAGGGTCAGCACGTAGCTGCGGACCACCCACACCCGGTGCGCCTCGAAGTCCTTCGCCCGCGCCCGCCGGTAGCCCATGACCGTCGACACCAGCCACAGCGTGGCCAGCAGCACGTGGCTCACCCTGGCGACCGGCCCGAACGGCGAGGTGACGCCCACGACCAGGCCCGCCGCGGCGGCCGGGAGGACGCCGCCGAAGACGTAGACCCGGCCGATCAGCGCGTGCCGGTGCCGGTGGTGCCGCCGGAACCACGGCCACACCTGCAGGAACCCGGCCACCATCGCCACCGCCCCGAAGGTGATGTGCGTGAGCAGGGCCGGGTAGTGGAAGGCGAACCCGGCGGGCACGCGCGACTGCGCCGGGTCGAAGGTCAGGTACGGCGGTAGGGAGAAGACCAGGAACACGGTGATGAGGGCTGCTACCGGGATGGCCCAGGGCGCTCGGATCATGTTGATCACGCTAGGAGCGCCGGGACCGCGCAACCATGCGGCAAGCACGAGGGCCGGTGGTGGGGACAACCCCACCACCGGCCCTCTGACTCCCTATGCGGCGCACATGGCATGCCCCGCCACAGCTACCAGGAGCGCGGTCTTACTTCTTCTTGCTCGGGAACACCCGGATCTGCAGCGACGTGCCCTCCTGCTTCAGCACCTTGATGCTCACACCGGCGGCGGGCAGCTTGACCCCCGCGGTCGGCTGGGCGGCGTTGAAGTAGGACTTGGTGTCGTCGAACAGCGGCTGAGCGTCCGTACCGCGGATGTAGCTGGCCCGACCACCCGCGTAGAGGGTGAACGAGTCCGACTTCTGCAGCGAGAACGGAGCGTCGTAGCCCGCCACGCGGGGCCGCCACGCCTGGCCCTGCAGGTTGTAGATCGGGTCCGGGTGCGCGTCGACCACCGACAGCAGGCCCTCACCCGGGTGGACGGAGGCGTTGTTGTCCGGCTGGGAGGTGTCCCAGTAGGTCACCAGCAGGCCGTCCTGGTACGGGAAGCGGGTCGCCCAGTTCGGGCGGCTCGGGTCGCCGTAGTCGTACGGGCCGGGCTGCAGGTACTTGTCGTACCCGGTGTAGGTCCGGTTGCCGGCCACGTAGAAGTGGTCGTAGGTGGAGGTCTCCGTACCGGTGGTGGTGCGGAAACCGACCGGGGTCCAGCCGTTGTTGCCGGACTCGGCACCATCGGTGAACAGCGCGGCGCCGTCGGCGACGACGGAGATCTCGTCGGCGAAGAAGCCGTCGAGGGCGACGCCACCGTCGGTGCGGTAGCGCAGGCGCAGCTGGGTGTTCTTGCCCGCCAGCGAGTTCAGCGGGACGGCCACGTCAACCCACTGGTTGTTCGTGGTGTTGGTGATGGCCGGGGTGCCGACCGCGTCGCGGATGAACGGCTTGCCGTTGGCGACACCGTCGAGGGCGGTCCAGTTGGCGCCACCGTCGGTCGAGGCCTCCACGAACAGGAAGTCGCAGTCGCAGTCCTCGATGTCGTAGCGCGCCTTGAGCTTGAGCTCCGCGGACGACTTGCCGGTCAGGTCGACCGAGCGGGTGAGCGAGGTCGACAGGTTGTCGCCCTTGGTGCTCCACCACATCTTCGACCCGGCGAACGGCGTGCCGTAGCTGGTCGAGACCTGCTTGTCGGGCAGGACGACGACGACGCCCTGGGCCTTGTCGGTGTTGTACGCACCGGGGCCGAGGTCGATCTTCTTGTCCTGACCGGCCACGACGGTCTCGTAGTCCAGCCAGCCCAGCTGCAGCTTGTCCCACGTCGAGAGGTCGTTGGCGCGCAGGCCGATCGCCTCGTTGGTGTTGGACACGCGGCTCTGGCCCATCAGCGACCACCAGTTGATGCCGTTCTCCTGGGCGCCGCCCGGGCCAACGGTGTCGTAGTGGTCCGGCAGACCGAGGTCGTGGCCGTACTCGTGGGCGAACACGCCCAGGCCGCCGTTCTCCGGCTGCATCGTGTAGTCGCCGACCCACAGGCCGGTGGTGCCGATCTGCACACCGCCGAGCTTGTTGTTGACCGGGCCGGTGGTGTTGCTGGAGAAGGCGTACCAGCGGTGCGCCCAGATGGCGTCCTCACCCTGCGCGGGATCGGCGTCGGACTGGTCACCACCGGCGTGCACGATCTGGAAGTGGTCCAGGTAGCCGTCGGGCTCGTTGAAGTCGCCGTCACCGTCGAAGTCGTAGCGGTCCCAGGTGTCGTACGACGCCAGGTCGGCCTTGATCGAGGCGTCGGTGGCGCCCTGGGCCTTGCGGTCGGCGACCCACTGCTGCAGCGCGTCGGAGACCAGGTACCACGAGTTGCCGCAGATGCGGCCGGGGCAGGGGTAGCCGTCGGAACGGCCGTACCGAGCCTCGTTGTACTTGACCTTGACCCAGTCGGTGACCTGGCCCTCGACCGAGTACCGGCCCGAGGAGGCCTTCTCGTAGAAGGTCTTCAGGGACTCGGTGTTCGCGCCCTGCGCGAAGTACATGTCCTCGAAGTGCTTCTTCGAGTAGTCCGCCTGCCAGATCGTCTTGTTGTCCACCGCCCGGTTGGGCTTGGCGATCTGGTTGTGCCGGGGGCCGTCGAAGCGGGCCGGGCCGGGCACGGCCGGGTTGGTGTCCTTGTCCGGGAAGTCCGGGTGCCGCTCGTCGCCGAACTCGGCCAGCACGACGAAGATCTTGTCGGTCTTCTCCCTGGCGAGCTCGACGTACTGGTCGACGCCCTTCTTGCCGGTGGCCTTGTTCTTGGCCGAGGCGGCGGCGCCGACCTTGACCACGGTGCTGGCACCGCGCTTCTCGGCGCTCGCCTCACCGGAGAGGACCTTGGCCAGACCCTCCTGGCGCAGCGCGCGGCGCTTCTCCTCGAGCGGGGACACCACCTCGTCGGCGTGGTCCGCGGCGGCCTGGGCGGTCTGTTGCTGGGGAGCGACCGGGGCCGCGTCGGCGGCACCGTTGACCACCACCGCCCCGGTCCCGACCACCGTCGCCGCGGCGATCGCGACGACCAGTTTTCGGCGCACTCATTCCTCCAATTTCGTGGGGACGACTCCGGGTGAAGCCAGGCGAAACTGTAAGGGAGCGCGACCTATGCAGGTATCACGACCTGATTACAAGAGCCATTCCGGCCATCACATTCGCCTATAGCACGGAGTGATACGCCAAATGGCGCAAAGAGCGGTTGAACCGGGCAGACCAGGACAGTCGAAGGGCGCTGGTCAGCCGCCGGACGACCGCGGCGGGGCGGAAGATTTTCACAGTTTTGTCAGAAAAAACGTGAACACGGCGGGGACCGGTCTAACACATTGCGCGACGTACCGGTCGGTTACCGACCGATCTCAGTCATCGAGTTCGACGACGAGATCACCGGTGATCTGGCGGTGAATGGCGGCCATGTCGAAGTAGTCGCGCTCGGCGACGATCAACCCGTCGCGGACCTCGACCACGTGGCAGGCGAAGCTGGCGACCCGGCGGCCGGTGGCCGCGAGCGGGCCGAGCGGGCCGAGGTGGGTGCCCACGCAGCGCACCTCGACGAACGAGGTGGTGCCGTCGGCGCTGGGGTGGAAGTCGCGGTAGTCGAACACGACGTCGGGGAAGGCGGCGTGCAGCGTGCGCATCACCTCGACCGGCTGGTCGGTGTCGGTGTGGCGGGTGCCGGTGACGTCGGTGTAGCGGTAGTCGGGGTGGTAGCGGGCGCGCATGGCTTCCCAGTCGTAGGTGTCGATGGTCTGCCAGTGCGCGCGGTGCACGGTCGAGGCGTTCATGGGCGACACGCTAGGGACGACCGCGACCGGGTGGCACAAGATCCACCCGGTCAGGTGGTGTCCGCGTCGTCGCCGAGCTGCTCGCGCAGCCGCTGCAGCGCGCGGTGCTGGGTGATGCGCACCGCGGTGGGCGACATGTCGAGCTTGGTGGCGACCTGCTCGGCGGTGTGGCCGTCGACCACGCGCAGGTGCAGGATCCGCAGCTGCAACGGGGTCAGCACGGCCATCGGGTCGGCCGAGTCACGACGGGGCCCGGGTATCACGAGCCGCCTGCCGTGGGGCGTCTTGGGCGTCCGCATGCCGTTGGGACGAGCCGCCCGGACGGGCATGACGCCACTTACGTGCGATTTTTCCCAACAGGCCTCAGGTTACGAGCAGTACACCCACCGTCACCGCCAGGGGTCGCCCCACTCGGTGTCGCGGGCGGCCCGGTACGCGGCGGGGTCGCGCTTGCTGACGATCGTGTCGTTGAGCCCCTCTGGCCCGCACAGCCTCAGGGACACCATGCCTTTGCGCTTAAGAGGGTGCCGCAGGACGCGACCCGGTGCGCTGGGCCACGGCTCGCGGGTGGCGGCGACGTAAGAGAACTTCTCGTCCTCGAAGTTGAGCGAGGCCGTCTTGAGCCTTTGGTGCAGAGGGCTGCGGCCTAGGCGAGCGGCGAAGTGGCACCAGTCCTGTCCACGCGGGATCGGACAACCGCCACTGTGCGGGCATGGGGCCACTACGCGCATGCCCGCGGCTAGGAGTTCATCCCGCGCGGCCATGATGCGCTCGTACCCCGCGGGTGTGCCGGGCTCGACGACCACCGCGAGGGTCGCGGTCGCCATAGCGCGAACAGTGGCGGCGCGGGCGCGGTCGGTGAGCTCGCTGAGCACATAGGACAGCGTGACCAGGTCCGCGGGCGGCACCTGGAGGTCCCCCAGAGCAGCGCGCTGCCACCGGACGCCCCGGACAGCGGGACTGTCGGCGTGCTCGGCCAGCCTCTTGCCCAGCCCCATCGCCTGGGTGGACTGGTCGAGCACAGTGAGCTCCCCCAACGACGACCACACCCCGGCCGCCGCCCACACCGCCGCCCCGGTCCCTCCACCAACGTCGACCATCGTCCGCGGCCGGAAGTCGGGCGCGAGACCGGCGACCTCGGCCAGGGCCGCGGTGACCGCCGCGTGGGTCGCGGGCATCCGGTAAGCGGCATAGGCGGCAGCGGTCACCTCGGCATCGAGGACGACGGACGCGGGGTCCACACCGGTCCGGTAGCGGTGGATGAGGTGCTGCGCCGAGTCCGCCAGCCTCTTGGTCGGATACCGCGCGACCTCGACGTCGAGCGCGTCGGACAGGGTGGCCATGGCGGTCAATCATGCCGGGACCAGGTGAGCTCCCCTGGCCGGGGCCCTCGCCCCGGAGCGAACGAACGCTCCGGGGCAGGTCTGGTGGGAGAACGTGGCCGGGCCGAGGGGGACCGCCGTTGGGCCGGGCAGCGGCAGGTACTACCTGAGCCAGTACGTGCCGCTGGCCAGGGCCGCCGCGAGCACCGAGCCAGCTCCCACCACGCGGACGGCACCGGCCTGGTGCCACACGGCCGCATGGGCCAGCGAAGTCGGCCGACTCCACAGTGACCGCGGCGGCGGCGCGGTCAACGGGCGACCAAGCCAGAACGTGCCGCTGGCCCAGGACAGCCGCGAGCATCGGGCCAGCAGCCCCGCCGCGTGGACGGCCCGGGCGGGCACGGCGCCCACACGGCGGCACCGGGCCGCGATGGGCTGCCGGGCCGCCCCGGGGGACCGCGGCGGGTGGGCGGATTGGCACCGGCCATCGCCGGGCCGAGCGCCTCGGCTCTGGGGCCAGGAAGGTCTTCTGGTGCCGCACCAGGGGATGGAGGGCCCTTGCCCCGGAGCGAACGAACGCCCCGGGGCGGGGCTATCCGGCGAGGACAGTTTTCCTCGTGCGGCGCCAGGCGATGGTGAGGAAGGCGATCAGGCCCAGCAGCGGCAGGGTGCTGATCCCCCAGCTGAGCCCCATGGGCGGGCCCGGCTGTTCGAGGACGGTGAGGCCGGTGAGGGCGCCTTGGCCGGGGCCTTGGGGGCCGTCCACGGTGAACTGGAGGGTGTAGGTGCCCGGCTGCTCCATCGCCCGCACGTCCAGTCCCCACACGTCGCGTTTGCGGGGGTGGCGGGCCAGGGGTTCGCGCCAGGTGCGGCCGGGGGCGGTGACGGTGAGGAGGCCGGTTTTGCCCTGGACGCCGCCGTCGGGGGCGAAGGTGAAGTCGAGGGACTGCATGGCGCGGACCGGCCAGGTGCTGAAGCCGATGACGAGCGGGTAGGGGCCTGCCTGGACCTTCTCGGTGTGCACGATCCCGACCGGCTCGTAGGCGTGGGCGGTCGGGGCGGCGATTACGAGCAGCGCTGTGGTCAGCATTGCGGTGGTGAGCCTGCGCACGGGTCAGGGTCCTTCCGGTCGGGCGCCCGCGACCAGGCGCAGCATCCGGCCGAACCGGGTGCCGAGGTGGCCCGCGAGCAGGCCGAGGACGGTCGCGACCAGCACCGTGGGCAGCAGGTCGTCGACGGCGGGGGCGGGGATGTCGTAGACGAGGGCGTCCTGGAAGGCCTGCAGGACGGCGAGGGCGGCTCCGGCCAGGCCACCCGCGGCAGGCGGGGCCCAGCGGGACCGGGCGGCCAGGAGCGGATAAGTGGCCAATGCGACGAGGACCAATGCCATTGGCATCAGCGACGGCATTGACGGGACACCGGAGATGTAGTCGCGGATGGGGAGGTCAACGGCGTCGGCATAGGCGCGGGTGGCCCACGGGGAAAACCACCACGAAAGGGCCTGGATCACCCCGAGCGCCACGGCGACGGCAATTCCACCTTTACGGATGAAACCGGCACCGGCGAAGAGGATCAGCGAGACCAGCCAGACCATCGCGACGTGCATCGAGTTGACCGTGTCGGACAGGTCCTGGAATGCGACGGCGATGATCGTGGTGAACCCGGCGAGCAGGCCGAAAGAGGCGACAACACCCACCCGCCCCCAGTTGCGGTCCGCGGCGGCGGCGAACACGACCACCGTGCCGACCAGGGTGGTGGCCACCGACAGCAGCAGCCCGACGTGCGGGGGTGAGTCGATCACCGCGTCGAACCCGTAGATCCCGTGCCACCACTGGTCCCACAGCCCGTACAGCAGGAAGGCCGCGGCGCCGCTGCCGGAGACCAGGTAGCCGAGCGGAGCGGTGAAGACCCGGCCGAACACCCCGACCGGGACGCCGCCCACCGCGGGGTCGGGCTCGTGACCCGCGCGCCTGGCGGCGGTCGTCATCAGCACGGCGGTCAGGCTCGCGAGCCCGGAGACGGCGCTCCCGGCGTAGAGGAACAGGTGCGGGAGGGTGAAGAAGGTGTCCGGGCCGACGTCCTCGTGCCACTGCACGTCCCAGGTCAGCCCGGTGAAGGTGAGCAGAGCACCGACGAACAGCACTACCGCGGCGGTGAGGCCGCGGGTGCCGGTCGCGGCACTGGGTGTCTGTGTGTCCATGGTCCTTCCTCGGATCGGCTAGCTTCGGTTTCAGATGACCAGCGAGAAGACGGCGCGTTCCGTGGTGCGGCCGTGGCGGATCGTGACGGTCAGCTCCCACGGGCCCGCCATGGGCAGGTCGGTGCGCTCGGCGCGGTAGTGGCCGGGCCGGCCCGCGGTGGCGGTGGTGGGCGCGAGTGCGTGGCCCATGTCGACCATGACGGGTTCGACGGTGACCTCGTCGGCGGTGATGGCCGCCCCGGCGAGGTCGGTGACCTCCAGGTCCACGGTGTTGGCACCCACAGCGGGGTCGGCGACGGTCAGCCGCACCGAGTAGCTGCCGGTACCGGCGCGCAGGTCGAGGGTGTCGTCGCCGGGCAGGGTCCACCAGAGGACGAGGGCGCCCAGGAGGAGCGCGGCGACGATCGCCAGGACGCCCTTGCCGCGGCGGGTCATGGTTGTGCCTCCACGTCGAGGGTCGTGGGGATGGTGAGGATCGCGTAGTCCCGTTCGGCCTGGAACCACGCCCGGTAGCGGCCGGGGCGGGGGAAGGTGAACGTGAAGCTGATCTCCGCCGGGTAGGCGGCGACGGTCTCGTCGGGCTGGGTGCCCGCCGTGGCCGTGGTCATCGCGTGGACGTGGGCCCAGACGTCCTGGGTGGGCGACGGTCCGACCACGATGAGGTGCCCGCGCATACCCAGCCACGGCTGGAGGTCGTCCGGCCCGGCGAAGTCGACCGTGAGCGTCGCCGGATCACCCGCCCTCAGTGGACCGACCGTGATGGTTCCCGGCGCGGGTTCACTTGACGGCAAAGGATTTCCGGCAACGTTGATCTCTGCCCGGAGTTGTTGCGTGCCACCGCCGACGCGAGCCAACTCGGCCGCCATGGTGTGGCGCCCCGGCTCGGTCGGGGTGAACTGGACGCGGTAGTCACCTGGCGCGGCGCGCACCGGGTGCACGTGGGCGAGGCCACCGGTCGGGCTGACGATGGCGAGGTGGATGAGCGCGCCGTGGTGAACGAGGATGTCGTCCACCGGCCTCCCTGTCGCGCTGTCGGTGAGGGACAGGGTCAATTCGGCGGGACGGCCGGTGGTCGGGTTGTCCGCCGCCACAGCCAGGTTGACCGGTGGCCGCGCATTGTCCTGTGTAGACACAACGGGAATCGTTGACGACAGGAGGGCGGCCGTCACCGAGACGGACAGCGCCACCACCAGCCCAGTAGCCGGTATGAGCACGAGCTTTCCGCCTCTGGTGGCCAGAACCAGTCCGGCGACCAAGAACAGCCCCGCCGCGACGAAACCGCCGTAGACCGCGCGTTCCCAGGCCGGGGTAACGCGTTGCGGCACGGAGAACGGGATGCGCGCGGTGTGTCTACCGTCGTCGATCTCCAATTCCCAGTAGCCGAACCGGTCAACGTGCAGGTGTGCTGTCGCCGGGCCCACCCCGATGTCGACCGTCGCGGTGCTGGTCGGCCGCGCTCCCGCCGGTACCGCGCTCAGCCGCAGGGCACCCGCCGGGCCGCCCGCGTGGTTGATGATGTCCACTTGCAACGGTGCGGGCGCGCCGTCGGTCCGGCGCACGGTGACCGTCAGTTCCCGCTCCCCCAACGTTTGCGCGACCGCGACGTCCGATCCGACCGGGGCGCCGTCGGCCCACGCGGGCGTGCCGGAACCGACCAGGCCGAGCACGACCAACCCCCACACGGCGAACCGCCGCATCCCCGTCCCCACATGATCGACGGTACCGAGCGGGCGCCCGGCCGTCGTCACGGCGCGAGGGGATCACCGGGTCCCCCGCGCGGGGGACCCGTTATGGGACCAGGCCGTGCCGGTGCGCGTAGACGACGGCGTGCACCCGGTCCCGCAGGTCGAGTTTCGCCAGTACGCGGGACACGTGGGTCTTCACGGTCTCCTCGCCGATGGTCAGCCGCTCGGCGATCTCGGCGTTGCTCAGCGCCTCGGCGACCAGCAGGAGGACCTCGCGCTCGCGGGAGGTCAGCCGCTCCTGGGAGGGGTCGGTCGGCCGGATGCTGTCGGTGAAGCGGGCGGCGAGCCGCCGGGTCACCGACGGGTCGATCAGGGCGTCGCCCCTGGCCGCGACCTTGATGGCGGACACCATCTCCTCCGGCGGCAGGCTCTTGAGGAGGAACCCGCTCGCGCCGACCCGCAACGCGCGGTAGAGGTACTCGTCGTGGTCGTAGGTGGTGAGCACCAGGACCTTGGTGGGGGTGTTGGCGACGATCGCCTCGGTGGCGGCGAGGCCATCCATCTTCGGCATGCGCACGTCGAGTACCGCGACGTCCGGCCGGTGCAGCCGCACCTGCTCGACGGCGGCGGCGCCGTCACCCGCCTCGGCGACGCAGGTGAGGTCGGGCTGGGTGTCCAGGACCGCGCGGAGACCGGAACGGAACATGGCGTGGTCGTCGGCCAGCAGGACGGTGATGGTCACGTCAGTGGTCCTTACCTTCAAGTGGCACGACGACCTGAACAATCCAGTGTGGACCTATAGGACCGCACTCGACGGTGGCGCCGATCAAGGTCGCGCGGTGCCGGATCCCCGCCAAGCCTCTATGGCCTACTTCGGCGGTCTTGGCCGAGCCGAGGTCATTGGTGACCACCATGCACAGGCTGTCATCTCCACGCGCGAGCTCGAGCGTTGCCCCTTGCCCGCCGCCGTGGCGTAGTGCATTGGTGAGTGCCTCTTGGGCTATACGGAAGAGGGCTATGTCGACCGAGCGCGGCACGACCGCGCCCATACCGGAGGTGACAAGGCGGGTGGGCAGACCGGCGGACCGGGTAAGAGCCACGAGGTCGTCGAGGTCGTCCAAGCCGGGTTGGCGGACAGAGCCGTCGTCGCCGTGGTGAAGCAGGTCGAGCAGGCTCCGCAGGCTGCCCATGGCGGAGCGGCTGGCGGTCTCGACGGCGGTGAGGGAGCTGCGGAGCCGGTCTTCGGGGCGATCTCTCAGCGCTAACCGGGCCGCACCCGCGTGGACGTTGATGGCGCTGACGTGGTGTGAGATCACGTCGTGCAGGTCTCTCGCGATCGAGGTGCGTTCTCGCGCCACCGCCAGCCGGACGGCCTCGCGCTCCTCCGCCTGCCGGTTGGCCTCGCGCTGCTCCAACTCGGCCAGGTGACCGCGCCGGGCGGTGGTGTGCCTGCCGACCAACCAGGGCAACAGGCCACTGGCCAGTACGTTCAGCACGGTCAGCGACCACTCGCCGGGGTAGGCGAACCGCTCGGTGGCGAGCCCGGCCGCGATGAACGCGAGCGCGACGAGCCCCTCCGTCATCCCCAACCACGCCCCGGCCCGGTACCCGGCAACGAGGATGCCCACCTCGTTGATGTTGCCGTAGGCGCTATAGGTCTGCCCTAGAGGGCCAATGACGAACGGCCCGACGCCTTGCACGACCGCGTGGGCCACGGCCACTGCGCCCGACCACCGGGCCGGGGTGGCCAACGCACCGTCCACAAGCAGCGCCAGCCCGACCGCCACCCACCCGTGGGGTTCCGACAGCGCCCAAGGGCACTCCGCGACGATCACCCCGACGTCGGCGACGACACACACCAACGCCACGATCAGCGCCTGCCGCTTCAACACCACCGCCGTGTCCCACACTCCCACAGCTTGGCACCTCCGCGGCTACCAGAGCGGGGCGCCGTGGACGATCGAGCCACCGACGGCGGTGGCGACGACCGGGATGTCACCGATGCGGTCCGGGGCGACGGTGTGCGGGTCTTCGGCGAGAACAGTGAGGTCGGCGAGCTTGCCCTCCACGAACGATCCGACGCTGTCTTCCATGTGGCAGGCGTGAGCGGCTGTGGTCGTGAACGCGCGTAGGGCCTCGGCGACACTGATGGCCTCCGCGGGGCCTACCTCGTTGCCCTTGCTGGTGCGGCGCGTGACCATGAACTGGATCGCGCGCAGAGGGGCACCATTGGTCACCGGTCGATCAGAGCTACCCACCAGGTCGACACCGTGGTCGAGGAACCCCTGACCGCGATAGAGCCAGTCGGCACGGTCGGGTCCCATCACGGCGGCGTAGTCATCGCCGTTGTAATAGAGGAAGCCCGGCTGCACTACGGCGCTGATGCCGAGCTCGGCGAACTTGGGCAGCTGGTCAGGGCGGACGGCCCCGGCGTGCTCGACGCGGTGGCGGGCGCCGGTCCTCGGGTGGCGGCGCTGCGCCTCGGCGAAGGCGTCGAGGACGAGGTCGACCGCCCGGTCCCCGATGGCGTGGACGGCCAACTGCCAGCCCGCGCGGTGCCCGTCGACGATCTGCCCGACGATGTCGGCCGGGTCGGCGTAGAACTGCCCGCTGCCGTCAGACCCGACGTACGGGCTGGTCAGGGCCGCTGTGCGGGCCATCATGCCGCCGTCGGCGAAGATCTTCAGCGCGGAGATGCCGAGCCGGTCGCCGCCGAAGCCGGTGCCGATGCCGAGGTCCATCCCGCGTGGCAGGTCGTCGGCCGGGTGCGCGCCCACGTCCCGCAGGAGCGCGGCCGCCACCATGAGCCGCACCCGCAGCGGGACGTCCGCGCGCTGGTAGGCGGCCACCTCGACCGGGCTGTGGCTGATGAGACCGCCGCCGATCCCGGCCTCGGCCACCGTCGTGACGCCCTCGGCGAGGCAGGTGGCGGCGGCGGTCCGGATGGCAGCGGCCATCTCGGCGACCGAGTACGGCTGGCGGAGGGCCCGTGCCGCGGCCATGCCGCTCTCGGCCAGGAACCCCTTGTCGTGCTCGACCGACAGCTCGGCGAGCACCGTGTGGTTGACCACGCACGCGTGACCGGAGTCGTGCAGGAGCAGGATCTTGCGACCACGGGCGACGCCGTCGAGCTCGTCGGCGGTGATGTGCCTGCCGAGCGGCCGCTGGTCGTACCCGACGACGTCGAGCCACTCCCCCGGCTCACCAGGGGCCTGGTCGATCGCCGCGAGCACCTTGTCGACGCTCTCGCACGGCGCCACCGACAGCGCGTTCTCCCGCAGGCCCGCCCACACGAGGTGCACGTGGGCGTCGACGAACCCCGGCAGCACGGTCGCGCCGCCGAGGTCCACCACGCGCCGCGCGGGCAGCCCGTCCAACTGCTCATCGACGCCTACGATGCGACCTCGCCACACGCCGAGCCGGTGGGCCACCGGTCGCCCGGGGTCCATCGTGTGGAACGTCGCGCCACGCAGCAGCAAATCCAGCATGACGCCAGCCTAGGCCGCCGGCCCGGCTCTAGACGGACACTGCGCTGGGCGCCACTACGAGGTCAAGCGCGGTAAGAGCCTTGTCCAAGGTTTCGTCGAGCTCCGCGCGCGTAGGCGCGTGCACGACCAGCCACCCCAACTTCCGGCCTGCCTCGGTGAACGGCTGCACCACGTCGCCCGGCGCGGCGAACACGTCCACATCGCTGACCCCCGGCAACGCCAGCACCTCGGCGGGATCCGCCACGGAAACCAGCTCACCCGGTTCGCCCAGCGGTGAGGTCAGCACGTGCAGGCGGGCGATCTCGGCGCGGTCGGACCGCAGTTCGACCGGTTCGCCGATGGCCAGCGACACCAGCGCCGCGACGCAGTCGACGCCCGCGACGGCGTGCGCCAACCGGGGGAACCCGTTGCCAGACATCCGGGCACCGACCTCGAGGACGTAGCGGGTGCCGTCGTCGGCGACGATCACGTCGAAGTTGGCCGGACCGTCGGTCAACCCCATCGCCAAGCACAACGCGTGCGCGTCGGCCAGCAGCGCGGTCTCCACCGCGGGGTCCAGGTCGGCGGGAGCGACGTGCCCGCCGATCAGGAACCGGGGACCGGGGACGATGTGCTTCTCGGTGATCAGCGCCAAGGCGAGGTCGCCGTCGCTGAGGAACACGTTGACCGTGTAGTCCCTGCCCTGCAGCATCTCCTCGACGATGACCTGCCCGCTCGGCGAGTTCACCGCAGCGTTGTGCAGCGCGGCGTCCAATTCGGACAGATCGTCCACCCGCAGCACACCGCGGCAGCCGGAGGCGTCGGTCGGCTTCACCACCAAGGGCAACCCGAACTCCGCCGCCGTGGTCGCGAGGTGGGCCAGGTCGTGCGACTGCGCCCACCGGTAGACCGGCACACCGATCGACGCGGCCAGCGCGTGGAAGGCCGACTTGTCCATCGACACCGACGCCGCCGACGCCGGGTAGCGCCACGGCGTGCCGAAGTGCTCGGAGAGGTGGTGCCAGGAATCCAGGCAGGTGTCCGCGGCGGTCGACACGACCCCCGCGATCTCCTCGCCAGCCAAGGCCTCCGCGATCGCCTGGTGGTCCGTTGTGGACAACTGGAGGAACCGGTCGGCCAAGGCGATGCCGGGCCGGTCGGCGCGCATGTCGACCGCGATGGTCGGCAGGCCGCGGCGGCGCGCCTCGCGGAACAGCACCACCTGCTCCTCACCCGCGCCGAGCACGATCAGGGCGGGGGTCATGAAGCCACCTCAAGGGTCGGGCGCCGCACCGGCGGCGGGACGGTTGAGGCGCCGCGGTCGAGGCGGTCCTCGTCGGACACCGGGAAGTTGGCCTCCCGGATGTAGTAGATCCGCCTCGGCCGCACATCGAGCATCCGGCGGTGCAGGTAGCGGCCGACCAACGCGGTCGACGCCATGCCCAGCGCGCTGGTGAGCAACGCGGCGATAAGCAACGCCGTGCCCGACACCACGCCGAACGCGCCCAGCAGGGACAGCACCGCAGCGAGGGCGAACACCACCGCCGCGGTCCCGTACAACACGTTCAGCGGGCGCCACGAGAACCCGAAGAGCAGTTCGAACGCGTCACCGGCGAGCCTGCCGAAGCGGAACTTCGACGTACCAGCGGTTCGCGGCGCGTGCGCGACCGGGACCGTGGTGTACCGGGCACCGATCTGCGGTGCCTTGGCGACGAAGTGCGAGTTCCCCGTCGGCAAGTCCACAATGGTCCGACCGACCGCGGTGCGCACGACCCGGAACGAACTCGCCCCCTGCGGCACCTCGATGCCCAACAGCTTGCGCGCCACCGAGTGCGTGCCCGCCGCGCCGATCCTGCGCAACCACGAGTCCTGGCGGTCGCGGCGCACCCCGAACACCACGTCGTAGCCCTGGGCCGCGGTGTCGAGCAGCGCCCAGGTCTCCTCGGCCGGGAACTGCAGGTCCGCGTCCAACTGCACCGACCACGGCCGCGACGCGTACCGGAACCCGGCCGTCACCGCGGCCACCAGGCCGAAGTTGCGGGCGAAGGAGATGTAGCGGACCCGGGTGTCGGTCTCGGCGAGCGCCTTGATCCGCGCCAACGTGTCGTCGCGGCTGCCGTCGTCGACGAACAGCAACTCGAACCCGTCGATACCGCCCAGCGCCGCGCACACCGAGCGGTAGGCGACATCGACCTGCTCGCCCTCGTTGTAGCAGGGCACGATCGCGGTCAGGCCGGTCACATCAGCCTGCTCGACCAGGTGCGCGGGGTCAGCTCGTTGACGATCTCCAGTTCCAGGTTGTAGTCGAACTCCCTCGGCCCGGTGCGCTCGATCCACCCGACCATCTCGGTGAGCCCGTCGCGCAGGCCGACCTCGGTGCGGTAGCCCAGCAGGCGCCGCGCCTTGTCGGAGCTGCAGGTCGCGTGGTGCACCTCCAGCGGCCGGGCGGGCATGAAGATCGGGTCGCAGTCCACGCCGACGATGGAGCAGATCTCCTGCGCCAGCGCGAGCACGGTCACCTCGCCCTCGTCCGGGCCGACGTTGATCGTCTCGCCGGTGATCTCGGGGTCGATGCCCAACTTCGTCAGGCAGGACACGACATCGGAGACGAAGCTGAAGCAGCGGGTCTGGCTGCCGTCGCCGTAGATGATCGGCTGCAGGCCGCGCAGCACCCGGTTGATCATGATCGCCGCGACGTTGCGGTACGGGTCGTCGAAGCGCTGCCGGGAGCCGATGATGTTGTGCGGCACGGCGATGTTGTGCTCCATGCCGTGCACCCCGGCGATCGCGCGCACCTGCAGGTCCGCGGCGTACTTCGCGATGCCGTACGGGGTCAGCGGCACCGGCGTCATGTCCTCGGTGAACGGCGGCACCAGCTCGCCGTAGCGCGACATCGACGAGCAGTGCACGAACCGCGACACCCCCGCGCGCACCGCGGCCGAGAGCATCGCGACGGTGGCGCTGGTGGTGTGCTCGTGCACCAGGAACGGGGAGAACACCGAGAGCCCCTCGTAGGGCGCGGCCGCGCAGTGGTAGACCAGCTCCACGCCCTCGAACAGCTCGGGGTGCGCCAGCGCGTCCCGGCAGTCGACCTCGTGGAACTCCACCCCGGCCGGGATATTCTCCTTGAATCCATCGATCATGTTGTCGATACCGCGAACGGAGTAACCGCGGTCGAGCAAATCATCGGCCAGATGACTGCCGAGAAAACCCGCCACTCCGGTTATCAGGACCGGTTTCCCCATTGCCGCGAACCCCTCCTCAGCCGACGGCGACCCGGCGTCGGTCACGCCTGGTCCCAGCGGTGCCCACCGGTGGGGCGGGCACCGCGTTCGCGGGTCGGTCACGCTGCGCCAAACTCGACCCGGGAGCGCGGTGCGCGCACGGCGGATCGGCGCCGATGTGGGATCGGCGCTGTTGTGCTGGTCGGACTTGCCACGAAGTGACGCGGACTATAACAACGCTTTTGGAGTGGCAAAAGGGTCGCGCACACCGGAATTCCCCGGCGCGGGTGAGCGGGCGGGAAAACTACGCCGGACGGCCGATCGTGCACTGGTCGTGAATGAGTAGCCAGCGCCCGGACTCGGCCACGAAGGTCAGTCCCATGAGGAACCGGGACGGCTCCGCGCCCGGCTCGCCGACCACGGTCACCTCCAGCACGCGGGTCGCGGTGGTGGCCGTCGAGGTGGCCAGGACCGGTGCGGTGGCGTAGGTCCAGTCACCGTCGGTGAACCACTCCCGGTGGAAGGCCACGACCTCCTCGGCGCCGCGCAGGATCCGTCCGGACGGGATGATCACGGTCACCTCGGGGTGGACGGTGGCGGCGAAGGTGTCGAGGTCGCGCCCGGCCACCGCGCGCAGGTGCGCGTCGATGGTGGCCTCGGCGTCGGACTGCCAGTCCTGGACAGGCACGGTGGTCCTCCGGGAGAGTGTCGCCCGCGGGTGTCTCCCGCGAGGTCGGTGGAGCGTAACGGGGAGATCATGCACGGGGAACTGCTCGATCCCCTGACCGAGGCGGTACCGCGGGACTGGGACCGGTTCGTGACCTCGGCGGGCGCGCCGGTGCTGTGGCGGGCGGCGCCGCTGACGACGGCGGCCTGGGCCAGCCAGAGCGCGACCGCGCTCGCCGTCGTTCGCGATGGGACGGACGTGGTTGCCTTGTTCCACGCCAGGTTCCTGGGCGTCGGCGGCTACCGCGCCTACCACCGCGCCGGGTCCACGACGCGAGCGGGATTCATCGAATGCCGCCTGGCGCCCGCGTCGATCGCCGGGCACCTGTTCGCCGCCGGGCTGGACGCGGCTGGCAAACGGGCCGCGGTGCTGGCGTTCGAGCGGGCGGCGCGCGCCCGCCACCGGGTCGCCGGGTTCTGCTACCGGCACGTGGAAACCGACGACCTCGCCGCCTTCGACCGCCGGACGCGCCGGGTGCTGGCGGTGTCGCCGGACAGCGTGCTGTCGGCCGAATGGTCCAGTGTGGAGCAGTACCTGAACAGCCTTCCCGCGAAGTGGCGGTCCCAGTTGCGCAAGATGCGCAGTGGGATCACCGCGACACGGGCGATCGTGGACACAGTGCCCACCGACGAGGCGGCCCGGTTGATCAGCCTGATTCGGTTCAGGCACCAACGTCCCGGCGTCGTGCGCACCCCCGTGCCGGAGCACTACATCGAGCACCTCAACGCCGACCCGGCGACCCGGTTCGCGACGTACTCCGACGGCTCCGGGCTGCTGGCGCTGTCCACGGTGCACGACAACGGAATCGATCTGACCATGAGCTACTGGGGCGCCCGCGACCGCGTGGACGGCGACGTGGCCAACCTCTACTTCGACCACTACGTCGACCTCGTCGCGCACACGATCTCCCTGGGCAGGGCCACCCTGCGGCCGGGCAAGGGGATGGCGCGGATCAAGGAGCGGTTCGGCGCGCGACCGGTCGCCAGCCACCTGGTGGTGGGCTGGTGAGCGCGTTCACCGAACACCTGCGCACGGCCCTGGGCCGTTCGCCCGAACGCGAGGCCCTGTCGCCGACCTGCCCCCAGTGCGGCCGGAACGGGACAACCGTCGTATACCGGATGAGTCGCCGCTCCGCCCGGTTCTGGTGCGCGGCCTGCGAGGCCGTTGTGTCCACCCGGGACTTCGCCGCCCTCCGGGCCACGCCACCCGAAACCCCGCCGCCACCTGTGGATCCGCACGCCAGGTACCTGACCCCGGCCGTGCTCGCCTGGGCCAAGGCGGCAGCGCCGAAGGCACTGGCGGCACCCTCGCTGGACCGAGCGGCGTACTACCAACTGCACAACCGATTCGACCGAACGGCCGACACCTCCGTCCACAGTGGCCTACCGTCGGTATCGGCGATCATCGGCCGTTTGCACGAACGGTGCTACCAGGTGGACCACGTGGTGGCCGACCTCGGGCAGGAAACGGACGCTGCCCGCGAACGCGTCGACCACGCCCGCCGATGGCTGGCAGGCCCAGGACTCCCCCAGTGCTGGATCGTTTCACGTCAAGTCGAGCAGCTGCCGGAGGCCGAAGCGGTGGAGCAGGCGGCGGAGGTGTACCTGCGCGGGGAGCCGCTGGACCGCGACCAGGCATCGGCGGTGCGATCGGGACTGTTCGGAACCGACGGTGGACCGCGCCCGGTGGCCCTGCTGGACCTGTTCACAGCGGAGGAGATCTCCGCCGCCGTGCGGGATTACCGGCAGGGGAAGCAACCCCTGCGGGAAGCGGTGCTGGCAGCGCTTCAAGCCTGAGATCCCGCCACCGTGCGGGATCTCAAGCTTGAGGAACGGGCGTTCCGGGCACGGACACTCGTCCGCTCGGAGCAACCCGCCACCGGTCGCGAGCAGGCACTCGCGGCCCGATCAAGACTGTCCGGAACCAACAGTCGACCCGCCTCGACGGATGATCCCGCTACCCCGCAGGATCACCAGCGCGGCAAGCAGCCGTCGCGAGCCTTCAAGCCCGAAGAACCGGTGTGCCGTGCACGGAACACTCCGCCACTCGGAGCAACCCAGCGCCGCCCGCGAGCAGCCGCTTGCGGTCCGGACACTGTCCGAAACCGACAGTCGACCCGCCCAACGGCGGAGATCCCGCCGCCGAGCGGGATCGCCAACGCGACGGCGCGACCGTTCGAGCTCGAAGAACCGGTGTGCTGTGCACCGAATGCCCCACTCGGAGCAACCGAGCACCGGCCGCGAGCAGGCACTCGGCGCCCGATCGACACCGTCCGGAACCGACAGTCGACCGTCCCGACGGCGGAGATCCCGCCACCGTGCGGGATCAGGCTTGAAGTACAGGTGTGCCGTGCACGGAACACTCCGCCACTTGGCGCAGTCCCACGTCGACAGCCACCCGCACGAGGGTTGGCCTGCGCCGCTTGAGCGCGGTGACCAGCACTCCCCCGTCCCCCGGTGCGACGTGGAATCGGCGCCACAGCAGGTGCCACTGGCCGCAGCTGGTTGGCCGTGTGGCGAAGTACCCGAGGTGCCTGTCGTGCAGTACGGCGAGGCAACCGGGCTCGCCCACCTTGGCCAACCTGCGCACGACCACCGTCACGGCGCCGATCCGGCCTTGGACGGCGTCCACGTCTTCCGGAGCGGACACCAGCACCGTCCGACCGCCAGCGACCAGGGCGCGGGCCGGACCGTCCGAGGCGGACACATCGACGGCGGTGGCGGTTGGTGACAGCACGGGTGCGTACCGTGGCCCCAGCGGTCCCAGGCGGTCCCACGGCACCACCGCCGACCGCACCTCGACTACCGCGCCCCCACCGGCGCCGCACCCGCGCACCGCGGCCGCAAGATCAGCCGGATCTCCGGTCCACAGCGTGGGTTCGGTCATCGCCCGGTACGGCCGCGACAACGGGCACAACGCCCACAACCGGCCCTCGAGCTCCTCGGTCGGCACCGGCGCCAACCCCCGGCCGCGGGCGTGGCGCTCCCGGTAGAACGGGACCTCGCGCAGCGCCCGGGCGGCCACCGCGGCGGCCGCCCGTTCCCAGGCCAACTGGGAATATCCCATCCGGCCACTCCCTCCCCGGGTGCTCCGATTGGCCCCACCGCTTCGACCAGGGGGCCGATCCCCCTTCCACGCAAGGGATTCCCGCGTATTATGCCCATTCTGGATCGGGGCAACACGGGGCATGGAGTTCATCGCATGGCGGAAACCGGCACGGGCCTGCGCGCGCACAGGACGTTCATCATCATCACCGCACTCGCCTTCGCGGCGGCTGGCGCGGTCTGGTTCGGGTTCCCGCACCAGAAATCGATCCCGAACATCTGGGTGCTGCTGGCGAAGCTGGTGCCGTTCGTGCTCGCCGTGGAGGCGATCGCGGCGATGCGGTTCAGCGTGGCCACCAAGCAGCTGATCGCGCGGGTCGCGGTGCCGCTGTGCTTCCTGGTGTACTTCGCCTTCTTCGTGCCGCAGATCTTCTTCGCCGCGGCCAACGAGAAGAGCTTCTACTACCTGGTGCTCACCCTCACCCCGTTCCTCATCCTGGCGCTGACGCTGTCGCACCGGCTCGGCGGCGGCACGCCGGGCGGGGCCCGCAGGCTGGGCTACGCGATGATCGTGCTGCAGCTCTCGGGCCTGGAGGACCTCGCGTTCCTCACCATCAACCCGCACACCGACCCGGCGTGGACGCCGATCCCCGAGGTGTGGACCTGGGCCGACCACATGACCGTCCGCCTCGGACACCCGGCCACCAAGTACGAGGCGTTCGCCTTGATCATCGTGCACGTGGTGGTGGCGGTGCTGATCCTGACGCTGCCGGACCGGGTGTGGCGCAAGCTGGTCGGCCGGGGCAAGACCGCGCAGGCGTCGGGGTCGACCACGCAGGCCAGCGGCTCCACCCAGGCTTCGACCGAGGCGGAGGCGTCGACCGGGACCGACGAGTCGCCCGCCGTGTCGACCAAGGGCTAGAGCGGTGCGGGCCGCCCTGCGGATCATCGCGGGTCGGGGGGCGGCCCGGGCCGGGATCCAGCTGTCGATGGTGGCGCTGCTGCCGGTGTGGGGCGCCGACGACTTCGGCCGCTACGTGGCGGCCACCGGGACCTTCGCCTGGCTGCAGACCCTGGTGATCGGCGTGGAGAAGTCCGCGCTGACGGCCGTCCCGCGCACCCGGCTGCTGGGCCCGCAGGTGACCTGGATGCTGCTGACCCGGGCGGCGGTGCCGTTCGCGGCGGGATTGGTGATCACCGCGGCCCTGCTGCCGGTGGGCGGACCGGTCGCTCTCTACGCGGCCGCGGCGACCAACGCGGCCGGGCTGGGCCTTCTGTCGGTACTGGCCGCCGTGCACCGGTTGGCCGAGCGACCCCTCCGTGACACGGTGGCGTTCCTGAGCTACGCGGTGTGGGTCATCGGGATGGCCGGGCTCGCCGCTTTGGGCGTGTTGCGCCCGTTGGGCTATTTGCTCGCGTTGACCGGCGGCCTGGTCCTGGTGTGCGCGGCGCTGGCCGCTCTGATCCCCCGCGAACGTCCACACGAGACCCGCCCGGGGTTGGGGACGCTGCTCAACCGGCGCGTGCTGTTGCTGGGTTTCTCGGATGTCGCCGACACCGCCGGGGTTTCTGTTCTTTACATCGTTTTGTCCGTGGTGGCGAAACCGTCGGAGACGGCACTGGTCTACGTGCTGATCCTGATCTCGAGCGCGTTGGGCGCGTTCGGGGTGCTGGTGCTGCGGCTGATCCAACCCGCGACGTCGTTGCGGCTGCGCGGCACCGGCGGCGCCGGGGGCAGGCTCCTGGCCCGGCGGATCAGCGGGTGGACAGCGGTGATCGCGAGCTTGGTGGTGGTCACCGTCGCCGTGCTCGGGTCGCTGGCACCGGTGTCGGAGAGCCGGATCCTGCTCGGGGCCGTGGTGCTGGTGGAGATGACGACGTTCTGCGCGGTGGTCTACGCGGTGTTCCTGTTGGAGAACACCAACGGGTCCGTGCTGTCGCTGACCACCTCCGCGGCGCTGGCGTCGCTCATCGCGACCTCTGTCGCCGCGATCGCCGCGACCGGACCGCTCGGGGCGGTCGGCGCTTTCCTGGCGTTGGTCGTCGGCTTGGCGACGAAGGCGATCGTCTTGCACGCCAGGCTGTCCACAGAGGTCACCAAGGTCGGATAGGGACCGCCATCGCCGCCTGGTCGGAGGGGACCGCGCCCAGCGACTGCTTCTCCTGGGCCTTGCCCTTGCCCAACTCGGCGCCCTTCTTGCCCCCGGCGATGGCCCACTCAACCTGCTTGGACAGGTGGTAGAAGTACAGGTACTTCGCCCCGCCCTGCTCGGCTGGCCGCTGCGTCCACGACCGCACGATCGGCACGGTCGGGTGGTCCAGCGCGGTGCCGAACGCGATCAGCTCCCCGGTCCTGCGGTCGATGTAGCTGGTGGAGTGCACGTCCGGCTGGGCGACCAGCGCCCGCAGGTACCCGCTGAGGGTCCGCACCCGGGGGATCAGCCTGCCGCCGTACTTGTCGTCGTTCCAGCGCATGGCCTCGATGACCCTGACCTCGTCGAGGTCGGTGGTGCCGGTCTGCACCCGGATCTCCAGGTCCTCGTTCTCCCGGACCCGCCGGAAGATCCCGCGCAGGTTGCTGCGGCGGCTGCGGCTCAACGTCATCAGCCACGCCTCCGGGTCCGACCACTCGTGGATCGGGAACGTCCAGATCCGCTCGGTCGGCCGCACCACCTTGAACCGCCCCGCCTGCGCGGCCTGCTCCTCGGTCACCTGCCGCAGAACCAGGGCCAGGCAACCAGGTCCGAGCTCACGGCGCATGGCCCGGGCGTACGACTCGGAGAGCACCGTGAAGGGGACGTCGTCGGCCAACCACCAGCCCGGCACCGCGCCGCTGCCGGGGCCGCGCACGTGGACCGCGCCCACCCACGGCCGAGAACCGGCTCCCGCGAACGAGAACCGGTGCAGCGGCGCACCCAGCCACGCCGCGTTGACCACCGCTTTCGGTGTGGCCCCGTCGAACAGCACAGTGATCAACTGAACCGTCCGCGCACCCCACGCCTGAGCGGCGAGCACCTCCCACGCCCAGTCCGCGCGCAATCCCGCCGTGACGCGGAGTTGCTTCCAGTACACGGGTTCCGGGTCGGTCCTGGGGTCGAAGATCTCAGCCCTCACGCCGCGATCACCGGAGTCCGGTGGCGGGGGCACCGCTCGATCCTGCCCTCGGCTCCCCCAGCGGGCACGATGTCGACCAACCGCGGGGAACGCTGCAGCAGCAAGGTGAACGCGAGCCCGAGCGGGGTTTCCCGCGCGTACACGCGCGGCCAGTCCAGGTGCCAGTTGCCGCAGTCCCGAACCCCACCGAGCACCCCGAGCAGGTCGTCGACCAGCAGGCCCTCTTCGCCGCGCTCGCTCGGGGCCACCAGCGGAACCCGCGGGATCTCCGCCGCCACCCCCGCCAACTCCTCCGGGGTACCCACGGCGAGAACATGCCCCCGCAGTTCGTCCGGTGTGGACTCCAACGCGAACCCCCGCGGATGATGCGGCGGGACAGCACCCAGGATCACCGTCTCAGGGGTGACCCTGGCGCACTGGTGCAACACGATCTCCAAGCCCCGCAACGGATCTACGGTAGCGTCACCGCCCGCGAGCGGCACCAGGTCCGGCAACCGCCCCGCGACATCGGCCGCCGGAACAGCACCCCCGTGCTCCCCGGTCCGACCATCGACCACCACCGGATCGGTACGGCCGACCAACGCCCACCGCTCCCGGTAGAACGGCACGGTCGCGAACGACGACCGCACCACCTGGCGGTAGAGCGCCCGCCACCCGAATGTCCACACGATCCCGGAGTGTGCCACGCGAACAGCACCGCACAGTGAGCCGAGCTCGGGATTGGTCCGAGCGGCCTAGAGACAGCGAGCGGATGTCCTCGCGCAGCTCAGTTGTCGGCGACCTTGCTTCCCTGGCGGGTGGGTGGGGTGATGCGGGCGGCCGCGGTGCCCAGGCCGCTGGGGCGGCGCTGGAACTCGGGGCCGCCGGGGAGGGGGCGGGCGGGCTTGGGGGTGTCCTGGGTGGAGTACGGGATCCGGGCCTCGGTGCGCAGGCCGACCGGGTGGCGGGGCAGGGAGGCGGGGCTGGGCACCTCCACGTGGTTGGTCGGGGTCGGCAGGGCTACCCGGGTTTCGGCGAGACCAGGGCCGGGGGGCTGGGCTGCGCCGTCGACGCCTGCGCGTTGGGCGGCCAGTGCCAAAGCGCTGGCGGGCTGGGGTGAGGTGGGCGGGGCGATGATCGTGAACGCCGCGGTGCCCAGGCCGCTGGGGCGGGAGAAGGAAGGTGCGCCCGGGCTCTCCGGGAAGTGCCGCAGCAGGTCGGACTCGGCGTAGCGGCGGCAGCCCTCGTGCCACTCGAGGATGCCCGAGAGCCAGTTCCGCAACTCCTCCGCGTACCCGAGCAGGGTGTTCTTGGCGTCCTCGCCGAGGTCGAAGTCGGCGAACAGGGCCGGGAGGCCGGTGGCGGTGACGTGCTCGAACTCGCGCATGCGGGAGTCCATCAGATCACCGACGATGCGCATCGCGGTGTCGGAGTCGGTGTCGAAGAAGTTGCGCACGACCAGCACGAGGTTGTGGATCTCGCCCTCGAACTGGACCTCCTTCTGGTACGAGTAGATGTCGTTGATCATGCAGGCGTAGTCCATGGCCGCGTTCTCCATGGCCAGCACCGGGCGGCTGCGGTAGGCCTCGGGCGGCACGGTGCGGCCGTGGCCGATGCGCGAGAGGCTCATGGTCAGCTCGGAGCCGAAGGTGTGCCTGCGCATCTCGATGTAGTCCACCGGGTCCGGGATCCGGTTCTGGTAGGCGTTGGTCAGCTCCCACAGCCAGCTGTCCACCATGACCTCGATGGCCTCGCGGAACTTGGCCCGGTTGTCGAGCTCCATCGGGGCCGACGTCCGCAGCCACAGGTCCAGCAGACCGCGCTCGAGGGCGTTGACCGGCTCGGGCGTCGGCTCGCCGTCGATCGGCATGAACTCCGAGAAACGCGCCGTCTGCGCCTTCGCCGCCGGGTACTTGGACGCGTCGCCGAACACGACCGGGTAGTAGTCGTCGCCGTAGGTGCCCCAGGACAGCCAGCCAGACGAGATGTCGAGCTCCTCGGCACTGGCTTCGGGGTGGATGCCCGCGGCGCACAGCGGCAGGTCGTAGTCGCGGAAGCGCTCCTCGTCCCACAGGCCGGGGAGCTCGTCGATGATGCCGACCGCGTGGCCCCAGGCGATCACGTTGTCCCTGGCCGCGTCCAGGTGCGGGTTGGAGCGGACCGGGAACGGCATCCGCAGCTCGGGCCGGGCGACCGGGCCGACCTTCTCGAACCGGACGTGGCTGAACGAGCGCTCGCGCTGCTTGTGGGTGGCCAGCAGCGACGGCACGATCCTGGCGGCCGAGGTGCCCAGGCCCAGCGGACCGCCGAGCACACCGGTGCCGGGGGCGCCGCCGCCGTTCATGTAGCGGCTGGAGCGCATGTGCCACTCGTGACCGCCGGACTGCCAGTCCTGCAGGCCCTTGACGTAGGCCAGCACCCCGAGCCTGCCCGCCGGGTCGACGGCGTGCTCGTCGAACAGCGGCGGGAGCTCGGTGACGGTGGTGTGCTCGAACTGGTGCAGCCGCGAGGTCAGCAGGTCGTTGACCCGCTCGGCGGCGTCCTGGGTGTCGATGCCGAGGAAGCGCTCGAACACCAGCACCCCGTTGCTGAGCTCCCCCTCGTCGAGCACCTCGCGCTCGTAGGAGAACAGGTCGTTGCGCAGGTGCACGGCGTCGGCGAAGGTGTCGCGCAGCACGTGCATCGGCCTGCTGCCGGAGATCACCGCTGGCACCTGCGCGCCGACGGCGTGCTCGACCAGGTTCGCCGACCACGGCGCGCCGCCGACCTTGCGGCGCATCTCGATGTACTCCAGCGGGTTGGACACCCGGCCCTCGTTGATGTTGGCCAGTTCCCACAGCGACTCGTCGAGCAGGTTCTTGGTGCTCTCGATGAACCGGCGCCGCCAGTCGGCCGACATCGACGGGGTGGTGCGCCCCCACAGGTCGGCCAGGCCCGCCTCGACCGGGTTCGTCGGCTCCTCGGTGATCGGGCCGTCCTCCGGCATGAACAGCCGCAGCCGGTCGAGGTAGGCGCGGGCGCCCGCGATGTCGCGGGTCCGCTTGAACAGCTCGAGGAAGTGGTCGTCGAAGTAGAACACCCAGACGTACCAGTCGGTGATCAGGTCCAGCTCGGTGGCGTCGCAGTCGGGGTGGGTGTAGGCGCACAACAGCGCGTAGTCGTGGGCGTCGAGGTCGGCCTCGGTCCAGATCATGGTGCCCTGCTGCGGGACGTCGATCATGTCCATCGAGCGGGCCCAGGACTTGGTGTGCGCGCGGGCGGTCTCCAGGTTCGGGTTCAGCCGCGCCGGGTAGGGCATGTAGAACTCCGGCAACTGGAACGGCTGCATCGACGACCCGACCTTCCTGGGGCCCGCGCCCCCGACGACCTCGGACGCGGTGAAGAGAACCAGTGCCCGCCACGCTGAGCCAACCCCCTACCCGCGATTCCACCCGATCGAGCCGCTCAAGATCCAGAACAACCACTCACCGTGGGTGACGTAGGCTCGTTCGTGATGTCCGCACCGACCACAGCCGACCGCAGGGCGCGAGCCGCCGTCGCCGGGGTGTTCCTCACCAACGGTGCCCTCTACGCCACCGTCGTCCCCCGGTTGCCCGAGGTGAAAGCGGGACTGGGCCTGACGAACGCGGCCCTGGGCACGGCGCTGGCCGCCGCCCCGCTCGGCGCGCTGGTGGCGGGCCTGTTCGCCCCGGCCCTGATCAACCGGATGCGGTCCGCGCGGGTGGCGTCGCTGGGGATCGTGGCCCTGTCGATCGCCGTCGTGGGCATCGGCCTGGCCCCGGGCTGGTTCCCCCTCGCCGCGGCCCTGTTCGCGGCGGGCGCCCTGGACTCCGTTGTGGACGTCGCCCAGAACACGCACGGCCTTCGCGTTCAACGCAACTACGGCCGGTCCATCGTCAACTCGTTCCACGGCCTGTGGAGCGTGGGAGCGGTCTGCGGCGGCCTGATCGGCTCCGCCGCCGCGGGGTTGGCGGTCCCACTGGCTGTGCACCTGGTAGCTGTGGCCGCGTTGTTCAGCGGCGTCGCCGTCGTCTGCTACCGGTTCATGCTGCCCGGCGCCGACCGGGTACCCGACGTGCACACCACCGGACGGCCGGTCGGCCTGCTGATCGCCTTCGGGGTGCTGGCGGCCTGCGGGGCACTGGTCGAGGACGCGGGCTCCTCGTGGTCGGCGATCTACCTGTCCGGCACCCTGGGCGCCGGGGCGCTGACCGCCGGCCTGGGATTCGTGTGCCTGCAAACCGCGATGACCGTCGGGCGACTGCTCGGAGACCGCGTGATCGACCGCTTCGGCCAACGCCGAGTCGTGCGATGGGGCGGCGCACTCGCCGCGGTGGGGATGGGAGCGGCACTGGCGATGCCGTCGGTGGGGATGACGCTCGTGGGCTTCACCCTGGCCGGGTTGGGAACGGCGACATTGGTCCCGGCGGCGATGCACAGCGCGGACGAGCTCCCGGGGCTGGGGGCAGGCGTGGGGTTGACGGTCGTGAGCTGGATGCTGCGGATCGGATCACTGCTGTCGCCACCGGTGGTGGGGGTCGTGGCGGACGCGGTGAGCCTGCGGGTGGGATTGCTGGGCGTGGTCCTCGCGGGGGTGGTGGTCGTCGTGCTCGGACGAGGCCTCGCCAGCCCGGGTCGTCCAGGCCAAGACCGGTGAAGTGGCGCCTTGACGGTTGACGTTTGCCGCAGGGTGCCAAGCCAGCGCCTCGGAATCCCGGCGGCCCTCTTCCTACCGCTCCGCTTACTAGCCATTATCTAGATAGGAGATGGCGGTATGTGTATTCGGGCAGATGAGGAGCAGCATTCAGGCGGCAGGCCAAGTCCCACCGAGCTACCCGGTGGCGGTTGGGCACCCCGGCAACCATTATCTGGATAGAAGATTGTGGTATAGGTAGCGCGGGGCGCGGGGCGCGGGGCGCGGGGCGCGGGGCGCGGGGCGCGGGGCGCGGGGCGCGGGGCGCGGGGCGCGGGGCGCGGGGCGCGGGGCGCGGGGCGCGGGGCGCGGGGCGCGGGGCGCGGGGCGCGGGGCGCGGGGCGCGGGGCGCGGGGCGCGGGGCGCGGGGCGCGGGGCGCGGGGCGCGGGGCGCGGGGCGCGGGGCGCGGGGCGCGGGGCGCGGGGCGCGGGGCGCGGGGCGCGGGGCGCGGGGCGCGGGGCGCGGGGCGCGGGGCGCGGGGCGCGGGGCGCGGGGCGCGGGGCGCGGGGCGCGGGGCGCGGGGCGCGGGGCGCGGGGCGCGGGGCGCGGGGCGCGGGGCGCGGGGCGCGGGGCGCGGGGCGCGGGGCGCGGGGCGCGGGGCGCGGGGCGCGGGGCGCGGGGCGCGGGGCGCGGGGCGCGGGGCGCGGGGCGCGGGGCGCGGGGCGCGGGGCGCGGGGCGCGGGGCGCGGGGCGCGGGGCGCGGGGCGCGGGGCGCGGGGCGCGGGGCGCGGGGCGCGGGGCGCGGGGCGCGGGGCGCGGGGCGCGGGGCGCGGGGCGCGGGGCGCGGGGCGCGGGGCGCGGGGCGCGGGGCGCGGGGCGCGGGGCGCGGGGCGGCACCAGAGGCACCAGAGGCACCAGAGGCACCAGAGGCACCAGAGGCACCAGAGGCACCAGAGGCACCGAGGGCAGCGCGGCGGAGAAGGCAGAGAAGCGGTGGCGGTGGGTGGGAGGCGGTGGTAGTCGGTGGGTGTGGCTGAGGTTGTGGTGGTTGGGGCGGGGCCGGTGGGGTTGGTGGTGGCTGGGTTGTTGCGGCGCGAGGGGGTCGACGTTGTTGTGGTGGAGCGGCACGACGAGCCATATGGGTTGCCGCGGGCGGTGCATGTGGATGGGGAGGTCGCGCGGGTTCTGCAGGCCGTGGGGGTGGGCGCGCGGTTCCGGGCGGTGAGCCGGGGGATGCCGGGGTTGCGGTTGGTCGAGCCGGGCGGCGGAGTGCTGGCGGAGTTCACCCGGGACTCGGCGGTGGGGGCGGGCGGCTTCCCGGAGTCGTCGATGTTCCACCAGCCGGACCTGGAGCGGCTGCTGCTCGACGAGGTCGGCGACCGGGTGCGGTGGGGCGTGGCGGTCACCGGGGTCGAGCGGTGGGGGGTTCGGACCACCGAAGGCGAACTCAGCGCGCGGTTCGTGTTGGGCTGTGACGGGGCGGAGAGCTTCGTGCGGCGCGAACTAGGGATCGGGAGCCGGACGTTGGGGCGCCCGCAGTCGTGGGCGGTGGTCGACGTCGAGGGGGACGGGCTCGTCGAGTGGGGCGGGGTGCACCAGGTGTGCGACCGGCGCCGTCCCGCCACGTACATGCGCGTGGCGGGGCGGCGCTACCGGTGGGAGTACCGGGTGGACGGTGCGCCGGGACGACCACCGTGGACCGGCGACGCGCAGGTGGTGCGCGAGGCGACCTACACGTTCCGGTCCCGGGTGGCCCGGCGGTGGCGGGTCGGATCGGTGTTCCTGCTCGGGGACGCGGCGCACGAGGGGCCGCCGTTCGTGGGGCAGGGGTTGGGGATGGGGCTGCGGGACGCGCACAACCTCGCGTGGAAGCTCGGCCACGTCCTGCGCGGCGGCGACCCGGCGGTCCTCGACACCTACCAGTCGGAGCGGATGGCGCACGCGGTGCGGACCATCCGGTCGGCGCAGGTCATCGGGTGGGCGCTCGGCGCGGGACCCGCGCGGCGCGCTGTGATCCGGGGCGCCGCCCGGCTGCCGGGAGTCGCGGGGGCCGCGCTGCGGTACAGCTCCCCCGCGCTCGCCCCAGGCCCCCTGGTCGGCCGGGCACCGCTCGCGGGGCGGCTGTGTCCGCAGTGGTCAACGCCACAAGGGTGGACCGACGACCTGCTCGGCCCGCACGCCGCGGTGGTCGACCTCGACTCCCCCTACGCCGACTGGCTGCGCTCGGCCCGGGTCCGCGCCGCCCTGATCCGTCCGGACCGGATCGTGCTCGACACCGCGCGGTCCACGGCGGACACCGGGCGGCTGCGCGCCCGAGCGCGTGAACTGTCGACTGTGGACACCTCGCGGCGACCGTTCGGCGCAGCCCGCTAGGCCAGCGGTTCGCGGTCGGCATCGGACAGTGCCACCAGGACCGTCTCCGCCAGGTCGACGGGGGTGAGCACGCCAGCCAGGGTGATCGTGCGGTGCGCGGGCTCGTCGGCGGGGGCCACCACGGTGAACCGGGTACCGGCCTCGGCGGCGCGCTGGGCCGCGGTGACGATCACGTCGACGCCCGCGCCGCTGAGGAAGCGCACCGCGGTCAGGTCCAGGACGACCACCCCGGGCCCGACCTGCGCCGCCCGCAACTCCCGGTCCAGCAGGTGCGCGCTGGACATGTCGACCTCGCCGGACACGGTGAGCGCGGTGTAGCCGGGGCCCGTCGTGCTGGCGAAGGCGAGCAGGGGGCGCATCACCGGCGCCTGCCAACGCCACACATCCGCATGACGATCAAGTGTAACCGCCGCGGGCGGGTGGCGACCGGCGGTTTTCAGCTGCTCCACAGTGGACGGCCGGGTCGCGCCGCAGGCACGACCCTCCTCAATGGATGCCAGGCTTGACTTATATAAGCCTGAACTGACACAGTGGCCTGGTGCACGCGTTCGACGTCCTCGGCGACCCCGTCCGCCGCCGGATCCTGGAACTGCTCACCGACGGTGAGCGCTCGGCCGGGTCCATCACCGAGCTCATCCGCTCCGAGTTCGGCATCTCCCAACCCGGCGTGTCGCAGCACCTGCGGGTGCTGCGCGACAACGGCTTCACCTCGGTGCGGGCCGAGGGCACCCGGCGGCTGTACTCGGTCGAGGCCGAGCCGCTGCGCGAGGTCGACCAGTGGCTCGACCGGTTCCGCGGCTTCTGGACCCAGCGGCTCGACGCGCTGGGCACCGAACTGGCCAGGGGCAGGCGCGCCACCCCCACTCCCCCCGAGAAGGGCACCCCATGATCGACATAGCCGCGCAGATCGGCGCCACCGGCCGCGAGGTCGACGAGACCGGCGGCCTCATCCGGGTCCGGCTGACCCGCGACTACGACGCCGAGGTGGCCGACGTGTGGGACGCCATCACCGACCCCGAACGGCTGCCGAGGTGGTTCCTGCCGATCACCGGCGACCTGCGGGTGGGCGGGCGGTTCCAGCTGGAGGGCAACGCGGGCGGCGAGATCCTGCATTGCGAGCCACCTGCTCTACTCAGGGTCACCTTCGGCGGGCCGACCAGCCTGGTCGAGGTACGCCTGACCGTGGAAGGTGCGCGCACCAGGTTCGAGCTCGAGCACACGGTGCCGGTCGAGTTCGCCGGGAGCGCGGCCGGGTCGCTGTTCGTCGGCCCCGGGTGGGACGGCGCCGTCCTCGGCCTGGCGCTGCACCTGGCGGGCGAGGTCACCGACGACCCGGTGGCGGCGGCGAACTCCCTCGAAGCACAGCGGTTCAACCTCGCCTCAATCGAGGCCTGGGTGAGCGCCACGACCGGCGCGGCGCCCGGCGACCAGATCGAGGCGGGCCGAGCCGCTGCACTTGCGCAGTACTGCCCCGACGTCAAGGACTGAGCGCGCCGTACACCCATTCGGCGCAAACCAGCCTGCTATCGGGCGAATGGTGCATAACCCGAAACTATGAGTCATTGGGATGGGCGCGTCGACGATCAGTCCGGCATGCTCAAGTCACCCTGCACCACTCCGATCGGAGCACGGACGGCCGTCGCGGAAACCGGCCGTCGGCTCCGGGCCCCGGGTCACCCGAATGGTGGGTCGGCCACGGGTACGGGCCGGACACGCGACCTACGCCCTGCGTGTCCGGCCTCGCCGGGGCTGTGTCACTCTCTCCCACCACCCACCACCCACCCCCACGTCCCCGCCCGGCACCGTTACCGGCTTGGTGGAGCGGGCTCGCTGTGTGGTTCCCGGCTTGGCGGAGCGGGTGAGGTCGTCTGGAGTTCAATCCGGGGTCATCGGCCGCGCTGCTGCGGTATGGCAGGATTCCGGCGCGTGACCACGCTACGCATCGCCGTGCCCAACAAGGGGTCGCTCAGCGTCCCCTCCGAGCAGCTCCTCACCGCGGCGGGGTACCGGGTCCATCGCGGCAACCGCGAGCTGATGATCGATGACGTGCGCAACGACGTGCGCTTCTTCTTCCTGCGCCCGCGCGACATCGCCCTCTACGTCGGCTCCGGCACCCTCGACGCCGGGATCACCGGCCGCGACCTGCTGCTCGACGCCGACACCGGCGCCGAGGAGGTCCTGCCGCTCGGCTACTCCGAGTCGACCTTCCGCTTCGCCGCCCGCCCCGGCGATCTCACCCAGGTGGCCGATCTGGCAGGCAAGCGGATCGCCACCAGCTACCCCGGCCTGGTGGCCGCCCACCTGGCCCAGCACGGCATCGAGGCGCGCCTGGTGCGGCTCGACGGCGCGGTGGAGACCTCGGTGCAACTGGGCATCGCCGACGCGGTGGCAGACGTGGTCGAGACCGGCACCAGCCTGCGCAACTCGGGCCTGGCGGTGTTCGGCGAGCCGATCCTGCGCTCGGAAGCGGTGCTGATCCGCCGCCCCGGCACCGAGGACGACGACGGCACCGCCGCGGCCGCGGTCGAGCGGGTGCGCAGGCGGCTCAAGGGCGTGCTCATCGCCCGCCAGTACGTGATGATCGACTTCGACTGCCCGACCGAGGTCAGGGAAGCGGCCTGCGCCCTGACCCCCGGCATCGAGTCCCCCACGGTCTCCCCACTGGCCCGCGAGGGCTGGGTGGCCGTCCGCTCCCTCGTCCCCCGAGACCGAGCCCCCTTCGTCATGGACGAACTCTGGGACGTCGGCGCCAGGGCGATCCTGGTCACGCCACTGGAGTCCAGCCGGATCTAAGCCCGATGTGGGGGCGGGCCACCCGGCTCCGCCCCCCACATCGCGTCGCCACAGGGTGTTCGCCGCGCTCGCAGGCGAAGGGCTGGAGGACCGTGCCGTTCGCCAGCCCGGACCTTGACACCGCTCCTAGTGACGAACTCCGGGACACCGCGCCAGGGCGATCCTGGTCACGCCACTGGAGTCCAGCCGGATCTGAGCCCGGGTGCTGGGGCGCAGCTGCCAACTGCGCCCCCGCGTCGCGTCGCCCACGAGGCGCCAAGCGCGCTCCGCGAGCGGGCTGGACGACCGAGCGCTAGCTGGTCCCCCGGTCTCACCGGGTTGGCCGCGAAGGGCTGAACGGCCGTGCGGTCCGCCAGTCCCAGGACCGGGCACCGTTCCCCAATGAGCGGGCCTAGGCACTCCAGGCAAAGACGATCCTCACGCCGCTGGAGTCCAGCCGGATATGAGCCTCGTGCGGGGCCTGCGCTGGGAATCCGGCCGCGGCGTGAACCGGTCAGGGGCGGGGTGCCAGCTCCGCCCCTGATTCGTCCCGGATGAGGATGGCCGCTGCCGGGCAGGTGTCGGCCAAGTCCAGCACGTCTTCGTCCGGCGCTATCCCTTCGGCCACCGGGACGGCGTGGGTGCCGTGGAAGGCGAAGACGTCGGGGCGGGAGCCTGCGCAGATGCCGGAGCCGAGGCAGGCGGTTTCGTCAACGGCGATCGACCAGGTCATTGGGCCTCCCAGGTGACGGGCATCTTGCGGGGGCCGCGGACCAGCATTTGCGTCTTCCACTCCGGCTGCCCGGCCTCACGCAGACCCGGCAGTGCCAGCAGCGCGCGCAGCGCCTCCTGCAGCTCGACCCGGGCGAGGGCGGCGCCGAGGCAGTGGTGGGCGCCGTGGCCGAAGCCGAGGTGGCCGGTGCCGCCGCGGTCGAAGCGGAGTTGGTCGGCGTCGGGGAAGCGGGTTTCGTCGTGGTTGGCGGAGCCGATCGCGGCGAGCACGGCCTCGCCCTTGCGCACGACCACCTCGCCGACCTGCACGTCTTCGGTGGCGTAGCGGGCGAACGCCGAGGTCGCGCCTAGAGGCACGAACCGCATGAGTTCTTCGACGGCGGCGGGGATGAGGTCGGGGTCCGCGCGCAGTTCGGCGAACCGGTCGGGCTGGCTGAGCAGGACGTGCGCGAAGTTGGGGATCTGGGTCGCGGTCGTCTCGTGGCCCGCGACGAGCACCCCGACGCACAGCTCGACGAGTTCGCGCTCGGTCAGCCGGTCGACGTTGTCGGCGCGGGCGGCGATCAGGGCGGACATGAGGTCGTCCGCCGGTTCTTCGCGGCGTTGGGCGACCAGGCCCGCCATGTAGGCCGAGAGCTCCTGGTCGTTGCGGCTGAACTCCTCGGCGGTCAGCGCCGCGGTGGACAGCAGCCCGTCGCTCCACTCGCGGAACAGGTGCTGGTCGCGGGCCGGGACGCCGAGCAGTTCGCAGATCACCCGCACCGGCAGCGGGAGCGCGAAGGAGTCGACCAGGTCGGCGGTGGTGCCGCCCGCCCGCATGTCGGCGATGAGTTCCTCGGCGATCTCGCGAACCCTGGGCCGCAGCCGCTCGACGCGGCGGACCGTGAACGCGCTGGCCACCAGCACCCGCAGCCGGGTGTGGTCGGGCGGGTCCATGGCGAGGATGCCGCCGCTGCCGCGGTGGTACTGCACCCGGGGCTCGTCGTGCTCGGCGGCCTCGGCGCGGCTGAACCGCCGGTCGCCGAGGACGAACCGGGCGTCCTCGTAGCGGGTGGCCAGCCAGGCGGGCTCGCCGAAGGGCAGCTGCACGCGGATCATCCCGGGGCTCGTGCGCGCGGCGCGGTACGCGGGCGCGAGGTCGAGGCCCTCCGGGCGGTTGAACGGGTAGTCGTGGACGCGTTCGGGCGCGGCGGTCATCGCGATCCCCCTTCGTGGGACACCCACTCCGGTCACCTGCCTCCAACGTACGACGGTCGACGTCGGACCGTCAACGATCAGTCGCGGACGGTGACCACCGGTCGGGTACGGCAGGATTGCCGCGTGAACTGGACGCGTGCGGTGCACCACCTGACCACCCTGGCCACGACCTGCGCCGACATGGCGACCCGACCGGCGTCGATCTTCCCGCTGCGGGTGGACCGGCTGTGGGCGGCGGGCGGTGTGCTGGGGCGGCCCCGCGAGCTGGAGACGATCACAGTGGCGCTGTCGGTGGACGTGGAGGAGGTGCCCTGGCGCACCGAGCCGTCGGGCTCCCGGCACTGGGCCGCGGCGGCGCGGCTGCCGCAGACCCCGGCCACCGCGTACTGGCGGTCGAACCACGCGCCGGTGTGGAACCACGTGCTGGAGCGGCCGGTGCTGGTGTGGTCGGTCGACGGCGGGGTGGACGAGGCGGCGCTCGCGGCGATCGGCGACGGCGAGGGCGAAGCGCTGCGCCCGCAGGCACCCAGCGCGGACGAACTGGCCGAGCGGCTGGCGGCGGAACTGGCGCTGAGCCTGCGCGCGCTGCGCGGCGGTACCGACGAGTACGAGCGGCGGCGGTGGAAGCCGGGGAAGCTGGAGCCGGTCTCGGACGCGCTGTGGCAGGCCAGTGCCGGGTACCTGGACCTACTCGATGTGATCAAATAGCGCCTTCCGGGTAATGCGAACTGGCAACCGTCACCCGAACGGAGGTGTGAGACTGGTGGCAGCTGGATACACCGCTACCGTCCGAGTACACGCGAGCGAAAGCAGAACCATCGTGGGCGACGTCGACCCGAACCCGATCTACACCGCGCTGCTGCTGGAGCAGGGCCTGGCCGAGGAGCCGATCAGCGCACCGCTGCCAGAGCCGGAACTGGCCCGGCCTTAGCTACCGGGTTCGCAGGGCAGCCACCGCCGCGCGCACCGCGGGGTGGCCCATCACCTCATCCACCGTCATGGGCAGCGGAAGCCGCCAGTTGGGGTACTGGTCGACGGTGCCGGGCAAGTTCGGTTGGCGTTTCTCGCCGATCAGGTCCTGGGGAGCGGCGAACACCAAGGCACAGGGGGTCTTGGCGATGAACCGGTGGAGTGCGAGCACGATCTCCTCCACCGGGGCGTCCACACTCGCGAGCAGGCCTTCTTCGACCAACGACCGCAGGATCGCCGCGCGTTCGGCGGCCGCGGTCTCGCGCTCGGCTTCGGGGTCGGTCAGCAGGCCGAGGTCGGTGCGGACCCGGACGTGCTCACCGGAGAGGAACCCCGTGGCCGTGGGGAGGTCGTGGGTGGAGATGCTGGCGGCCGCTTGTCGGGGGTAGCGGTTGGCGGGGAGCGGCCGGTTGTCCCGGTCGCGCTGGAACCAGGCGACCGCGCAGCTGAGCACACCGCGTTCTTGCAGCTGTTCGGTGACGTACTCCGGCACTGTGCCCAGGTCTTCGCCTATGACGACCGCGTTCGCGCGGTGCGCCTCTAGGGCCAAGACGCCCAGCATGGACTCGCCGTCGTAGTGCACGTACGTGCCGCGGTCCGGGGATTCGCCCGGTGGGATCCACCACAGCCGCCAGAGTCCGGCGACGTGGTCGACCCGGATGCCGTCGCCGTGGGTGAGAACAGCCCGGATCATGTCGCGGAACGGGCGGTACCCCTGGTCGGCGAGCTTGTCGGGGCGCAGCGGGGGCAGCACCCAGTCTTGCCCGAGGGGGCTGAACGCGTCGGGAGGCGCTCCGACCGTGACCCGCGAGGCGAGGACGTCCTGCAGCGACCAGCCGTCCGCGCCGCCCGGGTCGACACCGACCGGCAGGTCGTGGATCACGCCTACGCGCATTCCGGTGGCCGCGGAGCGCACGGCGTCGAGTTGGGCCGCGGAGCGCTGCTGGAGCCATGCGTGGAAGGCGACCCTGTCGGCGAGCTCCTCGCGGGCGCGGATCACGTCGGTGCTGCCGGGGTGGCGCAACTCGGGAGGCCAGGTGCGCCAATCGGGGCCGTGGCGTTCGGCGAGCGCGCTGAAGGTGGCGAAGTCGAGCAGTGTCCGATCGAGCGCCGACAGGTCCGGGAGGAGGGGGTTGAGCAGGGCGAACGCGGCGGTCTTGGCGTCCCAGACGGCGTCGTGGTCGATCTGCTCGCCGAGGGCGGGCCGCAGGCCGAGCACCTTGGCGCGGGTGTCCGCGTCGGCGGCGGCGAACTCGGGGGTGTCGGTGACCGCCAGGTGCAGCGGGTTGAGGAACCGCCTGCTCGACGGCGAGTACGGGGACTTGCGCACCGGTTTCGTCACCGCACCCGCCGCGACCGGGCTGACCAGGATGGCGGCGGCTTCGTCGGTGGCCGCGTGGGTGACGAAGGTCCGCAGGTCGCGGTAGTCGCCGATGCCCCAGGAGTCGGGGGTGTGCAGGTTGTAGAGCTGGACCATCCAGCCCCACGTGCGTTCCAGGTCCGGGAGGCGGGTGGGGGTGACGGCGAGGGAGGTCTCCCGATCGCCTACGCGCAGCTTGTGCCACCCCAGGGGCAGATCGGGCAGGGCCCCGTTGACGGCGACAGAGCTGCCGTCCTCCAGCTCGACCTCGCCCCTGCCGACCTCGACGCGCTCGCCTTGGCGGATGACCGAAGGCAGCGCGGCGCGGGTCGGCGGGTCGCCGAGTTCGTCCAGGATCGCCCGGACCACCGCGGGGTCCACCCGCACGCGTTGCCGCTCGCCGTTCTCGTACTCCAACGCGACACCGTGGGCGGCGGCCAACTCGGCAAGTCGATCGTCCACAAGGGAGCCTTTCGGGAGGGGGCTGCCCCCATTCAACCGGAACGGCGGCGGTCGCGCCGTCCACGTCGGCTCACCCGGTGCCCGATTCGGCCGTGCGGGCGATCCCGCTGCCCATGAACCCGAACACGACGTCATGGGCGGGCTTCTGGGCGTACCAGTAGAGCTTGCCCGCGAGGCCGTAAGGCTCGAACCAGGTGGTTTGTTCGAGGCCGCTCTCCCCCGGCCTGTCGCTGTCGGTCGCGCGGAGCGAGAGCCAGGCGCGGCCTGGCAGGCGCATGTCGGTGCGTAGGACGAGTTCGGTTGTCGCGTCGGACCGCTCGACCACGGACCAACTGTCGACGGTGTCGCCGGAGTTGAGGTGGGTGGGCCTGCCTCTATGTAGGCCAACACCGCCAACCAGGTGGTCCAACGCGCCTCTTAGCGACCACGCGCCGGGAACGGTGTGCCACCCGCTGGAGCCTCCGATGTCGGTGATGACTTGCCAGAGCCTGTCCCGTGTGGCTCTTACGCGCGTGGTCTTGTGGTCGCGTAGGAGGTCCGGCGAATCGATAGGTGGACCTTCCGGCGTTGGCACGCCCAATGCCTCTCTTAGCGCCCTGTCGACACTGGTGGCACCGCCTGGCGGTGGTGGCAGTACCTCGGCGGGAACCAGATCGTGCTGCAAGGACTCGACCAAGGATCGGACCAGTGGCTCGGGAGTGACGGCAGCGACGACGGCAGGCGGTAGTGCCACAGGGACCGCGAGGCGCTTCGGCAGACCCGCGATACGCGCGCAACGCTGGACCAGGTCCAGGTAGGTGACCGTGTCGGGGCCCGCGATGTCGGCGACGGAGTTGACCGGTTCTCGCTCGGCGGCCTCCACGAGGTAGTGCAAGACGTCGCGGATGGCGATCGGGCGACTTCGGTTGCTCATGTAAGAGGGGTTCGGCAGGACAGGTCCGCCGCGAGCCGCTTTGGCCAGGAGTTCGAAGCTCGCCGAGCCAGCCCCGATGATCATCGACGCCTGCAGGACCAGGGCCGGGGTCCGCGCGGCCAGGAAAACGTCCCCCACCTGGGCACGGGACGCCAGGTGGGCCGACATCGGGCCGTCGGTGGGACGCGGCCCGCCGAGGTAGACCACCTGCCGAACGCCCGCCTCGGCGGCGGCCGCGGCCACCGCGACGGCGATCTTCTGGTCGGTGGCGGCGAAGTCGGCGCCGGTCATCGAGTGGACGAGGTGGTAGACGACGTCGACGCCTGCCATCGCGTCCCGCAGGGCCGTCTCGTCGAGCACGTCGGCGCGGATGACGTCCGGCCCGGCTTCGAGGGACCTGCCGAGCGCGCGGACCCGGTGCCCGGCGGAGGCCAGGGCGGCGGTGAGGTGGACGCCGATGTAGCCCCCGGCGCCGAGGACGAGACAGGTGGGCACGACCCCCATTGTTCCCCGGTTCACCACGGGCCCGCGTGTCAGCGAGAGGCCTGCCGGGGAGCCAGGACGCTCGCGGGATCGGCGTCGGGGGTGGCGAGCCACCGGAGGAACGCCTCTGGGTGGCGCCGCTCCAACTCGTCGAGGCAGCGTTGTCGGTCGCGGAGGAGGGCGGCGGCCTGGGCCGGGTTGGTGGCCTGACGCAGAGCGATCAGAGTTTCCTGCCAACGGGTGCAGAGGTGCGCGGTGCTGTGCCCCCTGCCCCCGCGCAGGGGGATGGCGGCCACGACCAAGGCCGCCGCAAGAGCGAAAGCGACCCAGTCGACGAGCAGGAACAGCCCGGTCGTCCCGATCAACGCTCCGAACACGAGTGCCGACAGCGCGAGGCCGTTAAGGCTCGTGTTGCCTGTAAGAGCGGCTGACAGGGCGAGCCCCAGGCAGACCGCGGTCACCGCTAGGAAAACCAGAGTCCACGAACGTAGCAACGACATGCCCGCGCACACGCCCGTGAATGCGACAAGTGCCGACAGCGCGGTCACAGCGAGTCGGTAGGAGCGCACCAGGTTCCGTCGCAGCACGTGTCCTCCTCAGGTGACCAGCCCACCGGTGAGCTACCCCTGTTCGGGCAGTCCCAATCGCGCTGTTCTGCGCCCATCGGGGGAAGCGCCACAGAGGCCCTTGCCCGGGGAAAACGGTGCTCTATGCTTCGAGGACTTCCCGACGGCACGAACCGAGGCCGCCATGGTTCCTCGCAGCCGCACCCCGGCTATCCCCATCCCCGCACCAAGACCGCCGAGCGCGCGCGAGCGGCTCCAGGTCGAGCGGGTGGGGCCGTGGGCGGTGCTGGTGACCGTGCGCGGGGAGATCGACCTGGCGACCGTGGCCGCGACCCGGCGGGCGCTGCTGGCCGGACTCGCCGTGCCGGAGCCGCTGCTGCTGGTGGTCGACCTGTCCGAAGTGGACTTCCTGGCCGCGGTGGGGTTGAGCGCCCTGGTCGAACTGCGCGACCTGGCGGGGGCGCGGGCGGTGGACCTGCGGCTGGTGGTCGGTGGCCGTGCCGTGCCGCGCCTGCTGGACGTCACCGGACTGCGTCGCACGTTCCGGTTGCACAGCGCGGCCGACGATCCGCTCGAACCGCACCGTCAGTCAGCGAGTTCCCGGTAGGGGGTGCGGAACCCGTCCCTGGCCAGGGTGACGAGGTGGCGCCGGGAACGGACCGTGACGACCGCGGCGGCCACGAGGTAGGCGATCGACAGGGCGACCAGTTCGATGCCCTTGATCGACTGCGGGAGCACCCCAGCGAGCACGAACTGGGCGATGAACAGACCGAGCAGCACGAGGGCACCGCGCACGGTGATCGTCAGGCTCAGCAGCAGCGACACCGCGAACAGCGACTGCGCGGCGGTGAGCAGGAGTTCCTCGCGCTGGGCCGCGTCGATCGGCAGGCCTGAGGTCGAGGCGGAGGCCACCGCGAACACGACCGGCAGCGTGCCGACGAGCAGGGTCCACTGATTCACCTTGGAGGAGACCAGGGTCGCCAGGGCGTCGGTGGTCTTGAGCCGCCACGCGTACAGGCACGCCACCAGCAGTTCAGGTGCCTCCGAGGCGAGTGGTGCGACCCACTGCACGAGGAAGAACTGGCTGATGCCGACCTGCGTGCCGGTCTCGACGAGTGCGTGCGCGAAGTTCTCCGCCACCAGCAAGATGACCGCGGCGGCGAAGGCGAACAGCCCAGCGCACGCGAGCCTGCGGCGGAGCTTCGGCTGCTCCCCCAAGACCTTCGCGACGCCTTCCAAGTCCGGGTCGCCTGGCGGTGCTTTAGCGACTCGCACCGCATAGAGGACGAAGATTCCCACCAACACGACGGCGTCGATGAGCGTGATGCTGTGGCGCAGTGGCAGCGTCAACGAGTACAGGGTCGCGACACCGAGGAACGCCAAGGGAACCGCGTCGGTGCGCTCGAGGGTGACGCCTGCCTTACGCGGCTTCTCCTGGCTCTTGTCTTGGCCATTGCGGCGGATCCTCCAGGCCGCGAGCAGCACCACCGCGGCCCAGCCGACGCCAACGAGGATCCGGTTGGCACCTGTCATGTTCGCCAGCGCCAAGCCGCAGCTGGACTGGTCCGTGGAACCGGGTGGCACACAAGACGGGCCGTACTCGGCGAACGCGCGACCTCCCTCGGACGCGAAGACGAAGTCGACGGCGTACTCGGGCAGGACCGCGATCAGCGCGAGCACGGTGATCGCCAGACCTGCGGAGATGTCCACCTGGACCGCCTCGGCGACCCAGGACAACACGAACGCGGCCCCCACCACGGCGATGCCGAAGAGCAGGGCCGCGAGCGCGGGGCTGAGGTGGGTGCCGGTGAGGCCCAGGTACACCCCGGGCGCGGTGGCCGCGGCCGTGACGACCAACGGCACCGCGGCCCGCTTGGTGGCGGGCCGCGGTGGGTTGGAGATCAATGCCCGTCCGGCCCGACCGCGCCACCCCGGCGGGCGACCGCCTCGGAGCCCAGGTTCGGCCGAACCGGCACCTCCTGGCCGGGGACCGCCTGGCCCCTCGGCTCGGGAACGGTGCCGTCGGCGCGGGCCGGAACGGTCCCGATACCCGGCTCGGCGCCCGGGGCCCGCGACAGGCGGGTCTCGGCGGTGCCGTTGGCGCGGGCGATGTCCTCGGAGTCGATCTGACCCGCCGCCGGGCCGGTGGCGAGCCCCTGCGGCGGGGTCGGCACACCGTGCTGCTGCATGTGGTCCATCCGCTGCTTGGTGAGGTTCTCCGCGTCCAGCCGGTCGCGCATCCTGGTCAGCATCCTGATCGCCAGGAAGTGTGACACGGCCAGCAGGAGCAGGACGACGCCCAAGCGCCGCACCATCGCCTCGAGTTGCGTGTCACCGCCGATGTCGACGGCGGAGATCAGCAGCAGGACGCCCAGTACGGCGAAGTGGAACAGCACGGAAACCAACCGCGCCATCGACCGCGCCGACTCGGCCTCACCGTAAGAGTCGGCCAGGTACCGCAGCCCGCTCCTATAGATGATCTGCCCGTCCAGTAGGACGAGCGCGATACCTAGGACCAAGAACAAGACGTACGTACTGTCGTCCACGACAGGCCCCTTCCACACCCAACCGGTCACCCTGGGTGTACCACCGCCCCCGCACCGTGAAACCGCATGCAGAAGGTGTCAACGGAGCCAACGGGGTCCCTTCACGCCCAGCAGCTTGCGCCACACCCGGGCGAAGTCCTCTTCCGCGCGAGCTCCGCGCTCGCTTTCACGCGCGTAGAGGACTCCGTAGGTGAACCCGTTGCCACCGGCGAGGTGAGCGCGCACGCCCATCTCCCGCACAGCCTCTCGCGCTACTGCCGCGTCTTGCCGCACACCGAGGACAGTCTGCGCCTTCTTGACCTTCTTGCCCCACCGGTCCAGCCTCTTACCGAACACGGGCGCTACTGCCTCGGCCGCGTACCGCGCCTTCTTCGCGTCCTTACGCACTTGGTGAAGGGCAGCATCCCTGTTGCTGGACTCGTCCACGGCCCGCACGGATGCCTCTAGAGTCCGCCAAGCCTTCACTACGGGCTTTCGCAGTTCCTGCACCGCAGGACGACGCGCGCGCTTGGTCCACGGCGGGTCCGCGAGGAAAGCGTCGAGATCAGTCAGCAGAGCCAGGTAGCGGTCACTGTCCAATGTCGACAGGATCTCCGCGCGCCCATCGGCCAACGCGCGGCTCAGCTCAGCGTCAATCTGGGCGGGGACCTTGCCCAGCACGTCCTCGCTCGGCAGCGCCTCGAGTTCACCGGCGAAGTGCTCGGCCAAGACCTCGGCGTCGCGCGCGGGTGAGGCCACGCCGCCCAACCACTTGAGTTCCTCGCGCAGCGCGTTGACCCGGTCCGCGTCGAGCAGCGGTCGGAACGCGCGCAGCGCGCTGCGCAACCGCCGGGACGCGACACGGAATTGGTGCACCGAGTCATCCGTGTCCAGCCTGATGCCGGTGTCGTTGGCACGAATCGCGGACGTCTGGGCCTGCAGATAGGTGAGGGCCACATCGCCCGCGGACGGGTTCGCCGACAACTCCACCCGCTTGCGCGGCCGCGCCCGGTCACCCAGGGCCTGGGCGAGTTTGGACGTCGACTTCGCCGGGGTGGCGCCCAGAGCGGCGCCCACGGCGTCGAGGACATCCAGATCGGTGGCTTCGACCTCCAGCTCACGCCACGAGTGGGGTGTGCCGTCGAGCGGGTGGGCAGTCACCTTGTCGTCGGCCAGGAGGGCGATGGTGGTGCCGTCCGCGTCCCGCAGTTCCCACTCGTCACGTTGAGTGGCGATGCGGACGACCGGCGCAAGAGGCGCACCGAGGGTGTGCGAGCGCACCAGAGCGGCCAACTCCGCGGGGACCTTCGTCTTGGCCCGCCCGAGGGGGAACCGGATCTCGTCGCGCACATCCGGCGCGACCGGGAGCTTGGCGTGCCAGCCCGCGTCGTCACCGCCGGTCCGCCTGCGGAGGGTGATGCCCGCGCGGGCCAACCGCAGGTCGACTGTGTCGAAGTAGGTGGCATCCAGGTCCGAACTGCGAGGACCCGCTGTCGCGCTCACCGGACCCGCCGACGTCAGGTCGGGCAGGGTGAAGTCGGCGGGGGCCTCGTACTTGCGTTCGGTCTCGCGCACTCTGGTAGCCACCTGTCAACTATGTCACCGCGTGAGCGTTCACGCGGCTGGGTACTAAGGGGACAATCGGCGCCGAGGAGGAGGACTCTTGACCGAGTTGACCGTGGGGGTTGAGGAGGAGTTCCTCCTGGTCGGGCCGGACGGGTCACTGGTCAACCAGGGCCCGGAGGCGGTGGCCGGGGTGACCGACGTCGACCTCAAGCCGGAGCTGCTGCGCTGCCAGGTCGAGTCCGCTACCGGGATCCTGCGGTACGCGGAGGAGATCCGCGACGAGCTCGCCGCGCTGCGGGCCAGGTTGGCCGCGGGCGCCGCCGAGCAGGACGCGCTGCTCATCGCGGCCGGGACGGCCCCGCACCAGCAGCGGGACATCTCGCTGATCGGGCCGGGCACCCGCTACCACCGGATCGCCCGCCACGTCGGGCCGTTCATCTTCAGCGGCGTGACGTGCGGGTGCCACGTGCACGTCGGGGTCGAGGACACGGCCACCGCGCTGCGGGTCGCCAACTCCCTGCGGCCCTGGCTGCCCGCGCTGCTGGCCATGTCGGGCAACTCCGCCTTCCACGACGGCACCGACACCGGCTACGCCTCCGCGCGGCACGTGCTGTGGAACCGGTGGCCGACAGCGGGCGCGCCACCCTATGTGGACTCGGTGGACGAGTACGAGGAGATCGTCAACGGGCTCCTGGCGTCCGGGGCGGCGATGGACCGCAAGATGGTCTACTGGGACGTGCGGCCCTCCGAAGCCCAACCGACCGTCGAGGTCCGGGTGTCCGACGTCATGGGCACGGTCGAGGAAGCCGCGTTCGTGGCGGTGCTCGTGCGACTGCTGGTGTCCGACGCGCTGCGCTCGACCGAACCGCCACCGAGGGTGCCGACGGAGATCATCCGGGCCGCGCAGTGGCGAGCGGCCAAGGGCGGCCGGTCCGCCTCGGTACCCGACCCGGCGACCGGCGCGTTGCGCGAGGCGACCTCGGTCATCGGTGACCTGGTCAGCGCGCACACCGACGAACTGCGCGCTAGCGGAGAACTCGAGTTCGTCCGGTCCACCATGACCTGGCTCGACCACAACGGCGACGGAGCGCACCGACAGCGCGAAGCGCACAAGAACGGCGGTGTCGACGCCGTGACAACGATGCTGGCGACGCAGACCAGCGCGGTTTGTCGTTCAGGCAGGCGGGGTACGACGAGCGCATGACCACCCACGGCTACGACTCGGACCTGAGCCAGGCGGAAACCCTGGACGAGGACAACCTGCGCGTCGACCCCCTGGAGGAGGGGGTCGACCCCGCCGAACACTGGGCCGAAGCCGACCGGCACGGGATGACCCCGGCCGAACAACGCGAAGGCGAGTCCCTCGACCAGCGCCTGGCCGAAGAGGAACCCGACGTGAGCGCGGACGACGCCGACCGCCCAGGCCCCTCGACCCCGCTGGCGGCGGTGGACGACCGCATCGATCACCCCCGCGACGACCTCGACGACCCGGCACCGCCGGAGCCTGCCCACCCCAGGCACAGCGAGGCCGAACGCAACGGCCAGGCCGCGGACGAGGCCGGTGGGTCGGTGGCGGAGGCGCTACGGGAAGGCTGACGGACCACTCCGGAGGACGAGCAGGCTGGGTCTCGGATGCCCCGGGTTCGCATCTTGGGCCCAATGGCAGTCACACGCTCAACGCTGGGCGCGGCAGACGGCCACGAGTGGCAGCCAGCACATGATGCGACTGCAGCCGAGTGGGCGGGTCGAGAACGCGCCTCACGTGTCTGGCGCTTGACAGGCCGGGCATTCGGCGCGTGTGAGGGCACCGGGCCGCCCTAGAGGTCGTCAGCTGCGGGATGCGGCTGCATCGCGTTGAGCGTGCATGAGCGGCGTCTCGCTGCCGTCACTCGGTGGCGTGCAAGGGGAGGATCTGGTCGAGCCCGCTGGCGCTGAACGCGGCGGCGGCGGGGCTGTCTGGTGTGGCGATCAGCTTGAGTTCGCGGCCCGCCGCGCGCAGGTCCGCTACCTGTTCGAACAACACCCTCAGGGCCGCGCTGGTCAACAAGTCCACCGCGTCCAGGGTGAGGACGCACTCCCCCACACCACTGCGGGATGCCTCCTGCAACGCCGAGCGGAGCTCGTTCGCGTTGGAGGAATCCACGATCCCCGATACGAAGACGCGGACCGTCTTGCCCTCGACCTCCGTCTTGACCGTCACCGAGTGCGGGACGGTGACGCGGTGGGGGGTGTCGAACTCCGGCAGCGGCACCGGGGGGTGTCGGATCGTCCGGCGCATGTAGACGGTCGTTCCCGACTCGTTGGTGTCGACGTGGAGGGTGTCGCTGCACTCGCGCATCATGAGCATGCCCCGGCCGCGGTAAGGGCTGCGTTCCACGGGGTCGCGCCAGATTCCCGTGTCCGCCACGGTCACCGTCACGCCGCCTATGCCGTCGAGTTCGCCTAGGACCGTCACCGTGCCGCTGTGGTCGCGGTAGCCGTGTTCGATCGAGTTGGTGACCGCCTCCACGACGCACAGGGCGATCGCGGTGCGGTCGTCGCGGTGGGCGGACAAGGCGTTCAGCCACACGTTGAGTTCTCGGTGCAGGACGGCCAGTTGTTCGGCGACGCCGGGGAGTGCGAGGTCCAGGCGCGGGGACGGGCCTGAGAGCACGGTCGCGGCCAGGACGCTGACGTCGTCGCGGGAGGTTTGGTTGTCGACCATCGCGGCCAGCGCGGAGCAGAGGCGGTCCGGGAGGTCGCGGGGTTCGGTGTCGGTGTTGCGGGCGGCCACGTGGGCGACGCAGTCGAGGAGGCGGGCGCGGGACTCCGTATACCCGCGCCCAGGGGCCTCGACCAGGCCGTCCGAGTAGAGGATCAGGGACTCTCCCGCCCCAAGAGTTGTGTAGGTGACCGGCGAGTCCGCATCGGTGAACGCCAACGGCGGGCCTATAGGTCCATCGAGGAATCGCGGCTCGCCATCTGCGCTTAGCAATAGCGGCTGGGGATGTCCCCTACCGCCGCACTCCAGGACCCTTGTGAGGCGGTCGAACACAGCTACGCACACAGACGAGCCGCGAGCATCCGGCGACACCCTGGCAACGGTGTCCAACGCCCGCAGTACCTCGACGACCGTGCCCCCTCGCACAAGGCGTTCAGCGGCGACGGCGCGCAGTTGCCCCATCGCACCAGAGGCCGTGGGGCCGTGACCGACCACGTCACCGAGAACGAGCCCTACGCGATCGCCAGGCATAGGGACAACGTCGTACCAATCACCGCCCGCGGTCATCCACTCCCCCGCGGGCATGTACACCGCACTAAGGCCGAGATCCGGGAGCAGCGGCAGGCCCGCCGGAAGAAGGCTGCGCTGGAGTTGGAGCACCACCGTGCGCTCTATGGCCAACCGTTGCCGTACGTCGGCTACTTCCGCTTGCGCGGCGCGGCGTTGTCGGACCGACTCGGAGACATCGATGACGTGCGCCACGAGCACGGCAGTGCCATCAGGCGCGATCAACCGGACAACGCTGTAGGTGAAGAACCCCTCGACGAGCTCACCGGTGCCGGTGAGGTCCACCTCGACCCGGCGCTCGACCCCCAACTGCGGTTCGCCGGTGCGGGCCACCTCGTCGAGCAGCTCGAACACCTGCTGGTCAGCGGCCTCGGGGACAGCCTCCCGGACCGGGGCGCCGAGGAGACCGGCCCGGTCGCCCACGCTGGCCCTGGCCAGCCGGTTCGCCGCGACGATGCGGTGATCGGGACCGGCGAACATCCACATGATCGCGGGGGCTGCCTCGAACGCGAGGGCAGCGGCGTCGTCCTGGTGCAGTTCGATGCCCCCCATCAGGCCGCCGGTGCTCGACGGCCAGCCTCTACCCCCGGCGAGCGCCGCGCAACATCGTCACCACCGGTGTGGACAACGCCACCGCTGGATACCCCACGCCGGTGACCCGAAACGACGAGAACGCCGACGAGCTGCTCGACCGCAGCACCGAGCCGCTGGAGGACTACGCCAGCAAGCACACCCACGAGTCGATCACCGTCGACCACGCCGACGCCGACCCGGCCGACGCGGATCAACCCGCCCCCGAGCCGCAGGCCCAAGAGCCGCCCGACTGACCCGCACCGCGTGCCGATCGTCAGTCCTTCTTGTCCAGGTGCTCGCCGGTGAGCTTGCGGAACCCCTTGGCGCCCGCGCGGTCCACCCCGGCCTTCACCACCCCGAAGATCGCGCCCTGCAGCAAGGCCGCGAGTAGCACCTCGCGCGTGGAGTGTTCCGGTGACGTGGCCTCGGGCGCCTCATCGTCACCGGTCACCCCGCGCCAGATCCGTTTGAACAGGGTGCCAGCGAGTAGTCCGCCGAGAACGCTGATGAGCAGACTCAGCGGCCTATAGAGCAGTCGCACGCCGTCACCTGCCGATCAGTCGGACGAGCAAGGCGACCAGCCCGGCCACTACGGCGGCGGCTACCGCCACTGGCACCGGGTTGTGCCGCGCGATGACGACCGCGTCACCCGCCTTGGCCTTCGCCTCATGGGCACGCTCGACGAGCGCGTCCCGCACCTGCTCGGTCTTGTCGCCGACCTTGCGCTTGATGTCGGTCTTGGCCACCAACGCGTCCACCGTCTCGGCGAGGTCACCCCTGGCCTGCTCGATGTCGGCGCGCAGCGCCTCCTGCTCGGTCTGCTTGCTCATCGGTGAGCGCTCTCCTTCACGGTGGCCACGTCCTGGCGGGTGCTCTTGATCGCCTGCTCCGGGATGGGCGGCGTGGCGTGGCGGACCTTGCTCGCCGCCACCGCACCCGCGACGGCGGCCAACACCAACAACGCCCCCGCGACGACCAGCGCCGCCGCCCACACCGGCAGCACGACAGCGAGGCCTGCGACCGCGGCGGCGACCAGCGTCCCCACCGCGAACCACGCGAGGATCCCGGCGGTCCCACCCAACGCCGCGCCGAGCCCGGCCTGCTTGGCCTTGTCCCGCAACTCCACCTTGGCCAACGCCAACTCGTCGCGCACCAACCGGGACACCTGCTCCCCCAGCCTGCCGACCAGCTCGCCCGCGGACGGCTCGCTCCCCTGCTTCGCCTCGTTCATACCCTGGAGCTACCCCCGATCACGTGCGGTTACTCCTGCCCGGTTCCTCGCCCCGGGTGGGTGTGGGCGGCGGGCCGATGGGTATCCGAGCCCCGTGACCGATCCCCGACAGGACACCGCGGCGGCTAGGAGGACCAGACTGGGCGAGGTGGTGGAACTGCGGGTGGACGCCGCGCTCGGACAACTGCCACTGGTGCGCACGGTGTCCACAGCGGTGGCGATGCGGCGCGACTACGACATCGACTCCATCGACGACCTGCGCCTGATGGTCGACGAGGCCTGCACGATGCTGCTCGCCCGGGCGGTCCCGTTCGGCATGCTCAGCGTCCGCTTCCAGATCGACCAGGACGCGGTCGCGGTCCGCTGCTGGGTCCCAGTACTGGACGACGCGCCGCTGGAGGAAGCCGGACTGGGCTGGACCCTGGTGACGGCGCTGGCCGAACACGCGCACAGCAGCTTGCGGCCGGGAGAGGTGTTCGCCGACCTGGTCATCGAGTTCTCCATGGCCCGCCGCGCCCGCGCCTGATTGCGGCGCCTCTCATCGGCACCTGTCGGTCGCATCGGCGCCGCGCTCGGTGGCGAGCAGGCCGCCGCGCATTGCTTGTCGCGGCTGCTCGCTGTTCGCGGACTCCCAGTGACCGCCGCCCGAAGTCGTTGCGTTCCTCCGTGAGTGGCTGGGACCCGCATCGGGCATCAGAGCCCAGCCAGCCGCCGCGATCGGCCGCCCACCGGTGATCGCCGCCTCGACTCGTGGCCTGCCCGTGTTCGCAGAGCTCTTGATGGCTCGTGGCGCACCCGCCCTCTGTTTCACCATGGCCCACTTGTCTTCACCATGGCCCACTTGTCCACAACGGCCGAGTTGTCCACAGATTTCCGCGCGCCCGCTTTTCGCAGGCCAGACCCGATACACTGGAATCGGGGCAGCCCCCCGGTGAGGGTGGGGGCTGCGGTCGCGCGCGCGAGGCAGTGGCAGTGGTTTCGGGGTGCCGGTCGGCGTGAGGCCTGCGGTCGCGGGCGAGGCGGCGGCAGCGGTTTCGGGGCGCCGGTCGGCGTGAGACCTGCGGCCGCGGGCGAGGCGGCGGCAGTGGGCGGGGTGCGGGGCCGTCTGGGTGGCGCAAGGCGGCTGGTGCGTGGCGGGCGGCCGTTTGTGGCTCGAGCAAGGGCCGGACTGGCTGCGGTCGCGCGCGAGGCGGTGGCAACAGGCCGACAGCTGCGGCCAGCGGTCGGGGGCTGGCGGTCGGCGAGAGTGGGGTCGCGGCCGCGGGACGCGGTGGCAACAGGCCAACTAACTCCACCCCGCGACCCAGGAGCCAGCAGTCGGCGAAAGCGGGGACCGCAGCCGTGCGCTACGCGGTGGCGGCAGTGCGACTGTTCGGCTGGCGGCCCGGGGCTAGTGGGCGGCGGGGGTGGTGCCGCGGGCGCGGAGTTCGGCGCGTTCGCGTTCGTCGAGGCCGCCCCAGATGCCGTGGGGTTCGGCGGTGCGGAGGGCGTGGTCGCGGCAGGGGCGCAGGACGGGGCAGCGGGCGCAGACGAGTTTGGCCGCCAGGACGCGGCGGTCTCGGGCTCGGCCTCGTTCGTTGTCGGGGCTGAAGAACTTCTCCGAGGGCACGCCCCGGCAGGCACCGTGGTCCTGCCACGGCTCGCCCGTTCTCGGCGCGGGCGTTCTGGGCTGGGGGATGTTCGCGGTGGCTCTCACGACGAGCGCGATACCCGGTGCGGTGGCGCGGGAAACCTCCGCGGCGAGTACGCACCGTAGTGGGGTGTGCCGCCGACCGGACTGGGGTGGGGGTATGTCCGGCCGGCGGCTTTCACGTCGCCGCCGCGGAGGCGCACGGTGTGCGTCCAGCGACGTTGGGGGGAACATCTCCGGGAAACGACCGCGGATCCCCTCCGCGCGGCGACACCCGGTTCAACGCGCGAGGGGGTCGCCGCGTTCCCGGCCCAGGGTGGCGTCGGTCACTCTCCGGAGTAACCCGGTGGTAACTACCCGGCCAGTGCCTCGGCCACCGTGGCCCGCAGCTCCAGCAGGTCGGCGAGGCCGCTGATCTCCAGGACGCGGGTGGCCATCGACGCCCCGACCACCAGCCGGAAGTCGGTGCCCGCGGCGTCGGCCCGCTCGGCGGCCCTGGCCAGGTTCGCCACCGCGGCGGACCCGAAGAACGTCACCCGGTCCAGGTCGAGCACGACCAACCCGGCGCCCGCGTCGATGGCGCCGACCACGCCCTCGGCGAAGCGCGGGGCGGTGAGCAGGTCGATCTCCCCCCGCGCCCGGACGACGACCGCGCCGCCGGGGTGCTCCTCGACGGCGATCTCGAACAGGGTCTCGGCGCCCGCGGCCGAGTCGGGGGTGGGGACCGACATGGGGGCATTCTCCCAGCAGCGCGCGCACCGCGGCAGAACGAGCACCCGGTTGGCCTGCCGCGGCGGGCGGGCGCCGGTAGCGTTTGGGCATGATCGGGCTGCCCGCGGGTGTCACGGCTTGCTTGTTCGACCTCGACGGTGTGCTCACCAGCACCGCGACCCTGCACCGGATCGCGTGGAAGCAGACCTTCGACGGCTTCCTGGCCACCTGGACCGAGGGCGAGCGCGAACCGTTCACCGACCACGACTACAACGCCTACGTGGACGGGCGGCCCCGGGCGGACGGGGTGCGGACGTTCCTGGCGTCGCGGGCGATCCGGTTGCCGGAAGGCGAGCCGGACGACGCACCGGACCTGGCGACGATCAACGGCGTGGGCAACCGCAAGAACGACCTGCTGCTGCGGTTGATCGATGAGCGCGGGATCGAGCCCTACCCGGGTTCGGTGGCCTACTTGGAGGCCGCGCGCGCAGCCGGGAAGCGGATCGGGGTCGTGACGTCGTCGGCCAATGGCGAGCACGTGTTGGAGGTTGCGGGCTTGACCCCGTTCATAGAGGCGCGGATCGACGGGGTCACCATCGTCGACCAAAGGTTGCGCGGGAAGCCCGCCCCGGATTCGTTCCTCGCGGGAGCCCGCGCGTTGGGCGTGTCCCCGGGGGAGGCCGCCGTGTTCGAGGACGCGCTGTCGGGTGTCGAGGCCGGTCGGGCGGGTGGGTTCGGGTACGTCGTCGGGGTCAACCGGGCGGATCAGGCAGACCAGCTGCGCGAGCACGGCGCCGACGTCGTGGTCGACGACCTGGCGGAGCTGCTGGACGGGGCGAAGTGAGCGGCGGGTTCGACGTCGCGCCGTGGGAGCTGCGGTGGTCCGGGCTCGCGGTGGACCAGCTGCACCGCACCGAGTCGGTGTTCGCCCTGTCCAACGGGCACATCGGGATGCGCGGCAGCCTGGACGAGGGTGAGCCGGTCGGGCTGCCCGGCACGTACCTCAACGGGTTCTACGAAGAGCACGCGCTGCCCTACGCCGAGGCCGGGTACGGCTACCCGGAGGCGGGCCAGACCGTCGTGAACGTGACCGACGGCAAGATCATCCGCCTGCTGGTCGAGGACGAGCCGCTGGACATGCGCTACGGCCGGGCCCTGGAGCACCACCGCACGCTCGACTTCCGCACCGGGGTGCTGACCAGGGAAACGCTGTGGGAGTCGCCGACCGGCCGCACGGTGCGGGTCAGGACCAAGCGGCTGGTGTCGTTCACCCAGCGCGCTGTCGCGGCCATCCGCTACGAGGTCGAACCGGTGGCCGACGGCGAGTCGCGGCCGACCCAGCTGGTCGTGCAGTCGGACCTGTTGGCCAACGAGCCGATCGAGAGCCGCACCAGGGACCCGCGGGTGGCGTTGGCGCTGAAGTCGCCCTTGGCGGCCGAGGCGCACGCCAGCACGGGGTTGCGCGCGGTGCTGGTGCACCGGACCAGGGAGTCCGGGCTGCGGATCGCCGCCGGGATGGACCACGAGGTGGCCGACACCCCGGGGCTGCGCACCGAGATCTCCGCTGAGGAGGACCTGGCGCGGCTGACCGTGGCGGCCGACATCCCGGTCGGCGAGGCGTTGCGGTTGACCAAGTACGTCGGCTACGGCTGGTCGAGCAGCCGCTCCGGGCCCGCGCTGCGCGCGCAGGTCGAGGCGGCGCTGGCCGGGGCGCTGCAGACCGGCTGGGACGGGCTGCTCGCGGAGCAGCGGGAGTTCCTCGACGACTTCTGGGAGGCCGCCGACGTCGAGGTCGACGGCGACGACGAGTTGCACCAGGCGCTGCGGCTGGGGCTGTTCCACATCCTGCAGGCGGGCGCGCGCGGGGAGAGCCGGGCCATCCCGGGCAAGGGCCTCACCGGTCCCGGCTACGACGGGCACGCGTTCTGGGACACCGAGACGTTCGTGCTGCCGGTGCTGACCTACACGATGCCGGAGGCGGCGCGGGACGCGCTGCGGTGGCGGCACTCGACGCTGCCGCTGGCCCAGGAACGGGCGCAGGTGCTGGGCAAGCGGGGCGCGGCGTTCCCGTGGCGGTCGATCAACGGCAAGGAGTGCTCGGCGTACTGGCCTGCGGGAACGGCGGCGTTCCACGTCAGCGCGGACATCGCCGACGCGGTCGCCCGCTACCACGCGGCGACCCTCGACGCCGAGTTCGACCGGGCGGCGGGGACCGAACTGCTGGTGGAGACCGCGCGGCTGTGGCGGTCCCTGGGGCACCACGACCCGCACGACGGGTTCCGCATCGACGGCATCACCGGGCCGGACGAGTACTCGGCGGTGGTGGACAACAACGTCTACACCAACCTGATGGCGCAGAAGAACCTGCGGGAAGCCATCGCCGCGTGCGGTCGCAACCCGGAGGTGGCCAAGCGCCTCGGGGTCACCGAAGAGGAGACCGCGGAGTGGGCACTGGCCGCCGAGCGGATGCGCATTCCTTACGACGACATGCTCCAGGTGCACGAACAGGCCGAGGGGTTCACCGCGCACGAGGAGTGGGACTTCGAGGGCACGCCCGCGGAGCACTACCCGCTGCTGCTGAACTACCCGTACTTCGAGCTCTACCGCAAACAGGTGGTCAAGCAGGCGGACCTGGTCCTGGCCCTACACCTGCGCGGCGACGCCTTCGACCTGGAGCAGAAGGCGCGCGACTTCGCGTATTACGAAGCCAGGACGGTCCGCGACTCCTCGCTGTCGGCGGGGACGCAGGCCGTGGTAGCCGCGGAGTGCGGGCACCTGGACCTCGCCTACGCCTACCTGGCCGAGGCGGCACTGACAGACCTCAACGACCTGCACCAGAACGTGGCCAACGGCCTGCACATGGCGTCGTTGGCGGGGGCGTGGCAGGCGGTCGTCGCGGGCCTGGGCGGAATGCGGGACCACGACGGGAAGCTGACGTTCGCCCCCAGGCTGCCCTCGGCACTGGACCGGGTCGCGTTCCGGATGTGCTTCCGCGGCACCCGCCTCCAAGTGGAGATCACCGCGGCCGAGGCCACCTACCGGCTCATCTCCGGCGAACCGATCCCCGCCGCCCACCACGGCACCGAGATCCTCATCGACGGCGAGGTAACCCTCCCGATCCCGGCCGCCCCGGAGTTCCCGACACCGGAAACCCCCGCGGGCCGCGCACCTCGACGCCGCACGAAGGCGGGCGACGCACACCCCGACTCAGGCCCGGAGCAGCCGTAGCACGGCCCGCTCCAGCGGTTCGCGCACTGGCTCCTCCCCCGCGATCCGGCTGAACGCCGCCCGGATGGTCCGCCCCTCGGTGAACGCCGCCACCACCCTGGGGTCCACATAGGACTTTCGGGCCATGGCGGGCGTGTTGCCCAACTGCTCGGCCACCGTGCGCATCACGGCCGCTTCGGCCCGCTTGGTCGGCGGACCGTCATAGGCGGCGAACTCCGTGGCGGCCAGAACCGTGGCCGTCCAGGTGCGCATGTCCTTGACGGTGAAGTCGTCGCCCGCGAACTCCTTGAAGCGCTCGTTGACGTCGTCGGCGCGGATCTCGCCTTCGCCCGTCTTGTCGCGGTAGTGGAAGAGGCGGTCATCGTCGCGGCGGCCCCTGCGGAGGGCAACGACGAGCTTGGCGAGCAGCGGGTCGCGGATGGTGGCGACGCGGTGTTGCCCGCTCTTGGCGGGGAACTCGAAGTGCAGCTCGCCCTTGGCCTGGGTCACGTGGCGGCGCAAGAGGGTCGCGACGCCGCGGGAGTCGTTCTCCTCGGCGTACTCCTCGCCCCCGATGCGGAAGACGCCCCGGTCCAGGATGCGCAAGGCCCCCGCCAAGACGCGGTCACGGGTCAGCCCGGGCGTGGAGAGGTCGCGCTCGATCCGGTCACGCACGCGCGGCAGGCGCTGGGCGAGCACCAGTACGCGCTCGTGCTTCTCCGCGTCGCGCTCCTCACGCCATTGGCCGTGGTAGAGGTACTGCTTGCGCCCGGCGTCATCGAGCCCCACAGCCTGGATGTGGCCGTTGGGCTGGGGGCAGATCCATACCTCCCGCCAAGCGGGAGGTATGGCCAACTGCCGGATACGGTCCTTCTCGCCCTCGGTGACGGGGCTCCCGTCGTCGGACCTATAGGAGAACCCTCGCCCGACCTTGCGGCGGCGGATCCCGGGAGATGCACAGTCACTACGCCGCAGTCGCACCAGACCCCTTCCCGCCGAGTTGACGTGGCGGAGGTTCCCGGTCATCTGCTCGGCAAAACGCGGCTTCGCTCCAAGGCCCATCGGGCGTGGGTGTTGCGCCAGCCGGCTCCTCGGCGGGTGGCGGGGTGGATGAGGGGGATCCAGTGGAGTTCGCGGGCCCCGAGGGGAACCGGGTGGGTGGAGCCGTAGCTGCCGGTCAGGCGGAAGGGGACGCGGTCCATTCCCGCGAGGCCTGCGAACACGTCGGCTGCCTCTTGGCCGAGGGTGATGACCAGGGGCGCGTCGGCGTCTTTCAGTTGTCGGAGGAGGTTTCGGCCTTCTCGGCGGAGGGCTAGGTGGACCAGTTCGCGTCGTTCGGGGCGGCGGTGCAGTGCGGCGGGCGGCAGGCCCGCTTTGCTGGCGAAGCGGTCGTAGGCGGCGATGGCGTTGGCTTGGCGGTCGCCGGACTTGACGAAGTAGTTGGGGACGCAGTGGGTGGCGTAGACGGCTCGGGGGTCCAGGCCGAGGGGCGCCAGGACCTCGTTCACGACGAGCCGGGCGGCGTCGGGGGGATCAGGGAGTTCCACCGAGCCCCACTCGGGGCGCCAGCCCACGGTGTCGCGCCAGGCGTCCAGCGCCCGTTCGGCGTCGGTCGGGGATTCGTCGTCCACGGCCAAGGCCGGGATCGGTGGGCACCCGGGGCGGTGCCAGCGCACGCGCAGCGCACCCGGGTAGACGCCGAGGACGAACGCCGCGGCGCGGTCGGTCTCCGGCAGGCGGGGAGCCCGGCGGAGGGCGGGGCGACCGAAGGGATACGTCCCCACGGTCGGGAGTGACCAGCCTTCATCGGTACAGACATCGATCACGCAGACCGTATCGCCAACCGGACGCCGGATGTGACACCACAAGCAGGCCGGGACCTTGGGCGGGATGGATCAGTGGACCCCGCGGCGGCCTGCGCGGTGCAGGCCGAGCAGCAGCACGACCAGGCCCGCCACGGCGAACCCGGCGATCGCGCGCTCGACCAGCCCCAGCGGCACGAACCGCCACCACGGCGGCCCACCGGCGAGCATGTTGACCGCGCCGACCACGATCGTGCCGAACCACAGCAGCGACACGACCCCGAACCCGCGCGCGGCCCACCGCCACGCCCGCTCGCGCGGGAACACCCACCCCGCGGCGACCAGGACGGCCAACGGCAGCGACAGGAACGCCGCGACGCTGGCGTAGCGGTGGACCATCCCGCCGGTGCTGGGTCCGACCGCCCAGTTGTTCTTGGTGAACACCACCACGGCCAGCAGGCTCAGCGTCCAGATCGCGCCGAACACCGCGGTCGGCAGGTGCGCCCGCCGACGCCACAGCAGGAAGAACCCGGCCGCGGACGCGGCGGCGATCAGCAGGACGGCCGCGTCGAACACCCACTTGTTGGTGCTCAGCGCGTACTCGCTGATCGTCCGCCGCACCGGGCTGATCTGGTCGGTCGGCGGCAGGACGTGCAACGACAGCAGCAGCACGACACCACCGAGCAGGCCCACGAGCGCCACCAGCGGTCCGGTTCGTCTGGTTGTCGCCGTCAGGGTCATGACGGCCAGGGTAGGTGCGGACCCTGTGGGTGCCCTAAGAAGCCTGTCAGAGAGACTGGGGGCCAGTGCCCGCTCTCTCGACCTGGAGTCTTTGATGCCGCAAGGGACCGTCCGCTGGTTCGACGTCGAACGGGGTTTCGGCTTCCTCGCGCCCGAGGACGGCTCGCCGGACGTGTTCGTGCACGCCTCCGAGATCGTTGAGGACGGTGGCGGGAAGGTGCTCCGCGAGGGTCAGGCCGTCGTGTTCGAGGTCGGCGAGAACGACCGCGGGCCCCAGGCGTTGCGCGTTCGCGTCACCGCCGATGTGGCCACCGGCAGCGCCGTGGGCCTGCTCGGCACCGTCAACTGGTACGAGCCGGGCAAGGGGTACGGCTTCGCGTCGCCGGACGGCGGCGGCGTCGACGTCTTCGTGCACAGCTCCGCCATCGTGACCGGCGGCGTGGTCACCGAGGGTCAGCGGGTGGCCTTCCTGATCGTCGACGGCGAGCGCGGCCCGCAGGCCGGGTACGTGATCCCGCTGGGAGCAGGGGCGGGGGCACCCGCTGCGGCCGGTACCGCGGACGGTGCCGACGGCACGGTGGCCTGGTACGACGAGGACAAGGGCTTCGGCTTCATCAACCCCGACTCCGGCGCCGGGGACATCTTCGTCCACGCCCGGGCCCTGGTCGAAGGGCTGACGTGGCTCGCGGAGGGCGACCGCGTCGCCTACGAGGTGACCAGTGGGGACAAGGGCCCGCAGGCCCGCGACGTGCACCTGGTCCGGGGCGCCGAGCCCCAGACGGCGCCGAAGCGGTCGGCACCCGCCGCGGCAGCGGGGCCTGCCGCGCGGGACGTGCCCGCACGAGGCGGCGAGGGCGTCGTCGCGCGCTACGACGCCGACCGCGGCTTCGGGTTCATCACCCCGGACGCGGGCGGCGACGACCTCTTCGCCCACGTGTCCGTGATCATGGGGTCGGAGCCGCTGCAGAAGGGTGACCGGGTCCGGTACGCGGTGCGCCAGAGCGACCGGGGCCCGCAGGCCGACCGCGTCGAACGCCTCTGACGATCAGCTCCCAGAGCCGGTGTGAGACCAGGGCTAAGAGCGGATCGGCTCCACGCGGCAGTTGAAGTGGCGCAGCAGCGGCGGGGCGGACACCATCCGGTAGCCGGGCACGGACTCCGGGCTCTTGGCGATCTCCCCCACCACCTCGGCCACGTACTCCAGGTGGCTCTGGGTGTAGACGCGGCGCGGGATGGCCAGGCGCACCAGTTCGTAGGGTGCGGCCTTGGTGAGGACCCCGTTCTCGTCCTCCTCCCCCAGGTAGAGGGTGCCCAGCTCGGCGCAGCGGATACCGCCCGCCAGGTAGAGCTCGGTGGCCAGCGCGTGCCCGGGGTACTGGGCGGGCGGGATGTGGGTGAGCAGCCGCCCCGCGTTGAGGTAGAGGGCGTGGATGCCCGCCGGTTCCACGATCGAGACGCCCGCGGCCTTGATGAGGTCACCCAGGTAGCGGGTCGCGGCGGCGCGGGAGGCGAGGTAGCGCGGGTCGACGACCTCGCGCAGTCCCTGCGCCAGCATCTCCAGGTCGCGCCCGGCGAGGCCGCCGTAGGTGCGGAAGCCCTCGGTCGCGATCAGCACCAGCTCGCACTTGGCCGCCAAACCCGGGTCGCGCAGGGCGAGGAAACCGCCGATGTTGGCGATGGCGTCCTTCTTCAGCGACGCGACCGCGCCGTCGGCCAACTCGAAAGCGGCCCGGGCCACCTCGGCGGGGGTCTTGTCCGCCCAGCCCGGTTCGCGCTGCACGACCAGCCACGCGTTCTCGGCGAAGCGGGCCGCGTCGAGGAAGAACGGCACGCCGTGCTCGCGGCACAGGTCCCGCACCGCGGTCAGGTTCGCCATCGAGACCGGCTGGCCGCCGCCCCCGTTGTTGGTGATGGTCATGACGACCACGCCGACCGACTCGGGTCCGGCGAGGACGTCGCGCAGGGCGTCGAGGTCGATGTCGCCCTTGAACGGGTGGTCGCTGTCGAGGTCGGCGGCCGCGGCGCAGGGCAGGTCGACGGGGGTGCCGCCCGCGAGCAGCACGTTGGCCCTGGTCGTGTCGAAGTGGGTGTTGCTCACGCACAACTGGCCCGGCTCGAGCAGCGCGCCGAACAGGATCCGCTCGCCCGCGCGGCCCTGGTGCACCGGGAAGATGTGCGGGTAACCGGTCAGGTCGTCGACCACGCCGCGGAAGCGGAACCAGGACGCCGCGCCCGCGTAGGTCTCGTCACCGAGCGCGCCACCGGCCTGCTGCGCGGCCGAGAGCGCACCGGTCCCGGAATCGCTGAGCAAGTCGATGGTGATTTCCTCGGCCCGCAAGTTGAACGGGTTGTACCCGGCTCTGGCCATTGCCGCTTCGCGTTCGGACCGGGTGAGGACAGGAATGGGTTCGACGACCTTGACCCGGTACGGCTCCATGAGCGGCATCTGTTGTTTACGTCCTTTTCCTCGGCGGTTTCCCCTGCTTCCGACGGCTCACGCGGCACCGACCGCCGCGACGCACGGCACGGGCACCGCGTACGCCTCGGCCGAGAGGTAGACGGTCACCCCCGGGCGCGGGCTGCCCATGCGCAGCGACACGTGCGCGATCAGACCGGCCCCGGCCGCGAGCGGCCTGCCGGTCACCGCGGCGACCGCGTCGTCGAGGACGGTCGCGTCGAAACCGTGCGCGGACAACAGGGTCCTGGTCCGCGCGAGGGCCACCACGTCGTCGCGCACGTAGTCGCGCACCGGCAGGTAGACGGAGAACCCGCGCGGCCGCTCGTGGCCGGCGAGGTAGATGTGGCTGGTCACCAGCGGGCGCCCGTCGTAGCGGTCGCGGCGGCCGATGGTCGCGGTGAAGTGGGCCAGCACGTCGGCGTCGGTGAGCGGGCACGCGGCGCCGAGCACACCCAGTTCGCGCTGCCCGGCGCGGAAGTGGCTCTGGTAGACCTTGACCCGCGACCGCGGGGTGTCGTCGAGGTCGAGCGCGAAGAAGGAGAACCGGTCCAATGTGGACCCCGGCCGGGGTGCGTGCGCGCCGAGGTCGGACCAGGCGGTGGTCAGGCCGAGCCGCTCGAGGCCCGCGGCGACCAGACCGGGCGCCGCGGCGCGGCCGTGCACCTGCGGGTTGAGGTAGACCTTGACCGCGACCCGCGCCTTCGTGACCACGACGGAGAACCAGAGCGCGAACACCCCGCGCGGCTCGGCGGGCAGGAACAGCTCGCGCACCGCGGCGAAACGGTCCAACGACAACGGGTAGCGCTGCGCCAACCGGTCCAGCGCGGCCAGTGCGGCGAGCAGGTTGGCCGAGGGGCTCGGCTCGCGCGCGCCCGCTTCCACCAGCAGCCGCAGCGTGTGCGAACCGTCCTCTTCGAACGCGATGGAGTACTCGACCGGGGTGTGGTCATCGGCCACATCGGAGCGCCACGGCACCGGGTCGGCCAGCGACCGGTCACCGGAGGGGCCGAGGATGTCGGCGAGCACCGAGGCCACCTCGTCGGCGCGCTCGGCCAAGCCCACAACCGCACACAACCGGCGCAGTTGGGCCCCGGTGTGCTCGTTGAGCGAGACCGCTCCCGACCGCGTGATCCTCACTCGCAGACCCCTACCCAGCCATTCACGACACCGACGACTTCAGGCAACGTACGGGTGAATACGAACCAGCCACTACCGCCAACGCGGTGATCCACTTCCAACACGCACTGACTGAGCGTAAATGAGGAAAGGATCCGACATCCGCTGTTGCCGTATTGTGTGCACCATGCTAGTGACAATGCGCTGACCACGGAGGGTCGCCGGAAAGCGGCGGGGCACCTGTGAAGCAATTCACTTTGTGAACAACTCACCACTTTTGCCGTACCGCGTGCGCGATCCACTGAGCAGTGTCGACAGCCGCGGTGGACGAGGCGGACCGGTCCACCGGTGATCAACGGGGGCGCGTGCGCCCGCGTGCCCCGGTGACCGTGCGTACGCACGGGCGCGCGAGGAGCGATCTTCGTCACGTGGGCCCTCCGATGGTCCGATCGGGGTGCGCGTGGACACCGCGGCCGGGGCGGACTCCTCGTAAGTCCATGGTGGACGGTGGCGCGGCCCGCCGGTGGCGCCCGCCGAAACGGACACCGTGTTAGCGTGGCGGGCATGAGTTCGACTGATGGCTGCAGTCCCGAGCCGGGTCACGCCCGGCTCACGACTCGCCAAGCCCCGCGCCCGACCGTGACCACCCCGGAGGGCCGGTGCTGATCCTCATCGGCGTCCTGTCCGTCCTGCTGCTCACCGCGGCGACCGGCTACTTCGTCGCCCAGGAGTTCGCCTACGTCGCCGTGGACCGCAACCGGTTGCGCCAGCTCGCCGAGGACGGCGACAAGGCGGCCGAACGCGCCTACCGGGTCACCCAGCGGCTGTCGTTCGTGCTCTCCGGCGCCCAGTTCGGCATCACGGTGACCGCGCTGCTGGTCGGCTACGTCTCCGAGCCCTTCCTCGGCGACGGCACCGCCGAGCTGCTCGGCCTCACCGGGCTGCCCGCCGGGGTCAGCACCGCGCTGTCGCTGGTGGTGGCCCTGCTGTTCTCCACGGCGGTGCAGATGGTCTTCGGCGAGCTCGCGCCGAAGAACCTGGCGATCGCCAAGCCGGAGGCGCTGGCCCGCTCGCTGAGCCGGTCCACTCTGATCTACCTCGCGGTCGCGGGCCCGCTGATCCGGCTGTTCGACACGGTCTCCACGCGCCTGCTGCGCGCGGTCGGCATCGAACCGATCGAGGAGCTGCCGCAGGGCGCCACCGCCGAGGACCTGCGCGGCATCATCGGCGAGTCCCGCCAGGGCGGGCACCTCGACGCCGGGACCACGCGGCTGCTGGAGGGCGGCCTCGACTTCCGCGCGCTCACCGCGGGTCAGGTGATGACGCCGCGCGTGGACGTGCACCTGCTGCGCGCCGACGAGCCCACGGTCCGGGTGGTCGAACTGCTCGACACCGGTCGCTCCCGGTTCCCGGTGGTCGGCTCCGACGTCGACGACGTGATCGGGGTCGTCGGCATCGCCGAGGTGCTGACCGTGGCGCCCGGCGACCGGGCGAGCACCCCGGTGCGCGACATCGCGGTCGCCCCGCTGTTCCTGCCCGACAGCCTCCCGCTGCCCGAGGTCCTCGAGCGGCTGCGCGCCGAACACCGGCAACTGGCCTGCGTGGTTGACGAGTTCGGCGGCTTCGCCGGCGTGGTGTCCTTCGAGGACGTCGCCGAGGAGGTCGTCGGCGAGATCCTCGACGAGGACGACCACATGGAGGTGCAGGCCGTGGCGCACGCCGACGGGTCCTGGTCGGTGCCCGCCCGCTGGCGGGTCGACGAGGTCGCCGAGGTCACCGGGATCGAACTGCCCGAGAGCACCGGCTACGACACGGTCAGCGGCCTGGTCATGCAGCACCTCGGCCGGGTCCCCCGGCCCGGCGACCACGTGGAGGTCGAGGTCGCCCTGGCCGCCGACGACCTCGACGACGGCCCGCGCACAGCGGTCGTGTCGGTCACCGAGGTGCACCGCCGGGTCCCGCGCACGGTGCTGGTGTCGGTCCGCTCGGAGGTGTCGGCGTGAGCACCGGACCCGCTCTTCTCGTGTCGTTCGTGCTGCTGGTCGCGAACGCGTTCTTCGTGGCGGCCGAGTTCGCCCTGGTCGCCAGCAAACGCCACCGGCTCGAGGAAGCCGCCGCGGAGGGCAGCCGCGCCGCGCGGGCGGCCGTCGCGGGCACCCGCGAACTGTCGGTGATGCTGGCGGGCGCGCAACTGGGGATCACCCTGTGCACCCTCGGCCTCGGCGCCCTCGCGAAACCCGCGGTGGCGCACCTGCTCGACCCGCTGTTCACCGCACTGGGCCTGCCGGAGGCCTGGAGCTACCCGATCGCCTTCGTCCTCGCGGTCGCCATCGTGGTGTTCCTGCACATGGTGATCGGCGAGATGGCCCCGAAGTCCTGGGCGATCTCCCACCCGGAACGGTCGGCCCAGTGGCTGGCCCTGCCGTTCCGCGCGTTCACCCGGGTGTTCCGCCCGGTGCTGACCGTCCTCAACGGACTCGCCAACGCGACGCTGCGCGCGGTGAAGGTCGAGCCGCAGGACACGGTCGCCCAAGCGCACGGGCCGGACGACCTGCGGATGCTGTTGCGGGAATCGCGGGAACACGGGCTGCTGCCGGAACAACAGCACCAGATGCTCTCCGGCGTGCTCGAAGCACAGCAGACGACGGTCCGGCAGGTCATGGCGCCCCGGTCGGCGATGGTCGCGGTGCACTCGACGGCGTCGGTCGGCGAGATCGAGGACGTGTGCCGGACGAGCGGGCGGTCGCGGTTGTTCGTGCTGGACGCGCGCGGGGAACCTGTTGGGTTGGTGCACGTGCGGGACGCGGTGCGGGCGACGATGTCAGCGGCTTCGGCTACGGCTGAGGAGTTGATGACGCCATCGCTGGTGCTGGGCGCGGAGTTGAGCGCGGCGGACGCGGTGGGGCGGATGCGGGGGGAACGGGCGCAGTTGGCGTTGGTGGCGGCTGGTGGGGAGGTTGTGGGGTTGGCGGCGTTGGAGGATCTGCTGGAGGAGATCCTCGGGGAGTTTGAGGACGAGACGGACGCTTGAGGCGCTTGGGGGTCGGCTCGTCGCTTCGCGCCTTGCACTGGATCCGCGATTTAAGTGCAGGCTCGATGCGGTGGACCTGTTTTGCGTGGGGCCCCTACGACGCCCGTGGCAGGACCGCAAAGCCGGGGCCGAAAAGCATGGCCCTGTCCGCGCACAACGCTACGGACGCCGCACCCCCACACAAAACAGATCCACCCCATCGAGCAGTTGGCACCAGCGACTCCGAGTGTCCAGTGGTCGGGCTGGCGGGGCTGGCTCGGTGGGTTGGGTTTGGGTGGGCTGACTCGGGTGGTTGCTTTGGTGGGTTGGCTCGGTGGGCCGGGTTCGGGGGCCGGGGTGGGTGCGGCTAGACGGGGGCTTTGTTGAGGAGGTCCATTGTGTACTGGACCAGCTCGACCAGGACGTCCTTGCTGGACTGCTTGAGGCGGGCGTCGCAGTTGATGATGGGGACGGTGGGGGCGATGTCCAGGGCTTGGCGGACTTCGTCCGCCGTGTGTTCCCAGGAGCCCTCGAAGCCGTTGACCGCGATGATGAACGGGATGTCGCGGCGTTCGAAGAAGTCGATGGAGGGGAAGCTGGAGTCGAGCCTGCGGGTGTCGACCAGCACGATGGCGCCCAGGGCGCCGTGGGCCAGTTCGTCCCACATGAACCAGAAGCGGTTCTGACCGGGGGTGCCGAACAGGTACAGCACGACCTGGGGGTTGATGGTGATGCGGCCGAAGTCCAGGGCGACCGTGGTGGTCTCCTTGCCTTCGATGCCGCGCATGTCGTCGACGCCGACGCTGGCTTCGGTGAGGACTTCCTCGGTGCGCAGCGGGGGGATCTCGCTCACCGAGTTGACCATGGTGGTCTTGCCGACGCCGAAGCCGCCTGCCACGACGATCTTGATTGAGGTGGGGACCACCGGGGTGTCGCTCACCTGTTCAGATCCTCCGAATGCCATCGAGTACCGCCTGCAGCAACTTCGTGTCGTTGATCTCCGTGGTCTGGAACAGCGCGCCCGCCTGCACGTCGCCGCGTTCGATCAGGTCGCTGAGCAGGACCTTGACCACCACGAGCGGGACGTTGAGGTAGGCGGCGACCTCGGCGACCGAGAGCGGGACCGTGCACAGATCGATGATCTGCAGGTGCTCCGGGCTCAGCGTCGAGGGGTCCGACGGCGGGCGGGCTACCCGGACCTGGGTGACCAGGTTCAGGTTGGGCGCGTTGGGCCGGGTGCGCCCCCTGGTCATCGCGTACGGGCGGACCAGGGGTCCGGCCGCCTCGTCGAACCACCAGTCCGCCTCGCCGGACATCACGAGGGCCGACGGCCGGGCACGGTGACCGGGGCGCCGCCGCGCGGGGCGGACGCCAGGTGGGCACCGACCCGCTTGACCAGCATGTTCATCTCGTAGGCGATCATGCCGACGTCGGCGTCCTCCTCGCCGAGCACGGCCAGGCAGGCGCCGCGACCGGCGGCGGTGACGAACAGGAACGCGTGGTCCATCTCCACGATGGTCTGGCGCACCTGGCCGCCGCCGAACTGCCTGCCGGTGCCGCGGGCCAGGCTCTGGAACGCCGAGGCCATCGCGGAGAGGTGTTCGGAGTCGTCCTTGGACAGCTCGGCGGAGCGGCCGAGCAGCAGCCCGTCCGCGGACAGCACGACCGAGTGGCGGATCCCCACGACCCGGCGGACCAGGTCGTCCAAAAGCCAGTTCAGCTGGTGGTCCTGACCGATCTTGTCGTTCACCTTCGGCTGTTCCTTCCCCGTCGTCCCCACCATCAACCCCGCGGCCGCACCCGGGGGGTTCACTGCTGCGCTCCATCGGTCCGCCGCGCCTGCTTGGTCCCGCGCTGGAAGGCGGCCATCGTGTCGCGGACCCGTTTCGCGGTCTGCTCGTTCTGCTCCGGCTCGGCGTCGGCTTCCCAGTCCGGCAGCAGCGGGTCGTCGCGCAACTGCGGGGCCAGGTTCTGCTGGCGCTGCCTGCGCGGCAGGACCGGCCGCTCCCCCTCGGTCCCGGCTCCGTCCGCGCGAGCGCCGTCGCGGTGCCCGTTGTCCGTGTGCGGCGAGTCCCCCACCCCGTTCCCGGCCACGGCGGCCGGGTGCTCCGGCGCCTCCTCGTCGGTCAGCGGCCACTGCGCCGCCACCTCCGCCTCCGCGCGGGTGAGGTCGTCACCGGCGTCGGACCAGAACTTGTCGATGCCGCGCTGCGGCGGCGCCACCACCGCCTCGCTGTCGAGCACCGGGGCCGGGGCGCGGTCGAGCGCCTTGCGCGGCCGGGGGCTCGGCGCGTCGGACTCCGGCACGAAGTCGGGCGTGTCGGCGACGATGTCGGAGGGGATGAACACCAGCGCGACGGTGCCGCCGTAGGGCGACTCGCGCAGCTCGACGCGGATCGCGCGGCGGGCGGCGAGCCGGGCGACCACGAACAGGCCCAGGCGCGACTCCCCGCGCAGCGCCATCGCGTCGAACTCCGGCGGGTGGGTGAGCATCTGGTTGTGCTGCTCGCGGTCCTCGGCGGTCATGCCCAGCCCGTGGTCCTCGATCTCCACCACGACCCCGCCGGAGACCTGGCTGGTGTACACCTCGACCTGCGAGCGCGGCGGGGAGAACGAGGCCGCGTTGTCGACCAGCTCGGCGACCAGGTGGATGGTGTCGGCGACGGCGACGCCGTTGAGCGCGACATCGGGCACCTGGCGCACCCTGACCCGGACGTACTGCTCGGTCTCGGCGACCGCGGCGCGCAGGATGTCGAGCAGCCGCACCGGTTTGCGCCACTGCCGACCGGGCTGCTCACCGGCGAGGATGATCAGGTTCTCGGCGTTGCGGCGGGCGCGGGTGGCGAGGTGGTCGAGCTGGAACAGCGAGTCGAGGTGCTCGGGGTTCTCCTCCTCGCGCTCCATCTTGTCCAGGATCTTGAGCTGGCGGTGCACCAGGCCCTGGTGGCGGTGGGCGATGCCGAGGAAGACCCGGTTGACGCCCTCGCGCGCCTGGCTCTCCTTCACCGCCGCGGCGATGGCGGTGTACTGGGCGGCGTTGAACGCGTCGGCCACCTGCCCGATCTCGTCGGTGCCGTAGTCCAGCGGCGGCACCTCGGCGCCCACGTCCACCCGGTCGCCCTGGCGCAGCCGGTCGACGATGCCGGGCAGCTTCTCGTGCGCGAGCTGCAGCGAGTCGTTCTTGAGCTGGTCGAGGCGGGTGACCAGGGCCTTGTTGACCAGCCTGCGCGAGATGCGCACGGCGAGCACGATGCCGGTGACCACGGCCAGCAGCGCGATCAGGCTGCCGATGATCACCTCGAAGAACTTCTGGTCGGCGCGGTCGAGGCCGAGCTCGACACCGCCGGTGGCCTGCTCGACGGCGAGCTTGATCAGCTCCTCCGAGGCGCTCTGGGTGATCGCCTCCCACTCCGCGGCCGCGACCGGCATGGCGACCGGTTCGGCGCGGCGACCACCGGTGTCGCCCAGCCGGGGCGCGGCGCCGATCAGCGCGTTCTCCGCGGCGGTCAACCGCAGCCAGGACTCGGCGCCGGTGAGCCGCTGGTAGTGCGCCTTGACGTCGTCTGTGCCGACGGAGGCGGCGTTGGCGACGGTCGCGCGGTAGGAGCCGACCAGGTTGGCGAACTCGACGTGCTGGTCGGCGGTGAACGCGCCTGCGGTCAGCGCGGCGGCGCCCAGCGACGAGGCCCGAGACATGCGGTCGGCGGCGCGGAAGATGTCGGTGGCGGTCAGACCGGCCTGCACGACGACCGGGTCGGGCACGATGCGCGCCTGGGTGTCGAACAGCGCGGTACCGGCGTCGAGCACGCCGTTGTAGTAGCTGTAGATCTCCGCGGAGTTGGCGCGGCCCGACTCGACCTGGGCGCGCCGCTGCGGCAGCGGGGCCAGCGCCTGGTTGAGCGCCTGCACGCGGGCGTTGACCTCGGCGGGGGCGTTGGCGGAGAGGCCGTCGAGGGCCACCCGCAGCTCCTGGACGACCTTGTCGGTGGTCTGCTGCTGGGTCTTGAGCGCGAGGGTGTCGGGGTTGGCCGAGCTGAGCACGGTCATGGTCAGCTGCCGCTCGCGCTGCAGCGCGGCGAAGGTGTCGACCGCGGGGATGGAGGCGTCCTTGACGCCGCTGGTGACGGCCTTGAGGTAGATGCCGTCGAACACGGTGTAGGACGAGAACACCGCCCACATCACCAGCAGGATGACGCTGGGCACCACCACGACGCCGGTGAGGCGGGACCGGATCGTCGTGGTCGACTTCGCGGGCGACCCGCTGTTCCGCTTCACAGCTCTCCACACTTGTCGGCTGCCACTGACGCCACCAGGCGGGTTTCGCCCCGGCGAGTGACAGACCCGATCCAAACAAGATCAATCTAACTCAGCGCCAGCGATCACACGCGGTACGCAAGATTGGAGCGTACCGGTTCACCCGAAAGCGGACGTGACCGGTCCGTGTCCTGGGATGGCGGGCCCGGCGAACAGCAGGTAGTCGGGGCGTACGGCGTCCCCCGGCCGCGGCGGGGCGGTGGACCAATCCCGCCGGGCGGGCACGCAGGGTTGCCCACCCGGGCGGCCTGGCGGGCGCCGGTGATCCCCGGGTCTTGCCAACCGGGGGCGGGCGGCGGGACCGTTCACCCACCCCCTCGCGGCGGAAGGGAGCCCCCGATGGCAGCCCCCGGCTACGACCCCGACTTCCTCGGCGTACCGCTGCCGGTCCCCGAACTCGGCCCAGGACCGGAGGCCGACGCGGTGCGGCTCGACGGGTCGACCCGGGTGGACTACACGCACTTCTCGCTCGCGCTGAGCGCGTCGCGGCGGTTCGCGTACTGGGTGGCGTGGAACGTCGACGGCGGCGGGCTGCGCAAACTGGCCCGCACCGGCATCCCGTTCGTCAAGGACCCCCGGCTGCCCGAGGCCGCCCAGGTCGGCGACGAGGTGTACCAGGGCAACCGGCTCGACCGCGGGCACCTCGCGCGGCGGGCGGACCTGCTGTGGGGCACCGAGGCGGAGGCCAAGCGGGCCAACCGCGACTCGTTCTACTTCACCAACATCACCCCGCAGGTCGACGACTTCAACCAGAGCGTGCGCGCGGGCCTGTGGGGCCGGTTGGAGGACGCGCTCTACGCCGACGTCGAGGTGGACCGGTTGCGGGTCAGCGTGTTCGGCGGCCCGGTGCTCGGCGACGACGACCGCGCCTACCGGGGTGTGCTGCTGCCGCGCGAGTTCTGGAAGGTGATCGCGTCGGTGCAGGCCGGGGCGCTCAAAGCGAGCGCGTTCGTGCTGACGCAGAGCCTGAACCGGTTGGAGAGCCTGGACTTCGCCGAGTTCCGGGTCTACCAGGTGCCGCTCGCGGAGCTGGAACCCCGACTGGCACTGGGTTTCCCGCCCGCGCTGGTGGCCGCCGACACCGCGGCACCGGTCGCCGCCGGGCTCGACGAACGGCCGCCGCTGGACTCGGCGGACGACATCTCCTGGTCCTGACCAGCGGTTCTCGCGGCACCCGAATCACACCCGTGATCACAACCGGCGCGCTCCCCGCGCGGCTGAGGCTTGTCCCATCAAGCCAAGAGCCGAAGGGGACCTCAGATGCGCCGCAGCAAGATGACCGCAGCACTGGCCACCGTTCTCGCTGCCTGCGCCGTGATCCTCGCCGAGCAGCCGGTCGCCGACGCCGCCGACGACAGCGAGCTGTACCTGGTCGCGACCGCCTACACCTACGACGAGGCGGTCAGCGGCGACGCCGCCACCGGCTCCACCACCAAGGCCACCGCCGACACCTCGTGCACCGACGGCACCTACGCGCTCAAGACGTGGAAGGTGAACTCGCTCAACTGGCTCTACAACGGCGCGGGCGTCCCGGCCAAGATCGCGAGCACCGCGCTGGGCACCATCACCGCCGCCACCGACACCGTCGCCAAGGCCACCAACCGCTGCGGCCAGCCCACGATCGCGGGCAGCACCTTCAAGTACGCGGGCACCACCGCCGTCAAGCCGCAGATCGCCACCAACGGCACCTGCACCGGCAACGACGGCAAGTCCGTCACCGGCTGGGGCGCCCTGCCCGCGAAGATGCTCGCCTACACCTGCACCTACTACAACGCCCGCGGCGCCGTGGTGGCCTCGGACACGCTGATCGACAACGTGGCCTACACCTGGTTCACCACCAAGCCCGCCAACTGCACCGGCCAGCAGTACGACCTGCAGACCACCCTCACCCATGAGCGCCTGCACACCGCCGGTCTCGGGCACGTGGACCAGGCCAAGAACGCCGCCCAGGTCATGACCCCGGCCAGCTCCCCCTGCGACACCTCCCGCCGCCTCCTCGGCGCCGGTGACTACGCGGGCCTCAAGGCCCTCGCCGCCCGCGCGACCCGCTAACGCCTGACGGCTCGTGGCCCACTCCCCCGGCTCGGGAGTGGGCCACAGCCATGTCCGGGGGCTGTGATCGCCGCTGAACGGAGCCGGGACACGGGATTCGGACCACTTGCTGCCGAGCGCGGCCGATGTGGGTTTGCCCATCCGCGGTGGGCGCGGTGGGCGCGGTGGGCGCGGTGGGCGCGGTGGGCGCGGTGGGCGCGGTGGGCGCGGTGGGCGCGGTGGGCGCGGTGGGCGCGGTGGGCGCGGTGGGCGCGGTGGGCGCGGTGGGCGCGGTGGGCGCGGTGGGCGCGGTGGGCGCGGTGGGCGCGGTGGGCGCGGTGGGCGCGGTGGGCGCGGTGGGCGCGGTGGGCGCGGTGGGCGCGGTGGGCGCGGTGGGCGCGGTGGGCGCGGTGGGCGCGGTGGGCGCGGTGGGCGCGGTGGGCGCGGTGGGCGCGGTCGGCGCGAAGGGTAGCCGCGCTCCCGGGGCGGGTGTTTCAGCGCGCGGCGGAGACAGTCGGGGCGAGCCGGGCGTAAGGAAGCGGTCAGACGGAGGTCAGGGGGCTGTAGCGGCGGACGCCGCGGGGGCGGTAGCGGTAGCCGACACCCCGGACGGCGCTGAGGGGGGCGTTGTTGCCCGCCCAGCCGAGTTTGCGGCGCAGGCGCAGGACGGCGAACTTGACGCGGTCGGTGGCCATGCCGGTGGGGTCGTCCCAGACGGCGGCGAGCAGGTCGGTGAGGGTGAGGGCGGCGCCCGCGTTGCGCACCAGCACGGTGAGCAGGCGGAACTCGGTCCCGGTCAGCTCCAGTTCGCGGCCGTCCACGGTGACCAGGCGGGTCCTGGGGTCCACCCGGATGTCGCCGTCGTCGTAGACGGCGTCGAGGGTGGTGGTGTCGCGGCCGGTCCTGCGCAGCAGGGCCTCGACCCTGGCGAGCAGTTCGAGCGGGGCGAACGGGGTGGCGAGGACGTCGTCGGCGCCCGCGCGCAGGGCGCGGACGGTGTCGGCGACGGTGTGGTGGCGGGCGATCAGCAGGATGGGCAGGTCGGCGAGCTCGCGCACCCGGTGCAGCACCTTCCAGGCGTCCAGGCCGTCGTACCCGGGCAGGCCGAGGTCGAGCACCAGCAGTTCGGGGCGGTACTCGAGCAGGGCGCGCAGCCCGGTCCGCCCGTCGCGGGCGCACCGCACGCCGTACCCGGCGCCGTCGAACAGCACCCGCAGCACCACCAGGGAATCAGGGTCGTCGTCAACCGCGAGGATCCGGGACACCACCGCGCTCACCCCCTCCGCAGCGGGCTCCCCGACGGGCCCGCGTCAGCCACGGTAATTCCCCACCAACCGGCCCGCACAACACGGTTGTCACCCACAGGTGGCCACGTTGCGCAACCGAACGGCAACTATCCGCTCAACTCTCCCGCTCCCCAGCGGTGTCAAGCTGGCTGCCATAGTGACCCACGCCACATTTTCGAGGAAGGACTACTGTCATGCGCCGCAGCAAGGTCACCGTCGCCCTCGCCGTGGTACTCGCCGCCGGAGTCGCGGCGGCACCGAGCGCACCCGGGTCGCCCGGGGTCGAAGAGGAGCAGGTGTTCGTGGTGGGGCAGGCGATCTACGCCGCCGACGAGGACGACGCGCAGTACGCGGGCGCCTCAGCGCCCACGGAGGACACCGCCTGCTCCGACAGCAGCTACGCGCTCAAGACGTGGAAGGTCAGCGGGACCTACAACTGGTACTACAACGGCGACGGCGCCCCACCGGCGATCGCGAGCAATGCACTGGCCGCGATCACCAGTTCGGGGGACACGGTCGCCAAGGGCCTCAACCGGTGCGGGATCACCAGCGGCCTGACCACCGCCTACAAGTACGCGGGCACCGAGAAGATCAAGCCGCAGGTCGCCAGCGACCTGACCTGCACCGGCAACGACGGCAAGAGCGTGACCGGCTGGGGCGCGCTGCCGCCGAAGGTGCTGGCCTACACGTGCACGTTCTTCAACGCCAAGGGCGTGGTGATCGCCTCGGACGCGCTGATCGACAACGTGGTCTACACCTGGTTCACCACCAAGCCCGCCAACTGCTCCGGCCAGCTCTACGACCTGGAGACCACGATGACCCACGAGCGCCTGCACACCGCGGGACTGGCGCACGTGGACCAGGTCCGCAACGCCGCGCAGACCATGACCCCATCCAGCGCGCCCTGCGACACCTCCCGCAGGCTCCTGGGCGCCGGTGACCTCGCGGGCCTCAAGGCCGCGGGAACCTCGAAGAAGTAGTTCCCCGCAACGAGATCTTGCGCACCGTCGGCCCACGCACCGCCGACATCCGCTCCCACTCGTCGCTCGGCAACGGCCGGAACCGGGGCTGCCCACCAGGCCCCGGTTCCGGGTCGAGCAGCACACTGCGGATGTCCCCGGTCAGGTACCCGACCAGGAACTCCACGGCGCTCATCGCGAACCGCTCCAGAACGGGGTGGTCGTCGTCGAAGCGCCAGATGCCGCCACTGGAAACAACCACCGTCCACGCCGACGGGTCCCACAACAGCACCGGCCTGCTCCCCCGCGCCCACGGAACCAGCCCGCCGGGCTCGGGGAACACGGCATCCGGAACGTCCTCGGGATGCTCGTCCCGCCACTGCCGCAACTCGTCCAGCTCGACGCGGAACTGCCGCTGCAACACCGGAACCCCATCAACCCGGTACGGCGGCTGCACGATCACACCGTCACCGGAAGGACTCCAGAACTCCCCCGGCGGGAAGACCCGGTGCAGCTCCAGGTACTCCTCGGGCAACTCGAACCCGAGCCCCTGGTGCACCACGTCCCAGTCCGTGACGGCGTAGGACGCCCCGTCCCACCCCACCACTCTCGCCAACTCCGCGACAGCGCTCACCACAGGCTCCCGTGCGCATCCGATCGGGCCTGCCGCGGGCGATAGGGCTCAGCGCCCTCTGATCGCGACAAGATCTGACTGGGTAGCTCACCCGCCACCAACGCGGAGAGGATGTCGACCGCCGTGCCGTCGAACTCCTCCCAGTGGTCGTAGTTGAGATCCGACAACACAACCGGCCACTTGTCCGGATCCCCACCGTCCACGAGCCAGAACAGCAGACCAGCTCCGCCCTCTCGAAGGAGTAGCGGGCCTAGGGCTGGACGGTGCCGAGCACCCGCTCGATGGTCACCTCGATGACGACCCGGTTGGGGTTGACCCGGGGTACCCGGTAGCGGGTCGCGTAGCGGGCCTCGGCGAGCTCGACCTCCGCCGGGTCGTCGAGAACGCGGGCGGGGCCCTCGATGGACGTCCACCTGCGACCGTCCACTTGCGACACAACGGCCCACGGGTTGACCCGGATGTGGCGCACCTTGGCCGATCCGCCGTCGGTGATCACGCGGACCAGGCAACCGTCCACTGTGGCGCCTACCGGGACCACGTGCGGAGTGCCGTCCGGGCGCAGGGTGGTGAGGGTGCACAGGTGGCGCTCTTGCCAGAAGGCGAGGAACTCGGGCGACATGGGTCGAACGTAGTCGGGGGGTGCGCGGACACCGCGCACCCCCCGGCCACACCGGACTCAGTCCTCGTCGCCGCCGAAGAAGTCGCCGATTTCGTCGAAGACCTCGCCGAGGACCATGCCGCCGACGATGCCCGCCGCGGCACCGGCCACGACGCCGCCGACGCCGGGGCCGCTGTGGTGGCCGCCGCCGTGGAAGCCGTGGGCACCGTGCGAGCCGTGGGCGGAGCGGCGGCCTGCGACCTGGGTGAGCCACTGCTCGATGTTGGCCCGCCAGTCGGTGCGCTCGGCGTCGGCGTGGCTGACGTGGAAGCGGCCGTAGACGTCGCCGCCCGCGGTGAACAGGCCCGCGCGCTTGTCGGCCTCCAGCACGACGGCCATGCCGCCGGGCTCGGCGACGAAGGTCAGCTCCACCTGGGTGATACCGCGCGCCAGGTGCGCGGGCGGGTAGAACTCGATCTCCTGGAAGAAGGGCAGCTGCTGGTGCACGCCGTGGATGCGGCCCGCCTCCAGGTCCGCGGTCTTGAACTGGAAGCCGAGCTGGCTGAACGCGGCCAGCACCGCCTCCTGCGAGCGCAGCGGCACCACGTGCACCGGGTCGAGGTCGCCCTTGTCGACGGCCTTGGCGACCGCGAGCTCGGTGCGCAGGCCCAGCGCCATGCCGTGCAGGTGGCGGCCGAACACCTCGGTCACCGGGGTCTCCCACGGCACCGGCAGCTGGAACGGGATGGACCGCTGCTGCCCGGCAGGCAGGCTGAAGCGGCCCGCGACGACCGCGCGGTCGAACTCCACGGGCGCCACGCTGTCGTCGGAGCGCTCGACCCTGGTGACCAGCGACAGCGCCACGTAGTCGATGTCGGAGTCGGCGTCACCGCCGAGCATGCGGACCTCGCCGGTGAGCACCCCACCGGGATGCACGCGGGAGTCCGACAGCACGGTGTCGACCGACGGACCGCCGACCCCCAGCGCCCGCAGCATCTTCTTGAAGACCATCCCTGACCCTTTCCCCTCAACCCGGAGCCGTTCCTCGCCCCTACTGACGCGCCACGGCCCCCGTGGTTCCCCTGCTCTCAGTCAAGCACGGCCAAAGCGTCGATCTCCACCAACAGGCCCGCTGGGAGTCCGACGTAGACCGTGGTCCTGGCCGGGCGCGGGTCGGACAGGAACTCCGCGTAGGCGGCGTTCATCTCGGCGAAGTGCGCGGTGTCGGTGAGGTAGACCCGGAACATCACGACGTCGGCCTCGGTGGCGCCCGCCTCGGCGAGCACGGCGAGCACGTTGCGCATGGTCTGCTCGGTCTGCTCGGCGACGGTGGTGCCGACCACGGCCCCGGTCTCCGGGTGGAAGGCCACCTGGCCCGCGACCTGGACGATGTTGCCCTTGCGCACCCCCGGCGAGAGCGGGATGTCCGACGGGGCGGTGTTGGGGGTCAGTGCGGTCCTGGGCATGGGTTCCTCTTCACGGTTTCACGGATCACTGGTGCGGTTGTGGCTGGCTGTGCCCGCACGCCTCCGAGGCCAGCCGCGCGGCGCGCAGCAGGTCCGGAACCAGGGCGAGCAGGCCGTCATGGTCGAGCAGCACGCGCGGCACCGACACCGACACCGCGGCGATGACCTCGCCGCGCTGTCCGCGCACCGGGGCGGCGACGCAGTGGATGAAGTCCTCGTGCTCGGAGTCGTCGAGGGCGTACCCGCGCGCGGCGACCTCCTCGAGCTCGGCCAGGTACACCTCGGCCGAGGTGATGGTGTTGGCCGTCATCGGCACGTAGTCGATCTCCGAGGCGACCTTGTGGCGGCGGTCGGGGTCGAGTGCGGCGACGAGCACCTTGGCGACGGCGGTGCAGTGCAGCGCGGCCCGCTTGCCGACCCGGGAGTACATCCGGACCTGGTGGCGGCTCTCGTACTTGTCGATGTAGACGACCTCGCCGCCCTCGTAGCTGGCCAGGTGCACGGTGTGCCCGGTGAGCTCGTTGAGCTCGCGCAGCGCCGGTTCGGCGCAGCGGCGCACGTCGCGGCTGTCGAGGGAGCGGTTGGCCAGGTCGAACAGGGCGGTGCCGAGCCGGTAGTGGCGGGCGCCGTCGCGCTGGACGAACCGGCGGGACTCCAGGGTGCGCAGCAGCCGCAGCACGGTGGTCTTGTGCACGCCCGCGTGCTCGGCGAGCTGGTCGAGGGTGCGCGGCCCCTCGGCGAGGGCGTCGAGCAGGACCAGCGCGCGGTCGAGGCTCTGGCTCACCGGTCACCGAACCCGGTCAGCTCGGTGGCGGCCCAGGTCGCGGCGTCGACGTCGACCAGCCGGTCGACGACGTCGGCGGCCAGCGGCTCGGCCACGTCGTGGTGGGTGCGCAGCACGGTCGCGGCGCGCACGTGGCCGCAGCGCAGGGCCCTGGCCGGCGACGAGCCCGCCAGCTCCGCGGCGAGGTACCCCGCGGCGAAGGCGTCCCCGGCGCCCACCGGTTCGACCACCTCGACCGCGAGCGCGGGCTCGAACACCTCGGGCAGGCCATGGCGCAGCAGGGTCGCCCCGACAGCGCCCTGTTTGACGACCAGGGTCCGCGGCGTCGGCAGGACCGCACGGACCTCGGCAGGGCTCTTGGCGCCCCACACGGTCTCCGCCTCGTCCGCGCCAACGAGCACCGTGTCGGCGCGGTCGGCCAGTTCCCGCAGCACGGCAGGGTCGGCGCCTGCCCACAGCGCGGGACGCCAGTTGAGGTCGAAGCTCACCTGGTGGGTGGTCCTCGGCAGGTCCACCACGGCCCACAGCAGGGCGAGGCAGTCCGGTGAGAGCGCGGCGGTGATGCCGCTGATGTGGATGACCTCGACGCCCGCGAGGTCGAGCCGGTCGAGCGTGTCGGGCCCCATCGCCGAGGCGGCCGACCCGCGCCGGTAGTAGCGGACCGGGCTCCCGGCGGCGTCGCTCTCCTTGACGTAGAGGCCGGTCGGCCTGCTCGGGTCGACCAGCACGCCGCTGACGTCCACCCCCGCGGACCCGACCGCGGCCAGCACGGCCCTGCCGAACGGGTCGGCGCCGACCGCGCTCACCCAGGCCGAGCGGACGCCGAGGCGGGCCAGCGTGCTGGCCACGTTGGACTCGGCGCCGCCGACGGTGCGGGTCCAGGCGGTGACCGCCTCGGCGGGCCCCGCTTCGGCGGGCACGAACACGGCCATGGTCTCGCCGAGGCACACGACCCGCGCCCCGGTCACGCCCCCGGACAACGAGCCACCAGAGTCGCCCACCCAGCCTCCACACCACAGAGCATCCGGCGCCGTTGACCGGTACCCGGCAGATGCTACACACTGCGTATCACATGGCGCACTAGCCGTTGCGCACAACGCAACTGGTGTCCGGCCGGGATCCGTCCCGGGGGTGAGATCCGCCAGAGTGCCTGGTCGGCGGGTGACGCCGCCACCACCGCACGGTTGGGTTGTGGTGGATTCACCGGCGGGGGCGACCGACGCCCCGGACAACGAGGGGGCACGGGTGGCGGTTGCGGCGCGCATCGACCAGGACGCGGTGGCCGGGTTGGCCGACGAGCGGCTGGACTGGCGGTTCAAGTCCGTCCCGCACGCGCTGTTCGGGCTGACCGTCGGCGAGGCCCTGGCCAAGCGGCCCGGCCTGTTCCGGGACGGGTTCACCGGACCGGTGGTGGCGCTGGACAACGAGGCCGTGGAGCACAACCTGGCGACCATGGCCGCCTGGTGCGCCGAGCGCGGGCTGGCGCTGGCCCCCCACGGCAAGACGACGATGGCGCCCGCGCTGTTCGCCCGCCAGCTCCAGCACGGCGCGTGGGGCATCACCGCGGCCACGGTCGGGCAGCTGCGGGTGTACCGGGCGTTCGGGGTGAGCCGGGTGCTGTTCGCCAACGAGTTCCTCGACCCGGGTGGCCTGGCCTGGCTGGCCGGGGAGCTGGCCGCGGACCCGGACTTCGAGTTCACCTGTTGGGTGGACTCGGTGCGCGGCGTTGAGCTGATGACCGAGGCGCTGACCACTGTGCCGCTGGCCCGGCCGGTGCACGTGCTGGTGGAGGTCGGGATGGCGGGCGGGCGCACCGGGGTGCGCGACCAGTCCACGGCCCGCGCGGTCGCCGAGGCGATCACCGCCAGCCCGGCGCTGCGGCTGGCCGGGGTGGGCGGCTACGAGGGGCCCGCCGGGCCGGACGCGGGCGAGGGCAGCCTGGCCGCGGTGGACGCGTACCTGGGCAGGGTGCGCGAGACCGTGGCGATGCTGCGCGGCCGGTTCGAGACCGACACCGTGCTGGTCACCGCCGGGGGCAGCGCGTTCTTCGACCGGGTCGCCGACGCGCTCACCGCGCCGTGGCCCGCGGGGCTGCCCGTGCTGCCGGTGTTGCGCAGCGGCGCTTACATCACCCACGACGACGGCTTCTACCGCGACATCTCCCCGCTGGGCGCGCACCCGAGGGTGTCGTCGGTCCCGCCGCTGCGGTCGGCGTTGCGGGCGTGGGCGCAGGTGGTGTCCCGGCCGGAGCCGGGCTTGGCGCTGCTGGCGGTGGGCAAGCGGGATGTGCCCTACGACATCGACCTGCCCGAGCCGCAGGTGCTGCGGACCGCGACCGGCACGCACGGGCTGCACGACGCCAGGGTGACCGCGCTCAACGACCAGCACGCGTTCCTCTCGGTCGGGTCGCACACCCGCATCGCGGTCGGCGACTGGGTCGGTCTCGGCCTGTCGCACCCGTGCACGGTGTTCGACAAGTGGCAACTGCTGCCGCTCACCGGGACCGACGGTGAGACCGTGGTGGACCTGGTCCGTACCTTCTTCTGACATGACCGCACCGGACGTCCTCTTCCGAGGGCCAACAGTCGTAGACGGCACCGGCTCCCCCGGCTACCGGGCCGATGTGCTGGTGAGCGCGGGTCGCGTCGCCGCGATCGACCCGGCCGGGGAGTTGGCGCGGCCGGAGCCGGGCGTGGTGGTCGACGCCGACGGGTTGGTGCTGGCGCCGGGGTTCATCGACATGCACTCGCACTCGGACCTGCGGCTGCTGGCCGAGCCCGACCACCTGGCCAAGGTGTCGCAGGGGGTCACCCTGGAGGTGCTCGGCCAGGACGGGCTGTCCTACGCCCCGGTCGACGACCGCACGATCGAGGTGCTGCGCGAGCAGTTGGCGGGCTGGAACGGCGACCCCGAGGGGTTCGACTGGAACTGGCGCGACGTCGGCTGCTACCTGGGCAGGCTGGACAAGGGGATCGCGGTCAACGCCGCCTACCTGGTGCCGCACGGGACGGTGCGGATGCTGGTGATGGGCCTGGACGACCGGCCCGCGACACCCGCCGAGGTGGAGCGGATGCGCGAGGTCACCGCGGCCGGGTTGCGCGAGGGCGCGGTTGGCCTGTCCGCCGGGTTGACCTACACGCCCGGCATGTACGCGGACATGGCGGAACTGGAGGCGTTGTGCGAGGTCGTCGCCGCGCACGACGGGTACTTCAGCCCGCACCACCGCAGCTACGGGGCCGGTGCGCTGGACGCCTATAGAGAGATGGTGGAGCTGAGCCTTCGCACGGGCTGCCCTCTGCACTTGGCGCACGCCACCATGAACTTCCCCGAGAACGCGGGCAAGGCAGACGACCTCCTCGCCCTGCTCGACGACGCGATGGCGCGCGGGGCGGACATCACCCTGGACAGCTACCCGTACCTGGCAGGCGCCACCTACCTGTCCGCGCTGCTGCCGAGCTGGGCGGCCGCGGGCGGCGTCGAGGCCACGCTGGCCCGGCTGTCCGATGTGGACACCAGGGAGCTGGTCAGGGTGGACCTGGAGGTGCGCGGCTCCGACGGGTGCCACGGCGTCCCGGTGGACTGGACCACCATCGAGATCAACGGGGTGCGCCTGGCCGCCCACCGGCACCTGGTCGGCCGCACCGTCGCCGAGTCGGCCGCGGCGGCGGGCCTGGCCCCGTTCGACCTGTTCGCCGACACGCTGCTCGCCGAGCGGCTGGGCACCTCGTGCCTGATGCACGTGGGCCACGAGGACAACGTGCGGGCGATCATGCGCCACCGCGCGCACACCGGCGGCAGCGACGGGCTGCTGGTCGGCGACCGGCCGCACCCCCGGGCGTGGGGCACCTTCCCGCGCTACCTGGGCCACTACGTGCGCGAGGCGGGGGTGCTCGGCCTGGAGGAGTGCGTGGCGCACCTGACCGGGCGGGCGGCGCGCAGGCTGCGGCTGACCGACCGCGGCCTGGTCCGGGTGGGCCACGCCGCGGACCTGGTGGTGTTCGACCCCGGCACGGTCGGCGACACCGCCACCTACCCCGAGCCGAGGCAGCGGGCGACCGGCATCGAGCACGTGCTGGTCAACGGTGTCGCGGTGCTCGAGGGCGGCGAGCCGACCGGCGCGCTGCCCGGCCACTCGATCCGACGGACAGGTGCCTGAGATGACCAGAACCGCCTACATCGGCACCCTCGACGGCGACGGGCTCGTGGTGGCCACCGAAGACGGTGGACCGCTCACCGTCACCGGCGCGCTCCGCCAGGTCCGGGAGCCCTCCGCGCTGGCCTTCAGCGCGGACCGGTCCACCCTCTACGCGGTGTCGGAACTGCCCGAGGGTGTGCTGACCGCGGTGGACATCACCGACCCGCAGCGCCCCGCGGTGCTGGCCGAGCAACTCTCGGGCGGTGCCGGTCCGACCCACCTGGAGGTCGTCGGCGGGCACCTGGTCACCGCGCACTACAGCGACGGCGTGGTCACCAGCCACCCGCTCGACCCGGACGGTTCGCCGGGCCCGCTGGGGTCGGCGCTGCTGCTGGAGGACCCGGCCAGCGGCGCGTCCCCGCACGCGCACCAGGTGGTGCCGGACCCGAGCGGCCAGTGGCTGCTGGCGACCGCGCTCGGGCTCGACGCGGTGTTCGTGCTGCGGTTCGACCGGGCCACCGGCGCGCTCGCCGAGCACTCCCGGATGGACCTGCCCGCCAAGACCGGCCCGCGGCACCTGGTGTTCCACCCGGACGGCACCCGGGTGTTCGTGCTCGGCGAGCTGACCCCGACGGTCACCGCGGCGGCGTGGGACCCGGCGGCCGGGGTGCTGCGGCGCGGTGAGTCGGTGACCGTCACCGGACCGGGGGCGCCGGACCCGACCTACCCGGCGGAGATCGTCATCAGCCCCGACGGGCGGTTCCTCTACGTGACCACGCGCGGTGAGAACGGGGTGGGGGTTTTGCGGATCGGCCCCGGTGCGCCACAATTGGTCCAGACCTCCTCATCGGGCGGCGCCTGGCCGAGGCACTGCTCACTCGGACCGGACGGGACCTGGCTGTACGTGGCCAACCAGCACTCCGGCACGGTCGCCTGGCTGCCGCTCGACCCGGCGACCGGGCTACCCGGACCGGTCGCGGGAGAGGTCACCGTGCGTGGTGCCTGCTGGGTCACCTTCGCCTGATCCGGCGGTGCTTGTGCCACCGGGGCGGCGGCCCTACCATCCTCACCATTGCCGCCAGTGAAACGAAGGTTGCACAGAGCGCAACCTGACGTGGAAGGGACGCCGCTCCGATGACCGGCTTCGAGACCCTGCTCCCCCGGCCGGTCTCGGCCAGGCGGGACCCCGGCGCGCTCAAGGTCGACTCCCCCGCCGCGGTGCTCGACCCCTCCACAGTGGCGCTGGACCCGGCCGCCGTGCCACTTCCCGGGGGATACCGACTTTCCATATCGCCCACCGGTGTCGACGCCCGCGCGCACGACCCGGCAGGCGCCTTCCACGCGGTGCAGACGCTGCGCCAGTTGCTGGGTCCCGACGCCTTCCGCGCGGCGGACATCCACACGGGAGGGTGGGAACTGCCCTGCGGTGAGGTCGAGGACCACCCGAGGTTCGGCTGGCGCGGGGTGCTGCTGGACGTGGCGCGGCACTTCATCCCCAAGGCCGGGGTGCTGCGGATGCTGGACCTGCTGGCCGCGCACAAGCTCAACGTGCTGCACCTGCACCTGACCGACGACCAGGGCTGGCGGGTCGAGGTGCCCGGCTACCCGCTGCTGACCGAGGTCGGCGCGTGGCGGGCCGGGTCCTGGGTCGGCAGGCAGCCCGACGGCGACCAGACGCACGACAACCGCCCGCACGGCGGCTTCTACAGCACCGAAGACCTGCGCGAGATCGTCGCCTACGCACGGCAGCGGCACATCACGGTGGTGCCCGAGATCGACATCCCCGGGCACAGCCAGGCCGCGATCGCCGCCTACCCGCACCTGGGCGTCACCAAGGAGCCGGTCCAGGTGTGGCACGCCTGGGGCGTGAGCGAGTACGTGCTGGACCCGGCGGAGTCCACCCTGGACTTCCTGCGCGCGGTCCTCGACCACGTGATGGCGATCTTCGACTCGCCGGTGGTCTGCCTCGGCGGCGACGAGGTGCCCACCACCCAGTGGCACGCGAGCGCGGCGGTGAAGGCCCGCGTCGCGGAACTGGGCCTGGACTCCCCCGACGACCTGCACGCCTGGTTCATCCGCACGATGGCCGGGCACCTGGCCGCGAACGGGCGACGCGTGCTGGGCTGGGACGAGATCCTCGACGCCGGTGACCTGCCGGAGGGCGCGATCGTGGCGTCCTGGCGCGGCGAGGCAGCGGGTGTGCGCGCGGCGCTGGCGGGGCACGATGTGGTCATGTGCCCTGAGCAGCGGGTTTACCTCGACCACCGGCAGTCGGCCGACCCCGGCGAGCCGATCCCGGTCGGGCACGTGCGCACCCTGGCCGACATCCGGGCCTACGAGCCGGTCCCCGCCGAGTTGCCCGAGTCGGCCGCGGCCAGGGTGCTCGGCGCGCAGGCGCAGCTGTGGTCGGAGCACTTCGACAACCCGCGGCGCGTCGATTACGCTGCCTTCCCCCGCCTCGCCGCGTTCGCCGAGGTGGTCTGGAGCCCGCGGACCGCACCCGGTCCGGTGGACACCGAGGAGTTCGTCGAGCGGGTGGCCACCCACCACCTGCCCCGGCTGGACGCGCTGGGGGTGGAGTACCGGCCACTGACCGGTCCCCGACCCTGGCAGCGCAGACCCGGCGTGCCCGGCCGTCCCTACCCGGACCGGTGACCCGCGCGACGTCGTCCCCACCGATGAGCACCCCGCCCCCGACCCGAGGAGAGCACCCCGCCACCCCCGCACCAGAACGCTCCGGAGCCCGCCGGGAAAACCGCGGCCGCGACAAAGCGCGCCCGGTGCCCGGGGGTGGTCTGGGAATGCATTCCGGCCCGGCGCACCCGCCGAACCGGAATCGTCGCTCAGCGCTCCAACCGGTGTTCGACCGAATCATCCGACGATTGCGGCGAGACCAAGGTCGCAACGAACTTGTAACGGTCGCCCCGGTATACCGACCGCACCCATTCCACCGGTCGGCCCTCGGTGTCGAAGGAATGGCGGGACAGCAGCAGCATCAGCGCACCGGCCTCGTTGCCCAGCAGCGCGGCCTCGGCCGGGGTGGCCAGCGCGGTCTCGATGGTCTCCTCCGCGTGCCCCAGTTCGACCCCGTAGTGCTGGTAGAGCACGCCGTAGAGCGAGCCGTCGCCGACGTAGCGGTCCAGGCCGGGGAAGCGCGGCAGCGGCAGCCGGGAGGTCTCGATGGCCATCGGCTCGCCGTCGGCCCTGCGCAGCCTGCGCAGGCGCAGCACGTCGTCGCCGGAGCGGATGCCCAACAGGGCGGCCAACTCCGGGTCAGCGGCCCCGATCCGGGCGTCGAGCAGCGACGACGTGGGGCGGCGGCCGAGCGAGCGCATGTCCTCGGTGTAGGAGGACAGCTGCAGCCGCTGGGTCACCTTGCCCTCGCCTGCGAAGGTCCCGCTGCCGTGCACCCTGGTCAGCCTGCCCTCGGCGGTCAGCTCGGCCAGCGCCTTGCGCACGGTCGTGCGGGAGACGCCGAACTCGCTGGCCAGCGCCCGCTCGCCGGGCAGCGACCCCCCGGGGGAGACCGCGCGCAGCAGCTCGGCCAGGCGCTCCTTGAGCTCCCAGTGCTTCGGTGTTCGAGGCGATTTCTTCCCGTTTTCCACGGCATCGCCAGGCAGGTTCTCACCCATGTTGTTCCTTGCTCGCCCATGCGTCGGCGACCCGTGTCGAGACGGACATCTGATGTCACGTTTAAGCATTTATCTTGACAAGCCGGAGAAGCTCGGACCACTCTAATCGCAATGGTCTAAACCACTCAAGTCCTTCGCTCCTCTCGTGCCGGGGGGAGCAGCGTCCGGAAGGAATGCATCACCGTGAGAAGTTGGTCGAAGGCTTTGGTCGGGGGGTTCGCGGTCGCGCTCGCGGTCGCGGGGTGCGCCGGATCCGGGGGTGAGACGGGGACCTCCTCCTCGGCTCCCGCGCCGTCCGGTCCGCGCACGTTGACCGTGTGGCTGATGAACGGGTCGGCTCCCACCGTGCTGACCGACGGGCTGCACAAGGAGTTCGAGAGCTCGCACAAGGACGTCACCGTCAAGTACGAGATCCAGCAGTGGAACGGCATCCAGGACAAGCTGACCACCGCCCTGGCCAGCAACGACGCGCCTGACGTGATCGAGATCGGCAACACCCAGGCGCCGAAGTTCGCCAGCGAGAACGTGCTGGAGGACCTCACCGCCAACACGGGCGACTTCAACGGCGCCAACTGGCTGAGCAGCCTCAAGGAGTCCGGCTCCTGGGACGGCAAGCAGTACGCCATCCCGTTCTACGCCGCCAACCGCGAGGTGCTCTACCGCAAGGACCTGTTCGAGCAGGCGGGCATCACCGCGGCGCCGACCTCCCGCGAGGAGTGGCTGGCCGCGATCGGCAAGCTGAAGGCCAAGTTCGGCAGCGACCCGGACTTCCAGGCGCTGTACCTGCCCGGCCAGAACTGGTACACCCTGCTGTCGTTCATCTGGGACGAGGGCGGCGACATCGCCAAGAAGGACGGCACCAAGTTCACCGCCACGCTCGACAGCCCGGAGGCCAAGGCGGGCCTGGACTTCTACAAGAAGCTGGTCGAGGAGTCGGGCACCAAGGCGCCCAAGGACGCCGACGAGCAGACCCCGGAGCAGGCGGGCATCTACGGCGGCGGCAAGGTCGCGATGTTCATCGGTCTGCCGTGGGAGGTCGCGACCGCGGCCAAGTCGGACCCGACCATCAAGGACAAGACCTCGGCGTTCCCGATCCCGTCGAAGACCGCTGGCAAGACCGCGCCGGTCTTCCAGGGCGGCTCGAACCTGGCCGTCCCGGCCAACAGCAAGGACAAGGACCTCGCCCGCGACTACCTGAAGCTGATCTCCAGCGACAAGTACCAGGGTGAGTTCGCCAAGGTCGGCATGATCCCCGGCACCTCCAAGGACGTCAGCGCCCTGGAGGCCGACCCGATCAACGCCGCGATGGCCAAGGCGTCGGCCAACGGCAAGGCCGTCCCGGCCACCCCGGGCTGGGCGACCATCGAGGCCGGGCAGAACCCGATCAAGGACCTGCTGACCGCCTTCCTGACCGGTGCCAAGCCGGTCGACCAGGCGACCAAGGACGCCAACGAAGCGCTGAACAAGGCGTTCGCCGGCTAGCGGGACACGATGACCTCAACCGTGGACACCGCGCGGTCGGCGGGGACTCCCCCGCCGGCCGCGCGGCCCGGCGCGCGGCGCCGGGCCCGTCGCCCCCTGTCCGAGACAGCCCTCCCCTACCTGATGCTCGCCCCCGCTGTGCTGATCATGCTGGCCCTGCTGGCCTGGCCAGCGCTGCAGGTGCTGGCGATCAGCCTGCGCAAGCTCGACCTCGGTGAACTCGTCCGCGGCGAGGTCAAGTGGGTCGGCTTCGACAACTACACCGCGATCCTGACCGACCCGGAGTTCTGGGTCATCGGGCTGCGCACCGTGCTGTTCACCGCCGCCGTCGTGCTCACCACGCTGCTGCTGGGCCTGGGCATCGCGGTGCTGATGCGACACCTGAGCGGCTGGGTGCGCGGCGTGCTGCAGGTCTGCCTGGTGCTGGCCTGGGCCACCCCGATCATCGCCACCACCACCGTGTTCCAGTGGATCTTCGACCAGCAGTACGGGATCCTGAACAAGACCCTGGTGCTGATCGGGTTCGACTCCTTCAAGGGCTACTCCTGGTTCACCAGCGGCACCTCGACGCTGGCCGTGATCGGCCTGCTGGTGATCTGGCAGGCGGTGCCGTTCATCGCCTTCACCCTCTACGCCGGACTGGTCAACACCCCGAGGGACCTCTACGAGGCCGCCGCGATCGATGGCGCGTCCGGGTGGGCGGCCTTCCGCGCGGTGAGCTGGCCCTCGGTGCGCCCGCTGCTGACCCTGGTGACGTTCCTGTCGGTCCTGTGGGACTTCAAGGTCTTCACCCAGGTCTGGGCGATCCGCCAGGGCGGCCCGGACGGGGAGAGCACGACCCTGCCGGTGCTGCTGTACCTGCGGGGCATCGCGGCGAGCCACTTCGGCGTGTCCGCCGCGGTGGCGGTGCTGATGCTGGTGGTGCTGGTCGCGGTCACCTGGCGGTACATGCGACTGCTGGTCCGCTCACCGGAAACGGAGCTGTAGAGCCATGCTGCACAAGTCGCCCGCCCAGCGCGTGGCACTCGCGGTGTTCGGCCTGGTGCTGGCCGGGTTCTTCCTGTTCCCGACCTACTGGATGTTCACCACCGCGCTCAAGACACCGGCGCAGATCCTCTCGCCCGCCTACGACCTGATCCCGACCACGGCGACGCTGAAGAACTTCGTCAACGCCATCACCAAGCCCGACTTCACGACCTTCCTGACCAACAGCCTGATCGTCACCCTCGGCGCGGTCGCCTGCGCCCTGGCGGCCGGGCTGCTGGCCGCGGTGCCGCTGGCGCGGCTGCGCTTCCGGGGCCGCAAGGGCTTCATCCTGCTGGTGCTGATCGCGCAGCTGGCGCCGCTGGAAGCGCTGTTCGTGCCGATGTACCTGATCATGCGCGACGCCGACCTGCTCAACTCGCTGTGGGGTCTGCTGCTGGTCTACGTGGCCTTCACGCTGCCGTTCACGGTGTGGACGCTGCGCGGCTTCGTCAAGGGCATCCCGCTGGAGCTGGAAGAGGCCGCGATGGTCGACGGCTGCGGGCGCTGGGGCGTGTTCACCCGCGTCACGCTGCCGCTGCTTGGCCCCGGCCTGGTCGCCACCTCGGTGTTCAGCTTCATCACCGCGTGGAACGAGTTCCTCTACGCGCTGGTGTTCATGCGGGAGAAGGACAAGCAGACGCTGCCGGTGTGGCTCTCCTCGTTCAAGACCGCGTTCGGCACCGACTGGGGCGGCATCATGGCCGCCTCGGTGATCTACGCGATCCCCGCGCTGATCTTCTTCCTGCTGGTGCAGCGCAAGCTGGTCTCCGGTTCCACGGCCGGGGCGGTGAAGGGCTGATGGCCTCGCGCTTACACGCGCTCGCCGAGGGTGTGCTGCTGCCCGGATTCGCGGGCACCAGCGCCCCGGACTGGGTGCGGGAGCGGCTGGCCGAGGGCCTGGGCGGGGTGGTGCTGTTCGGGCGCAACATCGTCGACGACGAGCAGGTCGCCGCGCTGACCGCGCAACTGCGGGCCGAGCGCGCCGACGTGGTCATCGGCATCGATGAGGAGGGTGGCGACGTCACCAGGCTCGACGCCGCCACCGGCTCCACGCTGCCCGGACCGCTGGCGCTCGGCGCGGCCGCCGACCTCGGCCTCACCGCCGAGGTCGGCACCGCGCTGGGCGCCAGGCTCGCCGCCTGCGGGGTCACCCTGGACCTCGCGCCGTGCGCGGACCTGACGCTGACCCCGGACGACCCGATCATCGGGGTGCGCGCCTTCGGCGCGGACCCCTACGCCGCGGCCGCGCACGTGGCCGCCTACGTGCGCGGCATGCAGAGCGCGGGCGTCGCGGCCTGCGCCAAGCACTTCCCGGGGCACGGTGCGTCCACTTCGGACTCGCACTTCACCCTGCCGGTGCTGCCGCGCACACCGGAGGAGCTCGACGCGGTGGAGCTCGTCCCGTTCCGCGCGGCGATCGCCGCGGGGGTGCGGTCGGTGATGACCGGGCACCTGGTGGTGCCCGGGTGGGGCGAGGACCCCGCGACGGTCAACCCGACGGCGATCCAGGACGTGCTGCGCGGCCAACTCGGCTTCACCGGGGCGGTGGTCACCGACGCGCTGGAGATGGGCGCGGTGGCCGGGCACCTGGGCAACGCGGCCGGTCTGGCCGACGCCGCGGTGCGGTCGCTGCGGGCCGGGGCGGACGCGCTGTGCATCGGCGGCGAGATCGCCGACGCCGACGCGGTCGCGGTGATCGTCGAGCGGATCGTGGCCGAGGTCGTGGCGGGCACGCTGTCGGAGGAGAGGCTGGCGCACGCGGCCGAGCGCACCCGCTCGCTTGGTGTGCCGCCGACCGGTGGCGTCGCCGCGCGCGACGAGGTGGACCTGGGCATGACCGTGGCGCGCAAGGCCACGCGGACCACCCACCTCCCAGCGTTGTCCCCTGAACTGGTGGTGGTCGACGTGGAAGTCGAGCCGACCATCGCCGCCGGTCCGGTCCCCTGGGGACTGGGCCCGCACCTGGTCGAACTGCTCCCCGGCACGAGGGCCCTGCGGGTGACCGCGGCGGAGCCGGGCGAGCTGTTCGAGCTGGCGCGCGGGCGGGAGGTCGTCGTGACCACCCGTGACGCGCACCGGCACCCCGCGGTGCTCGAACTGGTGGCTGGCCTCGTCCGGGCCGCCACGGCGGTCGTGCACGTGGAAACCGGCACCCCGGGGCCCGAACTGGGCGCCCTGGGCCGGATCGACACGTTCGGCGGCTCGCGCTCGAGCCTGCGCGCGGCGGCGGAGGTGATCAGCGCGGCCGCGGTGTCCGGACGAGCCAGGCACACCAACCCCACCGGTCTCACCGATCGGTGACCGCGCGTGTCCGCACGCGCACCCAGACGGTCCGTTCGATTGGCGCCACTGCTCCATTCGAGTGAGACTATTGGTCTAGACCTTGTCCCGAAGAATTGGTCTGGACCACGGTAGACAGTGTTATCCCTGCTCCCTTCCGAGGTGAACAATTGTCCAGGATCAGATGGCACCTGACCGCGGCGGCCATCGCCGCGGCCGCCGTCACGTTCGGAATCGTGGCAGCGCCAGCCAGTGGCGCCGCTTCGCCCACCGCCGAGTTCCAGAAGACGCAGGACTGGGGCTCCGGCTGGACGGGCAAGGTCACCGTGCGCAACGGTGGCAGCTCGGCGCTGACCAGCTGGGTCGTCGAGTTCGACCTGCCCGCGGGCACCAGCATCCCGTCGGCCTGGGACGCGTCCCTGACCAAGACGGGCAACCACTACAAGTTCTCGAACCTGTCCTGGAACGGCAACGTCCCGGCCGGTGGCACGGCCTCGTTCGGGTTCAACGGCTCCGGTAGCGGCTCGCCGAGCAACTGCACGCTCAACGGTCAGCCGTGCGGCGGTGGCACCAACCCCACCACCACCACGACGACCACGACCACCACCACGAAGCCGACCACGTCGACCACGACCACCACGTCGTCGTCCACCACGACGACCACCTCGTCGTCGACGACCACGACCACCACGACCGACAACCCCCCGCCGGGGAACAAGCTCGTGGGCTACTTCATCCAGTGGGGCGTCTACGGGCGCAACTTCCACGTGAAGAACGTCGACACCAGCGGTTCGGCGGCGAAGCTGACGCACATCAACTACGCGTTCGGCAACGTCCAGAACGGCCAGTGCACCATCGGTGACTCCTACGCCGACTACGACAAGGCCTACACCGCCGCCGACAGCGTCGACGGTGTCGCCGACACGTGGGACCAGCCGCTGCGGGGCAACTTCAACCAGCTGCGCAAGCTGAAGAAGAAGTACCCGAACCTGAAGGTCCTCTGGTCCTTCGGTGGCTGGACCTGGTCCGGTGGCTTCGGCCAGGCGTCGAAGAACCCGGCCGCGTTCGCCGACTCCTGCTACAAGCTGGTCGAGGACCCCCGTTGGGCCGACGTGTTCGACGGCATCGACATCGACTGGGAGTACCCGAACGCCTGTGGTCTGACCTGCGACACCAGCGGTCCGGACTCCTTCAAGGCGGTGACCCAGGCCCTGCGCAACAAGTTCGGCGCGAACAACCTGATCACCGCGGCGACCTCGGCCGACGGTGCCGACGGCGGCAAGCTCGACGTCGCCGACTACGCGGGCGCGGTCCAGTACCTGGACTGGGTCATGCCGATGACCTACGACTTCTTCGGCGCGTGGGACACCAAGGGCCCGACCAACCCGCACTCGCCGCTGACCGCCTACCCCGGTATCCCGAAGGACAAGTGGACCACCGAGGGCGCGATCAACAAGTTCAAGTCGAAGGGCATCCCGGCGAGCAAGATCCTGCTGGGCGTCGGCTTCTACGGCCGCGGCTGGACCGGCGTCACGCAGGCCACCCCGGGTGGCACCGCGACCGGCGCCGCTCCGGGCACCTACGAGGCCGGTTTCGAGGACTACAAGGTCCTCAAGACCAAGTGCCCGGCCACCGGCACCGTCGGTGGCACCGCGTACGCCTTCTGCGGTGGGAACTGGTGGGGCTACGACACCCCCGCCACCATCGCGGGCAAGCGCAACTGGGGCAAGGCGCAGGGTCTCGGCGGCTCCTTCTTCTGGGAGCTCTCCGGTGACACCAGCAACGGTGAGCTGATCGCGGCTCTGCGCGGCTAGTCTCCGGCTGGGACGGGCCGGATGTGGGCGGCTGCTCGGGTCAACCCCCGGGCAGCCGCTCAGCCCGTTGCGGCCGGGTGTTTCTTTCGCGGGCGGACCGCCGGTCCGCCCCTTGGTTGACTTCTTCTCACTCGGCGCGCTCGCCCACGAGGCGGCGCTCACGCGGAGGTGCCACGTGGACGTGGACGACGGGGACGCGGGACTGGAGCTGGTACACCTGCTGCGCCGGATCACCGGCAGACTCGACCTGATGGCCGCGGAGTTCGCCGCCGCCAACGGCCTGCATCCGACGGACCTGCGCGCGCTCATGCACCTGCTCGACGCGCGGCGCGAAGAGGTCCCGGCGACGCCGGGGTGGCTCAGCGGCAAGCTGGCGCTCAACTCGGCCTCGGTCACGGCACTGGTCGACCGCCTGGTCCGCGCGGGCTACGTGCGCAGAACCCGGGACAACCGCGACCGCAGACGGGTCCTGCTCACGGTCCAGGACGACGCCATCCGGCTCGGCTGGTCCTTCTACGGCGGCCTGATCACCGACATGGTCGACGCGATGCGCGAGTTCGACGGAGCCGAGCTGGCCATGGCCCGCCGCTTCCTCGACCGCATCCACGACGTCGTGCGGGCCGACAAACCCACCAACCCCAGCGTCCGGCTGGTGCCCCTCGACGAGGCCACCACCGAACGGCTGCTGAGCGTGGCGGTGCACGAGGCCCGCCCCATCGACGTCATGCCGGTCCAGGACGGCACCAGCACCTGGACCCCGGCAACGGAGAACGCCTTCCGCGAGTTCCACCGCGCCCACTTCCACGGCGCGAACGGGACGGTGATGTACGCGGTCGAGTCCGAGGGCAGCTTCACCGGCATGATCCGCATGGCCCGCCTGTCGCAAGATGAGGCCGAAACCGGCATGTGGCTCGGCCGCTCCGCCCGAGGCAAGGGCATCGGAACGGCCGCCCTGCGAGCCCTGGTCGCCGAAGCCGCCGCCGCGGGGGTCCGCACCATCGTCGCGGACACCTCAACGGGCAACGCGGCCGCGCTCGGGGCCCTGCGCACGTGCGGGGCCACGCTGACCCACCGGGGGGACGACGTTCGGGCGGAACTGCCCATCGGATAAGGGGTTCTCGCTCGACGATCGCGTCCTCAAGCCTGGCTGGGGGCGCGATCCCCTTTCTCCCCGCGGCCCGTGGGACGATCTTCGACGCCCGTGGCACCCGCTGGAGGAGACGCGATCTTGGTCCAGGTGTTCGTCAGCTACGCGCACGACTCGACCGAGCACGAGGACGACGTGCGCTTCCTCGCCCGCCTCCTGGTGGCGATGGGAATCGACGTGGTGTTGGACCAGTGGGAGCACGAGCGCCACGACTGGTCAGAGTGGGTCATGCGGGCAATCTACGACGCGGATCACGTCATCGTGATCGCCTCGCCCCGCTATGTCGCTGCGGCCAACGGGAACGGCACCTACGCGGACCGCACAGTGGTGCACGAGGCGAAAGCACTGCGCGACCGGCTGGTCAGCTCCTGGGCGGAGTGGACAACCAAGATCCTCCCCGTCGTCTTCCCCCAGTACGGCCCATGCGATCTCCCCGACTTCCTGACCCCTTCGATCGCGGACTACTACACGCTCACCGAGCTCAGCAGTGCTGGGGTGGAAGACCTGGTTCGCGTGATCACCAAGCAGCCGAAGCGGGTCCGCCCCGCGGTAGGGGGGATTCCACACCTCCCGCCGGAGCCGGAGGCGGACCTCGACGAGCGACGCTCCGAGAAGCAGGTGCACCGGGGTATGGAAGATTACGCTGCGGACGTGTCGCTGGTGTGCCTGAGGATCCGCAGCTACATGGACGAGGCGAGCCGTACGACCGAGGGCTGGGGCGCGAGCGCCCGCAGACTCCACCAGTTCCACGATGTCCTCAAGGCGGGCTGGCACGACCTGAGCGCGGTGCCACTGCCCACCGGTGAGGACGACCGACGCAGTGTCCGCCACTGGCAGGAGGCTTACCTTCGCCTGGTACAACTGCTCGACGAGGCTTCAGGCAGGACCACGAAGATCGCGAAGAGCCCGCTCCTCGCCCTGCTGCCAGGCGCCTCGCTCGCCACCGGCTGGTCCATGATGCGCGCGAACAACGCCTACTCAGAGCTCAGCCGCCGCAGCACCCTGTTGGGCATCGCCAACCCGACGACCTGAACTCCGTGCCGAGTGGGATGATCTCGCACCCGTGGCACCCGCTGGAGGGGACGCGATCTTGGTCCAGGTGTTCGTCAGCTACGCGCACGACTCGACCGAGCACGAGGACGACGTGCGCTTCCTCTCCCGCCTCCTGGTGGCGATGGGAATCGACGTGGTGCTCGACCAGTGGGAACACGAGCGCCACGACTGGCACACGTGGGCAACCGGGGCAATCCTCACGGCTGACCGGGTCATCGCGGTCGCGTCGCCCCGGTACGCGGCGGCGGCGGACGGGACGAGCCAGGTCGATGGGCGGGCAGTCGCCGAGACGACGATCCTGCGCGACCTGCTGCAAGAGGCCCCAGCGGAGTGGACAGCCAAGATCCTCCCCGTGGTGCTGCCCACCCACTCCCGCCGCGACCTGCCGCGGTTCCTGCTCCCGGCGCTGACCGGCCACTTCGCGATCACCGAGCTCAGCGGCCCCGGGATCGAGGACCTGGTCCGCGTGATCACCGGGCAGCCGCGCCTCCTCAAGCCCGCCCTCGGCGAGATCCCGCTGCTGCCACCGACCCCCGAACCGCAGCTGCGGGAGGAGCCCCGCGACCTAGCGGCCTACGTCGCCGACGTGGCCCCGCTCGGGAACGCGCTGCAGGCCGAACTCACCCCGGAAACCTGGGAGCAGGGCGACCTCGCGCTGCTGACGAAGGCGGGCCGCAGGGCCAACGCGGAGAGGATTCGCCGCCACCACGCGGCGTTCGACGCGGGGTGGTCCGCCCTGGCCGCGGTGCGGCTGCCGACCGCCGAAGAAGATCGCCGTCAGGTGCGCCGGTGGCAGGAGTCCTACCTGCGGTTCACGACCGCGGCGGGCCAGCTCGCGGCGGCGTGCGAGGAGTGGGCGAGCAAGCCCACCCTGCTGGCCCTGGCGGACCCGTTCGTCGTCAGCCACGCGGCGACCCGGGTGGCCAAGCGGCTCTCCGAGTTCAAGCACCAGAGCGAACTGCTCGAGAAGGCTGCGTCCGGGTAGGGGGCACGTGGGATGATCTTCGACGCCCGTGGCACCGGCCGGAGGGGACGCGATCTTGCCCCAGGTGTTCCTCAGCTACGCCCACGACTCGGCCGACCACGAGGACGACGTGCGCTTCCTCGCCCGTCTCCTGGTCGCCGCGGGTATCGACGTGGTCCTGGACCAGTGGGAGCACGAACGCCTGGATTGGCAGGCGTGGGCGACGGGGGCGATCCTGTCCGCTGACCGCGTCATCGCCGTCGCCTCACCCCGCTATGCCGCCGCGGCGGGCGGGACCGGCCGCGCCGACCGGGTATTCGCCGAGACGACGATCCTGCGCGACCTGCTGCACAGCGCCCCACGCACGTGGACCGCCAAGATCCTCCCCGTGGTCCTGCCCACCCACTCCCCCGCCGATCTGCCGCGGTTCCTGATGCCCGCGCTGACCAGCCACTTCGCCATCTCGGAGCTGAGCAGCCCGGGGATCGAGGACCTGGTCCGCGTCATCACCCACCAGCGGCGCCGGATCAAACCCGCTCCCGGCGCGGTCCCGCCGCTGCCGCCCGAACCCGAGCCCGAGCGACACCGGTCGCAAGCGCCGAGGGACCTGGTGGGGTACGCGGCGGAGGTCTCCCCGCACTGCCTGGCGATCCGCGCCGAGTTGGCCAGGGCGCGCGAACAGGACGTGCGCAAACCGCTGATCACCAAGGCGGGCTGGGTCGAGCACGCGCGAACGATCCGCCGCTTCCACGACGCCGCGGAGGCGGGCTGGTGGCGGCTCAGCGCGGTGCGACTGCCCACCAGTGAGGAAGACCGCCGGCGGGTTCGCCAGTGGCAGGAGACCTACCTGGGCCTCGTCGTCTCGTTGCGCGTGATCGCCCTGAACGTCGGCGGGATCGCGAACCGGCCCAGCAGCCTGTTCCTGGTCGGCCCGCTGCTGCTCGCCGCCTGGGGCGAGGTGCGATCGCTGAAGGCGCTCAACAAGTTCGACCACCAGTGCAGGCTGCTCGGGATCACCAACCCGTTCGGCGGGCGAGCCGTGTTGTGAGACCGGACCAGCCAAGAGCCAGCCCACCCAATGCTCGATGGGGTGGACCTGTTTTGTGTGGGGTGGCGGTGCCCGTAGCGTTGTGCGCTGCAGGGCCATGCTTTTCGGCCCCAGCTTTGCGGTCCTGCCACGGGCGGCGCAGGGGCCCCGCGCAAAACAGGTTCGCCCCATCGAGCCCACCGCACCACCACGGACCCGGTCGCAATGCCGCAGGCGAGCCGGAAAACGAGAAATCCCCCACCAGGGATCCTGGTGGGGGTTCTCGAATGATTGTCCGGCGGCGTCCTACTCTCCCACACCCTCACGAGTGCAGTACCATCGGCGCAGGTGGGCTTAGCTTCCGGGTTCGGAATGGGACCGGGCGTTTCCCCACCGCTATGACCGCCGAAACACTATGAAACAAACTCAACCTCAACCCACCCAGGCGCCCACACAGTGTCGTGTGGTCTGCCCCTGGTGGGGTGGTTGGTGTCTCAGACACCGTACAGTGGATGCGTAGCCTCTTCGTTGTAAGCCCTCGGCCTATTAGTACCGGTCGACTCCACCCCTCACAGGGCTTCCATCTCCAGCCTATCAACCCAGTCGTCTACTGGGAGCCTTAACCACTCAAAGGTGGAGGGAGACCTCATCTTGGAACGAGCTTCCCGCTTAGATGCCTTCAGCGGTTATCCCTTCCGAACGTAGCCAACCAGCCATGCCCCTGGCAGGACAACTGGCACACCAGAGGTTCGTCCGTCCCGGTCCTCTCGTACTAGGGACAGCCTTCCTCAAGTCTCCAACGCGCGCGGCGGATAGGGACCGAACTGTCTCACGACGTTCTAAACCCAGCTCGCGTACCGCTTTAATGGGCGAACAGCCCAACCCTTGGGACCTACTCCAGCCCCAGGATGCGACGAGCCGACATCGAGGTGCCAAACCATGCCGTCGATATGGACTCTTGGGCAAGATCAGCCTGTTATCCCCGGGGTACCTTTTATCCGTTGAGCGACCACGCTTCCACAAGCCATGGCCGGATCACTAGTCCCGACTTTCGTCCCTGCTCGACCTGTCAGTCTCACAGTCAAGCCCCCTTGTGCACTTGCACTCAACACCTGATTGCCAACCAGGCTGAGGGAACCTTTGGGCGCCTCCGTTACCCTTTGGGAGGCAACCGCCCCAGTTAAACTACCCACCAGGCACTGTCCCTGAACCGGATCACGGTCCGAAGTTAGACACTCAGTACGATCAGAGTGGTATTTCAACAATGACTCCACACCCACTGGCGTGAGCGCTTCACAGTCTCCCACCTATCCTACACAAACCGAACCAAGCACCAATACCAAGCTATAGTAAAGGTCCCGGGGTCTTTCCGTCCTGCCGCGCGTAACGAGCATCTTTACTCGTAGTGCAATTTCGCCGGGCCTGTGGTCGAGACAGTCGAGAAGTCGTTACGCCATTCGTGCAGGTCGGAACTTACCCGACAAGGAATTTCGCTACCTTAGGATGGTTATAGTTACCACCGCCGTTTACTGGCGCTTAAATTCTGAGCTTCGCGCTTACGCACTAACCCGTCCTCTTAACGTTCCAGCACCGGGCAGGCGTCAGTCCGTATACATCGTCTTGCGACTTCGCACGGACCTGTGTTTTTAGTAAACAGTCGCTTCTCGCTGGTCTCTGCGGCCGCCTCGCCCTAGCCCGCGAAGGGCTTCAAACGCTGCGGCCCCCCTTCTCCCGAAGTTACGGGGGCATTTTGCCGAGTTCCTTGACCACAGTTCACCCGAACGCCTCGGTATACTCTACCTGACCACCTGTGTCGGTTTGGGGTACGGGCCGCACGGACACTCACTAGAGGCTTTTCTCGGCAGCATGGGATCACTCTACTTCGCCTCAATCGGCTATGCATCACGCCTCACCCTCATGAGCGACGGATTTGCCTATCGCTCGGGCCACACGCTTACACCAGACACCAACAGCTGGCGGAGCTACCCTCCTGCGTCACCCCATCGTTTGGCTACTACCGGATCAGATCCCGCGCTCCACCCCTCCCCTCCGAAGAAGGTCAGGGCTTTGGGCGGTTAGTATCACCGACCTCACCAGGGACGCGTCCACACGGGTACGGGAATATCAACCCGTTGTCCATCGACTACGCCTGTCGGCCTCGCCTTAGGTCCCGACTTACCCTGGGCGGAACAGCCTGGCCCAGGAACCCTTGGTCATTCGGCGGACGAGATTCTCACTCGCCTATCGCTACTCATGCCTGCATTCTCACTCGCGTCACCTCCACGACTGGATCACTCCGCCGCTTCCCCGGTGACACGACGCTCCCCTACCCATCCACACCACTGCACACGACCTCAAGGATCATGCGGATGTAATATGTGAATGACACAGCTTCGGCGGTGCGCTTCAGCCCCGCTACATTGTCGGCGCAGGACCACTTGACCAGTGAGCTATTACGCACTCTTTCAAGGGTGGCTGCTTCTAAGCCAACCTCCTGGTTGTCTGGGCGACCCCACATCCTTTCCCACTTAGCGCACACTTAGGGGCCTTAGCTGGTGTTCTGGGCTGTTTCCCTCTCGACTACGAACCTTATCGCCCGCAGTCTCACTGCCGCACTCTCACTTACCGGTATTCGGAGTTTGGTTGATTTCGGTAAGCTTGTAGGCCCCCTAGACCATCCAGTGCTCTACCCCCGGCAAGAAACATGCGACGCTGCACCTAAATGCATTTCGGGGAGAACCAGCTATCACGGAGTTTGATTGGCCTTTCACCCCTACCCACAGCTCATCCCCCAGGTTTTCAACCCTGGTGGGTTCGGGCCTCCACGACGTCTTACCGTCGCTTCACCCTGGCCATGGGTAGATCACTCCGCTTCGGGTCTAGACCACGCGACTCAAGCGCCCTATTCAGACTCGCTTTCGCTACGGCTACCCCACACGGGTTAACCTCGCCACGTAGCACTAACTCGCAGGCTCATTCTTCAAAAGGCACGCCATCACCCCTCAAGGCTCTGACGGCTTGTAGGCACACGGTTTCAGGTACTCTTTCACTCCCCTCCCGGGGTACTTTTCATCTTTCCCTCACGGTACTAGTCCGCTATCGGTCATCAGGAAGTATTCAGGCTTAGCGGGTGGTCCCGCCAGATTCACAGCGAATTTCACGAGTACGCTGCTACTTGGGAACACTCTC